>NZ_CP073027.1:0-2480000 GCF_018924625.1 Chryseobacterium sp. PCH239
AATCCAAAATCTGAGGCGGTGTTGACTGGTGATCTCGCCAGTATTTCAGAAACCATCGATCTCGCTAAAGAAGTAAATAAACTCGGAAGATTTGATGCCGTTATCCATAACGCGGCGGTTGGCTACCGGGAATCTAGGAAAATTATGACTATAGATGGTTTACCGCACGTCTTTGCCATAAATAGCCTTTCTCCGTACATCCTTACCGCGCTTATTGAGAAACCCAAAAGGCTTATTTATATGAGCAGCGGTCTTCACCGCGACGGAGATAGCAGTCTTAACGACCTTTTCTGGGAACAAAGAAACTGGAACGGTTTCCAGGCCTATGCAGATTCCAAATTACACAATGTTCTTCTTGCCTTCGCAATTGCCGGAAAATGGAAAGATGTCGCTTCAAATGCACTAGAGCCGGGCTGGGTGGCTACTAAAATGGGAGGGGCCGGTGCTCCGGACAGCCTTGCAGATGCCCCAGTGACGCAGGTCTGGTTAGCTTCTTCTATGGATAATGATGCACTTAAGTCGGGAGGATATTATTATCACAAAAAACCACAGACTGTGCATCCTGATGCCAGAAATACGGACATACAGGAGATGTTCATTAATAAATGCGCTGAGATATCAGGTATAGCACTTCCCGAATAACATACGCTTTCCTTAGGGCTGCAATTCTTTAAAATTTGCAACTCATCCTTTAATATTCGCAACAATACAGGGCATTGGTGATTATACCTTTGACCTAAGAAATTAAATCTAACAACACAAAAAACGGAACTGCCATTGTAATCCTGAATATAAAAGGGACAGGTAAGTTTCATCAAACAAAAAAAATAAATAAAATGAAAAATTTAACAGAAAAAGTGGCAGTAGTAACCGGATCATCAAAAGGAATCGGTGCTGCTATTGCGCTAAAATTGGCACAGAAAGGTGCTAAAGTTATTGTGAATTACAGTGGCAACCAGGCCGCAGCAGATGAGACTGTATCACGTATCACTTCTACCGGAGGACAGGCTATTGCAGTCAAAGCTGACGTAAGCAGAAAAGAAGAAGTGGAACACCTTTTGATAAAACCATTGAGCATTTTGGAAAAGTAGATATATGGGTAAACAATGCAGGAGTGATGTTGAATGCACTAATCAAAGATCTTTCAGAAGAACAGCTGGAAAAACAGCTGGATATTAATATAAAAGGTGTTTTTTACTCCCTGCAAACAGGCGGCCATCAAACTTTCTGATAATGGAAGTATCAACCTTTCTTCAACGGTGACCCGGACTATTTTTCCGACTTATGGCGTATATGCTGCCACTAAAGCTGCTGTAGAACAGATGAGCCGCATTTTTGCCAAAGAAATTGGTTCAAGAGGAATCAATGTCAATTGTGTATTGCCCGGCCCTACAGGAACCGATTT
This sequence comes from Chryseobacterium sp. PCH239, assembly GCF_018924625.1. Classification (NCBI taxonomy): domain Bacteria; kingdom Pseudomonadati; phylum Bacteroidota; class Flavobacteriia; order Flavobacteriales; family Weeksellaceae; genus Chryseobacterium; species Chryseobacterium sp. PCH239. Next base: position 1,406 of record NZ_CP073027.1, read on the forward strand.
GTTCCTTAACGGAAAATCTGAGGAACTGATCAAAACAGCTTGCTTCTACGAATGCATTCGGTCGTTTGGGAACTCCTGAAACATAGCGGAAGTGGTGGCATTTCTTGCATCCGACCAGGCAAAATGGATATCTGGGCAAAGCATAGGCGCCAATGGAGGGATGGCCTAAATAAATTTCTAAAATCAAAACTAAAATATTATACAATGAACACCTTAGTAAACAAAGTAGCCTTGATTACAGGCTCAGGAAGAGGTTTGGGAAAAGCCATTGCAGAGCGTTATGCCGCTTTAGGTGCAGATATCGTACTGAATTACTCAAAAGATAAATCTTCTACAGATCAGGTAGCAATATCAGGGCGATGGGCGTAAAAGTTATTTCTATCCAGGCCGATGTCAGTAAAGTAGAAGATATTAAACGACTTTTCGCAGAAGCAAAAAGGGTATTCGGTAAAATTGATATCGTGGTGGCCAATGCCGGTATAGAAATGGTGGAAACGCCTGTAACAGAATTTACAGAAGAGCAGTTTGACCGCCTGTTTTCAATCAACACCAAAGGAGCCTATTTCACGATGCAGCAGGCTGCACTAAATGTAGAGGATAACGGCCGTATTATTTATATTGCATCCAGTACTACGGCTTTTCCGGTTCCGGGTATGGCGGTGTACGGAGGAAGTAAAACCACACCACGATACCTGGTTGATGTATTGTCAAAAGAAATCGGGTACCGCGGGTAACTGTCAATTCCATTATCCCTTTCGCGGTTGATCATTCCGGTATCTTCGCAGAGGAGGGAAGTTATCCTGAACTGAGAAAATCGCTGCTTGACAGTTGTCCGATGGGCCGTTTAGCAGAAGTGGAGGATGTGGCCAATGCAGCAGAATTTTTTGCGGGGAGTCTTTCTTCATTTGTTAACGGACAGCATTTATTGGTTAATGGTGGGGCCAACCAGTAAAATATCACGTAAAGAAGATGTATAGATTCTTATTGCCGATCCTGCTCATGATTAATTTATCTGCGTGTGGGCAAATGGATAATCATAACCATAAAGCGACAAACAATAATGGAATACGAAAAATAAGCAACGAAATGTCCGTGCTGCTATTGAGGCGTGGCAAAAAGCTGCCTCCAAAGAGTGGCTTTCCTATTTCAGTAAGAATGCAACCCTTCTTGATGATGGTCATTCAAGAGATTTTATGAAATTCAACCGAAGCAATTGGTAAAGAACGTTTTACCTCCATCGATAAAGTTGAAAACAGCAGTATGGATATTTATGGAAAATTCCATAGTGATACCTGGGGTGATTTCAAAACATACTTCAAATTCAGAATAGGTAAAGACGGAAAGTTCGACCAGCTGCAGATCGGACAGGCCAACTATTAATTGGTGGTAATAATTTTTGTAGCATATTTTTTTAACATAAATAATTTAAAAATGAAAACATTAGAAAATAAAAGGATAATTGTTCTTGGCGGTAGTTCAGGACTTGGACTGGCAACAGCTCAGGCAGCAGCGGCGGATGGTGCAGAAGTGATCATTGTATCAAGCAATCAACAGCGAATTGATCAAGCGCTTGCAACCCTGCCGGAAAACAGTAAAGGTTTTGCCTTGAGCCTAGACAGGAAGAAAATATAAAATCATTTTTCAGCAGTATAGGCAACTTCGATCACCTGGTTTATACTGCCGGCGAAAATATTTCAATGAGCATGGTTGATGATACCGACATAGAAAAAAAGGATTTTTTCACCATTCGGTTTGGGGGTGCGTTGCAGCGATTAAATATGGTAAACAATATATCAACGAAGGCGGAAGTATTAACTTAATGAGTGGCAATTTTGGGCAACGCCCTGCTGCCGGGTATAGTTTAGGTGCTACGATTTGTGGTGCTATGGACGCTTTTACAAAAGCGATGGCAGTAGAGCTGGCTCCAATACGGGTAAACAATATTGCCGCTGGTATCATAGACACAAACCTATGGGGTAACCTACGCCAAGAAGACAAAGAAAGCTTTTTCAGTCATTTGGAAAAAACACTTCTGCTAAAAAGAGTGGGACAGCCAATAGATGTTGCAGATACGTTTGTATTCCTTATGAAGCAGGAATATATAACCGGACAATCATTGATCATTGATGGAGGAGCAGTATTGGTTTAGCAAACAAAATTATGAATGCATTGATACTTAATTAATGATTTATGAGAAAAAACTGTAAGTTAGCCTTATTAGGCCTTTTTATAACGGGTTGGGCATCTGCGCAAATCGATACATCCGAACTCGGAGAACTTCGTCAGGGAAAGGAATATAATATTTCTCAGAAGCAGACCTTTCCTGATTTCACTTATCAGTCTTCTGACCATGAAGATCTAACAAAGATCCGAACAAAATACGGTCTTGATGCCATTGCAGGAAAAGGAAGTGATATTGAAAGAGCAAAAAGACTGTTGAAGTGGTTCCATGAAGAGGTCCCTCACAATGATGCCCCGAATATCGAATCCCTAAACGCTATAAGTATTATTGATAGCTACCGAACTAAAAAGCAGGCGCATGGATGCTATCCGCTTTCCATTGCGATGAATGAAGTGTTCCTAGCCATGGGATTCCAGTCCAGAACCGTGATCTGCTTTTCAGGGAGATATCCCAGCCCGGAAGGAGGACATGTCATCAATTCTGTTTATATCCCTTCCCTAAAGAAATGGATCTATATGGATCCACAGGATAATGCTTATATAATGGATGAAAAAGATAATCTGCTCAGTATTGCGGAAGTACGAGAACGCTTAATAAGCGGAGGAGTATTAAAACTTAACGCAGACGCAAACTATCATGGAAAGGCTGACGATCTTAACGATTACCTCTACACCTTTATGGCCAAAAATCTTTATAGGCTGATCTGTCCGCTGAAAAGTGAGTTTGGCTCGCAGACGCGTGCAAAAGGAAAAACAATACAATATGTAGAACTCCTGCCGGTAGCCAGTAAAGATCCGGTCGTTGATGGATTTGAAACAAATACAAATGCTAAAACAGGCGTCAACGTCATTAATTTTCACACTAATAATGACAGGCTTTCTGGAAAAAACCATAATCCTCATTTTGGATTATCAATCCCTTAATCTGGTTTATTCGTTGGCCGATGCAGTAGATATTTGCAGTATCAAAAGTGTTAAACAAATTAAATATCAAAAAAATGAACAAAACAGTATTGATCACTGGAACATCATCAGGCTTTGGAGCCGCAACTGCAAATTATTTCGCTGCTAAAGGCTGGAATGTTATCGCAACAATGAGAGATACCACTAAAGATGGAAATCTCGACAAGTCAGAAAATATCTTTGTTAATCAATTAGATGTTCAGGATAAGAATTCTATTGATAGAGCAATCGCTGAGGGAATAAACCACTTCGGAAATATTGATGCAGTGGTAAACAATGCGGGATATGGTCTTTTCGGAATTTTTGAAAGTGCATCCCGTGAAGCTATCCAAACCCAATTTGACGTGAATGTATTTGGGGCAATGGATGTAACAAGGGCCGTTTTACCTCATTTTCGTTTCCAAAAATCAGGTACTATTATCAATATCAGTTCAGGTGCCGGTGCCATCGGTTTTCCTATGGCTTCGATTTACAGTTCATCCAAATTTGCCTTGGAGGGATGGACTGAAGGATTAAGGTATGAATTGACGTCATTGGGTATTGCTGCAAAAATCATTGAACCGGGTGGAGCACCGCAGACCGGCTTTTATGAACCGTATGGGTGATGAAGGTTTAGGCCTACAATTGATCGAAGATTATCTTCCTTTTTTAGAGCAGATTGGTAAAGTTTATGGTGGAATGGCGGGAGCTGCAGATGCTGATGCAGTAGAAAAAGTGGTACAAGCGATTTACGAAGCTGCAACTGATGGAACTGACCGCCTGCGATATTATCCTACTACCGACATCAAGCCTATTCTGGAAGCACGAAGAAATACTTCTGAAGTAGAATATCAGCGTTTACAAACAATATTTTCCTATCCAAATAAGCAATCAATGATTTTATAACCGGGGCCTCTTCCGGATTGGGGAAGGCAACTGCAAAATTACTGGCATCAAAAGGATGGAATATAATTGCAACAATGAGGTCCCGAGAAAGAAACTGAACTGAACCAAATCAAAAACATCCATATTCTTCCGTTGGATGTAACGGATCTTTCATCCATTGAACAGGCAGTTGCGGCGGCTTCAGATTGGCCCTGTAGATGTGGTGTTCAACAATGCAGGGTACGGTTAGAAGGGTATAAATACGCGACAGTTCAATACTAATGTTTTGGGAGTTGTCCGGGTAACAAAGGCTTTCTTTAAGGGAAAAACGTAGTGGCTTAATTATCAGCAACTTATAGGCGGATCGCATTCCCGTTTTCTTCCATTTATCATGCGACGAAATGGGCTGTTGAAGGGTGGAGCGAAAGCCTGTCTTTCGAGCTTGCTGCCCATGATATCCAGGTAAAGACCATCTCTGCTTTTTATGAGCAGGTCGCTGGATCTTGGCAAGCATGAAGCTTCAGAACAGTTTGACAAGTTCCTGGCAAGTTTTGAAAACAAAGTCGCTTCAATTTTCAACTCCTGAATCTATTGCCGGACGGTAAAGACCAGCTCCGTTACCTGGCGGGCAATGATGCCATATCGACGTATCAGCACAGGTTAAACATCGGGGCTGGAAAGAAACAGATTGCAAAAGGACTGGAGGGTTAAAATCTATTGTAGTTAAATGGCTAATTTTAAACGGTCAATTCATGTATAATAAAATTCTTAAAAAAATCGATAAATCAGTTAAAAGAAGGAACTACATTATTTTAAGTCAATTAGTGATTTATGTAGCTGGGGGTTGCCGGCCCTTTACATCCGCTTATCGTTTCCGTAAACCACATTGATATTTCTCGGGAATCAGAAGTGAAATATCTTGTTCACGATAAAAGTAACTTGAAGGGCAAATTGAATATGGACAGGGGTACTATGACTTGATGAAGGGGGATTAATATTGTAGCTCCGGGACAGGCTCTTGCGGTCGCTGATGATGATAATTGTAGTGGATTGAGCCTTTTTATCCATCCGGATTTTTTTGCGGGGCATCCACTTGCTAGATTAATGACAAAATTCGGATTTTTCGGTTACAATATAAATGAAGCCCTTCATCTTTCAGAAAAAGAAAAAGAACAAAGTATTGCACATTTTTGAAGATATCAAAGAAGAAATCGAATAATAGCCAGAACTGATCATTTCATACTTGGAAGTTTTGCTTAATTACAGTAACCGCTATTATAAACGGCAGTTTATCACGAGAAAGGCAATAAACAGCCCTTTGATAGAGCGGTTTGAAACACTGCTCAACAATTACTATGGAGATGAGGAATCAACACAGAAAGGTATTCCATCAGTTAGTTATTTTTCAGCAAAGTTGCATGTATCATATGGTTATTTGGGTGATCTACTAAGAAATATGACAGGAATGAATACACAGCAGCATCCACGCTAAATTGATCGAAGTTGCTAACAAAGCTGTCGACATCGGAACTTACTGCTGCCGAAATTGCTTATGAGCTGGGATTTGAGTATCCGCAATCATTTAATAAACTTTTCGGACTGACCCCACTGCAATTTAGGGAACAGCTTAATTAACCTCCACATCAACCGTAAAAAACAACTTTACAAAGTTCAGGAAACAATATTTAATCAAATTTTTATTTCCTGCTTTTCAATAACTCTGTCCCCCAAAAATAAAATAATAATAATGAACACCGTTAAAATCTTAAGGTCATATTTCTGATTATCCTAGCAGCTTCAAATTCGTACGCACAAGATACAGCAAAAAATAAAAGACATTGTTGACTCCACTTACGCTGCCGATCCAAAAGCTGTAGGTTTTGCATTATATGTGGAAGCCCGGATCAAAATCTTTCCTTCAGTTATGCTGTTGGATATTCAGAAAGGGAAACAAAGCAGAAATTAACAGCAGATCAGCCCGTACTGATTGAGTACAACCAAACCTTATGTTGCGGCCACCATCTTGCGATTGGCTGAAAAAGATTGGATATCAATCAACCGCTAAAAAAATATCTTACTTCAAAATCTGATCAGGTATTATCAAATGCTGGCTACAATACAAACAGCATCACCTTAAAACATCTTTTATCCCATACATCAGGTATAAGAGACTATGTGGATGAAGGATATTTTAAATTTATCGGAGAACATCCGCAACATGCGTGGACACGGGGAGGAGATCATAGAGCAGCTGGACTAGGTAAACCACTGTCAAATCCTGGCGAAGGTTTTCACTATGCTGATATCAACTTTGTATTACTTACTGAAGTTATAGAGAGTGTGACACACCAGCCGTATTACAAAAACGATGAGAAAACTGCTGGGCTACAAAAAGCAAGGTTTGAAAGTTACCCGGTTTGCAAATTTGAAAATGCACTTGAAAATACAGCTCCACAGACTCATCAATATTGGGATCAATTTGGATGGGATACCTATAATCTTGATCCTTCTTGGGATTTGTATGGCGGAGGTGGAATCGTAACCAATGTGAAAGAAATGGCTATTTTTTCAACAACTTTTTGGTGGTAAGATTATAAAAAACAAAAATGTTCTCGCTCAGATGACAACCGATGTACCGCCAATTTGGAATCAACTATTGTCTGGTATCCGCAAAGTTAAGTATGCAGGTTTTAGCGTACAATACGGAGCGGATTGGGAACAGATGCCGTTTATATTCCTCAGTTGAATGTTCTATAGAGTCGTGGCTCTGGAAGCAGGCATCGTCCTGTAGCAGTTGAAATCAGCAAGAAAATAGCAGGTTTACTTAACGGCAATAAATAAAGCAATTATATACTTTAATGTATATAATTTTTAAATAAAAAAGGCGCCAGCTGTCTTCAGTTGGCACCTTTGGCTCTTGGTGACCTCGACAGGATTCAACCTTAACTTCTGAGCCGTAATCAGATGCGCTATTCATTGCGCCACGAGGCCGTTTGTTATTTGTTGTTAACGGTTGCAAATATACCACTTTTTTCCGTTCTTTGAAACATGAAAAGAAAATTTACTTTTATTTACGGTATTTCGCTAATTGCCTGTAAAAGAGAATCAAAAATTTCGTCCTCAGATTGGACAAATATCTAATGTACCCAATACAAGAACAGGACGGAAGCCTGGAGTTGAAATCGGGGAATTTTACTTATAATTTAAGCAGAATCAAACTCCTTTCAAGAAATAATCCTGCTGAATGCAAGTATGGCAGGGTATATTTCAGAGCTTGGAGCAGAAATGTAATCATAGGAGTTTCCAGTCCGGAGTATATTTTTTCAGATAAAATTCAAAATCTGATTAAAGAAGGAAAAATCCAGAATGTAGGGAGCGAACAGAAATATGATGTGGAAAAGATCATCGCTATGAAACCGGATGCTATTTTTACCAATCATATCGCAGTTTGACAATGCGTATGAGCTTTTAAAGAATAACGGCATTCAGGTAATATTTCTGGATGAATACATGGAGCAGAAACCTTTGGAAAAAACGGCTTATATCAAACTTTCGGAGAGCTTTTAGGAAAGAAAAGAGGCAGAAGCTAAATATCAGGAAGTGGAGAAAAACTATAGTGATCTGAAACAGCTTGCGTCAAAAGCAAAAGAAAAACCTGTGGTGCTTGCTAATGAAATGTATGGAGACGTTTGGTATCTTCCGGGAGGAAATACTTCTGTGGCTCATTATATTTCGGATGCCAATGCGAATTATATCATGAAGGATAATAAAGATGAAAAGCTTTGACAATGAGCTTTGAGGAAGTATATGCGAAAGCAGGAGGCGTTCAGTACTGGGTAAATGCAGGAAGCCATACTTCGAAAAAAGAAATGCTGGGTATGAATCCTTTCTATGGAAAGCTGGATGTATTCAATAAAGGAAAGATCTATACCATTGCAGGAAAAGAAAAACTGAAAGCGAATGATTTCTTTGAAAGCGGTGTGGTGAGAGCAGATTTGATTCTTAAAGATTATATAAAGATCTTTCATCCTGAACTTTTACCTAATTATCACCTTACTTACATGAAAGAATTGCAGTAACTCATACTATTTGCTTATTTTTGCCTTTCCTTTTTATCAAGTTATGTGGAAAAAAATTAAACAGCTTATCTTCATCATTCTTATTTTGAATGTAGTTTTTATCATCTGGGGTAGATTCTTTAATCCACCCATTACTCTTACCCAGATAGGAGGACTTTTTGAATATGGAAAACTGCACAGGGATTATATTTCCTATGACGAAATGGGAAATAATGTGAAAAAAGCCGTAATTGCTTCTGAAGATCAGAAGTTCTTTGATCACGACGGCTTCGATTATACAGCAATCGAAAAAGCCATGAAATATAATGAGAAAGGCAAAAAAATAAGAGGAGGAAGTACTATTTCCCAGCAAACAGCGAAGAATGTGTTTCTTTGGCAGGGCAGAAGCTGGGTAAGAAAAGGACTGGAAGCGGTGTATACTTTCATCATCGAAAAAGTTTGGACAAAAGATATTATCCTTGAAAGATACCTGAATTCCATAGAAATGGGGCAAGGTGTATTTGGAGTAGAAGCCGCTGCTCAATATTATTTTGGAAAATCATCCAAAGACTTAAGTACCTCAGATGCAGCCTGGATTGCTGCTGTATTGCCTAATCCAAAAAAGTATGATCCTAAAAATCCATCACCCTATTTAAGGAAGAAACATAATTGGATCATGAGACAGATGAGGAATGTGACTTTGAAATAGTATCTTTGTACTAATGAAATTCTTTAATTCCAGCACAAATTTTGAGTCAGTTCTTAAAAAATATTTTTCTTTTAAGAACGAAACTCTTTCTTTAGAACCCTTTGCAGAGTTTTTAGAGACGATAAAAGAGGCCGACTTTACAGATGTGCTCAATTTTTTCAGAAGCAATCCTAATTTTGCTGAGAACTTTAAATATTATATCCACAATATTTTTAGAGGAAGACCTTTCAACCTTTCACTGACGGAAGCGAATATTCTTTCAGAAAATGCCTTCTTTCCGGAGCTTAAAAAAAGAATACTGAACAAGGTTCTGCCACCCGTTGAAAACGAAAATACGGTATGGTACATGATCGATAACGTCAGTATGAGGCCGAAAAAGGATTTAAAATATCTGCATAATCTTCCTGAAAACGAGATCAATGAATTTTTAAATATGATGGGAGCTGCGGATTTTATTATCCGCCCTAACGTTAAAAAAGAACTTATTTTCTCTATGAACATCCTTTCCTGGAGGGTAACAGGAATGGCGATGGAAGTGGAAGTGGTGAGAATGGCCCCTCAATACAGAAATCTGGATAATCCGTTTCTTGCCCTTCAGAATGAGCTGGAAACATTGGCCGATGATTTGGTTAAAGATCCTGAATTACAACTGCATTCAAAAGACAGCAGATATAAGCAGATCAAAATCTACGCAGAACAATGCCAGGAGTTTGTGAATATTGCTTTTAAAAATTCTGCCAAATATGGTATTTCCGGGAAGATTAATCAATCTCTGTTAAAAATCCGCCAACAAACTGAAAGAATATATGAAATCGTTCAGTTATTGGTTATTGATACAGATGAAGATGTTCAGATAAAATCCAAGCAGTTGATTTTTAATATTCTGAATTATAAATCTCACAAAAATAATATTTCAGATCTTATCAACGACAGCACGAGGTTGATCTCACACCTTATTACCAATCACACTGCAGAAACCGGCACGCATTATATAACTTCTACCCGGAAGGAATATATGACCATGTTCTACAAAGCGAGTGGTGGTGGTATTATCGTAGGAGCCCTTTGTGTTCTGAAAATGCTTTATGGATACATCCCGGGAAGTGATTTTTCACATGCATTTCTGTATTCCATGAACTATGCGATGGGATTTGTGATGATTTATCTGATGGGTTTTACACTTGCTACAAAACAGCCGGCTATGACTGCTGCAACGATGACAAAAGTATTATCTGAAGAAGGAAATGCCCAAAGAAATAATACGGAATTTGCCCATTTGGTATCCAAGTTGTTTAGAAGCCAGTTCATTGCCTTTGTAGGAAATGTATTGCTTGCTTTTCCGGTAGCGCTTGCCATTATTTACGGATTGGATGTGTTTTTCTCACAAAATCTTGCTGTAGAGCGCTCTGATAAACTGTTAAAAGACCTTGATCCTTTTAAATCAAAAGCTATTCTGCACGCCAGCATTGCCGGATTCTATCTTTTTATTTCCGGGATTATTTCTGGAAATATCGGGAACAATTCTGTGTTTTATCAGATACCGGAGAGAATTGCCAAAAACCTTTCCATCAGAAGCTTTTTTGGAAAGAAATTTGCGAAAGGACTTTCAAAATATTATGCTAAAAACTGGCCGGGAATCATTTCCAATTTCTGGTTTGGGGTTTTCCTTGGAGCAACTGCTCCGGTCGGAATGTTTTTCGGACTGGATCTGGATATCAGACACATTACTTTTGCAGCCGGAAACTTTGCTTTAGGGTTATATGGAAAAGATTTCTCTGTAGATTCCTATACATTCTGGATGTCTTTTGTAACGGTATTCCTGATTGGTTTCTTCAACTTTCTGGTAAGTTTCAGTTTATCGATGTTCCTGGCATTTAGATCAAGAAAAATGAATTTCGGACAGGTAAGTGAGATCTATAAAGAGATTTTCAGATACTTTACGAAACATCCGCTGAAATTCTTCCTGCCGCTTAGCTCTGGTCTGGACAAGAAAGCAGACGATTTGATGAGCAGTACCATTTCTAATAAATCAGAAGAACATTAATATCATAAAAAATGCTACCCTCGGGTAGCATTTTTCTATTGTTATAGCTATTAAAGACAAATAGGAAGTAATGGGCATTTTGTCGGCAATGTTGTCCAATAAGCACATTCGTTTTCGTTAGCGCAGCTTACAGCACAGCAGATCTGTCCAACGCCTCCTCCCTGTATTGTTTTTAAAGTTTTTCTTGTCAGTTTTTTTGATGCAATTGATTTTTTCATGGTAAAAATATTAATTAATGTGCATTAAAAATACATATAAAATTGCATAGAATAAAATAATTTTAACGTTGGTGAATTATTTAAATAAATTTGTATTCTACTCCTATAATATCTGAAGATCATTAAATTTCTCTGCCCCAAATTTATCCTGAAACTTTTTGAGATAAAAGCTTTTTCGCATTTTAAAATCATGTTTCAGCAAAGGAGAATCAATTTTGATTATGATACATTCGTTTTCAATATTCACACTTTTGATTTCATTGAAAAGACTTTCATCAAGATATTCTTCAAGGAAATCTTTAATGTCAAAAGCAACTAGTTTGTGTTCAAAACCATAAATTCTGGCAAAAGATTTTACCAGTTCAGAGGATTGATATTCACGTTTTTTCTTCTTCATAGTTGGGTTTCGGGTTTCGGGATGCGTGATTCGGGTTTTTGGGTTGCGTGGTTTTGGCTTGGGGATTTATTTTTTTGCTGTAGATTATTTTTATTCCAATTTTCTATGACCCATTTTTTATAAATGTTGATTTTTCCGCCTAATGTGTTGTATTCATTTCTTAATGTCTCAAATTCTAAGGAAAAATTAGGATATAATATCATGATTTTTTCCAGATGGTTGATTGTTTCATCATTACTCGCATGGCTGTAAATCAGGAAGCGAATGTAGTCATTCCTATAAGTTGATCTACCATAGCCTTCAACAATATTTGTAATGACTGAGTCTGAAGACCTTCTTTACTGACTGCCTAATTCAAACAGTTCATATTTAGGCAGAAGCAGGGAGGCTTTATGGGTTTTTAAAAATAAGTCGAAAGCTATTTTATAAATATCCAGATTTCTATAACTCATATCATTCATGTTTTAGGATCTTAAGTTAAGACAAAAAACGGTTTGATGATAAAGAATATTAGTCTTTTACTTCATATCTACATCCACACTTATTTACCTGCATTTAATACCTCATAACTCGCATCCCGAACCTCTTACTAAACTTCAAAAATAATACTTTCTTCATTTATTTTCTTTACCACACTTTCCGTACGCTCTCTATGCGTATCTGTGATAAAAATCTGTCCAAAATTTTCCTTGTTAACCAGTTCAATCAACTGAGAAACTCTGGTATCATCAAGCTTATCGAAAATATCATCAAGCAACAGGATAGGAGTCTTTTTGGTGAGTTCTTTTACAAGACTCATCTGAGCCAGTTTTAAAGAGATCAGGAACGATTTCTGCTGTCCCTGTGATCCGATTTTCTTGATTAATATATGATCCATTTCAAAAAGAAGATCATCCTTATGAATTCCTTTTGATGTATAAGTAAGCATTCGGTCCCTTTCAAGGCTTTCTTTTAAAAGTTTTTCAAAAGAATCTTCCAGCAAATGAGATTCATAAATTACTGATACGCTTTCTTTTCCACCAGAAATAATCTGATAGAAATTCTGAACAATAGGGTTGAGCTGCTCTACAAATTCTTTTCTTTTCTTAAAGATTTTAGTCCCGAATCTGCTAATAGGCTCATCATAAATTTCCAGAGAATCTTTGTCCCAGGTTCTGTTCTTGGCAAAATATTTCAGTAAAGCATTTCGCTGCTGAATTGTTTTCTGATATTGGATGAGATCAAAAAGATATTCTGAATCCGTCTGAGAGATCATCGCATCCAGAAACTTGCGTCTGCTTTCTCCTGAATCCGAAATAAGATTAGAATCATAAGGCGAGATCATAACACTTGGAAGATAGCCGATATGATCTGCAAGCCTGTCATAGCTTTTATCATTCTTCTTGATCACCTTTTTAGCTTCCTTAGGCTGGGTAATTCTGATGATATCTTCGCTGTCTTCATTCTGAATTTCCGCGTCAATGGTAAAAAAGTCTTCCTCTTGTTTAATATTGTTGAGGTCCGTATTTCCCAGAAAGCTTTTTCCTACGGATAAATAATGCAAAGCATCCAGAATATTGGTCTTTCCTACGCCATTATTTCCCACAAAACAGTTGATTTGCGGGGAAAATTCAAACTTTTTCTCAGAATGGTTTTTGAAATTGTAGAGGGAAAGCTTCTTGATAATCATTCGTCAAAAATACTCCATTATTACTAAAAATAAAAAAGGAAGTGCCGAACAAGTTTCCACTCCAAATGAGAAATAAGCGTCATCTCTTTTATTATCAGAGAAGTAGATGAGAATATAAGTTAGAATGCTGGCCATAAAAAAAGCAAGCGCATATTCCGAATCAAGATAAAAAGCAGAAATGATACTGCTGATGAAAACAAGTGCATAAGCAATGTACTTGGTATTTTGTACCCCAATCAGCATAGGAAAGGTTTTTACGGTATCGCTGTTCATATCGCGGATATCAAAAGGAAGCACAAGCGCGGTGATAAAGAAAAAACTGATCAGAAAAATAGGTATGCTGAATTCAGGAAGGGTAAGCCAGCAGTTGACCAATGCCCAAACCAAACCTACATAAAATACTTTCAATAAAGGAATTTTCCGGATATAAACATCAAGAAAAAAGCTATTATAAAGCAACCCCAGCACGACAATGACAAACCATTTCAGAAGTCTTATTCCATTATGATTATGAATGATTAAAAAAGCACAGATGATTCCTGCAATGGCGTTGATGATCACTATTCTGAAAAAATACCTGGTATATTGATATTTAGTATACAGATAGCCACTGAAATAAGTGATGAAAATAAGTGCAAAAGTAGGGAAACGGAATGTGTTTTGCTCTTTCATGAAAAATACTGCAAAAAGAGTTCCCATAAGAGAGACATAAACCTGGCTGTCTATGACGGTTTTTTTCAGTATTTTTAAGATGTTCATTTATCAAAATTAATATATATGAAAAGATTTTCCAAGATTTTTCTGCTTTTGCTTGTAATGCTGAGCTTTTCAATGGTATCCGCACAGAAATATTACGATACCCAATGGAAAAAAGTAGCTGATAACAGTGTGAAAGGAGCTTATAAATCTAATCTTCCCATTATTTTAGACATACAAAAACAAGCCATGAAAGAAAATAATGCCTTCGAGCTGATCCGTTCTCTGAAAGCGGAATTCAGTATTGTAAACCAAACCGTTGACGATGATCAGAATGATGCTGCTTCTCAGTTTTTTAAAAGACTTAAAGAGGCAGAAGGAAAAATAAACGGAGAAGGTAAACTGGTGTACAAAGTTCTGCTGAATGGCTTTTTTATGGATTATTACAACCAGAACTCATGGAAAATAAACGGAAGAACCAATATCAACTCTCAGGATGTTTCGCAGATTGAAACCTGGAGTAAACTTGATTTTAAAAATTACCTGACTAAAAATTTTCAGGAGCTTGATCAGGAAAAACCTGAAATGAGAAAGATCTCGTTGGAAAAGTATAAGAATATCTTTTCAGAGACAGGAGACTTTGCCTATTTTCCGACATTGGCGGATTGGTATGCCGTTAAAAAAATAACGTTTCTATCTGAAAACAACATTTTTACCAAAAATGAGTTGACAGCCAACCGTACAGCAATCAATGCAATGTATGATGAACTGATCGAGCAGAATACGGGAAATCCAAAGTTGTATTTCATGAAAGAAAAGATAACGGAAAACTGTAATTTCAATCATTGCAAGGATAAACTTCAGCAGCTTCAGAATCTTTTGAAATCTAATATAGAGGGAGATTATAAAGTGTTGATTATGGGAGATGTCATGGATGAACTCACTAATCAGAAGAAACCTAAAGAAGCTCTTGCATTAGCGGCACAAGCTAAAAGTGAATACCCGAAATCTCTTTTTCTGGAGAATATCAAAAGCAAAGAAGCACAGATTGTCAATCCGTATCTGACTTTAAAATATGAATCCCAGCCCCAGAATAATCTGCCGGTTCATTTTGTTGCGCAGTATAAGAATGTATCAGAATTTACCCTGAATATTTATGAAGTAAAGGATGATTTTACATCACTCCTTCAATACATTCAGAATTCTTATTCCAATACTTTCGGAGATCTGAAAAAGAATCTGGTACGAAAAGAAACATTACAGCTTCCGGATCCTAAAGATTATCAGAATCATAAAACTTCTTTGGAAGTGAAACCCCTTCCTTCAGGAGTGTATGTCGCAGAATTTACAGTTGCAGGAGCAGATATGAAAGATACAGACTCCAGACATAATTTATATTTTCTGGTTTCCGGAAACAAGATTATTTATCAATCCAAAACGGATAGAAGCCCTCTTTCCGACGAGTTGAAATTGGTGAATAGTGAGAACGGTAAGCCTTTGGCTAATGAAGGGCTTCGGTTTTATGAATTTGTTTCCAATAAGACTCTAACTAAAATTGAGGGAACAACCAATGCCAACGGAGTATTTAAGCTTCCTGCTACAGACAGCAAAGAATATTACAGAACATTCCTGATTCAACAACCTAAAACTAATGATTTCCAGATCATGCAGGTGTACGGAAACAGAGGATATGCCGATGATTATAATCCAAATAAACAAACGCGTTCAACGGCTCAGATTTTTATCGACAGAGGAATCTACCGTCCCGGACAGACTGTTTATTTTAAGGTAGTGAATACCAGAATGAATAAGGAAGTTGAAGCAGTTCTTTCAGGACTAAAACAAAAAATCACTTTATTAAATACCAATAGTGAAGAAGTTTCTTCACAAGATTTTACCACTAATGAATTCGGTTCTTATCACGGAAGTTTCATGCTTCCAAAAGGAAAACTGAATGGTAATTTTTACCTGAGAATAGAAGGGGAAAGTGCTGGATATAAAATTTCAGGGTAGAAGAGTATAAAAGACCAAAATTTGAAATGACCTTTGATCCCGTTAAAGACGAGTACAAATATGGCCAGACGATAGAACTGAAAGGAAAAGCTGTTATGTTTTCCGGTGTTCCGCTGAGTAATACAACCGTAAACTATGAAATCAAAAAACAGAATATCCGATGGAGATATTTCAGCTGGTATCCGCAGAATGATGATAATGAAAACTCGATTCTGGGCGAAGCAAAAACCAATGAAAAAGGAGAGTTTACGATTCGTTTGGAACTTAAAAAAGATGAAAAGCTGGAAGGAATACAGATTGATAATTATGCCATCAATGCTTCTGTTACAGACATCAACGGGGAAACGCAGACTGCCAATACTCAATTAAAAGTAGCTTCGGTTTCTCATTACATTCAGGCAGAAAATATCAGCAATACTTTTACAGACGAAAATGTAAAAGTAAAGGTGGAAACCAAAAATTATAACGATCAGAATCTAAAGAAACCTTATCAGGTTAAGTTATCGAAGCTGACTGCTCCGGACAGGATCTTCAGAGATAATTTTAAATCTGATCTTCAGAATCTTCCGAAATATTCAAAAGAAGAATTTATCAGCAAATTTCCACATGATCTTTTTGATAAAAATGATGAGATCAAAAACTGGAAAACCGAAAAAGTATTGATTGAAAAACAGCAGCAGCCATCCGCTGATAATTCTCAGGCAGCAGCCAGTCTTGATTTAGGAAAACTGGAAGCAGGGGATTATGAACTTGAACTTTTCAATATTGAAGGAAAAGATACGATCAAAACTTCACAGTATTTCAGTGTTTGGGATAAAACCGCTTTAAAACCCACTCAGAAAACATTCCTTACAGTTATCGCTCCCAAAGAAGAATTATCAAGAGGAGAAAAAGCAAAAGTGTATGTTTACTCAGCTGTTCCTGATGCTTTAATCAATGTTTTTGTACAGGACGGATCCGGAAAAACCGTTTCTGAAGTTCATCAGATGAAAAAGGGAATATTAGAATACACGGCTGAGATTCCTAAAGATAAAAGTGTTTCAGATCTGAACCTTCAGTTTCAGCTGGTAGCATTTAATGATGTGAATACAGAATCTGTTTCCTTAAAAATAAAAGACACAGAAAAACCTTTAAAAATTGAAACCGTAACCTTCAGAGATAAGCTTGAACCTAACGTTAAAGAAAAATGGACGGTAAAAGTAACCGGAAATGATAAAGAAAAGATGAATGCTGAAGTATTGGCCAATATGTATGACATGTCTCTGGATCAGTTTGCAGCAAACACATACAGCTGGAGAAAATTATATACTCCATTTGTAATAGTAACTTCTTATGGAATCAGAAATTATCTGGAACAGCAAAGCTATCAAAAGAGATTGAGATATTTCCAGGACAGATTAATAGTAGTTCCGCAGTTCAATTGGTTGGATGGAAAATGGGGGGTAGGAAATGATACTGATGGTGACGGTGTCAGCGATAACAAAGATGCTTGTCCTACTGTTCCAGGAATGTTTGAATATTCCGGTTGTCCTAAACCTAAGAATGTGTTAGCCAGAGAAGTTACCAGTTATAGAAAAATGAATGCTCAGATGGCTTTACCGGCTTCTCCCATAGCGAAAGAAGAAGCAATGGGATCTAATGCAGATGGTGTTTTAGACCATGATGATGCAGAAAAAGCTTTGGATAAAGTAGCTGTCCGTCAGAACCTGAACGAAACCGCCTTCTTCTATCCGGATTTGAAAACCGATTCAGAAGGAAATGTCAACTTCGAGTTCACCTCTCCGGAAGCACTGACAAAATGGAAACTGATGTTCCTTGCCCATACAAAAGATGCAAGAGCAGCTACGTTGGAAAAAGAAGTGGTAACGCAGAAAGAATTCTCAGTAACGCCAAACTATCCAAGATTTTTAAGAGAAGGTGATGAACTGAATCTACAGTCGAAACTTTCAAATCTTACCGATAAAAAACTGAATGGTTCTGCCGAATTACAGATTCTGGATGCCTTTACCAATGAAAATATTTCTTCGAAATTCGGAATCACTTCAGGAGTACAAAACTTTAGTCTGAATGAAAACGGAAGCAGTGCATTAACATGGAAATTGAAAGTTCCGGACAATGTTTCCTCAATTATCTTCAAAGTGGTGGCCAAAGCAGGAGCTTATTCTGACGGAGAACAGCAGGCCATTGCTGTATTGCCTAACAGAATGCTTGTGACGGATGCTGTTCCGGTTTTTGTGAAAGAAGGCGAAACCAAAACATTTGTATTAGATAATCTTAAAAATAATACATCTACAACGGCTTCCAATGTTTCCAATACGTTGGAACTGACAACCAATCCGATCTGGGAGATCATGTTTGCGCTTCCAGGTCTGAAAAATGATCAGAATAATTCTGCAGATGTGATCTTTAATAAATGGTTTGCAGATGTTTTGGCTTCGGAAATTTTCAAAGCCAATCCGAAAATGAAAACAGTTTTTGAAGAATATCAGAACAAAGGATTATTACAGTCAAATCTTGAAAAAAATCAGGAGTTGAAACAGTTATTACTTGAAGAAACTCCTTGGGTATTGGAAAGCAAAAATGAAGGCGAGCAGATGCAAAAGCTGGCATTGCTGTTTGATGTTAACACGATGAAAAACTCCATTAATCAGGATTGGGATGATTTCAAAAAACTACAAAATCCTGACGGTGGATTCTCATGGTATCCCGGCTACCCAAGTTCTTACGGAACGTCATTGTATATCCTTAAAAACTTAGGAAAAATCAATTCATGGTTAAAAGATAATGTGAAAGACTATCAAAGTGCTGATCAGAAAGTTCTGGTAGCAAAATTGATTCAGTATGTAGACAATGAAGTGGCCAAATATTATGATGTGAAAAAAGACAATGTCTGGAACAACTGGGCGATCGATTATCTTGATACCAGAAACTATTGGGAGCAGCAATATCCTTTAAAAGGAAAAGGAGCTACCCTGAAAACGCTGGTAAAGCAAAAAGCCAAGACAGCTAAGATCACAGATTTTACATTCTTCGGACTTCACCGTGCGGCATTATTGATGAACGATTATGTTCTGAAAGAGGTATCGGATAAGTTAATGACTTACCTTAAAGAAACTTCCACAGATACCAAAACACAAGGAGTCTACTGGAAACAAAACCTGAATGATTGGGGATGGTTTGGTTCCAAAGTGGTCAACCATGCCGGAGCACTGGAAGCTTTCAACAAATTGAAAGCTAATGATCAATCTTTTATTGAAGATATGAAGATCTGGCTGGTAACCCAAAAAGAAGTCAACTCATGGGGAAGCTCAAGAGGAACAGCTGAGGTGATCTTTACCATTTTGAATTCAGGAAAATCATGGACGGGTACAGAAAGTGATAAAGCAACGATTGTTTGGGGTGGAAAAGAACTGGCTCCTCAGACACAGGCAACTGGTTATGTAAAATCAACCGTGAAACCGGAAGCTATAGATAAAAATTTAGCCACCGTAACGGTTACAAAACCTGGTCCCGGAATTGTGCAGGGAGGATTGTTCTGGCAGTATTATGAGGATCTTGATAAAATTAAATCTTCTGAAAATTATATTTCTGTAACGAAAGAGCTTTATAAAAAAGTGAAAACGGTAAACGGAGAAGAGCTTCAGAAAATTTCTTCTGAAACCCCGTTGAAAGTAGGTGATAAGGTAACTGTAAGGATGATTCTGAATACAGACAGAGCGATGGAGTTTATTCATATTAAAGATATGCGTGCAGCAGGATTTGAGCCTGTAGATGTATTATCCGGATATCAATGGAAAAATAATCTGGGCTACTATCAGTCGACCAAAGATGCTTCTACCAATTTCTATATTCAGTATATGCCGAAAGGAAAATATGTATTTGAATATGATGTAGTAGCCAATGCATCCGGAAAATTCTCCAACGGAATTACAACGATGCAGAATTATTACGCACCGCAGATGAATGCCCATACAAAAGGAAGTAATGTAACAATTTCAGAGTAACTGATGAACATAGAAGACTGTAGTAATTTTTTTTACTACAGTTTTTTATTTCTAGATTTTTAATAAAAATAGAATTAAATCGAAAACCAAACAATTGTTTAATTTGGAATGGTTTTTGGAATTAAGATAGTAGCAATTAAAAAAATTATTAAAAGATGAAATTTTCTAAAACTTTAATCACAGGATTAGTATTAATGGCTGGAGTAAATGCTTTCGCACAAAAGAAAGCAGAAAAGTTTGAAAAACTACAGATTGAAATGTTCCCAAAAGCAAAAGAAGGATATAAGCAAGTATATATTCAGCTTCCCGTAGCAAAAAATGAAAACGATTTAAAAGTTGAGCTTTTTGTAGGTGCTGAAAAGATGTTAGACTGTAATAACTATTTCTTAATGGGAGAAATGAAAACTCAGGACCTTCAGGGATGGGGATACAACTATTATGAAGTAGAATCTAAAGGGGAAACGGCAGGAACACTGATGGGCTGCCTGGATAAAAAACAGACTAAAAAGTTTGTGACTTTAAAACCTGAAATTGTAAGGTATAACAGTAAACTTCCATTGGTATTCTACGTACCGAAAGACATTGAAGTTCGTTACAGAATTTTACGCCCTGATGCTGCCATGAAAAAAGCAGTTCAAAAATAAATCAGCTTATTATAATGATACAGAAAACTCCTCACAGCGATGTGGGGAGTTTTCGTTTTTTTCAGGGTAAAATAATTCGTCATGTCTTTGCTCTAAGTGAAACGCCCTTGCGAACGAATTCAAAGCTATTGAAGTTTTGTTTTTTATTAAACGGGCTAAAGCCCGTTCCTATTAAATATTGTTTTTCACAGATTTTATAGATTAAGAAATTTATTATACAAACCTATCCATCCAGTTTGTCATTCCGAAGGAATCCAAATTCCAAATTCAGAATGATTTTTTCCAGAGAATGTTCTTTTCTTCCTTTGTTTCCTGAAAAAAGTGTCGTAAAAATAATGCAGAAAAAGTAGAGTTAAAATTTTTTTCAGGTTTTCTAGTATTTAATTAACATTTAAACGACTCCGACAAAACTTTATTTTATAAGGTTTTAAACTTAAACATATTTTAAACTTACTTTAAATTCACTACCTTGTTGAATTATCTTTAAGTATTTTATCTTTTTTTGCATTATATTTGTTATAAACATAAACCATGAAAAACAATTTATTGATTTTTACGTTTAGTTTTTTTGCTTTCCCCGCTTTTGGCTGGGCACAGTCTGCGCCGGATTTTAAAGAACTTCTGGATAGTGCTATGGTTCGGGACTCGAACCTTAAAATGCAGATTACCCAAAATAAGCTTACCGATCTTGACGAGCACAAACTGAAGGATATCTTTCTTCCAACCCTTGAATTGAGCGGTCAGGCCGGTTATCTCAACGGAACAGCAAGACTGACGTCCCCGGAATTCAATCTCGCTCCCTTTATCAATATTCCCGAAGGGACTTTCAACAATAATTTCAATGTATCCGGATTTTCAGGTATTGCCAAGGCAGATGCCAAAATGCTGCTGTATTCAGGAGGAAAGGTGAAGTACATGAAAAAAGCGGTGGAAGAAAAGAAAAAGTCTGAAGATATCCTTCTGGAAAAAACAAAAGATGAGGTGATTGCCACCATTTCCAAAGCCTATGATCAGTTAGCATTGATTCATCAGTCTAAAAAGGTTCTGGATGAAAGTAAAAAAAGATTGGATATCAACCGAAAAACAGCTGATAAAGCGCTTGGCTATGGTTTGATAACGCCTTATGACCATAAAAAAATTGAACTCGCCCAGGCTACTCTGGATGCAAAAATGGTAGAATATGAAGGGAAAAAAGAACTTCTTCTTACCCAGCTTTATATTTTGACAGGGATTCAAAGAGAAAGGCTCAGAATGATAGATCCTGTCTTATCTCCTGTAGAATTGCTGGCTGCAGAAAAAGGAATTGAGCAGAGAGCTGAAATCAGAGCTTTGGAACATGGAATCAGTGCGGCAGACTATAAAATAAAAGCAGAAAGAACGTGGATGATTCCTAAAGTACAGCTGATGGCTTCCGCCTATTATATCGGACTGTACGGGAACAGAATAAAATCTTCGGAAAATGTAATCCCTGCTGTGCCAATTCTTGGATATGAAGGGAAAAAGCTGGATTGGAGACCCAATAATATCAATGTATTTCCATTGATTACTGCAGGGGTTGGTTTTAAATGGGAAATCTTTGATGGTAAAGAAGGAAAACATGCTGAAGAAACTGCCAAAGTCGGAAAAGAAGTATTGCAAAATCAGAAAGAAGATGCTTTGAAAAAGCTGACATTGAATCTTGCCAATAATCAAACCAATTATGATATCGCTTCTGCGCAGATTACCCTGAAAGCCAAAGAAAAAGAGCTGGCTAAAAATGCACTCGTACAGGCAGAAAAAGAATTCAGATACGGAATGAGCAAATCTTCACAGCTTATTGATGCCGAAAATGATCTTGAAGTTGCGGAACTCGAATATCAGAATGCCATTTTCAACCAGAGAAGAGCGGGAATAGAACTGATGAGATCTACCCAGGAACTGGATATCACCAAATTTTATTTAATCCCTTAAAAATTTAAATGATGCATAAAAATATATCTATACTCTTCGCTGCTCTGTTTTTATTGGGGAGCTGTGACAAAAAAAACGAGAAAATCAAAGATCCGGAAGGAAAAACCAAAAAGGATGTGATCTCTTTTGCCCCTAAAGTTACCGGAAGGATTCTGAAAATATATGTTTCTGAAGGTCAGACTGTGAAAAAAGGAGATACCCTGGCTCAGCTTGATGTACCGGAAGTTTCTGCAAAAATTGCACAGGCGCAAGGAGCAGTAAGTGCGGCTACGGCTCAGGAGCAAATGGCAAAAAACGGAGCGACAGCCGATCAGATGCGACAGCTTCAGGCCAAATATAAAGGATTGAAGGAACAATATGAATTTGCTCAGAAATCATACAGAAGAGCCAATAATATGTTCCGCGATAGTTTAATGTCTCCACAGGCCCATGACGAAATCTATGCAAAATTACAGGGAGCAAAGGCACAATATGATGCTGTAGTGGCAGAATTGGATGATGTGAAAAGAGGAACCCGTTTCGAAAAAGTAGAAATGGCGGCCGGACAGGCATCACAGGCTAAAGGCGCTTTACAGGAAGCAAATGTAGCCTATTCCGAACGATATATCATTGCCACCAATGATATGGAAATTGAGACCATCAGCTTAAATACGGGTGAATTGGCAACTGCTGGTTTTGCTCTGTTCAACGGATATATTCCGGAGAGTACGTATTTCAGATTTACCATTCCTGAAAGTGCTATTTCAAAGTACAAAAAAGGGCAGGAGGTTACCATGCAGGTAGTCTATAACAAAGAAAACCTGACAGGAAATATCGTATACATTAAGCAGTTGACAAAGTATGCAGATATCACTACGGCTTACCCGGACTATCAGTTACAAGACGCTATCTACGAGATCAAAGTAAAACCCAAAGACATGAATAAGGCTAAAAATATTTTAGTCAATGCCAATGTAATCCTGAAATAAATTGAAAAGAACAGATGAAGCTTCTATAAAATTTCATTTCGTTCTCCACTTATAAAAATATACAGATGAAAGAATTTTTCCGTCTTTTAAAACGAGAGTTCAAACTTTTTATCGGCAATTCTACCTTAAGGACGGTGTTCTTTTTGGCACCGGTTTTCTATGCCACCTTGCTTGGGTTTGTCTACAAAAGCGGAAAAGTTGAAAATACACCTGTTTTGGTTGTTGATAGAGACAATACACCGTTATCCAACCAACTGACGGAAATGTTGGATGATAACAAAAGCATCAAAATTATCAGATATCTGCAGGAGCCCTTAAGCATCAAAGATGAGGTGATCAGGCATGAGGCAGCTGCTGTCGTTATTATTCCCTCAAGATTTGAAGGAGATATGCTGCAGAAAAAATATCCCGAACTGAATGTGTATATCAATACAGGAAATGTTTTAACGGCCAATTTTGCTTCCAAAGCACTTCAGTTGACCATAGGAACATTTTCTGCGGGAGCTTCCATCAAAGCTCTTCAGAAAGCAGGAATGCCCGCTGTAAAAGCTGCAACACAATATGAACCTTTCAAAGCCAATTATATAACCCTTTTCAATACAACCGGAAACTATCTGATCTTTATGTGGCCTGCAATGCTGGCAGTAGTGTTACAGCAGGTTATTTTATTAGCAATGGCAGTGAGTTTTGCTGCAGAATTCGAAAGAGGATCTTTTGTGAAAGAATATTTGAAAATGAAAAAATGGGCCTTCCCGACCATGTTGATTAAAGTCATTCCGATCTGGGTGTTTTCTGTTCTTATTGTAGGTATTTATTACTTTATGCACATGATTTTCCATGTTCCGATGCCGGAAGGAATACTCAATTTTATTCTCCTCACAGTGGTATTTGTGGGATCAGCTTCATTTTTGGGAGTATTCATCAGTATTCTGATTCCGGATGCTTTGAAGGCGACACAAATCCTGATGGTCATTGCTTCGCCGGCTTTCATTATCAGTGGTTTTACATGGCCTTTAAATGCAATGCCTGCTTTTGTACAGTTTATCGCGAATATTATTCCGTTGACTCCCTTTTTACAGGCTTTCAAGATCTTATTGATTCAAAAAGGTTCGGTAGAGCTTACTTTCCCATATCTGAAACACTTAAGCATCCTTTTAGTAATATATGCGATCATAGGCTGGATTGCTTTAAAGATCAAACTATGGTTTATTTTCAAAAAATCTGCACCCCAGGAAATTACAACTGAGGATACTTCTCGGGAAGAGATAGAGTAGTTTTTGGTTAATTTGTTGCTGGTTTTTAAGTTAGAGGTTGATATGATGCTGGTTTGCTGGTTACTTTTGTAGTATATAGGCTGGCAGATGATCAGTATCTATACCCGACAAATTAAAGAGCAGGGAAAAATATGTAAAAAATAATCGAAAAATAGCCGAAAAACTTTCGAACTCGAATCCCGTACCCCGTAACTAGTATCTCATAACAAGCACCCCTCAATTTTTTCATTCAACAATAAAATCAAACAAAAAAACTGATATATTTGTCCATAGTAAAATAGAAATTATATGGAAAATGTATTTGATGCAAAAGATGCTCAAAACTATATAGATAGGATCAACAAATTGGTAGAAGATACTCACGGTTTGTGGGGGAAAATGACAGTAGACCAAATGCTGGCACACTGCTGTATTACCTATGAAATGATCTATGAACCGGAAAAACACAAAAAACCGGGAGCCATTGCAAAATTTATACTAAAAACTTTTGTAAAACCTAAAGTAGTGGGAGAAAAAGCATATCCAAGAGATTCTCCTACCGCTCCACAGTTTTTGATTACCACCAGAAAGAATTTTCACGAAGAAAAAACAAGGCTGATAGGGTTCATTCAAAAAACGCAGCAGCTAGGAGCGGACGCTTTCGATGGTAAAGAATCTTTTTCTTTCGGAAAACTGAATTCCCAGGAGTGGAATAATATGTTTGCCAAACATCTGAATCACCATCTTGCACAATTTGGCGTTTAAAACACACACACACACTATGAAAAAATTTTATTACTCCTCATTCTGACGGCTAATTTTGTATTAGGACAGATGCCGGATATCTCAAATACATGGCTGAACAATAGTAAACCTTATATAGGAACCATTGGAAATAAAGGCCAGGAACTGAAACTGAAGATCAATATTTCTGAACAGAATAAAAAGAATGATCAGGAATATTTCGTTTCAGGATATTCTCTTGTGGATACCAGTTATGCAAAATTTGAAGGGAAAATTACCATTTCAAAATATAAAGATTCCAAAAAACAGGGAACAGTATACGGAGAATATGAGCTGGCAGAAGAGAATAAAGGAAAACATTCCGGACTTTTCAAAGGGAAGTTTGTTTACAATTTCAAATGGAATAGAAAAACAGAGAAAATTGAAGAGCAGCACATTGAACTTACAGGCGATTGGAAAAGTTATGACGGAAC
Source organism: Chryseobacterium sp. PCH239 (assembly GCF_018924625.1). Classification (NCBI taxonomy): domain Bacteria; kingdom Pseudomonadati; phylum Bacteroidota; class Flavobacteriia; order Flavobacteriales; family Weeksellaceae; genus Chryseobacterium; species Chryseobacterium sp. PCH239. The sequence continues at coordinate 27,254 of NZ_CP073027.1, forward strand.
CATTGAATTTAAGACCCATCTTAAAAATCAGTAAAACAACCTCATTATCTTCGACTTAACAATACCCCAGACCTCGGGGGCTTACTTTAAAAACTTACAAACATTATGAAACTAGGCGCATTTTCAATTAGCTTAAGCGTAAAAGATCTTCAGAAATCAAAAGACTTTTACGAGAAGCTTGGGTTTACAACTATGGCAGGAACAGAAGCACAAAACTATCTGATCATGAAAAACGGTTCTACACTGATAGGCCTTTTTCAGGCAATGTTTGATGGAAATATGCTTACCTTCAATCCGGGATGGGACGAAAATGCACAGAATCTGGAATCTTTTGATGATGTGCGTGAAATTCAGAAAAGATTAAAAGAAAACGGAGTAGAAATCGGTAGAGAAGCCGATGAAACCACCTCCGGGCCGGAACATATCTATCTGAAAGATCCGGATGGAAATATGATTCTTATAGATCAACACAGATAATAATTAAAAACACATTGATGATGAGAACATTTAAACGTATTTTTTTACTATTAGCCACATTACTAATCATTTTGCTGATTTGGGCTGCTTTTATTCCTGGTGACTGTCAATATGAAAAATCGATTTCGATTAATGCACCTGTGGAAAAAGTATGGCAGAATACCAATACCCTTAAAGCAATGGATCAATGGAGTCCATGGAATGATCTTGATCCGGGTATGAAAAAAGAGTGGACGGGAACAACCGGGCAGCACGGAGAAAAAGTTTGCTGGGACAGTAAAAATAAACAGGCAGGAAAAGGCTGCCAGGAATTGGAAAAAGTAGATGAAGCTGGTAAAAGAATAGATACGGCAATCAAATTTCTTACCCCTTATGAAAGTGAAGCAAATGCTTACGTAACAGTAGTTCCGGAAGGAAACGGTAGCAAGGCAACATGGGGATTTACTTCTGAGATTCCTTATCCGTTTACCTTGATGAAGCTGTTTATGAATATGGAGGATGCTGTTGGAAAAGATTATCAGAAAGGGCTTTCAAGATTAAAAACCTTATCTGAAAAACCTCAATAAAACAAACTCAACTCAAAAAAACAAAACAATTATGGCAACAGTAAACGTTTACCTGACATTCAACGGAAACTGCAGAGAAGCATTCGATTTTTATAAATCTGTTTTCGGGGGAGAATATCCTTACATCGGAACATTTGGAGAGATGCCGCCAATGGAAGGAAAAGAAACACCTGAAGAAGATAAAAACAAAATCATGCACGTCTCTCTTCCGATCTCTAAAGAAACGATTTTGATGGGAAGCGATACAGGAGGAGAGTGGTCTTCCAACTTCAAGGCAGGAAACAACTTCTCTATTTCTGTGAACGCAGAATCTAAAGAAGAGGCAGACAAATTATTCAGTGGTCTTTCTGCAGGCGGACAGGTAACAATGCCAATGGCTGATACCTTCTGGGGAGCTTATTTCGGAATGTTCAGCGATAAATTCGGAATCAACTGGATGGTAAATTATGACGATCCCGCTAAAATGCAGCAGCACCCATAAGATTCATATTGGAGTTCAAAATATTCAAAAACCGACAGATAGCTGTCGGTTTTTTTAATGATTGACTGTAAGTATTTTATGAGGAATTGCTTTATTTCTTTTTAATAATTTTGTAGCTTCCTGATTCTGTTGTGATGAGGTAAATTCCTTCAGGGAGTTCACTTATATCAAACTGATTTTTATCTTTTTCAGCTGCTGCAGATTTCATCAGTTTTCCAGATTGGTCGTATAATGAAACTTTTTCGTTTTTCCTTAGGTCATCCATATAGAAGATACCGGTAGTTGGATTCGGATAAATATTCTCTTTGCCTTTGAGTGAATTTTCTGAAGTTCCCAGTGTGGAAATTTTTGTCCATGTAAATGCATCAAGGCACATATAGACATATCCTCCGGTGGATTGCAGCTGGATTTCATCAATGGTAGTATTACTGTTATTCTGATTATTTAGGGTGGAAAGATCAATCAGGGTAAATCCGTTGTTGATGCCTGTCGTTCCCGTAGTTGCATTAAATGTAGTATTAAATCCGGATGTTTTTGTGGTGGTGAACTTTGTAACTCCCCCTAATTTTCCCGTAATAATAAGTGTTCCTGATGAGGTAGACTGGTTTAAAGCAGTATTGCTTAAAAATACCCAAAACTTTGACACCGTGAATGCAGAATTGCTTTTAACACTGAAAGAGGGAGAGCTGATATTGGTTGTTCCTGTATTGTCGATATAGACATTATCATTAGCTGTTCCGTTCCAGCCGGTGTTTGGATAATTGCCCTGAATTCTGAAAGTTCCGGCCTGTGATACGATATTGAAAGTATATCCGTTGCTGGTAAAGCTTGTGCTGCCGCCAGATGAAGTTTCAAAAGTCACAGTAGTTGTCTGTGCACTGGTCATTGTAATATTGCTTAAGAAAGCAAAGATTCCAAAAAAGATAATTTTTTTCATGATACAGATTTTTTAATGTTTAAAGAAGATCATAAGCTTCCCGTACTGTTGATGTGCTCATGAGTTTTTTTCTGTAAAGGATACCACAAAGTAACCGAGAAATACAAAGTGACAACAACGTATTAAAAACCGAATTGAAAAACAGGTAGAAATACGCAATTTCGTTGGTTTTTATTATTATAATTTTGAAAAAAGAATATTATGTTAATTAAAATGAATGTATTTCACAGTATGGTTAGTTTTTTTTCATAACTTGTAATGTGTAGCTGAAGTAACTTATTCTAAACCTATTATATAATTTAAAACGAGAAAAACTATGGAATTACCTAAACATGCAGTCTCATTAGATGATGCTAAAAAATGGATCAGCAATTGGCAGAATACAAAAATTATCGATGGAACATCTATCCGGGCTCATCTTATTCCGGCAAAGGATGTTCATGATATTTTTATTGACGACAAAGGATTTGCGAGATATCGGGGTTATAATGCCATTACCGATGAAGGCGAATTTAAATTTCTTCTGGTAGGAGTAGATGCAGATAACAATGATATTGTAAACTATGACAATGGAGATTATGTCTATGATATGACCACACCTTGTCCAAGCGTATGTTCTGCTGCAAAATGGTGGAACCTGTAATCTGAAAACTGGAGATCATTGGATCACTGGATTGAAATATTGTCGTTAATAGGAAAAGGCATTCTGCTGATTAATCTGGCAGTATACTGTATAGGCTTTTCCGGAGGAGGAAAAGCCTATACATACTTCATCAGCTATTTGGCCTGGATATTACTATGTGAAATTGTTTTCTATGTATTGAATTCACAGAAGATTAATAATCTGTTTTTTTCACATTATTATCTGATAGGCCAGTTTTTGTTACTGGGATTATTCTTTCATGAAATTGTAACGGAAAAATACCAGAAAAAAACAGCACGTACACTTTTAATTATCATTCCCGTAGTTCTTGTTATACAGTATATCATATACCCCGAAAAGTATTATGTTTTTAATCTTTTTGAAATTTTTGTCACATCTTATTCAATCATAATTCTGGCATTATTTCATTTATATAATATACTGGATACCCAAAAGAAATACAATTATATAAGCCTGGGACTTTTACTTTATCTGATAAGCAGTACTGTAATATTTTTGTCCGGAAACCTCTATACGGTGATGAATAGAAAACTGCATAAAGAGATCTGGGTTTTCAATGTTGTTATGTTTATTGTGTATCAGATTTTTATTCTGATAGATTATCTGTCTTCCCGCAAAAAAAATGTGTAATTACTGTTATGATTTTACAAAATGAATGAGAATACAATTATTTCCACTATCGTTTATACCTTTCTGGCATTTACCTTACTGGCCGTCACCCTGATCATATTTTATTATTTTTCGAATAAGAAGATAACAAGAAACCTTATTCAGAAAAAAGAACTGGAGGTGAGATATGAGAAAGATCTTACCCATGCTATCATCAGTGCTCAGGAAAAAGAAAGGTTGCGCATTGCTCAGGATCTGCATGACGATATCAGCTCAAAACTCAGTGTGGTTTCTTTAAATATCCATCTCCTGGATTTTGATAATCTGACAAGAGAAGAATACAACGATCTGAAAAATAAAATTATACATCTGGTCAACAAAACAGCAGAAAGTGCCAGACAGATCTCGCATGATCTCCTTCCTCCGATTTTAGAAAAATTTGGACTCCATGCTGCAATAGATGCATTGTGCTCAGAAATTAACCTGTCCAAAACTCTGCAGGTTACTTATTCCAACAGTTTATACTTTGCAAAAGCAGAAGAAGAAAAAAATTTACATATCTTTAGAATACTTCAGGAGCTCATTAACAATTCCATAAAACACGGAGAAAGTACACATATTGATATAGAATTTTTGGGAAAAGACGGAAAAAATACCTGTATCTATAAAGATGATGGGAAAGGATTTGATCTGAATGAAAATACTTTGAAAGAAGGATTAGGCTTAAGAAATATCAGGAGCCGGGTAGAACTGATCAATGGAACACTGAAAATTGAAAGTGAAAACAATAAAGGAATCACTGTAGAATTTACATTTTAAATCATTATAAAATGGAAAAGGATATAATTCGTGTCATAATTGTAGACGATGAAGCACTCTTTCGTCAGGGAATTTCATTGTTGATACAGAGAGAAAAAGATATTGAACTGGTAAGTGATTTCAGCAACGGCAAAGAGCTGCTGGATGAGCTTGTAACCCTGGAAAAACTGCCTGATATAATCCTGATGGACCTCAATATGCCGGAAATTAACGGAGTAGAAGCTACCAAACAGATCCACATCAAATATCCCCAGATTAAAATTATTGCCTTAACGAGCTATAACACGAAAGCATTTATTGTCAATATGATACAGTCCGGGGCCTGCTCCTTTCTTAAAAAAAACTCAAGCCCTGCAGAATTGCTCACGGCAATCCGGGAAGTACACAGCAAAGGTTTCTTTTATAATAACGAGGTAATGGAAGCCTTACATCAAAACCTTACAGAACCTAAGAAAAAGGTTTCCAGTATTTTTGATGCCAATCATATTTCCAAAAGAGAAAAAGAGGTATTGGAACTCATCTGCAAACAGTACAACACTTCTGAGATTGCGGATCAGCTTTTTATAAGCTCCAGAACCGTTGAAGGTCATCGAAACAGCCTTCTGCTTAAAACAGGAGCCAAAAATACTGCAGGCTTAGTGGTATATGCCATAGAAAGTAAAATTGCAGATATGAATTATTTAAAAGATAGGTTCGAATAAATAGTCATACAGTTGTTTTCATTAAAAATTAATTGAAATTTATATTTTCTGATTAAATTAGCTTTTATTTTGATAAACAGACACAATGGATTGTTTATGAAAAAACAATAATCTATAGTTAAAACAGAAAATACAAAAGAATGAAATTTACAATTGAAAACATCAAAGCAGAGCACCAGAAAGTAAAAAGCGGAGCCGATTTTCCTAAATATATTCAGAATATAAAAACGTTAGGGGTTTCTCACTATAAGGCGTACGTTCAGGATGGAAACACAGAATACTTCAATCACGAAAATCAATCTGTTCATACAGGAAAAAAGTATGAGCCTCTTGCTGTTTCGGATACTTTAAATCTTGAAAATTTTAAAATAAGACTGAAACTTCATCAACAGGGAGGAACAGATTATATGACTTTCTGTAAAGACTGTGCCGAAAACGGAATCAAAGGTTGGACGATGGATCTACAGGCGATGACCTGTACTTATTTTGACCAGAATGAAAGTGATGTTCTGACCGAACAGGTTCCAGGATAATCTTTTACAAAAAAACGGATGCAGACCATTGCATCCGTACTTCTTTCCATTAACTTATAAAATATTGTTTGCTATTATTGATTTAAAATATTAATTTTGTTAAAAACGATAGATAATAGTAATTGACAAACATGAGAAAGGTTTTTACGAAGTTGGCATTCACTGTATTAGGTTTGGGATCCATTTTGACATTTGCTCAAAAAAATGATCTTGGAGCATGGTATATGTATTTTGGAAATAATAAGATCAGCAAGAAACTGAACTGGCACAATGAAATTCAGTACCGTAATTTCGACGCCGTTGGAGACCTGGAACAGTTACTGATCCGTACAGGAATCGGGTATGATCTTACAGAGAACAATAACAATGTTTTATTAGGATACGGTTTCATTCTCAGCCAGCCTTACGTAAACGGTGAAAAAAAAGAAAATATTGAACACCGAATCTTCCAGCAGTATATTACTAAGCAGAAATTCGGACGTTTCTATCTTCAGCACCGTTATCGTTTGGAAGAACGCTTTCTGGAAGATGATTTCAGAATGAGATTCCGTTATATGCTGGGAGTCAATATTCCGATTACTCAAAAAGAGATGCTGCCGAAAACCCTTTACGCATCAGTATACAACGAAATTTTTCTGCACTTCGATAGTCCGGTTTTCGACAGAAACAGAGTCTATGGAGCTTTAGGATATGTCATCAACAAAAATATGAGAATTGAAGCTGGTTATATGAATCAGATTCAAGAGAACAGAAACCGGGGACAGATTCAGATTGGTTTTTATAATAATATCCCGTTCACTAAGAACTAATAAAACTGTTACTGAATGCTGTGAGGAAAACCATTATCTGAAAATAGATCATCATAAACATTATAAAATAAACACTTATGCATTCAGGAAAAAGATTCGGAGCCCGCGAGTTCATTATCTGGACCAGAAGAAGTATTTACGCTTTGGTCGTACTATCAGCCATTCCTACAGTCCTGTACTTTTTAGGCTGGAAGTTTCTTTCCGTTCCATGGCAGCCGATTGCCATTATGGGAACAGCGGTTGCCTTTATCGTTGGATTTAAAAACAATGCCAGCTATAGCAGACTTTGGGAAGCAAGACAGATTTACGGAGCGATTATTAATGACAGCCGCAGCTTTGGATATATTCTGAGAGATGCATTGCTCTCAAAAGATCCGGGTAAAGTAAAAGAAATGTTCCTTCGTCATTATGCATGGCTTACTGCATTGAGATTTCAGCTTCGTGAACCGCGAGCATGGGAAAACATGGGAACAGATCAGTTTGATGAATATGCTAAAAAATATGACATTCCGGAGAGACAGTCCAAACTGGATGAAGAATTGAAAAAATATCTTTCAGAATCTGAACTCCAGTATATTCTAAGCAAAAAAAACAGAGCGACTCAACTGATAGCCAGCCAGAGTAAAGCTTTATCCGAAGCTTACGAAAAAGGAGAAATCAATGACTTTCAATGGACACAGATCAACCAGCAATTGGTGAAGTTTACCGATAATCAGGGAAAAGCTGAAAGAATTAAAAACTTTCCCTATCCGAGAAATTTCTCTTCAATTACAACGTATCTTTTGCTTTTATTCATTGTTTTTGTGCCTTTCGGATTATTGAAGGAGTTTGATAAATTAGGTGAAGGAACATCGGTAGAAGGCTTGACAATATGGTTTAATATTCCGTTTTCTTTATTGGTAACCTGGTGTTTCCATACATTGGACAGCGTAGGAGAGGCTTCGGTAAACCCTTTTGAAGGAAGTCCCAATGACGTTCCCATCACCCAGATCAGCCGTACGATTGAAATCGATATGAGAGATATGCTGGATGAGTCCGATCTTCCGCCAGCCATTGCTCCGAAGAATAATATTGTGCTTTAGATTAACCTTTTATTATCTTAGATATAGATTAATGACAGACTTCAAATATATCTAAAACCTATAAGGTTTGGGTAATAATAAATATTTGATATCCATAAAAATAACACTTAAACTTAAAAAAAACTTACTTAAAAATGATTCACAGCTATGTTATAATATCCATTGCAGTACTGCTGTCTGTGATGATATTGGTAATGATCGGCCAGAAATTAAAAGTTGCTTATCCTATTTTCCTTGTTATTGCAGGATTGCTGATAAGCTTTGTGCCGGGCATGCCGCGTATTGAAATAGAACCTGATCTTGTCTTTCTGATTTTCCTTCCGCCTATTTTGTTTGAGGCCGCATGGTTTACTTCATGGCAGGATTTTCATAAATGGAGAAAACAGATTTTCTCGATGGCCTTCGGACTGGTGTTTTTAACATCCATAGTCGTTGCTTATCTTTCATCTTCCATTATTCCAGGGCTTACTGTAGCTATGGGCTTCTTGCTGGGAGGAGTAAATTCTCCGCCGGATGCTGTTGCAGCTACTTCGGTATTGAAGCATATGAAAATACCTAAAAAGATCACCAATATTCTGGAAGGCGAGAGTTTGATCAATGATGCCTCCAGTTTAATTGTATTTAAATTTGCTCTGGCCGCCGTTATTTCAGGACAGTTTATCTGGAGAGATGCCGTTCAGGATTTCTTCACGATGGCGATCGGTGGAATTGCTGTGGGAGTGGCAGTAGGCTTCCTGTTTGGAGCTCTATTAAAAGTTATCCCGACCAATTCCAATATCGATACCATTATTACCCTTATCGTTCCTTACATTATGTATGTGGGAGCAGAACATTTTCATTTTTCTGGAGTATTGGCAGTGGTTGCCGGAGGTCTGCTGATGTCCTATAATTCACATTGCTATTTAAGTCATACTTCCAGAATACAGTCCGGAAATGTTTGGAGTGTTTTGATATTTCTGATGAATACCATCATCTTTATCCTGATTGGTCTGGAACTTCCGATTGTAGTGGAAGGAATGAAAGAATATACCATTTCAGAAGGTATTTTCTACAGTGTAGTGATTGGCGGAGCGATTATCGGAACAAGAATTTTGTATAGTTACGCATTAATGTATTTCCCAAGAGTCTGCTCTAAAGAATTAAGATTAAAAGTTCCCAAACCGGATTGGAGAGAGCCGTTTATCATCAGTTTTGCAGCAATGAGAGGAGTGGTTTCACTGGCTGCAGCCTTGTCAATTCCTGCTTTTTTACCAAGCGGAGAAGCGTTTCCGCACAGGAATATTATTTTATTTGTCACTTTTGTGATCATATTGATTACCTTGGTAGGGCAAGGTTTATTGTTGGCTCCCATCTTGAAATTATTAAATATTCAGGATGCAGGAAGTGAATTACCGGAAGAAAAACAGGAAGTAATCCTTATGCGCAAACTGAAGGAAACAGCTTTGCACAAACTTGATAATGACTTTTCTGAACTAGCCGTAACCAACAGTCTGGTTCGTCATCAAAAGCACAAGTTGGAAAATGAAATGATGCTGATGGCGGATAAAGCACAGTGTATGGCTTCCACAGGAGATTATGTAACTGCTATCAATGAAAATAAAGATGTCCTCCGACAGATCATTCAGGCGCAGAGGAATGAATTGCACAGAATGAAAAGAGAAAAGATATTTGATGATCACGTGATGAGAACCATTGAAATGCAGCTGGATTTTGACGAAGCCAAAATCACAGGTTTTTCACATGGATAATTACAAAATAAGCCACAAAAGTCACAAAAGGATAAAAGTTAAAATGAACTTGTAGCAATAAAAAGTTCACAAAAGGAAAATTCTGAAATTTTGAAGGCTTACGTGTACTTCTCATGAGTAGAAATTTAAACTTAATAATTTAGTAGATAAAACTTTGTGACTTTTGTGGTTAAAGATTATAGGTAAAATGTGTACATTTAAACATATTAAACCTATAATATGAGTACATCCATCACTGTTCAGTACACCATAAATGCTCCGGCTGAAAAAGTCTGGAAAGCATTAACCGATAAAAATGAAATGAAATCCTGGTATTTTGATATCCAGGATTTTGTTTTGGAAACAGGTAAGGAATTCAACTTCTATGAACCGGGAGGTGAGAATAAATATCATCACCACGCACAGATTTTAGAAATAATACCCAATGAAAAATTAAAGCACACATGGTCCTATCCTGATTTTTCAGCCCTGAAGACCATCGTAACCTGGGAATTGTTGCCTGAAGGCGGACAAACTATGGTAAAGCTAACCCATGAAGATATTGAAAACTTTAAAGAGTTAGGAGAAGGCTTTTCAAGAGAAAACTTTACAGAAGGCTGGAACACGATTTTGGGACAGAGTTTAAAAGAATATTTAGAAAAATAGATCATGATCACATTACACCCTTTTACGATAGAAGATGCTCCACAACTGATTTCAAAGATAAAAGACGAAAGAATGCTTCTTCAATTTGCCGGGCCTGTATACCGTTTCCCTCTCACAGAAGAACAGCTGGAAAAGGACTTATCTGATGAAAACAGAACTCTTTTTAAAATTACAGATCAGACCGGAAATACAATCGGGCATGCCCAGATATTTCTAAAAGAGAAGACATTCCTGCTGGGAAGAATTCTGATCTGGGATGAAAATAACAGAGGAAAAGGCTATGGAAAGAAGGTTATGCAAGAGCTTTTGAAATATGGGTTTAATCATTTTGATAAAGAAACAGCAGAGCTGAACGTGTACGACTGGAATACCGGAGCTATAGAATGTTACAAAAAAGTAGGTTTTGCTTTTGATCCATATGTTAAAAGCGAAGCCAGGATTGATCAGGAAACATGGGTTTCTCTGAATATGAAAATCCATAAAAATACCTTTGAATTGCAGGAATCATGACACAGTTTACCGCACTTCGCCCTGTTTTCTGGACAGAAAATCTGGATGAAACAATTACATTTTATATGAATGTTCTCGGATTTACCCTGATGGGTAGAAATGACGACTGGCAATGGGCTTCTCTTCGAAAAAATGATATATACATTATGCTCTCCCAGCCTAATGAACATGAAAACAATCTTTCCATCGGGTTTTCAGGATCATTTTACTTCAATGTAAATCAGGTGGATGATCTTTGGGAAGACCTTAAAACAAAAGCCAAAGTCTGCTATGAAATCGAAACTTTTGAGTGGGGAATGAGAGAGTTTGCAATATATGACAACAATGGATACATATTACAATTTGGTGAACCCGCAGATAATATTGGCAATACGGAATAAAATTTGCTATTTTTGGAGAAATATTTAGAAATTCAATGAAAAAAAGTATAATAGCGGGTTTCGCAGCGATTTTATTATTGGCGTCTTGTAATAAGGATAAAGAAATTCTTAATACATTAAACACTTATAATACTTCAATGGAGGCGAAGGGATACCATTTCGGAGATAAGCTTGAGCTTCCGAAAGAGGTAACGGAAAATGCAGAAAGCGTAACAATCAGCTTTGGAGATAAAGAAACAGCAGATTTAACAATTGATCCTAAATTTTTCACATTAGGAGACAATGCTGTTACATTCAATATTAAAACAAAAGGAGGTGAAGTGCTAAATCAGGATGCTACCATCAATGTATTTGCAAAAAATCCTGAAAAAAATATTCCTTATCAGATTGTAGCGGAATATCCTCACGATCCTAAAAACTTTGTACAGGGTTTCCAGATTGAAGGAAATACCATTTATGAAAGTGACGGGCAGAACGGATCTTCACAGATTTTAAAATATACGCTGGGAACAACCACTCCGCTGGCTTCTACAAAACAGGCTCAGGAAGACTTTTCTGAAGGAAGTACCATCGTAGGAGACAAAGTATATCAATTGACATGGCAAAGCAAAAAAGGATATGTTTATGATAAAAGTTCATTAAAGCTGCTTTCAGAATTTGCTTATCCTAATGTATTGGGTGAAGGTTGGGGATTAACATATGACGGGAAAAGCCTGATTGCTTCTGATGGAAGTAAGCTGTTATATTTCCTTGATGTAAATGATCCTTCAAAACTGATCAAATATATTGCTGTTGCAGGAAGTTCTCAGGCATATGATCAGTTGAACGAGCTGGAATACCACAATGGATTTATCTATGCCAATGTATGGCAGAAGCCGATCATTTTAAAGATTAATCCAACCAATGGAGAAGTAGTGGGAACTTTTGATTTTACAGAAATTGCAAAACAGAATACCAAAGGAAGTGATGATGTACTGAACGGAATTGCCTTCAAAGGAGATAATATGCTGGTAACAGGAAAGAACTGGCCAAAGATTTACGAAGTTCAGATCAAATAATCTGATTCTATTGATAAAAAATAAAAATAGCGTTCCCTTGGGAGCGTTATTTTCGTTTTGAGGATTAAATTTTAGTACTTTTGGAAAATGATTAATACCTTCATGAAGCGAAATATCCATATTGCTTTGGCAGCCGCTTTATTCCTTGTCTCTTGCAGCAACAAGGAAAAAATGCTGGATTCTCTGGCGGATTACAATAACTCAAAAGAAGAAAAAGGCTATCATTTCGGTGATAAACTTGATCTTCCCAAAGAAGTGACTGAAAATACGGAAAGTATAACCATCAGCTTTGGGGATAAAGAAACAAAAGACTTAAGAATTAATCCTCAATTTTTCACATTGGGTGATAATAAAGTAGTCTTTGTGATTAAAACTAATCGCGGTGAAACTTTAAACCAGGATGCTACGATTAATGTATTTACTAAAACTCCTGAGCATAATATTTCCTATAAAATAGTTGCCGATTACCCTCATGATCCCAAAAACTTTATTGAAGGTTTTGTGGTAGAAGGAAATACAGTGTATGAAAGTGATGGAATGAAGGGATCTTCTCAGCTTATAAAATATACTCTAGGATCTTCAGTTCCCAAAATTATGGCTAAGCAGCCCGCTGATATTTTCTCTGAAGGGTGTACGATTGTAGAAGATAAGGTGTATCAACTGACCTATCAGAATAAAATCGGTTTTATTTATGATAAAAATACTTTGAAAAAATTATCCGAATTTCCATTGCCTGGTGTAATTGGAGAAGGTTGGGGACTGACCTATGATGGGAAAAACCTGATCGCTACGGATGGTTCAAAGAATCTTTATTTTCTGGATGTTAATAATCCTTCAAAAGTAGTGAAAACAATTGCAGTTGGCGGTTATTCTACCGTTTATAATCAGCTCAACGAGCTTGAATATCACAAGGGATTTATCTATGCTAATGTTTGGCATCAACCTGTCATTCTAAAAATTAATCCTGCAAACGGAGAAGTCATAGGTAAACTTGATTTTACACAATTGACAAAGGAAAATGATAAGGGAGACAGCGAGCATGTCTTAAACGGAATTGCTTTTAAAGGGGATAATATGCTCGTGACAGGTAAAAACTGGGAGAAAATTTATGAAGCCGCTTTTCAATAAACTCATTATATCTATTGTAGAGCAGTTTTTTCATCAAGAAGATGGTCTCAATTTTGATTCACCTCAATGAAGATTCTATTGAAATAAAACCATCTTTTGAGTGAAGTTATTTTTCAGTAAATTGACCCCATTAAAAAAACAGAGTGAAGTTTTTAAACATACTATTTTTTTTTCTTTTCTGTATAGCTTCAGCGCAGAATATTCTTCCTTTGGATACATTGAAACTAAAGGAAGCTAAAGATATGCTTGCCGATGACTACGGAAATCTCTATATCTATAAAAACAAAGATTTCAGTTTTACCAAATATGATTCTTTAGGAAAACAGATCGGAAAAATGATGCTTACTGTACCCTATAAAGTTCAGAACGTTCAAAATCCTCTGAATGTACCTTTGTTTTCTGAAAATGCCCAGGAAATGAAATTTGTAGACCAGAATATGAATGAGATTCAAAGATTGGATTTTAAACAGAAATTTGGTTTTATCAGAATGGCTTATGCCGAAGATCTGCAGCAGCTGTGGCTTTTGGACGACAGTACAAAACGTCTGATACAATATAATTTCAGAAATGATACCACCATCAACTCATATCCTTTTGATATCAGTTTTGAAGATTTAATGGATATGCTGGTCTATGAAAATAAGGTCTATATCTTAACAAGAAAACATATCAGGATTTACAGCCTGAAATTTGAAAAACTTTTCGAAGCCCCTTTGGAAAACGGAAAACGTTTTCGAAGAGAGAATGATATGATCCTGGTGGTTGCCAGTAATTTCATTTCACAATATGTCCCTGAAAAAGGGATGACAACCATTTTTGAAGATCAGGAAGCACAAATTGTGGATAAAAACATCCTCTCTTATTTTGCAATCAAAGGGAACAAACTCTATCTTTACAGCCTTGAAAAAGTAAAGAAAGCCCAACAGCAAAAACAGCTCGAAGCTCAGCCGGAATCTCCTCCGCCATCTACAGAAAAACCAGTAGAAAAGATGGAAGAAAAACCAGTTGAGAATACAGCAGAGAAACCTTCAGACAATACTTTACAGAAATTGATTGAAGATATTTCCCAGGTTCAGACTGAGGCTGTCGAAAAACTTATCAACTAATTCGTAAATACAAGGAAAAAGAATATTATGCATATTGCAGTTACAGGAAACATCGGAGCCGGAAAAACAACTTTGACAACGATGCTTTCCAAGCATTACGGATGGGATGCACAATTTGAAGATGTAGATCATAATCCTTATCTGGAAGATTTTTATTCAGACATGAGCAAGTGGAGTTTCGCACTGCAGGTGTATTTCCTGGGGAGCAGATTCCGTCAGGTAAAGGAGATCAGAGAAAGCGGGAAAAACATTATTCAGGATCGTACGATCTATGAAGATGCCCATATTTTTGCGGAAAACCTGAATGATATGAACCTTCTTTCAGACAGGGACTTCAATAATTATTCATCAGTATTTGATCTGATGAAGTCTTTCGTATCTGCTCCGGATCTTTTAATCTATCTGAAATCTGATGTTCCTAACCTGGTTAAAAAAATCTACAAAAGAGGGCGTGAGTATGAAGCATCCATCAGTATTGAATATCTTTCAAAACTAAACCAGAAATATGAAAAATGGATCTCCAACTATACAGAAGGAAAACTTCTGATTGTAGAAGTGGATGATCTTGATTTCGTTGAAAAACCTGAAGATTTCGGATTTATTCTGGAGAAAATTGAAGCTGAACTTCACGGATTGTTTTAACATATTTTTATCAGAACATTAAGATATACTCAGGGTAAATCTTTTTAAATTTGTTAAGACCAAGTTTAATTTTTGAATAATGTATCATGGTAGTTAAAGTTTTACATAACGGAAACTGTTCAAAGTCCAATGCTGTACTGGAGTATCTTGACGAAAACGGAGTGCCTTTTGAGATCATTAATATTGTTGATGATCCTTTAAGTCCTCTTGAAATAAGAACGGTGCTGAAGAAACTGAATCAGAGTGTTTTTCATATTATCCGTAAAACCGATAAGCTTTACGTTGAGAACTATGCAGATAAAAACTATTCAGAAGAGGAATGGATAAAGATTCTTTCCGAAAACCCATCTTTAATACAAAGACCCATTCTGGTAAAAGGTTCAGTAGCAATGCTGGGAAGACCTATTGAAAATGTAAAGTTCTTTATTGAAAAATAGATGAAACTTAATAAATAAAAAAGATCCGTTCTGTTAAAGGGCGGATCTTTTATGTTATGGGGTTTTGTAGTAACCGGGCCATTTATCGCCTTATATAAAGCTTCCAGTTCTTTTGGAGGACGTCCGGAATCAAATTCTGAGGAAGTATACTCTTTTCCGCCAGCGGTAATGATAATGGATGCTATCATTGCTCTGTCAGAATGCCTGCCCTCTGTAGGAGCTTTAAGATCTGATATCTTGGATAAATCAATAGTTTGAGCTAATCTGGAAACCATCTGCCATTCTGCGGGAGATATTTTAGTAGTAGTGATTTCTTCGTTAATATTGGATTCTTTTGAGGAAGGAGTGAAAACAATATCTCTGCTGAATCCTCTTGTCCTTTCTGTTAAGCGGATCTGTTCAATCTTTTGTTGCTGAACTGCAGAAGAGATATTTTGGGTATTATTTTCGCTGTTATTTTTGTGCATACAGTTTGTAGCGGAGGTTGCTAAAATGATATTAAACAGGATCAGTTGGATATTCATCATATTCTGTTTTTATGTATTAATAATAAAAAAACCGCTTCATCATGATGAAACGGCCTTTGTTTTTATAATAGAATAACGCCTTCTATTTTTGCTACTTCTTTATAAATATTCACTACCTGATTGGCATCCAGAACAAATGCATTGATATTGCAGGCCGTGTATTTTCCATTTTTGCTTTCGCGGTTTCCCAGTGTAAATTTAATACCATCAAAAACTCTGTAAATTTCAGTAAGTTTTGCCTGGTCTGTAGGAATAATAAATTTAAATAAATAGTCCTCCGGAAAATCATGATGATCCTCCAGTTTCTCCCTCAAAGACTGATAAAAGTCTTCAGGGCTTGCGTGTTGATTTCCTTGTAATATATCCATCTGCAATTGTTAATATAATATAAATATAACGAAAAATTTCCTATTTTCCAAATGGTCCCAGCAGAGACTTGGAGTTCTGGTGTTCATAATCTTCGATGATGTTGAATAATCCATTTACCAGCTGTTCAGAAGCAAGTTTACTCAGTCCTCCTGAATTGACAGTGTTGTTATTTCCCCCTAAAAGGCTGCCCAGAAAATTACTGCCTGATAACGCTGTATTGATAGTTTTTACTATGCCATATTCGTTTAGTTTTTCATCTACTTTAGGAGCAATGGCAGCAATAAGCTGTTGGGATGTTTTTTCCTTCAGAATCTGTGTAGCGGTTGTTCCCTGCATAATTCGCGTTACATCCTGAGCATTAAGACTGTTGACTGCATCCTGCAAAATGGGTTTCGAGGTGTTCACGGTATAAGCTGCAGCCTGTGCTATATAATCTCTTTCTTTGGCTACCAGTGAGGGTGCAATTTTCTCCAGCGTAGAATTGATATCTCTCAATTCTTTGGGAAGAGCTTTATCAACCATATTATTCTGCAGGAACGCTTCTTTATTCCCGTAGATACCCATTCCTTTATCAATACCATTGAGCAGAATCCTTTTGATAATAGAAAGCCCCATGTCTGATGTGGCCAGTGAAGTGCAGGATTGTACACTGGTGGTAATAACAGCACCGGTCCCGATCAGAAGAGCGGCTGCAATGATATATTTTTTCATTGATCTTTTATTATGTATTTCTAACATGCTTTTGTCAAAAACTGCACCAAAGGTAATTACTATTCTGTATTTAACAAAATATTAAATTGAGTACATGTTTTGGTGAATATTGTGTCAAAAAAAATAAAATTTCATTTAGAGATATGATGAATAAAGTATCTTGATTTTAAATAAAGGATTATAAAATTTAATTTTTTAGTGTTTTTCATTTAATAAAATGTGGAAATTTTTAAATATTTAAGATAGTTTAACAGTGTTGGATATTTTTTATATTTTTGGCTAATGTCTTTTTTTGAGATTTTAAATAACTCCACTATTTAGAGACAGGTACAAATTTGATTTATTTGAATAAAATTGAAACTATATGAAACAAAGTAATTTAAAGTATTCAGGTCTCATTGCCGTTCTATACTTCGGGATGAATGTGAATGCACAGGTTACGCAGGATTCTGCTAAAGTCCAGAAGATCGACGAAGTCGTTATGATTGGATATGGTAGCCGTAAAAAAGTAGACAACACTACTTCTATTAGTTCTATCAGTGCGGAAGAAGTAACTAAAACTAAAGTGTTGAATGCATCACAAGCCATTCAGGGTAAAGCAGCCGGGGTACAGGTAATAGCTTCCGATGCACCAGGATCTACTCCGACAGTGATGATCAGAGGACTTGGTACAGTACTGGGGGGAAGAACACCTTTATATGTAGTTGATGGGATGTTTACTGATAACATCAACAATATTAACTCTAATGATATTCTGACCTATGATGTATTGAAAGATGCTGCAGCATTGGCTATCTATGGTAACAGAGCTGCTAATGGAGTAATTATCATTACGACAAAGTCAGGTAGAGGAAAATTAAGCGTTTCCTATGATGGATTAGTTGGATTTAGAACTCCTTTAAAAACCATTAAAATGGCTAACGGGTCTGAATTTGCAAATTATAATAATGCTGGTAAAGCAAGTAATTATTTGAATCCTAATCAACCCTATAATACAGATTGGTTTAAAGAAATTACAAGAACGGGAATTTACAACCAGCATAACTTATCAATTTCAGGATCTTCAGAAGCTGCAAAGTACTTTTTAAGTTTAAGTAATTATGATGAGCAGTCTATCCTTAAAGGAACAAATTATAACAGGACTACAGTAAGAACCAATAACGAGTTCAGAATTACCAAAGGAATCAGATTGGCGCAGACTTTAAGTGCAACATTTACTAATGATACTCCTAAATCGTATGGTGCTTTTACAAATGCATATAAACAATCTCCATTAGTCCCTGTATATTATCCGAATGGAAAATATGGTCAGCCTATTTATAATAAGACCAACGGGAATATCGATTATGAAGGAGGACGATTTAATAACGTAGGCAACCCGGTGATGCAGCTTGCTTATGACAATCAAAGAGGTAGAAATTTCTTATTACAAGGTGGATTAAAATTGGATATAGATATCTACAAAGATTTAAAATTTACCTCTCAATTTAGTGGAGAATATGGTAACTATAAATACTATAATTTCGTAAATTCAAAATCTTTCTGGTTAGATAGTGATCCTATGAGAACGGAAAACCAATACTCAGCTACGTCACCATTAACAAGGTTAACCAATAAAAGTCAGAACTATTTCAACTGGTTACTTAATAATTATTTAACCTATACAAAGAAAATTGAAAACCATGATATTGAAGTTGTTGTAGGTACAGAAGCTTCAGTAAAGAATGGGCTTGAGACTTTAATTATTAACAGGAAAGATGTTCCTATTGCAAAAGATTACTGGAATCTTAGCGGAGTTGATTACTATGGTAACCTGTATAGTGATAGTGATACAAAAGCTCTTGAATCAATAAAAGGAAACAGAAATACTACAATTTCCTATTTCGGAAGATTCCAATATAAATTTATGAATCGTTACTTATTAAGTGGAACGATCAGAAGAGACGGTTCTTCTCAGTTTGCTGCTGGTAATAAGTGGGGTACATTCCCATCATTTGGTGCAGGTTGGATTATTTCCGAAGAAAACTTCATGAAAGATGGTTTCTTTGACCTTTTGAAGCTTAGAGGTGGATGGGGTAAAATCGGAAACCAGAATGTTCCTTTGAATTATCTACCACTTTCAATGGGAGCAACTTATAATTATGCGTTTGGAAGTTCACCAGTAAGCAATGGAGTTACTGTTAATAAAGGTTACGATCCGGAATTAGGATGGGAAGTTACAGAAGAATCCTCTTTAGGATTAGATTTTGGAATCCTGAATAAAAGATTGACAGGTACGTTTGATATTTATAACAGAAAAACCAAAAATCTTATTTTGGGAGTTGTTCCATATATGGCAACTGGAATTTCTGATTTGAATTATTCTCATATGGGAAGTGTTGTTAATAAAGGTGCTGAGGTAAGCCTAAACTGGGCTGATAAAGTAGGCGAGGATTTTACCTATTCAATTGGTGCCAATTATTCTTACAATAAGAACAAACTTGCCAGCATTAATCTTTCTAAGCCTGTTTCTCAAATTGTTGGAGGAAATCTTGGAAACGGACAAGATACAAAACTTTTTAACGCTAATGCAGTTGGTTATGCATTAGGAAGTTTCTATTTATGGGAAGCTGATGGTTATGATGCAAATGGTAACCTGAAGTTTAAAGACTTGAATGGTAACGGAATTACAGGAAGTGCAGATCCTGGAGACAGAAGATTCTTTGACTCTTACATACCAAAGTCAACATTAGGTGTTAATGTTTCAATGTCCTATAAAAATTGGGATTTTGCCCTAAGTGGTTATGGAGCTTTCGGATTCAAAGTGTATAACGGTAAAAAAGCACAAAGGAATGGTGGAGAAAATGTCGAAGCTTCTGTAGCGAATGATTTTTGGACTCCTACAAACACTAATGCAGCAAATCCTGTAAATCCTGCAAATATTCCAATTGCATCTACATTCTATTTGGAAAGCGGAGATTATTTCAGAATCAATAATATTTCAGTAGGATATACATTTAAAAATGTAACGGATTATATGAAATCAATTAAGCTTTATGTAAGTGCAATTAATCCTTTTGTTTTCCAGAAATACTCAGGATATTCCTCAGAATTATCAGGATATAATCCTGCGGATCCTACTGCAGAAGGAGATCCTTACAAACGTGCGGGGGTAGAATTAGATGCTTACCCTACATTAAGATCTTTTGTATTTGGTGTTAACCTAAATTTTTAAAAAAATGAACAAAAAATATATCATAGCAGCGGCATTTTTGATTTTAGGAGCTGTTAACCAAAGTTGTAGTAATGACTTTATCGACGTGTCACCTACGGAAGCAATTCCTGAGAGCGCATTGGGTGAAATATACAATAATGATGCAGGAGCCAATAGTTTAGTTACAGCTATTTATGCTAAGTTTTTAGACTGGAATATGAGTACATTTGCATGGATCGGGGTTACATCAATTGTCTCTGATGATGCGGATAAAGGTTCAAGTGCAAGTGATTCAGGTTCAGATAAAGATATTTTAGATGCTTTGACATTTACAGCATCAACACCGTCATTTAAAGAATTGTTTGCTTCTAATTATCAAGGTATTAATAGATGTAATCAGGCGTTGAAATATCTTCCTCAGTTGGATAAAGTAGACCCGCAATTACGTGAGAGATTAGCGGGAGAGGCAAAGTTTTTGAGAGCATTTATGTACTTTACTTTAGTTAGATCTTTTGGAGGTGTTCCGTTAGTAGATCATGTTCCCGTTACAGGAGTTGAAGCCGACAAGCAAATGACACTAACCAGAAAAAGCAAAGAAGAGATTTATGCATTTATAGAAAAAGACCTTAAAGATGCAGCAGCAGTTTTGCCTTCTGGAACGGGGGGACAAAGAGCTACAAAAGGTGCTGCCCATGCACTTTTAGCTAAGGTGTATTTATATCAGAAGAAATGGCAGTTGGCAGTAGATGAGACTAATTTGGTGACAGGTTATTCATTGACAACTAATTTCCAGGATATTTATAAAGTTTCCGGAGAAAATAATGCTGAATCTATCTTCGAAATTAATGGTAGTGGAGGAACAGCAGGAAGAGCAATCCAGCAGTACAGCCAGGTTCAGGGAGCAAGAGGTACTACAGGCTGGGGCTGGGGATTTGCAACGCCTACCCAAGGATTATATGACGCCTACTCTGCAACAGATTCCAGAAGAGATGCTACGATTATCCATAGAGATATGACTTTATATGATGGATATTATGTAGGTCCAAATACAGAAAATAAATTCTATAATTATAAAGCTTATTCTTCCAATTATAGAGATCAGGCTTCAACAGACGTAAACATTCGTTATCTGAGATATGCCGAAGTACTATTAATCAGAGCTGAAGCAATGAATGAGCTCGGACAAACATCTGCAGCTATTCCTTTCCTGAATCAGGTAAGAAACAGAGCTAACATCGGAAACACTCCTGCTTCTTCTCAGGCAGACGTAAGATTGGATATCTGGAAACAAAGAAGATTAGAGCTTGCTTTCGAACATGACAGATGGTTTGATCTTGTAAGAACCGGACAAGCCCAGGCAGCCATGGCGGCTGATGGTGGTAAAAAATTCATCGTTGGAAAACATGAACTATTCCCACTTCCACAAGACTTTATAATGGAAGCAGGTGGATTGTCAGCACAAAACCCCGGCTATTAAATTTAATCAATAAAAACTTTAGAGGAGAATGAAAGTTCTCCTCTTCTTTTAGTAAGAAACCCTAAAAAAGAGATCTCATGAAAAGGAACGTATTATCAATAGCTATTACTTCATTATTCTTTGTGTATTCCTGTAAAAATGCGCCCGTTGCCAAACAGGAAACCGGAAAAACTGAAGCGGTAAAAAGCAATATCACGGATGAACAACTGATGGACAGAGTGCAGAAAGATGCTTTAAAATACTTCTGGAACTATGCAGAACCTAACTCAATGCTGGGAAGAGAGCGCTACCATGAAGACAATATTTATCCGGATAATGATAAGCACGTGATCACAACAGGAGGCTCAGGATTTGGGTTGGCAACTATTCTGGTAGGAGTAGAAAGAGGATTTGTTCCAAGAAAAGAAGCGGTGAAAAGGCTTAGTCATATTATGGATTTCTTGGCTAAAGCAGACCGCCATAAAGGAGCATGGTCACATTGGATCAATGGGGAAACCGGAAAAACAGTGCCTTTCGGGAAAAAAGATAATGGTGGTGACCTTGTGGAAACCGCTTTCCTTACCTCAGGAATACTGATGGTCCGTGAATATTTTAAAAACGGAAATGCAGAAGAAAAAGCCCTGGCAGCAAAATGTGATGAACTGTGGAAAGGAATCCAATGGAACTGGTATACCAAAGGAGGTGAGAAAGTTTTATACTGGCACTGGTCACCGGATTACCAATGGGAAATGAATTTTCCTCTTGAAGGATATAATGAATGCCTGATCACTTATATTTTAGCAGCCTCTTCACCTACTTATTCCATTGATGCAGAAACCTATTATAAAGGCTGGACCAGAAACGGAACTTACCTTACAGATAAAACAAAATACGGACTACCTCTGTATGTAAAACACAACTATGCCGAAGAATACGGCGGCCCGCTTTTCTGGGCACAATATTCATATATCGGGCTTGATCCTACGGGATTATCCGATAAACTTGTCAAAAATTACTTTGACGTCAATAAAAATCAAACCCTTATCGACTATCAATATTGTGTCGAAAATCCAAAACAATGGAAAGGGTATGGCCCCAACTATTGGGGGCTTACAGCCGGATATACAAGAAATGAAGATGGAAGCACAGGATATACCGCCCATATGCCTGGCAATGATAATGGAGTGATTACTCCTACAGCTGCCTTGAGTAGTTTTCCCTATACACCAAAAGAATCAATGGCTTTCCTGAGATTCATGTATACCCAAAAACCTGAATTCATAGGATCTGCAGGACCTTATGATGCGACCTCCATTAATTATAATAATTGGTTTACCCCAAGATATCTGGCGATAGATCAGGGAACGATAGCACCCATGATTGAAAATTACAGATCAGGATTCCTGTGGAAGTTATTTATGAATGCCCCGGAAATTCAGCAGGGATTAAAAAAACTAAGCTTCCGGTCAGCTAAATATGGAATAAAATAATTCAAAAGGAACGGCCATTGTCCCGAGCTTAGTCGAAGGGTTCCTTAAATAAAAAAAATCAAATCTGCTGGCTTTAACCAAAACCTAAATAACAATATGAAACTAAAACTGAAACATATTCCTCTTTTATTACTGCCGTTTTCATTACCAATGAGTGCACAGGAGATAAAAGCGGAACTCAATAAAGAAATTAAAAGACAGGAGAAAATGTCTTACATTCTGGATTACCCACAAAATGTTAAAGGAACTGTACCATTAATAGTTTTCCTTCATGGTTCAGGAGAACGGGGAACTAATCTTGACCTGGTAAAGGCTCACAGTCCATTTACCTATAAAAATCTGATCAAAGAACCTGTAGCGGTTCTGGCGCCTCAATGCCCGGAAGGAACTTGGTGGGATACGGTTACCGTATATCATCTGATCAAGGAAATTCAGAAGAAATATAAAATTGATGCTTCCCGTATTTATCTTACAGGACTTTCTATGGGAGGATGGGGAACCTTAAAGCTGGCCATGGAGCATCCGGAAATGTTTGCTGCAGTGGCTTCAGTGTGTGCCCCTACAGATCAGGTAATGACCGCTAATATTCATGGGTTTAAAGATCTGAACATGAAAATTTTCCATGGCGGAATGGACGATATTGTACTACCTGCGAATGCTTTTAATTTTTATCAGAAGCTGCATCCTGTAAACCCTTCAGCAGAATTGGTTATCTTCCCGAATGATAATCATAACTCATGGGATTCGGCTTACTCAAATCCAGCTCTGTATGAATGGATGCTGTCCAAAAAGAAAGAAAAGTAATCCAAAACACCAATGATTGAAAAATAAACCCATCAAATTAAAGCAAAAAATATAAAACAATAATTTAAGAAGATAGATTTATGAAAAAGTTAATTGTAATCGCCACTTTAGCATTGGCACCTGTATTTTCCGCACAGGAAATGGTAACGAAGCCCGTTCAGTCTTACCAGACAGCTCAGTATCAGGCTAAGAAGAAAGCTTTTGTAGACAATCTTTTATCTAAAATGACATTGGATGAAAAAATTGGGCAGATGAACCTTCCGACTTCCGGAGATTTCACTACAGGACAGGCACAGAGCTCTGATATCGGAAAGAAAGTAGAGCAGGGATTAGTCGGCGGATTATTCAATATAAAAGGAGCAGATAAGATCAAGGCAGTTCAGAAAGTGGCAGTAGAAAAAAGCCGTCTGAAGATTCCTATGATTTTCGGAATGGATGTTATTCATGGTTATGAAACTACTTTCCCGATTCCTCTAGGGTTGGCTGCTTCATGGGATATGAACCTTATCCAGCAGTCTGCAAAAGTAGCTGCGAGAGAAGCTGCTTCCGACGGGATCAACTGGACATTCTCTCCCATGGTAGATATTTCCCGTGAACCAAGATGGGGTAGAGTATCAGAAGGTTCTGGTGAAGACCCATATTTGGGAAGTGAAATTTCTAAAAATATGGTGTATGGCTATCAGGGGAAAGACCTTGCGAATGGAACCAATATTTTAGCATGCGTAAAACATTTTGCTTTATATGGGGCAGGTGAATCCGGAAGAGATTACAATACGGTTGACATGAGCCATGTAAGAATGTTTAATGAGTATTTTCCTCCTTATAAAGCAGCAGTGGATGCTGGTGTGGCTTCTGTAATGGCCTCTTTCAATGAAGTGGACGGAGTACCTGCGACAGGTAACAGATGGCTTCAGACTGAAGTATTAAGAAATCTATGGAAGTTCAAAGGCTTCGTAGTAACAGACTATACCGGTATCAATGAAATGGTAGACCACGGTATGGGAGATCTTCAGCAGGTATCTACTTTGGCTTTAAAAGCTGGGGTTGATATGGATATGGTGGGAGAAGGTTTTTTAACAACATTAAAAAAATCCCTTCAGGAAGGAAAAGTTACGCAAGCTGAAATTGATATGGCAGCAAGGAGAATTCTTGAAGCAAAATATGATCTTGGTTTATTTGATAATCCATACAAACATGGAGATGCGAAGTTAGCGGCAAAAGAAGTCTATAATATGGAAAACCGTAATATAGCAAGAAATACAGCTGCTCAATCCATGGTGTTATTGAAAAATGACAATCAGGTATTGCCTTTAAAGAAATCAGGAACAGTGGCTGTAATCGGCCCATTGGTGAATAACTCAATGAATATGGCCGGAACATGGAGTGTTGCGACAAAACATGCTGCTTCAGTTTCTTTGATGCAGGGATTACAGTCAAACTATGGAAAAGAAGTTAAGTTTTTATCAGCAAAAGGAGCCAATATAGATTACGATGCCAAATTAGAAGAAATCTATGCAGCTCATGGTAAAAAAACAGACAGAGACAACCGCTCGAAAGAAGAATTGTTAAAAGAAGCTGTAGAGGTAGCCAACAAAGCAGATGTGATTGTTCTGGCTATCGGAGAATCTGCTGAAATGAGCGGAGAATCTTCTTCAAGAACAGAAATTACCATTCCTCAGTCTCAGGTTGATCTGCTAAACGAGTTAAAGAAGACGGGAAAACCAATTGCAATGGTTCTTTTCACAGGACGTCCTTTAGCTTTAACCAATGTAAAAGATACTCCGGATTCTATATTGAATGCCTGGTTTGCAGGATCTGAAGCAGGAAATGCCATTGCAGATGTTCTTTTCGGAAAAGTAAACCCGTCGGGAAAACTTCCAATGACTTTCCCAAGAAGCCTTGGACAAGTGCCAATCTATTATAATGCTAAAAATACAGGTCGCCCGCTGAGTCAGGATAAAGTAGACAAATGTACTTATGAAAGATTCCGTTCAAACTATATGGACGAATGTAATACGCCTTTATATGCTTTCGGATATGGATTGAGCTATACGAAATTCAATTATTCTGATATGGCAGTTTCCACTACTACTGCAAAAGGAAATCAGACCGTTCAGGCATCCGTTACTGTAACGAATACGGGAAATTATGACGGAGCTGAGGTTGTTCAATTGTATATCAGAGATATGGTGGGAAGTATTACAAGACCGGTAAAAGAACTGAAAGGTTTCCAGAAAATATTTTTGAAAAAAGGAGAATCTAAAAAAGTAACTTTCGATATTACTACTGAAAGCCTGAAATTCTATAACGGAGATCTGAAATATGACTGGGAATCAGGAGAATTTGATATTATGATCGGAACCAGTTCTGACAATGTTCAGCATTCAAAGATTAACTGGACTAAGTAATATCCGGAAAAGTAATTCACCGGATTGTGTTATGATGTTTTTTTTGGCACGATTTTTAATAATACCTCGGGTAATTATTAGTATACAAATCGACATGAAAAAAACAATTTTATTAAGCACAATGTTCCTGGGTTCTTTACTGTTTGCACAAAAAGGAACAATAAAAGGTGGAGACAAAGATGCACACGGATGTATTGGTTCTGCAGGATATACTTATTCTCAAATTAAGAAAGACTGTATAAGAACGTTTGAGCAGAAAATCAAGTTAACAGAAGTAGCTCCGAAAGACAGCTATACTTCAATAGCTGCAGTTATTTTCAGTAAAGACATGAAACAAGCTGAGGTTTTTGTAAAAGATGCCGGTGAAAGAAGCATTATCCTTACCAGAGCAGGAGGTAAAGCCAAAGCATGGAAAAAGGATGGTTATGTATTGGTTCCTCACAAAAAGCACGGATATCAGCTTAAAAAGGATAATATCGTGATCTATCAGTAAGATCCGGTTAAAAAAAACCGCTCGAAAGAGTGGTTTTTTTGTACCTTAGAGAAATTAATTAATATCACATTTCTGGGATATTGTAACCAGTCAAAAAAACAAATATTTTACCTATGAAAAAAATAATTTTACTCAGTACCATGTTCCTTGGATCATTCGTTTTTGCGCAAAAAAGTACTCCTGTTCTCGGAGGTGACAGAGATGTTCACGGTTGTATTGGCTCTGCGGGATATACCTATTCCCAATTACGAAATAATTGTATACAGACTTTCAATCAGAAAATAAAACTCAAAGAAGTAAATTCAGACAAAAGCTATACTTCAATGACGGCAGTTATTTTTAATAAAAGCATGACTAAAGCCGAAGTATTCATTCCGGATGGAGCTGCAAAAAGCATTATTTTGGATAAGCAGGGAAAAGCAAAAATCTGGAAAAGCGGCACTCATGTGAAAGACAGCTATGTTTTAACTCCCTATAAAAAGAGTTACCAGATCAAGAAGAATGATGAAGTCATTTATCAGTAAAATAAAACCAGAAATAACAAACCACTCGAAAGAGTGGTTTTTTTATGTCAATAATTAAAATTAATTCGATTTAATACGACATATTTTGACGTTGTGGGTAGATATTTTTACACCATAATAAAATAAAAACTGGTATAAATAGAGAGAATCTAATTAAAAATAGTATGATTTACAGGATACCACACAAAAATCATTTCCATATCTTAAAAAGTGTTAAATTCGCGAAGTTTTAAGAAACTAATTACTAACTCAAAAAAACATAGGATGAAAAAATTCTATTTCGGTGCATTTACTTTATGCACAGCCCTGGGTGTATCTGCCCAGGAAGTGTTGTGGCAGAAAGACATCCAATCTTCTACCCAAGATTTTCTAAGCCAGGTCACTACAACCATTGATCAGCAGTATCTAATTACAGGAAGCTCTATACAGTCTAAAAGCCAACCGCAAGCAGCCAGCAGCCAAAAGCAAAACTATGGTTACGATTTTCATTTGGTAAAACTCAATCAGCAGGGTCAAGAAGTCTGGGAGAAATATTTCTCAGGACAAAACCATGATTATCTGTCAGCCACTGTTACCACGCAGGATGGCGGATTTCTTTTGGCAGGAACTTCTTATTCAGGAAAGGGATTGGATAAAAAAGAGGATTCCAAAGGCGGTTCCGATATCTGGCTGATCAGAATCAATGAATTCGGAGATGAATTGTGGCAGAAAACGTTGGGAAGTTCTTCCGATGAAGAAGCCAGAGCTGTTATCCAGACTACTGATTTAGGATTTTTTGTTGCAGGAAGTATAGAGAACTCACCCAAAGGATACGGTTCAAAAGATGTCTGGATTACCAGATTAGACAAAAACGGAAAGGAACTCTCCCAATTAATTTTAGGCGGAAAAGGTTTAGATGAAGTAGAGAAGATGATTCCAACGAAAGATGGTGGGGCATTATTGGGAATTTATTCAAGAAGTGGAGTTGTTAAAACAAATAATCAGCAATCAACAATCAATACTAATACTCCGTCTGATAGATCTGCAGTCTATAACCTGTTATCTGCAACCTCAAAGCAGAGCGACAATTTCGGTGAGGGTGATTACTGGATTGTCAAGTTGGACAAGAACGGAAAAGTAGAATGGGAAAAGAACTTCGGAGGTAAAGGAGATGATCATTTGAGAACCCTGGCTTTAACTTCAACTGGCTTTATCATTGGCGGAGAATCCAGATCAGAGAGATCAGGTAATAAAACGGTAGGTCTGGAAGAAGGAACAGACCTTTGGCTGATTTCCTTAAATGAAAGAGGAGATGAACAGTGGCAAAAATCCTACAATTTCAAGAACCGTGATATCCTGATGGGAATGAGTGTTCTACATTCAGCTGATGACAAATCTTCGAAAGGAATTTTATTGGGTGGTTATACTCAGACAGAAGGAAGAATAGAAACCAATGACGAAACCTTCTGGATGCTCTATCTTGACCAAGACGGAAATGAACAGTGGAGAAAGCATGTGAAAGGAGAATCACGAAAGAAAGAAGAAAGACTTTCCGATTTAAAGCTGAACAGAGACGGTTCTATTATTCTGGCTGGAACCAGTGCAGAGGAGCTAGGTAAAGAAAACTGGAAGATCGTAAAGCTGGGAGACAAACAGGTTGATCAATTAATCGAGAAATACGACATCAAGCTCTATCCTAACCCTGTTTCAGACTATGCTTACGTCGAAATAGGTTTTGATTTTAAGGATGCAGATATTCTTTTGTATGATATGAGTGGAAGACAGCTACAAAGTATAAAAACCAAAAACAGAGTGACTAAGATTAATACCCAGACTTTGGTACAGGGAGCTTACTTGGTCACCATAAAAACTGATACCAACAAAACGGCGAATGCCAAATTAATTAAGAAATAAAAACATGAGAATAAGTAAAAAAAAATTAAGCTTTTTGCATTTACTGTGTTAGGATGTAATTCTTTATTGTCTCAAGTGACAAATCCACCTATCAATATAAAGTCTCCTGAAGCAACAAGCTATGAAAAAGGGGAAACATTCCTGTAAATAAATTTTCAGGAATGGCAGATATAAATATTCCCATTTTTAGACAAACCATAGATGGTTATAATATAGATTTAAACCTACAATATGATTCCTCCGGTTTTTTACCACTGAAAAAATCAGGATATTATGGATTAAACTGGTTCATGAATCCCGCAGGAGTTATTACAAGGGAAATTAATAGTGAGCCGGATGATTACTATATTTATGATTCATCACAAATCAATGGTTTTTTGCAGGCTATAAAATTAAATAAAACCAATGAAGAAGTTTTTGCAGCCAACTACAATTCAGATAACTATCCTGCTTTAACTTCATCTGGTTTGCGTGCTGAGATGGAGTCTGATAAATATTCATTTAATTTTTTTGGAATTTCTGGATATTTTTATTTAACTAATAATGGTATTCCGATTGTATACTGTGATGATCCTAATATAGTAGTAGATGTAAGTGATTACCAGCAGCAGCCTGTAGCAGACCTTACTGACTGCAAACCATTATCCTCTGGCTTTAAAATAACTGATGGAAAAGGAAATGTTTTTTTATTCGGGGGGCAAATGAGCAGTCTTGAAATAAGCAGTAATCTTGGACAGGAACCTGTCGATGGTGTTGTCGGTGGGAATGGGGCTCCTAATATGACGATAACCTCCTGGTATTTAAAAGAAGTACTGTTTAAAGACGGAAAAAGAATTTCTTATACCTACAATGACGATTATGGTATCGGTGAGGAAATGAATTACTGTAAGCGTAAAAATATGCTTCCATACCCGGCGAACATGAATGCTGTAGCCTTTTCTTTTGATATCAATAAGTATGTGAACCAGATCAATACCTCCTCCGAGAATAGCTTTGACGGGAGTATAAATGGATCTCACGTAACTGGAAGCGGACAATCTTCTACATGGCAGAGCCCATACCTATCATATAATGTGACTAAAAAAGTAAAACTACAAAAAATAAACTTTATTGATAAAGAGGTCTCCCCAGGTGTTTTTGACAATAATTATACGATAGAGTTTCAATATTTGAATACATTAAATGATTCTTACAGATATGACTATCTGGAAAAAATTCTGATTAAAAACAGATATAAAACTGTTAAAACTGTAGATTTTAATCTTAGTCCTAAAGGCTCAGCAAGTAAAAGATGGCTTTTAACAAAATTAAAACTAAACCAGGATGAATATAATTTTGAATATTATAATGACGGGTTCTTTCCTCCTGAAACAACCCGGGCAGTAGATTTTTGGGGATATTGGAATGGTAAGCCAGAGAATAATCCAATTATTCCTGCCTATACTTTTTCAAAAATAACAGGTGATTTAACGATAACAGGAGACAGCAGAAATTCGAATCCTGCATATTCTGATGCCGGTATTTTGAAAAAAATAATATATCCTACGAAAGGAACCACTGAATTTATTTACGAACCCCATGATTTTTCATATAAAATTGTCAGGAATTCCACCACTGATTTTCTCCCACAGGTTGTTGGTTCAACAGGTGTAACAAGTGGGCTGAGAATAAAAAAAATGATAGATACTCCCAATTACGGAAATCCGATTATTCGTGATTTTAAATACCTTCAGAATAGGGATAATCCTAGTGCCGGTTCGTCAGGAATTTTAAAATCAAATTATGATTTTTTTACATATACAGAGTATACTCAAAACTTTAATGCTGCCCAACAAAACATTAAGCGTATAGTTGAGCAGGGATCAAATATAGAGCAGAGCATTTTCTCAAAACAGAATATGGAATATAGTAAAGTACAGGAATATTTAAATGATTCTCTGTATAAAGAATATACATTTACCAGCTCTTTATGGTACCCTGATTATGCTGATGATTTGCTGGCGAATACAAAATTTTATCTTTCAAACTACAGTAATATAGCTTTGGAAAATTACCAGAAAAATTCGAAAGTTTTCTTCATTGATAACAGCGATAGGAGAGGAAAGTTAAGGGATGAGATTTTCTTTAAAGATAATAATGAGATTCGTCATATAACAACAGAATACAAAACACTGACTTTTCATCCATATTGTAAAAACATAATTAAGGGAAATAATGTAACAAACAATTGTAACTTTAATACAGATAAAGATTACACCACCAAAGTTAATCTTATTAAAGGGATTTGGGTTCAAAAAAGTAGAATACGTACCATGCCGTTTGTTGTTGATGTGGTCAGTGATGAAAATTATCTGTCTAACGGAAATTTTGTTCAAAATACAATTTATAACTATTTGGACAATAAAACCCTAAGTGTTTCTCAAATTCAAAAAAATGAGCCCGGGGGGGAAGTTATTTATAAAACATCTTATTCATATCCATCTCTACCAGGAGATTCTAAACTTGTACTCAAAAATATTCTGAGTACACCTTTAAAAATAACGTATGAACTTGAAAAATGGACAAACACTGGGTTTGTCTCAAGGGAAACATCAAAAGTAGTTACAGAATATGATAATGATCCTGCTAATTTTAATCCGAAATCTATATCGACCTATGACTTATTAACGGGAGCAGCAACAACAGAAATTACTTATGACAAATACGATTCTAAAGGAAATGTACAGCAATATACTTCAAAAGAAGGTGTTTCAACCACAATCATTTGGGGTTACAATAAAACCCAGCCTATTGCTAAAATAGAAGGAGCAAAACTTTCAGATATTTCTCAAACAATCATTGACAATATTGTGAATGCTTCCATTAATGATGGACAGTTGGGTACTGATGCGTCAGAACAGTCATTGATCTCCGCTTTAGATTTGTTTAGAAATAATTCAGCATTGTCAACTTATCAGATTAGTACCTACACATACGATCCATTAATCGGCGTTCGAAGCATCACGCCTCCGTCGGGAATCAGGGAAGTATATATTTATGATTCAGCAAATAGGCTTAAAGAAATCAGAGAAAGCAGCCAGACAGGCAACTTATTAAAAGAATTTAAATATAACTATAAACAATAAAAAAACTTAAATTATGAAAAAAATAATAATCATTGCAGGAATTTTAGCCGCTCAATTATCTTTTGCACAGCTATATACATCATCAGGTATTGTCAATCAGACCTCTACCCCTACATCTTCTAACGTAGGAATCGGAGTTGCCGATCCTCATGCTAATCTGGAAGTGGGTAACCAAAACGGAGGTAAGATAACAATTTCAACAGCAGGATGGAGCGGTACCTCTGCCAGTCCTAAATATCCAGCATTAGAATTTGCTGGTTACTCTAACTCTCCTAAGGCAAGAATCACTGCTACTGAAGAAACAGGGAATATATATGGGTCGAAATTTTCTATTTTACTTAATGATAATACGAGTGCAACAAGCATGACTGAAAGATTTTCAATCCTTTATAATGGAAATGTTGGAATCGGAGCAAGCACCCCTAAAGCAACATTAGATATTCAAAATAGGTTTTTAATTTCAGAAAATGCACCTGTATCTGGTGCAGCAATTAGATCTTATGATACATACTGGTCCAGAGGATATGGATTTGTTGATACTTCTGTTTCAAATAATATGGGACAATTCGGTGCGGTAGGACCTAAAGACAATATAGATTATTTTTATATAGGAAAAGATTACAATAATAATATTGTTAGTTTTTATCCAGCGGATAAAAAAACTGTTTTTTATGGTAATATGGGTTTAAATGGTAAATTAGAAGCAAAAGAAGTTAAAGTAACGCTAACTCCAACGGCTGACTTTGTATTTGAAGAAAACTACGACCTTCCAAAGCTTGAAGAAGTAGCCAAACATATTAAAGAGAAAAAGCACCTTCCTGAAATTGCTTCTGCCAAAGTGATGGAAAAAGAAGGAGTAAACGTTGGTGAATTTCAGATCAAATTATTACAGAAAATCGAAGAGCTTACCCTTTATGCTATTAAACAGGAAAGACAGTTAAAGGATCAGCAGGAAAAAATACAAAAATTAGAAGGAGAGAATTCAGATCTTAAAAACGTTGTTTCCGAAATTAAGCAATTGAAAGAGCAATTCCTTATGATGAAATCTAATACAACCCATTAATATAGAGAAATGTATAAGAAAATATATCTAAGCATTGGGTTGCTGTTGAGTCTTCAAAACTTCGGACAGGTGGTTTTAACCGCTCCTCCTGCTCCCAATACTGAAGTAGCAGACCCGCAAAGTATACGTATGCTTCCGGGGTTTAAGTTCAGTTCTGTCAATGGAACTTTCCGGGCTTACATCGGAGGATCATCATCTGGCAATGGAGAAACTTATACTCCAATTACAGTCAATTATTCGTCTAGTCTTCCAACTACGGAAAATTATGTCTATACCAGACAGTATTTAGTTCCGACTACCGTTTCAGACGGATCTCTTCAGCAGATACAGAGTGTTCAGTTTTTTGATGGCCTTGGAAGACCGAAACAGACTGTGAGTATTAAATCAACTCCTACAGGAAAAGACCTGGTAACCCATATTCCTTATGACAATTTTGGAAGACAGGTGGACAGCTGGCTTCCGGTACCTATGGCTTCATTAAGCGGTAATATTCAAACAGGGGTAGAAGGAAGTGCTAACAGCTACTATCAGTCTAACGGCATTACTGATTCCTATCCTTTTACTCACAAAACATTAGAGGATTCTCCGCTTGACCGGTTATTAAACCAAAAAAATCCGGGAACTGACTGGCAGAACAAGCCTGTTGTTTTTGAATATGAAGCCAATGTGGTGGGTGAAGTTAAAAAATTTACCACCGTTACCGCATGGGTGGATGGAGCCACTTCTTCTCAGCTTGTATTATCCGGTACATACGGAGATGCACAGCTGTATAAAAATACGGTAACCGATGAGGACAGTAATAAAACCATAGAATTTAAAAATGGTCAGGGGCAAACATTATTGGTAAGAAAAGTCATCAGTGCTTCAGAAAATGCAGATACGTATTATGTTTATAATGAATATGACCAGCTGGCATTTGTGATACCGCCTTTAGCTTCTGCCGGGTCAACCGTTTCAGCTTCTGCACTGGAACATCTTTGCTACCAGTATAAATATGATGGTAAAAACAGGCTTGTGGAAAAGAGACTTCCGGGAAAAGGCCTGGAACAAATGGTATACAATAAAAAAGATCAGGTTATCCTGTATCGCGATACTGCTCTCAAAAATGGAATAGCTAATTTTTCAGCGGATCAGTCATGGATGTTCACAAAATATGACCGTTTCGGAAGAGTAGTGTATGCAGGGATTACCAGAGATGCCAATCCAAGAAATACCATACAGAATACCATTGATAATCAACTTGCAGATACTTTTGAAACCCGTGGAGGAAGCTTTACGCTGAATGGAACCAGTATCGAATATGGAAACGTGTCTTATCCTACAACAGTTGATAAGCTTTTGACTGTCAATTATTATGATACCTATCCCCAGGGAGCTCCGGCAGTAAGTGCAGTCTTAGGACAGGATGTATTACCTCAGACCACACAGAATTCAGAAGTGAGTACGAAAAGTCTTCCAACGGCTTCTTATACTAAGAATGTTGAAAATGATGGCTGGACAAAAGTATATACTTACTATGATAAAAAAGGAAGATCAATCGCTACCCATTCTTTGAACCATCTGGGAGGATACACGAAGACCGAAAGCTTCCTGAAATTTTCCGGAGTGCCGGAGTATAGCCTTATTGAGCACAAAAGATCTGCAAACGATACTAAAGTAAATATCAAAGAAACTTTTGAATATGATCATCAGGAAAGATTAGTAAGACACTGGAACCAGGTAAATGGAGGGGCTCAGGAGCTTCTGGCAGAAAATCTTTACAATGATCTGGGGCAGCTGCAGACGAAAAACGTGGGAAATACCACTGGCAGCCCACTGCAAAGTATAAAGTACGCCTACAATATCAGAGGCTGGATGACCAAAGTGAATGATCCTTCCAATCTGCAGAATAAACTTTTTGCGTATGAGTTGCGTTATAACAACCCTAACAGTCAGTTTTCAGGTTCTGCGAGATATAATGGAAATATCTCACAGATGTCGTGGATTACCCAAAATGATGGAGTATTGAGAAATTACTCTTATGAATATGATGCTCTTAACCGACTTAAAGAAGGACGTTTCTGGGATGCCATGAATTTGGAAAGAGGAGAATACCACGAACAGCTTACCTATGATCTTAACGGAAACATTAAAAGCCTTTTAAGAAGAGGAAGACATCTTCCGGGATATACCGCACCAGAAGTAATGGACAATCTGGAATACCATTATGAAAATGGGGAACAAAGTAATAAGTTATCTTATTTAAAAGAAATCGGCACCGGAAATGCCATCAGCGGATATCCGTTAGCATCAGGAAGTACAGGAAGCACCATTACTTATGATGTCAATGGAAATATGACCACTCAGTTGGATAAAGGAATTTCCTCCATCCAATATAATTATCTAAATTTACCGGGTAAGATTACCCAAAACTCCAAAGTGACTGATTATATTTACAGAGCAGACGGAGTGAAAGTAAGAAAGGTTTTCGGAACAGAAACAACCGATTATCTGGATGGTTTTCAGTATACCAATTCGATATTAAAGTTTTTCCCAACATCAGAAGGATATTTTAATGTTGAAACCGGAAAGTATGTATATAATTATACGGACCACCTTGGAAATGTTAGATTAAGTTATGCTAAAAATGGAGCAGGAACAGAGATCATTGAAGAAAGTAACTATTACCCGTTTGGATTGAAGCATGAGGGGTATAATGGATTGGTAGGAAATCCTGCATATAAGTATAAGTACCAAGGACAAGAGTTGCAGGAGACTGGTCTTTACAGTTTTAAGTGGAGAAATTATATGCCCGATGTAGGAAGGTTCTTTAATATTGATCCTTTGGCTGAAAAATTCACATATAATTCTACCTATGCATTCCAGGAAAATAAATTGGGAATGGGTGTTGAATTGGAAGGATTGGAATTACTGAAAAATCATACCGGATTTTTTGCAATTCATGGGAACGCAATGAGAGTTGTCCGAGCTCCGGGATCACAGATGAGTAACGGACAAGCAACCTTTACTGCTGCCGGTATTGGATTGACCACAAAAGGATATAATCCAGGTGGCGCAAGAATATCGGATGGTTCATCAGGTTTAAGATTAAAATCTCATGCTTATAGCGGTCCTACACCAAATGGCGCAACAATGGAAAATGTACAGGAAACGCCGGAAAGCATGGATAGCCAAAAGTTTACCACTAGCAAGAGAGGTTTAGAAATGACTAACAAGATGATCAAGAATTATGATAAGCTCAACACTGCCGCAGGAGGAGCGCAAGAGTTGGTTGGCTTAATGGATTTAGCTTCTAACATTCCTGATGCCATAAAAAGTACAAAAGCATATACACAAGCTGCTAAAGATGTAAAACTTATTAATTCTCAAGCTAAAACAATGGATAGAGTTATAGATTTGGTAAATGAAAGTGGAATTGAAATGAACCAACAAACGAAAAATGATGTTATCAATTTTGTATTTGATGGAACTTTACCAAATCCGGGAGCAGGATTGATGCCCAATTCTTTAATCATCCAAAACGGAACCCAGATTCTTAGGAATAACAATTTGCCTGTACAGCCTCTTAACCAGCAATTAAACACCAATAAAAAAGTTTTACCGTAATGAAAACAATTAAATATATCTCATTAATCTTAATATTATTAAGTATAAGTTGCTGTGTCAATCAGAAACAAAAAGATGAAAAGCAAATCAAAGCAACGGTTCAGAATTTTTGGAAATCAGTTAAAAATAATGATTTACAAGCATATAATGGTTTAATCTACGAATCTGAAAATTTTCCAGGTGTCACAGCAGGTGATTTATACTTTTTACACAAGCATTACAAAGCCTTAAATATACAAGAAAGACTAAAAGGCGAAATAAAAATTAAAGATACAATAGGTTTATCACCAGATATAAAGATGAAATATGTACAATATACATTTAAAAAAAGGGAGATTCTAACAACATAAAAAAACCTTTGACTATAACATTAATTTTTTATAAGCCAATAGGTTTTGATAAAATTTCAGATCCAGTAATTTTAGATAATCACATTGGTTGGGATAAATAATAATGATTTCAATGAAAATAATTAAATATATTTCATTAATCTTAATGTTATTAAGTATAAGTTGCTGTGTCAATCAGAAACAAAAAGATGAAGAGCAAATTAAAAATACAATAAGAGAATATTGGACTGCTATTAAGAATAATGATTTAGAGGGATATAAAAACCTTTTTGATGAAGGTGAAAATTTTGCTGGAGCTATGCAAGGTGATCTATATTTTCTCCATAAAAATTACAATAAAATAAACCCAAATGATGTTCTATTAAAAAATATCAAGATTAAAGATACTGTTGTGATGTTTGCTGAAAATAAACAAAAGTATATTCAGTATACAATCAAAAAAGAAAATGATACTAATCTGATTAAGAAACCATTAATTATAACTTTAATGTTTTTTAAACCTGTGGGATACAATAAAATATTTAATCTTGCGCCATTAAAGAATCATATTGGTTGGGATAAATAATAATGATTTCAATGAAAACAATTAAATACATCTCATTAATCTTAATATTATTAAGTATAAGTTGCTGTGTAAATCAACAGAAAAAAGATGAAGAGCAGATTAAAACAACGGTTCAAAACTTCTGGATAACAGTTCACAACAATGATGAAGAGAATTCCCTGCTGGCGCGAGCGTCTCGCTCGTGTCCACAAATAAAACGAAGCCTCTGCAATAGCAGAGGTTTTTTATTTTTTTTATTTTGAAAAACTATATTGATATATAATAGTGATCATCAAAAGTTAATAAAAATTATTGTAAATTGTATAAAATGAACAGGTTATGTTTTTGTGTCCCAAAAATATGTATATTGGTATACCAAATTAAAGCGTAATCCGAAAAGCATATAGAGTAGGAAAAAAATCAAAAAAATGTTACTATGAAAAACTTAAGAAAACTTTCAAAAAGAGAATTGAAAACAGTTCAGGGAGGTATCCCGATGTGTCTTGCAGGATACTTCTGGTGCTCACTGGAAAGAAAATGTATTCCGGTAGGGTCACCATGCGGACTTATTATCGATTAACTAAATTAAAAATAGTAAAAACAAACAGGCTGTCTCAAAAATGGGATAACCTGTTTGTTATATGCTCTCCACCAATTGACTTAGGAATCAGGAGCGTTAAGAAAATTTCAATGTAATCCGTTAAAAAATTTCCACTGTCTGAGCATGGGGTTTGTTCAGAACCGAAGCAGAACCGAATGATCCATGCGAGTTTGGAAATTTTAGGAGTACATTTAAATTTTTAGCGGATGATTCCCGTCTTGAACTTTTGTATACTTTTGTTTCAAGACAAAAGTATAAATGAAAATCATATTAAATACTTTACAAATTATTTGTTTTACTTCTTTTTGATCTGTGTATTTTAGGCAACAGTCATTTAAAAAGTAGTATGTTACTCATTAATGCCCGACTTAGGAATCAGTAGCGTTAAGAAAATTTGAATGTAATCTGTTAAAAAATTTCCACTGTCTGAGCATGGGACTTGCTCAGAAGCGAAGCAGAATCGAACGATCCATGCGAGTCTGGAAATTTTAGGAGTACATTAAAATTTTTAGCGGATGATTCCCCATCTTGAACTTTTGCATACTTTTGTTTCAAGACAAAAGTATAAATGAAAATCATATTAAATATTTTACAAATTATTTGTTTTACTTCTTTTTTAATCTGTGTCTTTTATTTATTAATGGTATTAGCTAGCAGTCACAACATTCCTCTTCGTGTTTATCTGAAAATAGTCATTGTAATTCTAATTTCTATAATCCTATATTTCTATCTGCGATATATTAAAAAGAAAAGGTTCGGCAGCTAGTCTCGCCTAGAGCATGGTTATAAATAGGACAAGAGATAGTATTAGTTTTTAGTATTAAAAATTAACATGCTACTTATTAATATCTGACTTAGGAATCAGTAGCGTCAAGAAAATTTCAATGTAATCCGTTAAAAAATTTCCACTGTCTGAGCATGGGACTTACTCAGATCCGAAGCAGAACCAGATGATCCATGCGAGTTTGGAAATTTTAGGATTCCATTTAAATTTTTAGCGGATGATTCCCGTCTTGAACTTTTGTATACTTTTGTTTGACTACTTCGAATCTTCGATTTCAAGGCAAAAGTATAAGTAAAAATAATGAATGAAAATCATCCAAACTGGATTTTCAACTCTCACTGAAAAACCGTATTTTTGTACATCTAAAAAGTAAAAGAACGAATGAATTCCTACAAAAATCCATTGGAAGAGCGCTACTCCAGTGAAGAAATGTTATTTAACTTCTCACACAATAACAAATTCCAGAATTGGAGAAAGCTTTGGATAGCTCTTGCTGAAATCGAAAAAGACCTTGGACTTGAAATTACAGACGAGCAGATCGCTGAGTTAAAAGCTAATGCTGAAAACATCGATTATGAGAAAGCAGCAGAGTATGAAAAAAAATTCCGTCATGATGTAATGGCTCACGTTCACGCTTATGGGGATGTGGCGCCTTCAGCAAAAGGAATTATCCACCTGGGAGCTACTTCGGCTTTTGTAGGAGACAATACAGACTTAATCCAAATCCGTGACGGACTTTTAATCTTAAAGAAAAAGTTGGTTAACGTAATGAAGAACTTAGCAGACTTTGCTATTCAGTATAAAGATCTTCCCACTTTAGGGTTTACACACTTCCAGCCGGCTCAGCTGACAACAGTTGGAAAAAGAGCTACACTTTGGTTACAGAGTTTGGTTCTTGACATCGAAGAACTGGATTTCTTCCTTGAAACCCTTCGTTTCAGAGGAGTAAAAGGAACTACAGGAACTGCTGCAAGTTTCCTTGAGCTTTTCAACGGTGATTATTCAAAAGTAAAACACCTAGATAAAGAACTTTCAAAAAGATTCGGCTTCGATAAAGTTTTCGGAGTTTCCGGACAGACTTACGATAGAAAAATCGATGCGAAAGTAGTTGCTTTATTAGGAAATATTGCACAGTCAGCACATAAATTCACAAACGATTTACGTTTACTTCAAAACCTTAAGGAAATTGAAGAACCATTCGAGAAAAACCAGATCGGTTCATCGGCAATGGCGTACAAGCGTAACCCAATGAGAAGTGAAAGAATCGGAGCATTGGCAAAATATGTAATGTCTCTGACAACAAGTTCTGCAATGGTAGCTTCTACACAATGGTTTGAAAGAACATTGGATGACTCTGCGAATAAGAGATTAACCATTCCTCAGGCGTTTTTAGCCGTGGATGCTATTCTTTTGATCTGGAACAATATTCTGAACGGAATTGTAGTATATCCAAACAGAATCAACAAGCACATTATGGAAGAGCTTCCTTTCATGGCGACAGAATATATCATCATGGAAGAAGTAAAAGCCGGTGGTGACCGTCAGGAAATCCACGAAGTGATCAGAGTTCACTCTATGGAAGCTTCCAAGAAAGTGAAAGAGGAAGGAAAAGAAAACGACCTTATCGAAAGAATCCTGAATGATGATTCTTTAAAACTAGATAAATCAAAACTGAAAGAAGTTTTAGATCCTAAAAACTTTATCGGGTTCGCGCCGATTCAGACGGAGGAATTCATCAAGAACGAGGTACAGCCGATTATAGACCAAAACAAAGACTTAATAGGATTGGAAGCTGATCTTAAAGTATAAAACAATATGCAGTCTTTTGGGCTGCATATTTTATTTCCCACTCCAGATAATATGAAAAAACTACTATTAACCATTCTTTTAACACCAATCATTTCTTTTTCTCAGACTAAAGAAGATTTACATTATTTTAAATCCAAAGATTCTTTAGTAGGAGTAAAAGATAAAGCAGGAAAAATAATTGTTCCTGCACAGTTCAAAGTCTTTTCATTCCTAAAAGATGGAGATCCTGTAGAAGGAGAAACCATTCTTTTTGATGGAAGCAAAGAAGGCGAAAAACCGGAGAAAAATGCATGGGGCTATGTGTATGACAGAAATGGGAAATTCCTGTATCAGCCTTTCCTTTATGACAATGGAGCAGATTATTTCTCTGAAGGACTGAGAAGATTGGTTAAAAATGGTAAAGTAGGATTTGCAGACCGAAACGGAAAGATCATTATTGAAGCTGAGCATGATTTTGCATCCCCCTTTAATTATGGATATGCTGCATTTTGTGATGGTTGCGACTGGGAAAAAACAAATGACGAGCACAGATCTGTTGTAGGTGGTAAATGGGGAGTAATGAATGTCAAAGGAGAAACAGTTCAGCCATTAACAAAACCAACAGATCAGGATGTTGAAATAGATGGTAAATATTATCCTAATCAGTTTCAGTATAATGAAAAGGAGAAGAATATCCTTCAGTTCTTTGAAAAACAGAAGAAAAAATTGTCAGATCTTTATTATGTAAATTTTTACAGTAAACTGTCTGAAAAAGAAAAGAATCTTTTTTTTGAAATCGTAGAAAGACCAAAAGAAAACTTTCCTTATTATCAGGTGAATACCTATAATTACAGGAAAAAGGACTTGGATATGCTGTACCGTTTCAAATTCCTGGTTTCAGAAGATGGAAAAACATTTTATGCCATTGACGATTTTAATGAAATGAAAGTTCCTTTTGAAAACTGGCTGAAAGAAGAATTAAATAATGCTGAGCACTTTCAGAAAGAACATAAGGATAATCCGAATAAATTTATCAATAAATAATATAAAATTGGAAATTCGGCAGTTCAAATTTGAAGAACATATGACTTATTCCTTTAAATTTGTACAGAATAATGATTGGAGGGAAAATCTCTTTCAAAAATTTCCAATATAGATGGGTTTAAAGAGAGAAACTTTAACTCAGAAAAAGTAAAAAGAAAAATAAATCTAATATTAAAAATCTGACATCTAATTTTTAATAATGTTACAGAATCAAAATCATCAACAATTAATGGCCGATCTTAAGGAGCTGGTAGACAAGACAAGAAGTCAGGTCGCTGCTCAGGTAAACTCGGCAATGGTGGTTTTGTACTGGGAAATAGGAAAAAGAATAAATGAAGATGTTTTAGATAATAAGAGGGCAGAGTATGGTAAAGAAGTTATTGTACAAATCTCTCAACAACTTACGTTAGAATTTGGAAATTCATTTTCTGAAAAAAATATCCGAAAAATGATGCAGTTTGCGTCTGTTTTTAGTGATTTTAATATTGTCGCATCAGCGATGCGACAATTATCATGGACCCATTTTTTACTTCTCATTCCTATTTCACAAGATACTAAAAGAAACTTTTATCTTGAAGTTTGTAAAATTGAAAATTGGAGTGTCAGAGTCTTAAGAGAGAAAATCAATTCTCTGCTTTTTGAACGAACAGCAATAAGCAAAAAGCCTGAGGAAATAATAGATAAAGAACTGAAAAAATGGTCTGAAAATAATATTTTAAACCCTGATTTGGTTTTTAAAGATCCCTATTTTCTTGATTTTTTGGAATTGAAAGATACATTTTCTGAAAAAGATTTAGAAGAAGCCATTATCGTGGAACTTCAAAAATTCATTTCTGAGTTGGGAAGTGATTTTGCATTTCTTTCAAGACAAAAAAGAATCACAATAGATAATAGAGACTACTACCTAGATTTGCTTTTCTATCATAGGAAACTAAAATCTTTAGTCGTTATCGAACTAAAATTAGGTGAATTTGAAGCCAGCCATAAAGGGCAGATGGAGCTTTATCTCTCATACCTTAATAAATATGAAAAAGTAGAAGGTGAAAACCCTCCCATTGGTTTAATCCTTTGTTCCGGGAAAAATTCCGAACATATAGAACTCATGAATCTGGAAGGGGATAATATAAAAGTAGCAGAATATTTACTTATCTTACCTTCAGAAAAAGTTTTGCTTGAAAAATTGCATCGTTCAATAGAGATAGCAAGAAATAAATTTGAAAATAAAAAATAAATCTAATATTAAAAATCTGACATCTAATGTCTAATAACAAAAGAATTTTCGTAGAAAAAAGAGGAATTTTCGATGTTGAAAGTCCAAAAATTTTTGATGAAGTAAAAGCGGTTGTCCCGGCAGTTCAAAGTGTGAAAGTATACAATGTATATGATATTTTCAACCTGAACGACGGAGAATTTGAAAAAGTGGTAAACAACACTTTCGTAGACCCTGTTACTGATATTTTACATACAGAAAACCCTGCAAAGGCTATTCATTTCGGGATGGAATTTTTGCCGGGACAGTATGATCAGAGAGCAGATTCTGCACAGCAGTGTATCGCTTTGCTGACTGAAAATGAAAAATCAAAAGTAAGAAGTGGTAAGCTGATCGAATTTGAAGGAGTTTCTGAAGCGGATTTGGTTAAAATCAAAGACCTTTTGATCAACAAAGTGGAATCTCAGGAAAAGGACTTATCTATTCTGGATATTCCTGCAGAGGAAACCCCATCAAAAGTAATCATCCACGAAAACTTCATTAATTTCAATGATGTAGAACTTGAGAACTTCTATAACAGCCACGGTTTTGCATTAGGATTGGATGACCTGAAATTCATTCAGGAATACTTCAAAACTGAAGAAAGAAATCCTACGGAAACAGAATTAAAAGTATTAGACACCTATTGGAGCGACCACTGTCGTCACACGACATTCGAAACAGAATTGTCAGATATTCAGTTTGAAGGTCAGTTCAAACACACATTGGAAACTATTTTCAATGATTATATCGAGAAAAGAAAATTCTTAGGCCGTGAGCTGAAGCCAATTTCCTTAATGGACCTGGCAACAGTATGCGGTAAATATTTCCATAAAACAGGGAATCTTGATAACCTTGTTATTTCTGATGAGATTAATGCATGTACCATTCAGATCGAAGCAGA
Organism: Chryseobacterium sp. PCH239; assembly: GCF_018924625.1. Taxonomy (NCBI): domain Bacteria; kingdom Pseudomonadati; phylum Bacteroidota; class Flavobacteriia; order Flavobacteriales; family Weeksellaceae; genus Chryseobacterium; species Chryseobacterium sp. PCH239. Next base: position 71,512 of record NZ_CP073027.1, read on the forward strand.
ATATGACGGTAAAAAAGAACCTTGGTATTTATTATTCAAAAACGAAACGCACAATCACCCTACGGAAATTGAACCTTTCGGTGGAGCATCTACTTGTTTAGGAGGGGCAATCAGAGATCCATTATCCGGAAGATCTTTCGTTTTCCAGGCGATGAGATTAACGGGAGCTGCAGACGTTTTGGAATCTGTTGACAAAACTTTACCAGGGAAACTCCCTCAGAAAACCATTACCAAACAGGCTGCCAACGGATATTCATCTTATGGTAACCAGATCGGTCTTGCCACTACTATGGTTTCTGAAATCTATGACGAAGGCTATAAAGCTAAAAGAATGGAAGTTGGTTTCGTTACCGGAGCTGTTCCTGTAGATTGGGTAAGACGTGAGAAGCCTGAAAACGGTGATTCAATCATTATCTTAGGAGGAGCAACAGGTCGTGACGGAGTAGGAGGAGCAAGCGGAAGTTCGAAAGAGCAGGACGAGACTTCTATCCACACGATGAGTTCTGAAGTTCAGAAAGGAAATGCTGTAGAAGAGCGTAAAATTCAGAGATTATTCAGAAATCCTGAGGTAACAAAGCTGATCAAAAAATCAAACGACTTCGGAGCAGGAGGTGTCTCTGTAGCAATTGGTGAAATTGCAGACTCTTTAGAAGTAAACCTTGATGTATTACCATTAAAATATGAAGGATTAAACGGAACCGAGCTGGCTATTTCCGAATCTCAGGAAAGAATGGCAGTGGTAGTTGATCCTCAGGATAAAGAAAAATTCATTAAATTCTGTGAAGCTGAAAACATTGTTGCGGTAGAAGTAGCAAAAGTGACAGATTCAGGAAGAATGCAGATGTTCTGGAAAGGAGACAAAATTGTAGACCTTTCAAGAGCTTTCTTAGATACCAACGGATGTTCAAAATCTCAGGAAGTGAAAATCACTCACCTTGAAGAAGTAAAAGAAGAAACAAAAGCTTTCACAGCAGAAAACTTCCTGAACATCTTAAAAGATAAAAATGTAGCTTCCCAGAAAGGACTGCTTGAAATGTTCGACTCTTCAATTGGAGCCACTACAGTAGCAATGCCTTTAGGTGGAAAATACCAGCAGACCCTGATGGAAGGAAGTGTGCAGACACTGCCGATCTTAGGAGCAAAAGATATAAAAACCGTTTCTCTGGCAAGCTGGGGATTCGATGCTGAAATCTCAAAACAAAACTCCCTGTTAGGATCATCTTACGCCGTAGTAGAGAGTGTAGCGAAGATTGTAGCGATGGGAGGCGATTATAAAAACATCCGACTAAGCTTCCAGGAATATTTTGAAAAATTGGGACAGAACCCTGAAAAATGGGGTAAACCTTTGGCTTCACTTTTAGGAGCTTACGATGCACAAATCAATTTAGGTCTTGCGGCGATCGGAGGAAAAGATTCCATGAGCGGAACGTATCAGGATCTGAATGTTCCGCCAACCCTGATTTCTTTTGCATGTGCTAACGGAGACAAAGAAAATATCATTTCTCCTGAATTGAAAAACGCAGGAAACAAACTGTATTTCTTCAATCATATTGCTCAGGAAAACGGACTTCCAAACTATAATGCTTTAAAAGAAGTTTTTGAATTCATTTTTGAAAACATCAAAGCAGGAAAAATTGTTTCTGTGAAAACAGTAAAAGAAGGAGGTTTGGCAGTAGCTTTAGCAAAAATGAGCTTCGGTAACAGATTAGGAGCTGAAATCAATGCTGATGAAGCTGTTTTATTAGCTAAAAATATCGGTAGCTTAATCATTGAAGCTAAAGAAGAATTAAGCTCAGCAGCTCTTCAATTGATCGGAGAAGTAAAAGATTCAGGTGCTGTAAAAATCAATGGTATTGAATCAAACATAACAGATCTTGTAGCTGCTAATACCAATACTTTCGAGAACCTTTTCCCGACAGTAGAAAAAGAAAAGATTACGGTTGAAATTGATGAAAAATCAAACTCAATCCATCCAAGAAATATCATCATCAAAAAACACGGGATTGCGCAGCCTAAAGTTTTTGCTCCGGTATTCCCGGGAACTAACTGTGAGTACGACACGCTGAATGCATTCCAGAAAGAAGGTGCCGTAGTTAGCAGCTTGCCTTTAATCAATATCAATCACCAGTTATTGGATGAAAGCATTGATGCATGGGTAGAAGAGATCAGAACATCTCAGATTCTGGCATTCTCAGGAGGTTTCTCTGCGGGTGATGAACCGGATGGTTCTGCAAAATTCATCGTTAACGTTCTGAAAAACGAAAAAATGAAAAATGCAGTACACGAATTATTAGACAGAGACGGAATGATTATCGGGATCTGTAACGGATTCCAGGCATTGGTGAAATCAGGATTGTTACCTTACGGAAGAATCAAAGATCTGGATGAAAACTCTCCAACATTAGCTCATAATGCTATCAGAAGACACATCTCTCAGATGGTTACTGTAAAAGTAGTGAATGACGAAAGCCCTTGGTTAAAAGGAATGAAAGGACAAACTTTCACTATTCCGATTTCCCACGGAGAAGGACGTTTCATGGCTTCAGAAGAAGAGATTAAGAAATTGTATGAAAACGGGCAGATTGCAACTCAGTACATTGATCTTGATGGAAACATTGCCCACGGAATGCCATTCAACCCTAATAATTCATTATTCGGAATTGAAGGAATTACCAGCCCATGTGGAAAGATCTATGGAAGAATGGGCCATCCGGAGCGTTTTGCAGACGGTCTCATGAAGAATATACCAACCGCGAATTATCACAACATATTCAAAAACGGTGTTGAATACTTCAAATAATAATACAAGAAAAATGATCGTCATCCATGGCGGTCATTTTTCGTCTTTAGGAGGTTTCTACGAAGAAGCTTCCAACGTTCTCATGAAGGATACAGATTGGAAAGTAGGAACACTGGATGGCTTTGATGATATTCTCTACGGAGGTTTCGGAGTGATTGAAGGCAAAGAAAAAATTGAAATCATCTGGAAAGAAGCAGAAAAGTCAAAAGAAGACTTAGGCTTTAAGGCTACCCGTGAATTCTATGAAAACAAGATCAGACAGGGAAAACCTTTCAACACAGAACTCATTCAACAGAAATTAAATGAATTGACTGAAGGGAAAGGGCAGACGCTTTTTGAAATACTGGTGGAAATTATAGAATCACATACGAATATTACGCTGACATTAGAATGATGTAATGAGTAATAAGTAATTTTGTTATATCAGCTTCATCCAATCAACTTGTTGATTCATTCTTTGCTTCCTTGGATAAACATACTCACAATAAAACCTTTGCGTCAAAAATTTAACTATTAAGAATAAAGATTGTAAGAAAAGTTAAGATTCATCGCCGATGAATAGGAAATTCTGCTTCATAATAGCTTTAGCTGTTGCCTTAATAATTCTTTATTCCTTCAAAAATCTTAATGGTTCAAATAAGTTTATTCAACCAGGGTACAAATTGGTCTATAGCTAAGTGAAACGCCCTTGCGAACGAAAACATAAAAAGTTAAACCATGAGCGTCTTTTGCGTTAAAAATCACACAAAATTGAGGAGAATTATTTCCCTTAAACGATTTTTTCTTAATACTTTTACTTCAACAAAACAGGAAACAATAAAGTTCAATGAAGAAAATTATTTACGGGCTGTTCTTCGGTGACAGCATTACCTACGGAGAATATGACGGAGTTTTTGGCGGCTGGGTAGATATTCTGAAAAGATATGCCCTGCAGAAATTTCATGAAGGAAATGGAGATGAACTGATCCTATTCAATCTCGGAATAGGAGGAGAAACCACAGAAGGATTGCTCAAAAGAATTCCTCATGAATTGGCTGCAAGAAATTCTGCTGATGGAAATATCGTTTTTCTAAGCTATGGAGCCAATGATCTTGCGGTAAAAGATGGAGTACAGATTGTAGATCCTGAAAAATTTAAAACCAATATCAAAGAAGCTGTCGCACATGCCAGGCAGTTTTCCAATACCATTTATCTTGTAAGCATTCTTCCTTTCTCTCAAAAAATAGATGGAGTAGTAGTCAGCTCCGGGAAGAAAAGAATCAATGAAGATGTGGTTGTTTACAATCAAATTTTGAAAAATATCGCAGCAGAAGACTCATTGGGATATATAGATTTTTATTCTGCTTTCCTGGATGATAAAGAAATTCTGCTTTCTGCAGACGGTGTGCATCCTAATGAAAAAGGCTATGGAATGATGGCCGAAATCGCAATTCCAATCATTGAAAAGTATCTGTAATGCCTAATTTATTTTCTTATGGAACCCTGCAGAAAGAGCAGGTACAGCTTGAAACTTTTGGAAGAATTTTACAAGGTGAAAAAGATATCTTATCAGGCTATAAATTAAGTATGCTTGAAATTACAGATCCTGAAGTACTTCGGAAAAGCGGTCAGAAATACCATCCTGTACTTGAATTTTCAGGAAACAATGAGGATGAGATAGAAGGAGTACTTTTTGACGTGACAGATGAAGAAATCCTCCAGGCAGATGAATACGAAGTGGATGATTACAAAAGAATCAAAACCGTTTTTAAATCTGGAAAAGAAGGGTTTATCTATGTCGGGAAATAGTCATTGCAAGCAACGCGAAGCAATCTCACTATCTCCTATGAAATTCCAACGGTCTCTTTGTCATTCCGGGCAAAGCAAGAAATCTAAGCTTGAATGTTCTCTCGCAGATTTCGCTAATATGACCAATTTAATATTCAATAGAAGTGGGCTTTAGCCCACTTATCCTATAAAAATAAATTCACTGGCTTCAGCCCAAACTTAAAAAAACTGCTGACATACCCTTGTCACAACCTGTTTTTATCTTTGTGCTAACAAAAAATCAATAAATGAATAACGTAAAAATAGAACCTTTTAAGGTGATCGGGATCTCTGTAAGAACAACCAATGAAAATGGACAGGCAGGAAAAGATATTCCGGTATTATGGGAGAAAATGATCAGCGAGAATATTGTCAATTCAATTCCAAATAAAATAGACAATACCATTTATTCCATCTATACAGATTACGAAAAAGACCATACAAAACCTTATACAACGGTTCTCGGATGTAAAGTCGAAAACCTTGATAACATCCCGGAAGGAATGGTTGGCTATTCTTTTGATGGTGGAGAATATCTGAAATTTGTCCCAAAAGGAGACCTTTCAAAAGGGTTGGTTATCAACGAATGGTTAAAAATCTGGGAAATGGGTTTGAACAGAACATTTACCGCCGATTTTGAAGTGTATGGAGAAAAAGCACAAAATCCTTCAGATGCCGAAGTAGATATTTTCATCGCTGTAAAATAACAAAAAGTGAAAAAACTTGCCTTCACAACCTTTGAACTGAAGACGTGATATTCCCCTCCTTCGGAGGGGTGTCAAAAATTCAAAGAATTTTTGACGGGGTGGTTAAACAATATTTGTCAACAATTCCCCAATTTTAACTAAAAACATATTTCCCATACACCAAGACTCCGACAATCACCGCTGCAATAGCTGTCAGCAATACAGCTCCGGCAGCAATGTCCTTAATAAAGCCAATTCTTTTGTCGAAATCAGGTTGAATGATATCACAGATCTTTTCAATAGCGGTATTAAAAATTTCAGCACTTAAAACAGCGAATGAGGCAATAAGAACCATAGCGGTGTCTGTGCTGCTCAGGTTGAAATAAAAAATAAGGAAGAGATTGACAAAAAATGCGATGAGCTCAATCTGGAAATTCCTTTCCGTTTTTATCATCATCAAAACACCCCTGAAAGCATTGAGAAAACTTTTATGAATAGGAGGTTTTTCCATAATTCTGAACTTTTCAGACAAAGATAGCCTTTGTATTTTGATAAAAAATGATTCTTCGAAGAAATATATGCATAATGTCAAGGCTCAAAACAAATTAAGGATCTTTGTTAAAAACTCCTCCATATTATTCTTTTCTTTGTTGTATGTATTTATTATATTTGTAGAAACTTATTTTATAAATCTATGAAATTTATTATTTCAAGTGGTGAACTGCAGAAGGCTTTGCAAACTGTAAGTGGCGTAATATCAAGCTCTCAATCGAGACCGATTTTAGAAAACTATCTTTTTGAATTAGACGGAAATAATGTTACCATTACAGCATCTGACGGCGAGACAACTCTTGTTACTTCTCTGGAAGTAAAGTCTGATGATACAGGTAAATTTGCTGTTCCTGCTAAAATTTTTCAGGATTTTATCAAGACATATGGTGAACAGCCTCTGACATTTGTTGTCAAAGACAATGCCGAAGGTACCGGAAGCCAGCTTGAGATTTTAGATGAAAAAGATAATTTCGCAGTAGCATTAGACAATGCTGATGACTATCCTGAATTACCGGAATTCGACGCTTCCCAAAGTGTAACGATGCCGGCAGGAGTTTTGTCTGAAGCTTTGACAAACACACTATTTGCTACAAGTAACGACTCTCTTCGTCCGGTAATGACAGGAGTGCTTTTCCAGTTTGGAGAAAATGAAACCAATTTCGTTTCTACAGACTCCCACAGATTGGTGGTGTACAAAAGAGCAGACCTGATGAATGCCGAACCGATGGAGTTTATCATGCCTAAAAAGCCTCTTAACATTTTCAAAAATATCCTGGCAAGTTCTAATGAAGACGTTACCATCGACTTCAATGAGAATATGGCTAAATTTACTTTTGGTAAGCATATCTGGATCTGTAGACTGATTGATGGTAAATATCCAAACTATACAGCGGTAATTCCAAAAGAAAATCCAAATGTATTGACCATCAACAGAAACCTGTTGCTGGGAGCAATCAAAAGAGCGTCTATCATGTCTAACAAATCTACCAATCAGGTGAGATTCAAGCTTTCCGGAAATATTCTTCACCTTCATGCAGAAGATACTGAATATGCAAATAAAGCTGACATGCAGATTCCTTGCGACTACAACGGAGAAGATATCAATATCGGATTCAGTTCCAAATTCTTAACAGAAATGCTTACGATTTTAGGATCTGATGATATTACCATGAAAATGTCTCAGCCTAACAGACCAGGAATCATTGAACCTCTTGATGGTCTTGAAGAAAATGAAAATATCTTAATGTTATCAATGCCGGTAATCGGATTATAATATTACTATAATAAATAATAGAAAGCCGGAATTTTCCGGCTTTTGTTTATGAATTAGTGTTTGGTGATTTTATTTAAAATCAATTTTTTGATTTAGCTCTATAGGATTGTTTTTTTCTCTTAAACTTTTTTGGATTTCAAAAGTTGATTCTCTGAAATTTAACTTTTTCATACCTCCATTTCCATCATCAGTCATTGCTTTATATCCTGATGTTTTTATGTATGCATAAGGATCATTATAGAAATCCTGCATAAGCTTTTTGAATACTTCCCAATTGATTTCTTTTCCACCATTTTCTTCTGATGTATATAAATTTTTATGGTCAAATTTTTGAGTTTTAATTAATCGGAATAAATAATCTTCCTTATCATCATATATTTCTATAATCAAACCAGGCAAACCATGAAATATATATGGTCCTTCGGATATTTGAATTTCGTGAGAAAACCATGCTGTCCAATGTCTGTCTCCATATGTTGTTTCAGCTTTTTGACATTTTATATTTCCAATCATTCTGATATCGTCAGTTAATGTCCAATTCATGACATTAGTAATTGGAATATAAAATTTATCCCTACTTATCATTGATGTGAAATATCTGAAAAATTGATTTGATTTTAGGTTTTTTTTCAGATATATTTGCTCATTAATGTTAGGATAACCCATTCCATAGCCATTCCCATAATAGATCATAGAATCTGATTTTTTTCTTGTATCATCACGGAAAACTGATTCCTGATTTAAAATATCCAGATAATATATTTTGGATTTTGTTTTTTTATATAATGTTGAAGGTCTATAGACAAGTTCATACATAATTGTTAAACTTTGAGAAGGAACAATAATATATGCAAGGAAAAAAAGAAGTAATATGACCTTTTTAAAAGTATATTTCTTATACATTTTAAGTTTATTATAAATCCCCTCTTTTGAAAAAAGGGGATAAATTATCTACATACATCTAAAAGCTGCCCATTCTCCTACGGAATTATCTCTTCCAATGTAAAGTCCACATTCAAGTCCGTACTGAGCACAAATATCATTGTTGCCCGTACTGCACATGTCACCATAAGATGTTCCGCCTTTTAAATCTTTCAATTCGTTTCGTGATAATTTTTTCATAATGCATTTATTTTAAAATTTGTAATTTAAATTTATATATAATTTTTATTTTTAATTGTGGGAAACCGTATTTTCTAAAAAAAATCTATTTATAAGTAAATGAATCTCTATTGGTTATGTTTTTAATTTGTAATATTCTTTAAATTACTATTATTACTTTATTTGTCACTTTTAAAGTGCCTCTTTTTTAGTAGTTTTGTTCTAACTTAAAACGTTTATTTCGATCAATTTTCATCATGAAAATAAAGATACAGTCTTACCACACTTCAGATTTTCCTTCGGAATTCACTACTGAAAACTATAGCGTTTTTCTGTGGAAGGGTTTCGGTATTTTTTCAGTAGATGGCATCAACTATTCTTATAGTGGATACAATATCCTGTTTCTTTCCCCTTATCAGAAGATGAAATTGGTTTCTGAATCGGAGGAAAACATCCATGTGCTTTTCTTTCATGGAGATTATTACTGTATAGAATATCATAAAGAAGAAGTGGCCTGCAACGGGCTTCTTTTCAATAATATTTATCTGAATCCCGGGGTTGAGCTGTCAGAAGAAAACTTCAATTATATTCTTGAGCTTTTTAATCATATCAAAAAAGAAGAAAGTGAAAAGCATCCGTTTTCTGAATCCATTATCAAAACCTATATCCAGCTCATTCTGGCTATCGGAAGCAAACAGAAAAGCAGTATTGAAAACAGCATAATTTCTAATGAAAAGCTTCCCAATAAAAATGCTGCAGAATTTCAGAAACTGCTGGAAACATATTTTAAAACAGAAAAAGAACTGTCATTTTACAGCGATAAACTGAACATTACCAATAGTACATTAAGCAAAGCGGTAAAAAAAGAATTTGCCAAAACACCCACACAGCTTATCAATGAGAGAATCATTCTTGAATCTAAGAAACTGCTTCATTTAACCTATCGGTCTGTCAAGGAAATTGCTTCAGAGTTAGGATTTGGCGATGAATTTTATTTCAGCAGGTACTTTAAAAAATCCGTTGGCTGCTCACCTAAAAATTACAGAGAAAAAGTAGGAATTTCTGTGGTGGCAAAAATGTCCATGTAATGTCCCGAAATGTCTATGTTGGCGCTCTGTACATGTGAATACCTTTGGTGAAAAATAAATCACATGAAAAACAGCAGACTTTATCACCAATTATTACAATGGGATACGTACTTTTTCAATTTTCTTAGAATCTCAATTTTCATCGTTATGGCTTGGATTGGAGGCTTGAAAGCCTTTCATTATGAAGCTGATGGAATTGTTCCTTTCGTTGCCAACAGCCCTTTGATGAGTTTTTTCTACAAAAATGCAGACCATAAAGTTATTAAGGAAGATAAAAAACGGGTTGCAGAATACACTTTGTATAAAAATCCTGAAGGAAAAGTGGTTCAGAAAAATATTAACTGGCATCAGGAAAACGGAACATATGCCTTTTCCTACGGTTTAGGGACAATGATCGTTGTAATAGGAGTTATGGTATTACTGGGGATTTGGTTTCCTAAAATTGGAACAATTGGAGGTGCTTTAACATTTTTAATGTCATTGGTTACCCTGTCATTTCTGGTCACCACTCCTGAAGTATATGTACCGAATCTGGGGGGAGATTATGCAACTCCCCAGTATGGTTTTCCCTATCTGTCAGGAGCAGGACGTCTCGTATTGAAGGATATTATCATGATGGCCGGAGGGTTGGTATTATTTTCTGATAGCCTGAAGAAGCTGGTGAGACCATTGGACCAATAGTTTCATGAATCAGCAGCACAAAGATTAACGAAAATTTATTATCTTAAAATCGCTTCTAAATTTCTCTATTTCTCAAAAAAACACGACATTTGTAGCTCGAAAAATCATCCATGAAAATGGTGGGATTTCAAATAAAAGTTTCAAAATAGAGCAGATGAAACCATAGGACACATCTGACGAATTAAATAAGTAGATAGATTAACAAATGAAAATATCAAACAACTGGCTGAAGGACTTTGTAAAAACGGAATCAAAAACTGAAAGAATCGGTGAATTCCTTACAGATATAGGTCTTGAGGTTGAAGGGATAGATAAATTTGAAAGTGTAAGAGGCAGCCTGGAAGGAATTGTTGTAGGTAAAGTACTTACCTGCGAAAAACATCCTAATGCTGACAAACTGAAGAAGACAACAGTAGAGGTAGGAAACGGAAAAGTGTTGAACATTGTTTGCGGAGCTCCGAATGTTGAAGCAGGACAGACTGTTCCTGTAGCCGTTGTTGGAACAAAAATCTATGACAAGACCGGAAACTTTTTTGAAATTAAAGAAGCAAAAATCAGAGGAGAGGTTTCTCAGGGAATGATCTGTGCAGAAGACGAACTAGGCCTTAGCGAAGATCATGGAGGAATTATGGTGCTGGATGAAACAAAATATGAAGTAGGGAAAAACTTTGCAGACTATTTTGAGTTGACCAATGATGAGGTTTTTGAAATCGGTTTAACACCGAACAGAACAGATGCCATGTCTCACTATGGTGTTGCAAGAGATTTACACGCTTATCTTTCTACGAACCAATTGAAGTCACAATTTAATAAAGTAGCTTCTGAAGTTTTGAATAGCGAAGGAACTCATGATTTCAAACTGGAAATTGAAGATGCAGAATTGTGTCCAAGATATATCGGTGCTGTGATTGAAGACGTAAAGGTAGCAGAATCACCGTCCTGGTTGAAAGACAGACTGAGAGCGATCGGATTAAGCCCGATTAATAACGTTGTAGATATTACCAACTATATTCTTCATGGATACGGACAGCCGCTTCACGCGTTTGATGCAGATAAAATTGCAGATAAAAAAGTGAAAGTAGGTGTAGTAAAACCGGGAACGAAATTCACGACTTTAGATGGTGTTGAAAGAACATTAAATGGTTCTGAAATCATGATCAAAGACGGTAAAGATAAGCCGATGTGTATTGCCGGAGTATTCGGTGGTGAAAACTCAGGAGTATCTGATACTACAAAAACAATATTCCTTGAAAGTGCTTACTTCAACCCGATTGCAGTGAGAAAAGGAGCAAAAGCGCATAGCTTGAATACAGATGCTTCTTTCAGATTTGAGAGAGGAGTAGACCCGAATCTTACCAGAACAGCCATCACTCACGCTATTAAAATGATTCAGGAAATTGCTGAAGGTAAATTGGTAGGTGACTTATTGGAAGAATATCCTAAGAAAATAGAGGACAATTACGTGATCCTTAGATTCTCTAAAATTGAGCAGATTTTAGGAACAAAAATCCACAGAGAAAAAGTAAAGGAAATCTTAAAAGCATTGGAAATTCAGGTTTTAAATGAAATTCCAAACGGTTTCGAAATCTCCGTTCCTGCGTACAGAGCAGATGTAACAAGAGAAATTGACGTGATTGAAGAGATTTTAAGAATCTATGGATACAATAAAATTGATGCTCCACAGAAGATTTCGTTTACTCCTGTTAAGCTAAGCGCTAACGATCAGGACGAACTGGAAAACAGCTGGGCAAGAACTTTACAAGGCCTTGGTTTCAATGAAGTAATGAACAACTCTTTAACTTCTGTAAAAGACGAAACAGATGCTGTAAAACTATTGAACCCTTTAAGCGGTGATCTGGCATTCATGAGAAAGTCTTTATTGGAAGGACTTCTTCAGAATACAGTATATAACATCAACAGAAAGAATCAGGATATCAAGTTCTTCGAATTAGGAAAAATTTATCACAAAAAAGATAAATACGAAGAAAGAAAACAACTGGCATTACTGGTTTCCGGAAGAGATGTTGCAGAAAACTGGCTTCAGCCAAAATCTGCGGTAAGCTTCTATAACCTTAAGGCGTATGTAAAAGTTTTATTGGAAAGATTGGCTGTAGATTACAAAGAAGTAGCTCTAACTGATGACAGATTCTCTGATGCATTGGTATATGAAGCGGATGGTAAAGCATTGGTAAGAATCGGAAAAGTAGCGCCTGCCTTATTGAAAGACTTTGATATTGATCAGGAATGTTTCTATGCAGAAATTGAACTGGAATTTGCTCAGGAGTTACGTTCTAAAAATGAATTGAAATTCAAAGATATTCCGAAGTTCAACAAAATCAGAAGAGACTTAGCTTTATTGATTGATAAAACAGTTAACTATCAGGATTTATATCAGACAGCTAAGAAGAACAAATCTCCATTCATTAAAAACATTAATCTGTTCGATGTGTATGAAGGTAAAAATCTTCCTGAAGGTAAGAAGTCTTATGCAATGAGCTTCGAACTGTTAAACGAAGAAAAAACACTGGAAGAAAAAGAGATTACAGAGGTAATGGATTCTCTGATCAAAGCTTTCCAGAAAGAATTCAACGCTGAGTTGAGATCTTAATCATTGAAAATACATATTTCAACATAATAGAAACGGACTTGTTTAAGTCCGTTTTTTGTTTTATTGCGTTGTTGTTAGGCTTGGGCTAAAGCCAAATGAATTTTGTTGGTCAAAAACGGACTACCTTTGACTAAGCTTAGGATTACAATCCGTTCTATTGAATTTTAATTCAGTGATGTTTTTCCTGCTTCAGTTTATCCACAATCTTTGTCACTCCGTAGGAGTCTCAGAACTCTTTATAAGCTAATTGTAATAGAGATTCCTTCAGAATGACAAAGGCTACGTTACAACTTTAGTGCACATGAAGTTCTTATGTATTAAGGTTTTCAATCCTTTTTTGATCATCAAGAGCATAAAAATAATTCTGAAAAATATTCAAAATATCAAATGTTAAAGAATAATAAAATTCACGGCAACCCGTTTAAATAATATAATTTCCGTAAATTTGGGTTAATTCAAAAAGAAAAAAATGAAAAATCTTTTTTTAAGTATATGTACAGCGGCAGTATTGGCTTCATGTGGATCCATGACAAGCCCGTCTGCATCTAAAGTAGGGAAAGCTCAGCCTGCTCTTGCCAGCACAAAATGGACACTGGCTGAAACGGTAAAAGGTAAAGTTCCAACATTAAATATTGAAGGAGAAAAGATCACTGGAAATGCAGGATGTAACAACTATTTCGGAACAGCTACAATAGATCCGTCTACAGGAAGTTTTGCAGCGGGACAGATGGGATCTACGAAAATGATGTGCAGCAACATCGGAGTAGAGCAGAACTTTATGGATATGATGGGAAAAGCTAACAAATATGTGGTTTCCGGAAATACTTTAGAATTGTACAAAGACAATCTTTTGCTATTGAAATTCACAAAATCAGAATAAAAAACAAAAGGAACTCAATTGAGTTCCTTTTTTATGTTTAGAGTGTTATTAATCTTCCTCTTCTTCGTCGTACTTAGCCAACTCTTCGTCGCACCATTTGAACGCTGCTTCTACTACTTTAGTAGCCTCGTCTGCCATCGTTTCTTCATCATCACCTTCAAGATCATCTAACCACTCAACTTCTTCTTCCTCAACGTTTAGGATAAATCTTGGATATTCTGTATGAACTACGAATAGATCCTCTGGAAATTCCGAATTATCTGCTAATAAAAACTTTGGTAATTTCATTTTTTTAATGTTTTAACTTTCTCAAAGATAAATAAAATTATTGATTTAAGATGACTTCAAAAACATTTTTGAAACTTTTTCAGCTTTTTTGCTTTCAGAATAATCGTAGAACCCTTCTCCTGATTTTACACCCAGTTTTCCGGCTGTCACCATATTCACAAGCAATGGGTTTGGAGCATACTTAGGATTTTTGAAACCGTCATACATTACGTTCAGAATGGCAAGGCATACATCAAGACCAATAAAGTCTGCCAGCTGAAGCGGACCCATCGGATGAGCCATTCCCAGTTTCATTACCGTATCAATTTCTTCTACACCAGCCACTCCGTTATAAAGGGTTTCGATAGACTCATTGATCATTGGCATTAGAATTCTGTTGGCCACAAAACCTGGATAATCATTTACCTCTACAGGAACTTTACCCAAAGTTTTACTCATTTCATAAATGGCATCAAAAGTCTCTTTGGAAGTAGAGTATCCCTTGATAATTTCTACCAGTTTCATGATAGGAACCGGATTCATAAAGTGCATTCCGATTACTTTATCAGCTCTTTTGGTAGCCGCAGCAATTTTTGTGATAGAAATAGAAGAAGTATTAGTTGCAAGGATACAGTTGGCAGGAGCCAGTTCATCCATCTGACCAAAGATCTTTAATTTAAGATCCAGGTTTTCTGTAGCTGCCTCTACAATAAGATCTGCAGAACCTGCAGCATCATTCAATGCTGTAAAAGTAGTGATGTTACCTAAAGTTTCAGCTTTTTGCTCCTCTGTAAGGTTTCCTTTTGCAATGATTCTGTCAAGATTCGTAGTAATGGTTTTTAAACCTCTGTCCAAAGCTTCCTGGGATACATCTACAAGATTTACTTTAAAACCGCTTTGTGCAAAAGTATGTGCAATACCATTCCCCATGGTTCCCGCTCCGATAACTACAATGTTTTTAATCATTTTTCCTTTATTTTTTATAGATAGTTAAATTTTTTGCGTCTGTAAGATCCGATTGTGTGACAACAGCTGTAGAGTCAAAGGTAACATTTCCTACACTCTGGCTTTTTTTACTGTTATTCTGGTTGGAAACAGTAGCCGTTAAACCTCTTATCAATCGTTTTTTCTGATTCTTTGTAAGAAAGTCGGTGCCAACATACAATGTATATTCACCTTCTCTTCCCATGCCTTTTTGGATCAGGACTTCCAGGCTTTTGATCTGGCTTTTGTTCTTAAATTCTTTCAGAAAGCTCATCACAGGCTTATCAGAGGCAGGGCCACAGCATACACTTCCGTAGCTGATCTCTAAATAATTCTGATTCTTCTGAGCGTAAAAGAATGTGAAAGCGAATAGAGCCGTTGTTATTATTATTTTTTTCATGTTAAATCGCTTTAAAAATAAGCTTAAAATTTTACTTATTAAAATATTCCCAAACCTCCCTGGAAATATCTGAAATCATCCTGCAGTTGACTGCATCCGTTTCCGTTGAATTACTGACAAATACGGCTAATGCATAATGTTTTCCATTCGGTAAAGTAATGATTCCTATTTCATTTTCCGCACCTGTCAAACCTGCTTTATTTTTCCCGGAAGCTCCCGTTTTTCTTGCCACGGGAGTGTTTTTGGGAAGTTGTTCCACCATTTTATTCAATCCTGTGGAAGTAGACCATAGTACTTTCATCAGATAATCTGTAGATTTTTTGGAAAGTATTTTCCCGTCATAGAATTTTTTAAGGATATCGACTGCTGATTTTGTAGTACTGTAATTTTCATATTGAACATTCCAGTCTTTATGCATGTCCTCTTCATTATATTTGATCTGAAAACCTTGTACCCCTTTTGAATCTATGAATTTTTGAACAGTCCGGGTTCCTCCCAATAACCTGAGAAGAATATCACAGCCGTTGTTATCACTTTTGGCAACCGTATATCCAATCACTTCACTTAACGGAACTTCTGCATTCTTCCCGGCATATTGATCACGAAGCGGCGACCATGTATTCTCGAGTAAATTTGACTGATCCAGTTTAATTTTCTGATCCAGAGAAAGCTTTCCCTGGTCTATGGCATTCAGAACCGTTGCGGCAATGTGAAACTTGAATACACTTTGCATTGGCAGCTTTTTGTCTGCGTTTTTATTGTATGTAAAACCATTTTCAAAACCTAGGACAGAAACGCCCACAGTAGCTTTTTTGTTCTTAAGGATTGAGTTTATTTTCTGTTCTAATAAAGAAGTCTGGGCAAAGGTAAATGCTGAAATCAGAAGAAAAAAGAATGCTGTTTTTTTCATAATATGATCATTAAAAAAGCCCTCTTCTGAAGACCGGAAGAGAGCTGCAATTTAAGACAATTATTACTATTTTAATTCAAAATAATTCAGATTAACACCATCATTTTCAAAGACAATTCTGATCTTGTTTTCCCCTTTCTGAAGGCTGATGTTTTTTGCTGATACCGTTTTCCAGTTTTCATTTCCACCTGTCGATACCAATGATACTGTAGCTAAAACTTTTCCTGAAGCTGTTTCAATTCTTATTTTAGAATCGTTGGCCGCAGAATATCTGATATCCATCGAATAACTTTTGTCTCCTTTGGACTGAACTGTGTACTGAAGCCATTCTCCGGTTTCTGTTTTTCCTACATAATACTGATTGGTAACTTTATCATTACATTTATATATATCTACCCCGTCATTTCTCATCTGCTGTCCGGAGTTCCATTCCGATCTTTTAGCCGGATCACTTACCCAGAGATTAATAAAATCCTTATCCAGATACGCAGCCCCCATTCTTCCCAAATCATATTCTGAAGCAAATATTCTTCCCGGAGCCTGGTGATTTCTGAAAGGTTTTGTATAAGCATCTGTAATCTGTCTGAACATCGCATCAATTACATCTCTTTTAATTTCCGTATTGTTCAGTTTATAATTGTCGGCAATCTGTAGTAAAGCTTTTTTGGCATATTCTTTAGAAGGCTTTTCACCTCCGTTTTTCCAGTAATCCAACAGCTTTTCATATTCAGGCGTGATTTTTACATTGGTAATTCCCGCGATATTATCAATCTTTTTCATCGGCCAGAAGGCGTATCCTATATTATGCTTGCCCAAAAGCTGAATCAGCTCGGTAAACCATACATTGGAATTCTCACCAGTTTCCCCAAGCCATATCGGCATATTGTGTTTCTCTCTGAGATCCAGCGCGAATTGAATGGTTTGATCATCATTGTAATTCCAGTATTTATGAAAACTGAAGGCCATATTATTATCCCAGATCGCCGGAAGCCCGTTATAATTGTTTCCCCATCCGTTTCCTTCAATAAAAATAATATGTTTTTTATCAACTTCTCTAATAGCTGCAGTGATGTCTTTCTGAAGCTTCCAAAGTGGAGCATTGGACATTTCATCTGTACCATTCGGGTTTTTCCCGGTAAAATTGATATTGGGTTCGTTAATCAGGTCATACCCTCCAATCCATGGATTATCTTTATACCGCTCAGCTAGTTTTTTCCAAAGCGCAATCGTTTTTCTCTGGTTTTCTTCATTAGCCCAAAGTGAAGGCTTGGATTTGTCATTATCAGAGATGTTCGCATCATTTCCCTGACCTCCCGGTGCAGCATGAAGATCCAGAATAAGGTATATTTTATTATCGGTGCACCATTGAAGAAGGTCGTCAGTCATTCTAAAACCTTCATCCAGCCATGTATCTTTTCCTTTTGCAGGTTCTTTTTCAATAGGAAGGGTGTAAAGGTTGTAATGCATCGGCAACCTTATAGAATTGAATCCTGCTTTGGCTAAAAAGTCGATATCCTGCTTTGTGATTCCATTTTTCAGGTAAGCTTTGTAGAACTCATTCATTCCGTCTTCACCAATCAATTCTGCAATTTTCTCCTTAATCTTATACTGAGGGCCTGCAAAATCAGCAGTTTTCAGCATATATCCTTCCTGTAGCATCCAACCGCCGAGCCCAAGACCTTTCAATTGAATATTTTCACCTTTATCATTAACGATTTTTTGTCCTGAAGTCTTCAGTAATTGTGATGTCCCAAATTGAGACAATAAAAGTACGGATAATAGAATGGCTCTTTTCATAGTAGTTTCAATGATTTAAATAATAGGAATTTTTTAGAAATTAGTCATAATGAATGGTGGCATCATAATAAGAATCTACATTCAGACCATTTATTCTGCCAGGAATCCATTGCGTGTGTAAAACAAAATCTTTCAATTGTTTATTGAATTGTTTTTCAAATATATTGTTTTTTTTGTTTTGAAATTCACTTTTTACTGATAAATCCTTAATTTTTCCGTTTTTAGTAATAATAAAAGAAGCTGAAGTGTAGGAATAAAACTTTTCCTTTTTTGATTTATATCCTTGGGGAGTAGGAAATTTTTTTAGATAATCAGTTTGTAGTTTTTCAAACTGATTGTCTGCGGTAGAGTTAGGATAGCGCGAAATATCATCACATTCTTCATATGAAAATATTTCATCGGGATGATTTTTTATAAACAGTTGCTTTGCGGTAAAGCGCAATGAGTCTATAAATTTCTTTCCGAATCTTTTTAAAATAAGTCTGTTCATCTCGATTTCCCGGCAGTTTTCATAGTGATCATTCGGAAATCTTACACAAGATATGGGAATTTGCTGTGTTTTTATATGATTCTGATTCAGAAGCTCGATAAATTCCTTTTCACCCAGATAATCATAGCCTAAGCCAGAGAAATTGGTCCAGGTATAATTTTTATAATTGAAATCATTTTGTGCCTGCTTTTTTTGATCATCACAATCTATCTCGTAACCATTTTTTTTCTGATGACAAGATAGCATTGTGATTGCTGCCAAAAATAGTGCAGACTTTATTTTCATGTTAACTGATCAGTTTCATAATCTCTAAAGCCACTTTCAATGCTTCAGTTCCATCTTCAAGAGAAACTTCTACATTTTTGTCGCCAGTAATCGCATCAGCGAAAGAATTTAATTCGTCCAGAATAGCATTGTTAGGCTGGATATTTGGATATTCAAACAGAATCTGGTTCTTTTCTCCCTCTGCATTTTCAATGATCATATCAAATGGAGTAGGGTTTTCAGGAGCATCTTTCATTCTGATCACTTCAGCCTTTTTCTCAAGGAAGTCAACGGAAATATAAGCATCTTTCTGGAAGAATCTGCTCTTTCTCATCGCCTTCATAGAAATTCTGGAAGTCGTAAGGTTGGCCACACATCCGTTCTCGAACTCTATTCTTGCGTTGGCAATATCCGGAGTTTTGCTGACTACACAAACACCACTTGCGTGGATATTTTTCACTTTGGATTTCGCAATGCTTAATAAGATATCAAGATCGTGAATCATAAGATCCAATACCACAGAAACATCTGTACCACGGGGATTAAATTCAGCCAGTCTGTGGATTTCAATAAACATCGGAGTACTGATGTATTCCTTGGTAGCAATAAACGCTGGGTTGTATCGCTCAACGTGTCCTACCTGTGCTTTGATTCCTTTTTCCTGGCACAAACGAAGAATTTCTTCTGCCTGTTCAAGAGTCTGGGTTACCGGCTTTTCAATAAAGAAATGAAGACCTTTTTTAATAGCTTTTAAAGCGTAATCGTAATGATAAACTGTAGGAGTGACAATATCAAGCATGTCGATCTGTTCCAGTAAATCATCAAAATTTTCAAAATATTTATATCCGAATTCGGCTTCTAATTTCTTTCCGTTTTCAACATCTTTATCATGGAAACCTACAAATTCATATCTATCTGATTGATTAAGAAGTTTTAAATGTATTTTTCCCAAGTGTCCGGCACCTACCAAACCTGCTTTTAACATAGCTGTATTAAATTTTTGTAAAGATAGTGAATGTACATTTATAAAATACATGACTTTTCACTTGGTGATAGTCAGGAATGAACGTCTTCATTCATTAAAGAAATTATACTAAATTCACGGTCAGAAAAATAGCTATGAAGAGAATAATTTCGATTGTAATCATTTCTGGATTATGTACTGCAGGATGTATAGGAGATAGTCCATATGATCCGCAGGCTCAATGCGGAACACCAACAAATCTGATATTTGAAAAAGGAAATAACAAGCTTTCCTGGAGCTTTATCAGCCAGGGAGAAGGATATTTTGAAATACAGTATGGGGAGCAGGGGTTCACTTTGGGAAAGGGAACTACAGTGGTCACCAACAAGTATTTTTATAATCTTCCTCTCTATAAAGATAATAAATATGACCTTTATGTGAGAAAAAATTGTGGAACAGCTAATGGGCGCAGCCATTGGGCAGGACCTGTTACCGTATTGGCTGGCACTACAACTACCTGTGTAAAGCCAGAGTATGCAACCTATTCAAAAACAACCTCTTCTGCGAATTCTTCTAGTTTTGATGCTACAGTATCCTGGGAAAATGATGGGGTTTCCGCATATGAAACGGTTTTGACAACAAGTTCTGCTCCTCCTGCAAGTGGAGATTTGGTGTTTGCAGGTCAAAAAGCTATTTATGTAGGATTAAGTAAAACCTTGAATTATAACTTTTTTGTGAGAAAAAAATGTGCTGACAATACTTTTAGCGATTTTTACGGACCTTATCCGATAAAGTGGAATTAAGAAATAAAAACCAAGCAATCAAAAAATGATTGCTTTATTTTTGTGGATAATTCTTTGCTTCAATTTCTGAAATCTAATTTCTAATTTCTTACTTTTGTCAAATGCAGGATTCGTTTGTACATAAAGGAAAAAGAAAGATTTTAGTAGATTACCTTCGAAACAGAATTGGTATTTCGGATGAAAATGTACTTTCGGCGATGAGTGAAGTTCCGAGACACCTTTTTATCGAAAGTATTTTTGAAGATTTTGCCTATGAAGACAGAGCATTTCCTATTCTGGCTCATCAGACCATTTCCCATCCTTCCACGGTAGCGGAACAGTCTGAATTACTGAAGGTAAAACCGGGTGAAAAAGTGTTGGAAATTGGAACAGGATGTGGATACCAGACCGCAGTGTTAATGGCGATGAAAGCTCATGTCTATACGGTGGAAAGACAGAAAGACCTGTTTGATTTTTCCAAAAAGAAACTCAGAGAACTTCATCTGTTTCCAAAATTCCAAAGCTTTGGGGATGGTTTTGCAGGACTTCCTACTTTTGCTCCTTTTGATAAAATTATCGTTACATGTGGCGCTTCTACACTGCCTACAGAACTTTTAAAACAACTGAATGTCGGAGGAATAATGGTGATTCCATTAGGTCCAACGGATGAGCAGGTTTTATACAGATTTACCAAAGTAGGCCCTACAGAATTTGAAAAAGAAGAATTCGGAGCTTATAAATTTGTTCCGATGCTTGGAAATACAAATCAGTAGAATAGATTTGGTAGACTTAGTGGTCTCAAACACCAGTTCTTTGTGAGAAACATCTTATCAGTAGAAGCTGACTTTTATTCGTTTTTTCAAAAAAAATCATTTGGATTTAATCAAAATTTAAAATCTTTTAACTCCGTTTCGGAATGAAAATTGATGGAATTAAAACCCTCAGTATACAATCACGATCACAGAAATATATATAGATTTTGAATCAAACATTCAGATGAAAAGAAATAATTTTTTTAATATTAAAGTTCAATAACCTTACTTTTTGAGAGTGAGGTTTTTTTATTTAAAATCATTAAATAACAGTACAATGAAAGTTTTTATCAATAAAAGAATTCCCGAAACAGGAATTGAAATGCTGAATGAGGCCGGTCTGGAACTTATATTTCCGGAAAAGGAAACCCTTTCTTACGAAGAATGGATTCATTACTGTAAAAACACTGACACCATACTCAATGTGGGCGGAGATTTCAAATATGATAAGAATTTTTTTGATGCCTGCCCGAATGTCAAAGCCATTGCCTTATATTCTGTAGGATTTGATCACGTTGACATTAAAGAAGCTACGCAAAGAAATATTCCGATAGGGAATACTCCTGATGTTTTGAGCAGAGCTACTTCAGATGTTGCTTTTTTACTGATGCAGTCTGTTGCCAGAAGAGCAAGCTATAATTTTCAGAAAGTAAAAGATGATAACTGGGGAGCATTTGATCCTCTACACGCCCTGGGCCAGGAATTATATGGAAAAACACTGGGGATTTTTGGATTGGGCCGAATCGGGTATGAAATGGCTGAAAAATCAAAAAAGGCTTTTGGTATGAACATCATTTACCACAACCGCCATCAGAATGAAAAAGCAGAAAAAGAGCTGGGGGCAGCTTATGTTTCTTTTGAAGAATTGATCAGAAACTCAGATGTATTGAGTGTACATGCCAATTTTACCCCAGAGCAGAAAGAATTATTCAACTATTCTATATTTGAGCAGATGAAACCGAATGCTATTTTCATTAATACAGCCAGAGGAGGGTTTCACAATCAAAAAGATCTGTATCAGGCACTCGTTGACAAAAAAATCTGGGGAGCAGGTCTGGATGTTACCAATCCGGAACCAATGTCTGCAGATGATCCTATTCTGGGACTTTCAAGTGTCTGTATTCTGCCGCATATCGGTTCTGCGACTTTAGAAGCCCGAAATGGAATGGCCAGACTGGCTGCAGGAAATATTATCGCTTTTTCAAAAAATGAAAAAATGCCGAATTGTGCAAATCCTGACGTTTATTCTCATCAATCATCATAACTTGGAATTATTTTTGTTCTGATGATATAAACCTAAAATCTTAAATACTATGGCACCAGAGAAAAATATTAATGAGCAAAACAAGAGGTTAGAACAGATGGATTATAGCCCTAATGAAGATATATTTAAGAGAGAAAAACATATTTCGCTTGATGGCGACGGAAATCCTATTCTGGATGAAGACTTTGATGAAGATAAAATTGATAAAGGGTTAGATATCCCTGGAGCTGAGGATGATGATGAAATGGAAGAAATAGGAGAGGAAGATGAAGAAAACAACTACTGGAGTCTCAGTGATAATGAAGATGACCATGAAGAAGAAAACGATGATGTTTTAACTTAAATTTTAACGATACAAAAACCAGCCTTATTGAATTTCAGTAAGGTTTTTTTATGCTGAATAACGACTAATATGGGTAAGGGTAATTCCCCTCCCTCGGAGGGGTGGATTCGAAAATTCTTTAAATTTTTGAAGACGGGGTGGTTCCGTAATGCAGCACAATAAAATCCTCCAACTCCTTCATCACCAGACTCAGATTATTCCTCACATCAAAATCACTAATCCTGAAAACCAACAACCCCAAAGATTCAAGATATTCTTCTCTTATCCCGTCATAAATCTGTTTTTCATCATGGCTTGAACCGTCTATTTCTATAATGAGGCCAAGCGTTTTTACATAAAAATCAACGATATAATTTCCGATAATCCTTTGTCTGTCAAAATCAATGGTATAGAATTTTTTTGCACGGACTTTTTTCCAGAAGATCACTTCTCCCAAAATCCGGGCTTTACGTTTTTCTTTTGATAATGCTTTTAAATAGGGATTGTAGGGCAGGTTTTCAACGAAATTCCTGCGGATAGGAATTCCGTTTACAGTAGTAAGGATTTCTTTCATTGTTGTGTTTTTGACCACCCCGTCTTCCAAAGTTGTTAACTTTGAAATCCACCCCTACAAAGGAGGGGAATTGAGGTGTGTTTATTCAAATATAGTATTTAATATTAAATGATAGTCGATTTACAGTTTTCATAACTTTGCTTAAACCTTAAACCTTAAACCTTAAACCTTAAACCTTAAACCTTAAACCTTAAACCATTCTTTCCTTCCCCTCTTGCCTATATTTCCTATTTTGAATATCTTTAAAACTTCAAACATTGTTTAAAAACATAGACCTTTAAATAGTAATATGACATTCCAAGAACAGATACAGCAGGGGATTCCTAATCAGCTGCCGCAACCAAAACCATACGAGACCAATATCAACCATGCTCCGAAGCGTAAAGAAATTTTAGGGGAAGAAGAGAAAAAACTGGCATTGAAGAATGCTTTACGTTATTTCGAACCTCAGTTTCATGCAGAACTGATTCCTGAATTCAAGCAGGAACTGGAAGATTACGGAAGGATTTATATGTACCGTTTCCGTCCGGATTATGAAATGAAGGCGAGACCTATTACAGACTATCCCGGAAAATCTGAGCAGGCGAAAGCGATCATGCTGATGATTCAGAATAACCTGGATTATGCAGTAGCACAGCATCCACACGAACTGATTACGTATGGTGGAAACGGAGCGGTTTTCTCCAACTGGGCGCAGTATCTGCTGACCATGAAATATTTGTCTGAAATGAGTAATGAACAGACCTTGGTAATGTATTCAGGACATCCGATGGGATTGTTCCCTTCTCATAAAGATGCACCAAGAGTTGTGGTAACGAATGGTATGATGATCCCGAACTATTCCAAACCGGATGACTGGGAGAAATTCAATGCATTAGGTGTTACTCAGTATGGGCAAATGACGGCAGGAAGTTATATGTATATCGGTCCTCAGGGGATTGTTCATGGAACGACGATTACTGTGTTAAATGCTTTCAGAAAAATCAAGAAAGAGCCGAAAGGAGGACTTTTCGTTACTTCAGGATTAGGAGGAATGAGTGGTGCTCAGCCAAAAGCAGGGAATATTGCAGGCTGTGTTACTGTATGTGCAGAAGTGAATCCTAAGATCACGAAAATCCGTCACGATCAGAAATGGGTGAATGAGATTCATGAAGATCTTGATGCATTGGTAAAAAGAGTAAGAGAAGCACAGGCGAACAAAGAAACAGTGTCTTTGGCTTACCTTGGAAATGTTGTAGAGGTTTGGGAGAAATTTGATCAGGAAGATTTAAGAATCGATATCGGATCAGATCAGACTTCCCTTCACAATCCATGGGCGGGTGGTTATTATCCTGTAGGACAAAGTTTTGAAGAATCTAATACCATGATGGCTGAAAACCCTGAGTTGTTCAAAGAAAAAGTTCAGGAAACGTTGAGAAGACACGCTGCGGCCATCAATAAACATACAGAAAAAGGAACTTATTTCTTTGATTACGGAAATGCCTTTTTGTTGGAAGCTTCCAGAGCCGGAGCTGATGTAATGGCAGAAAATCCGACATTAGGAAGAGAATTCAAATATCCGAGTTATGTACAGGATATCATGGGACCTATGTGTTTTGATTATGGTTTTGGGCCGTTCCGTTGGGTATGTTCCAGTGGAAATCCGGAAGATCTTCAGAAGACAGATGATATTGCCTGTGCAGTATTAGAGGAAATGGTTAAGAACTCTCCTGAAGAAATCCAGCAGCAGATGAAAGACAATATCCAATGGATCAAGGGAGCGCAGGAAAACAAACTGGTGGTAGGTTCTCAGGCAAGAATCCTTTATGCAGACGCAGAAGGAAGAATGAAAATTGCTGAAGCCTTCAACAAAGCTATTAAAAACGGAGAAATCGGACCTGTGGTTCTAGGCAGAGACCACCATGACGTTTCAGGAACAGATTCTCCTTACAGAGAGACTTCCAATATCTATGACGGATCAAGATTTACAGCAGATATGGCCATTCACAACGTGATTGGGGACAGTTTCCGTGGAGCTACCTGGGTTTCCATTCACAATGGTGGCGGAGTAGGCTGGGGAGAAGTGATCAACGGAGGTTTCGGAATGCTTCTTGACGGAAGTGATGATGCCGACAGAAGATTAAAATCCATGCTTTTCTGGGATGTAAACAACGGAATCTCAAGAAGAAGCTGGGCAAGAAACGAAGGCGCTGTTTTTGCCATTAAAAGAGCGATGGAAGCAGAACCAAACTTAAAAGTAACCCTTCCGAACCTTGTAGACGAAAACTTATTGTAATATAAAAATTCAACATTGGCAACCATCAACAAAAATTGTTTTCACACCTGAACGTAGAGGATAGTGATCCTGTATGGGAGAAGTTTGCTGAGGTTGAATTTTCAAAGAAAAATATATTTACTGACAACAAAGCCTATCTTGTAGAAGATGGGCTTGTCCGTAAATACTACATCAACAGTACCTCAGATATCGATACCGAGATCTGTGCAGAATTCTACTTTCCCGGCGATATTTTTACTGTGGAAGAAAAAAGCTCTGATGCCGTTTATGAGTCCATCAACAAAGGACTGGCCTGGGAAATCACTCTGGATGAGGTGAAAGACCTGTTTGCTGTAAATCCGCACTGCCGTTTCGTACAGAACTACTATCTGAGCAGAAAGCTCAATGCTGCGATGAAAAGGGAAATGCTCTTGCTGAAAAACACTCCGCAAGACCTTTATGAATATCTGCTGAAGAACAAACCCCATTATATTCAGAATATTCCTCTGAAATACCTTGCCTCCTATATTGGCATTACACCTATTTCTTTAAGCCGGATCAGGAAGCGTATTCTGTAAGAAGCTGGAAGCTGGAAGCTGGATGAAGGGAGCTGGAAGTTATTTCCAGTCTTCATATTTTCTGTAGGTTTTAAAAATTAATTGGAAAATTATTGTAAATAAAAAAAGTGACATAGTTGTTCTTTCACCTCAATAACTTCCATCTTCCATCCCCCAGCTCCCATTCTCAAAACACCCTCATTAATTAACTTTTGTTTATTGACTGGCCTTCCGTAAGTTTCTTCCTTTGCTGAAAAAAGAATATGGAAATACAAAAATTAAACTGGGCAGGTGTAAAACTCACTTCACATAACAAAACCATCTTAATAGATGCTGTAGAAGATTTCTCTTATTACAAACCTGTTTTGGGAGATGCTGTAGAGAATCTCATAGAATTTTCAGACCATGTACAGGCAGATTATATCCTGTTTACCCATATGCACCTTGACCATTTTGATAAAGGAGTGATCCAAAAATGCTTAAAGAAAGAGGGAAAACTGATCGTCTACGCAGGATTGGAAGCTATTGTAAGAAAACTTGTACCTGATGTTGAAATGATCGTTATGGATCTTGATGAAACCTTCACAGAAAAAAATATCACCTTCAAACCGGTATTTGCGATGGATGGTGTGGGAGAAATACAATCTTCCTGGATTGTAGATGATGGTGATACTAAAATCTTTCACGGAGGAGATACCATCTGGCACAACCAGTTCTGGAAGCTTGGAAAAGAAAACCCCAATATAGATTACGCTTTCTTACCCGTAAACGGAGTAGTAGTAAATTTCGAGATCATTGGATTAGAATACAGCCCGGTTCCCGCGTCCCTTAATCTGAAAGAAGCATTTGCTGCAGCTCGTCTTCTACACGCCCAAAAGCTGGTGCCTATCCATTACGGATTGTTTGCCCATGAGAAATGCTATATTCCTCAGGTTTTTGACGAGCAGGATTTGAAAAACATTTCTGAGGAAGTTGGACAGGAATATTTGATTTTAAAAGATGGAGCAATGCTGGTAGAATCTTAATTGATATTTATAAGGAAAACTGTCATTCTGAGTGAAATGCAATGGAATGAAGAATCTCAATATCAATAGGAACGGGCTATAATCCTGAGCATAGTTCGAAGGAAGCCCGTTTTCTTTTATGCATAATATGAATTGGCTTTAGCCGAAATTTAAAATTAGGTTTTGGCTAAAGCCTTTTGTATTTTTCTTTTTTATATCGGGCTAAAGCCCGATGCTATTGATAATCTTATTGTACTTTATTTCTTTTTATAATAAGAGTCTAGTTTCCTTCGGAAAGACAAAATGAGCGCTTAGATTATCCACACAGTTTGTCATTCCGCAGGAATCTCGACAACGATTAAACATCAAAACCTTTACAATTTCTCAACAAAAAAGCTATGAAAAGTTTTCCATAGCTTATTCCTGATAATTAAGGTTGAAATTTTGTTTGAAAATAAAAACTTACGGTGAGGCAGGCTTTATTTCTTTTTGAAATAATTATTCATGATCATGATTATTGTCTTTAAATTCATGAGGTTGAAAAGAGACTTGATTATCTTTATCTAAACCTTTAATTTTTTTTAATATTTCTTTTGGACCACTTTCGAAATAGACCACATAATCATAGATTAATCCGTCCTTACTGGTAAATGTTTCTATGTGCCACTCTGTTGCACATAATTCTTCATAAGTTATTCCTAATTTTTCAGCTAATCTTGTCTCATCTTGAATTTGTTGCAATTCCATAAAATGTTCTTTGGCTCGTCCCATGTTATTATATGTTTTTAATTATTTAAATAGTTTAGCAATATTATTATTTTATTAGTATTTACTAAGCCAATCTTTTAAGTTTTCATAATCTTTTAAATCTAACTTATCTTTTAGCTGAGAGGCTTCCTTGATAGCATCTTTTGTGAAAGTGCTAGTAGTTACAATAATACTTTTTGATGGATTTTTAAATGTCTGTACACCAACAACTTCTCGAATAATTCCAACATCTACTTTGTTTTCTGGTGAGTATTTTTTACATTCAACTAAAATTAGAAAGCTAGTTAATGCGTTACGAATACTTGCGATAATATCAGTACCCCCATCTCTTGTTTGTTTTGTTAATGTCACATCAAAACCTAAATCTTCCAAAATACTAGCAACTAATTCCTCAAATTTTCTAGAGGTAAGTTCATGTAGTTTTTCAGGATGTTTATTTAAATATTTTTTAATTTCGTCGTTAACATCAGTTAGTAATATTGACGGACTTTCAATCTCTTCATTGGAGTACAAGTTTTCAACTTTTTCGTCATCTTGTTCATATTGTGTCATTCTGACAAGTAATGTATCTTTTGCATTTTCTAAAGAAAGCATTGATGCTTCAACGTCAACTGCTCGAAATTGATTATCTTGATCCTTTCCTAAAATCACAAAACTCCAGTCCTTATCAATTTTGTCTAATATAATTGTTCCTAATAAATTTTTATCATCGTCTATAAACCATGCTTTTTCCTCTCCTAAAACAAAAGCCATTGGGTTTTTTTGAATATTATTTTTATAAAATTCATGTTCTGAAATTTGTTTTATTGCCATTTTTTTTGTGGATTAATTATATTAATGCGTAATCTAATTATCAAATCTATAAAAATGGTTCAAAAATTAACTCCGTATTTCTACGGAAATTTCCCCAAATATAAAAGGTATCATTCTCAAAACCTTACGGTTTTCCGTAATCCCAAAAGCCCCAACCTCAAAACATCCATTTACAACCTCCCCACCCCTCCAGAACTCTAAAACAATAGCAAAACACCCCTCTCAAGCTCTCCGCTTATTACAAGCAAGTCTGTTTGAAACTTCCCAAGAACTTGGGAACTCTCCTGCAGGTAGGGGGAAAGCTCCCAAGACCACGGGAGGTTTGTTGCAGGTATGTTTGTAACAAAACAATTTTTTCTATATTTGATTATTAATTTATTAATCCCAAAAACACAAAAAAATGAAAATTGCCCTCACACAGCTGAGCACTAAAGATCTTGCGACTTTAGCTCAGAGAATTCTTTCCAATGCCCAATCCGGAAAATACCCTGTTATTAACAATCATCCTCTTGTAGGCGCTTTGGCGTCTTCCTATACGGAATACGATAAGGTCTATACAAAGCAGGTCTACAGCGGAAAAGGGAAGGACGTAGCCACAGCCGATCACGAAAGAGATACCGCCTATGCCAATCTGAAATCTTTCCTGAACGGGTATCGTAAGCTGCCTTCTGCGGCCAACTATCAGCAGGCAGAGGATCTCTACGGAGTATTCAAAACTTTTGGGCTGAATCTGGACAGGCTCAGTTATTCTTCACAAACCGCTCAGATGAAGAAGCTTATAGAAGCATTAGAAACGACAGAAAACAAACAGAAGATCACGCTTCTTTCTCTGGATGCAGCCTTTGCAGAGATGAAAGCTAAGCAGGATGCTTTTGAGGTAGTGTTTGCAGAGCAGGCAGGAGCTAATGCCGATCTTCGTCAAATGACGAGTGCGAGTGCTATCCGTAAAGATCTGGAAAAAACATTGAAAACTTATCTTAATCTGCTCACGGTGATGAAAGAAGTATCGGGCTGGGAATTGCTGTACAGTGATACCAATGAGTTGGTGAAAGCTGCTAAAAACTCTACATCAGAGAAGAAAGAGAGTGGTGAAACTCCACAGAAATAAGTTTTGGTTTTTTTGTTGGAGAACCGAGAAGACGCAAGTTTTTTTTAAGTGATGTCTTATTTTAAGGCGCAAAAAGATTTCAACTTCGCTCAATATGAGATTTTCAGCAGGTAATACGTGATTATTTTCCCACAGATTTCACTGTTCTTTTCCTATTTATCTGCTTAATCCGCCTAATCGCGTTTAGATTCCTTGCTTTACTCGGAATGACAAATATGCCGTTGAAATTTTATCTCCGATAAAATCCTTGCGCCTTACAACAGAAAGTTTTTAATGTCATTTTGCGCCTTAGCGTTTTTCCAACAAAACAATTATAACATAAAAAAACTCAGCAATTCGCTGAGTTTTATTTTTTAAGCCATTTATTATTTCACAACCGCAATAGCCGCTTCATAGTTCGGTTCCTGAGAAATATCCGGCACTTGTTCTTCATAGATAATATTACCTGAAGGATCTATTACCACAACCGCTCTGCTCAGAAGCCCTTTCATTGGAGAATCTACCAGTTCCACCCCATAGTTCCAGCCAAAGTCTGAACGGAAATCGGAAAGCATGATTACGTTTTTGATGCCTTCCGCGCCACAGAATCTTTTCTGGGCAAACGGCAGATCTTTGGAAATACAAAGGACTACGGTATTGGGAAGGTTTCCTGCCTCTTCATTGAAATGATGTACAGAAGCAGAACAAACACCAGTGTCTACACTCGGAAAGATATTCAGAATAACGTATCTTCCTTTGAAGGAATCCAGGGTCTGGTCATTCATATTCACATCGGTAAGGGTAAATTTAGGAGCCGGTTTATTCAGTGCCGGCAATTTGGCATAAGTATGAACTTCTTTCCCGCCCATTAAAACTGTATTGATCGCTTTAGATTTTTGAGCAAAGCCCACCGCAGAGAAGAATAGCAGTGTGCCGCAAACTAATTTTGAAAACATGAAATTTATTTTTAAGCTAAATTATTCTTTTTTCAGGAGCTAAGATTAATTTTAATTCAAATAGATCGAATCTATTGTCAGATTATTTTTTTCAACACAATTTACTTTTACCTTTATATTATTAAACAGGGTTGTTTCAAAGGTGTCATTCTGAATGAAATAAAATGTAATGAAGAATCTCATATAAAAATCAATAAAGATTCTTCATTCGTCAGAATGACGAAAGTCAAATAATTTAAATTTTGAGACAATCTCAATCTTATCACATAAAAAAATAGAAAGATTTATGAGTTCAGAAAATACAGCATCATTTCATCACAGCATTTTTAAAGGAGAAAACGAAATTCCGGAAGAATATAAAGTTCCGGTCATCCATCAGAGAACCTATCTTTTGAATGGAGAACTGGTAGAGTGGAAAGGAGATGTCACGGAAATTTATTCCCCGGTATGCATCCCCACAGAAAACGGATTGGAAAGAAAACTTCTGGGAAGTATTCCGAATATTGGTCCGAACGAGGCGATGGAAGTTCTCGAAGCTTGTGTAAAAGCCTATGATAACGGTCTTGGTGAATGGCCTACCATGTCTGTGGAAGGACGTATCAAATGCATGCAGAAATTCGTATATCTGATGATCCAGCAGAGAGATCTGGTTATCAGACTACTGATGTGGGAAATCGGGAAGACACTGGCCGATTCTACCAAAGAGTTTGACCGTACTGTAGATTATATCAACCAAACCATTGATGCATTAAAAGATCTTGACAGGGAATCTTCCCGCTTTCAACAGGCAGAAGGAACCATTGCACAGATCAGAAGGGCTCCGCTTGGCGTGGTGTTAAGTATGGGACCTTTCAATTATCCTCTCAATGAAATTTTTACCACATTGATTCCGGCTCTGATCATGGGAAATACCATCCTGTTTAAACTGCCAAAGCATGGTGTCCTTGCTCATTATCCTTTATTGAACGCTTTCAAAGAAGCCTTCCCGAAAGGAACGGTGAATACATTATATGGAAAAGGTTCAGAAATCATCACTCCGATTATGGAAAGCGGAAAAGTGAACGTTCTTGCCTTTATCGGATCCAGTAAAGTGGCGAACGGATTGAAAAAACTACACCCGAAAGTAAACCGTTTAAGAGCCATCCTGAGTCTGGATGCTAAAAATGCAGCCATCGTTACTAAAAATGCGAATCTTGATGTAGCGGTAAGTGAGTGTATTTTAGGAGCACTTTCTTTCAACGGGCAGCGTTGTACAGCATTGAAACTGATATTTGTTCAGAAAGAAGTGGCATTGGAGTTTACAGAGAAATTAAGTGCTGCTGTCTCTGCTTTGAAGGCTGGGCTGCCATGGGAAAAAGAGGTGAAAGTAACTCCACTTCCGGAGGTCAATAAACCGGCTTATCTGAAAGAATGTATTGATGATGCTTTACAGAAAGGAGCTGCAGTACTGAATAAAGATGGAGGCTATACAGATGAATCTTTTGTTTTCCCGGCAGTTGTATATCCTGTAAACAGTGAGATGAAACTTTATCATGAAGAACAGTTTGGTCCTGTGATTCCTGTTGTTCCCTTCGAAGATATAGAAGAGCCTATAGAATATCAGGTGAATGCCTCCCACGGAATGCAGGTAAGTATTTTCAGTGAAGATCCTCATGAAGTAGCAAGACTGATTGATCCTTTTGTAAATCTTGTAAGCCGTGTCAATATCAACTGTCAGGCACAAAGAGGCCCCGATGTTTTTCCATTTACAGGAAGAAAAGACAGTGCAGAAGGAACACTTTCTGTTTTTGATGCGCTCCGTTCATTCTCCATCCGGTCTCTGGTGGCGGCAAAACTGACAGATTCCAACAAAGAGCTGCTGAATACTATTGTCAGAGAACATGATTCTAACTTTTTAAGTACAGATTATATTTTCTGATTCTGACTGAAACAGAATTTAACATAAAATAAAAATCCTCAATAAACATCTTGGTTTGTTGAGGATTTTTTTAACTTAATGCCGGAAATTAGAGTTTTGTGTTATAATAAGATGGTGTTTTTTAGAAATATCATCTAAGGATCAGTGTGTAAATCATGTCTTCACCCGAAAAAGAATTTTTAGAGAAAATTGAAAAGCACAAAGGTGTTGTTTTCAAAATCTCTAAAATGTATATGGATAATAAGGACGACCAGAATGACCTCTATCAGGAGATCATTTACCAGGCCTGGAAATCATATGGTGATTTTCAAAAGAGGAGTGATTTCTCCACATGGCTGTACAGAACTGCACTCAACACAGCAATTGTTTTTCTGCGAAGTGAAAAAAAACGTAGTTTTATACAGAATCAGAATGTCGATGGGCTGAATGCCCGGCAGGAACCTTATAATGATACGGATGATATGAATATGAAGCGGATGTATGAAGCTATCCATCAGCTAAGCCCCATTGATAAAGCCCTTATATTCTTTTTTTTAGAGGGTTTTTCCGGAAAAGAGATTGCTGTACAGCTGGGAATTACTGAAGTGAATACACGGGTAAAGCTGAAGAGAGCAAAAGAAAAGCTGAAAGAGATCATTACCAGACAGGGAACAGATTCCTATTAAAAATAACACTATGGATTTAGAAAATTTTAAAGAACTTTGGAATAAAGATACAGGACAGGAATCTCCTGAAATTTCTCTGGAAAAACAGAAGGAAATACATTCTCCGCTGCAGATGCTGAAAGTGAATATGGAGACTGAATTCTGGCTGATGATTGTAACACTGCCTTTGCTGTTAACAGGTTTTCCTTTCGCTTCTAAGGATTCTAATATTAAAACGATTTCAGTATTTGTCACGATCCTGACCGTTGCTATTATTGTTTATTTTTATTCCCGCTTCCTGAAATTGTATAAGCTGCTTAGAAAAAACAGTACCAATACAAATTATGATCTGTTTACGCTCAAAACGCAGCTTCTCATCTCGAAAGAAATTTATATCTCATATTATATTTCTTATATCCCGCTTGGATTTCTTTTGTCTCTGATCCAGATCAATTTTCATTTTGACAGGGAATATAACCTGGCTATTTTCGGGATCAGTCTTCTGATTACCCTTTTGTTGATTGCTTTTATCATCAAATACTGGATCTATTATATGTACGGAAGATACATTGATGATGTAGTGCGTTTGGTAGATGAACTGAATGGAATTGAAGTAAGCCCAAAAGGTGAAAAGAAAAAAACATGGTTTGAACGTTCACAGAAATTTTTCATGAATAAAATGGGAATTAAAGGAAACATCCTGAATACCGTCATATGGTTTGTATCCATGTATTTTTTTATTATTTTATTTCTGACAATTGTTCTTTTGATCATTATCATAGTAGGAGCAAAACTTCATTTTCTGGATATCGGATCATTGCAGAGGGCTTTAAATAAACTGAATTAGAAATTACGCTGTATTCTGTAAAATTTCTATCTTTAGAAAATTGAGTTGTAAAAAAATGTCACATGGATGATTTTAAAAATCAGGTGTATTCTATAGAAGAATTTCTGGAACTGGTAAAGAGCAAACAGGATAGGCAAGCATCCTTTGACCCGGAATATAATTATGCAGTCTATTCTTCAACAGATGAGTTTAAACCCGAAATGAAAGTTTTTATCGGAGATCCTTTGGATATTGGTGAGCATGATAATGAAATCTTACCTGATTTTGTTTTTCATAACAAACTTCATTATATGTGTTCTGATGAAAATATTCAGGATGTGGTGGATCTTGCTTTAAGACAGCGTGCTGATATTAGCTCTTCTCAGCTTATCACAGCTCTGAACCATTATCTTGAAAAAGATGATTTCTTAGATTTTAAATAATAAAAGAATTAAATACTTAAAAACAATAAGCTGATATCAAAAATATCAGCTTATTGTTTTTTTTTATGTAACATTTTTACTTTTCTTCTACTAACTGACCAGGTCAGAAAAAATTATTTCGACTCATACTATTCTGAGGAATTAGTAAAAAAACTTAAAAAACACACAATGAGGCCTGGCGGTATTTTCTGTCAGGTTTTTTTATTTCTTTTGTAAAAATCTGTAACAATTTTTTTAAACGAAAACTAACTCTATAGAGTAACAAGCTATGACCTCATTAGAACAAGAGTTTATCAGTAAAATTGGACAGCATAAAGGAATCCTGTTTAAGATTGCTAAGATGTATATGACTGATAAGGACGATCGTGATGATCTTTTTCAGGAGATTACCTATCAGCTCTGGAAAGCATTTCCCGGTTTCAGAGGTGAAAGTGAATTTTCTACATGGCTATACAGAATCGCTTTGAATACCGCTATTATTTTCCTTAAAAAAGAAAAGAGAAGAAGCTTTATTTCTCATGAAGATTTTTCTAACCAACTCATTATCCAGGAAGATTATGATGATCGTAAAGAAGAGCGCCTGACTGAAATGTATAAAGCTATCCATCAGCTTAATTCTATTGACAAGGCTTTTATATTCTATTATCTGGAAGATTTTTCAGGAAAGCAGATTGCCGAACAAATGGGGATTTCAGAGGGCAATGCAAGAGTGAAAATGAACCGGGCCAAAAATAAACTTAAAGATATCTTAAGCCAAATAAAAACCAACCAACATTAAAATCAGTAATCCAATGAATATCGATGAATTGAAAAATACCTGGAACGAAGATATTGTGGAGGAAACTCCCGAAATAACCATAGAACAGAGAAATAAACTGAATCTTCCCCTTGAAAAAATACGTAAAAATATGCGTGTTGAATTCTGGTGGATGATAGGAATCTTTGTCTTTGCTTTTCTGGTGTGCTCTGTGTGCAGACCATTTAAACTTCAGTTGTACATAACCGTATTGATTGCCTCCATGCTTATTGTTACTGTTTTCTTTTTCAGCAAGTTTTTTAAACTGTACAATGAAATCAGTAATCCTGTACCTAAAACTTATGATTCTTTGAAAGATCTCGTGATGCAGCTCAATCTTAACAAACAGTATTACCTCTCATACTATATCAGTTTTGCCCCATTTCTGGTGTGTGAAATCCTTATTGTCCTGGAGTTTATCCCGTGGCCACAACCTTTGAGCGAATTGAAGATTGCAGTGGTCTTAATTAGTACAGTAACCGTAGGATTATTTTTGCTTTATATTGTTGGAAGGTTCTGGTATCAGCGCTATTATGGAAGATACATCCAATATATTGAAGATCTTTTGGAAGAATTAAAAAGATAAAAAGAGTTCGGCGGGCTGAAAGCCCGCCGAAACTATATTCATTACTGTCCTTTATGTTCTTTTTCTTTGGCAATTTCGTTTTTTATCCAATCCAGTTGTGGGTCTTTTTTATCAATAATATCCTGCATGTTTTCAGTAACAGTCACATCAGGAACAACACCTTTCCGTGAATCTGAAAAACTGATATTAGGTTGTACCAAAAGTAATCCTATGGGAAATCTGATTTCAGAATTGGGAAGCTTTTGGTAGGAATAAAAACCGGCCACAGTTCCGTCATTGGCACCACCTGTTTCTTCTCCCACAAGCGTTGCTCTTTTATCATTTTTAAGTTTGGCGGTAATAATAGACGATGCCGAGAAACTTCCTCCGTTAATCAGTACAAAAATTTTTCCATGGAAGGCATCCTTTTTGGGTTTTGTAGGTTTGTCAGCTTTCATCTTGTAGAATACTTTTCCATCCTTTTTATAGGTACTGAAAGTCTGCGCAAGAAAAAAACTCGGATAAGCGATACTTTTAAGAGCATACTCTAAAGGAGTACTTTTTCTGAAATAATTGGTGCGAAGAGGGGCATTTCTTGAAGTTAACTGAGAAGGCTTGATCAGCGTAAACGGCTCATCAGCTAAATACGAATACAGGTTGTTGATTTCATACAAGGAGCCGCCATAATTATTTCGGACATCTATGATGAGGTAAGGAGATTTCGCAAGGTTGATCTTGGCAAAAGTCTTTTTATAAAACTCATCCGAATAATCCCTTGAAAAGCTTTTCACCTTAATATAAGCAATAGTACTGTCTTTGTCCAGAAACTTAAAACTTCTGTTATAAGAATTACTGGAAGCTACATAGTCGTTCAGTTTCTTTTCCGGGGTCTTTTTCTGCATTTCCTTATCCTTTTCAAGATCAGCGTCAGATTTTGTTTCTCTGGTTAAGGTATACGTCTTTTTTTCTCCCTGGTATAGGGTTTCAAGAGTAGCTTTGCTGTCAAATCCATTTTCGGCAGTATAAAAATTAAAGAACAGATCTTTTAAAAAATACGGGTGGAAAGTGGTATTATCACCATCACTGCTGATCAGACTTCTGTACTTCTTGATATAATCGGATACAGGAATATTATTGATGGATAAAATTTCAGTTCCCGGTTTTATATGTTCAATAGAATCTTTGTTTTGAATAATATACATCTGATCTCCTGAAATATAATATTCAAAACGGCTGAACATCCCTTTCTGATGTTCCAGTCTTTTTATTTCACTTTTGGTAAATTTTTTCTGGGAATTCTCAATGAGAGATGTCCTTCCCGAATTCCTGCAATGACAGGTTGAAGTTTGAAATAAAACTGAAGAGGAGTAAGAGGCTCGGTGAGGGTCTGTTTAAGACTGTCAAATTTACGTTCCAGTTCCTTCCTGGGAATATACCAGTATAATTGAGGGTGCATTTGCTGTAGTTTTGAATACGCAAAGTCCACATCCTCTTTAAGTTGCTCCGGTGGAATACATGAAGCCCGCTGTTCGTTGTGTTTTTTTACAGAGGCACAAGACGAAAAAATAGCGAGAAGAAATATTACCGAATAATTTTTCAATGTATCTGAGTTTTTTAGGGTGCTAAAATAGAAAGTTTAAAATTAATCCCGAGCTAAACGAGTAATAAATTTTTAAAAATACATGATAAATTTAGTTAAAAAATGGAGTAAAATGGAATAAACTTTCATTTAAAAGCAAAAGTCAATACATTTGATATTTATTTCGTACAGATGATTTACTGGATTATTACGTGTATAGCTGTTTTGACGGTAACTTTTTTTATAGTGATCAATATGAAGGCATTTGGTGGAGTGCCAAAAGGGAAGAGGCTGAAGCGTATCAGACAGTCAAAACTTTATAAAAAGAAACAGTTCAGGAATATCAGTCATACTTCTTCCATTACTGAAGGCTACAAGATGTGGAAAGTAACCTACGATTTCTTTTTAGGAAAAAAAGATCCGTTGTTGAAACCTTTAACAGCCATTCCATCTCTTCATACCAATCTGAAAAATATTGATAAAAACGAGGATGTATTGATCTGGCTGGGACATTCATCTTATTATCTGCAGACAGATGGAGTTTCCTTTTTAATAGATCCTGTGCTAAGTCTTTATGGATCACCTTTTAAATACTTTAATAAGGCTTTCAAAGGATCAGATATTTTTAAACCTGAAGATATTCCGAATATTGACTATCTTGTGATAACGCATGATCATTTTGACCACCTGGATTACCCAACTGTAAAATCTATCGGAGAAAGAACAGGAATGGCCATTATTCCTTTAGGAGTAGGGGCACATCTGGAAAGATGGGGCTATCCTGAGAGCAAACTTATTGAAGAAGAATGGGGAACAGAAGTTGCCCTGGAAAATAATATAAAAATTGTCTTTACTCCTGCCAGACATTTTTCCGGCAGAAGGGTAAGGCAGAATGATACGCTATGGAGTTCCTATGTTCTGATAACACCTACAAAAAGAATTTTCTTAGGCGGAGATAGTGGCTATGATTCTCATTTTAAAACAATAGGCGAACAATATGGCCCTTTCGATTATGCTGTTCTTGAGAATGGACAATATGGAGAGGCATGGAGGTATATCCATACATTGCCGGAAGATGTTATTCAGGCTGCTATTGATCTTAAAGCAGAACGAATTATCCCGGTTCATGCTGCCAAATTTGCATTGGCACTTCATCCATGGAATGAACCTTTACAAAAGATAACGGTTCTTGGAAGAGAAAAAAAACTGAACATCCTCACTCCGATGATCGGAGAGGTGGTAGATCTGAATCAGTCAGAACAAAAGTTTACAGCCTGGTGGGAAAGCTGATCAGGCATGCCAGATTTCTTTATATCTTGCGGGATGATTTTCAAACTGTTGTCTTACAAAATCACATTCCGGGTCTACAAGCAAATCTTTTTCTTCTGCGTAGCGTACAAGTTCATCCAGCAATAGTTTAGCGTATCCTTTTCCCTCACGCTCTTCGTCAAGTTTCGTATAATATACAATAAGCAGTCTTCCGTCAACCTCTATAGACATATAACCTGCCTTTTTTTCATCGATAAGTAGCTGCAATTCATCCTGATATTGAGATACCTGAAACTTTATATTTTCCATAACAATGTAAGATTTGGTTGATCAAAAATAATTTGAGAAAATTTCTTTAAAAACATTCTCTTCATTAAAATTACGAAATTAAACTATATGAAATAATAATTTATGGGAATCTTAACGAATTTTATAACATAAGTGGATAAAAGATAAAAGATATTACCATTAAATATCCGTATGCCAGGATCAATAGAGGTGGGCTTAGCCCGCCACACGATATATAATTCTCTACGGCTTTTAGACGAAACTTAAATATGTGTTTTTATAAATCTGCAATGTGTTGATTATTAATGTGTAATAGGGTTGTTACTTAATAATTCTTAGGATATAATCATAACCTTAAAATAATTAATGTTTAAGAATTTAATAAAAAATACAGAAAATAATTCAAAGATAATCAGTTGTTTGTGGTTTTTTTTAACAAATATTAGTATTTGTAATTAATAATTGGCACTTTAATTGACTATCACTTGGTAATTATTTTTAAAGTGGAATGAAATGAAAAAGTTAATATTAACAGCATTATTGGTTGGGACATTCAGCTTAAGTTATGCCCAGTCAGATTATTATAATGATTACAGAAGGAGTATCTCTGATATCAACTGGCAAAGAGTAATTACTGATCTTGTGCTTTCAACAACACAGGCTAATCAGATTTATGTGTTAAATGACAGATATCGTGATTATGATACCTGGAATAGAGTGTATGTGGTGGAACCGGGAAGATGGAGAAACGACCGTTATTCAGAGCTGGAAAGAATTCTGGGTAGAGAAAAGTATATCATCTTTAAAAAGAAGTACTACAGAGGACAGAATCCTGTAATTGTTTACGGAAGAAACAAAAACGATTATAAAAAATACCGTAAACAACAGGAGAAGTATTATAAAAATCAGGAAAAATATTACAAAAAACAAAATAAACATCATGGTCACGGACATGATGATTGGGATTAGATTATTATCAACTCAATATTCACTTTTAAATGGCTGGCAGCATTGTCAGCCATTTAATTTTTTAATCCTATAATTTTTATGATTTAATTTGTTTGATTTTTATAACTTTGATTTATGGAATCACACGAATCACTGAATGGTTTTTATGAAAGGAATGCTCCTAATCTGGCATCTCAATGTGTTGGGGTGAATAAAATGGGGCACTTCAATGTCTTTTCACGGGAGTATTGCTCTCCGCATACTCCTTACAGCAGGAGAGATTATTATAAGATTTCACTCATCATTGGAAAAGGAAAACTTCACTATGCTGATAAATGGATCAAAGTAGATCGCCCCGCCTTATTGTTTTCCAATCCCATTATTCCTTATTCCTGGGAAGCTGATGATGAAGATCAGAAAGGCTGGTTCTGCCTTTTTACCGATCAGTTTCTCCATAATGGAAGCCGTATGGGAAACCTTCAGGATTCTCCGCTGTTCAAGATTGGAGGAACACCTGTTTTCTTTGTCGATGAGGAGCAGCAGAAGATACTTTCTGAGATGTATATCAAAATGATGACGGAGATTCAGTCAGATTATATCCACAAGTATGATATGTTGAGAGCATATCTTCATCTGATGATACATGAAACAATGAGAATGCAGCCGGCAGAAAGCTTTGAACCTTATCAGAATGCTTCCCAAAGAGTGGCGTCCTTGTTTATGGAACTATTGGAAAGACAGTTTCCTATCGACAGCCCTGAGGCCTTTTTGAAATTAAAAACCCCGAATGATTATGCTCAAAGTCTTTCCATTCATGTGAATTCTTTGAACCGTTCGGTAAAAGAGATTACAGGAAAAACAACCAGCCAGCAGATCACCGCAAGGATTATTCAGGAAGCCAATGCCTTGCTGAAACATACGGATTGGAATATTTCTGAGATTGCCTACGGATTAGGCTTTGAAGAACCTGCTTATTTCACCAATTATTTTAAAAAACAAACCGGAATTACTCCCAATGCCTTAAGAATGGATGTTGTTTGAATTTTATAATTCTTAGTTTGAATTCTATATCGTGGTTGGTTTCCGGATGTTCTAATTTTGTCATATAAAATTAAATCATACCTATCATGAAATTTAAAAAATTAGGAAACACAGAAGAACAGTTATCAGCAATCGGTTTAGGATGTATGGGAATGAGCTTTGCTTATGGTCCTACAGACGAGCAGGAAAGTATCAATACCCTGCACAGAGCGCTGGATTTAGGCGTCAACTTTTGGGATACAGCAGATATGTATGCTAATGGAGAAAATGAAAAACTGATCTCCAAGGTTTTAGTGCCAAACAGAGATAAGATTTTTATTGCAACCAAATTCGGATTCAGGTTTAAAGATGGTAAAGCAAGTCACAGTGGAGCTCCCGGAACATACTTCGACGGCTCTCCGGAATGGATCAGACAGGCAGTAGATTTAAGTCTTCAAAGATTAAAGATTGATACCATTGACCTGTATTATGCCCACAGAATAGATCCCAATGTTCCTGTAGAAGAAACAGTAGGCGCTATGGCAGAGCTGGTGAAAGCAGGAAAAGTAAAATATATCGGATTATCTGAAGCTTCTGCAGAATCTATCAGAAAAGCGAACAAAATTCACCCTATTGCCGCCTTACAGTCAGAATATTCCATCCTTACCAAAGATGTTGAAAAAGAGATTTTACCAACCATCAGAGAGCTTGGGATTTCTTTAGTCCCTTATTCCCCATTGGCAAGAGGACTTTTTACCAATATTTATGAAGCGCAGAATCTTGGCGATGACGATTTTAGAAAATCATTACCGCGTTATCAGCAGGAGTATCTTGAAAATAATACCAAACTGGCTAACGAAATCAATGAGTTGGCAGCTTCCAAAGGAGTAAAAGGAACCCAGCTTGCCTTAGCATGGGTGTTGAATCAGGGAGATGATATTATCCCGATTCCTGGTACAAAACGAATCAAATATCTTGAAGAAAACATTGCCGCTGTTAATATTGAGCTTTCTCAATCAGATCTGGATACCATTGATGCGATCCTGAAAAAATACCCTAATGTGGGAGAAAGATACAATGAAGGTTCAA
Source organism: Chryseobacterium sp. PCH239 (assembly GCF_018924625.1). Lineage (NCBI taxonomy): Bacteria > Pseudomonadati > Bacteroidota > Flavobacteriia > Flavobacteriales > Weeksellaceae > Chryseobacterium > Chryseobacterium sp. PCH239. The sequence continues at coordinate 113,641 of NZ_CP073027.1, forward strand.
TGAAACTGGTGAACAATTAAAGACTATGTTAGATAAAAACTGAGTTCCTGGTAATGAAGGAGCTCAGTTTTTTTTGTTTTAAATTTTAAAATGAAAAACACTCAGCTATGAACAGAAGGGAATTATTAAAGAACGGATTATTGGTAGGAACATTAAGCATGATTCCTTTTTCCGGTTTAATGGCACAGTCTAAAACAACTGTTGAAAAAACTGGAGATGACCTTTCCGGTTTTAAAAAATTAAAATTGGGTGAACTGGAAGTTTTTGTACTAACAGACGGATATATTCATGAAGAAAACCTTAACTCATTCGCTCCCAGAGGAAATATTACAGAATTGAAATCAATCCTTAAAAACAATTTCAGACCGGAAAATTATATCGATATGGCGATGAATATTCTATTAGTTAAAACAAAAAATAAACTCATTTTATTCGATACCGGAATGGGGATTTTTGCTGATGAAAGAACCGGATTTCTATTAAAAAGTCTCCAAAAAGCAGGATTTTCCGCGAAAGATGTTACTGATGTCTTCATCTCTCACGCCCATCCGGATCACATTGGTGGAGTAGTGGATAAACAAAATCAGTTTATTTTCCCCAATGCTGATATTTTTATTTCTAAGATAGAACATGATTTCTGGATGAAAGCTTCCATCAAAGACTTCAGCAACAGTGCGCTAAAAACTCAACCTGAATTTCTTAATCAGATTATTCCTGCCATTCAGAATATTTTGAAAACGATTCAGCCTAAACTGAAATTTTATGACCTTAATCATCCATTATATGACTATTTTAGTTTCCAGTTAGCTCCCGGTCACACTCCCGGTTTAACGGTTACAACCATCTCTTCAGAAAATGAAAAGCTGATCTATATCGCAGATTTGATTCATTCTGATGTCATTCTTTTTCCACATCCTGAATGGGGCTATTTCGGTGACACCGATCTGGATATTGCAACGGCATCAAGAAAAAAACTCCTTCAACAATTGGCAGATACCAAGATCAGAGCATTTGCTTATCATTTACCATGGCCAGGTTTGGGATACACAAAGAAAAAAGCAACAGCATTTGAATGGTTTCCGGAAAGTTTTATGAATTAGCTAATAGGTAGCAGATAGCAGTTTGTAGGTGAAAGGATAAGAGGATTAGGGATAAGTGATATATCGACATTGATTAATACATATGTGCTCAGTATTCCCCTCCTCCGGAGGGGTGGCAAAAATTCAAAGAATTTTTGACGGGGTGGTCAAAAACGGGATGATACATCATACATGCAATACAATCAATAGCAGCGGACTTTAGTCCGCTTTCAAAAACAGTATTCCTCTATCCGCCTTCAGCCAAAACTTATTCATCACCTCACTGAAACAACAGATCCTCCCAGGCAACGGAAGGATCTGTTTCAAACATAAGAAAAAATTAGAGTTTTATCATTAAGCTTCTCCAAATACCAATTCAGGAGAATAAAGCTTTCTGAACATGATGTAAGTTACCGTTAACACAGAAAAGGCAACAATTGCATCTACCGTAGACGGAAAACCCAGGACCGCAATTTTTGAAAAGAAAGCAAAAAGAATATCAAAGAACATTCCTGCAAATACCCATTCTTTCAATCTTAATAATCTATTGGGAAGCAGAAGAACCAGAACTCCAGCAATTTTAAAAACACCTAATATATAAATGAAATGAGGCGGATAGCCAAGCTGTTGAGTAATGTCCCACACCACCGAATTTTTTGTCAGTTCAAAGACACCGCTGGCCCCAAACCATAATGACATAAAAATAGCACCTGACCAATAGATAATTTTTGTAGTTTTTGTTTTCATTGTTGTAATTTTTAGTGATAATTAAATTGTACAGTATTTTATTTAAAAGCTGTTTTTGCTGATCCTGAGATTTCTCCCGTTCTCCTATTCTGAATAAAAGCGATGACTTCCCAGTTTTCCGGAGAAAAGCCTTCCGGCAGTTTAAATGTTGTGATTCCTTCCTGCTGCTTAGTCAAAATGATTGGGTTTTGTTTATGAACAATTTGCCAATGATGAAGATGACGTCCCTCATTTTCACCTTTTCCTACCTGAGTAGAAGAATGTTTTTCAATCAAATTAATAAGAAGTATATTCTGAGGATCGGTGGAAGGCGCTTTATACTGAACATTAACTGCATTCTGAGAAACGGTTGCAGATAATTCTACATTTGTTTTTTTAGAAGCAAACAAGGCTTTCTGAATGGCATTTTTGATATTGTTTTCATCAGAGCCTACAAATTCTGTTTTTCCGTTGACTATCAGCTGTGGAGTATAAACCTGTGAATTCAATATTCGGCTGTACTGCTGTTGTCGTTGAGAGTTTTCAGAACTACTGAATCGGTCTTTCCACCCAAGGCGGTTCCAGTAATCAACATGGTAGGAGAGTAGATACACAGGTTCATCCTTATATTCTTTTTCAATTTTTCCCATCAGCTCATCAGCAGGAGGACAGCTTGAGCAGCCTTCTGAAGTAAAAAGTTCCAAAACAGCAAATCCGTTATTCTCAGAAGCTTGAGATTGTGATGTCTTTTGTTCTTTATTTTGATGGATAAATGCTGAGGTAGCAAATAGTAATGCGGTGAAAGCGCTTACTGTGATTAAGTTTTTTAGTATCATGTCTTTTAATTTGATTCAAAAGTAGATACTCTGCAAAGGCAAAAGAATGCAAAAAAGGGTAAACCGGACAAATTAAGAGGTGAATCCGGAAATTGCAGGGGGAAGTATTTAAAGGTTGTATGCCGGAAGAGAGAGGAAGGAAGTTTTTGGAGTGCAAAAAGGAATTGATGGTTACATTTTTTGATAGTAAAAATACGAGTAATAAATCTTAAAAAATTAAAGCAAAAGAAAACCCTGATCATCTCAATCAGGGCTATAATTTATTTAAATAAGACTTTGTCTTCAAGTACTTCCAGCATCCATCCTCCATCTTCCTTACTGCTTTATCTATCCTCCAGCCAAGTAAAAAAACTATGGGTCTTTTCTTTGTTAATCAAAAGTTTTTCAGGGATTTCAATAGTGAGTTTTACCAGTATTTTACGCTGAAAATAATGTTCCATCTCCTTAATGGCTTTAAAATTAACAAGATATTGTCTGTTAACTCTGAAAAACTGCTTGTCAGACACCTGTTCTGCCACTTGTCCCAAAGGCTGGGTAACAGGAAACTGTTCCTTTGTGAATGTAACCAGATGGGTGATCTCATTATGAATGTAAAAATAAGCAATGTCTTCGGTAGGAATGGTGGTGTATTTCTGATTTTTAAAAACCAGAAAACTACTCTTACCTGCGGCAGCAGGCTGTCTGATTTTCTGTATCAGAGACTCCAGGTCCGGAAGATCATTTTTCTGGAAGAATTTTTTCAGTTCATCAACCTTTCGCAGGGCTTCGGCAATATCTTCCCTGGAAAAAGGTTTCAAAACATAATCAACTCCTTTACTTTTAAAAGCATCCAGCATATATTGATCAAAAGCAGTACAAAAAACGACAGGACAGGTGATCTCCACCGATTTGAAAATTTCAAAGGAAAGTCCGTCCGAAAGATGGATATCCATAAAAATAAGATCGGGTTTAATGTCCTTTAAGCCTTCAATACTTGTTTCAATACTGTCATAAACACCCAGTATTTTTGAGTCCGGTTTTAAGTCTGATATCAAATTCTGCAGGGATTTTGCAGCCCGGAATTCATCTTCAATAATGATTATATTCATGGATTAATGGTAATTTTATCTGAAACTTTTTTTCGTCTGAGTTAATCATAATATCCTTTTCCAGCAAATGTTTGTAACGCATTTTAATATTGTCAAGACCAACTCCCAAAGAATCTTCAGGATTCACTTTTCGCTGTATAGGATTTTCAATTACAATATGATCATCAGCAGTGTAAATTTTAATATGTAAAGGTTTGCTTTGAGAAACAATATTATGTTTGATACAGTTCTCCACCAAAAGCTGAAGCGTAAAAGGAGGAATAAGGGTTTGGGCGGTTTCTTTTCCAAGTTCGTTGGTGAACTTAATTCCTTCTCCAAAACGGGCTTTCTGAAGGAATAAATAAGAATCTACTATTTTCATTTCTTCCTGAACGCTGATGAGGTCCAGTTTTCTGCTTTCCAGTGTAAATCGGTAAAAATCAGATAATTTTACAATAAAATCAACAGTTTCTTCATCACGGGTTTCGGCCATCAGTTTTAATGTGTTCAGACTGTTAAAAAGAAAATGAGGGTTGATCTGCTGTTTTAACAATTCATATTGAGCTCCTAAATTGTCACTTTTTACCTTTTCCAGTTCAAGCTGTACCTGTTGTCCTGTATAATTATTCTGAAGAAGGCTCAGGAACATATAGCACACCAGATTGATCAGGATTCCTCTTACCTCGATCATCAGCATCACCGGACCAAAATTAATATGGGAGAGAATCAGCTGCTGAATCCAGGCCAGGCCAAACATAATTACCATACCAAAAGCGAGTACTACCATCAATCTTGAATACGAGATATGCTGTCTGCGTTTTGTGGTGCGGTTCAGCATATAAATATTGACGTACCACATGATCACCGAAAATGCTGCCGTAATAGCTGAGTTGACCACGGCTTCTTTCCAGTCGAATTGATGGGATGCCAACTGAGGTACGGATGATAAAATACCCAGGAAAATGGAGCTTATCCAGATAATAGCTTGTGAGATTTTTATTTTTTGCTGTTGCATGAAATCTGCTGATTTGAAAAGGTTAAATTAACCTTTTTTATTTAAAATATTATGATAAATAGTGAAACTGTAGTTTTTTATTAAGGCCTGTTTACAGGGCGATAACTCATAAAATACTGTATTCTTTCTTCTTTATTGGGTGAGCTGTTTTGTGGTAGACTATTTTTTATATCATAGGAAACCTTTCCAAGATGATCAGCCTGAACAGTTTCAATACTTATCAATTCTCCGGTGATGGTTCCTCCGATATATTGAGGATTATCATGATACTTCCAGGTTACCAGTTTCATCACAGCACCTGCTTCAGGGGTCTGGATTTCTTTTGTTAAAGATTCCAATGCTTTTTCGTTCCCATATAAGGCAGACATAGTTTCTTTTTTAGGATTTAAAGAATTAGAGATAAATTTGAGAGGTCCCGGGTCAAAGACAACCCTTGAAAGGCCATTATTCATATCACTATTTTCTTTGCTGCAGGCGGTAAGAGCAATAAGACTTACCAGTAAGATAAAGATCATATTTTTCATTTCTTCTGTAAATTTTGAATTAGTCTTTGGGTATTTACTTTCATGGGAACATCAAACAGGTATCCTGTTTTTTCTGCGAGTTGTCTGTGGCAGGCAATGCAGGATTCTTTGGCGAAGGAAGCCGTTTTTCCTGTTGGATGGAGATCATCTCCTGAGAATTTCGCAAATCCCCAACCCTCAGTATCTTGATATTGCTTGGAATCTTTGACCATAAACTGCGCATTGATAAATTTCCCGGGTCTGATTTCCCCATTTGGAAGTTCCTGTTGCTTCCACACAGATTTTACTACAATACTTCCTTCCGGCCAAGGATGAAAATCTTCAGTTTCTACCGCTTTTACAGCGATGTCATTTCCATAGATTACACGGATGGAATTGTCAAAAAGAGTACTCATGCTGATGACTTTCCAATTTTTAAAATCAGGAGTATATTGAACTCCATTGGGAGAAACCGGAAATTGAGCTGGAGCTAGGTCAGTTTTAGCTGCAGAAGGTGAATTGGGCACAGTTTTATTTTGTATAGAAGGTTGTACTGAGGATAATGAAAGGGTATATTTTTTGATCGTTTCAATATCTTTTGCTGTAATCTTGGCTGAAGGATGCAGAAGGGTGTACTCATGGAGAGGCATTTTACCACTTTGCATCATATTGAGGATAGCGTACATTTTTCCCTGATGTTCTGCAGGAGATAACTTTTCCCATTCTGAGAAGTTCAAGACTTCTCTGGCTCTTTTGATATCTTTGTTTACAGCCCAGGAAACAGGAGCAAGTTTATCATACCAGCTTAAATTCTGCTGGTTGGAATGACAGCTGAAACATGAGTTTTCAAGAATACTGATCACTTCCTTTGGCGCTTCAATTTTTCCTGTAACCGGTTTTCCTTCCAAAGGTGTGCTGAATAACTGCAACCCTCCGAAAATTCCTAGAATAGCCAGAAATACGATGGCAATGGGATTTCTTTTTTTCTTTACGGTATCCATAATGAGTATTGTTTTATTTTTCTGGATCAAAAGTAGGCGGGTAGTACATGCTGTGAAACGGAAAACTGTCCGAGCTGGACAAATCAAAAGGCGAATCCGGAATTTTTAACCCCGAAAATCTACAAGAAAATCCCGGTAACACAATTACCGGGATTTGATTAAATCTGTTGTTTATAAAGTAATACCACCATCTATCACAATTTCAGTTCCGGTGACATAGCCTGAAATCTGATCATCTGACAAATAGGTAACCAGTTTGGCAATCTCTTCAGCGGTTCCCATTTTCTTCATTGGAATCTGTTCTATGAGATGGTTTTGGATATTTTTCAAAGTTTCTTCATCCAAGCCTGCTTTACTCATGATTTCTGTTTTTATCGGACCCGGACTTATCATATTCACTCTGATTTTTCTTGGAGCCAATTCTGCTGCTGCCGTTTTGGCAATAGAATTCAACGCGGCTTTGCTTGCCTGATAAGCTGAACTGTTGGGTTTATAGGTAGACGCAACAATAGAAGATAAAAAGATGACAGAAGCACCATCATTTAACAATGGTATGAATTTGCTTAATGTAAAATAAGCCCCTCTGAAATTAATATTCATCACCTGATCGAAATTTTCAACATCCATATTTTCAATAGGAGTCAGAGTTCCGGTAATTCCTGCATTGATAAACAGAATATCTGCTTTACCGAACTTTTTCTCTACTTCATTCTTCAACAGATCAATATCATCAAGATTAGACTGGTCTGCTATGAACGGGATTGCTCCAAGTTCCTGAGCTGCTTTTTCTACAGCTTCTTTTCGTCTTCCGGTAATGATTACGGTTGCTCCTTCTGAGATAAGTTCTTTGGCTGCAGCGAATCCTATTCCGCTGTTTCCTCCTGTTACGATAGCTAGTTTGTTACTAAATTTTTTCATTGTAAATTTTTTTGACAAAGTTATTTCAAAATGGTATACTTTTGTAATCAGTATCACAGAGTATACCAGTATCACGAATGATATCACTTAACTTTGCAATTATGGAACGAGACCAGAACGAAGAACTCAGAGCATTACAGGATACCCTTTATTTTATCGGAGGCAAATGGCGTATTCCTGTTATCAATTCACTTTGTAACGGAAACAGACGTTTCAGGGAAATTGAACGAAGTATTCCCGGAATTACTACCAGAATGCTTTCCAAAGAACTGAAAGATATGGAACTGAATAAACTGCTAAAACGCACCGTTTACCCGGAAACTCCTGTTTTAATAGAATACGAACCTACAGAATACTGCCGAACCTTTGGAAATATTATTCAGGAAATGATCAACTGGGGCAGGGAGCATAGGAGAGTAATTGTGGAAGATAGGTAAGGTGGCAGATGTTAGATTGCAGGAATTAGAATTAGGGATGCGTTGATCTTGATGAGTATATATGTACTCACTATTCCCCTCCTTTGGAGGGGTGGCAAAAATTTTTTTGAATTTTTGGCGGGGTGGTTGTACCGATATTTTTTAACGGGGTGGTTACAAAAAAAGCTCCTTTTTAAGGAGCTTTCATTTATATCAAAACGAACAATTAAATTCCGTCAATGATTTCATTTAAAACCGTACTAGGTCTCATTGCTGCATACGTTTTATATGTGTCAGTTTTGTAGTATCCTTCAATGTTCTGAGGTTTACCCTGAGCACCAATTAATTCAGCATTGATTACTTCTTCGTTTTCCTGCATTGCCTGAGCAACCGGAGCAAACTGAGCTGCCAGTTCAGCATCTGCAGTCTGGTTAGCTAGTGCTTCAGCCCAGTACATTGCTAAATAGAAGTGAGAACCTCTGTTATCGATCTGACCTACTTTTCTTGCAGGAGATTTATCTGTAGCTAAGAATTTAGCGTTAGCTTCATCCAATGCATCAGCCAGAACCTGAGATTTCGTATTTCCCTGAGTTTGTGCCAGGTGCTCTAAAGAAGCCTGAAGCGCTAAGAATTCACCTAGAGAATCCCATCTTAAGTATCCTTCTTCTAAGAACTGCTCAACGTGTTTTGGAGCAGAACCTCCGGCACCAGTTTCAAATAAACCACCACCGTTCATCAATGGTACAATAGAAAGCATTTTTGCAGAAGTACCAAGCTCAAGGATTGGGAAAAGGTCTGTTAAATAATCTCTCAATACGTTTCCGGAAACTGAGATTGTATCTTTACCTTCTCTTGCTCTTTTCAACGTTTCAGTCATAGCATCTTTTACATCAAGGATTCTGATGTCAAGACCTGTTGTATCATGATCAGCAAGATATTTCTCTACTTTTTTGATGATTTCTCGGTCGTGAGCTCTTCCTTTGTCTAACCAGAAGATAGCAGGAGTATCAGATAATCTTGATCTGTTTACAGCTAATTTTACCCAGTCCTGGATAGGAGCATCTTTAGTCTGACACATTCTGAAGATATCATCTTTTTCTACCTTCTGAGAAAGAAGAATGTTTCCAGCTTCGTCCTGAACTTCTACAGTTCCGTCAGCAGCTACTTGGAAAGTTTTATCGTGAGAACCATATTCTTCAGCTTTCTGAGCCATTAAACCTACGTTTGGAACAGATCCCATAGTGGTAGGGTCTAATTTTCCGTGCGCTTTCATATCATCAATCACAGATTGATAGAAACCAGCATAAGAACGGTCTGGAATAATACAAACGGTATCTTCCTCATTTCCGTCTTTGTTCCACATTTTACCTCCTCCTCTTACAAGGGCAGCCATAGAGGCATCGACGATGATGTCAGAAGGTACGTGGAAGTTGGTAATTCCTTTGTCAGAATTTACCATTGCCACTCTAGGTCCTTCAGCAAGAGCTTTTTCAATATCAGCTTTAATGTCAGCTTCCTGAGCATTTCCTTTGATTTTTTCAAAAAGATCCGCAAGACCATTATTTGGATTGATGTCTAACGACTTGAAAGTCTCAGCATATTTTGTAAATACTTCTTTGAAGAAAGTCTCAACGATAGCCCCGAAAATGATTGGGTCAGAGATTTTCATCATTGTTGCTTTAAGGTGAGCAGAAAGAAGTACATTTCTTTTCTTAGCTTCCTCGATAGCTTCCTGAACGAACGCTCTTAATGCATTAAGGTTCATTACAGAAGAGTCAATTACTTCACCAGCCTGAAGACCTGCGAAGTCTTTTAATACAGATTCAGAACCGTCGTTTCCTTTGAATACGATTCTGTATTTGGTAGCATTTTCTAACGTTGTAGAAGTTTCTGTACCGTAGAAATCACCATTGTTCATGTGAGCTACGTCAGTTTTGCTGTCAGATGCCCAGTTACCCATTCTGTGAGGGTTTGCTTTTGCATAGTTTTTAACAGCTTTTGGAGCACGTCTGTCAGAGTTTCCTTCTCTTAATACTGGGTTTACAGCACTTCCTAATACTTTGGCATATTTAGCTTTGATTGCTTTTTCTTCGTCATTTTTAGGCTCTGCAGGATAGTTTGGAACTGCGAAACCTTTACCTTGTAATTCAGCAATCGCTGCATCCAATTGAGGTACAGAAGCAGAAATGTTCGGTAACTTAATGATGTTGGCTTCAGGTTTTGTTGCCAATTCTCCAAGTTCTGCCAAAGCATCACCGATCTTTTGGTCGTCTTTTAAAAACTCAGGGAAGTTGGCTAAAATTCTTCCTGCCAAAGAAATGTCCGGTACTGCGATTTCGATATCTGCTGATTTTGTAAAAGCTTTTACGATAGGTAAAAACGAGTGAGTAGCCAGCATTGGAGCTTCATCAGTAAGTGTGTAATAGATTTTTGATTTTTCTGACATTATACTGTTATTTTTTATTTGAAATTTTAAGTCCCACAAATTTAGTAAATATCATTGTTTTATTTAAGATATTTCCATAAAAAAAAGAGGCTTTTGACTCTTTATATTGATATCTGCTTAATTTATGTTCACCTTCCGGTTATATTTATTTTAGAAATAATTTTATAATGTTCAGAGGCTGAACTTTTTGTCCTTAAAATCAGGCTTTTTTGAGGCTGTAGTTATATAGTAATTATGTCTGATAAAACTGATTATCAATAAGATGTTTTTTATTTTCACTTTAAGATTAATTTAACCATAATAAAACCGGAAAAATTTTCTTTTTTGATTACATTTGAAAAAATAAAAAAATAAATATTATGTCAACGACAATCACTTTAAAAGGAAACGAAGTACACACAATAGGAGCATTACCATCAGTAGGAACCACTGTAAAAGACTTTGCATTGGTAGATTCAGGATTAAATGTAAAAACACTTCAAAATTTTGACGGAAAGAAAAAAGTATTCAATATTTTCCCAAGCATTGATACCCCTACCTGTGCCGCTTCTTCCAGAAAATTCAATGAGGAAGCTTCAAAGCTTGATAATACGGTGATCATCAATGTTTCTAAAGACCTTCCATTTGCATTAGGAAGATTCTGCGCAGCAGAAGGATTGAATAATGTAGAAACACTTTCAGACTTCAGAAGCAGCTTTGGGGACGATTATGAAGTGACCATCGCAGATTCTCCTATGAAAGGATTACTGAGCCGCGCCGTGATCGTTACTGACGAAAACAATAAAGTAGTTTATACAGAGCAGGTTCCGGAAATTGCTAATGAACCTAATTACGATGCCGCTCTTGCAGCATTGAAATAATAAAATAATTTTTGTAGAAAAGCCTTGTGAATATGATTTTGCAAGGCTTTTTTAATCAAAAAAATTGAACATGGTAAAAAGAATCGTAGTCAATATTAAAACCAATGATCTTTCCAGAGCCCATCAATTTTATCAGGATATTTTAGAACTGGATGTTTTGATGGATCATGGCTGGATTAAAACATTGGGTAATGAGGAAGAAGCCAAAGTTCAGATCAGCTTTGCTGAACAGGGTGGAAACGATACGGAAGTTCCTGATCTTTCCATCGAAGTGGATAATGTGGATGAAGTGTATGAAAAGATGAAAAAGGCCGGTTTTGAAATCACTTACGAACTTACCAATGAGGACTGGGGAGTTCGCAGGTTTTTTGTCAGAGATCCATTTGAGAAGCTGATTAATATACTGTCTCACCAATAAAAACGGTTTTATGGATCCGTATGTTTTACCGTAATTAAACATTATTAATGATGCGGATCATTAAATAGTAGAGGAATAAAACTTACCTTTACATTTTAAAAACGGAATGAAACGTTCAGGAACTGCAGATTTACCCCTTCACTATGGCAAAGTACCGCCATGGCTGTATGAGCGTATGTCTGTTCTGGGGCTTTCCATTATTGAAGTCATTCTCATGGATTATGGTAAAGATGAGGTTCTACGCCGGTTGGCAGATCCATTCTGGTTTCAGAGTTTTGGAGCCGTGATGGGAATGGACTGGCATTCTTCAGGGATTACCACTTCCGTTATGGGAGCTTTAAAACGTTCTGTTAACCCAAATTCTCAGTCGCTGGGGCTTTATATCTGTGGCGGAAAAGGGAAGTTTTCCCGCGAAACTCCATCAGAGCTCATTAAAATTGCAGATAAAACCGGATTGAACGGAACAAAACTGGTAAGAGCCAGCAAGCTTTCTGCAAAAGTAGATAATACGGCCATCCAGGATGGTTACCAGCTGTATTTACACAATTTCATTCTTTCAGACAATGGAAACTGGAGCGTCATTCAGCAGGGAATGCATGAATCTGACGGAACAGCAAGACGTTACCACTGGCACTCGGAAAACATTACCTCTTTTGTAGAACAGCCCCACACAGGAATTAATGGGATTTCAAGAGGGAGAATTCTTAACCTTACGGATACCGAAGCCTCGGATAACAGAAAAGGAATTCTGAATATTTCCCATACCAATTCGGCTGAGGTGATGAACGATTTTGCCAGATTGATTCTACCTGCTCATCATGATGTTCGGGCTTCTGATGTTGATCTGAAACGTCTCGGAGCACTGCTGTATGTTACCAGAGAACAGCAGCCACAGAATTTTGAAGACCTGCTGATGCTGGAAGGAGTAGGTCCAAGAACCATGCAGTCTTTGGCTTTGGTAAGTGAAGTGATTCACGGAGCACCGTCAAGATTTGCAGATCCGGCAAGGTTTTCCTTTGCTCATGGTGGTAAAGACGGACATCCTTTCCCTGTTCCGATCAATACGTATGATGAAAGTATCAGCATTCTCAGAAAAGGAATTGAAAAATCCAGGCTGGGAAACTCTGATAAGCTGAATTCTTTAAACAAGCTTCACCAGATTGTCACTGAAGCAGAAAAAGACTTTACACCGGATTTTGATATTCAGCAGGTAATTGAAGAAGAAAGACAAAATTCATGGCGTTTTGGCGGGAAAACGGTATTCGGCGATGCCCAGAAACCCACTGCTCCAAAATCAATACAGCTTTCCCTGTTTTGAAAAAATATTTCCTGTAAAAAGCTTACAATGACTGTATCGGCAGATAGTCATTCCCATCCTCCGGAGGGGTGGCGAAAATTCAAAGAATTTTTGACGGGGTGGTCAGAGATAGTATGTTTCAAATAACTGTTTAAAAACAAAAAGCTTTTAAATGTCTTTAATTTCAATAGAGTATGTTCTTTTGATAAAAATATTCAATGCTTTGTTTAATATTTTTTGCTCTGAATTCAATTAAAAATTTTACTTTTAAAGACTTAAAAAATTGACACCAAATGACCAATAAAGCTTTAGAAACCTGCTATGATTTCCCCTTTTTTTTCCCTGAAGAGCTTGCTGAAATATTCCAGGCTCATGAAAAAACATCTTTCCAGAAAGGTGATTTCATTCTTGAGGAAGGAAAAACAGCCAATGAATATTATATTCTTGAAAGCGGATTGGCGCGTTCCTATGTGAATGATTTCAACGGAAATGAAGTAACAACCCACTTTTTTGTAGAAAATGAAGTCATTATTGAGGTTTTGTCAATGTTTCAGCGGGTTCCGTCTCAGGAGAATATCGTTTGTATTACAGACTGCGAGTGCTGGAGGCTGGATTATGATACCTTCCAGGAGTTGTTCCATAAAATCCCCAACCTCAGGGAATGGGGAAGATCGTGGATGTCTCAGGAGCTTTTTGCCTACAAACAAAGATCTGTAGAAATGTTTACCCTTTCTGCCACCAGAAGATACCTTAATCTGCTGGAGCAAAAATCTAAAGTCATACAATTTGCCCCCTTGAAACAAATAGCGTCCTATCTGGGAGTTACAGATACTTCTCTGAGCCGTATCCGTAAGGAAATCGTCTCTCATCCTAAGAAAATTTAAATCTTGCCCTATGGCAAGTAGATTTTCATTGCACCTCGGTAATTTTGGATTACAGATTAACACTAAAATTACGAAAAATGAAAGTCAATCAAATTTATGTGAACCTTCCGGTAAAAGATGTACAGAAAACCAAAGAATTCTGGACTAAGGTAGGTTTTTCTATCAATGAACAATTCTCTGATGATAAAGCAACCTGCGTTGTTTTGAATGATACCATCTATGTGATGTTTCTGCAGGAAGATTATTTTATGACCTTCACCAATAAACCGGTTGCCAAAGAAAATACCAGTCAGGTTCTTGTAGCGGTAGGTTTGAACAGCCGTGAAGAAGTAGATGAAATAGTAAACACTGCTGTAGAGAACGGCGCACGGCAGCATGAAGAACCTCAGGATTATGGATGGATGTATCAGAACTCCTTCTGGGACCCGGATGGGCATGGCTGGAATATTACTTTTGCAGATATGTCTCAAATGCCTGCTGAATAAATTAATCCAAATAAAAAAATAAATCTTGCCCTATGGCAAGCACATTCTTACCAAATCCTGATAATTTTGGATAACAATCACCACTAAAATTTAGAAAATGAATATTACAGATATTTACGTCAATTTACCTGTAAAAGACGTTCAAAAAACCAGAGAATTCTGGACGAAGCTTGGCTTTTCTATTAATGAACAGTTTTCAGATGAGAAAGCAATATGCGTAGTCATGAAAGAAAATTATATCTACACTATGTTTCTTAAAGAAGAGTTTTTCCAAACCTTTACCAACAGACCTTTTGCGAAAGGAGATACTACTCAGGTACTTCTTGCTATCGGAGTCAACAGCCGGGAAGAAGTAGACGGTATGGTAAAAACAGCGATCGAAAACGGAGGGTCAAAATACAGTGAACCTGTAGATTACGGATGGATGTATCAAAGCAGTTTTGCTGATATCAACGGCCATCAGTGGGAAGTAGTGCATGGTGATGCCTCTCAGATCCCTGCAGAATAATCCATAACACCACAAAATATATCATATGGAAACACAATCAAACGATATAGAAATCATAAAAAATCAGATAACCAGTAATTATTTTGTGATTACGATGAATATCGATGGTATTAGCCACGAAGAATCTATGATTTTTCCCAATGGTGAAGCCAATTGTATGAACTGGATCCTTGGACATTTAATTTACATCAGAAATCCATTACTGAATATTTTAGGAGAAGATTCTGTCTGGGATAGTGAAAGATTTTCTTTCTATAACAGGGGTGAAATTGCTTTAGATCATCAAGATAAATTGATTAGTTTCGAAGATTTAAAATCCTATCTTAAGCAATCCCAGGATAAACTGGAAGCAAAGCTCAACACACTTAAGAGTTTTAAACCTGAAATGGTTAAAGATATATCAACCTTAAGCCTTCATGAAATCTATCACAGTGGGCAGCTGGGTTATCTCCGCAGAATTTTAGGAAAACCGGGTGCTATAAAATAGCATGCTATTTTTAGACTCCTTACTTCGCTCGGAATGACAGGTGCATCGCTGAAATATGAGTATTACCTTTTCAGAAGGTACAATTTTATCGCAGATAAAATCCTTGCGACTTAAAAACGCATAGTTTATAAAACTCTTAGCGCCTTTGCGTTTCTCCAACCTACTAACCTCTAATTTCTAACTTCTAATCTCTGATTAAAAATGAACACACCAAAATCAAAAAAAATGGAGCTCGTTATTCCGGCTTACAGAATGCATTCCCAAAGCTTTATGAATGTTTTGGACGGCATTTCGGAAGAAGACGCCTTGAAAAGAATTGAAAATAAAACCAATCATATCGTATGGATGGCAGGAAACTTTGTCAACATGCGCTATGGATTAGGTTCAGTACTTGGGCTTCAGGGAGAAGACCCTTACAATGATTTGTTTTTCCAGGGAAAAGCATTGAATGAAAGTTTAAAATATCCAACCCTGGCTGAACTGAAAGAAAACTTTCATTCAATTTCAGCTAAAGTCTTTCAAAAACTTCATGAAGTAACCGATGAAGAGCTGGATGAAATATTTGAAATAGGAATGAACATCCCTTTCATTAAAGAAACAAAACTCAATTTTGTCGGAATGTGCATCGGCCGTGAAGACTACCTCTGCGGGCAGATAGGTCTCATGCGCAGAATTTTGGATTATCCGGGAATGAAATATGATGTGGACGAAAATCTTAAATATTAATAATGAATCCAGTAGAAAAAGGCTATAAAAAAGTCAACGGGATCCAACTATATTACGAGATCTACGGATCAGGAAAACCTGTGGTTTTAATCCATGGCGGTGGCTCTTCAATGCTTTATGATTTTAAAGAAGTCATCGCAAGGCTTGAAGATAAATTCCAGCTCATAGGAATCGATTTACAAAATCATGGCAGAAGTGAGCACCGCGATATTCCGGAAACATTTGAACAGGATGCAGACGATGTTGCAGGACTTTTGGCAGAACTTAACATTGAAAAAGCTTCATTCTGGGGATTCAGTAATGGAGGAAGTACCGTAATGCAGATTGGGCATCGTCATCCCGGAATTGTTGAGAAATTAGTGGTTGCCTCTGCTTTTTATAAAAGAAGCGGAATGATAGACGGCTTTTTTGAAGGAATGCAGGAAGCAACTTTTGAATCAATGCCTGAACCTTTTAAAATTAATTTCTTAAGCCTCAATCCTGATTTCTCAAAGCTTGAAAACCTTTTTGAGAAAGATTGTACAAGAATGCAGACTTTTCAGGACTGGAATGATGAAGTGCTGAGGTCAATCAAATCACCTGCATTATTTATCAGCGGCGATCAGGATGTGATGAAGCCGGAACATACTGCCGAAATGTGGCGGTTGGTGAAAGGCTCCCGGTTATTGATACTTCCCGCAACTCATGGTACTTATATGATGCCGGACTTTGATGGAAGTATTGATGCCAACTTAATAGACTTTACCGTCAGGGAAGTAGAAAAATTTTTAAACCATTAAGCGTTTTTTTATTCATAGTAAATTAATTAATCCTTAATGGATCAACAGTAGAAACAATATTTTATAATAATAACTTTAAAATTAAAAATCATGGCTAAATTAAATCCATACCTAAATTTTGATGGAACAGCTGAAGAAGCGTTCAATTTTTACAAAAGTGTTTTCGGTGGTGAATTCGTTGGTGGAATTCATAAAATGGGCAATGCTCCCGGTACCGAAAACCTGTCAGAAGAAGAAAAAAACAGGGTAATGCACATCGCTCTGCCTGTAGGTGAGGACCTGTTAATGGCCTCCGATATTGTACCGGCATTCGGGCAGACTCTTACCGTAGGAAATAATAATTATGTGTCTATTTTCCCTGATTCAAAAAGCGAAGCAGACAGGATTTTTAAAGAACTTTCTGATGGCGGAAACGTGGAAATGCCTATTGAAGATCAGTTCTGGGGAGACTACTTCGGATGTTTTCAGGATAAGTATGGTGTTCATTGGATGGTGAACTATAATGAAGAATCTGCAAAATAATCTTATATTTAACTAATGATAATAAAGAGATGCTCATTTTTGGGCAGCTCTTTATTTAAACTTTTAAAAATATAGAACTATGGATCCAATTAAAATAGACATCACAATTTTAGCACCGGTGGAGAAGGTTTGGAATTATTTCAATGAACCCAAGCACATTACGAAATGGAATTTCGCCCATGAAACCTGGCACTGTCCTAGTTCTGAAAATAACCTTGTAGTAGGAGGCAAATTCAAAAACAGAATGGAAGCAAAAGACAAAAGCTTCGGATTCGATTTTGAAGGCGTATATGATGAGATTATTCCTCATGAGATCATTAGGTATCACCTTGAAGACGGACGAAAAGTGGAAGTTGTATTTGATAAGATAGATGAGAATACAACGAAAGTGATTGAAATTTTCGATCCGGAAAAACAAAATTCTGTGGAAATGCAGCGGGATGGCTGGTATGCTATTCTCAACAACTTCCACAAATATGTTGAGAATCATTAACAATATTTTTTTGTAGCCATGATCAATCTAGTTATCATGTCAAAGAGTTTAAACTCTATGTATGCTTTTAATTATGACTCTGCAGAGCAATTCCTTCACGGAGTTATTGCAATACCTGCTAGAAAAGCCTTAGAAAAGGAAAAAATAAATTCTTTGGAAAAACTTTCAGATTATTCCGAAAAAGAAATTATGCAGCTTCATGGTTTCGGTAAAAATGCGATGATGAAACTGAAGAATTACATGAAAGAAAATCAGGTCTGCTTTAAAGAAGCATAATATATATACAACTGAAGAATTTTGCAGTGTCATTGCAGTAAAACGGATTGGTATCGTTTAAAAGCAAAGGCATAAGATCTGTTTTGCTGTATAGAAAGTTAAAAATACATCACCCTTTTTAAAAATTAAAATTATGAATAATGATATTTTCCCATGTCTCTGGTATGATGGAGACGCCAAGCAGTCAGCCGAATTTTATTGTAAGGTTTTCGGAGGCGAAATCACTGCAGATACTCCTGTTGTCATGAATATTGATTTGTTTGGACAGAGAATTATGCTTCTGAATGGAGGCCCGCAATTCAAAAAAAATGCTTCTATCTCTTTTATGGTAATCTGTGAAACAGAAGATGAAGTTCAAAAATACTGGGATCAGTTACTGGATGGCGGAATAGCTTTGATGGAATTGGGATCTTACTCATGGAGTCCGAAATACGGATGGGTTCAGGATAAATATGGCGTAACATGGCAGTTGTTTCTGGGAGAAAAAGCAAGCGATCAGAAAATAATTCCGACTTTGATGTTTATCCATCAGAATAACGGAAAAGCTAAAGAAGCAATGGAACTTTACACGAAAACTTTTCCCAATTCAAGCATCGGAAATATATTGACCTACGGAGCAGGGAGCGAAGGACATAACATTCCGGAACCGGCAGAAAATGTTCAGCATGCTCATTTTACAATCGATAATTACAGCGTATTCTGTATGGATAATTCCTATGATCACCCGTTTGACTTCAATGAAGGAATATCATTAGTGGTAATGACAGATGACCAGGAACAAACCGACAAATATTGGAATACACTCACTGCTGGCGGTGGCAGAGAAAGTATGTGCGGCTGGCTGAAAGATAAATACGGATTAAGCTGGCAGATTGTTCCTAAGAGACTCATCCAGCTGATGAATGATTCTAACCAGGAAAAAGCCTATAAAGTTGTTCAGGCGATGATGAAAATGCAGAAAATTATTATTCAGGATCTGGAAGATGCTTATAATTCTTAAATATTTTCGGCGTATTGTTTGATGTGATTTAGGAAAAAGATTTGCATATGAAAACACAGAACAAATCAGACTCTAAGTCAAAAGTCCCTAAAGACGGGGTGTTTCCGGAAATTATCAGGAACGATTATCAGGGAAGCCGGAAGCTGCAGGGTAAAAAAGCTGTTATTTCCGGAGGAGACAGCGGCATAGGACAGGCGGTGGCCGTTCATTTTGCCAGAGAAGGAGCAGATGTCGCCATTATCTATAAAGAAAGTGACGATGATGCTAACGAAACCAAAAGACTGGTGGAAAAAGAAGGGCAGAAGTGTCTTCTGATCAAAGGAGATCTTACCCGGAAAGCATTCAGAACCAAATGCGCAGACAAGATTAAAACAGAGTGGAAGAATATTGATATTCTTGTTAATAATGCAGGAATTCATACTTCAAAAAGCAGTCTGGAAAAAATCTCTGATGAACAGATTCAGGAAACGTTTGATACCAATATTATTTCCATGATTTCATTCACCAGAAATTTTCTTCCTATGATACCAAAAGGAGGAAGAATCATTTGTACAACCTCTGTTACAGCGTACCGCGGAAGTGACCACTTAATAGATTATGCGGCAACAAAAGGTGCTGTTTTGTCCTTTATCCGGTCTCTGGCCGATAATCTTGCAGAAAAAGAAATTCTGGTAAACGGAATTGCACCAGGACCTATATGGACGCCATTGGTGAAAGAAGCTTTTGATGACCTTTCCACCTTTGGAAAAGACACTCCGCTGAAACGTGCGGGACAACCTTCTGAAGTAGCACCAGCTTATGTTTTTCTTGCCTCAAAGGATGCAAGTTATATTACAGGAGAAATTATTCATATCAATGGAGGTGATTTTGTCGGAGGATAGAATGAGAAGCTAGAAGTGGTCACAATAACACTCTTACTCTCTGACCCTCAAACTCACTCGCTCTCCGGTACAATCACCTGCAACCTATTATCCACCACCTAATCGCTTAAAAAATATATGGAAAAATTATCATACGAAATAGAAATCAATGCTGAACCTGAAAAAGTATGGAGTGTCCTTTGGGGAGACATTACCTACAGGCAATGGACAACAGCATTTACAGAAGGTTCTTTTTATGAAGGAACGCTTGAAGAAAATAATATCGTTAAATTTCTTGATCCGAAAAACAACGGAATGTACAGCAGAGTGGAAAAAATGATCCCCAACGAGGAAATAAAATTTTTGCACCTTGGAGAAATTTATGAAGGCATCGAAGTCCCTCAGGATTGGGGTGAAGCTACAGAGGCTTACTTTCTTGAGGAGAATGAAGAAGGCACTTTACTGAAAACAGAAATTCAGACACCGGCAGAATTTAAAGAATTTTTTGAAGAGAAGTTTCCAAAAGCGATGTCACTCGTTAAACATCTTTCAGAAAATCAGCTGTAAATAATTTAGTTAGAATTAAAGAAAAATCTGTGAGCTTTGAGATTGCTTCACTTTGCTCGTAGTGACCAATTAAAAAAATGAAACAAATGGAAACCTTATCATACGAAACAGTAATTGATGCTCCCCTTCAGAAAGTCTGGGACATCCTCTGGAGTCCTGAAACATATAGTGAATGGACTAAGTATTTCGGTGCAGGATCTGTTATGAAATCAGACTGGAAGGTAGGTGGGAAAACTTATTTCCTGAATGCACAGGGAGAAGGAATGGTTTCAACCATAGACAGCATGGATGAACCTAACCAAATTGTATTCAAACATCTGGGAATGGTGGATAAAGAGGGAAATGAAGACACCCAGAGTAAAGAAGTCATGGAATGGAACGGAAGTTTTGAGAAATACTTTTTGATAGACTTTGGAGGAAAAACAAAACTTCATGCCGAAGTTCAGGTAGAAAAACAATGGCAGGATCATATGAATACAGGCTTTACAAAAGGATTAATGGTTGTGAAAAGTCTTGCGGAAGGAGTGAGCCTTGGTTCAGTTTGATGAAATTCAATGTTTAATGTTTAAGGTTTAGAGTTGGTTTCTTACCCTGAATACTAATATCTGCTACCTGCCACCTAATATCTACCACCTATAAATGAAATTACTCGTAATACTTTTCGCAACTTTTATTCTGGCTTTGCTGGGGACTTTTTTGTTTCAGGGGAAGCCGGATTTTATATTTTCAGGAAACCTGGGAATGGCTGTTTTTATAATATTTACAGGTTTCTCTCATTTTAAATTTCAAAAGGGAATGGCGATGATGATTCCTGATTTTATTCCTGCCCGAATGTTTTGGGTATATTTTACGGGAGTTCTGGAAATTGCAGCAGGAATTGGATTGATGATCCTGTCAATTCGTGAGATGACAGCAATTTTACTGATCATTTTTTATATACTGGTTTTTATAGCCAATATCAATTCTTCCAGGAATAAGATTAATATTTTTAAAGCCGATTACACCGGTCCGGGAATGAAGTATCTTTATACTCAAAGGATTCCCATGCAGATTATTTTAATAGTCTGGACCTGGTATTTCGGAATTTATTTACACTAAAAAGACAGCCTTTACAGACTGTCTTTTTTATATAATTGAGATTTTTTTAATTAAATGATATAAAATTGTAACATTTTGTAACCTGAATGTGTCTTATTATATAAAATGCATTTGTTTTCTATTGTTTTAAAAATGAGTGCTTTCTATAACTTTAACCTTTAAAACAGAAGTTATGAACCTAAATCACAACATTTTCGGTACAGCCCTTATTGTACTATCCACCATTATGACCAACGCACAGAGTTCTACTGCCAAACTGCCTGGAGATCCTACTTTGCCATCTTCCAAGGCTAATCTTGAGAAACTGATTTCTTACGACAAAGGAAACTTTAAATACAAAGTCGAAGACTATTTTGCAAGACCTAAAGCTTCAGCATTTAAAATCTCTCCTGATGGGAAATATCTTTCCTATAAAGAGAAAGATCAGGAGAAAAAAAATCATGTTTATGTAAAAGATCTTGGCACCGGAAAAATTACCAAAGCTATTGTAGAAAAAGATGATCTGATAAGAAACTATGGCTGGCTGAACAAAAAACGCCTTTTCTATACACAAGATAGAGGTGGAAATGAAAATATCCACCTGTATGCTACCGATACAGACGGAGGAAATCAAAAGGATTTAACACCATTTGACGGAGTAAAAGTGCAGGCCATTATTCCTATAAAAGATACTGATTTTGTTGTGGTTACCATGAATAAAAACAACAAGCAGATCTTTGAGCCTTTTAAAATCAATTTCGTTACCGGGGAAATGACCCAGCTTTATGAAAATAAAGATGTTAACAGCCCTATCGACGATTATCTTTTTGATAAAGACGGAAATCTGAGAGGTTATAGCGTACTTGAAAACGGATTAACCACAAAAACCTATTATAAAGATCTGCAGACCGGAAAATTCAATCTGATCAAATCTGCAGACTGGTCTGATACCTTCAGTATTATAGAGTTTAATGAAAATTCTAAAAATAAAGATGAAGCGTATGTAGTAACCAATCTGGATAGCGATAAAGCGAGAATTGTACTGTATGATCTGAAGAAGAATGCAGTGATTAAAGAGGTTTATTCCAATCCTGTCTATGATGTAAGCTCAATAAGCACGGCGGGTAAAAACAGAAACTATGAACTTGACTATATCAGCTATGAAGGCACAAAAGGAGAAACAGTTCCGGTAAGTAAATTTTATAAAGAAATACATGACAAATTAAAATCTCAGTTTGGAGACAAGGAATTTGGAATTGTTTCTTCTGATGATAATAATGATAAACTTTTGGTTGTTGTAGGAAGTGACAAGCTGTATGGAACTTATTATGAATACGATACCAAAACCAAGCAGACCAAACTTCTGTATAATCTGATGCCGCAGCTGAAGGAAGAAGACATGGCTGAAATGAGACCTATCGAATTTAAAAGCAGAGACGGATTGACAATCCATGGGTATATTACCCTACCTAAAGCGGCATTGGAAGGTAAAAAAGTTCCTTTGATCGTAAATCCTCACGGGGGCCCTCAGGGAATCAGGGACAGCTGGGGATTCAATCCGGAAACACAGTTGTTTGCAAGCCGTGGATATGCTACGCTTCAGGTTAACTTCAGAATCTCCGGCGGATATGGAAAATCATTCCAGAAAGCGGGTTATAAGCAGATCGGAAGAAAAGCAATGGATGATGTGGAAGATGGTGTAAAATACGCCATTGAACAGGGATGGGTAGATAAAGATAAAGTTGCCATTTACGGAGGAAGCCACGGTGGATATGCAACATTGATGGGATTGATCAAAACTCCGGATTTATATGCTTGTGGAGTGGATTATGTAGGTGTATCCAATATCTTTACTTTCTTTGATTCTTTCCCGGAATACTGGAAACCCTACAAAGAAATGGTAAAACAGATCTGGTACGATCTTGATAATCCTGAGGAAGCTAAAATTGCTAAAGAGGTATCTCCTGTGTTTCAGATTGATAAGATTAAGAAACCATTATTTGTAGTACAGGGAGCTAATGACCCAAGGGTAAACATCAATGAATCTGATCAGATTGTAAAAGCGATGCGTGCCAAAGGATTTGAAGTTCCTTATCTTGTAAAATACGATGAAGGACACGGATTTGGAAAAGAGCCGAACAGAATTGAACTTTACAAATCGATGTTGGGATTCTTTGCTGAAAATTTTAATAAGTAAAATATAATTTTATAATGTTTGAAACGGAAGGCTCAGTCTTCCGTTTTTTTTACCATAAAGTCATTGCGAGCAAAGCGAGGCAATCTTATTAAAACTAGAAGTAGTAGAGTTGGAAAACGCAAAGACGCTAAAAATTTTCACAACAATCTGTATATTTTTAAGGCGCAAGGATTTTATCTCCGATAAAATTGAAGACTGCCTATTTTAGTTTTTTAGCTGATTATGTTGACTAAATAGATTTGAGAAGTCCCATGATTAGAAAATAATAAGACAGATCGCTTGCTGAAAATCTCTGATTTTCTTGCGCCTTACAATTATACATTATAACGATAAAAACTTTGTGCCCTTGCGTTTTCCAACAAAAATATTATTTTACAATTTTATCATTCATCATTCATCATTCATCATTCATCAATTATCAATTATCAGTCACCACCTTAGCCCCGATAGCAGCGGTTACCCCGGAACACGAGTGGGAGAGTCGGAGGGTAAGAGGGTGGGGTTGTTTAGCGTGAGGAGTATGAGTGGATAGCGGGAAAAGCTTCTGAAAAATAAATTATGCCTAGGTTGTTGAAAAAAATTATGAAATAAAAACACGATGAATAAAAGAAAAATTGAATTGTAAGAAAAATATTTTAAATTTATTAAAGTAAAACTAAAAGGCTAACCGTCATATCAGTATGGAGGTTGTCGAAAAAATAACAATGCCACAGAAGGAGAAAGAAAGCATCATCTCACAGACCGTTTCCAACTACGGAGGGAAGCTGATGTCTTATATTCGTCCGAAAGTGAAAAACACGGAGGATGCGGAAGATATTCTGCAGGAAGTGTGGTATCAGTTCAGTAGCCTTACGAATCTTTCTGAGATCGTAAACGTTGGGGCTGGCTGTACAGGGTGACGGCGAATAAGATCACAGACCGTTACCGGAAAAAGAAAACAGAAAATCTTGAAGATTTCGTATATGAAGATGAAGATGGCAGTTTTTCTATCAAGGATATCCTTTTGATGGATGAAAGTGCCGGTCCTGAAGTGAAGATGTTTCAGGATGAGATCTGGAAAAAACTGTTTGAGGCGCTTGATGAACTTCCCGAAAAACAAAGGCTGGTCTACGTAGAAAATGAACTGAACGACAAAACCCTCCAGGAAATCGCCGATGAACAGGGAGAAAACATCAAAACTATCATCAGTAGAAAAAACTATGCTGTGAAGCATTTAAGAAACAGATTGAGAAAATTATACGAAGATTTAAAAAGTTAGAAAAAGAAATTATGAATCATAAACACAAAAAGGGTTGGATTTTTTTATTGCTGTGCCCGCCATTAATTTTAGCTGCCGTTACATGGATTGTCATGATGCTTTGGAACTGCCTTCTTCCGGAGATTTTAGGAGCAAAAACAATTACTTTCTGGCAGGCCATGGGAATACTGATCTTAAGCAAAATTCTTTTCGGAGGTTTCCACTTTGGTAAAGGGGTGAGAGATTTCAAGGAAAGAAAGATGAGAGAAAAAATGGCAGGTTTATCTCCTGAGGAAAGAGAGAAATTTAAAGAAGTCTGGAGAAATAAATGCTCCGGTGGATTCTTCAACAGAAATAACGAATAATCTGAAATTTTTAAAGAAGTAGTAAAGTAAAAATCAGCATTCATTCGTCTCTATAAAAAACAAGAAGTAGTAAAATTTAAAATTTTGAAAAAATGAAAAATTCAGCATTAAAAGGGGCTCTTGGAGCATTAGCCGTTGCAGGTGTAGCCTTAATCGCTAAAAAAGCAATACAAAGAAAAAGATTTATCAAAGGTATTTTTGATGAGTACGGAATCAAAGAAAAGTCACCTTTCGGACTGGCAGATAAGATCAGGGAAATGAGTGATGAAGACTATCAGGAACTGAAAGGGAAATTCAAAAAAGAATTTCATTCAAGATGCTGCAAAAATGATAATATGTGTGAAGCATAAGAAAAGTAAAAAACTAAATTGAAATTGTTACATTCCGGCTCGGGAAGCTTCGCTTCCCGAGCCGGAATTTTTACATAAAATAGTCACAGTAAAGGCTTTTTAACACTATATTTGTTTCTTTCTAATTAAAAGCTATTTCCGGTTATGATGAGGTTTACAAATGTTTTTATTGTCATACTTTCATTTTTTTCGATCATATTGTTTGGCCAAAAGTCACAACAAAAACAATATATTTTCTTTTTACATAATAAATTTTTGGAAGATCATTCTTTTGAGGAAAAACATCCGAAATATGGTGTTGCAGAATATGAGACAATACTCAATAAGCTAAAGGATAAAAATACGATTCTCATTTCTGAGAAAAGAAAAGCGGACACAGATCCATCAGCGTATGCTGAAAAAGTAAAAAAGCAGATTGACAGCCTGATAAAAAAGGGAATTCCTGCCGGAAGAATAACAGTGGTAGGAACTTCTCAGGGAGGTTATATTGCACAATATGTCTCTTATTATGAAAAGAATCCACAATTGAAATTTGTCTTCATCGGAGCTAGTTTCAAAGATGATTCTTTGGAAAAAGATAAAAATTTCAGATTGTATGGAAGGATTCTTTCCATTACGGAGAAATCAGATGACGGACATGTGCCGATGTCGTATGAACAGCGGTTCGTCAGATCCCACCTAAAAGATTTTAAAGAAATAGAGCTTAATACGGGATTGAATCATGGCTTTCTTTTCAAAGCACTCAATGAGTGGATTGCTCCCACTAAGGATTGGATTTCCCGTAAGTAATTACGGTCGGTCTATTACCGTTCAGTTCTTATGATTGAAGTTACTACGAAATGATCTGGGTAATTTGCGGCATCTGTGGGAAATGCCTTGAATATGAAGTTGAGATTCCTTGCTTTGCTCGGAATGACAAAGGGGCTGTTGAACTCATTCAATTCATGTATTTGTTGAGAAGTACAGTTTTATCGGGGATAAAATCTTTGCGCCTTAAAAATATGAAGGTATCTGTAAAAAAACTTAGCGTCCTTGCGTTTTTCAACCAATAAATTATGAGAGATATTGAGATTTCTTCACCTTCAATCCACAATGACTTTTTGATCTATACTTCCAACAAAATTTTACCATAAACATCAAACGCAAAGAAAAATAAATCCTTATTTTTGTATTGCTCAATGAAAGATTACTACTATTTTCTCGGTATATCACAGGATGCTTCAGAAGAAGACGTCAAAAAAGCCTATCGTAAACTGTCCTTAAAATATCATCCCGATAAAAATGCCAATGATGACTTTTTTGCGGACCGTTTCCGTGAGATTCAGGAGGCTTATGAAACCTTAAGTGATCGCGCGCTGAGACGTACTTATGATCAGAATTTAGAAAGCCATCAGCGAAGTTTCAGGTATAATATTCCGCCAGCCATCAAAACTTTTACAGCGAATAAAATTCATGCGAAAAAAGGAGAGGAAATTATCATCAACTGGCAGACGAGTAATGCCGATGTGGTGAAAGTTTTGCCTTTCGGATTAGAAAAGCCGTATGGAGAGAGGATCTTTAAGATCACAGAATTTAAAGACGGAAAATTCCAGCTTCTGCTTCATGCAACGAATTCTCTTTTGCACAAAACGGTTGTTCAGGGAATCACCATCACAGAAGTTTTTGAAAACGATTCTGAAAAGTTCAAAAGTTCGGTGGAAGAAATGTTTAAGCCGCAGCCTGCAACAAGAATAAACAAGTCGGGTCAGCCTAAGATTATGATGCTGATCTGGGGAATTATTATTCTGGCAATTGCGATCTATATGCTGATCAAAAATTTCAGCTAGTTTATGCCATTTTCTTTCTTCCCGGGCATTTTTTACATCTTTTTCCCTTCTTGAATTTTTTACAGCATGATTTCTTTTCACAGAACATCTCTTCGTTATTGAATGAGTAAGGTGCCAATGGCGGAACTTTAAATGGGACAATCATATTCATGCTGCAAATATATTAATTTAGAATAAATATAATTAATAAAATTTCATAAAATTCTTACAACCTGATGAATAGCAGTGGTAAATTACTTTAAAAGAGTTTTAATGGAGGTAAATTTGAATGACAGATACTTTCAGTAGAAGTATAAAAATAGATGTTGAATACATTATATTTTTAAAAAAAATCGTTTAATAGATTCAATAATAAGAGTGAGATTTATTGATTATATACACTAATTTAATAATGTATAAAGAACTTAATTATATAGAAATCCATGCTTTTTCTTGTGTATTATGTATAGAATAATGGTTATTGTTGATGAAATTAATGTCAACCTTATCATAATTTACGAAATGTAAATTGTGAGAAATATCACAAATAGATGTGTGAATTATCACCTCCTTGGTACTCTTGTGAAATCATTCAAAAAATTGTAATTTTACCCATCTTTTTACAAACAAAATCTAATAAATAAAAATGAATACAGAACAGTTTGTGAGCCGTCACATTTCCCTTAATGAAGCCGATAAACAGGCGATGTTGGAAAAACTTGGCGTTTCTAGTATTGAAGAGTTAATTTCTCAGACCATCCCTTCTTCTATCCGTTTAGAGAAAGATCTTGAGATCTCGGAACCACTTTCTGAATACGAAATGTTGAACCACTCAAAGGAATTGGCATCTAAAAATACTGATTACACAAGTTATATCGGATTTGGATACCACAATACACTTTTACCTTCAGCAATCCAGAGAAATATTTTTGAAAACCCTAGCTGGTATACGGCATATACTCCATACCAGGCTGAAATTGCACAGGGAAGACTTGAAGCTCTTCTTAATTTCCAGACTGTAGTATGTGATCTTACTGGTTTTGCATTAGCCAATGCCTCTTTGTTGGATGAATCTACTGCTGCTGCTGAAGCAATGCACATGTTCTTCAACAACAGATCTAAAGACCAGAAAAAAGCAGGAGCTAATAAGTTCTTTATTTCTGACCTTGTGCTTCCTCAAACAGTTTCTGTATTAAAAACAAAAGCTGAAGGATTAGAAATCGAAATCGTAGTGGGAGATCATAAAACTCACCAGTTGGATGCTTCTTATTACGGTATTTTATTACAGTATCCTGGTAAAAACGGAATCGTTTTAGACTATACAGAAGATATTGTAGAATATAAAAAACTTGATCTTCAGGTAGCGGTTGCTTGTGATCCGATGGCTTTGGTTAAGCTAAAGTCTCCTGCAGAAATGGGTGCTGACTGTGCAGTAGGAACTACACAGAGATTTGGTATTCCATTAGGGTACGGAGGTCCTCACGCAGCTTTCTTTGCTTGTAGAGAAGAGTATAAAAGAGATATTCCTGGAAGAATCATCGGGGTTTCTCAGGATATGTATGGAAGACGTGCTTTAAGAATGGCATTACAGACAAGAGAGCAGCACATCAAAAGAGAGAAAGCTACTTCAAACATCTGTACAGCTCAGGTTCTTTTAGCAGTAATGGCCGGTATGTATGCTGTTTACCACGGGCCAAAAGGATTAAACTATATCGCTGATCAGATTCACTTTAAAGCAAATGCTTTGAAAAACGGTCTTAAAGCATTAGGATATCAGGTAGTAGAAGAGCCAATCTTCGATACTGTGAAAATCACTATGGCTGAAGATGAGAAAGCAAGATTGGTAAGACTGATGCTTGATCACAGATTAAACTTAAACTATTTCACAGAAGGAGTAGTAAGCATTGCGATCAACGAAAGTACAACATTAGAGAAATTAAACTATCTGATGGCTTCTTTCGCTCAGTTCAAAGACAAGCAGACTTTCAAATTAGAAATCAAAGAAGGATACAGTATTCCGGAAGAAAACTTAAGAAAAGACGAAATTCTTACAGAATCAGTATTCAACAAATACCATACGGAAACAGAATTGATGCGTTACATCAAGCGTCTTGAGAGAAAAGATTTATCATTGACTCATTCAATGATTTCTTTAGGATCTTGTACCATGAAACTAAACGCAGCCACTCAGATGTTACCACTTTCATGGGAAAACTGGGGCGCAATTCACCCATTCGTACCTGTAAACCAGGCTGAAGGATATCAGGAAATGATCCGTGAACTGGAGAAAGACTTAGCAGAAATTACAGGTTTTGCAGGAACTTCACTTCAGCCAAACTCCGGAGCACAAGGAGAATACGCAGGATTAATGGTGATCAGAGAATACCATATTTCAAGAGGAGACCACCACAGAAATGTAGTATTGATCCCTCAGTCTGCACACGGTACCAACCCGGCTTCTGCTGCAATGGCAGGAATGAAAATCGTAGTGGTGAAAAACCTTGAAAACGGAGAAATCGACTTCGAAGATCTTAAAGCTAAAACAGAACTTCATTCAGCGAATTTATCTGCTGTAATGATCACTTATCCTTCTACGTACGGATTCTTTGATGCTAATATTAAAGAAATTACCAACCTTATCCACGAGCACGGAGGACAAGTATATATGGATGGTGCAAACATGAACGCTCAGGTAGGATTTACAAGTCCTGGAAACATCGGAGCAGACGTTTGCCACCTTAACCTTCACAAAACTTTCGCAATTCCTCACGGAGGCGGAGGTCCTGGAGTAGGTCCAATCTGTGTTGCTAAACACTTAGTACCTTTCCTTCCTTCTAACGCGAACATCAGAATCGGTTCCAAAGAAGCTATTGAAGGTATTTCTGCTGCACCTTACGGTTCAGGATTAATCCTTAATATTTCTTACGCTTACATCAAGATGTTAGGAACAGAAGGTCTTAAAAAGGCTACAGGACATGCCATCATGAATGCTAACTACCTGAAAGAAATTTTAGCAGAGCATTTCCCAATCTTATATTCCAACGAAAACGGAAGAGTAGCTCACGAATGTATCGTAGACTTCCGTCAGTTCAAGTCTTTAGGAATTGAAGTAGCTGATGTGGCGAAGAGATTAATGGATTATGGTTTCCATGCACCTACCGTTTCTTTCCCGGTTGCAGGTACATTAATGATTGAGCCTACAGAATCTGAAAGCAAGGCTGAAATTGATCGTTTTGCAGAAGCGTTGATCTCTATCAAAAAAGAAATCGATGAAATTGCAAACGGTGAAGCAGATGCTACAAACAACGTATTGAAAAATGCTCCTCATACAGAACAGCTGGTAATCTCTGATTCTTGGGATAAACCATACAGCAGAGAAAAGGCAGCTTATCCGTTAGAATGGGTAAGAGACCACAAATTCTTCGCTTCTGTATCAAGAGTAGATGAAGCTTACGGAGACAGAAACCTGGTATGTACTTGTGAGCCGATTGAAGCTTATATGTAATCTCAGTTTTTTAACGATAAAAAAGATCCCTTTCAGCAATGAGAGGGATTTTTGTTTTTATAGTCATTGCGAGCGTAGCGAAGCAATCTCAATTTTCTATTTCTCTCTATAATCTCCTTTTGGCTTAAAATGTCCTGTTTTTTGATCGTAAAGAAAAATATATTCTACAGGAATTTTTTTGTAAGGATTATCAACAGAATATTTGATTTCTCTGCCATCTATTGTTAGATTGTCATACCAGAATCCATCCGGTGTTCGCCTCTGGATCAATACAAGTTTTCCTGTGAAAGCAATATCATTAAATCCGTCATTATTGTAGTCTTTAATTTTTAATTGCAGCTCATACGGTTCATAAATTTTGTTGTCTTCATGAGCATCATATGTTCTGACGTTACCCCCATAGATATCTTCTAAAGAGTCTGCTGTTATTTTGTAAATTTCATGACCTCCGTTTCCATGTGCTGTGACCGAGGTTGCCAGTAAATATGGATTTTGTTTTGGGAAAATAGAAACAAATTCATACCGTTCTGCTGATAAAATTTTAACAAGCTTCCCTTCTTGTGTTAATAAGAGTTGATTTTTCCAGGGATATCCAGAATTTGGTCCTGTCTTCCAGTCGTATTCAACAAAGTAATACTCCTGATCTGAACCATTGATTTTCACCTTTTTGAATACCGTTATCTTTTCACCTTTTTGCTGAACAGGACTTTCATGAACATGGAGATCAAAAGCTTGCTGAAGATTTTTGATAAATTTTGAAGAGTCTTTAATTAAAGGATAATCCACAAGATATTCAAGCGGGATAGACATTGTAAGGTTGGGATTCTCTTTGTCTGTCTGTTGAACATTTTCTTTTTTGTGAGTACAGTTCAAAATGAGCAAAGGTAAAAGTGCTGACAGGAATGTTCTTTTCATTAGGGTTATTAGTTACGAAAGAGAAATTTTTTGAAATTTATTATATTTTAATGAAATGCAATCATTTAATTTAAAATTTTTAAAACAAAATCACCTCCCAAAAATCGAGAGGTGTCTTAGTATTTAAATTCCGGTTTGTTATCTTCGTTTAAAGCTATAAGCAAGCAAAATAGCTACGCCCATAGTAACGCAGGTTATAATTGAAATGGTTTCAATGGAAATTCCACTTTTCATCTGTGTGTTTTCTTTTTCACATGAAAAAAAGAATAATAATGTCATGAACAGACATACCGATAGTAATTTTTTATCCATAAATGTATTTGTTTGGTTACGAAATATTTACAGCAAAAAGTATACCGAATTTATAGACTAAGGAATGGGTTTATTGACTTGTCCTTATAGTTAATACCTGGGATTAATGATTAATAAAGGTTTTTCTTATTACTAGCCCTTCGACAGGCTCAGGGGGACAACCGAATACCTATCGAAATTTTTAAGCGTTGTCAGGCTGAGCCTGTCGAAGCCGGTATTTTACTAAAGAGATAGGTTTTTACTGCTTAATTTTCGGTTAAATTTTGGAAACGTTATCTATTACCAAAATATAATGACAATAATGTATAATGATACCGGCAATGAAAAGAAGAGAAGCTATTAGTATCTCAGTAGTCAGGTGATTTAGGATAAAATGCTTTTGTTTTGTAGGTAAGAATTCTTGTATTTTCGTTGTAGAAGTATTCTTTGCCAGGTGAGAAACTAATGGGGATTTGTTGGCAAAATCAAGTTTAAACATTTTGTTTTCACCTATGATGGTGCCGTCAGCAGGAACAATATCAGTTAAGCCCCTTTCTGTGATTGAATGACATACTGCATCAGTGACATTTTTAAACGTTTTGCTATCTTTTATTTCTCTCTCAAAAGTATAAGTAAATGGGAACATATAGTTGTAAACTTAGTTATTTGTTTTTCCTTCATCCCAATAGTAACTGTCCGGGTAGATTCTCGCTCCAAAAACGGCAGTTCCCACCCGTACAATGGTGGCGCCTTCTTCAATGGCTGTTTCCAGATCGCTGCTCATTCCCATGGAAAGCTCTTTCATTTCTACGTTGGGGATATTTCCGGTGATGATGTCCTGCTGAAGTTTTTTCAGGATTTTAAAGCATGCTCTTACTTTCTCAGTTTCAGCACTGAATAAGCCGATGGTCATCAATCCCTTTATCTTTAAAGTAGAGTAGTTGGAATCTTTCGGGTAAGTTCAATAGCCTGATCAGGATTAACTCCAAATTTGCTTTCTTCATTGGATGTATTCACCTGAATTAAAACATCCATCGTTCTGTTTTCAGTCAAAAGTCTTTGATGAAGTTTTTCAGCAAGTTCCAGTCGATCCAGAGACTGGACGCAGGTGACATCGTATTTCAGGATATCTTTGATTTTATTGGTCTGAAGATGGCCGATAAAATGATTTTCATGGGGAATGTCTTTCAGGTCTTCATATTTCTCCTTCAATTCCTGTACCTTGTTTTCTGCGATTAATTCCTGTCCGTTTTCCAAAGCAATTTTGATACGGTCTGCAGAAACAGTTTTCGTCGCCAGTAATAATCTGACTTCATTACTGTTTCTTCCGGATTGCTCACAAGACTTTCTTATTCTTTCATTGATCAAAGCGAGATTGTGGAGGATATCTTCTTTCATGATGAGATGGTTTCTTTGGCTTCCAGTTTTTTAATTAAAGCAGCTTTCACGGCTGTTAAAGCATAATCTTTAGCTTCAGCAAAAGAAATAGCGTATTTTCTTTCAATCGTTCTCAAGTCTTCCGGAAACTGTGCTAATAATTGATTGTAATACGAATCCAGAATTTCAGCGGAAGGCATTTCATAATTAATTTTTAGCTGGAAACGTCTTAGAAGGGCGGTGTCAATAATCTCAGGATGATTGGTGGCACAGATTAAAAGCGCATTTTCAGGATAATAATCAATCAGCTGAATCAAAGTATTAACCAATCTTCTCATTTCGCCCACATCTTTATCGTCGCTGCCCCTTGCTTTCCCGATCTGATCCAGTTCATCAAGGAATAATACCGATCTTTCTCTGGCGGCTTTATCAAAAATCATTTTAATATTCTGTGATGTTTCTCCAATGCGAGACGAAACAATATTACTAAGATTTAAAATAATAATATTTTTTCCAAGGGCATTGGCAATGGCCTTGGCTGTCATTGTTTTTCCACATCCGGAACTTCCTTCAAGTAAAATCTTATGGTTAACCGGCAAGCCATACTCCTGGAGCTCTTTAACGTAATTATGCTCTTTAATGAGCTGTACTAGCTGTTCTCTGTTGTTGGCATTAAGAAATACTTCGTTAAGATTTACCTGTTCTTTATCTTGAATAATAAGGTTGTACAGATTCATGATGATTAATGATTATTGAATAAACAAAGATAAAGCTTTATTGAATGTTAAAAAGAATCCTGAAAAATAATAAATACCTGGTCCAACGGATACTGAATGATAAATAATAAATGATGCTGGTATTAGCAACAATCTGTGAAAGTCTGATCAGTGGGAAAAAGACTATAAAAAAAGAAAAGCCGGACTTGCGGCCGGCTTTTCTCATTTGGATATTAAAATTTGTTATGAAACTAAGATCTTTCTGCTTATGTTTTTGGGCCCTTTTACCCGATGGTAAAAGAGCAATCCGATCTCTCAGATTAAAAACATAAAACAATATAATTAGTATAGATTTTCTATAGGCTTGTTTTGTTTTAAGATTAGTTTCTTTCTCTTCTTACTGTCATGAAATATGAAGTAATTACGACTAAACCTGTTGCGATACCGATATAAGTTATCATTTTGTATTATTTTTAATTATTTGACTTTTTTTATCAATCTTTCAATTGCAATATTACTACTTTCAAATCATGTGCCAAAGTAAAACACTATGATGTTTATCAGTGTATTACGGTGTTTTATGTTCATGTATTAGTGAATTTTTGTTTACAATAAATTAATGTATTATTTGAAATTTATTAATACTTTTATTATTCTATCTGTAAAATCATGTGAATGTGTTAATCGTTTATTGACTTCTATATTGGAGTTGATAAAACAAATAATAAATAATGCTTAGCATAATATTGTTTTAAAGTGTAATTTTTGAACTTTAATTTTTCACCTCAAACAGATTTTTATGTTAATAAAATTTATTCTTTGCTCTGGTTTTTATACTGGAATTTTTGTCAGTTGTCACATTTCATGTCATAGAGAAATATTATTTTATGCCAGAAATGAAAATAAAGTTGTCTGCTGACCGATTATTTTGAGGCAGTAGAATCCAGACAATGAGAATAAATGGATTTGAAAATAAGAAGCTTATGAAAATTATTGAAGTTTCGAAGGAGCTGGATAACAAAACATTTCTTATCCCGGGAATAGAGTGGTGTGAAAGAATTCTCTTTTTGAATTCCCCGGGGGCTTTTACTACTTTTGCAGAAAGAATGAATTTATGGGACGCAGTTATATTTTTCTTGCACTGGCAATTGTATTTGAGATTATTGCCACGACTTTTCTGAAAAAGTCTGAGGAATTTTCTAAACTCTGGCCATCAGTAGTGACAGTTGTTGGTTATGCCTGTGCATTTTATTTTTTGAGTCTTACCCTTCGCCACATCCCCGTAGGAATTACCTACGCCATCTGGTCCGGAGTAGGTATTATTTTTATAACGATGATTGGAGTGATAGCATTCAAGCAGGTTCCAGATCTGCCTGCCATTATCGGGATTGCCCTGATTGTAATTGGTGTGATTATTATTAATGTGTTCTCAAAGATGGGAACTCATTAAAAATAATTTCCTGATGCTTCTGCTTCTGTTTCCAGTGCTGGGATCTTGTTTTGTATAAAAAGAACTTTCCCAGTTTATATTTGAATTTTAAATATCCTCTGAACTCAATGCCGTTAAATAATGTAAAAGGAATGGTCGGATTTTCCTTTAATGATTCCCTTATTCCTTTACTGAATACGGTAGGACCTGTAGTAGCATGGATATTATGTGGATAGCGGTGAGTGTCTATGTTATCAATCATCAATTCTAATGTCTTCTTAAGAAAAGGATGGTTTTTATTGAAAATAAGAGCCCATTGAACATACAGATTTTCGTGTCTTTCTACACTGATCACAGCTTCATCATCTTCCTGAATAAGTTTTTCAAACGGTTTGATAGTGCTGCTGTCTATATCCAGGTATATTCCTCCTTTTTTATATAAAATAGCATACCTGAAGAAATCTGCTTTTGCCGCTCCAATAGTCAGTTTACGGTAGCTTTTGATATATTCTGGAGGAAATTCTTCGGTGATAAACTTCTCTATATCCTGGTCATCATAGAAAAAATAGCGGTATTCCGGATTTTTCCTTTTCATATTCCAGATGTGATACCTTGTAATCAAAGGAAGTTTTTTAGTTATAAAAGTCTGAAATATTTGTTTGGGTACTGCCATTTTCTTTTTTTAAAGTATATTCTTATGTAAAAACCGGAATCATTTTTTCATCAGCAATGTGTAGCAGTAATAAGATTTTTCCTGAAATAGAGAGTTACCTATCTTTGAAATAGCTTAT
The DNA here is from genome assembly GCF_018924625.1 of Chryseobacterium sp. PCH239. Classification (NCBI taxonomy): domain Bacteria; kingdom Pseudomonadati; phylum Bacteroidota; class Flavobacteriia; order Flavobacteriales; family Weeksellaceae; genus Chryseobacterium; species Chryseobacterium sp. PCH239. The sequence goes on from NZ_CP073027.1 coordinate 149,865, forward strand.
GCTTAGCTGGAGATTTGATTCTATTTTAGACGAATGGTTAAATAATGTGGAGAATAATTTTAATTTTTTTTTAATCTCTCGATGGAGGAAGTTCAGGAATAAGGTGTGATATTGTAAAATCGGATGGTATTTTAAATTTATTTTGCCCTCGGTCTTTCAAAAGGGTTATAAGAAATTCCAATATTGAAATAGAGTGAAGGTTTCGTTCCTGATCGAAGTATAACGGTAGCTCAATGCAGTACTCAAAAACCAGCCTCCGGCAAATCCTGACCTTTTAACTGTGAAGAAAAAGAAGATGGGGTTATCAAAGTCAAAGTATATTCAATATTGAAGTTCCGTGACTGCGGGATTTTATCCGCAAAGAATGCACGGACCTTCAAAGGGAATACTATCCTTTTTTGAGCATAAATAATGTTTTTAAAAGGAAGAATTGCCAGGGGAACAATTACTCTTCTCAATGTTTTCATCGGTAGTTTATTTTAAAGGCTGAATAATAGATTGGAAAAAGCTGAAGGTAAAAATTCTCTCATAGAAGATATCCAGACTGTTTTCAATAATGGCATCCGTATAGCACGCAGTATCCTGAACAAAGGTTTCCTCTACAAAAACAAACCAGAGTTCTGACAATCTGTATCTTCTTCTAAACTCTTCAGAGGCATTGCTGTCAGGTACAGCAGAATGTTTAAGGTCACAAAACAGAATACCTTTTTTCTCTCCTTCATGTTCTACAATATTAATAGAATGGTGGAGGTAGCTGAGAATTTTCATTTCCGAATCAAAACATTCTATAAAATGATGCAGATCAATGAGCTGTATTACTTTTTCTTCCTGTTGAGATTCTGTCATAAAAAAGCATTCTAGAGATATTTCCTGAGTGAGTTCTTGAAAGACTGTTAATTCCATATGTGTCATTTTACGGTACAAAGGAATAGAGAAAAGAAGTGTGTAAATTTGTTTTTATACAAAATGGCTGGTATTTTATACAAAATCCCCGAGTGTGATAATTGGTATAATAAAATACAGGTTTTGTATAATAAAATAGTTGTAATTTACGTTATTGACTATTTTTGTTAATCATAAAATGAGCCTAATCATATGAAATACAGTCCGTGGAAATTTGAAGAAACCTTTGTCATGGATTTTCTGGTGGAAGCCAAGTACGGACTCCGAAGACATCTGCTGTTTCTGATCTTCTTTTTCATTTTGATCTACAGTGCAAGGTTCTGGCATTGGTATTCAGGGATCTATCAGTATTATGTTCTGTTTTTTGTATATACGATTCTGATTGCGATGGTATACATTAATATATATGTGCTGGTTCCGCGGTTTTTCTTTAAAACAAAATACATCACTTATCTTGTACTGTTGGTTCTAATGGGAGTTGTGGGACTTAATTTCATCGGCTATAGTTTCAGGCATCTCTTTCAGGATTTCAGAACGCAATACATTCCGAAAGATAATGAAAGAGGAGGTATTTATGAGGGTGTTTTGATGTGCATTCCGATAATCCTCACGACTACTACCATAAAGCTTTTACAGAAATGGATCAGTGATAATAAAAGGATCAATGAGCTGAGTAATCTTACCTTGAAGATGGAACTGAATGAATTGAGAAATCAGATCAATCCGCATTTTCTGTTTAATATGCTGAATAATGTAAAAGCACTCATCAGAACAGATCCGGCAAAAGCTTCAGTAGTACTTGTAAAACTTTCAGAGTTTCTCAGATACCAGCTCTACGAAAACAGTGAAGAGAAAACGTTGCTGACTTCAGAGATTGATTTTCTGTCCAATTTTTTAAACCTTGAAAAAATAAGACGTGACAATTTCTCTTTTGATATTCAGGTCAATGTGGAGAAAAGAATAATGAGCAGTATTTTTATTCCTCCCAATCTGTTTACCACTTTTGTGGAAAATGCGGTGAAGCACAGTGTAGATCTCAGTGGAGGAGAGTCTTATGTAGAAATAGACATCAATATTGAGAATAAACAGCTTTATTTCAGGTGTATTAATTCAAGAAGTACCGGGTATACCGTTTCAGATAAAAAAAACAGTGGGCTAGGGCTTGCCAATATCACCAGAAGACTGGAGCTTCTCTATAGTGATACCTTTGATCTGAAGATAGAATCCATTGATAAAGAATATGTTGTAAATTTAAAAATTCCCGTGTGATGAATTGTATTATTGTTGATGATGAACCGCTGGCAAGAGCCGAAATGAGATCGCTGATCGCTGAAATTTCCAGTATGGATGTCCTGGGCGAATTTTCCAATGCTCCTTCTGCCCTTGAGTTTCTTAAAGATAATGAGGTAGATCTTATTTTCCTCGATATAGAAATGCCCATGGTAACAGGTCTTGAATTTGTAGAAATGCTTCCGAAAAAATCACTGATTATTTTTACCACCGCCTATTCTCAATATGCATTGAAAAGCTATGAACTGGAAGCAGTGGACTACCTTTTGAAACCTATTGATCCCCAAAGGCTTAAAAAAGCAATTGATAAAGCGGTACTTTATACGGAACTTTTATCTAAAGATACCGTTAAAAATACCGTGGAATCCAATACGGCAGACTTTTTATTCATCAAAGCAGAACGAAGATTCTATAAAATCAGTTTTTCGGATATTAAATTTATTGAAGGGCTCAAAGATTATGTCGTTATTCATACAAAGCAGCAAAAGCTGATCACAGCAATGAATTTAAAAACCATTCATCAGAAGATTTCCGGGGAAACCTTTATCAGAGTAAGCAAATCCTACGTGGTGAATATGAATTTTATAGATTCATTCGACAATCATAATATATACATTGAAGACTCCGAAATTCCTCTTGGAGAAGTATACAGAGCAGATTTTTTACAAAATTTGCCGGAGGACTTCTCAACTCAGACTAATACATGAGTACTAGGTAATGAACAATGAGTAATAATCAATATCAGTCAAATGATTAGAAAATCTGTGTAAATCCGTGTAATCAGTGGGAAAAAATAGAATACTATGATTCAATAGCAACGGGCTTTAGCCCGTTAAATAAATAAAAACAATCAACGGCTTCAGCCAAAACATAAGAATACCGGTTTATTCAATAAAGCTTCTGATCCTTTTCACAATAAAAACTTCTTCTTTTTCCCACACCCGTTTGTTTCTTGACCAATTTTTGTCCACAAACCGGGCACACCGATTTTGTATGGACCAGCCAATGCTTTTTCAAAACAAATTCTCTTTTCCATTTCAAAAAATCAAAACTGTAATTCCTGGCTTCAGCAATGAGCTCTTTTCTTTTTTTAGCAGGAAGATTACCCAGTAAACTTTCAGGCTGCACACCAATTCTGAAAAGAACCTCATTCTTAATAATATTGCCTACACCTGAAAAAATATCCTGATTCATCAATGCATCACAAACCATCATTTTTGGATTGGATTTCAATTTTTCTTCGGCTTTTTTGGGGTTCCATTGGTCGCTCATTACATCAGCTTCCCAATCAATTGCTGAAAGATATTCAATAGGTACGGATTTTACGGAACAGGTATAAAAATAAATGTTTCCGGTAGAGAAAAACAAGGCCAAACGCAAACTTTTATCCGGTTTGGTCTGCTCATCAACACTGTAAGAACCGAACATTAATAAGTGAATTCTGATAGCTGCCTTTTCAAAAACTAGGTAAGTCTGTTTTCCAAAAGTACGGATTTCGAGAAGAGTCTGGCCAATGAAAGAATCTTTCTCAAATTGGGCATTCCCTGAAACTTCTGTCACTTGCTGCCCTGCAAATGGTTGCAAGGTTTCTTTCATTAATATAATGGATGGACCTTCAGGCATACGTTTGTTTTGAGATAAAGATTCAAATAATATTCCATAGCTGCATACAACCTGATTTTTATCCCAAAACAAACCTGTTTAAAATATTTTTAGGCCAGTTTTTGTCCTACAAAACGAATGACGGAACCTGTCCCGTTATGGAATAGTCCCTCATTGAGCTCTATTTCTGTTTCAGCTAATTCAATAATATCATAATCCGGAAAATCAGCTTTGATTTCTTCAATAGAGAATAAAGACTCAATATCTTTTGGACCACCTACTTTTTCGTTTTTTGCAATATATTCAAGATGATTTTTGCTGAAAGCTTCGAAAATAATAAAACCACCTTTACGGAGATATTGATTTAACATCTGATGAATAGAAGATTTGATCGCACCCGGAAAATGAGCGTAGATAAGCGCAATGGCATCAAACTGCTCTTTCTGATAATCCAAAGTGGAAAGTTCTCCCACCTGATAATCAATAATAACCTGCTGTTGCCCTGCTAATTGTAACGCTTTATCTCTTCCGTTTGCACTGATATCGAAAGCAGAAACCAGCCATCCTTGTGTGGCTGCAAAAACAGCATTTCTTCCTTCGCCTTCTGCAGGGAAAAGTATTTTACCTGGAGTTAATTGTGATAATTGTTCTCTTAGATAATTGTTGGGTTCTGTTCCATACGCAAATTCTTCGCCGCTGTACCTTTCGTCCCATCTGTTGAGCCATGTGTTGTCTGTCATAGTTATAATTTAAAATTTGAAAGAAGAATTATAGGGATTCTTCAACTGTATTGGTTGTATCAAATGTAAAATATTTATTCAAGCTTTCCGATTCCTAAAAAACGTTTACTATCATAGATTTTTTGAATGAAAGATCTCGCTAATAAAAATCTAAATACTATTCCATACAATTAAAATTTGGAGTAATTTTGAAAAATGATGAATTTAAACCAGATTTTCACCAATCAACGTACAGGAAACAATCCACAGACCAAAGCTTCACGAACTGATTTTCAAAGGGATTTCGACAGAATTATCTTCTCTTCTGCTTTTAGAAGACTGCAGAATAAAACGCAGGTTTTTCCTCTTCCGGGAAGTGTTTTTGTGCATAACAGACTTACGCATTCTCTGGAAGTATCATCCGTAGGAAGAAGTTTAGGAAGTATTATCGGTGAATTTATTGCTGAAGATTTTAAAAATGAACTCACTGAAGACTCAAAGAATTTTTATCTCTATAATTTAGGAAATGTAATTGCGGCAGCCTGTTTGTGTCATGATGTGGGAAACCCTGCATTCGGACATTCCGGAGAAGATGCCATTGCAAGCTATTTTGAACGAAATGAAAAGGATCTGAAATCAAAATTCAATGAAAAGGAGTGGGCAGATCTGGTTAATTTTGAAGGAAATGCAAACGCCATCAGAGTATTGGCACAGCAGCAGCAAGGAAAAGATGCAGGAGGTATCCAGCTGACATTCTCTACACTGGCAAGTATTGCAAAATATCCGTGTGAAGCGGTTGCAAAGAAAAAAGGAGTCATTCACAGAAAGAAATTCGGTTTTTTCCAGAATGAGAAAGATATATTTCTGGAAATTGCTAAAGAAACCCAGCTTATTTCTGAAAGTGAGGAACCTCATATTTTCAAAAGGCATCCTTTTGTGTGGCTGGTAGAAGCGGCTGACGATATCTGTTACAACATCATTGATATGGAAGATGCCCACAGATTGGGAATTGTTTCTACAGCAGACTGTAAAAACCTGTTTTTCGAGCTCGTAAAATCGGAAACGGATGATGTTCAGAGAATTGAAACAAAGTTACGTTCTATATCCAATGAAAATGAACAGATATCTTATCTGAGAGCAAAAGTTATCAATGCATTAATCAACAAATCGATTGAGATGTATAAGCATAACTTTGAAACAATTCTTGAAGGAAATCTTAGTAATGGATTACTTGATATTTATAAAAAAGAAAATAAAGCACTGCAGGATATCGAAAGTTTCTCGGTAGAAAAAATTTACAATCATAAAGCTGTTGTTGAGATTGAAAATGCCGGTTACAACGTAATGTATGAATTGCTGGATCACTTTATTCCTTCCATTCTGAAACCTGATGACCAAAGAAAATCCTATGATGTAAAAGCTTTGAAATTAATTCCAAAGCAATTTATTTATAATGACGGAACCGATTATCAGAAAGTTCTTGGAGTTATTGACTTCGTTTCCGGAATGACGGATAATTACGCTACCGATTTATATAGAAAAATTAAAGGGATAGACATCGGAATGACCGTGTAGATTCTATTTATTGTAATAATTCAGAAGCCTCTTCGATTAATGACTGCATTAAAGTGGAGGCTTTTTTATGCTTTAAAAGAGGCGCAATCTGACCGGACCAGAAGAAAACCAGATCATTTTTTTGCTGTTCCAAAGCCGCTTTTCTTAATGCCCCCATAAAATGCGTCTGCAATGGGAACGGTAATGTTTTTTCTGTTGCAGCTAATAGATCTCTAGTGATTTTTGTCATAATTCCACGTCCTAATCTTCCGGTATAAGCTCTGGTTAAAGTAGTGGATTTAGCAGCTTCAGAAAATAAAAACTCTTTGTGTATCGGTAACGCTCCGGATTCTTCAGTAGCCAGAAATGCCGTTCCGATCTGTACAGCATCAGCGCCCAGTTTGAAAGCCCCCGCAATTCCACGGCCGTTGGCAATACCTCCAGCAGCCACCACAGGAATTTTTACACGATCTTTAATTAATTGAATCAAAGCAAAAGTTCCCGTAGTAGAAAGTTCTGCCTGATCCAGAAATGAAGGTCTGTGACCACCGCTTTCAAAACCGGAAGCCACAATAACATCCACGCCTGTTTTTTCCAAAGCAATCGCTTCATCAAGTGTTGTTGCATTTCCCAAAACAACGGTTCCCTGACGATGAAGATCTTCGATGAGGTTTTCACCAAGCAGTCCAAACATAAAGCTGAAAACTTTAGGCTTTATATCCAAAACCACCTCCAGCTGATTTTGAAATCTCGATTCAAAAGGGAGTGGTGTTGAAGGAATATCCGTCTGCAGAAGATCAAAATAAGGTTTGAAAGTCTCAACAGCCTTTTGATATTGTTCTTTTGTATATTCTTCGTTAATGATATCGTGATCACTTACCCAGAGATTGAGATTGTAAGGTTTATCCGTTTTGGATTGTATCGCTTTGTGAACGTCAAAGATTTCCTGCGGTGACAAAGTATACGCTCCGAAACCTCCCAATCCGCCAAGATTACTCACTGTTGTTGTCAGTTCAACGGTGGAAAGGCCTCCGCCGAAAGGTCCCTGCAGAATAGGATATTCTATTCCCAGTAATTCCGTAATTCTATTTTTATTCCACATGATTGTATTGGTTTTCATTTAAAAATCTGAATTAAGGCTGTACATTGGTCAAAGTCTTGTTAACGATCATCCATTGTCTGTCTATATGATTGAAAGTTATGAAATTATAATAATTAAAATCATACATCCTTACGTTTAATTTTGCAACAGCAATTGAATTCATAATGTCGATTGAAATAATCTCCGCTTTAAAACCTTTTCCTGATTTCTGCGGACTTATACGATTTCCAACGCCTTCAATATATTGCTCTGCAGTTTTGAAATACGGAACTCCGTTAACGTCTCCGAAAAGCAAAGCATCTTTATAAAAAGCTTTGGCAAGAATATCGGTATTTCCTTCATAAATCCCTTTGAAATAATAATTCTCTATGACATTTCTTATTTCAGTTTCTGAGGTCTGATTGGTTTTCATATCCTTTAGATTTTGTGCAAGGCTACTCAGCGGAAAGCTGAGCAGCCATGCTATAATTAATGATAGTTTCATGATAAATGATGCCCGGCACCCATTCCGCCGTCAACATTGATGATGGCTCCTGAGATTAATGTGTTCTTAGCAATCGCATGAATCATCTGAGCAACTTCTTCAGGTTCTCCAATACGATTGATCAAATGGATTCCTGAATTATTGTCAAGGTCTGCACCATGCATTGGAGTTCTGATCAATCCCGGAGCAACGGTATTGACTCTGATATTATCTTTTCCAAACTCTGCAGCCAGCTGTAAAGTCAGTGCATGAATCGCTCCTTTACTCGAAATTGGTGCTGTGGAAGGAGACTCTGCAATGGCATGATATACCAATGGCGTTCCTACATTAATTACCACACCGTCTTTTTGTTTGATCATTTGAGGAATAACAGCCTGTGTAGTGAAGAATGTTCCTTTCAAATTCGTTGTTAAAAAACGATCCAGATAATCTTCGGTAACGTCCAGAAATGCTTTATTTTCATAAATTCCTGCATTATTAATAAGAACATCAACAGATCCGAATCTTTCTAAAGCTGTTTTTACCAGCGCTTCCCCTGTTGATTTGTCAGAAACACTTCCGGCAACCATTGCCAGATTTTCCCCTGCTCCCAATTCATGATAAACTTCCTCTAATTTGGATGCCGTTTGTGAGTTGATGATGACATTATCACCTCTGTCCAGGAAATAACGGGCCGTTTCCAATCCTATTCCTGAAGAAGCTCCTGTTATAATTACGGTTTGTTTTTTCATTGCTGATTTATTTTTTTCCTGTTGAAAACCCCTGTTCTTTTAATACTGAAACCTGTTCTCCGGCATATCCCCAGTTATCATCCTCAATCTCGTTAATGACAATATGGGTTAAGTGAGGATCCTTATTCAAAACTGAGGTGACAGCTTCACTTATTTTTCTGATTAATTGTTGTTTTGTTTCGCGGTTAAGATCTTCGCGAAGTACATCTACTTTGATGAATGGCATGATGGTGAAATTTTTAAGGTTATAGAATTAATAAGTTTCCGCAACAAGATGGATGTTTAAGTCAAAATTGTTGTAGATCAGCGTATCACCAAGGTTGGTGAAGAAATTGGAAGATCTGAATCTGATGTTGAATTTCGTTCTGTCAACCACTATTTTAGTATCCAAAATAGCAACGTTTTCTGTTTTTACAATGTGTAGACTTGTATCGATAGGATGGGTAATCCCTTTTATCGTAAGATCTCCTTTTGCATAATAGAGGTTTTCATCACCCGGTTCAGCATGCGTGATTTCGAAATAAGCTTCAGGAAACTGTTCAGAATTAAAGAAATCATCAGAAGCCAGATGATTGGCAAACTGTGCATTGGTTTCAGCATCTTCAATGTCCAGGATTTTGATGGAACGGGTATCTATGACAAACTTTCCTGACATAGAACTTCCTTCTCCAAATGTGAAGTTTCCATCTTTTATACCGATAGTTCCATTGTGAGCACCGGTTACTTTTCTTCCGATCCAGTCGATAGTACTGTTTTCTGTATTGACTTTAAAATTTTTTGTGTCCATTTTTATTGGGTTTAAATATTGACACAAAGTTCCGCCGATCAAAAGAAAAAGTTACGTGATCTACCTCACAAAATAGAGGAAGAGATTAATTGTTTTAAAGAGGTTGATTACTGGTGCAGCCTGCTCAAAGTTTCTCTGGTTACTCCCAGATAAGATGCAATCAGATGTTTCGGAACCAGATTGTACAATTGAGGATACATGGATAGAAGTTCTTCATACCGGAATCTGGCATCATTATTCATAAAAGATAACAAACGTTTCTGGGCGGCTACATACCCTTTATTGGTTCTCCATCTGAAAAAATGTTCAACTTCATGAATTTCATTACAGATCTTTTCCCTGTCCTCGTTGGAAATAGAAAGGATGCTGGCATTGGTGATACAGTCTACATTGATGGTTGCCCTTGTTTTACTGTAAAGTGCATCAAAATCTGTCACCCACCACGTAGGCATGGCAAACTGAAGGATAAACATTTTCATGCTGTCATTAAGATAAAAAGCTTTCAGACAGCCTTCCAGAACAAAATATTCATGATTCACAAAATCGCCTTCCGAAATAAGACTTTGCCCTTTTTTTAAAGAGATCAGGTTAAAATGTCCGAAAACATAATCCAATTGCTCTTCAGTAATTGAAGTGAATTTAGAGATGTGATCTTTTAATATTTCTTTTGAATTGACCATGATGTAATGAATATTCAAAAGTAAGTCTTTTTCAGAATAATTTTGGTTTTTAAAAAAAATATGATATCATCAAGTCTGATTTCCCGGGGATTATATTCCGGATCTTACATTTATTTTTCTTATATTTAAGCAGCTACTTACAAAAAATGTTTTTAACAAAAACAGGTGGTGTAACGACATATTAATAAAAATTAAAACTATGAGTATATATTTTGCACCCGTTATTTTCTTCGGGCTTATCATTTTATTCGCTTCGTTTTTTGTCGTTAAGCAGGAAACAGCAGCGATTATAGAGCGTTTCGGGAAATTCCGTGCGGTAAAGCATTCAGGTCTTCACCTTAAGCTGCCCATCATAGATCAGATTGCTAAAAGACTTAATCTGAGAATTCAGCAGTTGGATGTACTGATTGATACCAAAACATTAGACAATGTTTTCATCAAAATGAAAATTTCTGTTCAGTATCAGGTCATTAGAAGTCAGGTGGGAGATGCTTATTATCGTTTGGAAAATCCTGAAAATCAAATTACTTCTTTTGTTTTTGATGTGGTGAGAGCAGAAGTACCCAAGTTGAAGCTTGATGATGTTTTTGTAAGAAAAGATGATGTGGCCATTGCAGTGAAAAGCGAGCTTCAGGATGCCATGAACAGTTATGGTTATGATATTATCAAAGCTTTGGTAACAGATATTGATCCGGATGAGCAGGTAAAACATGCCATGAACAGGATCAATGCAGCAGAAAGAGAAAAAACAGCAGCCGAATACGAATCTGAAGCACAAAGAATCAGAATTGTTGCGGTTGCAAAAGCAGAAGCAGAATCTAAAAAGTTACAAGGGCAGGGGATTGCTGACCAACGAAGAGAAATTGCAAAAGGACTGGAAGAATCTGTAAGAATGCTGAATAATGTGGATATCAATTCTCATGAAGCATCAGCGTTGATTGTGGTGACACAGCATTATGATACTTTACATTCTGTGGGCGCCAGCAACAGAAGTAATCTTGTACTCCTTCCCAATTCACCAACAGCAGCCAGCGGAATGCTGAACGATCTTGTAGTGGCGATGACAACAGCCAACACAGTGGGAGAGGCTACGAAAGGAAAATATCCTGATCCTCCACAAAAAGAGACTGGGTTTTAAGATAAAAAGGAAGTAAAAAGACAGACAGAAATAAACACGTAAAAATGGATCATTTGCTGACTTTTTCGGATCGTCCAAAAGCAACTTCTGACTTCGTTCTTCCAGCTTCCCGCAAAATAAAAAACCGCTTCTGAATTTTCAGAAGCGGTTTTTTATTATTTCTTCGTTTTAGAAACCTGTTCTACCAATGTATATTTGATGGAAGAAGCATCTGCCGGAGGATTTTCGATTTTTTCTGTTTTTACTTTTAAAACATATTCGTAACCCGGCTCATAAGTAAAGCCTTCAATGTGGCTGTAGAAATTCGTCCAGGCTGCAGAAGCGCTTTCTTTTACCTGCATGCATTGCATACGACCGGCTCCAGCAGAACACTCTACGGTTTGCGGCCCTACGATAATTGTCTTTTCATTGGCTGTCATTTCTGCTTTTTTCGTTTTAGAAACCTGCTTTACCAAAGTGTATTTTATGGAAGATCCGTCAGCCGGCGGATTTTCAATTTTTTCTGTTTTTACTTTTAAAACATATTCATACCCCGGTTCATAAGTAAATCCTTCGATATTGCTGTAGAAATTGGCCCAGCTTGCGGAAGTGTTTTCTTTTACCTGCAGACATTTCATAGGAGCTACTCCTGTACAATCTGCTGTTTGTGGTCCTACGATGAATGTTTTTTCATCACCTGCGGATGCATTGGCTGTGGTTGTACATTGCGTCATTGCGAATAATGCTAATGCGGGTGCTGCCCCTTTTAGAATTGTTGCTATACTTTTCATAAACTTGATTTTCCCCATACCTCGCAATTACTGTGCCGAAAAAAAATACTGAATTTGTAGTACTTCTGCTATTGTTTTTTACTTTTTTAATCGTTTAATTTGAATTTCTTAAGAACACTAACCAAAATATAATTCTTATAATAAATATGGATAATCAAATGCAAGTTGAAAATTACAGGATTCAAAAACCTGAAATGTGGGCAGGAAATATCGGGGATGAGGAAATAAAAAACCGAATCAAAGACTCCGAATTTGCCAGAAGACAAATTGATGAAGGTCGCGATTACTGCTATTTTTTAGACAAAAAATACTATACAAGCAATACTGAAAACAGTGAGTACGTATGCATGGCTTATACTCTGAACGAACCGGGAAACCTGGAAAGGGCTTCTGTTTCTGATGTGATTGTTGAGGAAAATGAAGTTTACCAGATTCACAGGATCAGTGTGTTAAGGGATGGAGTGCTGATCGATAAGATTCCGGACACAAAAATAAAGGTTCTTGACAGTGAAAACCAAAGCAGTGGAGGGGTTCTAAGCAGTAATAAAAAAATCAATATTACCATTAAAGATCTCAGGCTGTATGATGTTCTGATTTTAGAAGATTCAAGAATCAAAGAATTTACAGACCGCGATTTTCTTAGAAAGGAGTTCTCAAAATATGTCTGGGTAAGTCCGGATAACTATTGGGCTTATGGCAGTTTTAAATTCACGTTTATCAATGAGCGTGAAGAGACTATTGCTTACAAAAAAACATTTTTCAGAGATGAACAGGGCAATGTTCTTGAGCCGGAAATCAGTTATCTGAAAAAAGGAGACAGATTTGTCATTGAAGAAGAGAATTATATCAACCCTGTAGATTCAGGCCGTGAAATTTTCCCTTATGTAGATTTTGCTACAGAAAGCAACTGGAAAGATCTTTCCAACTATATTGTACCGTTCTATGAGGAGATTTTCAACAAATCTTCTCTAAAGGATTTTGCTCCCAACCTGGTTGAAAAACTGGATGCCATTTCTGATCAGGATGAAAAATTGCAGTTTGCCATAGAATATGTACAAAATCATATTTATTACGTCTTCAATGCAGATGAAATGAATGGACATAAACCACAGGAGCCGTCAGTAACCTATGAAAATAAACAGGGTGATTGTAAGGCAAAATCGGTTTTATTGAAAGTAATTCTTGATTATATAGGAGTAGACGCCTCTGTAGTGCTGGTTAATTTTAATACGGATTATTATATTAAATACTATCTGCCGTCCCTGTTAAGTTTCAATCATGTTGTCGTAAAAGTGAATTATAAAGGTGAAGAATATTTCATTGATGCAACCATCCGTGATGAATTCGGATTGATTGAAAACAGAGGCTTTATCTATTTTATGCATTATCTGGAAGTTAAGAAAGATCAGGAGCTTCAGGTAAGAAAATCTTATAAATTCCCTTACTTCTGCATTGATGAAAGAGTTGATTTAAATGCACAGGGCAATACAGGAAAGCTTACTCTGTCAACGACTTATAAAGGAAACAGAGCCAATGCTATGAGAAGGTATTTTAAAAGTACCAATAAAAGAGAAATCATAGACAGCTGGAACAGCTTTCTTTTCTATGCGCTTAATTATTCAGGTGACCGCAATGGTACAGATGTTCGAAACGTATTCAAAGATGCTGCTATTGATGTAGTCAGTGATGATAAGAAACTGAATGAAGTTAAGATCCAGTATACCGCAACCATTGAAAATCCTTATTTTGTGGATCCGCAGAAAAACCGTTTTCTAATGTACTTTGACCGAAATGTAGTGAAGGCGAGTGCAAGAGATTTCATCCACAAAGATTTACCTTTCTGGCATAATTTCGACAGTGAGAAATATGAAATCAATTTGCAGACGGATCAGAAAATTGATGTTGAAGAAAAATATACAGTCCAGGAAAGTACAATATCCAACCCATATTTTGATTATAAAAGTCGAAAAAAAGTAAACAAAAATGGGGCAAGTGTGTACATTGAATACAATCCTCTGATTAATATTGAAATTCCGCAAAGCGAGTTTGAACAATTCCGAACAGATCATCATACTGTTGCTGACAGTAATTTCGGACTGGGAATTGATATCATTGAACCGGGACTCATGAATATGCTTAAATTTAGCTTTAAGAAGAAGTTTAAATAGAATCCTTTAAGTTCAAAGTTTAAGGTTTAAGGTTTAGAATTACGGCGGGCGGCGAAGCCTCCCGCCGTAATTCTTTACTCACTATTATATTGGTTTACAATCAAAAAACACAAATTCATTATGTCTAAGATATTTTTTCTTGCTTCCTGTATGGCCTTTTCTTTGGTCAGTGCCCAAAAATTAACCAAAGAAAACGTTACAGGATTCTGGAAACTAAAGGAAGCCGGATTTTATGAAGGTAAAAAGAAAGTGATAAAAGAGTTCGATAACTGCCGCCTGATGAGAAATTATGCGATCAGGGAAGATGGTTTCGCCATCTATAATTATGTAGAAGGGAAGTCGGGTGACTGCAGTCCATCTGAACCAAGACTTTCTTTCTGGAGAGTTGTAGAAAACAGGATCCAGTTTTATGTAGATGATAAAAATATCCTTGAAGAAGTGGAAGTAACAATCAATAAAGATCATACGATAACCTTTTCAAGCTATATTCCTGAACCGAAAAAAGTAGATGGAGACATCCTTGCAGAGAAGATAGTAAACACGGTTCATTACGATATACTTGAAAAACAATATTAACCGTAAACACAAAATTTTTAAGGTATGAATTATGTAACGGTCATCTATCTCGGAAATCTGGTATTGTATGCCATGTATTTCTTTGGAAGAATGGGTAGTGAAGTTGATGTTTCAGGACTGGATTATACCGTTTCCGGAATTTTATCTTTATTTCTGATCTTCGCCGGATATCTGAATGCAAAAAAAGGGATGATCTACAGAACCGTCCTATGGATGTTTTTTGTGAATGTCTTCTTATTTGTTTGCTCCGGCTTGTTTGATCAGTTTGGAAGCGATTTTAATATTCTTTCTACAGGTAATAGTGACAGTTTTCTTTTTACATTGGCACTGCTTGTTTATAACGGATATCTTTTTCCTTTGACGATTATCTTTGACGGATCAGGTCTGGCTTTGAAAGTTCCGGTTGTCTTATCATGTATTCTGCCTTCATTGGGTTATCTGATTGGGAAGAAACTCCCTCAGAATAAACAGAATTCTACCAACATATAGTCATTGCGAACCGAAGGTGAAGCAATCTCAATCTAAAAGTAAAGGTCGGAAAACGCAAAGGCGCAAGTATTATTAGAAGGAATGCTTTTAAGGCGCAAAGATTTTATCTCCGATAAAATTTCAAAACTCTGTTTTGTCATTCCGGGAAAAGCAAGGAATCTAAACTTTAATATCCTCTACAGCTCTTGAAAACTAGGCAGATATTATTAAAAAAAATCTGCGAAATCTCCACAATCTGCGAGAAAAATAATATCATCATTTGCTGAAAATCTCACATTGTGCTAAGTCGAAATGCTCTTGCGTCTTCAAAATTAAGAAAGAAAAGAAACTAAAGGCTATTCCTGATTTTGAGGCTGGTTATTGGACGTAAAGAATTTCTGCTTCCCGATTAATAGTTCAAAAAACAGTCTGAAATCTGAGATTAAAGACCATAAAGGATATTTAAAAGTAGCCGGCTTATTCTTCTCAATCACGGCGTGGCTGAACCAGGCAAATCCGTAGCCTACAATAGGGATATACCATAGAAATCTTTCTTTTCCGGAACTGATGACATACCATAATACGAAAAATACGAGAAACGTTCCGATGAAATGGAAAATGCGGGTACCTGTTTTACTATGCTCAGTAAGATAAAACTGATAAAACTCTCTGTATGTTTTGATTCTTTCAGACATGGCGGGTTAGTTTATTGGTTCAATTGAGTTGAAAGCAATAATTCTGCCGATTTTTAAAAGAGCCCAAAAAAGTAAAAAAGCAAAATAACAAATCAGGTCTTTCCATCAGGTGTAACCTATTTGCTATTTTGCCTTTTCGCAATTTTATTAAATGCTTATTTAGCTGTCTTTTAACTCTTTTCCAAGCTTACTGTTTTTATATCCGTAGCAGAAATAAATTACCATACCGATCAGGAACCACATTCCGAACCAGAACCAGTTCTCATGGCTCATTCCTGTAAGAAGATACAGACATGAACTTAAACCAATCAATGGAATTAATGATAAATTCTTGATAAAAGCTACGATACATAGAATCAGGTTGATGATAATAAAAAAGAAAATAGAAGCTCTGAATTCTCCTTCATTAGGATCTGACCAGTTCATAAGGTTATCAAAAAACTCAGGCTGCCACTGGTAGAAAGCCAGTAAACCTCCAATGAAAATGACAGGGAAAATGATTTTACCATTCACGTAAGGAAGGTGGAATCTGCCTTTAATTTTTTCTTTAGCTGGAAGCATTAGTACTCCGGCACATACCAGTACAAAAGCGAAAATAGTTCCGATACTTGTAAAGTCAAGAATAAAAGTTTTATCTGTAAACAGGATAGGAATACCTACCACAATCCCAGTAACGATAGTTGCGTATGATGGTGTTTTATACTTAGGATGTACTTTTTGAAATCTTGCAGGCATCAGTCCGTCACGGCTCATGGCATACCAGATTCTTGGCTGTCCCATCTGGAAAACCAATAATACAGTGGTAATGGCAACAATTGCAACGAAAGAAACTACAAGCTCCATCCAGGCTACATTGGCATTCGTTTTTTCAAATATAAATGAAAGCGGATCTCCCACACCATCAAATTTTTTGTAATCTACCATACCTGTTAATACCAATGTCAGAGCAATATAGATCACGGTACACAATACAAGGGAGATAATCATTCCTTTTGGTAAAGTCTTTTGTGGGTCTTTAGTCTCTTCAGAAAGAACACTTAAAGCATCAAATCCGATATAAGCAAAGAATACTCCGGATACGGCACTCATTACCCCTGCAAAGCCATTTGGCATAAAGGATGGTGTTCCCGTTGTAGGACTTACCGGAGTCCAGTTTTCAGTATTGATATACGCAAAACCAACCAGTATAACCAATATAATTACTCCAAGTTTCAAGATAACCAGAGAGTTATTGAAGTTTTTACTTTCTTTTACTCCTACATAACAAAGCCATGTAATCAAACCGTTAATAACCAATGCCGGAATATCTACAATGAATTTCAAACTTCCGATTAATGGAGCGGTCTTCCATGCATTTAAGAGTTCCTTGTTTTCTGAACCATATTGAACGGCTTTTCTGGCTTCGGTATAGCTGCAGGTAAGATAATCAGGGATATGCATTCCGAGACGTCCTAAGAAACTGGTGAAATAATCTGACCAGGAAAAGGCTACGTAAATATTCCCGAAAGAATATTCCATGATCAGAGCCCAGCCGATAACCCATGCAATCAATTCCCCAAAACTGGCATAAGCATATGTGTAGGCAGAACCTGCCGTAGGAATTCTGCTGGCAAATTCAGCGTAGCATAAAGCGGTAAACCCACAGGCAAAGCCACAAATCAAATAGAGTAGTATTACACCGGGACCGCCTCTGAAAACGGCTTCTCCCAAACTGCTGAAACTCCCAGCTCCAATAATGGCCGCAATACCAAAAAATACAATGTCCCATACCCCTAAGACTCTTAAAAGCCCTGTTGATGTATCTGTATCTGAATAGATTTTTCTTCTAAAAAGTTGACTCATTCAATAACTATATTTGATTTGAAAAAAAGCAAATGTAATGATTTTTTATTTTGATGTTAACAGTTGTTAAAAACATTTGGGGAAAAATGCGCAAACAAAAGAATTTACTCTTTATAAATGGGAATTTCCACATAACTGTCGTTGTACCATTTTATTTCCAAAGGCTCACCTGCATCTTTTATAGTTTCATCACTTACATTTTTTCCTGTGCCATAATTGACCTGCCAGTTCTTATTTTTATTAACTCCTACCAATAAGACCAGTTTGCTTCCTTTTTCTATTTTTTTGCTGATGAAAAATGAGTTTTTGATTGGGATCTGCTCCTTTTTGCCAGGTTTAAGCAGATGACGTTTGAAATTGTTTTTTGCATAGCTGGCTCGGGTAAGATGTGTAGACAGTAAAAATATCTTACCATCAGGCTGTACCTGATATAATAGGGTTTTGGGATCAAAATCCTTTTTGTTGATGGAAACGTTGAATATTCCAGATAAATTTCCGCTTATTGTAATATCCTTTTCCAGAATTTCACTTTCAAAATAAATAGAATTGGTTACATACACACTATCCTGTTTGCTTACTGTATGATAAAGATATTTCGGATTTCTGTCTTTAAAGTCAACCGTCTGTTGGGTAAATTGTTCAGTTCCGGGTTTCTCAAAAACTGAAGAACCGTTTTTACGATCCTGAAGATAAAATTTAAGAGAAGACGAGTGCATTTTATCAAGAGCAGGAACATGTTTCCATGTATTACTGTTAATGATCTGAAAATTGACTTTATCTTTCAGAAGTTCCGGTTTTTTACCATCCTTCAGAATATAATCAAACCATGAAAAAGCAAGTTTATCAATACTTATTCTGGCTACAGGATCTATGAGTAGATTCCCATAACCGAAAACATAAACATAATTATTTCCATAGCTTTGAGCTGCTGCATGATCATAAGGTCCTATCACTAAATAATGGTTAGGATTTTTGTTGTATTTGTGATGTTCTTTATAATAATACAATGCTCCGATCTGATCAGCATCATAATAGCCAGTAGTCGTTAAAACAGGAATGTTTATTTTGGCAAATTCTTTTTTGTAAGGGACCATGTTTTGCCAGTATTTATCATAACCGGGATGATCCAGCCATCTTTGGAATATTGTATTGGGCTTCCCGCTTAAAGAATCAAGGGCTCTGAATGATCTGCCGCTTTTGTACCATGCTGTATTGATAGAATCCCATTTTGTATCATTATTAAAGCTTGCTTCATCAGTCAGCTTATTATTGGTGACATATTGAATCCACTGGAGCATATAGCCCTTGAAGACATTATTCTGAGAAGGATAATCTATTCCGATCCCTACCGAAACCTGAGGCACAATGGTTTTCAAAGCCGGGTGCAGTTTTTTGGCAGCTGCCCATTGGCTGAATCCTAAATAACTTCCGCCTATCATTCCTACTTTACCATTGCTCCACGGTTGCTTGCTTACCCAGTCTATGACTTCATAAAGATCCTGCGCTTCATCTTCAAATGGATGATTGGGGTCATTGCTGTCTCTTTTTCCACGAGTATTAACCACAGCTCCTACATAATTGTAAACAGCTGCTCTTTTCCCCATCCCTGCATCTACAAATTCTCCAGCATAAATATTATTGGTAAGTATAACGGGAAGAGGAGAGGTGTTTTCTTTTTTTCGTACAATTGTAATGGTGAGTTTTGTTCCTTTTTTTAAAGTAAGTATTTTGGATTCGATGATGAATTTCTCCTGCTCCTTTACTTTAAAAAGCTGCATAATCTGGGGTTTGATGCTTGAGTAGGTCATATAATTGACATAGTTTTTACATAAAGCCAGAGCGGAAGCATAGTCTATACTATCCTTATCTTTTTGTTTGTCAAGTGCTGCTTTCAGCCTTTTTTTATGATCCCTTACATCTGAATCAATATCCAGGGTAGGTCCTACTTTGGCAGTCAGTGGCTCGGATAAACTTTCATATCTTGTAGTAAAAGCCGCTTGAAGAGCATCTGGAAACGGAATATTTTTATCCTTTTCAATCAGCCTGGCTATACTGTAGATTTCATGAGCAAGATATTTGTTCCCTGCCATATTATGATCTGCATATTCCTTACGGTAATCGGTTAAACTTGTAATGGAATTTTTGTAATCCTTTGCCGCAAGTTGTAAACGGAACAGATTATCTAAAAACGTGAGTATATACTTCGGTTTGTTCTTAGGAGACTGATATTCAGTAATCACCTTTAAAGCAAGTTCGGGAATTTGTTTTTCCAAAATCACAGAATCTGTTGTTGCTGCTTTCGGAAAGTAAAACTTCTGTGCCTGCATTATATTGACAAAAAATAATGCTAAGAGTATCTTAAATTTCATTAATGGTATTTTTTGAGCTGGTGATGAAAAGTATCACATCAAAAAATGTTCTTAATCATCGTATTGCTCAATTGGTTATTTTTTTTAGCGGGCTAAATTAAGAATTTTTATCAGTAAAGAATGAAATGATCTTATTATTTTTTATTGCATAAAGCCCGCTGAAATGTGTTTAGAAAAGGTTTTTAGTCTTTATAAACAGGAATTTCCACATAGCTGTCATTGTACCATTTTATCTCCATGGGTTTACCGGAATCCTTTACTGTTTCATCACTTACATCTTTACCGGAACCATAATTGATCTGCCAGTTAGGGCTTTTATTCACTCCGACCAATAAAAGAAGTTTGCTTCCTTTCTCTATCTTTTTACTCATGAAATAGGAATTGTTAATCGGGATTTGTTCCATTTTATTCGGTTCAAGAAGCTGTCGTTTTTCATTGTTCTTCGCATAGCTGGCCCTAACAATGTGAGTGGAGAGTAACGAAGACTTTCCATCCGGTTGAATTTGATATAAGGAAGTATCCGTATCAAAATCTCTTTTATTGATAGAAACATTGAAGACTCCGGAAAGGTTTCCACTCATGATGATATCCTTATCAAGAACTTCACTTTCAAAAGCGACAGAATTTGTCATTTTTATGCTGTCTTTTTTACTGACTTTATAATAAGTGTCTTTCTGGTCTCTGTTTTTAAGATCAACAATTTGTGTTGTGAAATTTTTGGTTTCAGGCTTATTAAATACAGAAGATGTGTTTTTTTTGTCCTGAAGGTAGAATTTCAAAGACGAATTATGCATTTTATCAAGATGGGCTACATGCTTCCATGTATTGGTGTTCATTACCTGAAAATTGATTCTGTCTTTTAAAATTTCTGGTTTTTTACCGCCTTTAAGAATATAGTCAAACCATGAGAATGCAAGATCATCAATACTTATTCTCGCCACAGGATCAATAGGGTTTCCATTCACGTAAGTAAATCCGAAACTTTGGGCTCCTCCATGATTATAAGGACCTATGACCAAATAATGGTTCGCATTTTTATTATACAGATGATGCTGTTTAAAATAATACAGCGCACCAATCTGATCATCATCATAATATCCCGTTGTAGTCAGAATAGGAATGTTGATTTTAGAAAAATCCTCCCTGTAAGGAACCATTTTCTGCCAGTATTCATCATATCCCGGATGATCCAGCCATCGTTGAAATATTTTACTTGGCTTTCCGCTTATTTTATCTAACGACCTGAATGACTCCCCGCTTTTGTACCATTTTGTAAAAATAGAATCCCATTTTACAGCATTGGTAAAATCTGCTTCATCGGTAAATTTGTTATTGGTCACATATTGTATCCACTGCAGCATATAGCTCATAAAGATATTATTCTGAGCCGGATAATCAATCCCGATTCCTACGGCAACCTGAGGAACAATCGTCTTTAATGCCGGATGCACTTTTTTTACGGCTGCCCACTGGCTGAAGCCTAAATAACTTCCTCCGATCATTCCTACTTTCCCGTTGCACCAGGGCTGTTTGCTGACCCAGTCTATCACTTCATAAATATCTTGCGATTCATGCTCAAAAGGATTGTTCACATCATTGCTGTTTCTCTTGCCTCTCGTATTCACAACAACCCCTACGTAATTGTATGTAGCGGCTCTCTTTCCAAAGAAACCATCAATGGGACCTGCATAGATATTATTGGTTAAAATAACAGGAAGTGGAGATGTGTTTTCTTTTCTGCGAACAATAGTGACTGATAAGGTATTTCCATTGATCTTAAGATCTTTCGTTTCAATAATGAATCTTTCTTTGTCTTTTGAAGCCAGTAGCTGCATGACCTGAGGTTTGATGCTGGAGTAGGTTTTATAATTCAGATAATTTTTACATAGAGCCAGTGCCGTTTTGTAATCGATGCTGTCCTTATCTTTTTGTTTATCAAGAAGATTCTTCAACAGTTTTCTGGATGCGTTCACATCTCCGTTAAGAGCGAGTTCCAGTCTTGGAATCAGTTTTTCCGGAAGGCTTTCGTATTTTTGATTAAATACTTTTTGAAGGGCATTGGAAAATGAGGTATTGTTTTCTTCTTGCTCCATTTTTGCAAGGGCATACAGTTCAAATCCGATGTATCTGTAGTCTCCCATATTGTGATCCGCAAAGAGCTTACGGTTTTCGAAAAGGGAGGCCAATGAATTTTTATAATCATGAGCCACCAGCTGCAAGCGGAAAAGATTATCCATAAGGTCAACCGTATTTTCAGGTTTATACTTTGCAGACTGAAGGAGGGGAATCACTTGTTGTGCAAGTCCTGGAATCTGTTTTTCCAATATAACAGAGTCATTTACAGCTGTCTTTGGAAAATAAAACTTTTGTGCCTGCAGGAGGTTTACAAAAATTAATGCTAAAAGAATCTTAAATTTCATGAGATGGTGTGTTTATGGTATGTTTTTGGCTGCTGTTGAAAAAGTATCAAATTAAAATGTGT
This sequence comes from Chryseobacterium sp. PCH239, assembly GCF_018924625.1. Classification (NCBI taxonomy): domain Bacteria; kingdom Pseudomonadati; phylum Bacteroidota; class Flavobacteriia; order Flavobacteriales; family Weeksellaceae; genus Chryseobacterium; species Chryseobacterium sp. PCH239. The sequence goes on from NZ_CP073027.1 coordinate 172,225, forward strand.
TTTTGATAACTGTTTATTAAAATTGTTTACATTTTATCAAACGAAAGTAGTAAATTTTATCATTGTATGGTGAGAAAATTTACATTGTTATCAAATAAGAATTAACTGTCATTAACACTGTTAAAACTTGCTTAAACAATAAGTTTTTAATATTTTCGTTAACTTATTTAGACTAATTTTCTTATATCAAGAAGAATGAAATCAAAAAAAATACTTTTAGCGGCTGCGGTCATCTATTTCGGAATCTCCGATGCTCAACAGTCCCAATATTTTACCCAGAAAGAAAATTACAGGTTCAATCTAGCCGAAAATCTTTATCAGACCAAAATATACAATGCTTCTCAATACGAATATGCAAGACAATACTTCTACAATCAGAATTTGTCCCGTTCGAAAAAGGAAGGCGCCCAGTTTTTTGATAATGTGATCGGTGTGATTCTTCAGAAAAATCATGCTGAAGAAGGGTTAACGGCTTTCATGAAAGAATATCCTAATTCTGCTTATTTTGCTCAGGCTAATCTTCCACTGGCAGATTACTATTTAGCAAAAAAAGATTTCGATAAGGCGCTGGAGACTTTGAAAAAAGTAAACCAGTATCAGCTTTCGAAAGAGGAGAATACCGAGTATATTCTGAAGCTTGGATATGCAAAGTTCATGACGGGCGATTCTAAAGGAGCTACTGATGCCCTTGAAGAAGCTTATAAATCAGCAGATCAGTCCCAAAAAGGAGATATTGCTTATATGCTTGGGCATTTGTATTACAGCAACAGACAGAATGATAAAGCTTTCCAGTATTTTGATTCGATAAAGGATCAGGATAAGTTCTCCAAACTGGTACGCCCTTATTATGTACAGATGTATTATAATGATAAGAATTACGACCAGGCGATCACGGAAGGAACAGCTTTGTTGAACGAAAATATTTCAGATTCTTATAAAGCAGAAGTTCATAAGATCATTGGGGAGAGTTATTTCATGAAGAATGATTACACTTCTGCCTATCCACATTTAAAAGATTATCTGAGTGTACAGCAGAATCCATCTGAAAACGATTTGTATGAGATGGGATTTGTGGCTGCACAGCTGAAGAAATATGATGAAGCGGTTTCTTATTACAACCAGCTTCTGAACAGTAATTCTGCTTTAGCTCAAAATGCTTATTACCAGTTAGGAAATGCTTATCTGGCCGTAGATAAAAAACAGGAGGCTCTTTCTGCATTCCGTTCTTCTTATCAGATGGATTATGATGCGAAAGTGAAAAAACTGGCTCATGAGCAGTACGCTAAATTAAGTTACGATATCGGTAACCCGTTTGAAAGTCCTTCGGCGGTAATTCAAAGTTATATCAACGAAAATCAGAACGGAGCCAATGCCGCAGAAATGAGGTCATTATTGGTGAAATCTTATCTGTATTCCGGAAACTATAAAGAAACGCTGAATGCAATTGACAGATTACAGAGTTCAACTCCTGAGATCAACAAAGTAGACCAGGAGGTTTCTTATCTATTAGGAACGGAGGAATTCAACAAAGGAAACTATGACGAAGCTGAGAAATATTTCTTAAGAAGTCTTGGTTTTAATATTAATAAAGAATTCAACAGCAGAGCTTTGTACTGGCTGGCACAGGTGTATTACCAAAAAGGAAATTATCCTTCTGCCATTGTACGTTATGAAAAGCTTCTTACGGAAAACTTCCCTGAAAAACAGCAGCTGCCTTATGATTTGGGATATGCCTATTTTAAATCTAAGAAATTTGATCAGGCAGCTACTTATTTCAAACAATATCTTGCCAATCCGAAACCGGAATTTAAAAATGATGCAGAACTTCGTCTAGCAGATATCCATTATGCCAACAATGATCTGAACGAAGCCATTGCTATCTATGATAAAAATGAAGATGCTACGGATTATACTTTGTATCAAAAAGCAATGGCTCTGGGATTCAAAGGAGATACACAGGCGAAGATTAACAACCTTAAAAATCTTTTATCAAAATATCCGGATTCCGAATATTATGATGATGCTCAATACGAAATAGGAACAGCCTACGCTGCTCAGGATGATTTTGCCAACTCCAATGATTATTTCGGAAAAGTAATCAAAGGTTCTTCTGACAAAGATCTGATTGCTAATGCATCTATTTACAGAGCACAAAATTATATAGACCAGAATCAGAATGATAAAGCTCTTTCTGAACTGAAATCTCTGGGTGAGCAGTATAAAAATACGGCCTATGCTCAGAAAGTAGTTCAGGCTGCAAAACCTATCTTTACGAAAAACGGAGACGTTTCAGGTTATGAGACTTTCGCTAGAAATGTTGGGGTAAATGTAGATGCTGCTGAAATTGATGAGATCAATTTATCTACAGGGAAGCAGCTGTTTGCGAAGAAAGATTATAAGAATGCAATTTCTTACTACGAAAAGTATCTGACACAGAATCCTACAGGTGAAGGATTGTACCAGGCTAAGTACGAATTAGGAGAAAGTTATTATCAGACTAACAATTCAACTAAAGCTTTACTTGTTCTTCAGGAAGTTGCTGTAATTCAGAATGATTACCAGGATGATGCACAAACTCGTTTAGCTCAGATCTTCCTTGCACAGGGGAATACTACAGAAGCTAAAAAGTACCTTGAAGGCATTAAAAATTCTTCCAACATCAGCATTAAAAACTATGCGAATGTGGAATTGATGAAACTGTATGCAGAAGAAAATAATTTCTCTGAAGCGGAAAAATTAGCCAATGCAGTGATTGCTAATTCTAAAAACTCGGCAGCCGTTATTGAAACTGCGAAAGTGATCAAAGCAAGAAGTCTGATGAACTCAGGAAAAGATAAAGATGCACAGACTGCCTATTCTTCTCTTGAAAAATCATCCAATACTTCAGTAGCTGCAGAAGCTCTGTATGCAAAAGCCTATTATCAAAATAAAGGAAAAGCTTTCAAGTCTTCTAATGAGACGATCTTTAAGCTTGCCAATAACTATGCATCAGAAGAATTCTGGGGAGCAAAAGCGTTGGTATTGATGGCGAAAAACTATATCGGCCTGAAAGACAACTACCAGGCAAGTTATACATGTGATCAGATCATTGCGAATTACAAGGATTTCCCTGAAATTGTTGCAGAAGCAAAAGAAGTTAAAAAACAGATTAAGAAATAGTACATGAAGGTTTTTAAAATTACCATATATTCTTTTTTAATTTCTGCTTCACTCTGGAGCTGTATTCCTTCATACAGTGCCTATCCAAAAGAGTATAACCACGCAAAAGCTGACTTTCAAAAACAGAAAGCTTTTGTAGTGAATAAGGATCTTAAGAAAGAATTTGAGATTTTAAAACATTCTGATATTTATGAAATTGTAGAAGACAGTACCAATGTATCTAAGATAACACTGCATCCGATGAAAACCTATACTCCTCCTTGTGGAAACCCAATGATTGGAAGTATGATTACAGTCGGGTTACTGCCTTCAGCATTTCCTTATGATATTGTTTACAGTTATGATGTAGCTGAGAATAGTGCAACAAAAAATTATCAATACAAATTACAAGTTTATCAAAGCCTTTGGCTGTTTAATATATTCAGACTGGGGAGAACTTTTTCAAAACAGTCGGGGAAAGCTTTATTAGGCAGTTATATTGCTTCCAATAAATAAAAGCCCGTTATATATTTTTTTCAAATAAAGAAAATATGAACAAGAAAATTCAATTATTATCCATATTATTTTTAGGGTTCTCGTCGGTGGCGTTTTCCCAGATCAAGGAGGAAAAGCTGGTTCTTAACAAAAAAAGAGAGCCGGAAGTGAAGAAGATCGAGAAGAAAAAAACTTCTGTGGAAACCATCAAGAATTATCCGCCGGAAGAGAAATCGCAGACTCCTGTGAAGTATACCATCACGGATGTTCCTGCTGTTTCAGATTTTAAAACTTCAACTATTCAGGGAGAAGATGTAGCACCGAAATTTGACGGAACCGCTCAGAATAACTATTTCCAGTTTGGAATGGGTAATTATGGAAAAGTTCTGGTAGACGGAAACGTTTCAAAAACCCTTGAAAATAAGCTTGAAGTAGGAGCTGATGTTCATGTTTTGTCTACGAATGGTCTTAAAAAAGATTATGACTGGAAATCCGGGCAGACTTCTGCTAATATCGGAGCTTTCTTAAACTCTTACGGAGAAAAGGGGAAGTTTAACCTTAACGCTGAATATGGTTTAGACAGCTATAATTATTATGGAATCTACGCCATGCAGCCTACGGGAGAGCTTGATCTTAAACAAAAAGTAAATCAGTTTAAAGTAAACGGATACTATGATTTTTATTCCAATGAAATCTTAAATGATGTAAGGGTAAAATCATCATTCCTGAAAGATCATTTTGATGCTTCGGAAAACCAGGTTTCCATTCTTGCAAACTTCTCCAAGCATGCTGTTGAATTAGGAAAATCAGGAATCAACCTGAATGCAGATTTGGGAGTAGGATTGGATGCTGTGAAGACAGATTTTGCCATCAGAGATAAAAACTCTTCCAGCTTCTTCAATACCAGCCTTACCCCGAAAGTAACATTCAGCAAAGGAGATTCTTATTTGATGTTAGGATCTTCATTCTCTTTCCTGAATGCTAAAAATTCAGCAGAACTCGTTTCTCAGCAGAAAAACAATAAAACGTATTGGTTCCCGCAGGCGGAGTTCCAGTTTGCAGCTGCCAAAGAATTTAAATTCTACGGAGGGGTAGACGGAGGTCTGAAGCTGAATACCTATGGAGATATGTTGCAGACGAATCCATTCATCCTTTCTGACCAGTTTTTAAAGCCAACGGAGACGAAATATCATTTTTATGTAGGATTGAGAGGAGATATTGATGAAACGTTGAAATACGACTTCTCTGCAGGTTATGGAAAGATGAGAGATATTATGTTCTTTAAGGCCAACGGTCTTTTCGATAATACATCTGTAAACCGTTCTGCATATAATTTTGCCAATACATTCTCTGCAGTGTATGATGATGGAAACGTAAGTGATATCAAAGGGAGTGTACAATATTTCCCATTGGCCAATCTTATTATTGATGGAGAGTTAAGGTTTACAAAGTATGATCTTAAGAACTATGAAAATATTTATAACGTTCCTTTATTCAATGCAAGCATCGGGGCAAAATATACAATGCTTGACAAAAAGCTCTTGTTAGGATTTAAAGGAATATTTGCAAGTGACAGAACGACAAACTCTTATGCGATTGAAGGAGTAGGTGCTCCGAATGTAATTTACCAATCTACGGAGAATACAAACGATAAAGTAGGTGGATATGCTGATTTAAATCTTTCTGCAGAGTATAAAATTCACAAAAATTTCAGTATTTTCGCACTCGGAAATAATCTTCTGAGCTCAAAATACCAGACGTACAAAGGATATAAAGTCCTGGGTGCACAGATTCTGGGAGGAGTGAAAATTACTTTCTAAAACATGAAAGGCAATGATGATAAGTAATCAGGTATTACTTATCATTCATTACTTATGAATACGGCTGCATAGTTTAATGGATAGAACTTCGGATTTCGGCTCCGACAGTGAGGGTTCGAATCCTTCTGCGGTCACAAAGCTCCTTTTTTAGGAGCTTTTTTTATATTATGCCCGACAACCCTTACTTATTATTTTAATATAGATACCCTCAGAATTAGGGTGCTTTTGGTAATCCAGCCTGTTATTATTTTTATTGCTATTCTTTCGTCGTTATCTCTAATTCCTTTGTCTGTTATAGGTTTACCATTTCAACAACCGCTATGAACATCAAACAGTATTGAGAAACATGACAAACAAAATTTACACGACTGTAATTTATATCTACAGAATTGCTTTGTTATTGTTAGCATATCATTATAAATTGCACCATACAACAGACTCATTTTTATTTGAGTTTTCATGGTTATTAGTTTTTTTTCCTCAGAGAGATCTGAGGATTTTTTTACGGGTTATTTTCAATATAGAATTAGACGTTTTGTAATGTATTGTCAGATCATTGTAGGAATTGACAAGAGAACTTCTGTTGTTTATATCATCTTTAAGAGTGTATTAAATATTCAGAATTAAAAATGAACTTTGCTGTTTTAATGGTTTGAAAACCAGTTTTTTATATTTGTTTTGTTGATGTTGATGGTATCTATGTCGTATGCTACAGCATACTGATGAGGTATCTGTAGCGTATATAATTTCTTTATTTCAACTTAAAATAAGATCAATTTTACCACATAATTCCAATGAGGTGAAAATGTATTTTAAGAACATCCGTTACACTATGGCAAAGGCATCAGGTATGTTTCTTTTGCTATGTTGTTTTTCTAATATGTATGCTCAGTTATACTTTGGGAAAGGTTATGATCTCAATATCAAAGACAGTGGTTCTTTCAAAGAAAATCAGGGCATATTACGAACTAAAGATAAGATGCTTGTCCCATTCAAAAATAAAATTTATCCAGAACAATCTCTCAAATTAAAGGAATTGGAAATGGCTTCTCTAATAGGAATGCAAATTCGGTCTCCTCCTTCTTTCAAATATATTTTATACTAAAATAATATAAACACAAATTTAAAATATAGTAACTCAGGAAAAGAGTAATTATAAGACTCTTTTCCTTTTTTCCAAATTATTGAACAAAATGAAAAGTAAATTTTACACAATTTTTGCCTTGGCAATTGGTACATTATCCTTCGCTCAAGTAGGCATTAATACACAAAATCCACAAGGAGTATTTAATATCGATGGTGGAAAAAACAATGCAGTAACAGGAGTTCCAACGGCAGCACAGTTAGCTGATGATTTTATTGTCACGACATCAGGATCTGCAGGCATTGGTGCAATTCCCGACGCTTCTGCTATTTTAGAGCTTAATGTAAGCCAGCTTGCATCAGGGAGCCAAAAGGGATTTTTAGGTCCAAGAGTAGCTTTAACAGCGTATAATGATGCGTCTACAATTCCCAATCCTGCACTTGGTTTATTAGTCTATAATCTGGGAACTCAGGCTACCTTTACTTTTAAGGGATATGTTTATTGGGACGGAACCCAATGGAGACCTTTGGACGGCCGTTCGTTACAGACGGGAACAATAAGCAGTTTGAGATGTACTGACGCAACACTAAGCCCACTTACCTATACTGCCGGAACTCCTTACCAAGGTACCATGTCGATTCCTTATTCAGGAGGCAATGCAGGAGTATATGGTTCACAAACGATAGGACCTGTAAACGGTCTTACTGCAACACTTCCACAGGGTAATTTTGCGCAAGGATCAGGTACTTTAAACTATACTGTTTCCGGAACACCAACAGTATCCAGTCCCACTACAACAACATTTCCTATTTCGATAGGAGGGCAGAGCTGTAGTGCAACAGTAGGCGTTGGGAAAGTGCTTGCACCTGGAGAATATCAGTTCTTTAATTATACATTACCAGCGACGTATGTAGGATTGCTGAGCACACAGGTTGGCGGAACTTATGATGCTATTTTAGGTGGAAAATTAAAATTAGACCTTAATTTTAATGCAAGTTCCAATCAGGGTTCAGGAGCTGTTACCTACAATCCTCGTTTGGTAAATGCCTCCAGTTCTAATATTAAAGTATGGTATTCTGCATTATCAAGTGTAGACCGCTTCCGCCGTTCGAACGTTTTATTAGCGCCTGGAGGTTATATGGAAACGGATAACGGAATTTATCTTAACTGGGGAGATAATATGAATAGTAGTTCTACTCCTGTAGCAGCTACCAGTTCCAGTGATGATTCTCAGGAGATAGAAACGGTAGATGTAATTGTTGATGGAATCTGGTATAGAATAATCGTTTTTGTTTCTGTAGATAATTTAAATGATACTGATCCCAGCAATAATATCCGACGTGTTTTTATGACAGCACAAAGAATGTCTGCTTATTGATTTGATATGAGAGTATAAAATAGAACAGATGAATGCTCCTTAAATCATTATATCCGGCAGATGATTCTGTCTGCCGGTTTATAAAATACCCTCAATTCAACGATTCTAACAATACAGACTAATGAATTTTAAAGAGATTCCAATAGGACCATTAATTGAAAAAGAAGTTGCAGAGTGTGATATAGAACTATCCCGTATCTGTAGCTTTATGAAATGTACAGAGCAGGAAATAAGAAGAATGTACAAGGCTACAAGCATAGAAACAGAAAATCTGTTGAAATGGAGTAAATTATTAGAATATGATTTTTTCAGACTGTATTCACAACATCTGATATTATATGCTCCTGCAATAGCAGGTAAAAACACAGAATATAAACAGAACAAAAAAACAGGTTTACCCCAGTTTCGTAAAAATATTTATACGAAAGAAATCATTGATTTTATTCTGAGACAAATAGAGTCGGGAGAAATGTCAAAAACAGAAGTAATAGAACATTATAAAATTCCGAAAACAACACTGTATAAATGGATATGGAAGTATAAAGGCGAAGAAAATAAATAATAAACATCTTATGGGAAAATTAATACCTGATTATAAAAGAATCTATAATGATATCATTGTAAAAGAATTTCCGGAAAAAAAAGATTCCTGTCAACGGTTATTACAGAAAGAAAGCTTATCAGTTGTGGATATTATGGAACTGAATGAAAAAATTTTTGGAACTCCGGATAGGGAAGCTTTTGCTGCCAGCCAGAGACATCGGTCATTTAGAAAAAAGGATATACTTAAAATACTTGATTATCAGAAAAAAATAAACTCAACAATATCCAGCTTGCCTCTCACTTTAAATTAAGTCGTAACACAGTAACTAAATGGAGAAAAAATTTTCTAATCTAGAAATGTGTTATAACAATAGATCAACCCAAAATATGTTAGCTTTTTAGCTATGAGAGATATAAAAGATAATAATAGGAGGTCTGAAAAGGAGCTCCTTTTCTGTATACCTAAAAACTTATCGTTTGTTTTTTGTTGTTTTTAAGAGTAATTAAAAAATATTAATTTTTATATGGATAATTATTATCTTTTGAGTAATTATTTATTAGTAATGTTGCGTAAAATATTGAATTATATAAAAGACCTGCATATTGATCCTGATACGGACATGCTTAAGCGTATTGATGCTCAGAGATTAAATTTGTTTGCATTTTCTATCGGAGTTGTTTTGCTTCTGAGTGGATTAAGAGATTTGTTATTTGGCTTCAAAGCTTTTTTTGGAGGATTATTTGTGCTCGGTGGAATTTTTCTTCTTCTTTTCTTTTTTACGAAAGCACGCCAGAATATTTTGATATGCTTTACTGTTATTGAGCTTTCTATGATATTGGTTTTTTATTTTTCATCCACATCAGGCTTCGAAAATGGTTTGTCTTTATATTATTTTTTGCTTCTTAATACTTCATTATTTGTTTTTAATACAAGGGAAAACTCGAAGTATATCATCGTGGTTTTTGCTACTGCATTTATTCTTTTTCTGATAAGCCATTATTATGATTTTAGGATATTCAGGGTTGCAGGAACGGAAAATTTAGAGTTTTCAAAAAATCAGAGATTCTTTACTTTTATCAATGTGTTTGTATGGTTTGGAATTCTTGGCTATTTTATCCTGTCAAAGCACTTTATGATTTTGAAATTATACCAGAAGGTCCTTCATGGTGAAAAAATAATGGCGGGTATGCGTGAAAAGCTCAACAGAAAAGATGATATAGATTTGGAAAACCTGGTGAAATTTGCCATGAATGATGATATCGCTTTTATACCCAAAATGAAATCTTCATTTCCCAACTTATATGATAGCCTTACTGAGATAAACCCGGATATTACAGCAGATGAGTTCAAACTATGTGCTCTCCTTAAGCTGGGTTTCACTACAAAAGATATAGCGGAATACAATTGTATTTCGGTGCGGACAGTTCAGACGAGAAAAAGCAGACTTAGGAAATCATTCAGAATATCTTCTGATACAGATCTTTATAAATGGATAGATACTTTATAGTGGGAAATATATCAGTAATTTATAAAATCATAATGGAATGAAAAAAGAAAGATAAGCATATTGCCCATCTTTCATTGTACACTTAAATACAAATAATACTCAATATCGCTAAAAAAGCTACTTGATTTATATTTGGTTTGTTGTATCCTTCACTACCTTATTTCTCACTTATTAAGATATAGTTTCTTGAAGTGACTGCCTTTACTATCGGAAGAGCCTGTCGCTGATGCCTGATCATGAGCTGAAACACTTTTATGATTGGATTTGAATAACCACATCCCTGCTACTATCATCCCAATGGGGATGAAGAAAAATAAAACCAATCTTTTTACATTATTCTTTTTCATAAAGCAAAGCTATACAATAAGGTAACTTGAAAAATCATCACAGCTGTAGTAATTAAACGATAGGACTGACAATTTTTATTGTGATTAAGAAGGGTTCATAGCCAAAAAAACTCTTCTTAAACTTTAAAATGCCACCAGGACAACATATCTCAAAACAGCAAAACCCCTGCAAATTGTTAACTACACAATAATTTTTAATTTATTTTTTATGTACCTGATTTCGATCTCCTAACCTGACAAGATCAACAGTGTTTTTAATATTCAGTTTTTTGTAAATTCTTGCCTTGTAAGTGCTTACTGTGGAAAGATGGAGGCTTAATTCATTTGATATTTCAATATTCCCATACCCCTTAACCAGCAGATCAAATATTTCCTTTTCTCTTTCGGATAAAGTTTCCAATGGATTTATTGGGGCATCTTTTTTAGCAGAAGAAACCAGTTTTTTCACAATCTCAGGAGAGTAGTAGGTTCCGGTTTCAAAGATTTGCTGAACTGCTTCCAGAATATTGTTTTCATCTGATAATTTATTGATATATCCATCGGCACCTTCAATGATATACTGTACTGCGATATCATTGTCATATACAGAGAAAACCAGAATTTTAAGAGTGGGTTGTATTTTTTTTAATTCGCCAATCATGCTTAGATATTTGCTTTCCGGCATATTGATGTCCAGGATGAGCAGATCGAATTCTTCGGCATATAATTTATCCGTGAGTTCTGTATAAGATTCTGCACATGAGATTTTTACGTCTTTGTAGTGGGATTCCAAAATCAGGGTTGTTCCTAGTCTTACCACAAAATGATCATCAGCAATAATAATTTTTCTAGTCATATTTTTGTTTTTTTATTTTAATGGATACAATGGTTCCATTGGGGATGTTATTTTTAAATTCAATTTTACCATTGATCATCATGAGCAGCTGAAGGATGAGGTGCAATCCTAAGCTGTATTTTTGCAGCACGAGCTTTTCATTTTCGATATTATCCTGAAGCTTTTCATAATAGGTCATCTGTTCTTTACTCATTCCTTTACCGGTATCCCTAACTTCCAGAAAAAAGATACTCTCATCCTCAATGGTAGAAAGCTCGATCATTCCATTGGTGGTATTTTTAATCGCATTGTCTATGAGGTTATGGATGATAACGGCTACTACATTCTGATTGATCTTTGAATAAGTGGGATCTTTAATATTGCTGACAATAAGAGTATTTTGTTCTTTGGCAGCCACTTCAAAAAGTGCTTTTTTGGCTTCTACGACTTCATAAACATTATAAGTTTCATTCTTTTCAGAAATATTATAAATTTCTGCATACTCCTTTAAGGTTTTCACGAAATTGTAAAACTCTACTGAAGATTTGTAGAAACTTTCAAAATGTTTCTTTTGAATATAACGGTCATGCTCATCAGTTTCATACAGCTTTTTGGCAGTTATAGACAAGAATTTGATGGGCGTAATAATATCATGACTGATTGTTTCCAGGAGTTTTTTCTGTTGCACGCTTTCTTTTCGAAGCTGTTCTTTGGTATATTCTAATTTTGAGACTGTTTTTGATAATTTCCGGGTCCTTGTTTCAATGATGTCTTCAAGTTCCTTCTTTTTTAATATTTGTCTTTTTATTCTAAGCTTTATCAGCTTTAATGCAAAGACAGATATAAACAGAATAGCAAAAAACTTAAAGATGAGTATCTGATAAAACAGGTGTTTTACATTGATATTAATTGATTTATAAATATATTTTCCCTTCGGAGAAGTTAACACCCTCACAATAAGCTGATAGTGGCCTGGGGCAAGATTTGAAATACTGTATTTGCCATCACTATTTACTCTTTCCCATTTTTCATTCTTAGATCCCTTCAGTTTTGCTTCGATTACCAGATTGGCCCTGTTGGCATAATACGGTACATCTACCCAAATTGTTGCTTTATAGAAATTATTTTCCAGGTTAATATTTTGCCCCTCTATACTGCTTTTTGAATCATAAAAAACAACCCGTTCCAGAAAAAAGTTTTTAGGATAATAACTTCTTATTTTCTGGGGGTCGAAAAATACCAGACCTTTAATGGAAGGGAATACAAAATTTCCATTCTGAAGAACCGAAGCACTTGGCGAGCATCCTCCGTTAAATTCATTTGTATTAAAGCCGTCTTCCTTGCTGTATCGGTAATAGTTGGGCAAAGTTTTTCTGTCTTTGGCATATTGCAGAAGATTGTTTTTCAGTACCTGAAACAGTCCGTTATTAGTGCTGATCCAGAGAAATCCTCTTGGGTCCTCCAGAATGGTATGTGAAAATAGAAGATAGTCGTTTTTATCTTCGGGCATTTTAATAAGCTCTTTATTCTTATAAAGGAAAAATCCATTTCCCTGGGTCATGATCCATAAATTGCCATCTTTTGTTTTTGTGATTTCTCTTACATGTAAAGAGCCTACAGATATCTTTTTAGGAACAAAAGTAGGAGCTTCTATTAAAAATAGTGCGTCTCTTGTTCCTACCAGCCATTTATCATGCCGATATTGATATACAGTGGTTACAATATTAGGGAAGGAAAATTGTAAGAATGGGGTTTTAAAATCTGAGTCTCTGTAAAAGGTAAGGAGAGATTTCAGAGTAGGTTTGTGAAATGTTACCATGAAGTAATTTCTTACTTTCCATACATAAGAAGGTTCATTTTGGAAACTGAGGTTTTCTTTTTTAGAATAATCAGACCTCTTAAGAAAGCGTAGTAAACCAGATTCTCCCTGAACAAGAATATTCTGTTGATGATCATACAAGGAAAAAAAGCTGCTTGTGGTATTAAAATGATACTGCTTTACCAATCCGTTTTCATTGTATACATCACCTAAGGAAGTGATTACCTTATCATCTTCAAAAGGAAGTATTGAATAAAAAATATTTTCATAGGATTTATCTGATTTGTTGGCAACATGAAAATTGTTGAATTTTATTACATTTAACCCATCAGATAATGTTCCAAGGTAGAGTTTATTGTTTACTTCATCATGATAGATGGCAGATAGGGAGTTTTTATTAAGGTCATAATCTGCTAGTTTTTTTAAACTAAAATTATTACGTTCATAGCCTATTTTATACAGTGTATGATTCAGGATAATAAAAGATTGGCTATTGATCTGACTCCAGTACACTTCTATACCATTTTTGAAGAAAATATCAGGAGCATCCAGATAAGTTATTCGGGTAGGAGAGATTTTAATTATTTTTTGTAATGATCTTGAAATGATAAAAATAGTCTGGTCAAAACAAAATGTATCTGAAATATAGTTTTTAGGCAGGTCCTTCAGTGTTGTAATTATATGATCCTTGTACTGTACGGTTCCGTCATGCAATAAGTGATAATAGTTTTTCTTATCAAAATAAATAAAGAAATCTTTATTTTCAAACTGATCTGATAAAGCATTCTTTGTAAAAATAAAGTTCGATTTGCTTTCACGTAATACCCTTTGCAGGCAGCCTGATTTACGAGTAAGAACACTTACATTTCTTTTAGATATTAATGCTGTATTTTCATCAAAAGCTGTTGTATTGTAAATCGTATCTTTCTTTGAATTTCCAAAAAAAGAGGTAAACCTGTTATTCTTAAAGTTGAGATGATTATAAGTGACAAAATTATTTCCGTCATACCTCACCAATCCGTTTTCTGTACTGATCCAGATAAATCCGTATTGATCCTTGGTAACGTCTTTTACACTGTTCTGAGGAAGTCCTTTATCTGTATCATACCATATAGAAGCGGGCTGCTGGCTGTTGTACAGTTGTATATTGATAAGAAATAGGAATATAAGTTGCTTATAAAACATTTTTAATACTTGTAATTATAAAGTATTCATGGAATTAGTATTCTAAAGATTATCAAATTTTAACAGCCGGCAGAAGTGTTGAGCATCGTTTTAAAACTACATGCTTTTACATTTATAATAATAGTTGTGTTAATTATCAGGGCTGTCAGAATGAGCACGATGTGTAAATCAAATGCTTGCCAACCTTTGTATTGTGTAATGAATAAGAAAGTATTTGTACTGAAAGGAATTTTGTTAATAATGATATGATAAACAGTATTTTTTCTCTTTATGATAAAAGAAAAATAAGTAGAGGTCAGACGAGTATAAAAAGCTGATTTTTATATTCTAAAGAACGGATAGAGTTCTTAATATACCATCGGAAATATCAGGATCATGAAACAATTTGTAATTTCTAATTATAAACAATTGAAATAAAATAATATGAACGGACCAATTATCAGTAGGAAAAATGGACTTGAAAATCTATTTTCTTTCTTATAAGCTTCTTCAATAGTAGAATTATACTAAAGAAGAAACTTTACTGTTGATGATCAGGGGTCAGAACTTATTTTTCTTTGTTGTAAGTTTGGGCAAGGTTATTTTTTTGATCCCCAATTAAAGAGACTACTGTTAACGATTTATGATCAAGCTTTTGAATAAGTAATGTATCAATATCGCTACTGGCAGAGGGTTGTGCTACTCCTACAGTGCGGCTCCATAGAAATAGCGTATCATGGGAAACTTTCCATTGTTCATATAACAACGTGTGCATATTTATTGATACAGCAATACCATTGTCACGAAGCTCAATACCTTGCTTTTCATTTTCCTGCCCTGGAATAGGCTGTACCCATTTTCCTATAAGTTCCGCCCTTTTGGAATTAGAGTTTGATGTTGTGTTGGGATCTGTCTTTATATTTTCCTTTTTTGGGGAGGTACATGCTGCCAAAATACTAAGGATAATTATTGAAATTGTCTTTTGCTTCATAATTTTATGTCTTTGTTTTACGTATGTATATGTTTGTTATCAAGGTTGCTATGTGTATGGTAGCGGTGTGTAATCTGTAACTGATTCTCTCTCTCTATATTGGCTGAGCCTTAAAGTTGCTGCTATAATGGATTTTAGTAAATAATAAGTTAATTTTTTTTCAAAAATTAATATCGTATTTCCATTATTTTTACCAATATAAGGTCAATAAAATATTATTCGCAAAAGTACATAAATGTTCTTTATAAGAGGTTTTTAAATCTGTAGTTATAAAACTACATAAGCCACAATTTTAATTGGCAGACAGAAAGTTGATGTATATTTCTGCAATATTTATTTTATAAAATATAGTAGATGTTGTCTATTGATTATTGTGTTAACGATAGATTAATTAAATTTAAGTGATTGAATTTATTAAGATCAATTCAGTAAATCATCTTTCTATATTTGCCCCACTATAAAGAAAAATTATGAAAAAAAATGTTTTACTAGTGGGTATTCTGATCACATCAACACTTTACTCTCAACAGTTGACAACCAATACAGGAAGCCCTGTTGGGGATAACCAGAATTCTAAAACAGTTGGTAATAATGGACCTGTATTGTTGGAGGATATTCATTTAATTGAGAAATTGGCTGCTTTTGACAGAGAGCGAATTCCTGAAAGGGTAGTGCATGCAAGAGGAGCCGGAGCCATCGGTGAATTTGTTGCAGATGCCGATTTTTCTGATGTTACAATGGCTGATTTTTTATCAAAGGCCGGTAAGAAAACGCCTGTATTGGTAAGGTTTTCTACTGTTGTACATCAGCAGGGATCTCCGGAAACCTTCAGAGATCCAAGAGGATTTGCTGTTAAATTTTATACAGATCAAGGGAATTATGATTTGGTAGGTAACAATTTACCGGTGTTCTTTATCAGAGATGCCATTAAGTTTCCAGATATGGTTCATGCATTTAAACCTTCTCCGGTTACCAATAATGCTTCGGATAATAACAGAGTTTTTGATTTTATGGCTAATATCCCGGAGGCTACCCATATGCTGACATGGTTGTTCTCTGACAATGGAATTCCTGCCAATTACAGAGAGATGCAGGGAAACGGAGTACACGCTTTCAAATGGGTTAATGCAAAAGGAGAAATAACTTATGTGAAATATAAGTGGGTTCCAAAACAGGGAGAAAGAAATCTTACTCAGGAAGAGGCTGATAGAATCCAGTCTACACAAATAGAACATGCAACAAGAGATTTATATAATTCTATCCAGAATAAAGACTTTCCAAAATGGGATTTATATGTGCAGATGTTGAAAAAGGATGATTTTGAAAAGCTTGATTTTAATCCGGTTGATGTGACCAAAGTTTGGCCGGAATCTATCGCAAAATCAGTGAAAGTAGGAACGATGATCCTTAATCAAAATCCGACAAATTATTTTCAGCAGGTAGAACAGGCTGCTTTTTCTCCCGGAACTCTTGTTCCTGGAATTGAGCCGTCAGAAGATAAATTGCTCCAAGGAAGACTGTTCTCCTATTTTGATACCCAAAGACACAGAATTGGCGGAAATTTTCAGCAGTTACCAATTAATGCTTCAAAAAATAATGTGACAACATATAACCAAAACGGTTATATGTCTATGAGAGCTCAGAATGGAGAAGTAAACTATCAGCCTTCAATCGCTAAGTCTGAAGTTATCGACAATAAAAAATTCAAATACTCCCAAACTGTTTTCCCTGCTGGTGCAACAACAGTACAGGCTAAAATAGACAAGGAAAACAACTTTAAACAAGCTGGAGAACTTTATCGTTCTTTCTCAAAAAAAGACCAGGATAACCTGATTAAAAACCTGGGTAGTGCTCTGAACAGTGTAGAAAATAAAAAAGTAGTGGCTAAAATGATCTCTTATTTCTATCAGGCAGATGCAGAATACGGAAAACGACTGGCACAATATGTTAAAATGGATCGTCAGCAGTTGGAATCTTTATTATCTTCAAAATAGAAATAATGAAGTATCTTTTTTCTACCATCATGCTGCTTCTGATGACGAGCAGAGTGAGTGCACAGGATATTTTTGCTTATGCAAAAACAGATAATGTAGGAGCTATTGCTCAATTCAAAAAAGAAATTAATTCTAAAAATGAGGAAGGCTATACTCCTTTGATACTTGCGGCATATCATAATCAGGAAAAAACGGCAAAGTGGCTTCTTGAAAATGGAGCTCTGCCTGATCTGCAGGATAACAGCGGTAATACTGCACTGATGGGCGCTACCTTTAAAGGATATAAAGAAATGATTGTACTGTTGATTTCTCATAAGGCGAACATAAACATCAAAAATTATAATGGTGCAACGGCTCTTATTTATGCTGCGGTTTTCGCAAGAACAGAAATTATAAAACTGCTTTTAGACAATGGAGCAGATAAAAATGCTAAGGATAGCAGAGGCAATACAGCTTTGCAGCATGCTGTGATGCAAAATAATGAAGAAGCTGTAAAACTGCTTCAGTCATCATAATTTCATAGAAGAGTTTTTATTTTTTGTCAACTTCCGTAATAATCCTCCTGTCAGTATGATAGGAGGATTATTTATAATGTGTTGTCAGGCTGTGCAGCAGTAAAAGCCGGTTTATTTATATTTTCACGATTTACAGAGATTTGTAATTTTTAAACTACATAAGTGGGATGCAATACTACACGCACGGCAATTTGTTTTTACACGGTAAAGCTGAATTTTTCACATCTTGTATTTTAAATTTGTACCATCAAAATGAATAAGTTCAATTCTTGAAAATTAGAGAACTATTAATTTGATAATGATAAAATGCAAATAAAGAATAATAAAATATATTTAGACTCTCAAACAACGTAGTAATGAAAAATCATCCGTAGAAGAATATATTTATCTCAGACTGTACCGCTTCTATGAAGATTTTAATTGTGCTTTTTGTTTATCCTTAAACAAAAAACATCATTTTCCTATTCCATTTTTAAGTTAAGGAATATTTATCAGTCTTGTGCCATCTGTGCACAAGTGGATATGAGAATCATATTTGCTGAATTATCCCATGTTTTTCACTTCAAAAAGTTTAATACTAAAATTAAAATAATGAGAAAAAATTTAACAACCTTATTAACAGCAGTCCTGTTGGTAACTTCTGCGGGTATTTTTGCACAAACAGCAGGTGTAGGGATTGATACTACAACACCTAATTCCACACTGGATGTCAATGGAAAACTGGGGGTTACTGATATTGATGGGCTTCAGGCACCGAGACTTACCCGCGCTCAGCTTTCTGCAAAAGGAGATGCTCTTTATGGAGCCAATCAGAAAGGAGCATTGATATATATTACAGATATTTCAGCGGGTGACAACACAGGACCAAGAGTGAATATTAATGATGTTGGATACTATTATTTTGATGGAACGATATGGCAAAAACTGATTAATAATTTTAGCAATCTTTATAATGCAGACGGAACTCTTACCAGTAAGAGAACAGTTACACAAAATGGAAAGGATTTAAAATTTGTGAATCAACAAACTACAACTATTAATAATAGTGTAGGGCTGGGTATCGTACAGGATTCAGGAACGGGAACAAGATCTTCAATGGGATTTTCCAATGGTGGAAATTATTCATTGTTTATTTATTGTGATACCAACTCAGAATCACAAATTTCAGCTACAGGAAACAGTACCGGACTTTCTATTGGAACAGGTTTTACAAATTCACCTACAGGTATTAATTTTGTGACTACCCCAGTGGCGGGAGCTAATGGAAGTGCACAAGTAAGTATTGAACCAAATGGGGATACCTTTTTTGTTAAAAATGTAGGTGTTGGATATTCTACTACTACTTTTGCGCCAGGTGAAAAATTAAAAGTAAGCGGAAGTATTACGACAGCAACAACTACCTATCCCGATTATGTATTTGATAAGTATTATAATGGAAAATCTTTATTGAATTCTAAATATAAATTTTTAAATATTTATGATACAGAAAAATTTATTAAAGAAAACAATCATTTACCTGGGGTAACTTCTATTAATGATTTAGCAAAAACGGAAAATGGACTTTACTCGTTTAATTTATCAGAACTTTCAACCCAGACATTAGAGAAGGTTGAAGAACTTTACTTGCATGTTATAAAACAACAAGCGCAGATTGACGCTCAAAAAGAACAGATCAATAAACTACTTGACTTAACCCAAAAATTACAAAGAAAAATAAAGTCCAGAAAATAATAATTGTAACCAGAACTTGACGATTCTGATAGAATACAGATGATTAAAAAAAACGGAATATATTAATTCCGTTTTTTTAATTTTACCTACATTAATAGGTGTGTTGATATTTTTTTATACCAATTACCAGTTGATTACTTGTGTTTGTGTGTTTGGTTTTTATCACCTAACCTTACAAGGTCAACAGTATTTTTAATATTCAGTTTTTTATAAATTCTTGCCTTGTAGGTACTTACTGTGGAAAGGTGAAGATTTAATTCATTTGATATTTCAATGTTTCCATACCCTTTAACCAGCAGGTCAAATATTTCCTTTTCTCTTTCTGATAATGTTTCGAGTGGATTTACGGGATTATTTTTTTTAGCAGAAGAAACCAGTTTTTTCACAATCTCAGGAGAGTAGTAGGTTCCGGTTTCAAAGATTTGCTGAACTGCTTCCAGAATATTGTTTTCATCCGATAATTTATTGATATATCCATCGGCACCTTCAATGATATACTGTACTGCGATATCATTGTCATATACAGAGAAAACCAGAATTTTAAGAGTGGGCTGTATTTTTTTTAATTCACCAATCATGCTTAAATATTTACTTTCCGGCATATTGATGTCCAGGATGAGCAAGTCAAATTGTTCAGTCTGTAATTTTTCTGTGAGTTCTGTATAAGATTCTGCACATGAGATTTTTACGTCTTTGTAGTGGGATTCCAAAATCAGGGTTGTTCCCAATCTTACTACAAAATGATCGTCGGCGATAATAATTTTTCTAGTCATTTTTTTGTTTTTTTATTTTAATTGATACAATCGTTCCAATAGGGGTGTTATTTTTAAATTCAATTTTACCATTGATCATCATGAGCAGCTGAAGGATGAGGTGCAATCCTAAGCTGTATTTTTGCAACACGAGTTTTTCATTTTCGATATTATCCTGAAGCTTTTCATAATAGGTCATCTGTTCCTTACTCATTCCTCTGCCGGTATCTCTTACTTCCAGAAAGAAGAAGGTGCTATCCTCACTAGTAGAAAGTTCTATAACTCCATTGGTGGTATTTTTAATTGCATTGTCTATGAGATTATGGATGATAACGGCAATCACATTCTGATTGATCTTTGAATAAGTAGGATCTTTAATATTGTTAACGATCAGGGTATTTTGTTCTTTGGCAGCAACTTCAAAAAGTATTTTTTTTGCTTCTACAACTTCATAAATATTATAGGTTTCATTCTTTTCAGAAATATTATAAATTTCTGCATACTCTTTTAAGGTTTTTACGAAATTGTAAAACTCTACCGAAGATTTGTAGAAACTTTCAAAATATTTCTTTTGAATATAACGGTCATGCTCATCAGTTTCATATAACTTTTGTGCTGTAATGGATAAAAATTTTATAGGCGTAATAATATCGTGGCTTATGGTCTCCAGCAGTTTTTTCTGTTGGACACTCTCTTTTCGAAGCTGCTCTTTGGTATATTCTAATTTTGAGACTGTTTTTGATAGCGTTCGGGTTCTAGCTTCAATAATTTTTTCAAGTTCTCTTTTTTTCTGTTCCTGTCTTTTTATTCTTATTTTAAGGAGGGTAAATACAATGAGAGCTAATAATAAAACAATACAGGATTTAAAAATAAGCGTCTGATAAAATAGATATTTTACGCTGATATTGAGTGTTTTATAAATGTATTTGCCTTCAGGTGAAGTTAACACCCTTACAATGAGCTGATATTCTCCGGGCTCAAGATTTGCTATATAATATTTACCATCATTGTTTACTCTTTCCCATTTTTCATTCTTGGAATTCTTTAATTTTGCCTCGATAACCAGATTGGCCCTGTTAGCATAATAAGGAATATCGATTAAAATAACCGCTTTATAGAAGTTATTTTCCAGATTAATATTCTGACCTTGTATACTGCTTTTGGATTCTGAGAATACTACCCGTTCCAAAAAGAAGTTTTCAGGATAATAGCTTCTTATTTTCTGAGGATCGAAAAATACCAGGCCTTTGATGGAAGGAAACACGAAACTGCCATTTTGAAGAGCCGCTGCACTTGGCGAACATCCTCCGTTAAACTCATTCGTATTAAAGCCGTCTTCTTTACTGTATCGGTAATAGTTGGGTAAGACTTTTGGGTCTTTAACAGATTGAAGCAGATTGTCTTTGAATACCTTGAATAAACCGTTATTAGTACTGATCCATAGAAACCCGTTTTTATCCTCCAGAATAGTATGTGAAAATAAAAGATAGCCGTTTTTATCTTGAGGCATTTTAATGAGCTGCCCATTTTTATAGAGGAAAAAGCCGTTTCCCTGAGTCATAATCCAAAAATTTCCATCCCTTGTCTTTGTAATTTCTCTAATATGTATGGGGCTTACAGATATTTTTTTAGGAATAAAAGAAGGAGCTTCTATCGAATACAAAGCATCTCTGCTCCCTACCAGCCATTTATTATGACCCAGTTCCTGTACTGAAGTCACAATATTAGGAATCGAAAAATGTAAAAAAGGATTTTCAAAACTGGAGTCTTTATAGAAGGTGAGTTCAGATTGTAACGAAGGGATGTGAAACGTTATAATGTAGTAATTGTTGATATTCAGTACATAAGACGCTGTTTTGTCAAAATGATGTGATTCGTTTTTAGTATAATCAGAACTCTTTAAAAAACGGACTAGTGTCTTGCCATTTTGAACAATAATATTTTTTTGGTTGTCGTACAGTAAGAAATATTTGGTTGTTGTATTGAAATGATACTGCTTTAGCAGTCCATTTTCATCGTACACATCTCCTGAAGAGGTAATTACTTTATCATTGTCAAAAGGAAGTATTGAATAAAAAATATTTTCATAGGATTTATCAGATCGGTTGGCTACATGAAAATTGTTAAACTTAATGACGTTCAATCCATCTGATAAAGTGCCGAGATACAATTTATTGTTGATCTCATCATGATAAATGGAAGCCAAAGAGTTTTCATTAAGATCATAATTGATCATTTTTTTTAATCCGATCACATTGTCTTGATAGGAAACTTTGTACAAAATATTATCATGTAGGATAAAACATTGATTATTGATCTGGCTCCAGTAAATTTTGACATTCTTTTGGAAGAAAATGTCTGAAGCATCCAAATAGCCAACTTTACCTGACGAAATTTTGATAATCTTTTTTAATGTTCTGGAAACAATAAAAATATCTTGCCCAAAACAAAATGTGTCTGCTATATAATTATCATGCAATTCCTTTAAAGCAACTGTGCTGGAATCATTATACCATATGGTTCCATTGTTCAGTAAATGGTAGAAATTCTTTTTGTCAAAATAGATAAAAAAATTTTTATTATTTATTTTTTCCGGGGTTCCGCTTTTTACAAATAATCCATATGATTTACTTTCATGCTGCACTTTTTTCGTACAATTGGTCTGCTGATGCAAAACGTTTATATTTCTTTTAGTAAGGAGAACTATGTTTTCAGTATATGCTGTTATATTATAAATAGAATCCTTTTTTATACTTCCAAAAAATACTGAAAAGCGGTTATTCTTAAGGTTAAGATGATTATATGTTACAAAATTATAGCCGTCATAGCGTACTAATCCATTTTCTGTACTGAGCCAAATAAAACCATATTTATCTTTAATAATGTCTTTTACACTATTCTGTGGAAGGCCGTTATCTGTGTCGTACCATACAGAAGCTGCCTGTTGGCTATAACAAAACTGTATACAGACCGAGAATAGGAATATGAGGATTTTAGAAGACATGGGTAGGTTATTAAAGATAATTTTTCATTCTGCATTGAATTATTAGTAACATAAATGTAGTAAAAATTAATGATTGTTAAAATTTTAAAATGTCGTTTATAAACTACAACAAAGCCAATTAAAAATGACAATATTGATAATCTATCTTTACAGTAATTATTTTAGTGTTTATCAAGGTTATCAGATCTTTGCACTATAAATTTATTACTTGATTTTAACCATTAAAGTTAAATATGTTCCCAAGCATTTTAAACTTGGCTTCAAGGTCATTTTATACAGGGGAGTAGCTTCTCCTCTGTATTTATAGAGATAAATAAATCTATTTTACACAAGTTTTTTAAGTGAAAATTATACAGATTTTCATTGAAAAATATTTTACATAAATAAATTATGAATTAAATATCTGTTTCTAAAAAACAAAAGATGAATAATAAACAAATGAATGTGAAAAAATTAAACCCAAGTGCTATTAAAAACACAAAAATTACATCTTTAACAGCAGTTCTGTTAGGCTTATCATCCAGCATTTTTGCACAAACTGGAAATGTTGGGATCAACACAACATCACCAACAAAAACGCTAGATGTAAATGGTCAGTTACGTGTGAGAGATTTACCAATTATTCCAGCCGGAACTTCTATGGTTGCTGATGGTAATGGAAATATAGGAATGTTTAAGACTGTTGACCCAAACGATTTTATTTTGTACAATGTTGATAGTAATGTTAGACAAAATACGAGTGTAAATGTACCCTTAACATCTATATTAAATCCACTGCAAACGAATGCACAGGATGGCGGCTCAGGGACTACTATACAGCCAGCTAACTGCTGGGTGATACCTAATTCACAGGTTATATTTAAGTTTCCTGCAGGCTCTATAAGAAGAGGTACAGCAACATGGAGTACCTGGTTTGAAATGGCCTATGGATTTGACTGGTCTCAAATAAATATAATTGGAGGAACTGGGAGAATTAGATTGCCCCTTTTCTTTCATAGCAGAGCCTATGCCAGACTCTATAAAAAAACGGGAACTACGTGGTCTGTTGTTGATGTAGTTACAGTAACAATGCAGACCACTCAGATTTCACCATATCTTCAAGAATCGACAACCAGGGATAATACAGGAAATCTATACACAACACCAGGGAGTACCAACCAGAATTTCAGATATTTTTTATCTGCTTTTTATAGTATTGGAGATGGTACGACAGTGAATGTTGATCCTGATAGCGAATATAAAGTAGAATTGTTATATGGAATAGAAAACTTTTCATCAAGAGAAACCCTTACGAATCCTGGTCTTTTACAAAACTGGGGAGTACAATCCGTAGGATATAGTTTTTATAAAAATTAAGATTATTAATTACATTTTTGAATGAGCGGGATAGCGATATTCCGCCATTTGAATTCAAGGATGTATGCGGATAAAATGAATAAGAATAAACACTTTTAATATTGGAGAGGAATGAAAATAAATAATAAGAAAAAAGTAAGCCGATACATGATTTTTCAGTTAGTTGTATTGGTGCTGCTTTTTTTGAACATTATTATTCTTATGTATTTTGGTTACCCTTTATTTTCAGGAATATTTTTCGTGACAGCCTTAGCTGTGCTCGCATACGGAGCATTGAAAAAACGTTTTGTATTCGAATATGAGAATTCCGGACAGGTGGTTTCCATTAAAAACTATCAATGGTTTTCAGGTGGGAAAAAATTGCCAGTCTTTGAAATGCCTCAAAAAAAAATTGTACGGATAGAAGTAAAAAAAAGAGGCTTTCGAAAATATTTAATTATTCTTTTTTCAAATTCTTCAGGAAAGGTATTAAGACGAAATATTGATATTACTTTTTGTAATGAAAATGAAACCTGCCAGCTTTTGGGAGATATAACCAACAATTTGGTAAAGAAAGACCAGAAACTTTCTTCTGATCAATAATGTTGCTTTTTGAATAAAGACAAATTAGTTTAAGATGGAAAATTTAAAAGATATTCATATTGGTGCTTTGGTATATGAGCGTGTAAATGAACAGGATATTGATATGGGCAGAATCTGCAGATTCTTACACTCGACAGAAAAAGAGATCCTGGAAATGTATTCTATGAAATCCTTAGATGTGGATGTACTTCTAAAATGGTCAAAGTTATTGGAATATGATTTTTTCCGTCTCTACTCCAATCATTTAATATTATACGCTCCCGTTGCCAGTCAGAATAAAAATGTGGTAAAATCAAAATTACCCCAATTCCGGAAGAGTTTATATACAAAAGAAATTATAGACTATATGCTGGAGCTCCTCGAAAATAAACAGAAGACTCAAGTTGAAATCATTAATCATTACGGAATTCCCAAATCAACATTGAATAAATGGATAAGCAAGTACAAGCAATAAATACGGGACCTAATTATAAAAGAATTTACCATGATTTCATAGAATCTAAATGTCCGGATAAAAGAGAATATGTAAAGAAATATCTATCAAAAGATACCCTGTCTTTATCCGATGTTTTGAAGATTAATAATATTATCTTTTTTGATGGATTTTCTGAAAGTCAGAAATTCAAATCCTATGATAGACAGACTATTTTTGAAATTCTTGATTATCAGAAAACACATAAATTAAATAATAGCCAGCTAGCCAAACATTTTAAATTAAGCAGAAATACGGTTACAAAATGGAAGAGGATATTTTTAGTATAATCTGCATTTTTCCATTATAAAAAGTAGTAAGGGGAGTATTACTTCGTTTTTTTTCTAAGTTTTTAAGAGTATATCCATCGGATATACTCTTTTTCCTCTTAATTCCCAAAAGTCTGATATAGAATGCTTTCTGTGGAATGTAGTTTTTTATCTACAAATATTGGTTTTTATTATATCTGTGGTCTTTTATCTTTGCGAACTATTTTTATCTACGGTAATAATTATGGGAAGTTTAAATCCGATTTATTCTTTAGAGATTAAAGCATTTCTGAAACAAGAGGTAAACGTTTTTTTATGAGTAAAAAATAAAGCTAAAGTCTCTATTTCTTTGCCTGTAGATAAAAGTTATCCATATAAACCGCCTGATGTACTCCATTTAGCATAACTTTCAAACCTAAATGTGAATCTTTTTTCAAAGAAACAGTAAATGTTTTTTTGTCACCTGTTATTTTGGAAGGTTTAGTAATTGAAACATAGGTTTTTACATCAGAAGGGTTGTCTACTGAAAAAAGTTCTAAGGTAGTTTCTCCTCCATTATCAGAAAGATCAAGAGACAGTGTATAGATTCCAGCTTTGATTTCCGGTGTTACCAGATACATGTTTTCTCCAGGATTGTTCATTGAATAGAATATAATTCTTTTATCACTTGCATAAAGCATAGCTTTTCCGGATTGAGCCATCCAGCATTTATTGATGTCTTTCCAGGTATCAAAACTTTCTCTAAGAGTGGCTACAGGTTTACATTGTGCATGTGCTGTTAGAAACCCTCCTATAACTGCTATTCCCGTAAGTACAATTTTTCTCATGTGTTATTTTTATTTATAATGAGTAAAAATAAGTAAAAAAGCTTATACCGGATGCTATTCTTTTATGATTTAAGTTAGCTTCCACTAATAATTGGTGCAGAGAAAATCAAAATAAAATCATAAAATACTGTAAAATAGTTTGATAGAGGGGGTGCGTTTTGCAGAATTTATGATTTAAAATTAAAATAAGCTTTCTGATGGCAGAAAGCTTATTCAGTTTTAAGCAAAATATAATTATAAACAAGACTTAAAAATAAAATAATTCTATTCCTTCGGTTATGAGTGAGATCATATTAATTTTTTATCTCTTTTCCGCAATTGATAAGTTCGGTGACAAGCTGCCCACTTTGCACTGCCCAATAATTTTTGTCACACACTACAATTAAATTCCGTTTAGCTCTACTCACAGCAGTATTAACCAGATTAAGGCCTTTGGAAACAGGAATAGTAGTGTCAACAAACCATTTATCATAGGTGTCAACAATACTTAAAATTACAGTATCCCATTCTCTGCCCTGAGAACCGTGAACAGTGAGGATTTTCAAATCATTTCTTTCTTGTGGCAAAGAATTGTTGAGTAATCTTATTTGTTTTTTATACGGGGTTAAAATGACAAAATCCTCCGTTCCATTTTTTTAAGGTTATGAACAAGCTTGCTTATTTCTGAAACTTCATTCATTGATACTCTTGATTTTGGTCCTTCATTTTTTTTAGCATTAATATACTGTATCTGGGTTTCACCTTCCGGATTATTGGAGCTAAAGTTGTTTTCATAAACATATTTAGATAGAATCTGAGCCAGATTATTTCCGAACCTGTAGGTAGCATTTAAAGAAGTCTTGGAAATATGTTCAGATTTGAATTCCGAATTGTCCAGGTACTGATTTCTGGAGAAATCCTTTGATTTCGAAAAAAGAGTGTCCAGGAAAATGGCAGACTGAGCCCATAAAAACATATTATAAAACTTGCCATCCCTTTCAATACTGCTGTCGTTAATTTCACAAACCGGAGGTAATTGCTTGTGATCCCCCAGAAATGAAATGGGCGTTGAATGATTAAACAATGTCAAAGCTTTAATAATATTGGCATATCCTGCTTCATCCAGAAAAATATGCTCAACATTTAACTTTGATTCTGCATAACGTCCAATATAGCCATCTAAAGTGCATCCAATGATATTGACGGACTTCAAACGTTCTTCAGTAGAGGAAATAGCTAGTTTAGCTCTTAAATGAACATATCTTTCCAATTCAGATTCTATTACGCCCGGGCTGTGATTTTTGTATTCTGAAAATAGATGCGTGTCAACTTCTAACTTATCTCTTTTTTGAAGGAGTATGGTATCTGCCTTTTTTTTAGTTTCTTTTATATTTGTGACAGACAGTTTAGAAAGAACAGACTGAACTTCCGGAAGAAATTTGGTCTGGTTAATCAGATTAGTGATTTTTATAGATACTTTTTTCTGAATCTCAGCTAAATCTCTCTCTTGAACCGTTCTTTTCTCACTGATTTCAGAGAGTTCATATTTCAAATATTCCAGATCTTTATTGAAATCATAAATTCTCTTTCTACTCTCATAAACTTCCTTTTCTGCACGCGTTGGTTTACTGCTGAATGTTTTGATAATCTTATGGGAAATAGAATTTATTTTAGCAATATTTTTTTCCAGCTGTTGAGTTTCTTTAATGCTGTTTTCAGAAAGTAACTTAACCTCTATCTCCTTTTTTTTGAATATGATATTCACCTCAGCCAATGAGTCTGTATCTCGTTTTATACGCTCAGAAAATTCAATTAAATCATCAAATTCAGGAGTTACGTCTATAAATCTGTCAATGGCTTGCTGCTGATTTTTAAAATTTAGCATTCGTTCCAGAATATCAATTTGTTTATCTATTTCAGCCAGCTTTTTTTGAACCCCTTTTTCTTCACAGACTTCGGGAAATTCTTCCGCAAATTTTTTGGAGGGCGTTCCCAGGCGTATAATTTTTTTTCTGTCGATCCCAGCCTTATCAGTCATTTTAATGATCCCTTTTAAAACTTGCTCAATCGCATTATTGGTGGGAGCTAAAATGGCAATTGTATCCCCTTTTCTGATATAATGGAGCACTGCATAGGCAAGAACAAATTGGGTTTTCCCTGTGCCGGGAGCTCCCCAAACATAAGAAAAGGGATTCGTGAAAATATTTTTTAATGACTGTTTTTGGTTTTCGGAAGGCAGAAGATTTTTCTCAGGAAAAAAGTCAATATTCTGAAAGTCCTCTGAGTATTTCGAAGTTCTCGTAGGTAGGGAGAGATTGCTTCCATTATGTACGTACCAGTCTTTCACTCTTTCAACCAGGAACTTCAGATCAGAGACCACTTTAAGGTCATTTCTTTGTAGCCCAATGAAATCCGGGGATATTTTGTCAGAAGGTTTAATTAAAAGTATATTTTTATCATTGTCGTATTCAATAATTTTAATTTCTGTGGAATCATAATCTTTACCATTGCGGAAATTCCTGAAAAAAACAGCTTCTGTATCAAAAAGCTTTGCAGACAAACGAAGCTTAATCACAGTATACCTGCCTGGCAAATATTCTAAATCAAAAACATCAACTTCCTGGATGCCTTTATTGTTATTCTGTAGATATTCATAATAGTTTTGGCAACTGTCTATTGCTATTTCTCTTATTTCTTCTGCTGTCATTTATTTGACATTTATAAATATTATTCTGCTATTTGCGGGTTGGTGTTTGTAAAATTAACTTGTAATGGGGTTATCTCATTATGGTTTTCCGTAAAAACAAAACTAATGATCTTCTTAAAAGTAAGAATAAGTATTACTATATTTATTAAGGTTCTGGAGTTTTTTAAAAGAATTTGAACGAGTTAAAAAAAAGAAATAGAAAAAATAATATTCTTTATAATCACGGTTACAGAAAGATTGGGTGGCAGTGATTTATTTCTTTTTTAAGCTATAGAAGGAAAATTTTTATAATTTTAGCTTATTATTTTATAATCTGAATGGAATACACCTATAAAACAAACACTTTTTTTCTTTTAAAAACTGTAATTTATACCATTGGATTTCTAAGCTTAATAGCAATGTCAAGACTTTGGATAGGGTCAAATGAAAATTGGAATCAAATGATAGAAAATGATTTTATTCCGGCATTAATAGTCAGAAGTATTTTTTTACATTGGCAGGATTACTATTTTTAGGATTATCTTCAATAGTAAGCAAAATTTACAGGAAAGAAAGCCCTTTTTTGAAAGAACTGGTTATTCTGCTGTTGTTTTCTTTCACGCTGAATGTAATACTGATGTTAGGCTTAATCTGACATGAATTTATAATAAAATACAGACACTCTTTTATTTATAAAATGAGACTATCGAATAAAGTGGGCTTTATATAGAAAAATTTCTGAAATGTGGTAGGTATTGAAGCTTTATTGGCGTATTAATTGATACAAGAAACTTTATTGAATTTTGATGACTAATGGCTAGAACGACTGTAACTCTGATTTTCCTTTTAAGTGGTTTTTTCTTTTTAAATGCACAGGAAAAGAAAGATTCGCTGTATTACAAAATAGAAGAATTTTCAGATAAGAGAAAAGTTACTAAATTCATTCACCGTTTTATATTTCGTAGAGAGCCGGATTCCACTTCCGTGAAGTCCAATACTGAAAAGCTTTTACAAAATACTTATAACAAAAAATTATCAGAAATGTCAGGATAGAAACCATTGACCCTTTTGGATACAGTTCTAAAGAAGGTAAGGAAATAGGCAAATGGTATGATTGGGTAAAGGATCACCTTCATTCCAGTACCAGAAGATCAACAATCAATAATTTTTTGCTTTTTGAAGAAGGAGAAGAATATAACGCACAAAAGCTCTATGAATCAGAGCGTTTGTTGAGAACAATGCCTTTTATCAACAGAGTTAATATCAGTGTGTCCGACAGCACTTCCAGTAAAGATTCTATAGATGTTGTCGTAAAGGTATTGGATTCCTGGAGTCTGAAGCCGAGAATCAGTTATTCCGGAAGTAAAATTGGTTTGGGAGTTACTGAAGAGAATGTACTGGGACTGGGACACACCCTGGATTTCCTTTACAGAAATGATTCTAAAGAAAAGCAGGATTATGTCTTAGGAAGCTATACCACTTATAATCTTTTTGGTACTTATATCAATGCCCAGATTCTTGGAGAACGGGACTTTTCGAGAAATGAGAGAATTAATTTCAGCCTCAGAAGAGACTTTTTCTCTCCTTTAACGAAATGGGCGGGAGGTTTTACATTTGAATATTTTATGCGAAAGGTTTTACTTCCGACAGAAACGGATACTGCTTTTCCTGAAGTTCAGATTAAAGTATACAGTCAGGATTTATGGGGAGGTTATCAGATTCCTGTTTCATCTGATCCCCGTGAGAAGGTATCCAGCAATATTGCCATCATAGGAAGATTTCAGAACTATCAGTACAAAGACAGTCCGGGAATTGATCAGTATCAATATTTCAGCTCTTACAACAGTTTTCTGATGTCTGTTGGGTTTATTCAGAGAAACTTTTCAGTTCAGAAGAATATTTTCCAATATGATTTGCCGGAGGATGTTGCTTATGGCAATTCTGTAAACGTCATTGCCGGAGGATTATCAAGAAATAAAGAAGTGAATCCGTATGTGGGAATTTCAGCATCTTATGGGCGTTTTACAAAACTGGGATATTTTACAGTGAAAGCACAGTTTGGAAGGTTTTTTAATGAAGACAGTCAGAACAGGGAATCTTTCCGCTTTGACGGAACTTATTTCACCAACCTTATGGACTGGAAATTTGCCAAAGCAAGACATTTCTTTTCTCCAACATTAGCCTTGGGAAATCCACAGCATAATTACTCGTATAAAGATAGGATCAACCTTTCTTCTGCAGATGAATTTCCTGTTTATAATTCTGATTATATTGGCACAAAAAAAATAGTGTTAAGATATCAGCTTCAATTGTTTATCAATAAAACCTGGAAGAATTTCCATTTCAGCCCTTATTTAACTACTGCAGTGGGTTGGCTGGGAATGCCCGATGATAAACTATTGAAGACCAAAGCCAATACAAAAATCGGAATAGGTGTTTTAATTAATAATCCCTATCTTGTTTTCAACAGGATTCAGATTTCTTTCATGTATTATCCGCGTGTTCCTTTTGATAATAATTCTGTTTTTGATTTTAACAGTAACAGAAATAATCTTTTACCAATGAATAGTTTTGCAACGGATGTTCCTCATTTTGTCAATTTTGGAAATTAATAATAGAAGATCAATTGGTGCTTAATATCCTGAAAATAAATTGTTTTTCAGATATTATATACGGGGATTCTTTTTGATATAATATTACCCATTTGGGTAATTGACAGGTTGTTATATAATCACAAAATTTGTGATAAAATAGACTGTATGCTGTAAAGTATATTCAGATGCGGTTAAAAAAATCATAACAACTTCAAAACTAACCCCTATGAGACCTTTGAATTTTCTTTTATTATTGACCGCACTCTTTACATCTGTTGTGATGTATGGACAGCAGACTAACACGATACCGACTGTACCAAAGCCAATTCCTATAACCGATGCTGAAAAATGGATTGCAATTTCTCCTATTCTGCTCTTCCTTTTAATTACCTGTCTTGTCTTTTTTAAACTTAAAAAAGATAAAGTCTCTTTAAAAGATCTCCTTTTGGATAAGGATGCGAATGTTCAGATAGAGGTAGAAAAAACAAAACAAAGAGTGGCTTTTTTATCTGCTTCTACTGAAAGTCAGCAGGCAATGAAGGCCGCAGACGCAACAGCTGACAATGGTGAAGGTCCCAATGCCTCAAAACCTAATACGAGTGTAAGCCGTTTTCTTGCATTTATAAGCGGTTTGGTGTCTGTAGGTCTGGCATGTGTTCTCACCACCTTTGCCATCTGGAATTATTTTGATGTAAGCAATTTTCCCCACCTGAATGATCTCGTTGGTGTTTTACTGACCCTGGGGATTGGAGTGGTGCCTTATGCGTTTAACAAAATCACTACAGCAGCTAAATAGACAGATTTTAAAACAATAAAAAACCTTCCTTGCTTTTGGCAGGGAAGGTTTTAATCAAAATGCAATAAACATTCTGAAAACTAAACTACTACATCTATTTTTACATTGATATTTCCACGGGTTGCTTTTGAATAAGGACATGTTGCATGGGCTGTTTCCACAACTTTTCTGGCTTCGTCTATTGCAAATCCCGGTAAAAGTACCTGTAAATGGGCTTGCAGGAAAAATCCATCATCATTGGTGGCCAGATCTACAGAGGTATTGACAGATAAGTCCGGAGGAAGGGTAACTCCCATTTTTACCGCACCTAAATGCATCGCACCGATAAAACATGCCGACCATCCTGCTGCTAACAGCTGTTCCGGATTGGTTCCGTTTCCCTTTGAACCGGGAGAAGTTAGTTCAATACTAAGTTTGCCATCACTGCTTTTTGCTTCTCCGTTACGGCCTCCCGTTACAACGACATTACCGGAATACAGTACTTTACTGATATTGACTACGGTTGTATTTTCTACTTCCTGAATGGTATTTAATTCCATATTTTTATTATTTAGATTAAACGATTCTGTTGATTGATCCTATTATTGTTAAAGTTTTTTTCTTAAATCTTTGAAAGCGGCTCTAAGCTCTTCTGTAAAGATCTGCGGCTGTTCCCAGGCTGCAAAATGTCCGCCTTTTGAAGCTTTATGATAATAATATAAAGTAGGATAAGCTTGCTTCGACCAGCTTTCCGGAGCCTGATAAATTTCGTGAGGAAATACCGAAACAGCTACAGGAACTTTAATGTCTTTGGTCTTCTGCGCCTCCGCACTGAAATTATTCTTGTTATTTTCCCAATAGAAACGTGAAGAAGACGCTCCGGTATTGGTAAGCCAGTAAAGGGTAATATCATCCAGGATGGCATCACGGCCAATGATATTCTCAGGATGAAGATCACTTTCACTCCATTCGGCAATTTTTTCGTAAAGGAATGCTGCTAAGGCTGTTGGAGAATCAGAAAGCAGATATCCTGTTGTCTGTGGACGTGTTACCATCATTCCCCCGTAAGCTGCATTTCTTCCAAAGAATGTACTCATTGCATTGTATGCTTTTGCTTCTGAGGCAGAAAGTCCTGACGGAGCGGGATCACCGGCATTGATTGGTTTTACAAGTTCGGCAGGAATGGTAGCAGGCATGGTAAGGTGGATTCCCAAAAGACCTGAAGGAGCCTGTTTTGCTAATGCATCAGAAATAACAGAACCATGGTCACCACCTTCAGAAACATATTTTTTGTAGCCGAGTCTTTTCATCAGTACATCCCATGCACGGGCAACGCGGTCAGGGTTCCAACCAAGCTCAGCAGGAATCTCTGAAAAACCATATCCCGGAATGGCAGGTATAATTACATCAAAAGCATCACTTGCTTTTCCTCCGTATTTTACAGGATCAGTCAAAGGATCTATTGCATTGATAAACTCCAGCGGAGAACCAGGCCAGCCATGAGTAAGAATCACAGGCATTGCATTAGGCTCCTTTGAACGTACATGGATAAACTGGATATCAAGTCCGTCAATTTTTGTTACAAATTGGGGAAGCGCATTCAGTTTATTTTCTACTTTTCTCCAGTCGTATCCGTTGCCCCAATAGGTGATAAGTTCTTTTAACTGCTCAAGCTGGATTCCCTGGGAAGCATCTTTCACAGTCTCTTTATCCGGGAAGCGGGTTTCGGAAATACGTTTTTTAAGATCATCCAGCTGAGATTGTGGAATATTGATGTGAAAAGGACGGATACTGGTATCATTTTTTGATAATAGAGTAGCAGTATCATTTTTTTGCGCCTTAGAAATAGCAGGTGTACCTAAGATAAAAGTTGCTGCTAAAAGAATTGTTGAAATTGTTGTTTTCATTGCTTTGCTGTATTAGATTTTAAATCTGTTTTTTCTTTTTGATGAGACAAAATTATACCCTGAGATACGCCTGGGAAACGAGTAATGTGTTCAAGTAGTCATATTTCACAGTGAAACAGACATTGCAGATGGTGAACAGGAAACAATATGAAGCAGATGAAAAGTAATGCTAAGAAAAGTGACTGAGATATTGATCTCAAAAAGGATAAAAAAATAAGCTCAGTTCTTCTATAAAAACGGAGCTTATTTTGTGAAAACATTTTTTTCGATGTTATCCGTGAGCTTCTACAGATACATCATTCCATTCTTCCCATACTCTTAAGCGCTGTTCGTAATTTTGTTTTACGAAAGGAAGTGCTACTTTTCCAAGCAATAAACGCAAAGGAGGATTTTCAGTTTCTGCTAACTTTATCAATGCAGGAGCTGTAGCTGCTACGTCACCAAAAGAAGTTTCAGATTCTGAGAAAGCCTTTTTAACACCATCGTAAACAGGATTACTTTGTGTATTAATTCCTGTATGCCAGATATTGGAAGCATAGCCATTAGGTTCTACCAAAGTTACATTAATTCCAAAGCCTTTTACTTCTGTTGCTAAAGTTTCGCTTAATCCTTCCAGTGCAAACTTAGATGCATTATAAAGTCCCATGGTTGGTAAAGTAGCCAATCCTAAAATAGAAGAAACCTGAATGATATGACCACTTTTCTGATCTCTCATAATGGGAAGCACCGCCTGTGTAAGCCATAAAGTTCCAAAGAAATTCGTTTCAAACTGTGCTCTTGCTTCCTGTTCGTTGGTTTCTTCCACCGCACCTGTTAGTGCATATCCTGCATTATTAATCAGAATATCAATGCTGCCGAAGTGTTGGTGTACTTTCTGAACTACTGATAATGATTCCTCTCTTTTATCTACATCTAAGGTTAAAGGCAATACGGAATCTCCATATTTTTCTTTTAAATCATCAAGCGTTTCTACATTTCTGGCTGTTGCAGCTACATTGTATCCTTTGGCTAAAAAGGCTTCTGCCCATGCTTTTCCGAAACCTTTTGATGCACCTGTAATTAAAACTGTTTTTGACATTGTTCTGTTTTTTAAATTGTTATGATTATATTTTTTAAAAGAATTATTTCATATGTAAATGACCGATCGGTCATATTTTGGATAAAAAAAATTACACTGTATTTTCTTCAATCATTTTTTTAAGATTTTTGACGATAGTTATCATTTTATCGTTATTACCAGCCATTCTTGACATTAAGTGTCCACCTTCAAGCATGGCAAACAAAACTGTTGCAAAACCTTCCGCATCCCATTCCGCTCTGAATTCTTTATTGGAAATTCCTTTTTCTATAATACCGGAAATTAATTTTTCTCCCTGTTTTATTCCATTGTTTATTTTTCCTTTAACGACTGGATTGGTATCGTCAGCTTCTGTTCCAAAGTTTAGCAGGGGACACCCGCCAACTACAGGTGGATGGTTGGGATCACTAAAAAAATCAATATAGGCGAATAACTGTTCCCTGGAAGTTTTGAATCTGCTTAAAGTTTTTTGAAGTTGATCAGTCAGCATTTGCATATTATGCTCAACAGCGGCACAGGCAAGTACTTCTTTATTTTCAAAATGAACGTACATACTGCCTTTGGACAACTTGGTGGCCTCCATAATATCACTCATAGAAGTAGCCGCAATCCCTTTTGTATTAAAAATAGGTGCTGCTTTTTCTATAATGAACTGTCTGGTTTCCTCCCCTTTTGCCATAATAATAGTAAATAATGATGCAAATATATGACCGATTGGTCATAAAAGCAAATTTTCTTTGATTTAATTCTGAAAAAATTATCAGTTAATAACAATAAAACAGCCAGAACCTCTATGATAAGACATTTTGTTTCTATTTATCATACATTTATCTTTACTATTTGTTTTTAACTTGAAATAAGGTATACAAGGTTAAAATCTTATTCTGTTTTACTGATGATACAACAGAATAAGATTAACAATTAAAGCTGATAGCTGATCCCTAAATTAATTATACCTTTATATCCAAATCCTAATTCTGCAAACCCTGCAATTTTTCCACCTATTCTTACACCTGCTCCTATCACCTGAAAGTTGAAAGAACTGCTTTTGGAAGATACACTTTGAACATCTGACTGATTAGGACTAAGCTTTTCATTTGAAAAAGTATATCCTAAACCAACCCCTGAATACATTCTGAACTTGGGTTTCGAGATATAGGAATAAGTACTATTGACAGCCAGTGTATATATATCATTCTTCTGGCCCGCTACAGTAAGGTTTTGTTTATTAACAGAAGCTGTATATCTTTCATAAACAAGATCTGTACCGATGGTCCAATTATCTTTAACTGCATAATTGTAACCAATAAAAAGAGCTCCGGAATGTTTTTCATCAGTAGTTTTCGTTTCACTAAATGGTGCTATGATAATATCTGTGAAGACTTTGCCGATTTCGTTGGAAGAAAGAACACCATAACCTGCCTTGATCTCTGAAGTGCCTTTTTGCTGGGCATTGAGCAGAACTACATTAGAAATTAAAAAGCAAATTAGAGTTTTGTTTAGATTGTTTGTCATAAAGTTATTACTTAAATATTTTGATGTTTTTTTGTTGATTGTTTTGGAAAATGATGTTTACGATATACATTCCTTTCTGATACTGTGAAAAATTTATCTTATGATCAGCGATTTCCGTACCTGAGATGCTGGAAACCCTTCTTCCTTCACTATTGTAAATGATTATTTCTTTTACCTTTTCCTTACTTATGATATAGGCAACATCTTTCACAGGATTAGGGTAAAATATAAGCTCAGGCTGTACATTCATATCCGCAGTTCCCAAAGACCCAATAGTAATTGTTTTGCTGAATGTTTCTGCACAGGAGTTTTTGCTGACCGTAAGTGAGACTGTATAAGTTCCCGGGGCAGTATATTGATGAACAGGATTCAATGAAGAATCGGTGATGCCATCGCCAAAGTTCCATGATACAGATGTGTAATTGGCGGAATGATTGGTGAAATTTACAGTTGTTCCGTTAATTCCTGCTATAAAATCCGAATGAAGGTGAAACGTATTACTATTCCATTGTGGCGGATTATTAAAAAAAACAAGATCTGCAATATTCTGAAAGTTTTCGGCCGTATTTTGAGGCATTCCGTTATAAAAAGTGGATGGAAATACATGATCCTGAAAAATTGCAGAATACATAGTGGCTGCCACAAGATAACTTCCTTTAGGTCCAGGATGAATATCGTTATAAGATCCGTGAAGAGCCAGATCCTGGGAAGAATTGTAGTAATGTCTTGCAGATTCTCCGGCAGGAACCATTTCCACCTGCATCAGGTTAGACATCTTCGTAATGGAATCCTTAATTTTTTTCTGAAAAGCAAAATAGGTGTTGTATTCATTGGCAGATGGAACTCCATAGGGAATTTCATACAGAAAAATCTTAGAACAAGGACTGTATTTACGAATAGAATCCCTGATTTTACGGCCGCGTTCAGCGGTTACAGAAACAGGGTAAGAATGACCTGCAGATTCCGCAGTTCCGGGCTGCATGATCACGTATTTATAGTTTTTAGATCTTATCTTTTGATACAATGAAACATCATCTACATGATTCACAAATCCGGTTCCTCCGGGAGTATGTGTTGTTACAGATAGATTTTTCCCTTTTGAAGCCGCTATATTTTTAAAAATTTCAGGCATGTCATTAAAATAGGTGACGCTGTTTCCTATAAACAGAACCTCATCAGACTGGCAGAATGATAACACTGAAAAACCAGTACATATAAGAAAGAGTAGTTTTTTTATCATAGAGTATTTTTTGAGAGTTATTTAAAAAAGGTACCTGCAGAAAACCACTTATCATGCAGGTACACAACACAAACGATGATTAAAAATGTTTTTTTATCAATATAGAGCTATATACTTTTCTTTATCCGTTTTTTAATTATTAAACCTTTTAAAAGTACCTGCAGGAAACCCAATCTATACTGCAGGTACTGCATTAAAAGGTGTTTAAAATGAAAATGTTAGTTTATTTACTTTGTTAGAGATTTTGATTTACTATGAGTTAATGACTGGGTTTATTTTTTTAATTGACTTAGAAAAGTACCTGCAGGCATCACGTATAACCTACAGGTACACGGTACACTAATTATTACAACTATTTCTTGATTAGTTTTGTATGATAAGTCGCCTTATCATCTTTTATCGTGATCACATACACTCCTTTGATCAATGAGGCAACACTGATTCTTTTTCCGTCCGGTTTTCCTTCCTGAACAAGTCTTCCGTCTGCACTGTAAATTTTGTAATCAGCTTTACCTTTCAGATTTTTTACCTCTACAAATGTATCCGCAGGATTAGGGTAGATTTCAAGATCAGAAGATGACTGAACGGACTCCTTAACTCCTAGTGCTGCATTGATCTTTACAGAAAAATCCCATACCGAACCATGAGAGATAATATCACCATTGGCATCTACGAAAGGACTTGCACATGCATCAGCTGAAGCATTGAAAAATCCGCTGGCTACTCTCATTCTTAATGTTTTGTCACCATTGTAAGCATTGGCCGGAACTGCA
This sequence comes from Chryseobacterium sp. PCH239, assembly GCF_018924625.1. Lineage (NCBI taxonomy): Bacteria > Pseudomonadati > Bacteroidota > Flavobacteriia > Flavobacteriales > Weeksellaceae > Chryseobacterium > Chryseobacterium sp. PCH239. The sequence continues at coordinate 211,375 of NZ_CP073027.1, forward strand.
AATGCAAAACTTCCCTGATGTCTTTTATTGGCATCAGGAGCTGCGCCGTTAATCCCAATTCTTTCTGAAGCTTCAAATACTCCGTTTCTGTTGTAATCAATCCATGCCTGTACCCAATCCTGATAGTTTCCTCCGGCGCGGTTAGCATACACAATATAGTTCATATTATATTGCGCACCCTGAGTAAGCTGAATCAGTTTGGCAGGGTCTTCCGAATAATCTTTATAAGCGTGCTGAACGGTTGTCCCATTTCCAGCTAAATCCACATTGGCTAAAGTCACTCTTAATATTCCACTGAAATACGGACTGATTGTAGTGTTTCCTCCTGTAGTCATCAGGCAGTAATCATATCCGGTGCGCAATCCTTTTGTTTTAAAATTATACACAGGAGAAAATGCTCCGGGAACATTATTAATCACAGTGGCTACACGAACTTCATAAGAGGTCTCATCTTCAAGATTATTTAATAGCACAGAACTAACCGGGCTGGCAGCATTGGACCAGTTTGCTGTTCCTGCTTTCCTGTAATTCACGGAATAGGTTGCTCCCGGTACATGGTTCCATGAAACAGTTGCTGAGGTTTTTAATATATCATTATCGAACGCGGTAAGTCCCGTTGGTGGATTATTTAAAGAAGCGGGAGCATTTCCTACGGTCACTGTAGGAGAAACGGCATAAAATATATTTCCTACTGCTGAAATTCGCAGTTTAATATTTCCCTGAAGCGCAGCAGGCATCTGTATTTCAAAACTTCCGTCATTAGGCGTTGAAGCCACCAGTTCTGTCCATGCTGATCCGTTAACCAGATCGGTTGTATATTCAATCTTTACATTGGCAGCATTATAGGGAGCAAGGTTGGTATTGGCAACATCCCAGGAAATGGTATTGGAAGCATTATTATACAACGTAGTAGAAGGAGTTAATCCTTTGAATTTGAAAGGTCCGTCATTTCCAACGGTTACTGTATTTTCTGCAGAAATCGTTAAAGGTCTGTTCGGGTTATTATCACGTACTGTTACCGCGTAATGTAATACTCTGGGAATGTATGAAACTGTTTCCCATGTGTCTTTATTCGTCAGTTTACCACTCATTACAACAGGCAGGCTAGGGAAATATCTTCTTCCCGAAGCCACTGCAGGAAAAGAACGGGTAAGTGAACCTTCAGGATTGAATCCCCAGCCGCTGTCTCCTGAGATTGAGCTTGTAGAGCCCACGCTGTCATACTGTTCCCAGTTATAGGTAAACTGATCCCCGTTGGCGTCTACTGCATTGGCATCCAGGTAATAGGCTGTACCTTTGGGAATAGTATAGGAAATCAGCGGGGTAATAGCTGGTGCATTATTGGCAATATTTTCAGCTACGCCGCACCCAACTTTACCTTCAAGGTTGTTAAGGATTTGATTGATGGACGAATAGTGGAAATAGGCATCACTGTTCATCTGAACATTATTGGCTGTGATCCCTGCATAGGCCATAATGGTTGTTCCTCCTCCCGGTTCTATATTGACATCTGAGCTTTCAGTAACTGTAGAAAATGTATGATTACCTCCAAGCTGATGTCCCATTTCATGAGCTACATAATCAATATCAAAGGTGTCTCCCACAGGATTCTGATTTTGTGTAAACGCAGAACCTTTACCTAACGGTTCTGCTGCGGTAGGGTTGGTACATATACATCCTATGCATCCTGCATTTCCATTTCCTCCGGCGGCATTAAAGACATGTCCTATATCATAATTGGCATTGCCTACCTGAGCAGTTAAGGTTTGTTGAAGCTGCCCGTTCAAATCATTGGTGTATGGATCATTGGCCGGATTGGCATAGATGATATTGGGGAAATTCTGTATGGTAAGATGGATTGCGAATTCTTTTTCAAAAACACCATTGACACGAGTCATAGTAGCATTCATCTGGGCAACAGCTCCTGCCATCCCTCCGAAATGAGTAGTATATTCACCCGTTGCAGACAAGGCAAGCCTGTAGGTTCTGTACATAGATGCGGCAGGTCTTCCGGTAATATTGATTCCGGCAAGTTTATTTTTTCCGGAATTTTTTAAAGATTTGATGTCCAGTTCCTTTTTGCCTTCCATACTGCAGCTAAAGCCATGCTCAGACTCTGTTCTTTCGGTTTTATAGAATACTCCATAGGTTTTTTTATCTGTTGTGACAGGTTCTATAAACTGGAAGATACCGTCTTTAATAATCATTGACTGTATTTCTGTAGGGGATGTACTGAATCTTACATATTTTGAGGGGTCATCAATTCCCACTCCTACATAAGATCCTAATCCATATTTTTCAGCCAAGGATTTTTCCATCACAGGATTGCTGTACACCGCAAACTTTTCTATGGTTCCTTCTGCCGTTGGTAATTGAATCGTTACTGCTCTTGCATTGGCGCCGGTCTCCTCAGCGTTTTTTAATAACTGTATTAACGCATTAATATCAGTTTTGTAAGCATACTTGATTTTTACCTCTCTTCTGATCTCAGACACTTTTTGTGAAGAGGTTTCCCATCTTTGGGCATTGGAAAGACAGAAGCCTGATATCAAAAATAATGATAATAGAGTTTTTCTCATTTTAAAAATTAGGTATTTAAATAGTGGTATTGCGAAGAATGAATATAATATTCGGGTATTCAAAAGTAATTGCTAATTTTGTATTACAAACAATGATATTTTGAGATTTTCATACATTGTGTATGTAATACGTATGTATTTTTTATTATATAGTAATAGTGTAGTATAATATTGTATTTTAATTCTGATCATATTATGATGAAAAAACTGACTGTTTTATTCTTTTTTATTTCTTCCTTTTTCTATTCACAGCATACAGAAGAAGAATTAAAGAATGTGCTGTTTGATATCGAATTTTCTACTGCCGGATCAAAGGAAATTGAGAAGATTGACAGTCTTATTAAGGTGTGTAAGAAAAATTCTTATAATGATTGTGTTGCATTAGGGTATCTTAAAATTGCCAATATCTACAACCGGAACAGTGATATGAAAAGGTCTTTTTATTATACTGATAAAGTGGAAAAAGAAAACCTTATCAATTCAGATACAGATTTTGAGGTTATATTTTATCTCCATCTTCAAAGGTCACTGCTATACCAGAAATTAGGAGAAAGAATGACTTCTCTGAAACAATTGGACGAAATATATCATAAAGTGAACGAAACCGATAATGCTTATTTTATTTATCTGATTAACTGGCAGTACGCAGGAATATACAATGAAATTAATAAAAAAGAATTAGCATTAAAACATTATAAAACAGCATATAAGTATTCTAAAATTTACAGGGAAAACAAAAATAATCTCTATAGGATAGACAAGAACAGATTGAGCAACAGTTATAAAACCTCACCGTATCTTGGCGGAATGTATCTTGAGCTCAACAAACCTGATTCTGCAAGAATATATATTGAGGAAGCCATCCAGAATGGGAAAAAGATCAATGAAATAGGGATACAATACATTACCTCGTATTATGCTTCCAGGTACTTTAAATCTCTTAATAAAATTCCTGAAGCCCAGCATCATTTATGGATCTGTAAAAATATTGCTGATAATTATTATAAAAGCGAGAATTATCAAAAGTCGGTCGCAATGGAGTTGAAGAACCTGTATGAAAGCACAGGACAGAAAGATAGTATCGCTTATTATGCGAATTGGCTGTTGGATATAGAGTCTTCAAACAGCAGACAAAAACAAACATTGAATGATGCTGTAGATAAACAGAATGAATTGGAAAATAGCAATAGAAAGAAGGAAACAAAAAAACTTTTCTTCATCCTGTCGTTGAGTATTGCCGCATGTCTTCTTTTTATATTTCTTTTCCTGTATTATTATAGAAAGCACAAAAGTAAAAATCTGGATAAAATTGATATCCCTCATCAGCCATCTGTAGATGAAAGTGCTTTTAAAGAACTTATACAGCTTGCCAAAGAAAATAATCCTGAATTTTTAACCCGTTTCAATGAGTATTATCCGCACTTTTCAGAAGAATTGCTGAAAGTTTTTCCTTTAAAAATATCAGAAATAAGATTCTGTGCCTACATCTATCTGAATTTTTCTACTAAAGAAATTGCTGAATATACTTTTACTTCAGTGAGAACCGTACAGACCAAAAAATATAATCTAAGGAAAAAACTGAATATTCCCGGTGATATGGATATCTATGTATGGTTTTCCAAATTGCTGAAATAAACCTTTAAATAGTCATAAAAAACAGAAGCTATCTCATTAATGAAATAGCCTCTGTGCAAGTAAAATATGTTTTGAACGTTTCGTTTAAAAATACCTGCAGAAAATAACACAAACCTGCAGGCAGAAGATATCCTAAATATTAAAAACTATTTTCTGATTCTGAAAAAAGTGCTATTTCTTAATTGTTTTAATCGTTTTTGTAATTCCGTTTATCATTTTTAAAGTAACAAGATATAATCCCGTTTTTAAATCATTCAGATACAACTGAGATGAAGACTGTTCAATCGTTTTAACTGTTTTTCCGGAAGCATCAATAACCTAAACCGACAATAAATTTTTCATATTATGTATGGGGTTTTTAGGGGTTATGTGATAAGATTTTATAATGGGCTATCTTTTAAACTTTGATCAATTTTCTACTTTATATAAAAGCATAGAATAATTTTCGGACAAAAGTAATTGGTAATTCTGTAATTTAAATGGTTTTTGTTTGCGCTTTTGCTATGTTGTGTATGTGATACGTAGGTGGTTTCAGTGGTGTGGTAGAAGGATAGTATTCATATTGTAATTAAGATATTGCTGAATATACCCACACCTCAGTAAGAACCGTGCAGACCAAGAAATACAATCTAAGGAAAACTGAATATCCCCGGTGATATGGACATTTATATATGGTTTTCAAAACTATTGAAATAAAGATTAAGAATATTGTGAAAAGCAACAGAGACTATTTCATTTCGAAATAGTCTCTGCTTTTAAATTAACTTCCGATTGATATCAGTAATTAATTTCTTATAGTTGAAATATGGATGTTTTTCTGTCCGTTGGAATCTATAAGTTCAATGTTGTCAATCATTTCATTATAAACTAAGGTAGTGGTATCATTAAACTGATATCCTTCAATAAATACAGGTCTGTCTTTGGGCAGATTGTTCTGCTCATTCAGCATTTCCAGAGATAAACTATCTGGATAGCCGGCATTTTTTTAAATTTTATTTCTATTAGGCCGTTATCAGCCAGATAGTCAAACTTCTTTAAATGAGGAGGTAAACTGGCTTTGGTTTTAAAAACGTGTACCTTTTCAATACTGTCCTTATAAAGATCAAACATACTGGCAGTTCCGATGGTGTTATTGTAAACAGCAAACTTTACATGGGTGTTTTTCTGTGCGATGAGCATACCTGAAAAGAACACGAGAAATATATATAATAGCTTTTTCATAATTAAAATTGATATTTAAATGTTTAATTAATTTCTGTTTTTTACCATGATCCATCCCGTATATTTTATCGGAGTCTGTTTTTTGTTGGTCTCATTCCAGCCCATATCAAACCAGTAGTTGCCGGTAGATACTTTCTTGCCGCCAATGCTGCCATCCCATTGATATCCGTTTAATTTGCTTCCTTCGTGGATCTTGCTTCCATATCGGTCATAAATACTGAATGTGAAATTAGGTTTCCCGGCCAAAGCAGAATAATCCAGTACATCATTTATTCCATCACCATTAGGCGTAATGATATTAATAAGATTGGGAACTGTAATTTCTACCTCTACAGGAGTACAGTTATAAGCATCTTTTACATAAAAAGTATTGCTGCCACGCGGAACATTGGTAAATACATTTTCATTCTGCCAGTTGATATTATCCATCGAATACTGATAAGGTGTTGTTCCTCCAATGGCAGTCAGGGTAACCGTATTATTGCTGATGTTAATATCTGAAATTACAGGATTTTCTGATGGATAAACCTTTACGGTTTGTCTTGTCGTACATTCTCTCGTTTTCAGATCTACCCAATAAGTTCCCACTCCCACATTGCTGATGGATGGTGTTGTTGCTCCCGTACTCCATAGATAAGACGTATATCCGGGGCCGGCATCCAGTGTGGTGGTATTTTCCATACAGATAATTTTATCCTTTAGTACCTCTGAATAGGTAGGAGGGATAACGGTAAGCGTTACTTCGGCAATTCTGTAACATCCGTTGGCATTGCTTACCTTAATATAAACCACTCCGTCTGGTGCTGGATAATTAGCTGGAGTCAGAATTTCATTGGTTCCGTTATGGGCATCAGCAGGAGAAGGATAATATTGTTTAATAGTTCCAGGTTGTACGTTTACTCCTGCTGAGGTTAAGTTGAATACACCCAGTACAGGATTAGATGGTTCAAAACAAGATGTTAGAGCAGCATCTTTAACGATAGGGCTTTCAGAAACCGTTAAGGTTAAGGTTACCTGTTCACAATCTGTAAAATCAGGATTGTTTCCACAAAACTTATAAACAATAGTGTCTGTACCCATATAGCCGAAATTAGGAACATAAGTAATTACTCCCGCCGGATCAATGGTTGCGGTACCGTTTGCCGGAGGTGTAATAATAGTTACTGTACTCGAAACATAACTTTGAGTTGAATTGGTAAACTGAGGGACTATAGCCTGATAGCCTTCGCAGACAGTCATTGCTTTAGTAGACTCTTCAAGACATGTAAACACTTTGTAAACCGGGGTGATGGCCGGAGTACAAGATCCTACTGCTATTTTTACGGTATAATTTCCGGAAACCAGAGGGGTGTAAGTATTTGCATTGGCTCCTGTAATAGGATTGCCATTCAAATACCACTGATAGCTATCATAGCTGTCATCCACTTCCAAAACAATACCAGGAATACATTCTCCTGTCTGTTTTGCAATTAATGGAATAGAAGAGAACCCTGCAAAATATCCTCCATATCCGGACGTGCTGTATCCTCCATTAATCCCTGCAGTTACAGCTTTATCCGAAATAACCGTTACATTTCCGGTGATAGAAGGGATGGCATACGTTACCCAGCTGTTATTACCTGTTAAGGGAAAAGGACCTTCTGAAGCGAGTGGCGGAACTCCGTTTACGGTTACATTGGCTCCCGCTTCAGTTAAAATATTCAGTTTTACTACAGTTCCGTTCGGAACAGTACTTGTGGTACCTGTGCCGGTTGGCATTTCATTGATCTTTCCGATTTCATCAATTTTTCTGGGTAAAAAACAGTTTAATGGTGGGATGTAGTTGTAACCACAGGTAGCACTGCTGTTATTTACTGAAACCAATTGATACAGATAAACATTTTTTGAAGTCGTTATAAACATATTAAAATGTCCGGAATTTCCCTGCTGAACATAATTGTTTCCTGTGATCCTGTAAAAATCACCACTGTTGATCGTTGCGATAGGTGTAGTAGAACCATTAATGAATATCTGGGTATGGTCTTCCGTTCCAATAATGATACCTCCTTCCAGATCATCAGAGGAAGATCTGGTTCTTACCATGGCAAAAGTACTTCCAAGCCTTTCTGTTGGTACAGATTGATCAAGGATGGCATCAGATCCGGAACTTGTATTATTTCCAAAATTTCCATTGACATTTCCATTGGTAAGCGTAATGGGTTTGTCGGAAACAATTTTGGCTCCAATAAAAGCAGACTGGTTTTGACCTCCCGTTCCAGGACCTCCTGCAAAAATAAAAGACTGTCCTTTATTAAGAGTAATAGTCTGTGTATTGGTAGCTGGTGCTGCTCCAAAGAACGTCACGTTTCCACTCCATGTAGCAGTTACTAAAGTATTGTTTTCTGTAGCCAGTATTCCTGCTGTGAAATTATATCCGGTAAGTGATGAGGTTGTAGGAGTTCCGGCCACGTAAAACTCTTTACCAATCCCGGCTTTCCCTTTACTGGTTATAATTTCGGCGTGTGTAGTATTGCTTACTATTCTTAATGAACAGTAGAACGGCTTTGTCCCTTGTACATGTAACCCTTTAGTGATAACACTATAAGCGTCTGATGTAACATTGGCGGCGATAGCAGATATGGGTACAACAAAGGTTTGCGGAGCATTTTTGCTGATTGTGACAGTGCCAATCGGAGTATTGTTATTATTAATTGTAACAACAAAAGGGGTGGCAGAGTCGGTAGACAGATATAATGCCTGCGTATAACTTGTGGAGGCGTAATAAGGTGCAAACCAATGGTCTGTATCCCTTTGAGCCGAAATAGGAATGCTCATTAGGATAAATAATAAACTAAATATAATGTTTTTCATGAATTACAGAATTTTGATTCTAAAAATTGAAATTTCATTGACAAAAGAGATTAGGATTCTTTAATAAACTTCTTCTGAACGGTTATTCCTCCATCTTCTATCTCGATCATATACATCCCGTGGATAAGATTGCTCACATCAATGGCATTGTTCAGAATGATTCCACTTGATATCAATCTTCCGGCAGCACTGTAAATTTTATATTGAGCTTTGAAGCTTATGTTTTTTACATACAATACTGAACTTACCGGGTTGGGATAAATGTGGATATCTGCCTGATTTAGAGAGTTTGGTACAGGTTGTTTAGATATTCTGACCGTATAATCTTCCACCTCACCTTCTTTGAAATTCGTACAGTTCACAGGAATACCGTCCTTCTGTAAAGCGACTCTCATCACAACATATTTATAATCTGTCATACTTATGAAGGCATTGTCAGGAACAGAGAAAGTTGTACTTGCTGTTGGGGTTCCATTAGGTCCGTCTGCCAGAATTCTTTCATTGATGTCAAATTCTCCGTTTCTGTTGAAATCGATCCAGACTGCAACACCAGCGTTAGTTCCTGAACTTAACGTTTTATCAATGGTAATCTGATTACCTTTTGATCCTTGAATTAAATCAATAAACTTTAAAGGATTTCCTGTGAAATTTGAATACGTAGAGGCAAGAGATTCATTAATCATTTCCTTATTGCCATTAGGTTTTACATTAACCTTTGAAATAAATTCTGTTGTAGAATTGGCTGCTGACATCGGGCAGTAGATGACGGTTGGAGTTGTAAAATAATACAGTTTTGTAAAATTTCCCGGTACTCCGTTACAGATATTGGCTACCTGCATTTCGTATTTAGTGAGCTCCAGCAAGCCAGTAATGGTGTAAGTATTTGTAGGAACTACAACCTCTGTCCAGCTCGGAATACCTACTTTTCTGTACTTCAGTATATAAGTGGCTCCCGGAAAAGGATCCCATACAACCTCTGCCGTTGTTGGCATAATCTGAGTGATCATAAGCCCCGGAGGAGGAATTTCACATATTCTTTCTGTGGTAAATACTTTTGGATTAGACCACGGATTGGCTGTTGTTTCTCCATTACAGATATTGGCAACCTGTACTTCATACGTTTTAAATGAATCAAGATTTTGAATCGTGTATGAATTTGCAGGTGGTTGAGGGATCGTTGGTGTATTCCATGGGCCGGTACCTACTTCACGCCATCTTAAAATATAAGAGGCACTTGGAACAACCGGATTCCAGGTGATCAAAGCTGAGTTTGACGTTACATTACTTATCGTTACAAATGGTGGAGTAGGATCACATCTCGTTGTAAATGTTTTAATAGGCGTGTAAACTCCGATTCCTGTACCGCCACAAACCGCTGCAATTCTTACCTCATAAGTCGTAGCAGGAGTTAAAGCGTTGATTGTTACAGGTGGATTCCCTCCTAAAACAGAAAGGTTTAAAGGAACCCATGCAGAAACAGGGTTTGTAACAGGTCTGTATTCTAAAATAAAAGCATTATTATTAGTAGCAGTTGTCCAGTTGATATTTACAGAGTTATGGGTAATATTGGTGAGTACGGGATTTCCGGGTGTTGCATTACTGCATGGTCTTAATCTTACCGCATAATCTTCTACTTCACCATTGGCTGCATCTGCACACATTACAGGAGCACTGGTTCGTTTCATTACCACTCTCATCGTTGTTGTTAAAGATCCTGTATAAACTCCTGTTGAAGGAACATCAAAAGTTGCTGTTATTGGAGTGGTGGTGCTGGCAGCAGACGTCATTATTTTTTCAGCATCTGTGAAAACTCCATCTCTGTTCCAATCGATCCATGCATTGACAGCATCGGCATATTGAGTTCCTGCCCATTCTTTAGAAACTGACAGTTGATTTCCCTGAGAACCGATTTCAAGATTAATAAGGGTAGCAGCAGATGTGTAACTGATATAATTTGTTTGAACTGATGGGTTATCCATTACCGGGAAGTTGACAGGGGTAACTTTCACATTTGAAATGTAATCGTTAATTCCTGTTCCGGTCATACTGCAATACGTTAACGGTGGAGTTGTAAAACTTACGCTTGGAGAAAAAACTCCCTGGTTTCCATTACAGATGGTTGCAATTTGCACCTGGTATCCGGTTTGCTCGGTGAGTCCTGTTATGGTATAAAAGCTTTGTCCTGCCGGAAGTGTCTGTCCTGTTGCAGATGGAAGCCATGCTCCTGTACTTCCTTGTCTCCATCTGATAATATAAGTAGCATTAGCAGTAGGAATCCATGATACATAGGCAGAATTATGAGTAAGGTTATTCACCGCAATAGTAGTAGGAGCAGCTGTAGTACAAGGCTGTAAATCTATAAATTTTACATAATAATCTTCCACTTCTCCATTGCTGGTGAAAGGTCCGCAGGCATTGGCTGGAGTGAGAGAATATACAATAACACGCATTTTTACTTTACTTGTTCCCAGATAGGCATTGGCAGGAACATCAAATGTAGCATTAACGGGAGTGGTGCTTGAATAGCCAAGATTCATGATTCTTTCTCCTCCGGGACTCGTTGCCGGATTATTATCAAAAATACCATCCCCGTTAAAATCTATCCATGCATTGGTAGAATAAGTTCCTGATATAATTGACCTTCCTACAGACAGTGTATTATTAACTGAATTTCTCAGGAGTGTAATGGTCTTTGTAGGATCTGTAGAATAATCCGTATACGTTGTTGGCCCTGAGTTATTACTGGTTAAAGGTACATTCGTACCAATCATGGTGATATTGTTGATATAACCGTTCGTAACTGTTGCCGTTGCTCCATTACAGTAAGTCAGTGCAGGTGTTGTAAAACCTACAGGAGCAGAAAATGTCCCTTGCGTTCCACAAATGGTTGCAATCTCTACCTCGTATTGGGTCTGTTCAGTTAAAGAGGTAAGCGTTACACTATTAGTAAAAGGAGTTGTTACATTGATTGTTTGCCACGTAAGGGAAGGAGGTATTCTGTATCTTACAACATATGTGGCATTGGCTGTGGCAGTCCAGGTAACATTGGCTGAAGTTGCTGTAATATTATTTACTGCAATATTGGCTGGAGGAGTGTTGGTACAACTTGGTAACGTTGTTCCTGTCAATTGTAACCTCGGTAATACAGCATATCTGCTTGTTGCAGTTGGAAGATTTGCCGGATCCGGATTGGTCGTTGAATTATAATAAATCATCCCACGGTTATTTCCTGCAGAATAACTTCCCCAGTTGGCGGTACATGATGTTCCTGTTGAATTTTCATCAACACCTATCACTACATTGCTTACACCATCCCATAAGAATGGTGTGCTTAGAGGAATTTCAACCCATGTCCCAGCTACCATTGCCGGTAAAGTGCCAGAATATACCTGTGTTAAAGATGGGGTAGAGATCCAGCTTGAAGTGGTTGCAAAATCTGTTTGTGAAGTATTCCCCATATACACTACCCATTGATTGTAATTAGCTTGGGTTGCTGCAGTTGTGGAAACAAAAAACCTGATGGCTGTTATATAATTATTGGTTCCTACTGCGGCTCCAATCTCTGAAGCCAAATAAATCTGTTGGGAATAATTAAATCCTGAACAGGAATATACAGGTAAAAAAGCATGAGTAGCCGTACCTCCTCCAATCTGCCCTGGAGTAAAAGGAGCGCCTGCAACCCATGGTGATTTATCCGTTGCAGAACAGACAGATCTTATCCACCAGTAATAGGTAGCACCCGAAGTCAGAGAGCTGATGTTAGCACTTGTTCCGGGATTGGGTGTGCCTGGTGTTGCAGCTGCAGGAGGAGTACTGTTTGTACTGTAATAATATTCATAGCCATTGGCCGGAGCTGGTGCAGGAGCAAGGGGAGCAGCCCAGTTCAGTGTTGCAGAAGTAGGTGCAATATTAGATACAGGCAGAGTAACAGGTTCAAAACATGTAGGAGCTTGTATTACCTGAACTTCATCTAATAATACATCATCATAAAAATCACCATTTCCTGCTACATCCTTATCAACGGTAAATTTTAATTGAATGGTTGCACCCACATAGCTTGCTGCCAGAGGAACACCAACTGTTCTCCATTCAGGAGAATTGGTATCACCAGACCAGACCTGTATCCATCCGGAGCCGTTATTTACAGCAAGTTTTAGCTGATTGTTGTCGGCAGCAGGTATTGTACCGTTGAGTCCGGTTAAATGGTCTTTAAACCATTCAAATTTGATATAAGGATTGGTTAACCCCGCTAAGTTGATCTGAGGGCTTATCAGTTCAACTGTGTGTTCACCTGCATAAGGTGAAGATGCATCAACCCATGCAAAAGTTCCGGCAGGTTTCCCTCCGTTTCCGGTGGCTCCATATCCGGCTGATCCGGAAAATTTCCACTTAACATTAGCGTTTGTAGAAGTGGAAGAGGGGTTTTGGCTGATCCAGCATGTGGGAAGTGCTCCACTACTGAATGACTGTAAGAACGGCACTGGAACTGGTGCACAGGTTTGCCCCCGGGCATGTGCAAAAGTCATTAAAAATAAGATAATGGGTAGAATTTTTCTCATATAGTTTCATTTTAAGTTAGAGTCTGTTATTCAATTTACTTAAGTTTTTCTTCGAAAGAAATGGGGAATTCTTCTATAGATTTGGTTCAGAAATCAATAGAAAAATCCTCAGTTTTTCAATCACAGAGACAATAATTGGTTTAAAGTGTATTATCATGTTTCCTTATCACCTCTTTTTATAAAAAGTGATCAACGGATAAACAGAAAAGTAGTAGGGTCTAAGTAGGTGGGAATAATGGCAGCTGCAGAGTTGGTGGTCTTTTTATATTTTTTTATAAAAATCACTCACTTTACTGCATGGGTTGTTGTATTTTTTAATGTGTTTTGATTTCTTTCATTTTTATATAGTTTTCTTAGTTTAGTTTTTATGATTGTGACTTGGGTAAAAATAATTTAATAAAAACTTAATATGACTATACTTTTGTATAGTTTTAAATCAAAGATTGATGAATTAATAAGAAACTGATCTTCCCAAAATACTTTCAAAACAGAAAAATACAAGTTTCATTTAAAAATAATGATTTATATAAATATTTTTCTTCCATTCTTTCTCTTTTTTTATCTCCCTACAAGTGTGAAAATGTAATTTTATGGGTATTGAAAATGTAATAAAATGAAGTTGTATAGATTTTTTTATTATCAAAATAAATGATTTATAGTTTTTAGTTTAATTATAATTAAGTTTTGATAGATTTTTTATTTAGCTTAATTATGAATATGTTTGCAAAAGTCACCTAATAAAAAAGTTTTATATCTTATTATCATGTCAAAAATATGAGTGATAAAAATAATTCATTACATGCCGGAAAGGCATCAGAGAAGTATCTTAATGTACTAAAAGCGGTATCGGAAACCAGTCTGGGCTGTGTTTATATTGCAGATCTTAAAACAAGAAAATTAGAGTTTATTTCTGAGAATCCTCTTCTTTTTTCTGGTTTAAGTGCTGCTGAAGTTGAAAAGATGGGTTATAATTTTTTTCGTAAATACACCAAGAAGGCAGATCTTGACATATTAAAGAAAGTAAGTACCAACGGATTAAAGTTTTTTGAATGTCTTTCACCTGAAGAAAAAAAAGTACATACCATTACCTATGATTTTCATCTTAAATATGCCAACAGTGTAGATGTGCTTGTCAATCATAAGATTACACCTATAGAACTCTTTGATGATGGAGAAATTTCCAAAATAGTCTGTGTAGTGTCCTATTCTCTTAACCGGTCTGCGGGAAATATCAGGATCGTTTCTAATACCTCAGAAACCTATTGGAAGTATAATCTCTTCACTGGAAAATGGACAGAAGAATCTAAAGTTGCCCTAAAATTAAGGGAAATAGAAATAATACGGCTTTATCTTCAAGGATTAAAAATAGAAGAAATTGCAGAACAATTGTTTGTGTCACCAAGTACCATAAAGTTTCACAGAAGCAAATTGTTTGAGAGAATTGGAGTGAAGAATATCATCGAGGCAATATCCTACGTAATAACGAATAATTTGATTTAAACTATACTTTTTTAAATGTTTCCAGCTCGAAATGGCTGAGAATCAAAATAGAACGCTCAGTATAACTTGCCGTTTTTAATTAAAAACCGGTTGCTTTCTGTGTATTGTTTTCTGAACATTCTCCTTCTGCAAAATGATAGAAGGAGAATGCCCGGAACAGCTTAATTAAGCTGATAATTTGTAATTACTAAACTCAGGATGAAATGAACATAATTCTGTTCCACCTCTTTTCTGTTAATCAGTTTGTTTTTGTATTCATAAGAGTTCAGGTCTCTGGATAATTTCTGATATGTTTCAAAATCATCACCCTTTATCTTTACTCTTATATTACCGTCTTTTCTGTTGATAATGACATTATCTAAAGTTCTTACTTTAAATAAAACCTCGCATAATGTAGGACGAGCCTTCATTGACCCGATATATCTTTCAACTATATTAATCTTGAACGAATCAAATATGATATTATTAAAAACGATTTTAGAATTAGGCTCCTGAGTGTTGAGTTCAAGTTTATAGTTCATTACTTTATAAATTTTGGCAAATATAAGTTTAATTATGCCAAAAAACAGACTGTTTTAATAGATCATTCCCATATTAATGATCGAATTTTATTCTGTAAACACAAAATCATGTGAAAATGTGAATATTAGGGCCTTATAAATGAGAGAAAAACAAAAGTGCTCTCAACTTTTTATTTCCTTTTATTTTTTTCATAATAGGCATTTCCGTAATTTTATTGTCTGTATAACAAAATTCATATTAATACCAATATAATGGAAAGATATAGTTATGGGATGGTTGGCCTTGGAGTAATGGGGCGGAATCTGCTTTATAATATTGCTGACAACGGGTTTTCAATCGCAGGATTCGACCTTGATCAGGAAAAAGTGAAAGAATTAGAAGGCGGAGCTGCTTCAGAAATGAAGGTAAAAGGTACAGGCTCTTTAGAAGATTTCGTATCCGCACTGGAAGTTCCAAGAAAAATTATTCTTATGGTTCCTGCAGGAAAACCTGTAGATGCTGTGCTGGAAAATATTACCCCACTTTTAAGTGAAGGTGATATCGTGATTGATGCAGGGAATTCTTATTTTGAAGATACCAACAGACGTGTGGCTGATCTGGCATCCAAAAAACTGCATTTTATGGGAATGGGAGTGTCAGGAGGTGAAAAAGGGGCCAGAAAAGGACCAAGTATAATGCCGGGAGGTGATCCGGAAGCCTTCAAACTTCTGAAACCAATGCTGGAAGCTATTGCTGCAAAAGTAGATAACGAAGCATGTACAGCATACATGGGAAAAGGATCTGCCGGAAACTATGTGAAAATGGTACATAACGGTATTGAATATGCAATTATGCAGCTGATCAGTGAAGCCTATGATCTTCTTAAAAGAGGAGCAGGTCTAAATAACGAACAGCTCCATCAGGTTTTCAAAGAATGGAATAATGGTGAAATGAACTCATTCCTTATTGAAATCACCAGAGATATCTTTACCCAAAAAGACTCATTAACAGATAGCTATCTTGTAGATCAGATTTTAGATAAGGCAGGAGCGAAAGGAACAGGGAAATGGACTTCTGAGCAGGCTATGGAAATAGGAGTTTCTATTCCTACTATTGATATTGCTGTAACTTCAAGAATTTTATCTGCCTATAAAACCGAAAGAGTTCAGGCTTCAAAAATATATGCCGATAACGAAATTACAAAGCCGGAAAATACAGAATTATTCATTAAGGAAGTAGGCGATGCGCTTTTCCTTTCTACCTTAATCAGCTATGCACAAGGTTTATCTTTACTGGTAAAAGCATCTGAAGAATACGGCTTTGAAATTCCATTGAAAGATGTTGTGAAAATCTGGAGAGGAGGATGTATTATCCGTTCAGTTTTGCTGGAGAAATTCTATTCTGCTTATACCCAAAACCCTAACCTTTCTAATATTCTGCTTGATAAAGAAATTTCAGAACTGGTAAAATCAAAAATCAAAGCTTTAAGAAAAACAGCAGGATATGCCGTTGCCAACGGAATCTCAAGTTTGGGAATCCAGACGGCTTTGGGATATTTTGATGCCTATACTACAGAATCTCTTCCTGTGAATCTGATCCAGGCTCAGCGTGATTATTTCGGAGCTCATACGTATCAGCGTATTGACAGAGAGGGAGTTTTCCATACTTCTTGGCAAAGTGCAAACAATTAAAAATTCGGAAGAAATGAATCAAAATAGAATCTTGCAGCCAACAACTATCGTTATTTTTGGTGCTACAGGAGATCTGGCAAAAAGAAAACTTTTTCCGGCATTTTATAACTTATATATCGATGGCAGAATGCCCAAAGGCTTTAATATTGTAGCATTGGGAAGGGCAGAAAATACCAACGAAAAATTCAGAAATTATATCAGAGAAAACCTTGAAAGTTTCTCAAGAAAAAAAGTAACTTCTGAAGACTGGGCAGGTTTTCAGGCTCATATTACTTACTTTCAGCATCAGCTGGATGAAGAAAGTTCTTATCAGAATTTACAGCAAAAATTGCAGGATTTTGATTCCGTGTATGGGATAAGAGCAAACAGGTTATTTTACTTATCCATCGGACCTAATTTTATTACCACGATATCCAATCATATCAAAACGACATCATTGGCTTCTGATCCGAAAAGAGATCGAATTATTATTGAAAAACCTTTTGGTCATAATAAACAGTCAGCCATTGAATTGAATAGTCTTTTGGCTAAAACTTTTGAAGAAGAACAGATTTATCGTATCGACCACTATCTGGGGAAAGAAACAGTCCAGAATATATTAGCATTCAGGTTTGGAAACTCAATTTTTGAACCGTTATGGGATCATAAATACATAGAATCTGTACAGATTACAGTAGCGGAAGAAGTTGGGGTAGAGACAAGAGGAGCTTTCTATGAACAGACAGGAGCATTAAGGGATATGATTCAGAACCACCTGTTGCAGATTCTCTGTATGGTGGCTATGGAACCACCGGCTTCATTGCAGTCTGGTGAAATCAGAGACCGGAAAGTTGATGTTCTGAAATCTATCCGTAGAATATCTTCCGATCAGGTTGATCATTATGCGGTAAGAGGTCAGTATGCCAAAGGAATCATAAACGGAGTGGAAGTGAAAGGCTACCGCCAGGAAGATGGAATTGCTTCGGATTCCAATACAGAGACTTTTGCAGCCATAAAATTTTATCTGGATAACGAAAGATGGCAGGATGTTCCTTTCTATGTCCGTACCGGAAAGAAAATGAAAGAAAAGCACTCTTACATTACCATCCAGTTTAAACCGCTTCCTCATTCAACGTTCTCAGACAGTCCGCATCATTTATCAGCAAACAGGCTTATTATTAATATTCAGCCCATGATGGATATCAGGCTGCAGTTCATGACCAAAAAACCTGGACTGACACTGGATTTGAAACCTGCAGAAATGATTTTTGATAATTTTGCCTGTAAAGAAGATACTCCGGAAGCTTATGAAACCTTGTTACAGGATGCTCTTTTAGGAGATCTTACTTTATTTATGCGTTCCGATCAGGTGGAAGAAGCCTGGGATGTTGTCACAACTATCCAGGAAGCCTGGGAAAACAATAAAGATTTATCTTTCCCGAATTATAAAGCAGGAAGCTGGGGGCCGGAAGACGTTAATGCTTTGGTGGAAAGACAAGGGCATAGCTGGGTATAAAACAATATAAATTTAAACAGACAAAAAAATGAATATTACAGTATTTGACGATCTGGAAAAACTGTACAAAAAGGCTGCAGATGCATTTGTTGACCTTTCAAAAAAATCTATTCAGAAAAAAGACCGTTTTGTTGTGGCGTTAAGTGGAGGTTCTTCACCTAAAGCCATTTTCAAATTACTGGCAACACCGGAATATAAAGAACAGATAGAATGGAATAAAGTCTACTTTTTTTGGGTAGATGAAAGATGGGTTCCTTTAAACGATGATAAAAGCAACTTCCGGATGACGGATGAGGCACTTCTTAATCAGGTTCCGGTAGATCAAAATCATATCTTTCCTATGTATGCTGAAGGAATAACTCCTGAAGACTATGCCAAGGCTTATGAGCAGCAGATCAGAACTGTTCTTGGTGATGAAGGTATTTTTGATTTTATCCTGCTGGGAATGGGTGATGACGGTCATACTGCTTCATTATTTCCGGGAGAAGAAGTTTTAAATGAAAAAGAAAAATGGGTGTCTGCCTATTATCTTAAGCCTCAGGAAATGTTCAGAATCACGTTGACTGCTCCTATTATTAATAACGCGGATCATATTCTGGCTATTGCATTTGGTGAATCCAAAAAACATGCGCTGAATGAAGTTTTGAATGGCGAATATAATCCTTCATTATATCCAATGCAGCTTATTGAGAAGAAGGATGGTTTTCAGTTTTTTACAGACGAAAAAGCAAAAAGTTAATATAACTTCTACCTTAAAAAATAAGAGACTGTCCACGGACAGTCTCTCTTCATATCAACTATTCTAATACCGGCTTCCCGGTAAATACAATTTTCTCTACATTAAAACGAAAATAACGTACGCTAAATGAAAACAGCATCATTAGAGAACTCATGACGCTGCAGCATTTAGTGTTTTTACCTTAGTTGCTTTTGTTCGAAATTTTTAATTTTTCCAACTCCAATGGTGCTTCTATGTAAAATGGTTATTAGTTTTGAACAAATATACAAAATAAGACACTTCACAGTGTCTAAAAATTTAAAAAAATGAAAAATATTTTGATCAGCAATTCGAAACCTTAAGAAAACCCTTACGAATACGGCATTATAAGAAAATAATAAAATTGTAAAAAATAGATGGAAGTATATAAAGACGACAAGATGATAAGCGACCGCTAAAAATTTCATCATTACTAAAAGCAACACCATTACATAAATAATGATGCTGCTGAAGTAATGTTTTACCTCAGTATTGAATAGTAAAATACGTATACTGAGGGAACTAACGGTGCAATCTGATCTCTCTCAACCTCACAACTCTGATTGTCTGTTATAAAAATGGTTATTAGTTTATGCAAATATATAAATTTAGACACTAAAAAGTGTCTAAAATGAAAAAAAATTCATAAACTTGTACGATTGAAAGTTTATCATGGAAAGAAAGTCTGTAGCAGGAAGTATACGGAACAAGGAACGCAGTAAAAAAAAGTTTTTGGATGCAGTGGGAAAGATACTGAGAACGAAAGGGTATACTGCCTTGAAAGTGAATAATATTGCTGCTACGGCAGGGGTGGATAAGAAAATGATTTATTCTTATTTTGAAGGTATAGACGGCTTGATTGATGAGTACATCCGGTCACAGGATTACTGGAGCAAAGTAAACATTAAAGAGATTGAAAAAATAAAGCCCAAATTGGATGATGGAGGGAAGTCTTTCATGGAAGAAATGCTTTTATCTCAATTTGACCATGTTTATTCCAGTAAAGAAGCGCAAAAATTCCTTCTTTGGTGTTTATCGGAACCCCGCAAATCTTTAAAAAAACTTACAGAAACTCAGGAAGAAAATAGAGAGCATATTTTTAAACTTTTGATGGATGCACATTTTAAAGATAATGCTGAAGATGTACGCTCTATTGTGGCCATTATGGTTTCAGGACTTTATTACCTGAATATGTTTTCCTCTCTTAATGGAAGTATTTTCTGTGGGATAGATGTCAACACGCCTAAGGGAAGGGATCAGATCAAAAAAGCCATTACTTTCATGTTGCATCATACCTACGAAAATCTCTAGAATTCTTCAATTTGAAAATTAAACTCCCTTTAAAAAAACAAAACCATTAGAAATCTAATGGTCTGTCTATAAGTTGTGTTTCTACCTTAGTTGTTTCGTGTTTGAAATTGTCTTAAAGTATGGGAACTCAATAATACAATTTGATTGTCTTATTTTTCAACCTAATAGTGTTTTAAAATATATAGTTGGTTTTAGTTTGTACAAATATATAAAATAAGACACTGTGTAGTGTGTAAAATGGTGAAAATTTTCTTAATTTTATTTAATGTTTTGAAATTCAGTATTTTATTTTTTGTTGTAAGAGTAAAAATTTCTTTTAATTAATCTTTTTCAATAGGTTTAACCTGTAAATACAACAGAATTTCTATTTTATAGAAAGTATATGCTTCCTAAAAAGAATAAATGGTAAGAAATATCTATAAAAAAGTATTTTATTTAATATCATTCCATTTTTTTGAGTTGAAAAAACAGCATCACTATAGAAAAATGATGCTGTTGGTTGTGTTTTTACCTCAGTCGTTGATGTTCGAAATATTTTAAACTGAGGGAACTAACGATACAATCTGAATAGTTTTTAATTTTTCAACTTCAATAGTGTTTTGTATATAGAATGGTTTTAGTTTTTGCAAATATATACAAATAGATTAAATTAGACACTTGTTGGTGTCTAAAATGATAAAAAAAATCCTTAAACTTGTATATTGAATGTTTAGTCATGGAAAGAAAGTCAGCATCAGGTAGTATTAGGAATAAGGAACGCAGCAAGAAAAAGTTTTTGGATGCCGTAGGAAAAATACTGAAAACGAAGGGATATGCAGGATTGAAGATTAATGATATCGCTGCAACTGCCGGGGTAGATAAGAAAATGATCTATACCTATTTTGGCGGGATGGATGGCCTCATGGACGAATATGTTCGTACCCAGGACTTCTGGGTAAAAGTAACCAGCGAGGAAGTGGAAAAGATGAAACCGAATCTTGAAGATGGAGGCAGAGAATTTATAGAGCATATGCTTCTTTCACAGTTTGATTATGTATACGCCAATAAAGAAGCTCAAAAACTATTGTTGTGGACTATTTCTGAGCCCCGAAAATCATTAAAAAAACTGATTGATACTCAGGAAGAAAATGGAGAATATATCTTCAAATTATTAATGGAATCACGTTTCAAAGATAAAATGGATACCTACCGTTCTATTATGGCCATCATGGTTTCAGGACTGTACTACCTTAATATGTTTGCATCTCTGAATGGCAGCCTTTTCTGTGGTATAGATACCAATACACCTGAAGGACGGGAAAAAATCAAAAAGGCAATATCTTTCATGGTAGAACAGACCCATGATAATCTATAAATCTATTGTAAATAACATAAAAAAAGGGGCAAATTATTGTCCCTTTTTTTATGATACTGTAATCTATCCTTTATGATAAGGGCATCCTGAGGCTGCATCAGAATTTCCGTTGGTATTATAAAACTGTTCTTCAATAACCTTTCTCTGATCCTCAGGAATGTCCTGTATCTTACGAAGGGTATTAACCTGAATGTGAGGCCAGCTTGTAGTACCTCCGTCGTTCCCGAAATCAAATTCAAAGAATACAATTTGTTCATATTGAAGCTGAAGAATTTCTTTTCCATCTTCAATTACTGTTTCAATCCACATATCCATATCCACTTCAACAGTCGGAACGAAACGGTTGACAAAAGGAACATTTAAAACTCCTCCCTGTGCTCCGGTTTTCATTTTGGAAGACATTCTTACATGAACATAATTGCTGACGTGTTGACCTCTTAGCGTATCTCTTAATCTCAAATCAGGGCGCACAGAGTAAGGATATAAATCATCAGCCAGTATCCTCTGGGTATAAATTTTGTTTGAACCCTCATCATTCTTATCGTCTAGAGTTTGATGAACCCACTCAGGCGCTGGTTGATCAAGATCAATGATTTCCTGGGGAGTTACTCCTGCATTACCCATTGTACGTGAAATTGAAAGATGATTGGTTTCCCAGGCCTCTTTACCGTAAGGGAATTGGGGAGAACCTTCAATTAAATAATACGTTTTTTTATCTTTATTTTGAGGGATGATATCTCCAAGCAAAGTAATAGTGCTGCCATGAGGAATTACTCCGCTTCGGGAGATAGAGTAGTCCGGGATAAAATAAGGACCGTCAAGCCCAGCTCCCGGCTTTATTTCCTGTGCCGGAATAATCTCATAATAAGGTTGTCCCGGTTGCAACTGGCTTTGAAGAATATATTGTGGATTGGCTTCTCCGTCTGGTGTTATCCTTAACAAAGGCTCATCTCTGTATTCGCCGGTATATCCATATTTAGCATCCTCTGTTGAAATGGCATGAATACCACGGTCTCTTTCAATAGATTCTTTCGTTGCTGCATGATTATAGACATCACTCAGCCATAGGTACATTCCATTTTCTTCGTGGATAGGTGTATATTTCAGGGCATCTGGCCCTGGGACAGCATTAACACTTTTAATGCTTTGTTCATATTTAACTGCTCCGCAGAAAAGTTCACTGGCACCGCCGCGGTTGCGTACTCCTCCGGGAACGATGGAAAATGTCAGTTTCTCAATATATTCTTCACTGGTAAAAGCAAATTTTCCAGGTATCGTTCCTGGATTGGTTCCGGGGGAAGGCATGATGGTAGTATGTACTCCGCTTGCTAATGATGGTTTTGGAACATCTTTATTGTAATTGACATTATAGCTTACCCAGGTACCCTCCAGTGCAGCCAGAATTCCATAATCTACATTGTTTTCAATGGCCTGCAGCTTGTCTTCTCTGAATGGTCTTACCGGATCATCAATAAGAAGTTTAGAATATCCATCCATTACTTCAGCCAGATTAACTTCCTTTTGACCCGGCATTTTGCGGAATAACTGTTCTCCTCCCGCTTCCGGACTTTCTTTTTTTCTTTTAAGCATGATATATCGTTTTTATGGTTATAGGTTGATGTATTCGAATGTTGGCCCGGCGTTAGTCTGCGCATCCAACGGTTGTTTCATCAGATTAACAGCCTGCTCTTTCAGGGCATACATATACATAATAGATTTTTCCAGTTCTCTCTGATTTCCTTCCACAGCACTTTGAATGGCATCTAATAAACGTCTGTAGGTTTTATTAAACTCAACAGCCTGTGCATGTAATTCTTTATTTTTTACATAGTCTTCCAACTTCGGATTAGGTTTCATAGGATAGGCTTCATTCCAGTCTACAGGAAGGTCTTTTCCTGTGGGTGGAGTTGTTACAGGCATCATTCCGTTTTCATCCATGAAAGGCTCATAGTTTCCTCCCAGATAGAAATGCTCATGGAAAACTTCTTTGAATCTGAAATAATGTGCCAGTTCTACTCCTTCTTCAAACTGGGAGGGGTCAACATCAAAAATAGAATCATCAGCACCTTCACCTTGCCCTTTGATTTCCTGGAAAACAGCAATTACTCCGTCCAAAGCCTCTACAGAATGTAATTTTCCTCCACTTCCGTAATATTGTTCCGGACGGATCTGTTTTGCCGGATTTCCGGTGAAAATTCCTCCGGTATTTAATTCCTCAAAATTTGTCGGAAGTTTTCCATGATCTTTGTAATAAGCAATGATTTGGAAAATAACTATATAGAAGAATAAGATATCATAATATTCACCAATGGTGTGTACATTTTCCATGATGAAATCCTTCATGTTTTCAAGCGTCCAGAAGTTGTTTTCCTGTACGGCAGTTCTTTGAGAATATAATGCAGAAGTGTCCGCTTCGTGATCATATTTCGGAGCTTTTACCAAAGGTTGGCTTGGACTTTCAATCGCAATAAATGTGGCAATGCTGTTGCTTGAGAATGTTTCCAGTCCTACATAGAAATCAACGTTCATCGGTAATTTCATCGGATAAGTAGGATAGTTTTCCTGTTTGTTGACAGAAGGCTGGATGTCAATTGCATTCAGAACATTACAAACCATAATCAGGTGAAGCATCTCTTCTACAGCAACACTTCTGATAATTTGTGAAGCCAGAGCATTAGTCCCATCCTTGATCGAATACAAAGCCGTAAGGTAAGGAGGAATTGTAGAGTGTTCGATAAGAATGGCCGTTTGCAATAGGTCTTGTAAAACCGGTTTATAATCAATTTCTGTTATCCCTCTTTTTAATTCTGAAACTCCAGAACCCAACTCAGATTCCAGATAAGCATTGAAATCTTTGATCTGATCATTAAGCAAAAGATTCGTTAAGGTTTTACTGTGATGTTTTAACCCTTCTATCCAATCTTCTTTGCTCAATGTTGAATCAAATAATAAAGAAGGTAATGAAACGGCTTCAGTAACAACGGCGCTTCTCGCTGCCATTCTTCCTGCGGTTAATAACGTTTCCTGGGGTTGTGCTGTTTTATTGATAAGTCTTTGTCTCATGGTGTTATTTTTTAAGTTGAATTTCAAGATCAGCCAGAATAGATTCTACTGAACGGATCGTGAATGCTGATAAGGTTAAAGTAGGGTTTGAAGTTCCCAGAGTCGTCATATTTCCTGCTCCTACGATATATAAGTTCGGGTGATCCCAGGCTTTACAATAGCTGTTGGTTACAGAATCTTCCGCTTTAGAACCCATTCTGTGAGTTCCTACGATGTGGCCGGCTCCGTTATAAGAATATCTTTCTCCATTGTACACCACAGAATTCTTGTCTTCTGCAGTATATTTTGTGAAATCCTTAATGTTTAATTTGTTAAACATTTGATCGGAAGCTTTTTTTGCCTGCTCCATCGCTTTCATTTCATACTCTGTCAGTTCATAATGAATAACAGGACGGGGAATTCCCATTACATCCAGATATTGATCGTTAATGGTAACTCTGTTATTGGGATTGGGTAACTGTTCTATTTCAAAATGGAATAAAACCTGTTTTGAAAGTCTGTCGGTAAGCTCTTTTCTTAATTCTGCCCCAAAAAGATTCTTTTCGATAAAGTAGGCTACATCTGAGCCTGGAGAAAATGCCGGCCATCCCCATCCCCAATTGTCAAGCGGAGAAATCCATGCTGAGAATTCACCTCTGAAGCCTCCGTCACGGAAAGACGAAATGTTTGTGGTAGAACCAGGGCCTCTGTAAGGATAAACCGGTTCAGGGAAAAGTCCCCAGGTAAGCATTACCATGTGATCCATTAGGTTTCTTCCCACCTGATCACTGCTGTTGGCCGCCGTTTTAACAATATTGTTAACCGTATATTTGGAGTTCAGTAGAATTTTTGGATTTTCAAAAGCATTAGCAGCCAGAATCACGATGGCATCTGAAGTATCAATGGATTCTTCAACAAAATCTGTTTTCTCTTTTGAAGTGTATCTTCTTAAATGAACCTTGGAGATCTTATCTTTATCATTTTGGTCTATGCTTAACCTGTAAACCACACTCTGCGCCTGGATCTGCATGTATGGATTACGCTTAAGATTTTCGTTGTCATTAAGTTTATATAAAGCTTTTTTCAATGTTTTTAAAGCATTATATTTCGCCTGAACAGGGCAGATCGGAACACAGGAAGCATTCCCTTCACAACGTTCTCCCATATAAGGATTCCAAACAGAACCAAGCGCTCTGTATTCTTCTTTTTCAGAGCTGTCTAAAACCAGTTGATATCCGGAATCTTTTGACTCAGCTTTGATGATCTTTGTTTTCCCGTATTTTGGATTCGGAATAGAATTTCTTCCCTGTGGAGAAGGCACCATCATTAAAGGAATCTCTCCGGAACTCAGCTTTACACTTGTCCCTTTAAGTCCCTCAATAATCTTATGATCCATATAACTCTGAGGAATTTCTTCCATCGGAAATACATAGTCTCCATAATATTCTTGCGTCTTCTCTGTAATTGGATACTCCTGTCTTGAAACATCCCCGGAAACCCCGATTTCAAACTCAGCCATCTCATAATAAGGCCTTAATTCTTCATAACTTATCGGCCAGTCGACAGGGGTTTTCTCATCAGAATCTGGTTTTGGAATCTTGATACCATATTTTTCGGTAAGTTTAAAATCGTTGGGAAGCATTCTGGGTGTAGTTCCCAGCCAGTGAAGGGTTGTTCCTCCACCTACTCTTATCGCATCACTAGCAAAGGGCATTGGTCCAAATTGTACAAGATATCCTTTTTTATCTGGATAAGGCTGAACAATGTGTTCCATATCCAGAACGTTGGGAGAAGGAGCCTGCTTTAAGTTAGGATAAGGAGAGTTGGGAACTTTGGCTTCCTCTCTGTAAAAAGTACGGATATATTCATTATAAGTGGTCATTGAGGATACGGAATCCAGCTCAATACCAGCCTCCAGGCCAGCTTCATACATTAGGATTGATATTTCCCTGATGTTATCGGATTTTCCGGCATCTGCACGATGGACCATTTTTCCTTTGGTTATGTCAAATACATGATCGGATAATAGCTTTGCGATCAATGATCCTGCGATCCCCGTTCCTACGATGATCACATCTTTTTTGTTGGTAGTCTGGCTCATGAGTTGCTGTTTACAGGTTTAATATTCCATGATTTATATCCCGGCTGCTTGGCTCCCGGAGGATGGGAGTGCATCAGATTCCATACAAGCCCTTCCTTATAAGAGAGATCATTGATATAGGCTCCTTCCCAGGTTCCCAGATACCACATAGTGATTACTTTTCCGGCAATGTCATTCATTCCCGGGTTGCTGATAATTTCAGATTGAATGGCCTTTTTTAATTCCTCTTCACCGGAAGAACTTTCAAGGATATTTTTAGAAACGGTAAGGAATTCTACGAAGGTTGCTGCTTCCAGGCTTTTTAAAACATAAGTGTAATACGTTTCTGCAAGCCCTGTTGATTGTAGTTCGTTTACCGTAAATCCGGCAAGTGCTTCCGAGATAGACATAAACACGTCGAAATAATAATCGTCGACGTTGAGAATTTTGTTAATAATATTCATTTCGTGAAAAATTTGGGGTTAGATATCTTCATCTCCTTTTAAATGGAGGTTATCATGCCGATCGATCTACAGTTGCAGGATTCTTCAGGTAGCACCTCTTTTTCAGAAATGATTGAATGTATTTCAAGCGATCCATAGTTATCAATTTTGTTTATTCGAAATTAATCAGAACTCAGCAGATGAGATTCAGTATTTCTACGTAATTTGTGCTTATTTAAATTTACTTTTTTGTAAAAAAACCTTTCTATTAAGCTGTTTCAAGAGGTTTTGTTTTCACATAGTTTAGAATTATTTTAAATAATGTGGTATTGAATAGAGAATTAGATTTCACTGTTGGTAAAGTCAATATTCTAAAAAACAATAATAAATTGATGATCAGAATGTAACGAAAGTGAAACGGCAAATGTCTAATCTGTATAATTGAACTTTTTACCCAATTATCACTGGCCATGAAAAAAATTACCGTAACTTTATTATGCTTTGCTTCCTCTGTTTTGCCCGCACAAGGATTTAATACCAAAAAAGAAGAAGCTATTCTTTTCAAAAATTTGAATGAACAAACAGTTCATCAGTCTATTCAAAAGGAAACAGATAAGATATTCAATAAGTTGGTGAATATCAGACGGGATTTTCATGAAAACCCGGAGTTGGCAGGGAAGGAGAATCAAACTCAGGAAAAAATTAAAAAATATCTCCTGGATCTTGGAATGGAAGTTCAAACAGATACGTACGGACATAGTGTTGTAGGAACTCTGAAAGGAGATAAAAAAGGTAGAAAAATTGCCTGGAGATCCGATATGGATGCCCTTCCGAATGATTATCCCGATCCTGAAACTTTCAAATCAACAATAAAAGGAATTCAGCATGGTTGTGGTCATGATATCCATATGGCGATTGGATTAGGAATTGCTGAGGTTCTTGCAAAAAATAAGCAATCATTAAAAGGAACCGTCTATTTTATATTCCAGCCCGAAGAGGAAACTTTCAAAGGAGCAAAAGAAATGCTTCATAATGGATTACTTTCCAGAATAGATCCTACGGGTTGCATGTGACTGCTACACCAGTCGGGCAAATTATGGTGAAGGCCAATGAAATGTTTGCTTATCAGAAAAAAATAAGAATTCAGCTAAAAAACGGATTATCAGAAGACGAGCTCAACGGCCTGGGAAAAAAGATCAGCAATTCGTTATTCCGGACTTCTAACGGAGGCAAACCCTGGGAATTACAATCTATCGTAGATCCTAAAACAGGATTGACAAATCCTGATACCATTTTTAAAGATTATCTGTTCACAGACGGAAAATTCAATAGTTATTCCAAAAATAACGAGTCTTTTCTTGAAACTTACCTGTATGAGACGAATTCCTTTAATTTGGACAAAATAATTCCTACCGTTCAAAAAATTATTCAAGACAGCGGATATAAAGATCATCTTCTTTCCGTTTCATTTGTCCAGGGAAATCCAACTGTTGTTAATGATGAAAAACTGACCCGTTCATCAACAGAAATACTTCGGAATCTGTATGGCAAAAATGCAGTTGCTCCGGATTATGGTCAGGTTCCGTTTTTTAATGATGATTTTTCTTATTTTCAAGAAAAAATCCCAGGAGTATATTTCTTCCTGGGTGGTTCCAATTTTGAAAAAGGCGTGATCGCCATGAATCATTCTCCCAATTTTCAGGTGGATGAAGAAAGTATCAGAACGGGAGTTAAAAGTTTTGCATCCTTAATCGTTGAGCGTCTTAACAGAAACTAATTTTTCACCGCAATGGCATCAATCTCAAACAACATTCCGGGTAGAGCCAGTTGACTTACAGGAATAAGAGTACTGGTTGGCAGCCATGAAGACGTCCATGTCTTTTTAGCTTCCTCTGCCCATATCTCAAGTTTTTCCTGATTGTGGTCTACAATAAGCAAGGTGATTTTAATAACATTTTCAAATTTCATTGAATGGCTCTGTAAAACGATCTGTAAATTTTTTAAAGCATCCTGAACCTGAGTTTTGAAGTCGGCTGCCAATACATGATTTTCACCTACACCGCCGCTCTGTCCGGATATAAAACACATTCTGGAAGGAGATTCCACAGAAATACTGTGAGAAAAACCATAAGGACCGGGATTAAATAGCCCGGTAGGATTAATCAGTTTCGGTTGTTTATTATTTTCCATAATCTTTCATTTAATAAAGTAAAAGTGAGAGAAAAAAATCGGAAAAGTCTTTACATATGTTGAGAAAAATATTCTTTTAATTCTGTAAATATCGCTTGCATTGATCATGAGATTCCAATACAAAAAATGCTGTTCAGAGGAACAGCATTTTTAATTTTTACTCTACAACAATACTTTCAATTCCTTTCTGCAGAGCGGTATCCTGAATAACCGGAACAGAAAGCCCTTCTGCACGGACAACAGAAATGTCCGTCATTCCCATAAACCCAAGAGTTTTTTCTAAGTAAGGAACTACAAAATCATAGGCCTGTCTTTCCCCCTCAGAATAAACTCCTCCACTCGAAAAAGCAAGATATACTTTCTTATTTTTTACAAGACCTTCAGGACCATTTTCACTATAGCTGAATGTTTTTCCTGCTCTGGCGATATGATCGAGCCATGATTTCAATGTTGAAGTAATACTGAAGTTGTATAGAGGAGCTTCAATAATGATAATATCAGCCTCAAGCAATTCATCAATGACGGTATCCGAAAGTTTTACTGTTTCCAACTGCTCAGAAGTACGGTTTTCAGCTGGAGTGAAAAATGCATTGATATGCGTTTCTTCTAAATGAGGAAAAAGAGGATTGGCCAAATCACGTTTCTTTAAAACACGGTCAGGATATTTGTCCGTAATTTTTTCTACAACAGCATTTCCCAGCTTTTTACTGATGGATGACTCGCTTCTTGGGCTTGAAGTAATATGAAGTACTCGTTTCATTTTTTTATTTTTTTTAAAATTGATGTTTCAAAATTATCTATATTTACTAATAAAAAGATAGTAGTTACCAAAAGGTTAGTGATAACATTTAGGTTAGTAATCAGTGAAAACAGAAACAATGGAAGAAGAAAAAATAGTGTATTCAAGGCCGCAATGCAGTAATCATCTGTCTGCTACAGAGGATGCTTTGTATGTTTTGGGAGGTAGATGGACCATCCGGGTGATGATTGCTATTCTGGGTGGACATACACGCTTCAATGAACTCCAAAGAACCATCAGTGGCATTTCAGCAAGAGTATTATCCAGTGAATTAAAAAAACTGGAGGTTAATCATTTGGTTGAAAGAACCGTTATCACAGACCAGAAGCCGGTGTTGGTAGAATATGTTCCCACGGAATACAGCGAGTCATTGAAAGATGTGATTGCAGCACTGGCAGATTGGGGCGCAAAACATAAAAAGAAAATTACAGCCTGATAAGTGGGTAGAAGAGTGGTGTTGAAATTAGAAATACTGTGTTTTTGTGGTATTTGATAAGTTGTAGCATTGCTTGCACTTTAAGTATTTTTGCTCAAATTAGTAACAAGATGGTCATAAGCGAAGATTTATTATTTTCTCACGAAGCCACTCTGGAAAATTATGAAGCAGGAGATGCTGTTTTTCAGGAAGGTACTGCAGCGAAATATTATTTCCAGATCAGACAAGGCACCGTGAAACTGAATACGTTTTTGGAAGACGGAAAAGAATTTGTTCATGGGTTCCCCTTTGACGGGCATTGCATTGGTGAAAGCTATTTATTTACTGATCATCATTATGCCATTAATGCCATTGCTGTGACCCATTGTGAAATTATTAAAATTTCCAAAACCAAAGTTCTCGAAATACTGCTGGAAAAGCCTGAATTAATACTTGAGATTAATAAATATATGGCTGACAGAATGCATTTCAGGTTTATGATTTCCAGTTTTCTGGCCATTTCAGATCCTATCGTAAAGCTGATGAAGCTTTTTGATCATATTAAAAAATATTTCGGATTTGAAGAACCTTATTCATTTCTGGTTCCCTATACCAGACAGCAAATCGCAACCTTAACCGGTCTTCGGGTGGAGACGGTGATCCGGTATGTCAAGAAAATGGAAGAGCAGAAAATGGTTAAAATTGAAAGTACTAAAATTTATTATTAGCTTTCCGTTATTCACTTTCCGTTAGATTATTATTTTAAAATTAAAACAGGCTGATGGGTATTCTGGTAAATTCCCTCGGAAATACTTCTGCTTGCCAGATAGTACAAAAAGCTGTGTTTACCGGGCAGTGCTATAATAAGGTCTGCTTTATCGGATGCTGCAAAGTTAAGGATACCCCTGATAATATTTTCATCATGAGAATAATGAATGCTGCTTGGAATCTCTGTTAAATGTTCGCGGATATAATCTTCCAGTTCCTTTTTCTGGCTTTCGTCCTCTTTTTCGCGGCTATTGATATTTAAAAATGAAAGACGAACATCTTGTTTGTGAATAACAGATTTGTGATGAAACAGTCTTTCCAATCTTTTAATACCCTTGATATCACAAGGAATAAATATATTCTTAACAGGAGTATAATGATAGCTGTGCGGTACAATTAGTGTTTTTACAGGGCTTGTTCTGGCAATACTAATAATATGCTCCGAAACAAAACTCTCAGTGGTAGAAGTCTGATCATCACTTCCCAGAATAATCAGTTCTACAGACGGCTCATTTTTTAAAAGCTCATTAATACTTCTGGTTAATGTCCAGTCACTCAATACCTTGGAAACCTTTATTTCTGGTGATTTTTCAGCGACAATTTTCATCAGCTGAGCGAATAGCAATTCTGTCCTTTGCAAGAGATTATTCACACTTTCTTCATTCACAAATGAATGCCCTTCTGCGATATGCAGATAATCAAATTCAGATTCTCCTGCGGTTTTGAGCAGGATAATATTTTGATATTCGTAGGCTTTTGCCCAATCTGCTGCAATTCTTACTGCATTTTCCGTAGTTGATGTAAAATCAACAGGTACAAGGATTGTTCTCATATTGTATGATGTTTTGGTCCTGATTCTTCCAGGTTTGCGGTCATTTTTTTTACCAAAAGCAGAGCTTTGATGATTTCTTCTTCCTGAATGTCATCAGCTGCCTTTTTATAAAGATCCAATGCCCAGGGATAAACAGTTTCTACAATCTGTTTACCTTTTGGAGTTAAAAAGATCTGTTTATTTCTGCGGTCATTTCTATCAGCTATCCGTTCAACAAGATTTCGTTTGACAAGACTGTTGATAAGATAAGTAATACTTGACTTGTCTTTGCTTACTTTGTTTCCTATTTCCTGCTGGTTGATACCACAATTTCTTGATAGCAAGCCGAGGATTTCAATCAGTTCAAAAGACAAATCCGAATCATATTCATTAATAATGGTCTGAATTTTCTGTCGAAGACGGCTTTTCATTTCACTCATGGCAAGGCCAAGTTCCAAAGCAAGTTCTGATATGTTATTCTGTTTTACGGACATCCTTTTATAATGATATAGGAGGCTAAAGCGCCTTTCCAAAGGGTTTTTAGCATGACTTATTATAACAAATATACGAAAAATTAGTTTTAATTGAAACTAATTAATTATGAAATATTACATTGTAAACAAAGGAAACGTGAATCTACAGGAACAGGTTTTGCACTCTTAAATGTAGTAAAAGGTGTTAATTTAAAAATCTTACTCCGTCAACAGGATTAAGACTTCATGAAAGTAATCTTGAGAATGATTTCCTAAAACAACATGAAAAAATTACCTTGCTATATGCTGCTAAAGACGATGAGTATTGTCATGCGATTATTTTGAAAAAATACCTTGAAAGTATACAACAGATATAAAAAAACAGAGACTAGTTCTCTGCTTTTTCTTTTTTAACGGCCTGGTGCATAATAAGAATGATCCCCAAGAGGAAACATGCAATAATCAGATAACGCCATGAAAGCCCTTTTTGATCCGTTACAGTTCCGCTTACCGAGATGATAAAACTTGTTACAGAAGTGATCACATATACCAATCCGCCCATCAATCCACCGGCAGTACCTGCATTTTTCGGAAAGTAAAGCATACTTGTCGTAAAAAAGGAGGTAAATAAAATTCCGGAACATATATGAATAAAAAAGGCAAATGGAATCATAATAAAAAGGCTTTCTGCAAAATAGCTGGTAGTGATCAACCCTGCAATCAGAATCAGCTGAAGAAGGATAGGTTGCAATATTCTTGGTTTAAAATCAAGAGTCAGCCTGCGTTTTCCTATAAAACCTCCAATCATCCACGAAAATCCTAAGATTAACGTACAGTATCCAATGACTACCGGTGTAAAATGAAAAGTGTTTTCAATAATAAATGGTCCGGTAATATTAAATAACATTACGATAGAGTAGCTGAGCCCCAAAATGAAAATACCCAGCATGAAAATTCTGTTCTTAAGCATCATTTTGTAAAGACTTATATTCTCTGAAAGATCCAGCTTCTTTTTTTGGGGAAGGCTCTCTCCGCTAAAAAACCACTCAAAAAGAAACAAAAATCCGGCATAAGCTGCCAAAAAATAGAAGTTAGCATGCCAGTTAAAGATTTTCTCAAGATATCCACCAAGGAAAGGCGCCAGAATAGGACCACAAGACCAGACAATAGTAAAATAACTCAAATAATGTTTTACCTTTTCCGCATCGTAAATATCCACAAAAATAGCACGCGTTGCCACAACAAGTACTGAAACCGCAGCTCCCTGAAGAATACGAAGCAGACAGATCAGTAAAATACTGTTTGTCATCGTAATTAAAATACTGGTCAGAATCAACAGGAATAATGCTATTAATTTGGGACGGTAACGACCAATGCTATCAAGAATTCCTCCTACAAACAATTGGGAAATTCCGTAGCTCAACAGATATGAAGTCAGGGTAATTTGAATATCTTTTTCCGAAACCATCATTTCTTTGGCCATAGAAGGGAACGATGGTAAATAAATATCAGTGACAAACCCGGAAAGCGGGATAGACACGAAAGCCATAATGGTAATTAATCTGATTCTTTGCTCAGATGCTTCTCTCAACATATTCATTCATTTTTTACATTGCAAAAATAAGTCAAGAAATACAAAACCGGATTTTAAAAGACAAAGTAAAAATTACAAAAATCAAATATTAAGATAAATTCTTAAACTTTAAGGGTGAAGTGCGGGCATACTTTTTAAAAAAATTATTAAAATGAGCAGGCTGGTCAAACCCTAAAGTATAGCCTATCTGGGCAATATCCCAATTGGTATACTTCAGCAGGTTTTTAGATTCTTCAAACATCTTTTCTTTAATAATCTGTGTTGTAGTAAGGTTCGTTACAGATTTCACCGAGGAATTCAGATGATTGACATGCACATTCAGATGCTCGGCAAAATCAGAAGGTGTTTTTAATGTCAGTGGATAAGCAGGAGAGTCCAAAGGAAACTGTTTGTTGAGCAACTCATCGAATAACTTGTATAAACGAACATTTGCAGGAAGTTCATGGGGATTGATGTCTTCCACGCGGTTTTCCAGCGCCAAATGCATTACAGAGGCTAGATTGCTTTTAATGCTGCTGCAACGGAAAGGATAGGGAGAATTGTTCATTCTGTAAATCTGATCAAAATAAAGAGTAGCCAGCTGAGCTTGTTCTTCTGTCAGGAAAATAACAGGCTTGCTCCATTCCTTGAACATTGATGTTTTTTTAAACAGGTTAAATTCTGAATTTCCATTAAAAAACTCCTGGTTGAACAAACAAAAATATCCTTCCTGTACATCGCTTTCACACTCCCATGAATACGGAATACTGGGAGAAGGGAAAAATAAAGCAGGACCATCTATATACAGTTGATGCGCACCATAATGAATAGTGCCTTTTCCAATGATAAAGCTTATTTTATAATAATCACGACGGTTGTAAGGACTTTTGAAACTACAGTATCTCCGCATAGAGATATTGAAGTGGGATTTTCCGGTTTCAAAATCCTCAGAATCAAATATTTTAATCTGATCTTTACGGATGCGTCTGTAATAATCTTCTATCGTTTCCAGCTGATCACTCATAGGTAAAAATTATAAAAATCAAAGATAAGTAAACTATTGTTTGCTTAAAATAATTTTAAATGAGATAATAGAAATAGTAATTATAGCTTTGCTCAATAGTATCAAATACTAAGGTAACAAACTATTTATTATAAACTATCTGTGCAAATCTGTGGGCGAAAATAATTAAATCAACTTTTATTAATTTCCATTTCTAAAATATGAGAAGGAAGTTGAAAAGGTCCGGCCTTTGTACTGCTTGCTGCCACAAATCCGGATTCTTTTAAAAATGCTGCAAGCGGATCATGATCAAGCATATTGATCCAGATGATATCTGTGAAACTCACTGCGGATCTGCATTTCTTCCAAAGAGACTGTCTTGTTTCCGGAGAATCAAACTCTGATAGAATTACAAAGCTGATTTCTGTAGCTCTTTTCCCTTCAGGGACTCCTGGGTGTAAAGAACCACTTTTTATAATGCTGTATCCGATTGGCTTCTGGTCAGCATAGGTCATAATCAGTTGATTGGAAAGATTGTTCAGGTCATTGATCATTTTTCTCGGATCAATTTCGTGCTGAATATATTTTTTGATGTCTTCCTCACTTACAAACTCTTTGTACAATGTATAAACGGAAGAATCGATAATGGTTATAAGATCAGAAATTCCCTCTTCAGAACCCACTGTAAATTTTGAAATGATATCCATAGAATTTTTTTTATTCAAAATTATAAGATTAATCTATTCAAAAAGGATACAGTTCACTAAAATATCATCGGTACAGAAAGGTATTTTAGTAAATTTGTTCAGTACAGTTGTTGTGTTATGATGAAATCTTATAAGTACGAAATTTTTACGGCTGAAATAGAGAAGCAGATCTACAGTGGAATTTTACAGGAAAATGACAGACTTCCCTCCGTTCGTGATATCAAAGAAAAATACAAACTGAGTACAAGCTCTGTGCAAAGTGGATTTGAATACCTTATGATTAAAGGATTGATCAGAAGCCATCCACGGTCTGGCTATTTTGTCACAGGAATTCAGGAGGAGAATATTCCGGAAATAAAGACTCAACTTCCGGCAGTGGTGAGGGATGAAGTATTTATGAAAAATATGATACTTACTTCCAAAAGAACTTCAGAATTCAGCTCTTTTAACACGGCAGTGCCCGGAGATCTTCTGATTCCACAAAAGCTTATTCTCAGAATAATGCAGGAAGTCATTCGGGAGAAAGGAGCATCATTGCTCAGGTATTATCCTTCAAACGGATTGGAGCCATTAAGGAAATATATTGCAAAACAAATGGGAACTTATGGCTGTATATTAAATCCAGACGAAATAATTATCACTGATGGCGCTCTGCAGGCCCTTACAATTGCTTTGAAATCGGTTACAAAAGCACGCGATGTAGTGGCTGTTGAGAGTCCATGTGTGTTTTCTGTATTGGAAGTCCTTGCTCATCTCGAACTGAAAGTCATTGAGATTCCTGTGAATTATAAAACAGGCTTTGATGTTGAATATTTTCAAAAAATCTGTAAGGAAAATAAAATCAGCGCTCTTGTCACTACTCCCAATTTTCACAATCCCACAGGTGTTATAATGAATGATGAAACTAAAAAAGAAATTCTGAGTATAGCAGAAATTCATCAGTTCTGTATTATTGAGAA
Source organism: Chryseobacterium sp. PCH239 (assembly GCF_018924625.1). Lineage (NCBI taxonomy): Bacteria > Pseudomonadati > Bacteroidota > Flavobacteriia > Flavobacteriales > Weeksellaceae > Chryseobacterium > Chryseobacterium sp. PCH239. The sequence continues at coordinate 248,091 of NZ_CP073027.1, forward strand.
TGATATGTATTCCGATCTTTATTTTGAAGAACAAAGACCGCAAAGTATAAAAAGCTTTGATAAAAAGGGAATTGTGATGACGTATTCATCCTTTTCAAAGACGTTAGCTCCAGGAATTCGTTTAGGCTGGTTGCATGCCGGAAGTTTTTATGCAAAATCCGAAAGAGTAAGATTTGCTTTAGGGCGTTCGGTTTCTCCCATTTATCAGGAACTGGTTCTAAAGCTGCTACAGGGAAACAGTTATGAAAGACACCTTCGGGTATTCCGGAAAAAACTCAATAAGCAGGCTGTTCAGGTATTGGATATTTTAAGAAAGTCCTTTCCTGAAGGTTCTTATTTTCACAGACCGAGAGGTGGTTACAGTATTTGGGGAAAGCTTCCTGAGAATACGGATATGAAAAGATTCTATCAGTATTGTGAAGAGCATCAGATTTTGTTTACTCCCGGAAATACCTTTTCGTTCACTGACAGATACCATGATCATTTCAGGATTGTTTTTGCCGAAAGAATTACTTCTGAAAGCATTGTTTTATTAAAAAATGCAGGTAGGAGAGCGAAAGAACTGCAGTCTTAAACCATTAAAAATAATTAACTATGATAAGGAAATCAAATGGCTTAGTCAATAAGCTTTTTTAAGAAAATCTTATTTATTGTTTTTTTGATTCTTATTGATTTTGAGTGGTTTATTTAAAATTTTACGTTGGCTGTATATAATACCCAACTATATGGCTGATTTTCTACAATAATTTGATTTTATTTTAAAAATTAAATTGAATTTAGGAAAGACTCAGAAAAAATGATTAAATCCATTATTTTTTTTCGACACAATTAGGCTGGAATCACCATAAAACCTATATTTGCAGCCTAAATTTTTAAATAAATGAAAGAACTAATTGAAAAAATCAACGCAGAATTTGAAGCGTTCACAACTGAGGCAAACCAACAAGCGGAAAAAGGAAACAAGGCAGCTGGTACAAGAGCTCGTAAAGCAGCTTTGGAACTTAGCAAATTGTTCAAAGAATTCAGAAAAGTTTCTGTAGAAGAAGCAAAGAAATAATTCACCTTTAGCCGGCTTTTGAAGCCGGTTTTTTTATTTCCGAATACAATAACTGTTTTAGCGTGAAATATGTTAAAAATTCCCAGTTTTAGAATGTGTTTTGCTGAATTTAAATAGTTAGTGTTAAATAGTATTAAAGTGTATTAAATTTCTATTCTTCTATACGCTTCCAGGTTTATATTTGTGGTATTAATTAAAACTAATATAACAAATAACCATGAAGCCTTTTTATCTTCTATTCATTTTCTTTTTCGGTTTTTTTTCTGCACAGAAATTAAGAGTAGTTGATTCCGAAAATGGAAATCCTATTCCCAATGCAAGAATTATCCTTCAGGATCAAATCATTTATACCAATGAAGATGGTTTTGCTCCAGTAAATCCAGATGCTGTTAATTTTGAAGTTTCTGCTTCGGGTTTTCAAAAAGAGAAAATACAAGCCTTTAACGCTCAGGTAAAACTTAAACCTATCTATAAAAATATCGATGAGATCAAAATCATCAATGTAGACATTAAGAAAATATTTGAAGACATCAATAAAAATTACCATAAAAAATATTATGATGATCCTTCTCTTTATGACGTTGTATACAAGGAAAAAGGTTTTGATAACAATAAACTCTACTTTCTGGTCATTGCAGAAGCGAAGTTCTGGAGTAAAAATAACCAATATAATTTTAAAGATGGTTTTCGTAAAAACTATGATGAAATCCTCCAGATGCAGCTGAATAACGTTAAATATCTGAAGAAAGTAAATACTGATAGTGTTTTCACGGGAAAAACCAATGAGTTTTCTCATGAATACCTAGGAAACCTTTTCCTGAATTATGAACTTTACAGAACACTCCAGCATTTAAGAATGAAGGACTGTAAATATAACGGAAGGTTGATTTTTGAGGAAGGTGATGAACAGTTGATTACCTTTAAAATAGAGTCGGGAAGGGGAATTCAGATGAACGGGGAATTTAAATATAATAAAGCAGACAAAGTGATTACTTATTTTGAAACGCATTATTTTCAGACAGATTTTCCTACCATGAAGAAAATGACCACAGATGGAAGAGAATTTCAGTACAAACTTGGGGATGCCACGCTGATTTTTGATTTTTATAAGAAAGACGGTGTCTATGTACCTGCATTGACGAAGTTGGAAGGAGATGGTTTTACCGTTTTTTATAAAGATGAGACCCATGTAAGGAAATTCAGTCGTGAAATTATCTTTACTACTTTTACCAAAACCGATAAGAAAGGACTTAATCCGAAGGTTGATTTTAATATCAGTATCTGGAGTAATGTTCCTGTAAAAGAAGAAAAAGCTGGAACAACAATCCTTTCCAAGGAGGAACAGGCGTTTCTCAATGAAAAATAAAGTGTCATCTCTAAAGGCCATAAGACTGTCATATTGATGGCCTTTTTTATTAATTATAGCTTCTTTCGGAATTTTATTATTTCTTTTGAACGAAAACATTGATTATATAATTAAAAAACCTCTTTTTTAGGCTTAATCCTTCACTATCTCCCTAATTTCTTTTATCTTTAAACCAATCAATAAATAGTATGAGGATAAATAGATTTTTTGCAGTGCCTGCGGTAATGCTGGCCGCTCAGTTTTCATGGGCTCAGGTAAAGGTTGACCCAAAAGAAAGGCTTAGCCCTATCGTAAAAAGTTTTGTAGATGAAGTAAATAATAATTCCCAGCTGGAAAATCTGGCCTCTGAACTGCTGGATGGGATCGGACCTCGCCTTGTAGGAACTCCCGAAATGCTGGCCGCAAATGAATGGAGTGCCAATAAACTTCGTTCCTGGGGAGTAGATGCCAATCTTCAACAATTCGGAACCTGGAAAGGATGGCAAAGAGGGACGACTCATGTTGATATGACATATCCGCGCATAAAATCCCTTTCCGCAACGCAGCTGGCATGGAGTCCGGCTACTAAAAAAGCAATTGAGGCGGAAGTGATTATCCTTCCAAAAGTATCTTCTAAAGCTGAATTTGATCAATGGCTTCCTTCTGTGAAAGGGAAAATTGTATTGATGGCACAATATCAGAAAATAGGACGCTCTGATGAGCAGATTAAAGAATTTGCCACTCCTGAATTGTATGAAAAACTTAAAGCTGAAAAAGAACAGGCTACCAAAGATTTTACCGCTTTTATAAAGAACATAGGTTATGATAATAACACGCTGCCGGAGGCATTGGAAAAAGCAGGGGCGGCAGGTATTGCTATTTCAAACTGGACCGGTATTATGGGAGCTAACAGGATCTTTGGAGCGAAAACAACCAGAATTCCAATGATTGATATCGACGTGGAAGACTATGGAATGCTTTATAGAATGGCGGAAAAAGGGACTCAGCCTAAAATCAAAATTGATGCTCAGTCAAAAGTGCTTCCTGAAGCCAAAAGCTTTAATACAATCGGAATGATCAAAGGAAAGGAAAAGCCTGATGAATATGTGATTCTTTCAGCTCACCTTGACTCATGGGACGGAGCTCAGGGAGCTACAGATAATGGAACCGGCACAATCACCATGCTGGAAACCATGAGAATTCTAAAAAATATTATCCGAATAATAAAAGAACTATTGTCATCGGACTTTGGGGAAGTGAGGAGCAGGGATTAAACGGTTCAAGAGGTTTTGTAGCCGATAATCCTCAGATTATTAAAGGGGTACAGGCTGCCTTTAATCAGGATAACGGAACAGGGCGCGTTGTCAATATCAGCGGGCAGGGATTTGTAAAGGCTTATGATTACGTAGGAAGATGGCTTGATGGCGTTCCAAAAGCAGTAAGAAGTCATATTAAAACTGACTTTCCGGGTATGCCTGGCGGAGGAGGTTCTGATCATGCTTCGTTCGTGGCAGCAGGAGTACCAGGAATTTCTTTAGGTTCTCTGAACTGGGGCTATTTTGGATATACCTGGCATACAACGAAAGATACTTATGACAAGATCGTTTTTGATGAGGTCAAAAATAATGTGATTTTAACTGCGGCATTAGCTTATATGGCATCCGAAGACCCTGAATTCAGCAACCGAGAAAAAAGAGTAATGCCTCAGGATGAAAAAGGAGAGACTGTAAAATGGCCGGAAGTAAAAGAGCCTAGAAGAAGCTCTAAAGATTATAAATAGTTTTCTTTATTTGAAAACACGAAAAGAATAGATGTGATATTCTGATATACTATTCTTTTTTGACCGTTATTAGCTAAAACATTTATTTTATAGTTAAATAATATCTGTTGTTAGCCAATAACGGTTTTTTTATTATGAATTTTCTAAGAAATAGAATGTTTCTCATAACCTAAACCTAATAGTGATAAGATTTTGTTATCTTTAATATGAGATATACTTTAAACGTACTATAAGAAGTATATTGTTTTAATCAGAAATGGATTTCATAATAAATGTATAGAGGATGCGAATTGATTAAATATTAAATAAATTTTTCCATTTTGCAACGGTATTGCGACTCAGCTTAAAATGTAGAGCCAATTGCGTATTATTAAGATAATTCTTTTTTTGATATTCAAGAATTTTATAGATGGTTTCCTTATTGTAAGAGCGGTGTGACTGATTAGCCTTAATGTTTTGGCTATAGTTAAATATGATGCTGTTAATTTCTATTACATCAAACGCTGACAGATTCTTCTTCGATAAAATTTTTGCACATTCCTGCTTTTTTTCCGGATATTTCATGTCAACAAGATCACTGTAAATTCTTTTGTAATCAGGCGTCATTGAGGGCGATTGTTTGTGATGATTCATGATGTAGATTTATCAATTTATAGTCCTTTTTTTAGTAAGCTGTTTTTTGAATACAAATAAATACTAGAGTTGATAAGTTAATTAAAGAGGGTGTCTCAACCAATCATAAGAATACCTTCAATATTTGAAAATAATAAAGTAAACTGCTTTTCAGCTTTACAATAGCTTTATTCTTTAATGCTGCTTACGACTCTAGTATTTGGTCTTAATATTAACTCAACAATAAAAAGTGTATAACATTTGTGTTTTAATGTAAATGTATATTTCTATTCTAAATATTGCAAAATTTTATATACATCATTTATACATCTTTTTTTAAATGGCAAAAACAGACCAAAATCTATCACCAGTATAAGCTAATTAATTCCTAGAATAATTCAAAGGTATTTACTTGAAATCATGCATGTTTCATTGTGCTGTATCTGTGATGTATGTGTTATTTAATACATCGCAATGCTTATTTTATACTTTTACGACGAAACAAAAAGCAGTATAGTATGGAAAAAAAGAATGTATTAACCTTGTTAGTATTGTATTCTCCTGATACGTATTCCCAAATCGGGATTAATACTACTGATCCTAAAATTACTCTGGATATAGCAGGAGCTCCTACACAACCAGCTATACTGGTTAATCCCTTTTCCAATGCAAGAGTAAAACTCGGAGTTAATTCCAATGGCTCCACCATGTAGACAGCAAAATCCAAATTTGTTGATCAGAATAATGTTATCTAAAGTTTTGATATGTGATTAGTACGGGCTTTTACATATAACAAATAAACAATGAAAAATATCATCATAATTTTAATAAGTACACTACTAATCTCTTCGTGTACTGTAAATAATACGCAAAAAAATATTTCTTATAAATCAGCAAGGAAGTATTTTGCTAAAAATACCTATGATAATAAAGATTTTACTGAAAAAATAATGAGTTCACAGGAGGAGTTCGAACGACTTTTTGGGGCTGCAGTAACAATGGGTACCGATGGAAAACCAACGCCTATTGATTTTTCAAATGAAAATGTACTTGCTCTCATTTACCCTAAAACCAATTTGGAAGTGAAAATTATTCCTGTAAGTCTTCAGGAAAATAAGCAGAATCCAGTGTATTCTTATAAAGTGCTTGAAGGTGCTCCAAATGGTTTTATGACTATTCCCAACACAATTATTATCATTCAAGAACCAAATTCAAAAAAATAATTTTTCATAAAATAAAAGAATGAACGCGGAATATTTCCGTATCAATTCAATCTAGTATTGACAGAACAGTATTTGAATATACAATATGATCAGAGCGAGTATAAAAAGAATATTTCAATTTTTAATGATGGTATTTACCTGTCTGTCTATTTTCACTGTCTTATATTCGCAAAATTATACTCCAGGGCAAATAGACAATGCATTAATAATTAAATCCGAGAATCTTAGAATAAGAGGTCAGAAAAAAGAATTAATTTCTTTAAATGAAAAATATATTACTATTTCCAAAAATCAGAATTATCTAAAAGGGGAGATTTTAGGTTATATCAATATTGCTAATATTTATGGAACTATAGGTGATTACAAAAATTCTTTTTATTATTTACAGAAAGCTGAAAAGAAAATTAAAAAGATTAATAGTGCTTATTTATCTGCAAAGCTTTACCAGGAGTATGGACAGGTGAATTATGTTATTGGTTTATACGTAAAAGCTTTGAAATACAATGCGCAGTCTATTTATTATGGTAAGATGATTTCTAATCATAGCGAAAAGGAAATATTATCAGGAATTTATGCAAATAGGGCAGATTTTCTGCATAATGTTCACCAGGATGACTCCTCACTCATTTATTTGCACAAAGCATTAAAAATAAAATCAAGCCCGGTAATTAATTCATTGATAGCAGATCATTATATGGTTTATAAAAAAATATAGATTCTTCTTCATATTATTTAAATAATGCATTGAAGCTATTGCAGAAAATGAATTACTGGAATATTCAAAGAGGACAGACCTATTACTATTATGGAAATTTTTTAAATAAGAATAAAGAGCCTGAAAAAGCATTGTTGTATTATGAAAAATCTGTTGCCATTCTAGAGAAAACCAAGAGAGTATATAATATTCCTCTGCTTTATAAGACAATTTCAAGTACTTATAGTGAATTAAATGATGAGGAGAAAGAAAAGGAATATCTTGAAAAGTATACCAAACTAAAAGATAGTTTGAGCAGAGTCTGCAACGAAAGTGTTAACACTTCAATTGATGAAATTATAAGAGAAAAAGAATCTGAAAATACTTCAAAAAAGAATTTGTTTTTATTTTATAATATTGTGGTGTTTTGTCTTATTGTTATTTTGCTTTTTGTTTATATCCGTTATCAGAAGAATAAAAGCATTATAAAACAGAAGGAATTTGAGGCTCATGTTTTAAAAGAAAAACTCACTCACTCTTACGATTGTATTATTGATCTGGCTAAAAAAAATGATCCTAATTTTCTCAATAAATTTCAGGAAGCATATCCGGACTTTGTTAAAAAGTTGTTTGCAATAAATTCTAATTTGTCGAAATCTGATTTAACGTTTTGTGCAATGATATGGTTGGGATTTTCATCAAAAGAAATTGCACAATATACTTTTGTGGAACATCGATCTGTTCAGAATAAAAAGAACAGGCTTAGAAAAAAATTAAATATTTCTTCAGATGTTGATCTGTACCTTTTCTTTAAAAATCTTTCTGATGGTCACGCTGAAAATAGTATATCAACATGATGTGTTATTTCTTTAAAATAAAATATGTAAACACTGTTTTTTAGCTTTATAGCTGTTGTTTCTAAATGATGTATTTGCGATGTAGGTGGGTTTTGCCGCAAAAGCAGTATTGTGCTATATTTTTGCAAAAGTTTAAAATACAATACTAATTATGAAAAAGAAGGTTATACTTGTTACAAGTATTTTTTGTTCCTTATGTTATTATTCCCAGGTTGGAATTAACACATCTACACCTATGAAAGCACTGCATGTCAACGGAGCTTTGCAGGTTGTAAATGAACTGAATGTGGGAGGGACTGCTTCTACTGCCGGTTCGGCAGGAGTTGCCGGACAGGTTCTTAAGTCTAACGGACCAGGAGCTGCTCCCACATGGCAGAATCTTGCAGGGGTTCCCACTTCTACAGGGACAGTTATTGTAGTAAATGGACAATTTCTGGTGGCTCAGGAAATTATTGTACAAATGACCGCTGATTTTACCTCTGGCCCAGACGTTCCAACGGCTGTAGGAAACCTTACTAATGAGGTTGTGGATAATGAAAACCAGTATACGGGTTCAGCAGCAGGTAATTCATTTAATATATCTGCTGACGGAGTGTACCAGATAACAATGAATGCACAGTTATCAACAGTTAATGGATCATCTCCTGTAATAGGTATCTGGGATAATACAGCCGGTAACCGGGTGGCCCGTGTTAATGATCTGTTTACAGCAACCACGCCGGGTTTGCAAACCTATACGCTGCTTACTTCTATTCCTATGCTGGCTGCTCATACTTATTCATTCAGGGTTAGCAATTCAGATAATGTAACGATTAAGTATTTAAGCTCTGGTTCTACAGGTTCTGGTCCTGTTACGCAAATGTCTTTACGAAGATTGAAGTAGAGTCTTTTATTTAAATTACTATTACTATATAATATAAAAAACAGACTAAAAAATTTAGTCTGTTTTTTTATACATCTTATTCTTTTTTTCATTCATTGCTTTTTTAACAATTTATTGCATAAGCATAAATGATAGATTTAATTTATCTATGATAAATTGGCATTAAAGTACAATATAATTACACAAAAATTGAGTTCTTACTTGTTTTTATCTGCATACTTTGCAATCCATTTATAGAGTGTCGTTTTGGGAATTTTATAATCATTTATTATTTCCAGCTTTGTTTTCTTTCCTGTTTCAATTTGTTCCAGGATAAATTCTATAATTTCCTTAGTGTAGATATTTTTCCTGAATTCAGGTAAAGACGATATTTTTTTATGAGAAGCATTAGGCGAAAATTCCTTTTTAGGTGGAGAAAAGAGGATAAGATGTTGTGAGTAGGCCCGGAAAAAATCATACTCTAACAGTTTGCTCCATCTCAATAATTTATCAGTTGTCAGATCTTCTTCAAGGAACATTTTTTCAATTTCAGATTCAGTGCATTTCATAAAATTACATGCTCTCTGCATGTCTAATGCTTCTTCCAGAAACTTAGCTTTAATAATGCTGCCAATATGTATTTGTTTAAAGTTCAAAATAAACGGTATTATATGATTAAAATTATTTTCGCAAAATTGTAAACCTTAGGGAATTTATTGTGTCGATGTTAAAAAGAGTCTGAATTATAATGAATATCATCATAATTATAGATAGACAATCTTAATTCCTACTTGAGAAGATAAATAAGAGTAAAATTTTTCATCATTTTTTGTTTTGTTCAAATTTAGCATGGATTATTTTTCTTTTATCAAATAGCCATACAACATAAGTACATCATTTTTTATCAAATGTTTATGGATCAAAAAAAAACTCCCGAAAAACGGGAGTAGCAACTTTGATCAGTATTATAGATCTCTATAAAATCAAAAATGAAAACTGATTGTGTTATTAAAATATTAAAAGAGTTTGTTTTTTTGTGGGAATCAAACACTTTAGCTAGGTTGTTAATCTAACAATATGTATTTGTGTTTATGTGTCAAATAGTGTTAAAAAAAAATCCTGGTTTAAATTTATGTCTGATATTTTAAGTAAACAAAATTTTAGATACATCAAAGGTACATCAATTAATTTTTGACTTGATAATACAGGGATTATACATGATGAAAGATCTTTCCTGAGAATGATCATAGAGTTTTATACAAGAGAGAAATTTATCAGATTGTTTCCAATATCAAATAGTTTATATTGTGTAAATCAAATTATAGTGAATTTTATATATTTAAATATTATTTCATTAATGATTTTTATATTAATTATTATATACTGTTTATTTTAGAGAATATATTTGTATTTTAACTAAATTTGGGAATAATTTATGATTGTTTTTGTTAATATTTTTATTTTATTTAATTTTGTGACAACGAAATTGTAATTGTATAATTTGGATGGGAAATTTATTATCATATTCTGTTAATGTTAAGGATTGATATTATTTTTTTGTCCCTTTGAAACTTATTATTAATTTACTATGCAAACACTAAAGCTTAATCAATTTTTGAAAATATTGGTAAGCATTCTGATATACCTTTCATTTTCTACGTTGCTCTATTCTCAGGCATATACACATAAGTATATAGACAGTATGCTGATAAAAGTTAATGAGGATTTAAGAATAAGCGGCAGAAAAAAGGAATTGATTGACCTTAATAATAAATTTTGCAATATCAGTAAAAAACAAGATTACAAAAAAGGGGAGATACTTTCATATATTAATTTGGGTAATATTTATGCTACTGTTGGAATGTATGAAAAAGCATTCAAATATCTACAGGTTGCTGAAGAAAACCTTGAAGGGATTGATGATTATTATTTGCATACGAAATTATATCAGGAGTATGGTCAGGCTAATTATGTAATAGGACTTTATAAAAAAGCAGTTAAGTATAATTCGAAATCCATTTATTATGGTAAGCAAATAAAAGATCAACATGATCGAGAAATTTTATCTCTGGTTTATGCTAACAGGGCTGACTTTTTAAGAGAAAGTAACTCAATTGATTCTTCTTTAATCTATTTACATAAAGCGTTAGAGATAAAGCCTACACCGGTTATCAATTCCACGATTGCTAATCACTATATGCTTTTTGCTAAAAATGAAGATTCAGCACAAATGTATTTTAACAGAGCGTTTTCTCTTTTAAAACAAAGAGAGTACTGGGATCCTCAAAGAGCTCTTACTTATTTCTATTATGGCAATTTTTTATTTGAAAGACAGGATTATACTTTGGCTTTAGACTATTACATTAAATCAGTGGAAATACTCAAAAAAACACGAAGAGTTTATCAGATTCCTATGTTATATCAAACTATTGCCAAGACCTACAAAAAATTGAACAATGCCTCCAAGGAAAAAGATTATCTGGAGAGATATGCTAAATTAAACGATAGTCTGGGAAGGGTGAGGGATGAATCCATAAATAATTCTGTTGATAAAATAACTCGGGAAAAGGAGAAAGATGATATAGACCAACAGAACTCAACCATACTGTATAACGTAATCATTTTTTCATTATTTTTCATTATTATTATTGTATATTATGTCTATAATAAAAGGATTACTAAAAAACGTAAAATCATAGAGGAGAAAGAATTAGAGACAGAGCTTTTAATGAAAAAAATGTCTGTTGATGATGAAAGGCTTGTGTCTTTAGCCAGAAAAAATGATCCTTTATTTTTTAATGAATATCAAAATGCTTATCCTGAGCTAGTTGGAAGGCTTTTAGAAATTAACCCGAAACTATCAGCCAACGAACTTTCATTTTGTGCTATGATACAACTGGGCTTTTCTTCTAAAGAAATTGCTCAATATGGATTTATGCAGCACAGATCCGTACAAACAAAGAAAAACAGGTTACGAAAAAAATTACATATTCCATCCGATGTGGATATATATTTTTTCTTACAAAATTTAAATTCAAAATAATACTTTTAACTGTACATACGGTATCTTTACAGCAGCTTATCTGAAAATAAAAAGGCTTCCATGAAAAGAAGCCTTTGTGTTATAATTTAAATATGAACTTTCAGTTGTGAAAAGGTAAGAATTGCCGGTTCATATAATGGATCAGCCAGTTTTCCAAACCCATATTTGCAGAAAATAAATGATAGTCCATTGGATGTTGCTGAATCATAATCGGTTTGAGTATCGCCAATGTAAACGGAATCTTTGGTAGATAACTGATTTCTTTCCATAAGAAACTGTATGTTTTCAGATTTATTTTTTTGGGTTCGTCCGTGAGACTCAAAATCAACAAACAGATCATTGAATTGATAATAATCTAAAAATGATTCAATATATCCATCCTGACAGTTGCTCACTATGAAAAGTGCATAAGTGTTGGCCAGATTCTTTAAAGTTTCTTCTACGCCATCGTATAAAGTCCCGCCTTCTAAGTGAAGTGTTTTATTTTCTTCGGCTACAATTTCAGAAAGGATTTCTTTAGCTTGCAGATCCGGAATGCCGGGAATAATATCTTTTACAATATCATGGGCTAACAGTCCCATATACTGATCCATGTCTTCGGGTTTCAGCTCTCTTTGGATTAACTCATGTTTGATCAATATCTTATTCCATATTTTGATGATCGTAGCTCTGGAATCCCATAATGTTCCATCCAGATCGAAAATTAGATTCTTTGTTTTCAAAATGATTAATTTGTGGTTTAAATTTAAGTAGGGTAACGTTTAAAAATTACAAAATCATAGTCAGCTGGACTCTTTTTCTTGCTTCATCTACTTCTGTTACTTTTACACGAACATGTTGATGAAGTTTTACAACCTCATTTACATCTGATACGAATCCTTCTTTCAGCTGGGAAATATGAACCAGTCCGCTTTCTTTGATTCCAAGATCCACGAAACATCCAAAAGCGGTAATATTATTGACAATTCCCGGAAGAATCATTCCTGCTTTTAAATCTTTAATGCTTTTGACATTCGGGTCGAATTCAAATACTTTTGCTGCTTTTCTTGGATCTAGTCCCGGTTTTTCAAGTTCTTTTAAAATATCCTTAATTCCTAAGATTCCAACTTCACCTGTAATGTAGTTTTCGGGTTTTATCAGGGCTATTTTTTCTTTATTGGCTATCAGTTCATTGGTTTTAATACCCAAATCTTTTGCCATTTTCTCTACAATTCCATACGCTTCCGGATGTACTGCAGAGTTATCCAGTGGGTTTTTGGCATTGGTGATTCTCACGAAAGCTGCGGCTTGCTGGAAAGCCTTTTCTCCAAGTCTTGGAACTTTCTTTAGCTGTTTTCTATCTTCAAAAGCTCCGTTTTCAGTACGGTAATTCACAATGTTTTCTGCCATTTTTTCTCCGATTCCGGAAACATAACTTAATAGTGATTTGCTGGCAGTATTTAGATTAATTCCCACGGAATTTACACATTTCATCACGGTAGAATCCAGCTCATTTTTCAACTGGGTCTGGTCTACATCATGCTGATACTGTCCAACCCCGATGGATTTGGCATCAATTTTTACCAATTCCGCCAACGGATCAGAAAGCCTTCTTCCGATAGAAACTGCTCCACGTACTGTTACATCATATGATGGAAATTCATCTCTTGCAATTTTACTTGCAGAATAAACGGATGCTCCTGCTTCTGAAACTACAAAAACCTGCAAAGGTTTATCAAAAGCAATTTTTTTTATGAAGAATTCTGTTTCGCGGCTTGCTGTTCCATTACCAATAGAAATCGCTTCGATATGATACGCATTCACCATAGAACGGATCTTTTTCATAGCCATTCCGCTTTCATTTTGCGGAGCATGAGGATAGAGGGTTTCGTTGTGTAATAGATCTCCCTTTTCATCCAGGCATACTACTTTGCATCCGCTTCGGTATCCGGGATCTATTGCCAGAATCCTCTTTTCTCCTAAAGGCGGAGCAAGAAGGAGTTGACTTAAGTTCTCAGAGAAAATTTCAATGGCTTTTTTGTCTGCTTTTTCTTTAGCTTCCTGTAAGGCTTCATTTGAAATAGCAGGTTCCAGAAGTCTTTTATAACTATCTTTTATGGCCAGTGCAATTTGTTCAGAACTTTCATTATTAGATTTGATAATGGCCTTTTCAATAAAATCAATGGCTTCTTCCTTGTCTATTCCTACATTTGTTTTTACAAAACCTTCTGCTTCTGCTCTAAGCATGGCTAAAAGCCTGTGAGAAGGAGTTCTGCTAAGGCTTTCTTCCCATTCAAAATATTGGGAGAATTTCTGGGCTTCTTCTTCGTCTTTTTTAGCTTTTACAACCTTGGAGGTAACTACTGCTTTGCGCTGAAATAGTCTGCGAAGGTTTTTACGGACATACATGTTTTCGTTAATCCATTCTGCCATGATGTCTCTTGCGCCTTGAAGCGCTTCTTCTTCAGAAGCAACTTCATTGTTCAGGTATTTTGAAGCCAGAAACTGAATGTCATTACTTTTCTGGCTCATAATGATTTTAGCTAAAGGTTCCAGGCCTTTTTCCTTGGCTGTATCAGCTTTGGTTTTCTTACGCTTTTTGTAAGGCAGATAAAGGTCTTCTAGCTCCTGGATGTCAAAGCTTTCTTCTATTCTCTGTTGAAGTTCAGGAGTCAATCCATTCTGTTCTTCTATTGATTTTAAAATAGATTCTTTTCTCTTAACAATTTCATCAAATTGCTTACTGATTTTTGAGATCTGTTCGATTTGTGTTTCATCAAGGTTTCCGGTTTTATCTTTTCGGTAACGGGAAATAAAAGGAATGGTACAGTCTTCAGATAATAGTTGTAAGGTATTGTTGATGCTCTTTTCAGAAATATTGAGCTGTTTCTGTATAAATTCTACGGTCGTCATTGTTCTGTTTTCGGAAAGCTAAAATAGGGTTTTGGAATGGAAAAAATGAAGTTGAAATATAAAAAAGCCTGATTACAGAAAATGTAACCAGGCTGTATGATAATTTTTAAATCAATTAAGGCAGAATTTCATTATAGTAAAGAGGTGTTTCATTATTTTTATCATATCCCATTATAATGATTTTGTATTTCTTAGCATCATCATTGTTATAAAACTGGATATGTGAAGGTTCTGGAGATTGATCTTCTAAAAAAGGGTTCCAGTAAAGAATACTTCTGGTATCTTGGGGAATACTTTTAAAACTGTCATTTTCATAAATAGGATTGTCAAAAGGAATCTCTTTATTATATCCGTTTAACGTTATTTTTCTTAACTGTGAAGGTAAACTTTTATCGATTGTTTTTCCTGAAGGACCGTTTCTTTTGGTGTAAATTGCGATAATACCTAATTCTCCTCCAAAGACTCCCACAATAGACCCTTTGCTTACTTTTACCATTGCAATTTCTGACATAGGTAAACTGGATATTTGTCCCGGGTCAACATTTACCTCGTCTAGGAATACACCGGCTACACTCCCTCTGATGTAAGGTATATAATCTCCATTCTGGAATTGAACATTAAGTCCGGCAACTTTACCCTGCAACCACTGCAAGATATTAGTTGAACCTTGGAGATTAGGATTGTTAACAAAATCAAAGACGCTTTCGTTAATACTTGTGAAAAGAGAACTACTTAACTGCTTATTTAATTTTTTTGTTTTATCTTTTAATTCACCTTTTAACTTTACTTCTGTAATATTGATAACTTTATCGCTGATGGCTTTTTGGGTATTAAGGGCTGTGACAGCTCTGGCAACTTCATTCGTGGGTTGTTCATTGGCAGAGCGAGGTGTTAATTGATAGGATGTTAAAGGTAAACTCTTTTGATAAGGGATAAACTCATAACTAGGTTGAAAAAAAACAGTATAATTAGGGTCAGGCTGCTTGGTATTTAATTGATAGGAAAATTTCATTGAATCTTCAAAAAGCAGATTATTCAATGTAAAAAAACCATTGCTGTCAGATTTTATCTGAAAAATCTGAGGACCTGAGTTGGTATCGAAAATTAAATTTAAATCTGTATTAGGAGAAGGTTTTCCCTGAACATTAATCTTTCCTTTATAAGAAAGGAAATTTTGTGGTTCATATTTAATAACAGGGTATTTTCCAGACATAATGGATTGCCAGTCAAATCTTTTCCATTTTTCTGAAATTAGAAGGGCATCCAAAGCATCTGTATTGCACTGGGGGGAGAAATACTGAGCAGGTTTGGAAATTTTTGATGTAATATCTCCAGTAAGCCAAAAAGAACTCAACAAGTTTTGATCCTCCTCAGTATTGCTAGCCTCGGCCTCAGTTATTAAGACAGTATAATTGGGATGATTTAAATTTTTAGAAATATCAAATGAGCTCTTACCACGGGGGGTGCTGTTTATAGAAAGAGATTCTAAAGCAGGTTTTTTGACTTGTAAAGAGTGTGGCTGAACAAAAGATAATCTGCTCGCTATAATATTTTCTTTATCATCAAAAACGGTAAGTTGTAAAATACCATTAACAAGTTGATTGTAAGAAATAGGGTATTGAGCATCATTTGAAATCTTGCTAATTTTAGCTTTATAGACCAATTGATTAGCCATTGTTCCTATTATTTTAAAATATTTAGAACCTTCCGGTAAGTTTTTTGATTTTAAAGAATAAGTAAGCTGGTTTTTATCGCTGGTTACTTGAAGGTTGATTCCTGATGGTGAAACATCTGGAAGAGAAATGTTTTGAGTTTGTCCCTGACTATCCTGAACAATCAACTGGTATTTTTTTCCAATCTTTGGGGTAAGACTGAATAAACCGACATTTTGGTCCAGCCCTTTGAATGTAGAAATCTTTACATTTGGATTGTCTGTATCAGTTATATATCCTTCCCAATTGGAAGGAGCTTCTCCATTTGACTGTAGTCTTACTGCAAATTTGGTGTTGATTCCATCTATGAAGCTTCCACTTTCAGGATGCACAGATGCTGTCCAATGAGAATCACCGTTTACAATTAATTTTTCGGGAGAAGTGGGATTGTATATGGGGATAGGTTTTACGAGCTGAAAATCTTCACTGAAGTTTGCCATCCAGGTGGTGTAGGCTCTGACGTAATATACATCTTCCTTTAAAGAATCCGGTAAAGAAATGCTTCCATTTCCTTCTCCGTTTATTAATGGAAAAAGTTTTTTACTAATTTGAGTCTTATTTTTGTCATACAGTTCTATAAATAGAGAGCTTGATGTGTTTGTAGTAGTATATCCATCAAATACGAAAGCTTTAAACCATAAATTATCTCCTGCAACAAAACTTTTTTTATTTAATAATAAATGTATTTTTTCCTGAGGATATTTCTGTTCAAGAGTTTTAATTGCTTCTTCAGCTTTTGTTTGTGCATTGATACAATACATTGTGCTTATTGCAAATGCTGTTATTAGTTTTTTTGACATGTTTGTATGAAAACTTGTGTTTTTGTTATGAGGCAGTAAAATTACATTTTTTATGCTATATGAAAACAGAAAAAATATATTCATTTAAAATGGTAGAAATAATAATTTTTAGATATGGAATAGATAGTTATAGTAGAATCTATTAATATAGTTTTAAATAATAGAAAACTAATGTTTAATTTTTTGTTTGCGATGTGATCATGTTTAAATATTTACTTATTTATGTTTGCTAAAATCTAATAACCGCAATAATAAACATGAGAAAAATATTTACATTATTCATTTGTTATTCTTTTATAATATCTTGTACAGTCACGGAATATGAGGAGCCTAAAAAGTGTAATTGCACAGTACAGAAATATGAGCGGACCGTGATTTTAAAAAACGGCAATGACGGTACTTATAGTGATTATTCTGACACAGGATGGGTAGTTAAGGGAAACCCACAGAAAGATAATTCTGCTGAATGCTCAAGAAATGGAACTCAAAAGGATACGGAATTCTACAGTAGTTACGATTCTCAATACAGATGGGATGTATATCGTAAATGGGTGTATGATTGCAAATAATTTGACTAAATTTATATTTCTTGATATATGTTAAGATGATGCAAAGCAGGTTTTTCTATTTTTGTACCCGAAAACAACAAAATTTCAATAAACTTTTTTAAAACAGTTCAATATGAAAAAAATTAGCGTAATTGCATTAGTAGGAGTAGGATTGCTTTTGGCATCATGTGATAAAGGAAAAACAGCAGAAACAGCAGCTACGGCTCAGGAACAAACTGTAGCAGAGAGCAAAGGAGAAACACTGGCAGTAGATACAGTAGGTTCTGTAGTAAACTGGAAAGCTTTCCACAAAGGAGGAATGGCACCTCGTTGGGGAACACTTACAGTGAAGTCAGGAGATATCAGTGTTGATGCAGGTCAGGTTTCTGCAGGAAACTTTGTAATTGATATGAATTCTATCAAGGTAGATCCGGCTTCAGTAACAGAAAAAGATAAAAAACCGGCTGATCTTGAGGCGCACTTAAAAAATCCTGATTTCTTTGATGTGGCTAAAAACCCTACTTCAGATTTCAAAATTACAAGTGTTACAGATTTGAAAGAAGCACCAAAAGATGCTGTAGCAGGAGCTAATAAAACGGTAAGCGGAAACCTTACTTTATCAGGAAAAACAATGAATGTTACGTTCCCTGCGAAAGTAGAGGTGACAGAAAATTCAGCAACGATTCAGGCTAAATTCACTGTAAACAGAGCCGATTGGGGACTTAAATTCGGTACTTCTGAAGCAGATCCAGCAGAATGGATGATCAGCAAAGATATCGAGATTGCAATTGACGTAAAAGCTAAAAAATAAGTTATTTAAACTTTAATAACTACAAGAGCTGTCTTCATGAAGACAGCTCTTTTTATTTGAAAATTTTTTTGCTCAAATGGAAAAGGAAATTAATTTACAATCTTGGAGTTCTGGATTCTTACACAATATTCACTTCCCAGATATAAAGGATTTCCGTGCTTCTCAGACCAGAATCCATCCAGTACGTCTTTATTCAGGCACCGGTACACAGCAACTCCTTTATAGGTTTTGTCATCTTCTCCTTCGTAGTTGAAATTAATCACTAAAATTTGGTCTTTATAAAATCCTGTCCCGTTTTGCTGATGGTCGCCAATCATCCATTGAGCAATAATGCGATTATTTTCATCAACAGATAAGGTCAATATACCATGATAAGTTGGCAGGAAAGATTCCTCCTGATTGCTTCCTTCAATAGAGTAGCTTCCCGCCAGATCGTGTACTGTCATTGATTTACTTTTTGAGAGCAAATTTAAAACATTAAGATCATATTGAATAATATTCATTGTACACTTAAAAATTAGAATGATCGACCCTAACTAGAGTAAATATTCTTTACTTTGTAAATCTTCCTTAATGGTTTAAAAATAGTGAAGGTGTAAGTATATTTTTATAAATTAAGCTCTATTTTTGCGGCAAATTAAATGAAGAATGATTCCTTTTCTGTTGATAATAAACGTGCTCGCATTAGGTGCTTTTGGTTTTGATAAATGGCAAGCCAAAAAGCATCAATGGAGAATTTCCGAAAATACCCTTTTAGGAATTTCTCTACTTGGCGGAATTATAGGAGCCGCTGCGGGAATGATTTTCTTCAATCATAAAGTTTCCAAGAAATCTTTTCTCATGAAATTTATACTGGTTGTTTTAATTGATCTTGTTATGTTTTACAGGTTGCTAAGGCTCTGAGTGTGAATGTTAAAATAGTTCTCCGAAATGTTAAATATTTGAATAACATATTAATTATTGTGTTTTTTTTATATTTTTATCATGCTAATAACATAAACAAAACAACATGAGAAATCTTAGAAAAATTTCCAGAACTGAAATGAAATCAGTTCAGGGAGGAATCGTTAAAGGAATGGTAAGATGCAAAGATGCCGACACATGCGCCGTAAGATGGGGATGGGCAACCGGATTCTCCAGTAATTGCGCAGAATTTGACATCATATGCGGTGAACCGCCTGTAATAGATCCATGCGAAATACAAGCTTGTGTATAAATAATTTAAAGAGTGTTTTTCGGACACTCTTTTTTATTGTCTTGTAAATAAGTATTTTAAACAAAATATTAAATATTTGTATAACTAAATATTTTTTCATTAAAAATCACTACTTTTGCACCCGTAAAAATCTTTTATGCAAAACATTAGAAATATTGCGATTATCGCACACGTTGACCACGGAAAGACGACTTTGGTTGACAAGATCATTCACGCTACCAACATTTTCAGAGAAAATCAGGAGAGTGGGGAGTTAATTATGGATAACAACGATCTTGAAAGAGAAAGAGGGATCACGATCTTATCCAAGAATATTTCTGTTACTTATAAAGACACAAAAATTAACGTAATCGATACTCCTGGTCACGCCGATTTTGGTGGAGAAGTAGAAAGAGTATTGAAAATGGCTGATGGGGTTATTTTGTTGGTGGATGCGTTCGAAGGACCAATGCCGCAAACAAGATTCGTACTTCAGAAAGCTTTGGAATTAGGATTGAGACCATTAGTGGTTATCAATAAAGTAGATAAACCAAACTGTCGTCCTGACGAAGTTCATGATAAAGTATTTGACCTGTTCTTCAACCTTGATGCTACAGAAGAGCAATTGGATTTCCCTACATTCTACGGATCTTCAAAACAAGGATGGTTCAACACTTCATTAGAGCAAACTGAAGATATCTTACCATTATTGGATGGTATTTTACAATATGTTCCTGAACCGAAAGTAACAGAAGGTAATCTTCAGATGCAGATTACTTCGCTAGACTTCTCTTCTTTCTTAGGAAGAATTGCAATCGGGAAAGTGACAAGAGGTGAGATCAAAGAATCTCAATGGATTGGTCTTGCTCAGGCAGATGGTAAAATTGTAAAAGGAAAAGTAAAAGAACTTTACGTTTTCGAAGGATTAGGAAAGAAAAAAGTAACTGAAGTACAGGCAGGTGATATCTGTGCTGTAGTAGGATTTGATGCTTTCCAGATCGGAGATTCTTTCGTAGATCTTGAAAATCCTGAGCCATTGGAAAGAACTGCAATTGATGAGCCTACGCTGAATATGACGTTCTCTATCAACAATTCACCTTTCTTTGGTAAAGACGGTAAATATGTTACTTCTAATCACCTGAAAGAAAGATTAACAAAAGAATTAGAGAAAAACCTTGCCTTAAGAGTTCAGCAGACTGATGATGCCAATACATTCCTTGTATTCGGTAGAGGTATTCTTCACTTATCAGTTTTGATCGAAACAATGAGAAGAGAAGGTTACGAAATGACAATTGGTCAGCCACAGGTTATCTTCAGAGAAATTGATGGTGAGAAATGTGAGCCTTATGAATCTTTGGTTGTTGACGTTCCTGAAGAATTTGCTTCAAGAGTTATTGACCTGGCAACTCAGAGAAAAGGTGACCTTCACATTATGGAAACTAAAGGTGAAATGCAGCACATGGAATTCGAAATTCCTTCAAGAGGTTTGATCGGATTACGTTCTCAGATGTTGACAGCTACGGCTGGTGAAGCTATTATGGCACACCGTTTCACAGAATATAAGCCTTTCAAAGGTGCTATTCCGGGAAGAAACAATGGTGTTTTGATCAGCAAAACAACTGGTCCTGCTACAGAATATTCTATTGCTAAACTTCAGGATAGAGGTAAGTTCTTCGTTGATCCGGGTGAGGAAATCTACACAGGGATGATCATTGGTGAACAAAACAAACCTGGAGACCTGGTAGTAAACATCGTAGAAGCAAAACAGCTGAACAACATGAGAGCTTCAGGAAAAGATAAAGATACCGGTGTTGCTCCAAAAATCTTATTCTCTCTGGAAGAATGTATGGAATACATCCAGGGTGATGAAGCGATTGAGGTAACTCCGAACTTCATCAGAATGAGAAAGAAAATCCTTTCTGAAGAAGAAAGAAAAAGAGTAGAAAGATCTGCGAAAGCATAGTAAAAATCTTATACATAAAATCAAAGCCTCGATTTTCGAGGCTTTTTTTCTATACCTACCCATTAAAATGCTTATTTTGGCATAATAATCTCTAAGAATAAAAAATAAATTTTAATGTAGTTTTGTGACTATGAGAATGAATAAATTAAAACTTATCGTTTTATTGGGCGTTTTTGCATCGTATACTACCTCATGTTCCGTTCAGAACAGTGTTGTAAAAACACCCTCCACGAAGAATCCGACAAAACCAATCAACAATACAAATCCTCCAAAAGTAATTCCGGTAGCAACAAAACCAACAACAGGAACAGCAGCTTCAACGGAAGAAAATTTCAGAACCAATCTTCCGGAAATCAAAAGAGAATTCCGCGGAGCATGGATTGCCAGTGTTGCCAATATCAACTGGCCTTCAAGAAATGATCTTACAGTGGAACAGCAGAAAGCAGAAGCAATCAGCATGCTTGATATGCTGAAAGATAATAATTTCAACGCTGCTATTTTCCAGATCAGACCTTCTGCAGATGCACTTTATACAAGTAATATAGAACCATGGTCTTACTTTCTGACTGGAGAAACAGGAACTGCACCATATCCCAATTATGATCCGCTTCAGTTTTGGATCGAAGAAGCTCATAAAAGAGGATTGGAACTTCATGTCTGGTTGAATCCTTACCGAGCACATCATACCAACGGAGGAGCTGTGAATAAGCTGTCAATGGCAAACAAACTCTCTGATATAGTTGTCAGACTAAAGAATGGAATGTATTGGTTTGATCCTGCTAATCCGAAAACACAAGGCCATGTGTCCAATGTGGTAAAAGATATTGTAAAAAGATATGATATTGATGCTGTGCATTTCGATGATTATTTCTATCCTTATGCTACTTACAATAAAGGAGCAGATTTTCCAGATAACGCCAGTTGGAATGCTTACTTAAGCAACGGAGGGACTTTATCCAGAGCAGATTGGAGAAGAGATAATGTGAATAAATTTGTAGAACGTATCTATAAAGAAATTCACGCAGAAAAAAATAATGTAAGATTTGGGATCAGCCCGTTCGGAATTTGGAAACCCGGATATCCGATGGGAATTATAGGTTCCTCTCAATATGACGAGCTTTATGCAGATGCTAAATTATGGTTAAATAAAGGCTGGGTAGATTATTTCTCTCCACAGCTTTACTGGCCCATAGATTCTAAAGGACAAAGCTTTGAAGCTCTGTTAAGCTGGTGGCAGTCCGAAAATACAATGAATCGTCATTTATGGCCGGGATTGAATACTGTTGAGATTAAAGTATCAGACCGTCCAACAGAAATCAAAAACCAGATTGCTATTTCCAGAAATATCCTTAAAAATGATGCAGGAGAAATTCACTGGAGCATTGCAGGGCTTACTAAAAATCCCAATATGCTTCCCGCTTTGAAAAACGGTCCATACAATGAGAAAGCACTAGTTCCGAAATCTCCATGGATAAAAGCTGTTCCATTGCAGACGCCTACCTTATTTATTGCTGATAACGGAAGCTTTGCTCAGACAAGCTGGAGTACAAAAAATGCTGCTGATGTCTTTCTATGGGTGCTTTTTACTCAATATAACGGAGTATGGCAAACAGAAATTTTAACGCTTGATACCCTTTCAAAAGACATTCCTAAATCTAAAGATGGGAAAAAACTGAACGCAGTGGCCATCAAAGCCATCGATAGATTAGGAAATGAAAGTGATTATATAGCAAGAAAGATTAAATAGTAGGAATATAATCCATTATAAATTGGTCATTGCGAACCTTTAGGTGAAGCAATCTCAATCATAAATTAATAAAACCGGTTCTGCCTGAGAACCGGTTTTATTTTAGAATAACTATAAATTATTAGCTTAAATGATTGTAAACCAGTATTATTTTTAAGCATGGTATGGGATTTTATAGCAAATAATGAACTTATCGGAACTGTTTTTGCATGATTCATTCTATAATCACCAAAATATAACATTATGAATACTAAAAGACTTTCCACCAACATGGAAAAGGCATTAAGTGATCAGATGAACAAGGAAATTCATGCATCACACGTTTTTTATCCTACGGAATTTGGGCTGATGATAAAGGTTATCAGGGAATTGCCAACTTTCTTTACCGCCATGCTCAGGAAGAAAGAAATCACTCGATCAAATTCATGGAATATATTTTAAACAGAGGAGGAAAACCAAAGGTAGACGCTATTCCTGCTCCTCCCGCAGATCCCGAAAGCCTTACTGCCTGCTTTGATGGTGTATTTAAACATGAAGTTGACAATACCACTGCTATTTACAGAATCGTAGATCTTTCTATGGAAGAAAAAGACTGGGCTACATGGAATTTTATGCAATGGTTTGTTCAGGAACAGATTGAAGAGGAAACATTGGCTCAAAACTTAATAGATAAATTGAAAATCGCAGGAGGTGACAGAGCTACTGACGAATCTTTATTTACTTTAGATAAAACTTTAGAGGAAGCACCGAATGATGTTCCGCTGGCCCAGAATGCTACGGGAGCTAACCCATAAAACATCCGGTGAATCCAAACCTTTTGAAAATCTGTCAGAATATTGGCAGATTTTTTTTATTATGAAACTCTGCCAAAAATCACTATCTTTGCACACTCGTAATTCAAGGTTCTGAGTTCAATGTTTAAAGTTGAAGATTCCTTGAGTTGCTCCTAAACCTTAAACTTTGAATTTTACAATATGAAATGTGGAATCGTAGGCTTACCGAATGTAGGTAAATCAACTCTTTTTAACTGTCTGAGCAACGCAAAAGCTCAATCAGCAAACTATCCTTTCTGTACGATTGAACCGAACCTTGGAACGGTTTCTGTACCGGATCAGAGATTGTTTGAACTGGAGAAAATCGTAAAACCTGAAAGAGTTTTACCCGCTGTAGTTGAGATTGTTGATATTGCAGGTCTTGTAAAAGGAGCCAGCAAAGGAGAAGGATTGGGGAACCAGTTCTTAGCTAATATCCGTGAGTGTGAAGCGATTATTCATGTTTTAAGATGTTTTGATAACGGAAATATCGTTCACGTAGAAGGTTCAGTAGACCCATTAAGAGATAAAGAAATTATTGATATAGAGCTTCAGCTGAAAGACCTTGAAACCGTAGGAAAAGCAGTTGAGAAAGCTAAAAAATTCATCAAATCAGGGAAGAAAGAAGATATCCTTACTTACGAAACTCTTCAGAACTTACAGAAATTCCTTGAAGATGGTAAAAATGCAAGAGAATTTGCCACTGATGACTTTACAAAATCAATCATCGGAGAAGTTCAATTGTTGACAAATAAACCGGTTCTTTACGTTTGTAACGTAGATGAAAACTCTATCAAAAACGGAAATGAGTGGATTGCTAAGATTGAAGAAATGGCTAAAGGCGAAGGTGCTGAAGTAGTAGTATTAGCCGCTCAGATCGAAGCTGATATCAATGAGCTTGAAACTTTCGAAGAAAGAGAAATTTTCCTTGATGAGCTAGGGCTTACAGAACCTGGTGTTAACCGTTTGATCAGAAAAGCGTATGATCTTTTGAAACTTCAGACGTATTTTACAGCTGGGGTAAAAGAAGTAAGAGCCTGGACTATCGGACAGGGATGGACTGCTCCACAAGCTGCGGGAGTAATCCATACAGACTTTGAAAAAGGATTTATCCGTGCAGAAGTAATCAAGTATAACGATTACGTAAACTATGGTTCTGAAGTAAAAGTAAAAGAAGCTGGAAAGCTTTCTGTAGAAGGTAAAGAATATATCGTACAGGATGGCGACATCATGCACTTTAGATTCAACGTATAAGAAAAGTATTAAAGTTAGTTATAAAAAAAAGCGTTTCCATGAATTTGGGAGCGTTTTTTGCTTTTATACATCAAACTTTAACTATGAAAATCTGTTATTTTACAATTCTTATTTTATTTTTTTCATGTTCTCAATCTGTTGAGAAAAACTGTTTTACCAACAGAAGAGATCAGGTGTTTGAAGTTTATAAGGAACAGAAGCCTTATACTGTGAAGCAGATACTGAATAAAAAGGTTGATTATTTAGAAATTACTAGCCTTAAGAAATACCGCAGTTTTAGGCAAGACAGTGTTGAATCTTTTACCCATGCAGGATCTGAAGTATATGAAAAAATGGAAAAAAGGCTGGAAAGTCAGTTTAAAGTATTCAGAGAGAAATTTTCAGATCAGTTTGCGTTTTATTCTTCGCAGCAGGTAGGGAATGTTTTGTATGGTTTAGGACGAAACAGACTTGGCTTCTGGCTTCTGACTATTGAAAATGAAAAACCTAAAGCATATTTTCTTGGATTGAGTTTCAGCCATTATTACATCAACGAAATTCAGGAATTGCCTATTATCAAAGATGGGTTTCTTCAGTTTGAAGGAAGTCTTGTGAAAATTGTAAAGGTAGGAGGGCTTCCCGGATATGATGATTATTCTGCAATGGAAGACGGGAAACTTTTTAAAATGAACCTGAAAGATGTAACGAAGGATTCTGATCATGATGGTTATAATGATATCTTTGAGAAAAGTTTTGGACTTAATCAGATGGATAAGGATACAGATGGAGATGGCATTAATGACTTTGAGGATATGAATCCTTTATTTAAATCTGAGAAGAACAAATTTACTCAGCTTTATGAGCTTTTACAGCCCAATAATGGAATGATTAATATGAAAAAACTACATTATACATTTCAGATTTATGAAACTGATTGTGACTATTTTCATCAGATTAACCCTGAGGCAAGAGTACTATTTGTTTCGGAAGATAAAAATAAGCAAACTCCTTATCTGAGGATTACGGATGTAACAGACAGGAACATTTCCAAAATTCAAACCAATGATAAAGATCCGAATATATTCTATATCTATGTTTCAGGAAGTGGATTTACTAATGATTATGCTGCAGAGTATATAAAGGGAAAATGGATGCTAAAAGATCTAGGTGGTACTGTGAGCTAAATGAATACAAATTAAAAATCGCTTCTTTTTAAAGAAGCGATTCATTTAATATCATTATAATATTGGAGGCTCTAAGTTTGGCCAACATGGTGGTTCTACACAATTAAAAGACCTTTTTATACAAGTATTTGATGTTGGCATGCACACTTCTGTTACCCCAGGACGGCATTGCTTTTCATAGCATGATGGATGAATTTGTGCACATCCTCCGTTAGCTCCTCCAGCACATATCATTACGCCTCCTTTAATGGTTTTCAACTCTTTTTTATTAAGTTTTTTACCATTATTTAAATGTTGGTTTCTCATTCGTTTAAGTTTTTTTTATGGTTTAGTTTTTTTTTGCTTTTACAATTCAATACCAGGCTGGCATTGAATTTCTGCACAGGCAAAAGAATATTTCTTACAAGTAAGGTCTGGAAGCAAGCACATTTCTTTTCCACCAGTAATTACTCTTAATTGTTTTTTATTCAATTTTTTTCCGTGATTTAAATCTTGATTTTTCATAATGTTTAATTTTTGGTTTAGTGAAGAATTCTATCTTTATGGTTGTGGTCTGCAGATTTTTTGGGCGCATCCCACAGAAATTTTAGTGCAGTTTCTGACATCGTCAGGGGGATAAGTTTCACAAGGAAATTCTGTACATGGTCTTGGTTCCATACAATCTAACATACCTCCTAAAATAGTTTTTAATTGTTTTTTTTCAAGCTTTTTACCTTTGCTTAATTCTACCTTTTTCATAATTTTTTTTTTTATTAAATGATGTTTTATTTATAATTGAGGTCTGCACTCTTTTTGTGCACATTTTGGAGAAATGATTGTGCATCCATATGGATCAGAAGAAGGCTCACAAGGGGTAGGACAAAGAACCGGTTCCATACAGTTGATAAGACCACCTTTAATGGTTCTTAATTCTTTTTTGTTTAATTTTTTTCCGATTTGACTGATTTGATTTCTCATTGATTTGATTTTTAATGGGTTAGTTTTAACGAAAATAATAAAAATAAATGAGTTATATCACTGTATATAGAAAAAAATGAAAAAAAATATAGTGTTGCATCTGTAATATTGTGATAAATTTTCAATAGAATAAGTGATTCCATTGAAATTTTTAATAAATCCATATGGTGTGTTTTTTTGAAATTTAAAAAAGTCTTGAGATCGGACGAGCAATCTGTAATCATTTCAAAAAAGGTTGATTGATAACTTCGTATATTTGAATTTTACAAATCATCTGCGATGGAAAAAATTGCACATACCTCACTGGAAGATTTTTACAAGGAGATGGCTGCCAAACTGGGCAAGGATCTTGAAAGTATTTTTCCAAAAGGACTTCATAAAGACATTGGTCACTTTAATGTTTTTGATATTGCCCAAACGATAGAAAGAGCCAAGACTACTTCTGAAATGCCTTATAATAGAAGAAAGTACTATAAAATAAGCTTTATAAAAGGAAGAAATAGAGCAGAATACGCAGACAAAGTAATTTCAATAAAGCAAAACGCTCTATTGTTTGCTACACCTAAAGTTCCCTATCACTGGGTTCCTGAAGCCCCGGATCAGTCCGGAAGTTTCTGTGTTTTTACGGAAGATTTCTTTATTAAGGATAAGTCTTATTACAATCTGGAAGATCTTCCTATTTTTCAGCCAGGCGGAGTTCCTGTTTTTGAAATTGACGGTGAGCTTGCAGAAGAGATTGAAAGCCTCTTTAAAAAGATAAAAAAAGAAATAGATTCAGATTATGTCTTTAAATATGATCTGATCAGAAACTATGTTCTGGAGCTGATTCATTATGGGCAGAAATTACAGCCTGCATCCAAAATTTCGGCTTCAAATGATGCATCCATGCGAGTGGTTTCCTTGTTTATAGAGCTGTTGGAAAGGCAGTTCCCTATTGAATCATGGGAACAGAGACTGCAATTGAAAACAGCAAAAGATTATGCAGACCGATTGGCTGTTCATGTCAATTATTTAAACAAAAGATTAAAGGAAAGCACTGGAAAGACAACCACAGAATTTATTTCGGACCGGATTATTCAGGAAGCTAAAATACTTTTAAAACAGACAAAATGGAATGTTTCAGAAATATCTTACGCCCTGGGATTTGAAGAGATTGCCCATTTTTCCAATTTTTTTAAAAGGAAAACAACGTTTACTCCATTGGAATTTCGTTCCTGATTTGAATTTTGCAAATTTCAGATTGATTCAAGCAAATACTACAGTCTGAAAATATCCCAACTTTGTACCATCAAAATAATCAAAATACAATGAACACAAAAACAAATATTGCACTGGTAACCGGAGGAAGCCGTGGATTAGGGAAAAATTCGGCACTTAAAATTGCTCAAAAAGGATTAGATGTTATTATTACCTACAGAAGCAACAAAGAAGAAGCTGATGCTGTTGTCTCTGAAATCAAGTCAATGGGAAGAAATGCTACAGCATTTCAGCTTGATACAAAAGATATTAAAAGCTTTGATGCTTTTGTAAAAAACGTAACAGATCATTTGCAGCAAAATACAGGAAGTACTCATATTGATTACCTGATCAATAATGCAGGAACAGCCTTATATTCCCCGATTACGGAAGTAACGGAAGAACAATTGGACGATGTGGTAGATATTCATTTTAAAGGAGTGTTTTTCCTGACTCAAAAATTATTGCCATTTATCAACGATGGAGGAGGTATTATTAATGTCTCTTCAGGGTTGGCGAGATTTGCAACACCTGGATCCTCTGTTTATGGATCTATAAAAGCTGGAGTAGAAATGCTTACGAAATACATGGCTAAAGAGCTCGGTTCAAGAAAAATTAAAGCCAATGTTGTGGCGCCGGGAGCTATTGAAACAGATTTTGGCGGCGGAAGAGTAAGGGATAATGAAGAGATCAATGCTATGGTAGCAGGTGCAACGGCACTGGGAAGAGTAGGTCTTCCGGATGATATTGGTGGAGTGGTGGCATTCCTGTGTACGGAAGATGCAAGGTGGATCAATGGACAAAGAATAGAAGTTTCAGGAGGAATGTTCCTATAGAACTTTTAAAGGCCAAAAGCGGAATTTTTAATTTCCTTTTTGGCCTTTTTTATTATCTTTAATCTAGAGATCAGTTTATATGATTAAAGAATTTCTTGATCAGTACCCCTACCTTCTGCTGGGACTGGAGGCCCTTTATCTTCTCGGGGTTACTTTCCTTGCGGGTAAGATTATTATGGATACCAGAAATACAAGCAAAACACTGGCTTATCTTCTGCTTATTATTTTTCTTCCGGTGGTGGGAATCATTATTTATTTTGTTTTTGGGGTCAACTTCAGGAAGAATAAATTTTATACCTTCAAAATAGAACGTAATGAGCAGATATATCAGAAAGTACAGCAATATATTGAAGAAACCCATCATAAAACACTGAATGGTCATCAGGAAGAATTGCAGAATTTTCTACTCACAGTTAATTTTCTTTATAATGCCGGAAATGCACCCATTTCTCAGGGAAATCATACTGAAGTTCTGATCAATGGTGAGGCTAAATTTGAAAAAGTTTTCGAAGTACTTGAAAAGGCAACCCATCATATCCATCTCGAATATTATATTTATGATAATGATGAAGTAGGGAACAGGCTTGCTGATCTATTGATGAGGAAAGCAAAGCAAGGTGTTAAAATACGTTTTCTTTATGATGATCTGGGAAGTGGGAAATTAGGCCGGAAGTTTTTAAAAGGATTACAGAAAGCTGGGGTAGAAGTATCTCCTGTTAACAAAATTACTTTCAGGCTTCTTGCCAACAGAGTGAATTACAGAGATCACAGAAAGATTATTATTGTAGATGGTGCTGAGGTTTTTACAGGTGGCATTAATGTTTCGGATAAATACATCAATCCTAATCCCAAACAGTACTGGAGAGACGTTCACCTTTATATTAAAGGAGAAGCCGCTTTTTATTTTCAATTTTTGTTTTTCAGCAACTGGGTTTTTGCCACTGAAAAATTTCCTGAAATCTCAACGTCTTATTTCGGTTATAAAAAAACAGAAGCAGGAAGTTCCCTCGTTCAGGTTGCTGCAAGTGGACCTGATACCAGGCCTTCTATTATGTTGTGCACCAGTTCGGCAATTCTTTCTGCGAAGAAAAGAGTATATATTGTAACACCTTATTTTATTCCTGTTGAAACGGTATTGAATGCTATAAAGCAGGCTGGTCTTTCGGGAATTGATGTAAGGCTTATGGTGCCAAAATCAGGAGATTCGGTAGTGGTGAATGCCGCTGCCTATTCCTATTACGAAGAACTTCTGGAGAACAAAGTGAGGGTGTTCTTTTACAAGAAAGGGTTTATTCATGCCAAAACAATGATTGTTGATGACCATTTTTCGTCTGTAGGAACAGCGAATATGGATGTCAGAAGTCAGGAACTTAATTTTGAGGTGAATACATTAATCTTTGATGCTGAAATTAACCTTAAGCTTAAAAATCTTTTTATTGAGGATATGAATGATTGTGAAGAAATCTTCCTTGATACCTGGAAGAAAAGGTCAAAATTCAAAGTTTTTTTTGAACACCTGGCCAGACTGCTTTCTCCGTTAATTTAAAATTCATCTTTGAATAGAAAATAAAAACTCCGGAAACATTTCCGGAGTTGTATGCATAATCTCTTTGCCTCTTTGTTTTAATCAGGAAGTATTAAATCTTTGATAAATTCTCAAGAGCTTTTTCCAGAGTTTCCTGCTTCTTGGCAAAGCATAACCTGATTACATTCTCATTCAGCTTGTTTTTATAGAAAGAAGAGAAGGGAACGCTGGCCACCTTATGATTGATGGTAAGTTCTGAAGCAAAATCAAAATCATTTTTATCAGAAATCTTATCATATTTCAACGCCTGAAAATAAGTTCCTTCACAATCCATAAGTTCGAATGATGTACCTGCAAGACCTTTTCTCAGAAAGTCTCTTTTTTCCTGGAAAAACTGATTCAGATAAGTATAATGTTCGTCATTCTTCATGTATTCTGCCAAAGCCAGCTGAATAGGAGTGTTTACACAAAAAACATTGAATTGATGCACTTTCCTGAATTCTTCTGTTAAACTTTTAGGTGCTGCACAATAGCCCACTTTCCATCCGGTAACATGGAAAAGTTTCCCAAAAGAGGCTACAAGAAGGCTTCTTTCTTTCAATTCCGGATACTTACAGATGCTTAAGTGCTGTTTTCCATCAAAAACAATATTTTCATACACTTCATCACTCAAAATAAGAATGGAAGTGCCTTTTACCAGATTAATAAGTTCTTGTAAGTCATTTTCTTTCAAGATTTTTCCTGAAGGATTGTTAGGATTATTAAGAATGATCATCCTGGTTTTTTCACTGACAAGATTCTTTACTTCCGCCCAGTTGATTTCATAATCCGGAGCTTTCATTTCAAACCGTTTTACAATACCTCCGAAAAGTTCTACAGTAGGTTCATAACAATCATACGCCGGTTCAAAAATAATTACTTCGTCATCCTTTTTAATAAATGATGCAATAGCCGTGAAAATGGCCTGTGTGCCGCCTGCAGTAACTGTTATTTCAGATTCCGGATGGTAAACTGCCTTATGGCTGTTTTCAATTTTTCGTGCAATTTCTTCCTTTAAGCCAATCATTCCGCCAAGAGGAGCATATTGGTTGAAGCCTTTTTTAATAAAATAATCTACATGATTTAATAATTCTGAATCTGGCATAAAATCAGGAAAACCCTGAGACAGATTGATGGCTTCATTCTCATTGGCAAGCTGAGTCATCTGGCTGAAAATAGTAGTTCCTACATTGGAAAGTTTTGATAAAGGAAGTTGTATCATAAAAACAGTTTTGTTGACCGAATTTAATGAAATAATTAAAACAGATTGAACTTATAGTAATAAAAATTAGAAAATAGCATTTTTAAAAAGAATAATGAAAAATTTTAAAATTAAATGTCAGTTTCGGAATATACAACAAATCTAAACATTTGTTTAAATTTTCCTTTTAAATCAATGAAAAGATACTTACATTTGTTAGGCCAACAACCATAAAAACAATGACAATGAGGATTAATAAGACAGAGTTTCCTGAAAAGTCTATTTTATCTCAAGGGAAAAAAGATTTTGATTATATGGATAGTTTTGAGGGAGAACTTGCCAATGACGGAGGAAACATCGATATCTCGGAAATAGGAAAAGCTTTCTTTACAAGCGGACCAAAATGGGGAAAGAAAATGTTTGCTTTCAGAAATAAAATAGTGGGATTATTCGGATTAAAAACCGGAAATGAAGCAGAAAAGCAACCAACAGAGAAGGATTTTCAATGTGAAGTAGGAGAGCGTGTAGGGCTTTTTAAGGTGTTTGATAAAACCAACAACGAAATTGTTCTGGGAGAAGATGACAAGCATCTGGATTTCAGAGTTTCTCTTTTCATAGACAAGAATAAAAAAGAGATCAATAAAAACTCCCTTACCATCTCCACTACTGTAAAATTTCATAACTGGCTGGGAGTGCTGTATTTTTTACCCGTTCGGCCTTTCCATAAAATGATTGTACCAGCGATGCTGAAAAATATGATTGGGCAGCTGGAAAATAAAAGGTAATATTTTGAATCCTTACATGAAGTAGGACTGAAATAAATTAGTTATATAAAACGACCATCCTGTTGTAAGGATGGTCGTTATTTTTAATGGAATAAACTTAATAAAAGCTCAATAGTAAATCAATCTGTGCATTGCTTACTCCTGCGGGTCTGTTCGCTTTAAGCTGAGTGCTTAAACTGCTTAATCCATAACAATATTTTAGAAGATTAGTTTCAATATTGGCTAAAGTATAGCCGGTAACCTGATCATTGACTGTTCCCATAGGCTGAGAGCTAAATGACTGTCCCAATTCGTTGAAGTTATCCACTAAGTTAATAAATAAGCTTGTGTAGTCAGAACTTGTATTCAAACTCCAGAACTGATATCCGAAACGATTAGGGAATACAGGTGGATTAGAGGGA
The DNA here is from genome assembly GCF_018924625.1 of Chryseobacterium sp. PCH239. NCBI lineage: Bacteria > Pseudomonadati > Bacteroidota > Flavobacteriia > Flavobacteriales > Weeksellaceae > Chryseobacterium > Chryseobacterium sp. PCH239. Next base: position 281,441 of record NZ_CP073027.1, read on the forward strand.
TTATAATTTGGAGTTCCGTAATTTGCAATACCTCTTTCTCTATATTCTATTCCTGTTACAAACCATTCTACAGCGCATGGCCAGCTTTCTTGCAGCATCGAATTAACCTGTGAATATTGAACTGCCCCGGTGTTCATTTTGATAACATGCGAAGTATGGGCAAGTTCATGTACAGTCGTTGAAAAATAATCATCAGACTGATATTCTGTCGTTGACCCAGGTCGGAATCTTGCTATCTTCAGGTAAGGAAAAACCACGTAATTGATTCCCTGCCAATCTTTAGCTGTATTCTTCGCTATAATATGTGAACGGTTTCCACTAGGTCTGACAGGTCTTTGTAAGCCTCCAATATCTTTATAAAAATAACGGTAGGCTGCTCTAAACATATGGCCCTGCATATTTTCATAGCCAGGCATGATGTCATGGCTCCAATGATTACTTTTGATATTATTCCGGATCACATTGGAAGGGCTAATCTGGTTATCTTTAATTACAAAATGCTTTCTATCCATATGCAGCTTGAAGTCTACTTTTTTGTTGTTTGGGAAAGGTGTACCGTCCAGTCCGTACTGGCCATTTGCATTGGTGATTCCTTCTCTTGTTCTCAAACCCCTTTTAGCGGTAACTTTGGCGCCTTCAAAAGGGATCAGTGTATTTAACCTTGTATCAAAGATTCGAATAGTACCATATATTGGGGCACCACCTCCGCCTCCTCCGGGATTTGGGTTTGGATTGGGATACCATTGCCCGGGTTCTCCTATATTATCCCAGGGCTTATAGTCGCTAGGCTCCCAAGGAGTGAAACCGGATATGTTTTCTGCTCTATTGACCAGACTATAGACGAATTTATAATTCATATTACCAGTGCCTAAGAGTTCAATATCCTCTTCAGGAAGGTACACCTCCTGAAGAATTTCATAGCTAATACCGGCAGGTAAGGCTGTTTCATTCCTCACAGTTGCATATTGCGGTGTAGGCTGATCGGCCGGAACATCAGGATCATGATAGAATTTACCGACCACCAATACTTCTTTATCAAGTGGATAATCATAAAGAATAAGATCGGATTGTTGTAGTGCTTCCAGTTCATCTTCCGTTGCCGGATTGAATTTAATGTATTTGTGTGTAGAGCGAATATTTACAGCAGTCAATGATCTGTTGCCTTCTGCTTTTGGCTCGGCCAGCAATGATTTGTAAGCAGCCATCATGTTTTCAATTGTGTATGGAATAGGAAGTTGTTCTCCTAATACGGTGGGTTCTCCCTCTTCAGCATATTTTGTTTCATCCTCTGAAGTGAGATCCCTGTTCATGAGTTGGGAATTGGATGCTTCAGTTTCATATTGTTCTATCACATCAGAACAGGATACGGATAAAAGAGAAACCAAAGCTATGTAGAATATTATCTTTTTCATGTTTTAATTTTTAGTTTTTATATTATTTTCTGGTCCGGAATTAAGACTGTTCCGAAACTTTTTCTTTTTAAAAACCACATTCCAATCGGTAGACTGGAATGTATTTTTAAAATCATTATTATTTAGGCTCAATCCATGGTAATCCATTCCATGGCATGGTATAAATAAAGGGAAGTCCTCCGATAGGTTGCGGATTAGGCGCAATAGGAGGCTGGGGTTGAGGGATTGTTCCAGGGTTACTTGGGGTAATAAACGCTGTTCCTCCGGCAATGGATCCCATTTGATTTCTCTTGAGTACTTTTCTAGTGATTTTCATGATAATTTTTTTTTGTTTAACATGACGAAAGTAGAGAAGAGCCTTAACAAAAAACAGCTCCAACTAATAAGTGCGGAGGTTGAATAAGTAAGTGCGAAAGAAAATATTTTTATTCGGGTTTTCCTATGGTGGAAAGGAAGTCATTCTTCTTGCGGTAGGAGACATCCAGAACGGATCCATCGCTCATTACTACCTGTCCGCCTCTGCCTTTAATATATTCCTGAAGATGATTAATATTAATAAGATGCTTATGATGTATTCTGAAAAAATGGTGTTCCATCAGAATGGGTTCAAACTCATGAAGCGTTCTGGATACCATTATTTTTGATTTATCAGCAAGATAAAAAAGAGTATAGCTTGAATCTGCTTCACAGCGTATGATATTGGATATTTCTACCAACTTAAATCCCTGAAGAGTAGAAAGAACGATTTTGTTATCTTTAAGAAGAGGATGATTAGGAGTCTGTATTTTTTTGATATTGTCCAGGGCTTTATTGACAGCAATAATAAAATCTATTTTTTTTATAGGCTTTAAAAGGTAATCTGTAGCCCCGTTTTTAATCGCCTGAATAGCAAAATTTTCGTGTGCTGTGATGAAAATAATCTGAGAATGGACTTCATTAAACTTTGACAGTAAATCGAAAGTGGTTCCGTCACCCAACTGAATGTCCAGAAACAGAATTTCAGGAGAGTTTTTGATAAGATAAATATAAGCCTCTTCAACGGAGGAAGCCTGGAATTCTATGTTGATTTCAGGAAATTCATTTTCCATAAGTAATGCAATATAATCTCTACCATCTTGTTCATCATCAACAATGCATGCCTGTATTTTATTTCTCATAAGGTTGTATATAAAGTTTAATTTGTGTCCCCTGTCTGTTGTTTTCCGGAAACGCATTGATTTCTAAAAATATATTGGTATCAAAAAGCTGTTTGAAAGTCTCAATTCTTTTATGAGAAAGTTTTACCCCAAAGGAGTTGTCTTTTTTCAAAGATTCCTGATTGGAAATTCCTATACCATTATCTTCAATGGTGATGCGTAAAGAAACATTCGTATAATCAAAGCTGATAAGAATTTCTCCTTTTCTGTCCTTTAAGCCTGAAATGCCATGTTTTATTGCATTTTCCACAAAAGGCTGGATCAGTAAAGAAGGAATCGTCCAGTTTTGATCTACCTGTTCAGAAATAATAATTTTATAATCAAAAAGATCTTTTACACGAAGCTTTTCCATATCAAGATACAATGTGAGATATTCTACTTCATCTTTTATAGGCATGAAGGTTTTTTCTGAATAATAAAGCGTTTTTCGGATCATCTTGGCGAAAATATCCAGATAGTTTTCTGTTTCGAGGTAATCTTTTTTATACAATAAAAATTGGATGGAATTGAGACAGTTATAAATAAAATGAGGGTTGATCTGAGCCTTAATAGCCTGGAGTTCAAGTTCGGCAATCTTCTTTTCATACTCCATTTTTTCCATTTTCTTATTCTTTTTTTTGTGCAGATAAGAAGAGATGATCATCAAGAGAGTTCCGATGATGACGATGGCCAATATCAGCCTGAACCACCATGTCTGCCAGAATAGAGGTTTTATATGAAAAGTGAGATCGGAAGAAGCGTAGGATTGTTTTCCGTTATATCCCAAACCATAAACCCGGAAGGTATATTTACCTGGGGGAATAGAGTTGAAGATGACTTTAGAAGAATTATTGATCTGCCATGAGTTATTAAGGCCTTCCAGCTTATATTTATAGCTTATTTTTCCCAGTGAGGGATAATCAAGAAAGCTGAGATTGAAAATAACAGTATTGTGGGGATAAGCAGTCAGGCTTTTCTGCAGGTCGTAATGCTCATTATTTTCAATAGACACCGAATTAATGACGACCTTTTTATGAATGAATTTTTCCTGTGTCAGTAGTTTTTTGATGGAAAATATTCCAAGTCCTTTAGAAGTTCCAATGAATATGGTATCATTTTTTATTGCACAGCCGGCCACTGCATCAGAGGGAAGCCCGTCTGTCTGGGTGAAGTTACTGATATGTTGATTTTTTGCTGTCAGTTCAACTCTGGATATTCCGGAATTGGTGCTTGCCCAGAACGTATTGTTATTTTCTACTTCTATTTTTTTAACCTGGTCATTGATTAATCCATCATTTTTCCCGATTTTTCTTATAATTCCTTGAGTATTAAAAAGAATAATCCCGTTGAGGTTAGTAGCTCCCAAATAGGTGTGATCATCTAATTTTTTAATGTCCGTAAAATAATATCCTTTCAAGAATAAAGTCTTTTTTCGGGTTCTGATATTGTATTTGTACAGATCGCTGAAGCTGCCGGTAAACAGATTCTCTTTGTCGTAAGGGAAAACGGTGTATACCCGTTCCGGAAAAAGGGTAGTTGTTTTTTTACTTTTTAAACTGTAGGTCAATAAACCTCCAGATGTACAGAAAAATAAGGAATCCTGGGTGTAAGGGACAATGTTTTTTAAGGAACAGTATATTTTGTTAGAAGTATTATTGGCTATATCATGAACAATCACTTTACCTGATAAACCGAAAATGGAAATATTCCCTTTTAAATAAACAGAGATGTTTTCATCTTTATCACCTTTATCAAGGATGATATTTTTTATCCTATTGTCTTTGCTGATAAGAGCTCCGGCAGATTGATTGTAGCCGAGAATAATATTTCCGTTATCTTTTGCAATGGCTTTTATATAATCAGAATTACTTTTTACAGGCAAATTGATATGATTGGCAAAAAGGGATTTTGAGATGAAAATACACCATTATTCCTTGAATTGAACCATACGTTATCGTCCTTGTCTACCAGAACATTATTGATCACATAGCGTTCCAGTATTTTGATGGGAGTACCAAGGTTTCTCTTCTTTACAGTAAGTGATTGGTTGAAATATAAAACCCCTCCATTACTTATATTCAGCCACAGTTTATTGTTTTTATCAATAAGTCCGTAGAAAACATTCTCTTGTGGGCTGCAATCATAAGAACTGATCTTTTTTATACCTGAAGGAGCAGAAAGCTGATACACTTCAATTGTATTTTTATTTAAGAAGACAAAAAGATCATCTTTTTCACAGATCATACTTCCGGTTCCTGCTTTCAAATGCTGCTTTTTTCCGGTAATGATGTTGTAGACAAGTATATCTTCCTGATGAGGATCATGCAAATAGAGATTGTAGGTGTGTGGTTCAAACCTGAGCGTTGCAAAATATCTTTTCCCGTACTCTAATGGGATAGGGATCTTTTTAACTTTTCCATTTTCATAGATGAAAATATTCTGAGGATTTAAATTGCCATAAAGATAAAGCCGGTTTCCATCACGGGTAACTTTCGGAATTGAGCTTGAAAATTGATTTTTTACGTACTCATTAATATTCAGATTGATAACGCGGCCGTTTTTTAAATAAGCAAAATCATTCAGAAAGGGAAGAATGAATACCTCTCCGTTGGGCAAAGGTTCACAGGAGATAATATCAATATTCTTTAATCCTTCTTTCTTACCGTATTGTTTAAATTCTTTTCCGTCAAATCTGAATAAACCATTATCGCTGCCTATCCAGATGAAACCATTTTTATCTTGTCTCAGATGATACGTATAAGAACAATTTAATCCTTCCTCATCGCTATAGTTCACCATCCCGGGGATCTGTGAAGGAAATAATGAGGGAAAGAATAAAATTACAGATAATGTGAGGAAAGTAAATAAATTTTTCACATGATAATGATAATTTCGTAAATATATAATTTGATTAAGAATAATACAATGGTTGTAGTAGAATATTGAAAAAAACAAGAGGAAAAAAATTCGGATAATTTTGGACAATTTTGTACTTTTGTATGTTTGCTGAAATCATATATGTCACAAGAAATAAATCCAACCTACTCCGAAGATAATATCAGAACCCTCGATTGGCAGGAACACATCCGTTTACGCCCCGGTATGTACATCGGGAAGCTCGGTGACGGTTCTTCCGCTGATGATGGTATTTATATCCTGTTAAAAGAAATCCTTGATAACTCTATTGATGAATTCAGGATGAGATCAGGGAAAAGAATTGAAATAAAACTGGACGATGGCAAAGTTACCATCCGTGACTTTGGACGTGGAATTCCACTAGGGAAAGTGGTAGACGCTGTCTCAAAAATGAATACTGGTGGTAAGTACGACAGTAAAGCGTTTAAAAAATCTGTAGGTTTGAATGGGGTTGGTACTAAAGCGGTAAATGCCCTGTCAGATTACTTCAGAGTTCGTTCTTTCCGTGATGGAAAAATGAAAGTTGCTGAATTCTCCCGTGGAATGATTACAGAAAACTTTGATGAGAAAGAAACCTCAGACAGAAACGGTACTGAAATTTCTTTTATTCCTGACGGAGAAATCTTCCTGCATTTCAAATACAGGAAAGAGTATATTGAAAGAATGCTCCGTAACTATGCTTACCTGAATCCAGGACTTAAAATTCTTTTCAACGGAGAAACCTATTATTCTGAAAACGGTCTTAAAGACTTATTGGAAGAAGAACTGGAAAGCGATATCCTTTATCCGATCGTCCATTTAAAGGATGATGATATTGAGGTAGCGATTACCCATTCTGACAAATCACAGACAGAAACCTATTTCTCATTCGTAAACGGACAGAATACAACACAGGGAGGAACACACCTTAATGCATTCCGTGAAGCGTATGTGAAAACAATTCGTGAATTTTTCAATAAAAGTTTTGATGCTTCTGATATCAGAAAGTCTATCATTGCTGCCATCTCGATCAATGTAGAAGAACCTGTTTTTGAATCCCAGACCAAAACAAAATTAGGATCTAATGACATGGGACCGAACGGACCTACCGTAAGGACATTCATTATTGATTTCCTGAAGAGTAAACTGGACAATTTCCTGCACAAAAATCCGGAAATAGCAGAAGCAATTCAGAGAAAAATATTAATTTCCGAAAGAGAAAGAAAAGAACTTTCCGGAATTCAGAAACTGGCCAGAGAAAGAGCAAAAAAAGTATCTCTTCACAATAAAAAACTTCGTGACTGCAGACAGCATTATAACGATCAGAAAGCCGAAAGAAAAGGAGATACGCAGATCTTCATTACCGAAGGAGATTCCGCATCAGGATCTATCACAAAATCCAGAGATGTAGAAACTCAGGCCGTATTTTCACTGAAGGGTAAACCACTGAACTGTTATGGTCTTACCAAGAAAGTGGTGTATGAAAATGAAGAATTTAACCTTCTTCAGGCCGCTTTAAATATTGAAGAAAGTCTGGAAGACCTGAGATACAATCAGGTAATTATTGCTACCGATGCTGATGTGGATGGGATGCACATCCGCTTGCTGATGATTACTTTCTTCCTGCAGTTCTTCCCGGATCTGATTAAAAACGGACATCTGTATATCCTTCAGACTCCGTTATTCAGAGTAAGGAATAAAAAAGAAACAAGATATTGTTATACTGAAACAGAAAGAATAAAAGCCTTAAACGAACTGGGGAAAAATCCTGAAATCACCCGATTTAAAGGATTGGGAGAAATTTCTCCGGACGAATTTAAGCACTTCATTGGTAAAGATATCCGTTTAGAACCTGTAGTAGTGGGAAAAGACCAGACGATTGATCAGCTTCTGGAATTCTACATGGGGAAAAATACACCGGACAGACAAACCTTCATCTTAGAAAACCTAGTGGTGGAAGATGATACTGATATTGATAAAAAGAAATACTGAATGAAGTAGAAAATTAAAAAAAAACTTATAACTTAAAAAACTGATTGTAAGAGCTATTGCAGACTGGAAAAAAAGCACAATTTTGGATGAAGTAGGAAATTATAATACTTACACAGCCAAAAAAATAAAATGAGACTAAGTAACCGTAATAAAGCATCAGTTTATAACTCTTTGAGTACACTGCTTTTAATGATTGCAGCGTTTGGGATAACTGTATTTGCAGCCAATGAATACAGATTTCATGCGATGGATAAAGAAAGTTATTTATTAATTATTATTCCTGTGTTGCTGCTGATTGTCTTTTATATCAGCGGAAGACAGATTTTTGAATACGACAGTGATGGAGAAGCTTTGAATTTTAAAAACAGGAATGTTATTCCTTTTTTAAATAAACCTCTTCATGACGAATTTCCAAAATACAAACTGATAAAATATGATGTGGTCAGTATTTTCTTTTTCAAAAGATTATACATTACCGTTTCCAGTAAAAATAATGGTTCTACCATACTCAAATACCAGATCTCTTATTTGAGCAACAAAGAAGTAAACGATTTAAAACTCTCTCTGAACAAAGTAGTGAAAGCTAATAAAGAGAAAAAAGATAAAACAGATGACGACAGAAGAATATTCGCATGAGGGTGAAAGCTTAAAAAAAGTTTCCGGGCTGTATAAAGACTGGTTTCTTGATTATGCTTCCTATGTAATTCTGGATAGAGCGATCCCTTCAATATATGACGGTTTAAAACCTGTTCAACGAAGAATTATGCACTCCATGCGGGAGCTGGAAGACGGCCGTTACAATAAAGTGGCCAATATTGTGGGAAATACCATGAAATATCACCCACACGGTGATGCTTCCATTACAGATGCCATGGTGCAGATTGGGCAGAAAGAACTGTTAATAGATACTCAGGGAAACTGGGGAAATATTTATACAGGTGACTCTGCGGCTGCTGCGAGATATATTGAAGCAAGACTGACACCTTTTGCCCTGGAAGTAGTCTTTAATCCTAAAACTACAGATTGGACAAAGTCTTATGACGGAAGAAACAATGAACCTATTGATTTACCGGTAAAATTTCCCTTGCTTCTTGCACAGGGAGTAGAAGGTATCGGAGTAGGGCTTTCCACAAAAATACTTCCTCATAACTTTAATGAACTTATCAATGCCTCTGTAGCTTACTTAAAAGGTAAAAAATTTGAACTGTTTCCGGACTTTTTAACTGCCGGTTATCTTGACGTTTCCGAATATAACGATGGTCACAGAGGAGGAAAAGTAAGAGCAAGAGCCAAAATTACCCAGACGGATAAGCATACATTAGTCATTTCTGAACTTCCTTATTCCAAAACAACAACGGACCTTATTGACTCTATTCTGAAAGCCAATGAGAAAGGGAAGATCAAAATCAAAAAGATTGAGGACAATACTTCAGATAAAGTAGAAATCCTGATTCATATTCATAATGATGTTTCACCGGATAAGACTATTGATGCGCTGTATGCATTTACAGACTGTCAGGTGACAATCTCTCCGAATGCCTGTGTGATTGTAGGTGACAAACCAATGTTTCTTACAGTATCCGATATTTTAAAAACGAATACAGATCATACCGTTTCCTTACTGAAGAAAGAGTTGGAAATTGAGCTTCATGAACTGCAGGAAAGCTGGCACTTCTCTTCATTGGAAAGAATTTTCATCGAGAACAGGATTTATCATGATATTGAAGAAGTGAAAACCTGGGAAGATGTATTAAAGACCATTGATGCAGGATTAAAACCTCATACCAAACATCTTTTAAGAACCGTTACAGAAGAGGATATTTTAAAACTGACCGAGATCAGAATCAAGAGAATTTCAAGATTTGATTTAGATAAATTTAAAGAAAATATTGCATCGCTGGAAGGTAAAATAGAACAGGTAAAATATAATCTGGCTAACCTGATTGCTTATGCTATTGATTATTATTTAAATATTCAGAAAAAATACGGTAAAGACAAACAAAGAAAGACTGAGCTTAGAATCTTTGATACGATTGATGCAACAAAAGTAGCCGTAGCCAATGAAAAATTCTATGCAAATTTCGAAGAAGGTTTCATCGGAACATCTCTGAAGAAAGACCAGTATTTGTTTGACTGTTCCGACATTGATGATATCATCACATTCAGAAAAGACGGAAGTATGAAGGTAGTAAAAGTGGAAGCAAAAACTTTCATTGGTAAAGACATTCTTCATGTTGCTGTTTGGAAGAAAAACGATAAGAGAACCGTCTATAATATGATCTATCGTGAAGGAAGGGAAGGACCTTATTATATGAAACGATTCTCTGTAACCGGAGTAACCCGAAATACAGATTACCCGTTAGCTTCAGATAAAAAAGGATCAGAAACATTATATTTCTCAGCCAATCCTAATGGAGAAGCAGAAACCGTAACTGTGCTTTTAAAACCTAACCCTAGAATCAGAAAAAACAAAATGGAGATCAATTTCTCCGATCTTGCCATTAAAGGGCGTGATTCCAAAGGAAATCTGGTGACTAAGTACGCTGTAAAGAAAGTAGATATGAAGGAAGAAGGAGTTTCTACGCTCGCTCCCAGAAAAATCTGGTTTGATGATACGGTAAGAAGACTAAATGCCGATGCAAGAGGTACATTATTGGGAAGTTTCAAGGGAGATGATAAAATCCTGACCATCAATACCAATGGTGAAGTAAAGCTGGTGTCTTTTGACTTGGGTAACCGTTTTGATGATGAATATCTGGTGTTGGAAAAATGGAGACCTGCACAGCCGATTACCTGTATCTATTACGACGGAGAAAAAGATATTTATTTCATTAAGAGATTCTTACTGGAAAATACAGTGAATGTACAGACTTTCATGCCTTCTGAACACCCGAAATCATTCATCGAAAATGTAATTGTTGCCAACGATGTTACTGCAGAAATTATTTTTGCAAAAGATAAAGGGAAAGAACGCGATCCGGAAACTATTAATATTGATGAGTTTATTGCGGTAAAAGGAATAAAAGCTATTGGAAACCAGTTTACGAAATTCAAAGTAAAAGCCATCAATATTACCATTCCTGAACCTGTAGAAGAAGAGCCTGAAGTATACGAAGATCCGGAACCAACAGGCGAAACGGATGAAGATGGAGGAATTATTGGAGATTTGTTCCAGGGTGACGGAAATAATGAAAATGAATAGACTAAACTAAGATGTCTGTTCAGATATAACATAAAAAGAACACAATGGATATAGTTGTTATCATTATTATTGCAGCCACATGTATTTTTAGTTACATGGGGTTCAATAATACAGCATTATTTGAGAAATATAAATTCAATGTCGGAGCGATTGCGAATCGTAAAGAATATGTAAGACTTATCAGTTCTGCGTTTTTGCATGCAGACTTTATGCACTTATTTTTTAATATGCTTTCTCTGTATTTTTTCCAGGGAGTCGTTATTAGTTTCTTTGGAGAAGTAGGATTTTTGATTCTATATTTCGGATCAATGATTCTGGGGAATTTATTCAGCTTACAGATTTATAAAAACCAACCTTGGTATTCAGCAATTGGAGCATCTGGTGCAGTTTCGGGAATCATTTTTGCTTCCATAGCCATGGCTCCGAATGAGATCAGTGTCAACTTCTTACCAGGATGGTTATTTGGAACACTATATTTCGGGTACTCAGTATACATGATGCTTAATCCTAAGCAGTGGGATAATCTTGGGCATGCTGCTCACCTTGGAGGAGCGTTTTTCGGATTGGTGTACTCTATTGTCATGCATCCGCAGCTGGCCATGAGCAATATCCTTTTCTTAGGAATCATGTCACTTCCACTTATCTATTTAGGATATGAAATTTTTGTAAGGAAGCGAATAGGATAAAAGACTATTTTTAATCAAAATATCAAAACCAATGAACACATCAGAGTTAAACAGTTTCATCGTGATACTTATCTATGGTTCATTGGTTTTGCTTTCTCTGTTAAAGCTTGCCAACCCTTTAAAAGTAAACCATAAAGCTAATTTCTGGTTCGGGATATTTCTCTTTCTGTGGTCTACTTTTTGGCTGGATGAAGTACTGTTTCTCATCACCGGTTCAATCATTGAGTTTCATTCATTGTTTTGGGTTAGACTTATTCAGTTTTTTACCCCTGTTGTTTTTTACTTTAGTGTGCTGTTTTATACCAATCCTTCCTTTACTTTTAAACTTACAGTTGTTAAGTTTTTAATCCTTCCGGCTGCTTTTCTGGTTTGTCTTATATTGATCAAACTGGGATATAAAAAGCCATTTCAATATCTCAGTATAATTCTGATCCTGATTCAGGCCCTCTTCTATACGGCTCTTTCCTATATTACCATCAGGAAACATCAGAAAAAGATCCAGCAGTTTTCTTCCAATACCGAAGGAATCAATCTGAACTGGCTGGAATATATTATTCTTGTACTTCTTATTGTGAATATCATCTACGTGATTTATAATCTGTTCTATGATCCGAAATCACTGAATTTCTTTATCAATGCCGTCTTTTTGTCGGTTATTTACTGTGTAGGATATTATTCTCTGAAACAGAAGGAAATTTATCCTTTAGAAGAAAAACAAAGACAGGAACTGATCTCTATGGACGAAAATTCGGATCCGGAAGAAGTTAAAAGAAAACTTATTTCTGATGAAGAATTAGTAAGGATTAAAACTTCACTGGAAGGGATTATGGACTTACAAAAGCCGTATCTTGACAGCGAACTTAACCTGATCAAACTGGCTGAAATGCTTTCCGTTTCTACCCATCATCTTTCTTATGTCATCAACACAGGCTTTGGAAAAAACTTCTTCCAATATGTGAATGAATATAGAGTGGATTATGCCAAAAAACTGCTGAAAGAAACCAATAGCAAATTATCCATTTTGGGAATTGCCTACGAATCCGGATTCAATTCTAAGACCTCTTTTAATACAACTTTTAAAAAAGTGACCGGACAAACACCTTCTGAATTCAGAAAATAAGTTCAGGTTTATAAACTCTTACTTTTTATTTGTTTTAAATTTTTGATTTTCAGTGATTTATTTATTTTAGCTTCCCGTTCTTAAAATCAGTTCGTTCAGATAATCCGGAACATTCAGACATCCCCCTTACGATAGCTTTGTACCATACAATTTAAACTTATGGATACCAAAGAATCATATGCAGTCGTCACGGGAGCAAGCCAGGGACTTGGAAAATCATTTGCTGAAAATCTTGCAAAACAAAAAATCAATGTCATTCTTATAAGTCTTCCGGATCAGAATCTCAAAGAATTATCTGTAAAGCTCGAGAAACAGTATGATATAAAAGCTCATTACTATGAAACAGACCTTTCTGTGCATGAAAATGTAATGAAGCTTACAGAATGGCTCAACTGTTCTTTTGATGTTCATATTTTGATAAATAATGCAGGGCTTGGAGGAACGAAAAAATTTACGGAAGCTTCTTCGGATTATATCAACACGATTTTACAGGTAAATGTAGCGGCCACCTCACTGATGACACATCAGCTGCTTCCTAACCTTTTAAAACAACCCAAAGCCTATATACTGAATGTGTCAAGTATGGCTGCTTTTTCTCCCATTGGTTTTAAAACTGTATATCCTGCTTCTAAAAGCTTTATTCATTCATTTTCAAGAGGACTGCATGAAGAATTGAAAGATACCAATGTTTTTGTAAGCGTTGTTAATCCGGGAGCAATGAAAACCAATAAAGATGTTTGTGAAAGAATAGAAAAACAAGGTTTTATGGGAAGATTAACACTTTTGAATCCTGATAAGGTAGCTTCATACAGCATCCGGCAATTATTTAAAAAAGATTCCGTAATTATGGTGAACCCAATCAGCTGGCTGGTGATGAAAATTTTACCCATATGGATCAAGTTACCATTAATGACCCAGGCCATAAAAAGAGAAATCGAAGCATGAAAAAAGTGTGTGTAACCGGAGCAACAGGGCTTCTGGGAACTAATGTTATCCTTAAATTATTACAAAATGGTTATTCTGTTACTGCTCTGGTGCGCCAAAAAAGCAGCTGGCTGGGCGAAGAAAACGAAAATCTGAAGCTTGTGGAAGCAGACCTTCTGTGCGATATTTCAGTGTACCTGACCGATATGGACTGTATTATTCATTTGGCGGCGGAAACACGCCAGAATCTTATCCGCTATGATGAATACAGAAAAGTGAATTACGAAGCTGTTGTGAATCTGTTTACCCATGCAGAATTGATGGGCGTAAAAAAGTTTTTGTTTGTGAGTACAGCCAATACCTTAAGATTTGGAAACACTGCATTTCTAGGAAGTGAAAAAGCATCCCAAATCTATCCTTTTACCCATTCTTTGTATGCGCAAAGTAAACTGGAAGCGGAAGAATATCTTTTAAAAAATAGTAAGAATACGGATGTTATCATTGTTAATCCCACCTTTATGATCGGAGCATATGATAGCAAGCCAAGTTCCGGGAAAATCATCTTCTGGGTATGGAAGAAAAAACTGATTTTTTATCCGAAAGGAGGGAAGAACTTTGTGCATGTGGAAGATGCCGCCAACGGAATAGTAAATGCCGTTGAAAAAGGGAAGAATGGCGAAAAATATCTTCTAGCTAATGAAAACTTAAGCTACAGAGAGTTTTTTAAGAAAGTGAACCGGATTACCAGGCAAAATCCAATCATGATCCCAATTCCCAACAAACTTTTAAGTTTCCTTGGATTAATTGGTGATGTTTTGAGAAAATTTAAAATTAAAACAGATCTGAGTTCTTCCAATATGAAAGCTCTGCAGATTAGTAATTATTATTCTAATCAGAAATCAATAGAAGAGTTGGGAGTTCAATACCAGCCTATTGATAAAGCGATCGAAGATGCTGTTCAGTATTTTATTGAAAATCCTGTTAAAAATAAAAAAACCAGCTCCTAAAAGCTGGTTTATCCAATTATCTTGTGATTTTCTGAGTTACATTTTTATTGGAAATAACACAGGCTTTGCTGCAGTTATTGGCACTTGAAATATTAACCTGTACCAATGCCGGCAATGACCTGTACTCTTCCTTGTTGTAAGGCGCTTCAGTACCACTGCTTCCACCTCCTTTAATATCATATTGTACCTGGGCTACTCCTGTGAATCCTGCCGCAGGCTTGAAAGAAAGTGCTCCCGTAGTGGCGAAATAGGTCCATGTTCCCTGGCTGTTGGTATAAACACCTCCTGTGATATTAGGAATCACAGCTCCATTGTTATCCAGAAAACGGAATGAATTAAAATCAAGGTTGTTATACGAAAGGGTTGGCGGGTTTTGTCCACTTGCAGACGAATAAGCTGCATCATTAAGTAAAGGGTAGTAGATTGACTTTATCCCCGGGCAACCTGCAAACAAATCATCTGTTACTTCAGCAGCATAAGGTCTTGTAACCCCTAAATTTTTCAGTAAATGTATATTTTTAGCAGCTCCGGTAGATGCTGCAAATCCAATTCTGAAAGTAGAAGGAGGCGAAGTATCCAGAGTCCTTACCGTAGTGTTGGAAATAGTAGTCTCGGTATATTTCAGTGAAGTAGGGTAGTAATAATTGTCAATCACCTTTTCTTTCACCGTTCCGTGCTGGATTTCCAAGGTTATATTGTAACCGCCTGCCGGATTGGGAACAAGGGTAACATATGCTTTCCGGAATCTTGCATCATTTTCATTCTGAGGAATTGTAGTTCCGCCACTTTCAATGCTGAACTGTTGAAGTGCTGTATTTTTAATACCTATATATTTTCCTGTTGCCGTATCCAGATAAGCAGATCTGTTGCTGCTGGATGGTAAAGCATTGGTCGCAATACTGTAAAGCAGCGGATAACCGTTATATCCTGCGGGCTCAGCTGAAGACAGATACTGGTTTCCACGTTTTCCTCTTAAAGAGACATTGCTTCGTCCATCGGCTAGGCCTACTCCAAATATTCCGTTTCTAACCCTTTCACCTTGGTTAAAGCTTGTCTTAAAATTTCCGAATTCATCCAGACCTATTCCCAGATAGCCTCCTCTCAGGCCTTCCGTAGATTCTCCACCACGTACAAAACTATATCCTAATCCTCCACCAAAATATCCGAGATTAAGCTGGTCTTTTGGAATAGATCCATCTACCAGGAATATGGAAATTCCATCTCCTCCGTTGGTATTTCCTCCATAAATGGCAAATTCAAACTCGAACTTGATTCCCTGGTCACTTTTGAAAATTTTATCAGCAAGTATCACTCCTCCTGAAATATTATTGACACTTCGGGTAAGTCTTAATCCGTCCGTAGTAAAGGTAGCGTCATTCTGAACACCGCTGGTAGCCACCTTATAGGCTTCCTGAGGCTGTAATCCCTGTGTGAAATTAACAAAGTACGGATAACCGGTTCCCTGTTCATTTTGTGCCTGAATATTTTGTGAGAAAATAAATAAGGAAAAAATAAACAGATATCTTTTGTATCGAAAAATTGAGCTGTTTTTTATCATCACTCAATTATTTAACAACGAAAACAATATTGATAAAAGAACAGTCTGTTGCTGCAGCTTTTACATCATAAGTCATTACTCCATCATCAGAAATAGAAATATTACTGAATACATTAGGATCTGCATCTGTTACATAATAGTAAAGATCTTTACTGGATGGGAAAAAAGGAATTGAAGCGGGAGCACTGGTACTCTTTGCTTTTGGAGATCCAAACTGAGTTTTATACAATGTATATAAATCTTTGGTTCGACCATTGGCTGTTGTGGAAGTGTCAAAAGAAACACTAGGCATATAAAACATTTTTACGGCATTGCTGCTGATACAAAGCCAATCCGGTTTGAGAGGAGTACCGATATTCTGACTTAAACATTTCTTATCTGTATCGTAGATAAGAAGCGAGTTGGCAGGATTGGCAATAGCATCTCTTTGTACTGTAGTCAGTCTGGGTATCAGCATACCTTTATTTTGGCTGTAAACATCCAGAATTGCACTTTGATCAGGTGTGGCTATGTTAATCCCTACTTGAGCGAAAGAAAATGAACTGGCGAAAATGATTGGTAGAAATAATTTTTTAATCATGATGTCTTAATAATTTTTTATCTGTGTGTATGTTTTTTTGGGGAAAGAATATTTTTAGGCTTAATTCTACAAAGGCAATAGTTATTACTGACACATTCATTAAAACAATGAATTGTTCTGCTCAAATAATAGCCAAATGAGACCTTTTGTTCAAAAGCTCACCAACAGATATAGCAAGTAATACTTCATAAAGAAATATCTTATGCCCACCTGAGCGGTTAGTCGAAAAAATAGATTGATTATGTAGCCGTATAAGCTCTTAAATAAGTAAGATTCATATTCCCTCGTGTTTTTTGCAAATATACAAAGAAATATTCATGTGTTTGTGTTTATAGAATTAATTCTAAACTTCTCTTAATAATTAACATATTTTGGTTTAAATTTTTACATAATTTACAAATCAATAAGATGGTTTTTATTATGCAAATCTTTCTATTCTACTAAGAAATATTAAAATATGAAGTGTAGATATTTTAAAATAACGAAAAATATTAGTATTTTTAATATTAAAGGATTGAGAAAGAGTCTACTTTGAAAAATTATTCAATGCATCATTCAGAGTGCTTACAAAATTAACATGTCCTGTTTTATTACTTTCAAAAATAAAATCCTTCATGCTCTTACTTTCATGTTTACTGAAATCACCTATAATAGCTAATCCTATACGATAGTTTGAGAACTTTTGAAGAATCTCTCCCGCCATTTTTGTTTTTAAACCAAAGAATTCAGAGGTAATGTTTTTTTCATGAAGAATAACTTTATCAAACCCTTGATAATAGATATCTCCCATAAGATCCAGTCCGTCTTGTGCAGACTGGATAATGATGTCATCAGAAATAATTTCTGCAATTTTTATCGTGTTGATTTCGTGTGATTTGATGAACATGGTATGGGTAATTATTTATTTCTTTCCATAAATGAATCTATCGTTTTCAGATAAATCCTTTAATAATTGAGCGTTAGAAAAATCCAGATATAATTCCAGCGTTTCAGGACCCAGTTTCTGATTGATTTCCAGAAACAGAAGTCCATTCTCATTTAAAAACTTTTTAGCATCGTCCGCAATTTTTCTGTAAAAGATCAAAGCATCTGAAGTAGGAGAGAATAGAGCCATTTTAGGTTCAAACTCTTTTACAGAATCAGCAATTTCGATCTCTTCTTCAATCCCGATGTAGGGAGGATTTGAAATGATGATGTCGTAATTTTCAGCCAGTTCAAAATTGAGATAATCAGCATGAATGAATTGGATTTCCAATTGGTGGTACTCTGCATTTCTTTTGGCTGTTTTCAATGCGTTTTCAGAAAAATCAATAGATGAAACTTCAGCTTCCGGAAAATGTTTCTTTAAAACCAGAGGAATAATTCCGCTTCCGGTTCCTATATCCAGAATCTTTAAACCTTGAACCTTAAACTTTGAATCTTTAATCTCCCTGATAGCCATCTCCAACAGCTCTTCAGTTTCAGGGCGGGGAATCAGAACATTTTCATCCACAAAGAATTTCATTCCGTAAAATTCTGTTTCACCCAATATCTGCTGATAAGGTCTTCCGGTTTTAAGTTCCGAAACAAGGTGATACAATTTTTCTTCATCGTCAATCAAAAGTTCCTGTTCAGCGAATCTTCTTTGCTGAAATGAATCAAAACCTACAATTTGCTGAATGAATAAAGATGATAAAAACATACTTTCCGACTCTGTATAAAGATCGGAAAGTTCTGTCTTGAAATATTTTTTAAATGCTGAAATTGTCATTTATCTTGTAAAAACCAGTTTTGTATCCGTAGACTTTTCTTCATCAATTCTGTATCCTTCATAGTTGAATGCTTTTACATCTTCCAGTGTTTTGGCATTGGTTTCTGCACAGAATCTCACTACAAGACCTCTGGCATGCTTGGTATACACAACAATGGTCTTCAGTTTTCCATCTTTTAATTCATAGAAATCGAAATCGATCACGGTATGGTTCAGTTTCTTTCTGTCGATTACTTTTCCATACTCATTGCTGGCAAGCTGAAGCAGGACTTCTCCTTTTTTCATTTCAGAATTCAATTGTTCCGTAATCTTTTCTCTCCAGAATTCATAGAGGTTTTTGTATTGCTCAAATTCAAAAGGACGACCCATTTCAAGCCTGTAAAGCATCACTTTATCAGAGGGCTTCAGTAAACCGTAAAGCCCGGAAAGTATTCTATAATTTTTCTGCAGGTAATCTACAGCATTCTTATCCAGTGTTTTGGCATCCAGTCCTCTGTAAACCTCTCCTGTAAAGGCAAACATTGCGGGAGCAGATTCTTTTGCTGTAGGTTTGGATTTCCATTTTTGATTTCTTTCCCAGTTTTCATCAGCAAGCTTAGGTGAAATTTCCATCAACTCAGAAAGATATTTAGGCGATTTTTCTTTTAAATAAGATTGTATCAATGCTGCATCTTCAATGAATCTTGGAGTAGAAGATTTCAAAAGATCTGTTGAATTTTCCACGTTCATTAATTTGGCAGGAGATGTTATAATTTTCATAATGTTAAAATACAGATAAGTGTTTCATATCAATAAAATTCATCATCATCATGGCAATAAAATCAATCATAAAATGACAGATGATCAGAATTTTAATATTTGAATAGCGTTTATAAAATATAGCAAACACGATTCCGATAAAGAAAGGTCCGAGAACCTGGCTTATGGTACCGTAAGTACTATGTAAAATTCCAAATAAGACCGATGAAATAACAATTGCAACGGTGGGGTTGTTGTAGATTTTTTCAAGCCTGGACTGTACATAGCCCCGCATCAGCAATTCCTCTACAATAGCAGCTGTAAGGCATGTAAAAATAACTAAAAAATAGTTATTTCTAAAAATGGGAACAAGGTTGAGAAGCTTATTGCTTATTTTTTCCTCTATAAAAAACAGGATGACTGCATTCAGAATTCCTCCGCCAATCAAACAGATAAAATATAAGCTCAGTACAGCTTTGACATAAAATGCAGCTGAATATTTTGTCTCTTCCTTAAGTAAAAAAGCACTTTTTTCAATAAAAATAGTGTAGAGAAATACGAGAATGAGAATTATCCATAACGTAATTCTGCTGAGAAAGAAATTGACTTCTGTAATTCCTTTTATTCCGGTTATCCTTGTGACAGCCGGAAAAGCATAAAGCATGGCTGCAGCTAAAATAGTAAACGTGAGTAAAATCCCTACAGCATATTTCCCGGTAAGACTCATAATTCAGTATCCTAAACCTTGAACTTTGAATTAAATGATCCCTTTTCCCTGACGGATAATCTCCGGTTCTCCTGAAGTAAGGTCTACAATAGTAGAAGCCACATTATCTCCATATCCTGAATCAATAACAATATCTACCAGATGATCATATTTTTCTGCAATAAGTTCAGGATCGGTAGAATATTCGATAATTTCATCATCGTCTTTAATGGAAGTAGAGGCAATCGGGTGACCTAGTTTTTCAACAATAAGCTGAGGGATCGGATGGTCAGGAACACGGATACCAATTGTTTTATGTCCTTTATATGCTAAAGGTAAACTTTTATTGGCTTCGAGAATGAAAGTAAACGGTCCGGGAAGATGACTTTTCAGAAATCTGAAGACAGAGGTATCGATAGGTCTTGTAAAATCCGAAAGATGACTAAGATCATTACAGATAATTGAGAATTTTGACTTCTCAAGCTTCATTTTTTTGAGCTGAGCCAGTTTTTCCATGGCTTTGATATCAAAAATATTACAGCCTAAAGCATAAATCGTATCAGAAGGATAGATAATCAGCCCGCCGTTGTTTAAAG
Organism: Chryseobacterium sp. PCH239; assembly: GCF_018924625.1. Classification (NCBI taxonomy): domain Bacteria; kingdom Pseudomonadati; phylum Bacteroidota; class Flavobacteriia; order Flavobacteriales; family Weeksellaceae; genus Chryseobacterium; species Chryseobacterium sp. PCH239. Next base: position 301,782 of record NZ_CP073027.1, read on the forward strand.
TTTTAATAACCTCATTCACAAGATTTTCCTGTGGGTTGTCCGGATAAATTTTTAATATCTTTGCCATAAAACAAAGATACAAATAATAAAATAGTTTTCATAAAAGTCCTTTATTTAAAAGAAAAATTAGGATTTGTAAAAAATATTCGTACCTTTGCAATCCAATATCGCGGGATGGAGCAGTAGGTAGCTCGTCGGGCTCATAACCCGAAGGTCATCGGTTCGAGTCCGGTTCCCGCTACTAAGTAAGTGTTTTCGGTAAACACTCTAAAAATACACCGCGGGATGGAGCAGTAGGTAGCTCGTCGGGCTCATAACCCGAAGGTCATCGGTTCGAGTCCGGTTCCCGCTACTAAGCAAGTGTTTTCGGTAAGCACTCTAAAAATATACCGCGGGATGGAGCAGTAGGTAGCTCGTCGGGCTCATAACCCGAAGGTCATCGGTTCGAGTCCGGTTCCCGCTACTAAGCAAGTGCTTTCGGTAAGCACTCTAAAAATACACCGCGGGATGGAGCAGTAGGTAGCTCGTCGGGCTCATAACCCGAAGGTCATCGGTTCGAGTCCGGTTCCCGCTACTAAGCAAGTGTTTTCGGTAAACACTCTAAAAATATACCGCGGGATGGAGCAGTAGGTAGCTCGTCGGGCTCATAACCCGAAGGTCATCGGTTCGAGTCCGGTTCCCGCTACTAAACGAAAGAGAAGCAGTAAGTATTGCTTCTCTTTTTTATTCATTTCTCATCGTTTATTTGTTTTTCCATTGCTGATAAGCTTCTCTCATACAATGACCACACGGACGATAGCCATTTTCTAAAGCTTCTTTCTCACCTGTAAAGAAAACCCTGTTTTCCATCTTCATTCTTTTTCCTGATCGACAGCTGAGTAATCCGTAGATTTTCAATTTTTTATTCCCTCCATAACAAATGTCTCGGTGGTGGATTTTACTTCTAAGACTTTCGGCTGTGATCTGAGAATGCTGAATCATAGTTCACTTATTTAATAATTAGCTGGTTGCATCATGGAAGATAATTCCTAACGCATATCGGTTTCCTTCTCTCACTTCACTTACTCCATGTTTCATATTGACTCTGTGGTACCCCTTTGTTCCTTTTTCCGGTTTAAATTGAGTTGTAAAAATAAGCACATCCCCTTTTTTAGGTTTTAAAACAATGGCTTTTGACTGTGCTCTCGGAATCTGTTGGGTAAGCACAAACTCGCCACCCGTAAAATCTTTGTCAGGTTCACTGAGCATTAATACAATTTGAATAGGAAAGTAGATATCTCCATATAGATCCTGATGTAAGGTGTTAAATCCACCTTTTCCATATTTCAAAATTAAAACCGTAGCTTTTTGCTGGCCGTTAAGATGACATTGATCTAAGAACTCCTGATGATCTGAAGGAAATTGAGTGTCGATATGTAAAGCTTTAAACCATGCATTGGCAATAGAAGCCAGATATGGGTAAATGGTTGTCCGTATGGTTTGAATAATTTTGGGTAATGGATAAGTAAAATATTTATATTCCCCAAACCAAAACGATGTCTGGCCATGACGACTGTTTTACGATAAAGAGAAGAATGATCGTAATCTGATTTTAATAGTTCACATTCTTCCTCAGACAGCAGATCAGGAATAATAGCATATCCGTTTTGATGCATTGCTTCTGTAAGTTGTTGCCAGTCTGTATTTTTGATTGTATGAACAATATTTTTCATTGGTTTGATTTTATTCTGCAAAAGTCTAAAGTTGTTCAGAACAATACAATCCGAAACGTGCGATATTCATTGTGTAATTTAATAAAGATCAGAGTAAGTCTGTCTGGACTATGGTTTTAATATGATTCTGGATGATACCACTGGTCCTGTTTAAAGTTATTTTTGCCGTGTTAATAAAAATAGATATAACGATGAATTACATGATTAAAAAGGCAAGTCTTGAGGATCTTGATGAAACGGCTGAATTGTTCAATCTTTACCGTATTTTTTACAGACAGGAATCGGATCTTGAAAAAGGGAAGGCTTTTCTCAAAGAACGGTTTTTAAACAGTGAGTCTGATATTTTCCTTGCTGTAGCAGACGGAAAAGCCGTAGGATTCGTACAGCTTTACAAATTATTTCATTATACCAGATTGCAAAAACAATGGCTGTTAAGTGATCTTTTTGTTCATCCTGATTATAGAGGGAAGGGACTTTCTGTGGCATTAATTGACCGCAGTAAACAATGGTGTGAAGAAACAGGAGCGTGTGGACTGATGCTTGAAACCGAAAAAACAAATGATATAGGAAACACGCTGTATCCACGCTGCGGGTTTGAATATGACGGACTGCATAATTACTACCACTGGTGGAAATAGAATAAAGTAAGTCAAACGTAATTGTAGAGTACCTTTTTTGAGGTGCTTTACTTCTATAATGAGAAGTAGTATTAGTTCTACAGTTTTGAACATTTAATTCTACAGGTATTTTCAGCCAGCAGAAGGCTATAGTCCTATTTTTGTAAAGCTCTTACAGATCATGGGTAGGACAGTTGATCTGTAGAGTGTATGCAAAAAAATCTCTGCCTAATTTTCTACTTTTTCCCCAAGGGTTTTATGATTAGTACCACAAAACTGCTTTTTCCGGCGGAGATTTTTTGCTTTTGAACAAAAAAGAGAACCACAATTGCGGTTCTCTTTTTTATTTTTAATATGATTTAGATATTATTGTGCCAGTTGAGCATAAGGAGTAAGTTTGTTGTCATCAGACATTGTCTGCCCTAAAAAGTCTCTTTTCTGATCCGCTTTCATTCTTCCCGCAGCATCGTTTGCATTGAAGTAAGCTTCACTTAGTTTTGTAGCAATATCAGCAGGTTTGAATTCAAATTTTGTATCTCCTTCAACACCCAGGTATCCGTTCTTTCTTGTAAGGTTGGTAATATAATTGTTATAATTGATCATCGTACCTCTCAACATATTGTTATGGTATTCCATACATTTTTTAGCTTTTTTAGAAGAATTGTTCAGGATACAGTTTTTCATATTGTTTCTGTATAAAAACCATTCAGACTCTAAAATGCCATATTCTCTACCCAAAGCAATCTTTCCGTTATTCAAAATATTATTATCTCCTTCTTTTGTAGAGATCGTTTGAAGATGCTGAATAACCAATGGAACGGTAGCTTCGATTTTTGATTTTGTATCTTTTAATATACTAAGATCGGCAGCAGGAGAACCTTTCTTTTGTGCTGTCGTAACATTGAAAATAAGCAGTAATAGTACAATCAATAAATTATATCTTTTCATGAGAAATTTTTAAAGCACTAAAATAAATATAATTTCCCGGTTAAAACAAATACATTTTAATATTTATTTAATAAAATTTAACAATTCTATAATGTATATGAACCATTGTTGTAAAAATGACGTCTTCAAGTTCTTTATTGACATGATTTTTGCAATTTAAATTGTTAATGCAACTCAATTCGTGCATCCGAATGGACATTTAGTGTGAAAAAATATTTTGTAGAAGGATAAAAAAACACTACTCATAATGATAGTAGTGTTTTGTAAAGATTATTTATTTGAAATAATGAGTGATTTTATCACTTTCAGGAACCACTTTAGAGTCGAAATGTTCCAGTAATTTTCCTTCCGGGCTGATCAGAAACTTGTTGAAATTCCAGCTTATGGTGGCGTCCATTACTCCATTTTGAGATTTGTGAGTAAGATAATCGAATACAGGAGTGATTTTTGAACCTTTCACATCCACAGAAGTGGTAAGTGGGAAAGTGACTCCATAGTTCTTTTCGCAGAAAGATTTGATATCAACATTGTCATGAAATTCCTGATCTGCAAAATTATCAGAAGGGAAACCTACCACAACCAGTTTATCACCATAATCCTTGTAGAGTTGCTCCAATCCTTTGTATTGAGGAGTGTATCCACACTTGGAGGCTGTGTTTACAATAAGAATGTATTTTCCTTTGTATTCAGAAAAATCAATTTTTCCGCCGTCGATAGATTCAATCTTAAAATCATAAATTGATTTTGCAGGTTTTGTACCTCTTGAATCATCCGATTTAATAAATGACGAAAGGCTTATAATCCCTATAAGCACCATTCCGATAAAAAGTAATTTTTTCATTTAGAAAAGATTTTAATATTAATGTATATGTTATTATTTATTTAATGGTAAAAGCATTTGATCTGCAGCCCATATTTCACCTTCTTCATCTTTAACGACTTTTCCTTCATTTTCAATTTTTTTCAGGACTTTGCTTACCACTTCCTGTGAAGTTCCCAGACTTTCTGCTATTTCTCCGTGTTTGAGTTTTAAGCCCTTCCAGAAAGTCCTCACCAAGAAAATCAAATTTACAGCGAATAAATTCGTCTGCAATAATATTTTTTTGATCCATTTTATTTATTCTTTATTTTGAGCGGTAGTTGAGCTCGTTTTTTTATTGCTGTGCAAAAACCATTTCTGATCGGGCAAAATATTAGCTTTCGAGATTAAATTATTTTATATACTGCTTTTAGTTAGTTGTTTTATCGCTCTTCCAGCCACTGAAGAAAACGGGAGGCTTTATCTTTGGTGACCAATGGCTTTTCCGGGGTGGTAATTTTCAGACTGACAAGAAGTTTTCGTGAAAAATAATGTTCCACTTCAACAATAGCTGTAAAGTTGATCAGATATTGTCTGTTAATCCTGAAGAACTGAGCTCCTGAAACCAGCTGCCCGATCTCATCCAATGACTGTGGAACTGAATATTCTTTCTGATCGAAAGTCACCAGTACAGTACTTCCAAACTGGCTGTAAAAGCAGGCAATTTTGTCAACAGGAATATTATTGTATTTATTATTGGAAAAGACCAGAAAATTGGTTTTTCCTCTTCCTGTTGTCAGATTATTCAGAATATCTTCCAGTTTCCGGTCGGGAGAAGGAGTGTTTTGAAAGAAGTTTTTAAGGTTATTGATCTTTTCAAAAGCGGACTGAATATCTTTTTTCTCAAAAGGTTTCAAGATATAATCCACTCCATTACTTTTAAAAGCTTCTATTGCATACTCGTCAAAGGCCGTACAGAAAATGACAGGCACTTTTATTCTGACCTGGCTGAATATCTCAAAACAGTTTCCGTCTGCCAGTTGAATATCCATAAATATGATGTCCGGAGTTTCAGTACCAGAAAGATATTCAACAGCCATAGCAACACTTTCAATATACTGTACAATGGTAGCTTCCGGTTGTACTGCAGCGATCATCCGTCCCAATGCCTTTGCGGTTTTTATCTCATCTTCTATTACTAAAACTTTCATCTACTATGGGTAATTTTACTGTGAAATTATGATCATTATGCAATATGGTAAGTTCTTTTTCAGCAAAATGCTTGTAACGTTCTCTGATATTTTCAATTCCTATTCCTGCGGATTCCTGGGGAATATTCTTGGGCTGGAAATTATTTTCAATAATAATATATTCGTTATCACTGTATAATTTTATGATTAACGGATTGGCCAGCGATACAATATTGTGTTTGATGCAATTTTCGCACAAAAGCTGCAGCGTAAAAGGAGGAATGTATGAATTTAAGATCTCTTCCGGAATATCTATTTTAAACTCTATGCCATCTTCGAATCTCGATGTCAGAAGGAAAACATAGGCATCCAGAATTGTGAGTTCCTTTTTTAAGGGAATAAGATCCATTTTTCTGTTGTCTAAGGTAAAGCGATAGAAATCCGCAAGCCTTACCACAAAATCTCCGGAACTTTCATCTTTTATGTCAATCATAGACTTCAGTGTATTGAGACTGTTGAATAAAAAATGAGGGTTAATCTGCTGCTTCAGTAATTCATATTGGGCATTGAGATTATCCGTTCTGATTTGTTCAAGTTCAAATTTAATCTGCTGAGAATTATAAGTCTGATACAAAAGATACAGGAACATATAAATCGTCAGATTGATCAATACGCCCCGGAATTCGTACATCAATACCATGGTATTAAATCCATACTTGGGAAATATAATATGATGAAGGAGCACTATGGCTGCCATGACAACTACTCCGATGGATAAGCTGATCACCAGTTTTTTATTGAAAAATCTCGTAGATATATTCTGAATAGAAAATTTCGGCAGACTATAGATATTAAAATACCATACAAACAGTGAGAATAAAAAGGAGATGGAAAAATCTATTGTCAGCTCTCCCAATGTAATATGCATACGCAGTATTTTGGGCACTGAAGCAAGAATCCCCATAAAAAGAGCACTGAAGAGAATGATTCTCGGATCAATCCTGAATACTTTTCTTCCGTTGGTATTTATATATTTTGCATAGATCATAAATAAAAATCAGGCAGTTAAGCAGTCACAAAGATACAAAAGCTAAATAACGGCACGGCAGCACGTCCGTTATTTAGCACTGAGATTTCTATAAAAACACAAAATAGCGCTGCAGAAAGACATCCCGTAACCAGGCTTGAACCGAATGTAAATTTTTCCATTTTTTTAATAGTTTTTAATGAATACTATTTTTTATATGTGATTTTAAAATCCTGTGTTAAGGCATGATTGAAGGTTTCATACTTAGAATTGTAGAAACTCTGTTTGTAACATCTGCGTTCACCTTCTTCAATTCTTTCCCTTCATATTTTTGATATAGAATTTCTGAGTTTTCTGAGAAAGGCAGTTTACTTTTGATAACTTCTACAGACAGAAGGTTATTGGGGACTTTAGCCCCATACCAATAAGGATCGTCCTTTTGCGACCAGGTAACCAATGCCAGTATTCTTTCTTTACTATTGACTTTTCCAGCATTCTCCTTCAAATCATCAATTGCTGAATCGGTGCCGTAGAGCGTCATCATAGTCTGTTTTTTATGATTGATCGAAGAGGTTACAACCCTTAAGTTCATGGCATTAAAATCAAAACTTTCGGGAAGGGACGCATTTTGATTCACAGGTTCATATTCTTTTTGGGAATTGCAGCTCAGAACAAATACGCACATTATTAAATAAACAATCAGATTCTTCATAGCTTAATGGTTAAGAGGAGAGGTAAATACAAAATCATTGTCTTTCATAGGGCGATGGCAGCTGATGCACTCGTTGGCGAAATCTGCTATCTTTCCATAGGGTTCAAGTTTGGGAGATAAAAATCTTGCCCATCCCCATCCTTTTGTAGAAGCGAATTTTTTGGAATCCTTAATCATATATTCCACTTGTTTAAAGGCTCCGGTAGTGACATTCCCATCACTATCTATTATCTGGTCCCATGCTACTTTTGCAATTATGGTTCCATCCGGCCACGGATTTGTTTTATGTTCTTTTGCCGCTTTTACAGCAATATCATTTCCGAATATGATACGCATGGTTCCATTATCAAACCTTTCTGTAGAACTTATCGGTTTCCAGTTTTTATAATCAGGAATATAGCTGATCCCATTCGGTGCAGTAGGGAATGATACTTTGGATGCCTGAGTATGGACGACTTGCTGAAGCTGTTTGTTATAAGCCGAAACCTTTGCAGTATCTGGTTTTTGTTTTGGAGCAAGAGAAGTCACATAGTTTTTCAGGATGCGGATATCATTTTCAGAAAGTTTTGCTTCGGGATGAAGTAATTCGTAGCTTTTTAGAGGCATTGCTTTCAGATTAATCTGGTTAAAAGCTTCCCAAAGTTTTGCATTTTGTGCAGGAGGAGCCAGTTTATCCCATTCAGAAAAATTGAGTCCTTCTTTTCCTTTTTTTATATGATCTGCCACCAGCCAATAAGCAGGTGCAATCTGATCAAACCACTTCAAATTTGTCTGATTAGAATGACAATCGAAACACGAACGCTGCAGGATCGCTCTTACTTCAGTAGGCACATGAATCTCTCCTGTTATGGGCTTTTGTACAATTTCAGGTCTGTAAAACTGAATCCCAATAAAGACAAACAGTACTATCACCAGGATGTTTTTTGTTTTTAATTTTTTCAAAAAACTATTCATATCTCTTTGTTTTTATTCAAATTTCAGGACTTTTTGAGATATGTTTTTCTTAAAATCTGATCAATCGGACAAATTTTACTTTGAATCTGACATTTGTGATTATGAATTTTTTTTAACCTTATTTTTTGATCTGTACTTATCCTTGTTAAGGTTTTAAATCTTAACAAGGATTGCTACTAAAAGAGTTGAAAATCTTTGAGCAACTGGACCTGTTTAGTGTAAAAAAGCAATACAATTGAATGATTTTCTGTAAAATAAACAGCAAGTATTTCCATCCATTCAAAATTTAATAAATTTTAACTATTTTTATTGCATTGATTTTCAGTCGGTTAGTTTTTAAAATGTTTTATCACTAAAAAAATAGTTGTTTGATTCATTTTTATTTCTACATTTGTATAACTAATTTATTAGTGATATAGAATGAGATGATTGTATATCACTTTAATTGATAAATGAACGGAATATGAAAATTCAGACTCTAACAAAAGCAGAAGAACAGGTAATGCAGTATTTATGGAAATTAGAAAAAGGCTTCCTGAAGGATGTGCTTGATCTTTTTCCGGAGCCAAAACCACACACAAATACTGTTTCCACCATTTTAAAAGTATTGAAGGATAAAGAATTTGTAGACTATCATGTATACGGAAGGCAGCATGAATACTTTCCGCTGGTTTCAAAAGAACAGTATTCCGGGAAAACCATGAAGAGCCTTGTGAAAAACTACTTTAAAGGTTCTTACAAAAGTGCCGTTTCATTTTTAGTTGAAAAAAATGAAATGACAGTAGAAGATCTTGAGATGTTATTAGATGAACTCAAAAAGAAAGACTAAGACCTATGGAAGCAATACTTTTATACTTTGGGAAAACTATTTTATGTTCAGGTGTAACATTTTTGTACTATCAGTTGTCATTAAAAGACAAGACATTCCATCATTATAACAGATTTTATCTCTTGGGTGCCATTGTGATATCACTTTTGTTGCCACTCATCAGAATAGATGATTTTACGATAGAAGTAAATAGTGATATGTATATGCTTCTTGACAAGATTCAGAATTTTAACACAGAAAAAAACATAGACAATGGTAACCTTTATTTTAACATTATTTTTTCAGCTCTGGGACTGGTTTCTCTCTATTTTTTAGGGAAGCTGTTGTTTGGGATTTTCAAAATCCAGCAGTTTAAAAACCAATTTCAGAAAGAAAGTTTTGACGGAATCAATTTTTACCGTACAGACCTTACCGAAGCTCCATTTTCTTATTTTAAAAACCTGTTCTGGAAGAATACAATCACATTGAATTCTGATATCGGAAAACAGATTTTAAAACATGAAATGGTACATATTGAGCAGAAACATTCTTTTGATAAGATCTTTATCGAGATTATAACCTCCGTTTTCTGGTTCAATCCGTTCTTTCATCTTATTAAAAGAGAAATTAATCTAATCCATGAATATCTGGCTGATAAAAAAGCCGTAAAACAATCGGACACCAAAGCATTTGCGCAGATGCTTTTAGCAAGCCACTTTTCCGGAACACAGTTGCCTGTTGCCAGTCCGTTTCTAAGTTCAAACCTTAAAAAAAGACTTAAGATGTTACAAAAACCAAAAACCAAGTTCGGATATGCGCGAAGAATTTTTGCCTTGCCGGTTGTATTCTCTATCGCTTTTGCTTATCTGGTAAATGCTAAAAACAGAGAAATTGAAGAAACAAACCTTTCCATTAAACAAGTCGTTTCAGAAATCAAGAAAGATACGATAAGACCTGAAAAATCAGGTCAGGAAAAAATTGCAGAACTAAAAACCGTATCGCCTGAAGACCATACAAAAATTTCAGGACTTGAAAAGAAAATAAAAGAAAAAGAGAAAGAGCTGGAAGGTTTGGATCCCGAAAGTGATCTCTTCAGCGATAAAATAGAAGAAATAAGCAATCTTGCTTCAGAGATAGGAGAAATTGCTTCAAAAGTTGAAGTGGATAAGTATTTCAATTCTGCTGAATGGAAGAATCAGATGAAGGAGCTTGAGAACATGGAACCTCTCAGTAAAAAAGAGCTTCGTAAAATAGAAAGAGCAGCAAAAAAAGCGGAAAAAGCTGCTGCAAAAATAGGAGAACTGCCCATTCCTCCAGCACCACCTAAAGCGCCAAAAGAACCCAAAATAACCTATTTTAAAACAAACAGAATTGTTAACTATAAGGATCTGAGCGCTCAGGAAAAAGAAGAGGTACGGAAAGCAATGGCCGAAGCTAAAAAAGCAATGAAAGAAGCCACTAAGGCCAGAATAGAAGGAGAAAAAGCACGGGTAGAAGGTGACAGAGCACGCGCTGAAGGTGATAGAATCAGAGTACAGAGTGAAAGAATCAGAATTGATGCGGACAGAATAAGAAAAGAAGCTGAAAAAGCACGCGTGGAAGCAGAAAAAACAGCACAAAATTTCAGAGGAGGTAATTTTACGATGGTAAGTTCTTCTCCTAATGTGATGGTAATGCATGCTGACTTTATTAAAAAAGACGGGAATGGCAATATTTCAATGAATGGAGTTAAAAAATTCAATATAAGCCCCGGTGACGATTCCAGATACAAATACTATATAGACGGAAGAGAGAGTTCCAAAGAAGATATTAATACTTTGAAACCTGACAATATCGCAAGTATGCGAGTTATTAAAGGAAGTCTTGTAAAAGGGACCGAAGGGGAAATAAGAATTGAAACAAAGAAATAAAGTTCCATCAGGCTTTGTCAGTTCCAGATTGGCAAAGCCTTTTTAATACAATTTAGCATAGATTATGGGAAAAAAATATTTGATTTTACTAGCATTTTTAGGGGTTTTTGCCAATGCACAAGTCAACAGATTCTTTTATGACTATAAATACATCGCTGATTCTACCAATAAAGCAGATGTGAAAAGTGATATAATGTTTCTGGACATTGATAAAAACGGATCTAAATATTACAGTCGCGAAAAGTTTGTTGCAGATTCAACAACAAAAGCAGATATTGCAAAGCAGATGAAAGGAGGATTTGGGAGCAGCATTAATATCAAAAAAAATATAAAACCCGGTACAATTTCCTCAACGGTTACAAAAAAGTATCCGGATTACAGTGTTTCATTCTCAGAAAACATTGGGAATACCAGCTATAAAATGCCGGAAGATCAAAAGCCTGAATGGAAAATACTTCCTGAAAAGCAGAAAATCGGAGAGTATAATACCCAAAAAGCAACTACCAATTATGGAGGAAGAAGTTGGGTAGCATGGTTTTCTACAGATATTCCTTTTCAGGATGGTCCTTATAAATTCTATGGATTGCCGGGACTTATTGTTAAAATTGAGGACATTACAGGCTCACATATAATAACCCTGATCGGTAATAAGAAAACGGAAGCTGCTTCGCAGGAAGATATTCAAATACCTGGTCTCATTACAATAGGTTTGGGAGGGAAAGAAATAGAGATCAGCAAAAAGCAGTTTAAAAAAGCCTGGAAAGATTATCTTGCTGATCCTACAAAAGATATGAAGCAAACCATGAGCACGCTTCCGGCAGGAGCTGTAGTGCAAATGAAGAATCAGGATGGTAAAAGCATTGATATGAATGAAATGTACAGGAATATTGAAAAAAGAGCAAAAGAAGACCAATTAAAAAATAACAATAAAATAGAACCGGATTTGTTCAAGTAAAATTATATATTTTCTAATATCTGCAGGATGGCATTTTTGTCATCCTGTTTTTTATTTTAACAAAAGACATTGAAGAAAAAAATGATAAATATCAATTCATCATGTTATGATATATTTAGTATCTTCAATGAACAATAAGTAATAGCAACCAAAGTTATATCTCATGACAGAAAAGGAAAAATGTGCAGCAGGGCTTTTATACAATGCCAATTATGATAAAGAACTGATTCAGGAACGTATTGCCTGCAAAGATCTGTGCCAGGAATACAACGGTCTGAAAAACTCCGATACAGAAAACAGATACAGACTTCTTAAGCAAATTATTGGCAGTATAAAAGAGAATATCTGTATAGAACCCAATTTCTGGTGTGACTACGGATATAACATAAAAGCAGGGGAGAACTTCTATGCCAATCATAACCTCGTTATTCTGGATTGTGCTAAAGTAGAGTTTGGTGATAACGTTTTTATCGGACCCAACTGCAGTTTTTATACTGCAGGCCATCCGCTTGATGTGCAGCAAAGGAATGAAGGTCTGGAATATGCACATCCGATCACAGTTGGTGATAATGTGTGGTTGGGAGGAAATGTGGTTGTACTTCCAGGTGTTTCTATCGGAAATAACTCGGTGATTGGAGCTGGAAGCGTGGTAACGAAAGATATTCCCGAGAATGTAGTGGCCGTGGGGAATCCGTGTAAGATTGTGAAAAATATCCTGAAAGAATAATATACAGACCACCATAAAAATAATATCCCGAAACGCTACATTGTTCCGGGATATTTTATATCTAAATAAGGATCAGTGATTATGCTAATTTCTGAGAATCTGCAACAAACTGAGCCAATCCGCTGTCTGTTAATGGGTGCTTCAATAAGCTCAAGATCGGAGGAAGTGGAGATGTGATAACATCAGCTCCGATTTTAGCACAGTCGATGATATGCATTGAGTGACGGATAGAAGCTGCCAGGATTTCAGTTTCGTACATATAGTTATCGAAAATCAATCTGATTTCCTGAATAAGCTTCAAGCCGTCTGTAGAAATATCATCTAATCTTCCTAAGAAAGGAGAAACATAAGTTGCTCCCGCTTTAGCCGCCAAAAGAGCCTGCCCCGGAGAGAAGATCAATGTACAGTTTGTTTTGATTCCTTTATCGGAAAAATATTTTAAAGCTTTGATTCCGTCTTTGATCATCGGAATTTTTACAACGATATTCGGGTGAATAGCAGCCAATTCGTCTCCTTCCTTAATCATTTCTTCATACGTTGTAGAAAGAACTTCTGCAGAAATATCTCCGTCTACAAGTTCGCAGATCGTTTTATAATGGTTTTTGATCGCTTCAGCTCCCTGAATTCCTTCTTTGGCCATTAATGAAGGATTGGTTGTTACACCATCTAAAATTCCAAGGTCTCTTGCTTCCTTGATTTGCTCTAAATTAGCTGTGTCAATAAAAAATTTCATTTTGATAAATAGATTTATTGATACAAATATAGGGAATTAATTGGGTTCTGAGGTATGAATTTTAAGTTACGGAGTGACTGGGTTAGAGGGTTTGGGGTTGGGAGAGTAAGTGAGTTTGAGGGTAACTGTTTTATAAAATAATAAAAAAGAAATTTTATACCTATTCCTTAAACTATTATTTTTGCTTCTAGCTTCTAGCTTCTAGCTTCTAGCTTCTAGCTTCTAGCTTCTAGCTTCTAGCTTCTAGCTTCTAGCCTAACTGGTTTAAATTTATCATCCATGAAAAACAAAAGCTTCACTGCCACATTGGAAATCATAGGAATTAATCCCTTTGTATTTGTTCCGGAAGAGATTCTTGAAGAAATTTTTAATGAATCAGGGAGAAATAAAAGTCCTATTGCTGTAAAAGGGACTGTGAATGGGAAAGAATTTAAGCAAAATCTGATGAAATATCTGGGAGAATGGAGGCTGTATGTGAACCTGATAATGCTGAAAAACTCTCCGAAAAGAATAGGAGAAGTTATTGAAGTTGTTCTGGAATACGATGATTCTGACAGAAGTATTTCTATTCATCCCAAATTAGAAAAGGCGATTAAAGAAAGTGCAGTGGCAACAGCAAATTTTGAGAACCTGATTCCTTCAAGAAGACATGAGCTGATCCGGTATATCAATAATTTAAAAACCGAAGCCAGTATTCAGAGAAATATTGATAAAATTATCAGACATCTGCATGGCGAAACAGATTTTTTCGGAAAGATGATTGAGTAGGATCATAGCCAGACAAAAATTCAAATATATGTGTCAATAATCCACAATGTTGCTGATGAAGCTTTATGATCATACGCTTAGAAAGAATCAATGAAATTGATTTCGTCCTTGGCTTCCTCAAAAATTTAACAATAGTTACTTAATGTTTGCGTTAAATCCAGGCCATGATTTTTGATATTTAAACATATTTACATAAACAAAAATGCCGGAAAAACTTTCCGGCATTTTATTTTTACTAAGAATTTAATGTTTTGCTAAGTTTTACAGCATCTTCGTTGGTTGGGTCATACTGTATAGATTTTGCAATGTGTTCTTTTGCTTTATTAGGATCAGTTTTCTGTTCTGTAAAGGCAAGATAGAAATAAGCGTATGCCAGATTCTTCTTATTTTGCTCTACTTCTTCAGGTTTTACTGTTGCAATATATTTTTCATAAGCAATTTTTGCATTGGCATCATCTTTTGCAGACTGATAGGCGTAGGCCTGGCTGTAATAAGATGGAGCCCAGTCCGGTAATAAAACAGATATTTTCTTCCAGGTATCAATGGCATTAGGCCAGTCTGAAGCATCCTGATAAGCTGCTGCTAATTTTGCTAAAGATTCTGTGTCCTTTGGATTGGCCTCGATCTGTTTTTTAAGACTTTCAATAGTTGGATTCGCTGTTTGACTCGTTGCTGCCGAAGTTTCCGGCTGAGTCGTTTGTGCATTTACAAGACTTACACTTCCTGCTAGTATTAAACCTAAAAATAGGCTATTAATTTTACTCATTTTCATAATCTTATATTTTAAATTCATAATCTAAAATTCAATAATAATTCCACAAAATCTAAAATTTTAGAGGCTTTAAGTTTTTTTAGAAAATATTAACGGGATTGATGTTTTTTTTAGTTTAATTTTTGATTCGTTCATCTTTGAAGCTATCTTTGTAATTCATTTTTTTTATTAATACCTATAATTTCGCCATATGAACATTATATTAGCTTCAACATCCACCCTTTTTGGTGGAGAATATCTGGAATACTTAAGAGAAGAATTAATCCAATTATACAAGGGAATTGACGAAATTGTGTTTATCCCTTTCGCAAGACCAGGCGGGATTTCCCACGATGACTATACGGCTAAAGCACGTTCTTTCTTTGAGACCATCAACATAAAAGTAAAAGGGCTTCATGAATTTGAAGATAAAAAAGAAGCCATTCATCAGGCAAAAGGGTTCTTTACAGGAGGCGGAAATACTTTTTTATTGGTTAAAACTTTACATGAAGAAGGGCTGATGTCTGTCCTGAAAGAAAATGTATCTGAAGGAAAAGCTTATCTTGGATGCAGTGCAGGAAGTAATATCGGAGGTCAGAATATGAAAACGACGAATGATATGCCGATTGTATATCCGCCAAGTTTCGACTGTATGGGATTGGTTCCTTTCAATATCAATCCACACTATCTTGATCCCAATCCGGATTTGAAACATAATGGAGAAACCAGAGAAACCCGTATTCAGGAATTTCTTACTCAAAATGATATCAAAGTGGTAGGGCTTAGAGAAGGAAATTGGATCCGAAGAACAAATGATTCCATTACTGTAGAAGGAAGTGAACTGACAAGAATTTTTGAAAAAGGGAAAGAGCCTTACGAAATAGAATCAGGAAGCAGTCTTTAATGAATAAAGAAGAAATCAACCATTTCATAGAACATAATCTCATTAATTTTTCAGTGAACAGCACCGGATGGAATGATCTGATTCGGAACTTGCTGTATGAATTCGCTGTAGCAGGATGGAATATGGATCATCATGTCTTTGGAAAAGAAAAGTTTGGTGAATTGAGATGTTATACCTATTCTGAAGATGAAATACTCAATACCAAACTTAAAAAGATTAAAAGTAAATATTCAGAACTTTCTGTCAGGACGTGTGAGATCTGTGGAGAAGAAGGCAAGATGAGAACAATCGGCTCATGGCAGACCACATTATGCCTGAATCACTTTCTGGAACAGCAGCCCGTTATTGAAATTGATGACAAACAGAATATCAAAAGAAACAATGAGACTGTTCTGAATATTAAAAATATTGTTAAAGCTGAGATAGAATATGATCTTCAGAGATTATGGCTTTTTATAAATAAAACGGAGTCGGTGTATTTTTCATGGCAGGAGCCTAATTATTATCTGCTTTTAAGAACAATTCCTTTATCATTGTTTCCGAAAGACAGACAGCAGGAAATTTCAACATTGTTTCAACACTTGAATGATTGTGAAATATGCGGTTATAAAGCTATGTACCAAAGAAATTGTCTGCGCTGTCATCATGAACCGTGGAATGACTCCGGATATTTTATTCAGGATTACGGAGAACAATCAAATTATATCAAAGAATGCCAGATGGATATTTTCATAGATGAAGATGATTATGAGAAATATTTCAAACATGATTGTTCATTTGAAAAATCTCCTGACCACCAGATTCTTTTCACTTCCGATGACCTTATTGAGTATAAAAAGCTTTTATTTTAACTATATTTGATTAGAATTAAATAGAGCAAAAGGTTCAGCTGCCGGCCAGCATCAATAGTTTTGCGAACTGTATCTGATACCTGCTTGCTTAGATCCAAACAACAATGCAATGAAAAAAACACTTGCTGTTCTTGTGCTTTCTGTACAGATAGTTGCTGCACAGAATATAGCCCAAAAATTAGATAAAGTAACAAAGGATCTTATGGATTCTTCGGGAGCAGTATCTTCCGTTTTATCTTTTTATGTTTCCGATGAAAATGGTAATTTTATATATGAATATCAAGGAAATAAGGGGCTTTCTACTGCTTCTACGCAAAAGATTTTTACAGCAGGAGCAGCACTTGAAACATTAGGGAAAAACTATACCTTCACCACCACTTCAAGCTATTCCGGAAATATCTCCGGAGGAACGCTGAACGGAAATCTTTTTATCAGCTCCAACGGTGATCCTACATTAGGAAGCTGGAGGTATGATGGGTATAAACCTGAAAATTTTAAAAGGAAACTGATTGATGCCATTAAAAATTCAGGAATAACAAAAATATCAGGAGACCTTGTTATTGACGATTCTTATTTTGACCATCAGACGATTCCGGGAGGCTGGCCGTGGGACGACCTTGGGAATTACTACGGAGCAGGAGTTTGGGGAATCAACTGGAAAGAAAACCAGTTTGACATCAATATCAACGGAACTAATTTTAAAAACTTTTCTTATCCTTTAGAAGGCGTCAAGTGGCTTAATGATCTTAAGGCAGGAGGGAACTCAGATCAAAGCCTGATCTTTACTGCTCCTCATTCTGATGTGGCATTGATTAACGGTATGCTTCCTGCTGGAAAAACCGTTACTGTTTCCGGTTCTACTCCTAATCCACCACTCCAATTAGCAACAGAAGTAAAACAATGGCTGAAAGAATCAGGAATTGAAATTTCAGGAAAAGCAATCACGAATTCTCAACTTGAAATAGAGGGAAAGCAGGCTGTAACAGCTCCGAAAAATAATATTCTCCTCACTTATCAGTCTCCGACTTTAGATAAAATTGTCTATTGGTTTTTAAGAAAAAGTGTCAATCTGTACGGAGAAACGTTAATTAAAACTTTAGGAAAAGAGAAAAAAGGTAATTCAAGTTTCAAAAGCGGAGTTTCTTATCTGAAAGAATTCTGGAAATCTAAAGGAATTAATCCTAATATGATCAATTTTGCTGACGGAAGCGGGCTTTCTCCACAGAATTATGTAGCGGCAAAAGCAGAAGTTCAGGCCCTTTTATATGCTAAAAAACAATCATGGTTTGAGGCTTATTACGACGGATTCCCGGTTCAGGATAATGGAATGAAGATGAAAAGCGGGACGATGAGAGATACCAAATCTTTCGCAGGATATCACACCGCAAAAGATGGAAAAAAATATGTATTTTCGATTATCATCAACAATTATCAGGGAAGTGGAAATACAGAGCTGCAGAAAATCCTGAATGTTTTAAAATAAAATACTTTGAGAAAATCCATACTCACCAGACTCAATAACTGGATCATTTTTGTTGTGATGACTACTTTGGTGATTGCTATTGTAGTAGCATCAACATCGCTTATTAATTTTCTCAGAAAAGAGGAGATCAAAAGGATCAGTCTTCTTTCCAAAGCAATTAGAATACAGCAGGAGGTAAAGACTCCGGATACCGATGTGTTGGATCTGCTGCCGGATATTCTGAATATTAACAATACCATTCCATTCATTGTAACAGATAAGTTCAAAAATCCAATTCTTGATCTCGGATACTACAGAAATATTCCTGAAAGTACGATTAAGGATCCTGAGAAATTGCAGGATCTGATCCGGAATATGGAGAAAAATTATGACCCTATTGAGATCAAAGTGCCGGATGGAAATAATCAGTTTGTCTATTATGACAACTCACGTCTGCTTAATAATCTTCGGTATTCGCCCTATATTTTAGGACTGTTTATTTTACTGTATTTTGGTTTTTCTTTCTGGTTTTTCAGAACAATAAAGAAAACAGATGAAGGCTATCTTTGGGCAGGTTTGGCTAAAGAAACAGCACATCAGATTGGAACACCTTTGTCTTCTATGATTGGCTGGATAGAAATAATGAAGCTGGATAATCCGGATTCAGACGGCGTACATGAAATTGAAAAAGATATTGAAAGACTGAGAACAATTTCAGAGAGATTCTCAAAAATTGGTTCTATTCCTGAGCTGAACGACAGAAATTTTAATGAAACCATTCAGGAGAATTATGACTATTTGAAAACAAGAATTTCAAGGAAAATCAATTTTACACTTAATCTTCCAACATATACTGTTCTGGTTCCTCATAACAAAATTCTGATGAGCTGGGTGATTGAAAATCTGGTAAAAAATGCAGTGGATGCGATGAAAGGTGAGGGTTCCATTACTATGTCGGTCTTTGAAAGAAATAAAAATATTTTAGTTGAAGTAAAAGATAATGGAAGCGGAATGACCAAACAGCAGGCCCGAAATGCTTTTAATCCGGGATATTCTACCAAGAAAAGAGGCTGGGGATTAGGGTTGTCACTGGCAAGAAGGGTTATTCATGAATATCATAATGGAGATATCAGGATTTCTCAGACTGAAGTAGGAAAGGGGAGTACTTTCAGGATAACAATCAGAAAAGAGGAAAACCTTTAATTGCAAATTACTTTTACAAACAATAAACCTAAAAGGTTTTCAAAACCTGTTAGGTTTGTATCAAATAATAAAGATCAGCCTAAGAAAAATAAAAAGCGGGGAAATTTTCCCCGCTTTTCTCTTTATTTTTTACCAGTAAGCCACTGGGTCTGTAATTTCAGTTCTTCCGGAGTCGGATTCGCCTTGAATGAAGGGGTTTCCATGGTCATTTTATCCAGAATCGCTTTTCCTTTCAATGTCATTTTCTCTTTCTTACCGGCATTATCTCTTAAAATAGTTACCGTAACTTCCTGTCCGTCTTTAATGGTTCTTGTATAACCAATAAAATCCTGTACTTTTTTGATGTCTACCGTTCTTCCGTCTAAAGCAAGTACCTGGTCAGTGATTTTGAATCCGATACTTTTTGCAAATGGAGATAGTGCAGAATGGTCGTCAAAAGCAAAAGCATTCGTCTTTTCATCAAAACCTGTCTGGTTCGGGTCTTTGATAAACCAGAAAAGAGGCTGGCTTTCCTGCTTTTTAATATCCACACCTACCATGCTCAGATACTGGGCATAAGGTGTTGGCTGGTTTCCTGCAATATATTTGTTATAGAAATCTTTTACCTGAGGATATCCGGTTACCGTTACCAGTTCGTCAATCAGTTTGTCATCTTTGAAAGGTTTGTTTTCACCAAATCTTTGAGACAGTTTTCTGATCATATCACGGTATCCCATTTCTCCGTTGGACAATTTTCTAAGCTCGATGTCTAAGCACATTGCTAAAAGAGCTCCTTTCTCATATACGTTTCTGTACTGATCTTTGTAAGGCTCTACCAATACATTTTTACTCATTACTGTAAATGGCATCGTATCATCATAGCTCTTGGAGTTGGCAATTTTTTCACCAATTCTTTCAAGGAACTGATCTTTGTTGATCAATCCTTCCTGAATCTGGAATAAGTTGGCAAAATATTCCGTTCCGCCTTCGTACATCCATAAGTGCTGAGACATTTTCGGATCCGCATAGTCGAAATAGTGAATCTCTTCTGAATGGGTCTTCAAAGGGTTTACAGTATGGAAAAATTCATGGGAAACCACATCAGTAATGGTATTGTCAATAGCATCTTTCGGCATTGCTTCCGGAAGAACCACACTTGTAGATTCGTGGTGTTCCAATGCTCCGAAGCCTTTTACTTTAGGCCCGTCACCACCAGAAAGATAAAGCATGATGGCATACTTTTTATTGGTGTTCATATCCCCAAGGAATTTCTTTTGGGCAACAACCATTTTTTCAAGATTGTCTTTGAAATCTGCTGCTTTATATTTTCCTGTCGGAGAATATACACCCAGTACAAGATCCATTCCTCCTGCATTGAAGGTAATATAATCTGGCTTTGTATACATCAATGGAGAATCTGTCACCTTAGCATAGTTAGCCAGAGTAAACGTATCTGTACTCTCGGATTTATCCTGATCCACCAACGCTGTGGTTCCGTAAAAATCAGTTGGTTTCTGAACCACCAGCTGATAAGGAACATCCTGCATATTCTCAATATATCCAATGAATCCATGAGTATTAATCATGTATACTTTTCCTTCTTCAATATCAGTTCCTGAAGGAGAAAATACGGCTTTATGCTTTGATGTATCCAATTCATCATCAAAACTGTCATTCACAAGATATGATATTTTGGAAAGTGCCTGAGCATTTTTCAAGGAGTAAGTATTGTCATTTACTTTAGTATAAGTAAGTTCCTTCCCTTTATTATCGTAAAATTTGATTCCTTCGATGAATCTTCCATAGTCGTCTACAGAATAAGTCCCTGGAACCGTTTTGGGGAAATGAAATTTAATATCTCCGGATTTCATTTTCGGAAACTCCATGGTAACGGCTACTTTATCATCTTTTACATTAACAAGGTCAATGGTGGTTTTTATAGACTGAGCATTCGCTAAAAAAGCAGCAAAAATACCAAGGCTAAGTACTGTTTTTCTCATTAGGTTTAAATTAATAGTTAAATAGTTGCTTTTTTTCTGAATTTGTTACGAAGAAAGTATTAAACTTTTCTTAAAATTTCAAGGTTAAAAAGCGAAAAGGCAAATCTGCTGATGTGCGGATTTGCCTTTTTCTTTATTTCGTTTCCTTATAATTGATATAATAGTTCGGATTTAGCTCAACCGGAGTGCTCTTTTTAAGCTTCACAGTCTGCCATTCTTCAGTTGGAGTTATGGTCTGTTCACTATTGATGATGATTGGTAATTTCAGGTTTTTTACCACATCCGTATAACGGAACTTTAAAGTATCACCATTTTGAGCATATTCAAGGGTTGGTATTTTAATGGTTCTCAGATACTGATCAAAGACCGTTGAAAAATCAATTCCTGATTTTGAGGAAATATAATTTTCTACCTGTTGCGTGGTAACCGTCTGATGATAAAAATCTTTATTCAAACCTCTTAAAATCTGTCTGAACTTTTCATCATTATTGATCACCTGTCTTATCGTGTGAAGCATATTGGCTCCTTTCGGGTACATATCTCCGCTGCCTTCATTTCTTACCCCGTACTGGCCAATAACAGGAATGTCATTGTCTATCAATTTCCTGATCCCCTGAACATAGATGTCAGCAGATTTTTTGTCCATATATTTTTCAGTGAAAAGAGTCTCGGAGTAATTGGTGAAACTTTCATGGATCCACATATCAGCCTGGTCTTTTGCGGTAATATTATTGGCGAACCATTCGTGCCCGCTTTCATGAATAATAATGAAGTCCCAGTTTAACCCAACTCCTGTCCCAGAAAGGTCTCTTCCAAGATAGCCGTTCTGATATTTGTTTCCATAGGCTACATTACTCTGATGTTCCATGCCAAGGTGAGGAGACTCTACAAGCTTGTATGAATCTTCATAGAATGGATACGGACCAAACCAGTATTCAAATGCGGAGAGCATAGGTTTCACCTGCTCAAACTGTTTCTTTGCCTTGTCCAGATTATAGTCAATTACCCAATAATCCAGATCCAGTTTTCCTTTTTCACCCTCAAATGTATCTTTGAAGTTTACATATTTTCCTATGCTTGGGATAATGGAGTAGGCGTTGATAGGATTTTTAACCTCCCAGGTATAATTAGTTTTATTTCCGGTTGTTTTTTTATCGGTTAGTCTGCCATTACCTACACCTACCAGATCGTTAGGCGTTACAATTTTCATAATGATCCCGTTATCAGGTTCATCACTCCAGATATCTTTGGTAGGAAGCCATATGGAAGCTCCTATTCCTTCGTCAGCAGCAGTCATCCATGGATTCCCTTTTTCATCTTTCGTGAAAACCCATCCGCCATCCCATGGTGCTTTTTTTGCTATGGTAGGCTTTCCGGAATAGGTAACGTTAATGGTATATTTTTCGCCTTTTTTGAATTTCTTATTCGTTGTAATGAAGATAAAGTCTCCATCTTGTTTATAATTGGCAATAGGAAAATTCCCTTCCACCTTATCCGCTTTCATCGGCTGTTGAAGGTCAATCTGGAAAACAGGATTGGTAACATCTTTTATGATCTCAAAACTGATTTTATTATTTCCTTTAATGCTTTTCTGTTCAAAATCAGGTTCTACAGAAAGATCATATTTTTTGACATCCCAAAAATTTCTGAATTCAGTATTAGAACCTTTTAAAGTATCCTGTTTAGTGAAAACCTTATCCTTTTCAAAGAACTGTCCGAAAACCAGTCCTGATGCAAATAAGAGTGTATATGACAATTTTTTCATTTAAACTTATATTAAATCTTTTCAAAAGTATAAAATTAAATTAATAGCACATGCCGGAAATCAAATTAAATACAGATTTTAAGAAGGTATAAAAAAAGCCCGGTCATTGCCGGGCTGTAAAACTGATTAGGTTTTATTTTTTGATGAATTTCAGATTTGAAGTCGTTCCTTTATCTTCAATTGAAATAATATAAGCTCCTGTACTTAGGTTTGATACAGAGATTTTATTATCATTAATCTGGCCATTCATTACTTTTTGACCAGCCATATTTGTAATGATAAATTGAGCTTTAGATGAAATCTGAGTTACGTTCAATACATCACTTGCCGGGTTAGGGTAGATCTGGATTGAACTCTTATCTTTCACTGTCTCACTGGTAGAAAGCTGTTGCTGAATCAATACCGGATAATCCTCAACTTCACCATACTGCTGGTTGCTACATCCGCTACTTGGTTGACTTTCATACCCTAATACAACTCTCATAATTACGTTTCCTCCGGTATAAGCGTCTGCCGGTACAGAGAATGTTCCGGAAACAGGTGATACGATACTAGGTGCGCTGGTATAGATGACTTCAGAAGAAGAGAATACTCCGTCTTTGTTAAAATCTATCCATGCTGTTACTCCGTCGTTATACTGAGAACCTGTCCATCCTTTGGTGATACTTACATTATTTCCTGTAGATCCGGACATCAGCGTAATCAGTTTTGAAGGATCTGTAGTATAGTCTGTATAAGGTGTATTGCTGCTGCTGTTTGAAACAGGGCTCATACCCGCACCGGTTACTGTAACATTGGAAATATACTCGTCAGCAGCATTTGTTCCTGTGATTGAACACTTAGCAAATGGAGAGGTTGTAAAATTCGTTGATGCTGAATAAGAACCAACAGAAGCACTACAAACATTAGCTACCTGTACTTCATATTGAGTAGCTTCAGTAAGTCCTGAAATGTTATAGGAGTTTGTTGAAACAGGTACTGTAGTCCATGTTGCTGTTCCTACTTTTCTATACATTACAGAGTATGTTGCTCCTACTAACGCTGTCCAGTTTACAGATGCTGAAGTTCTTGTAATACCGGTTACAGTAATTCCTGTTGGAGCAGATGTTGTACAAGCACTCGCAGATGCGGATACAGTAGCATTTCCAATAGCGTAGAATACATTATCAATGGCGCTTACTCTTATTTTTACACTGGCACCTGTTGCCAAAGAGGAGAACGAGAACGGCTCAGATCCGTCATTCGCTGTAGATGGACTGATAACGGTCCATGTAGTTCCATTGTCTGTAGTATAATCTATTTTAACGTTTTGTACATTATAAGGAGCGTTATTGGTGTTTACTACATCCCATGTAACCGCTCCAGGTGTATTATTGTAAACCGTAGTTGATGTTACTTTGAAAGGACCTTCATTTCCTATATCTACTTTCATCAGACTGCTTTGTGTCTGTTGTTGTGCTGCATCCGGATTATTATCTCTCACGGTTACTTTGAAATTCATTGTTCTTGGTATGTTGGATACTGTCTCCCAATCAGAAGCACTGGTAAGAGTACCATTAAGAACATTGGTGAATTTAGGGAAATAACGGGTAGGGGAGGTTGTAGGCATTAGAGATCTGAAATTCGCTCCATTATTTCTGGTTGCACTTACGGGCCCAAAAGCAGATGTAGCCAGATCATATTGTTCCCAGGTATAAGTCATTGGATCATTTTGTGTATCTGTTGCAGAAGCTGTTAACACAAAGGCTGTTCCTTTAGGGATCATTTTATTAGCCATTGGCTGAATAGAAGGAGGTGTATTGGCTACATTCGTAATAATTCCACAGTCCTGAGCATTGACATATGCACCTACTTCTTCAATATTTTTAGTATGAAAATAAGCATCCGAATGCATCTGGACATTGTAGTTTGTAATACCGGCATATCCCATAATGGAAGATCCGGATCCCGGTTCCATATGGGCACCATGTAAAGCAATAGACATAGTGTGTGCTGCACCGAACTGGTGGCCTATCTCATGCGCTACAAAATCGATGTCATAATTGTCTCCAAAAGGCTGATCCGGAGTAGAAGGAGAAGTAATTCCTGCTCCTTTAGAAGTCGCATCATTATTATTTGCAGGGTTTCTGCAGACATTTCCTACATCTCCGGCGCTTCCACCACCACCTCTGTGGCCAAAGAAATGTCCTATATCATAGGCGGCATTACCTACACCGGCAGTATTGGTAAGCGTTTGCTGAAGCTGCAGGTTCCATGCTCCAGGAGCGCTATAGGTTCCGTTTGAATTGGTGATTACATTTGAATAAGGGTCCGTAGCCGGATCTGCAAATATAAGTTGTGGAAGATCCTGTACGATCATATGGATTCCAAAATCTTTTTCAAAAACACCATTTACACGGTTCATTGTAGCGTTAATGCGGGCTGCTGCTGCAGGAACACTTCCGGCAAGTTGCGTATATTCACCGTTTACAGATATCGCAATTCTGTAGGTTCTGTATTTTTGTTCATTACTTTTATTAGCGCTTCCTAAACCCTTTAAAACATTTTTTGTTTTAAGCAGTTTATTCATTTCTTTCTTTGCCTTTTCAGGCTCAGAAGTTCTACATTCAAAAGGATCTTCATGAGATTTGTTGGATTTGAAAAAGACTCCATATACATCCTTTTCTTTATTGATCGGTTCTATGAATTCGTATTTTCCTGTATCAGTATCGAATGTCATAGACTGAAAATCGTTTGGTGCTGTACTGAACCGGATTTGCTTATGCGGATTATCCAGCCCGATACCTGAGTATGCTCCCAATTCATATCTGTCCGCCATAGATTTTTCTACTACCGGCGAACTGTAAACTGAAAATCTTTCAATTCTTCCATCTGCTGTAGGGAGAGAAACGATTACAGCGCTTCCTCCTTTTCCTGCTTCAGGAGCATTCTTTAGTTGATTTCTTAATGCAGAAAGATCAAATTTGTAGGCATATTCTACTTTTACTTCTTTTCTTACGGGCGTAACTTTTTCCAAGACTGGTTCCCAGCGTTGTGCCTGTAAACCACTTAGACTTAAAGCCAATGCACAGACGAAAATAATTCTCTTTTTCATATTTTTTTATTGTTGTTATTGAAGTTTTAAATATAGTGTATTTTTTTTAATCTTTAGTTAGTGATAGATTGTTAATTACTCCCAACTTTATAATTTTAGTTGAATTTTATCGTTATTTTTAATTATATTAAGAATAAATATAATTAAGGTTGATTTTTTTAAATAAAAAAAGTGCTACCATTCAAATTGAATAGTAGCACTTAAGCTTTCTTAGTAAAAAATACTTTTATTTCTGTACTGCAGGAAGATTTGCGTTGCTCTTCTGTACTTTTTTATAAGTGAACGTACACATCATAATACTGAATTCATATAAAATAAGCAGCGGGAATGCGGCCATCAACATACTCAGAACATCTGCCGGGGTAATAATTGCAGCCACTACCATAATCAGAACAATAGCATGACGACGGTAGGTTTTCATAAATGTAGGCGTCAGAATTCCGATGCTCGTAAGGAAGTAGATCAAAATCGGGAAAAGGAAAATAACGCCCATACCCAAAACCACCTGTAAAATAAAGTGGTATAATCACTTAAATCATAAAGCGGAACGATAATGTCTGAGATTTTAAAAATAACCCCGAAATTAACGGCGAACGGAAGTATAAGGAAATAACCGCATAATACTCCGGTCATGAAAAGAATCCATACCGCATTAATAATATAAATAGAGTTTTTTCTTTCTCTCGGATGTAAAGCTGGGCCAATAAAACGCCACAGTTCCCAAACAATATAAGGAAATGCAGCCACCATTCCTCCAAAAATTGAAACAGCCATCATTACATTGAACTGCTGATACAACCTCTGTACACGAACAGGGAAGTCCTTTGGAAGATGAATACTGTCTTCCCCCAAAATCATTCTTGAAAAATGATTAACCACTCTGAAAGTCGGGAAATCATTTCTGGTAGGCCCAAAAAAGATATGGTCCATAATCCAGTTGATATTAAAACCAACCACAAAAGCCGCAATTATGATAGCAATAATCGAACGGATCAGATGCCCTCTTAATTCTCCTATATGTCCAAGGAAGGACATGTCTTTACCATCACTCACAGAATAAAATTTTAAAGCGCAAATTTATAAAATATTTAATTAAATGACGGATGTTGGTTTTTAAAATTATCGAGGTACATATAAAGCAAAATCAAAATCCCTTTCTTTAATATCCATTTCTGTTAAAAGGTCTTCTGCGGCTACGTTGATTTTTTTCCACCTTTCATCATGGCTAAGATCTATTGATTCGAAAACCCATTCTTCTTCTGTGACTTCATCCGACACCTTTTTAAAATCTGATATTTTCTGTCTCAGTGATTCGTTGATGAACTTATTCCTGAATAACGATTCTATTTCTTCGCTGTATGAGAATATACGCAAATCATCTCCGATATCTGTCAGAGACAGGCAGTCTGCAACAGAATGAAACTTTTTATCATCATAAGTACAGAAGATCAGGCATCGTATGACACGATCAAAATAGTCCTGACTTTTTTGATCATAGTACAAATTTCTATCATGAGTAGAATATTCAGGCCTATGATCAGGTTCCAACGGAAAATGATGTACCTTATTACTTTGTGAATCCTGATAGTCAAGATATTTTTTCAAAAATATTGGGAATAAAATCAGTAAGTAAACAATAATCATCATAATACCTTAAAAATATTTAATTAAAATGCTGATCCGAAGGTATAATGCCTGAAATCTATTATTTGAATTCTAGTTAATCCCTTCGTCCAGCAGTTTATGCAGGTCTATAATCCCGAAATATTTTCCGTTTTCCGTTACTACAAGTTGGCCGATATTATTTTCTTTCAGAACTTTCATGGCTTCTTTAGCCAGAGCTTCCTTTTCAATTGTTCTTGGACGGGCAGACATGATATCTTTAGCCAATACTTTACTGATATCTTCTCCTTTCATCAGCATTCTTCTTAAATCTCCGTCTGTGATAACACCAATAATCTGATCTTCATTGGTCACGACTGTAATTCCGTGGCTTGAAGCACTGATGGAAATGATGACATCTCTTATCGAAGAATCTTCTGTTACCTGAGGTTTTTGGGAAGAAAGAAACTGTTCTACTTTAGACGTAAGATTCTTTCCTAGGCTTCCTCCAGGGTGAAATTTGGCGAAATCATTAGCTTTAAAATCGTTCAGTTCCATTAAAGCAACAGCTAAAGCATCTCCCAAAGCCATTTGTATAGTTGTAGAACTTGTAGGAGCCAGTTTATTCGGGCACGCTTCAACGTCCACATGAGTATCCAGAATAACTTCTGAAAACTCAGCCAGTTTACTGGATTTATTTCCCGTCATTCCGATCAAAGCAGAAGAATAATCTTTTAAATAAGGAACCAGATTGGCAATTTCAGGAGAATTTCCGGAATTGGAGATGCATAAAACAACATCCTGTTTCTGAATAACTCCAAGATCTCCATGAATAGCTTCCGAAGCATGTAAAAACTGAGAAGGTGTACCTGTAGAATTTAAGGTAGCCACAATTTTGTTACCCACATGGGCAGATTTCCCTATTCCTACTACAATGAGCTTTCCTTTTGCCGAGTGAATGATCTCTACAGCCTGGGCAAATTGGTCATCAATTCTGTTTTTTAATTTTTCAAGTTCAGAAATTTCTATTTCTAAAGTGCTTTTTGCAATTGATATAATGTTGGTTCTATCCATTTTACGATGATAAGGTATACAAAAAAGTTTATAAAAAACGTTATATTTTAAAAAGAATATTTAATATAAATTTTATTTTTTATAAATTCGTTCGCTTTTATTTTAAGCAGAATTTTTATAACTTTGGGTGAGATGCAAATTTAGCAATAGAAAATTAGATGAGCGCAAAAAAAGCCAATTTATCAGGCGAATTGAAAAAGTATTTTGGGTTTTCTACATTTAAGGGCCAGCAGGAACAGATTATAGATAACCTATTGAATGGGAAGGATATATTTGTTTTAATGCCTACAGGTGGCGGAAAATCATTATGTTACCAGCTTCCGGCTCTTATTTCGGAAGGAACAGCAATAGTAGTTTCGCCCTTAATAGCGTTGATGAAAAATCAGGTAGATGCCGTGAACGGCCTTTCATCTGATGATGGGGTAGCACACGTACTGAATTCATCATTAAACAAAACGCAGACCAAACAGGTTTTTGACGATATCAAAAGCGGCAAAACCAAACTTCTGTATGTAGCTCCTGAATCATTAATTAAAGATGATTACCTGGATTTTTTGAAAGAAGTGAAAATTTCTTTCTTTGCTATCGACGAGGCTCACTGTATTTCAGAGTGGGGACATGATTTCAGACCGGAATACAGAAATCTGAAACAGATTATTGACAAAATCGCCAATGTACCGGTGATTGCTTTAACGGCTACTGCTACTCCTAAGGTTCAGGATGATATCCAGAAAACTTTAGGAATGACCAATGCATTGGTATTTAAAGAAAGTTTTAACCGTCCTAATCTATATTATGAAGTATGTCCTAAAATCAATGTAGATAAGGAAATCGTTAAATTTATCAATCAGCATAAAGGGAAATCAGGAATTGTTTATTGTCTGAGCCGTAGAAAAGTGGAAGAATTTGCCCAGCTTCTGCAGGTAAATGGCATCAACGCTCTACCTTATCATGCCGGTCTTGACCAAA
Source organism: Chryseobacterium sp. PCH239 (assembly GCF_018924625.1). Lineage (NCBI taxonomy): Bacteria > Pseudomonadati > Bacteroidota > Flavobacteriia > Flavobacteriales > Weeksellaceae > Chryseobacterium > Chryseobacterium sp. PCH239. The sequence goes on from NZ_CP073027.1 coordinate 331,296, forward strand.
AAGTGAGAGTAGCGAATCAGGATAAATTCCTGATGGAAGAAGTAGATGTAATTGTGGCTACCATTGCCTTCGGGATGGGAATTGATAAACCGGATGTCCGTTTTGTCATTCATTACGACTTCCCGAAATCATTGGAAAGCTATTATCAGGAAACCGGAAGAGCGGGAAGAGATGGAGGCGAAGGTCATTGTCTGGCATTCTATGATCCAAAGGATATCGAAAAACTGGAGAAATTCCTGGCTCAAAAACCCGTTTCAGAAAGAGAGATCGGATTACAGCTTTTGAATGAAGTGGTAGGTTATGCCGAAACTTCCATGAGCAGAAGACAATATATTCTATACTATTTTGGAGAAAGTTTCGATCCGGTAAACGGAGACGGAGCCAAGATGTGTGACAATTCATCCAATCCACCAAAATTAAAGGATGCTACAGCAGATTTAAAAAAGGCGCTGGAGCTGATCAGTGATACAGGAGAAAAATTCAAATCTAAAGACCTGATTTCCGTTATCGTAGGAAAAGAAAATGCGGTAACAAAATCTTATAAGCTGGAACAAAGTTCTCATTTTGGTTTTGGGAAAGACGAAAAAGATAATTACTGGAAAACAATTTTGAGACAGGCCACTGTTCAGAATTTTTTACAGAAAGATATTGAAACCTACGGGGTTTTAAAAATTACAGAGAAAGGAAAAAGTGTACTGAATGGTAAATCTAAAGACATCTTTTTAATTGCTGAAGACCGTGAATTTGATCTTACTCAGGCAAAAGCTGAGAGCGACCAGGTACAGCAGCAGGCTGGAGGAGGGCTGGATCAGAACCTTTTCAACCTGTTGAAAGAATTAAGAAAGAAAGTAGCCAAAAAACACGGAATTCCACCATACACCGTATTTATGGATCCAAGTTTGGAGGATATGACGGTTCAGTATCCAATAAGTGTAGATGAGATCACCAAAATCTATGGTGTAGGTGAAGGAAAAGCCAAAAAATATGGTAAAGAATTCGCAGATTACATCAAAACATACGTAGAAGATAACAATATCGAACGTACTCAGGATATGGTATTAAAACAGGTGGCCAATAAATCCAGCCATAAAGTTTTCATCATCCAGAGCACTGATAAAAAGATTGACCTTGAAGATATAGCAAGAGCTAAAAACCTTTCTATGGATGAACTTCTTAAAGAAATGGAAAGAATTGTCTATCAGGGAACAAAACTGAATATCGATTACTATATTGAAGATAATTTTGATGAAGACATTGTAGACGGATTCATGGAATTCATGAACGAATCTGAAAGCGACAGTATGAAAGTATTGCTGGATGAATTCGGGGATGAATTATCTGATGAAGAAGTAAGAATGTTGAGAATTAAATTCATCAGTGACGTAGCAAATTAAGAAAATATTAATTAAATAAAGTAAGCTTTTCATTAGAAAGGCTTACTTTATTTTTATAGCGTATTAGATTTTAAAGCTAAGTTAATTTCTGTTAATTGCCATCAAAACAGTAATCTTCATCCTTCCGATATTTGACTTTTAACCAAACTTTTTAGTAACTTTGATAAGATGAAAAAAATATCTGTCATATTTATTCTGCCGGACTTAGAAACCGGGGGCGCAGAAAGGATTGTTACCACAATAGCGAATCATCTTTCCAGAGATAGGTTTGAGCCTAAGATTTTGCTGTTACGTAAACAAGGCGGATATTTGAATTTTCTGAAAAAAGATGTAGAAATTATCGATATCAATACCGAAAGAATAAGACATTCTTTAAAACCCATTTTAGGAGAAATCTATAGAAGGAAACCAGATATTGTATTCTCCGGTTTTGGTGAAGTAAATGCTTATTTGTCCCTGTTCATAAAACTTTTTCCAAGAACAAAATTCATTGCAAGGGAAACTAATGTGGTGACTCAGCATGTAACCCGCAAAGAGATTAAGTTTTTCTATAATTTTTACAATAACTATCAGAGAATCATTGCTCAAAGTGATGATATGATGAAAGATCTTGTGGATAATTTTAATATTAAAAAGAAAAAAATTATCAAAATCAATAATCCTGTAGACTTTGATTTTATTGAAGATAAAATGGCTGTTTCTTTAAAACCTGAATTTTTCAAATACAATTATAAAAATGTAGTGGCCATTGGAAATCTGTCTTCCAGAAAAGGGTTTGATAACTTGCTGAAAGTTTTTTCAAGGCTGAAGAATGAAAACATTATGCTTCATATTTTAGGAGATGGAAAAGACAAAGATCTTCTGCTTCAGACAAAAGAGCTTTTAGGATTGAAAAAAGTGATTTTCCACGGCAGACAGGAAAATCCCTACCAATATCTGAAATATGCAGATTTATTTGTGCTTTCTTCACGATACGAAGGTTTTCCCAACGTTCTTCTGGAAGCAGGAGCGTGCGGAACTTATTCTTTAGCCAATAACTGTCCAGGCGGAATCAATGAAATCATCCAGCATAATGTAAATGGTGAAGTTGCCAATATTGAAAACTATGATGGCTTTGCCCAGCAGATCGTAAAGGTACTGCAGAGCAATTATAACAGAGATGCCATAAAAAACTCTATTAAATCAAGGTTCTCGAAGAATATTATTCTGGATAAATATGAAAAGGTTTTGTTGGATCTGATCAAACCTTCATAGCCCTATTTGCTTTATAGGGTGTTAATTTCTTACTTTTGGAGTTATAAATTTTATCTGAAAACCAATTTTTTCATTCATGAATAAAATCCAAAAATTAGGATGCGCCTGCGAGAAACCGAACTCCAGCTATACAGAATATAGAAGCTCAGCATTAGGAATTGATCATACCAACGGAAGATATGGAGAAGTAACGATTCAACAGTGCAAGTTGTGCCAAAGAATATGGATTCATTATTTTGTGGAATATGAGCATTATCCCAAATCAGGGAGATGGTACAAAGGAATTGTTTCGAAAAAAGACCGTCCTCAGATCACTCCTGAAAATGCAGTAGAATTTCTGGAAAGCCTTGAATGGTATGTGTATGGTGGTTCATTTTTTGAAAGTACAGGCGAATTCGGACAGGGAAAATTGAATCTGTAATATTTGTATTGATTTAATAATATCAAATCCATGAAACCATTTATCATTGTTATTTTGATGCTGAATACTGTTGTAATGACGGCTCAGCAGAAGTCCATTTCCAGAAAAGAATTGTTAAAAACAGCTCTTGATCAGAAAATGAAATCTACCGAAATTCAGGAAATTACAATGGCCGCCGGACAAGGAGCTCCTGAACATCTTCATCCCTGTCCCGTTTTGGGAATCATCAATTCCGGTGAAGCTGTTTTTCAGATCCAAGGGAAAGAAAAAGTGATACTTCATGAGGGAGATGCTTTTTACGAACCTAAAAATGTGAAAATCCTTCATTTTGACAATGCATCATCTGACAAACCTCTTGTGTTTACCGCAATTTATCTCAAAAAAGGGAATGAAGAAAATATAAAGTTCATAAAATAATACTTTTCATCAAACTAAAGCATATAATTATCATTTTTAAAATTGATAAAACTCACTTTGGTGCTTGGTAATTTATATGTAAATTTGTGAGAATTAAGATAGATAATAATAAACAAATTCATACAATAACATGAGTCAATTCGATGTTACCGTAATAGGTTCTGGTCCCGGTGGTTATGTTGCTGCTATCCGTGCAGCACAATTAGGTTTCAAAACAGCAATTATTGAAAAATATTCAACTTTAGGCGGAACTTGTCTTAACGTTGGATGTATTCCGTCAAAAGCGCTTCTTGACAGCTCTGAGCATTTCGAAAATGCAAAACACAATTTTGCAGGTCACGGAATCATCATTAACGAGCCTCAAGCAGATATCGCGAGAATGATCGAGCGTAAAAACGAAGTGATCAAGCAGAATACAGACGGAATCAGCTATCTGATGAACAAAAATCAGATTACTGTTTTTGAAGGAGTAGGAAGCTTCGAATCTGCTACTCAGATTAAAGTGACAAAAAACGACGGTTCTTCTGAAACGATCGAGTCTAAATATACCATTATTGCAACAGGTTCTAAACCATCTACATTACCTTTCATCTCTTTAGACAAAGAAAGAGTGATTACTTCTACGGAAGCTTTAAACCTTAAAGAAATTCCTAAGCACTTAGTAGTAATCGGTGGTGGAGTTATCGGTCTTGAACTAGGTTCTGTATACCTTAGATTAGGAGCTCAGGTAACTGTTGTTGAATTTATGGATAAAATCATCCCTGGAATGGATGGAGCTTTAAGCAAAGAATTGACTAAAGTTCTTAAGAAACAAGGAATGAAGTTTATGCTTTCTACTGCGGTTTCTGCAGTTGAAAGAAACGGAGATACTGTAAAGATCACGGCTAAAGATAAAAAAGGTGAAGAAGTAGTTGTAGAAGGAGATTACTGTTTGGTTTCTGTAGGTAGAAAACCTTACACAGACGGTCTTGGTCTTGAAAAAGCAGGTGTTGAACTTGACGAAAGAGGAAGAGTAAAAGTAAACGACCACTTACAGACGAATGTTGCTAATATCTATGCAATTGGTGACGTTATCAAAGGTGCGATGCTGGCTCACAAAGCTGAAGAAGAAGGAGTTTTCGTTGCTGAAACATTGGCAGGACAAAAGCCTCACATCAACTATAACCTGATTCCTGGTGTTGTTTATACATGGCCGGAAGTTGCTGGAGTTGGTAAAACTGAAGAGCAGCTAAAAGAAGAAGGTGTTGCTTACAAAGTAGGATCTTTCCCGATGAGAGCTTTAGGTAGAAGCCGTGCAAGTGGTGATATCGACGGTCTTGTGAAGATTATTGCAGACGAAAAAACAGATGAGGTTTTAGGAATGCACATCGTAGGAGCAAGAGCTGCTGACCTTATTGCTGAAGGAGTAATTGCTATGGAATTCCGTGCAAGTGCTGAAGACATCGCAAGAAGTTCACACGCTCACCCAACCTATGCAGAAGCGATCAAAGAAGCTGCATTGGATGCTACGGCAAAAAGACCTATTCATATGTAATATCTGATTAAAAGATTTAATCATTTAAATATTTAAAATTAAAGGCTGTTTCTTATGGAAACAGCTTTTTTTGTGGTGCTTTTGGCATGAAAATGGAGATCGTATTTGAAAATTTAATGTATGAAAAAGATTTTTATCAGTTGGATGCTTTTGGCGGGAATCAGTTCATGGGCACAGGAAGCAGGAAAGGCAGGAGAATTATTAAAAAATGAGGCTTCCACTACAGAAATGAGAACCTCTAAAAGCCCGGATGAAAGAAATAAAACTTTTGATCAACCGAGATCTGGAAATAATACAACTCTGAAAAGAGGAAATGAAAATAGAATAAAAAATCCTAATTATCAATGGAACAGAAACTACGGTTATGCAGAAGTTTTTCTGAGAATTCCTGAACAGGGATTTTTTACTGTGGAAGTTGGTGATCAGATGATGGCAAACGGTTCAGGGAAGTATAGGTTCTTTGATTTATCATCAGGGAGAATGCCCATTTCAATCTATGAGAATGGCTTTCTGATCTATAGAACAACATTGATTCTTCGTAATAACAACAGAATGGTGCTGGATTTCTTTACCAACGAAGGTCTCTATCTTCTGGATTCTTATCCTGTGCAAAATCAATATGGATTTAATGACTGGAACGATATCTGGAACAATCCTTACGGAAATCATTCCGGAGACTGGTCTCTTCAGGGAAATGTGATGGATAATCATTCTTTCCGCCAGTTTTTTGATATGATGATGAACAATGAGAGTTTTGATGAAGGGAAAATTAAGATGATCAATCAGCAGATGCGTACCTCTATGTTTACTTCAGTACAAATAAGAGATCTGGTGAAAGCGCTCAGTTTTGATAATAAGAAATTGGCACTCGCTAAATCGATGTACCAGAATTGTGCAGATAAAGACCGTTATTTCTTGGTTTATGATGCTTTTGATTTTGAAAGCAGCAAACGTGAGCTGATGGATTATATTTCGAACTTATAATGTTCAATAGAAACGGGCTTTAGACCATTTATTTTATACAATCAATTCATTGGCTTCAGCCAAAACATATCTTTAAAACATTACATTTTTCATAGTTTCATAACTTTTTGTAAAGCAATTAAAACAATAATAATTATATAGACTAGGATAGCATCTTCAAATTTCCGTACCTTTGTCAGCTAATTTTATCATCAATGCAACTCGGAAAAACTCAAACTTTAACAATTTCAGAAAAAATTAATTCAGGATGGATCCTCGTAGATGAATCCGGTGAAAAGGCTTTTCTACCCAAAATCTTTATTCAGGATGAAAAAGAAACAGGTGAGGATGTTGAAGTTTTTGTGTATCAGGATGACGATAAATTAAAAGCAACTACTGAGATCCCATTGGCAGAAGTAGGTGAATTTGCAGTAATGAGCTGTGTGCAAAGTCTTCCGAGCGGGGCTTTTATGGACTGGGGAATCATTAAAGATTTATTTATTCCTTACAAGCAGCAGAAAACCAAAATCATCGAAGGCAAAAGATATCTGGTTTATATTTATGTAGACGAAGATATGGAACTGATTACCGGTACCACGAAGTTCAAGAGAAATCCTCAGTATGATGAACTTCCGTTCACAAAAGGGGATAAGGTAGATCTGATTATGATGAATGAAAGTGAACTGGGCTGGAATGTGATCATCAACAAACAATACATTGGTTTGATCTATGCTTCCGATGTTTTCAAAAAATTATATCCGTTGTCAGAAGAAACAGGATTTATCAAAGCGATCCGTGAAGACGGTAAAATAGATGTTTCTTTACAGCCGGAAGGATTTGAAAATATTGACGAGTTTAAACAAAAGATTCTGAACAAACTGGAAGAAAACTACGGACTTCTGTATGTTTCTGATAAATCATCTCCCGAAGAGATTAAAGATGAACTTCAGATGAGTAAGAAAAATTTTAAAAAAGCAATCGGAGGACTTTATAAAGATAAGATCATCGATATTTCAGACGATAAGATCAAATTATTATAAAAACAAAAAACGAGCAGAATTTCTGCTCGTTTTTATTTTACTATCTGTTCTTAATCAGAAGCCATCCGTTGTAGATTCTTCCATCAGAAACTTTTATGGTATACCAGTAATTTCCTGTAGAAATAGGATGGGATTCATATCTTCCGTCCCACTGGAAAGGTTTATTTCTGATAATCTCTTTGTAGATTACAGCACCTCTTCTGTCATATAAACTTACCTCCGTTCCCGGATAATTTTCCAATCCTGCAATTCTCCATGTATCATTGATTCCATCACTGTTGGGACTGATTGCATTGGGTATATTGAAAATCGAGAAGTTCTTCTGCCCGATAATACATCCGGATTTTGTTCTCACATAAACGGTGTATTCTCCCATACTTAAATTGGTGAAAATATTGGAATCCTGCCATGTGAAATTATTTAAAGAAAATTCAAAGTTTCCGCTCTGAGAAAGAATAACGGTCGCTGTATTGTTCGTGATATTGACAGAAACAATATGTGCTAAAACAGAATAGCTTACCTGGGTAGAGCTTGTACTTTCACATCCGAAAACGTTGGTTACTTTAACAGTATATGTCCCTGGAGTAGATACTGTAATCGTTTGAGTGGTTGCTCCGGTACTCCATTCATAAGACTTAAATCCAGGGCCTGGATCTAAAACAACCGATTTTCCTTCACAGAAATCAAGCATATCAGGAAGCAGAACAATAGGTTTTGGATTAAGCGTAAGGTTTAATCTCACCACCTTAAAACATCCGTCAGGAGTTGAAACCCTTACGTGGATAAGGGTTGTCCCGACATTCAAAATATAAGCAGAAGGATTAGAAATAGGGTTTCCTGAAGTGTCAGTATAAGTGAAAATATAATTCCCTGGATTATTAATAATACTTGCTTCATATGAGTGAAGATTAACAACCATTGAATTAGCAGTAGTTGTATTACATTGTACCTGCGTAATGTCTTTTGCGGGCACATTATTGGTAGATAAAGTTACTGTAATTGCCAGTTTTTCAGATTCACAGTTGTTAATTGTCTGGGTTACAAAGTACGTTTGTCCGCTTATCAGAGGAGTTGACATTGGAATTACATTTCCTGCTGCATTATAAAATTTAAGAGCAGTTCCCGTTACAACCAGTTTTTCTAAAGTAGGGTTGGCAGAAGCACAAAAATCCTGATTTACATTGGCTGTCGGTTTAGGAGTTGTATTTACCGTTACCTGAATGGCTGTTTTATTACTCTCACAGCCATTAATAGTCTGAGAAGCATAATAGGTTTGTCCATTAATAAGAACAGTTGTTGCAGGTACAATATTTCCTGCCGCATCATACCATTTTATATTCTGACCTGTGATCTGGATGTCAGAGATTTTAGGATTATTGGTTGTGCAGAAAGTTTGTGGAGTGTTTCCTGTAGGGGTAGCACCTTGTATTGAAAATACTTTAAAAGGAGCTTTTTCACTTTCGCATTCCGTATTTTGTTCAGTAACATAATATTGAGCTCCTTCAATAATATAGGATGAGCTGCTAATTAAGTTGCCAGCTGCATCATAGAATCTAATATTTTGGTTATTATTAATGTTCAGTTGATACAAACTCATCTGATTAACGTTACTGCAAAAATAGAAGTCAGTTACTGTAAGTTTGAGAGGTGCATTTTTAATGATCACTTTTACAGCTAATCTCTTGTTATTAAAAGGACAAGATTCATCCTGAACAGAAGCATAATAAATAATGTTGTTCTGTAAAGGAGTAGTGCTGCTTAGAGGTGTAGTGGATATTAAAGAATCATACCAGGTTGTATAGGATGTATTAGGGTATAGATCATGTACTGTTGGATTGATTGATGAACAAAATGTTTGTATTTTATCTCCATCTGGAGTTCCGTTATAACATTTGCCAAACTTTTGAATAAAAGAGCTTATATCATTATTTGTATATTTTATTTCTTTAATATCCTGATCAGGATTAAAGTCCTGATATCCATCATAATTTCCGGCAAGAATCATATTTCCTTCATAATCTATACTTTGGTCAAAAGTATAAGAAGAGAAATCACTTTTATTGAATATTAGTTTACCATCATTTCTGAATTTTAAATAATATGTCTGAGCATCATTTGATAAATAACTGTAATTAAGCCCTAGGTCTATTCTTTTTACAATTTCTTCTGTATTATTATTTCCATTGATAACCTTAATCATATTATCAGCATAACGCACAAAGAAATTTATAGTATTGTCAGCATTGAGCTTAATAGAACGAAAGTCATAGCTTACGTCTCCTTTGATGAGGGAGTTCCATACTAAATGACCATTGGGGGTTATTTTATAGATCATTGTACGTCCATCAGCAGGAGCATTTATTGTGGTATTTGGAAAAGTAATATTTTGTGCATTGTAATAATTACTGGCAGTATAAATATTATTAGCGTTATCAATTTCAATCTTTGAGTTTGCAGTCCCAAGATAGGCACTTAAATAGGTTAATGGTTGATACCACGTGAAATTTCCGTTAGTATTGAATTTTGCCAAAAAACCCTGATTGTAATTAACACTGGTAGAAGGAAAAGAGTTATTATCTATTTTCAAATACGCTTCAAAGTTTCCAAGAATAATAATATTTTTGTTATGATCAGTTTTTACTGCATGTATTGATGGGGTATTGTGAGCATGGAGAGGGCGGGCCCATGAAAAAGCTCCAGCGGAAGTATTCTTCATAACAAATAAACCACTTGGAGGAGGCAGATAAAATACTGCATTAGGATTAGGATCCAAATCAGTAAGAAATTGTGGAGGGTAGTTTGTATAATTTCCTGTAGAGATGATATTGTTATCTAAATCAATTGTACAGGCCATATTATAAACATAATTATAAATATTCCCAAAGACAAAGTTTCCGTTAGTATCTAGCTTTACCATGAATGAACTACCGGAGTTAATCCCTGTATCAAAAATAGTCTCTGAGTTAGGGTTCAGTTTTAAATCATGCCCATCTGTATATCCTGTAAATACAAGATTGTCCTGTTTATCTACAACTAAGGAATTTAAGGATGATGAATATTTTGATCTGATTTCTTTTACCCAGATTACATTTTTGTTCTTGTCAAGTTTTGCAATAACAGCTCTTGAATCTTCATCTGCACTGCTGGTTTTTGTAATATTATCAAATGTAATGCTATTAATGCTGGGAAATGCAAAACGTCCATATCTTCCTCCAACATAAATATTTCCTTGAGAATCTGTATCACTAAAAGCAATATAATGCTGAGATTCTATAATAGAACTTTTGGTTTGAAAATGCCAAAGCAAATTTTGTGAAAATAGAAGTACCGCGTTCAAAACCATGAACAGCGAAAGAATTTTCTTCATCAGTTATTAATTTTTGCGGCAAAGATATAAAAATAGCTTTCTCATTAAACATTAAGTAATAACAAACTTATGTGAACAAACATGATGCATGTCATGACAAATGTGTTTAATTTTTTTGTTTAACAATTTTGTCAAAAATAATTTTTACTATAAATTTGCACAAATTTGTTTAACAAAAATGTCAAATCAAGCAAAAAAAGACCAAACACAGGAATTGATCAAGGAGACAGCGAAGAATTTATTCTTTGTGAAAGGAAAGTTTGATGCTACTACGCAGGAGATTGCAGATGAAGCAGGAGTGAACAGAACGCTTATTAATTACTATTTCCGTTCAAGAGATAAGCTTATCCAGATCATCTTTGATGAAGCGCAAAGAGTAGAACAGGAAAAATCGAAGATCATTCAGAATTCAGCTCTTCCTTTTAAAGAGAAGATCAGCAAATTCATAGAAAGCAGTCTTTCTACAAGCCTTCAGTATCCGTATCTGGAAACGTATATCGTGTCACAGATCAATAAAGGAACCTGCCATCACAGAGAAATTGAGGAGGATATCCTGAACGATATGTACAAGGATATTGAAAAAGAAATGGAATTGGGAAATATTGAGAAAATGGCTCCGGTTCAGTTTATTCTGAATATGGTTTCATTGCTGGTATTTCCAAGTGCAATAAGACCATTATTTATGGAAAATCTTTTAATTAATGATGAAGAATATGATAAAATTATTTCTGAAAGAAAAGAGATTATTATCAATATGTTGTTCAAAAACTAAAAAAAACTAAAGTATTTCTGAAAATGATTCGTCAAATAGAAATAAATAATGAATGAAAATTAAATAAAAAATAAACGAAGTATAAAATTATGAATAGAAAACGTATAACTGCTACAAAGCTAAAAATTGGGATAGCTTCAGCATTTATGATTTTCGGCTCAACACTGATGTCTGCCCAGCAGCAGGTTTCCCTGCAGGAAGCGATTAAACAGGCACTTCAAAATAAAGCAGAAGCTAAAAAAGCTGCTTTACAGGTGAAAAAAGCCGAATACAAGATTGATGAAGCCAGAGCCGGTGCCCTTCCTCAGGTCAGTGCTACGGCAGGTTTAACCTATAATCCGATTATTCAGGAATCTTTGCTGGAATTTGGAGGAGAGAAAATCAGAGCTCAGTTTGGGCAGCCTTGGGGTTCAACAGCTTCTGTACAACTTCAGCAGGCGATTTTTGATCAGAGAGTCTTTACAGGATTGAAAGCTGCAAAGTCAACTAGAGAGTTTTATGTACTGAATGCTCAGTTAACCAATGAACAGATTATTGAAAATGTTGCAACAGCTTATTATCAGGTGTTCGTACAGGAGGAAAACCTTAAAACGGTAACAGCCAGCTATGCCAATACTGAAAAAGTAAGAAATGTTATTAAAAGTTTGGTTGATAACGGTTTGGCAAAAGCAATCGATTTGGACAGAACCAATGTTCAGCTCACCAATATCGGTTCCAACAAGCAGGCTTTAATCAACTCTGTTGAACTTTCAAAAAATGCCCTTAAGTTTTATATGGGAATCCCGATTTCTACAGACATCGAGCTTGAAGAAAAACAAATCGAACCAAAACCTGAGCTGATTGCGAGCAACGTAAATCTTAATGATCGTACAGAGCTTAAAGTTTTAAATAAAAACAGGGAACTTTTGGTTTTCAATAAAAAAGCGACTGAAGCTTATCTTTATCCATCAGTAAATCTTACGGCGAACTACGGATGGGGAGCTAACGGAGCAAAATTCCCATTGACCAATGGCCTTAGTAGAGGCGTTCTCTGGAGCGATTTTTCAGCAATTGGTTTGAATGTCAATATTCCTATTTTCACGGGTGGAGCTACAAAAGCAAAGATCAACCAGGCAGAAATAGATATTCAGGATCTTGATGTTGATATTGAAAACACTCAACTGAGCTTGAGTTTAGATTATAAAAATGCCGTTACCAATATGGAAAATGCATTGATCAATCTCGAAAGCATGAAAGATAATGTAGGATTGGCAGAAAGAGTTCAGAAAAATACCCAGTCAAACTACCAGTATGGACTGGCAACACTTACGGAAGTGCTGGATTCAGAAAATGCTCTTACGCAGGCAAAACAGAACTATTCCAATGCATTGCTGGATTATAAACAGGCAGAGATCAAGCTGATAAAAGCTAAGGGTGAACTAAACACACTACAAAACTTATAATAAACTAAAATGAAAAAAACTTTAATATATATCATCGTAGCAGCTGTACTGGTTGGTTTAGCCGCTTACAAGATTGCCGGTAACAAAGAAAAACAGACGCAGGAAGTAAAAGAAGTTGCCAAACAGGTAGATAAGATCAATGTTAATATTGTAACCGTTACAAGAGAAAATATTGATACAGACTACTCAGCCAACGGAACTTTTATTCCTAAGCAGGAAATGAACCAGTCTTCTGAAATATCAGGACGTATCGTAAGCGTTCTGGTAAAAGAGGGTTCAAGGGTAGGAGCAGGACAGGTTTTGGCAACGATCAAAAAAGATGCTATCGAAGTGGATGTTACCCAGGCTCAGAACAATCTGCAGAATGCTATTATTGATAACCAACGATATGAGAACGCATATAAAACAGGCGGAGTTACAAAACAACAGCTTGACAACTCAAGACTACAGCTGAAAAATGCTCAGGCTGCAGTAAGAGCACAGGGTGTAAAAGTAAATGATACAAGCATCCGTGCAGGAATCAGCGGTACCATCAACAAGAAAATGGTTGAGCCCGGAACGGTGGTTTCTCCTGGAACATCGATGTTTGAAATCGTTAATATCAACAGTCTGAAACTATCTGTTTTGGTAGATGAAAGCCAGATCGGAAAAATCCAGTTAGGTCAGGAAGTTCCGATTAAAGTAAATGTTTTGCCTGAAGATTCTTTCGTAGGTAGAATTACTTTCATTGCTCCTAAAAGTGATGCTTCTCTTAATTTCCCTGTTGAAATTGAAGTACAAAACAGAGGAAACCTTAAGGCTGGTATGTATGCAACAGCTAAATTCAGTACAAATAACGGGGCAGAAACTCAGAATATGCTGACAGTTCCTGCAGAAGCGTTTGTTAACGGAGTAAGCTCAGGACAATTATTCGTTGTCCAGAATGGTGTTGCTAAATTGATCAAAGTAACCATCGGAAAAGTTTACGGAGATAAAGTTCAGATTTTAAGCGGATTGAATGGAGGAGAGCAGGTGGTTACTAGCGGACAGATCAATCTGGACAACGGATCTAAAGTGAACATTATAAAGTAGCAGATCTATGAAGTTAGCAGAAATATCGATCAAAAGACCCTCGCTTGTAATTGTATTATTTACAATTCTGACGTTGGGAGGTATCCTGAGTTATACGCTCATGGGATACGAATTGATTCCAAAGTTTGAAACCAACATGGTAACCATTTCTACGGTCTATCCTGGAGCTTCGCCTGCAGAGGTGGAAACCTCCGTGACCCGAAAGATTGAAGATGCCGTAGGTTCTTTGGAAAACGTTAAAAAAGTAGAATCTTCTTCATACGAAAGCTTATCCGTAATCATGGTTCAGCTGAACGATGGAGCCGATGTAGACTACGCTTTGAATGATGCGCAGAGAAAGGTAAATGCGATTCTGGCAGACCTTCCGGAAGATGTAAAAGCACCGTCTCTGAACAAATTCTCCTTAGATGATTTACCGATTATCACGATGAGTATTTCATCGGATAAACTGAACAGTAAGGACCTTTATGACTTATTGGATAAAAAGATTGAACCTATTTTCTCCCGTGTAAATGGGGTAGCTCAGGTGGACCTTGTTGGTGGACAGGAGAGAGAGATTCAGGTAAATCTTGATGAGAAAAAATTACAGGGTTATGGACTTTCAATTGGAGATGTACAACAGGCCATTCTTTCATCAAACTTAGATTTCCCTACAGGAAGTTTGAAAACGAGAACTACAAAATCTACGATCAGACTTTCAGGAAAGTATAAATCTACAGAGGAAATGAACAACCTTGTTGTTTCCAATAAAAATGGAGCTCAGGTACGTTTATCTGATATCGCAACCGTTTTCGACTCTCAGAAGGATGTTGAAAAAGTAGCGAGATTCAATCAGTTTCCTACCATTTTGATGCAGGTTAAGAAACAATCTGATGCCAATGCGGTAGCAGTATCTGAAAGTGTTCAGAAGACCATCAAAACAGTAGAAGAAGCCTATAAAGTTCAGGGAGTAAAAGTGAAAATCGTAAACGATACGACAGAATTTACTCTTGAATCTGCCAACCACGTTATTTTCGACTTATTCTTAGCGATTATCCTCGTGGCAATTGTAATGTTACTATTCCTTCACAGTATCAGAAACGCATTCATCGTAATGGTTTCTATCCCGGCTTCATTGGTGGCAGCGTTCATCGGAATGAACCTTATGGGATATACTTTGAACTTAATGAGTTTACTGGGACTATCCCTTGTGGTAGGTATCCTGGTGGATGACGCGATTGTAGTTCTGGAAAACATTTACCGCCACATGGAGATGGGGAAAAGTAAGATCAGAGCAGCGTATGACGGAGCTTCAGAGATCGGATTTACCGTTGCTGCGATTACCTTGGTAATTGTGGTGGTATTCTTACCGATTGCGATGAGTTCAGGTCTTGTAGCCAACATCCTGGCACAGTTCTGCGTCACGGTAGTTATTGCCACCTTGTTATCATTATTGGCTTCATTTACCATCATTCCTTGGTTATCATCAAGATTCGGTAAACTGGAACATTTAACAGGTAAAAACTGGTTTGAGAAATTCATTCTTTGGTTTGAAGGATTAATTGACAGGTTTACACACTGGATCACAGGAATTCTTGAATGGTGTCTGAAAACGACATTAAGAAGAATTTCAACTGTAGTGATTACATTTATTGTTTTAATCAGTTCATTCATGCTGGTAGCATTCGGGTTCATTGGAGGTGAGTTCTTCCCGCCAATCGACCGTGGCCAGTTCCTGGTACAAATGGAATTGTCAAAAGATGCAACCGTTGAAAAGACAAACCAATTAACACTAGAGGTTGAGAAGTTTTTAAGAAATGATAAAGATGTTGTAGACCTTATCACAACAGTAGGACAGCAGTCTACAGGTTTTGGTGGAGCTCAGGCAACTACTTACCAATCCGAGGTTCAGGTGAACTTAACAGATAAATCTGAACGTTCTGAAAGTACCAATATCAAAGCTGCAAAAATAAAAAGACAGCTGGAAGAGAAATTCACAGGAGTTGAGTTTAAAACAGCTCCAATCGGTATCATGGGTGCTGAAAATGCTCCTATTGAAATGGTTGTAACCGCTCCGGATAATGCTACCGCAGTAAAAGAAGCAACAAGAATCCTTGAGCTGTTGAAAAAAGTTCCTGGAGCAGTAGATGCAGAATTGTCAACAGATACAGGTAGCCCGGAAGTTCAGGTAAGTATTGACAGAGATAAAATGTCTGCTTTAGGTTTAAACCTTTCAAGTGTAGGGCAGACGATGCAGACCGCGTTCAACGGTAATACTGACGGAAAATTCAGAGCCGGAGAATATGAATATGACATCAATATCCGTTTCGGAGATGTGAACAGACAGTCTATTGATGACGTTAAAAACCTTATGTTTACAAACCCTCAGGGACAGCAGGTTCGTTTAAGCCAGTTTGCTAACGTGGAAATGGGTTCAGGACCAAGTTTGCTTGAACGTAGAGATAAGTCTCCTTCCGTAAAAGTAAGAGCGAAAGCTGTTGGTAGACCGGTAGGTGACGTAGCCAATGAGTGGGCAAACCAGTTCATGAACAGCACCAAAAAACCTGTAGGTGTAGATTACATCTGGAGTGGAGATATGGAAAACCAGCAGGAAGGTTTCGGTACGTTAGGAATTGCATTATTGGCTGCTATTGTATTGGTATACCTGGTAATGGTTTCACTATATGACAGTTTTGTATATCCTTTCGTGGTATTGTTCTCAATCCCGCTAGCGATGATCGGGGTAATGGTAATCCTTGCCTTAACTGCCAACTCACTGAACATCTTTACCATGTTAGGGATGATCATGTTGATTGGTCTGGTAGCGAAGAATGCGATCCTTATCGTTGACTTTACAAATGCAAGAAAAGCAGCCGGAGCAAACACTCACGATGCCCTGGTACAAGCCAACCACGCACGTCTTCGTCCGATCCTGATGACTACCATTGCGATGATCTTCGGTATGTTACCGATCGCATTGGCAACAGGGGCCGGAGCTGAGATGAACAAAGGTCTTGCATGGGTAGTAATCGGTGGTTTGACATCATCACTATTCCTTACATTGATCATTGTACCGGTAGTATACTCTCTATTTGACTCCGTTCTAAGAAGAATGGGTAAAGATACTAAAGTAGACTACGAAGCTGAAATGAAAGCGGATTACGTACACAGAGAACTGAATGAAGACGGATTTACTCCGAAGCATTTAGACAAATAAATTAAACCTTTAATTAACCGAAAGCGCCTCAGATCTTCTGAGGCGCTTTTTTGTTGATATTTGATGATTTAAAATTTAGTTATATAGGTTTGGGCTAAAGCCATTGGATGATTTTTATTATTGTAAATGGGCTAAAGCCCATTTCTATTGATGGTTATTGTGCATTAAGAAAATATTCAATAGGAGTGGGCTTTAGCCCGCTTAAATTTATAACAGCCAATATTGGCTTTAGCGAAAACATAACATCCGGTTTGGGCAACAAAAAAGCTCCCAGTAAAACTGGAAGCTCTTCTATATTGTTGTAGAAAAAATTAATCTGCCATAGCCTCTCCGGACTTTCTGTAAACGAAGTTTCCGTAGATATGTCTTCTTGCAAAACGGCTTGGTGAATCAGCATTGATCATTTTGATATAGGTATTTCTTGGAACCCCCATATATTCATACATATTTCCGTTTAAGTGCTGAACCGTTAAAATTGATTTCTCCAGATAGAAATCCTGAATATTAGATTTTGTAATGGTTTCAGTATATTCTTCTTTATATTTTTCCTGTGTTTCAGGATTAATACTTACCAAAAAGTGGTAGGCTTCAATCACAGACTTGCTTTTTTCTTCTGCTTCCTGTTTTCCTGCTTCATCATTAATGAATTTGTCAGGATGGGTATCTTTCATCACATTTCTGTAAATCGTCTTTAATTCTCTTAAAGTAACGTTTTTATCAACTCCAAGAAGTGTTCTGTGTTCACCAATTTTTTTCATATCTCTAATCCTTATTTTCGGGGTGCAAAATTAAGAAATTAAATCCATAAAATCATAACTTATTCATTATTAATTTGTTTTAATTTTGAATAGCTCTGAAAGTAAAAGGAATAGAGATTAAAAATTTCAAATATCATGCTCTTATTCTCCGTGAAAATACTCATAAGCATACTCTTCTAAATCTCCATCTTTTGATATTAAATTACCCTTTTCATCATAAATTTTAAAAGACTGTTGTATACTACCAATACTTGCAGAGCCATCTAACCCCAAAAGGATTGTGTAAAATGTATCAGTAAGAAGACCTGAAACTATCTCTTTTAATTTTTCGGTTTGAATTTAATCCAAATTTAATTCTTCAATTTTTTTTGAAGTCAAGCTTCTATATTCCATTTGATTATCAAAACTGGAATGAAGAATATTTTGTTTCTCTAAATGAAAGTTTTTTACAAATTCTTCTGGAGACATATTTATGTAAGTTTGTTAAAGTTGGAATAAAAGTATAAAATTTAATCTTTATATCAATTCTAATATCAATAGTATTAAAGAATATCCCAATTTGATTTCACAGCTAATTAAGTTCCGAATACAAATTTTTATTCAGTTTAAAATAAATAAATCCATTCTTGAAATCAATCACTGTATTGAACCTTTTTAAAAACTGATTACCAAAAAATCCCACCATTTTTTCTGTAGAATCAATTCCTTCAGTAGAACCGGAAAGGGTAACCGGGAGATTATAAAGATACTTCTGAGCGAATTGAACAGCTGGGCAAAGAACAACAGGCATTTCATATACAGATCCATCGGAGCCTTGTGCTGTGGCTTTACCTATTGTTTTCATGGCTGTTACCAGAACATTCTTATTTGCAAAAGGAGAAGCAATCGTAAGTACATCATCCGCTCCGCTGTCGAGCCCAAAGAATCCTGAGTATTCTTTGTCATTGACCATGATAATGCTTTCTACAGCAGGGTAGTTGTCGATCATATGAAGTTTTACCTTTTCATATCCTGTTAAATCCATAAGCAGATCATCTTCGTCATAAAACCGGATTTCATTTCTATGATAATCTATTTCAATGAGTTTGCCCTTCATCAGATCCGTTCCGAAAACCCCGTCAAAATGAACAGATTCATAAGGAATAAGCGTAAATCGTATTTCTTTTTTCTCAATATTCCCAAACTGTATTGTGTTGTGGCTGCTGTAATCTACAGTATTTACTCCGTTGGAACCTCTGTTCTCAGACTTTCCGTCAATTTTCAGCGGAATCTTTTTCTTAGAATTACTATTAATGACAGAGCCATCTGCACCGGTATCAAAAAGGAACTTAATACTGTCCGTTTTATTGACTTTACAATATACATACACAGAATTGTTTTCCAGAAAAAACGGAAGAACAGAGATAGGTTTTTGAGCTGATACTGCTATGCAAAGTAGCAACGTAAGGAAAGCAACAATGTATTTCATGGAATAGTTTTAGAAGTACGAAAATAGAGGTAACGAGACCTTTCTCAAAGAAATCATAAGCCATTAACCCACTTTTAACCATTCCTTAACCGTTCTGTGAAACTTTACCAATAAAAAAACAACACTCAATCTGAGTGTTGCTATTCTATTTTTTAGGATTAAATCTTTCAAACTTTTTAATAAGCCTACGGCTGATCACAAGTTCTCTTCAGCTTGGTGAAAATCTTATCAAAATCTTTATAAGAGGTCTCTTCATTATTACGCTTTTGTCTGAAACTGCTGTTGGCACAGTTGTGAAAACCCAGACCAATCATATCAATTAATGCATAATCTTCTTTTTGAGGGTCATTCATTTTGGCATCAAATCTTGCCATTACACCCTTTGGATCAGCATTATTTTTGCTTTTAAGTTCAGTATACGCTCTCCATGCTGCAAACATCTTTTCTCTGTCGGGAGAGGAGATAGCATCAATCTGTTCTCTGCAGGTATCGTAATATTTACTGTTTCTCAGTGTGGTGGGATCAGAATACGCAAGGATTTCTTCTTTATTAAGCTGATATTCATTCTCAAAAGAATCAATAGTTTCTTCCATTAATTTTTTCCATTGAGGAAGATCAATTACTTTAAGGCTGTACAGTTCCTTTTTCTTTTCTTCATACTGCTTTTCCAGTTCCTGTAAATACGTTTCTCTGTTTTTACGGATTTCTTCAAGCTGGGCAATTTTAAAAACAGGTTGGGTGTCAAATACCACGCCATTGAACTGATACAACAGTTTATTTACCCCGTCTATTTCTTCTTTTTTATATTTAGCCGGGTCAAAATACCCTTTATTGTCACAGTTAAAAGTCTGATAGCTGTAAGGGGTCAGATTGTTTGCTTTTGCAGGAGTTTTTTGCCCCCAAATAGTGATGGATAAGGCCAAAGCAAGCCCGATCATCATTTTTTTCATGTACATAACCTGTTGAAAGAATCCGAATTTTCTGAATTTCTATGCAAAATTAAGGCTTTAAATTCGAAATATAAAAGATTAAATAGATTTTCTCAATGGTTTTTGCAAATTTTATATGAATTTTATACTGACAATTTTGTGTTTTAGAAATCCAGGAACATTAAATTCTAAAAAATGGATAGTAATAAACTGATACAGAGCTGTTTTTGTTAATAATAATTACTTACTTCAATAAGATTATAATCCGGATCACGGAAGTAAACTGATTTGATTTTTCCTACCGCTCCGGTTCTGTCTACAATCCCTTCAATGATTTCTATATTTTTCTGTCTGAGCTCTTCCATAATCTCATGAAGACCTGTCTCTGCAATGAAACAAAGATCAGCAGAGCCACAGGTTGGAGTCTCTGCTTTAGGCTCCAATTCATATCCTTTCTGATGCAGATTAATCTTTTGATTTCCAAAGATGAGTGCTTTTCTGTCCTCTCCAAAAGTAATGACTTCAAAGCCCATGACATGAGTGTAAAATGCAATAGTCTTTTCAATATCTGCCACCGTTAAAACAAGATGGTCAAGGCTTCTAATTTTCATACATTAATTTTTAGATAATAACGTTGATCAAAATTAAGGCTATTCAGAAGATTGTGGTCCTGTAATTGATTGTTTTTTTAGATTTAAAATAATAGATTTACACACATTAACACGAAACCATGATTTATTATTTTTTCTTCTTTTTATTATTGCCGTTTTGGGAGGAATTTCTTATCTGATAATGCGTTTTTTCGGCAAATGGACCCGGAATACTCAATATGAAGCATTTTTTAATACTTTGATATTTATTGCATCATTTTTTCTGGTGTCATTTATAAGTCTTTTAATCTTCTTTTCTAACGTTGACTTTTCCAGGTAGTAATGATTCTTTTCTGAGAATCAGATAAGCTATAAAAAGATTGATAAAAAGGGCTGCCCAGACATTCAAACCATAAAAAAGTTGGTAGTCATGACGGGTTTCATTATAAAACAGATTTTTAACAATTCTGAACGTAATGGCTGTGGTGGTAACCGTATAGCTTAAGATCATATACATCCTGTGTCTGTTCACATTTCCCTTTTTGATAAAAAGTATGGCGGCAATAGTGAAATAAGCCCAAAGGATATCCTGTATCAGAAATCCTGTGATTCCGATAATACCACCATTGGAAAAAAGTCCCAGAACAAAGCATGCCGGAACATTGATAATAAGGATGTTGTAGACATATATTTTCCCAATTATCTTATGAAGGCTTTTATTTTCAGTCAAAAACCGATTTGAAAACTGGGTCAGACCTGCCAGAAGACAAAGCGTTACGGAAAAGATATGAATGTAGAAAAAAATCATCCAATACGGATTATCCACAACCTGCTGCTTAAAAGCCAGAAATCCTATATTTTTTTCAAGAGAAGTATACTGGGAAATAGTTTTCAGCATAAGAATACTGAAAAGAATGACCAAAATTAAAGCACTTGCTTTAAAGATCTTTATTCCCAAAGACTTCATATGAGCTAAATTATTAATCTTCCAGCACCGCTCTGATCTGTTTTTCCAGATCTTCCATGTTTTCAAACTTTCTTAATTCCAGTGACTTTCCTGAAGATCTGAGCTCTTCAATAATATCAAGGATTAATTCTAAAGGTTCAGCTTCGTAACCAAACAGATTGCTGTCGAAATTAGTTCCTACCAATAATCCGTCGATATTCATTCCCAGACACCAGTTTTCTACAAACTCGTTGAGAGGAATAGAAGAAGGCTCATAATGATTCCATTCGTTTTCTATGCATGATTTTGCTGTGGCAGCATCAGACCAGAAACAAATGATCTGTACCTCTTCACCGTCTTCATATTCTGACTCGTTGGAATACGAAGTAGCATAGCCTTTGCCATCTTTTAAAGCGTATACTGTTTCTGTTTCTGTGATTTTTTTAATAAAGTCTTTATGGCGGTTCTCCACCGTAATATGATCTTGAAGCATTGTATTTAATTATGAATAATAAATTATGAATGGTAGGTCTTATGAAATTTCACTCCTGTTGATATGAATAATTTCAGGATTTTGACCATCTGAATCTCTTTTAGATCTGCCATAAAGTCCTATTTCAAGATCGTTTGGGGATTCACTGTCCAGTTCGGAAGGATGTACATAAGTATACATACCATAACCATGTCCGGAAACCAGCCATCCTTCAGTAAGGTTTAAATGAATTACATTGAAATCTCCGGCAGGACCTCCGGAATAAACCGGACCGAATTCTTTCATTAATTGTAATGCTTTCTCTTTTACATCTCCGATAATACTGATGTCATCAAAAATAATATAAGTGCCATTTTCAAAAAGAACCCAATCCTGAAATTTGGGATTAATGGCAAGTTTCACATGTTCAATCATCTGTTAATAGTTTAAATATGAGTTATAAGTTAATGTTTTTATTAGATATGCAGTTTTCAATTATCAATCATCATTGATATCTTATTTCTACAGTATTCCTTTGATCCTCAAATGTTGCAGAAGCATGATGGTTTTTGCATCTTTGATTTCTCCTGTATCAATCATTTTCAGACTTTTTTCAAACGATAATTCCAGAACTTCGATATTTTCACCTTCTTCTTCCAATCCACCTCCGTCGTTGATTTTCATTTCATTTAAATACTCTGCAATGAAGAAATAAAGAATTTCCGTTACAGATCCGGGCGACATATAGGCTTCAAATATTTTCTCAACCTTGGAAATTTTATATCCGGTTTCTTCTTCTGTTTCCCTTTTGATACAGTCTTCCGGATTATCATTATCCAACAATCCTGCACAGGCTTCAATGAGCATGCCTGTAGAATTTCCGTTGATATAAGTAGGTAATCTGAATTGTCTGGTAAGAATAACGGTGTTTGAATCTGTATTGTAAAGAAGGATTACTGCACCGTTTCCGCGGTCATAGGCTTCTCTGCTTTGAGTTTCTGTAGTTCCGTCTTTTTTCAAAACAGAGTAGGTGACTTTGTTTAAAGTATACCAGTTATCTGAAAGGATTTCTGTGTTTAATAAGGTGATATTCGGGTTTTTCATGAGAATATTTTCTGTGTTATAATAAATAGGTGTTAAAATATTTTTTTAATTAATTTTTTCTGAATTTACTTCTTTAGTAAGTCTTTTAAAGCGTTCTCCAGATCCGGAAATTTAAAATGGAAACCTGCATCCTGAAGTTTCTTTGAGGAAGCTCTGGAACCTTCCAATATAGTAGTAGCCAGCTCTCCGAATAAGAGTTTCAGCACAAATCCGGGAACATTAGGCATAAATAGTGGTTTTTTAAGTACCTGGGCAATCTTTTTTGTAAGTTCTTTATTGGTGGCATGTTGTGGAGATACAGCATTATAAGCGCCATCTATTGCTGGGTTTTTTAAAGCAAATTCATAAATAGAGCAGATGTCTTCAATGTGAACCCATGGCATATATTGCTGCCCGCTTCCCAGTGGAGAGCCGATATAATATTGAATAGGAGGGATCATTTTCTTTAATGCTCCGTCTTTTTCAGAAAGTACTACAGCAGTACGTATTTTCACAACTCTTTCTGCGAGATCCTGTTCCTTAAAATCGTCAGCAGCTCTTTCCCATAAGACAACCACTTCACTTAGAAAATCGTTGCCTGGCGGATCTGTTTCGGTATAAATTTTTTCTGAGGTTTCAGTACCATAAAAATTAATTCCGGAGGCTGAAATAAAAGACTTTAGCTTAATCTTGTTTTTTCTTAAAGTTGTTCGAAGTAATTCTGCAGAATCTACACGGCTGGAAATCAATTCTCTTTTTCTTTCCGAAGTCCAGCGCTTTTCTGAAATATTGGCACCTGCAAGATGAATGATATGAGAAACATTGTCAAGGGCTTTTTCATCTATAGTTTTTTTTTGGACATCCCATTCATAGTCATGATCATGCACTTTTTTTCGCGTCAGAAACCTGATTTCATATGCGTTACTTATTTTTTTTGCCAGTTCTTTGGCAATCATGCCGCTGGCACCGGTGATCAGAACAACTTCTTTCATAATATTATATTAGTGGTGGGTAGGTTATGCCTGATTTTTTACTATCAGTACAAAATCATCATCCAGAAGTTTATACCCGTAATCATAAATGAATTTATATTCAGAGCCGTTTTTATAAACTTTCAGGTTGGTAAAATAATCGAAATCAAAACCTAAGCCATCCAGTCTGGATTTTGGGACTTTTGTTTTACCGTCGGTATTTATTTCCATCAGGATACGGTAATTTTTGCGAAGCTTGTTATTAACATTCCGCATCAGATTACTGGAATCCTTATTCTGCTTATTGTTATAGGCGTTCCGACAGGCATCGTTGCAGAATTTTTTATCTGATCTTCCGATGATTTTCTCGCCACATTCCAGACAATTCATGATTTTTATTTTAAGTGATGGTTGTGTCTTTTTTTCAGCAGCCTTTTGAACATGCTGTGGGTAGGATAGCTTCTGTTGGGTGTAATATTATTAAAAAATAATGCAACAATCAAAAGAATAATGCATCCGGAAAGAACAGGGGAGAGAACATACCAGTATCCCAATTCCGGAATTTTACCTGTAGAACTTACTGCAATCAGAGCTGTAGCTCCACCCGGTGGATGCAAAGTTTTTGTATACTGCATCAATACTATAGAAAATGATACTGCCAAAGGTGCCGAAAGCCAGATGATATCCGGAATAAACTGATAAACAGTAACACCTACCAATGCCGACAGAACATGTCCGCCGATAAGATTTCTCGGTTGTGCCAGAGGACTCTGTATTGCTCCATAAATAAGAACACTTGATGCTCCAAAAGAACCGATCAGAAATATGTTTTCCGTTTCTGTAAGTGAGTGAGACTGGATAAATGCAATAATCCCAATCCCAAAAAATGCGCCTAAAAATGACCAGAAATGTTCCTTGTAATCAACAAGCGTCTCCTTATAGATCACATATTTTGAAACCCTGAATGTTCTTTTGATTGTCTTCTTCATTTACTCTTCTTTATTTTTTATAATTTGAATTAAGTTATCTACAAATGGACGGGTGTATATTCCGTTTTTATCATAATCAGGATCTAAAATGGTAATCTCTATTCCAAAGCACAAAGGGTTTGCGAACAAAGGTTCCAGCATTTTCCTGAGATCCTCATAACTGATTCCGTCTTCCATCCTGCTGTCTACGGCGGGCATGAATTCATCTTTCAGAATATCTACATCAAAATGAATGAAAAACCCGTCTAACCCTTTATCATTCACCATTTTCAAAAAGTCTTCAGCCGTTTTTCCGAAACCATTTTGTCTGAGACGGTATAAATCAAAATAATGAATCTCGGAGTTGGTAATCTGGTCAACATATTGTTCATCATCAATTTCTGCATTCCCACAGCAAAAGATATTTTCTTCTGACAGATAAGGTTTTAAACCATCAATATCAGTTAGTTTTTCATGTCCGGTACCGGTAATGATGGCGAGATCCATTCCTGCCGCCCCTCCCGTTTCAGAAAGTTCGGGGGGGATGAAGTCTGTGTGCCCGTCAAGATAAAAAAGCCCGAAATCTCCCACTTTTTTCAGAGCCATTGCGTTTCCTATAAGAATGCTGCAATCGCCTCCAAGAATAATATTGAATGAATTCTTTTCGTAATTCCGGAGAATACAATCGGCCTGTTGTTTAGCATATTCGATAATCTGAACTGCATTTCTGACTTTTGATTCCTCATCAAAGTCCATAGAATATTCAGGAGCTTTTAGTCTGAAAACGTTGGCAGGATTAATTCTGCTATGAAAACCAAATTTTCTGAGCCATTCCGGAAGCTTCCGAACTCCGGGTTCTGTCTCATATTCCTTTTTGGTAAGTCCCAAATTGAGAGGAAACTCAAAAATATTGATGTTCCTTTTCATAGATGAATTTTCACAAAGATAAGGAATTATCCGTTTGTAAATGGATAATTGGGAAAATGCCAATCAGTATTACAATATATTTTACAGAAAAGGGATGGTTCATTAACTAAATGAATTTTTAGAACACGACGTCTATGTTTGTTTAATTTTCTGTGTTTTGGAAAATATAATATTCATCGGTATTTTAAAAGAAATTATTACTCATAAAGTTATATTTTTGAATATAACTGTCTTATTTTCATATAAATAAATTGATTTTTATTTCACAGTATTGTGTTTTTTTGTAATTTTGATATCAACATTCAAAAAAACAAACCATGAAAAAATCTAATTTATTACTCAGTTTTCTGTTTTGTCCTTTTATTTTTGGACAGGTAGGGATTAATACAACGTCTCCACAAGGAGTTCTAGACGTTACCTCAGCTAATTCAGCAGTTGTACTCTCCAGAAATGCCAATCCTCCAGCTAATGTAACTACACCCACTGCGGGAATGATCATCTATGATTCCACCAATAAAACTTTAAGATATTATAATGGAACCCAATGGAGTACCGTAATTTCTTCAGTAACATTAACAACAGCCAACGAAGGAGTCGTTAAATTAAATAGTGGAGCAGGTGTAAAGCCTTTCTTTGCATTCAAATCTTCAGGAGGAGTTCCTTTGATGACGTATCAGAATATTGTTTATCAGACACCGATGAACATTGTGACAGACTTTGCAGCACCACCTACCACCACATGGCCTGAAAATATTATCAATCCGGTGCCTGGAGATATATATGATCCGGCAACGGGACGATTTCTGGAAAACCCTATTGCCGGGCAAGTTCATATGTGGAGGGTTATTGTAAGTTATGCCAATAAGAATAATGGTTCTGTGGCCTTTGTAACAGTGAATCTTTCAAATCCTGTTCCTCCTTCAACATTCTCCATAGATCAGACCGCGGTAGCTCCTAATGGGGTAACCTCAGGAGATCTTGTTTTTTATCTTGTGAGTGTTGCCGATCCTTTATCTATTGGTAGCGGATATCTTATTAAAATAAAATCTGATACTTCATTGGATGCCACTATCAATAGTATAACCAGGATTTCTCAAGCTAAAGATTAATCTCATTATTAAGGAGGCAAAAGACATTATTGAATGTGAAAAAATATAAGTTTCAATTTTATTTTTAGTTGCATGATTAAGTAGGAGGTACTCAACAATTTTGTTGAGTGCCTTTTTTGTTGGATTTTTTTAGATGAAAGCCAGAACAGAAAATTTTCCACATAATTTAAAATTTATATTCTTATTTAATTACAATGAGAAATTGTATTTTATACATATTATATAACATTGCAATTTTTAAATGTGAATATTTTTTTAAGAAGAACAAAAAATTATCATAGGTTTTATCTTATTAAATTTTTAATTCATTGGTGGGAATTAATGTCTTTTAATTCTTATAAATCCTATACAATAAAGAAATCTTTTTATTTTCATATCCGTTTACAAACGACTACAAATGGATTTAAATGGTTTATAACCGACTGTGAATTGAAACCATCGCAATCTTTGCAACAGAGATTTGAGAAAAACAGTGAACGTCTCTTATCTGAATTTATTAATCTTTAAAATCTAAAAGTTATGTCACTAAGAAACAAAGTAACATTAATTGGTTACACAGGTAAAGAAGTTGAAATGGTAAACTTCGATAATGGAAACGTAAAAGCAAGTGTATCTTTAGCTACCAGCGATCACTACACGAATGCGAAAGGAGAAAAAGTAGAAGAAACACAATGGCACAATCTGATTGCCTTTGGGAAAACAGCAGAAATCTTTGAAAAGTATGTATCGAAAGGAAAAGAAATTGCCATAGAAGGTAAAATCACCTACAGATCCTATGATGATAAAGATGGGGTTAAACGGTATATCACAGAAATTCGGGTAGACGAGATTCTTTTATTAGGAGGTAAATAATTCTAAAAACACAAATGATGAAAGTAAAAGTTTTTAAAATCAGGCTTCCGGAAGAATTTCTCTACAAAGATCAGAAAATGCTGGATGATTTCCTGGACGCCAATGAGATTATGAAAGTAGAAACAGCTTTTGTGAACGAAGAACGTTATTGGTCTGTCATATTGTATTTTGAGGAATTAAAGCCCATAAAAAGTACAGTAAAAGAACCAAAGGCAGTAAAATATTCTGCAGATACTGATCTTTTGAATATCGATGAAGAAAAAATTCTGGATGCTCTGAAATTCTGGAGATCGGAAAAAGCCAGAGAACAGAACCTGCCCACTTACTTCATCGCGAGCAATAAAGAACTGATATCTGTAGCCAAGTATAAGCCTGCTAAGAAAGAAGAATTGCTCGAGATCAAAGGGTTTGGAAAGCATAAGATTGAAAACTATGGTGAAGAGATCCTTGAGATTCTTGAAAGCGTATGATTTTTTTGAATAATTGATGCTGCAATAAGAAAAGCTGAAGAGAGACTTTCTTCAGCTTTTTATACTATGTAAAATTCCTTTCAATTCCTTACTTTTGCATTTATCAAAATGACATACAACAAATGAAGCCAAGTTTAGCAAAAGGGACGAGAGATTTTACGGCACAGGAAGTTTCCAGAAGAAAATATATCATCAATATTTTACAGAATAATTTTGAATTATTCGGGTTTCAGCCTTTGGAAACACCTAGTTTTGAAAATCTTTCTACTTTGACAGGAAAATACGGAGAAGAAGGTGACCGCTTGATTTTTAAAATTTTAAATTCAAGCATCAACGAAGCGAAAGAAGAGAAAAAAACTCAGATGCTTCATGACTTTCAAAAAGCATTGGAAAAACCATTCAGTGCAGAGAGCCTTACAGATAAAGCTCTTCGTTATGACCTTACCGTACCTTTTGCAAGATTCGTAGCGATGAATCATGGTAAACTGACGTTCCCGTTCAAACGTTATCAGATCCAGCCGGTTTGGAGAGCAGACAGACCTCAGAAAGGAAGATTCAGAGAATTTTATCAGTGTGATGCCGATGTGGTAGGAAGCGAAAGTCTGCTGCAGGAAGTGGAGCTGATTCAGTTGTATCTGAAATCTTTTGCAGATCTTAAAGTTCCTGTAACCATTCATATGAACAACAGGAAGATTTTATCAGGATTGGCAGAATATGCTGGAATTACAGATAAACTGATTGATTTCACTGTTGCTCTTGATAAACTGGATAAAATTGGGAAAGATGGAGTTGTAAAAGAACTGTTGGAAAGAGAAATTTCTCAGGAATCTATTGATAAGCTGGATTTCCTGTTCAGCCAGTCGGATGATGCATTGGAAAATCTTCTTCAGTTAAAAGAAAAATTTGCAGGGAACGAAATCGGACTAAAAGGAGTGGAAGAGCTGGAATTTGTTCTTACCCAATCTCTGAACCTTGGTGTGGATATTCAAAACCTGGTCTTCAATATTACATTGGCAAGAGGATTGGACTATTATACGGGTGCTATTTTCGAAGTGAAAGCGGATGAAGTTGCTATGGGATCCATCGGAGGTGGCGGTAGATACGACAATCTTACTGAAGTTTTTGGTGTTAAAAATATTCCAGGAATAGGAATCTCATTCGGGTTAGACAGAATTTATCTTGTCATGGAAGAACTCAACCTTTTCCCTGAAGAAGCATCAGCCAAAATAGAATATCTGTTTGCTAACTTTGGAGGTGAAGGAATCACGGATGCATTAAAGCTGATCATGAAGCTAAGAGCTAAAGGGATTTCTGCAGAACTATACCCTGAAAATGCAAAGATCAACAAGCAGTTTACCTATGCAGAAAAGAAAGGCATAAAGAATCTGGTTTTCCTGGGTGAAGAAGAAATTAAAAATAATACCGTTACTTTTAAAGATCTTGAAGCCGGAATACAGAAAACGGTTTCTTTAGAAGAGTTTTTAGGAGAATAATTTCTTAATTATATTAAAAACAGAACAACTGCAAAATTACTTTTGTGGTTGTTTTTTTTTGATGGATGTTGAGAATTTAAATACTTTTGAATAAAAAAGGAATGACTAATAATTGTGCGTTGTGTAATACAGAATTAACATCTATGGATACGCTTCTGGGAGCGAATTCGCTTTCGGATGGTAATGTTTTATGCAACAAATGTTTGAATAAAGTGAGCGATATCAATGATGAGTTGCTTTATAATCTTAATGCATTCAGCATTGACGATATCAATAATATGCTGAATACAGAAGACACTGAAGCAGCTCAGACAGTCATGACGGTAGGAAAGACTCTTCCTGCAGCCATAGATTCCGGTTCTCATCAAATCTCAAAAGAGGTTTATAAGCGAAGACACCAAAAAATAAAGAATGAACTGGAAAGGCTTCATGCTAATCTCTCCGTCTTTACCAAAGGAGAAATCAAGGAACTTCCTTATCTTATCTCTGAAGAAGAACAGATCATTGCGATTACAGATGCTCAGTTTGTCAATACACTGGATGCCGGAGTATTGGTAGCAACGCCCAAAAGGATGATTTCTGTATCAAAAGGAATGTTTGGTGCCGCAAAGATTACTATTTACCCTAATGAAAACATACAGTTGGTAAGCTTTGTAACCCATCCGAGATCTCCGATTATTAAACTGCATCTGGAAGAAAGAATAGTTGAGTTTGAATGCTATATGGATAAGGAAGATGCAGAGAAGTTCTATGATACAATAAAAACCATTTATAATAATTCTAAGGATCAATCTCCAAAACAAATGGGTACAGCAGGAAAAAGTATTGCAGTCTCATCAGACGATATTTTGAATCAGCTTGAAAAACTGGGTAAACTGAGGGAAAACGGAATTTTAACCGATGCCGAATTTGCAGAGCAAAAAAAGAAGCTGCTGGAGCAATTACCATAAAAATTTTATACCCAATCATGAAAGATAAAGTATCTGCAAAAATAGTGGAAAGCTGGTTGAAAGGATGGTGCCTTTCAAGAGAAACATCTTTTCCTGTGTCCTATAAATCCGGATTTCATGTTGTTGTAGGAGATGAAAAACAAAAAGAACGTTTTGTGTTTCCTGAGCTTAATGATGATTTTTTTCAGCTTGCCAATTCAATTACCGAGCCCTGGATTTATCTGAAAGCATCTGTTCCCCCTGATCAAATTACAGATCAAATTCCTGAAAGATGGAAACTGCAGCCGCAGGGATATATGATGACCTGTTTTCATCCAATGGAATTTCCGGACACAAGTCTTGCAGAAGGATACCATCTGGAATTTTCTGAGTACAATACAACCTTTGTTATTACGATTGTGGCGGAGAATGGTGAGCAGGCTTCTATAGGACGTATCTCTCTTATAGATGATGTTGCTGTGTATGACAGGATTATTACCGAAAAAAGTCATCAAAGGAAAGGACTTGCCCGTTTTTTATTGAAAGAACTGGAGAAGATCGCTTTATCCAAAGGTTTTTACAAGAATATTTTAGTGGCAACGGAAGAAGGAAAGCTGTTGTATGAAACCTTAGGCTGGAAGCTATACTGTTTGCATACTTCCATTGTAATACCATCAGAAGACTAATATTTTCATTTAATTACTTATAAAGAGTAATTTAGACCCAAAAATTAACGCTATGAGTGAAAAATCAAGACTTGACGAAATAAAAGAAGAACTTAAAAAACTGGATATCAGCCCTACCATATTTGCCCGGAAAGAAATTCGTGAATTACCGGATATCCTTTCACCGGACGAAAGAATTGTCTATCTCGTAGAAGGCAGAAATAAACTCAACAACCATCATATCATCCTGGTAGCCACAGACAGAAGACTGATTTTTGTGGATAAGGAGTTCATGTACGGATTGAAAGTAGAAGACTTTTCTTACAGCAAAATAAGCTCCATACAATATGAAACAGAATTTTTATTAGCTTCCATAGATATTCAGGTGACTGATGACGTGATAGAAATTGATGGAGTAGGAAAGTACCATGCTGAACTGTTCTGTGAAAAAGTAAGAGATTTCATGTCCCGTCCGGAACAACATTTTCAGAGTAAATCCGAACCTAGTATTTTAGATCAGCTGGAACAATTGGGAAGATTAAAAGAAGCCGGAGTTCTAAGTGAGGAAGAATTTCTGGAGCAAAAGAAAAAATTGATGGAGAAACTGCCATAAACAGACAATATGTTGAAATTTTTTAATAATAATTGGTATAACTCTGTATTAGTTTCGGCCCTTATAGCTTTCTTCTGCTTTTTTGGACTTTCTCTATTTAATAGGTATACATTGTATATCTGCTGTTTTCTTCCTTTTATTTTTCTTCTGATAACTTTGGTTCTGGGTATCATCAGAATTGTAAAGAAAGATTATTTGAAAGGAATTTTGCAGATTGTTTCTACAGGAGTATTGGCAGCGGTTACTTTTAGTTACTTCACTTTTGCATTGATGTTTTATCCTTATGATTTTTTTGCGGAAGGATTAAAAGTTCCTGAAAATATTAAATTTGAAAAACCTATAAAGCTTAATGATGAAAAAGACAGGATAAATATTCATCAGCAGGATTTTATTCTTTACGACTATTTCCAGCCGGGGATTTATAAATATGATCTGTTCTTATATAAGATTGAAAAAGGAAAAGCATATCTGAAAATATTTGAAATTACTAAAAACCAGATCCTTTCTGAGGAAAGCATAAAAAAGAAAAGCCAGATTGAAGTTGAAAATAAAACAGATGAATTAAGAAGATTTGAATTAAAAGATGACTTTACAATCTATGAAGGCGATTGGGGACAGTTTTATGGGAGTAGAATAGAGGTTTGGTTTAAACCAGATGATGTCAATAAACCTGATAGAAAATTAATTACAAAAAACTATATTATTCAAGGCTGGATGAGATAGATGATTTAAAGAATTAAACAATGGAAAATTACTTGGAAATCAATAAAAAATCCTGGAATGCCAAAGTAGAACCTCATCTGAAATCGGATTTTTACTTTGTAGATGAGTTCTTAAAAGGCAGGACTTCACTGAACTCCATAGAGCTGGAGCTTCTTGGAGATATAAAAGGAAAAAGTATTCTGCACTTGCAGTGCCATTTCGGACAGGATTCTATTTCCCTGTCAAGAATGGGAGCAAATGTGACCGGCATTGACCTTTCTGATAAAGCGATTGATACCGCCAGAGAACTTGCACAGCAATGCGGTACAGACACAGAATTTATCTGTTCAGATGTATATGAGCTGCCCAATGTTCTGGATCATAAGTTTGACATCGTTTATACAAGTTACGGTACAATTGGATGGCTTCCCGATCTTGAAAAATGGGCTGGAATTATCAATCATTTTTTAAAACCGGAAGGTAAATTCATTATGGCAGAATTTCACCCTGTTGTCTGGATGTTTGATGACGACTTTACAAAAGTCGCTTACCATTATTTCAATGAGAAACCGATTGTAGAAACCTATGAAGGTACTTATGCAGATCAGTCTGCACCTATCGTGCAGGAATATGTCATGTGGAACCACTCCTTAGCAGAAGTTCTCGATAATTTAATAAAAAAAGATTTACAACTGAATGTTTTTCGGGAAATTGACTGGTCTCCATATCCTTGTTTCAGACATGTAGAAGAATTTGAAACAGGAAAATGGAGAATACCGCAGTTCGGAAATAAAATACCTCTTGTATATGCGCTTATAGCACAGAAAAAATAAAACATTCAGGGTTGCATTACAATAAAAAGTCACCGTAGTATTACTACGATGACTTTTTTCCTATATATGAATGTTAAAAAAACTGCTCTGTGTTGATTAGCTTAGGGAATCCTCAGCTTTTGTCTTTACTTCGTCTACTTTATTCTGAACCTGGGAAGCAACATCATTGGCTTTGCTCTTAAGGTCATTTCCCCATTTGTTAAGATTATCTTTAGCTGTATTGATCTTATCTTTTACCGCTTGTTGATCTTCAGGGCTTGAATTCTTATATTTCCAGTAAGCTAATGCACCTAATCCTAGTAAAGCTAATAAGCCTTTTGTCTTGTTTCCCATGATTTCTATTTTTTTAAGTATTAATATTAAAATTTGTTGTTATGAATAATGTAAAATACGTGCCAAAAAAATAAATGGACTTATAAATAAATGTTAAATTTAGGAAAAGACTTCAAGTTTTTCACCATCAAAACTGGCGAAAACCATAGTAGGATAGGAATCCTGATGATATATATTTCCCTCTTTATCAATTGCGATGGCTCCTGCAAACCCATCAATGACTGCAAGTTCATCAAATGTCTTACTGAAAGCCTGTTGAAGGCTCATTCCATCGGTAACTCTCGTTACAATTTTTGCTGCAGTAGCATTACTGACAATATCTTCACCTACACCGGTACAGCTTACTGCACAAAAAGCATTGGCATAATTTCCAGCCACAGTGGCAGAATCCGAAATTCTCCCGGGGATTTCAAAACCTTTTCCTCCAGTAGACGTGGCAACAGCTAGTTTTCCTTCCCGGTCAATCGCTACACAGCCTACAGTTCCTTTCCCTCCATTGGCCAGTTTGGCTTCGTATTCTTTTCTTCTCTGGGGAATTTCTGTAGAAAAACTTTCAAAACCATTTTCCGTAGCATAAATTTTAGCACCATTTCCTCCTAAAACCCTATCGTCTTCATTGATAAGATCTTTAGCCACAAAAATAGGGTTCTGTACATTTTGAATATTAATCACACCACTGAGTTTCTGAGTATTTCCGTTCATAATGGCAGCACTCATACGGATAACACCATCACTCTGGATCTGAGAACCGATTCCTGCATTGTATAAAGGATCATCTTCAAGTAATGAAACGGCATAAGCAACCGTATCAAAAGCCGAATGTGTCTTAAGATAATCGAATGCCTTTTGAGCAATTTGTTTTAATGACTCCTGTTTTGCTGTTTTTACTTCATGGCTTTGATCGCTTTCAGAGAAAAAACCGCCGTGGATAATTACTTTCATAAAATTAAAGATGATGGTTGATAAATGATTTCTTTTACGAAGTTAATTAATAAAAGATAAAAGATAAAAGATAAAAGATAAAAGATAAAAGATAAAAGATAAAAGATAAAAGATAAAAGATAAAAGATAAAAGATAAAAGATAAAAGATAAAAGATGTTGTTGTTAAGCAACTATTATGCATCTGGATATCAACATCAAATGGGGGTGGGCTTTAGCCCGCCTTACAATAAACGTTTTAAATCCATTGGCTTTAGCCCAACTTGAAATATGTATGCTAAATAAAAAAACGGAACCGAAGTCCCGTTTGTATAGCTGTATTTGTTGTTCTATTTATCCTGTGGAATAGGATTAAACTGCGAATTCTCAATTGTCAGTGTTTTTGTCGTAAGATCATAATGATCATTCATAGACATGACATGTACCGTTAAATTATCAATAGAAATAGGCTCTCCAAGGTTGATATTGGTAAGGTTGGTATCTTTGATAAACCTTCCGTCTACCAGAATAACAAGACCTGAACCAACAGCAGTCATTACATCATTATGAATGAAAAGACCTGTATCTTCACCCAATCCGATTCCCAGAGTTCTCGGATTGTTGACTACTGCCTGGAAAAGACGCCCGATTCTTCCCCTCTGTACAAAGTGAGTATCAATAATAACATTATCAATCAGACCCAATCCCTGAGTGGTTTTGATTTCTCCTTTCAATAAGGCTTCAGAGCTGCTTCCCTGGTAGATCATATTTTCAGAAGCTGCCGCTGCACCCGCAGAAGTTCCGGAATAAATAAAATCCTGCTCCTGGTATTTTAATAAAACGGTATCATGAAATCTTGTTCCACCAAGAATAGAAGTCAGTCTCAATTGATCTCCTCCGGTGAACATCATGACATCGGCAGCGTTGGCCCTTGCGACCATTGCATCAGAATTGGCTTCCTCACGGTTGTGGATGTCCAGAACATTTACATTTTTAGCTCCAAGAAATTCGAATGCTTTTTTGTACTCGGAACCTACGATCTGAGGGATTTGAGAGGCAGTTGTTACAATTTCAATGACAGAATTTTCCTTTAGTTTTGATTCGTTGATGATCTTTCTTAAGATCCCACGCTCAAAAAAATTAAGATTTTTTTCGATATTCTGATCATAATCGGTTTCAGCAAAACTTCCTTTGTTTACAGCGCCTCCGATAACTATTAATTTTCCAACAGGTTTCGTCATGGTACAAAATTAAAAAATAATTAACATTCTTTGGCGAAATTCATGCCATCTTTAGTTGATTTTTAATGTTTTAAGAATGTTAATTAAAATTAATTTTTTTTTAACGAATCTTTAAATGTGGTATAGTTTCGTTTAGGGTTTTGCATTATCTTTGGTTTTGAAAGGAGTTATTGTTAACTGTTAAAATGCCAATAGACTATGAAAATCGAAAAGATTCAGGCACTAAGAGGTCCTAACATCTGGAGCATCAGAAGAAAGAAACTGATACAGATGAGGTTGGACTTAGAAGAAATGGAGAATTATCCTACCAATAAAATCGAAGGATTTCGGGAAAGGATTGAAAAATTAATCCCATCATTGATGACGCACCGATGCTCGGAAGGAGTGGAAGGAGGTTTTTTCCATAGAGTGGAAACAGGAACCTGGATGGGACATGTCATTGAGCATATCGCTTTGGAAATACAGACCCTGGCAGGAATGGATGTAGGGTTTGGAAGAACCCGTGAAACAAAAACTCCCGGAGTATATAATGTAGTATTTAATTATATCGAAGAAAATGCAGGAATTTATGCTGCAGAAGAATCTGTAAAAATTGCAGAAGCACTGATTGAAGGCAAAGATTATGATTTGAATGCATGTATTCATAGATTAAAAGAAATCAGGGAGCGTGTACGTCTTGGACCTTCTACCGGAAGTATTGTTGAAGAAGCTGCGTCCAGAAGAATTCCATGGATAAGACTGGGAACAAACTCATTGGTTCAGCTTGGTTATGGAGTGAACCAACAAAGATTTCAGGCTACAATTACCGGAAAAACAAGTTCTATTGCGGTAGATATTGCCTGTAATAAAGAATTAACCAAAAGAATGCTTCACGATGCAGCTATTCCCGTACCGATTGGAGATTTGGTAGTAGATGAAGAAGATTTAAACGCGGTGATCAGAAAAATCGGATATCCCATTGTTATTAAACCTCTGGATGGAAACCATGGAAAAGGTTCTTCCATTAATGTGAACGATTGGGAAGCCGCCAGAACAGGCCTTGAACATGCTCAGAAATATTCAAGAAAAGTAATTGTTGAGAAATATATCACAGGCTACGACTTCCGTATACTGGTGATCAATAATAAAATGGTGGCCGCTGCAAGGAGAGTCCCTGCCCATGTTGTAGGCGATGGAGAACTGAACCTTCAGCAGCTTATTGAAAAAGAAAACAAAGACCCTAGAAGAGGCTATGGCCATGAAAATGTCCTTACTGAAATTGAAGTGGATAAAGACACTTTAGAACTACTAGATAAGCTTCAGTACACGCTGGAAACGGTTCCTCAAAGGGGAGAAGTGGTTTACCTGAAATCAACAGCCAATCTTTCAACAGGAGGAACGTCCATTGATGTAACAGATATGGTACACCCGGAAAATATCACAATGGCTGAAAGAATTTCTAAAATTATCGGATTGGATGTCTGTGGGATTGACGTAATGGCAGAAAACCTTACCCAGCCTTTAAAGGAAAGTGGCGGCGCCATCATTGAAGTTAATGCAGCACCTGGATTCAGAATGCATCTTGCTCCAAGTGAAGGTCTGCCAAGAAACGTGGCTGCTCCGGTGGTTGATATGCTCTATCCTCAGGGAAAACCTTTTACCATTCCCATCATTGCGGTAACAGGAACCAATGGAAAAACCACCACCACAAGGCTTATTTCTCACATTGTAAAAAGCAATGGGTACAGAGTAGGATTTACGACTTCGGACGGAATTTATATTCAAAATACCATGCTGTCAAAAGGAGATACTACAGGGCCGCTTTCTGCAGAATTTATTCTGAAAGACCCTACCGTAGAATTTGCCGTTCTGGAGACAGCCAGAGGAGGAATTTTACGTTCCGGACTTGGTTTTTCTCAATGCGATATCGGGGTTCTGACCAATATTGAAGAAGATCATTTGGGAATGAATGATATTCACAGTCTGAAGGATCTTACCAAAGTAAAGCGTGTAGTACTGGATAGCGTGAAAAAGAGCGGCTGGAGTGTTTTGAATGCCGATAATGAATATTCCATGAAGATTGTGAGTGATCTCGATTCTAATGTGGCTATTTTCAGTATGGATGAAAACAATCCTCATATTGTAAAATTTGCTAAAGAAGGAAAGATAACCTGTGTATATGAGGAAGGTTTTGTAACCATCAAAAAAGGAGACTGGAAGATCAGAATAGGAAAAGCCAAAGACTTCCCGATTACGATGGAAGGAAAGGCCAGGTTTATGATTGAAAACGTATTGGCAGCCAGTTTGGCGAGTTACCTTTACGGATTCGGGATTGAGGATATTTCCAATTCTTTGAGAACCTTTATTCCAAGTGCCCAGCTGACACCGGGAAGACTGAATGTTTTTAAATTCAAAAACTTTAAAGTTCTGATCGACTTTGCCCATAATCCTTCAGGATACGAAGCCATTGAAGATTATCTGAAAAACATAGAATCTACAAAGAAAATCGGTATTATATCCGGTGTCGGAGACCGAAGAGACAATGATATCAGAGAATGCGGAAAAATTGCCGGAAGAATGTTTGATTATATCATCATCCGAAATGAGAAACATCTTCGTGGAAGAACGGAAGAGGAAATCAACGGATTGATTATTGATGGGATTAATGCTGCAGGCAGAGACGTTAGTTATGAGATTATTCCTAAAGAGATTGAAGCTTTAAAGCATGCAATAGGTATGGCAGAAGAAGGAACATTTATCACGGCTTTAAGTGATGTTATTTCCAATGCCATTGATCTGGTTCAGGAATACCAGGCCAGGGAATTGCTGGAAGACGATAAAAACGTGTAAAGACATCTTTATAGAACTTATTACAATTGCAATACGGAATAAAAACGTATTGCAATTTTTTTATCTATTCTGCTGTAGCAGATCGAAGTTTGTTTGATTAAAAATAGAGGCTATGTCTGCGATGACTACTGTACAAACAATTAAAAGTTAATCCTTACGGTTTCCCGTAGAGTATACCTACAGTCTCTCCGTATATTTACAGCGTTTGTATAAACTAAAAGTACAAGTCAAGTTTTTTTAATGTCCTCCTGTTTGGGAGGATTTTTTATTTGGTGTATTCAACAGTTATTTTTAAACCTTCTTTGTTTACGGAAATCCGTAAAGATTATTTTTTTATGTTAAATCTCCAAATGGAGAATATTTTATATATTTAATTTCTAAACTAAAATCAAAACCATGAAAAATTTAAAGAAAATCTCTAAGGAGAAATTAAGAGGTATTAACGGAAAAGGAGGATGTCCTCCAGGCTGGCATGATTGCCCGGTGCCATGGAATGAAAAAGTTTGCATTCCGCATGATAATGAAATGGCATGTCCCGATTTATAAAAAACGATCCCTCACTAAGAGGGATTTTTTGTTCTTATATTTCAAAATTTAAACATTCGCGCCCAAACTTAATGGACTTCGTCCTGAGATATATTGTTTTCTAAATAATTTTTATCAGCTTTCCCTGGTTTTCAGCTGTCTTGCCTGTCAATTTTAAATAGGGTGTTTTTCCTTCACTATTTTGGGAGTTACAAGTTTAATTTTGCTCAAAATAATAAAATGAAATCCATGAGAACAATCAATTACATCGTTATACATTGTACAGCCACACAACCAGATGTTACAATAGAGAGCATTAAAAGGTATTGGAAGGAAAACCTGAAATGGAAAAATCCAGGATATCACTATATGATAAAAGCGGATGGAAAAATAGTAAACACTTTGCCCATTGATCAGGTATCCAATGGCGTTGCAGGGTGGAATTCCCAGATTATCAATATATCATACATCGGAGGCATTGATAAAAGCAACCATCCAAAAGATACAAGAACGGAAGAACAAAAAAAGTCTATTGTAAAGCTACTAAGAGAATTAAAATCAATATTTCCTAAAGCTAAAATTCAGGGACATAGAGATTTTCCCAATGTTCATAAAGCTTGTCCAAGTTTTGATGCTAAGAAAGAATATGCTGGTTTATCATAAGGTGAAGTACTGCAAGACCGTTTTTTAATGATTCAGAGAATAAAAACCTGAAACATATTTGCTCTTAGCAAAATAGATCTCTATTTTTGTGCAAAAACATGTTGCCAGAAAATATAGCAAATTATATCGCAGGTTACGCTGCACTTTTATCAACTTTTCTAGGTGTCCGTGAAATATGGAAATTAAGACCTAGATTTGCTGTATCTACTTATTTTATTGGCGACCCAAATCAGGATGACGTTATCACTATTTACAATAAATCAACTAAGCCAGTCGTGATAAACTATTATTGTATTGAGAAAGATGGTAAAAAGCTTGACTTGGGAGAGGAAGGGGATTTTTACCTAATTACTATAGAACCTCATAAGTATTATAACATCAGGTTGAACGGATATTCAAAATTTAAGTGGACAGGTTCAATATATATTTATTTGTATTTGATAGATAAGAAGAAACCTATAAAACTTAGAATCAATAAATAAAAATTCCCCACTGTTAGGTGGGGATATTTTATTAGTAATTAAAGAATTCTGAAAACTTACTTTTTAGTAATTCTTCAATGAATCTTGAGTAAGCACTGTGGTTATTAGTATCAAATTCCGGCTCAAAATTGAATTGCCTTAATCCTGGTATATATGTCAGAGTTAACTTTGTAAACCCTCCATTATCAATGCTTTTTAAATATTCCATTAACTCTTCTATGCTGAAGCGGTCGTCTATAGATTCCCCCATTACAATGAATATTCTATCCATAATATTTTGTTTATACAAATATACGAAGAAAATCGGCTGGTTCATTTTAGGTGCGGGACATGAAGACCCCTGTCGTTAGACGAGGATATATCTTAATGTTATATCAATTTAGATCTCCCTGATCTTTAAGTATCTCTATGTATTTTTCTTTAGTTAGCGGACAATCGAAAAAATCTTCAGCTGTTTTTGTGCTCTGAAAACACAATTGTCTTTTAATCATCTGCATTAATGGAGTTGCATATTCAGTTTTGCCATGACTAAAATAAGTGTAAATGGAAGACTTTTTTCCATCGACCATAAGATAATAGAAGTTGTGATGATCTTTTTCAGGATTCAATTCAAAGCCTTTTTTCTTAAGAACTTTCATCAAGTCTTTAACCTTTCTTGCCTTCATTTTATTAATCGGATCATGGTTGTTAGTTTGTTTTTTAACTGAATTGCATCATTAGTTAAGTTTTCATCTTTTTCTTTCACATAATTTAAAACTAGAGAATAAAAAGTAAAATCAAAGGCATTTTCTGCTTCTTTTCGAGATTCTCCCCAAACTTCTATTTTAAGTTCTGGATAGGAAATAAAATATAAATCATCTTCATAATCAACTTGGCAAATGATAGTGTCATGAAAATATATTGTTTTCTCATTATACGTAACCTTATCCAAAGTGTAAGGATATGTTTCATGTGGTAATTCGGAACTATAAAGTATATCTTTGGTGGAAATATGATTTAGATCTGAAGTCTGTACAAAAACTTGAAATAGCTTACCATTATCCCTATTTACCTCTCGTTCCACTATTATTTTTTCCTTTCTTTCCTTGAAGTAAGTATTAAATGATTTACGAGGTCTTTTTACAGTCACTTCAAGTTCTGTACTCGTCTTTACTTTTAAATCGTACTTATTGCTTATTACAGAAAATATTGGTCCATAAATCGCCTGCAGTTCTTTTTTGGTAAATTCATTTCTTAATGCTAAAACATTAGAGTAATTATCTACATCAAGAGATAAAATGTCTGATTTATATTGATTAAAGAAAGACGTAGTATTATGGCTATTCGGGTTATAGGGGGCGATAGCACTATGGAAACTATTAAAATCCGTATCAACAATAAGTAATTGTGTTTCTTTTATTGTCGCACTGATTTCTTCTTCAGAATTGTTTTCTGATCTTAACTTGGCAGCTAAAAAAGACTTATAGGAATCAATATACGCTTTTAATACCTTAACTACATCTTCAACACTTGCAGCATGAACAGGGTTTTTGGGATCAATAGTGACCTCAAAAGCAATTTCACGTAGATTACTTAATTCCTTATCGTCCATATTTTAAATATACACATATTTATTGAGACAGCGAATATACAAATAAATAAATATCATAGTATTACGGTTTCCCGTAGGGTATGCTTGCAGTCTATCCGTATATTTACAATGTTTGTAAAAAAACATAGCGTACATGTCAATTTTTTATCCTCCTTCTTGGGGGATTTTTTATGTTTTGAGAGGTCTTCAGGAGTAAAAAATAAAACCTCCGATACTTCGGAGGTTTGTTTCTATAAGCTTTCCCAGGTTGTCTTTATGCTCTGCATTTTTTTAAGATAAAAATACAAAGGAATAAGTTCTAATCTGAGGGTAAAGCTGATTGATGGGTACATAAACGGAATAATGGCCATCATAATAAGGCAAACAGCAATCCCGATAATGGCATCTGCTATGGCAGCCTGTGGTGCCCATTTTTGTTCAAACCAAAGTCCGTAGGCTACAATACCTTTGAACAGGAACAAAGAACAGATCAAAAGCCCTGTCATTGAGTACGGATGATTGGCATTCATCCCGTATAATGATAAAGAGGTTTGAGTGATCAGAGACCCTGCTATCAATAAACCCGCAGCTACTGCGCCTCCGATTAAAAAGATCCATAGGAAAATTTTAATCCAGGTAGGTAATAAGTCTCTTCTTCGTGTTAAAACGTTGTTGTCAAATTCTGCGAAAGGTGTTGATCTTTCTTCCATGTAGTATTAGTTTTATAAGTTTTTTATCCGAAAAAAGCATTCGAACTACCAATCCAGATGGCATCTTTTTTATTGAAGTCTACATTCACCATGGCGGCTTTAGTCATTCTTCCCAGATTTTCCAATAGGATAGGGCGTTCGTCGTTTTCTCGCCAAATATACAACAAACGGATCTCTGCTTTTGCAAAATCTCCGTTGATATCTTCAAAAATAGGTTCATAGAACACTTTTCTCTGCAAAATATAGTTTTCCTTATCCTGAATAGAGTCGGTAATTTCTTTCGTAGGATTCAAATTAACTCCGCTTCCTGCGAATGAAAACAATGGTTTTAGTACAAAATTTTCAAGATTTTCATGCTCCGGGAATTCATGCAGAAAATAACTCTTTGGAACAAACTCATGCTTCAGTAAAGGCAAAAGGAACTTTGAAATTTTAAAGAACCAGTTTGGGTGGGTAATCCATTTTACATCCACTTCCTCGCGGAAATCAAATTCTGTATGCAGATCCGGAATATTGTCCAGTTCATCAAATATAACCCGGTTGTAGATCCTTTTGATTTCGGTTAGCTTACCATTATTTTCATAGTATAGCTTTCGCCCTTCCTTCTTTACTTTCGTCAGACATACCGTTTTGATGCCAATTAATTTTTCTGTGAAAGCAAAATCAATAGCTGTTTTTTGTCTTTCCGGAAAGATTTCAAGCAGGATTACATTTTCAGGATGTTCATCACCTACAATCAGTTCCTTCAAATAGTTTTTAAAGGTATCATGGGACATAGGATTTCTGATCTCCGAAAGAAAAGGATAAACCTCACAATAGGTCTCTTCATATACTTTTTGAAAAGCATACAAAGAAGGAAATGCCTGAAGCTCTATCAGCTGAGGTTCTATTGTTCCGTTTTCACTTTTGCATACTCCAAAATCTATGGTGAAAAAATGAGGTTGATGGGTATCATTGGGAACCCTGCAGTTTTCAGGAATGGCTTTTTGAAGGAGTTCTGCCGGCATTGCTTTAATTTGGCTGATGATACTTTCACTGGCATCGATCAGTTTTTTCTCAAACTCTTTAGTCAGAAAAATCGGGCTTTCTGAAACTCTGAAACCAGGTGCTGTTCCACCTTTTTCAGTCAGTATATTTTTGAGTTGATGGTATTTTTCATCTGAAAACTCCTGATTGAACTGTTTTCTGTATTCTGGGATCATATTTTTTTTCTTTTGTGATGGTAAAAAAAACGGACGTTTATGTCCAATTTGATTTTACCACAAAAGGCACAAAAGTTTTAGAATATAAAAGTTTATAATACACTTTTATAAAATACCTATTTAATTGGGAAATCTTTGATTTTCAAGAAAGCTTATGTGTT
This sequence comes from Chryseobacterium sp. PCH239, assembly GCF_018924625.1. NCBI lineage: Bacteria > Pseudomonadati > Bacteroidota > Flavobacteriia > Flavobacteriales > Weeksellaceae > Chryseobacterium > Chryseobacterium sp. PCH239. The sequence continues at coordinate 375,580 of NZ_CP073027.1, forward strand.
CTTCTCAACAGCTTTTATGATTGTAATACCCAAATCCCTTTTGTGACTTTTGTGGTTTGTATTGATTAAACCAAAGATTCAGCTTCTTTCAAAATGTTTTTTTTTGCAAACTGAAGGAATCTCGGAAGAATCTGATGTCTGGTAAGAATGATTTTATCTTCATCGTCTATTCTGTCTATCGTTTCAAGATACTTTTCCATCCCGAAATTTTCGATCATGGCTTCCTTGTTCTTTTCATCCTTCAGATTTTCGATCAGAGATTCAGGATTGGCTTCCGGGTGAAACTGTGTTCCGAATATCTCCTCCGAAAAACGAACGGCCATTACCGCTCTTTCCAGGTTGATATGAGGACGGAATTTTTCAATCGCCATGATGGTCATTCCCAATTCTTGGAAACGGTCGTGATCCGGTTCTATAAACTGGTAGGCCCTCGAATCTACCGCATAAAAAGGATCCTGAAGATTTTTGAATAAGAATTCTTCTTTACCTTCCTCTGTTTTATGAACAGGCATTACCCCGAAGGAATAAGACTTTCTTTTGCAGATATTCCCCAGATTCCAGTGAATACTTGCCAGCTGGAATGAATGGCAGATCAGGAAAAGGTACTTTTTATCTTCATGGTATTGATTATGCTCGAAAACAGCATCTAAAAAATTTGCAAAACGGTTTTCCCATGCAAGGCCTTCACGATGTGGGTTTCCGGGGCCACCGGAAGAAATGAAAATATCAAAGTCTTCTATTTCAGGTATTTCATCTTTATATCTTACATCAAACGTTTTGATCACCACATTTTCTTCAGAGTTCTGCTGAAAAGTTTCGGAAATTTCTTTAATATTTCTAAAACCTTGATTCACATGATTGTTGTTCATGTCCAGCAGAGCAATTCGAATATCTTTCATTACATCATATTTTTTGCAAAGTTACCAAAATATTATGAAGCAGGTTCACCATGGGTGATGCCATACTCCGTTTCAGAGATCATATAATCAACTACTTTCGTAAGATCACCTGTTTCCTTAAAGATCTGAAGCTGCCGGTCTGCACCGGTTCCGTTTTCAAGGATTTTCCAGACGTATTCCACTTCGTTACGGCATCCCAAATCGTCTACCACATCATCAATAAACTCTAAAAGCTCTTTCAATAAATGAGGATAAGGAACGGATTCTTCTTTCCCAAAATCGATGAGATGGGCTTCGATACCACTTTTGGAGGCACGCCATTTATTTTCGTTCAACAGGAGTCTTCTGTAGCTTCTGAAGCTGAGGTTTTGCTGGTGCAGTTTATAGATTTTGGCAACAAGACTCTGCATTATGGCCGCAAGACAAACAGTTTCATCAATTCTTAACGGCATGTCACAGATTCTGAATTCGATGGTTGGATAAAAAGGATGTACCCGTAAATCCCACCAGATTTTCTTGGCATTGTCGATGGTTCCTGTTTTTACCAGAAGATCTACATAGCTGTCAAATTCTGCCAGCGAGTTGAAATAACTTGGTATACCGGTTCTCGGGAATTTGACGAAAATTTCCTGTCTGTACGATTTAAAACCTGTATATCTTCCAATCCAGAAGGGTGAATTGGTCGAAAGAGCATAGACGTGAGGAAGGAAATATCTCATCACATTCTGAATTCTTACGCCTTCTTCACGATTAGGAATTCCAATATGAACATGCAGTCCGAAAATAAGATTTTCACGGGCCACATCTCCCATATCATCCACGATTTTAATGTATCTTTCTCCCTGAGTGATATTGTTTTCAGACCAGTGAGAGAATGGGTGAGTACCACCTCCGGAAACACGAAGTCCCTGTTCATGGGCGATATTGATGAGGTGACGCCTTAAATTCGTTAATTCAGCTCTGGCTTCCTGAATATTCTGGCAGATTCCTGTTTCCATTTCAATCATGGATTCGTGCATTTCATGTTTTAAATTTTCACTTAAAACCGCTTTGCCGCCTTCAATGATTTTTGAAACGTGAGAAACCAGATCCCTGCTTTCCACATCGATGATCTGATATTCTTCTTCAATTCCAATAGTAAACTGATGATGCATTTATTTTGTGTTTTTTAATTCTTTTTCAATGTTATTTAATGGAATCCTTCACGAATGTTCCCCAGGCAATGTTAGGTTTCCCCGGAACATATTCTTTAGCTTTTTCAATAGCCAGTTTGGCAGCATGTTCTATGATCCATGCAAAGTTTTCTTCTCCTACAGAATTGCGGTCTGCATCAGGAGCCGGGTTGCAGAAATCGATGGCATAAGGAATACCGTCTCTTACCGCAAATTCCACGGTGTTGAAATCGTATCCTAAAGCTTGATTCATTTTAATCGTATAATCATGAATAGTCTTCAGTAATTTTTCAAGTTCTTCACCTTGGGTCTGATGCGTGGTGGCGTATCTCAAGTGAGGTGCATTTCTCGGCTCATAAGGCATAATGTGGACATATTTTTGGCCCAGACAGTACACTCTGTAATAATCGTCAAAGATAATTTCTTCCTGTACCATCATCACCAGCTGCTCGGTTTCTCCCAGTTTGTTCCAAAGATCATCCGGGTTTTCCACTCTGTATACATTTTTCCAGCCGCCGCCATCATGAGGCTTCATATAGGCAGGAAACCCTACATAATTGAATATATATTCCCAGTCATGAGGAAATTTCAGGTTTCTGAATGAAGTTTCTGAAGTATTGTCCGGTCTTTCGTGTGATGGAAGCAAAACCGTTTTAGGAAGTGGAATTCCCAGTTTTGACATCAGGGCATTGTTGAAAAACTTCTCATCAGCACTCCACCAGAATGGATTGTTGATGACATAAGTGCCGTTAAGGGCAGCATTTTTTAAATAAGCTCTGTAAAAGGGAACGTCCTGTGAAATTCTGTCGATGATCACTGCATAACCATAATCTGCACCCTGTTCCAGTTTATCAATAGTAACGGGTTCAGCGATGATATCGCCACCTCCCATTTCATTTACTTTTTCTATAAATGCCCAGGGAAACGTGTCTTCCATACCGAAAAGAATTCCTACTTTTTTTGTCATAATTTTTGTTTTTAAGGTGGGTATATTTTTTCTATTTGTCTTTTTTATTGTTTTTAAGAGAAAAATGCTCCTATGAAGGTAGGGAAGACCATTCTCCATAGCGGCCAGTCGTGGCCTATCCATTTTCTTTCATCGTACCAGAAATCTATGCCTTTTATCCTGAGGATTTCAGCCATTTCAACATTTTTATCCCTGCAGATATCCTGATCGGAAGTGCTCAGTACAATATGCATGTGTTTATACTTCCAGGCTTCATCATTTCTTACAAACTCTCTCGGACAGTTAAAGTATACCAGATCATCAGAGTAGCCATCCATAAAATTCCTTATACTGAAGGCGCCGGAAAGACAAAACAGATGAGAAACCAAATCCGGAAATCTGAAAGCAAAATTAGCGGCATGATAGCCCCCGAAACTTGCTCCTGCAACGGCAACGCGGTGGGTTTTGTGAAGTTTTTGGATATAAGGAACGAATTCCTGGACCAGAAACTGTACATACCGTTCATAATTCCTTATTCTTTGCTGAGGCGAGATTTTTTCATCATAAAAACTCCAGCTGTCGATGGTCTGTACATTGTAAAGCTTTACTTTTCCCTGTTCTATAAACCAGTTGATACTTCCGTTAAGATGAAAATCATGATTCTGGGTATATTGTCCCTGGGAAGTTGGGAACATAATGATAGGATGGCCGTAATGCCCGGTCACTTCTACTTTGAGACTTGTTCCCAATATATTTGAATAATACTCTGTATGTTCTATGTGAGGCATTTTCCTTGTTTAGTTTTAATTTAGGTTTTATAGTAATTCATAAAATTCAATTCCTCCAAGTTGATCTTTTTCTAAAATATCCAGTACGTGTGTTCCTAATTTCGGATGTTCGAGGATTATATTTTCTTTAAAGATCCATTTTGATCCTGGTGTATTGGCATGAGTTGAGTCAACGAACTGATAATATGCTTTGCTGTGCCATTTTCCGGGACTTATGTTCTCTAAATTACATTTTAGGATGGAATCTTCGGGTAGGATGTATATTATGAATTCAATAACATTTTGAATGTCAATGTCAAGTTTCATTGTTAAGAACTCAATTTATTACCTTTCGGAGGCAGAATGTTCAGCATATCCGCATGAATCATTTCAGCAGCAGAATCCAGCCTGTCCTGTACAACAGAGGCGTCTCCGGATTTATAGACAATTCCGACATGATAGTCTATCGGAAGAAATTTGACAACTTCTTCGCATTCAAAACTGCTGTAATTCGGTTCTTTATCTTTAATCAGGGCAACGATCAGACCTGAATAATAGCCTGTGGGGGGAGAAACGCTGTAATCATTTCCTCTCAGAAGAGCATCTTCAATTTTCGCCCATTCTCTCCAGATATTGATACCACTCGATGCTTCAACCAGGTCCGGAATATGAGCCCCGCCAACCCTCGATGAAGTTTCAAGGAAGTACCATTTTCCGTCTTCTTTTCCCCGGATGAATTCTGTATGGGTGGCTCCGTTGACAAGTCCGAAGTTGGAAAGAACTCTGGCATTTATATCTTCCAGTGCTTTAAACTCTTCGGAATATCTTCCTAATGTTTTGGATCTGAAAACACCGCCTTCGTGAGAAACCTGCATCGGAGGAGCAAGATATTTTGAGGCAGAAGTAAAAACAATTTTTTTATTAAAAGTAAGGCTGTCTACATGGTAAACGTCTCCCGGCTTAAAGCTTTCCAGTAAAAAAAGATGACGTTCTTCTCCCAGTGTTTCCAAGGCTTCAAGAAGCTGTTCTTTGGAGGTTATTTTCTTAATGCCCGATGCTGATGCTTCAGACCTTGGTTTCAGTACCCATGGAGCAGGAACGCGGTCTGTAAATTCATCCACTTCATGATCATTGAAAACAGCGGTGAATTCAGGAACGCTGATCCCGGAATCCTTTGCTTTTTGCCTCATGGCAAGTTTATCTCTGAAATACCGGTGGGTTGTCTGTCCCATACCGGGAATACGGAAGGTCTCTCTGATTAATGCGGCTTTTTCAACATCATAATCATCCAAAGCCACCACAGCATCTACTTTTCTGGTCTTCATCAGGTGGGAAAATCCCTGAATGAGATGCTCTAGATTCCATACGGAAGGCTTGAGCTCGGGCATATAGAATGTTTCATCAATCGCGTGCCAAGGCCAGTTTTTTTCTTTGAGGTTTTCGGAGGTTACAAGGATGATTTTATTGCCGAGCTTCTTCATTTCGTCCATAAAATCGTAGCCTTTGTAATAGCATGAAATACACACAATAGTTTTCTTCTCCATATAATGTTTTTTAAGATTTAGTGAATTTTCAAAAATAAAAGCATTTATATATTATTTTATTAATATCAAAAAATAAAATATTGTGCGTTTTTGAAAATCCACTAATCAATTATACAGAGTTTTTTTGTAAAAAACTAATTTTTAGTGATAATTTTCAATTAAATTCACCAGGAGCTGAACACCGAAACCTGTTGCTGCTTTTTCTTTTGCATAACCCACACTTCCAAAGGCTACTCCTGCAATGTCCAGATGAGCCCATTTAGGGTGGTTTTCAATGAATTGCTCTAAGAATTTTGCGGCAATAATACAGTCTCCTACAGGTTTCAGAGAGATGTTTTTCATATCGGCCACATCAGACTGGATATCATCATTCCAAACATCCCATAAAGGAAGATTCCAAACCCTCTGATTGGTCTGGTCACCGGTTTTGATTAAGTTGTTTTTCAGTTCCTCGTTATTGGAGAACATAGCAGCACAGGTATCTCCGAACATTCTCACTGAGCTTCCCGTTAAGGTAGCCAAGTCAATAAGGAAATCAGTTTTGTAGTTTTTAGAAAGATAAGACAAACCATCTGCAAGAATTAATCTGCCTTCCGCATCAGTATCAAGTACTTCAATTGTTTTTCCGTTGTAGGCTGTAATCACATCACTTGGAAGCAGGGCCTTTTCAGAGACCGCATTATCAGTAATAGGGAGAACAGCGACGATGTTTACAGGAAGCTGCATTTCTGCGGCATAGATTAACGTTCCCAAAACAGCCGTTGCTCCGCCCATATCGGACTTCATATAATGCAGATTGGCAGAGCTTTTTATTGATATTCCTCCTGTGTCAAAGAGAATACATTTTCCTACCAGACCGAAAGTCTTGGCGTTTTTTGCTGTCGTTTTATATTCTAAAATAGTGAAAGCGGCATCGTAAGCACTTCCTTGATTCACAGAAAGATAAGCGCCTAATCCAAGTTCTTCACATTTCTTTCTGTTAAAAGCAGTGTATTTTAAGTCATATTTTTTAGCCAGATTTTTAAGGTATGCACTTAAGATATCCGGTTTTTTAAGATTGGCTGGTTTGTTAAGCCAGTCCTGGCAGGCAGTTTGCCCGTTAACCAATGCTTCTGCTTTCTGGCTGATATGATCTAATTTTTTCTGGCTTAAATTTTCAAAGTGCAATTCAAATTTCGTATTCCAGAAAGCGTGTTTTTTATCAAAAGGGTAGTTGTAAGTTCCTGTTAAAAGTCCTTTTACAAACTCCTCGAACTGCTTTTCATTCAGGAAGTCAGCAAGGGCTAATGTAGGTACGGCCAGCAGTTTTTCTTTCTGTGTCTGTGAAAATTTAGCCGCCACCTGCTGGATCTCGAAATTTTGTAAGGCGGATTTTCCTAATCCAATGAAATACGTAATTCCTTCTTCATGAGCATTGACAAAAACTTCATATTTCTTTCCGGTGAAAAAATTGGAAATGTTTTTGTTGAAATTTTTACTGGTTTTCGTCCATTCTTCCTCCGTAAACAGTTGGAAAACCTGAGTGTAATTTTTGTTTTTTTTATTGATTAGTTTCATAAATAGATGTTATAATTTCTAAATTCATAAAGAGTGCCGCCTTCATTTTGTCCCTGTCCGGCTTGCATTTTCTGCAGCAGTTTTTATGCATTTAGTTTCTGATGCTTTTTTGTTGTGGTTTTACTTCTACAGGATTTTCTGTGTTGTCATAGAACAGCCATTCTATAGCCCTTGGGAACTCCTGAGACCAGTAAAACTCATTGTGGGTGCCTTCAGGATTGATATTGGTTTTGAATTCAAAATCAAAAAGCTTTTTCTCTTCCCATCTTTTCAGATATTCTTCAAAAATATGAATTCTTTTGACCATTTTAGAACCTTCCTGGCCGCCGCCGTAGAGATAGATCTTCGTTTTAAACGGAACCCGGAAATTCATCATCGGAAAGTTGTTATTGGGTTCTACCCATAGAGAAGGTGAGAATATCAGTAGTTTGGAGTACACTTCAGGATAAAGAAATCCGCTGTATATACTGATCAATGCTCCCAATGAACTGCCTCCGATTCCGGTATTGTCACGGTCTTTTTTAGTTCTGTAATTTTCGTCCACAAAAGGCTTTAAAGTATCTGCAATAAAACGGATGTACTTTTTTCCTTCAGAACCGTTGGCTACATGATCATTATCAAAAATATACTCTTTGATTCTTTCCTCACTGCCATGTTCTATCGCAATGATGATAAGATCGCCGCGCCCGTATTCAGCAAGGATGGATAATTTTTTGTCGATTTCCCAATTCCCGAAACCGCTTCCTTCATTGAAAAGATTTTGTGCATCCTGAAGATATAAAACAGGATACCGTTTCTCTGTGTTGTGATAGTCGTAGGGAAGCAGTGCCCAAATCTTGCGGTAACGGTCAAGCTGCGGAATGTAAAAATTTTCGGAAATAACTTCTGCTATAGGATAATATTCTTCTTTGAACGGTCCCCAGTTCAGTCTCCATTTGTCTACAGAGTCGGACGTTTTACCAGCAGATTTTTTCGCTTTCCGGTTGGGAGTGATATTTCCATATTGATCCAGTTCTACGTTTTCCCAGCCTCCTTTTGTGAATTTGTATTCAATATCATCAGGAAGAAGCTGATCTTCGATTTCTATAAAATAACCGGAAGGATCAATTTGTTTAAGCTGGAAATTATAATCTTTGGGATTCCAGCTATTGAAATTTCCGGTAATAAATACCGGTCTGTCGTCTTTTTCTGCTGTATAAAGTTCAAACCTCATCGTTGTGTTTAATAAAATATTGATGTTAAATTTATAAAAAAGATTGTTTTGAAATCATAAAAAATGTGAGTTAAAAAATGATATATTTGATAGATAGACAAAACATGAAATGATCTTGATAATTATTTGATGAATAATTCATCGCTATTGTCAGTATTTTTCGTAGTTTCAGGGAAAATATAAATATAAACTGATCTTGATGAATTCTGTTAAGACCTACACGCTTTTCACCGATCATGATGTGTATCTTTTTAAAGAAGGTAGGCATTATAAGCTGTATGGTAAATTTGGAGCACATTCTGCAGAAAAAGAGGGCGTAAAAGGCGTATATTTTTCCGTATGGGCTCCTAACGCAAAGAAAGTTTCCGTGATCGGAAATTTTAACAACTGGAATCATAAAGATCATATTTTGTTTCCACGATGGGATGAATCCGGGATTTGGGAAGGATTTATTGAAGGGTTAACCTGGGGAACATTATATAAATATGCTATTGAAACGCAAGGAGGCGAAATTCTGGAAAAAAGTGATCCCTATGCGTTGAGCTGGGAACAGAATATTCAGGCGGCTTCACTGGTTTCCACCACCTGGTACGAATGGAATGATCAGGAGTGGATGGATAACCGCTGGAAAAAAAACAGGCTGGAAGCTCCGCTATCGGTATATGAATTACATTTAGGTTCCTGGGTAAGAGAAGAGGATCAGCCCCAGCGTTTTTTAAACTATAGGGATATTGCGAAAAAGCTCGTTCCTTACATCAAAGAAATGGGATTTACCCATGTAGAATTCATGCCCGTGATGGAATATCCTTACGAGCCGAGCTGGGGATATCAGATCACAGGTTTTTATGCAGCAACCTCGCGCTTTGGCTCACCACAGGATCTGATGTTTCTTATTGATGAACTTCATAACAATGACATAGGCGTTATTCTGGATTGGGTTCCGTCCCATTTTCCGGGAGATGCTAATGGACTTCACCGATTCGACGGTTCTTATCTGTATGAGCATGAAGATCCGAGAAAGGGTTTTCATCCGGATTGGAAATCGCATATTTTTAATTACGGAAGAAATGAAGTGAAATCCTTCCTGATTTCAAATGCCATGTTCTGGCTGGATCGTTATCATGCTGACGGATTGCGTGTGGATGCCGTGACTTCAATGCTTCATCTGGATTATTCAAGAAACGAAGGGGAGTGGGAACCTAATATATATGGAACCAATGTGAACCTGGAAGCGAAAGCCTTTCTACAGGAATTTAATACAGCTGTCTACAAAGAATTTGGAGATAATATCATCACCATCGCAGAAGAAAGTTCAGATTTTCCCATGCTTACAAAACCTGTTCATGACGGCGGTGTAGGATTCGGAATGAAATGGATGATGGGTTGGATGCATGATACACTGGATTATTTCAAAGAAGATTTTATTAACCGTAAATTTCATCATCATAAACTGACCTTCGCTTCCATGTATATGTATAATGAAAATTATATGATGCCTTTGTCACACGATGAAGTCGTACACGGAAAAGCAAGTCTTATTTATAAAATGAAAGGGGATGAATGGCAGAAATTTGCCAATCTCCGTACCCTGTATGTATATATGTATACCCATCCCGGAGCCAAGCTGCTTTTTATGGGCGATGAATTCGGGCAGACCAGTGAATGGAATTTTACAAGAAGCCTCGACTGGCATTTGCTGAGATATCCTGTTCATAAAGGAATGCAGGAAATGGTGAAGGAACTGAACCACTTGTACCGGTCAGAAACTGCCTTTTATGAAAATCAGTTTGATAGAAATGGTTTTGAATGGGTGGAAGCAGATGATCTGGAAAACTCGGTGTATGTCTACCTCAGAAAAGGAAAAAAGAAAGAAGATGTCCTGATGGTAGCTTTAAACCTGGCACCCAACGTCTTGGATTATAAAATCGGGATTCCTGCCGGCACCCACTGGGAAGTTGTTTTAAATTCCGATGATGAAAAGTACAGTGGAAGCGGAGTGGAGCCTGAAATCTTGGAAGAGAAGTATGAAGAATGGAGAGGATACACCAAAACAATGACCGTGAAGCTGCCGCCGTTGGCCGGAATAGTTTTACGTCAGAAGAAAGATAAAAAATATAAATTACACAGAATTAAACATAAGAGATAAAGAATGGTTGTTTATCATTTAAGTACAGAATGTTATCCCGTAGCAAAAGTAGGCGGTCTGGCAGATGTGGTGGGAGCGTTACCAAAATATCAGAATAAAATAGCAGGAGTAGAAGCCAGGGTGGTAATGCCGTGGTACAACAAATCCTTTGTATACGATCATGAATTTGATTTGGTTTTTGACGGATTTATTCATCAGGCAGCCAATATGCTGCAGGTTCAGATATTGAAAGAGAAGACAAATGTTCTGGGATTTGAACTGTATATGGTAAGAATTCCGGGATTATTAGACAGGGACAACCCTTATGGGTACCAGGATGAAAGCTTCCAGTTTCTGGCTTTCCAGCATGGCGTTCTGCATTGGCTTTCTGCGATGAAAATCCGTCCTGATGTACTGCATTGCCATGATTATCATACCGGTCTCGTTCCTTTTATGGTAGAAAACTGCTATGAATTTGAATTCTTAAAAGGAGTAAAAACAATAGGAACTATTCATAATGGCGAATATCAGGGCATGATGAGCTGGAGTATGGCACAGTATATGCCTTCTTTTGATGGGTACAAATGGGGACTGATGGATTGGAACGGACTGATGAATCCTCTGGCCAGCATGATTAAATGTGCTGATGCTTTTACCACTGTTTCGGAAGGATATCTTGAAGAACTCTTTATCAGCTTCCGCGGACTGGAAAGCCTCGTTCGTCAGGAATTCGGAAAGGCATATGGAATCATCAATGGTATTGACACAGAAGTCTGGAATCCTGAAACCGATCCAATGCTTGATTTTAATTTTAACAGTACCAATGCAGTCTCTCAAAAGAAAAAAAATAAAGAAAATCTCTGTAAAGAATATGGATTAAAACCTGAACTTCCTTTATTCGCCTTTATCGGAAGATTCGCAACAGAGAAAGGAGCAGATCTGCTGCCGGATGTTGTATGGAGAAGCATTAAGCAGAGTTATGGCGCTTTAAATATTATGATTCTCGGATCCGGGAACACCTATATAGAAAATAAACTGAAAGAATACGATTATACGTACACCAATTTTGCATTGGATCTCGGATATAAAGAGCATCTTTCCCATAAGATATATGCCTCGGCAGATTTTCTTCTGATGCCTTCAAGAGTAGAGCCATGCGGACTGAACCAGATGTATTCCATGAGATATGGGACCGTTCCTGTGGTAAGATATACAGGTGGGCTCAGAGATACGGTGGAAGATATTTCAACCGGTGGAGCAGGACTGAACTTTACTTATCCGGGTGTAGATGATGTTGTACATGCTATGAACAGGGCATTGGCGATTTATAATCAAAAAGGAGTTATGGAAGATCTTATCCATGCCAATATGAATTTTGATTTTGCATGGGAGAAATCTGCAGAAAAATACATAGCTTTATATAATAGCTGATAGAGTGAAGATTTTCGGATTTCTTTCTGTGATAATGTTTATGCTGTTTTCATGTAAAGAAGACAGAGGAAGCTATCATGGAGGTTATTATTGGATCTATGGCTACGGTCTTTCGGCAACGGAAAGGTATGAAGCGATGGCTGCTATTTCCGAAAAATGGAAAATAAAGTATTACTCTGTAGGTGGTTGTCTGGTAGAGCCTGACGAGATGAAGAGAATAGATGCTATTAATAAAAGGACTTATAATGCCATAGAAAGAAAATATGGGAAAGGCTGGAGAGAAAAGTATCGTAAAGATGTCGACGGCTTTGTAATGAAGAGTGCTGATGTGATGGATGTACTTATTACAAATCCGTTCTTCAGCAATGAACTTAAAAAATATAATATTGAAATCTATAACCTGGACAAAGAGGTTTTAGTATTGAATGATAAAGATGAGTTTCGGGTGACTGTTTATAAAAACGAACTCCAATATGAAAACAAAGAATGCTTTAAAGTAGCAGTAAACACTAAGAACAGAACAGTAAACTTAATAAAATAAAACGCAAGATATTTATGAATCGAAATGTAATCTCTATTGTTTTAGGAGGAGGCAGAGGAACAAGATTATTCCCGTTAACGTATACGAGATCCAAACCGGCTGTTCCTATTGCAGGAAAATACAGACTGGTAGATATTCCTATCTCAAACTGTCTGAACTCAGGATTGAATAAAATTCTGGTGTTAACGCAGTTTAATTCTGCTTCTCTCAATTCACATATTAAAAATTCTTATCACTTTGACATCTTCAGCAAAGGCTTCGTTGATATTCTTGCAGCCGAGCAGAATGTGGAAAATGACAGCTGGTATCAGGGAACAGCAGATGCTGTCCGCCAGTCGATGAAGCATCTTGAAAAATATGATTATGATTATATTCTGATTCTTTCAGGAGATCAGTTGTATCAGATGGATTTCAGGGAAATGCTCGACTTTCATATTGAAAACGGAGGTGATCTTACCATTGCTACCATTCCGGTTAATGCAAAAGATGCCACAGGTTTCGGGATCTTAAAATCTGATGATGAAGGAAATATCACTTCTTTTTATGAAAAACCGGATTTTGACACGCTGTCAGGCCTGAAATCTGAAGTTTCAGAAGAAAATAAACATACCGGAAAAGAGTTTCTGGCTTCCATGGGAATCTATATTTTCACTAAGAATATCCTTAAAAAGATGTTTGATGAAGGAGCTGGTGATGATTTCGGAAAAGATATCATTCCGAGTTCTATCGGAAAATACAAAACATTAAGCTATCAGTACGAAGGCTATTGGACGGATATCGGAACCATAGAGTCTTTCTACGAAGCGAATCTGGACCTTTGCCTGGATCTGCCACAGTTTAACCTTTTCTCTTCATCACCGATCTATACCAGAGCAAGAATGCTTCCACCGTCAAAAATCAATGGTTCCTATGTAAGTAAAGCCGTTTTTGGGGACGGATGTATCATCATGGCAGATAAAATTGAAAATTCCGTGATCGGAAACAGAACCAGAATTGACAAAGGAAGTACCATCGTAAACTCCTACGTTATGGGAGCGGATTTCTACCAAAACACAACGGAAATTGTTCTGAACGACAGAGGTGGCCGTCCTAATATGGGAATTGGAAAATACTGCTATATAGAAAAAGCAATCCTTGATAAAAACTGTTATATTGGAGACAATGTGAAAATCATCGGTGGAAAACATATTCCGGATGGTGATTATGGGACGTATTCCGTACAGGATGGGATTGTCGTAGTGAAGAAAGGAGCTGTGATTGCTCCGGGAACACACATCGGGTAAGAGAAAGGAAGTTGGATGCTGGAAGATGGAAGTTATTGAAGGGCGGAGTAACGCTACGAATCTTATCATGTAAATTCAGGTTTATAAGGTAAGATGAAATGTTTTAAATCAGAAAACTACTAGTGATCATCCGCCAAATAGTGTCCTGCAGTTTCCCTCACCCCGCTTCCAGCCTTTAACAGGGTTAATTATTGTTAAACATACAACTAGAGTGATCAGCATATTGTTCACTCTTTTTATTTGTATTATTTTTGTGCGATGCGTATTTTTAAAATCTTAGCGGTAATCATTATTCTTTTGGGAGGAGCGTATGCTGCTTCCATGTATTATTTTGTAGATGAAAGTAAAAACTTTACGATTGAAAAAGAGATCGACTATCCTGTGGATAAGGTTTTTGCTCAGTTTAATAACCTTCAGAATTTTACAAGATGGAATAACTTTTTTACCAGTTCACCCTCTATAGACATTGATTATTATACGCCTTACGAAGGGCAGGGAAGTGCCATCAGCTATGTAGATCCTAAAAATGATACCGACGGAGAAATGTTCATCAGGTATGAGAACCTTAATAAAACGTTGAAATATCAGCTTTTTGAGGATGAAAATGAAAATCCGACATTGGTTGATGTCAAATTCAAACCTGTTTCTGCAGAAAAAACAAAAATCATATGGTACGTACACACTCCGAAACTGCCGGTCTGGAAAAGAGTGGAAAACTTCTGGACTGAAGACCGTTTTGCTGAAAATATCAATAAAAGTATGGTGAATCTTAAAAACTCTTTAGGTAATAAAGTGGAAAAAGATAACCAGATGGCAGCCATCAAATATGATAGTCTCATGGTAGAAAATGAAGAGGACAAATTGTTGTTGGGGATCAATGTAAGTACCTCAAACAAAAAAGATGCGCTGTACAAAAATATCGTGATGAATTATAACAAAGTCTATAATTTCGTAACGATGGATCTTGGTAAAAGAGATGATGAATTCGGATATCCGGTTCTCATTACTGATGCGGATAATTACAAAGACAAGGAGGTTTCTTATTTCCTCGGAATTCCACTTTCTAAGAAAATAGGAGTGTCTGATAATAATTTCAATTTTAGGTCCGTAAATCCGTCTCAAAATTACGTAATGTACTACAAAGGGAATTATGAGGGACGAATTCGGGCAATCCAGCAGCTCATTCAGAAAGCCAAAAAAGACGAGATGCGCTTCGGAGATATCCGTCAGACCTTTATTGAACGTCCGATGGAAGGTCAGGAGGTAAACGTTAAGCTCTCATTATCAGTGTATAAGTGATTTTTTTTTATTTTATTTTTTCTTAAGTTTTTTTAACGGTTTCAGACTGTTCTAACTCGGTTTTTTTTATTAAATTTGAAGATTAATTCTACAAATAAATTTTAATAAATAGATAAACTGTAATAATGGACAGATTTTCATTCCTAAACGCAGCTCATTCTCAGTTAATTGAGGATTTATACCAACAGTACTTAAAATTCCCGGACTCTCTAGAACCATCATGGAAAGCTTTCTTTCAAGGCTTCGATTTTGCATTGGAGAACTACGGAGATGACGATAACACTCAATTTATTCAGGCTTCAGCCAATGCTGCCCCGGCAGTACAACAACAGATTTCTCAGGCAGTATCCAATGGAGAAGTTCCTGAGCATATCAAGAAAGAATTTAAAGTAGTAAACCTTATTGAGGCTTACAGAACGAGAGGACACCTTTTTACAAAGACTAACCCGGTTAGAGAAAGAAGACACTATACCCCTACTTTAGACATCGAAAACTTTGGACTTTCTAAAGAAGATTTAAATACAAAATTCAACTGTGCAGTTGAAACCGGAATGAAAGAGCCTGCTACGCTGGCAGACCTTATCAAGCACCTTGAAAACATCTACTGTGATTCTATCGGAGTAGAATACATGCACATCAACAACGTTGAGGAAAAAGATTTCATCAAAAGATGGCTTCAGGTAAATGAAAACCACCCAAGTCTTTCTGCCAACGAAAAAACAGAAATCTTATTAAAATTAAATCAGGCGGTAGCTTTTGAAAACTACCTTCACACAAAATTTGTAGGACAAAAAAGATTCTCGTTAGAAGGAGGTGAAACATTAATCCCTGCTTTAGATCAGCTGATCTCAAGATCTTCTCAGTTAGGAGTAGATGAAGTAGTATTAGGAATGGCTCACAGAGGTAGACTGAATGTTTTGACTAACATTTTCGGAAAATCTTACAAGCAGATTTTCTCAGAATTTGAAGGAAAAGAATTTGAAGAAGATGTATTCTCTGGTGACGTTAAATATCACTTAGGTTCTTCTAAAAAAATCAAAACTGCTTCAGGAGAAGAAGTTTGTATCAACCTTACGCCAAACCCGTCTCACCTTGAAACAGTAGCTGCTTTGGTAGAAGGTATCTGCCGTGCAAAAGTAGATGACAAATACAAAGACTATTCTAAAGTATTGCCAATCATCATCCACGGTGATGGAGCTATTGCCGGACAGGGTATTGCTTACGAAGTGGCTCAGATGATGACTTTGGAAGGATACAGAACTGGAGGAACAGTTCATATCGTTGTGAATAACCAGGTTTCATTTACAACGAACTATATGGATGCAAGATCTTCAACATATTGTACAGACATCGCAAAAGTTACAGAATCTCCGGTAATGCACGTAAATGCTGACGATGCTGAAGCGGTTGTTCATGCCATCCACTTTGCTGCTGACTTCAGAGCAAAATTTGGAAAAGATGTTTATATTGACCTTTTAGGATATAGAAAATATGGTCACAACGAAGGGGATGAGCCAAGATTTACTCAGCCTAACCTTTATAAAACCATTTCAAAACACCCGAATCCAAGAGAAATTTATAAAGATAAATTATTAAAAGACAGCGTTACTTCAAATGATGTAATTGCTAAAATGGAAACGGAATTCAAAGCTCTTCTGGATAAAGATTTTGACGCTTCTAAAGAGATTGAGAAAAACGTAATGGATGTGTTCATGGCTGAAGATTGGGTAAACTATCCAATTGGTAAGAGAGGAGCAGTTCAGTTACCGGTAGATACAAAATATGATTTAGCGAAGCTGAAAGAATTGGCGCTTAAAATGTCTACACTTCCGGCAGATAAAAAGTTCATCAATAAAATTACAAGACTTTTTGAAAACCGTATCAAAGCTATTGAGGCTAACTCATTAGACTGGGCGTTAGGAGAGTGGTTAGCTTATGCAACACTTCTTGTAGAAGGTCACAATGTAAGAATCTCCGGAGAAGATGTGGAAAGAGGTACATTCTCTCACAGACATGCTGTAGTAAAAACAGAAGATACAGAAGAAGAATACATCCCGTTAAGACACGTTTCTGAAAACAGATTTGATGTATTCAACTCTCACCTTTCAGAATATGGTGTACTTGGTTTCGACTACGGATATGCAATGGCTTCTCCAAATACATTAACCATCTGGGAAGCTCAGTTCGGAGATTTCGTGAACGGTGCTCAGATTATTGTTGACCAGTATTTGGCAGCTGCAGAAGAAAAATGGAAAATTCAGGACGGATTGGTAATGTTATTGCCTCATGGTTCAGAAGGACAAGGAGCAGAGCACTCTTCAGCAAGATTGGAGAGATTCCTTACCCTTTGTGCTAATGAAAACATGGTAGTAGCCAATATTACTTCACCTGCCAACTATTTCCACTTATTGAGAAGACAGTTGAAATGGGCGTTCAGAAAACCATTGATCGTAATGAGCCCTAAATCTCTGTTGAGACACCCTAAAGTGGTTTCTCCGCTTGAAGATTTTGCAAACGGTGCATTCCAGCCGGTATTAGACGATCCTGCTGCAGATCCTAAAAAAGTAGAGAAATTAGTTCTTTGTTCAGGTAAACTGTACTTCGAATTATTAGCGAAGAAAGAAGAACTGAACTGTGAAAACATTGCATTAGTAAGATTCGAGCAATTATATCCGCTTCAGACAGATGCTATTGAAGCGATCTTCAACAAATATGAAAACAGAAAACAACTGGTGTGGGCTCAGGAAGAACCTGAAAACATGGGGGCATGGTCTTATATCCTGAGAAACTTCAGAGATACAGGAATTCAGGTAGTTGCGCCGGTACCAAGCGGTGCTCCGGCTCCGGGTAGCCACAAAATGTTTGAGAAAAACCAGAATGCAGTGATCAACAGAGTTTTCGACAGAGATGATGCTCCTGCAAAAAGACCAGTAACAGCTTAATTTAAATAATAATCAATTAAAAAATAAAAAATACTCGATATGTCAGTTTTAGAAATGAAAGTTCCTTCACCGGGCGAATCAATTACAGAAGTTGAAATTGCAACTTGGCTTGTAAAAGATGGTGATTATGTAGAAAAAGATCAACCTATCGCCGAAGTGGATTCAGATAAAGCAACTCTTGAATTGCCTGCAGAACAAAGTGGTGTTATCACTTTAAAAGCAGAAGAAGGTGATGTGGTACAAGTAGGTCAGGTAGTTTGTTTAATTGATATGGATGCTAAAAAGCCGGAAGGTGCTGCACCTGCTGCTGAGGCTCCAAAACAGGAAGAGGCTCCGAAAGCTGCTGAACCTGCTAAACAGGAAGCTCCAAAACCTGCTGCGCCGGTAGCTGCGCCACAAACTTATGCAACAGGAGCTCCATCTCCGGCTGCTAAGAAAATCCTTGACGAAAAAGGAATGGATGCTGCACAGGTTTCAGGAACAGGAAGAGACGGAAGAATTACTAAAACTGATGCTGAATTAGCAGCAGTACCTGCATTAGGAGGAAGCCCTCTTACTGCAACAGGTTCAAGATCTACTACAACGACTAAACTTTCAGTTTTAAGAAGAAAAATCGCTCAGAGATTAGTTTCTGTGAAGAATGAAACAGCGATGTTAACTACCTTCAACGAAGTTGACATGTCTGAAATCTTCAGATTGAGAAAACTGTATAAAGAAGAATTTGCTCAGAAACACGGAGTTGGACTTGGTTTCATGTCTTTCTTCACAAAGGCTGTTACAAGAGCATTACAAATGTATCCTGATGTAAACGCATCTATCGATGGTGATTTCAAAGTAAACTATGATTTCTGCGATATTTCAATTGCTGTTTCAGGTCCTAAAGGATTGATGGTTCCTGTATTAAGAAATGCAGAAAACATGTCTTTCAGCGCTGTTGAAGCAAACATCAAAGATCTTGCTACTAAAGTAAGAGACGGTAAAATTACAGTTGACGAAATGACGGGTGGTACTTTCACCATTACAAACGGTGGTACTTTCGGATCTATGATGTCTACACCAATCATCAACCCTCCTCAATCTGCAATTTTAGGAATGCACAACATCATCCAGAGACCGGTTGCTGTTGACGGACAGGTAGTAATCAGACCAATGATGTACGTTGCAATGTCTTATGATCACAGAATTATCGACGGTAAAGAATCTGTAGGATTCCTTGTAGCGGTAAAAGAAGGTATCGACAACCCTGTTGAAATTTTAATGGGAGGTGACGAAAGAAAAGGCCTTGGATTATAGTTTTTAATAAAATTATAACATAATATATGATCTCGCCTTAAAAAAGGCGAGATTTTTGTATTTATTAAGAAAATACTACAATGATGTTTTCAAAAATGACTTCCAATATCAAAGTTTCAGTAATACCTGAATATGATAGTAAAAACAGTTATCCATCCGAAAACCGTTACGTTTTTAAATATAATATTACGATAGAAAATGACGGAAGCTTTCCTATCAAAGTATTGAAAAGAAAATGGTTGATTTTTGATGTGGGATTCGGGTACACAGAAATTATAGGCGACGGAGTGATCGGATTGACTCCCGAGATAGGAACCAATGAAAATTTTGCTTATTTTTCCAATGTGATGCTTCGTTCCGGAGTAGGTAATATGAGCGGAAAATACCTGGTTAAAAACATGGAGACACAGGAAACTTTTGAAATTGATATTCCAAAATTCAACCTGTTGTCTGAAGTGTTGAGTAATTAATAACAGATGTCCTGTCAGAAAGTACAGGTTTTTACAAAGAACCCGGGTTCTATTGTTTGTAAGATAACTAAAGCTTTTTAATTTTTGCTTTCATATACTCATTTACTTCATCATTACTGGTGAGGAAGAGTTTTTCAAATGCCAGTAAAGATATTTTGGCACATACCTCCGCATCAGCTCCTGCTCTGTGATGGGTAAAATCAATTTGATGATATTCTGCTAATGGCTTCAGCCCATATTTCGGAAGATAATTCCATGATTTCTTGGCAAGCTGAATACTGCAAAGATAGTTCAAGTTGGGAGTAAACATTCCGTAATGCTGCAGGCATCCCCTTAAAACAGAGGCGTCAAACCCTGCATTATGAGCAATCATAAGACTTCCGTACATCATATCCTGAGCTTCATACCATATTTCATCAAAGGTAGGTGCATCTTTTACATCTTCCGGCTGAATTCCATGCACCGCAATGTTGAATTTACTGAAATAGGGAAAACTCGGAGGTTTGATCAGCCAGGTCTTTGTTTCTACAATTTTAGAATCCTGTACGATACAAATCCCCATCTCACACGCTGAACTTTTCTCGTGTGTTGCCGTTTCAAAATCTATTGCACAGAAATCCATTGTCTTAAAATTATAATTAGTTGTGGGATTGCGGGTTGTTTTTTGTTGTTGGTTCTCTGGTTTAAGGTTTTGAACCTAAGATTAATTAAAGTTATAAATTTTACTCTAATAAATCCTTAGTTCACTATAGGTAAGAAAGTCGTAATTTTTAATCAATCCCTAATCCCTAATCCCTAATCCCTATAACCTATAACCTATAACCTATAACCTATAACCTCTCATCTGCCACCTAAAAAATGCTTAAAAATCAGCCATTTTGATTGATAAAAATCCTTCTTCTGATGGCTTTGACGAAGTTTCCAAGTTCCCGGAATGTGACTATAAAACGCAAAGTGAGCTCTCAATACAGCCCACAGATGGGAAATGCCATACTTAATTCCAAAATACACTCCGGCGATGCCATCTAAGCATAGTCTGATCAAAATTATCAAAATTACCTGTGGAAAGGGAAGGTTTTTAAGCATCATGGAAAGATTATTTCTCATGTTTAAATAAGTCTTCTGTGCACTCTGCTTGTTGAGTGTTCCACCGCCTACATGATAAACTTTGGAGTTTCCTGTATAATAAATCTTTTTTCCTGAATTAATAAGCCTCCAGCAAAGATCAATTTCCTCCTGGTGAGCAAAAAATCTGGCATCAAAACCATTCTGCTCCCAAAAATCTTTTGAGCGGATGAAAAAACAGCATCCTGATGCCCAGAAGATCTCTGTTTCATCATTATATTGGCCTTTATCTTCTTCCAGATCATCAAATACCCTTCCCCTGCAATAAGGATATCCAAGATTATCTATCAAGCCGCCGGCAGCTCCGGCAAATTCGAAATAACTTCTGTTATGATAAGATAAAATTTTGGGCTGTACTGCGGATATAACTGGGTTGTTTTCTAACAATTCCAATACAGGTTCTGTCCAGTTCTCAGTAACTTCTACGTCAGAATTGAGAAGACAGTAATATGCATGTCTGATGGATTTTAATCCTTCATTATAGCCGCCTGCAAACCCATAGTTCTTATCATTTTTAATAATATGTACTGTAGGAAAATTCTTTTGTAGAAACTCAACAGAATCATCTGTAGAAAGATTGTCTATCACATAAATATCCGCATTCTGAGAAAATTGTACTACACCCGGAAGAAATTTCTCAAGCCAGTTTCTGCCGTTCCAGTTTAAGATGGCAACTGCCAGTTTTTTCTGCATGTCAACCTATTTTTTTTCGGAATCAAAATTTTTGATAGAGTCCTGATATTTCCATTTTCTGTGTGACCAAAGGTAATTGTCAGGATATTTGTGTAAAGTGTTTTCCAATAATTTATGAAATTTTCTCACGACCTCATTTTCTGTAAACTTTTCACCATCCGGATATATTCTGTGATAATTAACCTGATAATAGCCGCGTTTTACCTTTTTCATTTCACAATAAATGAATACAAGATCCATTCTTGTGGCCAGCCTGTCATAGCCTATGAAAGCAGGAGTACGCTGATTTAGAAATTCTAATCCGTAAGTGACATGAGCATGGTGAGGCGTTTGATCGGCTACAAACATATACGCTGAATCTCCGTTGTTTTTAGATCTGAAAATATTCAGAATAACCTCATTGGCTTCCAATGCTTCGTTTCCAAATTTGTTCCGGACTTTCTTCATCTGATTTTCCCAGAAATCACTGTTTACTTTTCTGTAAACGGGATGGCAGTGTGCCTGAGGAATAATTCTTGCCAGTGCATTGATCCATTCCCAATTGAAAACGTGGCCTGCCAAAAGAATAATATTTTTTTCTTCCTCTTTAGCTTCGTGAAATAAATGCTGATTGATATGCTGCATTCTCACTCGGGATTCTGTTTCCGAAATGCTGAAAGATTTGATGGTTTCTACCAGATAATCTGAAAAATTGAGGTAGAATTTTTTTCGGATCTCTTTGATCTCTTCTTCAGATTTGTTGGGAAAAGAGTTTTTAAGGTTTTGAGTAATAACCTCTTTTCTGTATCCTACAATATAATAATTAAGGAAGAAGATGACATCCGAAAAAACATATAATATTTTCAGCGGAAGCTTGGAGATCAGATATAATATTTTGATTAGAAAATTCATAAAACACGCAAATTTAGTGATAATAAAATTATGGTTCTATTTTTGCAGAAGGATATATATTATTTTTTTACTTTTATATTATGAAAAAATTGATAATATTCGCTTTCCTGGGATTAAGTACTTTCGCTTTTTCACAAAATGCAAAAAATTCGCCCGAAAAAGGAAAACAAAAAACAGCTCTTATAGTGCCTGCTGAGGAGGCTAAATTAGAAGCTCAGAAAAAGGCAGCTGAAGAAAAGGCTAAGCTTCCTAAACCTTACGATCCAAAAGCAGATGCTCAGGCTGATATTAATAAACTGGTTGCTCAAGCTAAGAAAGAAGGAAAGAATGTGATGATCCAGGCTGGTGGAAACTGGTGTATCTGGTGTCTTCGTTTTAACAATTATGTACAGACTACTCCTGAACTGAAGGAATTAGTAGATAAGAATTATGTATACTACCATCTGAACTTTTCTCCGGACAATAAGAATGAAAAGGTTTTTGCTCAGTATGGAAATCCGGGTGAAAAATTTGGTTATCCGGTTTTTATCGTTTTGGATAAGGATGGGAAAATGATTAAAGTTCAGCAAAGTGATGTTCTGGAAGAAGGAAAAGGGTACAGTAAAGAAAAAGTAAAAGAATTCTTTACTACCTGGGCCCCAAAGAAAGGATAAAAATATAAAACTGCTTCAGAAATGAGGCAGTTTTTATTTTTATGCATTGATTTATGAATATTTTATAATACAATTCGTTAAATCTTTACAAATATAACCTTCAGCATTACATTAATTTCTTTATCCAGCTTAATTTTTTCTCTGAATAAGGCGGATATTTGATATTCGGTTCTCCCCAGGTTGCTTTTTCAAGAACTGCTTTTGGGTGTGAAAAGGTTTCGAAACCATATTTTCCATGATAATTCCCAATTCCTGAATTGCCTACTCCTCCAAAAGGAAGATGATCATTACTTAAATGCATCACAGTATCATTGATACAGCCTCCTCCAAACGACAATTTACGGGTGAAGTTTTCTTTTTCTTCAGAATCATTGGTGAAAAGATAAGCGGCCAGCGGTTTTTCAAGTTCTAGAACAGAATTAAGAGCTGCATTGTAATTTTGAAAACTGATGACAGGCAGGAGAGGTCCAAAAATTTCTTCCTGCATGATTTCGTCATTCCAGTCTATATGATTCAGAATTGTAGGCTCGATATAGAGTTTTTCTTCATCAAAATTTCCTCCTGAATAGATTTTTTCTTTATCAATTAGACGTACCAGGCGTTGAAAATTCCTTAGGTTAATAATTCTTGTATATTGTTCAGAGCCATTATCATATTTGAATTCTTTAATATATTTTCTGAGCATTTCCAGAAACTGCTCCTGAATGGTTTCTTCCACCAGGAGGTAATCGGGAGCTACACAAGTTTGCCCGGCATTGAGAAATTTTCCCCATACGATTCTTTTGGCTGCCATTTCGAGATTGGCATTTTTTGTAACAATAGCTGGAGATTTCCCACCGAGTTCCAGCGTTACAGGGGTAAGATGCTCTGCTGCTGCTTTGTATACAATTTTTCCGACTTTTGTACTTCCTGTAAAGAATATTTTATCAAACCTTAGTTTTAAAAGAGCGGTTGTCTCCTCAATACCTCCTTCATACACATACAGATATTCAGGCGGAAAGTTTTCATTGATGATTGCTGCCATTGCTTTCATTGTATTCTCTGCTATTTCACTAGGCTTCAGAATACAACAATTTCCGGCAGCTATTGCCGCAATAATTGGAGAAAGGGATAATTGATAAGGATAATTCCAGGCTCCGATGACGAGTATACAGCCAAGCGGGTCAGCGTAAATTTTACTGCTTCCCAGCTGATTGACAAGATTGGTTCTGACTTTTTTAGGCTTTGAAAAGGATTTTAAATTTTTGATATAATAATTAATATCATTCAGAATAAAAGATAATTCTGTAGTGAAAGTATCAAATTTTGATTTTCCAAAATCTTTATTAATTGCTTCATACAGCCTATTTTCATTGGAAATAATAAGGTTTTTAAGCTTTTCAAGATACATTTTCCGGAAAGCTAAGCTTTTGGTTTGCTGTGTTGCAAAAAAATCTCTTTGCTTCAATAGAATACTCTCAATTTCCATCGGTGACTTTTATAATATTAAACGTTCTTATTTTCAGGATCGTATGGGTTAGAAATTTATTAATAATACTTAAATATTGATTTAAATAAAATCATTTTATGTTATTTTTTAATTAATATAATGATAAATATTATAAAACTCATTATTTGGTGATAAAAATTTTGTAATTTTATTTATATAAAATTTAAGGATGAGAAAATTACTCTATTTATTCCCTTTATTCTTTTATTATTTCAGTTACGCACAATGTACAGGTTGCGATGTTCAAAATCCTACCGATCCCAATTATCATTTTCCTGATAATACAACAGTCTGCTTTACTTCCGACATGACATTCAATAATCCGACGTTCGGGACAAATGCTAAGATTTGCATTGCATCTGGTGTTACCTTGCAGTTTCAGAATAGTATAAGCGGAGCGGCCAATGCTCCTGCAAGACTTGAAGTACATGGAACACTCAATTTTAATCAGACCATAACGAGCGTTGCCAATCTCAATGTTCATGTTTTTGATACCGGGAATATAACAGTAGGCGGAGGGAATGGAAATCTCACCATTGACGGACAGATCAATGAAATTGTCAATGAGGGGCTCATAGAACTGGGAGTTTTGCAATTAGGAAATAATTCCAACAATAAGATTGATAATTTTGGAAATCTGAATATTAACGGAAACCTGAATATGAGCAGCTCTGCTACCACTTTATTCAGGAACGAAGGGGGCGGATTGATATTTATTGGCGGTAATTACGGGAATAACGAACAGAGTGTGTATGTCAATTGTGGAACCATTATCTCTCAGAACGGATTTAATATTAATGGCGGTAAAATTATCAATACTGGAATTTTTACAGTTGGGGGAGATATTAATTTGTCCGGAAGCAGCAGCGAGATTTACAATTTTGGACTTTTTACCTCTACGGGAAATATGAATAATGCCCCTTCTGATGCTGTTATTTATAATGAAGGAGAACTGGCGCTGAACCAGTATCAAGGTGGAAATGCTGCTATTCAGGGACCTTCTTCATCTACAAAAAAAGGATATATCGTTTTGCAAAATCCTATTCAGGTGGGAAATGTTGTGATTGGTCCTAATCTCGATTTCCGAAGAACTACAGGAGGATCTGATCCAGGCACGGTTTTTATGAACAGTAATCCAGGTTTTCTGACGAATGTTACCTATGATTGTGCTTCTACCAACAGCTGTAGTGCACCTTTGATCATTAATCCCGGATTTTGTCCTGCCATTAATGGAGATTTGCCGCCAATGGCTGTAGATGACACCTATACTATCGTTGCAGGAGGATCCTCTGCAGGAATTGTTCTGGATAACGACTTTGAAACGTATGGTGGAGCACAAGCAACCCTTTCCAATGTTATTTTATCTCAGGTATCCACCTCAAATTCCAATATTTCATTGAATACTACGGATGGACATATTCTGGCAGCTCCGGGAACTCCTCCAGGTAATTATACTTTAGTTTATCAAATCTGTCAGACCGCTTCCCCGTCAAATTGTGATACAGCAACGGTAACCGTTACGATTCAAGGGACTGTACCTTGTTATAAACCTGCTGCTACAGCAGGAGCTGTTCTTACTCCGGATTTTGGAATTACTTCATTAAGCAGGGCTGATAAAGGAGGAAACAACTGGCCTGGTGTAAGAAAAGGAGCTTGGGCTGTACTGGAATCAAAGAATAAAGGTTTTGTTCTTAACAGACTTACCGATGTTCAGGTAGCAGCTATCCCACAGGCAGACCTTAAAGAAGGAATGATCATTTATAATACGACACAAAATTGTCTGCAGGTTAATATTGACGGAACTGCCACAGGCTGGAAATGTTTCAATACCCAAACCTGTCCGGATTAATAAAAACCTAATTCGTTATGAAAAAAATAGTCTTAATCATTATAATAACAGCATCCGGAATCTTTAATGCTCAGGTTGCTTTAGGAAAAACGACATTAGAATCAGCTTCATCATCTATTGAGTTTGGAAATGAAAACCGTGGTATTGTTCTTCCTTGGGTAACTAATACCTCGGACATTCAGAATCCTGTGAATGGTACTCTGGTTTTTGATACTTCGGATATGAAGGTGAAAGTGTATCAGAATAACCTTTGGAAAGATCTTTCAGTAGACACAACTGGTACTGCTGACACCAGTCTTCAGGATAGTTTGACAGATCAGCCTGAAGCAAAGGTTTCTGTAGGAACACCGTCATCCGTTTCCGGAATTCTGGTGCTTGAAGATAGTAATAAAGCCATGATTTTACCAAAAGTAACTTCTCCTCACCTTAATATTATCTCACCTGCTGCCGGTATGATGGTTTATGATACTCAGAAAAAGCAACTGGCTGTTTTCAACGGAACAGTATGGTCTTTTTGGGGAGAGTAATTCTACATAATATTTCGTACTGCTATTTTTACAGGATGATACAATAGTAGCCCAATTGCAGTAATAAGAGCCAGCCAGAACAGGCCCGTGAAAATTTCCATATTGGAAAGTAGAATAGACTGAGCTGTTATTTTAGCTTTAAAAGCGCCTGTTGTCATGGATAAAGAATCATTCACTGGCAGTTTTGAAATATTAGCACCGAAAATCTGGCTCCATTGATTGTAAAAAACAGGATTGGTGTCTGTAAGGTTAGCGCTGAGTGCATCGGAATGTTTTAGTGTTAAAAATAGCATCAGGTTTTGCATCAGAGCATATCCGATAGCGGTTGTCCAGAATCGGGCTGTTGTACCCAACGCAGTAGCATTGGACACATATTCTTCCGGTGTTCCTGAAATCAGA
This sequence comes from Chryseobacterium sp. PCH239, assembly GCF_018924625.1. Lineage (NCBI taxonomy): Bacteria > Pseudomonadati > Bacteroidota > Flavobacteriia > Flavobacteriales > Weeksellaceae > Chryseobacterium > Chryseobacterium sp. PCH239. Next base: position 402,688 of record NZ_CP073027.1, read on the forward strand.
AAGAAAACAAGAGGTGTAAATAAGAATCCCTGAGCAACACCCTGCAGAAATAAAGGAGGACAGATGGTAGAAAGGGTAGTGTCAGGATAAAAAGTATAGGTAAACCATGCACAATCTATGGCCAGTAAAAGAAATCCGGTGAAGAAAACAATTCTTGAGGAAATTCCCCTAACCAGACAGATTCCTGACAACAAAATACCCAAAAGAGTTCCTGCTACATTCCAGTACTGGATGTTCACAATATAATCCCATGGCCATTTCCATACGGTAGCCATGATGCTGTAGACATTATTCAGTCCGGAACGGATCAGATAAAAGATGAAAAACAGGATCATTCCTGCAATGACATTTTTAGAACTGAAAACTTCGAAATGGAACAACGGTCTCTTGGAATTTCTTTGTTTCAACATAAATAAGCCTCCGGAAAGAAGAAATATAAACAGACACATGATAATGGTATCAGACTCGAACCACATCAGTCTTTTACCATAAATAATGGCATAGCCGCCAGCCTGCAGGCATACCCAAAGAAGAAACCAGCTTGTAATATCCAATTGATACAAAGGTTTTTTAGGAAAAAATCTGTTTCTGTTGAACAGAGCAATACCGATGATCAGTACAAACACATGGAAGTAGACCATCATCAGAACCATATGTTGGAAATCGTAATCTTCAATACTTGATTTTAACAGGGAAGTCGTAATAGTTCCTCCGGTCAGCATAATCGTATACATAAAAAGATATGCTAAGACTTTGGCGTGCTTTGTTTTTAATTCTGCGATAATTAAAGGCAGGAAAATGGCACCTTCGAGCAAACCGAAAATTCCTTCCAAAAACCGGATCACCAATATCACATGATAATCATTGGTGACTGATAAAATATAAAGAATAATCACCGAAATAGAGGCCATCAGCAAAACATAGTATTTCACGCTGAAATAGGCCATAAATCTCTGTAATACTAAAAGGGTAACCACAAATGTCCCATACATCAAAATCATTAAATACTGGATGTCATCTGAATCTACATCCATAAAAGAAGATGTGAAGGCGCTGTTAGAATGTAAAAGCGACAACAACATCAGGTGGGGAAACAATGCCAGTATAAGAAGAGGCAGTTTCAGCCATTGTGGTACCCATTTATGATAAACTGTATTATGTTGCATAATTTTTATGGTGATAAAAAGCAAAAAATCGTTTTTCTGCTGTTTAATCTGAATGAAAAATGCGAAAAGACAAAGGGCAAAAGGGTGTAAAAGTAAAAGGTAAAACGGCAAATATGCTTGAAGAAAAAATTGGCAGATTTGCTATTTTGCGGTTTGCCTTTTCGCTAAAAAAATAATTTAATTTGAAAATTTGAAAATGGGAGAATTTGAAAATTAAATTAAACCGAATATTTTATACTCTATTACTCTCAAACACACCCACTCTCAAACTTAAATCTTCTTCGCGCTCACCAGAACATTCATTCCGGAAAGCAGCTTTTCATTGTTTTTGTTATTATCCAGAATAATTTTTACGGGAAATCTCTGTTCTATTTTCACAAAGTTTCCCGTTGCATTATCGGGTTTAACTAAGGAAAACTGAGAACCTGATGCAGGAGAAACGGAAAGAATTTTCCCTTTAAACTCAACATCGGGATAAGCATCCGCAGTAATAATTACTTCCTTACTCTGGTCAATCTGTCCAAGTTGTGTTTCTTTGTAATTGGCAATGATCCATTTCTCTTTGCTGACAATCTGTACCAAGGCCTGACCTTCTTTAATCAATTGCCCTTCCTGAATGGTCTTCTTTCCTACCCATCCGTCATAAGGAGCCGTAATTACCGTATAAGAAAGATAAAGCTTCGCATTGTTAAGACTGGCAGAACTCTGCTGGATCTGGCTTTTTACAGGGGCAACTTTGGTTTGTTGTTCGTTCGCTCCGGCTTTTACTGCATTTTTCTGCTGTTCCAATGCCAAAAGATTGGCTTTTGACTGTTCATAAGAAGCCTTTACATTTTCAAATTCCTGTTCTGTGGCCGCATCTTCTGTTAACAGGTTTTTATATCTTTTGTAATCCTGTTCTGTTCTCCAGATGTCAATTTTTGCTGAAGCAATTTTAGCATCAATAATCTTTGTATCACTTTCTTTGGTGCTGACACCGCTTTCGATAGTACTGATGGTTGCAGTGTTAGCGTGAAGATTGGCCTCAGCCATATGTACCTGATTCACAAACTCTCTGTTGTCAATGACGATTAATGTATCACCTTTATGTACAAACTGGTTTTCGTTAAACTTTATCGTTTTGATAAACCCTGAAACCTTACTGGATACAGGCGTAATATATTGCTCGATCTGCGCATCATTCGTCGTCACATTTTTTCTCGAAAAAAGATAAAAGCTTACCATTCCTGTGATTCCACTGATGATCAGGATCCAGGCCAGTAAAGTAATGGACTTGTTGATTCTTTTTTCTTTTTGTGTCAATTGTTTCTGTGCCATAGTTTTTATAAGTTCCCAATTGTATATTGGAGTTGGTAATATTTAAGTTGTCGGTTAATTTTTACGGAAATAAGATTAGATTCAGCTTCCAGATACGTATTGTCTGCATCTATCAGTTCAGTAATAAGGCTAAGCTTATTGGCATACTTTGTTCTTACAATACGATAGTTTTCTTTAGCCTGATTAATTGCTTCTTCAGCAATTTTTACCTTCTGGTCTGTCTCTTCAAACTTTTTATAAGCCTCATAAACATTGTGTCTTACATTTTCCTCATTTTCTTCAATCTGAAGTTTGGCAAGATCAATATTTTCCCGTGCTTCCTGCATTCTGTATTTATTTTTGTACAGATTCTCGATAGGATAGGTAAGATTTACCCCTACCATTCCCAGACGATATGCATAGGGTTCGGGAGGAAAGAACATCATATTCGGATATTTAAAAAATATTCACCGCCAGCTGTAATTTTAGGTAAATAATTAGCTTTGGTAATCTTTTGATCCAATTCTTTCAGGGAAAGATTCTTATGGGTAATTTCAACAGACTCATTTTTGTTTAAAGCAGTTTCTGTAAGCTCATCAACATAAGGAATGGCAACATTGTCTGAAATAAGATCTTCTGTGTTGACATGTATTTCCTGATTTTCAGGAAGCGAAAGAATTGTTTTCAGTTTGTGTTCTGCGATCTGAATATCATTATCCAGTTCCGTCCAGCTCATTTTGTGATTGGACAACTGAAGTGATGTTCTTAAGACTTCATTGACCGTTACAACACCATTAGCTTTCAAAGCTTTTACCTGCTTGATGTTTACAGAATCTTCCTTCATTTTATCATTAATCAGACTCTGCTGCTCTTTTAAATGATGGATCTGTAGAAAAGCAGTAATAATGGTCATTTTAAGCTGTCTCTCATCGAGATGGGTTTTTAAAGCAGAAATTTCAGTGTCAATAGCCGCTTTCTTTTCTGTATTTTTAATTTTTCCTCCCATATAAACCGGGATCGATGCTGATAATGTAAAATCATACATTCCATTGATTACATCATACTTGGTGGCTTTATTAAATACACCATTCTGATGCTGGAAAAGGTTGGTTATCTGATTATAGCTTGTATGAAATTCAATGTCCGGGAGTTTCTCCATCTTGAGATCTTTCTCTTTGGTAACGGACATTTCCTGTTTCAGATGACTGATCTGTATGTTTTTGTTGTTTTTCAAACCAATCTCTATAGCTTGCTTTAAGCCGAGATGCTGGTAATCGATCATCTGTGAATGTAAAAAACTGCTCAATAATAAGCACAACGCAATGCACATATACCGGCATGCGTTCAATATGATATTCATAAATTAATTAAAGGATTTTTGCTAAAATGATTTTGATGCAGCAAAGTTACGGTGAGAAGCCACAGACCCTATTTGTGAAAACAGAAAAAGATTTGCTCATTTACGCCAATTTGGAAATTCTTCTTACCTTTATGGAATGAACGACAGCCATTTTAAAGCGGTAGAAGAAGATGATGCCGAATTTTACGTTTATCATGTCCTTACCGGAAATGTAACCACAGAGATTCATTATCACAGTTCAGCACAATTAGTCTATGCAGAAGGCGGTATTGTGCATGTTTTTACGGATCAGAAACACTGGTATCTTCCTGCCAGATGCTTTATGTGGATTCCTGCCGGTACACCACATTATATTTTTCTACCAGTCCAAAGGTTGATTTGTATAACTTTTATTTTAAAAAAGAAGAGAATGAAAGTGGCTTTTTTGATGAAATCAATATTTATTCCGTCAATAATCTCCTTAGGGAAATGATTTTCTATACTAAAGACTGGGATGGGAAAATCACAAAAAATGATACCTCAAAATATTATTTTCTCAAAGCTCTTAAAGGAGTTTTGCAGGAAAAGAAACATAAACATCTGGCATTTCCGATACAGCATCCTTTCCCAAAAGATGAAACATTGCTGAAGATTGCAAGATATATTCATGCTAACCTTGAGAAGCCTCTTACGATTGAATCTACGGCAAAAGAATTTGGTATGAGTACAAGAACCCTTTCCAGGAAATTTAAAGAGATTCTGGGCATGAATTACGTTCGCTTTCTGAGAGCGTTGAGAATTACCCGTTCCCTTGAGCTGATGCTGGAAGGAAAATACAATATGTATGAGATTGCCATGATGGTAGGGTACAACAGCCTCTCGTCTTTTAGTAATATCTTCAAAAGGTAATTGGAATGGCCCCTACGGAATATCAGCATAAATTGAGAGGGGATAAGTAGTGAGTTGGAGGGGTTGAGAGTTTGAGATTCGGGTTACGGGGTGTGAGGTAACGGTTTATAGTGTGGAATAGATTTTCCTACCTGTTCTTCGTACAGGTTGTTAAAAATATAATTTAACGAGTAATAGCTGTTAAGATTTCCTATATTCCCCTTCCCTGAAGGGGTGGATTTTTGCAAAGCAAAAAGACGGGGTAGTTAATATCAATCTTACTTCAAAGTCACCCTATACAAAAGAAAAACCACCTCAATAAATTGAAGTGGTCTTGTATTGTGAGAAATTCTCAGTTGCTTATTAAGCTTCTTCAGTTTTAGCTTCTTCTTTTTTAGGAGCTGCTTCCACTGGAGCATCAGATACGATATCAAACTCGTAGTTGTACTCAACATTTCTGTGAAGTCTGATAAGAGCTGCGAATTTACCAGTTCTCTTGATCGTGTTACCAGGAATTTTGATGTATTTTTTCTCTACAGAAACACCAGCTTTTTCTAAAGCAGCAGATAGATCAGCATTGTTGATAGATCCGAATAATTTGTCACCAGCACCTACTTTTGCAGGGATCGTGATAGAAGTTTTCTTCAATTGCTCAACTACAGCGTTAGCAGCAGCGATTAATTTAGCTTCTTCTTCTTTTCTAGCTTCTAATGTAGCTTCTAAAGCAGCTTTGTTTTTAGGCGTAGCTAAAAGAGCAATTCCTTGAGGAATTAAGAAGTTTCTAGCATAACCTGGCTTTACGTTTACTGTATCAAACTCAAGTCCTAAGTTTTCTACGTCTTTTTTTAGGATAATTTCCATTGTTGTTGTCCTTTTTAAGATTTTAGGTTGTATCTAAAATCAAGTTAGAATTAATGATGTATTCAGCAACAAAAGAAGAGGAAAAACCTCTTCTCTTATTTATTTTTGTCTTATTTCAATAAGTCAGCTACGTATGGTAGTAAAGCAAGGTGTCTTGCTCTTTTGATAGCAGCAGAAACTTTTCTTTGGTATTTTAAAGAAGTTCCGGTGTATCTTCTTGGTAAAATTTTACCTTGCTCGTTTACAAATTGTAATAAGAAATCAGCATCTTTGTAATCAACGTGCTTAATTCCGTATTTTTTGAATCTACAATATTTCTTTTCAGATTTTGTATTGATATCAAGTGGAGTAAGGAATTTTACTTCTGATTCTCCTCCTGCTGAGGCTTGTTTAGCCATTTCATCTATTGCCATGTCTTGTCTTTTTTAAAAAATAGGGTTAATAATTAAGCTTTAGCTGCTTTTACTTTAGCTCTTCTTGTTACAGCGTACTCTACAGCGTGCTTGTCAAGTTTTGTAGTAAGGTAACGGATTACTCTTTCGTCACGCTTAAATGCTAATTCTAAATCAGCAACTACAGTACCTTCTCCTTTAAATTCGATTAAAGTATAGAACCCATTCTTTTTCAATTGAATTGGGTAAGCTAATTTTTTTAATCCCCAGTTTTCTTTAGCAACGATTTCGCAGTTCTTTTCTTTGATTAGATCTACATACTTGTTCACTGCTTCCTCTACCTGTGCCTCAGATAGAACGGGAGTTAAAATGAAAACAGTTTCGTAATTGTTCATAATGTTAAAAAATTTGTTAATTATTTCGAGGTGCAAAAGTAGAAAATATATTTCTTATATGCAAGAGATCTGTGAAATAGTTGATGATTCCTGAGATTAATTATTCTCCTTTGCTATGAATTCCAGCATTCTGTTCATCCTGGTTTCTTATTTCCGTCAAAAAATTCACCTTCAAAACATCATACAAAGAATGTCTGCTTACCAGGATGGAAGCAATAGAAGAGATCATTCCGGCAAGCATCAGATGGAATATCAGGGAATGTCTGTCCGTCATTTCCAGTACAATAATGGCTGAAGTAAACGGAGCCCTTGTTATGCCGGTAAGAAAAGCAACCATTCCTGCCAGAATCACCACATTGGTTTCGTTGGGTGTTAAATGAATAATTCCTGAAATAACAGAACCTATACTTGCTCCCGCAGTAAGAGCCGGAGCAAAAATTCCGCCGGCACCTCCGGAAGTAAAGGAAAGGGCAGGCCCCAGCATTCTCAGAATGGGAACATACCAGTCTTCGTGCTTATCTTTGGTAAAAAGGACACGCTCCATAATTTCTTTTCCCGAACCCAGAATTTCTCTGTTGATAAAATAAGCAATCGAAGCAATAATTAATGCACAAATTACCAGGAATATCACATTGGCCTTATCTGTTTTCAGTTTTTTCTTCTTCCAGCTATTGATTTTAAGCATGGTAACAGATAGCTGGCTGGCCATAATGCCAGCAGTAGCAGCAACTAGTATGATCGGAAGCATAACCATTAAGGAAACATCATTGGTCTTCGGATATCCCAGATATAAATAAGACCCTGCCAATGTTTGTGCTGTAAGACCTGCAATGATTACCGCCGTAAACAAGGCTGTTTTGAAGTAATTGATATGGGTTTTTGACAGCTCTTCCACAGCGAAAACAATTCCTCCCAACGGAGTATTGAACGCTGCAGCAAGTCCTGCTGCCGCTCCCGTCATAATCATATTTTTTTTGGAAATCTTTGGCCACCATTCGGGAAGGTATTCATTCACTTTTCTGAAAACTGAACCCGCAATCTGAATGGTAGGGCCTTCACGTCCTACAGCACCTCCTCCGATGACCAGAATTACGGAGGAAAGGATTTTGAAAAATATAATCTTAATACTTAAAAGATTCCGGATTTTCCTATGTTCTTTCGGATTGGCCAGTTCTACAGCCGCCATCACCTGAGGAATCCCGCTTCCTTTGGCATTGGGAGCAAATTCTTTCACCAGCCACCAGGAAAGTACAAATCCAACAGGTGCAATAATAAAGATCATCCATGCGTGCCAGTCGAAAATGAAATTCATCAGATGTTCGCCCCATGCAAATACCTGTGCGTACATCACAGCAAAAAAGCCTGTTATGACAGATCCTATCCAAAAGGGAATGGCCTGAAGCAGATTATGCTTAAGCTGTTCATTCCGGATATTGTCGAAAGAATTTTTGAGGGATCTTTTTATGAGGGCAAAAATTTTCAGCATCTGCAGGTTTTGAGGGATGAAATTACGGTAAATTTTGGTAATTATATTTCGTTTAAAAACTTTGAGGTGATTTCAGCATTTTCAACCGTAAGAATATCAGGTATACCAAAACTTAAAATGCTGTTTCTGACTTCAAGCTTAAAGCCTTCATCAGAGAAGCTTTTTATTGTTTCTTTTCTTTTTTGGGTTAAAAAGCTCATGGTTTTAAATGAATCACTTCCCACGACATAAAAATCTTTAAAGTCAGGATCTTTAAAATTAATAGAGAAACTGTTGAAGATTCCTGCAATCTTATCCATTAGCTTCTTTTTATTAATGGAAATATACCCAAAATCTTCTTCAAGCTTTTTTAATCCCCAAAGCTGGATAGTGTCATATTTACGATCTAAACGTCCGCCTTTGGAATTTATTCCCACTTTACTGACGATAAAAAGATAGAAAGAGTTATTGCTGTTATTCATATCCTTCACCAGGTAACAGATACGTGGAATAAATAACGGATACATATCAAAAGAGCTGAACTTTTCATATGGGGACTCTTTGACATCAATGACAGTAGTATCGTACGATAGAGAAAGCAGATCATAGATTTCAGTAATGAGTTTTTCATCCTGTTCTGTGAAATCAAAAAACCTTGTGACATCATATTTCCTGTAATCCGGATCCATTTTTCTCAATAATATTTTGTTTAAAAATAATGCTAATCAATCTAATTTCCAAAAAAGTTAGTACAGTATATAAATATTTAAACAATTGATGATTTGATAGGTAATTATTAATTTTGTTGAATATTTGGTATTTATTCAATGAGATATTTAGTGTTTAGGACGTTGTTAAGCTTAAGTAGTAAAAAAACAAAAAACCTTCGAATTTAACCGAAGGTTTTCATTTTATGTGATCAACAATAAGTAAAATTACTTATTACTGATTATTTTATTACTTATATTTCTGTGTTCAGATCCCAGTTTTCAAGGTAGTCGTGAACATGCTTAAGCATCATTCCTCCTAGGGAACCGTCTACCACTCTGTGGTCATAAGAGTGAGACATGAACATTAAGTTTCTGATCGCAATTACATCTCCGTCAGCTGTTTCAAGAACTGCAGGCTTCTTAACGATTGCTCCGATGGCTAAAATAGCTACCTGAGGCTGAGGAATGATCGGTGTACCCATAAGGTTTCCGAAGCTTCCTACGTTAGAAATTGTATAAGTTGCCCCTTGAGTATCCTCTGGTCTCAATTTCTTGTTTCTTGCTCTGTAAGCTAAATCATTGATTGCTTTTGCAAGCCCTGAAAGAGATAACTGATCTGCATTTTTGATAACTGGAACGATAAGGTTTCCGTCCGGAAGGGCAGTAGCCATACCGATGTTGATGTTTTTCTTTTTGATGATGTTTTCACCATTTACAGAAACATTGATCATTGGGAAATCCTGGATTGCCTTCACTACCGCTTTTACGAAAATAGGCATGAAAGTCAGTTTTTCACCTTCACGTTTTTCGAATACAGCTTTGTTTTTATTTCTCCATTTTACAACGTTGGTAACGTCTGTTTCAATGAAAGAAGTAACGTGTGGAGCAATTTGTTTTGCTTTCACCATGTTTTCAGCGATGATCTTTCTCATTCTGTCCATTGGAATGATCTCATCACCTGCACTTACCGGAATAGTAGCTGCCGGAGCTGATACTGCCGGTTGTGGAGCTGAAGCTGTCTGTACCGGAGCAGCCTGCTGAGCTGGCTTGCTTCCTCTGTTAGCAACATATGCTAATATATCTTCTTTGGTAATTCTTCCTTCTAAACCGCTTCCTTTGATAGATTTCAGTTCAGTTTCAGAAATATTTTCCTGTTGTGCGATAGATTTTACAAGTGGAGACAGATAAAGATCTCCTGAGAATTCTACGTTTGAAGCAGCTACTGTCTGTAGAGGCTCTTCAATCGTTTTTAAAGTTTCAGCATCCGGAGTAGCCGCCGGAGTTTCAGTTTTTACTTCTTCTGAAGCTGCGCCTTCTCCTTCAATTTCTAAAATAGCAATGGCTTCACCTACTTTTGCAACTTCATCTTTTTGCTTTAAAATTTTTACAATTTTCCCCGAAACTGGTGTCGGTACGTCTGAATCTACTTTATCTGTTGCAATTTCTACTACGGAGTCATCCTCCTTTACGTTATCACCTTCATTGAATAACCAAGTGATAATTGTCGCTTCCATAACCCCTTCTCCCATGGAAGGAAGCAATAATTTGTATTCTGCCATTTTTGATTTTTAGATTTTGACAAATATATAAAAAAATCGGTTTTTTTAAGAAATATATAATCTTAGCTGAATTCAATATAAATATTTTCTCCCACATTCAGTCCAAACAGGCTTTTAGCGCCGTTTTTCTTGCTTCCTTTGTAGATGGTAAGCTCCAATAACTGACTATCATTGAATATTGCCGCAGACTGTCCGTGGAATTCGGTCTCCCTTTTCCAGTCTGAAACAACTTCTGTATGGCTGGAAAATATTCTTGAAAGGCTTAGATTTCTGAATTTTATGGTAAAACTGTTGTAACCTTTACTGATGTTCTCAAAAAAATCTTTATTGATATTTGATATTATATTTCCGAAATTATCAATATAAGTCACTTCACCAATAATCATCCCTTCCGATTCATTATAAACCGCTCGTGGAAACATAAGTTGTTTTGCGGTGCTTATTTTCCTTCCTATGACTTCAGGAAGTCCGCCATTGGCAAGATGCACTGCTGCAGGAACAAAAATGTCTGTAGAAGTAAAGTTGATAACGTCATCAAAACGATTGTTCAGCGTAAGTTCGTAGATGGCTTCCGGTTTAATATCAAAAAATATAAGGCTCAAAAGGCCGTTGTCTGCCGCCAGGAAGTAAGATCCGTCTGCTTTATAGAGGATATTCTTTCTTGATTTGCTGTAAAAACTGTCTACGGAAAGAATGTGAATGCTTCCTTTGGGAAAATATTTATAAGCATTTCTTACAATATATGAAGTCTGTATAAGATTGAATGCCTGGATTTCGTGGGTGATATCAATAATATTAACCTCAGGGTTTAGAGACAGAATTTTGCCTTTCACAGCAGCAACTCTGTAATCTAAATTTCCGAAATCCGAAGTAAGGGTAATAATTGACATGAGCAATTTATAGAATAGTGTAGTATTGCAAAGTTATTTAAAATAAAAAGAAAGCCCGAAAGATTGTTGAAAAGAATTTGATATAAATTTGAAAAAAAGCTTTAATTTTAAAATCTAAAAATAAAAATACTGCATGTTTGAATTAACATATGATTTGGAAGATATCGATGCGAAAATCTTCTATGGAGTTAATAACCAATATTTCAACTTAATAAAATCAAGCTTTCCAACCATTAAAATTACAGGAAGAGATCATTTTATCTTTGCCATGGGAAATCAGGAAGCTTTAGACATACTGAAACAAAAACTGGATGATATTGTAAGTTTTATCTCCAAAAACAATTCAATAGGGCTGAAAGATGTTGAAAATATATTGAATATTAAAGACGAAAATGAGAAGCAACTGGTATTCGATCAGGATATCATTGTAAAAGGAGTCAACGGAAAAGTTATTAAAGCTAAGACGACCAATCTTAAAAAGCTTGTAAAGGAAACGGAGAAAAAGGACATGGTTTTCGCCATTGGACCTGCAGGTACAGGAAAAACATATACCAGCGTTGCGTTGGCAGCAAGAGCTTTGAGAGATAAAGAAGTAAAAAGAATTATCCTGACAAGACCGGCTGTAGAAGCAGGGGAGAGTCTGGGATTTCTTCCAGGTGATCTTAAAGAAAAGCTGGATCCATATTTACAACCTTTGTATGATGCGCTTCGTGATATGATTCCGCATGAGAAACTGGAAGGTTTCATGGAGAAGAAAGTAATTGAAGTGGCACCATTGGCCTTCATGAGAGGGCGTACACTGGATGATGCTTTTGTGATTCTTGATGAAGCACAGAACACCACCCATGCTCAGATGAAAATGTTCCTTACCAGAATGGGAATGAATGCCAAGTTCATTATCACAGGAGATCCAAGCCAGATTGACCTTCCGAAAAATCAACAATCCGGATTGAAAGAGGCCATGAGAATTTTAAATGGGGTAAAAGAAATCGGATTTGTACATCTTACAGAAGAAGATGTGGTAAGACACCCTGTAGTAAGAAAGATTATCCTTGCTTATAACGACGAAGAGAAAAGACTAAGAAACGACTAATAAAAATGAGTAAAAGTTTCCATTAACCTTTTATTAACCTTAAATAAGTCGGTTAAAATTTGTTAATTTGAAAAAAATAGTTAGTTTTGCACACCTTAAATGTAAAACTAACTAAACATGAAAAAACTTTTACTTGTTGCAGCGGTCGCTGCTATGGGAATTTGTGCCAACGCACAGGAATTTCGATTTGGTCCAAAAGCCGGTTTCGCAATGTCTACTATTAAACTAGACGATAAGCAAGATGATCTTGACGGAAGAAAAATGTCTCCTAAATATACCTTCTATATCGGTGGAATGGCTGAGTACAAATTCAATGATAACTTTGCTGTTCAGGGAGAGGTTTTGTATTCACCGCTTGGAGCTAAAGAAAAGATTGACGGAGTAAACGCTGGAGGAATGTATTTTGGGGAGTCTACTAAAGTAACTTTCGGGACTCTTTTAGTTCCTGTTTCTGCAAAATACTTTATTACAGAAGGTTTCTCTGTAGCTGCAGGTGTTAATGTAGGAATCATTCTTACCGCTAAACAAAAGACTGTCATCGGTTCAGATTTCCTTGATGTAGAAATGGAAGGTGAAGGCGGTGATGTAGATATTAAAAAAGATATCAAATCATTGAACCTTGCTCCGTTCTTAGGTGTTGAATATATGCTGGAAAACGGACTTTTCTTTGATGCAAGATACAGTTTAGGAGTATCCAACCTATCCAATGACAACAGCGGAGGATCTGTAAAAAACAGCTTTGCTCAGGTGGGTGTAGGTTTCAAATTCGGAGGAAACTAATTCTGAAATTTTAGAACCAATTAATAATATAAAGCAGGACAAATTTTGTTCTGCTTTTCCTGTTATAGGGCAGTTTATTCTGATGATAAAAATAATTAGTACTTTTGCACAGTAATTCAAAGCTACTAAAAAAATGAAAAAACTATTATTACTAGGTGCTTTTGCACTTTTAGGAGGTGCTGCTCAGGCGCAGGAAGGTTTTAAAATCGGTGGACATATTGGTGTTCCCGTATCAGATGCAAGTGATGTATCTTCGTTTACATTAGGAGTAGATGCAGCTTATATGTGGAATATTGCTAAAGGTCTTGACCTTGGGGTAACCACAGGATATTCTCATTTCTTCGGAAAAGATCACTTTGATGATTTCGGATTTGTTCCTGTAGCTGTTTCCGGGAAATATAGATTTAAAGGAGCTCCAATCTTTGTAGGGTTAGATCTTGGATATGGTATTTCTACAAAGGATGGAGTAGATGGCGGTTTCTATGCACAGCCTAAATTTGGATATCAAATGTCTAAAGGGGAGTTGTACATCGGTTACCAATCTATCAGCAATAAGCGTGACCTACCGGGATGGGGAAGCTATAGCTGGAATGTAGGAGCTGTTAACATTGGTTATAACTTCTTCTTGAAATAAGAAAAAGCAATTGCATATGAAAACTCCGGCCAAAGGCCGGAGTTTTTTGATTACTTATATATAGACTATACGGATTTCTGATCAGAAATTTTTAATAGAGTGGATGTATAACGATTAGAAATATGTGAAAATAGTCTTAAATAATAAACGATTGTTTAAATTTTAAGAGTTAATAACTTTAAAATTAGTAATTTAGGTTAATTAATTTTATCATTTTTCCAGGATTCATGAGGTTTTAGAAAAAATCAGAAAATTTAAAAAAGTAAATATATTTGAGTGTTGTTGAAAAAAAATAATTTTTTTATTCATAATATTGTGAAAAACTCAATAACATCTCTTAACTATGATTTATTTTTACAAAACCTTAAATTTTAACAATGATATTAATCACATTAACAAATTTTAATATTAGTGGTGACCACTGTAAATTTGCCCTCAGAAAGTATTAAAATTTTTTAAAATGAAAAAAATATTATTAGCGGGTGCTGTTGCACTTTTCGGTTTGTCAAACGCTCAGATTGCTAAAGGAACTACATATTTATCAGGATCTGTTGGTTATTCTCAAGTAGAAACTAACAACGGTAACCTTAAAACTGAAAACTTCAACGTATTACCTACAGTTGGATATTTCGTTAACACTAACTTAGCAATCGGATTAGGTGTAGGATACCAAACTGAAAAAACTACAACTACTACGACTACAACTATCGGAAACGCTACAACTGTAAGCGAAAATGTAATTAAGCAACCAGCTTTCGTTGTTGCTCCATTCGTAAGAAAATACTGGACTTTGTCTGACAAGTTGTATATCTTCGGACAATTAGCAGTTCCAATGCAGTTTGGAAAAACTGAAAATGAAAACAGCTCTGTAACTACAGCTGGAAACACTACAATTTCTAACTCTACTTCTACTGAAGCTAAATACACTCAAATCGGTGTAACTGTTAAGCCAGGTTTAGATTATTTCTTAAACAAAAACTGGTCTATCGAAGCTACTATCGGTGAGTTCGGTTATAGCAACTACAAGCCAAAAGATGGTGATGCTACAAACAACTACAACTTCGGATTGAATTTATCTTCTGTAACTTTCGGAGTTAAATATGTATTTGCAAAATAATAAACAAAGCATATAGCAAGAAAGCCCTGAGAAACTCTTAGGGCTTTTTTGCTATACAAAACTAATATAATAATCATGAAAAAAATCGTATTGATGGGTGCTGTGGCGCTTTTCGGTTTATCTAATGCACAGATTGCAAAAGGAACTTCTTATCTTTCAGGTCAGGTAGGATATTATCACAATGAGAAAAACGAATTTGAAACCAATATAAAGGATGATGTGATCAGAATCCTTCCTACAGCAGGGTATTTCGTTACTAATAATCTAGCCGTGGGACTTGGTATAGGCTATAAAAGTGCTGTTACAAAATACAAATTGGGAAATCCTGCCATAAGTAATGCATTTGAAGTTAAATATACAGATAATGCTTTTGTGGTAGCTCCATTCGTGAGAAAATACTGGACTTTGTCTGATAAATTATACATCTTCGGACAGTTACAGGTTCCATTGGAGTTTGGTAAGGAAAAAATGAATGCAAAAAGTAATATTAACGATGCAGACCCTTTACTTACAGCTGCCTTGAACAGCGAAAATAACTATACCAATATTGGAGTCAATATTAAACCAGGTCTGGACTATTTCCTGACTAAGAACTGGTCAATTGAAGCTACAATAGGAGAATTCGGGTACAATACTCACAAAAGAGATATTGACGGGGCAAAAAGAACTGATGATTACAAATTTGGAATCAGTTTGACTTCCGTGGCTTTTGGAGTTAAATATGTATTTGCAAAATAATAAATAAAATAGATATATTAGCCCTGAGATAGATGTCTTAGGGCTTCTTTACTATAAAACTAATTAATAATAATCATGAAAAAAATCTTATTAGCATCAGCGATTGCTTTATTTACAGGCTTAAATGCGCAGACGACATTCGGGGTAAAGGCCGGTTATGCCTTATCAAAACTGAATTCCAATGAAAATGATTTTGAAATGGGAGGAATAGAAGGAGGTTTGAAATCCAAATCAGGCTTTTATATCGGAGGTTTGGTTGAGCATAAATTCAACAACAAATTTGCCATTCAGGGAGAGGTAGAATATGCTAACCTTGGAGGAAAAGCAGAGGTTTCAATGTCGGGTATTACCGTAACTGAAAAAATGAACCTTAACAGAATTGTAATTCCTGTGTCTGCAAGATATTATGCAACCCCTGAATTAGGAATTTATGCAGGTCCATACGTGAGTTTTAAGACCAGTAACAAGGTGAAATTTGAAATGAGCGGCCCAAATGCAGGTATGGCAGATCCTTCAGGAATCAGAGAAGGAGAGCGTTATGTAGAAAGATATTTGAATGATACGTTGAAGTCTACAGACTTTGGTTTGTTCTTAGGAGCAGATTACGCAATTTATAAAGGATTATTTGTGGATGCACGTTATAGTTTCGGTCTTACCAATATGATCAAAAATCCAGTGGATGGTGAAACTTTAAAAATGAATTTCTTTCAGTTAGGCGTAGGATACAAGTTTAAATAAACAGATCCCAATATAAAAACAAAAAACTCTCAGAAATTCTGAGAGTTTTTTTATGAATGATTTTTGATTTTCTTATTTTCCAAACATTCCACCCATTCCAGGCATATTCGGCATTTTGCTCATCATCTGCATCATTTGCTTTCCTTGAGGTCCCTGCATCATCTTCATCATTTTACCCATCTGATCGAACTGTTTCATCAATTGGTTCACATCTTCGATTTTTCTTCCGGAACCTTTAGCAATTCTTCCTTTTCTCTGTGTATTGATGATAGAAGGTCTTCTTCTTTCTTCAGGAGTCATAGAGTAGATGATCGCTTCAATATGCTTGAATGCATCATCACTGATTTCTACGTCTTTAATCGCTTTTCCAACTCCAGGAATCATTCCCATCAAATCCTTCATGTTACCCATTTTCTTGATTTGATTGATCTGCTTAAGGAAATCGTCAAAACCGAACTCGTTTTTAGCAATTTTTTTATGAAGTTTTTTAGCTTCTTCTTCGTCAAACTGCTCCTGAGCTCTTTCTACTAAGGAAACAACGTCTCCCATTCCCAGGATTCTGTCTGCCATTCTTTCCGGATAGAAAAGATCCAAAGCTTCCATTTTTTCTCCTGTAGAGATAAACTTGATTGGTTTTTCAACAACAGAACGGATCGTTAAAGCCGCTCCACCACGAGTATCACCATCTAGTTTCGTTAAAACAACTCCGTCAAAGTTCAAAGCATCGTTGAATGCCTTTGCTGTATTCACAGCATCCTGACCTGTCATGGAGTCTACTACGAAAAGTGTTTCCTGAGGTTTGATGAAATAATGTACGGATTTGATCTCGTTCATCATCTGCTCATCAATAGCTAAACGACCTGCCGTATCCACAATCACAACATCATGACCGTTTGATTTTGCGAAATTGATAGCGTTTTCAGCAATAGTAGATGGATTGGTAGCGCCTTCTTCGGTATAAACAGGAACTTTGATCTGTCCACCCAATACTTTCAGCTGGTCAATTGCTGCAGGACGATATACGTCACATGCTACCAATAATGGTTTTTTATTTCTTTTTGTCTGTAAATAATTAGCAAGTTTTCCTGAGAAAGTCGTCTTACCAGATCCCTGAAGACCGGCAATAAGGATTACAGTAGGTTTTCCTGAAAGATTGATTCCTTCCTGAGAACCTCCCATTAGGTCTACCAGTTCATCATGAACAATTTTCGTCATCAGCTGTCCCGGAGTAAGGGAAGTAAGAACGTTTTCTCCTAATGCTTTATCCTGAACTCTCTTTGTAAGATCTTTCGCAACTTTATAGTTAACGTCGGCATCTACCAATGCTCTACGGATCTCCTTTACGGTTTCCGCCACATTGATTTCAGTAATTTTTCCTCTTCCGGAAATATTGTGTAATGCCTTGTCTAATTTATCCTGTAAACTATTAAACATATTTATTGTAAATTATAGGTTTGCAAAAATAAGGAATTTTTAGGATATCCAAAGTGTTTGAACACGTAATATTATATATATACGTAATATTATTACAAAGAAGAAAAAATGATAAATATCAAATCATAGTATAATACGATAGAAAAAGTCTATTTTTGCGATCAATTAAAATATAGAATGAAAATTAATCCCAATATTCTTGTTGTCGTTTTATTCTTTCTGACCTTCCTGGTGCATTTTTCCCTATGGAAATTTGTTTTTCACCTGGATGAGATAGTGATCATTAAATTTTACCTTTTTTTAAGTGTCATGTTTATGATGATGATCACCCTTATTATCTTAATCAATAGAGTAGCACCGGAATTTTTAGGATTGTCTGTTATTGGTTTGATCCTTTTAAAATTCGGTTTGATGTACTTAATCAGAAAAAAACTGAACTTTGAAGTGATTCCCGGCTACAAATTCCATTTTATCATGCCTTATTTTGTCCTGACAGCACTGCTTACATACTATGCCATCAAGCTGATTAATCATGATAAAAAACAGTAAAATTATTTATTGAAACTAGAAAAAATATCATATTTTTGCACAACGAAAAAAACCTATCAATGTTTAAGAAATTCGCAGTTTTATTCTACAGTATTTTTGTATTAAACTTAGTGTCTGCACAGCATGGTGAAGCTACTGCTGGGGCAGCTCCTGCTCAAGAGCTTTCAGAGAAAGACAAAGTAAGCAAAGAAAACAAGGAGTTCATCGATCATCACTTATTAGATGCACATGATTTCACATTGATGGTTGATAAAGATGGTCACCACATCGGTTTCCCTCTTCCTGTTATTATCTATGATAACGGTTTTCACTCTTTCATGAGTAACAAAGAAGGGTTTATGCATGGTGAGCCTACTGAAGTGGATGGTTCTTTTTATGTGTTGCACCATGAGAAAATCTATAAGACTGATGCAGCTGGAACTTTAACACTTGGTGAAGACGGTCATCCAACTAACGTGAAACCTTTAGACCTTTCTATTACAAAAAGTGTATTGATTATTTTATTAGTGTCAATCTTTATGTTTGTATTATTTGTTGGAATGGCTAAATCTTATAAGAAGTCAGCAGTTCCTACAGGAGCGGCAAGATTCTTAGAACCATTAATTATCTTTGTAAGAGACGAAGTTGCTATTCCTAATATCGGACATAAGTATAAGAGATTCATGGGGTATTTATTAACAGTGTTTTTCTTTATTCTTTTCCTTAACGTTCTTGGATTAATGCCTTTCGGAATTAATGTTACAGGTAATATTACAATGACATTCTTCCTGGCTATTCTTACGTATTTGATTACGACATTCTCAGCGAACAAAGATTACTGGAAACATATCTTCTGGATGCCAGGAGTACCGGTTCCGATGAAGTTGATCATGCTTCCAATCGAATTATTAGGAACAATCACTAAGCCATTCGCATTGATGATCCGACTTTTCGCTAACATGACAGCAGGACACATTGTAGTAATGAGTTTGATCGGATTGATTTACGTATTCAAGAATTTTATCGCAGGTGTTGCATTCCCATTCTTAACATTAGTAATTTATTTACTGGAAGTACTGGTAGCATTCCTACAGGCTTATATCTTTACTATGTTATCTGCGCTGTTCATTGGAATGGCAGTAGAAGAGCACGAGCACGAACATCATGCAGCTCACTAATTGAAATTATAAATTAAAGTAAAACAAATTTTTTAAAATTATATATTATGGAAATCCCTAAAATTGTAGGTGCTGGTATCGTAGTACTAGGTGTAGGTATCGGTCTTGGTAAAATCGGAGCTGCTGCTCTTGAAGCTATCGCTAGACAACCTGAGCAATCTGGAAAAATCCAAACAGCTATGCTTATCGCAGCTGCACTTGTAGAAGGTGTTGCGTTTGCTGCTCTATTTGCAGTAAACTAATTAAAATCAGACCATTATCTGTGACGGTTGGTTACAGGTAATGGTTCTTTAAAAAAAGTAATAATTATTTATACATTTATATAATGGAATTAATTCATCAGTTTTCATCAGGATTATTTATTATCCAGTCTGTTATTTTTCTAGCATTATTATTTTTGTTAGGTAAATTCGCTTGGAAACCTATTTTAAAGTCTATCAATGACAGAGAAACATCTATTGTTGACGCTCTTAATCAAGCTAAATTAGCTAGAAAAGAAATGGAAACTTTAAAAGAGGATAACGAAAGAATCATTCGTGAAGCTAAAATCGAAAGAGATGCGATCCTTAAAGAAGCCAGAGAGATTAAAGACAGAATCGTAGGGGAAGCTAAAGATGTTGCTAAAGCTGAAGGAGACAAAATGATCGAAGCTGCTAAACAGACTATCAACGCTGAGAAAAATGCTGCAATGGCAGACATCAAAACTCAAATCGGTACTTTATCTGTAAACATTGCTGAGTCTATCTTGAAGCAAAAGCTGGACAATAGCGAAGCTCAAAACGAATTAGTTCAAAATTATTTAAACAAATCAAACCTTAACTAAGAATGCTTACATCTAAAGTAGCTAAAAGATACGCACAAGGTTTACTTGACTTCACCAACGAATCAGGTCAAACGGCTACTGTATTTTCTGAAATGAAAGATGTAGTAAAGATCATGAAAGAGTCTGCGGACTTAAATAAATTTTTCATGACTCCTTATATCGATTCTAAAAAGAAAATAGAAGTAGCAAACGAAATTTTCAAAGGTTTATCTGTTTCTTCTCAGAACCTGATCAGATTGGTTATTAAGCACGGACGTGAAAACCAATTGAAAAATATCGCTCAGGAATTCATCAACAAAGTTGAAGACCTTAGTGGTATACAGAGAGTGACACTTACAACAGCAACTCCGCTTTCAAAAGAAAACCTTGACCAGATTTTAAGATCTACCAATCTTGTAAATGCTGATTCAAACTTTGATCTGAAAGTAAATGTGAAGCCTGAAATTCTTGGAGGATATGTTCTGAGAGTAGGTGACCAGCAGATAGATGCATCTGTGAAGACAAAATTGAACCAAGTTAAAAAAGATTTCCAATTAAATTAAGAAAAACAACCATACAATGGCAGAAATAAATCCGGCAGAAGTATCTGCGATCTTAAAACAGCAATTGGCCAACTTCGATACTCAATCCAACGTTGAGGAAGTAGGTACAGTTTTAACCATCGGTGATGGTATTGCTCGTGTATACGGGTTAGAAAACGTACAATACGGAGAGTTGGTGAAATTTTCTAGTGATGTAGAAGGTATTGTACTTAACCTTGAAGAAGACAACGTGGGAGTTGCTCTACTTGGTGAAAGTAAATTAGTAAAAGAAGGTGATACAGTAAGAAGAACAAACAGAATCTCTTCTATCAAAGTAGGAGAAGGTATGTTAGGAAGAGTAGTAGATACTCTTGGTAACCCAATCGATGGTAAAGGTCCTATTACTGGGGATTTATACGAAATGCCATTGGAAAGAAAGGCTCCTGGAGTTATCTTCAGACAGCCGGTAACTGAGCCTTTACAGTCTGGTATCGTGGCAATTGATGCGATGATCCCTGTAGGAAGAGGTCAGAGAGAGCTTATCATTGGTGACAGACAAACAGGTAAAACTACTGTTGCTATCGATACGATCATCAACCAAAAAGAATTCTTTGATGCTGGTAAACCAGTATATTGTATATATGTTGCTATCGGTCAGAAAGCTTCTACTGTAGCACAAATCGTTAAAACACTTTCTGATAAAGGAGCTTTAGCTTATACGGTAATCGTTGCAGCTAACGCATCAGATCCGGTTCCAATGCAGGTATACTCTGCAATGGCAGGAGCTTCTATCGGTGAGTTCTTCAGAGACACTGGTAGACCGGCACTTATCGTTTATGATGATTTATCTAAACAAGCTGTTGCTTACCGTGAGCTTTCTCTACTATTGAGAAGACCACCGGGCCGTGAAGCTTACCCTGGAGACGTTTTCTACCTTCACTCAAGACTATTGGAAAGAGCTGCAAAAGTAATCGCTGATGACGAAATTGCTAAGCAAATGAACGATTTGCCAGAATCTCTTAAGCCAATTGTAAAAGGTGGTGGTTCATTAACAGCCCTTCCGATTATCGAAACTCAGGCTGGTGACGTTTCTGCTTATATCCCTACAAACGTAATCTCTATTACAGACGGACAGATCTTCCTGGAGTCTGATCTATTCAACTCAGGGGTTCGTCCTGCAATCAACGTAGGTATCTCTGTATCAAGGGTAGGAGGTAACGCTCAGATCAAATCAATGAAGAAAGTATCTGGTACATTGAAGCTTGACCAGGCTCAATATAAAGAACTAGAAGCGTTTGCTAAATTCGGTTCTGACCTTGATGCTTCTACTTTAGCAGTAATCTCTAAAGGAGAAAGAAACGTAGAAATCCTTAAGCAACCGGTAAACGCACCACTTCCTGTAGAAAGTCAGGTAGCGATCGTATACGCCGGAACAGAAAACTTAATGAGAAACGTTCCATTGAACAAGATTAAAGAATTCCAACACGAATATATCGAGTTCCTTAAATCTAAGCACCCGGATACAATGGCTGCTATTAAGTCTGGAAAAATCGATAACGATATTACAGGTGTTCTTAAGCAGGCAGCTAACGATTTAGCTTCTAAATACAACTAAAAAATTCAATGTTTAAGGTTTGAAATATAGTGTTTTAAACCTTAAACTTTAGACCTTAAACTTTGAACCCAAATTAATGGCAAACTTAAAAGAAATACGAGGCAGAATTACGTCAATTTCATCTACGATGCAGATTACACGTGCTATGAAGATGGTTTCCGCAGCGAAACTTAAAAAAGCACAGGACGCAATCGTAATGTTAAGACCTTATTCTGAAAAATTACAGGAGCTTATCCAGAATGTAAATTCTAGCTCTGATCCTGATCAGATTTCTGTATATGCTCAGAAAAGAGAGGTTAAAAGAGTATTATTCATCGCTGTTACTTCAAACAGAGGTCTTGCGGGAGCTTTTAACTCTTCTATCGTAAAAGAGCTTAACCTTCAGTTTCAGAACAACGCCCAGTACGAGGTTGAAGTTCTTCCTGTAGGTAAAAAAGTATATGATGCTGTAAGAAAAAGCCGTACGGTATATACTAACGGAAGTACTGTATATGATAATCTGAACTTTGATGCTGTTGCTCATATCACTGAAGGAGTAATGACAAGCTTCAAAGAAGGTAAATTTGACGAAGTTTATGTTATCTATAACAAATTCGTGAATGCAGCTACTCAGGAAGTAACTACAGAACAGCTTCTTCCAATCTCAATGCCGGAAAACACTGAGCCACAGGTTGAAACAGATTATATCTTTGAACCTAACAGAGCTGAAATCCTGGACAATTTGATTCCAAAGTCTATCAAAACTCAGGTTTTCAAAGCCATCTTAGATTCAGTAGCATCTGAGCACGGAGCGAGAATGACGGCAATGCACAAAGCAACAGACAACGCTCAGGCTTTAAAGAATGATCTAGTGATCTTCTACAACAAAGCAAGACAGGCTGCAATTACCAATGAAATCCTGGAAATTGTTTCCGGAGCAGAAGCTTTGAAAAATTCATAAAGAATTATTTTATCATACAATTAAAAGCACCGATCATTTCGGTGCTTTTGTGTTTATAAAGGGCTGAAACAGCCATTGGCTATTCAAAAATTCCGTTTTTATCAGAAAATGAGTAGGTGTTCCAATTATTTTTTTTA
Source organism: Chryseobacterium sp. PCH239 (assembly GCF_018924625.1). Lineage (NCBI taxonomy): Bacteria > Pseudomonadati > Bacteroidota > Flavobacteriia > Flavobacteriales > Weeksellaceae > Chryseobacterium > Chryseobacterium sp. PCH239. Next base: position 425,925 of record NZ_CP073027.1, read on the forward strand.
TTTAAAAATAGCTGTATTATATCAAGTCATATTTTATTAAGAAAATTCCTTCATCGAAATAATCAATCCCAGATTCAGGCAGGTTATTTTTATTTTACATATCTTTGTAGCTAATAAAATTTATACAACCTCTAAATGGACTCGGACATAGTCAGGCTTTTGCTGGCCTTATTTCTTGTTTTACTAAATGGCTTCTTCGTAGCCGCAGAATTTTCAATTGTTAAAGTTCGTTATTCACAAATTCAGTTAAAAGCTGCAGAAGGAAACTCTATGGCTAAGCAGGCAGAACATATCATCAAACATCTTGATGAATATCTTTCCGCTACACAATTAGGAATTACATTGGCATCCCTTGCCCTTGGTTGGGTAGGAGAAAGTGCCCTGCATCATATTGTCGAAAATATTTTCACGTCTTTGAGCATTAATCTGACTCAGACAACCATTACTACCATTTCGGTGGTAACAAGTTTTGTATTGATTACCATCATGCACATTGTGTTTGGTGAGCTTATTCCAAAATCAATCGCTATCAGAAAATCTGAATCAACGACAATGGCAACAGCGGTTCCGTTGAGAGTTTTCTATACGATTTTTAAACCGTTTATCTGGTTGATGAATTCCATGTCAAATGGTTTCCTTAGACTCGTAAAAATTCATCCCGCTTCCGAACAGGAAATTCACTCTACGGAAGAACTTCAGCTTTTGGTAAAGCAAAGTGCAGACAGTGGAGAAATTGAAGAAGAGAACTATGAGATCATCAAAAATGCATTTGATTTTACAGATCACTCTGCCAAGCAGATCATGGTTCCAAGACAGAATATTACTTCCATAGACTTTGAGGAAGATGTCAATGATATTATCAACAAAATAATGGACAGCGGTTACTCACGTATTCCTGTATATATTGATTCTATTGATAATGTGATCGGAATTTTCTACACAAAGGAAATTATAAGAGAATTTGTGAAGAGAAAAGGGGATCTGGATCATGAAGACCTTAAAGATTTAATGCGTGATGCCTTCTTCGTGGTGGAAAGTAAAAAAGTTTCAGACTTACTGAAGACTTTCCAGCTTAAAAAACAACATATTGCTATTGTTATCGACGAATTTGGTGGAACAGAAGGAATTATTACACTCGAAGATATTCTGGAAGAACTTGTGGGAGAAATTCAGGATGAAGAAGATGATGAAGAAAAAATAGTTGATAAAATAGCGGACAATACCTATTGGGTGCAGGCCACTCAGCCTTTGGACGAAATCAACGAATTCCTTCCTAAAAAACTTCCTCTTTCCGAAGAAAGCGAGTACAACTCACTAGCAGGATTTATTCTTTATGAGCTTGAAGAAATTCCTGAAGAAAACCAGGAGTTTGATCTTGAAGATTATCACTTCAAAATTCTTAAAATGAATAACAAAAGTGTGGAACTTGTGGAACTGATTTATCAGGAACCTAATGCTATAGATAATCTGGCAGACAAAATAGGAGAAGTTTAAAAGAATGAGAATGAATTTTTATAACAGCATAAAAGATTACGAAAACCCGAAACGTCAGTACGAAGAAGAAGTTCTCGTTTTAGATGATACGGATGAAGTTTATAAACTGGTACTGCATAACGATGATATTCATACTTTTGATTATGTAATAGACTGTCTGATCGAAATATGCAAACATACCCTGGAACAGGCTGAACAATGTACAATCCTTGTTCATTATAAAGGCAAGTGTACCGTAAAAACCGGCTCAATGGACGTTTTGAAGCCTATGCACGAAAAATTAATTTCGCGTGAATTAACAAGCGAAATCGTATAAAATAAAATCCGACAAAGTAATTGTCGGATTTTTTTATTAAATCAAGAGCGTAAATTTGAGTAATAACAATAAATCATAAAGACTGACAGCTTTCCCGAAAATATTTTAATATTTAAATGCTTTAATCTTTTAATTTCTCAATACTCTTACATTGTCACATTTTATCTAAAATAGTATATTTGTACCAACTATAAAGAAACAAAAAAACAATGCTTGTAATAGGAATTGCCGGTGGTACAGGATCCGGCAAAACTACAGTTGTTGATAAGATACTTCAGCAGCTTGATATTGAGGGAATGAATATCCTCTCTCAGGATAATTATTATCACGACAACCAGGGTCTTACATTAACGGAAAGAGAAGCTCTAAACTATGACCATCCGAAATCTATAGACTTTGACTTACTGATAAAACATGTAAAAGCTTTAAAAAATAATGAGTCTATTGAACAGCCGATTTATAGCTTTGTTACCCATTCCCGAACAGGAGATCATGTCACTGTAGAACCTAAAAACGTATTGGTAGTAGAAGGAATTCTTGTTTTAACCAACAAAGAATTGCTGAAAGAATTTGATCTGAAAGTATTTGTTCATGCAGATTCTGACGAAAGGCTTATCAGGAGGATCAGAAGAGATACTCAGGAAAGAGGAAGAGATCTGAGCGAAGTATTGCACCGTTATCAGACCACATTGAAACCAATGCACCAGGAATTTATTGAGCCGTCTAAAAATGATGCGGATCTTATTATCCCTAATATGAAACAGAATTCCGTAGCGATTGATTTTTTAACTACCGTTATTAAAAATTCGTTGAAAAAACATTAAAAAATGGAAGAAAACAACCTTATCAAAGACATTCAGCCGAAATCTGAAACATTCAAACTTATCCAGAAATATGTTTTGAATAAGTATACCATTACGATCTGTCTGTTTTTGGTATGGATGATTTTTTTCGATAAAACCTCATTTCTTGTTATTAATGAACTGAATGGTGAGATTCATAAATATGAAGATCAGCTGGATTATTACAAAAAAGAATACGAGAAAAACGATGCTTTTTATAAAAAACTGATGAATAACAAGTCAGAAAAAGAAAAGTATGCGAGAGAAAATTATTTTATGAAAAAACCGAATGAAGAGATCTTTATTCTGGTAGTAGACAGCACAAAAGTAGCTAAAAAGTAATAAAAGTTGAATAGAATGACGTTAATGATGAAAAGAATTTTTAAAATTAAAATTCACTTGAGAAGCAGAATTCACCATTGACCATTCACAAATAAAAAACTAATGTCAAATACAGATATACTTTCAAACTGGGAAAATCTAGTTAAAAAACAGCTTAAAACAGAGGATATTTACCTTGTTCTAGAGAAACAAAATCTGGAAGGAATAGAGGTGAAGCCTTTTTACACAGAGGTTCAGAAACCTCTGGTCAACCTGCCAAGAGTTGAAGAAAGCACCCATTTGGTAGCGAGATATCATGAAAGTCTGGAAGAAGAAGTATTTGCATTTATTTTAGATCAGAATGTAGAAAACCTTGATCAGAAAACTCTTTTTGTAAATAATAAAGATCTTGCAGGGCATATCAGCCCTAAAGAAGAAGATCAGTATTTTTCGCTGATTGATGTCTTTAATGAAAAAGAAGGAACTATTGATGATCAGCTGGTAAAAGAATTGCTGGCCAAAGAATTTAAAAGAAATATTTGTGTAGATATTTCCCTCCATCAGAATGCAGGGGCTGCTATCTATCAACAGCTTGGAATTGCCCTTGCAAAAGCTAAGGAATTGATGGAAGCTTATGGTGCTGAAGTTTTAAGTAAACTAATTTTCAGAATAGCCGTAGGAGGTAGTTATTTCTTTGAAATGGCCAAACTGAGAGCTTTTAAAATCGTTTTTAACCAGCTTTCAAAAGAATACGGACTGGACGAAGTTCCTTACATCTTTGCCGAGACTTCGCTGCGAAATAAAGCAGTTGCTGACAACGAAAATAACCTTATCCGTTCTACACTAGAGCTTGCTTCTGCAATGATTGGCGGGGCAGATGCTGTTTTCTCTAACAATTATCTTGTTGACAGAAGTACAGATAACTCGGAAGAGATCTCATTCAAACAACAGATTGTTCTGGCTTACGAAAGTATTATCAACGTATTTGAAGATGCTTCCAACGGAAGTTATTATGTGGAAGATATTACCCAGCAGTTTGCTGAAAAAGCATGGGATTTATTTGTTGAGATTGAAGAAGCTGGAGGATATCTTGAATTGTTGAAACAGGGAGTTATTCAGAAAAAAATCTATGATCACGCGATTCAAGAACAGCAATGGATTGAAGAAGGGAAAATAAAGCTGATCGGAGTGAATTTGTACCCTAAATTAGACGTTAAAAAGTCTATTGGAGATCTTTACAATGAAAAAGAAATAAAAGCCGTTCGTTGGGCTGAAATGTTTGAGTAATGAAAGAAAAACTGATAGATTTATTTGAATACACCTATCATTTCAATATTGAGATGATTAAAGTAATCTCTGAAAACAGAGGACTTGTAGATGATAAAACAATCAATCTCATTAATCATACTCTTAATGCACAACAGATCTGGAATGCCCGGATATTGGGGGAGAAAACCTTTGAAGTATGGCAGATCAATCCCTTTGAATCTTTGGTAGAAACCAATCACAAGAACTTTCTTAAAAGCATTGATATTATTAACAATTTTGATGTGGACACAAAGATAGAATATCAGAATTCAAGAGGAGCAAAGTTTGAAAATACCATTTTTGAAATGCTTTTTCATGCAGTAAATCATTCTACCTATCATAGAGGGCAAATCAATTCTTTGCTTAATCAGAAAGGTATAACACCGGTATTGACTGACTATATTTTTTATAAAAGATAATTTTAAGATAGTAATACTTTGACTCCGCTTAGTATGACACGGTTAATTATACTGTCTTAATCTCTCAATAGTAAATTAGGCATTTAGCATTAGCATTGTCATGCTGAGCGGAGTCGAAGCATTTTAAACACATGAATATAAGAAGTGGCAGAATCTGTGGGAAATAAACTGTTAAACAAAGACGTTCAAAACTATATCAATGCAAATCTAAAAACAGATCTGCACTCATTATTACTAAAAAAATCCCCTTTTCCTGAGGTTTCCATGCATGAAATTGTACAACAGATCAAAGGAAAACAGGTGGCAGAGAGAAAATTTCCGTTTCTCTTAAAAGAGGGTATTCTCTTCCCACCACAGCTTAATCTTGAACAGTCTTCATCAGAAAAAACAGCGCTTTATAAATCAGGATTTCTAAAAGGAAATAAATTCATTGACCTTACAAGCGGTTTTGGGATTGATGCCTTTTATCTGTCTCAAAATTTTGAGAATGTCACTTTAATAGAGCAGAATACAGAGCTTTTAGAGATTGTTGAAAATAACTGGGGCATTTTACATCGTAAGGCGAAATTTATCAATCTTAAGCTTGAAGATTTTCTGAATGAGAATCAGGAACACTTTGATGTCATTTATCTTGACCCAGCCAGAAGGGATGAGCAAAAAAACAAAGTTTTTCTTTTAGAAGATCTGTCTCCTGATATTCTTGAAATTCAGGAAAAGTTATGTTCAATATCCGATCTTGTGGTGATAAAGCTTTCCCCGTTGATTGATCTTAAATACCTTGTTTCAGTATTACCGGATATTTCAAGAATGGATATTATTGCTCTGAAAAATGACGTGAAAGAGGTTGTCGTATTTCTTTCCAACGAAAATAGGGATAAGACCATCTGTAATTGTGTGAACCTTGAAAGCAATGAATCTGCCTTTAGCTTTACATTTGGGGAAGAAGAAACTGCGCAATCCGAATATTCTGAACCAGAAAGATACATTTACATCCCCAATCACTCCATTCTGAAGGCTGGGGTCTTTAATCTGATCTCTCAGAAATTCGGGTTAAAAAAGCTTCATCCCAACAGCCATCTTTACACTTCCAGCGAAAGAATTGAAAACTTCCCCGGAAGAATTTTAGAAATGGAATCTGTTGATTCTAAAAGCATTAAAAAGAAAGAACAGTTCAATATTATTACAAAAAATTACCCTCTAAAACCTGAAGAAATCAAAAAGAAATATGGTTTAAAAGACGGAGGGGACCGGTATCTTATTTTTACCCAATCCAAAAAAGGGAAAATAATATTAAAATCAGTATAAAAATGTTGCCGAAAAAAGCAGGATTTCTTACTTTTGGGCAATCAAAAATTGAAGCATGAAATCGTTTGCTGTTTGGAGATCAAATAAGTTAAAATAGTGCGGTTTCATTTTACCTTTTAAAAAAAATAATTTTACATATGAAAAAATTAGTTATATGTTTAGCGATTGCAACGGTAGCGGTAAGCTGTAAGAAAGTTCCACAAGGAGGAAACAGAGGTACTTTGAAACTTGAAGAAGGAGTAGAAAGATATTCTGACGACCCTCAGGGAGAAGCTCACGGACATGAAGCCGGAGCTGCAGAACATAAAGAAGAGGCTCATGCAACACCAGAAGCAGTTGCTCCAAAAGCTGACAGTACTGCGGCTGCAAAACCTGCTGAAGCTGATAAAGCGCCAAAAGCTGAACACTAATTAGAAGTACAAAATATATAAGTGCCCTGTTTCTGCAGGGCATTTTTTTATTAAAAAAGAGGACTATAAGGTTCATTAACACGAGGTTGGGAAAATCCTTTCTTTTTGTTTGTTCCTGCCGGGCATTTTTTTTAATTTTAACAAAATAAATTTTTACAATGCAAGAGACATTAAATTACATTAACGAAAACAAACAGCGTTTCGTGGATGAATTATTTGAGTTATTGAGAATTCCTTCTATTTCTGCAGATCCGGCGTATAAAGATGACGTTTTGAAATGTGCAGATGTAGTGGCAGCACACCTTAAAAATGCAGGCGCTGATAATGTGGAAGTTTGCAACACAAAAGGATATCCAATTGTTTTCGGGGAAAAGATTTTAGATAAAAATTTACCTACAGTTTTGGTATACGGACACTATGATGTTCAGCCGGCAGATCCATTGGAATTATGGACAAAGCCACCTTTTGAGCCTTATATTGAAAAAACTGAATTACACCCTGAAGGAGCTATCTTCGCAAGAGGTTCTGCTGATGATAAAGGACAGTTCTTCATGCATTTGAAAGCCTTTGAAGCGATGATGAAGACCAATGCTCTTCCTTGCAATGTTAAATTTATCTTAGAAGGAGAAGAAGAAGTAGGATCAGTAAGCTTAGGCGACTGGGTCAATGATAATAAAGAGAAATTAGCTTGTGACTGTATCTTAATTTCCGATACTCACATTTATAGTAACGAACAGCCGACTGTAACAACAGGTTTAAGAGGTTTAAGCTACGTAGAAGTAGAAGTGGAAGGCCCGAACAGAGACTTACACTCAGGCCTTTACGGCGGAGCAGTTCCGAACCCTATCCACGTTCTTTCAAGAATGATCGCGAATCTGATTGATGAAAACGGGCATATCACCATTGACGGATTCTACGACAATGTTGAAACTGTTTCAGATGCGGAAAGAGCTGAAATGAACAAATTGAAAGACAATCCGGAAGAATTCAAAAAATCAATCGGATTGGGTAATATCGAAGGGGAAAAAGGATATACAACTTTAGAAAGAACATCTATTCGTCCTACTTTAGACTGCAACGGAATCTGGGGCGGCTATACAGGAGAAGGAGCAAAAACAGTAATTCCTTCAAAAGCTTTTGCTAAAATTTCAATGCGTTTGGTACCTTATCAGACACCACAGGAAATTACGGAGAAGTTTACAAAATATTTTGAAAAGATTGCTCCGGATACAGTAAAAGTTAAAGTTACTCCTCACCACGGAGGTATGCCTTACGTTTTACCAACAGATACCAAAGAATTTGCGGCAGCAAAACAGGCGATGGAATCAGCATTCGGAAAAGAAGTTCTTCCTTACAGAGGAGGAGGAAGTATTCCGATTACAGCAATGTTTGAGCAGGTTTTAGGAGCTAAGTCTGTATTGATGGGCTTTGGGTTGGATTCTGATGCGATTCATTCTCCAAACGAACATTACGGACTGTTCAATTTCTATAAAGGGATTGAAAGTATTCCGTTGTTCTTTGAGAATTATTCAAAATAATTAATCGAAAACACGATATGATAAGGTATTTCTGCAAAGAAATACCTTATTTTTTTGCTCTTTTATCAATTGTTAGCGAAGTATTTTCAAGGTTTTGAAAATTAAATTCACTGAAAATAAATGGGTTAATTTTTTATTTGCAATAAGTTATTTCACTATTCATTGAAAGTTTATATTTTTAATACAAAACTTGATTTGCTATGAAAAAATACTACTCAATTGCATTTTTGCTATCATCATTCTGTGTTTTCGCCCAACAAGCCATATCCTTTGAACCTATTGAGGGGTTCAACGTTGGAGATGTCAATGGACAGGCAGGCTGGATCAGTACTCCCACAGGAGGTGTACCGGAAAATGTTACCCATCAAACTATCAGTTTAGATAAAGCAAGTGATGGAAGCCGTTCTCTGAGAATTGTTAAAGAAAATACGTATGGAACGCAGGCTGAGCCAATCATCGGAGGTTTTTATAATCTGTCCGTTCCCCTTGCTTACAATAATTTTTCTGTATCATTTGATATCAATATGTCACAACTCAACGGTTCTGATTTTGGTTTTCAGGCTGTAAACAGTATTGATGACCAGTTTGTCGTAAGGGTAGATTTTGGAAAAACCGGGTCAGTAAAGATCCTGGATATGTTATCTGGTATACAGAACCTTATTGTTGCACCTTCCATCTGGCTGTCAAATACCTGGTATCGGTTAAAAGTAGTGGGAAGCGCTACGGATGTCCGGTATTATCTTAATGATTTGCTGATCTATACGGGTGTAGCAGCAAGTTCATTGAATATAAACCAGCTTCGCTTTGTTCATAATAATTCTTTGGGGTCAGCTTATATTGATCATATTAAAATTAATAGCGAGCTGGGAACAATGGGTGTTCAGGATTCCAATGCAAATATTAAAAAAATATCTCTTTATCCTAATCCTGCAACGGATTTCATCCATATTAATGCTGCTGCCAAAGTAAAAAGTATAGAACTCTACGACGAAACTGGTAAGCTAATAAAGACTGAAATAAACCATAATAAAATAGAGGTAAAAGGCTTACCCAAAGGAATATATATGGTTAATATAAAAACTGAAGAAAGAAATTTTACTGAAAAAGTGATCATCAGATAAATTATTTCATACCTCTGAAAACATGTGCTCTTTTTAGCGTTTTAGTGTATTTATGGATGATTTTTCGGAATTATTGTTTGTTCTTGGATTTAATATCTTTATTATTTTTAGTTAAAAATATTATGTTAATTTTATAATATACGTAAAATATTCATATATTTTGCTTTTTAGATTTAAAACGTATATATTTGCTTGAAACTAAAAAAATATCATGAAGAAACTTTACATTTTCGCAATTTCGTTGATCTCGATATCATCTTTTGCTCAACAAACTATTTCTTTTGAAGCCAGTGAGGGATATACTGCAGGAAACATTAACGGGCAGCAGGGCTGGGTTACTACTAATAATGGAGCTACACCGCCAGTATATCTGACAAGTCAATTGGTATCCGCTGAAATGGCAAGCCAGGGGTCAAACAGTTTTAAAATAACAACAGACGCAGCTTACGGACCACAGCAGAGTCCTGTAATGGGTGGTTTCTATACCTTCACTACACCATTAACATACAATAGCTTTACCCAATCATTTGATGTGAGACTTACCCAAAAAAGTACATCAAGTTCAGATTTCGTTTTTAGAACAGTAAATACCGTAGGAACAGGAGGAATTGTTACTTATATTGATTTTTCTTATGATGGAAGCATTCTGATTGCAACAGCGGGTTCAAATAATTTAGTCGATACCAATCAAACCTGGAATGCCAATACATGGTACAGGGTAAAAATAGTTTCTACGGCTACAGGAATCCAATATTACCTGAATGATGCTCTAATTTATACAGGACAACCATTCAGTAATAACAATATTAACAGAATGGATTTTGTACATGATAATTATGGAGGTTCTGCCTATATCGATAATATCAAAATTAATAATGAAGCAGCCTTGTCTACAAAAGACGCCGTTAAAAATGACGTAAAACTGTCTATTTATCCAAACCCGGCTACGGATGTTATAAAAATCACAACGCCTAACAAAATCAAACATGTTGAAGCATATGATATGTCTGGAAAGAGAGTGGATGTAACATTGAACGGAGATCAGGTAAATGTTAGAAATCTGTCTGCCGGAGCTTATTTGCTGAATATAGAAACAGAAGGAAGAAACTTCACAGAGAAGTTCATCAAAAAATAATTACTGATAAATCTTAGGATCAGCAAAACGCTCCAATTGGAGCGTTTTTGTTATTTTAGAGAATTAAAATTTCAATCATATGTCAGATCATAAAACAGCTTATATAACAGGAGGAACCAAAGGAATAGGTTTCGGGATTGCAAAAATTTTACTGGAAAATGGCATTTCTGTGGCATTTTCAGGAAGAAAAAGAGAAGATGTAATGAGGGCAGAAGAAGAACTTAAGCAATATTCAGAAAATGTTTTGGGGATTGTTTCTGATGTAAGAAGTCTGGAGAGCGAACAGGAAGCTGTAAAATATACCGTTGAAAAGTTCGGTAGACTGGATTATATTATTGCCAATGCAGGATTGGGTATTTTTAAGCCCGTAGATGAACTAACGGCAGAGGAGTGGAATGATATGATAGAAACGAATCTTACAGGTGTTTTTTATACCTTAAAAGCCTCTGTGGAAGAACTTAAAAAGACAGAAGGGTACTATATTACCATTTCCAGTCTTGCCGGAGCGAATTTCTTTGAAAATGGTACAGGATACAACGCTTCAAAATTTGGAGTGGTAGGTTTCACACAGGCTGCAATGATCGATTTAAGAAAATACAATATTAAATCTACGGTGATCATGCCTGGGTCTGTGGCCACTCATTTTAACGGAAATATTCCGTCTGAAAAGGACAGTTGGAAGATCCAGCCCGAAGATATGGGGAATCTTATATTGGATATTTTAAAGATGAATCCAAGAGTTTTGCCAAGTAAAATAGAGTTTAGGGCAACGAAACCAGCTAAGTAACTACATCTAATGTATTGAATAATAATTTAATAAGTATTATGCATGCATAATATATTTTTTATTTATATTAGCAAAAATTAATTCAAACAAAATCTCTGCATAAACTGTCATGATTTTATGCGCCAAAAGGGAAAAAATAAAATAGTACACATGAAAATATTAGTTTGTATTAGTAGTGTTCCGGATACTACTTCCAAAATTAACTTTACAGCAGACAAATCTGCTTTCGACAAAAACGGAATTCAGTGGGTAATTAATCCTCTAGACGAATTTGCGTTGACAAAAGCGGTTAAACTTCAGGAATCTCAGGGAGCAACAGTAACAGTAATCAACGTAGGTGATGCTGCTACAGAACCTGTAATCAGAAAAGCTTTGGCAATTGGTGCTAACGATGCAGTAAGAGTAAATCTTGATCCAAAAGACAGCTATTCTACAGCAAAAGAAATTGCAGCTGTAGCTCAAAACGGAGGATATGATCTTATCCTTTGCGGAAAAGAATCTATCGATTATAACGGAGGTTCGGTTCCTGGAATGGTAGCTCAGTTATTAAACCAACCTTTCGTAAACGCTTCAGTAGGATTAGACGTTAACGGAAGCGAAGCTACTGCAGTAAGAGAAATTGAAGGAGGAAAAGAAACTATTTCTGTAAAATTACCGGCAATTATTGCAGGTCAGAAAGGATTAGTAGATGAGAAAGATCTTATCATCCCGAATATGAGAGGAATTATGTCTGCAAGAACAAAACCTTTGCAGGTAGTAGAACCTTCTTCTTCAGAAGTAAAAGTTCAGGGAGTATCTTATGACAGCGTTCCGCCAAGAGCTGCTGTGAAAATGGTTTCTCCGGATAACCTTGATGAATTGGTAAGATTACTTCACGAAGAAGCTAAAGTAATCTAATCTTTAAATTTTTCAATCTTTAAATTTTAAATGTAAAACAATGGCAGTATTCGTATACGCAGAAAATATAAACGGAGTTTACAAAAAAGCAGCTTTTGAAGCAGTTTCTTATGCTAAAGCTATCGCTGATAAAGCAGGAGATACCGTTACGGCAATCTCTGTAAACCCAACAGATTCTTCAGATTTATTGTACAAATATGGAGCATCAAACGTAATCAATATCAAAGACGAAGGTCTTAAAAATTTCTCAGCAAAAGCTTTTGCACAGGCTGTAAGTGAAGTAGCAGACGGAAATATTATCGTTTTCCCTCACACTACTGACGCTTCTTCCATTGCTCCTATGCTTGCGGTAATGAAGAACTATTCTTTAATTACCAATGCATTGGAAGCTCCTGAAAGCCTTTCTCCTTTCCAGGTAAAAAGAAGAGCATTCTCAGGAAAAGGTTTCATGCATGCAAAAGCAGAAGGGAACGGAGTAATCGTTACTGTTTCTCAAAACGCTTTCGGTGTTAAAGAAAACGCAGTATCAGGTTCAGAAGAAGTGAAAAACTTATCGGTAGCTAATGAAGATACTAAGGTGATCTCTCACGAGCAGAGCTCAGGTAAATTAGACCTTAAAGAAGCTGAAATTGTTGTTTCTGCAGGTAGAGGGATGAAAGGACCTGAAAACTGGGGAATGATCGAAGATTTGGCAAACGTTTTAGGAGCAGCTACAGCATGTTCTAAACCAGTTTCTGATATCGGATGGAGACCTCACACAGAACACGTAGGACAAACAGGTAAAGCAATTTCTCCGAATCTTTACATTGCTGTAGGGATTTCAGGAGCGATTCAGCACCTTGCAGGGGTTAACTCTTCAAAAACTATCGTAGTAATTAACAGTGATCCTGAAGCACCGTTCTTCAAGTCTGCTGACTACGGAGTAGTAGGAGATGCTTTCCAGATTATTCCTGCACTAACAGAGAAAATTAAAGCAATTAAAGGATAAGAAAGTGAATTGTGAATAGTCAATTCTCGCTTTGCTCGTCGATTTTTAATTAAATAAATCACTTGCGAAACAAAATTCACTATTGACGTTTGACAATCATCAACTATACAGATAAAAGCTCGGCTTTCCGGGCTTTTATTTTTGCGTAAAAAAGTGAAAACACAATAAAAAATTAATCTATATTTGTAGCTATGGATTATAAGCAGCTAATTATTCGCGGAATATCGTACAGCCAGACCCAGTCGGGGGCTTATGCATTGTTATTGGAACATGAAGAAACACACATAAAATTACCTGTTGTTATAGGAAATTTCGAAGCCCAGTCTATCTCTCTCGGATTGGAAAAAGATATTCATCCACCGCGTCCTCTTACTCATGATTTATTTACAAAATTTATAGTTTCTGCCAATTATGAGTTAATTTCTGTCATCATCTATCAGATTGTAGACGGAGTTTTCTTTTCAAATATTAACTTTAAAAATAAAGTAACAGAAGAAGAACTGATTCTTGATGCGAGAACTTCTGATGCCGTTGCAATGGCTGTAAGATTTGATGCACCTATATTTACAACGCAGCAGGTTTTAAACGAAGCAGGAATTCTACTGGAACTGGAAGACGTTTCAAAAGAAGAACAATCATTCTCAGAAACTGTACAGACAGAAGATAACTTAAAATCTCTTTCTATGGAAGAGCTTCAGAAACTATTGGATGAAGCCGTTAAAGAAGAAGACTATGATACCGCTCTTGAAATCCAGGAAGAAATCAAGAGGAGGAAAAAGAAAATTGATTAAAGAGATACTTTTTATATAAACTATGAATTTAAAATTACGACTGACCATCCTCAGTTTTCTCCAATTTTTTGTTTGGGGAGCGTGGCTGATTACGATGGCAAACTTCTGGTTTGGCACAAAACATTGGGATGGAACTCAGTTTGGAGCTGTGTTCGGAACAATGGGAATTGCTTCTATCTTTATGCCAACCATTACTGGAATTATCGCTGACCGTTGGGTAAATGCGGAGCGTATATTTTCAGTATTACACATTCTTTATGGGGTTATTCTTTTTATACTGCCTCATTCTGCAGATCCGAATTCCTTCTTTTCGGTAATGCTTGTAGCCATGTGTTTCTACATGCCTACCATCGCATTGGCCAATTCAATTTCTTATACAATCCTGAAAAATAACAATCTGGATGTAGTGAAAGACTTTCCACCGATTCGTGTATGGGGAACTATTGGTTTTATTGTTGCCATGTGGATCACCAACCTTAGTGGAAATAAAGCAACAGAAGGTCAGTTTTATATCGGAGGTGTTGTAGCCATTTTTTTAGGGATTTATGCCCTTACACTTCCAAAATGTCCACCTCAAAAACTGATTGACAAAAATTCGCCGTTATCCGAGCAATTAGGCTTAAATGCATTTAAGCTTTTTGGAAACTATAAAATGGCATTATTCTTTATGTTTTCAATGCTTTTGGGAGCTGCTCTTCAGCTTACCAATGCCTATGGTGACGTATTTTTAAGTGAATTTGCTAATTTCCCTAAATATGCAGACTCATTCGTAGTACAGAGATCTACCATTATCATGTCAATTTCTCAGGTTTCAGAAACACTGTTTATTTTGGCAATTCCTTTCTTCCTGAAGAAATTTGGAATTAAAAAAGTAATGCTGATGTCTATGCTGGCCTGGGTGTTAAGATTCGGATTCTTTGCTTATGGTGTTCCGGACGGATTTGGACTTTCATTAATCATTCTTTCATGTATTGTGTACGGAATGGCTTTCGATTTCTTTAATATCTCAGGATCCCTTTTCGTGGAAACAACTACTGATAAAAAGATACGTTCTTCGGCTCAGGGATTATTTATGATGATGACCAACGGTTTTGGAGCGGTTTTCGGAAGTTATGCCGCAGGATGGGCTATTGATAAGTTCTTTACCCACAAGTTTTCTACGGCTTCAGATCTTTCTGCTTACCTGCAGACAACCCCTGATAATCCTACTTTCCTGAACATTTTAAAGAAAAGCTTCAATGCAGCTGTCAATTCAGATGGAACCCTTTCCTCTGTGGTGATGGTAAAAGACTGGCAGCAGATATGGCTTTCTTTTGCAATTTATGCATTAATACTGGCGGTTTTCTTTGCCGTACTGTTTAAACATAAACATAACCCGGAAGATGTTTCATCAATGAAACACTAATTGAAACTTATATTTATGAAGATATTAAATTGCATTTTTGAAAAAAAATGCAATTTTTTTATTTTCAGATATCCTTTTATGCTATAAAGCTTTGCAGAAGAAAAATATGGAGTTCTATCGTGATATAAACTGCAAGTGGTTATTTTTAATTTGATAATAAATTTTGTTTTTATTTGTAAAATAGTTAAAAATACTGAATCTTTTTTGTAGCTAACAAGTGTTCGGGTACGGAATTTCTATTTTTAAAACACACTCTTTAAAAGTGTGTTTTTTTTTGTATTTTGGCACTTTAGTAAATATGAAAAATATTCAGTTATTAGGATTACTATTAGTAATTATAGGTAGTTTTCTACCCTTGGTACATGTGCCTGTAATAGGGAACTGGAACTATTGGAAGCTTGATCATTATCTGGCTATAGCATGCTGGATTTTTTCTGCTTGTGCCGTTTTTGGAATTGTAAATAACAGTTCCAAAATCGTAAGGTTTTTTGGTATTCTGCTTATTCTTTTATTCGGATTTACCCTGGTTGCTGTAAAAATGCAGTCGCTGCAATATTTTAGTTTTTTACCATTCAAATCCTGGCAGGAAACTTTTGCCGGAATTGTTAAACTGAAATGGGGTTGGGCTGTAGAATTTTTAGGCGCTTTTCTGATGGTTTTTGCAGGAGGAAATAAAAAAGTTAACAACAGAACACAAATATAAACATGAACTTCTTAACACTTTTTTCAGCAGGAATTTTGTTGACAGCAGCTACACAGATTCAAGCTCAGGCAACGGGACAGAAAAAACCGGATAATCCGCCTAAATGTACAAATATAAAAGAAGGAACGTTTGTAAGGCCCAATTACCCGGAAGCAATATGGTATATGACCATTAAAGATAATGTTCAAACCGAATATTTCAATAATGGAAAAGACTTTATCAAATCGACATTGGTTTTTGTGGATGACTGCAATTATAAAGCAATCGTATTGGAGAAATCCGATAAAAATGACCCCGCACAGATAGGAGATGTCTTCAATAATAAAATAGTAGCTACTCAGGATAATATTCTGAAAGTGAATACCAAAATTGAAGGAACTCAATTTGATATAGTATACGTAAAAGTAAAATAAATTCTAACTATAAAAACGGAATCTTTGTTCCGTTTCAGCTAAATAAAAATTATATACATGAAAGAAGTATTCATTGTTTCCGCAGTAAGAACGCCTATGGGGAGTTTTATGGGAAGCTTATCAACAGTTCCGGCTACAAAACTGGGAGCAACTGCTGTAAAAGGAGCATTAGATAAAATCGGTTTAGATCCTAATCAAGTTCAGGAAATCTATATGGGAAATGTTCTTCAGGCAGGGGAAGGCCAGGCGCCGGCTCGTCAGGTTGCTTTAGGAGCAGGTCTTTCAATCAATACACCTTCTACTACAGTCAATAAAGTTTGTGCTTCAGGAATGAAGGCTGTAACAATGGCAGCTCAGGCTATTAAAGCTGGTGATGCAGAAGTAATTGTTGCAGGAGGTATGGAAAACATGTCTTTAGTTCCTCATTATTACAATGCAAGAGTGGCTACAAAATTAGGCGATATCAAAATGCTTGACGGAATGGTACTTGACGGACTTACAGACGTGTACAACAAAGTACATATGGGAGTATGCGCAGAAAAATGTGCTACAGACTATAATATTACAAGAGAAGATCAGGATAACTTCGCTGTAGAATCTTACAAAAGGTCAGCAAAAGCATGGAGCGAAGGTAAATTCAACGAAGAAATTGTACCGGTTTCTATTCCTCAGAGAAAAGGAGAGCCAGTAATCTTTGCGGAAGATGAAGAATACAAAGCAGTAAACTTCGATAGAATTTCAACACTTCCTACGGTATTCAAAAAAGAAGAAGGAACTGTAACAGCAGCAAACGCATCTACTCTGAACGATGGTGCTTCTGCGTTGGTCCTTGTTTCCAAAGAAAAAATGGAAGAACTTGGATTGAAGCCTCTAGCAAAAATCGTTTCTTATGCTGATGCAGCACAGGAGCCTGAAAACTTTACAACAGCTCCGGCAAAAGCTCTACCTATTGCTCTTAAAAAAGCAGGATTAGAAGTTTCAGATATCGATTTCTTCGAATTCAACGAAGCTTTCTCAGTAGTAGGATTAGCTAACAACAAAATCTTAGGATTAGATGCTGCTAAAGTAAACGTAAACGGAGGTGCTGTAGCATTAGGACACCCACTGGGAAGTTCAGGTTCAAGAATCATTGTTACATTGATCAACGTATTGAAGCAAAATAATGCGAAATACGGAGCTGCAGCTATCTGTAATGGTGGTGGCGGTGCTTCTGCAATTGTGATTGAAAACTTATAATTGAGACATACAATTTAAAATATACAAATCGGGGTACAAAGACCCCGATTTTTTGTTGCAGAATAGAATGATATTGTCTTCAATCATACATTCAGATTGATCATATGAACCGTCTGGTCTTTACGGACACAGACGAAAGCATTGATTAATACCTTATCACCTTTAAAAAGTATAAAATAAGATTAAAACTTTGCTGAATTATTTCAATACCCTACAATTATTATTTTCAAAATAACATTAAAAACCGTAGAATATTCAGTAGTTTTTCTATTTTTGTGCTACTAATATATATTTGAAATGTCTGAAACTGAGAATCGACAGCCTAAAAACATAAAGAATAATCCGAAAATTATGAAAGCCTGGGCTGTATATGACTGGGCAAATTCTGTTTATTCCCTGGTGATTACCTCTACCATTTTCCCCATTTATTACTCTATCCTGACCACCGCTTACGAGAAAAAAGAATATGTAGCGGAAACAAAAACATGGATTGATGTTCCGGTGAGGCATATGATCAAAATTTTTGGCGAAGAATATCAGCCGGATGCGGTGTATGGGTATTCCCTTACCATATCATTCTTTATCGTAGTATTGCTGTCTCCATTTTTATCTTCATTAGCGGATACCATAGGAAACAAAAAGTCTTTCCTGCAGTTTTTCTGCTATCTTGGTGCAACATCTTGTATGGGATTGGCCATGTTTACGGGAATGCATAATGTATTTCTGGGACTTTTATTCAGCATTACAGCCAGTGTCGGTTTCTGGGGAAGTTTAGTTTTTTATAACTCTTTCCTCCCGGATATTGCAACACCGGACAGACAGGACGCGCTTTCTGCAAGAGGGTATGTTTACGGATATATCGGCTCGGTAGTTTTAGTAGTCATCTGTTTGGTATTGATTCAGGTTTTTGCCAAAGGAGCAGCCCAGCAGCTACTGTTTACAAGAATCAGTTTCCTTTTAACAGGAGCATGGTGGTTCGGGTTTTCTCAATATACATTCAAACATCTTCCTCAATTTGGGGATGTGAAAGATAAACTTCCTAAAGATTTAGTACTCCTGAACTATAAGAATATCTTCAAAAAACATGAAGAGCAGGGTGGTTTTTTTGAGGTATTTAAAGATAACCTGAGCTTCTATAAAGATATTGCAAAAGAAAGTTTTCACGAACTGTTTAAAGTAGGCGGAGAGCTTTTCAAAGATCGAAATCTGAAATTCTTCCTTTCGAGTTTCTTCTTTTACAGTGTAGGAATGCAGACTATTTTCCTTATGGCTACATTATTTGGAAAGAGTGAAATTAACCTTGCTCAGGATAAACTGATCGGAACACTTTTGGTGATTCAGATTGAAGCAATCATTGGGGCGGTTATTTTCTCACGGTTATCAAAGAGAATTGGTAACAGAAATGTTATTTCAATTGCGATCATCCTTTGGATTGTAGCTTGTCTCTGGGCTTATTTCCTGAACAAAGAAAATCCTACAGTGGAATATCAGTTTTATGGAGTAGCCGCAGTAGTAGGGTTGGTAATGGGTGGCCTTCAGGCAATGTCCAGATCCACCTATTCAAAATTACTTCCTGAAAACTCGATGGAAAACACTACGTATTTCAGTTTCTATGATGTTTTGGAGAAAATTGCCATCATTATCGGAACATTTATCTTTGCAACATTGATTGAACATTTCAATAATATGCGTATTGCAGCCTTATCAATGACCATATTTTTTGGAGCAGGATTAATTTTAATACGATTCCTGAACGTTAAAATGAGAAAAGACAGAGAAACATTATAATTTTAAAAGACGTTATTTTTAACGTCTTTTTTTTGTCAAGGTAATTCATTGAATTTTATCTATGAAATTATATTTATTTACCATATTTTTTTCGTATTTTTAATAGAAGAACTGAAGAAAGTAAAATAGGAGACAATTCGGCCTGAATTTTGCTTATATTCAGCGGAATAATTTTTAACTTTGCAAAAGATTTATTGTCAATATGACCAACCCTTTATTTTATGCAAAAATAATCCTGTTTGGAGAATATGGAATGATTGAAGATTCACAGGGGCTTGTAGTACCCTACAGCTTCTATAAAGGAACTTTGAAATTTTCAGATTTGAGTTCTGAATTTGAACTTAATTCCAACAGACATCTGCAGAAATATTCTGAATTTCTTACAGCACTCGATCTTTCTGACGATTTTAAGTTGGATATTGAGAGCTTCAAAAATGATATTTCAAACGGACTTTTCTTTGATTCCAATATTCCTCAGGGATATGGAGTGGGAAGTTCCGGGGCTTTGGTAGCTGCTATTTTTGAAAAATATTCAGTCAGCAAACTGAACCCTGAAAACATTTCAAAAGATAATCTTAAAAAATTAAAAGCTGTTTTCGGTGAAATGGAAAGCTATTTCCATGGAAAAAGTTCAGGAATGGATCCACTGATCTGTTATATGAATCTGCCAATCCTTATCGAAAATAAAGAAAATTTAGACAGGGTAGATATTCCGGAAGGTGAAGAAGGAAAGGGAGCCATTTTCCTGATTGATTCCGGAATGACAGGAGAAACAGGTCCTATGATCCAGATTTTCTTCGAAAAAATGAAAACAGAAGGTTTCCGTAAAACCCTGAAAGAAGAGTTTATCCGTTATAACAACGCATGTATCGAATCTTTCCTTAAAAAAGACATGAACCCTTTCTTTAGAAATCTTAAAAAGCTTTCTCACTGGGCTTATGAACATTTCCGTCCTATGATCCCTGAAAGTATTTTTAATATCTGGAAAAAAGGTCTGGATTCTAACGCTTATTATTTGAAACTGTGCGGTAGCGGTGGAGGCGGCTATATCTTAGGATTTACCAAAGATTATGCAAAAGCAGAAAAAATGCTTGATGGCTTCCAAAAAGAAGTGATTTACAGATTTTAAATAGATTGGAATGAATTCTGAAAAAGAACCTTTCCAATCTAAAAATTATCTCTCAAAATCTCTATTTTACAGATTTTCACAATTCGTGGGCTTTCTCCTCGGAGCACGTTTTTTTGTAGCCGCTCTTTTGACGTTTGCGCTTTATGTTTCTACTTTTTTCCTGTTCAATCAGGATGAATCTTTCAGAAAATTTGTCTTTGATTTTAAAGTTCACGGTATTATTTTTTGTACCGTCCTTACGATTCTGGCAGGCGGTATTATCAATCAATTCTATGACCTGGAGAAAGATCATTTGGTAAAACCTTTCAGAACAAGGTTACAGAGGTTCATCAAACAGAAATATTTTCTCTATGCATACCTGGCTCTCAGTGCTATTTCTTTAGGGGTAGCCTGGATGATTTCTCATAATGTATTTGCCTTTTTTGTGGTATATCAGTTCTTTATGTGGTTTTACAGTCATAAACTGAGCAGAATACTGATACTGAACAATCTCACTTTTGTCAGCCTCACCCTGTATCCGTTCTTTGGAATGATGGTGTATTACGAAACCTTTTCCAAAAAGGTTTTCCTGATGGCTGTCTTTCTGTTTCTTATCCTGCTCTGTATTGATATTGTGAAAGATACTCTTACCAGAAGTGTGGATAAAACATTCGGATACACTACAATTCCCAATTATTTTAAAAGCAGAAATACAAAAATTATTCTGACTTCCTTACTCATCATTACCATGGTAGTTTCAATGAAGATTATTACAAAAACCGGTATTACCGGGTTTATGGCCTATTATTTTGCCGGAGGGCTTTTTGTTATGATCGTATGCATTTATCTCCTGTTAAATGCTTCGCGAAGAAGTAACTTCTTTACATTGAATATATTACGTTTCTGGGTTTTTATTGGAATCATCGCAATGCTCTTAAATGGAATAGAGCATAAATTGTAAAAAAATTCTTTAAATAAACTGAGGTTATTATTACCTTTGCATAACTAAATTTAATAAATAGGAATGCCCATTTTTAATGATACTAAAATTGCATTTGCAGACAAGTCTGATGCACAATTGAGAAAGGCTTACTGGATGTTTAAAATGATTGAACAGCCCGCTCTTACAAGCCTTGGAACATCTGTTCTGAATTTCACAGTACACAATAACTTTCCTTTCGTAACCGGAATTGTAAAAAATACCTTATTTGCACAGTTCTGTGGTGGTGAAACCCGTGAAGAAAGTATGAAAGTGGTGAAGCAGCTGTTCAAAAGAGGAGTTGGAAGTATTTTTGATTATTCCATTGAAGGGAAAGAAGATGAGGAAACCTTTGATGCGGTTTGCAAAGAAATTAAGGACATTGTAAGATTCTCAGTAGGAAATCCGGCAATTCCTTTTATTGTTTTTAAACCTACTGCTTTCGGAAGAATTGATCTGTATGAAGCTGTTGGAAAAGGAGCAGAACTTACTACCAGCCAGAAAGAAGAATGGGAAAGAGTCGTAAAAAGATTTGATGAAGTATGCAGTCTTTGCCATGAACATGATAAAAAAGTAATGGTGGATGCTGAAGAAACCTGGATGCAGGATGCAGCAGACCATCTTTGCGAAGAGATGATGGAGAAATATAACCAGCAGAAGCCTATCGTTTGGAATACCATCCAGATGTACAGAACCGGAAGACTGGAGTATATGGAAGCCAACCTTCAAAGAGCAAGAGAGAAAAATTACTTCATTGGCTACAAGATCGTACGTGGCGCTTATATGGAAAAAGAAAGAGCCAGAGCAGCAGAAAAAGGGTATGCAGATCCGATTCAGCCAACTAAAGAGGCTTCAGATAAAAATTATAATGCAGGAATTGACTTCGTGATGGATCATCTGGATAAGGTTTCAGCGTTCTTTGGAACCCATAACGAAATCTCTTCTGAGCTGATTATGGATAAAATGAAAGCAAAATCTCTGGAAAGCAGCAATCCGCAAGTTTATTTCGGACAGCTTTACGGGATGAGTGATAATATCACCTTCTATTTGTCTGATAAAGGCTACAATGTGGCTAAATATCTTCCATACGGACCTGTAAAGGATGTTGTGCCATATTTGACGAGAAGAGCCCAGGAAAATACGTCTGTAGCCGGACAAACAGGAAGAGAGCTTGGACTGATCAAAAAAGAATTGGAAAGAAGAAAGAAATAATAATATTGTCCACAATATATATTAGGCCTGCAGTTTTGTGGGTCTTTTTTTATTGAAATTAAGCGACTGGGAAAATATAGAAATTAATAATAATCGAAAAAATTGTCTGTTGTTATGATTATATAGTAAAATAATTTTATTTTTATTGCTGATTTGATTTTAAATAATTATATTTGATAGAGCCATAAAACGAATGCAAAAAAAATAATTTCAATTACTGTTATAATTCTGTTTTAGAATAGAATGTCAACCATATAATAATCCAATACTATTACCCTTTTAAATAGCCCAAATTGTAAAAACTATAATTATAGGAACAGATGATCATAAAAAGAAAAACCCTATCAACTGTATCCTGTAAAAATTTTAAAATAAAATAAAGCAATAGCTTTAGTTTTCTTCTTCAAATATTTTTTAACCTGATCATCTTCTTTGATCAGGTTTTTTAAGGCTCAAAACTTTCGAATTTTCCGTTTTCGTAGAAGAGAACGATACGTTTTATTTTACTTTGCTGATTACCAAATAGTTGACCTAAAATATGATTGTCGGAATTTTCTAATCGCTGAGAATCCGATATTTTTTCCGGAGCTTTATCCTGGGCTGGTATAAACGATTCTCCAGGACTTGACGCTGGAGTTTCTGCTTCCGTTTCATCACTTCCAAATTCATCATCGTCATTCATCATGGTGAAAAGGTCGGGTAGTGGAGTTGTTTTTATTTTTTCCTCTTCAGTATTTCCTTCGCTAGTTTCTGATTCGGGAAGTTGAGATTTCAGCATCTCACCTTCACCGGTAACAAGCCAGTCCCAAAGAAGTTCCGGGAAACGGGATTTTATTTTTATGATAAATTCAAGAGACGGTTTGTTTCTTCCTGATGTGATATGAGAAATAGACGAACGCTGTACATCAATCTCATCTGCAAACTCAGAAGGAGTAAGACGAGAATACTCTATAATTTTGGAAATTCTTTCATTTAAACTCATAAAAATAAGCTATTAATTATTTTACAAATGTAACATATAAAATTTACAAATGCAAAATACAAATGTAAATAAAATAAAATTTCTTTTGTATACATTTGTAACATGCTTTTAATTATTTTAAAATCAGATAATTATGCATAAATTACAAATGTATTTACTTATTATCCAATCTATTGTTACAACGCTCAACAGGTTATTTATATCTATTAAAAGACTGATATTCTTCCAAAGTAATGGTTTAAAAATGTAATTTTAATCCATTGACGGAGTTATTTTGTCTATTAAATATCCTTAAAAATAGAATATACATTATTAAACTACTTAAATCATTTCCGGAAACAGAATTATAGATAAATACCATTTATAAAGCATATAAAAGTACTTTTGGTAGAATTACATTAGTAAATTACTGATGTAAACATACTATTTTAAGTTTATATTAGGCGAAGTTGAAAGAAAAACAATAGTCCTGTTAAACAACAAATTTTACTAAAGAGTAAAGCTCTTAAAAAAAGTGTTATTTGAGTCATTTTCAGAAATCTGTTTGATTGTTTACTTATTTTACATATGTATACAATGATAAACAACAAGGTTATCCACAATTTAAATGTTTAATAAAATAACTCTTAAATGATGAATTAAAGCCTTTTAACCACTTAAAGTGATGTTATAAAAACAATTGAGATGGATTTTATAAGTAACTGATTTTTAATATTTTAAATATATTGAATTAAATTATTCGCAATCCACAATTTTATCCACAGACAATTTGTCTTTCGCTGTTGTTTAATAAGGTTACAATTGTTAACCTGTATTCATAACTCAAAAAATGTCTAATTTAAACCTTGTAAACAATTTTAAAACCAGATGGCAAATGTAAATTTGTAAATTTTACTAGTATTTACAAATGTTAATTTAAGTTTTTGACTAAAAATGGCTAAATTTGATTCTTGTAAACTATTCCTACAATGAATTTTGAACAGATCTATTCACAAACCCCCGATTTCTCAAATCGCTATATTTCCCCTGAAAAATTATTTTCTTATCTACAGGACAATCTCAGCGATTATATTCAGGAGATCGGAACATCCTATTTAGATAAACCTATTTATCAGTTAAGCATCGGAACCGGAAACATTCAGGTATTGGCCTGGTCACAAATGCACGGAAATGAATCCAATGCAACCCATGCTATGCTTGACCTTTTGATAAGTCTTGATAAAGCTCCCGAAATGAAAGAAGATTTGTTCAGTAAAATAAAACTTGATTTTATATTCATGCTGAATCCAGACGGATCTGAAAGATGGACCAGATTAAATGCAGCCGATATTGATCTGAACAGAGATTTTCATAATGAAGCAAGTAAAGAGATTAAATTCCTGAAGAAAGCAGCTGCTTCCAAAAAATACGATTATGCTTTAAACCTTCATGAGCAGAGAACCATTTTTACTACTGATGGTATCCATCCTGCTACACTTTCCTTTTTAGCACCTTCTGAAAACGTAGAACGTACGGTTACTGAAAACAGGAAAAAATGCATGGCAGTTATCGGAAGTGTATACAATCATTTAAAAGAAATGATTCCCAACCAGATCGGAAGATATTCTGATGAATTTTATCCGACTTCTACCGGAGATAACTTTATCAAAGCAGGAATGCCAACCATCTTATTTGAAGGCGGGCACTTTGTTGAAGATTATACCCGGACAGGAACAAGAAAATACTATACAATTGCTCTTTATTATGCATTAAAAGCAATCAGTGAACTGAACTCTGATACTACAGGCTGGGAAACTTACCTTGAAATTCCCGAGAACCAGGAAACGCATTATGATGTTATTTACAGAAATGTAAAGCTGAATACAGAGCATGAATGTATTTTGGATATTGCCGTTCAGTACAGGGAGATCAAAGAAGAAGGAAAGAATGAAATTTCTTTTATTCCTTTTGTAATGGAAGCAGGTGATGTAAAACAAAAGAAGGGCTGGCTGGAAATAGACTGTACCGGAAAGAAATTTATTTCTGCAACTAAATATCCTAAACTGGATGCTGTGGTAGAATTTAAAATTGAAGATTAAAACAATGGTATAAAGATAATCTCCGTTACTAAATTAATTAATAAGGATTATTATGATGAAAAATTTTCTGACCTTAATTTTATTGATAAGTATGGGATTGCCTTTGATGGCACAAAATCAATCTGCCATTCCCTATAAAGCAAATGATAGTGTAATGGTGACCGTAATCCTCCGCCACATGCAGGAAAATCCTGTGGACTCAATCCAGACAAGAGTGATGAAGCAAAAATTTTATCAGAAGCTCAATAAAAGTCACACCCGTATTGTATCCTGGAATGTTGTGATGGGAATAGGACAGATTATTACTTTAAGATTTAAACCTGAATACACAAGAGAAGTGAATCAGGTTTTTGAAAGCGGAGCTTGGGGTGGATTCAAGACAGAGTTTTATCCATCGTATGATTTTCTACCTGTTTATCCGGTAATGTTAGAAAAAGAAAAGAAACTGAGTAAATAATAAGATCAGTTAATATCATCTTATAAAAAATTCGGCAGGCCTTTAGGCCTGCCGAATTTGTATTTTTATATCTGATTTCAGAATTTGACTAGTAAATAAAATTTATATTCAATAGAAATGGGCTTTATCCTATAGAATGTTAAAAAATATTCATCCGGTTTTAGCCAAAATCTAATTTTATAGATTTTATTCAATAATTAAGCTTACTTAACCACTTTAATTCCATTCGCCACAAATCTGATCTCTTCTTTAGGTTGAGTAATAGCATCAATTTCAGACTGTGGCTGTTTAGCATCTTCTGCATAATGTTTCTGCTCATTTACAGAAATTACTTTTCTTTCTGCATTACCATCCAATACTACATTTTTTCCTTTTAAAGCTGTAGGTACGAAGAAAGCATAGTCTTTCATTTTTACAAAAAACTTAGAATTATCTTCTGTCTGGATTGTAAGCCAGCAACCTTTTTTGTCACATACGTCAGTTACTTTTCCTTTAATAGATACATTCTCAACTTTTTTGTTGTCTTTTTTAAGCTGCTTATTCAATTTATCTACGCTGATCGCTTTGGATACAGCAGATGAAGTTACCTGGCTTCCATAAGTATCACCTACCAAAGCTTTCCCTTCTGGTGGTCCGGATTGAGCAAATGCTAATGAAGAGCCTGTAAAAGCGGCAGCAAATAATAAAACTTTAAATTTCATGTTTAATATTTTTTTCAAAAATACTAATTAAAATTGAATCATAAAGGAATAAAAAATGACAAAAAACAGGTGTTTTGATGAATTTTCAACAAAATTGAAAATCAAAGACAGATTTGATTATATTTGACTCCTATACTTGACTATGCAAAAAAAACTGAAACTATGGGATGCCATCATGCTTGTGATGGGATCTATGATCGGAAGCGGGATCTTTATTGTAAGTGCTGATATGATGCGAAACCTGGGATCAGGATATTGGCTCATTGTGGTGTGGGTGATCACAGGAATAATGACAGTAGCCGCAGCCATAAGTTATGGAGAACTGTCCGCACTGTTTCCGAAAGCCGGAGGGCAATATACTTACCTGAAAGAAATCTTTGGTAAAAGAATGGGATTCCTTTACGGATGGGGATTGTTTACCGTAATACAAACCGGAACAATTGCAGCCGTAGCAATGGCTTTTGGTAAATTTACAGCGTATTTGATTCCTTCATTAAACGATGCTGCCCCTATTTTCCAGAGTGGTGAATTTAAAATTACCTGGATACAGATTCTGGCAATTGCTGTGATTCTGTTGCTTACGTATATCAACACCAGAGGAGTAGAGAGCGGAAAAATTCTTCAGAATATCTTTACCGGTTCCAAAATTATTGCATTACTGGGACTGATTGCCGCCGGTTTTATATTGGTAGACATTTCTCATTTAGCAGAAAACTTCAGCTGGGGAACAGATTCTTTTAATAACCTTAAAAAAGATTTGAGCGGAAATTTCCTTAAAGAAGGCTGGGAACCGATTGGAGGAATGACTCTTTTAGGAGGAATTGCTGCTGCCATGGTAGGATCTGTTTTCAGTTCCGTTGCGTGGGAAAGTGTAACATTTGTTTCCGGAGAAATTGAAAACCCTAAAAAGAATGTAGTAAAATCAATGATTTATGGTACTTCTGCTGTAATGATCCTTTACATCGCGGTGAACTATGTCTACTTAAATGCTCTGGACAGAGATGGAATTGCATTTGCTGCCAATGACAGAGTAGCGGTAGCGGCATCCCAGAATATTTTCGGAAGTGCAGGAACGATCATCATTGCTTTATTAGTTATGATTTCTACATTTGGATGTAATAACGGATTGATTCTGGCGGGAGCAAGAGTTTTCCAGACGATGGCAAAAGACGGAATGTTCTTTAAATCGGCAGAAAAAAATAATAAAAATGAAGTTCCTGAAAATGCCTTATGGATGCAGGGAATCTGGGCATCAATTCTATGTCTGAGCGGGCAGTACGGAAATTTATTGGATATGATTTCTTTCGTGATCGTTCTGTTTTACATGATTACAGTTTTTGGGGTTATTTATTTAAGAATGAAACAGCCGGAACTGGAAAGACCTTATAAGACATGGCTGTATCCTGTAACCCCTGTTATTTACCTTGTCATCGGAACTTGTTTCTGTATCCTGTTGCTTATTTATAAGCAGCAATATACATGGCCTGGTTTTGTTTTGGTATTGCTGGGACTTCCTGTGTACTATTTTATCAATCGAAAAAAGGTGGATAATTAATATAAAAAATAATATAACAGATTCATGGGGCTTTCAATTCAGTTTGAATGCCCTTGTTTTTGAATAATATTTAAAGTATTGTCATTATTATTTGCCGAAAATGCGTATTTTGGTATTTCGTTTTTAGAACAGGACCATGAAGTAAAAACAATAAGTTATGGATACACCAAATTACAGAATGCCTTTCGTACCGTCTACTTTAATGACCGAAGGCGGAAGTATCGATACCTGCGATATGGGGGAAAGTATTGCCCACAATATTATGCTGCTGATCACCACCAAAAAAGGGGAGAACAGATATGATGAAAACTATGGAAACGATGTCTGGAACCTTGAATTCGATAATGGAGTTACAAGTGCCATCTGGGAAAGCGTTTTTATCAAAAGCTTAAGAAGACAGATTCAGGAATATGAACCAAGAATCGTGAACCCGCAGATTGATGCTCACATACAATTTGTAGAGCACAGCTACGATACTAAAGAACACACCGAAATTAAAAAGAAAGTAAGAATTGCCATCAATGCAAAAATGGAAGAAACAGGAGAACGTTTTAGTTTTTCCACAGAATTGTTTCTAAGCCCGATGTCTATTGATTAATATTTTTAATAGCGAAAGAAAATTATGAATTTAGATCAGAATATTTATTCCAAAGAATCTGTAAAAGCAAGAATGCTGCAGAATGCAACTAAAGTATGGGGACTAAGAAGCCCGCAGTCTTTAGATCCTTTTGTAAAACTGCTGATAGACGCATTCAGTACAGAGGTCTTCAAAGCGAATAATGAAATACAGACGGTGAATGCCCGTATATTGGAAAAACTGGCAAAACTGCTTACACCGTCCATTTATACACATCCTATTCCGGCTCATTCTGTAGCTTTTACGCAGCCTTATGAGTCTTCTGAAATTTTATTGGAGCACACGGAATTCTTTTTCCGTAAACAGATGACTTCCACGGTAAAATCAGAATCAGACAAGCAGCTGAACATTCCTTTTACTCCTGTAGGAAATGTAAGAATCAATAAAGTTCACACTTCAATCATGTTTGTAGGAAATACCTGCTACAGCATCGATGACAGATTCAACAAAATTCCTATTGCAAGATTTCAGGGAAGACCTGAAGATTACAGAAAAATCACAATAGGGGTAGATGTAAGCAAATATGTAAGTGAAAACTTTCCCAAATACCTGAGCATATTCTGCTCCAATCCTGCTTTCGAGCACCTTGATTTCGTATACAAATTATTACCGTATATTACAGTTTCAAGTAATGGGAATCCTCTGTTTGTAAGAGAAGGATTGAGCTATCTTACAGAAAGTCAGAATGATGGTTACGAGCAGATGTTCAAAGAACAATCCATCAGAAATAAGGTGATTGAAGATATTAAAAGTATCTATCGCCATAAATTTATTGAAGTAACAGGAATCTCTCAAAGTCTGTTCTCAGAACCGGGACAGCTTCCACAGAACCTTGATTTCCTGACTGGAAAAGAAGAAATTACTAAATTTCTGGATAATAAAAGTTATCTGTGGCTTACGTTTGAGTTTCCACCACAGTTTTCAGCAGAAATCCTGGATAATTTCTCATTTGTACTGAATGCTTTTCCTATCTACAACAGAGGTTGGAAAAAAACAGAATACAGCCTTGATATCATGGGAAATAATATTCCTTTGGTAACAGACGAAGGCGAGCATTTTCTTTATGTGGATGAGGTACAGGATGGTGACGGCAGAAGATATACCGAAATTCCTTTCACCCCGGCCGATGATCTTAAAAAAGGGTTGTATACCGTAAGAAAAGGAGGAATGGAGCGTTTTACCAGCCGAAATGCAGTAGATATGATTGCCAATGTTCTGGAACTGACAAGAGATGAAATTGCTGCATTTTCCCTTTTGAACAGAGATAATGTAAAAGGAGTCTTAAGTGAAATGTCTGACAAAATGAAATCCATGGTGCAGAAAGTAAATAATGCCAAAAGGAATATCAGACAGGAGCTGAATTACGTAATCATGGAACCGGTGGAAAAAACCGATCATACCTACGCTTCTTTTTGGGTAACACACTGTACGCTGGCCAATCATATGCGTCCGGGAACTGAACTTTCCAACCAGTTGAAATCCCAGACTGTGGTACTGCTTACCGAAACGTTAGGTGGAGCTGAGGAACAAAAAGGAACGGATAGTATTCAGGCGTATAAATATGCCCTGACAACCAGAGATAAGATCATTTCTTTGGAAGACGTTAAAAACTATTGCCGTATGATTCTGAAAGATGAAGTAAGAGAAGTAAGGGTAAGAAGAGGAACGATGATCAGCAACAAACCAAAAGAAGGTTTTGTAAGAACTGTTGAGGTAGAAATCATTCCGCAGAACTATTCTTTCTACGGAAGAGCCTATTGGGAAAATATGGCCAATATTATAAGAAATCAGATTATTGCCAAAGCCATTGATGGAATCGAATATATCGTAAGGATTACCAATGAAGATGTTGATTTCCAGGATATGTAGTTCTTATAAAAATAAGTTAAAAAAATAAATGCCGTACCCGCTACGGCATTTTTAATGTAATGTTCAGAATAAGATCAGAATTCAATGAAAAAAATATCACTTTTAATACTTCTCCTCCTCTTTGGTGCTCATTTAAAAAGCCAGACTATTAAAGATCTGAAAAATAAAATTAATCAGATAATCTCTACAAAAAATGCAACTGTTGGAATATCTTTAAAAGGAATAGAAGATAAAGATACACTGAGCATCAACGGAAATAAAGAAACTCCAATGTTGAGTGTTTTCAAATTTCACATTGCCTTAGCTGTTTTAAACCGGGTTGACGAAGGTATATTAAAACTGGATCAAAAGTTTTTCATCAAAAAAGAAGATCTGCTACCAGAAACCTGGAGTCCGATCCGGGAAGAATATCCTCAGGGGAATATGTATCTTACCTTAGATCAGTTATTAAGATATACCGTTTCCCACAGTGATAATAATGGTTGTGACATTTTATTGAACATCATTGGCGGAACGGAGACAGTACAGAAATTTATTAATCAGCAGGGGATTAAAGATTTTACCATAAAAGTAAATGAGAAGGAAATGTCCTCGTTTGAAAAATGTTATCTGAATACAACAACGCCTTTGGCAACCACAGAACTTTTAGAAAAATTCTATAAAGGAAAAGTGTTGAAAAAAGAAACTACAAAATACCTGTATCAGGTGATGGTAGAAACTTCAAGAGGGCTTAACTGGATGAAAGCGGGATTGCCTGTAGGTACAGAATTGGCCCACCGAACAGGAATTTCCGGAAGAAATGAAAATAATCTACGCGCTGCAATGAATGATGTAGGAATTATAAAACTTCCAAATGGAAAACATGTGATTTTATCCATTTATCTTAAAAATATTAAAGAAGAAATGGCAGATACGGAAAAAATCATCTCCGATATCAGTCACGCTGTCTGGGAATACTATACGTGCAAATGAAAATTTGTAATTATGATTATACCTTTTTTAATCTCAATATATTTTATCATATCAATAGGAACGGGCTTTAGCCCGTTTTTTAATAAATGAGCTTCCATTGGCTTCAGCCCAAAGATAATGATCTGAAAAATATAAAATCATTCCGGAAAAATTCAATAACATCGGGTTCAGTGTCTTAACAAAACCTAAGAATTTTTTATGAAACTTTTATCCCATTTATATTCAAAAAAAGTCTATAAAATTTCGTATTTTTGCACGTTGTGATTTTCAGGCAAAGTCACTCCAAATTATGAGCAAATCAACAGAATATATAGAAGTTTACGGAGCACGTGAACACAACCTGAAAAATATTAATGTAAAAATTCCACGCAACGAATTGGTCGTGATTACCGGCCTTTCCGGAAGTGGAAAATCGTCATTGGCTTTCGATACTATTTTTGCAGAAGGCCAGCGTCGTTATATCGAAACATTCTCTGCCTATGCCCGTCAGTTTTTAGGTGGATTGGAGCGTCCGGATGTAGATAAAATTGAAGGACTTTCTCCGGTTATCGCTATCGAGCAGAAAACAACCAATAAAAATCCGCGTTCTACTGTCGGAACGGTTACTGAACTGTATGACTTTCTACGTCTTTTGTATGCAAGAGTTTCAGATGCGTACTCTTTGTCTACAGGGCAGAAGTTGGTAAGCTATACCGAAGATCAGATCCTTGAAACCATCAAAGAAAATTATAAAAAAGAGAAAATCATGCTTTTGGCGCCAGTGGTACGTTCCAGAAAAGGACATTATCATGAGCTCTTTGTTCAGATGGCCAAAAAAGGTTACGGGCAGGCAAGAATTGATGGTGAACTGCAGGATATTGAATATGATTTAAAACTTGACCGTTATAAAACCCACGACATCGATATCGTTATCGACCGTTGGATCATCGGTGAGAATGCTTCAGAAGGAAGAATGGAGAAATCATTGCGTACAGCAATGGAAATGGGAGAAGGAATTATCGGAATTCAGAAATTGGGAAGTACAGATATTGAATATTTTTCCAAAAATCTGATGGATGCGGAAACAGGACACTCTCTGGCACTGCCGGAACCCAATACTTTCTCATTCAACTCTCCAAAAGGAAGCTGCCCGA
The DNA here is from genome assembly GCF_018924625.1 of Chryseobacterium sp. PCH239. Taxonomy (NCBI): domain Bacteria; kingdom Pseudomonadati; phylum Bacteroidota; class Flavobacteriia; order Flavobacteriales; family Weeksellaceae; genus Chryseobacterium; species Chryseobacterium sp. PCH239. Next base: position 458,825 of record NZ_CP073027.1, read on the forward strand.
ATTGTAAAGGCTTGGGAACCATTAAAAAGATCAATACCGATTACTTTATAGACAATCCGAAACTATCTATCAATCAGGGAGGATTACTGCCGTTGGAAGATATCAAGTCCAATAAATGGATTCTGTCACAGATCAAAAACATTCTTGAGATCTTTGGATTAGGATTAACAACGCCATTGCAGGATATTCCTGAAGAAGCATTGGATTATATCTATAACGGATGTCATAAAGAGTTTAATAAAGACCTGAAATACGCCGGAATTACCAAAAAAATAAAAATTGGTTTCGATGGTCTGATTGCTTTCATGGAGGAGATTATTGAGGATAGGGACTCATATGAAGCTGTTTTATTGGAAAGACATTTTACTACAGAAGAAATATGCCCTGAATGTCATGGTACCCGTCTTCAGCCTTCAAGCTTAAGTTTTAAAATTGATGGAAAGAACATTGCTGAGGTTAATGCTTTAAGCTTAGCGGATTTAAAAGACTGGCTGGCTGATGTTAAAGATAAATTCTCCGAAAAAAATAAAATCATTGCTCACGAGATCTTAAAAGAAATTGAAACCAGGCTTCAGTTTTTGCTGGATGTAGGATTGGATTATTTAAGTTTGAGCAGAAGTTCAAAAACACTTTCCGGAGGAGAATCGCAGAGAATTCGTCTGGCAACACAGATCGGATCTCAGTTGGTGAATGTTTTATATATCCTTGATGAACCAAGTATCGGGCTTCACCAGAGAGATAATGAGAGATTGATCCATTCTCTGAAAAACCTGAGAGACATTGGAAACTCTGTATTGGTGGTAGAACATGATAAAGACATGATCCTGGAAGCCGATGAGGTGCTGGATATTGGTCCGAGAGCAGGAAAATTCGGTGGAGAGATTCTTTGGCAGGGAAAACCAAAAGATCTTTTGAAAGCTGATACCATCACGGCTCAATACATCAATGGAAAAAGAAAAATTGCAATTCCTGAAGAAAGAAGAGCAGGAAGTGGTAAAAATATTGTTTTAAAAGGAGCTACTGGGAATAATCTTAAAAACGTAACCCTGGATATTCCTCTTGGAAAACTGGTTGTAGTAACCGGAATTTCAGGAAGCGGAAAATCTTCTCTGATTAACGGAACATTATATCCGATCCTTAACAAGCATTTCTACAGAGCGGTTCAAGAACCGTTACCATACAAAAAGATTGAAGGGCTAGAAAATATTGATAAAATTGTAGATGTAGATCAGACTCCAATCGGAAGAACGCCACGTTCGAATCCTGCAACCTACACCGGAATGTTTACCGATATCAGAAACCTTTTTGCAGAGCTGCCAGAAAGCAAAATTCGTGGGTATAAGCCTGGAAGATTCTCTTTCAACGTAAAAGGTGGAAGATGCGAAACCTGTCAGGGTGGAGGATTAAAAGTGATCGAAATGAATTTCCTTCCGGATGTATACGTACACTGCGAAACCTGCAACGGAAAACGTTTTAACAGAGAAACCTTAGAAGTTCGTTACAAAGGAAAATCAATCTCTGACGTATTGGATATGACGATTGATGAAGCGGTAGATTTCTTCCAGCCAATTCCTAAGATTTTTGCAAAAGTAAAAACATTACAGGATGTAGGTTTAGGGTATATTACCCTTGGACAGCAGTCGACAACCCTTTCAGGAGGTGAAGCACAACGTATCAAGCTTGCTACTGAATTGGCAAAAAGACAAACCGGAAATACCCTTTATATCCTTGATGAACCAACTACAGGACTTCATTTCGAAGACGTAAAAATCCTGATGGATGCCATCAACCAATTGGTAGAACTTGGAAACTCATTCATCATCATCGAACATAATATGGACGTCATCAAATTAGCAGACCATATTATTGACGTAGGACCAGAAGGAGGAAAACATGGCGGACAGATCGTTGCACAGGGAACTCCTGAAGAAATTGTAAAGTCTAAGAAGAGCTTGACTGGAAAGTTCCTGAAGAGGGAACTGGAGTAAGTATTCATAAAATTTATAGAGCATTTTTAAAACAAGAAAATCGAGATAATAATTGGCTAAACTCATAAGGTTTAGCCTTTTTTATGCTTAAAATACCTTTCCAATATTAAATTTTCAATTATTTTTAAAATTTATCAAACTGATAATCAATTAATTAATCTTTAATGTTAACTTAATGTTAACTCAATGTAAAATTAATATGAATTATTTTTAATAATTTTGGTTAAGAGATACAAAAATAGGTTAGTATAACATTTAAAACCAGTTAGTTATGAAAAATAGAATTCAAATAGTAATGGCTTCACTTTTCGTTTGCGGATTTGCTGCTGTTTTGAACACTGCTAAAGCTCAGACTACAGATCATAATACCATTCAGGAAATTCAACTGAGCAAAAGTGAAACGTTTAACGATATCAGAAATAAATTAGAAGCCAATTTTGACCTTACCAATCCTGATTACAAGCAGGGAACCGTAAACTCAGTGGTGAAATTTGATATCGCAAAAAACGGAAAAATTGTAAACGTTCACTCCAGTGGAGACTGTAAAACCGTAAGTAAAGAAATTGAAACCGTGTTAAGTGATCTCGACTACAGGGTAGATCGCAAAAAACTAACTGATAATATGGTTGCCTATACTTACGTAATGCCAGTGACAGTAGAGATCCACAGCAGATAGTATTCATAGCATATTATTCAATAATATGTGAATAATGAAAACTTATCAGATTAAGTTGTAATAAACAAAATAGTATAAGATTTTAATTTTGGGCTACCATAAAATTAAAACTATATGAAAAATTTAAAAAAGCTGACAAAATCAGAGTTGAAGTCAGTGAACGGAGGAGAGCCTGTAAAATACTGTACGTTTTGCGAGTGGGCAAATAAAGTAATCTGCAGCGATATTCCAATCGTTCAATGTCCGTAAAAAATAAAGCCGCTTACAAAAAGCGGCTTTTCTATTGTTATGTACTCTGAACAAACTCTGTTAATCTTGCTTTAAGATCTTTAGAATTCCCTATTGTATCAAAAGTAATATTATCTATTCTCCATCCTTTCTCTGTATTGATCAGATGCACGGTGTCCATCCAGGTTTCTTTGGGGGAAGCCGCATTATATTCGAAGGCCACCAATGCTTCAGCAGTTTTATCCTGTATCTTAACAGACTTGATTTTATAATCTGTAAATCCTTCATACAGACTGGAAAAAATAGCCCCTTCGAATATTAATGGTTTCTCGTCAGGATGATCACTCTTTTTTACCTTTTCAATATCAGCCTTTGATGCATTGATGGCCTCGTCTAAAACTTTTTTTAAGTCCTGAGAAAATAAAGTATCCGTAATCGGCTGGTTGTAAATAGCCTCGTTGGATTTACCGTATTGAGTATACAGTTCATTAACTTTTTCAATAATGACTGTTTCTGAAGACTGAGTAGGTTGAGACTCATTCTTTTTGCAGGATACAAAGAACAGGAATATTCCTAAACAGAGAAATAATTTTTTCATTGGTATAATTTTGTGGTATTTATTAGAATTCCAGGCTCAAAATGTATACCAAAATCTGCCTATAAAATATTTCTTAAGAATCACAAAAATCAATACATTTGAGTAGATAAAAAAAATTGTGGATCCAATTCTTAATGTTGCTGTCCGTTCCCTCTGCGTTTACCTTTTCATGGTAATTGCTATCCGTTTATTCGGCAAAAATCAGCTTTCCCAGCTCAATGCAGGAGATGTTGTATTATTGTTGTTAATTTCAAATGCTGTTCAGAATGCCATGGTAGGTCCTGATACCTCTCTTCAGGGAGGAATCGTGGCGGCATTGGTTTTGTTTGTTGCTAATTTCATTCTGAAGAGACTCATGTTTTCCAGCCGTTCCTTTCAGACTTTTATGGAAGATGAGCCGGTTATTCTGATCAGGGATGGAATTGCCGATCAGGCAGCCCTGAATCGGGTAAAGATTACAGAAAGCGAATTGGAAGAAGCGATAAGAGAACACGGAATTGAAAACATAAACAATGTAAAGCTTTCCGTTCTGGAAGTGGATGGAAATATCAGTGTTGTTTCTCAGGATGAAAAAAGCAAGCAGACACACTATTCAAGAATTAAAAGAAAAATTAAAAGAAAATACCATTAAATACGATGAATTACGAATTAAGAGAAATGCTTCCCACTGATGAAGCCAGGGTTCTTGAAATTTTCCGCCAGGGAATAGACGGTGGGATTTCCACTTTTGAAACAGAAGTTCCAACTGCTGAAGCCTGGAGCATGGGCTATTTTAACGACTGCCGCTGGGTACTGGAAAATGAAAATAATGAAGTTGTGGGATGGTGTGCCTTAAAACCGGTCAGCAAAAGAGAATGCTATAAAGGAGTTGCAGAGGTAAGCATTTATTTTGATAACGAATATCAGGGAAAGGGATTGGGTTCCGTATTGCTTAAAAAATTGATTTTGGATAGCGAGGATCACGGATTCTGGACATTACAGACCAATATCTTCTCCGAAAATGAAACTTCTATCAAATTTCATCAGAAAAACGGTTTCAGAATCGTAGGCGTCCGTAAAAAAATCGGAAAACTCAACGGAGAGTGGAAAGATATTATCCTGATGGAAAAAAGAAGTGAAATCGTCTAGAAAGCTATAATTTATAATTGATGATTGATGATTTTGTTTGGTAAGCATATGATTCTCCCATAACAAAATTCATCATTGACCTGCGAAGCAAAATTGACCATTGACAATAATCATTGAAATTCAGCCTTAATCCTTGAATCTTAAACTTTTTTAACCTTTGGCACTACCATTGTTATATTAAATAAAGTTGAAAAATAGAAATAATGAAAAATTTGATTAAAATCACAGGAGTTCTTATCGTGGCGTTAATGTTATCATCATGTGTGGTGCATGACAATGGACGCCGGGTGAAAACAGTTCCGCCAGGACAGGCTAAAAAAGTGTTTGGAGGAAGTGCAAAAGACTATGCTCCTGGGCAGGTGAAAAAAAGAAGCGGCTACTAGGAAGTGCAGAAAATAAAAATTAGCAGTAAGTTTTAACATATATTAGCTTAATTTCAATTTCTTTTGGCATTAACCTTGATATATTTCGCTATCGAAATTGAAAAAGTGAAAATAATGAAAAGTATGTTGAAAATTGCTGGGGTAGCAGTGGTTGTTTTAATGCTGTCCTCTTGCGTGGTACATGAGCATCATGGAAGAAGAATGCCACCCGGGCATGCCAAAAGGTATTATGGCGGAAGTGCAAGGTACTATGCACCCGGCCAGGTAAAGAAAGTGTATATTTATGACGATCGTGGTCATCATCACAAAGGCCGCGGTCATGGACATCACAGATAAAAAAGAAAAGCACTGAATTTTTCAGTGCTTTTTTATGATCTATTATAATCTCGATTTTTTCGGATTAAGGAAAGTGTTGAAAACCATCACTTCCTGTCCGAACTTTTTCTCAATTCTTTCAGAAATATTTAAAAGTTCACTTTTAATAAAATCTTCCCTCAGTTCATCATTATCAAAAATTAACAGGAGATTATAATTTTTGCCTTCCTCGATAAAGTCACTGTGTACCTCAGAAAGAATATATTTGTTGACATCCATCAGGTTTTCAGTCATTAAAACCAGTGTTTCATCAATATAATTTTCCCATTCTTCCAGGTTATCTTTCGTGCAGTGGAAAGTTATACTTAATACGCTCATATTTTTATGAATTTTTAAGATTTTTTTGGATAAATTCTACAGCAAAAATCGGCATTTTTTTCGTAAATTAGCCCGTTAATAAAAATTGGAAATAAATAATTTTCAGACTTACAGCTAAGAGTTTGAATATCATTACAATAAAATTTGTTTATGCAAAAAGAAGGAGAAAGACTGATTCCTATCAACATTGTTGATGAAATGAAGTCGTCTTATATCGATTATTCGATGTCCGTTATCGTTTCAAGAGCGTTACCGGATGTAAGAGACGGCTTGAAACCCGTTCATAGAAGAGTACTTTATGGTATGTATGGATTAGGGGTATTTTCTAACAGAAAATATTTAAAATCTGCGAGAATTGTTGGGGATGTATTAGGTAAATATCACCCACACGGAGATTCCTCTGTATACGACGCTATGGTAAGAATGGCACAGGATTGGAGCTTACGTTATCCTCAGGTAGACGGACAGGGTAACTTCGGTTCTATGGATGGTGACCCGCCTGCAGCAATGCGTTATACCGAGGCAAGATTGAAAAAAATCTCTGATGAGGTTCTTTCAGACCTGGACAAAGAAACAGTTGATTTTCAGAATAACTTCGACGACAGTTTACAGGAACCGACCGTAATGCCTACTAAAATTCCGAATCTTTTGGTAAATGGTACTTCAGGTATCGCCGTAGGTATGGCAACGAATATGGCGCCTCATAACCTTTCAGAATCTGTAGATGCAATCTGTGCTTATATCGATAATAAAGAAATTACGATTGACGAACTGATGCAGCACATCATTGCACCGGATTTCCCTACAGGTGGTATCATCTATGGATATGACGGAGTAAGAGATGCTTTCCATACAGGAAGAGGTAGAGTAGTTTTAAGAGCTAAAGTGAACTTTGATGAAATCGGAAACAGAAACGCGATTATTGTTACCGAAATCCCTTATCAGGTAAACAAAGCGGAAATGATCGCCAGAACAGCAGAGCTTGTTAAAGACGAAAAAATCCCGGGAATCCACGAAATCAGAGATGAGTCGGATAGAAAAGGACTTCGTATTGTATATGAATTGAAAAACGATGCAATACCGAATGTCGTTCTTAACCTATTATATAAATATACAGCACTTCAGACATCTTTCAGTGTAAACAATATTGCATTGGTACACGGAAGACCAGAGCAGCTGAACCTTAAAGATATCATCCATCACTTTGTAGAGCACAGACATGAAGTAATCGTAAGAAGAACTCAGTTTGAGCTTAAAAAAGCAAAGGAAAGAGCTCATATCCTTGAAGGATTCATGAAAGTGATCGGAACCCAGGATGCTTTAGACAGAGCAATTTCTATTATCCGTCACAGTGCCAACCCTCAGGCTGCGAAAGAAGGCTTGATTGAGGCATTTGAACTTTCAGACATTCAGGCTCAGGCAATTCTGGATCTTAGATTGGCTCGTCTTACAGGAATGGAGCTTGATAAGATCCGTGATGAATACGATGCGATCATGAAAGAAATTGCTAATTTGGAAGACATCTTAGCTAATGAGCCAAGAAGATTCCAGATCATCAAAGATGAACTGATCGAAATCAAAGAAAAATACGGAGACGAAAGAAGAACTGAAATTGATTATTCGGGAGGAGAAATGTCTATCGAAGATATTATCCCGAATGAATCTGTAGTTCTTACGATCTCTCATGCAGGATACATCAAGAGAACTTCGCTTTCAGAATATAAAATTCAAAGTAGAGGTGGTGTAGGTAATAAAGCAGCAACGACAAGAGATTCTGACTTCCTTGAGTATATTGTTTCTGCAACTAACCACCAGTACATGTTATTCTTTACAGAAAAAGGAAGATGTTATTGGCTAAGAGTATTTGAAATTCCTGAAGGTTCCAAAACAGCAAAAGGAAGAGCTGTACAAAACCTTATCAACATTGAACCGGATGATAAGATTAAAGCCTATATCAGAACGAACAACCTTAAGGATTCTGAATATGTAAATCAAATGAGTGTTGTGATGGTAACCAAAAACGGTACAATCAAGAAAACATCATTGGAAGCGTATTCAAGACCAAGAGTAAATGGAGTAAATGCTATCGAGATCAGAGATAATGACCAGTTATTAGGAGCTTATCTTACCAATGGAACATCTCAGATTATGATTGCTACTAAGAATGGTAAATGTATCCGTTTCCCTGAGGAGAAAGTAAGAGAAGTAGGTAGAGGGTCTATCGGAGTAAGAGGTATCTTGCTTGAAGATGGTGACGAAGCTATTGGTATGATTGTTGTGAACGATGTAGAGAACGAAACAGTACTTGTAGTATCTGAGAAAGGATACGGAAAGAGAACTGCAGTAGAAGACTACCGAATTACCAACAGAGGAGGAAAAGGAGTTATTACGCTTAACATTACTGAAAAAACAGGAAACCTTATCGCTATTCAAAATGTAACGGACGAAGACGGATTGATGATTATCAACAAATCCGGTGTTGCGATTAGAATGGGAATGGATGAAATGAGAGTAATGGGTAGAAATACTCAGGGAGTAAAACTGATCAACCTTAAGAAAAATGACGAAATTGCAGCCATTGCAAAAGTAGAAATGGATAAAGATGTAGAAGAAGATTCTGAAGAATTTGGAGAAACAGAAGAAGGAGTTGTAGGATCGCTATTTGATAACCAGGAAAATGACAATGTAACACCTCAGGCTGGAGATGAAAACCCGGCAGAGGAGAATGAGAATTCTGATTCTGAAGAATAAATTGTACAATTAAATATAGAATAGTTATTATGAAGAAACTAATTTTAGGAATGGCTATCGTGGCGTCTGCTTTTGTTTTCGCACAGAAAGATGCAAATGCCCTGAATGCAAAGCTTCAGGAAGCCAATAAAGCAGCTATGGCTGCGTATGATGCAAAAAATTATGCAGCAGCAGCACCTAAGTTTATTGAAGTTTATGACTTATTAAAATCCAGCGGTCAGGACAATAAAATATATATGTATTATGCAGGACTTAGCCACGCGTTAGCTAATAACAGTGAGCAGTCTATCAAAATATATACAGACCTCGTGAATTCAGGATTTACAGGTGTAGAAACTACATATACTGCAAAAGAAAAGAAAAGTGGCCAGGTTGTGAACTTTGATAAAGCAACTTGGGAGGTGATGAAGAAAAATTCAGACTATACTGACTTCAAAACTGAACAATCTAAGAGTATAGAGACTGATTTGTATGAAACCTTAGTTTCATTACTTCTGAATGCTAAAAAAGCAAACGAGGCACTTGTAGTTATTGATAAGGGATTAGCTAAATTCCCGAACAATGCTAAGCTTAAAGAAGCTCAAACTACAGCATATCTTCAGTCAGGAAACACTGAAAAATTTGTTGCAGGATTGAAAGAACAATTGGCTAAAAATCCAAATGATGCAGTAAGCTGGTTTAATTTAGGGGTAATGCAGAGCAAAAAACCTGAAACAGTTGCAGATGCTTTAGAAGCATTCAAGAAAGCAATTGAATTAAAGCCTGATTTTGCTGATGCTTACCAAAATTTGGTTTATACTACAATTGGTGATGACTCTAAAGTAGTGGCAGATATTAATGCATTGAGAAAAGATAAGCCAGACGAGGCTTCTAAATTAATTGATGCAAGAAGAGAAAGATTTGCTAAAGCACTGCCATTTGCAGAAGGATGGTATAAAGTAGCACCAAAAAATATTGAAGCTGTTACTGCACTAAAAGAAATCTATGTAGTAACTAAAAACCTGGATAAAGTTAAAGAAATGAAAGCTAAAGAAGCTGAGCTAAGCGCAGCTGCAAAGTAATCATTTTTTACAATAACAGATATGAAAACCGGAACAGAAATGTTCCGGTTTTTTCTATTGTAAGCAGAAAGTGTTGACTGAGCTTCTTATCGTGATTTTTTTTGCAGGAGTTTTTAGATCTGTTATGACTTATAAGCCTAACAGGTTTAATTTATTCGACCCCGCTGTGTAGTTTCTATTGAAAATTCTTCATGCCGAATTCATGCATTCAAAATTTCTGGTTTTTATACTGATGAACCTTAAATTTCAACCTGAGAATTTCTCTGTAATTCCGTATCTTTGAGAAAAATTTTTATAAGATGATCGAGTGGAAAACCGCCAAGGAATACGAAGATATTACCTATAAAAAATCTAACGGAGTAGCAAGAATTGCTTTCAACAGACCTGAGGTACGTAATGCCTTCAGACCTAAAACAACTTCAGAATTATACGATGCTTTTTATGATGCCTATGAAGATCCTTCCATAGGGGTTGTATTGCTTTCAGGAGAAGGACCTAGCCCTAAAGATGGTGGCTGGGCATTTTGTAGTGGAGGTGATCAAAAAGCCAGAGGACATCAGGGATATGTAGGAGAAGATGGAAGACACCGTCTGAATATTCTTGAGGTTCAGCGTCTGATCCGTTTCATGCCGAAAGTAGTGATCGCGGTGGTTCCGGGATGGGCAGTTGGTGGAGGACACTCTCTTCACGTAGTATGTGACCTTACTTTAGCAAGTGAAGAACATGCTATTTTTAAGCAGACAGATGCTGATGTTACCAGTTTTGATGGTGGCTACGGTTCTGCTTATCTTGCTAAAATGGTAGGACAGAAAAAAGCCCGTGAAATTTTCTTTTTAGGAAGAAATTATTCCGCTCAGGAAGCTTTCGAAATGGGAATGGTCAATAAAGTAGTTCCTCATGCAGAATTAGAAGATACTGCTTATGAATGGGCTCAGGAAATATTGGCTAAATCTCCAACTTCTATCAGAATGCTGAAATTTGCCATGAACCTTACAGACGATGGGATGGTAGGGCAGCAGGTTTTCGCAGGAGAAGCAACCCGTCTTGCGTATATGACAGAAGAAGCTCAGGAAGGAAGAAATGCCTTTCTTGAAAAAAGAAAACCTAACTTCGGAGAAGATCAATGGATATCCTAAAAATATAACTGATAATTGATAGATGATGATTCATGTATCATGTCTCATTTATCAATTATCGCTTATCAATTATAATTATATGACTGATTGGATAAAAGCCGCAAGGCTAAGAACTTTACCGCTTTCTCTAAGCGGGATTATTATGGGGGCTTTCATTGCAAAATGGAGACTTTACGGAGAAGGAGGAATCTGGGACTGGAAAATCCTTGCGCTTGCTCTTTTGGTTACACTTTTATACCAGATTTTATCAAATTATGCCAATGATTATGGGGATGGAGTAAAAGGAACCGACGCTAAAAGAATCAATGAAGCAGAAGCAAGAGCTGTCGCATCGGGGAAAATTACTGCAAAACAAATGAAGAATGCGGTAATCCTTTTCGCAGCATTATCTTTCATTGCCACTATTGCTTTGCTATACGTAGCCTTCATTCCAAACTATATGAATGAATTCTATATCTTCATAGGATTGGGAGTAGCATGTATTCTTGCAGCAATTGGATATACAGTAGGTAAAAAACCATATGGTTATATGGGCTTGGGAGATATCTTCGTGTTTATCTTTTTTGGATTGGTTTCTGTATGTGGAAGCTATTTCTTATTTACAAAAACTTTCAGCTGGGATATATTATTACCCGGAACAGCGGTTGGAATGATGAGTATGGCTGTTCTTAACCTGAATAATATGAGAGATATAGAAAGTGACAGATTATCTGGAAAAAATAGCTTTGCATTGAGAATCGGATTCAAAAATGCAATGATCTATGAAATGATCCTGTTACAGTTACCATTGGTGCTTATCCTTATCTTTTTAGGAGTAAACGGGTTTATACAGCAGCAAAACTACTATGTGTTTATTGTAATGATCCTGTTATTCCCATTAGCCAAGCTGAGAAGAAACATCATGTCGGTGAAAGAACCAAAAGAATTAGACCAGTACTTAAAACAGGTAGGAATCATGACTTTTGTAATGGCTATTCTTACAGCAGCTGGACTTAATTTATTTAACTAATCCAAAATAGTATATCATGAGTTCTAATGTCTATGTTGAAGCTCAAATGCTTATCAGAAAACCGATTGAAGATGTTTTTGAAGCATTCATCAATCCGGAACTAACCACTCATTTCTGGTTTACCAAATCCACCGGAAAATTAGAAGAAGGTAAAACCATTATCTGGGAATGGGAAATGTATGGCGTGAAATCCGAAGTGAAGGTTCTTCAGATCATTCCAAACCAGCTCATCAGAACAGAGTGGGGAGAGCCTTCAACGAACGTAGATTATGAATTCAAAACCATGGAAAAAGGAACCTTAGTGATCATTAAAAGCTATGGATTCAGCCAAACGGGTGAAGATCTGCTAAAAGTAATTAATGACAATACAGGAGGTTTTACGACAGTTTTAGATGGATGTAAAGCTTATCTGGAACATGGGATTAATTTAAGATTGATTGAGGATAAATTCCCATCAAAATAACAAATTAAAGAAAACACAGATGGCACGAATGCTTTCACAAATGTCACTAATCTCATGGTGTTCTTTGTGAAATGATTTGAGTCATTTGTGTTTAATAATAATTGAAATTAAATTTAAAATGAAAATACAATTCTTAGGACAAAATTGTTTCCTGTTCACCTACAAGGACAAAACAATTCTGAGTGACCCTTTTTACAACTACAAAAAAGCAGAATCAGGTTTTGATATTGCTGCTCAAAAAATCGACTACATCCTGCTGACCCATGCACATGGTGATCATATTGCTGATGTGGCAGAAGTGTTACAGCATTATCCGGAAGCTACCATCATTGGGGTTCCAGAAGTATGCGGTTACTTCCAGCAAGCAAAAAATAAAGACGATGTGAACTTAGGAGGATCGGCAAAAATCGACGATCTTAAAATTTCCATGGTTCCGGCTCATCATACAAGTTCTTTCCCGGATGGAAGCTATGGAGGCGTTCCTGTAGGGTATATTTTCAGGCTTCCTGAAGGTAAGAACATCTATCTGGCAGGTGATACAGGAGTAATGGCTGATATGGAGCTGTTCCCGAGATTATACGGAAACATCGACCTTTCTATCCTTCCGATCGGAAGCCACTACACTATGTGCCCTAGAAAAGCTTCTTTTGCAGCAGCAGAGCTATTAAAAACACCGAAAGTAATCGGATGTCACTTTGATACTTTTCCTGCCATCGAAATTAATCATGAAAGTGCATTAAAGCATTTCGCAGATAAAAATGTAGAATTGGTTTTACCAAAATTAGGTGAGACTTTCGAATTTTAATCAATAACTGAACCGGAGGTAATCTGAAAATTAGAAAAATGAAAATGATGCGTAAGGTATTAAAAACAAAAAAGATAATTATCAAATTACCTCTCTTCTTACTTTAAATCAAAAAAAAATGGCAAGCTACCTAAATCACACCGCTACGACCGATTACCTTTGCTGCGTTCCCACCCTGGAGGATTCTCAGGAGCTGGTTGTTTAGGACTTGCCGTTGCAAAGGTAGGAATATTTTATAAACTTCAAAACTTTATCAAAGAAAATTAGTTGAAAAAATGCAGTGGTAAAGCTAAACGCCTGACATTTAGAGGGAAAAATTTTCAACTTTTTTTAAAAATTTAAATATGACGAAAAGTCCATCAACACTAGGAATTATACTTTTTATCGCTACAATGATCGTTTTTTTTGTAGTATATACTTTTTTCTCAGGAATCAATTATTTTGATATCTCTTTGAAAGCCAATGCTTTTGTTTTACCTCTTTTATATGCCGGAGCTGCTTTCTGGTCTGTAAAATCTTACTGGAACAACCATAGAGTGGTGAAATTTAAAGATGCTTTTAAAAGAGCATTCGTTCCGATGTTCATCGGAGGAATTCTTTCTATTTTTAGTATTTATGCTTTTTTAACTTTTGTAGATCCTGCAGCTAAAAGCCTGTTGAACTATCAATATGTTCAAAGACAAAAATCAGAACTGGATACAGAATATACTTCAGCAAGAAAAATTCTGAAGCATCAGAAAGATATTGATGAGCTGGATCAGAAATACAAAGAAAGATTGCAAAGCTTCACGCCAGAGGCGGTTAAGGGAAAAGATATGCTTACCGCAAGTCATTTTTCAGGATATTTTGCGGCAATTCTTATATTTTACGTAGTTTTGTCGGTATTTTTCGGAGCGTTTTTCAGAACAAGAACGATACATCAACCCGAAGAAACAAATCAAGCCTAATTCTTATTAAAATTTAAATGAATTTATCTATAGTTATTCCGTTACTGAACGAAGAAGACTCTCTGGAAGAGCTTTTTTCAAGAATCGACAAAGTATGCACAACCAGCAATTTATCTTATGAGATCTGGTTTGTAGACGATGGAAGTACGGATTTGTCGTGGAGTATTATTGAGAATATGAAAGTTCAGTATCCTCAGATTCACGCTATTAAATTTTCCAGAAATTATGGAAAATCACAGGCACTTCATGCCGCTTTTGAAAGAACAAACGGTGATGTAGTGATTACCATGGATGCTGATTTACAGGATTTTCCAGAAGAAATTCCGGAATTATATAATATGGTGATTCATGACAATTATGATATCGTTTCCGGTTGGAAAAAGAAGCGTTTTGATAATGTGATGACGAAAAATATTCCGTCAAAATTATTCAATGCAGCGGCTAGAAAAGTTTCAGGAGTTTATCTTCACGACTTCAACTGTGGTTTGAAAGCCTACAAAAAACAGGTGGTAAAATCTGTGGATGTTTACGGAGATATGCATCGTTATATTCCGGTATTGGCTGCCAATGCAGGTTTCAGAAGAATCACGGAAAAAGAAGTACAGCATCAGGCAAGACCTTACGGAACTTCAAAATTCGGAACTGAGAGATTTATCAGAGGATTTCTGGATTTGATAACGCTTTGGTTTGTAAGCCGTTTCGGAGGAAGACCAATGCATTTCTTCGGAGCTGTGGGTACTTTAATGTTTATTGTTGGTTTTCTTTCAGCACTTTGGTTAGGAATTTCTAAACTGATTGATGTAGCAAGAGGAATCTACGGACATTTGATTACCAATAATCCATGGTTCTTTATCGCATTAACCATGATGATTATGGGAAGCTTGCTGTTTGTGGCAGGATTCTTAGGAGAAATGATCATCAGAACCAACCGTGAGCATAAGAATTATAATATTGATGAAGTGATATAATGGAAGAAAAGCTGCCGAAAATTTATTCTAAGAAAGCCATTTTAGGATTTTCTATTTTTCTTTCCACACTTTTCGGAGGTGTTTTGTTATACCAGAATTTAATAGAGGTCAACAAAAAGAAAGAAGCATACACCGTACTGGCAATTTCGGTTCTTTTAACAATTATCACAGGAGTTATTGTCAATATTCCGGAAGAGCCTAAAAGTTCACTTGCTTATATTTGCGGCCTTGGAGGGGGAAGTTTCCTTTCCTATTATTTTATGCCGAAATATTTTCCAGATGAAGAAAAGTATCCGAAAAAAGCAATATGGAAACCCTTAATTATTGGAGCCGCGATTGTTGCAATCCTTTTGACTTTAATCATTTATGGTGCTTCTGTTGAAAATAGTTAAACATAGAAGAGCTGTAATAAATCATCAATTCTTACAGATTTAAGAATAAATATAACGAAAAGCACTCTGTCAGCAGAGTGCTTTTTGTAATTTATAAAAACTTTTAATCCGGATGTTTAAAATCAAATCTATTCTTTTTTACTTTCTTTTACTTTTCGCAGTCTCATGTTCATCAAATAAGCTTTCCGGTTCTTGGGAGTTTATTGATATTTATGATGGAGAAATTTCTAATACGGATACGTTGAAAAATAAAACAAACAATTCCAGATATGGAACAGGAGTTCTGACCTTTTATCAGGATAAAACCTTCAGTTCAATGGGAAACAATGGAATTTATCAGATAGAAAATAATCTATTGAAAATGAAGTATAATGACGATGAAAATATAACCACAATGAAAATCTCCAGTGTAAGTAAAAATTATCTTCTTTTATTTTCAATGGCTGGCAGTCCTAAAACATGGTTTTATAAAAAAGTAAAAAGAATTGAGAATAAGAAATAGGCTCTTCTGAAAAGCAAAAAATTGAAAACTATCAGGTATTTTATTGTCAAAAGACAAAGTTTTTTAGAAATTTTAATCCTATTTTTGTTCAAAATAATATTGAAAGTCCCGTGAGGCCTGAGAAAAGCATTCAGAGATTTTCAGTAAAGATCGTTGCGATTATAATATAGAATATTTAAAATTAAATATGAAAAAAGTTGTATACACATTAATGCTGATGGGAGTAGTTTCCTGTGGAAAAGTTTCTCCAAAAGGGAATATTGAAAAGAAAGATGTGGATGTTTCGGAATTCGTTAACCTTGATCTGGAAGGAAAGTTCCGTGTATTTTATGCCAGAGGTCCGAAAAATTTTGTAGAAATAGAAACCTATCCAAATGTAGCAAGCAATCTGGATGTGGATGTAAAAGATAAAACCCTTTTCATTAAAGAAAAAAGAGGAACAAAAGGAGTCGATTTTTATAATGTAACGATTTATTCCAAATATAATCTTGAAAAAGTAGCTGTTTCAGATTCTGTGGAAGTGAATATTTCAAGCGAAATCAAAACAGATAATTTCAGACTTAACATGAAAAATAATGCAAGTTTCATGGGATCTGTAAACACAAGAAGAGCAGAAGTGGAAATGCATAACAGAAGCCGCGCCAACTTTTTGGGATTATCTAAAGATGCAGTGATAAAGATTTCAGATACAGCAAGTTTAATTGCACCTTACTGGAAAATCACCAATCTGAATATTGATTCTAAAAACGGTAATTATGCAGAAGTAAATGTAAAAGATTCTTTAAAAGGACATATTCAGAACACTGCAAAATTTATCTATTATAACGATCCTATCAGAGCGTTTAAAATTGATAAAACAACGAAAGTCGAAAACAAAAAGCTGGATTAAAAAACAGCATTATTTAAACTAGAAACTAGGAACTTTACAAATTATAAAAGAACAACATTACAAATATGAATACACTAGAAAAAGCGAAACTTTGGTTAAGTGATACCTTCGATAAAGAAACAAGAGATGCTGTACAGACGTTGATCGACAGCAATTCCCCTGATCTGGAAGATTCTTTCTACAGAGAACTGGAATTCGGAACAGGAGGTATGCGTGGGATAATGGGAGTAGGAACCAACCGCTTGAATAAATATACATTAGGACAAGCGACTCAGGGATTGGCTAATTATATGCTTCAGCAGTTCAAAGGAGAAGAGATTAAAGTGGCTATCGCTTATGATGTTCGTAATAACTCAAAAGAATTCGGAAAACTGGTAGCAGATGTTTTAACAGCCAACGGAATTAAAGTTTTACTTTTCAAAGATCACAGACCGACTCCTGAATTGTCTTTCACGGTACGTGATAAAAAATGTAACGGAGGAATCGTATTAACGGCTTCTCACAACCCACCAGAATACAACGGTTACAAAGTATACTGGAATGACGGCGCACAGATTGTTCCGCCTAATGATGAAGCCATTATCAATGAAGTGTATTCTGTGAAATTTGAAGAAATTAAATTCAACGGAAATGATGATCTGATCGAATGGATCGGAGAGGAGCAGGACGATGTGTATATCGATGCATGTATTGAAAACTCTACGTATCAGAACGTTGGAAAAGAAAATTTAAATATTGTTTTTACCTCTATCCATGGAACAACCTATACAACTGTTCCCAAAGCCCTTGAAAAAGCAGGTTTCAAAAAAGTAGATCTTGTAAGAGAACAGATGATCCCAAGCGGAAATTTCCCAACAGTAGAGTCTCCAAACCCGGAAGAGCCTGCAGCATTGGAAATGGCAATGGATCTGGCAAGAATTACCAATGCAGATATCGTGATCGGAACAGACCCGGATGGGGACAGATTAGGAATCGCCGTAAGAAATCTTGATGGTGAAATGCAATTATTGAACGGAAACCAAACCAATACCATCCTTACGTATTACATTCTGAATGAGTGGAGAAAACAAGGGAAAATTACCGGAAAAGAGTTCATTGGTTCTACCATCGTAACTTCCGATATCTTCTTTGATATTGCACAGAAATTCGGTGTAGAATGCAAAGTAGGTCTTACTGGATTCAAATGGATTGGAAAAATGATCCGTGAAGCAGAAGGAACTCAGAAATTTGTATGTGGTGGTGAGGAAAGTTTCGGATTTATGACCGGAGACTTCGTTCGTGATAAAGACTCTTGCGGAAGTATTCTTCTAGCCTGCGAAATTGCAGCTTGGTGCAAAGCCAACGGAAAAACAATGTATCAGTACATGATTGAGATCTATGAGGATCTTGGAATGTATTATGAAGGATTAATCAATATCGTTAGAAAAGGAAAAGAAGGAGCTGAAGAAATTCAGAATATGATGAAAGATTTCCGTGAAAATCCTCCAAAGGAACTGGCTGGTTCATTAGTGGAAGAAGTGAAAGACTTTAAAGAGCAGACAAGTCTTACCATTTCTACGAATGAGAAAAAAATGATGAATGATATTCCGAAGTCTAACGTTTTGATCTATTACACACAGGATGGAACAAAAGTATGTGTAAGACCTTCAGGAACAGAGCCAAAAATCAAGTTCTATGTTTCAGTGAAGGATTCGATTACTTCAGAAGCAGATTTCAGAGACAAATTAAAATCATTGGAAGCTAAAATAGGAGCCGTTAAAACAGATCTTAAACTGGATTAATGCGCTGAAAACAGCAGATGATAAAAAGAATTATAGCAATATACATACTCTCTGCAGCCGTAGTTTCCTGTAAAAAGGAAACTGCAGTTTCAGAAGTAAAACAGGTAAACGATTCGATTACCAAAACTGAATCCAAAGAAGATCAGTACAAACCCATAGACACAGCTTGTTCATCGGCTAACAAAACGGAGGATTATATCACATCTCTTCAGTGGTATCGCACCAAAATTGAAAAAGAGATGGCTGGAAACAGGCCGGAACAGAATGACCAAGTATACGAAGATTATTTAAAAATAAGAGGAAAGTATACCGAATGTCTGATGAGTCTTCATACTGATGTTCTGGATAAATATGTGAATTATTATAACTATGAGAAGGATCAGTACAATTTTCCGGATAACGTTAAAAAAATAGCTTCAGAACTGAATAAAGCAGGTCTTGAATTCAGAGAAGTAGGAGAAGGAATGACCGAAATATGGACCATTCCGGGATATTATTCTTCTCTTTTTAAAAATAAACTGACTCCGGATTATGAAGCTTATGTTTCACAAACAGATAAAGAAAGTGAAACCAATTATGCCGCAGATGCTGGATTAATAATCAGCTGGGAGCAACTAGGCAACAGATTGATTTTCTGGGAGAATTTCATGAATAAATATCCTGAAAGCAAGCTGATAAAGACAGTAAAACAAGACTATAATTACTATTTGTCCGATTATCTTTTAGGAATGGATAATACGCCCACCTACGAAAGAGACCAGGATAAAGGAACCGGAAAACTAAACGATGAGAACAGAGCGGAATTCAACAGGATGAACAAAAAATATCCGAATTCCCATACGGCCAAAAAAGTAAAAGAGATTATGATTCTTTTTGATACACAAACACCGGTAGATCAAATAGATGAGAAGATTCATGGAGAACGATAATATAAATTTAAAATAAGAAAAAGTGAAAGTTTCAAAATTAGCAGCGAACCTGATCGGTTCTGAAATTGTAAAAATTGGTAACGAAGTAAATGATCTAAAAGCAAAAGGAGCGGAAATTGCCAATCTTACTATTGGTGATCTGAATTCTAACATCTATCCTATTCCGGCATTGCTGAAGGAAGAGATTCAGAAAGCATATCAGAATAATCTGACAAACTATCCGCCTGCCAACGGACTTTTATCTTTAAGAAAAGAAGTTTCCAAAGACCTGAAAAAAAGATGGAATCTTGATTATTCTCCAGAAGACATCCTGATTACTGCAGGATCAAGACCATTGATCTATGCCGTTTACAAAACAATCGTAGACGAAGGAGATAAAGTAGTTTATCCTACACCATCATGGAACAACAATCACTATGCTTATCTTACTTCAGCCAACGCTGTAGAAGTGAAAACAAAACCTGAAACCAATTTCCTTCCGACTGCTGATGATTTAAGACCTCACTTAGATGGAGCGGTTTTATTAGCTTTGTGTTCTCCATTGAACCCTACAGGAACCATGTTTACAAAAGAACAACTTTCTGAGATCTGTGAACTGGTCATTGCTGAAAACAAAAAAAGAGGTGAAGATCAGAAACCGTTATACTTAATGTATGACCAGATCTACTCTTGCCTTACATTCGGTGCTGAGCACGTAGATCCTGTTTCTCTTTTCCCGGAAATGAGAGATTATACCATCTATATCGACGGTATTTCAAAATGCCTTGCAGCAACCGGAGTACGTGTAGGATGGGGATTCGGACCTGCTCATATTCTTGATAAAATGAAGGCACTTCTTACTCACGTTGGAGCATGGGCTCCAAAACCAGAGCAGGAAGCAACGGCTAAATTCTATGAAAATTCAGAGAATGTAGATACTTTCGTGAATGATTTTAAAGCTAAACTTGAAAACAGCTTAAAAGTACTTCACAACGGAGTTCAGGATTTAAAAGGAAAAGGACTGGCTGTTGACAGTATTGAACCAATGGGAGCTCTTTATCTTACTATTAAATTAGATTATATAGGGAAAACAAAACCAGACGGAACTGTACTTGAAAATTCTTCAGACCTGGTATTCTACCTAATTAATGAAGCAGGAGTGGCTTTAGTACCATTCTCAGCTTTCGGAGAAGAAAAATCAGAACCTTGGTTCCGTGCTTCTGTAGGAGGATTGGCTGTAGATGAGATCAAAGTTATGCTTCCCAAACTGGAAAACGCTTTGAACAAATTAAAGTAATTTTCTAATAAAATTATAAGCTTCGACTCTGCCCGGCATTACATCGTTAAAATATATCTTTTAGTATTAGCAATGTCACGCTGAGCGGAGTCGAAGCGTTTTTTACACATTCTATAAAACCATGAAGCTTCCGCAGAAATCTTTTCTTGAAACAAAATATGTGTTTTTTTCAACGCTGGTGATCATTACAGTAGTACTCTTAAGTGTTTGGCTTTCCGGAAAAGCAGATCATCGTTCCCTGTTTCAGAATTCAATCTTATCAACCTCTGTTTTAGCTGGAGTATTTTTTCTGTTTATCAGTATAGGACTCTATTCTGGTTTAAAATTAAAAGATAATGTAGGAAATATTTTAAACAAAGAAAGAATACAAAGATATGCAGATAAAACACCAAAATTTGATGGTTTTGAGTTTGATCCACCAGCAATTGGTGATGGAATAGGAGGTGTTATTTTATCAGTTCTTTTATGGATTGTAATTTCAATTCTACTTATTTTTCTTTCGTATTTTTTCGGTCTTTTCTTTTGGTCTGCTGTATTATTATTAGGAGCTATTCTGTATTGGATTTTTTTCAGAGCTTTGAGATTGGTTTTCAAAAACTCCGGAAAATGTAAGGGGGATTTGCTAAAAAGTTTCGGATTTGGATTTTTCTATTCTTTTCTCTACATCTCCTGGATGTATGGAATTATTTTTTTGATCAAATATTTGAATTGAAATCTGTATTTTTTGATCAAAAAATTAAATAAATATTAAAAGTTAAACAACAACTTTGCACGATACTCAACAAGGGATTATCTTTGAAACTTTTACACACCCGAATATAAAAGTTGAAAATTACACGATGAAAAAACTGAGATTTCTACTCTTACCAGTTTCAATATTGGTATGCTCACAAGAGGTTGATACACTGAAGGTAAAAGAGCTCCCCAAGGAAACCGAATTGCCCAAAGTACAAACCTACACTTTAAAAGACGGATCTGTCCGCACTTATCCGAAACCTAAATTATTGGATTTTGTAACCAAATTACCCAGAAACTTTATCAATACCAATAAAGATTTCGTAGCCAAAGATCATGCTTATTATCTGGGAGGAGCTGTTGCCGCTACGTTAATACTCCTGCCATTTGACCAGAAACTGATTGATAATTCAAGAGAACTGGCTGAACAATGGGGAATGGATAAAGATAATAACTACCATAAAGTGGGAGGTGTATTTAAAATTCCGAAAGATGTCGGATCTGCACTGTACCTTATAGGAAATGGCTCTACATTAGTATTATTAGGAATTGGTTTCGGAACCTATGGATTGATAAAAAATGACTACAGAGCCCAGGCTACCGCCAGTGGTTTAATGGAAAGCTTAATTCTTTCCGGAGTTTTCACCCAAACCCTTAAAAGAATTACAGGAAGAGAAAGCCCGTTTATTGCCGAAGAATACGGACACAAAGGAGGCGCATGGAATCCGTTTCCCAGTTTCTCCGCATTCAGTAAAAATACCTCGAATTACGATGCCATGCCGTCGGGACATTTAACCACCTTCATGGCTGGAATCACTGTGATTGCAGATAACTATCCGGATGCCAAATGGATCAAGCCTGTAGGATATACACTGGCAGGAGCATTATGCTTTCAAATGATGCAAAGTAAAGTTCACTGGGCCTCAGACTATCCATTAGCCCTATTAATGGGATATTTTATAGGAAAAACCATATCAAAAAGCAGATACACTTCTTCAGAAGGAACCATCGGAAAGACAAAATATAGTCTCAACTTCACTGCATCCCGCCAATGGGAATACAATATGGTAGGCGTAAAACTCTCTTTTTAAACTCTGAAATCTTTGTTTTGTTTAGGAAATAAGATACTTTTCACTACATTTGGTCTCAGGATAAAAGGTGTATCCGGACTTTTATAAGTGTTGGGATGAAACCTCCTGATTTAAAAAGAATTACTTAATATTGTATTGAATGAAAATAATCGCTGTTATCCCTGCACGTTACGAAGCAAGCCGTTTTCCAGGGAAATTAATGCAGATTTTAGGAGAAAAAACCGTGATTACTACAACCTATCAGAATGTAGTGGAAACCGGACTGTTTGATGAAGTATTTGTCGCCACAGACTCTGAAATTATTCTTGATGAAATCGTAAAAAACGGAGGAAAAGCCGTTATGACAGGACAGCATGAGACTGGAAGCGACCGTATTGCTGAAGCAGTACAGAATATAGAGTGTGATATTGTCATCAATGTTCAGGGAGATGAGCCTTTCCTTAAGTTAGAACCTTTACGTCAGCTGATTGAAGTATTCAGAAATGATAATCAACAGGAAATATCTTTAGCTTCTTTAAAAATACAGCTGCGCGAAAAAGAAGAAATTGAAAATCCGAATAACGTAAAAGTAATTACTGATAACAATGGTTTTGCTTTATATTTCAGTCGTTCTGTAATTCCTTTTCACAGAGAAGTTTCCTTTGATGTAAGCTATTTTAAACATATTGGAGTATATGCTTTCAGAAAAGAAGCGCTGTTGCAGTTTTCAAAACTGGCTATGAAACCATTGGAAATATCAGAAAAGATTGAATGCATCCGTTATCTTGAATACGGAATGAAAATCAAAATGATAGAAACCAATTTCGTTGGAGTAGGCATTGATACGCCGGAAGATCTGGAAAAAGCCCGAAAATTAATTTAAAATCAGAAGAATCAGCAAAACAAATCGGCCTTTTAGTTGTTTTGCGTTTTTGCAATTTTACGTAAATCCCCCTATATTTGAATTTATAAATAAAATTAATGAAGAAGTTATTATTAGTATTTGGACTGATATTTTCGCATGTGATATTCGGACAGACCGCAAAGGAAATTATTGACAAAAACATTGAATTATCCGGAGGGTTAACCAATTGGAAATTATTAAACTCGGTATTGCTTCAGGGAAAAGTAATCCTGGGAATTAAAGATGAATATCCGATAAGAATTTTTCAGCAACGTCCAAATCTTACTAAAACATTGATTACGACCGGAGGAAAAGAAACTGCAATTGAAGGTTTTGATGGTACCAAAGGGTATGCAATGAATTATGCTGCCAATAAACTTCAGGAATATCCTGAATATGTGCCGGAAAGTTTCGATAATGATTTCATTGATTGGGAAAATAAAGGATTTGATGCCAAATACCTTGGAAAAGAAAAAGTAGGAGAGATCTATTGTCATAAGGTAGAACTTACCAAGAATGTGAATAAGAATATGTATTATTTTGATACAAAAACTTATATGCTGATCAAAGAAGTGAAAAAAGATGAAACATTGATCTATTCTGATTTTAAAAAAGTTGGAAACCTAATCATGCCTTTCAGAATTGAATCTTCAAGTGCTAAAAAAGACGGAGATTATGTGATGTTATTAAACAGAATAGACATCAATAAAGTTTTTCCGGCTAATATTTTTAAATTTTAATTCAATTGCAGTTCTCTGCATAAAATTATAAGACATGAAAAAGATTTTTTACTGCTGCTTTCTTTCATGGCATTTCTGCAAAGCTGCACCAACCAAAAAAGTGAAATTTCTAAAGCTAAAACCACAGAACTTATGGGAAAAACAATATATGACTTCAAAGTAGAAGGTCTTGATGGCAAAGAAATCAATTTTGCAGATTTTAAAGGAAAAAAAATCCTGATTGTCAATACGGCTTCAGAATGTGGATTTACTCCACAGTATGCAGATCTTGAAAAGGTATATGAACAATATAAAGATAAATTGGTAGTGATAGGGTTTCCTGCTAATAATTTTGGAGGACAGGAACCTGGAACCAACACTGAAATTGGGGCTTTCTGCCAGAAAAATTACGGAGTAACATTCCCGATGGCTGCTAAAGTTTCTGTAAAAGGCGATGATACAGCACCTATCTT
The DNA here is from genome assembly GCF_018924625.1 of Chryseobacterium sp. PCH239. NCBI lineage: Bacteria > Pseudomonadati > Bacteroidota > Flavobacteriia > Flavobacteriales > Weeksellaceae > Chryseobacterium > Chryseobacterium sp. PCH239. Next base: position 483,329 of record NZ_CP073027.1, read on the forward strand.
TAAATTTTTAACAGAGAAGGAACTTAACGGAGTAAAGAATACAAGCATCCTTTGGAATTTTACGAAATTTCTTGTAGATGAAAACGGAAAATTGATTGACACCTTTGTAAGCACTACAAATCCTACGGATGTGGCTATTACAAAGTATCTGAAATAAAGATAAAAACTATATTTTTACAAGTGGGTGTTTTACATCCGCTTTTTTATTTTTAACTAATAAACCGTTTCCTATGAAAAAAGTAATTTTTACCCTTTGTATCCTGGCTTCTTTTATGTTAGGCTTCGCTTTTAAAGCTGTTACAGAAAACAAACCCAATGAGATGAAAAGAGTTACCGGTATTGGTGGAATCTTTTTTAAATGTAAGGACACTAAGAAAATGAGAGAATGGTATGAAAATCATCTAGGGCTTAGTACCAATGAATATGGAGCTGTATTTGAGTGGTTTCAAGGCGCTGATAACTCTAAAAAAGGATTCAGCCAGTGGAGTCCTTTCGGTGAAAAAACGAAGTATTTCCTGCCGTCCGAGAAAGATTTCATGATCAATTACAGAGTTGATAATCTTGAAAAACTGGTGGAACAACTAAAGAAGGAAAATGTAACCGTTGTAGATAAGATTGAGACTTATGAATATGGAAAATTTGTCCACATTATGGATATTGAAGGCAATAAAATAGAGCTTTGGGAGCCTAATGACATTGAATATGAAAAATTAGGACAGAAAATGGGCAGCAAAACCACAAAATAGGGAATAGATAAAAGGTAGAAGCATTTAGGGGTTAGGGAATTAATAATGAGAACTTCATCTTTAACCCGAACCCAATCACCTTCGCATCCCGAACCCCGTATTTCAATCAATCATTCATTAGTCTTCTCTGCAAAACAGAAAATATTCCCCAGTTTGATACTGGAGTAGCCGTTACTTTTTATTTTTGAAGAATTGATCATTGCCTTTGCTAAAATATCTGTTGGCAGAGGTTTTTGACTTTCTAACAACCCAAGTTTATTCGCAAATTTAATGATGCGGCTGCCCAATACTTCTCCGGTTCTTTCAGAATCTTTGCGTTCAAGCATTCCCGGTTTAAAAATAGTGATCTTATTAAAATGCAGTTGTTTTACAGCTTCTTCCAGTTCCCCCTTCATTTTAGAATAGAAAATTTTAGACTGTGGGTTCGCTCCGTAAGCCGATACCAGAATATAATCTTCCACTTCATTCTCTTTTGCAGCTTTCGCAAATTCATACTGATAATCAAAGTCTACTTTCTTCTGGGCTTCTTTACTTCCGGCATCTTTTAAAGTAGTTCCCAGACATGAAAACGCCACATCTCCCTTCACCATCTCTTTCCATTCCTCCGGTTTTTCAAAATTCACTACATGAACTTTCAGCTTATCATTCTGAATATCAATAGGTTTTCTGACGAAAATATCCACTTCATCAAACTCTTTGTCATTCAATAACTGATTGACAAGATCTTTTCCTGTGGCACCTGTAGCACCTATTACAAGAGCTTTCATAATAATTGCGGTTTTGTAAGATTATTTCTTTCTTAAATTTACTAAATTTGAATTAAAGATTAAAGAATTAATTTGATCATTACCTATTACTTATCACTTATTACTTATATTGAACATGGATGCCAACGATATTTTAGATTACTGCCTGGCCAAAAAAGGAGTTACGGAAAGTTTTCCTTTTGATAACGAAACTCTCGTGATGAAAGTAGACACCAAAATGTTTTTACTGATGGGACTTGAGAGACAGCCGTTGGCCATTAATGTAAAAACAGATCCGGAATGGAGTGCAGAGCTTCGTGAGCAATATCCTCAGATCACAGGTGCTTATCATATGAACAAAACCCACTGGAATTCCGTAGCAGTAGATGGATTGAAAAGAGATCTGATCTTTAAACTCATTGATCAATCCTACGAGCTGGTTTTCAAATCCCTGACTAAAAAAGCACAGAATGAAGTCAATTCATTATAGTACATCAAATAAATTGAGGTACGGGATTTGTTATCTATTACTGGTGAAATAATATATTTGACATTAATAAAATAAATTACAAATGAGAAATCACCTTTTATTATTCGCAGCAGCCGGAACATTGATGCTGTCAGGCTGCACCAAGCCGGTAAATAAGAACACTACAGAAAAAAACACTTCTGCTGTATCAGCCTCTGAAAAATATCCCGAAACTCTTAAATTAGAATTTTCAGGAACAGACGCATTTACCATTAAAAATGCACGGCTCAAAGTGAGTTTATATGGAATGGACGAAAAACTGGCTGATGCTCCTGCTACTTTAATTACAGAACAGGAATATGAACAGAAATCAATACCCTTCACCATCAATCTGCCAATACCTGAAGATGCCGGAAGCAAGATCAATCCAAAACCTGCCGGTCCTGCAAAATATTATGTAACCATAAGCTGGGATTCTGATGGAAACGGAAAAGCAGATCAAAAAGGAGATATCTTTATTGATTACGACAAACAGTTCCCGAATGTGAAACTGAATAATGAAACCCAGAAAATCTACTTAAAAGTATTAAAATAAACAAAAAGGCTATTCCCAACGAATAGCCTTTCTCTATATTTAAAAATCAAATTTTTCTGTTATTCTTTTATCCTCATCCAGTCTTTCAATCAATTTGTCCAGACCTTCAAATTTGATTTCATCATGAAGAAAATCCCTGAAACTTACCGTAATCTTTTCATCATAAATGTCATCATCAAAATCAAGGATATAAACTTCCACAGTTAGTTTTTCTCCATTTACCGTCGGATTGGTTCCGATACTCAGCATACCTTTATATTGGTTGCCCTTTACGAATACTTCCACAATATAAGCTCCTTTTTTAGGTAGCAACTTGATTGATTCCGTATCAATATTTGCTGTGGGATATCCGATGGTTCTTCCAATCTTTTTCCCATGAACTACAGTTCCGGAAACAGAGTAGGAGTATCCCAGCATTTCGTTAGCTTCCTTAACATTACCTGTTAATAGAGCATTACGTACTTTAGTGGAACTGATATTATTTTCATGAATATTAATTGCTTCCATCTGTTCTACCTCAAAATCAAGTTCTTTTGATAATTTCTGGAGAAGCTCAAAATTTCCGCTTTTATTTTTTCCGAAGGAATGATCGTATCCTATAATAAGGTACTTTACATTAAGTTTGTCAATTAAAATCTGACGTACAAACTCTTCTCCGGTCAGATTTCTGAATTCTTCATCAAATTCTTTCAGGAACAAATTATCAATGCCATATTTTTCAACCAGCTGTTTCTTTTCTTCCAGTGTATTGAGAAGCTTTAAATCTTCATTAGGATTAAAAACAAATCTTGGATGTGGCCAGAACGTAAGAATTGCTGTTTCCAGATTATTTTCTGTACCTATTTTAGTCAGCTCATCGATAATACTCTTGTGCCCTAGATGTACCCCGTCAAACATTCCTAAAGACAATGCTAAAGGCTTCTGTGAGGAGTAATCTGTAAAATTCTTGAAAACTTTCAAAACGGAAAAATTTTGATTGCAAATATAAAACCTTTATTTTTAATGTAACGGAGGGAATCTGAAAATTTGAAAATGAAAAATTTTGAAAAAAGTCCTACATTATATAATACTATAATAATAACAATTTAGTGAATTGCCAATTTGCTGTTAAATATAATGATAAATATTGAATTTTACATAGTAAATGACAAACTCATCCATCTCTTCAAAAGCATGATAAAAATCTTTTTTTTACCAATTGCGGGTTTATGAAGAATCACTATATTTGCACCAAGAAAAAATTTAGCAATGGCAAACCAAATTAAAGGTAAAATTTCTCAAATTATTGGTCCGGTAATCGACGTTGTCTTCACAGATGTGGAAGCTGTTCCAGCAATCTATGACGCGTTAGAAATTACAAAAGAAAACGGTGAAAAAGTAGTTTTAGAGGTAGAACAACATATTGGCGAAGATACAGTAAGATGTATCGCAATGGACGCTACTGACGGTCTTAAAAGAGGGCAAGACGTAATTGGATACGGAAATCCTATTATGATGCCTATCGGAGAGGCAGTAAACGGAAGACTATTCAACGTTGTTGGTGATGCTATCGATGGACTTCAAGATATTTCTAAGGATGGTGGTCTTCCAATTCACAGACCAGCTCCAAAATTTGATCAATTATCAACTTCAGCAGAAGTTTTATTTACAGGTATTAAAGTAATCGACCTAGTTGAGCCTTATGCAAAGGGAGGTAAAATTGGATTGTTCGGTGGTGCCGGTGTAGGTAAAACAGTATTGATTCAGGAGTTGATTAACAATATTGCAAAAGGACACGGAGGTCTTTCTGTTTTCGCCGGAGTAGGTGAAAGAACGAGAGAAGGAAATGACCTTTTGAGAGAGATGTTGGAATCAGGTATTATCAAGTATGGTGATGATTTCATGCACTCTATGGAAAACGGAGGTTGGGATCTTTCTAAAGTAGACTTAGAAGCTATGAAAGATTCAAAAGCAGCATTCGTTTTCGGACAGATGAACGAGCCGCCAGGTGCAAGAGCGAGAGTAGCACTTTCTGGTCTTACATTGGCTGAGTACTATAGAGACGGTGGAGAAAGCGGACAAGGTAGAGACGTACTTTTCTTCGTAGACAACATCTTCCGTTTTACACAGGCTGGTTCTGAGGTATCTGCACTTCTTGGTCGTATGCCATCAGCAGTAGGTTACCAACCAACGCTAGCTTCTGAAATGGGTGCGATGCAGGAAAGAATTACTTCAACTAAAAATGGTTCAATTACTTCAGTACAGGCGGTATACGTACCTGCGGATGACTTAACTGACCCGGCTCCTGCAACTACGTTTGCTCACTTGGATGCAACTACGGTACTTGACAGAAAGATTGCTTCATTAGGTATCTATCCGGCGGTAGATCCACTAGCTTCTACTTCAAGAATCCTTGCTCCTGAAGTTATCGGTCACGATCACTACAACTGTGCTCAAAGAGTAAAAGAAATCCTTCAAAGATATAAAGCACTTCAGGATATCATCGCAATCCTTGGTATGGAAGAACTTTCTGAAGAAGATAAAGCTGTTGTATACCGTGCAAGAAAAGTTCAGAGATTCTTATCTCAACCTTTCCACGTAGCAGAGCAGTTTACAGGTATCCCAGGATCATTGGTAGACATCAAAGATACGATCAAAGGATTCAACATGATTATGGATGGTGAGTTAGATCACTTACCAGAAGCAGCTTTCAACTTGAAAGGAACCATCGAAGAAGCTATCGAAGCAGGACAAAAAATGTTAGCTGAAAACGCTTAATAATTAGACATAAAGATTACAGATACCAGACATGAGACTTTAAGGTTGTCTGAAATCTGAAATCTGAAATCTTCAAATCTAAATTAAAATGAATATAAAAATTTTAACACCAGAATACGTAGTTTTTGAAGGAGAAGTAGACTCAGTATTATTGCCTGGAAAAAATGGTGAATTTCACATCATGAAAAACCACGCAGGAATTGTTTCTTCTTTAATCGGAGGTGATGTAAAGCTTTTTGCTAACTCTATTGATGAGGCTTATGCTAAAAATTTCACTAAAGAAGCCGGAAAAGACTCTGTTTTTGCTTATGCTATCAAAAGCGGTGTTGTAGAATTTAATCATAATAAAGGAATTATCCTTTGTGAATAATTAAATGAAAAGCTAAATATATTTTCAAGAAAGTGTAACTTTGTGTTACACTTTTTTTATTTGTAAAAGTCTGATTGTATGAAGAGAGGCATAATCATATTATTTACAGTTCTGGGTATTTTCCTCCATGCCCAGAATATCAAAACCAAAAGAGGAATTATTAATCTTGACGGTATTCCGGTAGCTAAGCTCTCCAACAAATCCAGCGAATATACGTTTATGGATCTTAAAGAGACCCCGATGTATACGATTAAATTCATTGATAAAAGCATCGTGGATTCTGTTCGCGACAGTTATATCATTGTCAACAGAGTATATAACAGGGACAAAACCATCGAAATTGATTACTCGTCACCTTCTGCATTTTCCGGAGAAGAAAAATCTGCAGTCTTTACTTCAGTTAAAGATCTTAAAATTATTGATAACAAAGGGATCAATGTTAAAAACCTGGATGAGCTTTTTTCAAATGTCCCGAAAAGGAAGCTGGACGCTAAAACAAAAGATGCTTATGCGATCAGAAAGAAAATAGACAAGATGAATATTGAGGTCAATAAAGTAGGAGAGATTCTTAGCAATGGTGTTCCTGTAGGGTATTTTACCAACTTGCCGGTAAGTTTCGGCTCAGAAGATATTATCATGGATAAGACCCCAATAGATATTGAAATTTATGATGCTAAAAGTAAACTTATCGGAAGGTATATCACCACAACAAAACAGCTGAAAACAGCGGGAGGAAAGTCTTTTACGATCTATAGAGAAATGTCCGGAAGGGCTTCGATCCTGAAATTTCCGACCTATAAAGCACTGGCTGAGCGCATGGCAATTATGGATCCCAATTTTATCAAAATACAGGAAAAAGTAAACGTAGGTACTGTTTCAAAAGAGACCCCTAATTAATGTAATACAGATTTTATCAATAGGAACGGGCTTTAGCCCGTTTTTTTATTATGGATCAAATTCATCCGGCTTTAGCCAAAACTTTAAACCACCCCGTCAAAAATTCTTTGAATGTTTTGCCACCCCTCCGGAGGAGGGGAATATTTTGCCGGTTTATTTATGGCAGCTAGAAATTTGGATTAATCTCTTCTGAATGTGAAAATGGAATGTCTTATCCTTTCAAATCCAAATCAGCGAGAGATGATCATTCAATAGAAACAGGTTTTATTAATACAGAAAATTAACAATTCATAGAAAATTGTGTCTTTTTAAAAAATCCCTGACAAAAAAGTGGAAATTTTTATAAACTTAAAATCACCCCATTTTCCTTCAATTGTTGTATCGGTTTTGAGAACCAGAATAACTCAAAATCATCAAAATTTTCTTCAAATTGATTTTTAAGTTGTTGAATTGTAGGTTTTTTAGAATTTTCAATAGCATTCTCTTCCAATACATTCATCAGCCATTTTGCTTTTTCCTGTTCCAGTTCAACCTTCACAATATTGGTTTTTAAGTGGAATGTAAGAAGCGTATACGTACCAGAATATTTCTTTTTATTTTTTACGCGATTCTCAGCGATTACATTTTTGGTCAAAAAGACAACTTTTGAATTTGCTTTCAGACTGAACTGCCCATCTTCCAAAAGACAGTCATGAATATAATCCGGGTGAATGGTAGTCCTTGGAATTTTAAAATCAAACCAATCCTGAAGCGGCAGTTCGAAATTGACTCCATGCATATAATTGAACAGAGACTTTTTTAATCCGAAGCTGAACTTATTGTGATCGATTCCGGTTTTATCTTTAAAGTCAATATCATTATTAGCAAACAAAATTTCCTGTTTTACCGGAACTACTCCAAAATCTTCCGGGCTCATTCCAACGGGTGAGTGAGCAGTCATTGCGAACTGATGCCAGAATCCACTTTGAAGAATTCCCATCTCAAACATCTGCCGAATCATTTCCAGAGAATCTACCGTTTCCTGAACTGTTTGGGTAGGATAGCCATACATCAGATAAGCATGAACCATAATTCCTGCTTCTGTAAAATTTCTTGTTACATTCGCTACCTGGTCTACAGAAACTCCTTTATCTATTAACTTCAGCAATCGGTCACTGGCCACTTCCAGACCTCCGGAAACTGCAACACATCCTGAAAGTTTCAGAAGATAGCAGAGATCCCGGGTAAAGCTTTTTTCAAAACGGATATTGGTCCACCAGGTAACTACCAGATTTCTTCTGAGGATTTCCAGAGCTACTTCTCTCATTAAGGCAGGCGGTGCGGCTTCATCCACAAAATGGAATCCTGTCTCACCGGTTGTTTTGATTAATTCTTCAATCCGGTCTACCAGAATTTTAGCAGAAATAGGTTCGTAGATCTTGATGTAATCTAATGAAATATCACAAAACGTGCATTTCCCCCAATAGCATCCATGGGCCATGGTCAGTTTATTCCACCTTCCGTCGCTCCATAAACTGTGCATCGGATTGGCAATTTCGATAACGGAAATATACTGATCAAGTTTTAAATCTGTATAATCAGGAGTTCCTATTTCAGACTGTTTGAAGTCATGCCTTTTAGAATTGTTTTTATAGACAACTTCTTTATTTTTGAGAAGAAAAGTTCTTTTAAACTCGCCTTCTTCTGGTGCAACTTCTAAATTCTGGTAAAGCAGTTCCAGAGGAAGTTCACCATCATCTAAAGTAATAAAATCAAAAAATTCGAATACTCTCTGATCTTTGACTTCTCTTAATTCCGTATTGGGAAATCCTCCTCCCATAGCAATTTTAATGTGAGGATAATGCTTTTTGATCCATTGGGCACATTTGAATGCTGAATACAAATTACCAGGAAACGGAATGGAAAAACAAACAAGCTTTGGCTGAACAGTTTCAATTTTTTCCTTAAGAATTTTTAAAGTAAACTCATCGATAAATGTAGGTTCACCAGATAATTTCGAATATAATTCATCAAAAGAATTGGCACTTTTTCCAAGGCGTTCTGCATATCTGCTGAAACCAAAATCGGAATCGATATTTTCCACAATATAGTCGGAAATATCTTCCAGGTATAGAGTTGCCAGATGTTTGGCCTTATCCTGAAGTCCCATATTTCCAAAAGCAAATTCCATATCATCCAGCTGGTTGAAACGGGAAGCTTCGGGAAGAAAGTTCATGCTACAGATCTGTCTTGCTAATGTAGGAGTTTTATCCTGTAAAAAAGTAATGACCTGATCTATTGTTTTTAAATATTCTTCTCTTAAGGCATAGATTCTCTGAGAATTTTCAGAGGTGCTATGAAGGTCAATTTCTTTACTGAAAACCTTCTGAATTCCATCCTTTGAAAATAATTCCAAAATAACATCAATCCCCAAATCTACCTGATAGCTTGAAATATTCTTGGTATTTAAAAATCCTTTTATATAAGCTGTTGCAGGATAAGGAGTATTAAGTTGGGTAAACGGCGGAGTAATAAGAAGCAGGTCTTTCAACAGAAATTTTTTGCAAAGTTATTCCAAAGTTTTTTTAGAAAAAAATTTTTTCCCCTGATTATAAACAGTGAAGAAAAGTCTTTAGAGATATTGCATTTATTACTATTCGATTTTCTTGATTCTTCTTATTTCCAATCCATGGAAGCAGCAAAGCATTTTAGAATAAATTAGAAGGTTTATTAAACAAAGCATCCGGAGAATTGCTTTCAATAAATGTTAAGAAAGCATCTTCGTCAAAATATCCGTCTACATCAAGAATTTCAGCTTTCAGCAATCCGATTTCGCCAGGTTTTTCAAGGCTTATATTTTCAATAAACTTTCCGGTCTTGCCTGTTATTTCATTATGGAAACTGATTAAGTATCTGGAATAAATATTACCTTCAGCCACCGTGTAATGTCCGTTTTCTGCAATGAGAGAAGTCATAATGCTTCCTCCGATGTATGTTTCATTATCATTCCCCGAAGCACCAAACAATACTTTTGAGGTCACATTTCCGGAGCAATATAATGAACCGTTGATGATAATATTTTCTGCCTGTATATTACCGGTAACAATAAGGACAATATAATCCTCCACAAAAAGTTTCTCCGACAAGTGAAGATCACTATCGATAAGAATGATTTTATATCCTTCATCTTCTGAAGTAATCAGTTCCAGAGAAGTGTTGCTTTCATTTTGTATAAGAACAATTTCAGGAGCATCGTTTTCATTATTGATGTACAGGGAAGCGTCCTTTAACTTTTCTGCTGTTTCATCGTCCAGCATTTCGAAAAATTCAGTAAGGCTTTCTTCATCTATGTCACTTTCATTGAAGAAATTGTTTTCCAGGGCTTCGTGAGCAATGCTGTATAGGTTTTCTGATTTTTCTTTGAGTTGTTTGTATAATTGGTCTTTGGTAAGTTTTTGCAATTCTTTCATCGGTTTTTAAAAGTATATACATTATCTATTCAGTGGGGGAAACACCTGTTAATAGACTGATGCAATATAGTCAGATAAATTATGTTACGCCAGAAAGAGATGTATTTTTTCAAATATTTTTTTATCGATGATTTTCTGAGCTGATAGATCAGATTATTTCATACAAAAACCGAACTCATAAAGAAGTCCGGCTTTTGTATAATAATTTATGAGGGTTAAACATGGCCTATTTTCTTTTGATCCCCAATTACATTCAAGGTAACTCCGAAAAGAATTAGAGTAATCCCGATGAGTAAATTAGGAGTAAATTTTTCATGAAATATCAGGACACTGATCAATACAGCGACTACAGGTTCCAAAGCTCATAAAATAGCAACCGGAGTAGAACCTATATATTTAATAGCAAATACCAAACATAAGCTGGAAATAACTGTAGTCAAAAATGCAAAAATAAGAAAGTTAATAAAAATTTCTGTTGAAGGAATAGCAAAAGATTCATTAGCCATCAAAGCTTTGGTCATAAAGAACATTGAGGTAAAAAGCATAGAATAAAACGTAAGCTTAAATCCTGAAACCCTGATATTCGATTTGTTGACAATGACCATATATAATGCATAGAATAGTGAGCTGAGCATTACAATTCCCAATCCTGCAAAATTAATTTCCAGTCCGTTTCCTTTTAAACATAAAACAATGACTCCAGCGAAAGCAAGAAGTAATGATGCTCCCGATAGTCTGGTTAATCTCTCTTTGTAAAAGAAAAGCATGATGAGTGCTACAATAATCGGGTAAATAAATAAAACGGTAGAGGCAATTCCTGGCGTGAGGAAATCATATCCTAAAAACAGAAACTCCGAAGAAAGGGCATAGCAGATTCCAAGGATGGCCAGAATTAGGGCTTCTTTTTTATTGATTCTAAAACTTTCTTTGGAATACAGCAAATATCCTCCCACCATTAAAGCTGAAAAGAAAAATCTGTAAAACAGCGTGATATCCATTGAAAAGTGTGCCTGCTTAACAGGCAGGATAAAAATAGGAATCATACCATATGAAACGGCTGATAAAATTCCCAGCGTGTAACCTCTAAGTTTCATTTGCTTTTATAGTTATTAAACAAAAAAGCCACTGATTGATTCAGTGGCTTTTTTATTTTTATGAATTAAATCGGTTTAAAACTTAATCCTTGTTCCTGCAGTAATTTTTGTTCCTGCTCTTTGTAGTAGCCACCTACTAACTTATCATGAATTGCTTCAAACGCTGCCAGAGTTTCATTGATCTCTGCATCGGTATGAGAAGCGGTAGGAATAAGCCTTAAAAGAATCATTCCCTTCGGAATGACCGGATATACCACCACAGAGGTGAAGATACCATAATTCTCTCTTAAATCTTTTACCAATAGAGTAGCCTCTACAGGAGTTCCCTGCATCATTACCGGAGTTACACAAGTATTAGTGTCTCCAATATTGAATCCTCTTTCTGTAAGTCCGTTCTGTAGTTTGTAAACATTCTCCCAAAGTTTAGCTTTGATTTCAGGTCTTGATCTCAATAGCTCCAGTCTTTTTAATCCTCCGATTACCATTGGCATCGTAAGAGATTTTGCAAAGATTTGTGATCTTAAGTTGAATTTCAGATATCTGATGATTTCTTTGTCACCCGCAAGGAATGCTCCGAAACCAGCCATTGATTTTGCAAATGTAGAGAAATAGACATCGATCTGATCGTTACAGTCCTGCTCTTCACCTACACCGGCACCTGTTTTACCAAGAGTTCCGAAACCGTGGGCATCATCTACTAAAAGTCTGAACTGGTATTTAGATTTAAGATCACAGATCTCTTTGATTTTACCTTGTTGTCCTCTCATCCCGAAAACACCTTCTGTAATCACAAGAATACCTCCTCCTGTTTCTTCAGCTACCTTGGTTGCTCTTTGAAGGTTTTTCTCAAGACTTGCCATATCATTATGCTTGTAGGTAAATCTTTTACCGGAATGAAGTCTTACTCCATCCACGATGCAGGCATGAGAATCCATATCATAAACAATCACATCATTTCTGCTTACCAAAGCATCAATGGTAGAAACCATTCCCTGGTAACCGAAATTCAATAAATATGCTGATTCTTTTTTACGAAGTCTGCCAATTCTCTTTCCAGCTGAAGGTGCTGGTCTGTTTCTCCGGACATTGCTCTTGCTCCCATTGGATAGAACATTCCATATTCTGCAGCCGCTTTCGCATCCGCTTCTATTACTTCAGGGTGATTACACAGCCCTAAATAGTCATTGGCACTCCAGAAAATTACTTCTCTCCCCTGAAATTGCATTCTCGGGCCGATAGGTCCCTCTAATCTTGGGAAAATAAAATACCCTTCACCATAATCTGCAAATTGTCCAAGTGGTCCTGGATTTTCTTTTATTCTTTCAAAAATATCCAACATTGTATCGTAATTTTTAAGTAATAAAGCCTTTTTTGTCTGAATACGCAAAAGGCTTTATTTATTTGTATCGTGATTTTATTCGTTCTTATTTGATAAACTCGGTTTTGAAAACTTCGTCATAGTTGTGAACACAGTTGTTAACAAATCCTTGTTCTGCCATCCATTTGTCACTGTATACTTTAGTGATGTATCGGGAACCGTGGTCAGGATAAATCAAAACAACTACGTCATTTTCTGTAAGTTCATGAGACTGGGCATACTGCATCAATCCCTGGGTTACAGCTCCGGTAGTATAACCTCCCATAATAGCTTCTTTCAAAGCAATTTCACGGGTTCTGTACGCCGACATTTCATCATTTACCCTTACAAACTCATCTACCTTGTCAAAAAGCAGGGCAGAAGGGATCAGGTTTTACCCATTCCTTCAATCTGATAAGGATGTACATCTTCTTTGTGGATTTCTCCTGTCTCGTGATAGCTCTTTAGAATAGAACCATCAGCATCAACACCAATAATTTTGATATCAGGATTTTTTTCCTTCAAGAATTTGGCAGAGCCGGATAGCGTACCACCAGTTCCTGTACAAGCGAAAAGGTGAGTGATCTTACCTTCTGTCTGTTCCCAAATCTCGGGACCTGTTGTCTGATAGTGTGCATCAATATTAAGTTCGTTAAAATATTGATTGATGTAAATAGAATTAGGAGTTTCCTGAGCGATTCTTTTAGCTACTTCATAATATGATCTCGGATCATCTGCCGGTACATTGGCCGGGCATATATATACCGTGGCTCCCAATGCTTTCAGATAAGCAATTTTTTCAGGTTTTGTTTTATCACTTACTGCAAGAATACATTTATATCCCTTAATGATACACACCATCGCAATAGAAAACCCGGTGTTACCGGAAGTAGTTTCAACAACTACAGAATCTTCCTTTAAAAGGCCTTTTTTCTCTGCGTTTTCTATAATATGAAGTGCGATTCGGTCTTTGGTGGAATGTCCAGGATTATATGATTCTAACTTGGCATAAATGGTTGCTGGAATATCTTTTGTCACAGTATTTAGCTTCACCATCGGAGTGTGTCCTATCAGGCCAAGAATATTATCGTAAACATTACTCATTATTTGTTATTTTCAATAAAATCTGACTGCAAAAATACAAAAAATAAATAATTACTAAACTTTTGTTTGATTTCTAGGGCATAGTTTGTAAAAAAATATTTTAGTATTTTCAGTTTTGACACGAGTATAATCGCAAATACTGCGCCAAAATTTTTAAATTTTGTTAAAACCCGCATAAAATAAGATAAAAGCCTTATTTTCGCATAATTGATTTAATACTATGAAAAATTGGACCTTTAGGCAATGGAACACCGTTTCAGGATGGGTGATTTTCGTTATTGCTTTCTTCACGTACTTGTCCACCATAGAACCCAATTTCAGTTTTTGGGATTGTGGCGAGTACATTTCTTCTGCAGTAAAACTTGAAGTAACGCACGCTCCCGGAGCTGCTTTATTCCAGATAGTGGGTGCCGTGGCAGCCATTTTTGCATTAGGGAAAGGCGAAAACTATTCTATCGTGATCAACGCGATGTCTGCATTGTTCAGTGCGCTGACTATTTTATTTTTGTTTTGGACGATTACTCATTTTGTGAGAAGACTTTTAAACAAAGATTTTGAAGAAATTACAAAACATCAGGAAATCTCTATTTTATTTGCCGGAGCGGTTGGAGCACTTTGCTTTACGTTCTCAGATACATTCTGGTTTTCGGCAGTAGAGGGAGAGGTTTACTCTATGGCTTCTATGTTCATTGCGCTTTTGGTCTGGTTAATCACCAAATGGGAGAATGAGTATCAGGCGGGAGACAGTGAAAGATGGATTATTCTTATTTTCTTCGTTCTAGGACTTTCTGTGGGAGTACACATGATGTGTATGCTTGCAATTCCTGCCGTATGTCTGGTATACTATGCAAGAAATTACAAGTTTACCTGGAAAAACTTTATCTGGGCAAACCTAATTACACTGGGAATTTTGATTATCGTTTTCAAAATTATCTTCCCTTTAATTATGACAATGTTCGGAAGACTTGAGATTTTCTTTGTGAATGGTCTTGGACTTCCTTTCCACTCCGGAACAATTGCAGCATTTGTTTTAATGGTAGCGATCTGCTATTTCTTAATCAAATATGCAAAAAAAGCAAAAAGAAATATCTACCAGACGGCTGCATTATCTGTAGTTTTCATGATGATCGGATTCTCCTGCTGGATGGTTATTCCTATCAGAGCCAATGCGAATCCGCCAATGAACCTTAATGATCCGGATACAGCAATCGGGATGTTGGATTATTATAACAGAGAGCAGTATGGTGACTGGCCAACAATCTACGGACAAAACTATACAGCATTTCTGGATGCTAACGGAATTGAGAAAAACGAAGACGGAAGCTTTAAGACACAAAAAACCGGGGAAATCTACGAAAAAGACGAAAAAACCGGAACCTACAGAAAAACCGGAGACCGTTTCAATTATGTATTCAACAAGTCTCAGGTAAGCTTAATGCCAAGAATGTTTAATGAGGATAAGGATGTAATGGCCAACTATATTTCTATGTATGGTGCTCCTGATTTTACATTCAACTATGCGAATGAAGATGTGGCAGACAATCCACAGGCAAAGCAGATTTTTGATGAACTGAGAGCGAAATATGAAGACAAATCCATTACTGCTTCAGATTATCTGAAAGTAAAACCTTATAACCTGATCAATGTTCAGAAGCCTTCATTCCTTCAGAATATGGATTATTTTATTACGTTCCAGAACGGATATTATTTTGTAAGGTACCTAATGTGGAACTTTGTAGGAAGACAAAATGATCTTGAAGGAAACATGGAAAGCACAAAAGGAAACTGGATTTCCGGTATTCCTTTCATTGATAATGCTACTGTAGGAAATCAGGATAAAATGCCTGCTAAATTCAAGAATGAAAGTACAGTAAAATTCTTCTTCCTTCCATTAATTCTAGGATTGATTGGGTTCTTTTTCCAGTTGAACAGAGACTTTGGAAGATTCTATGCACTGTTATCTTTATTTATTTTAACAAGTGTAGGAATTGTTTTCTATACAGGGGTAAAACCTTTTGAACCGAGAGAAAGAGATTATGCGATGGTAGGTTCTTTCTATGCATTTGCGATCTGGATCGGTTTGGGTGCCGGAGCTATTCTTTGGTTCTTACAATCTAAAATAAAATCAAACGGGGCCAATATTGCTCTGGGAGTGGTTTTATTAGGAGTACCATTCATGATGGGCTTCCAGAACTATAATGTTCATGACAGAAGCAACAGATATACTGCATACGACTATGCGTATTCAGTGTTGAAATCATTACCGAAAAACGATATCCTTTTCGTTTACGGAGATAACGATACTTACCCGGTTTGGGCTATTCAGGAGACGGAACAGTTCAGGGATGATGTGAAGGTAGTTAACTTTACCCTTGCTTCAACTCCATGGAATCTGGATCAGATCAAAAGAAGAACGTACAATGCAATGGGAATCCCTAGCCAGCTGACACACGACGACTATAGAGATGGGGTAAACGACCAGATCTATATGATGAAGAAGGAAGATTGGGAAGGTGTTTTCTCTATGTTGAAAGAACAGGGAGCTCCGGAAACAGAATTCCAGTCTTTCAGAAAATATCTTACTCAGGATTCTTTAACTTTGAAACAGGCGATTGAATTCATTAAATTCAAATCTCCTGAAAAAGACGAATTGTTGAAAATGTATTTCGGGGAAGAGAAATTTGAAAAATACAATATCCTTCCGGTAAACAAATTCATCCTTCCTGTGAATAAAGAAAATGCTTTAAAAGCAGGAATTATCAACAAAGAAGATCTTCCAAACGTAGCCAATCAGATTATGATTACTTACAAAGGAAATACGCTTTATAAGAACAACCTGATTTTGATGGATCTTTTAGCGAACTTCGACTGGAAGCGTCCGATCAACTTCTCGTCAGGAGGTATTTACGACAGTGAGAATATTTTCTATCTGAACGATTATCTTCAGTTTGACGGATTCAGTTACAGATTGATTCCTATCCAGACACCTCCGAGCGCTGATGGAGATATGGGACGAGTAGATGCCAATTCTCTTTATAATGTAGTGAAAAGCTTCAGATGGGGGAACTTCAAAAACTTAAATGCTCACTTTGATGAAACTGCAACTTCCAATATCATCAGCTACAGAATGTCAGCAAGCAGAGCGGCGGCAGCCCTTGCGTTAAGCGGACAGAAAGCTAAAGCATTAGAAATTCTCGATCTTGCAGCGAAAGAAATTCCAGCAGAGAAATATAATGATCCTCGTTCTTTAAGTTCAATTGTTTCAGGATACATCATTGCAGGTCAGGAGCAGAAAGGTCTTCAGCTTGCTGAGGTACTTAA
Source organism: Chryseobacterium sp. PCH239 (assembly GCF_018924625.1). Lineage (NCBI taxonomy): Bacteria > Pseudomonadati > Bacteroidota > Flavobacteriia > Flavobacteriales > Weeksellaceae > Chryseobacterium > Chryseobacterium sp. PCH239. Next base: position 500,234 of record NZ_CP073027.1, read on the forward strand.
GAAAGGAATCTTTGAAGAGTATGATTATTATTTAAGTCTTTCTAAAGCAGATCAAAGCTATTTGAGAAGACAGATGAGAACAAAACCCATGGAATATTCTCTTGTGGTTTCTGCGGTAACAGATGCTTATACCAAGATCGGACAAAAGGAAAAAGCATATGCTTATCTGGTAAAATCCATAGAGCCGATTGACAAGAAGTTCAATGTATTTATCAAAGATCTTCAGGAAATGGGAAGAGATAAGGCGATGAAAGAGTCTGAAAATGTTCAGCAGATCACACCATTCTATCAGTACTTATTTGATGTCATGGAACCTTATGATTCTACGTATTCAAAAGAAAAGGAAAGTCAGATTACCAACGCGATTATCAAAGCGACAAAATAAAAATACTTTAAAACGGAACTTCGGTTCCGTTTTTTTATTATTGGCAATCATGAATATTAAGGTTATATTTGTGAAAGTAAAAATACATAATGTCCGAAACACAAAATAGCAAATTCCCAATCTATGCCGTCATTGCTACGGTTCTTTTTAAGCTTCTTTTTTTATTAACGCACTACATTCAGGAAGATGCATTTATTACCTGGAGGGTTGCCCAGAATCTGTTGGATTACGGAGTCATTGGCTTCAATGGAGATACCAGGATTTCTGCTTCTACCACACATCTGTATGTATTTGTATCCTATATTTTCAATCTTATTTTTGGAAAAGAAAATTTTATTGAGCCCCTTTTGATTTTTAATTCTCTACTGTTTACTGTAGGAACGTTATGGCTGTCTCATTTGGTTTTAAAAAATCCATGGCATAAGGCAATCTTTATATTTCTGATCGGGATTTTGCCGCCATCCATTAAAATTTCAATCCTTGGAATGGAGTATGGAATCCTGTTTTTTCTGGAGATGGCATTGCTGTATTATGGTTTCCATAAAGGGAAAAAATGGGTGGTGACCCTTCTTCCTGTTTTAATTATGTTTACAAGGATTGATACAGTAATCTTCCTGGGAATTGTATTTCTTGTAGATCTATTCTGGAACAGAAAAATAAGATGGAATTATATTTTTGGAGGAGCTTTTGGAGTTTTATCAACCGTTGCTTTCAACTGGTTTTACTTTGGGGAACTGGTGAACAATACCATTACTGCAAAAAAATTACTTTACAGTGAAAATTTTACGATTCAGCAGCATATCGGATATTTCTTTAAAAGTTTCGGAAACTTCTGGGGAATGCTGAAAGTTCCGGGAGATTTCAATCCTTTGACTATCGTAGTTTTGATTTTTGAATTGCTTTGCTTTATTTATCTGATCAGACAAAGGGAAAAAAGAAACTACTTTTTGTGGATGATTTTTCTTTTCGGATGGGCAAAACAAATCATTTTCATTTCTCAAAAGAGCTTGTTTGACTGGTATTATTGGGTGCCACAACTTTTGCTTTTCGTTCCCGTTCTTATTTTTGTACTGGAACAGAAAGAGAGGAGAAACCTTTGGCTGTCATTGCTTGTTACATTCTATATCTTCCCAATGCTTGTCTTCCAGACGGTTCATTGTATTGCGACAGGAAACGGGGAATGGAATTACCGCAGAACAATTGGTACATTTTTAAATCAATATGAGAAGGATAAAAACCAGTGGATCTTATTGGAACCCGCAGGTTATGTACCTTATTTCTCAGGATTAAAAACGATTGATGAGGTTGGATTGGTTGATAAACAGATTCAGGAGGAAATTAAAAAAGATAAGGTCAATTACTGGATCAACACGGTAAAAAACAGAAAACCGAAATATCTTCTTTCTTATCAGAATTTATACGAAGAAAAGAATGCCAATTCAGAGTACTATAAAACTCATTATAAGCTTCTGAAAGAATTCCGTGTGAAAGATCATCTGAAAAGTGATCATAAAATTCTGGAAAAAATTTACCATCTGAAACCTTCCGGAACAGACTATAATTTGTACATTAGGGTTGATTAAAAGATTGAAATATTTAAAAATTGAAAGAATTCAGAAAAAAGTTTTATAATAACTCTTTCACACTAATACTCTCAAAACCTCCGACCCAACAATCACTGCAACCTAATATCTAAAACCTAAAACCTGAAAAAAATGAAATACTGTGCTTTTCTTCGTGGCGTCAACGTAAAAGGAACCAATATGAAAATGGCGGATGTATGCCAGGTTTTTAAAGATGCAGGAATGAAGGAGGTAAGTTCCATACTGGCTTCCGGAAATATTGTTTTTTCGTCAGATAAAAATACGACAGAATTAAAAACTATTCTGGAAAAAGCGATGTCGCAACATTTTTCTTATGAAGCTTTTTTGTTTGTGAAATCTCAGAAAGAAACTGAGGTTTTCTGGAACAGTATTCCTTTTGAAAAAAAAGACGAGCTTCATATTTATGGGTTTGTCGGAATTCCCGGAGTGGAAAAGATTTTAATGGAAGAGTTTCAGAAAGCAGGTCAGGTAGAAAATGAAAAGGCAGCAATCGTTAATGATATATTTTACTGGCAGGTTCCGAAAGGAAATACCTTAGATTCTACCTTCGGGAAAGTATTAGGTAAAAAGAGCCTTAAAGATCAGTTTACCAGCAGAAATGTGAATACGTTTGAGAAGATTTTGAAAAAATTCTAAATATATCATTGCAGATGCTTCGACAAGCTCAGCATGACACCGCTAAAAAATAACGTTAATATGATGTGGCTTCGACTTAGGTTTTTGTACATTGATTGTTTATACTTTGTATTATAATTTTCACATTAATAAAACAGCTAGTATTAGGGTTGTCATGCTGAGCTTGTCGAAGCATCCATCAATTATAACTTATCCAGTGCCGATTAACAGTTAGTATTAGAGCTGTCATGCTGAGCTTGTCGAAGCATCTATCACTTATCAATTATCCAGTGCCGATTAACAGTTAGTATTAGAGCTGTCATGCTGAGCTTGTCGAAGCATTTATCACTTATCAATTATCCAGTGCCGATTAAAAGCTAGTATCAGAGCTGTCATGCTGAGCCTGTCGAAGCATCTATCAATAAATAATAAGAAATCCAAAAGCCAAAAACTATTGCAGCCATAGCCTGTTAAAGCAATCAAATAATTTCCATTTGTGAAACTTTCTCAGTATTTTTACTGAACTTTTTAATTACAACAAAATGATTCAGTATTTAGATAATATTTCGCACAAAGATTCAAAAAACTTTTTCCTTATTGCCGGACCTTGTATTATTGAAGGGGAAGATATGGCATTAAGAATTGCTGAAAAAGTAATCAGCATCACTGATAAATACAATATTCCTTATATTTTCAAAGGAAGTTTCAAAAAGGCTAACAGAAGCCGTGTAGATTCGTTCACAACCATTGGTGAAGAGAAATCTTTTGAAATCCTTAAAAAAGTAGGAGAGACTTTCAATATTCCTACCACAACAGATATCCATGAAAATGAGCATGCAGCATTAGCCGCACAGTATGTAGATGTTTTACAGATTCCTGCGTTCCTGGTGCGCCAGACTGATTTATTGGTGGCTGCTGCTAAAACAGGAAAATGTGTTACCCTTAAAAAAGGTCAGTTCCTTTCTCCGGAAGCGATGAAGTTTGCGGTTCAGAAAATTACAGATTCCAATAACGAGAAAGTAGCCATTATTGAAAGAGGAAATTCTTTCGGATATACAGATCTGATTGTAGATTACAGAGGAATTCCTACGATGAGAGAATACGCTCCAGTGATTTTGGATGTTACTCACTCTTTACAACAACCTAATCAAAGCTCAGGCGTTACAGGAGGAAGACCGGATCTTATTGAAACCGTTGCCAAGGCAGGAATTGCAGTAGGAGCAGACGGAATTTTCATCGAAACGCATCCTACACCGGAAACCGCATTATCTGATGGTGCTAACATGTTAAGATTAGATTTATTAGAAGATTTGTTACAAAAATTGACAAGAATTAGAGAATCGATTTTGTAATTGTTAAAAAAACATTAATTTTAGAAATTCTAAAACATTTCTTTTGAAAAAACTAGTTTTACCGCTAAGCCTTATGGTCCCTGTACTGTTTTTCTCCCAACAAAGGAAAAAAGATACAGCGACTACTAAAGTAACCGATATAGAGGAAGTTGTCTTCCAGAAAAAAGCAACAGGAAGAACCAATGACCTTACCAATGTAAGAATTTCAGCGAAAGAAGCGAAATCAGTAGCTTCGATAAATGGTGGGATTGAAGGATTGCTTAAAACACTACCTTCCGTAAACTCCAATACCGAGCTGTCCTCACAATATATGGTTCGTGGTGGAAACTATGATGAAAACCTGATCTACATTAATGATATTGAGATCTACAGACCTTTCCTGATCAGAAACTCTCAACAGGAAGGAATGAGTATTATCAACCCGGATATGGTTTCTGCAGTGAATTTCTCTGCGGGAGGATTTGAAGCTAAGTATGGCGATAAAATGTCTTCTGCCTTAAATATCTACTACCGTGAGCCTGAAAAATTTGAAGTTTCAGGAGAGGCAAGCTTAATTGGAGGAAGGCTTACAACAGGTCTGGCTTCAAAAAATAAAAAATTTACTGCTTTATTTTCCGGCAGATACAGAAATACCAACCTTGTTCTTAATACCTTAAAAGAAGATACCGATTTTAATCCAACATATTGGGATTTCCAGTCTTATCTGAATTATCATGTCAGTGATAAATTTACGATGTCATTCATCGGATATTATTCCAAGAATGATTATGAGATGATCCCAAGGGCAAAAAGTGTTACTTTCGGAAGTCTTCAGCAGCCTATTACCGTTAATATTGGATATGGAGGTCAGGAAAATGACCAGTATAAAACATGATGGGAACATTCTCTATGAACTATAAGCCGGCAGATAAGTGGAAGCTTACTCTGGATGCCTTTGCTTATCAGAACAGAGAAAGAGAATATTACACGATACAGTCAGCATACGAGCTTCAGACCTTTGATCCTGTGACGCAGCAGCCTGTCACATCTTTCGATGTTGGAGGGCAGATAGAACATGCAAGAAATGATTTGTTTGTAAGAACATACGGAACACAGTTCAGAGCAAAATTCTCTCCCAATGTCAATACAGACTTTGAGGTCGGATTTAAATATGAAAAAGAAAATCTGAAAGATCTTACCAATGAATGGAAATTGGTAGATTCTGCAGGATACAGTATTCCAAGACCGGAAGTCATTGATCCTAGAACAGGAACTACAGGAGATCTCAAGCTTGCTTATTATATTGCCGGACAAAATAATATCGAACCGACAAGACTTTCTGCCTATGCACAGTATTCTCAGAAATTCTATTGGGGAGCCAGTAAAGTATTTGTGAATGCAGGAGTACGTGTGGCCAACTGGAGTTTCAATAAAGAAACCATATTCTCACCAAGAGCTCAGTTTGCGATCAAACCGGATTGGGACAGTGATATGTTGTTTAAAATTTCAGGAGGAATCTACTATCAGGCTCCTTTCTATAAAGAAATCAAGGATTTAGATGGTAATTTTAACTCCAATATAAAATCACAACGCTCTATTCAGGTCATTCTTGCCAATGATTACGAGTTCGAGATGTACGACAGACCATTCAAACTGACAACGGAACTTTATTATAAAAAGATGGATAACCTGATTCCTTATTATATGGATAATGTAAGGATTCGTTATTCCGGGCAAAATAATTCAAAAGGATATGCTTATGGTATCGATACCAGACTATTCGGAGAATTTGTTCCGGGTGTGGATTCATGGTTGTCTGCAAGTTATGCCAGAGTGTATGAAAATATTGATGGAAGAGGAGATATTCCGAGACCTACAGATCAGAGGCTGAGGTTTGCGATGTTCTATCAGGATTATATGCCAAGCTTTCCGTCTATGCGTGTGAACCTTACTTTAGTATATGCTATGGGATTACCTACGGGAGCTCCCGTAATGTTTAACAGCAACGGACAACCTGATTTTGGTTCAGCTTATAATTATCAGCAGACGCTGCCTTCTTATAAAAGAGTAGACTTAGGATTGACAAAGGTATTTATTGATCCGAAAGAAAAAAATAAGAGATCGGGTTTCTGGGGTAATTTTGAGGAACTTACATTAGGTGTTCAGGTTTTCAATGCATTTAACATTAACAATACTGTTGCGAACCAATGGATCACAGACTATAACAGTAATTATATGTATCCTGTTCCGGTACGTCTTACGGGACGTTTCTTTAATGTGAAGCTGGAATTCAAACTATAGAATTACTATCAAAAATAAAAATAGCAGAAAGCTTCCGAAAATCCGGAAGCTTTTTTGTTTACCCGAATTTTATAACAACATTACCAAATTCTGTAACAACGGTTTCAGAGATATTTTTATCTTTGTCTTACCAATGAAAAAGATTCTTGCCATTTTGTTTTCTATTTTCTACTTCGGGTTTTCTTCCGGAGCAGCTTTTAGCATTCATTATTGTATGAAAGATTTGGTTTCTGTAAGTCAGAAAGCGGATGATATTTGTGCAAAATGTGGTGTTAAGGAAAAAAAAGGATGCTGTAAAACAGAGATCAAAATCGTAAAAATAGACGATTCCCAGAAATCAGATTGTCTGAACGTTGATTTCTTAAGTGCAGTTTCAGAGATACCGGTGAAACATCAGTTTTCCGCTATGGATAAGTCTTTTTCTGCCACCAAATTTACTCAGATCCAGATCAATGCACCGCCTGAAAGCCGGCCGGTACCTATTTACATCAATCATTGTAATTTTAGAATTTAGAATTTGTCAGTCGTTTCTGGTATAATATATACTGTTATGAGCGACATGCTCTGACGCATTTACTGATGCGTAATCCATTATTCTTTATTAAAAATTAATTCTAAAATTTAAAACAATGAAAAAATATATCATCACAGCAGCTTTATCATTATTCTCAATCGTTTCATTATCTGCACAATCTAAAAAGGATGCTCAGGTTTCTAAGCTCTACCAAAATTATATTGCTATCAAATCAGCGTTAGCTTCAGATGATGTGGATAAAACTTCAAAAGCTGCAACAGAATTTATTAAAACAGCTTCTGTTATTGATTATAAAGTAGTTTCAGAAGGAAACCTTAATATTCTCAGAAAAGATGCTTCTGCCATTTCGGATGCAAGAACTATTGCTACACAAAGGGAAACTTTTTTAAACCTTTCAGACAATATGATTGCTCTGACCAAGGAGTTTAAACTTTCTGAAAAACCAGTCTACGTTCAATATTGCCCAATGGCAGACGGAAGCTGGCTAAGCGATGAAAAACAGATCGTTAATCCATATTACGGAAAGTCTATGCTTACATGCGGAAGTGTAAAGTCGGAGATTAAATAATTTCCGTACTATTCTTTAAAATAATGAGTTGCAGAGTTTAAGTTGTAATTAACTTTAAACTTTGCGACTTCTAAAAAGTTCGAAATATTATGAAAAAGCTGATAATGTTTCTGGTACTTTTATTCTCCGTATTGACTTTCGCTCAAACTACAAAAAACGTTTATACTTGTCCGATGCACCCAGAAGTGGTGTCTTCCCAACCTGGAGACTGTCCGAAATGCGGAATGACTCTGGAGAAGAAAACTGTTGCTGTAAAGTCAAAAACAGTAACCAAGTCGGAAGCGAAATCAATAACAGAAGTAAAAGGAAAATCTTCAGAAACAAAAAAAATACAACCCCATTCTCAAATTACCTATGCATGTCCAATGCATCCGGAAGTTGTTTCAGACAAACCAGGAAAATGTCCTAAATGCGGGATGGAACTTGAGGAAAAAGAAAATCATTCTTCTACAGATAAACCCAAAGAAGAAGGTTCTGTTTTGAAAAGAAACTCTGAAAACGGGAGAATTACTTTTGGAGGGAAAACAGTTCGTTATGACCTTTATGTAAAAGATACGATTGTTAATTTCACAGGAAAAAACAGAAGAGCAATTGCAATCAATGGTAAACTTCAGGCTCCTACTTTATATTTTACTGAAGGAGATACTGCAGAGATTTATCTGCACAATATGCTTAAGGAAAATACAGGACTGCACTGGCACGGTGTGATTCTTCCCAACGAACAGGACGGGGTTCCTTATCTTACCACCAAGCCTGTAAAACCTGGAGAAACCCATTTATATAAATTCAGAATTTCTCAAAACGGAACGTACTGGTACCATTCTCACGAAGCACTGCAGGAACAGATAGGAATGAACGGTATTCTGGTCTTCAAAAAAAGAGAAGGAGAACCAACAATAGAATACAATGCTGATATTCCGGTATTACTGGGAGACTGGAGTGATGATGATCCTATGCAGATTGCGAGAAGGCTTCATATGGCGAATACAGACTGGTATGCTGTAAAGAAAAATGCTGTACAGAGTTACTGGGAAGCAATTAAATCAGGAAACCTGGGAACAAAGGTATTGAATGAATGGAAAAGAATGGAAGCCATGGATGTAAGTGATGTCTATTACGATAAATTCTTAATTAACGGAACTCCAAGCTCTGATTATTCTAATTTAAAAGCTGGCGATAAAGTAAGATTAAGAGTTGCCAACGGAGGCTCATCTACCTATTTCTGGCTGAATTATGGCGGAGGAAAGATAAAAGTAGTGGGAAATGACGGAAATGATGTAGTACCGATAGAAGTTGATCGTCTGATTGTCGGAGTTTCCGAAACATATGATATTGAGGTAATCATTCCAGAAAGCAAAAGTTTTGAGTTCAGAGCGACTTCTGAAGACAGAATAGGACATGCTTCCCTTTGGCTGGGATCGGGTGAAAAGATAGAAGCTCCCAATCTTCCAAGGTTGATGCTTTTTGAAGGAATGAAAATGATGAACGGTATGATGGAAATGAGTGGAAATATGAAACCGATGAATATGACGATGGGAAATCAAATGATGGATATGAACGAAGTGATGTATCCCGAATTATCTGAAAATCAAAGAAAAACTACTGCAAAGCATATCAATGAGATGATGGGAGTGAAAACCAAAGAAGATAAGAAAGAAGATCATTCTCAACACTCAGGAATGGAGATGAAGGAAGAGAAAACAATCAAGAGGCTGTCTTATAATATTTTAAAGTCTCCTGAAAAAACAATTCTTCCTACAGACAGTATTCGGGAAATGAAATTTACGCTGGAAGGAAATATGAACCATTATCTGTGGACGCTGGATAATAAAACGGTAACAGAGACGGATAAAATTCTGATCAAAAAAGGAGAGGTTCTTAGAATTAAACTTTATAATAATTCCATGATGCGTCACCCGATGCACCTTCACGGTCATGATTTCAGATTAATTAATTCAAAAGGAGAGTATTCTCCATTGAAAAATGTAGTGGATATCATGCCAATGGAAACAGTAACAATAGAATTTGCTGCCAACCAGGACGGAGACTGGTTCTTCCACTGTCATATTCTATACCATATGATGGCAGGAATGGGAAGAATTTTCAGTTATGAAAACTCAAAACCCAATCCACAGCTTCCGAACAGAAAAATGGCCTGGAAAAACTTCATACAGGATAATAAAATGACCAGTTCTATGGCAATGCTGGATTTAGCAAGCAATAAGATCCACGCAGAAACAATGACGATGTTTGGACCTAGATGGGCTAATCTGAATGAGTTTCATACCAACTGGAATTTTGATCATTTTGAAGGAAGTGCAAAAGTAGGACGTTTCTTAGGAAAATTTCAATGGGCATTACCTTATGCAGGAATTAGAGTGCAAAAAAATCATGAGATCATGGAGAGACAGATGGCAGAAGAGCTCGGAATGGAATTTCATGGGAAAAAGACCTGGTTTGGACAGCAGAAGGCCTCAAAAAATAGATTTGCATTCATTGTTGGTATGCAGTATGTATTGCCAATGCTGATTACCGCTGACGCAAGTGTTGATCAAAACGGAAAAGTGTTATTGGAGCTTAGCCGTGAAGATATACCGCTTTCCAGAAGGCTGAGAGGAAATTTTAGCATCAATTCAGATGGAGAATTTTCTACAGGACTTCGGTACATTGTTCAGAAGTGGTTATCCCTTTCCGGAAACTATGATAAAGAAATAGGCTGGGGTGCAGGTGTTACTTTAACTTATTAAATTTAACTAAATTATATTAAAAAAAGCTGTCTCATTGAGGCAGTTTTTTTGGTTAGGTAAATGCTTGTATAAAGAATTTTTTTGTAAAGAATATATGATTCTACAAATGATATGAGTTTATGTAAAGACAAAAGCCACCTCATTTTCACGAGATGGCTTTATATAATGTATAAGATGCTTTTATTTAGAAGCTCCTACTGCTTTTTCAGTCTTTGCTGGTGTATAAGTAACTTTTGAAATATCAACCGTCATTTCTTTCAGACGTTTTGCCACATTTTCAGGCATTTCTTTCTGATATCTTCCTCCGATTACTTCAGCAAGGAATTTTTCGGTTTCAGCATACATCGCCATACTGTTCACAGGTTTACGGAATCCGTGGCCTTCATCATCAGCAAGAATGTAGTTTACCTTTTTACCTTTATCACGAAGAGCGATGACAATCTGATCTGCTTCAGCCTGCTTTACCCTAGGATCATTAGCTCCCTGAACAATCAATAATGGTTTGTTGATTTTATCTACACTGAATAATGGGCTTGCATCATGCATACGTTTTTTACCTTCCTCCGTTTTAGGATCACCTACCATACCATAAAGGAAAGCACGTGCAGCTTCCCAGTAAGCAGGAACTGAATCCAGTAACGTAAATAAGTTACTTGGTCCTACGATATCTACTCCTGCAGCATATACATCCGGAGTGAAAGCCAGACCGGCAAGTGTTGCATAGCCACCGTAGCTTCCTCCCATAATCACTACTTTATTTTTGTCTGCAATTCCCTGATCGATCAGATATTTTACGCCCCAGGTAATGTCATCCTGCATCAGTTTTCCCCATTGAAGATCTCCACCATTCTGGAACTTTTTACCATATCCGCCACTTGCTCTGAAGTTAGGCTGAAGCACGGCATATCCTCTGTTGGCTAAAAACTGTACGGTTGAGTTATATCCCCAGTAATCTCTCGGACCTTTCGGGCCTCCATGAACCAACACCACTACAGGAACATTCTTACCAGATGAACCTACAGGTAAAGTCAGGTAAGCCGGAATTTCAAGTCCGTCACTACTTTTGTAGCTGATAGGAGTCATTGCTGCCAGATACTTTTCAACCTTTTTTAATTCTGTTCTTGGGGTATACTGGAAAATCAGCTGTTTTGTCTTGGCGTCGAAGAAATACGCTTCTGAAGCATATTTATCACCACCCACAGAAACCAGAAACTTAGAATAATCATTGGTAGAACTTGCAAAACCGACCTCTCTTCCAGGAAATTTACTTTGCAGGAATTTGTAATTAGCTTCCCAAGCTTTATCTTTCCAGTAATATTCTGTTTTATCTCCTGTGTAAGAGGTGTAAATCATTTTTCTTGTATTTCTGTCCATAAATAGTCCTCCAAAGTCCACTTTATCTTTAGGATCACTTTCTATTTTTGTAATTTGTTTTGTTTTCGGATCCATCAGGAATAGTGCGGATTTATCCAGATCTCCTTTGTTAGTTACCAGATAAAACTTAGAATTGTCTTCGTTCCAATTGGAGATATAAGCACTTTCCGTTACCAATGTTTCGTAAATGGGAGTCAGTTTATCACCTTCTTTATAAAAAAACTGGGTAGTTCCTTTATCATCCGTTTTGGAAAGAACTCTCAATTTTTCATCCCAGTCAAATTCATAGCTTGTGATACGGTCTGTATTTTCATAAATCTTTTTCAGCTCACCTGTAGAAATTTTCACCGAATACAGATCATGCCATGCTTTATCGCGGTTATTCAATCCAATCATCAACAAATCAGGATTTTTTCTGCTTGCCAGATAAATACTTGCAGTCACGTCTTTAAGCGGTGTAATATTTCTGGATTCAGGAACTCCTTTTGTTACTTTTGCCATTGGATCTACTGCAAAAATATTCATGTTTTCATCACCGTTATTATCTTTTACATACAGAATGTATTTTCCGTCTTCTGTCCAGAAATATCCATTCAACGGGCGTTTGCTGTTTGTTAAAGGACGTGCTTTCTCAAAAGGCTCATCAATTTTTTTTACCCAGATATTCATAATCCCTTCATATTCTTTTGTAAAGGAAATCCATTTCCCATCCGGACTCAATTGTCCCCCGGCAATTTCCGGGTTACCAAAGAATAAACCTCGGTCCAGTACCGGGACTTCCTGTGCTCGTGCTGTATGTACTCCTATGAGCAGGAGTAACACATAAAAGATTTTTTTCATGCTTTTAAGTTTTAGTTGTTATTAATAAATTGTTTATGATTTTTAAATTTTTATCGATTCTAACAATAATGACCTACATTTCCAGTTTTAAGATTTTTTTTGCCATTTTCTGATTCATACTTTCCGGTAGTAAGCCCATCAGAAAATTCCGGATTGAATTTCCTTTTTCCCATTGAGAAACCTTTCCGATAGTACGGCTTGTATTAACTATATAATCAACTTTTTTCCTTCTGGTACTCTGAAACTTTTTGAAAATAACATTGAAATCCTGATGATCTTCCATCAATTTTCCAATGATATAAGCATCTTCAATAGCCTGGCAGGCACCTTGCCCCATATTGGGAGTTGTGGCATGAGCGGCATCTCCTATCAGGCATAGATTTTCGGAATACCATTGAGGAATAGGAGCGAGGTCAGAAATTGGATTACAGATGATGTTCTCGTGCCGGGTGGCTTCAATGATTTTTAAAACCAACGGATCAAAATCATAGAAAATGTCTTCAATCTGCCAATATCTTCCGAAGCTTTTTTCATTGATACAGGCGTACCAGTACACTTTTCTATCCGAGATTTTCACAAAACCAAAACGTTTTCCTTTGCCCCACATTTCAAAAGCTTCCTGATGGTATTTTTCCGGGAGATCATAATCTACCAGGCCACGCCAGCATTTCTGCCCTGAGTTTCTTATAATACCCATTTTCAGGATCTGATTACGGATAGGAGATTTTATGCCGTCTGCTCCAAAAACGATGGTACTTTCAATCTGGCTTCCATTGTCAAAATCTAAAATATAGTTTTCCTCTTTTCTTATTTTTTGTAATGAATGATTTAATTTGATACAATCAGACGATAGGTTTTCAGCCAGAATTTTCTGAAGCTCAGCCCGGTGAATAGCAACATTACAGGAATTGTACTGCTTTTCCAGTTCCAGAATTTCTGTTTTGGAAATGGTTTGTAAGGATTCATTGGCGATAACGATCCTATGAATTTTATTACCTGCATTTTCAATCTTTTCTTTTAAACCCAAATGGTTAAAAACCTGCATGGCATTGACGGCCATCATAATACCGGCTCCTACAGGTTTTATTACAGGAGCAGACTCATAAATCGTAAAATCATACTGATGCTTTTTCAGTACATTTCCGAGGGTAAGTCCTCCGATTCCTGCTCCGATGATTGAAATGGTATTCATAAGGCTTAGTTTTATTTAAAACGTAAAGAAGCGAAAGATTCTTATGGGGGTATCATTTTATGACTGTCAAATGGTAACTTATAGCGTTAAAATATAACTCTCCGATACTTTTTTAAAACCATATCGGCTGAAAAAATTGTGAGCACCATGATTATTGACTCCGCTTTCCAGTAAAATAAAACTGATATTCCAGTTTTTAGATTCGTGAATAGCTTTCTCTAAAAGTTTACTTCCCAGTGACTGGCCTCTTACAGACTGATCCAGAAGCATATCTTCCAGAATGGCATATTTTTTAAAAGGACTGTTGATGACATTGAAAACCATCATGCCTACAATTTCACCACCTTCATTTTCTGCAATCAGGATATTCAGTTTGGAACTCCCGTCAGAATTAAAATCGGTGATCAGCTGTTCGGTAAGAATCAGTTCAAGATCAGGATTCCAGTGGTGTGAATCTATCGCTCTGCCGGACATCATTTCACCATGAGAAATATAAGAATCTGTTTTATGAGTCATAAAAAAGTCTACGAGCTCTTTCACGCGGCTTTTATCGGTAAGCCATTGGGTAGTATATTTCATGAGGTGATGGTTTTATTTTAGATTTTTAAGTTCTTCCAACAGTTTATTCTGTTTATTGATGAATTGATCCAAATGATCTGTTTTCAGAGGATGAGCACTTTGGTATTTTTCAATTTCAGGAAGCGTTTTTCTGATTTTGAATACAAGGTATTGATCATGAAGTGTGGTCCTGTTTGCTTTTATTTTGGCGATGAGGTCTCTGATCGTCTGTGTTTTTACATCATATTTTTCAGCGCTTGCTTTTATCTCTTTTTCAATTTGTTTCTTTGTAACAGAATCGGTTACCGAATTTGATAGTGCCGATGCATCATTATAATATGTTTCCGATTTACCGATAATATCATCATATTCCGAAATGGAGGTTTCAGTATCCTTTTGAATATTGTCTATTTTTGTATCAAGATCCTGTAAATTTTTATCATTTTTTATCAGCTCCTGATAAATTTCATGAACAAGGTTTCCTTCACGTGAGGAGTATCTGGTATTTTTTTTAATAGCTCCTGAAACTGAAGATTCAGCATTGTCAACTGCGTTTTCTACCACGGGAGCCTGCTTCGATTGGTTTTCTCTGCAGGAAAGTAGAGATAAAGCCAGAATAGAGGCGAAAAGTATTTTTTTCATAGTATGTTTTGTTTTGGTTGAAATCAACATCATATCCAAAGCAATTAAAATTAATCATTTCAATGGTAACACAAGGGACTAAAGGATATGATTTTAATTAGTTGAACAAACTTTGAAAAATGTTACATCCATAAAAAACGGAGCCTGAAAACAGACTCCGCCTATAAAATTTTTTACGCTAAAATTATTTACCCAGATAAGATTTAAGAATCTTGCTTCTGGTATTGTGTTTTAGTCTCTTAATTGCTTTTTCTTTGATCTGACGAACTCTCTCTCTTGTAAGATCGAAAGTTTCACCAATTTCCTCTAAAGTCATTGGGTGTTTTCCGTTCAGTCCGAAGTACAATCTTACCAGATCAGCTTCTCTTGGCGTCAAAGTATTCAATGCTCTTTCAATCTCGATTTGCAGAGATTCAAGCATCAGATCTTTATCAGGACTTGGAGATTCTCCTGAACGTAATACATCATAAAGATTAGAATCTTCACCTTCTACTAAAGGCGCATCCATAGACAGGTGTCTTCCGGAGTTTTTCATAGATTCTTTGATATCTTCCTCGCTCATGTCAAGAACTTCAGCCAATTCTTCCGGAGAAGGTGGTCTTTCATTTTCCTGCTCAAGGTGAGCGTATGCTTTATTGATTTTGTTGATAGACCCAATCTTGTTCAATGGTAGTCTTACAATTCTTGACTGTTCAGCCAATGCCTGTAAAATTGATTGACGAATCCACCATACTGCATAAGAGATAAATTTGAAACCTCTAGTTTCATCGTACCTTTTTGCCGCTTTCATTAATCCTAAGTTACCTTCATTGATCAAATCGGGTAAAGAAAGACCTTGATTTTGGTATTGTTTAGATACAGATACTACGAAACGAAGGTTGGCTTTGATTAATTTCTCAAGTGCGGCTCTGTCGCCTGCACGTATTCTTTGTGCCAATTCTACTTCCTCGTCCGCAGTGATCAGTTCCACTTTACCAATTTCCTGCAAATACTTGTCTAATGAAGCAGTTTCCCTGTTGGTAACCTGCTTAGTGATTTTTAATTGTCTCATTTATTTTATCCTCAAAAAAGAGTTACTATAATATATACGTATGAAAAGGTAAAAAGGTTACACAGGATTTAATATTTTTGTGCAAAGTATACTATAAAATGTATTAATGATTTTTTAATAACAGATTAAATAACTGATAACTAAATTGTTGTGTGTTTTGGTTTATCATTTAAAAAAATAAATATAAATTCTAAAAGAGGTAAGTTCATTTACAAACTTTATAATTTCCCTAAATCCTAAATCCTAAATCCTAAACCTTAAACAAAAAAAACGAAACCGAAGTCCCGTTTTTATCTCTAAGAGTTATATTTTAAATTGTTTTGGGTTAAATAACCCGAGCTTGCAACCCGAAATTCTACTTAGAAAAGTTCATTCAATACTTTTGCCAGTCTCAATCCTCCGTACAACAATTGTCTTTCCATCGTTTCATTGAACTTGTACTGATAGTCGTAAGATAGCTTAGAATCGTTTGGAGTCTGTGCATAGATTTTGTTGGCGATTTTATGAGAATCATACAACCAGTCTTCCAGTGTTCCGGATTGGATCTGTGCTACTTCTTCTTTAGATTTGATATCTAAAAGCTTGGAATATTCAGTGTAGCTGTATTTTTGAGAATCTACTAATTTCCCATCCCATACAGAGTGTAAATTGGTTTTTTCCCCGAAATAGGTAACGTTGATTTTGTTTCCTCCTAAATCTTCCGCTCTCCCTACGTGAAGTGGCTGTGCAAGATCTCCCATAATGTGGATGAGGAAGATTAAAGCAATTTTTCTGTCTTTTTCAGAAGTGTTTTTGTCTTTGATCTGGCTTGACAATGTATTTACCTGAGTGTAAAGACTTGGTCCTGCCTGTGCTTTTAAATTTTGTTCAAAAGCTTTAAAATCAGTCATCGGATCAATGTTTACATAATGCCATGATGAAGCCTGCTTCCATGCGCCTGTTGTATCAGATTTGATAAAATCCGGCCAGTTTGCCCAGTAAGCCAGACGCTCTTTTCCCATGATCTTTTTAATCTCTCTTCTTGCTTTGCGGGAAAGGTGGTTTTGTGCAATGTCTGCAATCACTCTGTGTCCCGTTAATCCCCACGCATAAGAATAAAGTGAAGAGGCCATGAATGCTAAAATCAGAATTTTAGAATAAATACTTTTCATTTTAAATAACAATTTTCAGTCTGCAAAGATACGGCCCGCTTTCGGAATGAGCATGCTTTATCCTGAATTTATTCCATATGATGATGTTAATAAAATTTAATTTAAATAAAAGAAGCAATTACAGTAGGTTTGACGCTTGGATTTTTCCGGTAATAAAGGTAACAGGATAGAACAATACGGATTACAGTTTAAAATCTGAATCACAATCTTACACTTTAAATTTTAAACCTTGAACTTTAAACTATAAATTAAAACCCTTTAATCGATTGATTCTGAATAGTTAATTTTAAATAATAAAAAACAAATAAATAGGGTATTTACCGTATTTTCACGGAATTTGTAGAAAATTATTCCTATTACTGTCAATAAATTACTACTTTTAGAATAAAATTGTTGTAAAAATATTTTTTCAAACTTATGAGATATATTATCTTTACAAGTCATAATCAGAGGAAACACTATGTATGAGAATAATATTGTAGATATGCATTACAATAAGCTGCAGACAGACTTTAAGGCTGAAGCTGTAGCTGTAAACCTCTTGAAATACCACCGTGCGGTAAGTAATATATTCATTGAGCGTGTCGGTGTGAACGACCGTGCTTACCTAAAAGACATCAAAAGTATTTCAAGCAGTTATTTAGGATTTGATGAGGAAGTTTTTACGATAGAGAGCTACAGAGAAGGTATTTACGACTATCTTCCGGAAGGCTTATTCCATCCACCGTCTCTGGGAGCTTCCAGAAAGAATGTAGATACGGTGGTAAGGGAAATCAGGAAGCAGAAAAGGGTAGAAGATGATGCCCGTAAGTTTTTCCGGCCTTTTGAGCTGGAAGTATTCTTTACGGAAATCAGTGCTTTGCTTAAAGAATCAGAATTTGATATTACAAGCAGCACCGATTCTTTACTGGACACAGTAAGTGAACTTTGGCCCATGATCAAAATGCTGGATAAGCAGAGTGCCTATATTTTTATGCACATTTTACCTTTTTTCCATCAGATCAGAGGAGATAAAAGATGGTTTGAAAGATGTTTGACTGCTTTTCTGCAGGTACCGGTACAGGTTACTTTTTCACCTAATATTATTGACGGAATCGAGAAAAATGATGATTCCATGTTACTGGGAAATTCAAGATTGGGAGTCACCTATATTCCAAGCGGACCTCATATGGACGGGCAGCGAAACTGGGTGGTGAACATTGGACCAATTCCTTATGGGGATATGAAGAAGTATATTCCGGGAAGTCCGTTCAGAAATGTGCTTCAGTCATTGTATGACTATTTTCTTCCTGTAACAGTGGATGTGGAAGAGAATTTTGTCACAGAAAAAGAGGAATATTCATTCAGTCTTGAAGACGATGAAAGAAATGCCAGCCGCCTTGGATACTCTACATTCCTCTAAATTATTTTATTATATTTACAGCTACCAACAAAGTATAAATTCGAAAAGAAACAAATGGAAATTTCTTCAGTAAAAGGTATTTTTTTAAGGTATATCTTAATGCCTTTAATCGCAATTATTATGATGGTTATACTCGGTGTAATCAGGAGAAATAAACCTGCGATCAAAATTAAGGTGATCATTATATATGTACTCCTTTGCAGTTTGTGTCTGGCTATCCCGGGCGTTTTTGGATTTGCAGGGAACCTTTTTAATCCGTACTGGTATCTTATTGCACAGGTGATCTATCTTATTTTTGGGATTATTCACGTGAACTTGCTGCATAAATATTTCAAAAAGCACATCGATTCTCTGGCAATGAGTATTCTGTTTGAGTCTATCCTTTCATTAACGTGTATCGCTTTGGGCGGATATCTTTTCACCCTGATCTTCAACTGGATGAGTAAAGGTACAGGATATGCTGTGATGGCAGCAACAAGTATGGTGATCTTTGTGGTTCCGATGGTGTTTTATTACTGCTATATTCAGTTTATCAGTATTCCTTTTGATATTTATAAAACATGGAGATATTCACCGGAGCAGAAGCTTCCTGATTTTGAAGGGGCAGATTTTGACAGATTAATGGTCCTGAATGTTGAACTGAGCAAAAAACTGGAAGATACCAACCGTTTCAGAATTAAAGCGAAAACACTTCCTACAGGGGTTACTTTCGGAGATTGGTTCTACAGGGTAGTGGATGATTACAACCACAAAAATCCAGGGTCCATTATTCATCTTTCAGACGAAGGAAATGAACCTTATTACTGGATCTTCTACACCAAAAAATCGTTTTTCAGCTTTAGAAAATATATAGATTTCGACCACGACATTACGACAAACAACATTTCTGAAAATGAAGTGGTGATTTGTAAGCGAGTTATTCAGCATGAAGAGGAGGGAGTCAAAAGAAAATCATAAACACAAAAAATTAAAAAGTATTAAACATGATACAGCCTATTAAACATTTTGCAATCAATTGGGTGGACGGGATGAAGGTTTCCCAGAGACACCTTAATGATCAGGATAATTTCTTAATTGATACCATCAGAGATTCCAATTCCCTTGGAATTACTACATATAACTACGGGCTTTTACCTATTTCGAACGAATTTACAGACCGTACCATTTTTGACGTTCACAACACGGCAACCAATGATGTACAGCTTGTAATTAAGCGTTGCAGCGCTGTGACAATGGCAGGATACCGTATTGAACTCACAGACAGAAGGATCAGCGTGAAATCATTGGCGAAATCAATGAATGAAGAACAGGCTGATGGTGAATATTATATTCTGATCTCTGTAAATCCTTTTGATAAAGTACCTTTTGGAGATATTGATCCTGAGGAAATTCCGCCACGCCACCCGAATGCACAGCCGAATCACCATATTGAACTGCTTCCCGTAACGTCTTTGAACAGCAGCTATTCCGGAGGAAATTATCTTATCATCGGTAAAGTAGATTTAAAAGGAAATATTGCTCAGGTGGATTCTAACTTTATTCCGCCTTGTACTTCTGTACAGAGTCACCCGGCTTTGGTGGATTATTATAGCAGCTATGCGAAGTCTATCGGAAACCTTCAGCAGTATGCTTTTAAAATTATTCAGAAAGCATCCCATAAAAATCAGAATACAGCATTGGCACAAAACGTTAAGTTCTTGTGTACTACCATGGTGAATACTTTTGGAGATATGTATTTCCAGTTCAGAAATGTTACCCCTTGGCAGCCGCCTGTATTTTTAATTGAGTCTTTTGCAAGACTGGCGCTTCATTTATACAATTCAACCCAGCTTCTTGTTCCTGCAGAACTGGAGGAAATGCTGAACTACAGCTTAGAGTGGAGTGAAATTGCCCCTCATACCTTATTGAACCAGCTTTCTATTGTAGCAGAAACGAATTACGATCACCATAATTGTGGTGAACCATTGCTTTACATTCAACAGATGTTGAGAAGTCTTGAAATTATCTTCTCTAAACTGAGCGAACTCGATTATATTGGTCAGAGAAAAGAAAATATCATTGTTAATGAGCAGGAAGTTTCCACAAACACGAATCCAAAAAGAGGTTGGAGTGTTTTAGATTAAAATTATTGAGTAAAAATAGAGTCCCGGATGAAAATTCGGGATTTTTTATAGGCCTATTTAGAAAAAATTAAAATTAAATTTGTTGTAAGGATTGATAAAAATGAATTTACAGGTTATAAGACAGGATACTCCGGGATGTTCGGATAAGATATTTTTAAACAGTGCAGGGGCTTCATTAATGCCTAAATCTGTTGTGGAGACTACCATTAAGTTTTTATATGAGGAACAGGAATCGGGAGGGTATGCAGCAGCGGTACGAAACCCGGGTATCATCAATCAGTTTTACGAAGAGACTGCAAAATTGATTAATACAAAACCTTCCAATATAGCATTTGTAAGCAGTTCTACAGATGGATATGCAAAAGCTTTGTCCAGTATTGATTTTAAAGAAGGCGACTGTATTATTACCACCAATGATGATTATATATCCAATCAGATTGCTTTTATTTCTTTGCGGAAAAGATATTGTATTGAAATCATCAGAGTGGCCAATCTTCCTGACCATGAATTGGATCTTGAAGATTTTGAAAATCTGATCAAAAAGCATAATCCCAAATTAATTGCGGTTACTCATATTCCTACCAATTCCGGTTTAATTCAGAATGTGGAAGGAGTGGGGAAGTTGTGTAAACAGTATGATGTCCTGTATCTTGTGGACGCCTGCCAGTCTGTAGGGCAGATCGTGGTGGATGTAGAAAAAATCCATTGTGATTTTCTGACGGCAACCGGAAGAAAGTTCATGCGCGGACCCAGAGGAACCGGATTTTTATATGTTTCGGATAAAATATTGAACCAGAAAATGTATCCTCTGTTTTTAGATAGTTTTGGTGCTCAATGGACAGCATTTGATGATTTTCAGCTCCATGACACTGCTAAAAGATTTGAACTTTTTGAAAGACCTTATGCTGCTTTAGCTGGATTTGCAGAGGCTTTACGTTATGCCAATGCAATAGGAATGGATCAAATTGAAAATTACAACCGGAAATTGACCGATACTTTAAGAATTAATCTGCAGAATAATGGTTTCAGAGTTCTGGATAAAGGGAACAGATTAAGTAGTATTGTGACTTTTTGCCAGGCAGATGGAAAGGTTGAAAAGATTCATAAAGCTTTGAGTGATCATAATGTGTTTTTTAAGGAAAACCGCAGACAGGATGCATTAATTGATTTTACGTTTAAAAATATAGACCATGCGATCAGATTATCCCCTCATTACTTCAATACCATGGAAGAAATTGAAAAAGTATCACAACTTTTAGAAAATAGTAATCATTAATATGATGGTTTAAAAATCGAAGCGCCCTGGCATTCGCCAGGGCGCTTCAAATTTATTTTTTATTCAGAAGATCAAGTGTATGTTCTACGTGTCCGCCTCCTTTCCATTCATCGTGTCCGGGGATAATCAAAGTTGCCTGTGAGTATTTGTTTTTCAGTTTTGTCATGGTTTGAGGCCATTGGGCAACATTGGCTTCTCCCGTATACCCAAGATCAACAGCTGCTTTGCTCTTGACAAGACATCCTCCGTCCAGTATTTTATATTTGGGAAACCATACCACTACATTATCGGCAGTATGTCCTTCCCCAAGAAAGTCTACTATAAATTCTTCTCCACCAATGCGGTAAGGTTTTCCTGTTTTAATAAGTTCAGTAGAAGTTGCTTTTCCATCCTTCTTCAAAAGCTCATTGGTTTTAGCTGTAGCGTAGGTTTTGATGCCTTTCTTATTATAAAAGCTTAAATCTCCGGCTCTGTCTTCATGCGAATGAGTTGCAAATACCGCAATAACAGGAAGGTTATGTCTTTTCTGAATAGTATCCAAAAGACTTTGATACTGTGTTTTCTGCCAAGGGACATCGAATAAGACAACCCCTTTTTTGGTCACCAGATAAACAGCATTGGTAGAATATTCTTTTCCTCCGAATACTCCGAAAGTTTTATAAATATAAAAATTGGGCTGAATCTGTGGTTCAATGACAAAATCTCTTACCTGAGTGGTTTGAGCCGTTGCCAATGGACTGAATAACATCGAAATAATAAAAAACGGAATGCTTTTTTTCATAATTTTTTTAAGTAATAATTAAAGGTTGGGTATTTGTCGGAAAGACAAAGTCTATAGAAAGTTTTGCAAACCTAGGTAAAAATAAATTTTCGGGTATTTAGGAAAGGAGAGTTTAACCGTTTTTTAACAGTTTGAGGAATAGAGTAAAAGTAGATTTATATGAATATCAAACCTAACAGGTTTTTAAAACCTGTTAGGTTTATTTGGGATAGAACATTAAGTAAAGTTTCGCTGTAAGCTTAAAATCAGAATGATACGTCTTAACTATACTTTTCTACTTAAATTTCTTAATCGTTTAAATTTTTAAAAGCCTAATTTTTTTAATGAAGATCTGTTCAGTTTATTTTTTCAGGGGTAATGGTTTATTTCTTAACAAGTATTTTCTCAGTAGCTTTTTTGCTTAGAATTTCTGTTTTGCCCTCAATTTCTATCGTCATGGATTTATCAAAACTTTCTATTTTTACAATTTTCACTTTTGTATCGAGCAGCAATTTTCTGTCGTTCAGATATGTCAGAAAAGCATCATCAGAAAGGGTAACAGAAGCAAAAGTTACATTTTCTCCTGGTTCACAACTGCTTAATTTTTGTAAATCCTGAGCGATAATATTACCATCTTTATCAGGAATAGGTTCTCCATGAGGATCGAATTTAGGATGATCCAGAATTTCGTCCATTTTATCAAAGAAGATTTGAGAATGCACATGCTCAAGCTGTTCTGCTATCTCATGAACGTTTTCCCAGCCGAAATTCATTTTCTTAACCAGGAACATTTCGGTAAGCCGGTGTTTACGAACCACCAGGGCAGCTTCACGTCTTCCACTTTCTGTAACGATTAAGGGTTTGTAGGTTTCATAAATGACCCACTTTTTTTCCGCAAATTTCTTCATCATATTATTGACACTCGGCATTTTTACATTTAAAAATTTGCTGAGCTCATTAATCGTAACCTTTCCTTCATTGTCAACTAAATGAAACAAAGCTTTCAGGTAATTCTCCTCTGTTAGGGTTGTTTTCAAAATGTTAGATGATTTTCAGTACAAATCTAACAAAATAAAATGAAAAGTTGACTCTTGTTATTTTAACTTTTTTTACTTTTACTCTATGAAATTTTCATTCAAAAACGATTATTCTGAAGGCTGCCATCCTAATATTTTACAGGCCCTTTCGCAGTATAATCTTGTACAGCAGGCTGGCTATGGAGAAGATGAGTATTCATTAAAAGCGAAAGCATTAATTAAAAAAAAAATCAGCAATCCAGATTCGGAAGTTTTTTTAGTTTCTGGAGGAACGCAGGCTAACTTAATTGTTATTTCTGCAATTCTAAAACCTTATCAGTGTGTAATATCTGCTGCTCCCGGGCATATTCTGAATAATGAAACAGGAGCTATTGAAGCTACAGGTCATAAAGTACTTAGCATTGAAACGGCAGATGGAAAAATAAGACCTTCAGATATTGTTCCAATTTTAGAAGGACACAGTAATGTGCCACATCAGGTGATGCCTAAACTGGTTTATATTTCCAATTCTACAGAGCTGGGAACAATCTATCAGGCAAAAGAACTGGAAGAACTTTCTGCATTTTGTAAGGAAAATAAATTATACCTGTTTATGGATGGGGCAAGGCTTGGTCATGGACTGACAGCAGAAATCAGTGATCTTACCCTGGAAAAAGTAGCTGCTCTTACCGATATTTTCTATCTTGGAGGAACTAAAAATGGAGCTTTGATAGGAGAGGCAATTGTGATAAATAATCCTGTGCTACAGGAAGATTTTGCTTTTAATATCAAACAAAAAGGAGCGTTATTGGCAAAAGGAAGACTGTTGGGAATTCAATTTATGGAACTCATGAAAGACAATCTGTATTTTGAGCTGGCACAACATGCCAATCAGCAGGCGATGAAAATTAAAAAAGCGTTGCAGGAAAAAGGAACGGCTTTTCTTTCCGATACCTATACCAACCAGATTTTTCCTATTCTCAGTAACCAACTTATAGAGGTATTATCTGAAAAATTTGAATTCTATGTCTGGAAGAAAGTAGATGAAAATTTTTCAGCCATTCGTCTTATTACTTCATGGAGCACAGAAGATGAAGCTGTGAACCGTTTTATTGAAATTATTGAACAGAATTAGCATAAAAAAACAGCCTTTTTCCAAGGCTGTTTTTGTTTTTATAATGGATTATTTTTTCAAAGCTTCGTTGACTATTTTACAGTCTGCAGGTGTTAGCTTCTGTCCGTCTTTATAACTTATCTTTTTCTCATCAGCATATTTAGATTGTCCGTCTTCTTCTTTATGATCACCAATACCTTCCGTCAAAACATTATCCTTTTGAAGGAAGTAGATGTCTCTTTTACTCTTTTTACCTTCAGAGCTGAATTCATAAGTTAGTTTCAGGGTATCTCCGGATTTGAAACCCGTTAGATCTCCTTTTGAACTGTCTTTTTCACTGTTTTTATAAGATAATTTTCCGGTGATTGTTCCTAAATTGTCATCAATAGAAGCAAAAACACTGTCTTTCCCTGTTGTCCCGATATAACAGAACGATTTTGGTCCAAGAGTATCTATTACAGGTTCTTCCACAGCAATGGTATCTGCTTCTACTTTGGGAGCCGGAGCTTCAGTTTTCTTATTACAATTGATTAAAAAAGCTGATACAGCGCCCAATAAGATTAATTTTTTCATATCCTTAATTGTTAAAAATCAAATTTCTATTCTGCTAAAATAATAATAGTATTTGTATATTAAAAATAGGATATGAAGAGATAATGATTTTTTGGTGAAAATTAATATTTCATAAAATGGATTTTAAGGAAAAATATTAATTAAAAAAATACATTGAAATTACTAATACTTACGGCATGTTAATTATGCTTTATCTAAGTGCACAAAAATGTTTAAAAACATTGCTCATCATGAAATACTATTTTAATGCTCCTAAAAATGTCTGATGTTTTTAGGCATGAAAAATGATTTACTCTTTAAAAGTGATTGTAATGAAAAAGAGTGCTAAAGTGCTGGGCTTAGGATTATTTATTTTAGGTGTATGTTTTGTCGGGGGACAGACTCCTCAGAATTATATTTATACCTCCTCGGGAGATCTGCATGGAATTGAAAAACTGATTACCCGTAAAGATATCGGCGGAGTACAGATTGTCTATAACTGGAAAGCTTTGGAAACATCAAAAGATGTATATGATTTTTCTGTTATTGAGAAAGATCTGAATTATCTGACAAGTCTTAACAAAAAGCTATTTATCCAGCTTCAGGACAGATTTTTTGAACCACAGGCAAAATATATTCCAGAGTATGTGTTGAAAGATAAAGAGTATACAGGAGGATTGATTCCTCAGTATGATAATCCGGGTGAAAATAAACCAGTTGGAAACGGTTGGGCTACCCAGCAATGGAATCCAGCGGTTCGAATGAGATTTCAGAAGCTGATAGGTGAGCTGGCAAAGCAATTTGACGGAAAAATACAGGGGATTAATCTTCCGGAAACAGCGATAGATATTGATATGAAAAAGATAAAACAGGATTTAGCTGCGACCGTTATTTTCAGGCTGAATTGGAAAATTTACAATTTGCAAGAACTGCTTTCCATCAGTCTTACGTATTGCAATATGTTAATTTCTTTCCGTGTGAATGGGAAAATGATCACCAATATATGTCCAGACTGTTCGATTTTGCGTATAAAAATAATATCGGATTGGGTGGACCAGATATTGTTCCTGATAAAAAAGCACAAATGAAAAACTCTTATCCTTTTTTTAATCAGTATAAAGGAAAGCTTTCTCTTGTAGCCATGGCCGTTCAGGAGCCGACGCTGACGTATAAAAACCCGAAAACGAAAAAACCTTTTACCAAAGAAGAATTTACAGAATATGCTGAAAACTATCTTGGCGTTAATATTATTTTCTGGAGTGTGGAATCTCCCTGGTTGAGAGATCCCAGCTAAGAATTCTCCTTTATACTTTTAATAAACCTCGAAATCCTCTTGCGGCATAATAAGAATCTGCACCGTTGTGATAAGTAAATACAGTATTGTACCGTCTGTCACAGAAAATAGCACCTCCAAGTTCACGGATCTGTGGTGGTGTTTTGATCCAGCTTGAAGTCTTTTGGTCAAATTTTCCCAATTCCTGAAGTTGACGATATTCTTCCTCTGTCAAAAGTTCAATGCCCATTTCAGAAGCGGTATCAATGACATTGCTTTCCGGTTTGTTGGCTTTTCTGGCATCCCAGGCAGGATAATCATAGCATAAGCTTCGGCGTTTGGGGCTTTCCGGAGAACAGTCAACGAAAGAATATTCATCTGTTTTTTTATTATAATCTACCACGTCGGGTTCACCTTCTGTAGTTTCCATTTCGTATAAAGAACGGACCTTTTCGGGATGGGCTTCCAGTTTTTGTTGGATTTTTCCCCATTTCAGATCTTTATGACGGTTCATATTTTTTTCAAAACGGGCTTTTAGTGTTTTCAAAAGCTCGTTGATTTGTTCCTGGGTTAGTTTCTTTTTCATGTCAAATTTTATTTTGTTATGTTGATTGGTGTTGTTGGAAATCGCGAAGACGCAAATTTTATTAATAATGGTTTGTTTAAAGACGCAAGGATTTTACCTGTGATAAAATTTCTGAATCTCTAAAATTATTAATCAGTAATCGTAATTTTTCTTTCTGCAGGTCTGAAATACCAGGAAATAATGACCAGTACCAATAATAATACCGCAGGAAAAGTTCTGCCGGCCGTATCACCAACGATAAGATGGGAAATTACAGCGCCTGACATGACAAAGAAAAATCCTGCGTAAGCCCATTCTTTGAGTATTAGTCGCTTAGGAATTAAGATGGCCATAACGCCCAGAATTTTCCAGACTCCGATGATGGTCATCAGATAAGAAGGATAGCCGAGATTAGTAAAATTGGCCAGTTCATCTTTGTTTTTCATCAGTTGGACAATGGCTGTTGAAACCATTCCCAAAGCCATCCAAAGGGTGAATATCCAATAGATGATTTTTGTTCTTTTTTGTGAGGGTTGTGGTGTGTTCATGATTGTTTTTTTATATAATTAGTCGTTTAATCCTATTTCGTCCATGATTTGTGGGATGCATTTTTCAATGCGGGCTTCACGGGTTTTAGATTGTTTTGCAGAGGAGAAGTGGAGGAGATAAGCTCTTTGTCTTCCGGGAGTTAATGCTTTAAAAGCTTCCTGTAATGCAGGATCTTGATCCAGCTTCTCCTGAAATTCTTCAGCCATTTCAAACTCTTTTGTTTTCTTCATTTCTACTTTAGCACCTGATTCTTCTATTTCAACGGCTTGAAACATATAAGAGCGAAGAACTTCCTCCAAATCATTAATTTGTGCTACTTCGGTAAAACGAATCTGCCTTGCGGCCTGTACATTTTTAGACTGCTGAATCAAAATATGATCAGGATCTTTCATCAAAGCTCCTTTAAAGAAGAGAAGCGCACAATATTCTTTAAAACCATGGATCAGGAAAATATTTTTCCCTTCATAGGTATAACAGGGACAGCCCCATTTTAAATCTTCTACAAGCTCAGTACTAAGGGCAATAGCTCTTAATTTTTCAAATTCTTCCTGCCATTGTCCGGCATTTTCGAAGAAAAAATTAACTTTTGGATTCATGAGTTCTGGGTTTATGTGTTTGAGGGTTTTAGAGTGGGAGAGTTTTGGGTTACGGGATGTGGGATTAGGGTTATTTTGGGGTGTGATTTGAGTTATTCAGGTTTGAGGGTATTAGAGTGGGAGAGTTTCGGGTTTCGGGATTCGAGTTATTCAGGGTAGTTTATAAACCTCGCACCCCGTATCCCATATCGTCTATTATCTCTTCCTCTCACCACCCAACAATTCCTGCAAACGATTATGCGCCATATTAATACCCTGTGCAAAAGGCATTTTCAGGTGCTGGTCTCTAAAGTCTACAGATTTATAAATGGTTTGGATCGTGATTTTGCTGGTGGTGTCCGTTAACTTTTCAAATTCTAAAAATTCCATCTGAACCGGAAATGGGGTGTTTTCCATCTGGAAAGTTCTTATAATTTTTTCATTCTGAACAATGTCATGAATAGTTCCATTGGCACTGAAAACCACATCGCCCTGAGGGTTTGATGTTTCAAAGCGGTAACTTCCATGTTGTTTGTTTTCGAAATGGGTTACTTTCGTTCCCATCCATTGTTCGAACAATTCAGCTTCTGTATACGCCTTGAAAAGAAGTTCTACGGGAAGGTCAAATTCTCTGATGATGAAGATTTCCTGTTTGCCGTCTTCTGCCTGGATTTTTGTTTTAAGTTCCATATTTTGGGTTTGGTTTTTGAGTTTCGGGATGTGAGATCCGGGTTATTTTGCATTAGAATAGGAGAGTTCAAGGGTTCGGGATGCGAGATCCGGGTTTTTGTGTTACGAGGTTCGAGGTATTTTAAATTGCAATTCATTTATCCAATCAATCTTGAAACTTTGTACCCCGAAACACGTATCTCGCACCTCGCATCACGCTTCTTTATTCTGATACGCTTTCATCACACTTTCCAACTTGTTGAATTTCTCGTCCCACATGTTGCGGAAGGGTTCTATAAAATCGGCTATTTCTTTCATTTTATTGGGATTTAGGTGATAGATAATTTCTCTGCCGTTTTGTTCAGATCGCAGCAGTTCACATTCTGTAAGGATCTGGAGATGTTTTGAAACAGTGGGTCTTGCCGTATCAAAATTCGAGGCAATGGCTCCTGCTGTCATCGAGTGTGTCGCTACTAACATCAGTATAGATCGTCTTGTAGGATCTGCTATCGCCTGAAATACATCTCTTCTTAAATTCATCGTGTAGTTATTTGACTACAAATATATGTGTAGTTATTTAGCTACGCAAATATTTTGTAATAAATTTTTGATTATAATGAAAAAAGCTCAACAATATAAGGTAATACATTGTTGAGCTTTGAATTTTTATAGGAGAATAGGGAAGTATGCTTAAGATCTTACTTCCAGATCTTCAACGATATTTATGGCTTCCTGCAGGTAGAGGTCTTTTTGCAGATTTTTAATCCATACCTCCGATTTATTTTTGAATGCGGCGTCATTTTTCTCTCTTTCAATATCTTTTGGATACATGGTAAATGTAAGACCACTTTCTAATGTTTTTAATACTTTGAACTTATCATCCTGAGTTTTTCTCTGCTTCATCAGATCGCTGTATTTTTGTATGCTCAAAGGCACTGTTTTTTCCTTACCCAGATTTTCTTTCCATTGAGCGTATTCAAGTAATAGCTTATAATTATCGTTTTTAGCAATTCTCTCTGCACTTACTTTCTGCAAAGCCTGAATATTAAGAAAGTTTTGTTTATTGAAGCTAGTCCCCTGTATTTTATCCCAGGCTAATGCATAGTCATCATATTTTTCACCGATGTCTGCATAAGAAAAGATATCTTTCATCTGGATATCTGAGCTTACACCTTTTCTCTGGGTAGACTCTCCGGTGATTCTGTAATATTTCTGAATGGTTAGTTTTATGGAACCAAAATCTTCCTCCGTATTTAAAAACCTGTTCAAATCTACAAATACCTGTACCGTTCCTTTTCCATACGAAACAGGAGAACCCATGATAACTGCTCTTCCGTAATCCTGCATCACACCGGCTAAAATTTCTGCTGCGGAAGCAGACAATTCATTCTGAAGAATCACCAGTGGGCCGTTCCAGATGGGAACTTCATTTTTATTTTTTAATGTGGTAATCTTTCCATTTCCGTCCTTCACCTGTACATAAGGGCCTGCATCCATGAAAAGTCCCATAATATCACCAACTTCCGTTAAAGAACCGCCAGAGTTCCCTCTAAGATCCAAAACAATTCCCTGGATATTTTGTTCTTTAAGTTTGATGATTTCTTTTTTAATATCATCAGAAGCATTTCTGCCGTCTTTATCTTCAAAATCCGCATTGAACTTAGGTAGATTAATAAGCCCGTATTTTTTATCGGATGCATTGATGATAATACTTTTAGCGAAAGTATCTTCAATCGATATTTCTTCACGGATAATGGTCACATCCTGAATCGTTCCGTCCTTTTTCTGTACGGTTAAAGTGATTGGCGTTCCTTTTTCACCTCTGATTAATTTAATGGCTTCGCTGGAAAGCATATCCACAACGTTTACAGGATCAGTATCGGGAGTAGATTTTATTTTTAAGATCTTATCACCCTCAGTCAGCTGTTTGGTCTTCCATGCCGGAGCTCCAATGGATAATGTACCGATATAGAGGTTTCCTTTCTTCTCCTGAATTACGGCGCCTATCCCGATGATCTTTCCTTTGAAGTCCATATCAAAATCTTTCTTTCCCTGCGGTGAATAATAATTGGTATGAGGATCGAAAATATGAGTATACGCATTGATATATACAGTAAACCAATCCATTTTTTGCCTTTTCCTGAATCTGATAAATTTTTCTTCCAGAAGATCTTTCACATTTTCTGTCGCTTTTTTTATCTTTTCATCCTGGCTCAGCACTTCAGGCTTACTGGTGTTTTCTTTATTGTTAGAATCTTCCTTCTTCTTTTCTTCGCTTTTCCTGTTCATGGATTCTATCTCCTGCAGAATATTGTATTTCACATATTTCCTCCATTCATTGTACTGCTGCTGATTATTGACAGGTGCATTTTTCAGTTTAGGTTCCAAAGTCAGTATTTCATCTTCTTCCAGATTGATGGGTTTACTGAAGATATCCTTCGTCATTTTATCAATTTCATCAATCCTTTGATACAATTTATCGACTGTCAGTTTATAAAAAGTCAAATCTCCAGTGTTCAGATAATCATCCAGTTTGGTTTCATATTTACGAAACTCATCCATATCAGATTGCAGGAAATAGGTTTTTGTAGGATCTATAGATTCAAAATACTGTTTATACACTTCTTTTGAATACGCATCATTAATAGGTTTGGGGCTGTAATGCAGATAAGACAAAATATTCTTTGTATTGACCATGATGATCTGCATCTTTTCTTCTTCATTGAGAGGAGGACGAAAACCGAACACGAAAAATGTAAGCGGAAGAAGAAGTAATAAACGAACGGATCTAAAATTTTTCAACATATCTATGATTGTGCTTTTAATTGAAAACTATGCTTTTTTATTGCTATTAATTGATGTATTTTCCAATTTGATGATTGAAAATAGTAGCAAATAAGAGTTTTCAATATACTTTTATAAAATCATGTGAATGTATGAAAAATATTGGTAATAAGGAGTTGTAGAGTGGGATTTTAAGATAAGTTTAAGGTTTCGGTGATTAGACTTCTTAAAATATTGTATAGCTATTATTTATATAATTTATCTGAAGAAATATTAAATAATTAGTCTCGTGTAAGAACATGAGGCTGATTATTTAAACTATTATAGAATTAAATGAGATCTGTATTTCCTTTTTCTTGTAAGAAATGCACCTTTACCTCCTTCAACTATTTCTGCAATATGCGATATCTGCGTGATCTGCGGGAGATTTTTAGATTGTTTATTTTATAAAAATACCGATATACTTTCCATTGTATTCTACTACAGTCGTTTCTATGTTTTTTTTGATACAAAAATCCTGATAAGCGGAATTGTCACCAATATCATCGCTAATAAAGACTGCGCCAGGCTTCAATCTTTTATAAATCTGATGGTAAGCCCACATTCTTCCGTGGTAACTTTTGTCAGAATCATAGTGGAAAACATCAAAAGAAGAAACCTTTTTAAAAATTTTAGGTAATGATTCTCTGTCTGCAAAACGGAATAACTGCCAATACTTTTTAAGGTTTTCAGGAACAACATATCCTACATATTGATCACCATCCTGAGCAAGATAAGGCATATCTGAGCTGTAGAGTGTACCATTTCTTTGTTGAAGGGAAAGCAATATGGCCAAAGAAGACCATCCATACGCCACACCTGTTTCCAGAACGTTTTGTGCTTTGGTAAATTCACAGGCGTAATAAATAAGCTCCAGAGCACCAGGTCCACCCATGGTAATAGGACATTCTTGTTCTTTTAAACTGGCTTTTTCCAGAATATCAGCAAAGGTAGATCTGAAGTGATCGGTATTCATAGAGAAAAGTCGGGAAACCGCTTCTTTTTGGGAAACTGCTATGGAGGCAGCCCAGGAATTTGTTTTTGCTTTTCCCTTGAACGGGCTTCTTCTGCTTACCGTATTTTTAATGATTTTTCTGCCCAGTTCAGGATAAAGAGCAGGTCTTTTAAGATAAGCTACAAATGTTTTGAGAACTGTTGACATTTCATTGATTGTATTAAAGTTACAAGACAAATGTATCTTATTAAAAACCATATTGCATTGAGGCAATATTAATTTTGAGAGTAAATCTGTTTAAGATTTTTTAATAAAAAGAGTCCGGTAATCAATCAGTGAAAGATCTTGTTTTGACGTGAATGTTAAGTTTTAAAGCATTGATTTTCTTTGATTTAAAAAACCAAGGATGATTACTAAACGTGCTGGGAGCTTCGTTAGCAGATTTTGGTGATTAGGCAGATGTTTATACAATAATCTGCGGGATCTGTTTGATTCGCAAAAGATCATATTCTTTGATTTCAGCTGTTTAAAGGAGAAATCATTTCTTTATACTTTGGGAAGAGTTTTTGTTTTTTTCTTTACAAAAATGTCTGTCCAAAAATATATGGAGTACGGTCATAAAAATGGCGATACTATTCTGCTTTTTCACTGGGTAGGTATTTGGTTTTCGTTAACACACTAAAAAGTGTGTTGTTTGCAAATGTATAAAATAATTGGATAAACAGAAAGAAAAATGAGACGAAATTATTCTGATCATTTTTAATAGTCTAATGCTGTGGAAAATGATACTCAGGAAATTGCCTTATCTTTGAGGTTTCTATGCCTTCCGGCATTAATCAATAGTATTCGAAAATGAAATTTTTATTAGACCTTTTATTCCGTGTTGTTCAGCTTTTTACAGAACCTTATTTCTTAGTATTTCTTGCGGTAGTCATCATTGCTCTGCTCAAAAGAAAAAACAAACGCAAAAATCTGAGAATAGGAGTTGGCTTTTTTGCCGTTTTAATGATCATTTTCATAGGAAATGGCTTTCTGGGAAAACTGACTTCCGGATATCTGCAGAAAAATTATGTGGGTACAATTGTGACTAAAAATAAACCTCCTCAAAACCCTGTTATTGTTGTATTGGGAGGTGGAATTGTAGATTTTGAACACACAGAAAAGCTGCATACCATGTCTTATTCCAGAATGGTAACGGCTTATCAGTTGTATCATGAATACAAGACCAATAATCTGCCTTGTAAAATACTGATTTCCGGAAAGGGAAGAGGACACAAAAGTGAAGCAGAATTATTCAGTGAAAATTTTAAAAAGATGGGAATATCAGATGCTGATATCATAAAAGAAGATAAAAGCATGAACACATATGAAAATGCAAAATATTCCAGCAAGATCTTACAGCAGATGGCTCCTTCTGATGTATACCTGGTTACTTCCGGGTTTCATATGAAAAGGTCTATGGCTTTGTTTCAGACATTTGGATTAAACCCGGTTCCACAAGCCTCAGATTTTATAGATACTGAAATTACTGTATTTCCTAACAGCTATAATGCGGCATTTACTTTTGTGATGCTCAAAGAAGTGTTGGGAATATGGCAGGTGCAGCTGTATAACAGCCTGGGATTGAATGGATAGTTATTTAAAACTATGATATAAAAACCGGACACTTAAACTAACTTAGGTGTCCGGTTTTGGTTTAAAAAGCTTTGATTTTTATTTTGTTTTCTTAATAGAAATTGCCGTCTGCAAAACCACAGAAGCAATAATAAAGACCAATCCTATATAAAACGAAAGATTCACTTCTTTGCTTTCTCCGAAAAATAAGAACGCCATAATAATAGCATACACAGGCTCCAGATTGTATGTTAAGTTAACGGTAAATGCCGGAATTTTCTTCAAAACCTCTGCAAACATCACATATAAGCCAACGGTACAAAAAAGTGATAAAACGCCCAAATAAGCCGTGTTTTTTAAGTCAGGAACTATGCTATCTGACTGAAAATAGAGGAGATATACGGGCAAAAACGCTCCCCAGCATAAAGTACCGGCAATCATCTGATAATAGTTGATAATTTTGGTATCAAAATGACTCACCAGACGTTTGTTATAAATCGTATACAAAGCCCCGAATGCCGATGAAAAGACGCCTAATATAATCCCAAGCTGATAGGAAGTATCAAAGTGAAATATTAAACTGATTCCTACAATCGTTAACGTACTGAGAAGTAATTCTGAAAGCTTGAATTTCTCCCTATCAAGAACAGGTTTGAATACAGCTGTGAAAAAACTTGTCAGGCAGTAGCACACCACACCAATGGATATATTGGCATATTTTATACTGGCATAGAAAAGAAGCCAATGGAGCGTAAGCAGTAAGCCGGCTTTTGAAATCTGAATTTTTCCCCGGAAAGGAATATTCGTTGGAATTTTCAAGAGCTTTACAATAAAGAACAAAATAATAGAGGAGAAGAGGAGTCTGTACCAGACCAGTAAACCTTCGTTAAGAGTGATCAATTTCCCGAATACACCTGTAAATCCGGCCAAAATTACGGCCAGATGTAATAATAAATATGATTTTTTCATTTGAGAATGAACTGTAAAATTGGAATTAATATTTTTGTTAGAATGTGAAGCACGGCAAAACCGATCGTTAATAAGTTAACGACATGAGTATGCTTCAAATTAAATTGAAAATATTAAGGTGCCGGAGGAGGCAGACAGTTCGAGCGGTTCATATTGATCTGTTGAATGTCAAATATAGGGAAAAATATTTTGAAAGTTTACATAAAAATACATTGAACTTGTGTCCATCCGGATCTGCAAATACAAAACCGTAGTAATTTTCTCCAAAGCTCTCAGGCTCTGAAACAATGGTTCCACCAGCATTTTTTACTTCTTCAGCCCATTCATCCACCTGACTTTTGCTTTCTGCAGAAAGGGTGAATATAATTTCGTTGGAGCTTTGAGGATCTCCAAATTTCATGCTTTTCAGGTTGTTTTCTATGATATTTTTTAAGAAAAAGTGAACAACCAATTCATTTCCAGCCATAAAAAAACTTACCAGCTCATTGGAACTGTGTGGGCTATTAGGTCTGAATCCCAGTTCAGTATAGAATTTCTGTGTGCGTTCGAGGTCGGTTACGGCCAGATTGGCCCAGATCATTTTAGGTTTCATACTATTTTATTTTTTGGTTAGGATAAAGGTATTCTGTTTTTACAGAAGAAAAACTGCCATGTGGCAAGATTTTGTATTTCCTTTGATTAATTTAACATAATGTAAAAGGGGCAAATTATGATGAAAAACTGGGAGTCTGCAAGAGAACCTTGTCAAGGGTTAATTTTCACTACGAATTTTTTTTCAAACCATTGAACCAGAAGGATTTTACGCCCCTTTAAAGAAAACTCACTGGATGGCCTTGTAGAGAAATATGAAGTAAAAAAAATCGTACAAGGCAATATGCTGATCATTTTTTCTCTGTACAACGAATCTTGATTAAAATAACCCAACAGTGTATAGCGCAATTCATAAAATGTTTTTCAGGATCATTTTATATGCAAAGAAAGAGTTCTTAAAAACTGTTATAATGTATTTGGCTGAAAAATATTGAATATAGAGTATTCTCAGGAGGTTAATTACTCTATTTCTGAATAATAATAAAAATCCTATAATTTATATTATGTTAAATTGTATGTTATTTGGGTTTCAAAGATTCACAGAACATGTTATATTTCATGATTTTATAATTTCGGTTATTGCATCAGATTTTCAAGTATAATAAACTCTATCTTCCGCAACTGTTTATATTTTCAGATAAATAATCTTAAATCCAGAAAGTTTTTAATCCCTTACGTTTCTTATAAAATAAATGGCAGATTAAGGAATCTTTTAATTGAGCCTTAATCCGCCACTTGTGCCAACTGCTGTAATCAGATGGTTTTCTATTTATTTAATTTTTCTAATTCGGGTAATTCTCTTTTATATTTTTCAACGTCCCAAACCAAATTCCAATTTTTAACATAGTTAGAGATTGGATCTAATCCGACTTCTGTTCTTCTTTTATCTACATTGTCAGGATCAGTTAAAGGTAAAATATAGTAAGTATTATTACTTTGATTGATTCCTATTTGGCTTCCGTAGATTTGTTTTCTGCCTTCGCGAATTTCTATTCTGTCAATTAACAAAGCTAAAGAACCTGGACTCGCATTGCCTTTTGTTACCGCTTCTTTCATCATGGGTAAATATTTTTTTTGCGTTTCCAGATCTGAATGTTGAATGACAAGAAATAATGCACTATTGGCTTGCGCGCCTACTTTGTCTTTACCCACCCAGCCTTTTTCATCTAATATTTTTTTTACTTTTATTAAGTTAATGGAGTCTTTCTGATTGGTTATTTTCCAAAGGTCATTTATTTCTTTAGAATTTGGGCCGAATTTTTTTTGAGTTTCACTCATTTGTACTCTATATTTCTGGTCTTCATCAAGAATTGCCAATAACTCAGCCTGCAGGGGTTTGTCATAATTTGCTTCTATGGCTGCTATTTTTTTTTCTAACTTTTCAATGGTTTTCCCCCACTCTTTTTTCGAATGCAAGTTTTCTAAATCAGTATCAGAATTTAAGTGCTTTAGATTGGTCCAGCCTTTTTCTATTGATAAGTTCAGCCATTTAAATGCTTGCTTTGTATTTCCTGCTAAAGAGGATGAACACGCCCCATTATATAAGTGACTTGGATTTTCGCTTTCGATTTTAAAAGCTTTATCATATAAATCTGCAGACATTTTATACTCTTTTGATTCATATAATTGATTAGCTTCACTTATTAATTTTGAATATTCCTGAGCATTAAAGCCTGAGAATAAAAATAGTAATAACAAAGTATAAATAGTATTTCTCATGTTTTCTGTATTTAATTCTTAAATTTTAGATGGTTATTATTCTACTAATATAAAATTTATTTTGATGATTGTATTGTTAAGAGATCACAAAAAAGAAATTATACTAGGTTTTCGTTAGATTGACGAATTTTTTGTTTTTTAATTAAATAATCATATTGAATACCTATTTGTAAGAATTTTCTTCATGAATAAAACGACCTCTTCAAGTTCTTTCTCATTCTTTGAAGCAAAACCTAATCGAAAAGCATTCTCTTCTTCATCTATTCGTTTGATTTGCAATTGTAAATGAGTTTTCAATGTATTAACACTGTAGGGATGTTTGAGCTGTATCCAAACCGACAGGCCGCCGTCTGGTAAGGTAAAAGAGATATAAGGGCTCAGATGATGTTGCAAAAGTATATTCAGATAATCTCTGCGTTGATGGTAAGACTTTTTGGCTTTCTTCAGATACCTTCCCAAATCACCACTTTTAATCAATTCTGCTAATGCATTCTGCATATATCCATCCCCTCCTACATCAATTGCTTTTCGTAAAACAACAGCTTCCTGAATGAAATTTTTAGGAGCTACCATAAAACCAATACGAATGGAAGAACCCAATATTTTTGAAAATGAACCAATGTAAATGACATTCCCCTTATGAGCTCCACTTGCCAAAGGTAAATATGGTGAGGAGGAATAATGATAATCATAATCGTAATCATCCTCAATAATAGCAAACGAATATTGATTGGAAAGCTCCAACAGTTTCATTCTCCTTTCAACGCTCAAAGTGACTGTTGTAGGATAATGATGATGAGGAATGAGGTATACAGCGGTTATTTTTTTCTTTTTACACATTTTTTCGAGAGCATTAATGTCCAGTCCGTTTTCGTCTACAGGAACCTCTATTACAGATGCTTTTGTTTTCTCAAATGCACTGTTCGCAATAGGATATCCCGGTTTTCCGGAAACAATAATGTCTCCATCCTGTAAAAGCAACTGAGCCGCCAGATAAATGCTCATTTGTGCGCCATGGGTAATCAATAGGTTATCAGCGGAAATATTGAGTCCTCTTGTTACAGATAAATATCTCGATAGCTCTTCTCTTAGTTTTAATGTACCTTGAGTTGTCCCAACAACTGCTTTTTTAATGCTAAAGCTTCTTGATGTATAGCTGCGGTAAATTTTCAACAGTTCATCTATAGGAGAAAGGCGAATATCGGGATGCCCATCATCAATGAAAATCTCAGGAAGAACAGTCAGCTCCTGCTGTGACGGATCTTTCTTTGATTGATGAATCGGAAGGTCGAAATTATTTTCATAGGATAAAGATGAATCTTGAGCGTTCCACTTTTGAGGTTGTAGAGTTGGAATACTCTCAGATACTCTGACCTGTTTCCGGGGAATAATCAGGATCCAATCCTGGGCATTGAGCTCTTCATATGCAGCGATTACCGTCTTACGGTGCACACCCAGTGTTTTTGCAAGTTCTCTGGTACCGGGAAGAGCCATTCCGGGCTTTACATTACCGTTTCTTATTGCATTAATAATAGAGATGGCTATCTGTCTGTAAACAGGAAGCTTTTTTTCTTTATCAATAGTGATGATATGTTCAAACGGAAACATTCTGGACTACTCTATATGTTTAATCTGGTATACAAATGTAGTCCAAATTACCTATAATTTTGCCCTGTAAATCAAATAATTTAATTAAAAGTATGATAGCTGTAATATTTGAAGTCGCTCCTGAAGAAGGAAATAAAGATGAATATCTGGATATAGCGAGATCCCTAAAGTCAGAACTGGAAGGAATTCCTGGATTTATTTCGATTGAACGGTTTCAAAGTCTCGTAGATCCCCGAAAAATCCTTTCCCTGTCCTTTTGGAAAGATGAAGATAGTATAAAAGAATGGCGCAACAGAACCACTCACAGGAAAGCACAACAGGCAGGACGAAATTCTGTGTTTGAAGATTACAGATTGCGTGTAGCTTCCGTGATACGGGATTATGGGATGTCTGAAAGACAGGAAGCCCCTGCGGATAATATCTTTTGAAGTAACAGTAAAAAAATAAAAATGATTACGTATCAAATTTAAGAGAAAATTGGAATAGAAGAATTTACTCAGGTGCTGGTAAACTCTACATTAGGAGAAAGACGTCCGGTAAACGAACCGGAAAGAATAACAGAGATGCTGCAGCATGCCAATCTTATTGCAACTGCTCGGGATAATGGTAAATTGATTGGAGTATCAAGATCATTAACTGATTTTGCATTCTGCACTTATCTTTCAGATCTGGCGGTTGATGAGAATTATCAAAAGAAAGGCATTGGAAAAGAATTAATCCGATTGACAAAAGAACATACCCCAAAAGCTACATTGATTTTATTGGCCGCACCAAAAGCTGTGGGCTACTACCCTAAAATCGGGATGAAACAGTGGGAACAGTGCTATATACTGAACAATGTGGAGGATTTGAAATAATGAAATACCCCGGAAAATAAGAAGACATGTACTAAAACTACATGTCTTCTTTAAGTAAAATCACTTATTTATATTGTTTCCCGCTAAGCTATATATCTGTTACCTGTTAAACGGATACTCATTAATCCAATGAAAACTCCTCTTGTTTAAAAGATAATCTTCTTTTTTCTTTCTTATTGTTTTTATTTTTACAGAATCACGACCCTTATTTCCTGTAAAAATGATACTATCTTTTTGAGTATTGTAATGCAGGTAAGCATATAGGTCCTGATGATCTATTTTACGAAGCATAAGTGTTTTATTTTCAGTATCTAAAACGCTCTGGAATGTTTTAGTACTGTCATTGTTCAGGATTACTTTTGTCCGGCTTGGAGAAGTTATCAGTATTTTTTTCCAGCCAATGGAATCGTTGCATGATATTTCCTGGTTGTTTATGATAAATTTATCTACAATATATGCACCCTCCATCGGAGCGGCCGGAGGTGTATAGAATAGTGCTGATGAAGAGCTTAATATGAAAAAAGCTATTACAAGCCATTTGAATACAATAACTGTAATACTCTTCCACTTTTTGTCGAATGTTCTTTTTTGAAAACGTAACTGCGATGGCTGATGCAAGATAAAAAAACGATATAATGCCATTGCATCACCGCTTACAATAAAAATACAGAACAAAACAATATGACTGGAAAATATTTTAACCGGCACATCATAGAAAAAATTCAACAGAGCTACATTGATCATCACCGTCATGGAAAAAAGTGCACCAAAGGTTTTGGTTCTCCTGAAAAGAAGCAAAAGTCCACCAATAACTTCCAACAATCCGGAAACGAATGTATAACCAGTGGAAGCTCCCATCATAGCCCATACCATCCCCATTGGTGACATATCTCCAACTTTTTCTTCCAACCTGCCAATTGAATTAGGAGGAAACTGTCCGTCGTGTAGTTTTGCAAAACCGTATGAAAGCATTATCATAGCTACATAATAGCGTGCCACTACTACCGTAAACCAATGAAGATCTTTAAATGTCCGCTGTTTTTTATCTGCAAGAAGTATAACGAGTGCAGCCACTACCGCTAAGCCAATATTTACAAGCACTACCCAATAATCTAATGTTGTATCGCCGCTGCCAGTCATTGTAATATATTCTACCTGCGTTTGCTGAAAAACATTTTTACACAACCACAAGACTCCACTCTTATGTATTCCTGCTAAAGGCGAAAACTGAGAGGTAAAAATA
Source organism: Chryseobacterium sp. PCH239 (assembly GCF_018924625.1). NCBI lineage: Bacteria > Pseudomonadati > Bacteroidota > Flavobacteriia > Flavobacteriales > Weeksellaceae > Chryseobacterium > Chryseobacterium sp. PCH239. The sequence goes on from NZ_CP073027.1 coordinate 541,381, forward strand.
AAAAGATACACATAAGAAATAACAAACAAATGCAGAAAACGTAGTACAGCATTATGCTTTCTCTGATTGGGAAAAGTGATGGGTTTTGTATTCATATTAACAATATTTATTTAAGATAAGAAAGCTTGTATTCATCATATAAATTTTTAGATATAGTTTGAGTGAAATTTAAAAGTTCTATTATTTATTTCTCTGCATCAAATCCAAGTTTCTTTCTAAATTCAAGAGTAAGCTTGTAACTTTCTTCAATTTGAACTTTCTTTTTTGATCCTTTACTCATATCCTTACCTTGTTCTGTCCATAAGTAAGGAAAAAAACTGAATACCTGGTCGCCTTTAAGTTCTGCTACATCTTTTTTCCAATTTGCCCATCTGTATTCTTTATAAAATTCATCAAGATTTTTATTAAAGCAAAAATTCAGAAATTCAGTGTAAGTAATGTCAAGAGGTTCATATTCCAAATTATCAGGTGCCAAATAATATACTTTTCCTAAATCGTTTCCAAGTCCGCCACCATTAAGAATGAAAATACCTCCTATTGCATCGTCAGCAATTAAAAGATATGGAATTGGCTGTCCATAATCCTCAAATGTTTTTCCTCTATTCCATTCCGGCAATGACCTGCTTAGCTTATCACTACCTGAGCCAAGAATTCTTATCCAGCCATTATCAACCAAAAGGCCCCTGTCATGTATACAATTGAACCCATTGGAGATTTGGTTGTAACTTGGGTTTTGTATAAAGCATCCCTTGCTTGGTTGCTATCTACGGGTAATATTTCCACTTTATTTTTTGCGGTGTCTATCCATTCTTTTACAAGAATCCAACCTTGATCTTTATCGTTTATTAATTCATCAATAGAGCGCATTTTTGTTTGTCCATAAGTTGTTAATGAGAAGAAGGATAATATAATAATTGTCAAACATTTTATCATGCTGATTAGTTTTCTAAAATGATAATTAATTGTATACATTTTTCTGTCATTATTTTACCTCAATTTTATGATAAGCAATCCATCGTTTGAGATTGCCCACCATTCTTTTTAAATGATCTTCATTCAGGAAAATATTGGTCCAATATTCAAATCTGTCGCACTGAACACTTATATAATAGGTCATAATAGCCAGACATGCGTAAGGTAAAAACTTTTTTTCTTCATCATGAATTTTAGTGACAGTTTCATAGCCTCTTATGAAATGATCTGCTTTTGCCTCATACTCTTCTTCGTTCAAATGGGTTGTAAATAGCTGAAATAGAAAATAAGAAATATCAAAGCATAAATAACCGTTGCCACAAAAATCAAAGTCAAAAAATGTGATTTCTTTTTCGTTATCAATATGTAAATTATCAAACCAAACGTCAAGATGAACCGCTCCATATCTCATTTTCTGCAGGTCTGTATTTTCCATTTTTAGCGTTAAAAAATCGGAAAGACTTTCTAAAAATTGAATTTCGGTCGTGTTTTTACTATAGAAATTTTTTGTCCTTGCAACAGGGTTCTTGAGCAGGTTTTGAGCATTGTAAGACATTCTCATCAGTTCTACATGTTCTGTTGATTGATGAACTTTAGCTAGTGCCTGCCCAATCAGAAAGCTGGTTTCCGGTGAGAATTTTGCTGTTTTTATACCCTTAGCATATGAAAATAAAACACCGAATCTTGTTCCTTCCGGAGCTTCAATTTTCTGAATAAAATTGTTTGATTGATCTGCTATGGGAAAAGCAACTTGTCGGTCTGCTTCTTTCAGGTGATTGAGAAGTCTTAATTCTTCTTGAATTTCTAATTCAGTTCGCCAATCATGAGTGTACACTCTAAAAACGTATTTGTTTTCGCCATCATGAACGATGTATAAATGGTTCATTGCAAGCCGGAAGATCCTGCATTCTGTGTTTTCGGTTAGTCCATATTTTTCTTGAATAAGTTGACCAAGTCTATCAGGTGAAAGCGTGCTGCTTATTGTCGGAAATTTCTCTGTCATGTAATTCTCGTGCGTAGCTGGTTATATAGTTTGCGCAATTTCGTTAACATTTTTCGATTTTACACCTATTACATCCATTTATTTAACTATTTCATGCAATTCAATTTCTAAATCCTTCTTTTCCTTTTCTTTATAAAATTCAGAATTTGCTAATGAAATATTGAATTCTTTAACAGTTACAGAGTAATCCTGTTTTAGTAAGATTTTAGCCTTTATAATATTTAAATAAGCCTCTGAAAAATTTGGATAAGAATCTATAAGGATTTTCCAGGCCTGAATAGCTTTATCATATTGCTTTTCATTATAAAATGCCCATCCTTTTCCATTTAAAATACCCAATGAAAAATTTAGATTAACACCGTAATTGGAGCGTATTTCTTTATCCAATGATGATTTAATGCTCAAGTCTGTTTGCTTATTTGATATATACTTTGACTGAATGGCAGACCAATCTTCAAATATCTCGTAAAGAGCTGTATTAATAAGTAAGCCTGGCGTTGCATTATGATCTGCTTTTTTAAACTCATATCCTTTCATATCCAGAAAGGGATTGTTAATTTTCTTAATGATGGAATCCATTTTCAGGAAATCTTCGGGATAATCGTTTCCAATTCCATAGCGATAATATTTTTTTGTATGAAAAGAGCGCTTACTGAATTGATTTATAGAATCTGTTAGGTCAACATTTTTCTGAGTAAAAAATGGGCTCATAGAAATAATTGCATTCAAGTCATTTATTCTGGAATTCAATAATGATGTTGTAAAATATCCATATCTGGAATGACCAATTAAAACTCTAAAAGAAGAGGCTTTGTACTCTCTCTCAGCTAATGGGATGAGTTGTTCAAAAATAAATTTTTCATTCTCTTGTGCAAGGCCGTTGGGATCTGAAATTTTATACTGTGTTTCCAGATAGCGGTATCTTTGTTCTGATTCAACGCTTATTACGATAGAGGAAGGAATCTGTTCATTACTCGTTAAATAGTCAATGGTATTGAGAATATAATGATTACTTCTTTTATTTTGCCGATCAAATACAATAATTAATGGGAATTTGTTCCCGGACTTCTTTTGCCATTCTATGGGAACTATTACAGAAATCTTTTTCTCAAATCCCAGACTTGTTGATTGTAATATTGTGTCTTTTAGTGTTTTATATCTTTCATAGTTCTGGGCAAGCAGTGAAGACGTTGCTGAAGTGAAAACTAAAATAAAGAGTAAGTACTTTTTTATCATGGATATCAGTTAAGACTCAAATTTACGGATTGTGTTCATATAAAATTTGTAATGATGGTAATGTTGTTCGATTTTTTCCATAAAAAGCTCCAAAATCTTTAGATTTTGGAGCTGACTTTAAACAGACAGCCTTTCAGCTGATTAATTATTGCTTGGTGATTTTATTAAAAAAAGTATCACCTTTAAAGATATAGTCTCCTGAAGGATATTCAGTAAGATCGATGGTATTTTTCCCTTTTCTAAACAATATGTTTTTAATGAGGTTACCGTTATTATCATATAAATAAACATTTTCGTCTACTGAGGATTCCACGTTGATCACTCCTGTCGTTGGATTAGGATACACGGAAGTTTTCGTTTTTGGGGAAACTTCTCTTGATGACAGATAACAACCTGAAATATAGGAATCTCCAATAATATTAAAACCTTTGTTGATGAGTTGGGCTCTCGCAAGCATCGCTTGTGGTGTAGAATAAACCAATCCTGTTGCATCTATAACTCCGGACGTTATTGTCGAATTCGCCCAGGTAGGATTATTATTCAGAGCGATGAGAAAATTGCTGTAATTTGTACATGATAAGCCGACATTTTTAAATCCAAAATAGATTGAATTCCAGCTGAAGTTCTGAAGCTTGATATTCCATGAAGAAATATCCTGGTCAAAATGTGAAGCACCTGCAAACATATTAAATCCAGCAAAATAATCAATCTTACTTACATCCCAGTTTCCGATGGGCTGATTGAATGATACTGCATTTTCAAACATATGCTCAAAATCTGTCACTTTACCTGTATTCCAGTTATCAAGTGGCTGATTAAATGCTGCTGCATTATAGAATGTATAGCGGAAATTAGTCGCATTTTCTGTATTCCATGAATTTAATGGCTGGTTGAAAGCTGTGGCATCTGCAAACATGGAGGAAAAATCAGTTCCGGATATCGTATTCCAGGCAGAAATATCCTGATTGAAAGAAGATGCAGAAGAAAACATGCTGCTGAAATTGGTTACTTTTGCCGTATCCCAGTTTCCGATATTCTGATTAAACAGCGTCGCTCCGCTGAACATACCGCTCATGTCCGTAATACGGAATGGATTCCAGTAAGAAAATGAAGTATGGCCTGTCAAAGATGAACAGTTAAGGAACATTTGTGATAAACTGGTTATCTGTGTTAAATCAGGAGTATCTGCAGCCGTTACGTTAAGATTGGGACAGTTGGCGAATGCTCTGTCGAATTGCTGAAGCCATGTCGTATTTCCCCACTGGCTAAGTTCTATAAGTTCCTGATTTCCACCTGGAGGTATGATTTCGGTATTGGCCCTGAATCCGTAAAATGATCCGTTACCGCTTGATACTTTTAATTCGTAAGTGGCCTGCAGAGGATCTGGATGGAATGATGGCCCAAAATATATGAGTAAAGGCTCATTGCTGCTGGAGTTTACATAATCAAACATCCCGTTATGCTCAGGATATCCTACTTCTTCCCAGTGAATGGTGTAATCGGTTCCTGTGCCGCCGAATCTTATTGAATGATCAATGACGCCGTTTGCATTGGGTTTCCAGATGGTAGTAAATTCATTCTGCGCATAGGAAATGCAAAATAAAAGGAGAAAAATGATTATTAGTTGTTTTTTACACATAAATTAAAAGAGGTTTTTGTTAGGTTAAAATTGGGTTTAGTAAGACAATTAATTTCCCGGGATTCTTTATCTTATCTCTAATACAAAGGTACTTACGCGCAGCGACAGAACTCGTCGTATTAAAAGTTATAACCTCTTTTTTTTAGTTTTTTTTTGATTAATTTTTGTATAAATAAACAGAGTAAAAACAGCCAGAAATTGTTTGCATTCTAAAGAAGGATTTTGAATGGACAACAAAAAAATCTGCAGCTATTAATTCATAATAACTGCAGAAATGAGATTGATTTATATTGTTATTTTCACACCGGCTGAAATATTAATTCCGGGAAGCGGGCTGAGAAACTTTAACTGAGAGTTCTGAAGCCTTGCCTCGGTGTTCAACAGATTATTTCCTATAATATAATACTCCAGATCACCTATGCCTAAACTGTTGTCTTTATAGGCTAAACGTACATTTAGCAATGAAAATGCCGGCATAGGAAGCTCAGGATTGATATTCTTTCCTAAATATTTTTGTTTTAAATAATGGTCTAAACTTACATTCATACTGAAGTTCTGTATACTTCCTTCCAGAGAGAATCCAAAACGGCTTGTTGGCATATTGGGCATATAATCACCATCACTCCACTTTCTTATGGAGCTGTCGGCAACACTTATATTTCTTACCAGATCATAATATCCGCCTATCTCCCACTTTCCTATTTTTCCAAGATCTGTTTTATAAGTAGCTTCAGCTTCAATTCCATTGATTTCTGTGTCATCAGAACGCCATTCTTTTACAATAAAAGTATTTCTGGAAATTCCGGTATGGGCAAGGTAAATATAATTTTTATAAGAAGTATTGTACCAGCTGGCGGAGACTCTTAGGTTTTTCAGATTAACTCCAGCCCCGATTTCAATGGTGTTGGCTGTTTCCTTATCCAGCTTGTCATCACCATTTTCTTCTGTCAGGATCGCAAAATGATTATTTCCTGAATACAGTTCATTCACTTCCGGAGCTCTTTCTGAATGGTTGTACTGTACTTTCAGATATCCTTTTTTAAAAATATTCCATTGTGCAGAACTATGAAATTGGTGAAGGGTGAAATCTCTGTCGCTGAGTTTTCCGCCCGAAAGACCTCGGCTTCTGACATACTTATTATCTGCTTCCGCTCTACGTTGTACATGATCATTTCTATACCCAAGATCAAACTGGATGATATTAAAATCAAGATGCTGCATCGTAAAAACTCCTATTTCTCTACTGATATTATTAGGCAGATATCTTTGGCCTCCGGTTCCTTCCATATCTCTGTATTGTACTTCAAGACCTGTAGTTCCTGTGAGAAATTTCAATTTCTGCTGTGTGATTTCCAGACGTCCATTGTGTTGGTTTACAGCAAACTGATTGGCACGGTAACGATCCAGAAGTTCTGCGTTTTTTGAAAATACGCCCATATAATTCAGTTTGATACTTGAAATCGGAGAATGGGTAAACTTGTAACCGGATTCAAACATAGCTTTATGAGATAAGCTTCTGATGTTGATGGGACTATATTCTATTTTGGGTTGTGGTTTTCCATGGCTATGTTGGGGAATTTTAGGGATGGCATACCCGGGAACTCCAAAATAGGAATAAGAATTCTGATAAGCTCCTCCGACATACAATGATTTTCCAATATAACTGGTTCCTACATAAAATGAATTGCTTTCCGAATGACTGTTGGGTATCACTCCATCTTTTGTTTCCACATAATCCTTGATTCCGTTTACTTCACTTTTATAACGGTCTTTCACGGCATCCTGACCAGGAACATACAGATCATTCTTTGGATTGGGATAATGTTTACCATCAGCAGGATTGTAATACGTAGAACTGAAGGTGTAAAGATCATCTTCAGAGAGTTCATATTCGATCATGTGATCCTTGGCAAACTGGCTGATGTAAGGAAAAAGACTTTTATTGAGTACACGTCTTGAATTTACATCGATCTGGCACAACGACTGTAAGATACTGTTGAAACCGACAAGATCCGGATCATAGCATCTGCTGTCTTTTGATTTTCCGGGAATTCTGACCATTTCCTGCTTCTGATTGGATGCTCCTACCGTCCAGACCCAGTTTTTCGCAATAACTCCTTTCGCTGAAAAAGCTTGTCTTTGTCCACTGTTGCTTCCGCCTTCAAGAAGACCTTTTACATTGATCTTTTTAGCCGGCAATTGTCTTGCGATATAATCCGTTTCAATATCTATGGCTCCTCCAATGGCCTTTCCTCCATATAAAACTGATGCAGAGTTTTTATAAACGGTGATACTCTGAACATTGTTCATCTCTATATCCGTATTAAAATCAGGGCTTATCCCGGAAAGATCATTCACTGCTGTTCCGTTTTCCAGTATTTTTACCCGGTTTCCGCTTAGGCTTCGGATCACGGGAGCACCGGAATTCGGTCCGTATCCCGAATTTTGAATTCCTGGAATTTTACTCAATGTTTCTCCCAGGGTGTTGGATTGAATAAAATCCAGCTTTTTTCTTGAAATATTTACAGTGTTATAATTAGATTTTCCCTGTACTTGTACAGACTCTATGTCTTTTACAATTTTTTTTTCAGGGGTACTTTTCTGAGCTTTCAGAATGGATGGTGAATACATAAGTGTGCCACCCACCAAAAAATAAACAGTCCTTTTCATGTGCATATACTTTAATGATCCGGCAAAGCTAGAACATTAAATTCATTAATGCAACAATGTTGCTTTATTGGTTTTTATTGAAAGCGCCGAAAATAAATTTAATTATTTGATAATAAATGTGTTATGAGATATTTTGCGGTCTATAAGGATATAGAAAAACCGCTCTGGAAAGAGCGGTCTGATTTTTTTACTGTGAATTTGCTTACTGATTAGCAAGTAGAACCGCACTCAAGTAATTTGATGTGGACTACACCATTGACAACACATTGTGTTTGGCATAAAGCGTTAGTTACAACAGTGCTTACACCGCCTACTACTCCACCTACTGTAGATCCTACGCCAGATACAACACCTCCAACGATAGTACCTACACCGCCTACTACTCCACCAACTACACCTCCTAGTCCACCTAGAAGACCGCCGATTGGATCTAGTAATCCGTTACCTGAAATAGCTTTTAATTCGTTTCTGTCCAATTTTTTTAAGTTTTTCATAACTATAATTTTATATGATTATTACATCACGAATATATGAATAATAACTTTACAATTGCAAATTATTTTGAATAAATTAATTATAAGTTTTTATTATTTAATATTTCATTAATATAAGTGTGTTTTAATAAGGATATAATTTTCACTTATATGTGATTGATTTTCTAAAAGTTAAAAATGATAACTCAATTTGTGGAATTTAGAGTTATTATTTTTGCATTAAATGCTCTTTATTAGTATTTATTTTTCAATGGCTATAAGGCCTCTGTAATTTGCCTATAAACAGGCTTCAGATAAGGTGAAAGTTGATTGTTTGAAGTCTTCAGATAGATTAATTTTTTTAAAAAAGATAAAAGGAAGATAAAATTTGTGTTCTTCTTGTGGTAAAAACCATTCTGTTCATTGATAACGGAATCAAATTTTGTATTTTTGCTGACATACTTATATCAATGTCAGTTTTTTCAAATAATATACGCTTTTTAAGAGCCAGGAGAAAGCTCTCCCAACAGAATGTAGCCGATGAATTATTGATTTCAAGAGTCCGGTATTCAAAATATGAAAACGGAATTTCTGAACCTCCTATCGAGTTGTTGGTAAAAATCTCAAAATATTTCCACGTAAGTATTGACCTTATGCTGTCTGTAGATATTGAGAAGCATCCGATAGATGAAATGCTAAAGCTTCCGGATAACAGAATTGTTCTTCCGGTTGCGGTAGATAATCATGGAAATGATACGATAGAAATTATTCCTCAGAAAGCTTCAATGGGATATCTGGAAGGTTATAGCGATATAGACTACATCGAAAGTCTTCAGCGTATTGCTCTTCCTTTTCTTACCAATGGAAAATACAGAGCTTTTCCTGCAGATGGAGATTCTATGCCCCCGTTCAGAAATGGGTCTTATATTGTAGGAAAATATGTAGAGGGAATCAATGAGTTGAAACAAGGCAAAACCTATGTTTTTGTTACCTTAAATGACGGAATTACCTATAAGCGTTTTAAAGAAAGAAAAGAAAATGCCATCTGTGTAAGTGCGGACAATTCGTTTTATGAACCTTATGATATTCCTTTTGAAGAAGTAGTGGAAATATGGCAGTATGCTTCAGGAATTTTCCCTGAAGATTTTGAACCGGGAGATTATGAAAGCTACAATTTTAAAGAAATGTTCCGTGAACTGAGACAGGATATCAGGAATCTTGACAAAAAGGTTTCTGGCCGTCGCCGTAAACAATCTTAATACTTATAATATTTATTAATATACTCCCGGTTTTTACTCCGGGAGTATATTATATATGAACTTCTCTAATTACAAACGATCCGATAGTTCAACCCACACGGGAGCATGGTCACTGCTTTTTTCCCACCCCCGTACATGACTGTCTACTCCACCGGAAGTCAGTCTAGGCTGAAGATATGGACTTAATAGGATGTGATCTAATCTCATTCCTGCATTGCGGTCGTAGGCTTTATACAAATAATCCCAGAAGGTATAGACTTTTTCGTCGGGGTAAAGACTTCGTACAGAATCAAGCCACCCTTTTTTCTGAAGATCTTTAAATGCTTTTCTCACTTCCGTTCTGTATAGCGCATCATTTTCCCAACGTTCAGGTTTATAAACATCCATAGGTTCGGGAATGATGTTAAAATCGCCGATAAGGATAGCAGGAAGTTCCATTTCGATGAGCTGGTTGGTTCGTCGCTTAAAACGTTTAATCCAGGATAATTTATAATCAAATTTAGGTCCGGGATAAGGGTTTCCATTGGGAAGATACAAACAGCAGATGACCATTTGATCAATAATAGCTTCTATATAACGGCTTTGTACATCGTCTGTGTCACCCGGTAAAGCTCTTTGTACCTCGGTGATTTCTTTGTTTTTTGCCAGTATGGCTACTCCGTTCCAGCTTTTCTGCCCTTTCCATATCGCCTGGTATCCTGCTTTATTGATTTCCTGTACAGGGAAACGTTCCTGTGGGGCCTTTAGCTCTTGAAGGCAGACGATGTCTGGTGAAGCTTCCTTCAGCCATTTGAGTAAAACAGGAAGCCTGCCGTTGATTCCGTTTACGTTATACGTTGCTATTTTCATGATGAAGCTTTTTAAAAAATCAATTCTTTTTTAATTACGACAATAATTATTCCATCATAAATATCTATTATTTGATGTTTTGTGGAATAATAATCTCAAAAAAGTAAGTTTTAATAAATAATCTCTGGGTTGAGAGATAAAAGTTCAATATATTTGTAATAAAGATGTAGCTCATTAATAATAAACCTCGATGAAAAGATATCCGACCTTTTTATTAGCTTTACTTTTTCCAATTACGCTATACAGCCAGCAGAATCTTACTGCTGATGAATTATTTGTTAAAGCCCGTACCACTGCTTTTGAGCAGAAAGACTATGCTACATCTATTGCCCTGGCAAAAGAGGCTTTGGAAAAAGCTCCCAATTATACTGATATTTCGGTTTTTTTGGGAAGGCTATATACCTGGAACAAAGATCTGGCTGCAGCAAGAGCTGTGTTTGAAGATCTCGGAAAAAGAGAGGTTCAGGATGAAGACTATTTTCTGGCGTATGCTTCATTGGAATATTGGAATGATCAGAATACAAAGGCTATCGAAATTATAGATAAAGGACTTTCTTATCATTCAAAATCTGAGACATTACTGTTGTTGAAAGCAAAAGTATATTTTGGAATGGATCATTATGAGGAAGCTGATAAAGCGATAACCACTCTATTATCTATCAATCCAAAAAATACAGAGGCAAGGGCTCTTGCAGTAAGAATCAAGGATCTGTCTTCTAAAAATGCTGTCGGAATTATTTACAACTATTCCCATTTTGACAAGCAGTTTGATGACGACTGGCATATCGTGGGCGTAAGTTACAAAAGAATTACACCTATTGGTTCTGTGATCCTTCGTGGAAACTATGCGAACAAATTTGCACAAGGCGGTACACAGATTGAGTTGGAAGCCTATCCGAGACTTTCCAAAATGTTCTACCTTTATGTAGGCGGAGGATATTCTGATGATGTAGGTCTGTTTCCGAAATACCGTACCGGAGTTTCCCTGAATGCCAATCTTCCTCACAGTTTTGAGGCGGAACTGGGCTACCGCCAGCTTCATTTCAGCAACAGCATCTGGATGTATACTGCGGCTGTAGGAAAATACTATAAAAATTTCTGGTTCAACCTTCGTACTTATATAACGCCTGACAGCAAAAACATTTCCCATTCTTATACAGGAACGGTACGTTATTATACCAAAGGAGCTCAGGACTATTTTGCTTTTCAGATCGGAACAGGAATAAGTCCGGAAGAATACCGAAATAACCTTTTGGAAAATGAGACCTTTAAGCTTAAAACCTTTAAAATAGGTGCAGAGTATAATTTCTCTTACCGCTCCGTCAATCTTTTTTCTGTAGGAACGATGTATTATAACCAGGAATTCCGTCCGGGTGAGAAAGGGAATCAGTTTGATATTACTTTAGGCTATACCCGAAAGTTTTAAAACTTTGACTTTGTTTTTTTCTTAAAGTTGACCATTACCGAATCCGGCATCAGTTTTTTCGTGGAATAAAACTGAGCATTCATGCTTTTATACTGATTGAACCTGCCGTTGATTTTACCCATGGCTGCAGCATCATTGGAAGCATCTTCTTCCATATCCTTAAGTGTGAAAAGCTGTCCGTCATGGATATAATATTTTTCAGAAACAAAATCTATAAGCTGGTTTTTACTCTGCATCATAGGAATTCCGGCCTTGCTGATTTCAGAATCTGCAGAAAAGCCACGTCCTACCCATGTAACTGTAGAAGGGGTATTGATTTGATAATTATTTCTGTAGTACGCCAGAATGGAAGGCGCGATATCAAAATGACTTACTGTTTTATAGAATCGCTTTGATTCTTTTAATAACGGCGAATAGATTAATAAAGGCACATGGAATCTGTCAATTTTAGATTCTAAGGTTATTTCAGGCATACTATGATCTCCTGTAATGACAAAAATTGTGTTTTTGAAATCAGGGCGTTTGCTGTAATTTTCAAAGAAACCTTTCATCGCATCATCAGCATTCAATACGGAGATGAGCTGATTTTTGTGAGCGGCTGCCCACTTTTTCTGTTCTTTGGTTAAAATCCCTGAGTTAAGTCTTTGGTTGTACAACTTTTCATAATAATCCTTATTGTTGATTAAAAAAGGATTATGGGTTGAAAGCGTAAGTATCATATTGAAATACGGTTGATTCTGTGCTTTCTGCTGCTGTTGCATTTTACTTAAAACAGCCTGATCTTCATATCCCCAGCTCTCCCCGTTGTTGGCAGGAAGTTTACGGTAAGGACTGCTGAATGAGGCTTCATCTATGATATGATCTACTCCACTGTACTCCAGAAATTCACGGTAGCGGTCAAATGATATATGGCCTCCGTAATAGAATCCTGTTTCGAATCCGTTCGCTTTAAGGATATTATAAAGATTGAAATTTTCCGGTGTTTTTTCTATTTCAAGGAACCCGTTTTTTCCAAAAGGAAGAGACCCCGTCAATGATGGTAATGCTCCGAATGTTCTTCCTGCTGAGCTTAAACTGTTTTCCCAATACAACCCTTTACTGGATAAAGAATCAAGATAAGGGGTGAAGTTACCGATATATCCCTTCGGCGATGTATACGCATGTCCGAAGCCTTCCATCACAAGAAAAACAAGATTAGGAACTTTCTCGGATTTGTGCATATAGGATCCTAAGAAATCCGGCGTGTTTTCTTTTCTCCAGAACGGAAAGTTTTTGTCGATCATTTCTGCATTGGCAGTAAAATCTTCATTATCGCTCAACAATTCTGTGAGTTCCGGATGATCGCTGATGAAATTATCTTGGTTGGATTTAAAGAAATAAGCCCATTTACTTTTTGCTGCATTTTGGTTAAACTCAGTATCAGAATTCAAAACTTTTGCTCCTGCTAGATTGGAGGGAATAAAGAATGCTGTTAACCCAAAAATCAATAGTATCACTCCCGGATAGATTGATTTTAAAGCTGTTTTACCTGCAATCCATAAAGGAACAAGGGAAGCTGTTATCAAAATTCCCAGTAATGCAAAGTTTTTGAAGTTGAGCATTCCGCTTGCCTGTAAAATCTGCTTCATCTCTTCTTTGCTATAGTATAAAAGGTCTGCACCCAATACATTACGGCTTTCAGAAAAATATAGGAATAAGATATATTGTGTAACGGTTACAACAACCAGGGTTAGTACCCCAAGGATTCTTGCCCAGCCTTCTTTGATAAAATTAATAATCAGATATATAACTCCGACACAGAATGTCAGTTGCAGTGCAAATAAAATATTTTCAAAGAAAAGAGGGCCAATAATGGCTGATGTTTCAAATTTGGGAAAGGTATATTTGTACCATAGAGATTCTGCGGTTACTCCTATTAAAAATAATGCAAAGAAAACCAACGCCAGCATTCCCCATTTTTTGAGTCCCGCCTGAAGAATAGCATATATCCTTTCTTTCAGAGGTAAATGCTGTGTGCTTTGGTTGAAACCTTGTCTTGTCATTTCGCCCCAGCCATGAGATTTTTTGAAATAATCTATAAATCCGTTAACGCCTGCTTTTACCACTATGGGATGAAAATAAAAAGGTTCGGAAAAAGCCGTGAAAATCAATCTAAAGAAGTCTTTTCTTTTGGTATAAACCTGATGGCTTACGAGATCCACCAGTATCGCATAGATGGAATATAAAAATCCCATTGAAATCACAAGGGCGAACAGAACGATAAAGAACGGCCAGTTGATAATTCCCAGCAATAAAAAGATGATAAAGATAATATAACCTGAAAACTCGATGAGCGGACCGAGAAATTCAAAGAAGAACCAATAAGGAAGGCTGATCATCCCCAGCTTTTTATACTTTGGATTGAACATCATTTTTCGGTGTTTCCACAGGGTTTCCATGGTGCCGCGCATCCATCTGTTTCTTTGTTTTCTAAGAATATCTTTGGATTCAGGAACTTCTGTCCAGCATAGAGGATCCGGAATAGTAAGTACTTCGTAAGGCTCATTTTTTTCCTCCATGTACTTTCTCATTCTTACCACCAGCTCCATGTCCTCTCCCACTGTATTTTTGTCATAACCACCGCACGCCAGTACAATTTTTCGGTCAAAGACTCCAAAAGCACCGGAGATCAAAATCAGTCCTGATGCTCTGGACCATGCCATACGTCCAAGTACAAAAGCTCGAATGTACTCCAATGCCTGTGTTCTTCCCAGAAGAGATTTCGGCATATTGACACTTACTACTTTTCCGTTTTCAATAACGCAGTTGTTGGCCAGGCGAATCACTCCACCGCAGGCAATGAACTTTTTATCAGTTTGCTCCAGCATTGGTTTTGCGAGCTTTAAAATCGAATCCTGTTCCAGAATACAGTCAACATCAATGCAGACCAGATATTCACCGGAGGAAATATTGACGCCAACATTTAAAGCATCCGCTTTTCCTCCGTTTTCTTTATCAACAACAATCAGTTTTTTGAAGGCCGGATTTTTACTTTTATACACTCCTCTTACCGCATTGGTTTCTATTTTTCCCTGAATAAAATAAGCTACAGACTCGAGTTCGTAAGCTTCAATCAGCTTTTGAATGGAATCATCCTTACTTCCGTCATTTACAATGATAATTTCAAGATTATGATAATAAAGAGATAAGAGGGAACGTACATTTTCCACAATGGTCATCCCTTCATTATATGCCGGAGCAATAACGCTAAATACCGGAGCGTTGGGATTGGCCGCAATAATACTGTAATCTGTGAATGTATTTTCTTTTTTATAACGCAATACAGCACCAAGCGCATAAATTCCTATCCAGCCATAGATAAGGGTTACTGCTGTTCCGTAAATCAAAAACAGCCAAATAACAACTTCATAGATGATGTGTGAGAATTCTAACATACTTTTTCCTGTAATGCGTATTTAATAATTTGAATGAGTTCTTCTGAAGAGGTTTCTTTTTGGGATATTTCTGCCAGGTATTCCTGTTGCTCCAAAGCACATAAAGCTTCTGCTGCATGCACTTTTATTCCTGAGTCTTGGTTATTTAATAATTGATCTTTCAGAAAATCTGTACTGTATTGGTCTTTCGACTTTTTCATGACTTTCAGAATCTCTTTCTGTACTTCAACCGGCTGATCGGGATATATTTCCATAAGATGAGCTATGGTGGAAGAATTTTCCAGTGACAATAAAGTTTGTACGGTCTGTATTCGTACATCAACAGAAGAATGATCCAGGAGATCAATTACTGTAGAATAGAGTGATAATATCTGAAATTTCCTTAAGAGTTTAAGGGTGAAAATGACTACGGATTCATTAGAACTTTTCATCCAGTTTTTAATATCATCCCCTGAGTTCTCGGGAATGTTGTTGATCGAAATAAGCAAACGAAGCTGCTGCCATTCTGATATTATGGAGGAAATGCTGTTCAGGAAATGAAGACCTTCGAATCCTTTAAAGTTAACCATCGCATATTGTGCCTCCTGATACACCTGAGTTGAAGGATGGGTTAAAAATGTAGAAATTTTTGGCAATGCTTCTTCCACGTGCATCGCTGTAAGTTCCTGTATTCCTCCTGCAATGATATGTTCTTTCTTTTGATTCAGCTTTTTCAATGCTTCTTCCTGAAGTCCATATTCACGGAATAAGTCTTTGATTTTATTTTGTGCTGCTCCGGAAAATTTTTTCTCAGATTCTGCCAGTTTCTGAAGGAACAGATTTCTGAATGAAGGACTGCCGGAAGTTACTGAAAAGGTAGTGTCTGCAGGCATTTCCTCTTCACCATATACAATCACTTCTGAGATTTTTTTATTGATCACTTCAGACCATCTGAATGACTGAACAGATTCTCTGTACTGATAAAAGCTGTAAATCAGTACAACGATGATCAGTAAGAGTACTAAAGACAGCATTCCCAGAAAAACAAGAAAAAGAAAATGCACAGAAGTGGTGAGAAACATGGTTGTAGTTTATTTTAAAGAAAATCTTTTTATTCTTAATGTTAATTCATTGGGACTGAATGGTTTCACAATAAAATCAACAGCTCCGAGGTCAAAGGCATTCAGTACTACTTCTTCCTGCCCCATACTGGAAAGCATGATCACCGGTATCTGCTTGCCCATTGTTTTAATAGCCGAAAGTATTTCAATTCCTGAGGCAAACGGCATCATAATATCTGTGATGGCCAGATCTACATCTTTGGTTTTAAGGGTTTCAATAGCGTCTTTCCCGTTTCTGGTCAGGATCACTTCATGTCCTTCTTTTAGTAATTTGTGTTCAATCGTTTTTAGAATCAGTTCGTCGTCTTCGGCGATTAGAATCAGCATAATTTTAGTTTTTTTATTGTATTAGATTTTTAATTAATTGTAATCCTGTTGTTATCTCCCGGATAATTTCTTCTTCCATGGAGATAAAATCCATGTCAGGATCTGCTTTATTTTCCCAGCTGGCAGTACGTTCTGTAAGTTTTATCAATCCTGCTGTTCCTGCTGTTCCTTTAAGCTTGTGAAGAATCAGTTTCAGATTGGCACTGTCTTTTTCTGCTGTGCTTTTTTTGATATTCTCTTCAGCCTGAGTAAGCTGATCTACTACAAGATTTAGGAATATTTTTCTGAAATCCTCATCATCATCGCCTATCTGTTCATTCAGGATATTTATATCGAGGTAATTTTCCTGATGGGAAGCATCTTCAGCAGGGCTATTATTTTCGTTAATGATATACTTTTTAAGCATTTCCAGCAGATCTGCCTGTCTTAAAGGTTTAGGCAGGAAATCATTCATCCCGGAATCCAGGCACTTTTCTTTCTCTCCAAGCACATTCCCTGCTGTTACTCCAATAATCGGAACATTGGAATATTCCGGGAGTAAGCGGATTTGTTTGGTAGCTTCAATGCCATCCATTACCGGCATCTGAACATCCATTAAAATGATATTGAATACCTTTTCTTTACACTGCAAAACCGCCTGAAGTCCATCCGTAGCTTCTGTAAGCTCTGCATCCGGAATCAATGAACGCATCATTTTGTGGTTAAGAACCATATTGACAGGGTTGTCATCTACCAGTAAAACCTGCGGTGCCTGCATCAGTATGGAGGTTTCTGTTTCCGGTTGTGGAATGCTGGTTACCTCTTTTTCAGTATTTTTTACAGCTCGTCTCAATGTTTTATAGAGTTCTTCAGACTTGATAGGTTTCAGCAGGAAGAATGAATTGTTTTCCTGACGGAAAGAATTGATCACATCATGTTCCTCGGAAGACGTGTGGAGAATAATCAAAGGAGAAGATTCATTTTGTTTGCTGAACAGTTCTTTGATTTTTTCTATCGTTTCCAGTCCGGAAATAATAGGCATATGGTAGTCCATCAGAATAACATCAAAACGCTCTCCTGCAAGTAATATCTGAAGAGCTTCCATTCCATTGGCTGCAAGCTTTGAATCTATATTTTTATAAGCAAGCATGTGTTGAATGATAATTCTGTTGGCTTCATTATCATCTACAATAAGTACCTTGTTTATTTTCAGATCTTCATCATCATGACGATCAGATAGTTCATAAGGAACTTCGATATCAAAATAGAAAACAGATCCTTTTTGGGGTTCGCTCACCAATGATAGTTTACTTCCCATATATTTCAGAATATTATTGGAAATGGTCAATCCGAGACCCGTTCCTCCATACGTTTTACTGATAGAGCTGTTTTCCTGCGTAAAGGCATTGAAAATATGGTGTTGCTTTTCCTTAGGAATACCAATTCCGGTATCTCTTACAGAAAATCTAAGTTTGATATTCTTGCTGTCCAGATTCAGTTTTTCTACTTTAAGCTCTATTTCTCCCTGTGCTGTAAATTTCACGGCATTTCCAAGAAGGTTAATCAAAATTTGTTTCAACCTTGATTCATCCAGCCAGATGGTCTCAGGAAGTCCCTGTTCTATATTGAGGAGTAATTCTATATTTTTTTTCTGTGACTGGTAAAGGATTACATTGATCACCTGGCTTACCATGTCATAAATATTGGATTTTTCAATGATAAGATCCATTTTTCCGGATTCTACCTTGGAGAAATCAAGAATATCGTTGATGATATTCAATAAATTCTCCCCTGATTCATTGATGTAATTGAGGTATTGAGTCTGTATATCATTCAACGGCGTTTTTAAAAGAAGGTCGGAAAAGCCAATAACACCATTCAGCGGAGTCCGGATTTCATGGCTCATATTGGCTAAGAATTCAGACTTTGCTTTGCTGGCAATATCTGCCATTTTCTTGGCATTTTTCAGTTCACTATTGATTCTTACGGAGGGTGTAATATTCTGTGCAGAAACAATAATTCCTCCTATAACATTATTGGAAAGATACCATGGTGTCACTTCTACACTGTAATGCTGAATGATTCCTTTACCCGGAACTTCTATGGCCATGTCTTCATTTTTATAGGCCTTTCCTGCCAGTGCATCCAGATATATTTTTAATCTCTCATCCGGTACATTGGGTGAGATTTTAAACATGTTCTCTCCAATAAGCCTGATATCATTCATCTGAAACTCATCTTTCCAGCTTCTGCTTACGGAAACATAATTGAGATCTTTATCAAACATGGCTACTGTAGAAGGTACGTATTTTACAAAAGACTGCAGCATAGCTTCTTTTCTGGCCAGTTCAAGGTAGATATTTTTGAAGGTATCAATATTCTGAATGATTCCGTAGACTCTCGTACATACTCCATCTTCAAATTCCGGTATACCTTTTACCCTTACCCAGATCATCACGCCGTCATTTTGTATTAGCTGTAATTCTTCATCGTAGGGAACGCCTTCTTTTACAGCCTTTTCGAATAAGGATTCCAGCTTTTCGCGGCTTTTTTCACTGTAAAAACCCAGTGCATTTTCAAAATCAGGCTGAAAATTTTTATCTATTTTATGAATTTCCCGGGTGGACTGCGACCAAAAAACCGTGTTGTTTTTCAGGTTGACTTCCCATCCTCCCACCTGGGCAACAGCACTGGTTTGTTCCAACATCTTTTTGGTATGAACAAGATCTTTTTCCAAACTTACTCTTTCCGTAACATTCAGTGCAGTGCTCACCACATAAGGTTTTCCTTCTTTGTTGATTTCCACAAGATTATGGTACATCCAGATCATTTCCTCACCTCCTTTTGCTTTCAGGATCATAGTCCCGAAATCTTCATGGTTCTTATTAATTCTTTCGAGATATTGCTCCAGAAGAGGCCAGTTTTTTTAGGAACAAGATCTTTTAAATTTAACATTTCTACCTCTTCAGCAGAATATTGAAGGGTTTCTCTTCCTTTTTCGTTGACCGCAATGATATTTCCTTCCATATCATGCATACTCATCAAGCCTATAGCGTTTTCAAAGAAGCTTCTGAAGCGGCGTTCAGAGCTTTCAAGTTTAAGCTTTTCTTCGATGCGTTGGGTGATATTAATTCCAAAACAAAAAATCTCTGAATGATTTTGATTGAGCTTTAAAGACCATTCAATAATGATCGTTTGGGTATCATCTATTTTTGTTGAAGTTGTAAATGTTACTTCTTCATCCGTATTGGGAAGGTTTTTGGAAAGTAATTGGAGCTGAGAATTATGATTCCCTATCAGATCAAGAAAATTCTGGCCGAGAATCTGACCTTTATCCATTTGAAAAGTCTTTTCAAAAGCCGGATTACTCTCTTTCAGTGAAAAGTCTTTATCCAGAACACAGATCAGGTTATTGGAAATGGTAAAAGTCTGTTGAAAATATTCAGCCTGAATATTTTTCCTTTTACCCGTCAGAATTTTTGTGATTGCGTCTCCTATTTTTTTCAGAGTAGATATCTGGTCTTTTGTGATGGTTTTAGGTTTATAGTCGATAACGCAGATTGTCCCCAATACAAAACCTTCATCGTCAATCAACGGAACTCCTGCATAAAACCGGATTCCACCCGCCAGAATAAGTGGATTTTCTGATGATCTTTCATCCAATAATGTATCATTGATGACCAGAATTTCTCCACTTGCTATTGAATATTGGCAGACTGTATTTTTTCTGTCTACAAAATCAAGAGCCATTCCCACGCAACTCTGAATGGTCTGGGTTTCGCTTTCCATCATAGCAATAAGCGCTGCAGGACAGTCTGTCACCAGACATGCTGTTTCTGCAAAAATGTCTAACTGGGGATCTTTTTCAAGGTTCAAAAGATCAAAATACTCCAGTTTCTTCATTCTCCCTTCTTCATTCGCAGGAATTGGATATTTCTTCATATATTATGTCAACAATTAGAGACTTTTCTTTTTTGATTATTAAAAAATGATAATCAAGGCATTAAAGTTTATATTTTAAATATTTTTAAGTGCTTTAAATTATTATTTTAATAAGTAAACCAAATTACGAAATTATTTCGTATTCCGTTACAGTAAATTTTATAATAAAGCTATATGTGTATTTATTTAAAATTTGCCGGCAAAAGTTTTAAGTAAAGAAGTACCATCTATTATGAGGATAAAAGTACCTTGTCTGATCGTAAAATCTGTTGTATAATACACTTTAAATGTGAATATTTTTGAAGGGAGAACATTCATTATTACAAAAAAAGTCCATTCCCGGAAAATTCGGAAATGGACTCACCACTTATCATCATCCAAATCACAACTAAACTATGAACAATGAAGCAATAGCCTGTGCATCGCTGCCACTTAAAATTTCATCATAAGCTGCAGAACCTGCCGCAGCCCCAAATAGAGTTGCTGTATTGTAGCCTGCCTGATTGGTATTGTCTTCTCCTGCATACACAGGATTGGTGGCTGAAGGCATACTTCCACCGTTAGCAAGCTCAATCCACCCTTTGTTAGCTCTCATTCTTCTTACTTGTGAAGCATGTCTTGCTTCAACGGAATGAATCTGTAATGCTGCCTGAAGCACTACTTTGTTGGACATCACATTTCCTGCCTGTCCTTTATAAGCTCTTACTCCGGTATCTTCAAAGGCCTGAGCAAGGATAAGAAATTGGTTATAATCTGTAAAAGGCATGAAATTTCCGCCTGCTGTAAAATCGAACGTAGGCTTATTTCCGGGAGTTGTTCCTAAAGAAGTCAGTGTGCTTTTCAGGAAGCTTACATGGGCGGATTCATGTTTTGAAATCTGCATGAAAACGGTTCTGTCTCCATTAGGGATTAATCCTGGTGTTGATAATCCTATGCTGTAGTACTCATTTTCCAGATATTCCAGTACCAATGCCAGTTGTAAAGCATCTGTGAGTGTACTTTTTAAAGCCATACCTGTTAACCCTGTTTTTGGAGCTTCTGCTTTGGCTGGAGTAGCCATCATCGCTCCTAATCCAAGAGGCACAGCTGCTGTAGCTGCTTTTTTTCCGAATAAAGAAATATTCGTGATGGTTTCCAGTCTTGAAGCTTCTGAAGTGAAAAATTTATCATCAGAAAGCTTATCCAGTAATCTAAGAATATTCATAATGTGAGTTTTTAAGGTGAATGATTAGTTGATTCCTCTTTCTTTCCAGGTAAAAGGTGTTTTGATAAATGTTCCGGCAGCCATTACAATGTCTTTTGGCTCTTTGGCGAGATCAAGTCCATTGGCATCTATCACATCGTCTCCCGAAAAATCTGCAGATCCGGGATTGATTAGATTTCTGATGGCAGAGGCATGTCTGGCTTCCACAGAAACTATTTTACCTGCAATCACAAGATAGGCAGGATTGGAAATGTATTTTCCTGCTCCATTGTAAGCTGCTACGCCGGTATCTTCCAATGCTTTTGCGGTAGCCAATACTGAATTTCTGTCATTAAAATTCACATTAGGATACTGGAATTCAAGCTTAGGGAGCACATGATCTGTAGCACCGCTAATCGCAACTTTGAAGAAATCACGGTGAATCACCTCGTGATGATAGAGATCTGTAAAAACCTCTTTTTCAATACTGGAAATCCCCGTATAAAAATTGTTGACCACTTTCGTGTAAAAATCGGCTTCAAGCTGTTCTAAGGCATAGGCATAATTGAGTACACCTACATCTCCTGTTCCAAGATCATACTTGGATTCTTCTATAATCTGGAAGTCATCATCGTCATTACATCCGATAATGGTAAGGCCTGCGATGGCTAATCCTACTCCACCTAATTTTAAAAAGTTTCTTCTGCTGGTATTAAGGGTGGCACCCTGATTAGAAACCTGAATTACTTTTTTCATACTATTAATTTTTTTAGTGTTAGATATAAAAGAAACAAAAACAGCATATTGGATATGCTGTCTGAAATCTTAGAATTTATTACGGCATCAATACAGTATCTATTACATGAATCACTCCATTAGATTGGTTCACATCAGCAATTGTTACTTTGGCACTGTTTCCTTTTGCATCTTTTATGTAAAGATCTTTACCTTTTGTCCAGAAAGTAAGGTTTTCACCCTGTACAGTTTTCATCATACTTTTTCCGTTTCCTGCTTTTACGGCTGCCCAAATTTCTTTAGCACTGTATCTTCCTGGAAGAACATGATAGGTTAAGATAGAAGTAAGTGTGGCTTTGTTTTCAGGTTTTACAAGATTTTCTACTGTCCCTTTTGGTAGTTTTGCAAAGGCAGCATCTGTAGGTGCCAATACGGTAAAAGGTCCTGCTCCCTGTAATGTCTCTACCAGACCGGCAGCTTTTACAGCAGCTACAAGAGTTTTATGATCCTTGGAGTTGACCGCATTTTCAATAATGTTTTTGGAAGGATACATAGGAGCACCTCCTACCATTACTGTTTTTTCTTTCATCGTTTGTGCAGTTACCTTTCCGCTGAAAGCAAATGATAAAACTACCATTGCTAAAACTGTGATTTTTGAATGTGTGTTCATTGTGTTGATTTTTAGTTAATTATATTGAATGTGTTTTTAAAGTCATTTACGAGGATGGTTTTATTTTAGATTGAAAAAAAAACAAATAAATTATAACTGTCTGATTTGTAGTATATTATTTTTAAAGAAAAATAAAATCAACTCATGAAATACGATTTTTGTATTGAATATTTTTTAATAATTTTCAGGAAAACATGTACGAAATAAAAGATGTGTTGAATTTTGTTGCCCATATGTTTTATTTTATTACATTTGAACAGAAAAATAAATATTATTAAAACAACCTATTCTGAAGAGGAACTTATCGTTTTATTAAGAGAAAAAAACGAAAACGGTTTTCATTATCTGTATGACCACTATTCGGGTGCGTTATACGGAATCATTCTTCGAATCGTTCAGTCTAAAGAATATACCGAAGAAGTTATTCAGGATGTTTTTGTCAAAATATGGAACTCCATTCATCAGTACGACTCCTCCAAAGGACGGTTTTATACATGGATGATCAATATAGCCCGGAATACGGCTATCGACTATCTAAAGTCTAAAGGATTCCAGAATGAGCTTAAAAACCAATCACTTCCTGATTTCGTATATAATACTGCAGAGCTTTCAACTACCAATAATTCTTCTGATTATATCGGATTTAATAACGTGCTGGAAGGTCTGGAAGCAGACAAGCAGGAGCTTATAAATCTTGCTTATTATCAGGGATATACCCAACATGAAATATCTGAAAAACTGAAGATACCGCTGGGAACGGTAAAAACGAAAATGCGGAATGCACTGATGAAATTAAAAGATTTGCTAAAAGATTACCAATAAATTGAACACTAAAGAATACATATCATCCGGAATTATAGAATCTTATATTCTAGGTCATGCTTCTCCCGAGGAAGCAGGGATTTTGGAGTGTGTGATGAAGAATAATGCTGAAGTGAAAGCGGCTTTTGAAGAAGCACAGAAAATTTTGGAACAACTTGCTACAGCTCAGGCTGTAACACCTCCAGGTGATTTGAAATCTAAGATCTGGAATAAAATTCAGCAGGAACAGATTGTTGAAGAAGTAACTCCTACTCTTTCAACAGATATCACTGATGTAAAAACTCACAGGGAAATCACTCAACAGGAGAGAACTCAAACTACGACTCCCTGGAGAACTTATGCAGTGGCGGCTTCGGCATTGTTTCTTGTAAGTGTTGCCGGAAATTTATTCTGGATGAACAGCCAATCTGCCAGTAAGAAAGAAATATCATTACTGATAGCAGATAAAAAACGTCAGGATCAGACGATGGAGAAGATGAATCAGAAGCTTGATATGTTCTCTAATCCCGATATGCAGATGGTTATGCTGAAAGGTGTAGAAAAACACACAGAAGCCAAAGCAATGGTTTTCTGGGATAAGAAAACAAAAGAAGTTTACCTGAATGCTGAAAAACTTCCTAAAGCTCCCGAAGGAATGCAATATCAGCTTTGGGCTATAGAAGATGGAAAACCGGTAAATGCAGGAATGTACACTGAAGATAAAGACAGTAGGATTGCCTTGGCCAATATACCAAAAGCCCAGGCTTTTGCGATTACTCTTGAAAAAGAAGGCGGAAGCAAAGTCCCTACAATGGAAAATATGTTTGTAATGGGTGGAATTTAAGTTTCACCCATTTCATTTATATAAAACAGGATCATTTGACAGAATACTTAATGTGAAATAAGTGAAAAACTTATCCTTTAATTTTTATGGAAGTCTTTTTTGCATAAAAAAACAAGGCGGACACAATCAATCCGCCTCGTATCTCCCAAATAATTAAATATGAAAAAATATGAATGTCTATACCAGACAGGCCTTCAGCATTAGATCATGAAGGTCTGTATTTTTAATAAACGGCTGTAAAAGCTCGTTTCCAGGACCATAAGCCGCTACTTCCACATAATCTCCGGAATGATCCATGCTGATCCACCCCACAGAATTCCTGCTTTTCTGAATTTCTGAATACAATTTAAAAGGCAGTTTCTTATAATTATAAAGCCCTTCTTCTTTTTCAAGTCCGTTGTAAAAACTTAGCAGATGCTTGGCTTCATCATCGGTCAATGTGATTTTGTTACCTTCATAAATCCAGTCTTTAATATCTTTTACCGAATAATCTTTGTGAATCCTGTTGAGAATGTATTCATTGGTGTATTTGTAATCGGAAATGCTGTTAAATTGCCTGGTTGTATCCGCTCCGTAAATAGTGCCCGGATTAGCGTTTCCATGGTCTGTAGTGATGATGACTAAAGTATTTCCGTCTTTTTCGGCAAAATCCATTACCGTTTTCACCGCTTCATCAAATGCCAGCTGATCATGGATGAGTGCCGCTACGTCATTGGCATGGGCAGACCAGTCTACTTTTCCGGCCTCGATCTGAAGGACAAAACCTTCAGGATGATCTTTCATCTGATGAATAGCAGTATTGGCCATTTCAGCAAGAGTCGGTGTATTTTTGTACTCAGTAAGGTGCGTTCTGTCAATGGTATACGGTAATGCTCCTGTACTGAAGATTCCTAATAATTTTTCTCCTCTTTTGATTTCTTTCAGATCGCTTTGTGTTTTTAGAATTCGGTACCCTTTTTTACTGTAAACAGAATAGAGGTCTTTTTTGTCTTCTCTTTTGGAGGGATTGAAAAACTCGTCTCCGCCTCCTAACAGCACATCGAATTCCAGCTCTGCATACATTTCTGCAATTTGAGGTTCAGCATTTCTTTTGGAAGAATTTATACAGAATCCGGCTGGAGTCGCATGAGTAATGGTTACCGTAGTCACGCAGCCTGCTTTTTTTCCTGCTTTTTTATATTGCTGCCATATCGGAAGATGTTTCTCTCCGTTAGCTCCGATGTTTAAAACTCCGTTTTTCACTCTGATCCCTCCTCCAAAGGCTGAACTTGCGGCAGCAGAATCTGTGACAACAGAACTTGCAGAAGCGGTGTCCATCAAAGCACGGGTCACCTTTTTATCATGATACAGATTAAGCCAGTTACTTCCTTTTCCTAAAATGTTCCGTGAATACAAGTGTGCCATTGAAAGTGTTCCCAGGCTCATCCCGTCACTTACCATGAAAATGATATTCTTCGCTTTTCCTTTCTGGTGCAGTTCTGTATTTTTCCCGAAGCTCCATAAATCAGATGGTGATAAGGTCAATAACCCTGAAAGTAATGCAGATCCTTTTAGAAATTTTCTTCTGTCCATATTGTTTTTGAAATAATGCTGTAAGTTATTGTATTTAAATTTTTATCGTAACATTGTTGCATTAATTAAAAGTTAATTTTAAATGTTCTTTGGAAACGGATCTTCAAAACTTTGTTTTTTGTCAAATAGTTCCTTTTCCCTTTCATTAATAAGACAATGTTGAAGGTCTGATAACATTTGATCTTTATCCAGATTCTGCCCGATAAACACCAGTTCATTGATTCTGTCGCCCCAGTTTTTATCCCATCTGCTTTCTATAAACTTCTGATTATCTGAAAATGAAGAATACTGAACCCTATGATTCATAGGCATACTACTCCACCAAACTCCTGCTTTTTCAAGCCTGAATGAACCTCCTGCCTGAGAAAAATTCAATGCATCATCAGGTCTTGAAGCTAACCAGAACAACCCTTTAGCTCTTATGGTTCCTTCCGGATAATGATGATTCAGATATTCCCAAAGCCTTATGGGATGAAAGGGCTTTCTATCTCTAAAAACAAGTGAACTTATTCCATATTCTTCAGTTTCCGGTGTGTGATGACCGGATTGTAACTCTTTTTGCCAGCCAGCGGATGACTGTGCTTTTTCGAAATCAAAAAGCTGTGTATTCAAAATCTTTTGAGGATCAATTTTTCCAAACTCAGCGTGTAAAAGATCTGCGTCGGGATTCAGTTTTCGGATTGCTGCTTTTAAAAAGCCAAGTGTTTCAGTATTGATAAGATCTGTTTTGTTCAAAATAATCACATTGGCAAATTCAATCTGGTCGGTCAGAAGATTAACAATCGTTCTGTAGTCGCCCTCCATATCAGTAAGATCGCGGTCCAGCAACATTTCATTAGAGCCAAAATCTTTCATGAAATTAAAACAATCTACCACCGTTACCATTGTATCAACATAACTGAAACGGGACAGATCTATTCCACTCTCTTCATCAATATAAGTAAAGGTTTGAGCAACAGGAATAGGTTCACTGATACCTGTACTTTCAATAAGGAGATAATCAAAACGGTTTTCATTCGCCAAACGTTCTACCTCTACCATAAGATCTTCACGAAGTGTACAGCAAATGCACCCATTACTCATTTCAACAAGCTTTTCTTCTGTTCTTGAAAGGGTATTTTGATTTTCAACCAGGCGGGCATCAATATTAATTTCGCTCATATCGTTCACTATTACAGCTACTTTTAATCCTTGTTTATTGTGAAGAATATGATTCAGTAGTGTCGTTTTTCCAGCTCCCAGAAAGCCGCTGAGTACTGTTACAGGAAGTTTTTTAGTCATGATTTAATGTTTATGATTTTTAAAATTGATGATATGACCTGTAATCAAACCGATAGCTCCGATATAGATCAGAGGAAGATGAACTTCAAACAGAAAATCTGTCAATATAGAAATGAAAATAAGGCTTAATGATATCCAGAACAGAAACTTCAGCCACCGGTTTTCCATTTTTTTTGTTATTCTGAATACCACAACGGCTCCTATGAAAAGGAAAACCAGATCAATATAAGGATTATGAGAGATTCCCAATGGAACAATTAATAGCAGTGGAAAGACAATACAATGAATCAGGCATAAAACAGCAGCGGAGATTCCTACAGCATCAAGAATTTTTGATTTCATAATAGTATGGATTAATTTTCTTATCGTAACTTTGTTGCAAAAGTAGAAATAAAAATTTAAATAACGCAACTTTGTTGCATTAAAATATGAAACAGGTCAGAAATACTCACGCCAAAACTGAAATTTTAAACCTTATTAATAGTTCGGATGTTGCCCTTACCCATTCTGATATTCAGAAGAAACTGGGAGATCTGTGCAACAGAGTAACCATCTACAGGGTTCTGGAAAGGCTTGAAAACGAAGGTGCGATACACAAGATCGTCAATATTGATGGTGTAGTGAATTTTGCAAAGTGCAGTGGAAAATGTACCCATGAACAGCATTTTCATAATCATGTTCATTTTAACTGTAAGGAATGCCATTCCGTTACGTGCATTGAAAATGCTATTCCGGAAATCAGTTTACCGGAACATTTCATCGCACACGAATATAATTTTATCATCAGCGGGATATGCCCGAAATGTACTGATGCTTAAAAAATAAAAAGGCAGAAAAGCGAATATGCTGATCTGCCTTTTGTTGTACTGAAATATAAATTCTGTTATAAAGAAGAAATATAGACTTCTATCTTGGTACCATCATAATTGAAGGTTCCGTCAGAATTCTTTTTGCCCAATACCCATTTCATATCCACAGGTACTGTCCATGCCGATCCTAATGAAAATCCGTTCACAGATCTGATTTCATTTCCGTTTCCTGTAGTAATTGCTGAGTGAAAGAATGTTTTATCAATAAGCCTGTAAAAACCAATGGCCTTCCCTGCCGGAATGGGTGTGTATCCGTCCCATTTTTCTCCAGCCGGATAATTGAATAAGGTTAACCATTTTTGTCCTGCAGATTCAGCAAGCTGAGTAGGACTTATCCTGGCACCACGCATATACAATGCATAGGCAACTACATCATGACATACTCCACTGTTGTATTTCGAAATATTCTCTTCCCCAGAGAGAATGGAATGAGCAACGGGTGCCCTTTCAGATAGGGATAGCTGAGCCTTCCTGGCTCCTTCAGGTGTTATAAATGACATATTGTAATATTTTGTTTGGTGACGTAAAGATACGGCTTTAAAATTTAATCACTTATGTTAGAAAATATTTTAAGTTTCGGCTAAAGCCAATGGAAGAATACTTTATAAAATAGGCGGGCTAAAGCCCACCTCTATTGATATATAAATGTGGTATTATAGCAGAGACAAATGTAAATATTCAATAGGAACGGGCTTTAGCCCGTTTTAACAATTAAATACAGATATATTGGCTTCAGCCAAAACTTAATATTGGCTAAGTTCAGGCTGAAACCTTTGAAAAATAAATAATAAAATGTGCGGGTTAAAACCCGCCTCTATTGATCAATATAATTAACAATTCATTTAACAATAATACATGCATTCATAGCTGAAAAGCTTCCCCTCTTTAAAAGTAAAAATAAAGAGCCCGGCATCTCCATTCTGAATGTAATATTCGTGCGGAGAAGAAATCCAGCGTGTTGAGAGCAGATCTCCAAAACGGGTAACAAAATCCTTTTCATTATAATTAGAATCCATACGTTCATTTCCCAGAATCACAGCTTCGCCATTGTTGAAGGACATTTTGTAAATGCTTCCGGAAACTTTTCCTTTATATTCTTCAAAGGCTACAATCATATCAGATGTTCTGTAAAAATATTGAGGTTCCCAGCCGCATTCAGGGGTATTGGGAATGTCTTTTACCTTCTGCATTTCCAGCTGTTTCATCTGTGCATCAGTGATTTTTCCGTCAAAAAGCTGGGTTTCTTTCCACACAAAATGCATATTTAAGGCTTTCAACTTTTTTTCATAAGCTTCAGTTTCTGGTTTTTTTGCCAGTTGATCCGCCAGAAGAAGTTCAAAATCGATATCTATCTTTGGATTTTCTATGCCTGAATAAGATTCTTGCCAATAAAGTAATGCTTGTTTAAGATTTTTATCTTCCAGCCATGCAATTTCGCGCAATCTACCAACCTGAGTCAGTTCTTTTTCCTTGTTCTTTCCTTTTGCAGCCAGATAATCTTTCAAATTTTGTCGTATGTAAGTTCTGTTCCCAGGTATTTCATCTGGATATATTCCGGATTTTCGTGGAAATGGTCGCCAATATATACCCAGCCATCCTGATACAGGGGTACATAATCAATGCAAATCAGTTCGTTTAAAGCCAATTTTCGTGTTGCCGTACTTTCCGTTGTAGGGCCTTTTCGTACACGTAATTCTGATCCCTGCACATAAAAATGGGGACATTGATATCCCTCTTTTCCTCTATAGAAATATTGTAGTGGTTCACCCGCTGATTTTTTCCCACGCATAGACTTTTGGAGTGGCTGGCGGTCTATAAAACCAATATCACCGTTGCTTACCTGTACTTTGTATTGCGTTTGGGTAGAATCCAGGAGGTAAAGTGGTGCTTCAGTAGAAAAGATTCCCAAAACGTCCTTATTTTTTCCATTTTCACGATAAAGGTGACCCCATTCGGAGGTATAGGCCGGGCATGCTCCGGCACTCTGAGCCTTGATATTGTAAAAGCAGCATTGAATGATTCCGGCTGCCAATAGTATCTTATTCAATATATTGTAATTTATATCTGCAAAAGTTTCCACGTCTTTTACAGAGGTGTTCATAATGGTTTCTATGGTTATTGTTTCAAAAATAATGAAAAATAAGAGTTTGTCCCAAAGTTATTGTTATTCAGAATGGGTATAAATTCCATCCTATTCATCTGTTTCCATTGGGTAGCGTAAATAAAAATACTATTTTTATCGGCCAAAAAAGTAAAAACTCATTATGCCCACTGATGCTTCTCTTAAGCTGATTCCGATGACAACTTTCGTGCTGGAATATTATTCACACGAAGGATATGCCGATCTTCAGATTTTGAATCTGATGAATAATTATGCCAATTTCTTAAAGAAGCGTTTAACTCTTGGAATGTTTGTTCCTGTAGACCGTAAAGGAAATATTCTGAAAGAACCGAAAAATTATACCGCATGGAAATCTCTTGACCATAACGATGGAAGAAGAACGGATATTGTAGGTTTTGAAGAATATGCAGAGTATCAGAAGGCCGAGCAGAACTGCATGTTTGAAGGATTTAAAGTAGATTATAATGGATACTCAAAAGTGAGAATCATTGCTTCATACGACCCTTCTATCGAATTGTCTTTTAATAAAAATGATCTGATCCCTACAGGCTTCAATGATGTAGAATCACTGACGGTATTTGATGATATCTTTTTAACATCCAGTGCATTAAAAGCAATTGGGATAAAACGATAAATAATAGTTGTACTATATAAAAACCTTTATCAGCACTGATAAAGGTTTTTTGTTTTCTTGTTCTATCTGACACATTCTCCCGAATGGCAGTGGTAGCCTGATGGACAAAGCCCGTTGATGCAGGGGCCTGCAGCATCAGGATAGCACCTTTCATCTGCACGGCAATGAGAGTGAGGAGGACAAAGGGAAAGCAAATTGCCAAGGCAAACGCCTACAGGAAGCGGAAGATTCAGCTCTATTCCAATGGCTCCGATCATGTTTTTTAATGTTTTTCTGTTTAATTTTTTCATGGCTTTTGTAGTTAGGTGTTAGTAATTTTTTAATATACTTTCAAGTTCTGTGATGAGATCTTTCTGTGCCGGATTGATCCGTTTTTGTGCTTCTTCTGAAGCAAACCATTCCCATTGGTCCACTTCGGGAATTTCAATTATTTTGCCGGATTTGGGTGGCCATTCTAATGGAAAGCTATTGCTGTAAAGACCTGAAGTATCAATATCTCCTTCCAGGGCCCATGCATAAACTGTTTTTCCTCCTTTTTGTCTGATGGGTGATAATTCTATGAATTGGCCTTCTGCTGCTTTACCTGTTTCTTCTTTAAATTCCGTTAATGCCCTCACTAATGGATCTTCATCAGGAAGAATTTCTCCTTTGGGGATAGACCATGCGCCAGAATCTTTATTTCTCCAGAAAGGGCCGCCGGGATGAACCAGAAAGTAATACAGACTGTCTTTTTCTTTTTTAAAGAGCAGAATCCCGGAACTTGTTTTCATGGGTTTAAAGATTTGATTATTAAAGATATAAAAAAAATATAATCAGATGATCAATAAGATCAGCCTTTCTTTTTAAACTGAGAGGGTGACATTTGTTTGTACGTTTTGAATATTTTATTAAAGTGGCTGGCATCATTGAAACCCAGCCTGTCGGCAATTTCACTGATATTATAATGGCTTTGCAGTAAAAGCTTTTCAGCAGTCTTCAGCTTATGCTGTATGATATGCTGTTGTATGGAGAAACCTGTCTGTTTTTTAATATAAATGCTGATGTAATTGGGAGAAAGCATAAATTCTTCAGCCAGGTTCTCAATTTTCATTTTTTCAGCATCCAGAGCATTGACATTGATATAATACAGTATCTTTTCAATTCTATTTAGATTTTGAGTGAGCCGGTTTTTTGCAGTAGCATTTTGCATCGTATTCCGGATAAGAATAGTCATGATACCCGAAAACAGATCAGTAGTTATCTCTTTGTTATAGGTGTTTTTATGGCTGAATTCATACAGAAGAATCCGGGCAAGCTGTAAAAGATGTTCCCTGTCTGTTTTGCTCTTAATCGCTGATTCATACACGAAGGAATGATCTTCCATCAGGAGCTGTACAGCCTTTTTAAGTTCATTGTTTTTGTTGGGCAGTAAGTTTTCCCAGATATACTGTTCTGTGAATTTTATATAAATGAATTTCGTTTTGTTTTTAATTGAAAATTCATGGCCGTCACTTGGTCTGAGTAGAAATACATCCCCTTTTTTATACGGGAAAGTAATGCTGTTGAGGTGATGAAATCCTTTTCCGTTTTCTATAATGATCAGTTCATAAAAATTATGATTGTGATATTCAACATCCCAGTTTTCCTTTTCAATACTGAAAACATTAAAAGAGCTGAAATTAACGATTCGTTTCATAGAAGAATGGATTTTTACAAATTTACCATTAATTTTTACAATATATGCCAATGGATTATTGATGAATTTTGCCTTATCAATACATTCAAAATGAAATATATAAAACAATCAGTATTGCTGCTTGCCTCTGCAATTGTTCTGATGTCCTTTTCTGATCATGAAAGAGATACAAAAGAAAAAAAGCAACAGCATGAAAAACAGGCCCGAACAAAAAAATACTGGCCGAATGGTGCTCAATTGGTCATTTCCGTTTCTATGCAGTTTGAGACCGGCGGACAGCCGGAAGGCGCTGAAAGTCCTTTCAGTGGAACTCCTCTTCCCAAGGGACAGCCGGATCTTCCCGCAGAAAGCTGGTACCGCTACGGAGGAAATGAAGGAATTTACCGTATGCTTGATTTATGGAAAAAATATGACATTAAAGTTACCTCTCATGTCGTAGGAACTGCTGCTGAAAAGTATCCTGAAGTTGCCAAAGCTATTGCAAACGGAGGTCATGAAATTGCCGCTCATGGTTTTACCTGGGATAACCAGTGGAATAAAAATTATGCTGACGAACTGAATTTCGTAAAGAAAGGTGTGGATGTTGTTGAAAAAATTACAGGGCAGAAAGCTGTTGGTTATAATGCCAACTGGTTGAGAAGAAGCCCGAATACACTTAAAGTATTACAGGAACTGGGTTTTCTGTATCATATTGATGATCTAAGCCATGATGAACCTTTTATAACTAAAGTAAAAGGAAAAAACTTTGTAGTCGTTCCTTATACGCTTCGTAACAATGATATTGTCAATATTGAAGGGAAACACTGGAGCCCGGAGCAGTTTTTGGCCCAGCTGAAATTTGAATTTGACCGGTTGTATGAAGAAGGAGCTTCCAAAAGGAGAATGATGAGTATCAGTTTTCATGACAGAATAGGTGGAACTCCTGCAATGGTACATGCCATGGAGGAATTTATCCAATATACACAACAAAAACAGGGAGTCGTTTTTATGAGAAAAGATGATATTGCCAAAATGGTGATGAACGATCCGGATACTCCGGTTGACAAAAGCGAAGAAACGTTTAATAAGTAAGGAAGTTATCGAAGTCTGTAAAAACAAATTAGAGATAATTGAAAAACACCGTAAAAGTGAATCCCAACAGATTTATATCTTCCAGCATCCCGCTTCCATGCTAAAAAAAATACCTTTATGAACAATACAAAAACAGCCTATTTTTTCCTTCGTGTATCGATGGGAATCAACTTTTTGGGACACGGATTGGTTCGTCTCGTTAAATTGCAGGACTTTGCATCAGGAATGGTGAAGGGTTTTGAAACAAGCTGGCTTCCGCAGCCATTGGTACATCTGTTTGGTGTCACTCTCCCCTTTCTCGAATTTACAATCGGCCTTCTGCTGATCATTGGTTTTAAAACCCGAATTGCGGCGATGGCCGGAGCTTCTCTCATTATCCTGCTCCTTTTTGGAAGCAGTACTGTTGAAAACTGGGAAGCAATGGGAATTCAGATGATTTATGCAGGTTTGTTCTACATTCTGGTCAGCAGAATTGAGGATAATTACCTGGCATTGGACAGGAAATGATAAAAGCAAAAGCTGGTACAACTGGGAAAATTAAGGAAGTAAAAGGATAAAGAAGAAAGAGATTATTCGGAAACTTTTGCCTTTACTTTCCCGGTTTTTTTCATGATGTGAGATTATGTTACAACTTCCTTAGATTCAGTTACTCTGTTGTTATAGTTAAAGCTCGCCTTTTCAATCGGATCTTTATTCAATAAAAATGCAAAAGAATTACAGGAATTGCTTTCCAGATATCAATATGATAACCTGTTTGATGATTCAAAATTCAGAAGGAGATTCCCGGAATTTAATGTAACTTGTTACAGGCAGGAATTGAGCAGATCAAAAAAGAACAGCAATCTGTAAAATAAAAAGTGCTTATAAAAAACGCAAAGTTTTAATGGTTTCAGATTTTTACTAAAAATGAGTAATGGTAGTGTCAATACACTGCATCATTAATTTTTCCCCTGATGCCTCAAAATAAAGTAAACATTAAAATCTCTGCGTTTAATACTTTTTTTCTGTTTTTATATTTGTTCTTATGAGAAGATCGATTTTGTTATCGTAATAAGGCTCATGGCAATAACCACCATTCCTACCACCACAAACATTTTCTTTGTGGGAAGTTTTGCCGTAAGCATCGCAGAAAACGGAGCCGTAAAAACACCTCCCAGCAAAAGCCCCAAAACAATATTCCAGTGGTGGATACCTATGGTAAAAATAAAGGTAATGGCACTGGTAATGGTTAGTAAAAACTTTGCAACAGTGGAACTTCCCACTACATATCGGGGAATCCTTCCCTCTTTGATCAGCGTTCCGGTTACCAAAGGTCCCCAGCCGCCGCCGGCAAAAGAATCTATGAAGCCGCCTGCCAATCCTAATATTCTGAGATTGGTTCTGCGTTTGGCTTTCGCTTGTCCGGTTTTTTTATCTTTAAATGCATTGTTTAAGATATTAATTCCAAGATAGAGCGTGTAGCAGGCAATAATTGGTTTTACGATGTGAGCATAATGTTCACCATAATGAGACAGTGTTAAAGCTCCGATAACAGAACCCACAATAGCCAATGGAAACAGCACCCAGACCATTTTTTTATTCACATTTCCCAATTTATAATGACTGAAACTCCCGGCCGCTGTGGTAAACGATTCCGCAGAGTGGATGCTGGCACTTACAACCGGCGGCGGAACATTCAGTAATAAAAGAATTGTAGTACATATCACTCCGTAGCCCATTCCCATAGATCCGGCGACAATTTCTGCCATAAAGCCCGCAAACAGCATCCAGTAAAAAATATGGTCATCTTTATTCAGAAAATGCTGAATATCATCAGATAAATTAAACTGATACACGACAAGGCCAAATAACCCGAAAAGAAGTAAAACACCTATGATGCCCAGATAAATATTGGCTTTTCTCTGGGCTGTTTTGGTGATACTGATCAGCTTTTGAATTTCCATATCCGGTTTTGCAGCAGCTTTTCCGTCGGACAGATATTCTGTTGTAATCTTATTAAGTTCTTTTACTTTATAATTGAAATCGCCTGTCAGTTGATTACGGATATGCTGCATATTGTCCAATACATGATCCATTTCGTCAGGAATCACTTCGGTAAAGGTTTCTCTTAATCTTTTAGCGATGGTTGGAGATTTTCCGTTGGTGGAAATAGCTATTTTAAGACTTCCCTTTTTAACAATGGATCCTAAATAAAAATCACAAAGATCAGGTTTATCCGCAATATTGACCAGTACACTTTTTTGCTGGGCTTTTTCTCTGATTTCACCGGCCAGTTCAACATCATTTACCGCAATAATGGCCAGATCAGTACCGTTAAAATCGTGGTCATGATATGCTCTCTCATGAAGTGTTATATTGGAAAACTGGTTTTGTAAAGTTCTGACCTCCGGAATGATTTCTTTGGCTACCAGTTTGATGGATGTTTCCGGTGAATTGCCCAGAACAGATTCCAGCTTTTCAAGGGCAACCTTGCCGCCGCCAATAATCAGCAGCGAAAGGTTTTCAAGTTTTAAAAATATGGGATATAAAGAATTACTCATCCTGATTACAGTTTTAAGTCATAGGTAAAAGCGAGATAATACAGTCCTCCGATTTCAGGACCTGCTGCATACTGGAAGTAACGGCGGTTCAGCAAATTGGTAGCTCCAATCTTAATATTGGCACGGATTTCAGGAAGCTTCCATGTTGCCTGTGCATCAATGGTGTAATAAGCGGGAATTTCTCCGGATGCTAAAGGACTTTCCCACATAAAACCGCTCTGCCATCTGGCTACAAGAGTGAATCCTATATTTTTAACAATCTCTCTGTTTCCCAAGCTTACATTTACCATCCACTTCGGAGTGTTGAAAGCTGTAATAAACAGGTCTGAGTTATTATTGGAAGCCAGATCATTATAGGAAACATTGGTGTTGATATTGTAATTTCCTGTGATATTATATCGGAATCCTAAAGATGTTCCGTAGCTTTTGTAGGTACTGTTGCTGTTGGTATAAACCCTGTATCGGTCCTGTTTACTTCTGTCGAGCATGGCAAGAACAGCGGTATTGCTTCCTACCTGGCTGTTTTTAGGAACAGCCACTTCTACCTGGCCCAGGAATCCTTCGTAGATATTGTAATAAAAATCCCAGTCCAGCACCAGTTTATTATTGAAAAAAGTAGACTTATACCCTACTTCAAACGAATTGATTTTCTCCGGCTGTAATTTCTGAAGATTCGCTACCGTTAAAAGCTGTTTGTTATCCTGAGCTGCCTGAGCCTGGGTTTTTCCTGCGTCAACATCAGCGTTTACTGCTGAGGTAAATTTATCGATGGAAGCCAGCGTATAAGAGTTTTCCAGATAGCCTAATCCGTCATTTACTTTGGACAGGCCTCCTACTCTTCTTACGTTTCCATTATTCACGAATGAAAGGGCTTCAAATAAAGATGGAAAACGATAGCCGTTTTGAAAAGAGGCCCGGAAATTATGCTGTTTTACTGGGGAATACACTACACTTATTCTTGGATTTAGTTTGGCTTCAAATTCCGGGTTTCTGTCGATCCGTAAAGCGGCATTAATTTTTACTTTATCATCGAAGAAAAGCTTGGTAATCTGTGCAAAAGCCCCATATTTCTGATAGATAACATCTTTCCCGAAAGTACCATTGGCTAAAGGAATGTTTCTTTCATTCACGGGACGGTTAAAATCAACAAAGTTATTTCCATCCGGAGTAATGCTGTACAAACGGTAATCTACTCCTGCAAGAAGGTTGAATATCTTCACAAACCTGCTGAAATCATAGGTCAGTTCCCCCTGATAAAAGCGGGATTTCTGTTCAAGCTTGGCTCCTCCTGTTGCCGGAGCTCCTGCTACGCCTCCATTGGCTGAATCCCAGTTATTAATTCCGATAATGGTATTTTTTAGCTGTTCAAAGGCTGCAGTTCCTGGTACAACCCTGTTTTTATCAGCTTCCTGACGGGCGAGAGTAAATGCTTCATTAAGATTGATTCCGGCATTCAGGCTGTTCTGAAGTGCGGTCTGGAATATATTTTTCCAGTTGGTATTGGAAAGATTTGTCAGATCAAGATTATCTGCCAAAGGTTTGAGATTATAAGAATCTCCTGTATTTTCTATGGAAACATAAGCTCTGAAGGTTAATTCTTTGCCTGTGAGTTCTACTTTATGGTTCTGAACTGTGGCATTCTGCAAACGGATTTTATTCCCTCTCTGGAAAGTTCCGTCCAGCAAACCGTAGCGATAAACGTAAGATGTTCTCCACTGATCTCCGAAACGATAATATAAACCTGCATCGAACTTAATATTTTTCACGTCAGGGCTTACCAGATCTTTTTCCAGATATCCGGTTCTCGAAACGTTGAATGTGGTTGGTTTTCCGTTGTAATCTACTTTTACAGCTACACGGTTGTTTCTTTCGTCACCGTATTTATTCCAAAGATCTTCAGCCGGATTGTTGGCCAAAGCAAAGTTAGGATTGGCTGTTACCAATGAACCTGGATTCTGATCTGTCAGATTATTGGAAACCCAGTCTGTTCCACTGAAGTAAGAGGCATTAACTTTAACAGCAAAGTTCTTATTGATCACCTTTGCAAAACGAATGGCACTTTCTCCCAGAGAACTTATTTTATGGTTCACATTGTCTACATGATTTACTCCGCCACGGAAATAAACACTTATCCCTTCAGAGGTAAACGGATCTTTGGTCTGTAAACTTGCCAGTCCGTTGATGGCATTCATTCCGTACAATGCAGAAGCCGCTCCCGGAGTTACTTCCATAGATTGAATATCCAGTTCTGTAGGTCCTATAGCATTTCCCAACGGTACTCCCAACGTTGCCGACTGTACATCTACGCCGTCTACCAATTGCATGAAACGGAAATTGTTAGGTGAATTGAATCCTCTTGAATTTGGAATTTTCAACGTAAGGCTTGAGGTTAAAAGCTGTAGTCCTTTTACATTTTCCAGTGTTTCATAGAATGAGGCTGCCGGACTTTCCCTGATGGTTTTAATATCTATTTTCTCAATAGCGATCGGTGATCTTAATATCTTTTCCGGAACTCTGGAGGCGGAGATCACCACATCATCAATAATGGTATTCTGAGGATTAAGGCCTACCGTTATTTTGTTGGAAGGTGAAAGTATTTCAACCGTCTGACTGGTAAAGCCATCTTTCCGAATCACCACCCTGAATGGTATGGTAACCCTTGTTCTGATTTTAAAATTACCTGCCTGATCCGTTAATGCGGTATCCTGCGTGTTTTCGATCTGTACTTTTACGGAGTCAAGACCTTTGTGTGTTCCTGTGTTCTTGATGCTTCCGCTAAGCTCTATAAGTTGCTGCTGAGCTTCTGCCAGGTTAAAAAATAGAAATGTAAATGCAATAATGCCTGCTTTTGGTAGAAAATTTCCCTGCTTTTTGTTTTTCATTTTTTCTTCATTTTTAAGGTTGAGAATGAAGCTGCCTGAATTTTTACATTGATTATTTTTACCACAAAAGGCACAAAAGTTTTCATTTTAAAACAATTTAGTTCAATTATGTAAGTTTAAAAATGACACTGTAGAAAAGTTCACATTAGATGAAAATCAAAGATTTTACAAAACTTAGGTGTACTTATTATGCACAAAGTTTGGCTCTTAAAAAGCTTAAGTGTTTAAAACTTTTGTGACTTTTGCGGTTTTGAATCGAAAAACTTCAAACAGCTTGTTTGTATTGTTATTTGAGAATCAACAACACATACACATTCGTCCGCTTAAATGAAGAGGTTGAGTTTTTTTGTTTTTTTTCAGATCATAATGAAAATCAGCCATATAATTAATTTAAGGTATGTAAGTAACGGTATGAAAAATCACCAAATGTTTCCTCTGCAAGTCTTTTCTGTACGTAAATCGCGAAAAGTTCATCCAGAGTGGTCAGAATTTCTTCTTCACCAATATTTTCTTTAAATTTTGTATTCAGTCGCATTCCTAAGCGGTCTCCCCCAATGTGAAGATTATATTTCCCATAAGCTGTACCTACAAATCCGATTTCAGCATTGGGAGATCTTCCACAGCCATTGGGACAACCTGTCATACGGATCGTGATATCTTCTTCCAGCAGACCATATTTTTCAAGGATAGGCTCTATTTTTGTGACCAGTGAAGGCAGATAACGCTGTGCTTCAGCAAGTGCCAGTGAACAGGTATTTAAAGCTACACACGCCACAGAGTTTTTACGTAAAGCACTTGCTCTGTCGGTATGTTCTGAAATTCCGTGCTCTTTTAAAATACCTTCGATTTCAGGCTTATCTTCTTCATCAATATCAGCAAGAATAAGGTTTTGGTTGCAGGTAAAACGGAAATTGGCTTTCCCTGTCTGTGCAATTTTTAATAGTCCTGATTTTAAAGGATATCCTTCAATATCAAGGATTCTTCCGTGCTCTACAAATACGGTGTAAAACCACTTTCCTTCATGATTCTGTATCCAGCCGTAGCGGTCTTTTCTTTGTGTAAACTTAAATTCACGGGCCGGCTCAAAACTGAAGCCTGCTCTCTTTTCTACTTCAGCTCTGTACTGATCGATACCTAATTTATCAATTGTGTATTTTAATCTTGATAATTTCCGGTCGCTTCTGTTACCGAAGTCTCTTTGTACCGTTATAATTTCGTACACGGCTTTCAATACTTTTTCCTCGGTATCCACAAATCCAAGGATAGAAGCAAGACGGGCATACGTGGCTTCATTTCCGTGAGTGGCACCTAATCCCCCTCCCGCAGCAATATTGTAACCTACGATTTTATCATTTTCGATAATCGCGATTAAAGCAATATCATTGATGAATACATCCACATCGTTATTGGGAGGAACGGCTATTCCAATTTTCAGTTTTCTCGGAAGATATCTGTCCTGATACAAAGGATCTTCCTCTGCTTTACGGTCTACCAGAAGTTCATCATCAATCCAGATATCATAATAAGCTTTGGTTTTCGGAAGACACATTTCACTGATTTTTCCTGCCAGTTCGTAAGCTTCCTGCTGTAAAGGGGATTCCGAAGGATTGGCTGTACAGGTTACATTTCTGTTGACGTCTCCACAAGCGGCAATCGAATCCAGATGCTGAAGATTGAAACTTTGAATGGTAGGTCTTAAATGAGATTTTAAAATACCATGCAGCTGAATGGTTTGCCTGGTAGTCACTTTTATCGTTCCCGTAGAATGATCTTCAGCCGTTTCATTCAATCCTACCCATTGCTCCGGAGTTAAAAAACCACCGGGAAGTCTTAATCTGATCATATAAGAATACAGCCATTCCAGTTTTTTGGAGACACGCTCTTCCCTGCGGTCTCTGTCATCCTGCTGGTACATTCCGTGAAATTTGATCACAGTCTGGTCATCTTCTCTGATGGCTCCGGTGAAGTTATCTGCAAGACTTTCCTTTAAAGTTCCTCTGAGTCCGTTACTGCCGGTTTTAATTTTTTCTACCGGTGAAAGGTTCTCTTTATTGTTGTTCATAATTGTTTCCTTTAATTTTTACGACTACTTTTTAATACACATCTTTAGCATATCTGCCGCTCAGTTCCATTTCTTCCAGGTAGGTTACAGCATCTTCTTTGCTGCGTTTTCCTTCAGTCTGGATAATGGTGAGAAGCGTTTGTTCTACATCACGGGCCATTGGTTCTTTAGCACCGCATACATACACCGATGCTCCGCCTTCAAGCCAGTAAAAAACTTCCTGGGCTTTTTGTTCCAACCTGTGCTGAACATATACTTTTTCAGCTGTATCTCTTGAAAAAGCGAGGTCTAAATGGGTCAGACTGCCTGTTTTGAGAAAATCCTGCAGCTCTGCCTGGTAAAGGAAATCGGATACAAAATTCCTGTCTCCGAAAAACAGCCAGTTTCTTCCTTCTGCACCTGTGGCATCACGCTCCCAAAGGAATGACCTGAAGGGCGCAATCCCTGTTCCCGGACCAATCATGATGATATCTTTATCCGCTTCCGGTAATTTGAAATGCCCTGCTTCCTGAATATAAAATTCCACCTCTTCTCCTTCTTTAAATTCACTCAGAAAGCCACTGCATAACCCATTATGTTTCTGATGGTCAATAAAAAATTCTGATTTAGCAACCGTAATATGAATTTCCGTATCACCATGAGCTTCCACAGAGGAAGAAATGGAATACAGACGTGGTGCCTGAGCGGTTAATATCTGTAAGATTTCTTCAAATTCGTCTGCATTTTTTACAGGATAAATTCTAAGAAGATCAAGAAGACTTAATCTGACTTCCGGAATGGAATGCCCTGTTATTTTTGCATATTGAGCCACTACAGATTTAAGTAAATAGCTGATGTTAAGATGCTTGAGTAGGAGTTCTTCCACAGTGTCTGTAACTTTTGCTGTTTCAACCTGTTTTTTAGGATTAATTCCTGTGAGCGTAATAATCTCATCTACAACATCTTTTGAATTGAAAGGGATCACTCCCAAAGCTGCACCGGGGCGGTAACTAAGCGCTTCTTCTGTTTCAATTTCAATATGATAGGTTTCTTTTTCTGAGGTAATATCGTTCAGATTGATAATGGCTGAAACTTTCCCCTGATATCTTTTTCTTCCGGCGGAAACTTTTGGGGCTGAAATATTTTTTGTACTCTGCCCCGCATTTTTATTAACTGTTTCAAATACATGCTCTATCCAGTGGGAAGCTTCCTGTTCGTAATCAATGTCACACTTTTTCAATGGAATAATACGCTGGGCACCTAATATTTCAAAGCGTGAATCGACATCTTCTCCAGTCTGGCAAAACAGAGGATAACTACTGTCTCCCAGTGCCAGAATTCCGTATTTAAGTCCGCTGAGATCAATTTCATTTTCATGAATATAATCGTAGAATTTTTTAGCAAGAGCAGGCGGTTCACCTTCTCCCTGAGTACTGATGACGACAAAAAAGAACTCTTCTTTGGCAAGATCTTTAGGCTTGTATTGGGAAAGGTCAGCCAGTTTTACCTGAATTCCTTTTTTCTTGATTATACCGGCCAGTGCAGTAGCCAGTTTTTTGCTGTTTCCGGTTTCTGTACCGTAAGCCAGTGTTATTTTCTTTACAGCATATTGGGTAATACTAATAGTTTCCTGTAGTGGAAGGACGCCCGGAAGTGAGGATCCTCCGGCAATACCCGCAAGATATCCGCTTGCCCAGATGGCTTCGTCTCTGGATAGGTCTCCGGAGATTTGTTTTAATACATTTAATTTAGATTCAGACAGCATATTCAAAGAAATTTTGAGTAGTAGGGATTAGACTTCCGTTTTCTACTGATTTAAAATAAAGACCTTCCTGCTCGGCATTTTCAAGCCATGAAAATTCTTCATGCAGATTGACGATTTTGCCAACCACAACCAAAGAAGGAGAAGCAAAGTTTTTGTCTCCGAATTTTTCGTTAAAATCATCAAATGATGACGTGTACACCTTCTGAAAAGGCGTTGTTGCCTGTTCAATGACTGCAATTTTTTTATCACCTGAAATCTGAAGTGCTTTCAGCTTTTCCACAAGAGGAGTAAGATTTCCTTTAGACATATAGAAAACAAGGGTATCATTGGTGAGAGCAAGTTCTTTCCAATACTCTTCAGTTACAATCTCTGATTTATAGTAGGTCAGAAAACGAACGGATGTGGAATATCCTCTGGCCGTTAAAGGCATCCCTGCAAAGGCGGCTGCACCTAAAGCGGCTGTAATTCCCGGAATGATTTCGTAAGGAATATGATTTTCTTTTAAAGCCTGTAACTCATCAAGAATATTCGAGAATATGGAAACATCCCCTCCTTTTAGTCTTGCGATGGTTTTATTCTGGCGGGCATATTCCACCATTAAAGTATTGATATGAGACTGAGGGGTGGAAGCATTTTTGCTGCATTCTTTCCCTACATAAATAATTTCTGTGTCTTTATTGACGTAGGTTTCCAGAATCTCAGGACTTACAAGACGATCGCATAAAACAACGTCT
Source organism: Chryseobacterium sp. PCH239 (assembly GCF_018924625.1). Lineage (NCBI taxonomy): Bacteria > Pseudomonadati > Bacteroidota > Flavobacteriia > Flavobacteriales > Weeksellaceae > Chryseobacterium > Chryseobacterium sp. PCH239. The sequence continues at coordinate 585,109 of NZ_CP073027.1, forward strand.
GCTTCTGCGATTGCTTTTACAGCTTTTACAGTGATCAGTTCAGGGTTGCCGGGCCCTGCACCGATAAGGAAGACCTTTGGTGATTTTATATTTGTTTTCATTGAAGTAGTTGTTAATTAAGGAATTAGAAAAGTCCTTCTACCGACAGATATCTCTCTCCGGTATCGTAATTAATTGTCAGGATTTTAGCGTTATGTGGTATTTCCGGTAAATGTTTGGCGATGGCTGCTAAAGCGGCTCCTGTGGAAACTCCGACAAAAAGACCTTCTTTTTTAGCTGCGTTAAGGGCATATTCATAAGCTTCTTCTTTGCCTACTGTAATCACTCCGTCTAAAAGGGTAATATCCAGAATGGAAGGAACAAAACCTGCTCCCAATCCCTGCAATGGATGTGGCGCCGGGCTTCCTCCGCTTAATACAGGTGATAATTCCGGCTCTACAGCTATTACTTTTACGTTGGGATATTTTTCTTTAACCACTTTTGCTATTCCGGTAATGTGCCCTCCGGTTCCCACTCCCGTAATGATGTAATCCAGACCATCCGGAAAGTCTTTTAAAATTTCCTGAGCGGTGGTTTCTACATGTACTTTTACATTGGCAGGATTGTCAAACTGTCTGGGAATCCATGAATTGGGTGTTTCTTCAGCAAGCTCATTGGCTTTTTCAATAGCCCCTTTCATTCCTTTTTCTCTTGGGGTAAGCACAAATTCTGCTCCGTACGCTTCCATGATTTTGCGGCGTTCTATACTCATGCTTTCAGGCATAACAAGGATTAGTTTGTATCCTTTCACGGCAGCAGCCAGAGCGAGTCCTATCCCTGTATTTCCGCTGGTAGGCTCTATGATAACACTGTCTTTATTTAATAATCCTTTGGCTTCTGCATCTTCAATCATCGCCAGTCCGATTCTGTCTTTAATGCTTCCTCCCGGATTGTTTTTTTCAAGTTTGATCCAGATTTCATGATCTGAACCGAAGAGTTTGTTGATTTTCACGACAGGTGTATTCCCAATCGTTTCTAATGCATTCTGAAATTTCATATCAATGTACTTTTTATTTTTGTTTTTTTAGATCACAAAGGTTAATGATTCCGGTAATGAAGAATTATCCTTTATTTTTATTTCACTTTTGTGGTAGACCAGAGAGTTGGCAGGAACATCCTGTGTAACCCAGACATTTCCTCCGATAATGCTTTCCCTGCCTATGGTAGTTTCGCCTCCCAGAATAGTAGCTCCCGAATAGATAATCACATCATCTTCAATATTGGGGTGTCTTTTCTGATGGGCTTTTTCTTTGGAAACATTCAAAGCTCCGAGGGTTACTCCCTGATAGATTTTGACATTATTTCCGATAACCGTTGTTTCTCCAATCACAATTCCCGTTCCGTGATCAATAAAAAAAGACTTTCCAATGGTAGCTCCCGGATGAATATCAATTCCGGTTTTGCTGTGGGCGTATTCTGAGATGACCCTTGGTAAAATTTTCACTTCCTGACTCCAGAGCTGATGCGAGATACGATAGACATACGTGGCAAAAAAGCCGGGATATGCCAGGTATACTTCTTCCAGTGAGTCAGCAGCGGGATCAAATTCCAGAATGGATTTTGCATCCAGCACCAGCTGATCATAAATTTCTGGTAAAGCTTCAAAAAACCGATTAACCTGTTTTTCAGTAAGGGTTTTATCTCCTGTTACCGTATTGATAAGTTCTGAAAGTGTTTCCTGCAGTGCCTCAAAATTTCTTTTCAGCTCATCTTCAGTATTGTCATGCTGAGGAAGGAAAAGTGTTTCATACAAATCCTTCACCCACTTTTTAGTCTTTATTTTATCAAAGAATCCATGAATACTGTTTTGCTTAGTCTGATGAATTCTCTCTGTTAATTGATCGGAAATTGCCATTTTTTCTATTGAATTATACAGGCTGCTACCGTTGAATTGGACGTTTCATCCACCAGAATGGCAGAGCCCGTTGTTTTGTTATTGGTAAAGCTGTCATAGACCAAAGGCTGTGCCGTTCGCAGGGTAACTTTCACAATTTCATTCAGTTTAATCTCTCCATCGGCCTGTTCCCTGATAAGAGTATTCACATTGATCTTGTAATCAACCTCTTTTACTACTGCTTTTATCAGTCTGCTGTTTTGCTGCAAAAGGTATTTATTTCCTTGCTGCAAAGGTTTCTGATCCAGCCAGCATAAAAGAATTTCAAGATCTTTTTCAACGGCCGGAATATGTTCTTCCGTGGCAAAAATATCTCCACGGCTGATATCTACATCATGAGCAAGATGAATAACGGCTGGCTGGCCTTCAAAGGCTTCTTCTTTTTCAATGCCATTGATCTCAATTTTGGTGATTTCAGTGGCCAGGTCTGCAGGAAGTATATGGATTTTGTCTCCTTTGGTGAACTTTCCGCTTAAAATTTGTCCGGCATATCCTCTGTAATCATGCAATTCTTCAGTCTGAGGACGAATCACGTACTGAACCTGAAAACGGCTTCCGTTATTTTTTTCTTCATTGATCGTTACTTCTTCAAGATATTCCAGTAAAGAATTTCCTTCATACCAGTCTGTTCTGGAAGATTTTGAAACAATATTATCTCCTTTTAATGCAGAGATCGGGAAATAACTTACATCATTCAGTCCAAGATTTTCTGCAATTTTTGCATATTCTGATTTTATATTTTCAAAAATTTCTGCCGAATAATCTACCATATCCATTTTATTAATGGCTACAGCTACTTTCTTTAATTGTAATAAAGAGGCGATGATGGAATGCCTTCTGGTCTGTTCAATCACTCCTTTTCTTGCATCAATCAGAATAACCATCAGATCTGAGTTGGATGCTCCGGTGATCATATTCCGGGTATATTGTACATGACCGGGAGCATCAGCGATGATAAATTTTCTTTTTGCCGTTGAAAAATAGCGGTAGGCAACATCAATGGTGATTCCCTGTTCTCTTTCTGCACGCAGACCATCTGTTAAAAGAGCAAGGTCTACTCCGTCTTCATTTTTGTTTTTAGAATGTTTTTCAAGGACTTCCAACTGGTCCTGTAAAATGCTTTTGCTATCGTAAAGCAGTCTCCCGATAAGGGTACTTTTACCGTCATCCACGCTTCCTGCTGTTATAAATCTTAATATATCCATCCGATTGTAATTATAAATGATAAGTGATAAATTATGAATGATAATTGATGAAAATACTTTGTGTAATCATTAATCAATTATCTTTTATCATTGACTAAAAATAGCCTCCTTTTTTTCTGTCCTCCATAGCGGCTTCTGTTACCCTGTCATCAATTCTGGTTTCGCCACGCTCTGAGATTCTTGTCGCTACGATTTCTTCGATAACGGCATCTATCGTAACAGCATTAGATTCCACAGCTGCAGTACAGGTCATATCTCCTACGGTGCGGTAACGGATTTTCTTAGTAGTAATGACGTCTTCCGGTTCTAAAACCACATGGGAAGAATTGGCCAGCCACTGTCCGTTGAAATCGATTACTTCTCTTTCATGCGAAAAATAGATGGAAGGAAGTGCAATTTTTTCTCTTCGGATATAATTCCAGATGTCAAGCTCTGTCCAGTTGCTGATAGGGAAAACCCTTACATTTTCTCCTTTGTGAATCTTTCCGTTAAAGATATTCCAAAGTTCAGGACGCTGAAGTTTAGGATCCCACTGCCCGAATTCATCACGAACGGAGAAGATTCTTTCTTTGGCCCTGGCTTTTTCTTCATCTCTTCTGGCTCCTCCGATGCAGGCATCAAATTCAAATTCTTCAATCGTATCAAGAAGCGTATAGGTTTGCAGCCAGTTTCTGCTTGGGAATTTACCTTTAGCTTCAGTCAGTTTTTTACTTTTTATGGTGTCTTCCACTTTCCTTACTACCAGATTCACATCCAACTGCTGTACCAGCTGATCACGGAAATCCAATACTTCCGGAAAATTGTGGCCGGTATCTACATGAACAAATGTAAACGGAATTTTCCCATGGAAGAAGGCCTTTCTTGCCAGATGCGCCAGTACGATACTGTCTTTTCCTCCACTGAATAACAACGCCGGACGTTCAAACTGGCCTGCGACTTCTCTTAATATATAAATAGATTCGGCTTCTAACTGATCTAAATAATTTAACTGCTGTATTGACATTTTTTTCTTTTTTTATTGATGAATATGCAGACCGCATTCTTTTTTGTTGGCATCTTCCCACCACCAACGGCCTGCTCTGAAATCTTCTCCTTCTTTGATCGCTCTGGTACAGGGCTCGCATCCTATGCTCACAAATCCTTTTTTATGAAGGTGATTGTAAGGTAAATGATGATCTTTTACATACGTTGTCACCTGTTCTGTCGTCCAGTGAAGGATGGGATGAAATTTTATGATTCTGTTATCAGGATCCCACTCCAGCTGAGGCATATTCTGTCTGTTGGGAGAATGTTCGGATCTCAGACCTGTGATCCATACTTCATAGCCTTCCAGTGCTTTTCTTAAAGGATGAACCTTTCGGATGGTACAGCATGCTTTCCTTTTTTCAACAGATTGATAGAAGGAATCAGGGCCGTTTTCTGTTACAAATTCTCTGAGCTCTTCCGTATCCGGATAATAAGCTTTGATGTTCTTTTTAAAGAAAGCCTTGGTGGAAGTCCAGGTTTCATAAGTCTGTTCAAAAAGTCTTCCCGTATCCAGGGTGAAAATTTCAATATTTAAATCTTTAATCAGATGAGTGATGACCTGATCCTCGTAACTGAAACTGGTTGAAAAGATCACTTTACCCGGGAATCTTTCAGTCAGTATTTGCAGTGCATTAGTTTGAAAAGAAGCTTCATCAGCCTCTTTCACAAGATTTTCGAATTCATTTTTCAGACTGTTTTCCATTTTGAATTGAGATTTAAGTCTTGCAAATATATATAAAATTCTATAACTCCTATCAAAATAGTAGAATTTAAATAAAAAAAATTTTATTCTTTATTGATGAACTTGGTTAAGGTAGCTTCCATCATGCTTTTTCTGGTCTTTTCACGAACGATCATAAGTTCTTTCCTGAGATAGCATACTGCCTCATCTACACAATCATCACATGCTTCGTAAAAATTTAAAGAAACGCATGGCGTAAGAGCGATCGGGCCGTCAAAGATTCGGTAAATGTCTGCTAATGAGACCTCATCGGGTGATTTTAAAAGATAATACCCGCCTACTTTGCCTTGCTTGCTGTTAACGAGTTTGGCTCTTTTTAGTTCGAGAAGAATCTGTTCCAGAAATTTCTTGGGAATGTTTTCGTCCTGTGCAATAACGGAAGTTGGCAGAAAGCCCTGGTTATAATTCCTTGCTAATCTGACCATTGCTTTAAGCGCATATTTGCAACGTTTCGACATCATAATTTCTGCAAGTTATGATAAATTATCTGATAAATGAAATGTTTTTATAGCTGAAAACTTAGTATTTTAACCACAAAAGCCACAAAAGATAAAAACACTTAAGTTAATTTTAAGTACAGATAAACTGCTGAGAAGTTCACTTAAGTTTAAAAATCGAAGATTTTTATAATACACAAACATCTGTGTAAATCCGTGAAATCTGTGGGAAAAGCTAACCACCCCGTCAAAAATTCTTTGAATTTTTGCTATCCCTCCACAAGAGGGGAATTCTAAGCCCTCCGTTTGTAATATGAGCCATAAGTTTACTCTTTCTGTAAAATAAAATAAGCCAGTTCTCTATCCTCCCGTTTTAGATTTTCAACTCTTTTAAAGCCGCTTTTCAAAAGTACTTTTTGGGACCCGATATTATCAAGATCAGTTACTGCTACGATATCTTTCTGATGATTTATTGATAAACAGTGGTCAACAAGTGTTTTACAGACGTCCGTTCCGAGACCTTTACCCCAGTATTTTTCATCTAAAGTATAGCCTATTTCCATCTGATCAGGATTGTCGAGAAAGATTCTGGCAAGGCACATTCCAACAAAATCATTGTTCTGGGCTTGGAAAATTCCCCATCTGCTGAATGGTCCCCCTTCATAATCTGCCAATGCTTTGTCAAACATTTCTTTATATTCTGCCGGGGTTTTGTAGGGCAGATACCGGGTTACATTTTCATTTTCAAAAAGAGTGGAAAATAATGAAAATTCTTCAGGGGTAAATTCACGGATAATGATCCTGTCGTTTTTATAATGCATTGAATATTGTTATCAAAGAATAAAATTACATAAATAAATGAAGAACTGCTCATAAACAGGATAAAAAAATTGGGCTTACAATGAAGCCCAATCAACTGTATATGAATAGTAATACTATTTTTAATGAATTTCTGAGAAGTTTTCCCTAAAGAGGTTTCAATATCAATCAAATAAGTTCCGCTTAGGAAGTGTTTAACGTCAACCTTATCACCAATAGCTTTAGCATTCATTTTTCTTCCAAACATGTCGTAGACAGAAATTGATTTGATTTCCCCCTTTGTTTTAATTGTCAAAACATCAGAAACCGGATTTGGATAGATAGATGTTTCTGTGTTTGTTGTATCAACATTTGCAGTGGATAATAGTGTACAAGGTGTTGTAATACTTCCATATGGTTGTGTGTTGTATGCAAACTCAGTGACAGAATAATTTGAACCATTGGCCCCAACGCTCACTTTGAAATAGCCGTTAATATCGTAGCCATCGAATTGGTTTCTAAAACCAACATAAGCGGTTTTACCAGACCAGGTAGTATAGGTAGGAGTATACACATCCAGTTGTCCGGGAGTCCAAGTTGGATACCCTATATTATTTGCATTCGTTATGGTGGTACAGGCTGGAATTAAACTAATATTTCTTGTTCCTGTTTGGCACACTAATCCTTTCCAATAAGTTTCCAATTTTAATTGATTGGCTCCATAGTACCAGGCGCCATACCCTGCATCATCACTAAGCTCCGGGTTAATGATAAAATATTTCCAGGTTGCCCCTGAGTTGGTGGTTACTGTTGTTGGTGTTGGGTTGGCATAACTTTCCAGAGGAGTTCCGGTAACTATTTTGTAAGGATCTTTATAAGAAAAAGTTAAGGCCAAAGCTGTCGTTGATCCTAATGAAGTTACGCCTCCTGTTATAGCCGGATTCAGGAACGTAATTGATGAATTTAAGACCTGACTTTTAGAATGACTGGTTGCTGCACCATTTATAGTAAGTGTAGCAGTCGTAGGGCTTGTAACTACTATACTTGCAGTTAATCCTGCTGGTAATGAAGACGTGAAATGGGTTCCTGCAGTAAGAGTTGTTCCATTGGGTACGGCAAATGTTGCTCCGTTCAGCGTAATCGTTGATATAGGGGCAGATGCTACTGTTCCGTCTAATGACACGACTCCATTATTGTTTAAGTTCTCTGTAAATGTACTGTTGCTAAGGGCTAATCTTGGTGGAGTATTGGCAACTCCGGTTGCGGCTAAGTTGGCAGGCTGCCATAAATTTATTCTTGAAGGATGGTTTAATGCTGCCAGCATTCTGTTAACCTGTCCATTGGTAAACATTTTATAACAGCCGGCAGAACCATTGTATCCCATATAGTTTTCAACGTTTACTTTTTGTCCAAGACAATTGTTACCAGAGTTACATCCCAATCCGGAAGAAGTATTTTCTACAGGGGTGTCTGCAACTCCATCCCCATCATTACCTGGATTTGCAGTTGAACAAAGAACATTGAAGGTGTGCTGAAGATTTAGCCAATGCCCGAATTCATGAGTGAATGTATCAGAAAACTCGTTTGAAGCCACTGTTCCTGCAGCATTAAATATATAACGTCCATTATACACCACTCTGGCTGTATTTACTGAAGTCATGTATGAATCCGGATACCAGGCAACTCCTGATTGATATAAATCCTTATTGGCATATAGGTCATTTTGGATATACACATTCATATACTTTGTATTATCCCAGGCATCGGAGCCAATTTCTGCATCATATCCGCCTCCATTGCCATATCCGCCTTTGAAAGGGTGAAATACTACTCCACTTGTTGCTTTTCCGGTTGGATCAATTTTAGCTAATCGAAATTCAATACTTAATGCTCCTCTGATAGATTGGAAATCAGGATCAACGGTATTTGAATCCGTGTTGATTCCATTGAAATTTAAGTTGATTTGTTGCAGTAAGTCAACTACTTTTTGGTAATTTACTTTTACATTACTTTGAGATTCTCCATACACATGAAAAACCACAGGGATGATGTAGGTTGGATTGCTGGCCCTATTATTCAATGAATTTTTGTCTGATCCCATTTTTTTTACGAAATCTTGAGTGTATTTCTCAAAATTTTCATATTCAGCCTTAGATTCAGGGTGCAGTTCAAAATGTTTTTTCATCATTTCATCTGCTTTACACTCACGAGGTCTGTTTTCCTGAGCAAAACCTATTACTGGAAATAGGGAAACAATTAGTAGTAATTTAAATTTTTTCATAAATTTTGGATTTGGTTGTTAATAAATTATTTAAGTAATCAAATTGTTTTAGCTTTAATTTGGTGTGTTATGTGATGTTTTTTAACTAAATCTATCAGGGTTGAATATTTCTATATCAACCGTTGGCTTTTCGTCATTGGCAAGTTCTGAAACTGTTTTTCCAAAAATGGGTCCTAGGCTTAGTCCCATCATACCGCCGCCGCCTGCGATAATCAGGTTCTTCAATTGGGAAGACTGTCCTAAATACGGAAGGCCATCCGGGGCGCAGGGTCTGTATCCAAACCAGATTTCGGATTCTTTAGGGGATTCAACCTTAAAATCGGGTAAATATTTGGGGATGGATTGGATGATTCCTTCTACCCTTTTCATATTAATTTTATCCTGATGGGAAGCCAGCTCCATCGTTCCGCCGAAACGGATCTGTCCATTCATTGGAGTCACTGCTACTCTAGCTTCGAGTAATAAAGCGGCATGCTCTAATGTATTATGCGGATTTTCCGGTTGGTGCATCAACGAATAACCTTTCCCGGGCATTAATTGTATTTTAATACCTGCTTTTTGTGCAAGTTCAGGTAAAAATGAACCTCCTGTCATGATAAACTGGTCGGCTGTAAATTCTTTACCATTGGCAATGACCGTTTTAATCGTATTTCCAAAAGTTTTAAAGCCCGTTACTTGATGATGAGTATGAAAAACGACACCTTTATTTTTAAGATAAGAGATCATTTGTTTCATCAGTTTCATGGGATTCATATGGCCGTCGCACTTATAATTAACCCCACCGGTTACATCCAGCCGGACATTGGGCTCCAGCTCCTGAATTTCTGATTGATCCAGAATATCAACAGATAATCCCATATTGATGGCTTTGTAAGCCAACTCTGTCTCTTCTTCTGCCACTTTCTCTGTTTTATAGAGCATTAGAATACCATTTTGATTCAGTTCAAAATCAAATCCGTCTTTTTGGGCAATTTCATCATACAATTTGCTGCTTGCCAGATTAAGATCCCGGATTGCAGTAGCAGAGTAATCAACATGTTTCTGGTTGGAATGTTTCAAAAACTTCAATCCCCAGGAAACCAGCCTGGAATTGAGTGAAGGTTTTACATAAAACGGACTTTTACTGTCAAACATCCAGCGTATTCCCTGAGCAACTACACCCGGTGCGGCCAACGGGGTAAAATGACTGGGCACAATCATTCCTGCATTTCCATAAGAACAGTTGTTGGTAAGATCATTCTGTTCCAGAATTTCCACCTGCCATCCTTTCTGTAAAAGATAGTACGCTGAGCTTAATCCTGCTATTCCTGCACCGATAATCAGTGCTTTTCCTCTATTCTGTGTCATATGCTTGTTTACATCACCTGAAAACCCTGCCAATAAGGATCTTCATCATCAATAATAATATGATTATATCCGGTAATTCTTGCCCAGCCTTCTACTGACGGAATAATGGCTGGTCTCCCATCTAAAGTAGCAGTCTCTTCAATTCTCCCGATAAACTGGGAACCGATATAGCTTTCATGAATAAATTCTTCCCCTTGCTTCAGTTTTCCCTTAGCATACCATTGGGCCATTCTTGCTGAAGTTCCCGTACCACATGGCGAACGGTCTAAAGCATTTTCACCCACCAATACTGCATTTCTTCCGCTGGCTTTAGGATCTTTAGGTTTCCCCGTCCACTGAATGTGGCTTAATCCTGTAATATGTTCAATTTCCGGATGGATGAATTCATATTTTTCGTTGAGCAATTTTCTGATAATTTTTCCATAATGGATGAGCTGACTGGCCGTAAAATCAGAGATATCTCTGAAATTTTCCTGAGGATCTATAATAGCATAAAAGTTTCCGCCATAAGCGACATCAGCACTTATTAAGCCAAGATCCGGACATTCTACTTCCAGGTTTTCAGCATAGAGAAAAGATTTTATATTCGTCAGCTTTACAGACTTTACTTTTTTCCCTTCCTGTATATAATCGATGAGAATAAGCCCTGCAGGGGTTTCAAGACGTAATTTTCCCGGAATTTTAGGTACAACAAGTCCTTCCTCAATAGCAATGGTAACTGTTCCAATGGTACCGTGTCCGCACATGGGAAGACATCCGCTGGTTTCAATATATAAAACTCCGATATCGTTATTTTCATCGACAGGAGGATACAGCATACTTCCGCTCATCATATCATGACCACGGGGTTCAAACATCAATCCTTTTCTTATCCAGTCATATTCTTTCATGAAGTGAAGCCTGCGTTCCATCATGGAATTTCCTTTTAAAATAGGTGCACCTCCTGCAACAAGACGTACAGGACATCCACAGGTGTGAGAATCTATACAAAAAAAAGTTCTGTTCATGTGGTCTGTAATTTTAAAGATTCTGAATTCATTACTCCATCCACCATTCTGCTGATTTGTAATGGATTGCCATTTTTAAGCTCATCGGGTAGAAATTCATCCGGCCAGTTCTGGAAAGAAACAGGACGAACGAACCGCTTTACAGCATCCGGCCCCACAGAGGTAAAACGGGAATCAGTAGTAGATGGAAACGGACCACCATGCTGCATGGCATATACAACTTCCACTCCTGTAGGCATTCCATTGAATAGTAGCCTTCCACATTTATCTTTGAGAATATTGATCAGTATTGGATTATTACATACATCTTCATCGGTGGCTGCAATGGTAATGGTTAACTGTCCTTTTAGCTGCTGGGCAATCTTCATGATCTCTTCATCTGTTTCACACGCTACAACAATACCAAACGGGCCAAAGACTTCTTCACTCAAGACGGGATTATTCAGGAATGTTTTAGCATTTGTCTTTATCACTGAAGCACTTCCCTGATCATTTTCTGCGTCTGTATTTGATGAAGCAATTATTTCAATATCTGTCTGCTCTGTTGCAATATTTCTATTTTTTTCAAAACTTTCCAATATCCCTTTGTGAAGCATTGTAGCGGGAGCCACATTTTGAATTTCCTCTTTTAGAGCATTGATAAAGCGGTCAAGTGCCTTTCCTTTCAAAGCAATAAATACTCCAGGATTGGTGCAAAACTGTCCTGCTCCTAACGTTAAAGAAGTACTATATTCTTTTGCCAATGCTTCTGCTTTGTTTTCAAGCAAGTTTTGAAAAGCAAATACAGGATTGATGCTTCCCATTTCTGCAAATACAGGAATAGGATTTTCACGGCTGTTAGCAATATCAAACAAAGCCTTCCCTCCATTGAAGGAACCGGTAAACGCAACTGCCCTGATGTCTTTATGCTGAGTTAAATAACCTCCGATCTCATAGGATGTTCCGGTAATATGACTAAAAACTCCTTCAGGCCATCCAAAGGCTTTAACAACGGCTGTTATAGCATCAGCCATCATTTGTGAAGTCTGAGGATGTGCCGGATGTGCTTTTATAATGACAGGACAACCCGCACCGATAGCACTGGCAGTATCTCCTCCTGCAGTAGAAAATGCAAAAGGAAAATTACTGGCTCCGAAAACAACGACAGGTCCGATGCCTACATTATATTTTCTGAGATCTCCTTTTTGTTTTTCAGGCTGGGCAAGATCAATTCGGGCTTCTGTATATATCCCGGAAGCAACAGCTTTTGCATAGCTTCTCCATTGTCCTACTGTTCTGGCTTTTTCGCCAATAAGTCTGGCTAATGGCAATGACGTTTCCTGATGAGTAACTTCCAGAAGCTCTACTCCTAATACTTCGATTTGATCAGCGACAGCATTCATAAATTCTGCCCGCTCTGTGACTGTCGTGTTTTTAAGAAACTGAAAGGCTTCAGCAGCCTTTTGGATTCTTCTATCAATATTTTGTGTTGATGTTTCTTCCATCATATTTGTTGTTCTGGAATTAATAATACGGGACGATTCGCTCTGCCCTCTTCAATGATTTTTTGAATTCTTTCAGCTTCCTCTCCATGAAGTTCAAGACGTGGGGCTCTCACATAAGGATTGCTTATCCCTTCTGCTGTTGCAGCCAGTTTAATATACTGAATAAGTTTAGGGTGAATATCGAGCTCCAGCAATGGCATAAACCATCTGTAAATTGCTACAGCTTTATCATATTCATTGGCTTTCACATAGTTGTACATTGCCATGGTTTCATTAGGAAACGCATCTACAAGACCTGCCACAAGACCGTCTGCTCCAAGCATCAGGGTTTCCAGACAAATCGTATCTACCCCGCCAAGAATTTTGATCCTTTTTCCAAAACGGTTGATCATTCTGGTTACGTTCGCCAGATCTCTTGTCGATTCTTTTACAGCCTGAATGGTCGGATATTCAATAAGCTCTTCAAACATTTCAAGGGTTACATATATACCATAATCAACAGGATTGTTATAAATAAGAATAGGAAGATCTGTAGCGGAAGCCACTGCTTTAAAGTATTCAACAACTTCATGGTTATCGGCTTTGTAGCGCATAGGTGGAAGCAACATAAGACCGTCTGCTCCTAGTTCTTTTGCTTTCTTGGCGAAGTTGATTGCATTTCTGGTAGTATTTTCGGAAAGATTAAGAATAACAGGAATTCTTCCCTGAGTTATCTTTTTGGCATATTTCAGCAGTTCAAATTTTTCTTCTGTTTCCAAAGCACTGGCTTCTCCTAATGTTCCTGCAAGGATAATCCCGTGAACTCCTGCTTCAATCTGGGCTTCTGTATTGGTGGCAAACATGTCAAAGTCTATCTCACCTTCTTTTGTAAAAGGCGTTAATACAGCGGGATAAATACCTTCCCAGTTTAGTTTTGTACTCATATCAAATAATATTTATCCAAAACTAGCAGAATTTTAAAACGGTAAATGTTAATATTTTAATAGGTTCTCACCGTATTTTAACATGTTGTTTTTTATTGCTCTATGGTGGCTTCTTTGTAGTGCTTCAGGTATTCTTTAGGAGAATATTTCATAATGGATTTGAAAACCCTGTTAAAATTGGTAAGGCTATTGAATCCACTATTAAATGCAACGGAAGAAATACTATACATATTACTGGCTGTCAATAGTCTGCAGGCCCGTTGTACACGAAGTTCATTTAGGTATTCAATATAAGTGATGCGGGTACGTTTTTTAAAAGACCGGCAAAATGCCTGAGGTGTCATACAGGCTTCTTTGGCAATAAGATCAAGGGTTAGTTTATGTTGGGCAAAATTTTTCTTGATAAAAGTCTGTGCATTTATAATTCTTTGATCTGTATCAGAAACAGGATTAGGCAGATTTTTTTCTGAGGATAAAGGAATATGCAAATGCCTGTTTTGCATAAGGTGGTTTAAAATCCTTATAAAATCAATAATTTGATCTACACCATTTGTTTTTTGCAGTGCAGCAATATCTCCTGCGATATTTTCTTTAAGTTTGGCTGCTACCTGGAAACCCACTTCTGAATGATTGATGAAGTTTTTAAGTTCTTCAAATTCCGGTAAGTCAAAAAATGCAGCAATCTTTTTATGAGGATCAAAGAAAATAGAAATAGCATGAACTTTCTGCTTTTCGTTTTTCTCAAAACTACCCCTGAAAACATGGGATTGATTAGCTCCGAGATAGAAAATATCACCTGCCTCGAAATTAAAGAGATTCTGTTCTATGGCCAGTGTTCCATGCCCTCTAAGAATCCACATGATCTGTGTTTCTGTATGACGATGGAAATAAGGATAGAAATTAGGCATTATATCTTCCTGAATGCGGATACTTTTATTGGTATCGGCAGGAACAGAAAACTGGAGACTCTTCATCATAATATGAAAGCTTTACCGGGTTATTAGATTAGCAAGGTTAAAATATTGCTGAAGTTAAGCAAAATATGAACATTAAATATCATATTAAAATCCAAATTTTACATATTCTTATTTTTAATGAATAAAGTACTATAAATAGTACAAAATCGTAACTTTAAACTTTTAAAATAAAAAGTATTCATAATATATGTTTTCAGCACAAACTTATCAAGACAGAAGGTCAGTATTACAAAGAAGTGTCTCTAACGGAATCTTATTATTTCTTGGAAATATAGAGAATCCTGTGAACTTTGAACATAATCCTTATTATTTCCGTCAGGACAGTACCTATTTATACTATTTTGGAATTCAGGAACCCCGCATTGCGGCTATTATCGATATTGATGAAAATAAGACCATTGTTTTCGGAGATGAACTAAGTATCGATGATATTGTATGGATGGGCAGGCAGGAAACCTTGAAAGAAAAAAGCCTGAAGTCCGGAGTACAGGAAACTTTACCTTATGCAGATCTTTCTCAATATATTGTAAAAGCAAAAGCTTCAGGAAGAAAAGTACATTATCTTCCTCCCTATCAGTCTTCCAATAAAATTGTACTGGGAGACCTTCTTGGGATTAAAATTGCAGAACTGCAACCATCTGTGGAAATGATTAAAGCCATTGTAAAACAGCGTTCCATCAAAGAGCCTCAGGAAATTGTACAGATTGAACAGGCTGTGAATGTATCCAATGAAATGCATTTGCTGGCCATGCGTGCAACGAAGCCGGGAATGAAAGAATATGAAATTGCCAACGCGATCCAGTATCTTGCAGCGAATAAAGAATGTCAGATGTCTTATCCTCCTATTGTGACCATCAACGGAGGAATTCTGCATAACCATTATCGTCTTAATACCATAAAAGAAGGCGATCTTTTCCTGAATGATTCCGGAGCAGAAACCGCAATGGGATATGCGGGTGATCTTACCAGAACCTTTCCTGTAGGGAAAACTTTTACAACGAAGCAAAAGGAAATGTACGAAGTGGTTCTGAACGCTTTTAATCAGGCTCAAAACCTTTTGAAACCGGGAATACGATTTAAAGATATTCACCTCAAAGCGGCACAACACCTGGTAGAAGGGCTTATCGATCTTGGATTGATGAAAGGAAACCCTGAAGATGCTGTAAAGAATCATGCTCATACCCTATTCTTTCAGTGTGGACTCGGGCATATGATGGGACTTGATGTACATGATATGGAAGATCTTGGAGAACAGTATATCGGTTATACAGGAGAAGAACCAAAAGATACCAAAACATTCGGACTGAAATCTTTACGCTTAGGGAAAGCTTTGGAATCCGGTTTTGTTGTAACTGTTGAACCAGGTATTTATATGATTCCGGAACTGATTGACATTTGGCAGGCTGAAAATAAAAACGTAGACTTTATTAATTATGATAAAGTAAATGAATACCGGAATTTCGGAGGAATCCGTGTGGAAGATGATTTCCTGATCACAGATAACGGATACAGACTTTTAGGTAACGGATTAATTAAAACCGTTGAAGAAATTGAAAATTACAGAGCTGAACATTGAGTTTAATTCAAATACTATCTATGAAGAATATAAAAAAACTAACAGCTATTGCCTTGTATTTCCTGTGCTTGTCACCATTCGCGGCACAGAAGACACAATGGACTCCAGATGGCAACGCTTATTATTCATTTACTAAAAAAGGAGTGGAAATTGTTGATCTATTGCATCCCGGAAAAGATCAGACGCTTTTAAACAGTAGTGAACTGATTCCTGCCGGAAGTTCTGAAGCCTTACAGGTACAGAGTTTTCAGGTATCTCCTGATGATAAAAGTTTATTGCTTTTTGCCAATACAAAGAAAGTATGGAGAGATAATACCCGAGGAGATTACTGGATTTTCGACAAAAATACCAAAAAGCTTACCCAATTGGGAAAAGGATTACCTGCTTCCTCACTGATGTTTGCAAAGTATTCTCCTGATGGCAAAAAAGTAGCTTATGTATCTAAGCATAATATTTATGTGGAAGATCTTGCCAGCAATCAGCAGACTAAAATCACTACAGATGGTACAGACGGAATGATCAATGGAACTTTTGACTGGGTATATGAAGAGGAATTCGGAACCCAGGATGGTTTCAGATGGTCCCCGGACGGCAGAAAAATTGCTTACTGGAAGCTGGATGCACGTGGTACGAAAAACTTTCTGATGATCAATAATACAGACAGTCTGTATTCTTTTACCGTTCCGGTAGAATATCCAAAGGTGGGAGAAGATCCTTCCGGATGCAGTATCTGGTTTTATGATCTTGCTTCCCAATCTTCAAAGAAAGCCGATATTGCAGGGGATGAGAAGCAAAACTATATTCCAAGAATGGAATGGGTGCTGGATTCTAAATCCATTATTCTGCAGCAACTGAACAGAAAGCAGAATCAAAGTAAAATTATCGTAGCAGATGCCAATTCCGGAAGCTGTAAGGTCATTCACACAGAAAGCGATGCGGCTTGGATTGATATAAAAACCCGATGGAATGACAACGATCCAAAAGGCTGGGACTGGATTAATAATGGTAAAGAATTTTTATGGCTTTCTGAGAAGGACGGATGGAGACATATTTATAAAATAGATATGAATGGTAAAGAGACCTTAATTACAAAAGATGCTTACGATGTAATTAAACCAGAATTCTTTGATGTTAAGAACAACCAGATTTACTTTTTAGCTTCCCCGAATAATGCCACTCAGAAATACCTGTACAAAGTAAGTATGAAAGGAGGAAAAGCCCAAAAAGTAACCCCTGAATCCTATACAGGCTCTAATACTTATACGATATCACCCAATGGAAAAATTGCCATGTTTACCAATAACAGTATCAATGCATTTTCAGCAGATGCAGTGATATCACTTCCGGAACATAAAGAATTGGTTGCTGCCAAGAGGTCTGCAAAAGCAGATCCTGCAAAATCTAAAACTGAATTTTTTCAGATTACTACCCAGGACGGTATTACATTAGATGGTTGGGTAGTAAAGCCTAAAAACTTTAATCCTAATAAAAAATACCCAATCGTTTTCTACGTATATGGGGAGCCTGCTCTGCAAACAGTCACAGATGATTTTTATACCGGCTGGAATTGGTTATATGCAGGAGATATGGCTGAAGACGGTTATTTATATGTTTCTCTTGAAAATCGGGGAACACCTTCTCCGAGAGGACGTGAGTGGAGAAAATCTGTCTATCGTAAAATAGGTCAGATGAATATCCGTGATCAGGCGATGGGAGCAAAAGCTTTATTTGAAAAATGGCCTTATATTGACACTTCAAGAGTTGCCGTATGGGGCTGGAGCGGCGGAGGCTCTTCTACCCTGAATCTTTTGGGGCAGTATCCCGACATTTACCAAACTGGAATCGCTATTGCACCGGTTGCCAACCAGTTATTCTATGACAATATCTATCAGGAACGTTATATGGGGCTTCCACAGGAAAACAGAGAAGACTTTGTGAAAGGCTCACCATTGTTTTATGCTAAAAACTTAAAAGGAAATCTTCTGTTGGTTCATGGAACAGGTGATGACAATGTACATTACCAAAATACGGAAGTTTATATTAACGAACTGGTAAAATACAACAAACAATTTCAGCTGATGTCTTATCCTAACCGTAGCCACGCTATTAATGAAGGTGAAGGAACCTTGCTGCATCTGACAACTATGTTTACCAAGTATTTAAAAGAACACTGCCCTCCGGGAGCAAGATAAAAATATACAAAAACCTGCAATATTGCAGGTTTTTGTATTTAAAGAGTATTTTTTATTAAACCTGGTATTGTAAACTACGATTTAGTAATGATGATATAGTAACTTGTGTCACCACCAGTTGGTATATTGAGAAAACATTCATCGTGGGTTAACTGATTGGGTTCTCCACTGACATATTGAAGGAAAAGTGCCACTTTCTGATTGGGTACTGTTGTTTGTAATGTATGCATTAACATCTGAGCATTTGAAAATGAATAAGCTGTATTTGTTGCATTTCCAGAATCATCCCTGCCTGCGGTAATAATTCCTCTTGAAACAGAATTAGAAGTATAAGTACTGCCGGATGCTTTGGCAAAAACGGTATTTATATTGATCTGTCCGGAGAAACTATAATTTTGAGTGTTATTATATCTGTTGCAACGTACTGATCCCCAGGCTTCAAAAGAATATACGCCAGGCTCAGGAATTACAATATATTTAACATTACTTACCGACTGACCATTCACTGTTGCTGAAGTATCTGTACCAAAAGTAAATCCTGCGCTATTGCCTTTTAGTCCGGCATCATTAATAATAGGAATATTGATATATTGATTGGGGTCATATAGCGAAAATCCTCCGGTGTTGTTAGAAAGTGAATAGGTGGCAGGATATTTTGAAAGTTGCTGATAATACAAATATTTAACAGTAACTGGCATTATTGCACTATTTCCGGAGGCATCCACGCCTAATTTATTGAAAGGAGGAGTATAAGCCGGTGATGAAAGTCCAGGTAAATTTTCATGCCTTATATTAAGTACTCCGGCAGAGTTTACATGTAATAGGGCTGTGGGCGTGGATGTCCCTATATTAATTCCCACATTTCCGGTATTGATTACTTTCATAAGTTCTGAAGATGAGGAGTCATTAATTTCCAAAGCTTTAGTTGTGCTAGTATTGTTTTTAGATACAACATCAAGAGTGGCGCTCGGTGTAGCTGTATTGAATCCTATATTTCTGCTTTGAGCAAATAAAAAGAAGGAAACAAATGTAAAGGGTATAAAGAATATTTTGTTCATTACCGTTTTATTTGCAGTTATAACTTAGAAATAATGAATGTTACTTTTTTATCAGCAGCCCCTGAAAGAGAACATGCATTTGTGTTGAACTGATCACCTGTTCCCCAGTTAGTAAATAAAGCAACTTTCTGATTGGCTGTTGTAGTTGCTATAATAGAAAATATGCTATTTTGTGAGGGATAATCATATTGCCCTGGGCTGCTTAAATTACCTGTACTGTCACGTAGAGGAAATAGATTGGAGCGTATACTGGTCTGTTCGTTATAAGTAGTACTTCCTGCAGATGCCAGATAAATGCTGCTGGCTACACCTATAAAATTGTTCCCTCCACTACTACCGGAAATAGCACCTGTACAATTTATATAATACTTTAAATTTAGCTTGTACACGCCAGGATCAGGAATGGTAATGTAAATTACATTGGTTGCCGGATTACTTCCTCCGGAGATCCTGTTTAGCGTTGCAGATGTATCAGTCCCCAATGTTACATTTAGTGAATTACTGGCAATACCGGTAGCCTGGAAAGGTAGACTATAGAAAATACTATTATTGTAAAGAGAAAATGCTGAAGTAGTCTGAGAGTTATCGATAGTAATGTATGAATAAAGTACAGCAGGTACATAGGTACCTACATATCCATTGGCATCTACTGCAATAGGCGTTACACCGGATGCTAATTGGGGAAGATTTTCGTAGCGGATACTTCCTTTGGTATGCAGCTTTGCAGTAGGGATAGGTGCGTTTATTCCCACATTTCCATTATCAAGAACTGTCATCATTTCCGTTCCTGTGGAATTGTTTATTTCTAATGCTTTTGTAGTATTGGTATTGCCTTTTGAGACAATATCCAGTGCTGCAGATGGGGATGGCTGATTAATGCCTACCTGGGAATGGCTTAATGCAAAAGTAAGCACAAAAGCCTGTAATAATATTTTTTTCATCGTGTGTTATTTGATGACAAATCTGCATCAAAAATCAAAATATATCAAATAAATATATACAACATAAATACATCACGTATACAGCGCAAATTTCGCATTTAAATTTAAATGATTCATTTTCAGTCATTTAATTATTTTATTGCTACATCAAAATAGATTTGTTTACTTTTATTTAGATATTGAAAACGTGAGCTTTAAAAATTATTATCATACATATTACGTATGAATACTCTTCTTTTAACAGTATAAATATTAAAAACAAAAGCGTATTGAAAAATTACTGCGCTTTACATATTTATTATTTATTAAAATAAACTCATCTTCCTGAATTTCATTTAAGATAAATTATCATTATTTTTGAATTGATAATTCTAATATCACGGATTTGAAACTACCACGCGCCTATTACTCCAATCAAGATGTTCTTTTTCTGGCTCAGGATCTTTTGGGAAAAGTACTTTTTACCAAAATCAATGGTGAAACAACAGCCGGAATTATTGTAGAAACAGAAGCCTACTTTGGCGTTAAGGATAAAGCTTCCCATGCCTATGGAGGCAGACGTACAGACCGTACAGAAACATTATACAGTCATGGCGGTGTATCTTATGTGTATCTATGCTATGGGATTCATCATCTTTTCAATGTGGTGACTTCAGTGCAGGATGATCCTCATGCCGTTCTTGTGAGGGCTATAGAACCTTTAATTGGAAAAGAAATTATGGAACTCAGAAGGAATATGTCTGCTTCTAAACCTTCTATTTCTGCAGGTCCGGGATCAGCAGCGAAAGCATTAGGAATTGACCGGACATTCAATAAAAAAGATCTGGATGGACATGAGATCTGGATTGAAGACCATGGGATTTCATATCCTCAGTCTGAAATCATTGCAGGTCCTCGTATTGGTGTTGCCTATGCACAGGAAGATGCGCTTTTACCCTGGCGTTTTTTTGTGAAAGGAAATAAATATGTGAGCAAACCCAATAAAGTATAAATATCAGGATTCATGAACCGAATGATAAAACTCTTTATAATACATCACCAGACTGTCAAGAGAGAACCCCCGGTTCAGCCCACTTGTATTGGGCAAAACCCAGACTTTTGCCCCACAAAAATCTTCTGACTGCTCTCCCCAAAGAATTTCTTTTTTCTTAGAAAATGCCTTGTAAGCTGCTTTACCGAGAAAAGCAATATATTTCGGCTGGTACTTTGTTATTTTCAGTTTAAAACTTTCAAGAGATTCATCAAATTCCTCCTTTGAAAGTTCATCTGCACGAGAGGTTGCTCTGGCCACAGCTGTGGTTAGTCCATATCCAAAATCAAGAAGAGAAGTATCATTCACCGCTTCTATTTCATAAGATGTAAACCCTGCCTGATGCAGTACTTTCCAAAAACGATTACTCCTTCCTGAAAAATGGTGACCGTCATTGGATGATTTTAAGCCAGGATTAATTCCACAAAAAATAATGTTGAGATGCGTTGAAATAATGTCTGTCAGCATAATGATATTAAGTTACTTCGAGGTATAAAGGTATCACTTATTTGTGTTATCCAATTCCATTATATTATATGAAACGGTTCATCTTCGGTAAAATACATTCTATCTCTGTTTTTTACCGGATCACATAGTTTGTAGGGCTGACTATAAATTGGTAATGATAATTTTGTACCGTAAAAGCAATGAATTTTCTTTAAAAGATTTTCATTCTCAATATCATTTCATTAAAACAGAAATAGTATGAACTGGATTGCATTAATTATCGCAGGGATTTTTGAAATCGGATGGCCATTAGGGCTTAAACTATCCCAACAGCCGGAAAATAATAAATGGAGCTGGATCATTTTTTCGATTCTATGTATGACTGTCAGTGGTGGATTTCTTTGGTATGCTCAAAAAGTATTCCTATAGGAACGGCATATGCAGTCTGGACAGGAATTGGTGCAGTAGGAACTTTATTGGTGGGTATTCTTTTTTTTCAGGATTCAGCCAGTATCTTAAGGTTATTGTCTGCATTACTGATTGTTGTAGGGATTATTGGTCTTAAGTTATTTTAAACAAAAAATTGGCTTAGGATGATTAAACATCTTAAGCCAAAGCAGTATTCAACATTCAAATCATAAACTATCTCTATTTATATTGGTCGCCCTTTGAATTGAAAGACTTAAAATTTTCCTCCCTTTGACGGGGTGGTTTTGAACAGGATTTCACTTCTCAATCCTAAAGCTCTATCAATGGCTTATAAGTTCTTCCCACGGGAAGTTGTTTTCCATTGATCTGAATAATATTGGCAGATTTTACTTCTATTTTTGATCTTGATATGATATAAGATTTATGAATGCGGGCAAACATTTTGGGATTTAGAATTTCCTCCATTTTACTAATGGGCATTTTAAAAGTGAAAGTCTCTGTCTTTGTATGAATATGAATGTATTCTCTTAAACTTTCAATATAAAAAATATCCTGGAGAATAATTTTAACCTTCTTTTTACCACTGTTCATGAAAATAAAATCACGTTCGTAAACTTCGAGTAAAGCATCATCTGCTTCCATCAAATGCTTGAATTTTCCAATAGCAGTCAAAAAACGCTGATAAGGGATGGGTTTCATCAGATAATCTGCAATATCAAGCTCATAGCCTTCTACCGCATACTGATGATAAGCAGTTGTAACAATCACAAAAGGAGGATTTTTTACATTTCTGAGAAAATCAAAGCCTTTTACTACCGGAAGATGGAGATCAAGAAACATTAAATCTACATCATGAATACTTAAAAGACTACTGGCATATACTGCATCTGCACATTTTCCTACGAGATTCAGTTCCGGATCTCTGGAAATGAAATTTTCCAGGATATCTGCAGCAATAGGTTCATCTTCTACAATAATACAGTTGTATCTTTTAGTGGCTGGTTGTATCATAGAAATCAATGGTTAAAGTTACACTATAACGGTTATTCTTATCTTCTACAGAAAGCGTATGGTTGGGATAAAGCAATTCTAGCTGCCTGCGTATATTTTTCAGACCTATTTTTGTGGAATGCTTATGGGGTTGTTTCTGCTTGGAGTTTTCTATGAAATAAGTAAGGATTCCGTTTTTTAATCGGATATCTACGGTAATGAATGCTTCTCCCAGACTTTCGGAAACACCATGTTTAAAGGCATTTTCTACAAACTGTATCAATATCAGAGGTGAAATTTTCTGAAAAGGATTATCAATATCTTCTATAAAACTAACGGTAAGCTGATGGTAACGAATCTTCTGAATCTGGATGAAATCTTTAATATTTTCAATATCCTTGGTTAGGGAAATCGTTTTTTCTGCAGCTTCATAAATATTATACCGCATTACTTTGGAAAGCTGAAGAATAACATCTGGAGTTTCATCTGCTTTTTTCAGAGCCATTCCGTAAATGTTATTAAGCGTATTGAAAAGAAAATGAGGGTTGATCTGTGCCTTTAGCATGGTAAGCTCCTGATCCAGTTTTTCAGCTTTTAATTGAGAGATCTGTTCTTTGAGTACATTCTTTTGCCGTGTAATTTCAACCCCAAAAATAAGGCCTATCATAAAAATCAGATCCATAAAAGAATTAAAAACCACATAGCCATTGATAAATCCTGAAGTATGCTTTCCGTCCAATGTTTCTGTAACGCCATAGATATACGGATATATGATATAATGGGTTAAAAACCGGTGACCCAAAACAGATGCTGTTACAATGAAAATACAGAAAATATATTTAAAAATAAGTTTAAGATCCACCTTTTCATATACATACAGCAAAGCATATGCTAATGGAATTTTCACAAAAAGATATCCGAGCTCCAGTATAAATGTATTCTGAAGTCTTATCTGCCATTTGAAATCCGGAAACTGATATCTGGACCAATAAAAGTCAAGGTAAACCTCCAGAATATAATACAATATCCAAAAAAGCAAATGAATCCGCCATTTGGATTGACTGTCTGATTTCAAGCTTATTATGATTTAAAAGTACAAAGTACTATTTGTTCTCTCAAATATAAAAAATAAGTCTATCAAATGGACGTAACCATCTATAAACTATCAGTTTTGATTATGAGCGGTAATAATGTTGGAGGAAAAACAGATGATTTATGAAGGTCTAAATTTTCTTTTTACTCATAAAATGCAAAGAAACTTTGGGGTACATAAGATTCAAAAAGCAGAAGATCAGTAATACATTGAATTCAATACCATTCGTTCCTCCACCTACCACAAACCATCCATTTTGCCAATGGACATAATAGATTCCCAAAATGAAAATCAGAATATTACAAACAGCTATTGGTTTGATGTATCTATCAATCCAGATTAATGGTACTGATAAAAGATGAATCAGTTTTACTATCCATGCTATATAAATTCCTACAGGATTGAAACCTAATCCATTCAGGTATATCTGTCCAAAATCATTCACATCCCCACTGAAAATGGAAATCACACTATGCATCAGTAAGATCACTGAAAGCGCAAAACGAAGGTAGAAACTCTTTTTCACAGAAACAAAATTAGAATACAAAAACAAGGATTCAATATTTTGTATATCAACAACTTTGAAATCAGTATAAAAGTTTTGTTTCGTAGTAATAATAACCTTTATTATTGAACGCTATTTTAATGAGATATTAAATTTTACACATATTTCAATATAAAGTGATTTAATTGGTAGATTTTATTATATTTACGTCCAGATACAATGATGAGTTCCCTCATGATCATTACTATATCTTTACAGATATTTTAAATGATTAAGGCAAGATTCTAATACACAAATACTTCTATCTTTTTCAATTAAAAAAGAGTGGTAAAATAACTTACCACTCTTTGTCTTATATACGGAAAAAAACTTTCTTAATTCTGTGTCAGGCTTTTCTTAATGAAATCTTCAAGTTCTTTACCATGAAGGTTTTTAGCTACAATAGTTCCCTGCCCGTCAATAATGACATTAAAAGGCAGTTCTTCTATTTCATAAAGCTTTGCTACAGGGCTTTTCCAGAATTTTAAATCACTGATCTGTATCCAGTTGATCTGAAACCTGTCGATTGCTTTCTGCCAGCTTTCTTTATTCTTGTCCAAAGAAACACCTACTATTTCGAACTGATTTTTTTTAACCTGCCCGGAATAAGTGTCATACATTGTTTTCAGTTGAGGTTGTTCTTCTACGCAGGGTGCGCACCAGGTTGCCCAGAAGTCGATCAGAACCAGTTTCCCTTTTAATGCTGAAAGAGAAAATGAAGTTCCATCTGCCTTTGTCATTGTTATTTCAGGAGCTTTCTTCCCTACTTCTATGGTGTTCTGGGCAGAAAGATATCCTGAAAACAGTATGAAAAATAGTATTGTTAAAGAGTTCTTCATATTAATCATTTGTAGGATAATTTTTATCCAGCCAATCTGTTTTGATGTTTTTCGGAAGATTTAAAAGCTTTGCATTTTTGAAGCCCAATTCCATTAACAATGCAAATGCAGGACGGATATTAGGACATTTTACAAAAGGACAGCAACCGCAATAGATCACAATTTCTCTGTTCTTAGGAATATCTTTAAGATAATTTCTCAGTTTTTCCAGATTTTCAGGTTCATGAGTCGGTCCGATGTCTACAGAACCTTTCACAATAGCTTCAGGTCCTACCGAAATGATGACCAGATCTTTTGTTTTTTGATTTTCAATTCTGGAAGCCAGTAATGCCGGATCCATCAGCTGGCTGTCTTTCCATGGATCCTGTTTTTGCTGTGCCTGACTGAATATTGAACAAACCAGGCAGGCAATGATAAACAAATACTTCATTCTTCTATTTTTCACAAAGATAAGTTGAAAAGTTCAGAGTTCAGGGCTGATTACTCAAAGCAGGTTTATTTAAATTTTTAATATTAAATCCGATTCCGAATAATTTTATACATTTATCTAACATATTGTTGAATCAAAACACGCTTAACAATGGAAGAAAAATTCCAGCCCGATGCAATTATTATCGGAACCGGACTGGCAGGGCTTACCGCGGCGATGGAAATTACCAATGCCGGAAAAAAAGTATTGCTTCTGGATCAGGAAACAGAGCAGAATATCGGCGGACAGGCATTCTGGTCATTTGGAGGATTATTTTTGATTAATTCTCCCCAGCAAAGAAGAATGGGAATCAAAGATTCTTATGAGCTGGCATTACAGGACTGGAAAGGTACCGCTGGTTTTGACCGTCCCGAAGATTACTGGCCCCGCCAGTGGGCTGAAGCTTATCTGAAATTTGCTGCCGGTGAAAAGTACGATTATATTTCCAAACTGGGAATCAGGCTGATGTTTATGGTGGGCTGGGCAGAACGTGGTGATGGATCGGCAACGGGTCATGGAAATTCCGTACCCCGTTTTCATGTGAGTTGGGGAACAGGCACAGGTGTAGTAAAACCCTTTGTAGAAAAAGCTTACAAAGCTCAGGAAAAAGGTCTGCTTCAGATGAAATTCAGACATCGCGTAACTGAAATTATTACAGAAAATGATAAAATAAAAGGTCTTAAAGGAGATATTCTGGAAAATGATACCCAGGAAAGAGGTGCTGCTACCAACAGAAACGTTATCTCCACATTTGAATATTCAGCTCCAAATATTATTATTGCTTCCGGAGGAATTGGTGCCAATCATGACCTGGTAAGAAAAAACTGGCCGGAAAGATTGGGCAAGGCGCCTGAAAACATGGTTTGTGGTGTTCCGGCCTATGTGGATGGTAAAATGATAGGCATTGCAGAAAATGCAGGTGCTCATATCATCAATCCGGACAGAATGTGGCACTACACGGAAGGCTTACAAAACTGGAATCCAATCTGGCCCAACCACGGAATCCGCATATTGCCGGGGCCATCATCGCTATGGTTTGATGCTAAAGGTGAACGTCTCCCCGCTCCTTTTCTTCCGGGATTTGATACGCTGGGGACTTTACAGTATATCCAGAAAACAGGGTTTTCTTATTCATGGTTTATCCTTACACAGAAAATTATCAAAAAAGAATTTGCCCTTTCAGGTTCGGAGCAGAATCCGGATATCACCAATAAAGATTATGCTCTTTTTCTGAAAAGGATTTTTGGGAAAAAGGCACCCGCACCTGTAGAAGCCTTTAAAGAACACGGTAAAGACTTTATTGTTTCAGATAACCTGGAAGATCTGGTTAAAAGAATGAATCAACTGGCAGGAAATAACCTGTTGAAATATGAAAAGATAAAATCACAGATTGAAGCCAGAGACCGCGAACTCAACAATAAATTTTCAAAAGACACCCAGATAAATTATATCCGGAACACCCGAAATTATTTAGGAGATAAACTGGGACGTGTAGCGGCACCACACAAAATTTTAGATCCGGAAAACGGACCTTTGATTGCAGTACGTCTTAATATTTTAACCCGAAAAACGTTGGGCGGAATAAAAACCAATCTGAATGGTCAGGTATTGAGAGAGGATGAAAGCATCATTGAAGGATTGTATGCTGCAGGAGAAGCTGCGGGCTTTGGCGGTGGCGGAATGCATGGTTATAGAGCTCTGGAAGGAACATTTTTGGGAGGCTGCATCTTTTCAGGAATGAAAGCCGGACAATATATTGCCAGACTTTAAAATTAAATACTAATGAATATGAGTAATTATTTTAATCATAAAGTCATTTGGATTACAGGTGCATCATCAGGCATTGGAGAAGCTTTAGTGAAAGAGCTTTGCAAGAACAGCAATGCAAAAATTATTCTTTCTTCCAGAAAAGAGGGCCAGCTTCATTCCGTTGCTGAGAAAGCTTGTTTGAGCAGAGACAGATATGCGGTCATCCCTTTAGATCTTAAAAATTATAAAGAAATGCCTTCCATTGCAGCAAAAGCAAAAGAAAAATTTGGAAGGATTGATATTCTGATCAATAATGCAGGATTGTCACAACGCTCATTAGCCATGGAAACCGATATTGAAGTAGATAAACAGCTTATCGATATTGATTATATAGGAACAGTAGCTCTTACAAAGGCTGTTTTGCCTTATATGATCCGAAATAAAGGAGGACAGATTGCCGTTGTATCAAGTCTAATGGGAATTTTCGGTGCTCCTATGCGAAGCGGATATGCCGGTGCAAAACATGCTTTACATGGATTTTTTGATGCCTTGAGGGCAGAATTATTCAGCCAGAATATTAAGATTACGGTGATCTGTCCGGGTTTTATTCAGACTGATATTTCTATTAATGCTGTTACCGGGGACGGTTCATTACAGGGCACGATGGATGATGCTACGAAGAATGGCATGCCCGTAGATATCTTCGCAAAAAAAATGCTTTATGCCATAGAGAAACAGAAAAGACAACAAGCGATAGGCGGTAAAGAAGTGATGGCTGTTTACCTGAAACGATTTTTTCCAGGCCTATTGGCAAAAATAATCCGTAAAGCAAAGGTAGTATAAAGAAAAGCCCGATTCTTTCCTGAATCGGGCTTTTGAGTTAGTTAACGATAATGGTTACCTTCATTTACTCAGGAACCTGCGCCTTTTCATAAATCAGTCCCTCATTTTTTAATTCTTTCCAGAATTCGGCAGGAATATTGGTTTGCAAGGCATTCATATTATCTTTCACCTGCTCAGGCCGGCTGGCTCCAGGAATAATAGAAGCAAATTCATCAGCGGCCAGTACAAAATGCAGTGCGGCATCAATAAGGCTTATATTGTATTTTTCAGCAAGAGAACTCATTTTTTTCCGCTTTTCATACATTCCTTTTGGAATTACATCTTTATAATTATAACGTTCTCTTCCTGCTATATAGCCTGAATTGTACCCTGCTCCCGAAACCAATTTTACCCCAGCATTTTTAACAGTCGGAAGAAGGCGGTCCACAGCATCTTCATGTTCAAGAATAGAATATTGTGTGGCCGAAAGACAGATATCCGGATCAGCAGATTCAATACAGTCTAAAATAGGTTCTATCTTATTAACACCCATTCCCCAGGCTTTTATTACTCCTTGATCACGAAGTTCAGAAAGTATCTTAAAAGCACCGTTTCTCGCCTGCTTCAGAAAATAAGGATAACGATCTCCTACCTGATCTTCAGAAAGGTCATGGACATAAACAATATCAATATGACTCAATCCGGTTCTTTGAAGGCTGTCTTCAATAGATTTCTGTACGGCGTCGGCTGTATAATCATGCAGGAAGTCGTAATCAAGAGGTTTTTTCCACATGGTTGGAGGAACATCAGATTCAGGAACCTGATGAAAAAGCCTTCCTACTTTGGTTGAGAAAATAAAGTCATCCCTGTCTTTATCTTTAAGGAAATTTCCAAATCTCCGTTCACTTTTGGTCAATCCGTACCATGGAGAAGTATCATAATACCGGATTCCGATATCCCAGGCTGCCTGCAGTATTTCATGAGCCTGTTCATCTGTGATATTTTCAAAAGCTGTTCCTATTGCTACACCCCCTATTCCCAGTTGGTGCTTTTCGGTTAAAATGTGTGATTTCATATATGAAATATTTAAAGTGTTGGATGATCAGTAAAGTACAAACATCGTGCTGGCAGTGAATGAAACGTTAAAAAGAAAATACCTGTTGAAACCTGAAATTCTTAATGAGAGCTGATATTAAGGCTGTTTTGGCAATTTATAGATTATGTTAAATATTTGTTTTGTCGTTCTTTTGGTCTTGTTATTGAATGAAATTCAGTACACCATTTGAAATAATCACATACTATGAAAAAGCACATTCTAATCGTAGGAGGAGGATTTGCGGGTATTAATCTTATCAAGTCTCTTCAGAATGATAAAAGGTTCAGAATAACGCTGGTTGATAAAAACAATTATCATTTTTTTCCGCCGCTTATCTATCAGGTAGCTACTTCGTTTATAGAAGCTTCCAATATCAGCTATCCTTTCAGAAAACTGTTTTCAAATAATAAAAATGTGAAATTTCACATGGGAAGCCTGATCAGAGTACATCCGGAAAATAAGACAATAGAAACAGATACCGGAAATCTCAGCTATGATTATCTGGTTCTGGCATTGGGCACAGAGTCTAATTTTTTCGGAATGGAAAATGTAAAAAAGTGTGCTCTTCCGATGAAAAACATAGAAGAAGCACTCTATCTGAGGAATCATATTCTACTGACTCTGGAAGAAGCGGCCAGAAATAAAAATATTAAAGAAGCCGAAAAACTTCAGAATATTGTTATTGCAGGAGGAGGACCAACGGGAGTAGAACTCGCAGGAATGTTGGCAGAAATGGGAAAATATATTGCCCAGAAAGAATATCCGGAAATCAAGCTCGGACTTTCTAATCTCTATCTTATTGATGCCTTGCCTACTTTACTTTCGCCCATGAGCCAGCTGGCTCAGAAAACGGCTTATGATAAGTTGAAAGAATTAGGAGTGAAAATCCTTTTGAATGTCTCTGTAAAGGATTATACGGATAATAAAGTCATCTTAAGTGACGGAAGCTCTATTGAAACGGAAACCCTGATCTGGACTTCAGGAGTTATTGGAAAAGAAATTCCAGGATTACCGGAAGAAACTATTGGAAAAGGCAGAAGAATACTGGTGGACGACTATAATAAAGTAACCGGAACTACCAATATTTATGCGTTGGGAGATATTTGTCTGATGATTTCCGAAGAAAAATATCCTAAAGGACATCCTCAGCTGGCTCAGGTCGCCATTCAGCAAAGTAAAAACCTCGCTGCCAATTTTAAACGGATAGAAGATGGAAAAGTGCTGGAGCAATTCAGGTATAATGACAAAGGCAGCATGGCCATTATTTCTAAATACAATGCGGTAGTAGATCTTCCGAAAAATTCCTTTAACGGTTTTATAGCATGGCTTACCTGGCTTTTCATCCACATCATTCCGCTGGTAGGGTTTAAAAATAAACTTCAACTTGCGATGGACTGGTTCAGATTATTTATTACCAATAACCCATCCATCAGGCTTATACTTTTTCCAAAAAGAAATACAGAAAACGGATCATGATAAAAAAATAAGAACACTTAAATCCATCATATTATGAAAAATCAAAGAAGACCACCATTTTTTGGAGAAACAGTCGTTATCACAGGTGCTTCAAGCGGAATTGGTAAGGCTACGGCAGAGGCATTTGCAGAACAGGGAGCTGATCTTGTGCTGGCAGCAAGAGGAGAAAAAGCGCTTACAGAGACTGCAGAATTATGCAGGAAACTGGGAGCAACAGTGCTTGCTGTTCCTACAGATACTTCTGTTGCAGAAGATGTTCAGAACCTTGTCAAGGAAACCCTTGAATTCACCGGAAAAATTGATTATTGGGTCAATAATGCGGGAGTGTTGGCATTTGGTAAATTTGAGGAAATTCCAGTTGATGTCAGTGATCAGATTGTTAAAACAAACCTTTTGGGATATATGCATTCGGCACATGCAGTGCTTCCTGTTTTCAAAAAACAGAAAAAAGGAGTCTTACTGAATAATATTTCTATTGGCGGATGGATGCCGGCACCTTATGGAACAGCATATACAGCCTCGAAATTTGGTGTGCGCGGAATGGTAGAAACTTTGCAGGGTGAAGTTTCAGACTTTCCTGATATACATATCTGTGCGCTTTATCCCGGTTTTCAGAAATCATCAGGAATAGAACATGCTGCCAATTATTCAGGGATAAAACTCAGCACACCTCCTCCTGCGTTTGATCCTCGTAAACTGGCAGCTTCAATTGTAAAAACAGCCAAAAATCCAATTGAAGCTTCTTATCCCGACTGGTCAGCAGTAGTTTTTAAAAATTTGTATGAATTGTTTCCTGGAATAATTCGTTATGCATCTTCCACTGGGGTGAGAATGTTAATGAGAAAAGCCAATAAAGATGAAAATACCGGAGGAAATGTACAGAACCCTTCTACAGGAAGTATGAGAATTGACGGGAAAACGCTATTTTCTATTCCTAAGAAACCATTAATTCTGGCAGGTGCAGGAATCCTTGGAGCACTGGCTGTTGGGTTCATTTTTTCAGGGAAATCTAAAGAAATAAGATAAGGTTGATAGAAATAAACTTTCATTGATATATTTTGAAAAAGTCTCTTTACTATATTTTTTGTGATATATTTCATAAATTTACAGAACTGTATCAATCTGATGATAGTTAAAATATTTCCAAGGTGAAAATTCACAACAAAAAAAAGTACCTCAGTTTCCTTAAATTTAAAAGAGATTTCCAGAAATACGGACTGGAAAAAGCACGCAGTTATGAGCTTATTCTGCATTGGCTGAACAACAGACTGAGCAGAAACCAATTTCTTGTTCTTTCCGGAATTCTGGTGGGCTGCACAGCTGGTCTTGCGGGAGTTATCCTGAAAACACTGGTGCATAATATCCATTATTTCATTACCAATAAAGTTCATTTTGAATATCAGATTTTATTCTATATTGTTTTTCCTTTTTTAGGAATTGTTCTGACAACGATGATCGTTTTAACTTTGTTTAAAGGTCAGGATCGTAAAGGTATTGGAGCTATTTTATACGAAATTGCACAGAATTCCAGTATCGTAGCTTCCGTTAAAATGTATTCCCAGGTGATACAAAGTGCTGTTACCGTAGGATTGGGAGGTTCTGCAGGATTGGAAAGTCCTATTGCCGTTACCGGAGCCGCTATTGGTTCAAACTATGCCCAAACGTACAGACTGAGCTATAAAGAACGTACTTTATTGCTTGCTGCAGGAGCTACTGCCGGGATTGCGTCTGCTTTCAATGCTCCTATTGCGGGGATTATGTTTGCCTTTGAAATTCTTTTAACCGGAGTGGTTTTTACCGATTTCATTCCGTTGGTCGTTGCTGCGGTCTGCGGAAGTCTTTTATCAAGGATTTTGCTTCAGGAAGATGTTCTTTTCAGATTTTATACCAGAGACCCTTTCAACTATAAAAATGTTCCGTATTATCTTATTTTAGGGATTGTTACAGGATTGTATGCCCGCTATTTTGTGATTATTTCTCAGAAAGTAGAACATTTTATAAAAGGTCTTCAGCTTTCAAGAATGCGTAAAGCGATGTTCGGAGGAGCTGTACTTTCCCTGTTATGCGTACTTTTTCCTCCTTTGTTCGGGGAAGGATATGAAACGGTAAAAGCTTTCACCAATGGAAATACCTACTCTATTATTGAAAATAGTTTTTTCAGGTATTTTGAGATCGGAGACTGGACCATTATCATATTTTTGGTTCTGGTATTGCTTTTAAAGGCCTTTGCCACCTCATTTACGATATTCAGTGGTGGAAATGGAGGTAACTTTGCTCCTTCTCTTTTTGCAGGAGGAACTTTAGGCTACTTATTTGCATTAATTTGTCAGCATATTGGTTTTACAGATGTTCCGATGACTAATCTTGTCCTCGTAGGTATGGCTGGTGCTATGAGTGGAGTTCTGTATGCTCCTCTTACCGCTATTTTTCTGATCGCAGAATCAAGTTTCGGATATGATTTGTTTATTCCTCTGATGATAGTTTCCATCATATCCTATCTCATTGCAAAGTGGTTTTCCCCGATTTCTCCTGAACTGAAATCATTGGCAGATGAAGGAAAAATATTCACAAATAAACATGACAAAAACCTTCTGTTTGCTTTAAGAACCGAAGACTTTATTGATAAATATTCGCAAACGATCAATCAGAATGCTTCTGTTACAGAACTGTTTGAAATGGTAAAGAATGGTAATAAAAATATTTTCGCCGTTGTGGATGAGAACAGAAAGCTCAAAGGAGTTCTGACGCTGGATGACATTAGGCCTTATCTTTTTAACAAAGAAATCGAAACGTCCCAGACGGTTACCCAGATCATGAAAGCACCGCCTGCCGTTCTTCACCGTGAAAATAAACCCCTGGATATTCTTCAGACCTTTGATGATACAGGTGTATGGAATCTCCCTGTAGTAAGTGATACCAATGATTTCATCGGTTTTATCTCAAAATCCTCAATATTAATGAGCTACAGACAGCTTCTGAAGGAATATTCCGATTAATATTGAGAGAAGAATATCACAACTGAAGAACTCCATTCCCCTCCTCCGGAAGGGTGGCGAAAATTCAAAGATTTTTTGACGGGGTGGTTTTCGCCATTGAATCATAAAAAATCCGTTCAGCAATGAACGGATTTAATTTTTAATCTGTAATGAAAGTTGAAAAATTTAGTTGCTCGCCTTATTCAGCAGCTCAATATCTTCCTGATCCAGAACAAGTTTTGGTGCATTGAAGACCGTTTCAAGCTGGGAAGCACTGGTAGCACTTACAATGGGTGCTGTAATCAGAGGATTAGATAACAGCCATGCCAGAGAAACGGTTCCCTGCGTTGTATGATGCTTTGCACTTACCTGATCCAGCGCTTTTAATACTTCCAGTCCTTTAGGATTTAAGTATTTTCTTACGCCCTCACCTCTTGCACTTTTTGCCAGATCTGCTTCATCACGGTATTTACCCGTTAAAAAACCTGCTGCCAAAGACCAATAAGGAAATACACTTAAATCAAACTGCTCTGCCAGAGGAGCATAATTTTGCTCAAATCCTTCTCTTTCCATTAAATTGTAATGAGGCTGTAACGCAACATATTTAGGAAGGCTATTCTTTTCTGCAGCTTCAAATGATGCTTTCAAACGTTCCGGAGATAAGTTGGAAGCCGCAATATAACGTACTTTTCCAGCCTTAATGATCTCATCATAAGCAGAAAGAGTTTCTTCTACAGGAGTAGTATTGTCATCAAAGTGTGTATAATAGAGATCAATATGATCCGTCTGAAGTCTTTGCAGAGACTCATCTACAGATTTAAGAATATGTTTTTTGCTGATATCATAGCCATGTTCTTTCGTTTCTGAGCCTACTTTCGTAGCTAAAACGATATCATTACGGTTAGATCTGCTCTTCATCCATTTTCCGATGATCTCTTCAGACTGTCCGCCTTTTCCATTCACCCACCATGAATAGGTATCTGCAGTATCTATAAAATTGAATCCTGCTTCAGCAAAGCGGTCCAGTATATCAAAAGACTGTTTCTCGTCCAATGTCCATCCAAAAACATTTCCTCCGAAGTTGATGGGTGCAATCGTCAAATCGGTGTTTTTGATTTTTCTTTTTTCCATAAAAATAATTTTACTAAGTGACCTCTAAGGTAGGGAATATTAAGCCTGGAAAATATTCAAAATGACCATTCCAGCCATAGTTATTATAAATGGGAATGCTGATGTTTCCTAAGTTTTTTATTACTTGAATGTGTTGGAAAGCGCAAATAATTTAAAAGCTAACTGCTTTAAGATACAAAGATTTTATCTCCGATACAATTGAATACTATTTATTTTTATAGCTCTTTCTGAAAATCTTACATTGATTAAAGTTGAAATGTTCTTAGACCTTTGCCGCTTCTAACAGAAATACATGTGATTTCATTAGTAACAGAAAAAATAAAAACAGCCATGTAAAAGCTGTTTTTATTATCTATCAATTAAAAATACGGTTATTTTTCAACCTGAGGAATTTCAATAGCGATAAGCTGAAGTTTATATTCCTGTAACTGATGATGAATGGTTGACAAACCGTTGCTGAAGAATGGTGATGCTTTAAAAAGCTCATGATAATATTCGATACCCTCAAGAACATTTTTCCTGAAAGCATTCCATTTTTTTGTGTGCGAATGGGTAATCTGTGCAGTAGATTCGGTGATTTCCTTTCTCAGATAATCCACATACATTTTCAATTCATTGATGAACATATTCGGCCGTTGGTTATCTGAAAGGATATTGGTATTTCCGTAGATATGTTTTACCATTTCCGAAAGAGAAACTTCTTTATCAAAAAAGGCAATATTAGGTCCCGGACATATCACAACGCCTTGCTTTTCACCTTTAATTTCAAGGTTCTGTTCCATGTATGCCGCATTCACAAGTCCTACACACAGGCAGGCTTTATCGGTAATTTCGGATTTTCTTTTATTGAATTCTTTTTCAGTGAATGCATCTTTATTTTCGTAAAGCTCTTTCAGTTTGATATCCTGAAACTTTCTGGAAGCGGTACAGGTTCCTTCCGGAGAAAATTCTTTGCTTAGTGCGAGAAGTTTTTTAGGACAAGAACTTCCATATTTCCCTTTTGCTTCTTTTTCAAACTTCAATACTTCATTAGATGTACCTTTTACAGTATTGAAAGGTACTCCCAATGGCGAAATATTACTCAGATAGAAATCCTGCTCTTTTGATTGTACAAGTAAATTCCTGGTTTCTGCATCTACCGATGTTGCTTCGGGTACCAGTAGAAACGGAGAACCCCATCCTACGCTGTCTACATTATAATTAGCCAATAAAAACTCATGTTCTTCAGAAGTTCCTACTCCACCCTGAACGGTAATTTTCATTTCTAAAGGTTCGGAAACTACATGCTTCCCTTTTTGTTCCAAAGCAGCTGTCATTAAGGCGTGAGCTGATTGGATCAGATCGTTTTTTTTCTGTTTGAATTCCTCCATGATAGGCCCGAGAAGCATTCCTTCAGTAGCAAATGCATGGCCTCCGCAATTCAGTCCGGATTCTATTCTGTATTCTGAAACCCATAATCCTTTTTTAGCCAGAAAATTTCCCTGAATCATAGCCGAACGGAAATCGCTTACTTTAAGGATAATTTTCTTTTTAATGTTTCCGTGTTCGTCCGGGAAAAAATCTTCAAACTCTTCCATATAGCTGTACAAACGGGGATTCATGCCTGCAGAAAGAACCATTGATGATGATAGCTTACTTTTGGCAAATCCACGCAGTGAAGCATGCGCATCGTTATACATTACAGGAAGCTGTTCATTATTCTGATAGTTGTCTTTATCTACTTTCGTCATGATATTGACATCAATACTTCCCGGTTTTAAATTCGATTCGATGAAGTTCTTGATATTGGAACTCCAGTTATCTTTTTGATTGACAAGGTTTTGAAGGCTGTTTTTTAGATCTGAAGTATTCGGAAGCATAGCCATGAATTCCTTCAAAGCTTCCTTGTTTTTGCTGATTTCCTGTTTGAAAGATTCAAATTTTTCATTCACGATATCGTCTACCATATCCAGATAAGCGGTAACTCTTTTTGCTCTGTAATCTTCTGTTTTTGTTGAGATCCCGAAATAGTCAAGATTGAACTTTTTGTTGTAAAAGTTCTTCATTTTTTCCAGGATTTCATCATCAATAATAGAGATGACGGAAGAAATTCCATACTGGGCAACACGAATCGGGCTGTCTATGGTATAAGCCAGTCCCATTACCGGAATATGGAAATTGTGCAAAGGTTTTTGTGTCATAAAGTTTTGATAAAAGTTTTTTATTGTTCATCTAAAAATCTTTACAACTATTCACTTCTTAAAAATATTATTTTAAAATGAATTATGCGTCAAATAGTATTTTAATTATTGAAAACATGTCAAATGTCATTTTTTTGAATTGTTTAAAATAAAAAAAGATCAGCTGAATAACTGATCTTTTCTTCTTGTCTGTTTTATTCTAACCGCAAAAGTCACAAAAGCTTTTGTGACTTTTATGATTTCACTTTAATTATTCTGCTTTGTTTTTAAGCATCATCAGAAGGCTGTAGGCTCCTTTCTGTACAATTTTCTTATCCTTTAAAGCATCTGCTTTTACAATCTCCGTAAACTGATCGTCAGCAATTCCGGTGACCACTGGAATCATTTTGTAATTGGATTTTCCAAGATCTTCAAAAACATAATTTTTATTTTCAAAAGACACTACAGCCTCGTTAGGAAGTCCCATTGTATAACGACTGCTGATATTCACTTCGGCATTCACATACATTCCTTTTACAAATTCAGTATTCACATAAGATAATCTGGCAATTGCCGTTGCAGAACCTCCGTTTTCAATACTGGGAACTACGCTGACAATTTTAGCATTGGATTTCACATCCGGATTCTGATTGTTATATACGAGAATTTCCTGCCCCACTTTTACATCATTCACATCATTTTCAAAAACCTTTAATTCTAAAAGTAATCCAGCTGGATTAATCAGCTCAAATAATGTATCTGCCGGATTGATATACTGCCCGTTATTCACAAGAATTTTACTTACAAAACCTGTAAAAGGAGCATAAATGTTGATTTTACTTCTGATATTTCCGGTAGTCAGACCTTTGGCATTAATTCCGATGATTCTCAGTTTTTCCTCAAGTCCTTTTAAAGTAGCATTCAAAGTAGAATAATCTGCCTGAGCAGTCTGTAGGGTTTTGTCACTGCTGGCTTTGCTTGTATTCAAATCTTTCTGACGGTTGAAATTCAGTCTTGCCGCTTCGAGCTGAGCTTTGGTCACCAGATAATCCTGCTGCAATTGTATAAACTGAGGGTCTTCCACTACTGCAAGCACTTGTCCTTTGCTGAAATGACTTCCATTAATGATATTGATCGTTTTGATATGTCCACCCATAATACTGGAAACTAAACTGATATGCGATGGTGCAATTTCTGCCTTTCCGTTTAATCTCACCAGTTTTTCCATATTCCTGTTCTGAATACTGGTTGTGGTTAATCCTACAGACTGAATCTGTTTTTCTGTAAGATGAACGGAGTTTTTGTCGTTCTTAGAAAATTTCGTGTTTTCATACACCGCTTTTTCCTCCTCATTTTTTCCAGAACATGAAGATAAAGTAAGGATGAAAACCACGCTGTATAGGGATATATTCTTGAAATGCATGTTGATATTATTTTGAAATTAAGAATTGAAGTTCAGCTCCGATCTGATTCAGTTTTTCAAGCTGATCAATATAATCTGCTTTGGTTTTTACGGCCTGATTCACCAGGATTACCCAGTCCAGATAATCTATTTCTCCTACCTCCATCTGTTTCTGAGCAGTTTTTAGAATAGTTTCGGATTTTGGAAGCTGTTTTTGTTCATAATTTTCAATGATCTGCTGTTGGTTCATATAGGTAGTTAACTGTTGTTTCAATCTGTTTTTAAGTTCAATTTCTTTTCTCTGGTACTGATTTTCGGAGATGGCTATTTTTGCCTGTGCTGCCTTTGCCAAAGCTCTCTGTCCTTTGGTGAACAGTGGAATTCCTACTCCTACCTGAACCGAATTGAACCGATTATTATTGATGTTTTTCATACTTTGATTGGTGTATCCTATAAGAAGATCCGGAAGCAGCCTGCTTTTTTCAAGCTGTACTTCTGCCTCTCCTACTTTGATCTGCTGCTGCAGATATTGAAGCTCAGGGTGCTGTTGTACCATTTCTTCTGAAATCTGTAGACCAATATTCATCCTGGGCTGATCAGCAATAGGTTGATAAGTTGTTGTAGATTGTAGCAATAATTGGAGTTGAAGCTTTGCGATATTCAGATCATTTTCAAGGGTATTCAGTTGTACTTTTATCTGTTCTTTCTGAATTTCAGCGGTGGATTCCTCCAGAATATTGGCTTCCCCTTTTTTTAATCTTAATCCGGCTTTATCTGCAAAATTATTGTAAAGCTGGCTGATGTATTCCAGCACTTTTTTCTTCTCCTGAAGCACCAGTATCCTGTAGAAAACACTTGTTACTTCTTTGGTAAGCTGTGCCCTGGTCAGATTCTGATTGATGACACTGGCAGACCATTCGGCATCCAGCATTTGTTTTCTTTTTGAATACACCGTTGGAAAACTGAATCTTTGAGTGATTCCGAATGAATTATCCGTTTCCTCGCCCTGAATCTGGCCAAATCCTCCGGTAATTTCCGTCTGGGGAATATCCAGATAACTGGCTTTCAGTTTTTCCTGATAATCTGAGAGTAATTTTGAATTTTTAAGAGTACCATTCTGCTGGTATGCTTTTTCCAAAGCCTGATCATAGGTAATATTTTCCTGAGCCTGATAGCTTCCAAAGGAGATCATCAGTAAGAAAACAGACAGTTTTTTATAGTTGGTTTTTTTTGAGAATTTCATTTTATCTTTATTAATATGTTCAAAGAGGACGTATAAAATTGGAAGGACAAACAAGGTTAAAAGAGTCGCAAGCATTAATCCTCCGATCACCACCGTTGCCAGAGGTCTCTGTACTTCTGCTCCTGCACCGTTGCTAATGGCCATGGGAAGAAACCCCAGAGAAGCTACAAACGCAGTCATTAGAACCGGGCGAAGCCTGATTTTTGTCCCTATGAGTACAATTCTGCTGGTGTTGGCTATTCCATTCTTTTTCAATCGGTTAAATTCTGATATCAAAACAATTCCATTAAGTACGGCAACTCCAAATAATGCAATGAATCCTACACCTGCACTGATGCTGAAAGGCATTCCTCTCAATGCCAGAAAATACACCCCTCCTATCGCAGATAATGGAATAGCAGTATAGATTAACAAGCTGTGTTTTACAGAACCGAAAGCAAAGAATAAGAGCAGGAAAATCATTACTAACGAAATAGGAACTGCGATTCCCAGTCTGGCTTTGGCTTCATTTAAGTTTTCAAAAGCACCTCCATAAGAAACAGTGTATCCTGGTGATAGTTTCAGGTTTTTATCTGCTTTTTGCTTAAGTTCTTCAACAATACTCTGGACATCTCTTCCTCTCACATTAAAACCTACAATAATCCTTCTTTTAGTATCTTCCCGCTGAATCTGGTTCGGACTGTTTTTAAGCTCTACTTTAGCCAATTGTGACAAAGGAATCTGTTCTCCTGAAGAAGTTGGAACCAAAAGATTCTGAATGCTGGTAATATCTTTTTTATGTTCATTATCCATGCGGACAACGATATCAAACTTTTTCTCGCCTTCATACAAAGCACCTGCGGTCTGCCCTGCAAAAGCCATATTAATTACCCTGTTGATGTCCGCCACTGAAATATTGTATCGGGAAAGTTCCGAACGGTTATAATCAATCACAACCTGCGGAGCACCTACTACTGGTTCGATATATAGATCCTGAGCACCTTTTACGGTGTTGATGATGCTTCCCATCTTTTTTGCATAGGCGGCAAGGCTGTCCAGGTCTTCACCATAAATCTTGCAGACTACATCCTGCCTTGCTCCGGTCATCAGCTCATTGAAACGCATCTGTACAGGAAATTGAAAACTGGTTGTCAGCCCCGGAATAATGCTTAAAGCTTTGCTCATTTTGTCAGAAAGCTCAGAAAATGTCGTTGCAGAGGTCCATTCCTTTTTAGGCTTTAAAACGACGATCATATCTCCGGAATCCATTGCCATTGGTTCCGTGGGAATTTCTGCACTTCCAATTTTCATGACTACTTTTTCTACTTCAGGAAACTGTGTTAAAAGAATATGCGCCGCCTGTGTAGTGGCTTTCTTGGTTTCATTGATATTACTTCCCTGAAGAATTCTCATTTCGACAGCAAAGTCGCCTTCCTCCAAAGATGGTATAAATTCTCCACCCATTCTGGAAAGGATAAAAACAGCACCTGCAAACAGGATTAGCACACCAATAATGATAGTTTTTCTGAATTTAAGAG
This sequence comes from Chryseobacterium sp. PCH239, assembly GCF_018924625.1. Lineage (NCBI taxonomy): Bacteria > Pseudomonadati > Bacteroidota > Flavobacteriia > Flavobacteriales > Weeksellaceae > Chryseobacterium > Chryseobacterium sp. PCH239. The sequence continues at coordinate 626,447 of NZ_CP073027.1, forward strand.
CTTTCATCAGTAATCGCTGATGTCCGGTTTCCACTTTACCCATGACGCGGTCCGAGATGTTCTCTTTTTCTTTTTTCTTTCTGCTTAATACCAGAGAACTCATCATCGGAATATAAGTCAGGGAAAGAATAAATGCTCCGATCAGGGCAAAGGCAACAGTTTGAGCCATAGGCTTAAACATTTTTCCTTCAATTCCCTGCAGGGTAAAAATCGGAAGATATACAATTAAGATAATAATCTGTCCGAAAACTGCACTGTTAACCATTTTGGTCGCAGAGCCTGAAACCTGATCATCCATTTCTTTTTTTGTGAGCATATTGTCTTTCCCAAAGTACTTTTTATGAGCAAGCTGATGCAGCACGGCTTCCACAATAATGACAGCACCATCTACAATAAGACCGAAATCCAGCGCTCCAAGACTCATCAGATTTCCTCCAACCCCGAAAATATTCATCATGATAATGGCGAAAAGCATGGCCAAAGGAATAACGGAAGCCACTAGTAATCCTGCTCTGAAATTTCCTAAAAATAATACCAGAATGAAAACAACGATCAAAGCCCCTTCCATCAGGTTTGTTTTTACAGTACTGATGGTATTGTTCACCATTTTAGCGCGATCAAGGAAAGGCTCAATCACCACTCCTTCCGGTAATGATTCCTGGATTTTCTCCAGTCTTTGTTTAATATTTCCGATAACGACATTGGCATTTTCTCCTTTCAGCATCAGAACAATTGCTCCGGATACTTCTCCGGTGTCATTATAGGTCATAGCACCATACCTTGTCGCATAACCGATCTTGACAGACGCTACATCTTTAATATGCACGGGAATTCCTTCTTTAGTTTCCGCTACCTGAATGCTTCCAATATCTTCTGTACTTCCCAGTAGTCCTTCGCTGCGGATAAACAGAACGGTTTCTTTCTTTTCAATATATGCACCTCCGGTATTCTGGTTATTCTTTTCCAGTGCTGCAAAAACATCATTGATGTTGATGTTAAATGCCTGTAATTTATTAGGATTAATGGCAATTTCATACTGTTTCAGTTTTCCTCCGAAACTGCTTACATCTGCCACACCTTTTGTTCCCAAAAGCTGTCTTCTGACCACCCAATCCTGAATGGTTCTCAGTTCTGTTTCGTCATATACATTTTCGTATCCTTTTTTGGCTCTTACCACATATTGGAAAATCTCTCCCAACCCTGTTGAAATAGGCCCTAATTCCGGCTTACCGATTCCTGTCGGTATATTGTCCTGAACAAGCTGCAGCCGTTCCTGAACCTGTTGACGCGCCCAATACACATCCGTCTTATCATCAAAAACTACCGTCACTAATGAAAGTCCGAAACGGGAGAAACTTCTCAGCTCTGTAATTCCGCTGATATTGCTGGTAGCCTGTTCGATAGGAAACGTAACAAGACGTTCTATATCTGCTGCACCATATGAAGGAGCAGTAGTAATGATCTGAACCTGATTATTGGTGATGTCCGGCTGGGCATCAATAGGAAGTTTAGTGGTTTCATAGACTCCAAAGAGGATGAGAGCCACAGTAAACAGAGCAATGATGAGTTTATTCTTTACAGAAAACTCAATAATTTTATTTAACATGGAAAAAAGATTAATGGTAATCCGGAATGCTTTATAAAAGCTGAAATGCTCCCAAAACTTAAAGTATCAAAACATGCATTTGTAACTTCTTTGGTTAAGGCTTAAGCATCAATACAATGCATTACGAATTAATTGATATGTAACAAAAATTCACTGCTTTAGGTAAGAACATAAAGCATTAATTTTCAATGTGAAGTTGATTAAGAAAGCCGCGGTGGCTGGAAAATCTGAGAAAGGTATTGGTTGGAAAAGTCTTTTTCCTTGTAAATACTGCTTTTCTTTGAAACAGTAATTTCCTTAGGTTTTTTTATTTCGAATGAAAGCTCCGGAAGCTGTGCGTGTACGGTAAGTACGATAGGAGGATTGATAAAAGGCAGTTTCTGATCGGTATCCCAGTCTGAATCCTCTTTGTGGTTATCATAGTGCTCCATTACAAATTCTGAAAAGCTTCCATGGTATTCCATGAAATGTTCCACAAACATAGGCACTTTCAGTACTTCCCCCGCATTGGTGGTAGCCAGCACATACATCATTGAACATAATATGGAGAACCATTTTAACATGAGTGCAAATATAGGGCTTAAATTTTTTCTGAATGGGCTTTAGTATTAATTTTTTGAGAATTTTAGCCAGTTTAAAAGCAGTTTAAATAATTAATAACTCTTCGTAAAAATGTTAGGTTTATCAAACAAAAAATCAAAGCCTTGACTTTAGTCTGCTCAGTGTCTCCTGTGAGATATTAAGATAGGAAGCCACCAGTTTGTTGGAAAGCCGGCGTACAATAATCGGATTTTCTTCCAGTAACTGTTTGTATTTTTCAAGAGCATCCTGCACCATAAAAGACATCAGCCTTTTAGTGTTGGCAATACAGGCAATTTCAATATAAATTCTGTAAAATTTTTCCCATTGAGGAATAATGTCCAATAAATGATAAAAATCCTGATGGGTAATATAATAGACCTCTGAATCTTCTACTGCCTGAAGAAGTTCATCAGAAGGTTCCGAAGTAATAAAGGTATGAAGCGCTGTAGCGAACTGATTTTCAAAAGCAAAATATCTTGTAGAATCCTGCCCTTCCTTATTAATGTAAAATATCCGTAAACAGCCTTTTACAACAAAGAATGTTTTTTTGGGAGAATGAACATTGGTAACGAGAAGCTCGTTCTTTTTTAATTTGACAGGTTTGAAATAAGAAAGAATAACTTTCAATTCTTCATCTGTTATTGATATTTTGCTTTTAATATATGAAACTAATACGTCTTCCATTTATTTAAATCAGTCACCGCAAATGTAGCAATAAATATGTTAAAAACTTATTGCTGTTCCTGCTTCTTAAGTGCTTTCAGAAGTTTTTCCTTCCGGTTGCCCTGCTCTCCAATAGGAACAGGCGTATAGGGCTTGGGTGTCCCATTTCAGGTTTGTTTTAAAATAGGTGCGAAGCTCATGTACAGTAGTATATTCTGCAGCGATGTAAACATATTCTTTCAATACACCTGATGGAAACTGAACAGATTTCACCACTTCGGCAAGCATGCTTCCCTGCTCAGGATGAGGATTGTGCAGCCATTCTACAGATAAATCTGCTGCCGAACATAAGATCAGTTCGTCCTCTTTACCTGCCACTTCCAATATTATTTTTGCTCTTACGTAGGAAGGAAACTGTTCTGCGATGGCACAAGTCACAGGCAGAGCCGTTGCGTCTCCTGCCATCAGATAAAAATCAGCATCCGGAATTAAAGGTTTTGTGCTTTCTTTCATTCCTATTTCCAATACATCACCTGGATTGGCCTTCAATGCCCATGCAGAAGCCGGACCGTTATCACCATGAGCTACAAAATCAATGCTCAGTTCCTTTTCTTCAAGGTCAATTTTTCTGTTGGTATACGTTCTGATGAGAGCTATGTTTTCTTCTTCAGCGGGTATAAATATTTTATTATTAGATCCTGACTTAACGTTAGCCAATAGTTCAGTCTGTTTTTTATCAATATTAAATATGACACGGATTAAATGCGGTGTAATAAAGAGTTTCTTTTTAACGGTAAATACAGAACGTATTTTTTTCGTTTCTTTTACTTGAGATATTAGGGAATATTCCATTTTTATTTTTTGTTAAATAGTAAAATAATCATTGCAATGACACAGCTGATTCCTCCGAACAGGTATACAGTCTGATAATCAAACCAGCCGGCAATTAATCCTGCTATAGGACCTGCCAATCCTAATGAAAGGTCAACAAATGCGACATAGGCTCCTAGTGCTGTTCCTCTCATCTGGGGCTTTACTTGTTGAATGGCAAGAACTCCCAATGCAGGAAAGACCAATGAAAATCCTACTCCCGTCAATCCACATCCGATAATAGCCAATGTTTTGGAGGCAGAGGTCCAGATCAGCATTTGTCCTGCTACTTCGATAATCAGAGAGATCAAGGCTATTGTAAATCCTCCGTATTTATCCGGAAAAGAAGCAAATAAAATTCTGGTCAGCACATAACATGCTCCGAAGATCATAAAGGCAAGAGAAGCATCACCCCAATTTTTTTGAGAGAAAAACAAGGCAATAAAAGAAGCAATACATCCAAAAGCCATTGATGAAAAAGCAAGGCTCAGACCCTGACCCGATATGGTACCAATTACTTTGTAGAAAGGCATTCTTATATGATCTTTATCTACGGGAATAGAAGGAAGTTTTGCTGTGGAAAGCCAACTTACCAGCGGAAGTAAGGCAATAAGAAGAAAAGCAGGAAAAATATTGTATTCTTTACTTAACCAGATACTGATGGGAGCTCCGATTGCAATTCCCGCATACATGGCAATACCATTCCAGGTCATTACTTTTCCCGAACTGGAATGTCCTGCAAGACCTATTCCCCACGTTAATGCTCCTGTAACGAGAAAACTTTCACCAATCCCATGAATAATTCTTGCCAATAAGAGAAAAGCAAGTGCCAGAATCGGTTGAGTCTGAAATAATACTGCCAGGACATAAGCAATTCCTGCAATAACAGCCAGTATTACGCCGGACATTTTACTTTTCTTAGCACCTCTGGTATCTGTGATTTTTCCGGAATAGGCACGGGTTAAAAGTGTTGACAATGATTGCAGACCAATCACAAGTCCTACAATAATGCTGTCAAAACCCAACGTGTTCTGAACAAACCTGGGAAGTACTCCCAACGCAATTCCTATGGTAAGGTAAACTGCAAATACCGAAATGATAATAGGAGCCGTTGCCTGATAGAAATTAATAGTCTGTCCTTTTTCTAATGTTGTACTCATAAATTTTGTTTAAAATATTCGGGTGCAAAGGTCCCGGTACAACAGATAAAAAACTTTGACTTAGATCAAAAAAGGAAGAATGGCATTAATCAAAATCCAGAAAACTATCCGTAAGTTGTTTCCACTGTATTTTTGCAATTCCCAGCATTCCGCCTAAAGCAGTAGCAAGATTTCTGATGACATCCGGAAGCTTTGCGTTCCAGTTGGGTCTTTCATTTCGTCCGTATACGGCTGCTTTTAAATAAGCTATATTGCGGGATATCATAAAAGTTGAGCTGGCTGCAGAACTATAAAAATGGGCAATATGACGACTTTTTTTATTTTGAGGATTTATCGAAGGTCTGCATGTGATTGATATACTTTCAGAAAAACTGTCCTGATAGAAGCAGATATCTGTTATTTTTACCCAATCATACCCTTTAGCCTCAGGTTCTCCCGGACCAGGAATATCAATCCTGATAAAATCTCCTTTTTGAGGTTCTCGGTCTGCAGGATTCCCATTAAAATCATATAATTTAAATGCAGCGAAAGCTTTTCCGGTATAATTTTCCCAATTATTAACTGAAAAGAATCTTTCTTTTAATAGGTTAAACTTTTCCGGAATCAGATCCTGGTCAAATACTTTTCTGCTTTCCGTATCATGGAAGCCACCGAACTTTTGTGCAGGAACTCCTTTAAATATCTTTGGACTCATATGACAGGTTTTTATCCAATGTAGTACAAAAAACTTTCAGAATTTATGAGTAGGATCACAAAAGAGTTAAGCGTGTGTTTAATTATTATCTTTATAAAGTCGTATTCTGATAATAATTCACTTTTTGAGATTTCTTTATTCTGCTTAAAAAACATGCGTACAATTCTTCAAATGGCGAATTATATTTATCAGGAGAGGTTTTTACATTGCTTATTTCGGAATCTCAAAGAAAACAAGGAAGATTTAGGAAATAATTACTTTTAGGAAAAATCAATAATTTTTAAAAAAAATAAACTTATACTGTTTTGCATAACATGATTTTTGTTTATATTTGTGAATCGAAATAATTTTTTTTCATCATTTGTGTTTTTTTAAGGTCTCCATCCGTGGAGACCTTTTTATTTTCAATAATATCATAATTGAATATTGACTAATGAAGTGGAAAAACGGGCGAAATGTGAAATATTTTCTTATTTAATTCGGTTGATGGCTTTTCTTTAAAGGAATGTACGAAGTTTTATAATGTTAATAACTCCCCTTTTTTAATAATTTCAAACTGTTTTTATAAAGATTAAAAAAACTATTGAATGGTTTTAATAAAATCAGTTGGCCTGAATTTCATCACAGAATAAAAACTTCTGGTATAAGCCTGAACACTCTTGTACCCTACTTCATAAGCTGTTTCTGAAATGGTAAGATTTCCGGAACTCAAATATTCCAGACTCTTGATGATACGAAGCATTTGCTGATATTTGCTTAAAGTAAGACCTGTTTCTTTTTTGAAAATACGCTCCAGAGTACGGAAAGATAAAAGCGCTTTATCACTCAGGTCTTCCATTTTGATCTCATTTCGGTAATGACTGTGGAGATGTTCTATGACTTTAGCAAGGCGTTTATCTTTAGGAAGACTGATATGAAGAGTCAGTGAATGTTCTACAAACCGTGGAAGTTCGTTGAACAATGCTTTCAGAAACAGGCTTTCATGATGATCCGGAGTCATCAGCTTAGACCATTTCTCTGCATATTTTATCATTTCCTTTAAAACCGGAGGAACAGAAAATACCTTCACTTCTTGATAAAAAGATTCTTGGATACTGATCTCCGCAAACATGATCATCAGTTTGATCTTTTCAGAATGGGAATTGGTTTTATGGACTGCATTTGGTGGGATCCATACGGCATGATTTTGAGGGAGGAGATAGATTTTTTCTTCGATAGTAATATACTGGAAACCACTCTCTACATACACGAGCTGCCCTTTCTGATGGTGATGCAGAACATTATCATGCACCCAGTTTTCTTCAAACCATACAAAATAAGGCTTTTTCAGTTCATCTATTTTTATACTGTCATTAGCATTCATGTCGTTTTAGGTTAAAACTTTGGCAAAATTAAACAAAATTACTGTGCTAATTTTGTACAAAAGTTTTTATTATGATGAAGAATGAAGTAAAAAAGAATGCTTCGTATGTTTTATTAATTATTAATGTTCTGGTAGTTATACTTATTTCCAGCAATCTCCGTTCACCGATTGTGGCGGTTGCTCCTGTACTTGGAGAAGTAAGGGAGGCTTTGAAACTGGATAATTTTCAGGTGAGTCTGCTTACTTCTATTCCCCTGTTTATGTTTGCCGCCTGTTCTGTACTGGTGAGCAGATTTTCCAATAAGTTTGGAATAAGTAAACTGCTTATGTATTCTCTGATTATTCTAAGTTTTGGATTATTCTTGCGAATCACCGGATCTCTATGGCTTTTGTTTTTGGGTTCTATCTTCATTGGTTTGGGAATATGCATTGGAAATGTGGTTACTCCCGGATACGTTAAAAATAATTTTCCAAAGCAGATTGGTCTTATGACAGGAATTTTTGCGGTATCTATGAATCTTACAGCAGCTTTAGCTTCAGGATTCAGCGTGAAAATAGGAGAACTGACAGGTTTTGGATGGAAAGGCTCTCTGGGAATATGGCTGGTGATTGCCGCATTGGGTTTCCTTGTTTTATCATTGGAATTTATATTTAACAAAAGAAATCCGGCTCCACCTAAAACAGCGCTCAGTACCTCAGATTTTAATATGTTCAAATCTTCCCAGGCATGGAATATCAGTATTTTTATGGGACTGCAGTCTTTATTTTATTATTGCCTGGTAGCATGGCTTCCTTCATTTCTTGCGGATTTTCATATGCAGGGAGAAAGCTCCGGCTGGGTGTTTTTTGTAATTCAGATTACCATGATTCCTGTGACGTTTTGCTGTCCGATTATTGCCAGTAAAATGAAAGACCAAAGACTTATGATCCTTTTTATATGTACCCTGATGTTCGGAAGTACTCTGATGTTTGTCTTCCTGAAATCTCAGTGGATTTATGGGAATGCGGTGATAATTGGTATTTCTAATGGATTATCTTTCAGTTTGTCAATTCTTTTCTTTTCTACAAGAACGAAAAGCAGTATCAATGCCGTTAAGATATCAGGAATGGCTCAGTCTGTAGGATATCTGATTGCAGCGTTCGGGCCTCCGTTGTTTGGAAAACTTCATGATTGGGATACTTCCTGGAACAGTTCATTCTATTTGTTAAGCTGTGCGGTAATACTGATGCTGTATTTTGGATTGAAAGCAGCGAGAAATAAATATGTTGAGGATTAGGATAGTCAAAGGTCAGGTGACACGTCTTTTATTGCTGGATGCTACCCATTCTTCCTTTTGGCATTTCGGGCAGCGTCCGGCATTACCCTCTCTTTTATGTTCAGTATACCCACAGAATATACAAGAGTAATGTCTTTCCTCACGAATATATCGTAACGGATTATGTAATGAGCCTGGCATAATAGGAAGTCCATACCTTACAAATTCATCTTCTAAAAAAAATACACTGATTTCTCCTGATATTTCTTCTATAGCCATTTCAATTTGGCCAAGTTGCGAAATTCCCTTTAGTCTCAGCTCTGCAAAGAATTCGTCACTCCCAAGGTTTTCTTTTTGAAAGTTTTTAATGGAGAATTCTCCATTTTCTACCAGGCAGATGGATTTTCCTTCCACCAGATTTTCAAAACTTTTACTTTTTCCGATAAAATGCGTCACAATAGAATATAGAAGAATAATAACAATAAAAACAATAAGGGACGAAATAATTCCAACATCTTTATTAAACATAGGATCTCCTGCTGCCGATCCCAGGCCAATAATGACTACCAATTCAAAGATTGAGAGTTGTTTTACCCCTCTTTTTCCTAAAATTCTAAGTCCGATGATGATGGCAATGAACATAATCATGGTACGAAGAATGATCTCCAAGAGAAAAGACCATTCTTCGTGTCCCAATAATAATTCTTTCCAATCAAGATTTAAGAGAAAAACTGACAGCATATAAATTATTTATCAGGAAATATTCAAAAAATAAGCCATAACTCCTGTTATTTATTCACATCTATTTCAAACTCGCCTCTTCTCCGTCTTTCAATATGAAACATTGATTTTCGAGTCCTTTTTCTGTTATTTTTCCCTGAATAAATTTCCGGTCTTCTCTGCAATGGCTTACCGCTTCCAGATGGGTTACCCAAACAGTAGAATCCGGTGCATATTCACAGACCTTTACAATGTCTTCACTGGTCATAATAATAGGATCTCCCACAGAGAAAGTGGCGGCTCCTCCGGCAACAATAATGTGCTGTGGTTGGTGTTTGTCAATTTCTGATGCAATTTCATCATACCAAATCGTGTCTCCTGCTATGTAAACGGATTCATTTTCTTTTTTAAAAACAAAACCATTTACGATACCCATTTTTTCTCCTATTTCTCCGGTTCCATGTTGTCCTTTCGTGGCAGATATCTCAATATTTTTCCACTGAATCTTATTATTCACAGCAATAATATTGGTAAATCCCTGTGCAGCAATGTGGTCTGCAATAATATCCGAACAGATGATCGGAATATTTTTATCAAGAAGTCCGACGGCTGCAGGATCCCAATGATCAGGATGAAGATGGGTGACGACAACAGCATCAATTTCTTTTAATCTTTTATTTAATTCTTCTTTATTAAAAGGCAGATCTGTAAGTGGGTTCAGTAATTCACTGTCCGTCATAGGCATTTTCCCCATAGAGTCTTTTTCACCCAGCATAGGATCTACAAGGACGGAAATTCCATCAATATTTAATAGCAATGTTGCATTGCGCCATAATTGTAATTTCATTTTGAGTATGTTTGTAGAACAAAGCTATTACCCGATGAGGGTAAAACAATCGAAGGTTACCAAAAGGTTAACCACAAATATTCAACTGTGTTATGAATTTCGAAGAATTTAAAAACTGTGGATTAAGAAGAAGCCTGAATATTCTTTCAGGGAAATGGAAGCCTCTGATCCTGCACAATCTTTTTGAAGAAGATCGGGTACGTTTTGTAGAACTTTGGCGGAATATGCCCCGGGTTTCCAAGAAAGTATTGGCAGAACAGCTGAAACAGTTGGAAGAAGACCTTATTATTGAAAGGATTGAAGTTTATAATTTCCCACCGGAAGTCTATTATAAATTAACAGAGAAAGGACAAAAACTGGGACCTATTCTTTCCGAACTTCATTTATGGGGAAATGAATTGGGATAAAATTATTTTTAAATATTTTATATATTGTTGAAAAAAAACTAATAACAATTTTTACAAATGAAAAGAATCATTATTTTGATCTCCTGCGCAATAGGCACATGGGTAACTGCACAGATAGTGCCACCACCAACGATTCAAAGATCCAACACAACATCCCGCGGCCTAACTGTCAATTCAAGAAAAGGAACATTAATTGAAAAGAAAATCATCAATTTAGGTAAATTTAAAAACCTGAATATTCAAAAAATTGTAACGAAAGATATTTCTGACAATTCATCGGATACTTTTCTTGGAATTATGTATGAATATGAAACCTTTGGTGAAATCTCCAAAAAGACACTTACTATTGACAAAAATGAATTGGGAAAACTGATTCAGGCTCTTCAGATGGTAGAACAGAAAGAAAATGATAAGGCTGGCCAGGAAACCAGATATAAGTTTGTAACGATGAGTAATATTGAATTCGGAAGTGTTTATCGTGAAAAACTTTCTTCATGGGTGAATTATATCAAAATTCCATCCAATCATTTTAATCAGAACTTGCTGGAATTCAATAAAGATGAATTAAAAGAATTGATTGCTATTTTGAAGAAATCAGAACAGGATATTTAAAAAATACCGGCACTGGCATTCAACATAAAAACCTTATAGGTCCTGGAAACCTATAAGGTATATTAAAAAATTAAAAATAATTATTACCGGACCGGATCTTTTATTCTCTAAACTGATCCAGTACCTCCGTAATATTCTGATAGACAAAATCCAATTCTTCCGATGTAATACAATATGGAGGAACCAGATAGATTACATTTCCTAACGGCCTCATAATAATTCCTCTCTGTAAGAATTCATTGTAAAGCTTCTTCCCTATTTCATTGAAATAAGAAGTATCATTCCCGGTTTTAAAATCGAACGCTAAAATAGTTCCGATCTGACGAACCTTTTCTACATGAGGATGCAAAGCAAGTACTTTCACAAACTCTGAATGTTGATGAGTGATGCGGTTAATATTCATTTGAGTTTCATTTGTCAATAGTAATTCCATACTGGCAAGTGCCGCGGTACAGGCTAGAGGATTAGCTGTAAACGAATGCCCGTGAAATAAGGTTTTATAACGGTCTTCAGAAAGGAAAGCCTCATAAATTTCATTGGAGCAGGTTGTAATTCCCATAGGCATCGTTCCTCCTGTCAATCCTTTTGAAAAACACATAATATCCGGCTTTTCCGTAAGATAATCTGCTGCGAAAAGTTTACCTGTTCTTCCAAACCCTGTAAAAACTTCATCCTGGATCATGAGAACGCCTTCTTCTCTACAGAATTTCATCAGCTGGCTAAGATCTTCTGCTTTATACATCAGCATTCCGGCAGCACCCTGAACTAATGGCTCATAGATAAAGCAGGCTACTTCAGCAGCAAGTTCTTTAATCTGCAACCGCAGGCTTTCTATATTTTCTGCATTGGGTGTATCTATAAAAACAACTTCAAACAACATGCTTTCAAAAGGTCTTGTCCAAAAGCTTTTTCCACTTACAGACATAGCCCCGAAAGTATCTCCGTGATACGCATTTTTAAAAGCTAAAATCTTTGTTTTCTTATTCTCTTTATTGTATGCATATTGAATACACATTTTCAAAGCAACTTCTACTGCGGTAGAGCCGTTATCCGAATAAAAGACCTTTTCCTGGCTATCAGGCAGAAGTCTCAGTAAATTTTCTGAAAGCTGTATTGCCGGCTCATGGGTAAATCCTGCGAAAATCACCTGTTCCAGTGTATTCAACTGTTCAAAAACACGTTGTGCAATATAAGGATGAGAATGGCCGTTCAATGTTACCCACCATGATGAAACGACATCCAGATATTTTTTTCCTTCGGTATCATACAGATAAATTCCTTTTCCTTTTACAATAGGAATGGCATCATCAGCTGTTTTCATCTGCGTGTACGGATGCCAGTTCACCGCTTTATCTCTCTCCTGCAGACTGATTTCTTTGGTTAATGTATTCATATATTGATCTAAAAAGTAATAAGTGATGGAGATGGATTTAACAATAATTTAGTTGAATATGTTGGCGTAAATGTTGTATTGATCGCAAAGACGCAAAGTTTTTATTATAGATTGCGTGTGATATTTAAGGACGCAAGAAAATATTGCTTACTAAGCTTTTGCGCCTTTGCGTTTTCCAACTTATAGAGCAGTTTATAAAAGTTCAAAAACCAGTTTTATAATAAGCACTATAATACCAATAATCCAGCTCATCACTCATTATTTATCGTTTATAATTTACTAGCAGCATGTTTCTTTTTTCATCATAGGTTTCAATCCTAAGGTCTGCAGCATCTGCATATCTTCAGAAACTCCCGGATTTGGTGTTACCAGTAAAGTTTCTCTTTCTCCCGTGAAAATGGAATTGGCTCCTGCCATAAAGCACCATGCCTGTTCTGTTTCAGTCATTTCTATACGTCCTGCGCTTAATCTCACCATAGAAGATGGCATTACGATTCTTGCTGTGGCAATCATTCTTACCATTTCCCACGTATCTACTTTTTCATTATCCGCTAATGGTGTTCCCGCTACCCTTGCTAATGCATTAATTGGAACGGATTCCGGATGTTTTGGCATTGTTGCCAATGTTAAAAGCATTGAAATTCTGTCTCTATGCGTTTCACCAAGTCCGATGATTCCTCCGGAACATACTGTGATTCCTGCTTTCCTTACATTGTTGATCGTATTGATCCTGTTGTCAAAAGTTCTGGTAGAGATGATCTCCTCATAATACTGTTCAGAAGTATCAAGGTTGTGGTTGTACGCATATAATCCGGCTTCCTGAAGTCTGATCGCCTGTTCTTCGGTAAGCATTCCCAATGTACAGCAAACTTCAAGGCCAAGATCATTGACTCCTTTTACCATATCAATCACCCTGTCAAAATCACGGTTATTACGAACTTCACGCCATGCTGCTGCCATACAGAATCTTGAAGATCCTGAATCTTTCGCTTTTTGGGCGTGAGCAATTACAGTTTCTGTAGGTAATAAAGCCTGTACTTTGATATCCGTGTGATAACGGGCTGCCTGCCCACAATAGGAGCAGTCTTCAGGACATCCGCCGGTTTTGATAGATAATAATGTTGAAATCTGTACTTCGGAAGGATCATGCCATTCGCGGTGTACTGTGGCTGCTTTATAAATCAGTTCCATCAGAGGAAGGTGGTAAATTTCCTCGATCTCTTCTTTAGTCCAGTTATTTCTCAATGTTGTTTTTGTATCCATTATCCTATTTTTGTTATTGTTAATTGCTTTGCAGCATGTTGTATAGATTCCTTATCCGTACTGTTGATTTCGGGAATCTTTATAATTTTTGTTTCTTTTTCAATAAAACTGCAGATCACTCTTTCTGTATCTTCGGGGAAATCTCCGTTAAGAATTAAATATTCCAACTTAATTCCTCTCTGTTGTAAAGCTAAAATTGAGAGCAGGCTATGATTGATGCAGCCTAAATAATTTCTGACTACCAATGCTGTCGGAATGTTTAATTCTTCAATAAGATCTATCATAAAAGTAGTATCTGATATGGGTACCATAAGCCCTCCTGCTCCTTCTACAATCAGAGGATTTGCTGTATTGGGGAGTTGAAAATCATTCAGATTGATGGTTATATTTTCTTCTCTTGCAGACTGATGTGGTGATGCAGCCAGTTGTAAGCGGTAAGTTTCCGGATGACAAAAGTTGGTATCTGTCCATGCTTCAATTTTATGACTGTCTGTATAGTGCAGATCTCCTGATTGTATCGGTTTCCAGTATTCTGTTTTAAAATGCTGAACCAAAACGGCTGAGCAAACTGTTTTTCCTATTTCGGTTCCTATTCCTGTTATAAATAATTTCATGTTTTGAGATTCGGGGTTCGGGATTCGTGTTACGGGTTTTGAATCTTTTTTGCTTTAAATAAACTCTTTAATAATTCCCGTCAGTTTCATAATTTCTTCTTCTGTATTAAAGCTATGAAGGCATATTCTCAACCTTTCGCTTCCTTCTTTTACTGTAGGACTGTATATAGCATAGGTTAAAAATCCTTCTTCAGATAAAATGTTCTGTAATTCTTTCAGTTTGTGATTATCCGGAATTAGAATAGCCTGCACTGGACTTGTTTCTGCCGATGGAGACTGTAATTTACTGCTTCGGAAAACTTTGATGTTATTCTGAAGTTTTTCAGCCAGTTCATGATTTTGATCTAAAAATTCATATCCTGTTTTGATGCTCATCCATTGGAAATCCTGTGCTGATGTGGTATAAATGAAAGGACTTGCAAAATTGATCAGGTAAGATTTCACTGTTTCATTACAGAGAATAGCTGCTCCATGAGCCCCGAGAGCTTTTCCATAGGTCACCACAGCTGCTGAAACATGGTTCTGTAACTGTAATTTTTCAATCAATCCATATCCAAAAACGCCGAAGGCGTGGGCTTCATCAACAATCAAAGAAGATTTATATTTGCTGGCAAGGGCAGCGATTTCCTGAACAGGAGCAAAATCTCCTTCCATCGAATAAAGACTTTCTATCGCAATATAACAATGTCCTTTCTGTCTTTTTAAAATATTTTCAAGATCTTCGATATCATTGTGTTTGAATTTCAGTTTTTTAGCATTGGATAGTTTGCAACCATCATGTACTGACCGATGAATTTGTTCGTCCACAATAATGGCATCATGACGGCTGGGAAGCGTTGAAAACAAAGCAAGGTTGGCATTATATCCGGATGGGAAGAGCAATGCCGATTCAAAATGATGTTTCTGCGCAATCTCATTTTCCACGGAAACTGCGATATCACTGTTTCCGCTAATTAACCTTGAACCTGTGCTTCCCGAAAGCAGTTGAGGGTTATCCATAATCTTTTGCAGCAGTAATTGTTGAAGGTCTTTACTTTTTGCAAACCCCAGATAATCATTGGAATAAAAATCAATTCCATCGGATAGAAGCCTTAAACTTCTTAAGGTTCCTTTGTCTCTTCGTTTATCAAGGGATTCCTGAAAACGTAAAGTATTGCTAAGCATAATTTAATTGAGCTACTTCTTCTGTAATCGCATTAATCCACTCTTTATGCAGTTCTTTTTCTATGTCCAGAATATGATCTGCATGGTGTTTCCAGTCTGGTGAGAATTCATTGAGCTGATGAATCATTTCTTCCAGATGTCCTTCTTCTTCAAGGATAATAGATTTTACCATAATTTTAGAAGAAGCTTCGGTAAGTGCCTGCTGATAAACAGGGTAAAGTTCATCCGCCCGAACCTCAATAGCATAGGTTACGAAAAGATAGGCAGCATATTTGATATCTGTTTTATTAAGTTGGAAAGCTTCCTGAAGATAACGACAGGCTTTAATATCTAATGAGTGAAGATATTGGCTTGTTGCGATAGGAGCCAGAAGTTCTGTGCTT
The DNA here is from genome assembly GCF_018924625.1 of Chryseobacterium sp. PCH239. NCBI lineage: Bacteria > Pseudomonadati > Bacteroidota > Flavobacteriia > Flavobacteriales > Weeksellaceae > Chryseobacterium > Chryseobacterium sp. PCH239. The sequence continues at coordinate 642,044 of NZ_CP073027.1, forward strand.
TCATAGGTTTTGCATAATTCAGGGTTTATTTTCCCAATCTGCTTTTTTAAATAATAGGCGTGGCGGTGCTCTTCAGCAGCGTGTTTCAGCTGGATTTGAGAAACTAATGTTGGATGTTCACATTTTGATATTTTTCTTGCACCGGCATTTTCCATAAATGAAAGCGTGTTCAGCCATTTGGCGTGGGTACTTCCTTCCTGTACAATTTTTTTAACAGATGATGAAATTCCATAGATTTTTATTTTGATGTCAAAAGTAGTATATTGCCGGATGGTTACACTGTGCCAGTTTTGATATTATGGATAGTCCGGTTAAGATTCCTTATGAAAGTTTTATAAAAATTGATAGAAAATCAGAAACTTCTATCTATCTGCAGATTGCCAATCAGCTGATCAACGCGATTCAGAGAGGATTCCTACCTTTTGGAACGAAGCTTCCGGGAACAAGAACTTTCAGTGAAATGCTGGAAATCCATAGAAATACGGCCGTTGCAGTATATGATGAATTATCAGCCCAGGGCTGGACGGAGAGTTTTCCCAACAAAGGAACTTTTGTGATTGGAAAAGATCAGGAAAAACCTGTTAAATTGAATGATTTTAAGCAAAATAACCTTCAGAACTACCCTGTTTCGACTGGTTTTTCATTTAAAACGTCCAATATTTTAGATAATCCTTTCGAGCATTCCAATTGTGAATATATCTTTAATGATGGGGTTCCGGATATTCGTTTGACGCAGATAGGGCAGCATTCAAGATTTTACAGTTCTATTTTAAAACGTAAATCTAACCAAAAAGCGTTTGGACATTATAATCATGACGGAAGTGAATTTTTTAAAGAACATTTATCCCAATACCTGAATCTTTCCCGTGGACTTCCTATTTCTAAGAACAATCTTCTCATTACCAGAAGCACGGAAATGAGTATTTATATTGTTTCTGAGATTCTTCTTTCCAAAGGTGACACAGTATTGGTGGGAGCTTTGAGCTACTTTTCAGTCAATATGATATTTATGAAAGCTGGTGTTGACATTGTTTCAATTCCGATTGATGAAGAAGGAATTATAGTAGAAAGCGTACGGGAAGCCTGTAAAAAGCAGAAAATCCGGATGCTTTATCTGACACCGCACCACCACTATCCTACTACAGTTGCATTGAGTGCTCAAAGACGTTTTGAACTGCTGGAGCTTGCCAATGAATACGGATTTATCATCCTGGAAGATGATTATGATTATGAATTTCATTACGATAAAAGTCCCATTCTTCCTCTTGCCAGTGCTGATACCAACGGAATGGTGATCTATATCGGTTCTTTCGGGAAATCTCTGGCACCGGGATTCAGGACAGGATTTATTGTGGCTCCTGAGAATCTGATGACAGAAATGCGTAAATACCTGGGAATTATAGACCGTCAAGGCGATATTCTGATGGAAAGAGCACTTGGAGAAATGATTGCAGAAGGAGAAATCAACCGTTATCTGAAGAAATCTTTGAAAGTTTATCAGGAAAGGCGTGATTATTTTTCCGGATTGCTGGAAGAGAATCTGGGTGAGTTTATCTCTTTTGAAAAACCCTCCGGTGGACTGGCTATATGGCTGGAATGGAATATTCCGCTGAACCTGATGCAGCTGAGTAGAAATTGTGCGAAGGACAATCTTTTTATTCCTAAAACATTGTTATATCAGAATAAAGGGCTTACGGCTATTCGTTTAGGTTTCGGAGATCTGAATGTTGAAGAGATGAATAAAGGAATTGAGGTGTTTTCAAAAAATGTGAAGGGATTGATTGAGTGATGAGATCTCTCGCCGATTGAATAAATTACGGCTTCACTTACTGAAAATCTTTGATTTTCTTGCGTCTTAAAAATGCATTAATATTAAAAAACTTGCGCCTTTGCGACTTTCCAAAAAAAAGATTATCTTATTTTTGAACGCGAAGGCGCAAATAATGACCAAAACAATGTGTTTTAAGGCGCGAGGATTTTATATGCGATAAAATTGATACTGTATATTCTTGCTTTGAATAGTAAAAGTGAAGAGGCTACGTCAAAGTGTCATTCTGAACGAAATGAAATGTAGTGAAGAATCTCTTAGTTAAATTATAATGAGATTCTTCCTTCGTCAGAATGACAAAGCCACAAAAACCACGTCATTTGACTTTTGAGATAACCTCTTCTCTTTATTAATGATGAGAAGGAAAAATTATTTTGTTTTTCTTATGCTTCGGTTGCTTCTTTTTTCTGTTTAAGTAGATGATAAAACCGGTGATGGGAAGTGAAGTTGCAATAATAGCTGCCAGAAAATAAATAATTCTGGTGGTCATTCCCAGAATACTTCCGGTGTGAAGATCGTAATTTCTTTCCCTTAATGCGGTTCCATATCCAGTATTTTTGTTTTTATAAGATTGAGATTTTAAAACTTCTCCTGAATACTGATCAAAATTAAACTGTTCATTCCTGTATTGTCTTGCGTCATAGGTCAACTCTGCATAATAAGTTCCTTCTTCCGATCTCGGAAAATTGACAAGTGCTGATTTTTTGTCTTTCATCCCTTTTTCCATGGTATTTCCAATGAGATTGAGAATGTTTTTTCGGTTTGAAAATTCTTCGGAAGGAATTGTACTTTTGGCTTTCTTTTCTGTTGGAATGTTTCCGTTCAGTGTATTCTTTACCCATTTATCTACATCTTCAAAGCTCCATATCAATGCAGAATAAGATATTAAAAGTAAAGGAATGATGGCATAGAATCCTAAGACATTATGAGCGTCATAATTGATTCTTTTCCAGTTGGCCGATATTTTAATGAAAAACATTCCTTTCAGCATGGCTTTACTCATTTTTCGGGGATACCATATCACAAGCCCTGATAGAAGAATCAAAGCAAATATCAATGTGGAATAACCGGTAATCGTTTTCCCAATTTTCTCACCCAATAGAAGTCTTCGGTGAAGATCCAGTACAATTTCAAAGAAATCCTTTTTGGCGTCTTCCACTTCCTGTATTTTTCCGGTATAAGGATCTACATAGATCCGGTAATAATAAAGATAAGTTCCCCAATACGTCCATGCTTCGTCATCCATTTTTAAGGTACGGAATACATACGTTCGTAAGGGATCAGAAGGCATAACAACTCTTTTGACCTTTAAACCTTCGGGAAGTGCTTTTTCTGCTTTTTCCGTAAGTTCAGACAGTGAAAGTTTTTTTCTTCCGATATTTTCAACGTAATATCTGTTGGGGTGAACAATATGTTTTAATTCTTCTTCAAAAGTCAGGATACATCCTGTAGCGGCCATGATAACAACTATAAGCCCGGACGTTAGTCCGAGCCATAGATGTAACTGATAGGCAATTTTTCTGAATTTCAGCTTCATTCTTAAAATTTAAAGCTTACCTCAGCAACAAAATTACGAGGCATCTGAGCGACTACCACTCCCTGCCCTGCAAAATATTGTGCATTCCCCAGGTTGTTCATTTTAAACCCTAATCTGTATCTTTCTTTTTCAAGAGAAATGGAAGCATTCACTAAAGTATAGGCAGGAAATACAAATTGTCCGGTAACCACTTTATTTCCGGTAATCTGTTTTCCAACACGATTTACCCCGAAACCAATTCCTAGTCCCTGAAGTCCTTTGATCGGAAGAATATAACTGATCCATGAATTGAATACATTGGCAGGACCTGCAGATTCCGGACGGCGCCCATCTACAGCGGGATCAGCCTTTTCATATCTGCTGTGATTATAGCTATATCCAGCCATGATATTTAATCCCTGAACAGGGTTCATGATCGTTTCGATTTCAATCCCTTTGCTTCTTTGCTTTCCATCCTGAACAACAATATTGTATTCTTTTCCGTCACGGATCACTCCGGTTCCTCTCTGGATATTATCGACAAGGATATCGTAGTATCCAACCGTGAAATTCACTTTATTCCTCCAAAGATTTCCCTTGATTCCTACTTCCCACTGATTGGCCATCTGAGGTTTCATCTCACCGCTAATGTCCGGAAGCTGCTGGGTAACAGGAGCTGTATAGCTGAAGCCGTTCATATAGTTCCCATAGGCAGATAGCTGATCTTTAATGATCTGATATACAATTCCTACTTTTGGAGACCATGCAGTCTGGCTGAAATCACCGGTACGTTTGTTATCATTCAGATTAAGCTGTCCTTTACTTTCGTAATGATCCATACGCAAGCTTAAAAGCGTAATCAAACGGTCCGTAATATAAGTGACGTTTGAAATATAGGCTCCATAAAGGTTTGATGCGGAATTATTTCTCACTAAAGGTGTTTTGCCTGCCTGAATGGCTGCCTGTGTAAATGCCTGGATTTTTTGAAGGGCAAGATCTTTAGAAATATTCGGGTATCCCTCTAAGCTTTGTCCGTTGACATTATCAAAGACTACAATTGGAGAATGGTTATTATTGATTGTCTGATTCAGATAATCTAATCCGATCAATACTTTATTTTTAATTTTCCCGATATTAAATTGTCCATTGAAGTTCTGCTGAACACTTGTAGAAGAAGCTTCAGAGTTCTGCCACTGTACATTACGTTCCAGCAGTGCATCACTGGTTGTCCCTCTGATAAACTGGTATTGATATAATCCTTCCGTTTTTCTGAAGTTTCTTGAAAGTAAGGTTTGCGAAGTCCATTGATCTGAAATTTTGTAATTAGCCTCTGCTTTTACATTAATAGACGGAGCTTTTAAGGTCATATCATTGTTGGAATATGATCTTTTCCAGTCAAAGCCTAGTCCATCAGGATTATGGGCAAAATATTGCCTTGTTCTCGGAAGGAAAATAATCGGAGTGTTGGTTCCTTCATAATTATAAATCTGAGCTCCCAGGTTAAATTTCAATCTTTCATTAACCTGGTAGCTTACAGTTGGGGCTACAAAGAATGATTTTCTGAATTCGGAATCCCTGAAACCATTCTGATACTGATAGGCTGCATTCAAACGAAATAACATATTTCTGGATTCTGTAATCGGTCCGTAAACATCGGCGGTAACACGGTTCAGGTTGTAGCTTCCCATCAGATAAGAAGCTTCTCCTCCGAAATAATCTTTCGGTTTTTTGGTTACCGCATTAATCAGGCCTCCAAACGAAGTTACCGCGCCTCCATACAACGTTCCTGAAGGTCCTTTGATGACTTCAAGACGTTCAATATCTGCAGGATCGATCTCACCATTGGTGGTTGCAGGAACACCGTCTACCATCGATACTTTCGTAGGGAAACCTCTAAGGCTGTAGTAGAAACTTCCGTCTCCCGAGCCTCTTCCCGGACTTCCCTGCATTTTTACCATACCCGGAACATTTTTCAATACTTCCGAAATATCATAAGTAAGCTGTTCCTTCATAATCTGCTGATTGATGCTTGTATAAGCCTGTGGATTTTCAAGAACTTTCAAAGGCATTTTGGCCACTGAAGTACTGTCTTTATCCAGAAATTTATTTCTGCTCACTGCATATACGGTAATTCCCTCAATTACATTATTGTGTAACGGGGCATAGATTGCAGGGATTTCATAGACATCTTTCTGGATGTGGATGGGTTCCCTCATCAGTTCAATGTCATTTAAAACCACCTGAAGCGTATATTCTCCAGGTGGCACATTTTCAAAGTAATATTCTCCTAAATTATTGGTTTTTGCCTGATAAGACGTATTGACAAGTCTTAAAACAGCATTTTTTACCGGTGCTTTTTCAGACAGCATGATTTTGCCATGAACTCTGTCGCCCTGCTGTGCAGAAAGCGAATTGGAAGATAAAGCAAGACCAAGAAGTAATATAAGGGTTTTAGATGTTTTCATGCTGTAATTTTTGTAACAGGGGATAGTTTATTTTACCGTTTTGTGATAAAGGGAATGATTCTATACGTTCTGTGCGTACATATTGTGGATTAATACGCAGTTTATTTTTAATGGTTTCGGTGATGATCTGAGGATCAATTTCCGGATTGTCATACAATACCACGATTTTTTTATCATTGGCATTCAGACATACGAAAGTATTGCCCTGCATTTCATTTTTAAGGATAAATTCTACCTCATCCAGATTAAGACGTATTCCGAAAAGCTTCATGATACGTTTTATTCTTCCTGTGATATAATACATCCCGTTTTCACCTTTTCTGGCGGTATCTCCGGTATGCAGTACAGAAGGCTGTTCGTACGTTTTCAAATCGTCCAGCTTATTGGCGTAGCCTCCGAAAATACTGATGTGTGAAAAGAGAAGTTCATCGGTTTCAGGATCAATTCTGAAACTTCCGTTGTGTACGGGCGTTCCGATAGAGGTTTCTCCCTCCAGCAATCCTTCTGTAGTAAGATAAGCCATTCTTCCTCCAGCCTCAGTCTGGCCATATTGTGCAAAGAATTCTTTTTTAAATTCATGACAATAAGAGAAAATGGTTTTTCTCAATTCAGCGTTAATTACTCCGCCGGTATGGGTAAAATACCTCAGACCTGGAGAATCTTTTCTGAAGAATCCTATTCTGTTTAGATTTTCATAAAGAAAGGGAACTCCACCCAAAGTACTGTAACCGTACTCCTCCATTTCATCCCAGAATGCTTTCTGCATAATGTCTTTATCGGTACAGACAATTCTTCCGGCACGCATGCAGTTGGTGGTGAAAATAGAGAATCCGTACACAAAGTTGATCGGAACGTTTAAAGGAACTACATCCGTTTTCTGAATCGGCATATACTGAAGGATGCTCAATGCGTTCTGATAAAGACTTTCATCAGATAATTTAACCAGTTTTGGAACACCTGTTGTCCCTGAAGTACTCAAAAGGATTTTGATGTCAGGGTGAATGGTAACTTCACTCTTATAATCATCCTTTGCGAAGATGCTGATGTTGTCTGAGAATGCTTTCAGAGTATATCCTTCAATAGCTTCTCTTTGTGGGTCAAAGATGTATTTCGGACGGTATTCTGCCTCAATACGTTCTTTGAATTCTTCATGCAGTTTCTGTCCCAGTACCGCAATCGTGTGCGCTGTTCCGTAAAAATTGAGAAGCACCTCAATGCTTGGCAGCTGATTGTCATTGTATAAAAAGAGCAGCCCTTTTTCTACGGGGTTTAAGCCTAAAGACCGGTACAGTGTTCCCACCGGTATTGTTGTACCGGTGGAAGCATCTGTAAACGCCAGGTTCTTATTGGCAATTACATTTTCTAAAATTTTCATAGGCTTAGTTTTCTACGAATACATCGTATTTTTTCATTTTTTCACGAATCTTTCCGACGGTTCCCATCTCCAGAATATCGTTAAAATCAAACTTGATCTGATAAAACTGTTCAAGGGCTTCTACGATCAGAAGATGAGACATAGAATCCCATTCCGGGATTTCCTGATACGTAAGCTTTTCATCTACCAGTTCTTTTTTTATAGCGATGGCAGAGGCGATAATTTCATAAAATTCTTCTGTAGTGTTCATTTTAAATTTTTATAGTTTTCCATTTTCCATTTTTAAAAATCATTAGGAATAGCACAGCTAAAACAATCTCCGAAGAAACGATAGCGGTAAATATTCCTCTCAGTTCCCAATGAAGTCTTACCCCTAAGAGATAAGCCATAGGAAGCTGTATCACATAAAACATGACGATATACAGCAGGGTAACCTGCATGATATTTCCGGCTGCATTCAAGGCACGGCTGATGACCATGGTGAATCCTAACAGCAGATAAGCCATTGATACCACGTGGATGTACTGTACCGCATATCCTGCAACTTCAGGTTCTGTAGTGAAAAATTTCACCACATATTCCGCAGCAATCTGCCAGAATAAGGCTACAATGACCAGATAAGTCATGTTGATGGTTCCGGCTCTCCATACTGTTTTTTCAGCACGTTCCGGTTCTCCGGCACCCAAATTCTGGCCAGTAAGAACTCCGGCAGCATTTCCTATTCCCCATGCAGGCATTGTAGCCACGGAAGCAATACGCTGGGCAATGATATATCCTGCAAGTGCTGTGGTTCCGAAAGTAGAGATGATCTTCACCATAATCAGCCAGCTGGATGTTGGGATGATATACTGAACCAATCCTCCAAAGGCTATTTTCAGAATCTTTTGCAATAAGGGTAGATCAAGCTGTAAAGGAACTCTGATGCTGATGCTGGTTTTTCCTGTGGCGAATATGAATGCCTGGTATAAAACTCCTAATGTTCTTGATAAAACTGTAGCATATGCCAATCCCATCAATCCGAAAGCAGGAATAAATCCTAATCCGAAAACAAGGATCACTGCAAAAATGATATTCGAAATATGACAGATCCAAAGTGATTTCATGGCAATATCAGCATCACCAGCCCCTCTGAAAAGTCCATTCACAGAAAGACGGAGAATCACAAGCCCGATACTCAGGAAGACCAGTCTTGAGAAAGAAATTCCATCCGTTACCGTACTGGCATTGATTCCCAGAAAATCAACAATTTCTGATGCAAAAAAGCAGGAAACCCCACCAATAAGCACTGCAAAAAACAGAGCCAGCAAGATGATATATTGGGCTGTTCTGCCCATTCCTTCTTTATCTTTTTCACCCGCTCTTCTGGCGGTAAGGGTTGCTGCTGCAATTCCCAAACCTACTGCGATGGCATAGGCGAAGTTGATGTAGTTATCAGTAATTCCCACAAGCCCAAGAACCTTGTCGCCTAATTTTGCGATAATCAATAGATTGACACTCACAAAAACAGATTCCATGACAAGTTCCATCACCATGGGAATGGCAAGACTAAAGATGGAACGGTTGATACTTCCGGAAGTCAGTTCAACTTTCTTTCCGGCTATGGCTCCATACGTAAAAACCGCTCCTTCTTTTAGTATATGCATGAATTTCCTCATACTGCTGCTACTGAATTTTTATTGGCAATCTGATACAGCGGGTTAGGCAGCGCTCCGTCTTTTCTCGGAATGGCAAATGCCTTGTTTTCACTGTAACCGTTATTTTTAAGACGCAGACTGTTGATATAGAATCTTTTGAATGCCGGTACATACAGGTCATACTTTTCGTATCGTTCCTGAAGATGGGTATTCTCAGCTTTATAATTTTCTACACAGTTATGAACCAGTTCCCAAAATGTTTCTTCATTAAAATTGGAATACGTATGCAAAGCATTCGACAGATATCTGAAGAAGGCATCAAAAACTCCAAGTAAAATAAATAGCGGAATATTTTCTTTGTTGGAAGACTGGATCAAACCATCTGCAAGGTGTGCAGGAAGTTTTTCTCTGGCTTCTGTAGTAAGTACAATATCATCCACAAAGTCTTTGATGACAATTCTCTTCGGAACCCCATTTTTCAAAACAACCATAATATTTTCCCCATGAGGCGTTACACATAATGAATGCGTGTAATAAATGTGTAATAATGGGGTAATATAAGCATCAAGATAGCTTTCAATCCATTCTTTAATGCTCAAACCTGCTTTTTCTGCAAAGGCCTGAACCAATGGAACTCCACTTTCATCTACGTACAGTAAAGAAGCCATCGTCACCATCTGTTCATCCTCTTTCAGATAGTTCTCAGCACTTTCTCTCCATAATGCGCCAAGGAATTCATTATACTGATATGGAACGTTGACAATAGCTCCGTATTGAGGGTGCAGATAAGTAATAGCAGCTTCTTCTCCCAGGAAAATAGTTTCTTTATTTTCCAGATAGGCGTCATCTTTTATTAAACCTTTTACCCAATCTGTAATAGCAGGAGCAATTTTCATCTGCTTGGGTGATAATCCTCTGATATTCCCTGTGCTCAGAATAGAAACAGCCGTTTTCAGGTATCTTTTTTTAGGATGATCTACATTGAATAAAGTACGGATACTCTGCTGCGGACTGTAGGTGTCACTACCCTCACCCAATTGTATTAAAAGTCCGGAAGCAATATCTCCAGCAAAATGTATCTGAAGCTTATGCTCCCACTGCCATGGATGTACAGGGATAAAATAATAATCTTCAACAATTTTTCCTTCGCTGATCAGTTGCTGCTGAAAATCATTATACAGCAGGTCTCCTATTTCAGAACGATAAAACTCATCTCTGTCAATATGTTCCAAAGCCTGGAATGATGATCTGCTTTTATGGGAAGCCAGCCAGATCACTTTTAGATTCTCATCGGCTTCAGGGGCAAATGTTTTCAGGTCTTTTGGAGAAAAACCTAACCGGCTTTTATTCACAATTACCCATGGATGTCCGGTCATATTGTGCTCTACGGTCTGATAATCTGCATCCGCAAGATCTTTTGAAGACATCACTCCTCTTGATAAGATTAAAGCATCACAATACAGGGTATGCAGTAATTCTTCCGTGTATCTTGCAATGGTATAAGGATCTAAATCGAATACAGTCTGCATTTCCAGGAAGAAAGCCGCTACATCCACAGAAGACAAATCTTCACCGTTTTCTGTTTTTGTAATGCTGTGTTTATCAATATGCCAGTAATCCATCATTCTTTCCTGTCCGCAGAAGCTGTATGAAATATTTTCAAATCCTGTTTCGAGCTTGAAAACTGTATATCCGTCCTGATCTTCAAAGGTCACGACAGGTTTCAGAAGCTCTTCGTGCATCAGTTCTGAGATGGTTTTGGCCATTAGGTTTCTGTTGGCCTGATTCCAGTTTTCCTGGCTTATTGTATTTTTTAAGTTGGTGTTCATTTTTAGTTAAATTTTGGCAGTTGGTAAGTCAGCATATTTTTCGACATCAAAATCCTGGAAAGCAATTTTCTTTTCAATTTTATAATGCTCTCTTCCCAGAATATCATTGATGATGTAGGAATTACGGTAAGCAGCCATTCCCAGATCGGTAGAAATATAGCTGTGGGTATGAACTTCGGCATGAAGCACATAGATTTCGCCTCCGTTGTGGTCTATTGAATAATTCCTGTTGACATCAAACAATCCACTGGAATCTCTCTTAATTCTATCCTGAATATTCTTTATGAATGCAGGTTCGTTATAACGGTATCCTGTTCCCAGAATCAGATAATCAGCTTCCTGATCATAAGGAATTTCCTGTTCCAGTTGGGTAAACTCAAGATTGATAAAATCCGGATTGCTGTTGTCTACTCTGTTCAGCTGGCTGTTAGGAATAATTGTAAGATTAGGATCCGCATTATCGATATTCAGATCATAGATGAAATCGTAGATATCATTGATCAGATCGTAATTGATTCCTTTAAACTGAGCCTGCTGTTTGCTTAAAATAGTTTTCCTTGCAGATTCACTTCTGTTGTAGAAATAATCTACGTAGTCAGGTGAAGTAAGTTCCAGTGTGAGCTTAGAATATTCCATAGGGAAAAATCTGTCCGGACGGGAATACCAACCTAGATGTGTTTCTTCGTTCCTGTTTTGAAGCAGGTCATAAAAAACTTCTGCTGAACTCTGTCCGGATCCGATAATGGCAATTTTCTTTCCTTGAGATAACAATTCCTCTTTTCTATACAGATAAGAACTGGTATGAATAACACGGGAATCATCCTTCGGAATGAAAGAAGGAATATGAGGTTGTGTTCCTGTTCCTAAAAACAATCTTTCCGTTTTAAAAATAGTCGTTTCTTTGGTTTTGGTATGAATAGTCGTTACATGATATAAACCGTCTTCATACGTAATATCCACTACCTGAGTAGAAAAACGGCATTGCGGAAGCTGTTCAATCACCCATTGGCAGTAACGGTTGTACTCTTTTCTCGGAATGAAAAAATCTTCTCTGATAAAAAACTTATACAGTCTTCCGGTTTCCTTCAGATAGTTCAAAAGGCTTAAAGGATTCGTAGGATCCGCCATGGATACGCAGTCGCATAAAAATGGAGTCTGCAGGGTTACATGGTCGATCATTAATCCCGGATGCCAGTCGAAACCATCTCTCTGGTCCAGGAAAAGGGTTTTCAGTTCCGGAATCGGATTGGATAATGCGGCAAGTCCCAGATTAAAAGGGCCTATACCTATGCCTATTACATTGTATACGGCTTCGTTAGTCATTTTTTGTGATGTTTGTGGTGATTTGTACCTCTTTATTCTGTGGAAATTTTTCCCAGTACCATTCTCTGTAGCAGAAGTTCAGATTGGCTTTTTTATGAGGCATTTCAATTACTTTGTCTACTTTGAAGCCTACGTGGGCTTTATTCATCATAGACGCAAGCGAGTCTACAGATCCTTCGCCTACCATTTTTCCTACCTGTGGCTGTGCAAAAACATAATCCACCATAGACTGCGTGGATGGAGAGACAAATTTTTTCTTTGGATCGGTAGGTGCAATAAACTGGTGCGTTCCGTAGTCGGTAGGCAATACTTCGTAATAATCGCCTACAATATCTCTGCATGCCCAATAGATCTCGATATTACAGGAAGGCTCATCATTTCCGGCAATAATATAGCTATGGGCTTCATCACCTGGAAGCATCAGTCTGTAATAGGTTTCCAATTCGTCAATGGGCCAGTTCATCTGCCAGATTTTAACGGCGTGTTCACGGTTGAACCATTCATGAAGCATTTCAAGGTCGTTTTCAAGATCTATAGGACGCATACTCATCGTCACGTCTTCTTTCTGGAAGTACCTTTTAAAGAAAACCTCTGTTCCCTGCGGATTTATTAATTGATCCGAGAAGAAGTTTTTGTGAAGAAGGTTCGGAACTTTAGCATAAGCAATTGAAGAAGCATTTACACCTCCATCTACATCAGCAACCGCCGACTGAAGATTTGATTTTACAGCCCAATATCTTTGATTCAATGCATAATCCGTTAAAGATGATGGCTCAGACTCATGAAGATTTTCAAATTCCCTGTACAGAATATGGATTAATCTTCTTTCTTTAACAAGTCCCGTCTTACCTATTGAAGCAATCAGTGCGCTCAGGTTACTTACCAGGAGATGGTGTGAAATAATATCCAGAAGACGTTCATCTCTGATGAAAAGGTCTTCCACTTCAGGATAATCTTTAATCAGAGATTCATATTTTCCTTTGAAACTTTCTTTGATCAGATATCCTTGTCCGTCTCTCACATAAATAGATTGAGGAAGCAATTGATTATCCAATTGTACAAGCAGATTCTGCTGATGTACTTCCGGAGCCATTCCCAATTGATTGTACAACCAGTTTAAAGGCGAAAGCAACAGATTTATGTATTTTTCAAACCAGATAATGGCTGCTTTTTCTGCATCTACACCCAGTTGATTCGCAACATTCTTAAAGAAATGCGCCGTAAAATTGAATCCGTCTGTAGATTCATCCTGACAAAGCCTTGCTAACAGAATCACTTTATCTTCATTTGAAAAAGGATTTTCACGGAGCAGAATATTGAGACTGTCCATATTCTTCCCTTCATAATGAACGCTTAACGTGGATGGTTCCAGTAATAATTTAAAATTCGGAAAGTCATTTTCAAATGAAGCTTTTTCGTGCTGCCACCAGATAGCGGAAGCATAACCTCTGTTGAGATCTTTTAAGCTGTTTGTTCTTACAGATCCTGTCATTAAAACATGCAGAGAAAATTTCAACATCCAGCTGAAATCTGGATTATACACCGTTCTTATGGAAGATGTTGCATAAAAATCCTCACCCAATGGCCCGATGTGAATGATTTTCCCGGAACCGAGCATTTCAGGATATTCTTCTGTAGATAAAAGATATTGTGCCTCCCATGGATGGCATGGAACGATGTAAAAATCATTGATGTTTTCAAAATCGTAGCTTTCCGGTAAAGAAGTCCATTTTTCGAAGATTTCTTTTGCTGAAATCCCCGGAAGAGATTTTTCTGTAATACAGTCTTTATGGATCAGGAAGTAATCCAGCTGAAATCCTTTCCCGAATTCAGGGCCGTATAACAACTGTTCTTCCTCAGAAAATCCCATTCTTGATTTGGTGAAAGGATGCAGATTGTGGCCTGCGGGAAGCATTTGCTCAGATTCAAGGAAAGAATAGGTCAACAACTGATCATCCTGCAGGCAGGCTTCTGTTGTCAGTTCCAGATTTCTTAAGCTGCTTTGAATTCTTTCCACAAAGTTTCTAAAACTCGTTTCGTTGGTAGTTTCAGAAAGTTCTTTGTAAACCAGTTCAGTAAGCTTTTGATCATTCACTTCAAAAACTTCTTGGTTTTGATGATCTACCGCCCACAAAACAGGTCCGTATTCATGAAAAAGAGTTTCGGAACGATAGGAAACCGGAGCAAATAAAAACAGTCCGCTTTTTTTCATTTCAAATCTCATAAACAATGAATAATCACTGTTCTGAAGAGCCTTTGCTGTAAGAAGATCATATTTCGGAACGCCCTGATAGAATTTTCCGTTTCCCAGTTCTCTCAGCATTCCGTTCAACAGAATTCTGAAAGTAATTTCCCGGGCTTTTTCTCCCGTTTTATTTTTCTGAATTAAAGTCTTTTCCATGTGCTTTGATTGTGGTGAGAATTTGATGAATGTCCTCCGTAGTCGTAATCGGGTTCAGGAAGGTAAACTTCAGATAGAAGTTCCCATCCACTTTTGTACTGGCTACAAGGATTTCTCCGCTATAGAACAATTTCATCTTGATGTATTGATTCAAGGCATTCAGATCACTGATTTCCGGATTTACATACCTGAAAACAAGAACACTCAAGTCGGAATCTGAAAGGAGTTCAAAATCAGCATCTTCAGAGATCATCGCTGCGGCATCTTTGGTAAGATCGATCACGGTATCTGTATATTCTGCCAATTGTTCTTTCCCCATCATTCTTAGGGTAAACCAAAGTTTTAACGCATCAAATCTTCTTGTACTCTGGGTAATGGATTTATTGATCTGTGCCGGAATTTCTTCTTCATCCATTTCCTTAGGATTCAGATAATCTGCGTGGTGTTTAAGAATCAACAGTTCTTTTTTGTTTTTCACAATAAAAGCACTGCTGCTGATCGGCTGGAAGAATGATTTGTGATAATCAATCGTTACAGAGTCGGCTCTTTCAATGCCATTGATAAGATCACGGTATTTTTCGCTTAATAATAAAGCACAACCGTAAGCGGCATCTACATGCATCCAGATGTTATAATGTTCTGCAATATTGGCGATATCATCCAGTGGATCAATGTTTCCAAAGTCTGTCGTTCCGGCTGTCGCTACGATTCCGATAGGAATATTTCCTAATTGCTCTTCCCTCTTAATGTATTTCTTTAAAAGAGAAATATCCATACGGAAACGGTCATCGGTCGGAACTTTAACAATACTTTTCTCACCTAATCCCATAATGGATGCATTTTTCAGATTGCTGAAGTGAGATTTATCGGAAACAAATATCCTGAAACGGCTTGCCTCCGCTGGCAGACCATCCATTTTAATATTGTGGTTATATCTTTTCTGAGAAAAACAGTCACGCATCATCACCAATCCCATTAGGTTGCTCTGTGATCCTCCTGCTGTGAAAACGCCATCGCTTTCGTTCGGATTATATCCGATCTGACCGGCAGTCCAGTCGATCAGTTTTCTTTCCATAAAGGTTCCTCCCGCACTCTGATCATAAGTATCCTGAGAAGAATTGATAGCACTTACAAGGATTTCTCCTGCCAATGCCGGAATGACTACAGGGCAGTTAAGATGCGCTACATATTGTGGTAAGTGAAAAGCGGTGGCATGTTTCACATAGATTTCATCTACTTCAGCCAGCAGCTCATTATAGTTGGATAGTTTTTGGTTAAGATCAATCTGTTGTACCATTCCTTTCATTGTTCTGGCTTCTATACCACTGAAAGGTTTGTTGTTTCTGTGAAGAAATTCCTGAACCAGGTCCAAAGTACTGTTGACAGCATTACGATAATGATCATAATTGTCAGGATGAAAAATATTCCCAAAATTCCCCGAAATGTGGGGTGAAGTTGTGCTTGTGAGCGCTTCATGGGATATTAAATTGTTGTTCATAAAAGTTTTGTAATGTGATTTTTTAATCTGTGAGTTGTTGTGGTTTTTTTTGATATATGGTTATATATATCTAATAGTCAGGTTTTTAAATTTTGCATTTTTTATTATATTTTATTTGGTGATTACATAATTATTACTAAATTTGACTTAGCTATTGTTATTTAGAATAATTAAAAACAAAGATAAAATTATTACTTAACACCAAATTTTTTTTAATGAATTCTACAGAAATTTTAGATAAAGACTGTTTAACAGCTGTAAAACTGCTTCCTACGGTCATAGAAGTCACCTCTCAGGAAAGAAGAATGATAAAAGATGCGGCATTGCATCTTCAGAAAAAGTATGACACTTATGAAAACCGTGATTTTATAAAACATGTTCATCAACTGGCCTCTTATTTTCTTCCGGAAAGGATTCTAAATATAGCAGCTGATTTTGCGAGTGACTTTTCTGAAAATCAGTATGGCGCGCTGGTTTTTACAGGATTGATGGATATAGATCAGGAGGAAATAGGTTCTACTCCACCCAACTGGCAATCGGCAGATTATTCAAAGTTTAATTTATATGGTTTTGCGTGTGCGCTTATTCATGGGGCACTTCCCTCAAAGCCTGTACAATATTATTCACAGCGTAAAGGCGGCGGATTGATCCATGCCATCATTCCTGATGAAAAATGAAGGAAACGCAAACCGGATCAGGATCTTCTACAGATTTATATGTCCATACGGAAGACGCTTTTCTGAAACATCAGGCTGATTTTTTAAGCTTTATGTATGTGAGAAACGAAGAGCAGGTTCCTTCAACGCTATATTCCATCCGTTCTCATGAGTCTATCGGGGAAAAGTACAGAGCACTTTTTGATCCTATTTATAAAATTCCGAAAGACGCCAACCTGGAAACTGGAAACAGTGAAGAAGACACCCTGGATTCTGTGTTGTATGGGAATTATAGCCTTCCTTTCATGAGATTCGATGCTGCTGAACAACTTTTCAATTCCAGCATCAGACAGTCTGATGAAGCGCAGCATACACTGCATGAATTCTGGGAAGAAGCCCGACATTTGATTTATTCAGGATTTACTCCTCAGGCTGGTGATGTTATTCTTGTTAATAATCACTTATGTGCTCATGGAAGATCGGCCTTCCGTGCGGGAATAAGAAATATTGATGGTGTAGAACAGCCATGTGAAAGAAGGATTATGCTTCGTATGATGAGCAAAGTAAGTCTTATTGATATGAGAGCACACACCCTTACGGAAGATCCGTTCTTTGTGATTGAGGAACATCTGGGGAAAAATTTTCAACATTTTTAATAGAATGCCTGGTTAGTTGGTATTTTTGAACATTCAATCAGTCGAAAACCTTTTTGGGCATTGCCCGAAAAGGTTTTTTTTCTGGTTAGCCCTTTTAAAAGGTTAATAAAGTAAGTTTTGGCTAAAGCCAATGGATTTATTATCTATTTATTTAAACGGGCTAAAGCCCGTTCCTATTGAATATTGATTAGTTTTTATATCAATAGAAGCGGATTTTAGTCGAAACTTAAAAAAGGGTTTATTGTTTAAAAAATCTGTCAAACAAAGACAACTGTTCCGATAATGATCTGCTCCAGTATTCCGGAACGTGCCCGCCTAAAGATTCTGTGTAGAGATGCTGGATCTTCATTTCAGTCAGCTTTTTATGAAAATTCCTGTTCATATTAATCATTTGGGTATCATCCGTTCCACAGTCGAAAATATATTGCTGATCTGCTGCGGCCATCAGTTTTATTCTGTTGTCCGTAAGGAAATTCGGATTGATAGACTCCAATGGTCCCAGCACTTTATTCACCATATATTTCTGATATCCTTCCCCGAACGAATTGAAGTCCAGTGCTCCACATGAACTTCCAACGATTCCAAATGTCTTGTTATACGTAACCCCGATGTTGGTAGCTCCATAGCCTCCCATACTCCATCCTAAAATCCCGCGGAATTTCTTCTCAGCTTTCACAGGATAGTTTTTATCAATAAATTCTACCAGTTCTTTTCCAATAAAAGTCTGATATTGCGAATCCTTAACAACCGGGCTGTCTACATACCAGGAACTGTAATTCCCATCCGGAAGCACATAGATTGTTTTCAATTGCTGAGCTTTTTTAACCAGATCAGGAATATCCTGCTTGATAATCCTGTCCGGATTTCCGCTGAAGCCGTGAAGAATATAAACGGACGGATATTTCGTATTACGCTGAAGATTGGGGGTAATAATTACTGTTTTGATTTTCTTATTCATTTTCGGACTGAAAACTTCCTGATGAATAATTTTTTGTGCGGATGACTGTACAAAGGCAGTCATTACAAATACAATGTTGATAAGCTTCTTCATGCTGAAATAAATTTTAATTAATGATAATCACTGGTATCGTATTTTTTAAAACATATTGTGTACCAATGCATCTTTGACAGAGCAAAATTGTAGCATAAAAAAGATAAAAGCTTCAACATATGTTGAGGCTTTTATCTTTTTATTTTGTTTTAATACCGTGGGATCCATGCAAAATGGTGATCATCAGTATTTCCAAAGCATTAATCCTGCCTGATAACCTGTTCCCAAGGTCCATATAAGAATATAATCTCCTTTTTTCAATGATTTTACTTCTTTTTGATATTGGTCTAAAGCTAAAAATGGACTGGATGCTCCGGTATACCCAAGCTCTTTAGAGTAAAAAGGAATTTTTTCCTCCGGCAGCTGAAAGTAATCACGGATCATATTGATATTCCTGATAGAAAACTGTGAAAATAAAAACAAATCAATCTGCTCAAGGCTTATCTGATTGCGCTTTAAGAACAGAGGAATATTTTCCAGTGCAAAATTAACACTTCCCATGCCGTCAAAAATACGATCCCAGGTTGTCAGATCGCCATGATCATGACGTGAATTTCCTTTAGGTGGGTAGAGTACGGTATTACAAAAACTGCTGTCTGTATGATATAATACATCTAATAACCCTGAGGTGTCGTCCCCATCATTTTCTACGATGAAAGCAAAAGCAGAATCTGAAAGACAAAAAGCGGTAATCGGATTGTCAGGATCTAATATCCTTGAAAATTTTTCGGCACAAACTACCAAGGCTTTTGTTCCGGACCGGGTTCCTTTTAAATATTTTGATACCTGATCCAGCGCTATAAACGCTCCAATACAGTTGGCGTTCATATCATAACATAGGGTATTCGGTTTTCCGTTAAGCGCATGATGGATCTGGATGGCGTCACAGGGAATATGATGTTCGGGAGAACTGCTTACAAAATAATAATATCTATATCGAGGATTGAAATATTACTTTCTTTAAGAACTCCTCTTGCAGCTTCAATTCCCATAGAAAGTGTAGTTTCAAAAGAATTCTCGGGAACAATAAAACGTTCTGCCCTGCCTAAGGCATTCTGGATTTTTTGCATTGAAATCTCCTGCCTTTCAAAGTGTTCAATAACGGCTGTATTATTTTCTACAAAATCAGGATGATAGAAATACGTGTGGTGTAACTTCATGTTTGGTTAATATTTTAATTATATCTCTTACTTGTGATATAATGTAAATTTAACATAATATTGAAATATATCCCAGAAACATGAAATAAATCATTAATACTGATTATTATAAATACGGGTAAAATTTAATGGTATTTATCTCCCTGAACTTCTTTTTTGATCCGACTGAGCTGTGTAGGTGTAATTCCCAGATAAGAAGCAATGTGATGCTGTTTTAATCTGTTATAAAGAGTGGTGTTTTCAAGCAACTGCAAATACCGTTTTTTAGCTGTTTCGTATTTGAGGGAAACTTCCAGAGGTTCTTTTTTAACTACCCAGTTTTTTTCCAGATAATACATATTAAAAAGAGCAAGGTCATGGTGTTTTTCAAGCAATCCCCGATAGGCTTTTGCAGGATATTGTATTACTGAGCAGTCTTCCAGTGCAACGATATTAAAATCGCTGGGTTCATTTTTTATAATAGCAGCTGTAGAAGCAACAAAGCTGTTTTCTTCAAAAAAGATTTTGTAAATGTTATTCCCCTGTTCATCTACTGTGTAATATCCTATAAGTCCTGACTTTAAAAAGTAATAATATCTGGTCATAGAACCGGATTCCAGCAGAAGATCGTTTTTGTGGTAGTATTCTTCTGTACAGATATCCAATAAATCTTTAATGGTTTCCTCAGATAAAGGATAATAGTGATTAATATGTTTTACAAATTCTGAATGCTTCATTTTGGTATTTGGAAAGTATAAAGGACTGTATTACACAATCATCTGTGAAACCCTGTGTAATCAGTGGGTACATACAATCTTTCTGTTTTGCAGAAAATTAATCCAATACTTTTTTCATCATCAGATCGGTCTGTTCTTCTTCCCCAAGCCTGAAAATATGCTTATCAAACTCAATGAATCCATTTTTTCTGTAAAATTGTAAAGCTCTCAGGTTTTTTTCCCAAACCCCAAGCCATAAGTATGATTTACCAAGCTGCTCAGCTGTTTCCAAAGCCTGGTTATAAAGAAGCTGGCCCACTTTTTTACCGTGATGGCTTTTCTTTACATAGATTCTTTCAATTTCAAGGGCGGTATCATCCTGAAGTTCGGTCTGTGCCTCTCCGGAATTGACTTTCAGATAGCCTACAGGATTGTCTTCTTCCCAGGCAATATAGAAAAATGAGTCAGGATTATTCAACTCTGATTTTATTTTTTCTGTATTAAAACTTTCTTCCAGATACTTTTTCATGGCCTCTTCCGTATTATCTTCTGCAAAAGTTTCAGAAAACGTCTGTCTTCCTAAACTTTGTACAATTTCTACGTCTTCAGCCGAGGCTTTATTAATGATAATTGAACTCATAATGATAAGAATAAATGTTATGAAAAAAGAATTTTCTTAAATGCTTCGGAAGCCAGATGTACCTGTACACTCCAGTCATCAGCGGCATCGCTTCCTGCATCGTCAGAAATATATTTCAGACATAAAAACGGAATGTTTTCCTGTTGGGCAATCAATGCTAGTGGATAGGCTTCCATGTCTACAATATTATAATCTGTCTCAGAGTGGTTCATTTCAAAACTGTCTCCGCTTCCACAGATTCCCTCTTTCAAAGTATCCATTTTAAGACCGTATTCCAATACAGGTGGTACTCCGGATAATGGTGTTTCATACAATTGAAACCCTAATCCTCTTACGTCCATGTCTCTCTGGATGAACTTTGTACAGCATACCACTTCTCCTTTGTGAAATCCTTTACTTCCTGCAGAACCTAAATTCACGATCAGTTTAGGTTTTCTTGTATGAATTTCTTTGGTTAATTCAATCGCTGCATTTACTTTTCCGATGCCGGTAATTAATTTGTTTTTATCGTCAAAAACGGTTCCTGCTTCGGAATCTAATGCAAAAACAAAAAGGGTATCATCTATTGAATAATGACTTTCGTTGTTAATTTTTATCATTGAGAAATCAGATTTATACAGCTATTGACACTGTATTACAAAGATACAACAGGTTTTCCTTTTTTTGCATTAAGAACGATAAATATTAAATAACATACAATAAACAGAAACAAAGGAATCTTGAATGCAAAATAATTAAACTTTTCTATGGGAGTTTGCACTATCCTGCCCATAATGGGTGAAAGCATCATCATAAAACTTAAAATTGTTATGAGTACTTTATTTTTCCATCTTGTAACATTAAGTATAGCACCTAAAAGCCCTAATATAGCAAAAATTTGCTCTATATTCCAGAAATCAAAAGCAGTAAATAGAAGCCAAAAAATAAATGGTAATCCTATCATTTGTCCCGTTAAAATAATGAACAGGTAAGAAATAATTGAGGTATATCTAAAAATGTTAATGTTCATTTTCTTAAATCTTAGCGGATTTCATTGAAGTCTTTCAAATATATAAATATTCAATTATATACCTAATTAAAAACCCCAAAATAAAACTATTTTGGGGTTCTCATATCTTAGATGCTGCATCCGTCTGCATCACAGGAAGCTCCGTTTTCACCGGAAAGATCCTTAAACGGGCTCACGGTTTCTTTATACGTCTGCTGAAGGGCATTTTCAAATACCTCTGCAGGCTGCGCGCCGGAAACGGCATATTTACCATTCAAAACGAAGAAAGGAACTCCGGAAATTCCATTGTTTCTCGCCTCCTGAATATCCTGGTTGACTTCATAATTCAGTTGATCTGTAGTAACGGCCTGTATTGCTTCTTCTTTATCAATTCCCAGACTTTCTGCAAGAGCTATCAAAACATCTGTGTCTCCAACATTTTTACCGTCAATAAAATGGGCAATAAACAATGCTTCTTCCATTTCATTGGATTTATTGTGTTTTTTAGCCAAATGAAGCAACTTGTGAGCACTGAAGGTGTTGGTGATCAGAGTCTTTTCGAAATTAAAATCAATTCCGGCTCCTTTTCCCATTTGAGTAACCTGCCCCAGCATCTGAGCAGCCTGAGGCTCAGCAACTCCTTTTTTCTCCCTGAAATATTGTATTGTATCCTGAGTTTTATTGGGGTCTAGAGTTGGATCCAGTTGAAAACTCTTCCACTCTACTTCTACTTCATCTTTAAAAGGAAGCTTATTCAAAGCCTGTTCAAAATTATTTTTTCCGATATAACAAAACGGACACATCACGTCCGACCAGATTTCTATTTTCATTGTCTTTAATTTTAAATCAAGAAACTGTTTAAACTTATCAAAAAATATTCAATCTCTATTAAAACCGTTAAGAAGCATTTAAAAGATAAAGCGTAGTTAGATGAGTCATTCAGATTTTTAATCGTAAAGCGAAGCCCATCTTAATACTCTTAAACTCTTATTAAATCTTAATGGTTCAAAAATAAAAGCTTAATCAATTTCAAATTAATAGTACAAAGATACTGTATTTTATTTAATGTAACAAAAATCATTACAGTTTAATTCTGACAGGCGGAAAGTACCTGTCTGCGCTTCCCTACGATTCCTTTTAGAATCATCATTGCAAAGGCAAGAAGTCCAAAAACAAGACCTATCCAGGGAATATACTCTACTCCTTTAGTAACGATTACCCATCCACCGATGGTAGTTCCCACTGTCACCCCAGATTTCCGAATGAGGTAGCAAGGCTGTTGGCAAACTCCAGTGACTCCGGTGCTGAAGAGATCATATAAGTGGATGCATTCAAAAAGCTCGGTGAATAAAGGAATCCCCAGATTCCAATAACAGCAATCGTTGCCCATAGGTTTCCGTCAGAAAAATAGAGAAAAACAGGTACCACAATAGTTCCGGAAAGAAAAATAGCGGTGGTACCTGCCACATTTTTATTAAGCATTTTTCCGGCAACTCCATTGGCAAATACTCCGATAATTCCAAACAACATAAGCATATAGCTTATCATTGAAGTATCCATTCCCTTGGCTTTGTTCAGATAATCTGCAAAATAACTGTAAGTAGAAAACCACGCAGTAATCATGAAAAAATTAGTCAGTGTACTCAGTACAAATGGAGGTTGCTTCAATATTCTGATCTGATTTCCATAAGATTTTTTCTCTTTCACAGGCATTGGAGGAAGCATAAAATAAACGACCATCAGAGCAATCAGACTCACCACAGTCTGTATCATAAATGAATATTGAAAGGCCCAAAGCCCGGCAATCCAGGTGGCAAACGGTACTGTTGTTACCATGGCAATGGCTACTCCATTAAAAACAATTCCCATTAATCCATTCTTTTTCCGGTCATCTGCCTGAGATACCGCCACAGATAATGCAGTCGCGATATATACCGGCTGAAGGAATGCAGGTAAAATTCTCACCAACATCAGCAGCCAGAAAGGAGGTGAAAAAGAAGATACAAATCCTGTAATCAGAAACATGAAAATCGCAGTAAGCATTATTTTCTTACGGTCAAAACCTGATGTCAGTAAAGTCATAAAAGGTCCTGTAAGCGCAATAATTAAAGCAAAAGCACTCAAGAGATACCCAGCCTTGTCTATGCTGATCTTATAATGTTCTGCAATCTGTGGAAGAATTCCGATCACCCCAAATTCTGTTGTAATAACCGCTATAAATCCCAGACATCCAATGTATGCATATTTTTTCATGACACTTATTTGCCGGATTTTAAGTTTTGATGGGCAAACTCAGCCATTTCATTCACCGCTGACTGCACTTCTTCCAGTAGTTCTCCCATATGCATAAATCCATGAACCATATCGTTGTAAAGGCTTGTTTTAACCTTAACTCCCGCATTTTCCATATTGGCAGAAAGCTGTTTCCCATCATCCAGTAAAGGATCATGTTCTGCCAGAATAATTAAGGTAGGTGGTGTCTCTTTAAAATCTCTGATTAAAACAGGAATTGCCAGAGGATTATCTTTTTCCTCTTCCGGAAGATATCCTGCCCATGCTTCTATCCCACCCTGTTTATTGAGAACCGGACCGTTTTCATAGGTTTCCCAGGTTTTTGAATTCAACTGATTATCTACTGCAGGATAAATCAATACCTGAAATTTCAGATGTTTTCCCAGCTGAGTAGAAACTGCCGTTGATAAAGTCGCTCCGGCACTGTCCCCTATGATTCCTACTTTATCAGTATCGATTCCTAAAGATTCTGCATTTTCAAATACCCATTTTACACCATCGATACAATCATTTAGACCAGCCGGAAAAGGATGTTCGGGAGCAAGACGGTAATCTATAAAAATAACTACAGCTCCTGTTTTATTAGCCAACTTGCGGACTACAGCATCATGGGTCTCATACCCACCGGCAATAAACCATCCTCCATGAATATAAATAATAGCTGGTGATTGTTGAACATCTCTTCCTTTAGGACGGTAAATACGGATAGGAATCTGATGATTTTCCTGTGGAATATGCAGCTCTTCAATCATGGTTACTGATTCTTTCTTCCCGCTAAGCTGAAGAGACATGGTTTCAAGAAATTTTCTTGCTCCGTCTAAAGAATCCTGAGGATTGAAGGGTTGTATACTTTCTAAATGATTTAAAATCTGTTTTATCTTAGGCGTTAATTGCATTTTTATTTTGATTTAAGTTGTTGTTACTGCGGAAAAACATGAGCGCTATTGTCCTTCCTCTTGCAGTTATTTTCTGTTTTGATGAACAAAATTAAATCTCAAACCTTACATTTGCATTGTATACAGCTAAATGTATGGTACTAACAAATTTGTAAGTAATGGGCAAAATAAAAGAAAACTCAACGAATAATATCAACAAAAAGTATATCCAGGGATGTGATCTGAGCTATGCAGTATGCAAAATCGGAGGACGTTGGAAACTGATTATTTTAAATAAGTTAAAAGACGGAAAATTACGTTTCAGTGAACTTAGAAACTCTATTTCAGGAATAACGGAAAGAATGCTAACCCTTCAGCTGAGAGAACTTGAAAAAGAAAGTCTGGTAAAAAGAACTGTCCATGCTGAAGTTCCGCCAAGAGTAGATTATGAACTTACAGCTATTGCCAGAGAGTTGATTCCGATCTGGAAACAGCTTGATGAATGGGGAGGAAAACATAGGGAAATGATGATGCAGACCCAGGAAACAATTGAAGAGTAAAGATTAGAATCTGCAGATTTGAAAATAAAAGAAGCGTGATTTTATCTTGATAAAATCACGCTTCTTCAGCAAGTCAAAATATAAAAAATCACATCTCTGTGTTTGCTTTATTTACTCTTTTTGAAAACACTATATGAGCGATCAGAGCCAATACACCAAATACAGTTCCTACAAAGCATACACCTGTCCATTGAGCCTTTTGCCAGGCGATAGAAGCCAGCCAGGTTCCCAGTGATCCTCCGATAAAATAAGATACCATGTACACCGTATTCAGTCGGTTCACCGCATTGGATTTAATCAGGAAATAATTGGTCTGGTTCATAATATGGCTCGACTGTACTCCCAGATCAACAAGAATCACCCCTACAATTAATCCCCAATAGGTTTCTCCTGCAAAATAGGTAAAGCCCCAGCTTCCTATCACAATCAATAAAGAGTACAATATAATCCGGTTAATATCAAGATACTTTTGAAGTTTCCCCACCTTAGCTGCAGCTAAAGCTCCTACAGCTCCTGCTAATCCAAAGCTTCCCACTACAGACGATCCGGCATTAAAAGGAGGTTTCTCCATGTGAAAAACCAATGTGGTAAACAAAGCACACATCGACCCGAATGCCATAGCTCCACGGAATGATGCCAGTTGAAGAATCGGTTGTGTTTTGGCAAGTTGGACAACAGAACGCATCAGCTCTTTATAACTTCCTTTAAAATTAGGAGACAGCTCCGGAAGCATTTTATAAACAGCTAACCAAACAAGAATCATCAGTCCGGCTGCAATTCCAAACATGGCTCTCCACCCCCAGACTTCTCCTACGATTCCACCTACAAAACGTGACAGAAGGATTCCGAGCAATAACCCGGACATAACCAACCCGATATTGGAAGATTTTTCTTTATCAGATGAAAGCTCAGCTGCAATAGGGACAAATAATTGCGGAATTACTGATGTAGCTCCAATCAGTAAACTGGCTGCATACAGCATCCACAACTGAGTAGCAAAAGTCATCCATAAAAGTGAACCAAAAACCAGACACAAATCAATTAAAATTAATTTCTTGCGGAAAAACTTATCTCCCAAAGGAACAATCAGCAGCAATCCTAATGCATAGCCAATCTGTGTAAGGACAGAAATTTTACTCGCAGCACTTTCAGAAACCTGAAGTTCTTCAGAGATGAGTGCCAATAAAGGCTGATTATAATAATTGTTGGCGACTACAAGCCCGGAAATAACGGCCATAAGCCAGATGACAGTCCGGGAAATACCCTGGGAAGAACTCTCCTGCATTACGTATAAAGTTTTTATTTGAATTGAAAGTCATCTGACAGCAGATCGTCAGATTTTTAAGAGATCAAAGATAATCATAAAAAAAAGAAATTTTCCGGTCTCATCTTTTACATCTTTATGAATAATCCGTAATGTTGCGATAAGTAGAATAATCTCAGCATTCTGTATCTATGATTGTTTTTATTGATCATATATATCGATGAAAAACCTTTTGAATATTAGAAATATTAAGGAAATTTGCAACATGAGAATAATTCCACTTAAAGAAGGCAATTTTTCAGCGAGCAAAACCAAAGAATTTACGCTTTTAACAGAAGAAAATTTTGATACCATCGGAGGAATCAAAATGTCTGTGCAGCCTTTTCTTATTATTACTGAAAATGATTATATCCTTTTGGATGCAGGAATTGGCTGGAAAAATGAGTCCGGAACAACGGTGGCTTCAGAAATTCTTAAAAAAGAAAATATTCGTCCTGAACAGATCACAAAGTTATTGCTTTCCCATCTCCATAAAGATCATATTGAAGGAGCTGTAAAGCTTACAGAAAATGGTTTTGAAGCTGCTTTTCCCAATGCTCAGATGTATATCCAGAAACGTGAACTGGATTTTGCCATGGACAAGAAAGGCAATCCTTCTTTTGATTTTGATATCCTGGAAAAATTGATTCAACTCCCCAATATTATTTGGATGAATGAAGATCGGGGACAGATCACAGACGAAATTACATATGAAGTAGTCGGCGGACATACTCCTTTTATGCAGGTTTTCTGGATCAGGGAAAATGATGAAACGGCTTTCTACGGAGCCGATGATCTTCCTCAGGCTTCTTATTTAAAATACCATTTGGCCTATAAAAGCGATTTCGATGGCAGAAAAGCAATGGAGCTAAGGCTTAAATGGGAAAAAGAAGCAAGAGAAAATAACTGGAAAATTCTTTTATATCATGATCTGGATAAAGCCATAGTAGAAGTATAAATGCAGAAAAAATGGTTTAAATTTCATTAAACCATTTATAAATATCAAATTCAGAAGGAATATTCAATTTTTTTCTGATTCTGTTTTTCCTGTTCTGTATTGCTTTTGGAGTCACAAAAATACAGGTTGCAATTTCTTTGGTGGTCATATTGAGCTTAAGGTAAATACAAAAGATCAGTTCAGAATTTTTAAGGGAAGGCTGTATATCAGATAACTTTTTAAAAAAATCGGGATAAACCAATCTGAATTTATTCAAGAGACGAGGAGAATTTGCTTTAGCCAATGCCATTATTTCGTCTTGTACAAGAATCTTTTGGGTTAAATCCTCTAAGTTAGTTTCAGGTTTTCTATTTTTCATAATACTTTTTCATCTCTTATTTCAGATACCACATCTCTTGTGTATCTGTACAAAGTCTTTTTTCACTGTTCAATTTGTGTTTTTACAGAATCAATACCGGGAATAAAATAATTTTTATATATTCAAAATTCTATAGTTTTAATTAATATTATTCAATATTTTATGGTTTATAGCTTGCAATTATTGAAATATTTTGCTAAAAAAATAACACCTATGAATTTCTTTCCATTTTTACACAGGCAAAGAAAGAAAAAATGATTAAAATTTTATTAAATATGTGTACCACATACATACCACGTTATATTTTGAGTCAAAATATCATAACTGCTTTTATCAGCCTGTTTCCCATTATTTGCGTCTTATTTTAACAGGAAGTAAATGTAGTGGGTTATTGTATTAACTTTTTATGATCTCGATCAATGTTTTCAGCGTATTTACCACAGAAGTGAATAATGATGGATCCATAAAAAAAGCCGGATTTATTGTAAATCCGGCTTTCTTATAAATTATGTATTATTTTTAGTCTTGATCCAACCCTTTCTGAAACGCTTCCAGATATCTGGAAAGATGAATTCCATCTGCCAATCCGTGATGAGCTTCAATAGAAACCGGAAGGTATTTTCTTCCTTCACGAATATTGAACCGTCCAAAGGCGATTTTAGGAACCGATTCTGTGGTATTAAAATCAGTAGGATGTAATATCGCACTGAACGAGTTCCACGGGATGGTGGTGTGTCTGATGTGGTCCTTCCCCAGCCTTTCATTACTTAACCTAAGGCCTATACTTGCATGAACACCTTTTATCTCCTCCTGCAAAGCGGCATTGAATGTTTCGAAATCTTCTGAAAAAGGAGTGAATGAAAAACCGAAAGTACCATCCGGTCTGCCAATCGTACTGCCAGCGTGAACGGTATCAAACTGTATCACCTGATCATCAATGATTCTGAGCTTTAGCTCATCCACAGTATTAATTGCCACCATAGATTTGTGGAAATAATAGGCAAAAAATGAATACCCTTTTTCTTTTGCCCTATTATATGCTTTTGTACAGTCTACCTCGGTTGTAAATCCAAAATAAGGGCTTGCCATACCAGAAAAAAATTCAAAATGTTCTTTTCTGTTCCAGTTCTCTATATCTACGATCTTCATTGATTCTTATTTGCTGCAAATTTCTGAAAGTTTATCCGGTTTTAAAAGTTTATGCTGAAAAATATAATTAAAACTTAATTTTGTAAAGTACCCATTTGGTCGATATTTTGCTGCAAAACAATCATATTTTATACTTTCATTGATTTACTTTTCAACTAACTCCTTTTCATCCAGGAGATTGAAAACATACAACCTTAATTAATAACAAAATAAAAGATAGGATAATGGAAAAAATCGGATTTATCGGATTAGGAAATATGGGCCACCCTATGGCAAAGAATATTGAAAAAGCAGGTTTTCCACTTTCTGTTTACAACAGATCATCGGAAAAAACCAAAGGTTTTCAGGAAAAATCTACCGTCTATACCGAAATTAAAGACCTTGTACAAAACAGTGATATTATATTCACCATGCTGACCAACGACAGTGCTGTAAAAGCAGTATATAAAGAGATTCTTCCTTTAGATATTCAGGAAAAACTCTTTGTGGATATGAGTACTATTTCTTCGGAAACGTCCACAGAAACCGCTGCCGCTCTCAAAATAAAAGAAGCATCTTTTATTGATGCTCCTGTAGCAGGAAGTACTTTACCGGCAAAAGAAGGAACACTGATCATTATGGCAGGAGGTGAGGAAAACGATATCCAGCGCGCTATGCCTTATCTTTTGAAAATGGGAAAATCTGTAAAACATTTGGGTGAAAACGGAAAAGGAATCGCAGGAAAACTATCGATCAATTATTTTTTGTCCACTATCTATCAGGGACTGGCGGAAACTGTTTTACTCTCAGAAAAATTAGGAATTGAACGATCAGATATGCTGGAAATTATTAACGAAAGTGCCAGCGGAAGCGGTGCAACCAAAGTAAAAACGCCATTGTTGATTGAAGATCAGTACGCTCCGGCATTTGCCCTTGATCTGATGCTGAAAGACATTCTTCTCGCTAAAAATGCAGGAGCAGATTATCCTCTTTCCGAAGCTTTGATTCAAACCTATCAAAATGCGCATGACAAAGGTTTTGGTGAAGATGATGTGATTGGAATCATCAATTATTTGAAAACAATAAGATAAATACAGAGATTATGAATTACAAAGGAAACCGTTGGTCTGCCAGAAAAACAGATCAGATTTATCTCTTGAGTCTTGATAATCATTCCTACATTATAGAAACTTTAACGGATTTTATTCAAGATCAAAATATCCAGGCAGGAGAAGTAACCGGAATTGGAGCTGTAAGTGAAGCTACCCTTCGTTTCTTTAATCCCGCAACCAAAAAATATGTGGACAAGACTTTCAAAGAACAGATGGAAGTCACCAATATTTCCGGAAATGTGTCTGAAATAGAAGGGAAACAGACGCTTCACCTTCATATAACGCTGGGAAGAGAAGATTATACCGCTTTGGCTGGGCATCTTCTGGAGGCAAAAATTCAGGGAGCGGCAGAATTTATTTTCTATCCATTGAATACAAGGGCTGTCAAAATCAAAAATGAAGAAATAGGCATCAACCTCTATGATTTCGAAAAATAGGGTTTCAATTGCTGTTGAAAAATAGTAATTTTAATGAAATATTTATTGGATGTTTGAAGTACTGCTTTCCCATATCGAAAACAAGGTTGATATCACGGACGAACAGAAGAATAGGATTCAGTCCTATTTTACCCTTAAAAAACTTCGCAGAAAACAGTATCTTCTTATGGAAGGAGATGTCTGCAAATCGTTGTCTTTTGTAAGCAAGGGGCTGCTGAAGTCTTATTTTCTTGATGAAAAAGGAAATGAGCACATCAATATGTTCGCCTTTGAGGGCTGGTGGATTTCAGATTTCAACAGTTTTATCAATCAGGAAAAATCTGTCCTGAATATTGATGCTATTGAAGAAACAGAAGTCCTGATGATTACCCTGGAAAACTATGAAAAAATGATGCTGGAAATTCCTATGATGGACCGCTATTTCAGAATTTTATATCAAAACAGCCTTGTGACAAAAGATTACAGACTCATTGTTTCCAATAGCTATACGGCTGAAGAAAAATATCTTCAACTGGCACAAAAGAATCCTGAAATGATCAAAAGAGTTCCACACAACCTTATTGCTTCTTATCTTGGTCTTGCTCCTGAAACCGTAAGCAGAATCCGTAAAAAGAATTTTATGAATAATCCTTGATCCAGATCAACCCAAATGCATGATCCACATCAATGGTAAAGCCTTCTGTCAGCCATAATTTTGTACAGGAAATTTTACAATACTTATGGAAAATATTGCATTGGTAGTTGGCGCTACCGGAATTACAGGAAGTAACCTTGCTGAAGAATTGATTGCACAAGGCTGGACAACATACGGATTATCCAGAAACCCGAACACTCCTATTGATGGTCTTCGTACCATTAAAGCAGACCTGATGAATGAGCAGAACCTTGCAGAAGCACTGAAAGAGATCTCTCCCACTCATATCTACTTTACCACATGGATGCGCTGCGACACAGAAGAAGAAAATATCCAGGTCAACAGCCTATTGGTGAGAAATCTGCTAAACGTTTTATCCCATAAAAAATCGGTTCAGCATGTGGCTTTGGTTACAGGGCTTAAACATTATCTGGGGCCATTTGAAGCTTATGCTAAAGAAAGCGTTTTACCGGAAACACCTGTCAGAGAAGAACATCCAAGACTTTCCCTTCCCAACTTTTATTACGCGCAGGAAGACGAAGTATATAAAGCTTCTGAAAGAGATGGTTTTACCTGGAGCATTCACAGGCCTCACACCGTAGTTGGATATGCCATAGGAAATCTTATGAATATCGGGACTACATTGGCTGTATACGCCAGCATCTGCAAAGAAACTGGAAGAAAGTTCATCTGGCCAGGTTCAGAGGCTCAATGGAACGGTGTTTCAGATGTGACTGATGCCAAAATACTGGCTAAACAATTGGTTTGGGCATCATCTACAGAATCTGCAAAAAACCAGTCTTTTAATATTGTTAACGGAGATGTTTTCCGATGGAAATGGCTTTGGAAAAAACTGGCGGTCTGGTTTGGTGTAGAAGCTGAAGGTTTCAACGGAACGATAAGACCTCTTGAAAAAGAACTGGAAAACGATCACGAAACCTGGACAGCCATTGCAGAAAAATATAATCTCAAAGAAAGTAATCTTAACCGTCTGTCGTCTGCATGGCATACTGACCTGGATCTGGGGAGACCTCTGGAAGTGATGTGTGATATGTCTAAAAGCAGAAAACTGGGCTTTACAGCTTACACAAGTACAGAAGACTCTTTTACACAGGTATTTGAAAGATTAAGATCAGAAAATATGATCCCATAACAGTAAGAAAACGCAAAGAGGCCGGAAAATCATAAATGATCGATAGATTCTCGCAGATGTTGTGATTAATCAACGATTCAGGATCACATTTTATCAGAGATAAAATCCTTGCGACTTAAAATCATCACATTGTAAAACCTTTCTTGCGACTTTGCGTTTTCCAACAGTTAAATTATAGTGTAATTATGTTTTTTTAGTAGTTAAAAGTTAGATCTCCGTAGTCGTTACCCCGAATTTCTTTTTGAAGGAAGAATAAAAGTGAGATAAATTCTCAAAACCCAGATCAAGATAAATATCTGAAGGCTTTTTATCTCTGTTCTTAATTAAATAATACGCTTCTTTTAATCTTTTCTCTTTCAGCCATTGCTTGGGTGTCATTTCAAAAGTTTTGCTGAAATCTCTTTTAAATCCCGAAAGACTGCGTCCTGTAAGTCTTGCAAAAGCATCTACAGATACATTGAACATAAAGTTTTTGTTCATAAATTCTTTAAGATCAATCTTATGAGGTTCAGAAAAATCAAAAAGAAGGTTCTTAACATCCGGATTACTCAGCAAAAGTAACTCAATAGCTTCCTTCACCTTTAATGCTGCTAACTTTGAGGGAATTTTCTTTGTTTTATTAATGTAAGGAATAAGAGAAGCAAAATAGCTCTTAAAAAAATCATCAGGTTCAAAAAATAACCGCTCATTACCACTAAAACCTGTATTTATGGTTATTTTATTTTCTGTAGCATACTGTCTCAGCGTTTCATCATCCAATGTAATGGAAACAAACTGATACTTTTCATGGCTCGAAGGATATTTGATCGTTCTGATCAGTTGGTTTTTTCTCACCAGAACTACGGTATCTTCTTTAATCACCGTTTTACCATGCTCATGAAAAGCATGAGTCTCTCCGGATATCTGAAATCCCAGAAAATGATCCGGAATAAACTCCTCATGGCCTCTGTAAGATTCAAAGGCGCATGAATAAACCAGTTTGTCAAATATGATCTCAGAAGTATTTTCCATCATACAAATATCTGAAATTTAAGCAATAGCCTGTGCTCCTGCTTCTGCAATTTCCTTATCCTGCTCCGGGCTTCCTCCTGAAGAACCTATAGCACCAATAATTTTTCCTTCTGCATTTTGAAGGACAATACCACCTGCAATAGTCAAAAGCCCTTCATTTGAATTCAGCATACCATATCCATGGATGCCTGTTTCTGAGATAATACTTCCCATCATTTCAGTATTTACACCAAACATAGCGGCAGTTCTTGCTTTTTTAACGGCAAAATCAATCACTCCATAAACACTATCCAGTCTTGCTAATGCGATAAGGTGTCCGCCCATATCTACCACAGCAATAGTTACTGGAATATTTAGAGATAATGCTTTTTCCTTGGCTGTTTGCAAAGCCTTTTCGGCTGTTTTATAATTCAACTCCATGATATTAGCTTTTTGCGGTCCATGCCTCTGCCTGAAGCTGTTTTACAAACTCTTCGGTTTCCTTCGGATGAACATTTCTGAAGTTGCTGTTGTCATCTAAAGCTACATTTACAATCACTTCGGCCATAGACTGAGGATCAAGCTGATGTGCTAAAGATTCTGCTGCTCCGTCAAACGCTGATTCAGGAGTAAAGTTGCTTTTCGGATCATACCAATGGAAAATAGAATCTACGCCTCTATCATTGAAACCTGTTCCAAATACACCTGGATTACAAGTTGCAATTTTGATATTGAACGGAGCTAACTCAGTTCTCAATCCTTCTGCAATAGACTCCAGCGCATGTTTTGAAGCACAATAAGCCGCAACATAAGGAACGGTCCATAAACCTCCCATCGAAGACGTGAAAATAATCTTTCCACTTTTCTTTTCTACAAACCTTTTAATAAAACCTTGTGCAAGGTTCAATGCACCAAATACATTCACTTCAAACATAGAACGGATAATGTCTACGGGCTGTTCAGCAATCGGACCGCCTTCCATAATTCCGGCATTGCTGATGAGAATGTCAATATCACCATATTTCTTTACAATATAGTCTACATCTCTTTGGCTTGTTACATCCAGTTTGTCGACAGTCAAATCAACTCCCTGTTCTTTAGCTTCACGGATTAAATCACTCATTTGAGGATAGACCTGAGCTGTAGCGATTATTTTGTGTCCTTTTTTAGCAAGATCAAATGCTACTATCTTTCCAAATCCACTTGCTGCCCCTGTAATTAAAATTGTTTTACTCATTGTATTCTTTTTTAATGATGTACAAATTTCAAAGATTTTAAGAAGGTCAATATTGCCTGAAAGTTCATTTTCATATTGCTGAAAAGTTCAAAAAGTGCATCAGAAAAGATTTTTTTTAGAAAAACTCTCTTTTTTGCATCATAAAAAATTAGGATTATCGTTAGGTTTGTAAGCTTTACAACACAACTAATAACTAATATATGCTTAAAATTAAAACACTTTTTTTAATTTTTATCACATCTACTTCTTTTAGCTTTGCTCAAAACTGCAATTGTGAAAGTAATTATCAGTGGGTAAAAAAGACTTTTGAAGAAAATGATGCCGGATATCAGTATGTGATTGATAAAAAAGGTCTTCCCGCTTATCAGGCTCATAATGATGACTTTCTGAAAAGAATCAAAAATGCAAAATCCGATACAGAATGTTATCAGACAATATATGACTGGCTTAAATTCTTCAGATCCGGTCATTTTTCAGTTTCAAAAATAGAAAATAAAGCTACCGAAGCCCCGCCAGCAGCTAGTGAAAATACCAAAACAGAATTGGTGAAAATAGATCTTGAAAAGTTCAAAAAAGAAGCTGCATCTAAAAATGATTCAGATATTGAAGGAATCTGGGAAGTTGAGCCCTATACAATAGGTATTAAAAAGTTTGGGGAAGTATATAAAGGTTTTATCATACAATCCGCAGCCGAAAACTGGAAACCTAATGAATTAAAGCTGACTTTCAACAACGATAAAACAAAAGGAACCTATTATCTGAGAAATAAAACCGGACAGGAAATTCACGATATGAGACTTGTAGGAAAAAACTATCTTGAAATCAATGACTTTACCCTGAAAAGAGTTTCCCCGAAATTTGAAAAAGAAGAAGGAATTGAAACGTATTATGAGGCTATTATGGCACAAAAACCTTTCTTGAAGCAGCTTAATAAGACTACACTGCTTTTGAGAATCCCTTCATTTAATGGTGCTTTGAAAAAAGATATTGACAGCGTTATTACAGCCAATAAATCAAAAATTGAAAGTACAGAAAATCTAATTATTGATATCAGATATAATGGTGGTGGAAGTGATAACAGTTTTGCCAAAATTATTCCTTATCTCTACACAAACCCTATCCGAAGTGTAAGAACACAGCTTTATTCTACAAAACTGAATAATCAGAGAATGCTTGATTTCTATGACAACTATCAGAAATATGGTATGCAGGCAGATGAAAGAGAATATCTGAAGAAAGCTTATGACAAACTCAGCAAGAACTTAGGCAAATTTGTAAGCCTTCAGGATGATGGAAAAATTGTAGGAATTACCAAAATGGATAAAATTTCACCATATCCAAAGAATGTAGGAATCATCATTAACAACGGAAACGGAAGTACTGCAGAAGAATTTTTACTGGCTGCTAAACAAAGTAAAAAAGTAAAGCTTTTCGGAACCACTACTGCCGGAGTTCTGGATATCTCCAATATGTATTTTGTAAATTCCCCTTGTAACGAGTTTAAACTGGGTTATGCACTCTCCAAAAGCTTTCGTATTCCTGATATGGCCATTGACGAAAAAGGTATTCAACCCGATTATTTCATAGACAAAACTATTCCGGATTATCAATGGATTGACTTCGTAAATGACGTGTTGAATGAAAAATAATCGATAGAAGCTGTTTCGAATCGGAACAGCTTTTTTTATGCCTTCAATCTTTCCTGTATCATTTTCCATCAATAGAAATGGACCATTATCCTGGGCGTAGTCGGAGAAAGCCTGTTTAATAAAAGAAATTTCATTACCGGCTTTGGCCTGAATTTATTATGAATGATCATTCAAACATAATAGATCCTGTTATTAGATTTCATACCACAAAAATTAAAAAATAAACACTTTATTGTAAATTGGTTAAGTTTTTGAAGCTAATTCTATAAACCAATTACACCATTGAAATTAATCACATTTACAAAAAAAGGCATTTACTGTCCTCAGGGAAAATTTTATATAGATCCCTGGAGACCCGTCGAGATGGCTGTTATCACCCATGGTCATGCTGATCATGCCCGCTGGGGAATGAAAAAATACCTTTGTCACCATTTTACCAAACCTATTCTGTACCAGAGAATTGGACCAGATATCGAATGCCAGAGCGTAGAATATGGAGAAGTGATTACCATCAATGGAGTAAAACTTTCACTTCACCCTGCCGGACATATCATTGGTTCTGCTCAGATAAAGCTTGAATATAAAGGCTATGTAACTGTCATTTCAGGAGATTATAAAGTTCAGGATGATGGGTTAAGTACTCCTTTCGAACTGGTAAAATGCAATGAATTTGTGACAGAAAGTACCTTTGGACTGCCTATTTACAACTGGCTGGAAGTTCCGGACTTAAATAAAAAACTCCAGAACTGGGTTCTGAAAAATAAAGAAAACAATAAAACTTCTGTATTCATAGGGTATTCTTTAGGAAAAGCCCAGCGTATCATGAAAGCAGTGGAAGATTTAGGGAAAATATATGTTCATTATTCTATCGGAAAGCTTAATGAAGCCTTTGAAACAGTCGGAATTGAACTTCCTGAATATACCATTGCGGATTTCAGAGAACGTCCGAAAGAAATGGAGCACGAAATTGTGATTGTACCACCTGCTTTGCTCGACAGTAATATCATCAAAAAGATTCCAGATCCGGCCACGGCCATATGTTCCGGCTGGATGCAGGTACGTGGTGCCAGAAGATGGCGAAGCGCGGACGCAGGATTTGCGATGAGTGATCATGCAGACTGGAAAGGGCTGTTACAAACGGTAAAAGCAACTGAAGCAGAGCTGGTTCATGTTACTCATGGACAGACAGAAGTTTTTTCAAAATATCTTAATGAAACAGGAATTAAAGCAGATGTTGTAGAAACACTTTACGGTGAAGATGAAGAAGAATCTGAAAAAGAAATCTCACAAAATCCGGAATCATGAGACATTTTGCAGACCTTATCAACGCGTTGGAAACAACCAATAAAACCAATGCTAAAATTGATGCCATCATTGACTATCTTGAGCGTGCTCCTGATGAAGATAAAATATGGTTTATCGCTTTATTTACCGGCAAAAGACCTAAGAGAAATGTCAATACCAATTACATGAAAGAATGGGCCCTGGAAATCACAAAACTTCCTTATTGGCTGTTTCAGGAATCCTATTCTTCGGTAGGAGATCTTGGAGAAACTCTATCATTAATTCTTCCGCCTCCAGAGGAAAAAATTGAACGTTCATTATCAGAATGGATGAATGATATCGTGAGTCTGAAAGGCAAAACAGATGCAGAAAAAAAAGAATTTGTACTGCAGTCCTGGAATGGGCTGGATTATACCGAGCGATTGATTTTCAATAAATTAATTGGCGGAAGCTTCCGGATTGGAGTTTCAGATAAAACATTAATCAATGCACTGACAAAATTTTCAGGGCAGGAACCGAGTGCTTTGATGCACAGTTTAATGGGAAAATGGCAGCCGGAACAAGTTTCCTTCAAAGAACTTATTGATGCCGAAAATGTAAACCCAGACAACTCAAAACCATACCCTTTCTGCCTTGCCTATCCTTTGGAAAAAGAGACTAAAGAACTGGGAAGTCCTGATGAATGGCTGGTAGAATACAAATGGGACGGAATACGCGGGCAAATCATCAGGAGAAACGATGAAGTGTTCATCTGGTCAAGAGGTGAAGAACTCGTCACAGAACAATTTCCGGAAATTGCAGACGCCATAAAAGCCATGAAAGGTAACTTTGTACTGGATGGAGAAATACTTGCAGTAAACGATGGTAAAGTTTTAAATTTTAATGAATTACAAAAGAGATTAAACAGGAAAACTTTAACTAAAAAAATGCTCTCAGAAATACCTATAGAAGTCTTTGTCTATGACTTACTGGAACTGGAAGACAACGATCTGAGAGAAAAACCCATCTCCGCAAGAAGAGCTTTACTTGAAGAATTATTACTGAATGAGAACCCTGAACGCATCAGCATTTCCAAAAGTCTGGATTTTGAAAAATGGGAAGAACTGAATTTGCTTCGTGAAAATTCAAGAGATGTAAACAGCGAAGGTTTGATGTTAAAACAAAAAAATTCACCTTACCATTCCGGACGGAAAAAAGGTGACTGGTGGAAGTGGAAAATCAATCCTTTTACCATTGATGCCGTTCTGATCTATGCCCAGAAAGGAAGCGGCAGGCGAAGTGCTTATTACACAGATTATAGTTTTGCTGTGAAAAACGGAGATAGCCTGGTGACCATTGCCAAAGCCTACTCAGGATTAACAGATAAAGAAATCATGGAGGTGAGCCGATTTGTTACCAAAAATGCCATCGAGAAATTCGGTCCTGTAAGAACGGTAAAAGCAGAACTGGTCTTTGAAATTGCTTTTGAAGGTATAGGTTTCAGCAATCGTCATAAAAGTGGTGTAGCTCTACGATTTCCAAGAATTGTAAGATGGAGGAAAGACAAAACCGTAGACGAAATTGATGATTTGGAAGAAATAAAAAAATTAATACAATAGATTTTAAAACAATGTCGCAAGATATTTTTATTAATACTATTTTCGTTCGCAAAGACACTACGTTCAGCGATAGTAATAATTATCTTTACTGAGTGAAACGTCCTTTCGATCGAAAATTAAACAATATCACACAAATTCTTAGCCCCTTTTGCGTTAAAACAAAATAAAAAATAAAATTGGCAGCTTTCGAACATACCAACGGACTAAAGATCATTCAGCAATGGATGACGGATAAAGGTATTGCCCCTTTCAGATTTCAGCTGGAAACCTGGAAAAAATTTGGAAACGGATACAGCGGAATGGTGGTTGCTCCTACGGGTTTTGGAAAAACTTTTTCTGTTTTTTTAGCCTTAATTTCAGATTTTCTGAATCATCCTGAACAATATAAGAAAGGATTAAAAATGATCTGGATCACGCCACTCCGATCTTTGTCCAAAGATATTGCAAAAGCGATGCAGGAAGCCATTGATGAAATCGGGCTTGATTGGGCTGTAGGCGTAAGAAACGGAGATACGGATCCGAAAGTTAGACAACAGCAGGTAAAAAAGATGCCTGAAATTCTTGTTGTAACTCCTGAAAGCCTTCATCTGCTTCTGACACAAAAAAATAATGAAACATTTTTCCGGGATATGAAATGTGTAGCAGTGGATGAATGGCATGAATTATTGGGTTCAAAGCGTGGTGTCATGGTAGAACTTGGTATCTCTCAGCTTAAAAAATATGTTCCGAAGATCAAAATATGGGGAATCACCGCAACCATCGGAAATCTGGATGAAGCCATGGAAGTGCTTATTCCGTATGATATTAAAAAGACAAAAATTACAGCCAAAGAACATAAGAAAATAGATATTTTGCCGGTGTTCCCGGATGAAATCGAGATATTGCCATGGGCAGGACATCTGGGAAACAAACTTGCAGATAAAGTTGTTCCTATTATTCTGGAATCAAAATCTACCATTGTATTTACGAATACCAGAAGTCAGAGTGAAATGTGGTATCAGCTTTTACTCGATGCTTATCCTGATTTTGCAGGTCAGATCGCTATCCATCACAGTTCCATTGATGCTCATTTAAGAATTTGGATTGAAGAAAATTTAAGTTCAGGAAAATTAAAAGCTGTGGTTTCCACATCATCTTTAGACCTCGGAATTGATTTTAAACCTGTAGACACGGTTATTCAAATTGGTTCTGCCAAAGGCGTTGCACGCTTTCTTCAAAGAGCCGGACGTAGTGGCCACTCTCCTTTTGAAACTTCAAAAATCTATTGTGTTCCCACCCATTCTTTGGAACTGATCGAGGTTTCAGCTCTAAAAGAAGCTGTAAAACAGAAAGTGGTTGAGCCCAGAGAGCCACAGGTTTTATGTTTCGATGTGCTGGTTCAGTTTCTGATGACATTGGCGGTTGGAGACGGCTTTTATCCTGATGAACTGTACCCAAGAATTAAAAAAGTATATGCCTTTCAGGAAATGCTGGATGAAGAATGGAAAAGCATCCTGGAATTTCTTACGATTGGCGGCAGTGTGTTGAAAAGCTATGAAGAGTTTCATAAAATCGTCATTATGGAAGATGGTCTTTATAAAGTAACTTCAAGAAAAATCGCTATGCTCCACCGGATGAATATGGGTGTGATTGTGAGTGATGCCATGTTGAAGGTAAAATTTATTTCCGGTGGCTATATCGGAATGATTGAAGAATATTTTATTTCAAAATTAAAAAAAGAAGAAAAATTTATTCTGGCCGGACGTACACTGGAAGTTGTTATCATTAAAGATATGACGGTATATGTAAGAGCAGCTAAAGGAAGAGCCCTGGTTCCGAGCTATCTTGGCGGAAGGCTTCCTTTGAGCTCCAATCTGGGGCATTTTCTTAGAGAAAAACTGTCACATGCCTTAAATCCGAAAGCTTCGGAAAAAGAGCTTAAATTTTTACACCCACTTTTAAAGAACCAGGAAAAAAACTCCCATATTCCAAAAGAAGATGAGTTTCTGGTGGAATTGATCAAAAACCGTGAAGGATATCATTTGTTTATGTATCCTTTTGAAGGACGTCTGGTTCATGAAGTAATGGCTGCCCTGATTGCCTATCGGATCTCGAAACTGGCTCCAATATCCTTTTCTATGGCGATGAATGATTATGGATTTGAACTGTTCAGTGATAAAGAAATTCCTTTAAATGAAGACAATCTTCAACAGATTTTAAGCAGAGAGAATCTGATGAATGATGTGATCGCAAGTATCAATTCTGCGGAAATGGCAAGGAGAAAATTTAGGGATATTGCAGTGATTTCAGGAATGGTAATTCAAAATTATGCCGGGCAACAACGTTCTAACAAATCATTACAGAGTTCTGCCGGACTGATTTTTAAAGTATTGGAAGACCATGATTCCAATCATTTTTTAATAAAACAGGCGTATACAGAAGTTTTTAATATGCAACTTCAGGAACAGCGGCTTGTAGAAGCTTTTAAAAGAATTGAAAAATCTGAAATTATTTTAAAATATTCCCGATCATTTACTCCGTTAAGTTTTCCTATTAAAGTGGACAGTTTACGACAAACGCTTTCAAGTGAAGGACTGGATGCGAGAATTAAAAGAATGCTGAAACTGTCTGATATAAGTGATATTTGATGATTAATTCAATATTTTTCTCAATAAATCCACGCTATTTTAAATCTTATTCATTACCTAATATTCTACGTTAATTTTCTTGATAAGTTTAAATAATCATCGTAACTTAGAGTATACCTTCTTAGAAGTTGAAATAAAATTTAAAAATGGAAAAATTGTTCTTAGTCCGTCACGGACAGTCACTCTGGAATCTGGAAAACAGATTTACAGGGTGGAAAGATATCGATATAACTGAAACCGGTATTGAAGAAGCAAAAAAAGCAGGTATTGCGCTGAGAGGAGAAAGAATAGATATAGCATTCACTTCTGCCCTGATCAGAGCCCAGCATACCCTCTCTGTCATTCTGGATGAAATAGGAAATCCGGATATTCCTGTCGTTAAAGATAAAGCATTAAATGAACGTTCTTACGGAAATCTGGAAGGGCTCAACAAAGCAGAAACGGCTCTGAAATATGGTGATGAACAGGTTCATACCTGGCGCAGATCATTTGATGTAGTTCCACCAGGTGGAGAAAGCCTTAAAGATACTTACAACAGAGTAATCCCTTATTTTGAAAGCCAGATAAGGCCGTTGCTGAAACAAGGGGAAAATGTATTAATTGTAGCGCATGGCAACAGTCTACGAGCGCTTATCATGTATCTGGAACATCTTTCTCCTGAAGAAATTTTAGAAAGAGAAATTGCTACTGGTTTTCCACTGACTTATATTTTTGATGAGAAATTTCATGTAAGCAGGAAAGTTAGCTGATCTGGTTTAAATAGATTAACTTTAAACCTTCAATTTTCAATTTATTAAGTGTTGATAGCAACTAAAAATATTTCCATCCAAAACGAAAGTTTCATTCTCACCAACCAGCGGGCAGCATTCTGGCAAAAAGAAAAAGCCTTGATTCTATCTGATCTGCATATTGGAAAAACCGCTCATTTTCGTAA
This sequence comes from Chryseobacterium sp. PCH239, assembly GCF_018924625.1. Classification (NCBI taxonomy): domain Bacteria; kingdom Pseudomonadati; phylum Bacteroidota; class Flavobacteriia; order Flavobacteriales; family Weeksellaceae; genus Chryseobacterium; species Chryseobacterium sp. PCH239. Next base: position 684,888 of record NZ_CP073027.1, read on the forward strand.
AAACGGCATTGCACTGGCCAATCATATTATGAAAAGTGATATGGAAAGATTGTCAGCGCTGATTGCATATTTTCAGCCTGAAAAATTTATTGTAGTCGGAGATCTACTTCATGCCGGAGACAATTCTGATGTAGATGAATTCTGCAGGTGGAAAAATCAGTATCCAGATATAAAGTTTTATCTTATTGAGGGAAATCATGACCGGATCTCAAAACCTCTGGAAGAAAAGTTATGCTTTAATTATAAATCTGAATTACTTGAAATAGAAGGCATCACTTTTATTCATGATTTTGATGCAACAGCATCCGGATTCCAGATTACCGGACATATCCACCCAGGAATTGTGCTGAATTCTGCTGTTAAAAACATCAGACTTCCATGTTTTGCTCTCAGCAACAATCAATTATTATTACCTGCTTTCAGCGAATTCACAGGACTAGATACAAAAAACCTGCCTAAGAAAAGCACATTTTTTGTATTTACAGATGAAGAAATTTATGAAATATGATCACTTAAGGTGTTAACTCCAGTGGATTTTCATATTTCTTATTCTCTTTTCTTTCTTTTTCTCTTTTCTTCAGTATTTCCTGTCCTTTTATAATGGTAGTTCCATAACTAGCAAGTACACCTGCTGCATTCGTTTCAGCATTACTTTGTGCCTGTTTTAATTTTGTCTGTGTGGTTTCTGCAGCTCCGGTGTATCTGCTTTTCTTCATATTGATTCGTTTATTTTTTAATTGAGAGTTAGACATAGATTTTACCAATTCAAAATCATAATCTCCTTTTTCATCGGTGATTTTTATGATTAAACCAGGTAATCCACTGAATTTCATTGGCCCGTACGGAAACGGAATTTCAGGAGCATACCATGCAATCCAGTTTCTTCCTTTAAAGGTAACTTCCGCTTTTTTACAATTAATCGTATTGATTACTTTAGTTTCATTTATAAGCTTCCAGTTCTTTATCACGGGTTCTTTATAGGTGAACAATGACATGAAAACTGAATCAAAATATTGTATGTTTTCATGAGTTTGTATAATGGTAAAGTTAAAGTCTGTTTTTGGAATTACCGTTCCTTTTTTCCAACCCAGTGTTATACTTCCATCTGGATTATTTGTTGTTGTTCCTGAGTTTGCCATTACTGAATCTCCTTTAAGTGATACTGTATTTGCAAAAAATGCACAATTATCACCTATTTGTAACAAAAATTGGTCTTCATATTTGTTATCTGTTCGCGTATCAAATTTGGCTCTTAACATATATGTGAACTCACCACGTAAAGTATCTTGTTTGTATGATTGGCTATAGGATAAAACACTATACAACAGAATGAATAGTTGAAGTAACTTTTTATGGCAATCCATAGGCGAGATTTCATTTTTAAATAGCACTTATAATCAAATATCTTACACTATAAGTGCTTCAATTTACATTAATTAATTAGCTGCAAGATGTTTAGGATCAGAGCCGGAAAAGATAGGTGTTTTACAGTTAATAGCTTCAACCCTTTCACGCCATTCTGTTGCTTGTTGTGGTGTCCAGTCCTGAGTCGTCATAGCTGTTATACCGCAAGAAGTTTCGGCAATCCAAGCTTAACTTGCTTTTACCGCTTTAAGTTCGTTTCGGGATAATTTTTTAAAATTTTCATTATTTGTGTTTTTAAATTTGAATATAAATGTACACAATAATTTATCTCAGAAATGAATTATTATTTTATGTTAAATAATTGATTTTCAATAATTTCAATTAATACAATTTAAATAACGAAGTCTATTCTATAATCAGAAAATTGTAATTTTATACATGCTACATAATCAGAATTAAAGAGATTTTTTTAAACTGAAAATATTTTAAGAAAAAATAAAAGGCAGATAAAAATCTGCCTTTATAAAACCATCATTTACATGCCTCTAACATCCTGATTTGTAGTTTTCGCTATGAAGCATAGCTTAGAAATTATTATAAAAACGATTCGTGAAATCTTAATTTTTCTTGCTTAAACGAATACTGTAGACTGTAATCAATACCGTAACCAACAGAAATAAAGCACCTATCCATGGCGTACTTGCCAAACCTAAGGAAGAGGTAACAATGATTCCTCCAGCATAAGATCCGATTGCAATACCGATATTAAAAGCCGCAATATTGATCCCTGAAGCTACATCCTCAGTTCCCGGGACTTCTTTTTCAGCAATCTGTACCACCAATAACTGAAGTCCGGGAACAGAAGCAAATGATAAAGCTCCTAAAAGAAAAAGAGTAATGATGCTTAAAACCGGACTGCTTACTGTAAAATAAAACGCAAGCAATACCAATCCCTGTGCCGCAAACATCCATAAAAGAGCTTTCAGAGGATTTTTATTCGCAACTTTCCCACCAATGAGGTTTCCTAAAGCAATGGCAATTCCATAAATCAAAAGGATAAAAGTGACCGTAGATTCCTGAAATCCCGTAATTTTCTGTAAAATAGGTGACAGATAGGTAAATACTACAAACGTACCTCCATACCCCATCGCAGTCATTAAAAAAGCAAAAATCAAACGTTTGTTTCCCAATACTTTAAACTGACTTTTTAAAGATGTGGTTTTCCCATTTTTAAGGTTATTTGGAACTAATAACAAACTGGCGACCAACCCTATAATTCCAAGGATTGAAACCCCTATGAAAGTTGCTCTCCATCCGAAATGCTGTCCTATAAATGTTCCCAGTGGAACTCCTGTTACAATCGCAAGAGTAAGTCCGGCAAACATAATAGAAATGGCTGTGGCTCTCTTCTCTTCAGAGACCAGCGAAGCTGCAATGGTAGAACCTATGGAAAAATAAACTCCATGGGCCAACCCCGTAAGTATTCTTGCCAGAATTAATGTTATAAAGCTGGGAGCTATAGACGCCAGTCCGTTTCCAATAACAAATAGCATCATAATGGAAACCAGAAGCATTTTGCGTGGTACTTTCCCTGTTAATGCCGTTAATATCGGTGCTCCGATAGCTACTCCTATCGCATAAAGACTTACCAGTAGCCCTGCAGAAGGAATAGTAATTCCAAGGTCAGAAGCTACTGTGGGAAGCAGGCCTACAATAACAAATTCTGTAGTTCCAATTCCAAAGGCACTTATCGTTAATGCCCAAAGTGCTGCAGGAAGACCTTTTTTAACAGTCTTTGATGCGGTATTGATCTGTATTTCTTTTTGAAAGTTCATTGTCTTGTAATTTGTTGAGATTAACAAGGCAAAGTTCCGACGAATATCTGTATTATAAAAATTATTTAAATTGTATCAAAGTATCAGAATAATGATAGTTTTATTTTACATTTAAAATGTGTTCCTTTGTAAAATATTATCATCAGTTTTAATGAAGAAATCAGAAGCAACCCGTCTTACTATTCTCCAGAAAGCATTCGAATTGATCTATGTGAAAGGTTTTCAGACTACAAGCATTGATGAAATTATCGCAACGACTCAGGTGACGAAGGGTGCTTTTTATTATCATTTTAAAACCAAGGATGATATGGGACTCGCTATTATTACGGATCTGATGAAGCCCAATTTCAGAAAGATTTTCATAAACTCTCTTCAAAACAGTCAGAATCCTTTAGACAGTATTTATGATATCATGTTCCATTTACTGATTGAAAACGACTTTTTAAAAGTGGAATATGGCTGCCCTACTTCAAATTTCGTACAGCAAATGGCACCATGGCATCATGCTTTTACACAGGCTTTGCATGAACTTTCAAAAGAATGGGAACAGGCTCTTGCAGAAAGTATTGAGAAAGGTAAAGAAGCAGGAATCATCAACAAAGAAGTAAATGCAAAAGAAGTAAGTGTTTTTGTTATTTCAGGCTATTGGGGAATAAGAAATCTGGGTAAGTTAGAAAATTCAAAAGAAGTATATCTTATTTATTTAAAAGGACTTAAGTCTTATTTCAACACGCTTCAATAATTTTTTCTCAAAAAACATACTAAGCAGTATGTTTTTATTTTACCTTTGTTGTGTTCAAAAAAAAACGATGTATCAAACCCTTACTTTTTTACATTCCCTCACCCGATGGTTGGTCTTAATAAGCTTGATTTATGCAATTTATCGTTCTTTCAAAGGATATTCTTCCAACAGAAAATTTACAGGAGCAGATAACAAGGTAAGGCACTGGACTGCAACGATAGCTCATATTCAGCTGGCCATAGGAATTATATTTTATTTTAAAAGCCCGATGATCCGATACTTCTGGAAAAATTTTAACGAAGCCAAAGACTCTTTGGAACATGTATTTTTCGGACTAATCCATATTTCGCTGATGATTACAGCCATTATTATCATCACGATCGGCTCTGCATTAGCCAAAAGAAAATTGTCGGATAAAGAACAATTTAAGACAATGGGACTCTGGTTTTCTATCGCATTGATTATTATTTTCATTGCCATTCCGTGGCCTTTTTCTCCTTTTGCAAACAGACCTTATTTCAGATAATTATGATCAATTTATTTAAAACAAAAATCGGCCGGCTTAGGATTCTGGCTATTTTGGAAGGAATTTCCTTACTGATTCTGATATTTATTGCAGTCCCTATGAAATACTGGATGGACAATCCTTTATGGGTAAGACTCATTGGCCCTGTGCACGGAACATTATTCCTACTCTTCCTGTTCAATACACTGAGTGTGGGCGTAGAGCAGAACTGGAAATTTAAAGAAATAACATGGAAGGTAATTTTGGCCTGCTTTATTCCGTTTGGTACTTTTTATATTGATAAAAAATTCTGAGCAAGCTATGAAAATTCTTTTTATATCCTCCCGGGAATTTTCCAAAAAGATATAATGTCTGATATAAGAAGCCAGGTGTTTGGGAGGCGAAATCTGCATTCGTCAAATTTACAGAAAACTTATGGGCAGAAAAAGACAATATCTGAATTCAAGAGATTTAAAATCAAACATTTAATTCTCTTGCAGAATTTAATTATGCAGATATATACAATCATCTGCGAAATCTGTATGATCTGCAAAAGATAGAAATTGATGAAATGCTTGCATCTTATATAGTATTAAAAATTATTCTGCTTCTTTGCGATTTCAAAAAAAACTAAAAGAAATCCATGTAAGATACCACATTTTATCCTCTTTTGGTCAGGTATTTGAATCTTATACTACTTACCAATCACTAAAATATAAGAATATGTCAACAGAAAACCTTACCCACCTGGAAGCGATCAAAAAGATCAAAGAATTGTCAGAAAATGCAAGAATATGTATGTTCTGTACAGAACTGGAAACCACTCCCATCAATTCAAGACCCATGACCCTGCAGGAAACAGACGACAGCGGAAATCTATGGTTCATAAGCAGTGGTACCAGTAACAAAAATTTTGAGATAAAAGAAGACCGTAGAGTACAACTATTTTTTATGAACAACAGCGATTCCCAATATCTTTCCGTTTACGGAAAAGCTTCTGTTTATAAAGATAAAGCAACGATCGAAGATAAATGGTCTCCTCTGGCTAAAGCCTGGTTTGACGGAAAAGATGACCCAAATGTTACCATTATCCGCGTAGAACCTAAAGAAACCTATTATTGGGATACCAAAGCGGGGAAACTGGTAAGCCTTTTCAGTTTTGTAGCTTCTGCCATAACCGGAAACAAAACCAATAATTCTGACGGTGTTGAGGGAAATGCAACGATTTAAAAAGTCCGGAATAAAAAAATCTCTCGCAGATGTTGCAAATTAAGCAGATTTCTATGTAATTATCTGCGTAATCTGTATAATCTGCGAGATAAAAAACGGCTCAAGAAATTGAGCCGTTTATACCAGATTAATGAAATTCTAATTTTTCACATCCTCCATAGACGCTCCAAAATTAATATGAAGAACATTCCCGTTGGGAGTTACTAAAGCTGGTACAGATTTTACACCCGCTTTTTCAGCATCTTCAATTTTGCTTTTGTCATCACCTAAATGGATAATCTCAACATTTTCCGAACCTATAAGGCTAACAATATCATGTTCTGCACTGATACATACAGGGCATCCTGCATGATAAAAAATGGACTTTTTCATAGGATTGTACTAATTAATAAGCGTTGCAATAATATTTTTTAATTCTTCGGTTTCTTTTTCGTGTAAAGGTTTTAAAGGACTTCTCAAATTTCCGCCATCTTCACCCAGAATATTGAGACCCGATTTCACCGCTCTTGGCAATCCTTTGTTCACAATAAATTTTAAAAGATCAAACTGCTGATAGAAAATTATTTTTGCTTTCTCAAGATCACCTTCCTCCACTGCATTATAAAGACTGATATTCAATTCAGGAATGAGATTGGGAGCTGCAGTGCACCAGCCTCTCGCTCCTGCAGAAAATGCAGCCAGAGCCAAAGGATTTGAACCGTTATAGAATGCAACCTCTTCTCCAAGTTCCCGCCTTAGATAATGCATTCTCTGGATGTCTCCCGTACTTTCTTTGATCATCGTTACATTGGGAATTTCAAGCAGCCTTTTCAGCAAAGCCGGGGACATGTCTACTCCACTTGTTGCCGGATTATTGTACGCCATAATCGGAATGGAAATCTTACGGGCTACGGCATCATAATGCGCTACAATTTCATCATCCGTCAGCTTCCAGTAACTCATTGGGATAATCATTACCGCATCTGCTCCAGCTTTTTCTGCGAACTGGGCATGGTGAATTGTTTTTTCTGTTGTAAGATTAGAAACCCCTACCAATGTCGGAATTCTACCTTTTACCTGCTGTAAAGTAGCTTCAGTAACTTCTTCTTTTTCTTCGTCAGACAGATAAGGCATGACTCCTGTACTTCCCAATGGAGCGATACCATGGCTTCCGGAAGTGATCAGTCTTTCTACCAAATGCTTGAAAAGCGGAATATCTACTTTTTCGTTTTTATCAAAAGGGGTTATAGGATAGGCTATAATCCCTTTGAACGGTACATTTTTCATGTTTTTTGTTTAAAAGTTTAAAATATTGATATTAGAGGTCTCTTCCTTCTTCCTCTCTCAAAGCGACTCCTAAGTTCTGCAACTGAGGAGCATTTTCACAAGCGATATATTTGGCAGGTTCGGTATCGCTCAGATTCTGGTGTTTATGCCAGGCCCAGGAAGGAATATATACAGCATCACCAGCTTCCCAATATACTCTCTCATCCTCTACTTCTGTCCAACCTTTTCCTTCAATTACAAATAATACGGTTTCATAAGTATGGCGGTGTCTGTTGGTTTGCTGCCCGGGAGTTAAACCTCCAATCGTCATACTGACATTCTTACTCGGAAGATCTACAAAGAAAACAGGATGCTTTCTTTCTGTTGAAAACTGATTATGCTCTCCTGCATTTTCTACATTTTTATGAATCAAATGGCTTGCTTTTACATACTTAGGTCTTGCAAAAGTTTCGTGGAAATCTTTAGAACTGAATTGTTTCTTATCCATGATTTTAAAATTATTATGGTTTTGTGCTTTATTGCATGACAAAATTATTCTATATTTGGACTGTTTAAATGATTCAGTTTTTACATAAATAGATAGTCCAGATGTTACGGCCTTGGAAATTGGAATTAGAAATTGATAAAAAGCTTGATAAAGCAGTTTATCTACAGATTGCAGATACTATTATCACTGATATTCGTACAGGAAGATTAAAAGCAGGGGATGCCCTTCCCGGAAGCCGAAACCTTGCCCAAACGTTAAAAATAAACAGAAACACTGTTGTAGAAGCCTATCAGGTGTTGATCAATGAAGAATGGGTAATTTCAAAAGAAAGAAAAGGTATTTTCGTGTCAGAAAAGCTTCCTGTCTTACATGAAAAAAATGCAAATGCATTGCAGGATTCTAAAAATCTACAGGCCTTGCCTAATGGAATTTTAATTAATTTCGATGACGGGCATCCCGATAGTAAAATTGCACCTGTAACAGAATTGGCAAGAGCTTATAGGCAAATTTTCAGTATTAAAGCCAAATGGCAGATGATGGGTTACGGAGATGAACATGGAGATTTGGATTTTAGAAAAATGATCTCTCAGATGCTTAATCATCAGCGCGGAATGCATATTCTTGAAAACGAAATTTCTATCACCCGAGGCAGTCAGATGGGTATGTTCCTTACTGCTCAGAGTCTTTTAAGTCCTGGTGATATGGTTGTTGTGGAAGATCCCGGCTATCAGCCTGCATGGCAAGCGTTTCAGTATGCAGGAGCACAGCTTTTGTCTGTACCTGTAGATCATGAAGGAATCAGTGTCGAGGCTGTTGAAAAGCTTTTAAAACAACATCGAAATATAAAAGCATTATACATTACTCCTCACAGGCAATATCCTACTACCGTTACGCTAAGCCTTTCAAGAAGATTAAAACTGATTGAGTTATCAAATCAGTATAATATGACCATCATTGAAGATGATTATGATAATGAGTTTCACTTCGGATATCGTCCTATTCTCCCGATTTCAAGTTTTCCCGGACTGCACAATTATGTGTATATCGGAACTTTAAGTAAGGTGGTAGCTCCCGCTTTGAGGATTGGTTATCTGACCACTAAAAATCAGGAACTGCTGAAAAGAATTGGTGATCTGAGAAAGATCATTGATGTGCATGGAGATGTCATCATGGAACAGGCAGTTCTTCAGCTCATTAAAGAAGGTGCCATAAAAAAGCACATCAGAAAAGCAACCGTTCATTATAAGAACAAAAGAGATTTTGTTTTTGAATTGTTGAAGAAAAACATGAAAGATATTGCTGATTTTACACTACCCGAAGGTGGTCTGGCTTTTTGGATAGTTCCTAAAGTACAATTGGATTGGGATGTGGTAACAACTTTATTACTGGAAAAAAATATTAAGATTATTCATCCTAAACAATATAGTCAAAATAATGTAAATGGATTCAGATTAAGCTATGGAGCGCTTTCCGAAGAACAGCTGAAACAAAGTATTCCTTTGATTGCTGAGATTTTTTCAAGGTTTATGATCAAAGATAACGTTGAATTATAATGGAAAATAATTATACCCCGGTTTTTATCCCTCGCAGATTTTACAGATTACACAGATTTTTATGCTCGGTGTAATCTGTCAGATCTGTCAGATTTTTATGTAAAAAACATTAATGATTATGAAAATCTACTCTACTTCAAAAACTGCCTGAATCTCTACTGAAGAACCTACAGGAATAGAAGAAGCCCCCAAAGTAGCTCTGGCATGTTTTCCTTTTTCCCCGAAAACTTCAACCGCAAGATCAGAAGCAATATTCATCAGATCTGCATGTTTTGTATAATCATCCTTGGTATTGAAGATTCCTGTAAGCTGAACACATTGTTTTACTTTGCTCAAATCTCCTCCAACCGCTTCATTTAACACTGAAATCACGTTCAGCATGGTTACTTTTGTAGCATCTTTCACCTGTTGCTCATTTACTTCAATACCTAATTTTCCCGGATTGAAAATTTTCCCGTCTTTTAAAGCAACCTGATTGATAAATACCAGATTTCCGGAACGTACAAACGGCTGATAATTTCCTGCCGGTTTTGGAACCTGTGGAAGTGTAATATTTTTCTGCTTCAATATTTCATTGAAATTCTGGTGATTTTCAGCAGCAGCTATTGTTTTCTTAAGATGAGTATCCTTTAACGCCAGTGCTATTTTTGCGAAATTTCTTCCCTGAAGTTCAGCAATATTTCGTTCTCCTTTCGTTGGTCTTTCCACATCTTTTAATGAAGCCATGCTGGTAACTCCCAAAACCGTATTCCCCTGTGGAATAGATTTGTTCAGCTCTTCTGTTCCACGAATTCCATTAGATACCAATACCATCCCGTGCACAGCAAGACTGTTCCAAAAGGCCTGAAGAGCAAGCTCTTTTCCTGCTCCGCTTCCCGCTGACATAAAAACAGTGGCAGGAACTCCTTCCAAAGCGTGATTAGTCCACAACGGAACGGTTTTCGATAAAAACTCACTCATCCCCGTACTGATATTCCCGAAATAAACCGGTGAACCAAAAGCAATTCCATCATACGAGGTTAGTTCATCTACAGTTGCTACAGGAAGATTTTTCAGGGTTGGATTTTGTGAAGCTTTGACTAATTTGATATACGGAACTGCATTATTTTCAATTTCCATTCCTTTGGCTATTTCTTTAGCCAATTCGTAAGTTCCACCATTATCGGAATGGATAAGAACCAATATTTTAGCTTTATCTTGTGCCATGATGTAAGTGTTATTAGATAATAAAATTAAAATAAAAAAAAGACATAGTTTTTTCATTCTGAATAAGATATAAATTATATTTTGGATTAATCATGTAGTTATTACATTGATAATACAAAATTACTACTGTCGTTTTTATTAAATTTGCCAAAATATACATACAAAACGACATATGAAATGTGGACTGATTGAAAAAACGGAAAGCCAGTTTGTAGATTCTATAGAAAAAGAAGCTTATGTGTGGTGCGAAAAAAACTGGAAACACGATGATTATGAACACAGGCATACCCGTGCCCAGCTTACATTTGTGGAAGAAGGTTATCAGTATTTTCATATTGACAGGAAAATTTATCTTGTCCCACAATATCATGTCATCTGGATTCCTTCAGGAAAGGCCCACAAAATTACCTCAGAGGCACAAACCGTTAATCTGATGGTATTTCTTTTCAAATCTGTTTTTGAAGATGAATTTTATCAGAATGTTCAGGTATTTGCTGTTCCACCTGTTTTGAAAGAAATGCTTTTGTATGCCTCAAAATGGAACCAATCTCTGAATGAAAATGAAGAACAGGATATCTTCTTTAGAGCTATTTTAAAAAGTCTTCCTAATTTCTGCAGGGAAAGCAGCGGTCTAGAAATCCCTGTACCAACTGACACCAGACTGATTCCCGTGTGCAATGATATTAATTCCAATTTTAAATATAATCTGGATATTGTTTCTTTAGCCGAAAAAGCACAAATGTCTGTGAGAAGTCTCCAGAGAATTTTTAAAAATGAAACAGGAATTACGTTACAGAAATACCTCCAGCTAACCCGAATTTTAAAAAGCATTGAGTTAATTGATACCCAACAATATACTTTGAGTGAAGTAGCTTATAAAGTAGGTTACCAAAGCCTGTCAGCATTCACAGCATCATATTTTGCGATTATGCAGACAAAGCCAAAGATGAATAAAAATCAAGGGGTTTCATCATGAGCCATATCAACGGGTTTTGATTCCGGAGAACCTTTTTCGCGGAGCCATATAGAGAGAAGAACAAGAGAAGCTACTGCCAGGAATTCACTCTGCCAGTTTTGAAAAGATTCAAACCAGAATCTTGATTCTGAAATATATTGAATGGCCGTTACAGCAGTATTTCCTTTTATCATCTGTTCATCATTGAAATCCTTAAGACTTCCATAAAAATGTAAAATAAAACTTGCTAGAAAGAGAATGGCAAAAGCGAGTGATAAAGAGTGTTTGTAGAGTTTCAGCCATATGCCTCCTTTTTTAACAGGCCACGGTGCTTTTGGGTGTGGTACGGGTTCTTTATCAACATCTTCGTCCTCTGTCATAGATTTTGATTCACTAGAGCCTTTTTGTCTCAGGGAAATCGTTAATAAAACATACAGCATCATCTGTAGGAATTCGCTTTCCCAATTTTCAAAAGTTGCCTGTATAAAATGCCCGCTATGGATGTATTCACCAATCTTTAAAGCAGGCTGTCCGTTTTCAATAAGTTCTTTATTTTCTGTTTTCCAGCCCATAAATAACTGTCCTGCAAGAAAAATAATCATCAGGATAATCAGAACAATACTTAAGCTGTTGCGATACAGGAAGCTGTTGCGTGACATATTTCGGAGTTTAAAGGTTAGAGTTCAGGGTTCAAAGTTTAAGGTTTAACGTTTATAAATCACGTTTTTGATAAGGAAATACCTTTGGCAGGTTCTTTGTGGTAGGCCCGGTAAGGATTTTTCCGTTAACATTAAACCGGGATCCGTGACATGGGCAGTCCCAGCTCAGTTCAGCACTATTCCACCGCACTTCACATCCTGCATGTGGACAGGTACTTCTCAGAAGATGCAACGTGCCATCATTTTCTTTGTACAGTGCATAAGATTCGGATTTGTATTGGATCACTTTTGCTTCACCTTCTCCAACTTCTGAAAAGGACTCAATTTTATCCTTGAAAATTTTATCTTTCACAAAATCAAATGCCACAGTTGCTGCTTCCTTCACAAAATCAGAAAATCCGGCAATAGGTTTGATTCTTGAAGGATTAAATAAGTCTCCATATTTACTTTTTCCGGTAATGATTAAATCATGTATTATTTGTGAGGAAAGTGTCCCGAATATCATTCCGTTACCTCTGAAGCCTGTTGCCACAAAAATTCTTTCCTTAGTTTCTGGTAATTTCCCAATGTATGGAAGCCCATCTACTGGTTCGTAATATTGGCTGGACCAGCTGTAGAACACAGTTTCCACATCAAAGTATTTCCGTACATAATTTTCAAGCCTTGAGAAGCATGCTCCGGTGTCATCAGCATGTCCTGTTTTGTGGTCTTCACCGCCTGCAATCAATAAGTTTTCACCATCGATATTCTGAATACGGTAATAATGATAAGGTTCACAGAGATCATAACCTAACTCCCGCGGATATTTATCATTTTTCAGAGTAAATGCCATCACATAGCTTCTGTAAGGCGCGTTAGTAAAATGAAGCAGATTCACTCCCGACGGAATATGAGTGGCATATACTACATGTTTTGCTTGTATTTCTCCCTGGGAGGTTTTTAAAATAACATTGTCTTTCTGCTCATCATGTTCTTCAACAAGACAATTTTCCAGAATAGAACCGCCCAGTTTTATAAAAGCCCCGCAAAGTCTTTTAATATATTTTATCGGATGAAAATGCCCCTGACCAGGAATAAGCACCGCTTCTCTGAACGGGATAGGAAAAGGAATTTCATTTACATAACTCATTTCGTGGCCTACTTTAGCTGCTCCTTCTACAATGTCTTTTAACTGTTCTTCCTGTTTTTCATCCAGGGCAAAAAGGTAAGCTGATTTTCTTGTGAAATCACAGCTGATCTGATATTTCTGAATATTATCTTCAATAATACTGATGGCATCAGTTCCGGATTGTGCATACAGTTGAGCATTGGTCTGCCCAAAATCGCGGATAGCCTGATTAAAGGTTGTATCAAAAAAATCGTTTAAATGGGCCGTTGTACCGCCGGTAGTTCCGAATCCTATATTGGCTGCTTCCAGAATAATACATTTTTTTCCGGATTCCTGAAGTTTCAGTGCTGTTGAAACTCCTGTAATTCCACCTCCTACAATGGCAACGTCAAATAATGAGCTGAGATCCGTTTCTGTAGAAAATTTTCTGATCTCTTCCTGCCAAATACTTTTTCTTGCACCGTCTCTGTACATCATCAGAATTTTTTATAGTTAATTTATCTGATACTCAGGGTATCACTTTCGGGCAGACCGGATTTATCGGTATTGGACGAACTGCTTTTCTGATCCCTTTTCTTGTTTTCGTCTTCATCAATATTACATCGGCAGGAAGTAAAAGCAAACAGGCTGATAACGCCTAAAATAAGTGCTGTAGTTTTCATATTTTAAATATTTTGATGTTTTATACTTTATCCGTTTACTATCAGTCCTCCATTGGGATGAAGTACTTGTCCTGTCATTTGTGAGGCATCCGGACTTGCCAAAAAAAGAAAGCTGAAGGCTATTTCTTCAGGCGTTGCATTTCTTTCCAACGGTGGTTTGTTGGGATTTTCTTCTTTTTCATTAAAAGTTTCTTCAGTAAGCGGTGTAGCCACAGGTCCCGGAGCAACGGCATTAATCCTGATTCCTTTGGGTTTGGCCTGCAGTGCCAATGAGCGGGTGAAAGAAACAATAGCGCCTTTTGTTGCAGAATAGTCAAGGAGCTCAGGATGTCCCTGATAAGCGGAAACGGAAGTGGTATTGATTACGCAGCTTCCTTGTTTCAGATAAGGAAATACGACTTTAGTTAATAAAATCATTCCTACAATATTGGAATCAAAGGTCTGTCTGATGTTTTTCTCTTCAAGCTGTTCGATGCTTTCTGCAGGAAACTGAATTCCCGCATTATTAATGAGAATATCAATTTTTCCGAATGCCGATATCACTTCTTTTACCGTTTCTTCACAAAATTCATAATCATTGATATCTCCTTGAAAGATGATGCATTTTCTATTCAGGTTTTCAATTTCTCTTTTTGTTTTTTCAGCATCACTATCACTTGAATGATAAATAATAGCAATGTCTGCTCCTTCCAAAGCAAAAAGAAGAGCCACTGCCTTACCGATTCCGCTGTCGGCTCCGGTAATCAAAACAGATTTGTTATCTAATTTTCCCATTTCATAATCTTTTTATTTCTGCTCTATTCTATTGGTTTCTGCATTTCTGCCATTCTATGAGCGGCCATACTATCACTTGTAAGATTCGCCATCGCTACGGACAGTTTATTTTTCAAACCCGAAATTATTTTATCTTCATTATTCATCAGAGCGTTATAGCCGTCAATTGCCACTTCTTCCGGAGAGGCCAGACTATCTTTATCTTCCAGTATTTTACTGCGGTTCATATCTGCTTTATTAAAGAAATCAGTGTCTGTAGGGCCGGGTAAAAGAGCCGTCACTGTAATTCCGGAGTCTTTCAGCTCTTCACGAATGGCTTCAGACCACGACAAAACAAATGCTTTGGTAGCATGGTATACCGAATGCCATGGGCCAGGAGCTTTACTGGCCACAGAAGCCAGATTCAGAATTTTTCCTGATCCTTTTGGAAGCCTGTCCTTAATAAAAAGCTTTGTAAGGATGAGAACTGAAATAATATTTAAATGAACAATATCTATTTCCCTATGAATATCCGTATCCTGAAATTTCCCATACACTCCCTGTCCTGCGGCATTAACTAATATTTCAGGACTTATTGCATTCATTTTCAATTCAGAATAAAGAGAATACGCTTCTTCTTCTAAAAACAGATTTTTAGAGATACTGATCACGTTTACTCCATGGTTTTTAAATTCTTCGGCTTTTCTTACCAGTTCTTCATGGTCTCTGGCTACAATAACAAGATCGTAGCCGTTCATGGCAAACTGTTTCGCGAGTTCATAACCAATACCACTGGTAGCACCTGTAATAAGTACAAATTGATTCTTGCGTTGCATAAATTTTATTTTAAGATTAAAAGCCTGTTAAGCTCACTTTTAAAACAGCCCAGAATAAATTCCGTGTAATACAGCTGGGCATTTAGAGCTTGTGTTTTCGGATGTAATTCCAGTTTTTTAGTCAGGACAATCTCACCTTTGTAAGAGAATGAGAAATAGGCAAAAATTTTATATCCTGAATTCCGGATTGGCGTGCAGTAGCCGGTAGTGGCAATAGACCAGTCGGATTCGTAAAGTCTTGCTACATTTAAAGCCATCGTCTCTGCAATATTCTCTGAAACGCAGTCACATTCTTCGGCTTCCTGTCTGTCAACCTTTAGTAATTTTACTTTTTCTGACAAAGAATAGGCTGTCATTCCTCCTTTGTAGAACATTGACGCATTAGGCATCTGTGAAAAAGCCAGTTGCAAGCATCCTGACGTAACACTTTCTGCAATTGAAATGGTTTCATCGGTGGTCATCAGTGACTGACTTATATATTCTAAAAGATTTTTCTGAAAATCCATAATAATATAATTTTTAATGAGGTTAAAAAAAAGAAAGCTAAAAAAAGCTGCTGAATAAATAGACAGCAGCTTTGCTTTCACATAAAAATATTCAAGTTGCTTGGTGTGGTGTGAAGGGTGTTTATCATTTAAGCGTTTCTCTCCTTTTCAAGATCCCAGACTCTGTGCTGAGCAACAGCCTGGATGAATTTATCTGATGGATCATTGTCTTCCCATGTAATGATTGCAGGATCCTCATGTTGTTTCGCTGATACATTGGAATTATGGTAAAGTACCTCTGTATCTTTTCCAAAGTAAATTGCTTTACAGTGTTTATAAGCTTCATTGATGAAATGCAGAACCAGATGTTTGTTTTCAGCAATCATCAATTCTTTTACGGAATTTTCTCCCGGACAGATGGTAAGAGCATCAAAACAGACACTTGCCGTACTGGTAAGAGAATGTTTGGGAGTCAGCTCGGAACCGTCATTGAGTTTTACCGGAGCAACACTTGTTGCAATCAGTTCCACTCTGGCACCTTCTGCTTCAAGTTTTGTTTTAAGATCATTGACAGCTCCTCCATCTGCACCGTTAGCCAGAATAAAGCCTATTTTTCGGCTTTTAATCGTGTTTTTAACGGTATTCATCATGCTTAAAGCATCAGAAAACTGTGTATGTGGTTCTTTTTCTTCGCTTTGAAGTTCTATGATGTTACTATCCGCCGGCAGACTTTGATTGGGCCATTCCAGTTTTTTAACTTCCACTCCTAATTTTTCCGCTACTTTCCATGCAAGATCTGTATCAATATAGGCAAGCTGCCCTACCAGTCTTTCTCTGATCTCAGGACGGGTTACCTTTGACAATTCAAAGATCAACGCATTCTGAAGGTGTGTTTTCTCCGGTGCAGACTGGCTGTTATAGAATAATTTCGCCTGTGAATAATAATCTACAAAGCTTTTACTCCTTTCTCTGATCTTCACTCCTGAAACTCTTTCCTGCTGGGAGGTAAAGCCGCCTTCAGACATCATGGCCTGAAAAGGACATCCACCGCCTATGGAATTCGGTTCATAGCTGCTTTTTCCTTTCACGATCTGCTGTCTCATATGGCCATCTCTTTGGTTGTTATGAACCGTATTGATGGATTTGTTGATCGGTATTTCATGGAAATTAGGCGACCCCAGTCTTGAAAGCTGTGTATCGGTATATGAAAATAATCTTCCCTGCAGCAGCGGATCATTGGTGAAATCAATCCCAGGAATAATATGTCCCGGGTGAAAAGCAATCTGCTCGGTTTCTGCAAAGAAATTATCCGGATTTCTGTTAAGCGTTAAAGTTCCAACAATTTCTACAGGAACTTCTTCTTCGGGAACAGTTTTTGTAGGGTCAAGAAGATCAAAATCAAATTTGTGTTCATCTTCTTCAGGAATAAGCTGTACCCCGAAATCCCATTCCGGATAATCCCCATTTTCAATGGCTTCCCATAGATCGCGTTTATGGAAGTCAGAATCTACTCCGGAAATCATCTGAGCTTCACTCCAGGCTACGGAATGCACGCCTAATCTGGGCTTAAAGTGGAATTTTACAAAATGTACTTTTCCTGCCTCATTGATGAATTTAAAAGAATGTACGCCAAAGCCCTCCATCATTCTCAGACTTCTCGGGATCGCTCTATCGCTCATTAGCCACATAATCATGTGCATACTTTCGGGCATTAGTGAAATAAAATCCCAAAATGTATCATGAGCAGATGCAGCCTGCGGAATTTCATTGTCTGGTTCCGGTTTTACGGCATGCACAAGATCAGGAAACTTGATCGCATCCTGAATAAAAAATACCGGCATATTATTGGCCACCAGGTCATAATTTCCTTCTTCAGTATAGAATTTCACCGCAAATCCACGGACATCCCTTGCAAGATCTGTACTTCCTTTACTCCCTGCTACAGTTGAAAACCGTACAAATACAGGTGTTTCTTTTCCCAGTTCTGTTAAAAATTTTGCTTTGGTATACTCTGCAAGGCTTTTAGTAAGTTTAAAAATGCCATGCGCGCCGGAACCTCTGGCGTGAACTACTCTTTCAGGGATTCTTTCATGATCAAAATGGGTAATCTTTTCCCTCAGAATGAAATCTTCCAGTAATGAAGGGCCGCGCTCTCCGGCTTTTAAAGAATCCTGATTGTTATTGATCTTTAAGCCCTGATTGGTAGTCAGTTTTTCATTATCATTGGAAGTACTGTGTACATCCAGTTGTTCTGCTTTCTTGTTGTGTTCGTTGGTGTTCATATTCATAATCTTTTTGTGGTTGGTGTATTTTCTTTCAAAAGCAGTAGATCATTGGACACAGAAATTAATCTGTCTTATTTCCCAGAATTTCAAGAATCCTGTTGATATATTCTTCTTCCTTCAGAACTTTATAATAAGCTGTTTTGGCATATAAAGTAAATGCGGGAGATTCATATCTTATTTCAGCATCCATATCCGTAGTTTTCGTTGTGTTATTAGAGTGGAACTCCTGGATATTGAGGATATATTCTTCGAGATAAGTATCTATAACTCCTTTCAGAACTTCACAGGTAGCATTGTTCTTAATCTTTTCCAGAGACTTGATCAGAAAAGCTGTCACTCCGTAAGAATTCATAACAGACGGAAATAAAGACTCATTCTCTATTGCATTATTTTTGTTGTTCAATTCGGACTGTTGCAAAGTGTCGTTTTCAAATGTCATATTCAAAAAATGGTATTAGTTATTGGAAACTTTCAAATACTGTTCAAAATAATGAAGGTCATTTTTATCTTTTATGGATAAATAAAACATGATCTGCTCCGGTTCTTTTAAGCCTATACTGCCTAAACAGTCGAAATGAGCAATTAACGCCTGGATATTTTCAATATCAATATCTTTCAGAATGATAAATAGCAGGAAGATATTTTCTCTGATCTCTTTAGCATAAATTGCAGCTCCATCTTCGAAACACGTCCCTGTATGGGAGACTTTTACAAAATCTTTGTGTTTCAGTGTTTTTATGATTTTCTGACAGTCCATATATTTTGATTTCATGATTAAAATAAGCCATATAGAACAATCTATATGGCTTATTGCATAGTTTAGTCTTCTTGTTCTGCATCGAAATTGATGGATGTCTCCGCAATATCTGTAAGATACGAATCCGTATCTTCTTCTTCCTGAAGGGTTCTTTCAAGAAGGTCTGCAGCCTTATCATGTCCCATGGTTATGGCTAGCTGGGCCAGCCCGCCGTAAGTGGCAATTTCGTAATGTTCTACTTTCTGTGCAGCAATAATTAGTGCTACATCTCTTGTTGCAGAACCATCTTCTGTGGATTTGATGACTTCTTCGCCTTCTTCGATGATTCCTTTAATAGCTTTACATTCTTTTTTTTCGGGCTTTTCTTCAATAAGCTGGAATACTTTTTCCAGTCGCTTAACGTGTTTTTGGGTCTGAAGATGATGATCTTCAAACGCATCCTTCAGTTCTTCCGTTGTTGCGGCTTCCTGCATCTTTTCCAGCGCTTCAAGAATGGCATTTTCAGCAAAATAAATATCTTTAAGAGCACTTACAAAAAACTTATGCAGCGGAGAACTTTTCATTTCATCCTTGTTGACTGTTTCTTTGTCTGCCGTACCTTTCTTGGTAGCAGGAACTGCACTTTCAGTTTCTAATATTTTATTGGGCATGGTGTAAATGGTGTTTGTTATTAAAGGATTACCTCTTTATATAAGTCTAAAGAGGCAATCCTGGAAAAAGAATTATGAATTACGTCTGCCTCCGAATCCGGAACGACCTGAAGATCTTCCGCCTCCGTGGGATGCCTGGCCTCCCATTCTGGCTATTCTTGTACGCTCAGATTTACTCATCGCAGCAAATCCTCTTCTTGAATTTCCTGAGTTTGAGTTTGAACCTCCTCTTCCTGAGCTATTACTATTGTTTCCTGATCTCGATGAACCTCCTCTTCCTGAGCCGGAACCTGAGTTCGAAGATCTGCCTCCACCATGTGAAGCCTGACCTCCCATTCTGGCTATTCTCGTACGCTCAGCTTTGCTCATGGAAGCGAAACCTCTTCTTGAAGTACCATCTCCCGATGATGACCTGCCTCTGCCTCCTGATCGGGAGCCGGAACCAGAATTTGAACGTCCTCGGGAACTACCACCGGAGTTTCCTCCACGAGAACCGCCTCTACCGGAAGTAAATCTTCCCTGGCTGTCTCTCTGCTGGTTGCCGTTTCCGCCTCTTGAACTGCTTCTTCCTCCTCTACGACCCCTCTGATCATCATCGTCTTCTTCGTCATCATCATAATCTTCATCATCTTCATCATCATAATCGTCGTCGTATTCATCATAATCATCTTCATCGTAATCATCATCATAATCGTCATTTTCATTATCAAAATAATTTTCATATTCTGAAAAATCATCGTCATAATCTTCATCTCTTGTTGCATCATTAAAACCATGATCATATCCTAATTGATATACTTCTTCAAGGTTTTCTGGCGAATGCGAACGCCCTCTTGAGCTGCTGCTTCTCGAATTTCTAGTGTTCATAACTGAATTTTTTTATTAATATTCAGTGATGTCTATTGCAGTCCGTGACTAGTATTAGACGGCAACAATTGGGTGTCGGTAATTTTAAATAATAATAAAAGCGAAATGCTTTTTGCTTGCCTTTTACTAAGGGCTTAAGAATAGTGTTGAAGAACTATGCCAAATGTACAATAGAATAACTCACGTTTTTATGATCTGAGTCATTAAAATCATATTTAATATAAAATTTTACGATCTTTTAAAGAAAGTATACCTTCTTTTTCCATCTTTTTTAGGTTTCTAATCACTGTTTCTACACGCAGACCTGTAAGATTGGCAATCTGTTGGCGTGTAAATGCGATGTGAAAACACTGATGACAATCTTCATGATGAAAGCTTTTAAGATAATCCATTAATCCTTTTAGTCTATGCATGGGATTTAGTGAAGCCAGGCTCTGCATCATTTTTAGTTTATAATAAATTTCCTGGGAAAAACAGGCATTCATTTCAAGAGAAAGATGGGGGTGCTGATCGATCATTTCCAGAAAATTATTTTTGGGAAGTCTTATAATTCTGGATGCCTCAAGACAAACTGCATTCACCGGATAATCCTGACTAAGAAAAAGCATGGCTTCCCCAAAGCTTTGATTTTTACCTAAAATATTATGAATAAACTCTTTTCCCTCTTCACTATAATTATTAAGCTTCACCTTTCCGCTACCTATCTGAAAATAATAAAGCGCATGATCTTCTTCTTTAAAAACAACTTCTTTTTTTTATATATCCTGTCTTCTGCGCCATAGGAGTACAAAAGATTTTCATCAATATTCATACAGCTTATTGTTTTCATAATTTCAATGGATTTTTTTAATGAAAAACAAATAATATGCCTGAAATAAGGTTAGTATAGAATTTTACGATTTTCAATTCTCACAATTTTATCTCTTTCCATATGTTTAATCGTTCTTATTGCAGTTTCCACGCAAAGCCCTGTAAGACTCGCCATTTGCTGCCTAGTTAAGGGAACTAAAAAAGAATAGGGACTCAGGTCTTTTTGAGAACTTTTAAGATAGTCCATTAATCCTCTAAGCCGTATAGAAGGGTTTTGAGAAGAGAGACTCTGCATCATAATGAATTTATAATAAAGGCGTTCAGAAAGAAAACTGTTTACCTCCATATATAATTCAGGAGATTGATTCAACAGATTGAAAAAAGCAGATTTATGAAGTCTCAGAATACTGCATTCTGTAATAGCTTCCGCATTCACAGGATATGGCTTTTCTATAAAAAGAATAGATTCTCCACAACTTTCTCCGTCGGATAAAATATTTTGAATAAACTCTTTGCCTTCCTCATTATAATTGTTGAGTTTTACTTCTCCTTTTACAATCTGGTAATAATAATTAGGAATGTCTCCTTCAAAGAATATCATTTCTGAAGGGGTATAACGTCTCGTTTCTGCTCCCGCTGAAATCAAAATGTTTTCGTCGATAACCATAATAGTTTTTTTTGGAATTGTTTTCTTCTTCCTATCCTCCTAGTCTTAGTAAAAATATTATTGATAATCGATACTGAAATGAATGCAAAAACCACACCTTACCTATTGTCATTAAAGTTAAAAAATGTTAAAAATTTCAACAACTTTAAGTCTTTTTGTATTTATTGATTGAATATCATTACTAAAAATGCAATTAAATTACTTTTTTGATATTGTATTTTTAAAAACATAGTTTCATCAATATGTAAAAACGCCAAACAATAAACCCCGATTCTCTTGATTAGAACGGGGTTTTCAATGTAATAACAGGAAAATTTGTTATTTTTTTTGTATTCTATTGTTACGGCTTCTTGTAATATATGTACATTTTTTTGAAAAAACCGTAGATCCTATATTGTACCGGAAGGGATTGGATTTGTATTGGAAAACCTGTAAGATTCTTGTGTTAATAAAGTCAAAATAAGATTATGATTGGTTAATTCTTTTATAAGTCATGAATGCTTTATATTTAATTATTTCGCAAACTTCTTAGTTCCTGCAACACATAAGATCACTCCTACTGTCACCCCTAGCATTCCTACACTTACCTGCTCATGAAGAAGCCATGCAGCCAATGCCAGCCCAAAGAAAGGTTGAAGTAACTGCAGCTGGCCAACAGTAGCTATTCCTCCCTGTGCTAATCCTTTATACCAGAATATAAATCCAATAAACATACTGAAAAGAGAAATATAAGCCATTCCAAACCATCCCTGAAAACTGACATTTTGAATATCAGCCGGAAAATAAATAAAAAATAAAGGAATCATTACAGGCAGCGCCAATACCAAAGCCCACGAAATCACCTGCCATCCGCCTAATGTCTTGGATAATTTAGCTCCTTCAGCATAACCCATACCACATAAAATAACGGCAAGCAGCATCAGAATATCTCCAATAGGTGATGCAGATATTCCTTGTGAAACAGCATAGCCAATCACCAAAAGGCTTCCTACAATCGAAAAAAGCCAAAATATAGGATGAGGTCTTTCACCACCACGCATCACACCAAATACAGCAGTAGCCAAAGGTAACATTCCCAGAAATACAATAGAATGCGCTGAAGTAAGATATTGAAGCGCTAATGCTGAAAGAAGAGGAAACCCTACCACACAGCCAAGAGAAACCAATAATAATGGAATCAAATCTTTTTTGACAGGACGTTTTTCTTTCCCAAGCCATAATACGATAAGCGCCAGGACTCCGGCAACAGCTGCACGAACAATCGTTACAAAAGTAGGACTCATTTCCATTACAGCTAATTTAGTGGCCGGCAAACCGCCGCTAAATAAAACTACACCTATAAATCCATTGATCCAGCCACTTATATTTTCATCTTTTGATAGTTGCTTTGTCATCATTTTATTCAAGCTTTTAATTAATATTCAAAATTAGAAAGGATAATTAAATAAACACAGTATCAGTTTTGTATATTTGCATGAGCACAGTTTAACAATATGAGTAAAGAATTTTTATATACGGAAATTGCAGACGGAATTGCAGGACAGATCAGAAATGGGATTCTAAAGACAGGAGATAAGCTTCCTTCTGTAAGAATGCTATGCCAGGAACATCAGGTGAGTATGAATACTGCCAAGCGTGTTTTTCTCGAACTGGAATCACAGTCTTTAGTAGAATCTAAACCACAGTCTGGGTATTTTGTAAGCCAGCTGCTCTCTGCAAAACTTCCTTTACCTGAGGTAAGCCGCCCATCATTGATCGCCAATAATGATGAACCGGATGAACTGATCAGTAAGGTATATGAAAATATGGGTAAAAAGGATCTTACCTTTTTCTCTATAGGAATTCCATCAGGAGCTCTCTTACCTCAGGCTAAACTTAAGAAAGAAATTGTAAACGCCACAAGGGAATTAAAAGACGGTGGTACAGAATATGAAGAACTTCAGGGAAATCTGAAGTTAAGAAGAATGATTGCTGTACGTTCTTTGCAATGGGGAGGAAATCTGAGCGAAAATGACCTGATTACCACCAATGGCGGAATGAATGCTCTTTCTTTTTGTTTAATGGCTTTAGGAAAACCAGGAGACACCGTTGCTATTGAAAGCCCTTGTTATCCCGGAATTCTTCAGCTTGCCAATGGTTTGGGTTTAAAAGTCTTGGAACTTCCTACCCATCCCACTACCGGAATAGAAATTGAGGCTTTAAAAAAATTAATGCCTAAAATAGATCTGTGCTTGTTGATTCCCAATTTTAATTCACCTTTGGGAAGCTGTATGCCTGATGAAAATAAAAAGGAAATTGTAAAAATACTTTCTGAAAATAATATTCCGTTGATAGAAGATGACGTCTATGGAGACCTTTATTTTGGTTCCAGCCGTCCAAAATGTTGTAAATCTTTCGATAAGGACGGAAACGTACTGTATTGCAGCTCTATTTCAAAAACTTTGGCTCCCGGATATCGTGTAGGCTGGATTGCTCCGGGGAAATATAAAGATAAAATTCTTAAGCTTAAACTGCTGCATTCTACATCTTCTATTTCCATTGTGAATGAAGCTGTTGCCAATTTTCTGAAATCCGGAAAATACGAAAAGCACCTTCAGCAGCTTCGCAGAACATTACAGTTCAATTATCAGAACTATGTACAGACCATTGCGGAATCTTTTCCTGAAGGCACAAAAACCAGTCGTCCACAGGGAGGCTTGTCTTTATGGGTAGAATTTGATCAAAAGATTCGAACAACAGAATTATACGATCTGGCCATTAAACAGAATATCAGTATCGCTCCCGGAAGAATGTTTACCTTTCAGGAACAGTTTGAAAACTGCATGAGGCTCTGCATAGGGCTTCCATGGTCGGAAGATACACAGACAAAACTCAGACAGGTTGGACAGCTTGCCAAAAAGATTTATTTAAAGTAAGGAAGATGGAGGCCGGAAGATTGAAGCTAAAATAGTTTTAAAAATAATTTACCTTAATTCTTATTGATATTGTAAAGGAAATCTTATAACTCTTGAAGTTTTTTTATATTTACCAGAACTTCAAGCCTCCATCTCCCAGCCTTTCTTATTTATTATCCGGGATGAAATTTTTTCTCGCCAGCTCCTTTCTTACACGGCTCAGGCTCTCAGGAGTAATTCCGAGGTAAGAAGCAATCATCCATTGTGGAACTCTCAGGAGTAAATCCGGATACATTTTGATGAATTTCATATACCTTTCTTCTGCAGTCTCTCCCAATAAAGAATTGATCCTGTTTTGAAGACTTCTGATATGTTTCTGAAGAAGAAAATCACTTCTTTCGATGCTGTTCGGAAATTGTTCTACCAGTTTGTTGAAGAAATCAGGATGAAGAAACAAAACTTCAGAATCTTCCACTGCTTCTATATAATAAATGGATTTTTCATTGAAATAAAGGCTGCTTCGGTCAGAAATCAGCCAGCTTTCCGGAGCAAACTGTATAATATGTTCCTTTCCGTTTTTATCAATGGAATACATCTTTATCAGGCCTTTTTCTACAAAGAAAATATGTCGGCAGATTTCACCATACTGAAGAAGGAACTGATTTTTAGGAATTTTCTTTACTTCATAGTGAAGACTACACGTATTCACATTCTGAAGCGGAACATTTAAAACTTTGGCTAAATAATTATTTATATTCTTCATGATACAATCTGGCTTAAAGAAATATCCTGGTGTGAAGCACTGTTAACAGGTTTTCCGTTCTCTATGACAATCAGCTGCGGACTTTCATGTCTGATCTCAAAATCTGCTGCTATTTTGTTAGAAACAGGCCGGTGTGCCAATAAATCCAGATAGTATACACTCACCGGTTGGTCTGAATTTTCTATTTCTTTTTCAAAGTTTTTCAAAACTGTCCTGCTTATGAAACAGCTTGTAGAATGTTTAAATATCGCTATCCTATTCTGAAAAGAGTCTTCCATTGCTTTGGCAAGGTCTTCTTCAGATTCTATCTTTTTCCAGAATGTTTTTTGGTCAGGGGTTTCGTTTTTACCACCGAATATTTTATCAAAAAAACTCATACATTAAATTGTTTTAGATGATGATCAAGATGTTTGTATTCTAAAAATGTCCAGTCTTTTTCAGTCATTGTACCGAATAATCTGTGGCGGTCCGGCAGGTTGTTTTTTTCACAAACTTCCCGGAATTCTTCCAGCGTTTTCAGCAGATTGGTTTTTGAAACATCGAAATCACACTCAAAATTAACGATTAGTTTTTGAAAAGTAGGCATGTTTCTGGGAATTCCATTATTGAAAATATGCATTTCTATTTTAGTAAAAATCCCTACTGCCTCAAAAATGACATTAATACGGGGAAGTTCGAACTTTCCCAAAGCCACCTGAAGAACTAAATCACAATGCTTTAGCATTTGACACACGTTCATCTTCCCCCATTTTCCAATAGAGTTTTCAGATAACATAGAAATCCTGTTAATGATTTCCTGATAATATATAGGATTATTAAGACGTTTTCTTACCAACCTTTTTCTATCTTCAGATTTTCAATATGAGCAAAATGATGATTGCAATGCCACACATATAAAGCAAGGCTTTCTCTTAAATTATAATTTTTATTGTGCTCAGGATGATGAAAGGTTCTTTCAAACTGTTTATTGGTAAGACTTTTAAGAAGAGCTACCCATCTTTGGTGTGTTCCCTTCAACATTCTCATTGCCGGTTTTACGGGCATATGAAAACTGTCCTGTAGCTCCGCCCATTTCGCTTCATCATAAGGCTTTATAGTAGGATTTTCTTCTGTCAGTGCCAGTTTGAAACGGATAAAACTGTTCATATGACTGTCAGAAAGATGATTCACAAGCTGCCTTACTGTCCAGCCTCCTTCTCTGTAAGGAGTATCCAATTGATCATCTGTAAAATGTTCAATAAGATTCTTTAGCCTTCCAGGAAAATCTTTGATTACTTTGATATAAGTATCCAATGTAATATCACAAATATTTTCAGGCACTTCAAACGGGCCTATTGGAAACTTTTTTTTCTCTAAATCAATCATTGTTCAGGTTTTAATTTTTTAATTATTGGTATTACTATTATTGATGAGAATAATTGACAAATACCAGCTTGCGCGAATTTATCAAAAATTCAAGAATATAAAGTGAATAAAGCATTAATTATACCGATAATGTTTTTTGTGGTACCGATTTTTTATTAAAAAAGGCTTCAATTGTATAAACTGAAACCTTTCTTGATTATAATAAAGTATTAATATCCGTGTAAATCAATACCTTCTGTTCTTTGCAGGGTTACTTTTCGACCCATTTTCTTTTGAATTACTCTGAAATGCTGCAATTCATCATCCGTCAAAATGCTGATTGCACTTCCTTTTTCATTGGCACGCCCTGTTCTACCAATACGGTGAATATAATCCAGCGGTGAACGCGGCAACTCGTAATTGATAACACATGGCAGGGATTCAATATGGATTCCTCGCCCAATTAAGTCTGTAGCCACCAAAATCTGAGCACCGTTTACTTTAAATTCTTCCAGATTATTTATTCTCGCTCCCTGTGACTTCTGGCTATGAATGGCCACAGCTTTTATTTTATTCTTTTTAAGTTTCTCTACCAGATTATCTGCAGATCTTGTAGACGAAACAAAAATCAAAGCCTTTTCAACTTTTTTTTCTTTGATCAGATATCGTAAAAAAGGTCCTTTATTTTCCGGAGCAACATGATAAGCAAGCTGTTCGATATTATCAATTTCAACTTCTTCTTTTTTAATCTCAATAATTGTAGGATTGATAGAAAGACGTTCTTTCATTTCAGCAACTTTATCATTCAAGGTAGCTGAAAATAAAGTAGTTTGTTTCGCTACAGGCATCATGGCAAAAAGCTTATTCATTTCTTCACCAAACCCTAGCTGAAACATTTTATCTGCTTCATCAATCACCAAATGTTTAATTCCTGAAATACTTAATGCATTATGATCAATTAAATCCAGCAGACGTCCCGGAGTAGCAATCAAAACTTCCACTCCAAACATTCCCTTCATCTGTGGATTGATAGAAACACCTCCATAAACAGCCATCGTACGGACTTCTCTCTTTAGATTTTCTGTGAATGCCCTGAAAACTTCATCGATCTGAATAGCTAATTCCCTGGTAGGAACCAATATCAAAACCTGAACATTACGGTTTTTTTTAACTTCCGCATTCTGTAATTTTTCTAGAATCGGCATCACAAAACACGCTGTTTTACCAGAACCTGTCTGAGCAATTCCCATCAGATCTTTCCCTTCCAAAATAACAGGAACAACCTGCTCTTGTATAGGGAACGGTTTTAAATATCCTAATTTTTTGACAGAACGAATAATATTGTGTGATAATCCTAACGATTCAAATGACATAAAAATACTTATTTCCTGCAAAGATACGCTATTGATATTTGGTGTAAGCCTCAAAATACAATAGGCTGTAGATAAACTTCAATTATTTAAAATTTTATGCCTTTCATTCAAAAACATTGAAAATTTATATTGCCGATTTGTCCGAAAATTCAGGTTTGGACAAATTTTTGAAGATTAGTTTTGTAAATTTATCAAAAATTCGAGAAATCAAAATATGAAAAAAGCGTTAATAATAGTCGATGTACAGAATGATTTTTGTGAAGGCGGAGCACTTGCAGTTCCTGGAGCGAGCGAAATTATTCCATACATCAATCTCCTGATGGAGGAAAATGAATATGATCAGGTGGTTCTTACACAAGACTGGCATCCTGCAGGTCATAAAAGTTTTGCAAGCAGCAATGGAAGAAAGGTAGGAGAAAGTATTATTTTAAATGGTGTTCCACAGTTTATGTGGCCGGATCACTGTATTCAGGGAACTTTTGGGGCAGAATTTCACAAAGATCTGAACAGAGATAAAGTAACCCACATTGTACAGAAAGGTAAAAATATTGAAATTGACAGCTACAGCGGTTTCCAGGATAACAACCATTTTATGAAAACAGGTTTGGATGATTTCCTGAAATACCATGATATCCAACTGGTAGAAATTGTAGGTCTGGCATTAGACTATTGTGTTAAATTTACAGCACAGGACGCAGTAGCTAACGGATATGTGACGTGCCTTCATTTCAATGGAACACGTGCAGTAAACGTAAAACCTGACAACGGCAGAGATGCCATCTATGAAATGATTGAAAAAGGAGTAACGGTGTTGGGTTAATTCTTTTTAGTGATGAATGATGAGTTATAAATTTTGCAATTCACCACTTACAACAATAAAAAAGCGCAGAAAATAATTCTGCGCTTTTTGTTTTTATCCTGAAGATACTTTTTGAAAGAATGAAAGATGTTAGAAACCTGAATCTGTCATTCATCGTTATTTTAAAGCATTTTAAGGTTGTTCACTTCCAGTTCTGTAAGGATTCTCCAGTGTCCTCTCTTGATATTCTTCTTCGTTAATCCTGCAAACATTACTCTGTCTAAAGATTCTACCTCGTATCCTAATCTCTGGAAAATTCTTCTGATCACACGGTTCCATCCGATGTGGATCTCAATTCCAATTTCATTCTTAGGTTTCCCTTCAATATATGAAATCTGATCAACCACAGCTAATCCTTCATCAAGACGGATTCCTTCTGCAATAAGACGTAAATCTTCACCAGTAAGTTTTTTATCCAATGTTACATGATAAATCTTCTTAGCATCAAAAGATGGATGCGTCAGTTTTTTGGTCATGTGTCCGTCATTGGTCAGTAAGATAACTCCTGTTGTAGAACGATCCAGTCTTCCCACCGGGAAAAGTCTGTACGGAGAAGCATTCGCTACAAGATCCATTACAGTTTTTCTTGCTTTATCGTCTTTTGTAGTAGAAATATAACCTTTTGGCTTATTCAAAAGTACATATACAGGTTTTTCAGGAGTAATGCTTTGTCCGTCAAAAACTACTCTGTCTGTTTTCTGTACCTGATATCCCATTTCAGTTACCACCTTTCCGTTGACTTCTACCAATCCCTGAGTAATCAGTTCATCAGCTTCTCTTCTGCTGCAGATTCCGGAATTAGCGATATACTTGTTAAGACGGATGCTGTCTTTATGAACATCTTTTTCAATTTTATTCAACCTTCTTTTCTGTACAAAAGATCTTGTTTTGTCATCATTTCTGTCTTCACCATTAGATGGTCTTCTTCCGTATTTCAGGCTGCCTCTTTCATACTTATCTCTTGTATCGAAATTCTTTCCTCCTCTCTTCGGTTTTCCAAAAGATTTTTTCTCATAGCTCTCACTTTTGTTCGTGATATAAGGTTTTCTTTCAGATTTTGAACCTGAATCTTCGTTAGAATTTTCGAAACTGTCGGTATTTCTTTTAAAAGGTTTCTTTTCAAATCTTGAGTTGGATCCCTGATGTTCTGGTCCTTTTCTTCCTCCGTCTTTAGAGAACGGCTTCTTGAAAGGTTTTGATCCTGAAGAATTTCCAGATCTGGAAGCACGAGAATCATCAGAACTTTTCTTGGTTGAAATTCTTGGTCTCTTTGGTCTATCTGAATTATTATTATCTCTGCTCATTCTAAAAATTTATGCAAAGATAGTAATTTAGTTACGAGTTAAAAATTAAGAATCATAACTTTGCACTATAGTTTACATTTTAACTTTACATAAAATAGAAGATGATAACAATATTAAACGATAATTTTTCACAGCTCAACGAGTTTCTTCACGAAAAAACTTTCAGTAAAATTTTCATTCTTGTAGATGAAAACACCCATGAATACTGCCTTCCTGTTCTTTTAGGAAATATGGAAACGGATCTTGGCTTTGAAATTTTAGAGATTGAAGCGGGAGAAGAAATGAAAAATATCCAGACAGCCAATCAACTTTGGGAAATTCTTACAGAAATGCAGGCGGACAGAAAAGCGCTGGTTATCAACCTTGGCGGTGGTGTAATAACCGATATGGGCGGATTTGTGGCATCTACTTATAAAAGAGGAATACAGTTTATCAATATTCCTACTACCCTTCTATCGATGTGTGATGCTTCCATAGGGGGAAAAACCGGGATTGATCTGATGCACTATAAAAATATGGTGGGAACTTTTGCTTTCCCTGAGCAAATCTTTATTTTTCCCAAATTCTTAGAAACACTACCTTTTAAAGAATTAAGAAGCGGATTTGCTGAAATGCTGAAACATGGGTTAATTGCTGATAAAAATCATTGGGACCAGCTAACACAGATCCGTAAACTGGAAGTAGAAACGGTAATCCCACATATTCAAACGTCTATGAATATCAAACAGAATGTTGTAGATCAGGATTTCCATGAGCAGAACATTAGAAAAACACTTAATTTCGGGCATACCATAGGACATGCGGTAGAAAGTTTATGTCTGCAGCAGGAAAACCCGATTCTTCACGGTGAAGCTGTGGCTATGGGAATGATTGCTGAAGCTCATCTGGCTTATCTTGAAAACCTTATTTCTGAAGAAGATTCAAAAATAATCATTGAAAACATTCAGAGATATTATCCATACCTTGATATCAGCGATTTTAAAGATGAAGATATTACTGCTTTACTACTGAATGACAAGAAGAATACCGACAGCAAAATCAATTTCTCTCTGCTTTCTGGAATAGGTTGTTGCATCTATGATCATCAGTGCAGCAAGGAAAATATCCTTGAATCTTTATCTTTTTATAGAAAATTGAACGATGCTTAACGTGTTTTTCAAAAATAAATTTATTTTAAAACGTGTTTTTGACAAAATTGTCAATTTAGACCACGTCTAAACAAACATTTATTTAAAATTACAAATATTTAACAATCAATACTTTATTTAAAAAATCACTTAAACACTAAGTGATTTTTTATTGATTTTACTCATAAAAAAATTTTGGCAAGCAATTTGAAAGATACTCTCCGTTCAACTGAAAAGCTGGACAAGTAGTAAAATTTAAAATTAAGAAAGAGTAAAATTAAAAAAATTAAAGTTATGAAAAAGTTAATTTTAGGATTAGCGTTAACTGCAGGAACATTCGCATTCGCTCAACAGACAGGAAACACATCTTCTAATCCGGTAACATTTGGGGTAAAAGGAGGTATGAACGTTTCTTCCCTTTCAAAAGATAGCGGTCTTGATGATCAAAAATCTAAAATAGGATTCAACGCAGGTGTATTTGCCAACATTCCATTAGCCGCTTCATTCAGCGTTCAGCCAGAGGTTCAGTATTCACAATATGGTAATAAATCAGATTATACGTTAGCAGGAACTAAATATTCAGCTTCTACTAAACTAGATTATATTACAGTACCGGTAATGTTCCAGTACAACCTGATTCCAAATCTTTATGTGGAAGCAGGACCTGAATTTGGTTTTATGGTAAGTGCTAAAAACAAGTTCAAAAATGAATCAAACGGGCAGTCAAGTACTACAGACAACTACAAAGACAATTTAAATACATTTAACTTTGGTATTGGTCTTGGAGCTGGATATTATTTCACTCCGAACTTAGGACTTACCGCAAGATATGTTGCAGGTTTAACAGATGTAGCGAAAAACAGACCTAGTGGATCTGATGCTACAAGAAACAACCTATTCCAGGTAGGATTAGCTTATAAATTTAAGTAAGCTACATATTCACTAACAAATTTTATATTCAATAAAAAGAACAGATTAATTTTTTAATCTGTTCTTTTTTTATGTTAAAATAACAAAGTGTCGACAAAATAACAAAAATATATCCCAATTTGATGATTTATGGATTTGTTAAAAACCCATAAAGTCTTTATACAAGGGGTTTACCGGCATATTGTTTGTTGCTTCTCGGACGTTAAACAACGTAAAAATTAAACTAATCTATGAAAAAGATTTTTCTGGGCCTGGCACTTATCGCAGGTACTTTTGCTTTTGCTCAAAGCACTTCAACTTCTACAGAGGCTACTACTCCATCCACATCTTCACCCAAAATCAAATTCGGTTTGAAGGCGGGATTAAATGTTTCCAACCTTTCTAATATGGATATGAATTCAAAAGCCGGATTCCATGGTGGTGTTTTTGTGAATATTCCTGTCGCTAAGGATTTTTCGGTTCAGCCGGAAGTATTATATAATGCTGTGGGAGCTAAAGAGAAAGGAGGCAGCAATGCAAAACTTAATTTAGAATATCTTTCCGTACCTGTAATGTTCCAATATAAAGCACTTCCTAATCTATATGTGGAAGCAGGACCACAATTTAGCTTTTTAATTGATGCAAGATTAAAGAAAAGCGCTTCTACTGGTGCTTTAAAAAATGCAACTCAATCGTTCGACTTTGGAATCGGGTTGGGAGCCGGTTACAATTTAACCAAAAACATTGGCGTGAATATAAGATACACTGCAGGATTATCTGATATTGTAAAAACAAAATACCAATACGGATATGACAGAGAAGGATCTGTTCGAAATGGTGTATTCCAGGTAGGAGTAAACTACAAATTCTAAAGCTTTATTAAGCTTTTTTCATTAAATTTTTATAATTAAAGTGGAGTCGGATTAAAATTAATCCGACTTTTTTAATGCGATAGAAAAATTATTCTTCAAAAACCACAATAAATAGTACATTCACAGTACATTTACACTTTGGCATACAGTTTGTTTCTTAATGAAAAGTTAAATAAAACTTAAAAACTATTAAAATAAAAAACTTATGAAAAAGATTTTTTTAGGCCTTGCCCTAGTAGCAGGTACTTTTGCTTTCTCTCAGAAAACTTCAACAGCTTCCGCTTCGCCAGTTAGATTTGGTGTAAAAGCAGGTCTTAATATCTCTACTCTTTCTGATAATGACTTCAACTCTAAAGCCGGATTTTACGGAGGAGTATTCGCAAACATTCCTGTAGCTCAGGACTTCTCTTTCCAACCGGAAGTAATGTACAGCGGAATGGGAGCAAAATTTAAAGCAGACAGCGATGCTAAAGCAAACCTAGATTACATCTCTGTTCCTTTAATGCTTCAGTACAATGCTCTTCCTAATCTATACCTGGAGGCTGGACCACAGTTTAGTTTCCTTGTGAATTCAAAATTAAAATATAAATCAAACTCTGCAGATGCCAAAGATATTTTCAAATCATTTGATTTCGGAATTGGTCTTGGAGCAGGATACTATTTCACACAAAATATCGGAGTTACTGCAAGATATGTTGCAGGTTTAACAGATGTAGCGAAAAACAGACCTGATTTATCTGAAGATAAAGCGAAAAACGGAGTATTCCAATTTGGTTTAGCTTACAAATTCTAAAAACAAACTTTCTATTCAATACAAAGCCGGATTATAGTAAATCCGGCTTTTTTATTGTTTGAATATTTTTTGGCAAGAAATTTGCGTACAGAATAGTAATTGTACTCTATTCCGGAATTTCCAATTTTACAGTTCCTGTTTTACAATGAATAGGTATTGATTCAATTGTGTATTCAATTGAAATTCAAAACTAACTCTAACTATTACCATTAATTTTTAACGAGAACTGCAAGAGATAGCTGGACATTAGAGTGCACAACAGAATACTGAAAAGTGTTTTGCTTTATTTAAAATACATTTTGATTTCAATAGAAAAAGTCAGGTTTATTAGTTTAATCCTGACTTTTTCGCATACCGTATGATTTTTATCACTTCTTATCTTTATGGCAGATATTTTGCCACAAAAAAAACAGAAAATAAAACTTATAATCATGAAAAAAATTTTTCTAGGACTTACACTTGTTGGCTCTTTTTTAATGAATGCTCAGGAAAAAGAAAAGTCTCCTACCCAACCATCTTCAGTAAAACTTGGGATTAAAGCTGGTTTCAATGGTTCTACTTTCAGCAGAGGGGAAAGAAACGAAGTTGATAATAACGAAAAAATCAAAGCCGGTTCACATATCGGAATATTTGCCAATATTCCTGTTGCTGAAAAATTCAGTATACAACCCGAGCTTCTTTTCAGCCAGCTAGGATCAAAAACGGAAGATCTCTTTATTCATGATTCCGGAGATTATTTTACGAAGCAGGAATATGAGTACAAAACTAATCTAAACTACCTTACTCTTCCTATTATGGTTCAATACCATATTCTTCCTCAATTGTATGTGGAAGCAGGACCTGAATTCGGATTACTTCTGGGAGGAAAAATAGAAGGAGACGGAAGAAACGAAATAAGATACGATAATACAACGACTGTTAATTCTGAGAATTTCTCTAATAAAATTTCAATGAAATTATATAATAAATTCAATTTTGGAATTGGAATTGGCGCAGGATATTATTTTACACAAAATTTTGGAGTGACTGCAAGATTCACAGCAGGTATAACAGGAATTTTCAAGAATGATTACGGTAGTAAAGTCAAAAACAATGCGCTTCAGCTTGGAGTGGCTTATCGCTTTAAATAGAGATATTTATTATTTTCAAAACGGATGCCGGGCTTTTAAGAGTCCGGTATTTTTATTTTTTATTCTTAAAAAGAGCCCGGAAGAGTTATTAATCCCTGAAAAAGTCAATTCCAGTTAAAAATTTTTCATGATTTCAATTATCAATAATAAAGCGCATTGAGCATTCAACTATTTTCACAAAACATTCAGTTTACAAAACATTTATTCATCAAAAAGGGATAAATGGTTTAAAATAAACTTTCCAAAAACCATCTGAAAAGCCCTTTAAACAGGCATTTTTCGACTTTGGCAAGCAATTTGCAAAATACTTGGAGTCTGATTGAGAGATATCCGACACACAAATAGTAAAATTAAAAAATAAAATTATGAAGAAGTTATTTTTAGGATTAGCATTAACTGCTGGTACACTAGCTTTCGCTCAGGAGACAGAAACAAAGACGGAAACGAAAACAGTCAATGCATCACCACTAAAAAAAGATGTTCAGCCTATTAGATTCGGGATCAAAGCAGGGGGAAACTCAGCGTATTTCAGCCAGCAGAAATTTGGAATCAACACACAACAACTAGGTTTCCACGCAGGTGTATTCGTTAATATTCCAATTTCTAAACAATTCAGCTTCCAGCCAGAGGTATTATATAACCAAATGGGGGCAAAAGATGTAATGTATTCTACAGAAACTGACAATGGAGTAACGAATGTAAAAACTAAAGTACAGAGCAGAGTAAAAATGGATTACATTTCAGTTCCATTAATGGTTCAGATGAGACCTACTGACAAATTTTATATTGAAGCAGGACCTGAATTCAGTTATTTCATTAACGGGAAAAATAAAGGAGAATCTACTGTAGCAAGTACTACTGGAGGTGTTACAACAACTACTTCAAGTTCTCACTCTACAGATATCGACAAAGATATGATCAACAAATTCAACTTTGGTTTAGGCCTTGGTTTAGGATATGATATTACTTCCAATATCGGTATCAATGCAAGATATGTAAACAGCTTAACAAAGATTGATAAGAGCATGTCTGCCGCTGAAAACAACAACAGAGTATTTCAGTTAGGTCTTAACTACAAATTCTAATTAAGAACCAATTTTTTAACCGAAGTGCATTAACCTTGCACGCATAAAATAGCCGGAAGATTTTCTTCCGGCTATTTATATCAAAAGTTTTATTCAAATATTGTCGGATCATCACTGATCACCCCATCTATTCCCATTTCTTTTAATTCCTTTAATCTTTCTCTGGTATTCACAGTCCATGGGATTACTTTCATGCCTAATGAGTGGCATTCCTGTATTAATTGAGACGTTACAAGATTGTGTTCCGGACTGTAAATAGTAGGAGTGAAACTCAGGAACTTCATATCTCCGGCTACTCCACTCAGATGATCTGGATACATTTTGAACTTTTCCACAGAAATATTTTTAAAATAAGCCTGCTGCTGGGCCAGTTTTTTATCATCTACCTTTTCCACAAGTAAAGCGGTCATGATTTTAGGATATTCTTTATGAAGAATTTCCAGTGTCCGTGGATCAAAAGATTGAATGATTACCCTGTCCTGAATATTTTTTTCTACAATAATCTTCATCATCAGATCTACAAATTCTTGCGGTTCAGGATGAAATATGTTATCAGAAAAGGGACGTGTTTTCGTTTCTATATTGTAAAAAGGCAGTGGTCTTTTCAATTCTCTGGCATAAGCCTCAGATGCATCAATGACGTCTGAAAAGAGCGGTTTCTGAGCCTTCATTTTCTTTTGATCAGGATAATTATTCAGTTTTTTTAAACCTACGTCAAATGTTTTGATCTTTGCGTAAGGCATTTCATATATTTTGTAATAAAAGCCTGAATCTTTGGGAATGTAAGTTCCATCCGGTTTTGTAACCAATTCCGGTGAAAGAAAAGCATCATGCGAAAGAATCACTTTTTTATCCCTGGTGATGGCCAAATCCATTTCCAGAGTTGTCACATTCATTTTAAGGGCATTCTTCATTGCCGGGATCGTATTTTCGGGGTAAAGAGATTTTCCTCCGCGGTGTGCCTGCTTGTCAAAAGACTGCGAAGAATACAATTGGGTAAATACCAGAAAAATACCCGTAAAAAGTGCGTTTTTCATATCCTGAAGTTTTAATCTGACAAAATTAAAACTCCATTATATACTGTATAATACAGGAATATTAAGCTTTTGCTACATTTAAACAACAAAAGAGCCGGATTACAAATCCAGCTCTTCTATTTTGATATATTTCAGATAAAGAGATTAATTGAATAAATCTATCTCTTCTCCTTTTCCAACAGGATATTCTTCTGTAAAGCATCCGAAACAGTGATTAGCTGATCCTAAAATGTCTTTCAGGTTGTCTATGCTTAAAAACTCTAAAGAATCTACCCCAAGATAATTTTTAAGTTCTTCCGTAGTCATATTCGCTGAGATAAGATCATCTTTAGACGGAGTATCAATTCCCAGATAACAAGGAGCAATAATGGGTGGAGAAACACTTCTGAAGTGAATCTCTTTTACACCTGCATCTTTTAAAATTTTAACCAGTCTTTTAGATGTTGTTCCACGAACAATAGAATCGTCAATAATGACTACTCTCTTGTCTTTCATCTCAGAGATGATCGGGTTCAGCTTAAGGTTTACTACCCTTTCTCTCATTTCCTGTGTAGGAACGATGAAACTTCTTCCGATATATCTGTTTTTGATCAAAACCGGACGGAAAGGTATTCCTGAAGCTTTAGAGAAACCAATAGCAGCCGGAACTCCGGAATCCGGAACTCCAATTACCAAATCAGCTTCTACAGGAGCCTGTTCCCAGATTTTCTCTCCGGATTTTTCTCTGATCTCGTAAACATTGATATTTTCTAAGGTAGAGTCAGGTCTTGCGAAATAAATATATTCGAAAGAACAGATTCTCTGCTTACCCTTCGCTTCATCCATCATATAAGAATGAAGTTTTCCAGGTTCGTTTTCGTTGGTATAAATGATCTCACCAGGAAGGATATCACGTACATACTGAGCACCCACAGCATCCAATGCTACAGATTCTGAAGCTACTACATAAGATTTTTCATCAATAGCCCCCAATACTAACGGACGGATACCGTTGAAGTCTCTGAATGCAAAGAATTTGTTTCGGGTCATCCCTACTACAGAATAAGCTCCTTCAATCTTTTCCATGGTTGCTTTAATCGCTCCACGAAGACCTAAATCAAGGTTTTTCTGAATCAGTCTCAGGATAACTTCAGAATCGGAAGTCGCTCTGAAAACTACGCCTTCAGCTTCTAATTCTGCTTTTAATTCTTTGGCATTGGTAAGGTTACCATTGTGTGCTATCGAAAGTATAATCTGGTCATATTCGTTTTTCGCGAAAAATGGCTGAAAATTATATTTCTTCTTATCTCCTGCAGTGGTATAACGGGTATGCCCAATTGCAGAATTTCCCATAAAAGTTTCAGGTTCCTGAATTTCTTTATAAACATCCAAAACCAGTCCTTCGTCTTTCATGTTTGTGATTCTTCCATCCTTTAAAACGGAAATACCACAAGCCTCCTGACCTCTGTGCTGTAATGCAAAAAGGCCAAACTGTGAAAGAGAGAAAGTATCCAGATCATTATCTGAATACATTCCGAAGATCCCACATTCTTCATTAGGGGCATCCAGTCTTTCCTCTTCCTGAGTTCTGAAAAGATTCCTTCCGTAAGTCTGGGTTTCAAACTGTTTTAAATATTCACTTTTATGAATGTCTAAACTTTTCATTTCTATTTTTTCTAAATTAAAAGATTAAAAAATTTAATGATTAAAAAGATTACAGCCTGTTTAATTTTTAAATGGTTTAATCTTCAAATAAATTAAATCTTATTTCTGTAAAAGATTTTTAAGACGGTTGTAGATTTCAACATAAGCCTCAGTAACTTCTCCTAAGTCTCTTCTGAATCTGTCTTTGTCTAATTTCTTCATGGTATCTTTATCCCAAAGTCTGCAAGTATCAGGAGAGATTTCGTCTGCTAAGATGATTTCACCGTCTGAAGTTTTACCTAATTCGATTTTGAAATCTACCAGGATGATATTGATTTTGTCAAACAGGTCGATAAGGATATCATTGATATCTGAAGATAACTCATACATTTCGTCAAGTTCTTCGTAAGTAGCTGCTCCTAAAAAAACGGCATGGTGATCATTGATAAGCGGATCTCCCAATTCATCTTTTTTATAACAGATATCGAAGATCGTTACCGGAGATTTAATTCCTTCTTCCACTCCTAATCTTTGCGCCATGCTTCCTGCAGAGTAGTTTCTTACTACCATTTCCAAAGGAATGATAGATACTTTTCTTACCAGCTGCTCTCTTTCGTCTAATTTTTGGATGAAATGAGTTTTGATCCCTTTTTCATTTAAATATTCAAAAATAAGAGTTGTGATGGCGTTGTTCATTTCTCCTTTAAGGTCTACCTGACCTCTTTTTTGAGCATTAAATGCTGTAGCATCGTCTTTGAAACGTACTACTACTTCATCAGGATTATCGGTTGCAAATACTTGTTTTGCTTTCCCCTCGTACAACATTTCTTTCTTTTGACTCATAATTTTACTTTCTAAATTGTAGTTAGATTTATTAATTTATTTTATTATTATTCCTGTTAAGACAGCCAGTCCAAAACTCAGCAGTGTACCAATTAATACATATTCTGTAAGCTTTCTCTGTTTTGCCTGTGCAAGGTCGCTGAATCTGAAAACAGATTTGGCAGCCACCATGAAACCTACGCCTTCCCAGTGAT
Source organism: Chryseobacterium sp. PCH239 (assembly GCF_018924625.1). Classification (NCBI taxonomy): domain Bacteria; kingdom Pseudomonadati; phylum Bacteroidota; class Flavobacteriia; order Flavobacteriales; family Weeksellaceae; genus Chryseobacterium; species Chryseobacterium sp. PCH239. Next base: position 724,721 of record NZ_CP073027.1, read on the forward strand.
TCACCATAATAAAAGTGAAAACCAGCAGGCGTTCTAAAATTCCGATATATTTTCCGGCACTTGATAAAGATTCGGTTTGAATAGTATTGGGGCCATCCGGAGCAGGCGTCCATGATGACAATAAGATTTTTATAAAAATAGAAGCCGGTGTTGTTAAAAACAGTGCCGCCATAATTACCTTTAAAAATTCCTGATTCTGTAAAAATCCAAAGCTGAATTCCTGGAAATAAAAAGAAACTCCGCCAATCACAAGAATATGCAGCAGCTGATCTATGAAAAACCATCTTTTCTTAGTCTTTACATTCTGGAAACTAAGCTTGGCTGCATCAATAATAAAGTGAGTTATTCCCACTAATACAGCAACCCACCAAAGCTGAAGATCCCAAATAAAAATCAGACTTAAAACAATGTGAATCAGAACATGAATGTATAAAAACTTACTTTTCAGTTTATAGTTTTCCTTATCTGCAACCCATGAATTTGGCTGAAGTATAAAATCTCCGAGTAGATGTGCCAATATGAGTTTGATGAAGATCATGCCTATAATTCTGAGATTTTCTTTCTGAAATACTGATTGGTTTCCACGATGAGCTCATAGTTGGCTCGTTTCAGTCTCTGGCTTACCGAAGACTGTGAAATAGCAAATCTCTTAGCAAGATCCTCCTGTGTGATATCCTGATTCATGATCATTTCATGAATAATCTCTGCCGTAGCCATCGTCCAGTTATCAAAATCCTTGGACGACCATTTCAACAGGATATTAAGATCCCTGTCCACCGGATCACTGGAGGTTTTAATAGCAACCGTATGACCGTCACTTTTAAGATCATTAAGCAGTCTTCCTGAATTAACATAAGCTGTACCATTAGATTCAGTGATCTTCTCAGAAGAGAAACTTTCCTCACCAATACCTATGGCCATTCTTACATCCAGATTTTCGACACTTTTAATAAGAGATTTTATGGCTAGAAAACGCCAGAAAACGTCATCAATTTTGCACTTGAACTGAAACTCATCTCCCCTGTAGATTTCCCATGTGTGAGGAGCGCTTCCCCATTTTTCGAGAAGATGTTTAAGTCTGGTAATCCAAACTTCAGTGTCCGCATGCTGTGAATTTATAATATCACCGGTAATGACCGCTATCATACTGCAAATATAAGCATAATTACTTATATATAAAAAATATAAGCAGAAACACTTATAGATATTCATTATTAGCGAATCAGCTTATATCAATGATGTAGTAAACATAAGGTTTTTAAGGCATTATATAAAACTACAAAATTACAGAAATGCAAAAAAATGTCCGATCTTTTAGTATTATATTTACTTTAACTCTACTTTTTTCATTTTTTTCAGGCAAGAAGCTGTTCCTGCTATCCGCTAATACTCCTCGCTCCTACCTACTCCGGCTTCTTAACCCTCCATTTCTCCCACTTATACTCCGGGGCAACCGCTGCTATCAGGGCTAGAACACTCATTGCGAGCAAAGTGAAGCAATCTCCAACTTTGTTTCTATATTATATTAAAAATAAACCTAACAGGTTTTTAAACCTGTTAGGTTGGGATGGTCACAAAATTGTAGTATTTAAATCTGATTTTATTTACTTTTTAATAAACTGATGCGCTTCCTCATCAAGCTTTAAGAAATATATTCCTGTAGGAATTCCCATCACCGGAATACTTTTCTTATACCTGAAAGGATCCTTCTCCGTATAAATTACTTTCCCGGAAAGATCTATAACCTGAGCCATTTTTACATGGGTAACTTCTCCGTTCACATATAGATTATCGTAAACAGGATTCGGATATATTGTAAACTCATTCTTAACCGTAATGAATTCTGCTGTAGACAATGTGCCACCAAGGTTCTGACAGTAATTGGACGGATAAGAATCCCATTCACTGATAGTAAAAGTATTATTAGGCTGATTGATGGTGTTCTTTCTGTATAAAGATACGTTCCCGTTATTATTGGTCGTGTATTTTACCCCGATAGCATCTACTGTAACTGTTTTGTTATACGCAAGTTCCACATAATTTCCTCCCGCAAACATCATAGGATCAGAAGCTGTAGCAAATCTTGCCTCATCAGGAGTATAACATGATAAAGTGCCTTTCGGATTCAGGATAACAAAAGTTTCATTGTTTCCTACCCTGCCTTCCAATTCATATGTGTCACCATTATAGAAATCTCCGGATAGACTATTTTTAAACTGAATATTAATTCTGTAATTATTTAAATTAACCTCATGTCCTGTTTTATTGACGATTTCCAGCGCATTATTTTTCACAGATTCCGTATTTGTTCCGGATATATATTTGGTAATGATAAGATCCGAGGCATAGGAATCCGAAGCAATTGTTGAGGCTGTCACCGTATTACTGAATGGAGATTCCAGGTATGCTTTATCAAAAGCTTTCACCGTAAAAGTATAGATGGTTGACGGGCTCAGATGATCGATGCTGATGGAAGTCCCTTTTGTAACCGCAACAGGTGTCGCTGATCCATTCATATAAACTCTGTAGCCTAAAACATCATTATCAGGAGAAGCCGTCCAGCTCAGATTCACAAAATAAGCATTCTGCTGGGTTGAAACCAGTGATCCGGGAGCTGCGGGAGCAATATTATCAGGCGTTTCGGACCAGATCATATCAATCCACTCAGGATGATCTATAAATGGATTTCTATTTTTTTGTATAGTATAAACAGCATTGTTCCGGTCAATTTCTCTTTGTGAAACAGGATCTGCTGCACTCCATTGTTTCAGCATAGCAATATAAGCAAGATCAACCGCTCTTTCTTCCGTTCCATCCAATGGACACTGATCAGTAGCCGGAGTAAGATTGGCCGAAGTAGTATAAGCTGTATTAAATGAACCTAATTTTCCTTCATACCGTACTGCAAAATACAACAAGCTCCTGGCAATATCACCTTTGAATTCATTAATAGGTTCATACACTCTTCCGGTATAAGGGTAATTGGGAATAGCTGCATTGGATATTCTCGAAGTGTTGGAAAAAATATAATGGCTGGTATTATTTCCTATTCCATAAGGATAATTGCTCCTGCGCTGGTTGATCCATCCATCAACAGGAATTATAAAATTCAGATCCGAATACATAGGATAATCACTGATAGATGAGCTTGTACTGAATGTACTTTGCGGCATCATATGTTCTCTGTTATACCCCTGCCCTTCCATACCGACACCTGCTACCAGCTGATCCGCAGTATATTCATAAGAATCAGGTCCTGAAGGAATTTCAGAATAGATATCCAGCAGATACTGAGTATTGGAAGCATCATGATCATAATATTTATCCAGATCAGTCTGTCCATACAACACCTTAAGATCGTCATAATGCCAGTTGACCATCTTTTCAGAAATAATATCATGAAGTTTTGATTTCAGAGCATATCCTGTCAATCCGGCAGTTCCGTCGTAATATCCGGCAGGAACCTGCGCAGAAATATAAGAGGAAATTAAAATGATAGGAAGTAGAAATTTTTTCATGCTTTAAAAATTGGGGAACTAAAATAGTGAAATAAAAAACGGAAAGGACTGAATATTTTATTAATAAAGTATTAATTCTGAAAATATAAAAATTTGAAAACTAAAGGGATTACCCTTTAGATATTACGATTGAAATAATTTATTTTAGCATTCCATCAATTTGGTTATCTTTGGGAACTAACTATTATTATATGAATACAGAGACTATTGACAACATCAAAATGATAGCGGAAACCGCTAGAGAATTCGCAGAAAAGAACATCAGACCGAATATTATGGAATGGGATGAAAGCCAAACGTTTCCAAAAGAGTTATTCCACCAATTGGGTGAGATGGGTTTTATGGGAATTGTAGTTCCTGAACAATATGGAGGTTCCGGCTTAGGTTATCATGAGTATGTTACTATTCTGGACGAAATTTCTCAAGTTGACCCATCTATTGGTCTTTCTGTAGCAGCACACAACTCACTTTGCACCAATCATATTTACGAATTTGGAAATGAAGAACAAAGACACAAATGGCTTCCTCAGCTGGCTTCCGGAAAAGTAATCGGAGCTTGGGGACTGACTGAGCACAACACAGGTTCTGATTCAGGAGGCATGTCTACTACAGCTGTAAAAGATGGTGATGAATGGATCATCAACGGAGCTAAAAATTTCATTACTCACGCTATTTCAGGAGATATTGCCGTAGTAATGACAAGAACAGGAGAAATAGGTGCTAAGAACAACTCTACTGCTTTTGTTTTAGAAAAAGGAATGCCTGGTTTTACTTCCGGAAAAAAAGAAAATAAACTGGGAATGCGTGCTTCTGAAACAGCAGAATTAATTTTTGATAACGTACGTGTACCGGATTCTCACCGTTTAGGAGAGGTAGGTGAAGGCTTCAAGCAGGCTATGAAAGTTTTGGACGGAGGTAGAATTTCTATTGCTGCATTAAGTTTAGGTACTGCAAGAGGAGCTTACAAAGCTGCTTTGAAATATGCAAAAGAAAGACATCAGTTCGGAAAACCTATTGCAGATTTCCAGGCAATCAACTTCATGTTAGCAGATATGGCTACAGAAATTGATGCCGCTGAACTTCTTATCCAAAGAGCTTCTACACTTAAAAATGCAAAACAAAAAATGACAAAAGAAGGAGCTATGGCTAAATTATATGCTTCTGAGGCTTGTGTAAGAATCTCAAACAATGCAGTTCAGATCTTCGGTGGATACGGATATACAAAGGACTTCCCTGCTGAAAAGTTCTATAGAGACTCTAAGCTTTGTACGATTGGAGAAGGAACTTCTGAAATCCAGAGACTGGTCATCGGAAGAGATATCACGAAATAACATTTTAAAATCCCAATACAAATGATTAAACAGGCACTTTTAGGTGAATTTCTGCATGAAGCTGAAAACACCAGAAAAATTTTACAGGCAATCCCCGACAGCGCACTAGACTGGAAACCGTCCGAAAAAAACTGGACAACCGGTCAGCTTGCCTCTCACATTGCTGAAGTATACAATTGGTACGAATCCACTTTCAATAAGGATATTTTTGATATGGGTACGTATAAGTATGACAAAGGAGATATTTCCAAAGCGGAGAATATCCTTGCAAAATTCGAAGAAAATGTTGCCAACGCACAGAAAGCTCTTGAAAACTCGGATGAGAACACTTATTTCAATGAATGGAAAATGGAAATGGATGGAAATGTACTTTTCCCTCCTATGCCAAAGGTTCAGGTGGTAAGAGCTTTTCTTTATAATCATTTGTACCATCACAGAGGTGAGCTTGTGGTTTACCTAAGATCAACCGGAAATAAAGTTCCGGGACTTTATGGCCCCACTGCTGATGATAAAATGTAATTAAGGATTACATACATTAAATATAGTAAGCTGTTTCATTCTGGAACAGCTTTTTTTGTCTACTGAATACGGAATAGCGTAATAAATTCAATTTACTAACATTATTCACATATCTTTAAATAATTATCAATTTATATTGTCTCATTTTAATTAAATAACAAACAAAATATCAATATAATATTTTTTTCAAAATCAACGCATTCTTCATTACTTTCACTTTTCTGTATTAATGAGCCTTTTCAATTATATATAATGTATTGCATAATATATTATATACAAACTCCAAATATTCCTTAAAAAATTTTGTTTTCCGTAATATATTTTTTATTAGATTTGATATTCCACAATCAAATTTAATATTTAATATGAAAAAACAATTAACGCTGATTGGAATGCTCCTTATTTCGGGTATTTCTTTCGCACAGACTGACCGTCTTTGGTCTGAAGGTTCAAAAAGAACTTCATCAGAAATCTTTGCAAACAAAACCGGCATCAGCAATCCTAAGGTATACAACCTGGATATCAACGGATTGAAAAACATTCTGGCAAAAGCTCCCAAGAGACTGGCTGCAGGCGAAAAATCAGAACTCATCATCTCTTTTCCGAATTCTGAAGGCAGAATGGAAAATTTTAAAGTGAGGGAGAATTCCAATTTTGCCCCTGAGTTGGCAGCAAAATATCCGGATATCAAATCCTATGTAGGACAAGGTCTGGATGATCCTAATTCCACAGTTTATTTCAGTGTTTCTCCACTAGGACTGTCATCTATGGAAATTTATGGTGACAAATCGGCTGTTTTCATCGAGCCTTACACCAAAGATCTTTCTTCGTATGTAGTGTACAGAAAATCTGACAAAAAAGATGATCTTAACAAATTTGAATGTACCGTGGTGGATGCCGCACAGAAAGGAGTTTCCAATTCTGCTCTTGCAGCAAGACCTAACGCTGACGATGCCAAACTGAGAACATTCAGACTGGCATTATCGTGCACAGGAGAATACACCACTTATTTCGGAGGTACAAAAGCTCAGGCTTTAGCAGCAATGAACACCACAATGACCCGTGTAAACGGTGTTTTTGAAAAAGATTTCGCTGCAAGAATGGTTCTGATTGCCAACAATGATGCTGTCATCTACACCAATGCGTCTACAGACCCCTATTCTGCTGCTTCAGGAATGAGCAACTGGAATTCACAGCTGCAAAGCACTTTAACATCTGTAATTGGCGAAGCTAATTATGACATCGGACACTTGTTCGGAGCTTCAGGAGGTGGAGGAAATGCAGGATGTATCGGCTGTATCTGTACAAACGGATCAAAAGGAAGTGGTTATACTTCTCCGGCAGATGCCATTCCTTCAGGAGATAATTTCGATATCGACTATGTAGCTCATGAAATGGGACATCAGTTCGGTGGAAACCACACCTTCTCCATGAATAATGAAGGAACAGGTGCCAATATGGAACCAGGTTCAGGATCAACCATTATGGGATATGCAGGAATTACCAGCCAGGATATCCAGCCGCATTCTGACGCGTTTTTCCATGCAATCAGTATCCAACAAATCACCAATAATATTAAAGCTAAAACCTGCTCTGTTAATACCAATACAGGAAATTCAATTCCTACAGCCAATGCAGGATTAGATTATACTATTCCAAAAGGAACTCCATTCGTACTGACAGGAACAGGAACGGATGCTGACGGAGATTCTTTAACCTACATCTGGGAACAAATGGACAACGCTTCTTCTTCTCAGACAGGAGCAAGTTCCGCCGCAAGTGCTACAAAAGACTCAGGACCTAATTTCAGATCATGGACTCCTACTACTGCACCTGTAAGATATTTTCCAAGAATGGCTTCGATTTTAACCGGAGCAACTACTACAGCTGGTTCTGAAATCACAGTTGAGGCTCTTTCTTCAGTTGCCAGAACATTAAACTTCAGATTTACTGTTCGTGATAACAAAGCAGGAGGTTCAGGAAATAATTCCGATGATGCTGTTATCACTGTTAACGGAACTGCCGGACCATTCAATATCACTTCACAGAACTCTGCAACAACATACGCCGGAGGAAGTTCTCAGACAGTAACATGGAATGTGGCAGGAACTACAGCCAACGGGGTAAATGCTGCTAATGTGGATATCCTTTGGTCTACAGACAGTGGAAATACATGGACTACTCTATTGGCAGGAACTCCGAATGATGGCTCACAGGCAGTTACTATTCCTAATGCCAATACAACGACAGGAAGAATTATGGTAAAAGGATCAAACCACATTTTCTTTGATGTTAACAATGCTAACATCTCTGTAAATGCAGGTTCCGGAACTCCTGACACCGTTGCTCCTACCGCGCCTACCCTTGCAGCTTCAGGAACTACAGCTACAACCACTAACCTTTCATGGTCTGGAGCTACAGATAATGTTGGTGTTACCGGATACGATGTATATCAGGGAGCTTCATTAATTGGTTCTACGGCTTCTACTACATATACTGTAACAGGACTTTCACCGACAACTACGTATTCTTTCTCTGTGAAAGCAAAAGATGCGGCAGGAAATGCTTCTGTTTCCAGCAACACTGTAAGTGTTACGACTCTTTCCGGAGGAACGGTTACTTATTGTTCTTCTTCGGCCTCAAACACAGCAGATGAAAGAATAGGAAATGTAACCTTTGGATCTATCAATAATACGTCTACAGGAACTGCAGGATATGAAAACTTCACTTCAGTTTCCACGAATGTTACAAGAGGAAGCGCTTACACAATTTCCATTACTCCGGTTTGGACTTCCACAAAATACAGCGAAGCTTACGCGGTTTATATTGATTACAACGGAGACGGAGACTTTACAGACAGCGGAGAGCTGGCATGGACAAAAGCAGGTTCTACAACAAGTCCGGTTACAGGATCTATTACAATCCCGGCTACCGCTACTGTTGGTTCTACAAGAATGAGAGTAATGATGAAGTATAGTTCAATCCCTACTTCTTCATGTGAAGCTTTCACTTACGGACAAGTAGAAGATTATACCCTTAATATTGTTTCTTCCGGAAAAGGAGATCTTCATAGTACGAAAGATCTGATCACCGATGTGAAACTTTATCCAAACCCTGCAAGAGATATACTTTATATTTCCAATACAACTTCTGAAGATTACAAAATCTTCGATATGGGTGGAAAATTAATCGACTCAGGAAAACTACAAAGAGGATCAGTGAACGTAAGCAACCTTATCAAAGGTGCTTATATGATTCAAATCGGAGAATCTTCTAAGAGATTTGTTAAAAACTAATCCTTTACAATTAAACGATGTAAAAACTGCTCCTTATGGGGCAGTTTTATTTTTTTAAAGTAAAATATCATCACAATAAACAATTATAAATGAAATTAATTACATAAAAACATTTTATTTAAAACAAAATAACTATAATTTGAGTTTTTTAATTTAAATTTATCGCATAACAATATTTTATTGTGCCGTTTACCCAGATTGTATTTAAGGGAGCTCCAAAGCCGTTTTTGATGTCTCATGCAGCTGCTGTTTTTGACTCTATTTCGGAGTAAATTGATATTTCTACACTTTACTGTCAGAAAAGTGTATTATTAAAACAAATTCCAGCCTCAAAAATTTCTCTTACTGAACAGAAAATCATTACTAATCCTCATTTCAGTAATTCATTTAAAATCTTTGTAAATAATATGATGTTTCAAAAAGGTAATTCCCTCTAATACCACATTATTTTAAGATAATTTAAAATTTTTTTATATGAAACATTTATTTAAGTACATCTTTTTTTTAGCCATCACTTCTTTCTCGGTTGCCTGTAGTTCTGATGATGATGAAGTAATAGACATCAATCCGGATGTGACCACTGTATTCTACAAAAATGCGGATGAATTGGCAGTAACCTATGATCCCGGTAATTCGGTAAGTCAAGCCATAAAAAATCAAGCTTATGACCTATACAAAAGGGGAAAATGGAGTGAATTGGAATCACTTTTTAAAGCTAATAATTTAAATGGTGGATGGCCGCCTGCCAACGGAGGTTATAATATTGTTGATGATGTTCCTTTACAGGTTGGACAAAAATTCGACAGATACAGCGGAGCAGTGGGCAACTATACCGGTACCGGAGTTCCTACATTAGGAGGAAGTTTTACAAGTCCTATTATCAATGGTTACACTTATACTTTTACCCAAAGAGCATTAAATCAACCTGAAGACAAGTATGATTTTTACTATGAAATCGATGTTTTGAATAGTTCCATGCAGTTTAAAACCCAAACCGCAGACATCATTCCTTGGTTTAACCAGGCAGGGAAAGGAAAACAAACCATGTGGAAAATCCCTATCGACATCAACACGGGTTACCAGAAAACATGGAATAAGCTGGCTGAAGAAGGTTATATAAAAGTTACCATTAAGAAAAGCCCAAGCGGAAAATACACTAATTTAGTAGGTACAGTTATTCAGCCATAAATCAACCCAGATGTATTCAATATCAGAAAAAATAAACCTAACCGAAAAAGCTACTGTTGAAAAAAGCACCTTCATCAACGATGAAGCTCTTCCATCAGCAATAACCACTTTCACCTGCTGTCATTGCGGCAACAAAAATACCGTTGCAATAGTACCTTATGAATCAGGATTTCCCGTTCTGCAGCTGTATCATGAAGATAAAGTAGTATCTAAAAATGAATTGTTAAAGCACAAAATTGTCAACGGAACTTCTCAAAGAATGTTGCATTTCGGAGAATTAACAGTTAATGATTTACCTACTTTATATTTTGGTATCGATTGCACTTCCTGTCATTCAAAATATATAGGCGTTTTCAGCTATGGGGAAAAGCAGCCAGGATTGATGATATTGACTATCTCAGGAATCTGGAAATATGAGTAATTGAAATCTTATCTATATCCTATTAAAAGTCCACAAGTTTCAGATTGTGGACTTTTTCTTACTTTAGTGAAGAAATTAATAACATTATTGATAACCAGGAAAACACATTAATTCATGAAAAAGATTACTTTACTTCTTTTCATGCTGTTCTTTAAGCCAGCATATTCACAAAAAACACTTGCCCAGTATCCTGATAACCAGTTTCCATACCAAGGAGGTTCTATCCAATTGTTCTCAGATATGCAGGACTATTTCCTGAAAAGCAGATCAAAACCATGTGATCAAAATGAGATGTATTTTGTAAGCCTAAAGATTGATGAGAAAGGTAAACCTGCTTTAGTAAAGAAAAAGAGCGATGATCCTATTATAGAAAAGAACAAATGCGCTTTTACTCTTGCTGTCAAATCTTTAGGAAGCTTAAAAAACTGGCAGCCTGCAGAACAAAACGGACAGAAAGTTGCCGCTTATTTCGATTTTCTATTTCAACCCAAAGATTTTTTTGAAAATTACAAACCTGATTACGATATTGTTAAATCATATCAATCCGCTGCCATGCCCGGAGGGATGAAAGCATTTAGAAAAGAAGTTGTTGAAAGCTTAAATAATTATTTGGATTGGGAAACTTACAACCCAAAAGGAACATTTCTTATATCCTTTTCAATAGATGAAAATGGAGACATCATCAATGTAGATATTGAGCCCAAAGTAGAAAACAATAAAATTCTTCTTGAGGATGTAAAATTTGCTCTGAAAAAAATAAAAGGGAAGTGGAGTCCGGCAAAAAAGAATGGAACACCAGTAAAATCATGGTTTAGAATACCTATTAACTTTAATTCGCGGGAATAAAATTAAAACAATAGACAGCCTGCGCTTTTGAGTCTCATATTTTACTCGTGTACATTTCACATTTTACAAATCCTTTTCTATCTTTGTGGGAAATAAAAAAATTCATGGATAAAATTGATAGTCTGAACCAAGTAGCAGAATTCCATACTACTTTCAAAGCCCCTATTTTAGATACCCCACAAATTCCTTCTCCAGAAAGATGCAATCTGAGAGTAGAACTTTTACAGGAAGAATTAAACGAACTGAAGCAGGCGATTGCTGACAATAATATTGTAGAAATTGCTGATGCATTGTGTGATCTTCAGTATGTTTTGAGTGGTGCTGTACTGGAATTCGGACTTGGCAACAAATTTGTAGAGCTATTCAACGAAGTTCAGCGCTCCAATATGTCGAAGGCATGTGATAATGAAGAGCAGGCAAAGGAAACTGTTGAATTTTACAAAGAGAAGAAAGTAGAATCTTTTTATGAAAAGTCCGGAGAAAAATTCAATGTTTACAGACAGGCAGATCATAAAGTATTGAAAAACAAATACTACTCTCCTGCTGATTTAAAATCAATTATCGAAAAATAAAATATGAAAAAATTTATTACCAATATTGTTGCCTTTTCAACCTTGTTTTTGGCTTCACAACAGCTTACTGCACAAAAAGTAGTGGTAAACCGTGAAGTTGAAACCCAGAATGACGGCAAAATGCTTTTGGGAAACCAGTTGAAAGAGCAGTTTTTAAAAGCTCCTTATGCAGATTGGTATGTGAAAGAACATGATGAGTATGTTCTTGATCAAAAAGCAGTCAGTGAATTAAAAAAAGAGAGAATCGGAACCTATGATATTATTGTTTTTATGGGAACCTGGTGCGAAGACAGCCACAGAGATTTTCCAAGACTGATGAAAATATTGGAAGCCGTAGGTTATCCGGAAAATAAATTGAATATTATTGCTGTTAACCGTAAGAAAGAATCTCCTACCGGAGACGAAAGTCTTTACAATCTTCAGAAAGTTCCTACCATTATTCTGAAAAGATATGGAAAAGAAGTAGGTAGAATTATAGAAATGCCCACTACAGGATATATTGAAAGGGATTTGGTTCAAATTCTGAAAAAGAACGATTCATCTGTCATCAAAGAAATTTTTAAATAGATTTTGAGAAATTATAGAACAATATTATCCTTTGTAGCCGGTGCTGGTGCGATGGTGCTGCTGTTTTTTGGTCTGAAATCCTGCCTGAACCCTGGAAATAAAACTGAAAAATCGGATTATTATATCCTGACCAATCAGATTTCCAAGATGAATAAGATGGTGGTCATGGAGCAGAATACTTCCAGTATGCAGAAAACCAAAATGGGTTATGAAGTTTTTGGGAAAGAAATTTCCAGCAACAGCATTATTACGTATACCAAAACCAATGCACAGGTTTCTTATGATCTTAACAAAATGAAGATCGAAGTAGATTCCATCAATAAAAAGCTTATTATTACCGAGCTTCCTGATGCTGAGATCAGAATAACTCCAAGTGTTGAAATTCAATCTTTAGACGATTCTTTTATTAACAGGATCTCGGAAAAAGACATTAAAAATGTTACAGCTAAAGCTAAAGAAACGGCAGAAAAATCAATTGATCAGAATCAGTTGAGAACAGAAGGCCGTAAGCAGCTCATGGAAAACCTGAATAATATTTTTGTATTGGCTAAGGCTTTGAATTATGAAATAGAAGACAAGACCGGAAAAATTGGTATTCTGGGACTTTAGGTTAAAATATTTCTGTTTGGCAAACCCTTTGAATGATAATATCCATATTGTTTACATTTAAAATTCAAACTCATGAATACAAAAGGAAAAACCACCAGGAAAGAATCTGCCAATACCGCAGAAACCCAAAAGCAAAATCAGGATTTCCAGAATATTCCTGCAGCATCAAAAAAGACCAATCCACCTGATATTGACAAAGAAGATGTTCAGAAGTCTTCCAAAAACAAATCAGGAAAAACGGATAACACAAAAAAATAAAAGAGCTTTTAAGGCTTTATTATAATGAAAAACGAAAAGTTCCGTCTCATACGAGGCGGAACTTTTCTTTCTAACTATCTAACTGAACTTTTGTTTCTATACAATGGTCGATTTTCCGATCTTAATATTTTCAAAATTGTAATAAGACTTTTCAGAATATCTGATATGATCGGCAATAAAGCTTCCCACTTCACTTGTGGAGTAATACTGTTTGCTATTAAGATCGATTGTGACATACTTATTCTCAATAGCATGCTCTACCGACTGTCTTAATTTTTCTGCTGCGGTCTTTAAACCAAGATGATCCAGCATCATCGCCACACTTAAAATAGAAGCAACAGGATTGGCAATTCCTTTCCCTTTCGCCTGTGGATAAGATCCGTGAATAGGCTCAAACAAAGCATTCTTCTCTCCTACTGAAGCAGATGGTAACAATCCGATGGATCCTCCGATCACACTTGCTTCATCGGAAATAATATCACCAAACATATTTTCCGTTACAATGACATCAAAATGCTTAGGATTAAGGATCAGCTGCATGGCTGCGTTGTCCACAAACATATAATCAAGCTCTACATCCGGATATTCCGGTGCAATTTCCTGACACGTCTTTCTCCACAATCTTGACGTATCCAAAACATTGGCTTTATCGATAAGCGTAAGCTTTTTCTTTCTTTTCTGTGCTTCCTGAAACGCCATGTGCGCAATCGGAATAATATCTTCACGGCTGTATTTGCAGACATCATAAGCGTAAGCACCTTCCGGATCTGTAAATTTTTCACCAAAATAGATTCCGCTTACCAGTTCTCTGAAAATCTGAATATCAGCACCTTCAATAATTTCTCTTTTCAATGGGCTTTTATCAATCAGAGAGGCATAGGTTTTTAAAGGACGGATATTGGCAAACAATCCTAACTCCTTGCGAAGTTTCAATAATCCCTGTTCAGGTCTTACTTTCGCTTCCGGATTGTTATCAAAAATCGGATCACCAATAGCTCCGAACAGTACAGCATCAGACTCTTTACAGATTTTCAGCGTTTCTTCGGGCAAAGGATTTCCAGTTTTAAAAATAGCCTCTGCACCGATTAATCCATATTCAAAATGGAATTTACATTGAAAAGCTTCAGCAATAGCATCTAATATTTTAATGCTTTCACCGATGATTTCCGGGCCAATCCCATCTCCGGGAAGAACCGCGATTTTAAAATAATTGTCGCTCATTTGCTTTTTGTGTTTTTAATTCAAATTCTGTGATCGTCTGCTTTCTGCTGATTAAAAAATCAATATCGTCATAGCCATTCAGCAGGCATATTTTTTTATAAGAATCTAATTCAAAGGTTTCAGTGGTATCTTTAAAGCTGATGGACTGTAGTTCTACATCAATAGCGATTTCATTATCAGGATTTTCATTGATACCCTCTAAAATTTCTTTTAAAAATTCTTCGGAAACTTTTACAGGAAGAAGGCCGTTATTCAAAGCATTTCCTTTAAAGATATCCGCGAAATAACTTGAAACAATGACCTTGAATCCATAATCCGTTAAAGACCAGGCAGCATGTTCACGACTACTCCCACAACCGAAATTATTTCCTGCAACAAGAATCTCACCACCAAATTTGGGATTGTTTAAAACAAAGTCCGGATTAGGTTCCCCAGTATGAATATTGAACCTCCAGTCTCTGAACAGATTTTCTCCGAACCCTTTTCTGTCTATACTTTTCAGGAATCTTGCCGGAATAATCTGGTCTGTATCTATATTTTCTGCCGGCAGTGGAACTGCACGGGATTTTAAAACAACTAATTTTTGCATTTACTTTTAATCTGTTTAGTTTAAACTTTCAAAAGCTGATATTTTACCTTCTATGGCTGCTTTTGCTGCAGTAAGCGGGCTGGCAAGAATTGTCCTTGAGCCTTGTCCCTGTCTGCCTTCAAAGTTTCTGTTGGAAGTGGAAACACAATATTCTCCTTCCGGGATTTTATCATCATTCATCGCCAGACATGCAGAACATCCCGGCTGACGAATCTGAAATCCTGCATCACTGAATATTTTATCCAAACCTTCCTCATAAATCTGTTTAACCACCTGCTGAGATCCGGGAACAATCAGTGCTTTTACAGCCTCAGATTTGCTTTTCCCTTTAATATACTGGGCTGCAGAACGGAAATCTTCTATTCTTGCATTGGTACAGCTTCCTATGAACACATAATTAACTTTGATACTGTTAACTGCCTGTCCGGCTTCCAGTCCCATATATTGTAAAGCTTTCTCTTCAGATTCATTTTGCGGTGCCGGAATCACTTCGCGGATTGAAATCCCCATTCCTGGATTAGTACCGTAGGTAATCATAGGATAAATATCCGAAGCATCAAAGCTGAGTTCCTGATCAAAAACAGCGCCTTCATCTGTTTTCAAGGTTCTCCAATAGGCTACTTTTTCATTCCAGTCTTCTCCTTCCGGGGCGAATTTTCTTCCCTTTACGTATTCAAAAGTAGTTTCATCCGGAGCAATCATTCCGCCTCTCGCACCCATTTCAATACTCATGTTGCAGACCGTCATTCTTCCTTCCATTGACATTTCTTCGAAGACATTACCTGCATATTCGCAGAAATATCCTGTTCCGCCGTCTGTTCCTATTTTTGAAATGATATAAAGAATCACATCTTTAGGCTGAACATTTTCGTTTAATTTGCCATTGACGGTAATTCTCATTGATTTCGGCTTGTTCAGCAATAAACACTGGCTGGCAAATACCTGAGCTACCTGGCTGGTTCCAATCCCAAAGGCAATTGATCCAAATGCCCCATGGGTAGAGGTATGGCTGTCACCACACACAATACTCATGCCCGGCTGGGTAATCCCTAATTCCGGAGCGATGATATGAACAATCCCCTGATATTGATGTCCCAATCCGAAAAGTTCAATATTATTTTTTTTACAGTTTTCTGTAAGCTGTTCTACCTGATTTCTCGAAAGATCATCTTTAATAGGCTGATCCTGATGCAAGGTAGGTACATTGTGATCCGCAGTCGCAACAATCTGTTCAGGTCTGAAGATTTCCAGATTTCTGGATTCAAGTTCTGCAAAAGCCTGAGGGCTTGTTACCTCATGAATAAGATGTTTGTCTATATAAATGATCTGAGGTCCGTCAGGAATGGTTTCTACCACGTGAGCGTCCCAAACTTTATCAAAAAGTGTCTTTTTACTGTTGTTCATTGTTTACTTTATCTTGATTTAAATCAAACCTATCCTATTTTTCTGGCGAAAGAATCCATCATAACACTCAGATCATCGTTGTCTATTTCTTTTTTAAGGTCAGCGATTTTCAAAAATTCCTGATACAGATAATCAAGTTCATTTTTGGTAACCTCATAACCGATATGCTTGAAACGGTAAGCCAATGCTGAACGTCCGCTTCTGGCAGTAAGAATGATTGAAGAGGCATTCACGCCTACTTCTGCAGGATCTATGATTTCATATGTTTCCCTGTTTTTAATGACTCCGTCCTGATGAATTCCTGAGCTGTGAGCAAAGGCATTAGCTCCTACAATAGCTTTGTTGGGTTGCACAGACATTCCCATCAGATCAGATACCATTGCGCTCATTTCATTCAGCATTCTGGAATTCACATCAGTATGCAGATTCAGATTTTTATGCTGTTTTAAAATCATGACGACTTCTTCCAGCGCTGTATTACCCGCTCTTTCTCCCAATCCGTTGATCGTACATTCAATCTGGCGGGCTCCATTAATTGCTCCGGCAATAGAATTGGCAGTAGCCAGTCCCAGATCGTTATGGCAATGACATGAAAGCACTGCTTTTTCAATTCCCTTTACGTTTTCTTTCAGATATTTTATTTTCTGACCATACTCTTCCGGCAGGCAATATCCTGTAGTATCAGGAATATTCAGGACAGTTGCTCCTGCTTTGATCACCGCTTCACACACTCGCGCCAGATATTCATTATCTGTTCTTCCTGCATCTTCAGCATAAAATTCAACGTCTTCAACATATGTTTTCGCATATTTTACTGCTTCTGCCGCTCTTTCAATAATATCTTCTCTTGTGGAGTTGAACTTGTATTTAATATGAGAATCCGAAGTTCCGATTCCTGTATGGATTCTTGGTTTCTTTGCCAACTTCAGCGCTTCTGCTGCTACATCAATATCTTTTTTATTCGCTCTTGTGAGTCCGCATACCTTTGCATTTTTCACCAGTTTTGAAATTTCTGAAACCGATTCAAAATCTCCGGGGCTGGAAATCGGGAATCCTGCTTCAATGATATCAATTCCTAATTCGTCAAGCCTTTCAGCAATAATCAGCTTCTGTTCCGTATTCAGTTTACATCCCGGAACCTGTTCCCCATCTCTCAGTGTCGTATCAAATATTTCGATTTTTTCGGAATTCATAAGTGAAGTTTTTTACTTAATTTTGGCTCAAAACTACAGCTTGCGATATTTTTTTATTTTCATTTTTCCTGAAAATTACAATATTCAACAGCTCAAAAAACAATTGTATTTATTTATTAATCAATAATTTAATTCCTTAAAATTTACAATGGCAGAATTGCAGAAAGATTTTTTGTTTGTATTGGTAAAGTCATTGACCACCTCTGAAAAAAGACAGTTTAAGCTCTACGTAAACCGACTCGGAATTAACGTAGATGCCAAATTCCTATTGTTATTTTCTGAGATGGACAAGATGAAAGAATATGACGAAAGTATTATTATTGAGAAAAAAATATCTACAAAACAACAGCTTTCTAACCTTAAAGCCCATCTTTACAAACAAATCCTGGTGAGTCTCCGCATGAACCCGAGTCATCAGAACTATAGAATCCAGCTTCGTGAACAGTTGGATTTTGCCAATATCCTGTATCAGAAAGGACTTTATAAACAGGCTTTAAAGATATTGGACAAGACCAAACAGACAGCTTTGGAACTGGATGAAAAGAGTATTGCTTCGGAGATCATAGATCTTGAAAAAGTAATTGAATCACAATTCATTACACGAAGTATTGAAGGTCGTGCCGAAGAGCTTATCAAGCAGTCTCAGGAGATCAGTAAACAAAACCGTTATACAACAAAATTATCCAATCTTTCGTTGAAATTATATAGCGAAATGCTGACCCATGGTTATGTTAAAAACGATGCAGACCGGCAGGAAGTCATGGACGTTTTTAACTCCGAGATTAAAAACATTAATCCTGAGAAATTGAATTTCACAGAGAAATTATGGTATTACAAAGCCCATGTCTGGAAAAACCAGCTTTTACAGGACTATAAATATACCTTGAAATATGCTTATCAATGGGTCGATCTTTTTCACAAGAAACCTGAAATGATCTATAGCCATCCTGTCTGGTATATCAAAGGGAATACGTATTTGCTGAAAATTTTGTTTTTATACGGAAATATTGATATTCTGGAGGAACATTTCCAGAACTTCAATACAATGGTTCATTCGGAGAATTTTGTTCAGAATGAGAACCTTCAGTCTCTTATTTTTCTTACTCAGTACAATACGCTGATGAATATTCACTTTGTAAAAGGAGAATTCTTCACAGGAACCAAACTTATTCCTGAAGTGGAATTAAAAATGGAAAAGCTCAGAGAGAGGATTGATGAGCACCATTTTATGATTCTTTACCTTAAAATGGCCGCCATGTTCTTCGGAAGTAAAATGTTTGAAAAGTCCATTGAATATTCTATGAGGATTATAGAATCCAAAGGAAATGTACAGGAAGACCTCTTGTTCCATACAAGAATTCTGATCTTAATGGCAAAATATGAGTCTGGCAATGATGAAGATTATGATGAATTTATTGCTTCTACTTTGAAATTTGCGAAGAAAATGAAAAAACCGGAAGAATTCCATTTTGAAAGCATTCAGTTTTTTAAGAACCTGAATAATCAAATCCCGGATCAGAGACAAAAAGCTTTTGAAAGCTTTGATAAAAAGCTGGAAGAATATTCCAATAATGAATATTATAGACGTTCGTTATTCTATATTGACATCCACGGATGGATTAAGTCCAAAGTTCAGAATGTGGATGTTATTGAGATTATCAAGCAGAAAGTAAAGTATAAAAGAAAGCATTAAATAAGAATATATAAAAATATATTTTTCAATAATTTACAATGTTTTATTTCATGTAAAATAAAACATCAAAAAACATTTTTTAATATAATCTTTTATAGATTTAGGTATTAACAGGTCGCTCCTCCGGAGCGACCTGTTAATTATGCTGTGATGTAATCGGATGATGATTTTATTTATACATCTTCTTTATAAAATTCAATGCATTTCTATGGCTGATTTTTTCCATCAGTTCATGTGAAAAACGCTTCTCAATTTCTTTATTGATAGCATTAAATGCAGATGCATCATCATATCCTTTAAAGAAAAATGGATGACGGGATTTATCAGGATGGTTTTTACAGAAGAAAAAATCGGCACCATAGGCAACTGCATCTTCTCCGCCCAAATCAAGGCCGTACTGAATATGTTCATATAACATTTCCGGATTTGTATCATCGACACAATTGCGGATAAAATTGAGTCCGATCAGCCCTTTTCTTTTAATCACTTCTTTCGCCAGTTCATCGGGAAGATTTCTCTTTTTATCATGTACCTGTCTGTAGTTGGAATGGCTTGCGATAACAGGAATTTTGTAGTTTCTCTGATCAATATAATTAAGAATTCCATAGGCAAGCTGATCACTGGTGTGGGCAAGATCAATAGCAATGTTTTTTTCTGAGAAATAGTCAAGCAGAACTTTACCGTCATCTTTCAATCCTACATCGGAATTGTTTCCTCCTCCAAAGCGGTTTTCAGTATGATGGGTTATTCCAAGGTAAAGAATTCGTTGTGTTTTTTCAATAATCGCTTCTAGATTTTTAAAACCCTTTTCCAAAGTGTCATCTTCGCCACAGAAGCCGGATGCATTTTCAATAGAAGCGATAACTCCTACTTTGCCTATATTTTCAGGATTTTTATAATTGTTACCATCGAATAAGAAAAAACTTTCATTTTGCAGGAGATCTGAAAATATTTCGCTCTGTTTTGCTCCGTAAGCAGTACTATTTTGCCCTGTCGCGGAGTATATAGCCATCACCTGAAGCTTTACATTTCCTTCTTTTAAATAAGGAAGTGAGCATCCAAGTTCTTTGTCGTTAATTAATGAACCCGGCTCCAGCAAATAGCATAATAAATCGCAGTGAAGGTCAACATTTATACCATTCATATTAATTGTAATTAATTTGTTTTTAAAGACTTACAAAAAGAACAAGGATTTTAATATTGGTATTATCATGAATAAAAAATCAAAGGTATTTTTCTATGAAAAACGAAATATGGAATTCAGTGAGACTAAAACCATCTGCATCTTTTACATTTTTAATATTAATTCTCATTCTAAATATATGCTAATATAGTATTTTATCTAAAAATTCCGTATTTTTGCATCTTAAAATTTCTTAGTAAACAATGATAAAAATTACACTTCCAGACAATAGTGTCAAAGAATTCGAGGGAGCAGTGACTCCCCTTGATGTGGCAAAATCTATAAGCGAGGGATTGGCTAGAAACACCATTTCCGCAATTGTTAATGACAAACAAGTAGAAACGACCACACCTATAACCACGGATTCTACGGTACAGCTTTTGACCTGGAATGATGATCTTGGAAAGAAGGCTTTCTGGCACTCTTCTGCCCACCTTCTGGCGCAGGCAATCCTTGAGTTTTATCCTGATGCTAAGTTGACCATCGGTCCTGCTATCGAAAGCGGATTCTACTATGATGTAGATTTCGGGGATGAAAGTCTATCTGAAAAAGATTTTGAGAAGATTGAGAAAAAGATCCTGGAAAATGCAAAGAAAGGTTCTACTTTCTCTTTATATCCGGTTTCTAAAGAAGAAGCTTTGAAGACGTATGCAGATAACCCTTACAAAGTGGAATTGATCTCTAATCTTAATGATGGGGAAATCACTTTTGTAACCCACGATAACTTCACAGATTTATGTCGTGGTGGTCACATTCCGAATACAGGAATCGTAAAAGCGGTTAAAATATTAAATGCAGCAGGAGCTTACTGGAGAGGTAATGAAAAGAACCCACAATTAACAAGAGTATATGGTATTTCTTTCCCTAAGCAGAAAGATCTTACAGAATATCTAGAAAGACTGGAAGAAGCTAAAAGAAGAGATCACAGAAAATTAGGTAAAGAACTTGGAATCTTCGCATTCTCTGAAAAAGTAGGTGCAGGTTTACCACTTTGGCTGCCAAAAGGTACTGCTTTAAGAAGAAAACTGGAGAATTTCCTTTCTGATGCTCAGAAAAAAGGAGGTTATGAATTCGTTATGTCTCCACATATTGGAGCCAAAGAATTGTATGTAACTTCAGGACACTGGGATAAATATGGTGAAGACAGCTTCCAGCCGATTAAAACGCCGAACGAAGGAGAAGAATTTTTGCTGAAGCCGATGAACTGTCCTCACCACTGTGAAATTTACAAAACTTCACAATGGAGCTACAGAGATTTACCAAAAAGATATGCAGAATTCGGTACGGTATACAGATATGAGCAAAGTGGAGAGCTTCACGGTTTAACGAGAGTTCGTGGATTTACTCAGGATGATGCTCACTTATTCTGTACTCCGGATCAGCTTTCTGAAGAATTTGAAAAAGTAATTGATCTTACGTTGTATGTATTCAAATCTTTAGGGTTTGAAGATTTTGTAACTCAGGTTTCATTAAGAGATCCTGAAAACAAACAAAAATATATCGGTTCTGATGAAAACTGGGAGAAAGCAGAAAGTGCGATCATCAATGCAGCTCAAAAGAAAGGTTTAAAAACAGTTGTAGAATACGGAGAAGCGGCATTCTACGGTCCGAAGCTTGACTTCATGGTGAAGGATGCTTTGGGAAGAAAATGGCAGCTTGGAACGATTCAGGTAGACTATAACTTACCGGAAAGATTTGATCTTCATTATATCGGAAATGATAATGAAAAGCACAGACCGGTGATGATCCACAGAGCACCTTTCGGTTCTATGGAGCGTTTTATCGCTATTCTGCTGGAAAACACTGCAGGTGATTTCCCGTTATGGCTGAGCCCGGATCAGTTTATTATTCTACCAATCAGTGAAAAATATGTAGATTATTCAAAAAAAGTTTCACAATTTTTGGAAAATCACGATATTAGCGGTCAGATTGATGAAAGAAATGAGAAGACAGGTAAAAAGATCCGTGATGCTGAATTGAATAAAATTCCTTTCATGCTTGTTGTAGGAGAAAATGAAGAGAAAGAAGGCACGATTTCTGTAAGAAGACGTGGAGAAGGTGATCTTGGAGCGATGAAGCTGGAGGATTTCGTTGCTTACTTCAAAAAAGAAGCAGCCATATAACTTTTAAATTAAAAGATTGAAGGATTCAAAAATTTTAATAATTAACTGGAATCTTTTAATTTTAAATATTTAAATCAATTAAATTAAGTAATTAACCAATAAAATTATAATACAATAGCACAAAGATTTAACAACAGGGGCCCACAGAGACGTCCGGTACAAGAGGACGCTCACTTGATCAACGATAAAATTCGTGTGAGAGAGCTTCGTTTAGTGGGCGATAACGTAGAGCCAGGAATTTATCCAATTGACAAAGCAAGACAAATTGCTGCGGAACAGGAATTGGATTTAGTAGTAATTTCTGACAAGGCAGAACCATTTATTGCAAGAGTATTGGAATACAAGAAATTCTTATACGAGCAAAAGAAAAAACAGAAGGAACTTAAAGCCAAGCAGGTAAAAGTGGTTGTAAAAGAGATCCGTTTCGGACCTCAGACTGATGATCACGATTACGAATTCAAAAAGAAGCATGCTGAAAAATTCCTTGAAGAAGGTTCTAAATTAAAAACCTACGTATTTTTTAAAGGACGTTCGATTATCTTTAAGGACCAGGGAGAAATTTTGCTTTTAAAACTTGCTCAGGAACTTGAGCATGTGGGTAAAGTAGACCAGCTTCCTAAACTTGAAGGAAAAAGGATGATTATGATGATGAGTCCTAAAAAACCAGCAAAATAATTAAGTCATTATTTTATATAAAGAAACCTCAAATTACTTTGAGGTTTTTTTATGCTTATATTTTAAGACAAGACTGTCCCGGGCTGCTCTACGGCTTATCCCTCAAAATCTCCACAGTCATGTTCTGTGAAAAGTGGCAAAGCTTTTTTGGTGGTAAAATATTTTGATATTCTTTTGTTCTTTAACTCCAGTTTTTTGCCTTCTATCACAAGTTCGTAAACGGGTGCTTTATCTATTTGAGTTAAAATATAGGTTCTTTCCGGTGTTTTAAAGATCGTTTTGTTTTCTTCAGTAGTGTATGAAAAATCATCAATTTCAAAAGTGTCTTTTTCATCACAGACGTTGGTCCATCTGATCTGCTTCTTCGTTATAGAAAGACTGGCCAAATCGCATGAGTAACAGTTCCCGGAGAATTCTATACCATATTTATCAGGCACATTGGGGCTTTTACTATTCAATACGTCAATAGGAACCAATGTTGAAAAATCAGCTGGAATTTCTACTGGTTCCGGATCATTCTTCACTGGTTCCGGTTGAGATGATGCCACTTCTTTTTGAGTATCCGGAGATGTATTTGTTTCTGTTTTTTTGTCTGAAGAAGGTGAACAGGATGCCAATAAAGCAGTCACCATTGAAAGGCTGATTATTAAGTTTTTCATTTTTATAAAGTAAATTACAATATTGAGGTTTTCATTTTGTAAAATTCTCCAAAATCCATCGTTCAAAATATCCCTGTTTTCGGCCATTTATTCCCTATATCAGGTGGTTTTATTGGCTGCTGGTCTGAATACTGATACATTTGCGCAAAAATATAAAAATGAAAGTCATCAATCAATTCTTTATATCATCCATGGTGATTCTTGCAGGATGTAACCAAAAGGATAAAACATCAGAAACACATAATGTAAAAACTGAAGTAAAGCAGAAAACGGTAACATTTGCCGATTTCAAAAAAATACAAGGCGTGGACAATGTTCAGGAGGTACCGTTTCAATTATTTACTAAACTGGATTCTGTACAGTTTTTTACCGCGCCGAATACAGATGCTCCCTATTTGAAAATGCCTTATAATAAACTCGATAATTATTATGGATTTGAAGAGTTTGAGGACTTCTATTCTATTCATTACAGCATTAATAATAACATTTCGAACAGTATTGAAGCGTTTGTCCTGAAGTCGGAATTCACACCGGCATACGAACTTACGTTAAAAGGGGTTGACCTTTATGAGATCAGAAGCAGCACTTTTAGAGAATCTAGTGATTCTAAGAATAAATCTTTTAAGAAGTTCGGGACCATCGTGGAGATTTCTGAACAGGAATTTAAAGCCAGTTCAAAAAAACAAATTGGTGAAAAGCTGGTAAAAAATCCCAATATACAACTGCAGGCAGATAACTGGGTTTACAAAGAAAACGGCAGAGAAGACGTCATTACACAACATGAAAGTATCTCTACCGAGACCGGACCGCTTGCCAATGAATATGTAGGAAGGTCACCCTATTTAAACCTGGAAGTATTCAAAGAAAATTCTGATGAAGCTGCAGATTCCTACTATTCTTTTTACAGTTTAAAAAATGCAGTTATGTTTGAACTGAGTACAGAAGGTTATCCGCAAATCCTTCCAACTAAAGGCTGGGTTACCTTCATTTCATCCAATCATGATGTGGGGAGTAATTTTGTTATTTCTAAATACTTTCCTCAAACTAAGAAACAGGACAACCTTTTATATGTGAATTTCACCAACTTTAAAATAGCAGATGATAAAAAGGCTTTCTGGACCGATAATGACACTTTCTATGCAGAAGTCTACCCTCTTAACTCTGCTTCGGCTAATGGTAAAAAACATAAAACGGCTTATATAAAAATCCAGCTGAAGACTGACCTGCTTTAATTTGATGAAATAAAAACCCCTGAAATCAGCGAGTGCACAGGGAAATAAAGTCTAATATCTTTGCTGCAATTATTTAAAGAGATACAATGAAAAAATTAAGTTTGACCCTTCTTTTTTGTTTATTAAGTTTTATGACTTTTGCACAATCGTTAAAAGTCGTTATTAAACAGGATGGAAAAGTAATTGACCCCGTGAATGATGTTTATGAACTGAAAAAATCTCCTTTTTTATTTGAAATCACGTCTTCCAATCTGGAAGGATTTTTAGTGGGTGCCACAACAAATAAAGACATCTATGCAGGAGCTTTGGGCGTTTTGAATACTGAAGTTCCATGGTTCCAGAATACAGGTATGGCCGAAGAGCTCTATAACAAGGATAAAGAAATGTTTCTGATGGATTCCGCGCCTTCATACTGGTATTATACAGATGCAAAAGATCACAGATTTGATAAAAACCCAAAAGGCAATGCAAAGCAATGGACTGCTACCCGTACGATTACAAGATTTTATGATATCATGGTAGATCAGCCCATCAGTTTAAAAGATTTTGACGGCAGCGTTTTCATCCTGATGTACCAGCCGGTTTACAATGACGAATACGATTTAGTAGACAAAAAGAATCTGTTTCAGGCTGCGTTGAAATTTAAAGATTAACCGTACACACCCAAATTATTTGATTATATAAGAAAAAGGCTGCTTACATGATGTGAGCAGCCTTTTTTCGGGATGATTATTTTATTCGATAATCAAGCCGTATTCTATAGCTAATTTTATAGCTGAACTCAGGTTGGAGGTCTGAAATTTTTCGATAAGATTTTTGCGGTGGCTTTCTACCGTGTGCGGACTTATAAAAAGCTTTTCCGCCATTTGATTGGTAGTAAGCCCTTTTGCTGCTTCACCCAGAATTTCTTTTTCTCTTCGTGTCAGTTTCGGAACCTGACTTAATCCGTCTGTTGATTTTTTCTCCAGAACAGCTTTGGTTTGAGAGCATAAAAACCTGTTACCGCTATATACAGCATTAATTCCTTCGATAATTTCGGAAACTGAAGCATTTTTTTGAATATATCCCAAAGCCCCTTCAGCAAGAGTACTGTTGATGACGGGCAGTTCGTTATGAACACTAAGGATAATAATCTGAAGGCTGCTGTACTTTTTCTTTAAAGGTTTGATGAGTTCAATGCTGTTGGTATCTTCCAGATTAATGTCGAGCAGCAGAATGTCAACCGCCTGTTTTGCAAGGCCTGCATTCATTTCGGAGACACTTTTGAAACAATCTACGACATCTATTGTTTCATTGTTGCCTAAAATATTTTTCAGACCTTCCAATAGAAGCGGATGATCGTCTGTTATGGCTACTTTTATCATGTTTAATGAATAGGGATTTGAAGTTCTATACTGGTGCCAATATTTAATTCGGAGGTGATATTCATGGTTCCTTTTAAAAACTGGACTCTTAATTCTATATTGTGAAAACCTGCTGTTTTTCTAACGTCTAAATTAGTATGATCGAAACCTTTACCGTTATCCTCTACCGTAAGATTTAATAGGTTTTCTTCTTCGCTTACCTGAATGATAATTTCAGAAGTCTCGGCATGCTTTATCGCATTGTTGACCAGTTCCTGAATAATCCTGTAAATGATCAATTGCTTTTCCTTCGATATGGAATTGCTGTAATTGATAAACTCTGTATGGATTTCCAGAGCATGATTGGAAATTCGTGAAGCAAACTCCTGAATAGCCACTTCCAAACCGTATTTTGTTAATAAATCAGGCATTAGATTATGTGCCACCCTTCTCAGTTCTTCTACAGCACCATCGATCTGTTCAATTGATTTTGAAATTCCTTCTTCAATATTTTCGGATTGATGAGGATTTAAATAAGAAAGTTGATGCTTAGTTCCGGACAGCAAACCTCCCAATCCGTCATGGAGATCACGGGCGAGACGGCCACGCTCCTGCTCCTGCCCTTCAAGCAATGCAGTAAGGGTAGATATTTTCGAGTTTTGTTTTTCCTGTTCCATGGCTAAAGCATGCAATTCGTCTCTTCGTTTAATAGACCTGGCACGCTGTTTATAGGCATACAGCAACAAGAGGATCAAAATAATGAAAAAGATAATAAAAAAATGTAGTACGTATTGATCTTTTCCTTGAACGCCAGAAGCTTTTTAAAGGTATTAATATCGTTATTCTTCTGTTGGGTTTCCAATTTTGCCAAACGAAGCTGCTGTTCTTTTTTCTCGGATTCAAGTTCTGAGAATTTCAGTCTTTCACGCTGGTTTTCTTCTACCAATTTTAGGTTGTTATAAACCTGTTCACGCTGTGCACGCAAAATATTAATAAGTTTGATTTCCTGTGCTTTCTTGTCGCTTTCGAGCTGTAGCTTGATGTACTTTTGCTCCTGTCGCTCTTTATCAAACTGGGATTCTAATCTTTTGGTGATATCCAGTTTTTCCTGATCGTAAATGCTCTTGTATTGATCAACATAGCTTTTATAATAAGTCAGTGCTTCTTTATAATTACCCTGCTCTTCACTAATTCTGGATAGAGATTCAAGGATAGACAATTCTATCATATGATTTCTTACCGGGCTTTTCCCAATTTCCATGGAGGCTTTCAGAAAATAAGATTTGGCTAAATCATAATTTTTATCCTGCAATGCCAATTCTGCCAGAATTCCAAAGGAAGAAGCAATGTGAATAGCATCACCAATCTCCAGGCTCACTTTATTGGCTAACTGTGCATATTGCATAGCTTTATCACTGTCAAACCCAGTATATAAATTAGCTAAATTGATGGCAGCATATGAGAGGCTGTTTCTGCTAAGCATCGCATCTTTATTTTTATTAAAAGTCGCAATAGCCTGTAAATAATACTGTTCCGTTTTATTTCGAAACATTGTATTGGATGGCTCCTGTGTATATTTTTGTTCATATACGTACCCCATCCGCATGTAAGCATCAAAGATAAGATTGGGGTCATTTTGCTTGGAAGCTAACAATAGAAATTGTTTGCTGTATTTTTCTTCCAGCTGATATTCATTCAGGTCAGAATAAATGGCAGATAATTCCTTGGCTGCATTACCCAATCTTCCATATAGTGTGGAAGTAGTTGGTGAGTTTTCATAATATTCGATCGCTTTCAGGTAAGCAGCGACAGCATCGGTCGTTTTATTATTGCGTACCAGAATCCAGCCTTTTGCATATTGTACATAACCCTTTGCTTCATTACTACTCGTTTTTAAGCTGTATGCCCTAGCCATATCAAGGCTTTTTGAAGACTCCGCGGTTTTATTATCCAGCCGGTAATTCATGGCCTGTACCGCATATAAAATTGTGGCATACTTTCCATCCGCCTGTTTTGCAGCAAGGGAAATATTAGTATCTAAAATCTGGTAAGATTTGGGCTTAAGATTATGAAAGAATAATGCTGTAGCGTACCTGGGAGCCAGGTTGAGCTGTTCTGCCGTATTGTTTGAGGCATGGCTGTATTCTCTTTCTAATTTGCTTAAAACATCCTGTGCCTGAACAAAAAATGGACAAATAAGTAAAGTAAATATAAGTAATAACCTGTGCATCAAACCCTTATCTTTATTAAATTGCATTCCATTAAGGAACGTAAATATAGGTAAATCCCTGTTAATCTGTTTCGAAACCATGCTTTTCAGCAAAAGCACTCCACTTCAGGTATTTCTTTTCATTTTTAAAGACCGGATCTTCACCATAATAATACATCAAACGTTGAGTTGCATATTCGTAGGCACTGTAAGTATTGGCCTGTTCATAATACTTGATGGCTTTCTTCAGATCCGTTTTTACTCCCATACCGTGTTCGTAGATAATGCCGTAATAAATCCCGGAATAAGATTGATCATAGTCTTTCTTCAAGTATACCAAGAGGTTTTTATAGTCTCTTAACTGGTAATAGATTTCTGAGATTTTATCGTAATTGTAGGTATATTTTTTCTCAGCTTTCTGATAAAAATCCAAAGCTTTACTGTAATCCTGCTTCACGTGTTGTCCAAAATAATACAGATCACCCAGGTTGACAAGAGCCATTTCGTCACCAAGCTCGGCACTCTTTTCATAGGCCTCAATTGCTTTTTTGATATTAAAAGAATACCCAATTCCGTTGTGGTACAAAGCCCCGAGATTGTTCCAGGCTACAGGGTGGTTTCGTTGTGCTGCTTTTTCGTAATATGCAATGCCTCTTTGCGGATCAAATAATGATTCTATTTCAGGGTCGGTAAGCAGTAATCCTATTTCTACCAGGCTATCCATGTCACCCTTTTGGGCAGATAACTCAAAAAGACGAAGTGCTTCGTGGTAATTCTGGTTTTCCTTTTCGTCAAAAGCCATTTTTTTAATCGTTCCAACCTCCATGAATTGTTCGGCGTTCTTACCCGTCTGGCTTTTCCAACGGTTATAAAAGGAAGTAAAGTATTCCAGATCTTTTCCCCGGAATGAATACCGGTCCAGATAAACGGCACCATATTCGGAAGCCTCTACCCGGTGAATGCTTTTGTCTTCATGCATCCTCAACATATTTTCACCCTGATACAGAAACAACAAACCTTCTTCTGTTCTGTAATTCAAAGGATTGGAAATATAATCATACAATTGGGCTGACAGACCATTCTCAAAACCGAACAATTGATACCCTTCATTTTTTTGAACCGATAAAAATCCATTTTCCAGATAGTGAATCTGCTTAATTTCCGGTTGGGGAGTGATTAACCAATTTCCATTACCTGCATCAAAAAGTCCTGATCCTGCATTGGTTTCCAGGATAAAGACATTATTTTTATATCCGGCATTGGACTGTGCTTTTATTTTACTAACAGATTCATTTTCCAGCAGAAACTGATGTTTTAAAGCATGATAGATCTTCCAGCTTTTGTCTTTACGAATAGCAAGAGTTTCATAATTATCAATTAAGATCATCTGATCTGCTTCGTCTATAATGAGGCGGCCTCTTTCATCAATCAATCTGCCCTTCTTGTCAAATTTGTTCGGTTTGATCCAGAAACAGGTACTTGCTTTTGAGATGCTGCCTTCTAAAAAGTCTCCGAGATAGTTTCCTTCTTTTGTATAATATTTTCGTTTTCCGGTACCTTTTTGTCTGGTGAAAAATAATTCAGGGAAATAATCATATTCATATGGATTTTCGCTTTCAATAGGGATAATCAGTATGTTTTCATCGTTGTAAACTCCGAATTTTCCATCTTTTTCTACCAAAAGAAATCCATAGGCTGCTCTTTCAATGGCATCGTATTCCGCAGGAATCATCCAGGTGTTTGAATAGATTTTTAAAATCCCTGATTTGCCATTCACCTTTACTTCACCTAAAGGTTCCTGCCCAAAATCGAATACGTCAAAAGCATCTTCATATACCGGAGAAACCCATTCTTTTCCGTCACTTTGCAGGTAACCAAAAAAAGCACCTTTTTGAATTACCGATATATTGTAGTAATCATCGGCTTCAAAAATATCATCATAAACTGCCGGAGCTAAAATACCCCCTTTTGCATCTTTAAGGCCAAACTTCCCGTTCTCTTCAAATACAGAAGATGCCGCTTTTTTATAGGCAAGCTCTTCAAAATATCCTAATCCGTAATTAACCCAGTCGGTTTGTAAAATTTCAAGAAATGAGGAATATCCTGTCTGTGAAAACAAGGGATCCAGCAGCGAAAGGTTACGGGCTTTAACAGCCTTTTTATACAGCTTGCTTTTTTGCTGAATTTCTACCAGCCATTCCTTTGCCTGTACCATATGTTCTTCTTCGTTCATATTGAAAACATCTGTTGCATTCAATACAAAAGTGTCGTAAGGTAAAGCTTCCAGAAACTCGAACATCTTATTAACGGGTTCGTAATAAGCTTTCTTGTAATGCAGCTGAAAAGTATCTGCCAGCAGATTGAAAAAATAACGCAACTGAACAATTCCCTGATTTTTATCTGAGAAAAATTCAACGCCTTCCACTTTGATGTCTTCTGCGAGCAGAGGATACAACAATAATGGAATTTCATAGTTCCACTCGCCAAGATAGGTATCGAATGTCTGATTTGCTTTCTGATCGTAGTTGTATAAATAAATCCGGTGCGCCATTCGTCAAATTTTATAATGTCGGAAAGCATTACAGCATTCCCTGTTACCTGAGGTTACCTCCAGAGTAGCTGCATAATTCGAAGATACGCATCAATATTACTTTTACAGCTTCTTCCTCACTCCATTGTATTTGGCTAGTGTTTTTACCCATAGTTTTTTAGTGTTTATTCGAAATAAGAATTTATCGTTGAATCGGGTGTGAAAAAGAAAGCTATAAAAGTTATAAATTATTGTTTATCCGGGAGAGATTTTAACCGTTTTATCTTTATTAGATTTTTAGGTCAAAGATAAAAATAGAGACAGTATAAAAACATCCCTGATATCAGTGGTTTTTAGTTTAGTCTGTTTCATAATATAATGCATCACATCTTCTTACGGCCTATAGGTTTCGGCCTGTTCAAACAGGATCATGTAACAATAAAATGCAGTTAAAACTACTCCGATAAGGCCGGAAATAAGAAATATAAGAAGGTAATACACCACTTTTTTATCTTTCTTTTGTATAAAATTGATAATGAAAGTAATCAGCGTACACAGGAATCCTGCTCCAAAAAATATAATTAAGACAGCAAAAAATAAAGCTCTTTCCAGGTGTAGGTCTGCGGATGAAAGCATAACAGTTTAAATTTACAGGTTAACAATAAGTTCAGCAGGTTTGACTGAAAATAGTAATGATCAAGCCTACCTGAATTGTATGTTTCATATTCATCGTCAATATTAGAGAGAACCGTCAAATACTGCAATCCCGATTATCAGGTATATTTTGTGCTGCCTTACTTTTTTGAGTATTTTCTTTGTAACAAAAACATTTTCAATCTATTTACTCTTTAAAGAGTATTACCTATACATTATTATTGTTAACAAATTTTTAAACAATTATTATCTTAGATCAAGATATTCTAAAGATTTTCTATCTAAATTTGTGATATAAAAAATCAAACACACTATTTATTAATATTAAAAAAAGAAACAATGAGCACACTTACATTAAAAGACGGAACAGAAATTTATTACAAAGATTGGGGGAAAGGACAGCCGGTTTTCTTTCACCACGGATGGCCATTATCGAGTGATGACTGGGATGCCCAAATGTTCTTCTTTCTGGAACAGGGTTATAGAGTAATTGCTCATGACAGAAGAGGACACGGAAGATCTGAACAGACACCTTACGGACATGATATGGATACTTATGCATCTGACGTAGCAGAAATTGTTAAAGCTTTGGATTTGAAGGATGTAATCCACGTAGGACATTCTACAGGCGGTGGTGAAGTAATCCGATATGTAGCAAAGCATGGTAACGGAAGAGTGGCAAAAGCCGTTCTGGTAAGTGCAGTGACACCTATTATGGTTCAGAATGAGAATAACCCGAATGGAGTTCCTATTTCCGTTTTTGATGATATCCGAAACAATACCGCAAAACACAGACAGCAATTCTTCATCGATATTACCTTCCCTTTTTATGGGTACAACAGAGAAGGAGCCAAAGTTTCAGAAGGAATCCAGAGAAACTGGTGGAGACAAGGTATGAATGGTTCTATCAAAGCACATTATGACTGTGTGAAAGCATTCTCTGAGACAGATTTCACCGAGGATCTTAAAAGTGTAGATGTTCCTGTATTGGTAATGCACGGTGAAGATGATCAGATTGTACCTTTTGAAACCACAGGCAAGGTAGCTGCTACTCTACTTAAAAACGGGAAACTGATTTCCTATCCCGGATTCCCGCACGGAATGCCAACTACAGAAGCTGAAACCATTAACAGAGATCTTCTGGAGTTTTTTAAATCCTAATTTTTATACATACCATATCAATTCTGGTAAAAAAATCATTAATATAAGGCAGACCTGTTGTTATGCAGGTTTGCCTTTAAAATTTAAGGTATCCTGCTTTCTATGATGTAGATTAAAAAAACTTTCACGGATCACTTTTTTTTCGTAATTTTGCACACTATTATTCCTAATGTCTTTAGGAGTAGCCAAAACAGATATTGATAACAAAAACAATAAAAAAGCAAAACAATGCCAAAATTAAAAACGAAATCAGGTGCTAAGAAACGTTTTGCTCTTACCGGAACAGGTAAGATCAAAAGAAAAAACGCTTACAAAAGCCACATCTTAACTAAGAAAGAAACTAAGCAGAAGAGAAATCTTACGTCTACTTCTTACGTAGCTAAAGTGGATGAGAAAAGCGTTCAACGTCAATTAGCAATTAAGTAGTTTTTATAAATCTATATTCGGTTTATAAGAATTCAAACAAATTCACAATTTTAACCCTGAAACGGTGCAAATAAGAGCAATAACACTGCCGCCCTTTTCAAAAAAACAATTTAAATTATGCCAAGATCAGTAAATGCCGTAGCTTCAAGAGCTCGCAGAAAGAAAATTTTAAGCACGCTAAAGGTTATTTCGGAAGAAGAAAGAACGTTTGGACTGTAGCTAAAAACGCGGTAGAAAAAGCAATGCAATATGCTTACCGTGGTAGAAAAGAGAAAAAGAGAAATTTCAGAGCACTTTGGATCACTCGTATCAACGCGGGAACTAGAGAGCACGGAATGTCTTACTCTCAATTTATGGGAGCTCTTAAAAAGAACAACATCGAACTTAACAGAAAAGTTTTAGCAGATTTAGCAATGAATCACCCTGAAGCTTTCAAAGCTGTTGTAGATCAAGTAAAATAATGTAGAATAGATTTTGTTATCAATATAAGTCCCGGGTTTTCCCGGGATTTTTTTGTTATATACTTTTCAATTTCTTATATGGTAAATTCCATTCTAATTGCCATATCAACAGTAAACTTTATGAGATAGAATTTACAAAAGATGAATTTATCATTAAACACATTCAATAACAAAGAAAAATTTACCTAAATTTTATTTATTTAGCGAATTTTACTCTAACACAATAATAAATTTAATAAAAAGTTAAATTATTATTGATAAATCAAACAAATTAACACTATTCCAGTTAATAATTAACAATAAATGATGATTTATTGCTATATTAGCAATCTCTAAAGAAAGTATCAAAAATGAAAAAAGTTGCAGCTTTTTTGCTCACATCCATTGCACTGCAGAATATAAGTGCACAAAGTTTTATTCAAGCTTATAAGGACAGAGCAGATATGGTTACCCAAACCAATATTAGTACAAACCTTCAGGAATTTGCAGGTTTTGGAATTAAAAAAACTGGCACAACAGCCAATAACAATGCTTTTGACTGGCTTAAAAACAAATATCTGTCCTACGGATATACAGCAACTAACATGTCCGAAGATTCTTTTACTTACGGAAGCAACACTTCAAAAAATTTAATTATTACCAAAACGGGAACAGTCTACCCTAACAAATATGTTATTATCTGTGGGCATTATGATACAATTGTAGGCCCTGGAGTAAGTGACAACGGAAGCGGAACTTCCATTATTCTTGAAGCAGCAAGAATATTGAAAAATGTTCCAACAGAATACTCTATCAAGTTTATTCATTTTTCCGGGGAAGAACAGGGGCTTGTGGGAAGTAACCATTATGTAAATAATGTAGCTTATCAGAATGGCAGTCAGGTTTTGGATATAAAACTGGTTTTAAATATTGACCAGGTAGGTGGGCTTATTGGAAATAATAACAATACGATTACCTGCGAAAGAGATACTGGTGGAGTGTCTTCCAACAATGCAGCCTCTACTGCTGTAACACAGGAACTGATGAACTGTACTACCCTTTACTCTCCTCTTCAGACGAATCTTTCGTATGCTTACAGCTCCGATTATATGCCTTTTGAGGCGAAAGGATACACCATTACCGGGTTCTACGAATATCTGAGAAGTGAAAACGAACATACAGTAAGTGATACTTTTGCCAACCTGGATCCTGTATATGTCTTCAATGTAGGAAAAGCAGCTGTGGGAGCTTTACAGCACTTTGCCGTTGCCTCTACAACCAGCAATCTTTTAAGCACTAAAGATACAGCACAACACTCAACAGAAACCATCAGGTTTTATCCTAATCCGGCTAAAGATCTTGTGACTGTGGAATTTCAGGAAAAAGTAAAACAATTCAAAGTTGAAGTCAACGACATGTCAGGAAATACTGTGTTATCGCTTGAAAACCAGGACAAAATAAATACTTCAGGATTAACAAACGGAGTCTACACCTTTACCATTAAAACCGATAAAGGAAATACTACAAAAAAATAATCATTAATAAATAATGTCAGGTGGAATATTCTGAATCTGTTTTACATTTAGGAATATTCAGCATTACTTTCATAGAATGAAGAAAATCACTACTTTTTTATTGGCTTCTGTTGCTTTTCAAAGTATTGGAGCCCAAAGTTTTATACAGGCTTACCAAGACAGGGCGGATATGGTAACCCAAACCAATATTACCACTTACCTTCAGGAATTTGCTAATTTAGGTGTAAAGACTACAGGCTCAGCAGCTAATGCCAATGCGCTGACATGGCTCAAAAACAAATATCTTTCTTACGGATATACAGCCAGCCAGATTGTAGAAGACCCTTTTACAGCAGGGAGCTATAATTCTAAAAACCTTGTTATTACCAAGACAGGAACTGTATACCCCAATAAATACGTAATCATTTGCGGACATTTCGACAGTATTACCGGCCTGGGAATCAATGATAACGGAAGCGGAACTTCTATTATTCTTGAAGCAGCAAGGATTCTGAAAGATGTTCCGACTGAATATTCTATAAAATTCATTCATTTTTCCGGGGAAGAGCAAGGACTTCTGGGAAGTAAGCATTATGTCAACAATGTGGCTTACCAAAGTGGTGTTCGTGTCCTGGATATTAAACTTGTTTTTAATCTGGATCAGGTAGGCGGTGTGATGGGAAATAACAACAATACTGTTTACTGTGATGAAGATCAAGGCGGACTTTCTTCCAATAATGCAGCTTCGGCTGCTGTAACTCAGGAACTGAGAAACTGCACAGCACTCTACTCTCCTCTTCTGACTGCTGTAGATCCCGCTGCTGATACGGATTACATCCCTTTTGAACAGAAAGGCGAAGTGATTACAGGTTTCTTTGAAAGAATAAGAAGCACCTATCCGCATACAGTGAA
Source organism: Chryseobacterium sp. PCH239 (assembly GCF_018924625.1). Taxonomy (NCBI): domain Bacteria; kingdom Pseudomonadati; phylum Bacteroidota; class Flavobacteriia; order Flavobacteriales; family Weeksellaceae; genus Chryseobacterium; species Chryseobacterium sp. PCH239. Next base: position 761,007 of record NZ_CP073027.1, read on the forward strand.
TGATACTTTTGCCAATACAGATCCTGTATACATTTACAAGATAGGAAAAGCGTCTGTGGGAGCACTGCAGCATTTCGCCGTTGCTACCGGAACATTGGGAACGCATGAAACCGCTGTAAAAAACACACTGGAAAGTGTAAAAATCTATCCAAATCCTGCCAAAGATGTCATCAATATTGAACTTCCGGATTCCAGGGTTAAAAACTTCACTTTTGAAATCACTGATTTCCAAGGACGTTCTATTTTCAAGAGAAACAATGAAACCAAAATTAACGCGTCCTCACTTGAAAACGGAGCTTATATCGGAATTTTAAAAATTGGGGATCAAAAGGTTGTCAGAAAAGTGATGATTGAAAGATAATACAATATGCAAGCCTCTATTTGTAAATAAAACCTTTGAATAGTTTCAAAGGTTTTATTTTTATACCAGATCCACATTACAGTATTTACAAAACATTCGCAATAATCAATATGATATTCATAGTAAATATTCTTTTATTTTAAAATATTAAACACTTTATTGTGATTTATTTACTACATTCGTGTTACCAAAATAATATTATTTATATGAAAAAAATCACAACACTTTTATGCTCTGCATTGATGATGCAGAGTGTTGCGGCTCAAACTTTTATTCAGGCTTACAAAGACAGAGCTGACCTGGTAACACAAACCAACATCACCAACAATCTCCAGGAATTCAGTAATTTAGGCGTAAAAACCACAGGTTCAGTAGCGAATACGAATACCCTGAACTGGATTAAAAACAAGTATCTTTCTTACGGCTATACTGCGAGCCAGATAGAAGAAAGTCCTTTTACCTTTGGAAGTACCAGTTCCAAAAATTTAATCATCACCAAAACAGGAACGCTGTATCCTAACAAGTATGTCATTATATGTGGGCATTTCGATACCATTTATGGCCCTGGAGTGAATGATAACGGCAGCGGAACGTCTATTATTCTTGAAGCAGCAAGGATTCTGAAAAACGTTCCTACTGAATATTCTATAAAGTTCATCCATTTTTCAGGTGAAGAACAGGGATTAAAAGGAAGCAGCCATTATGTGAACAACGTAGTATATCAGGGAGGTGTCCGCAAATTGGATATCAAACTGGTCTTCAATCTGGATCAGGTAGGCGGAGTGAAAGGAAATAACAATACAACCGTATATTGTGATGAAGACCAGGGAGGTGTTTCCAGTAACAATGCTGCTTCTGCAGCTGTCACACAACAACTGAGAAATTGTACAGCACTCTACTCTCCTCTTCTGACTGCCGTAGATCCGGCAGCTGATACGGATTATATTCCTTTCGAACAGAAAGGTGAAGTGATTACCGGGTTTTTTGAAAGGATAAGAAGCACTTACCCTCACAGCTCTAAGGATACTTTCATCAATATGGATCCTGTTTATGTATACAAGATCGGAAAAGCAACCGTGGGTGCCTTACAGCATTTTGCAGCAGCATCAACTACCATGAGCAAACCCGCTTCAAAAAATTCACTGGAAGCTGTAAAGATCTACCCTAATCCAGCCAATAATATGATTAATATTGACTTACCGGATTCTAAGGGAATGGATTTCAGCTTTGAAATCAGCAATTCTTTGGGAAGGTCACTTTTGAAAGTCAATAACGAAAGAAAGGTTAATGTTTCATCCCTTCAGAACGGAGTCTATGTTGGAGTTTTGAAAGTGGGCGAAGAAACCCTTGTCAAGAATATTATGATTGAAAGATAAGAAATCAATTCATTGATAATAAAAAAACAGCAGGGGTATTCTATTCCTGCTGTTTTGTTTTAGAAGAGCGTGTTTAAATATTTTTATTTCAAACAGTTATTTTTTAATGCGAGTCCTTTTATTTTAGAAATAATAGCTTGTTCATTAATAAAACCATTTTTGATATCTGCTAATAATTCTTCCAGAGTTATTTTATATACATCCGCTTCATTAAATGACAAAAACCGTATAATTTCTTCTAAGGCTTTATCAAAATCTTTAAGTCCACAATAGGACAGATATTTTATCTGAGATGCTAATTCATTGTGCTTGTCTCTTTGTAATAAATTATCCTCAATATCAATAGCCCATTGATATTCTCCTAGTTTATACCAGCAGTTTGACATGAATAATAGTCTGTAGCTTTCAGATTTTGTAGATAACTTGCTGATATTCTGCAAAATTTCTACAGCGGGCATATATTGCCCGTTATCCATTAAATTCTTAGCTTTCTGTAACCCATCAATCATATCTGAAAGTTTATTTTCTATGATCTTAAAATAACGCTTTTCATTTACCGAAAGAATTCTTGTCTTACAATCAAAAAGCGAGTCAATTTTATTGATCTCTGCCTTTAAGAATCTCTTCAATCTCCTCCATTGAAAATCCTTTGGCTTTCAATAAAATTAAAAAGTGATACAACAGATCTGCAGCTTCATTTTTAAAGAGATCATCATTACTGTCTTTTGCTTCTATAACTAGTTCTACGGCTTCCTCGCCTACTTTTTGAGCCATTTTATTGATTCCTCTCTGATATAATGAGTAAGTATATGAGTCTTCAGCCTTCATATCTATTCTCTGAGATATTTTTTCTTCCAGTTCATACAGAAATCCTTTAGTACTCTTTTCCCCGAAACAACTAAAACTGCCTGTATGGCAAACCACATTTTTCGGAACGGCTTTAATTAAAATGGTGTCCTGATCGCAGTCGATATCAATACTTTTTACAGTTAAAAAATTACCCGATTCCTCACCTTTTGTCCAGAGTCTGTTTTTGGAACGGCTGAAAAAAGTAACAATTCCTTCTTTTTTTGTTTTCTCAAAAGCTTCCTCATTCATGTAGCCCAGCATCAAAACCTGCAGCGTTCTGTTATCCTGAATGACTACCGGAACAAGCCCGTTATCTTTACTAAAATCTATTTTCATCGTACTTCAATTTTTTGAGTTTTTAACTGTTGTTTCAAATCCTGAATTCCTATTTCATTAAAGTGGAAAATACTGGCTGCCAATCCTCCTGTAGCTTTTGTTTCATTAAATACTTTAACAAAATGATCTACAGCACCAGCTCCCCCAGAAGCAATCACGGGAATGGTAATACTATCTGAAACCAGTTTTGTAATGCGAAGATCAAAGCCATTTTTTGTACCATCTCCATCCATTGAAGTTAGCAGAATTTCTCCTGCTCCAAGGGATTCTGCTTGTTTTGCCCATTCCAGTGTAGAAAGTTCAGTAGCTTCTCTTCCTCCTTTGATATGCACCAGATCTTTATCGCCTACTTGCCTTGTATCAATAGCAACCACTATACACTGGCTCCCAAATTCTTTAGCCAGATCAGAGATAAGGGACGGATTTTTAACCGCGGAAGAATTGATACTGATTTTGTCTGCCCCGGCTTCCAAAAGCTTTCGCACATCTTCCACAGACGAAATTCCGCCTCCCACTGTAAACGGAATACTGAGCTCTTTGGCAATTTCTTTTACAAGTTCTACAAAAGTCTTCCTGTTTTCAATAGTTGCCGTAATATCCAGGAAAACAAGCTCATCAGCTCCTTCCTGCTCATATTTTTTGGCAAGTTCTACAGGATCCCCTGCATTTTTAAGATCTTCAAAGTTGACTCCCTTTACAGTTGCTCCATCTTTGATATCCAGACATGGAATAATTCTTTTCTTAAGCATTTTCAATAAAATTTTGAAGTTGTTGTAAACTTATTTTTCCTTCATAAATTGCTTTTCCAATGATTGTTCCCGAACAGCCGACATCCTTCATCTTATAGACATCAGCAATACTTGAAATACCGCCGCTTGCTACCAGCTGAACAGATGTTTTATATAAAATTTCAATATAAAGACCTGTTGAAGGACCTTCCAGCATACCGTCTTTTGCAATATCAGTACAAATAGTGGTCTGTATTCCTTTTTCCTGATACTGAAGGATGAAATCGATGATATCATTGTCACTTTCTTCGAGCCATCCCGAGGTTTTAATCTTTCTGTTATCACAGTCTGCTCCCAGAATAATTTTCTCACCATACTTTTGAATCATTTCATAGCAGAATTCAGGATTTTGCACTGCAATACTTCCTAAAGTGATCTGTTTTGCACCGGAATTAAAGGCTGTTTCAATATCCTCCTGAGTCTTTAATCCTCCTCCAAAGTCGATATGCAACGAAGTGGCACGAGCAATATTTTCCAGAACCTTCTGATTCACGATATGCTTTGATTTTGCCCCGTCAAGATCTACCAGGTGAAGAAACTGAATACCAAAACTTTCAAACTCTTTGGCCACTTCTACAGGGTCTTCATTGTATATTTTCTTTGTATTGTAATCTCCTTTTGATAAACGAACACATTTACCGTCGATAATATCAATAGCCGGAATTATCTTCATCATTATAAATTTATAAAGTTCTTAATGATCTGATTCCCTACCATTCCCGATTTTTCCGGGTGAAACTGTACTGCATAGAAATTGTCTTTCTGCAATGAAGCACTGAACGGCAGGATATAATCACAAACCGATGTTGTATAGTCTGACAGTTCACAATAATAGCTGTGAACAAAATACACATCACCACTCTTTTCTATTCCTGAAAACAGTGGCGAAGTCTGCCCGGAAACGGTATTCCAGCCCATATGCGGAACAATATCCTTTGCCGGAAACTTTCTGACATTGATATCAAAAATCCCCATTCCTTCGGTATCTCCTTCTTCATTTCCTTTACACATCAGCTGCATTCCCAGACATATTCCTAAAACCGGCTGTATAAGACCAGGAATCAACAGATCAAGCTCTTTTTCCTTCAGCAGTTTCATGGTTGATGAAGCTTCTCCCACGCCCGGAAAGATCACTTTGTCAGCTTTTAAAATCTGTTCGGGATCATCGGTGACCACGGAATCAACATTCAGTCTGTTGAGGGCATTCTGAACGGAATTTACATTTCCTCCGTTGTATTTTATTATAGCGATCATATTTATAAACTTCCTTTTGTAGAAGGTAAACTGTAGTTAGCATCCGATTGGTTCACTGCCATTTTAACGGCTTTTGCAAATGCTTTAAAAATGGATTCAATTTTGTGGTGTTCGTTATCTCCTTCTGCTTTGATATTCAGATTGGACTTTGAAGCATCGGTGAAGGATTTAAAGAAGTGAAAAAACATTTCCGTAGGCATGTCTCCAATTTTTTCTCTTTTAAACGGAGCATCCCATACCAGCCACGGTCTTCCGCCGAAATCGATAGCCACCTGAGAAAGACAGTCATCCATCGGAAGCAGGAAACCATATCGTTCAATACCTTTTTTCTTTCCTAAGGCTTTTAAAATAGCTTCTCCCAGCACAATTCCGGTATCTTCTATCGTGTGGTGTTCATCTACGGCAAGATCACCGTTCACTTTAATCGTAAGATCCATATTTCCGTGTCTGGCAATCTGGTCCAGCATATGATCAAAAAAGTGAAGCCCGGTTGAAATATCTGATTTTCCGTTTCCATCAAGATTGACCGTAATTTCTATATCTGTTTCATTGGTTTTTCTGGATACTTTAGCCTTTCTCATTCCTGATTTTAAAAACTGATAGATCTCCGACCATTTTAAAGTAGATAGCTCCGCTTCGCTATTTAAGTTTTTGTTAAGATAAATAGCTTTAGTACCTAGATTTTTAGCAAGTTGAACATCGGTATTTCGATCACCAATTACATAGGAATTTTCAAGGTCGTAATTCCCATAAATATATTTTCCGAGCATTCCAATTCCGGGTTTTCTGGTGGGAAGATTTTGGGATTCAAAGCTTCTGTCAATCAAAATATCACTGAAAGTTATCCCTTCATTTTCAAATGCCTGCAACATTTTCTCATGAGGTTTTATGAAGTCGTCTTCAGGGAAACTCTCAGTTCCCAATCCATCCTGATTGGTGACCATTACCAATTCATAATCTAATTCATTGACAATTTTTGCAAGATTTTGAAAAACTCCCGGATAAAACTCAAGCTTTTCCAGAGAATCAACCTGAAAATCTGCAGGCGGTTCAATAATTAACGTTCCATCGCGGTCTATAAAGAGTACTTTTTTCATTGTTAGATACTTTTTAAAAGGTTAATTAATTTTTCATTTTCGGCACGGTTTCCCACATTAATCCTGATACATCCCGGAATGGCCGGATCTCTTCTGCTGGTTAAAACTTCCTCTTCCAGCATTTTTGCATAGACATTATCAACATTTTCCATTCTGATCAGAAAGAAATTGGCATCTGTTGAAAAGACTTCGGAAATACATTGAATTCCTTCAAACTGCTGTTTCAGCCATGTTCTTTCTTCCAGAATACGACTTACGTTCTCCTGAAGTCTGTTTTCTTCCGCCAGAGTCTTTAAAATCAATTCCTGGCTCAAAACATTCACATTATAAGGTGCTTTTACCGTATTAATAAGACTGATAATTTCTTCAGATGCATATGCCATACCTACTCTTGCTCCGGCAATTCCCCATGCTTTAGAGAAGGTTTGCAGCACAATCAGGTTAGAATATTTTTCCAACAACTCAAGACTTGATTTTTTACCAGAGAATTCGATATACGCTTCATCTACCACTACAATTCCGCTGAAATTCTGAATATAAAATTCAATATCATCCACACTGTTTCCGGTAGGGTTATTAGGAGAACATAAAAAGAAAATTTTCAGTGAAGGATCTTCTGCTGTTTTTAAAAAATCATTTTTAACGATTTCAAAGTTTTCATCCAGATCCAGTTTCAGAATTTTATTTTCATTGATGGCTGCATAGAAACCGTACATTGCAAAGGACGGATTCATCATCAGAATGGCATCTTTTTTAGGCTCGCAAAAAATTTTAATGATAAGATCTATCAGCTCATCACTTCCGTTTCCTATGGCAATCTGTGAAGGTGCAACTTTTTTAATCCCTGCAAGCTTGCTTTTAAGCTTTTTCTGGGTAGAATCAGGGTAACGATTGCATTCTCCAAAAGGGCTTTCATTCGCATCCAGCATTACCGGAGCATTAAATTCATTGTGATCCCTGAAACTGATGTATGGCTGTAATTGTAATATATTTTCTCTTACGAGTGGTTTGATACTGTTATTTTTCATTGTATTGTTTATCTAAATCTATTTTAAACCGTTAAGTCCAGGACCTTTATTTTCAAATGGTTTTATGGTTATGCGTTTTTCAACATTTATCATTTTAATCTTATTGATACTGCATTTTTGTGAGCAAACAAACCTTCTGCTTCTGCCATGAGTTCTATGGTTTTTCCCAAATTCTGAAGTCCTTCTTTTGAAAGTTGCTGGAATGTTATTTTCTTCACAAAGCTATCCAGGGATACTCCGCTGTAGTTTTTTGCATAACCATTGGTAGGAAGCGTGTGGTTGGTTCCACTGGCGTAGTCGCCCGCGCTCTCGCAAGAGTAGTTTCCAAGAAAAACCGAACCTGCATTCTCAATCAGCGGAATGTATTTTTCAAAATCAGCGATAGCCAAAATAAGGTGTTCAGGAGCATAAAGGTTGCTGAACTCAAGAGCCTCTTTCAGCGTATTGATCAAAATAAAAGAGCTGTTTTCCAAAGCCTGAGCCGCAAATTCATTTCTCGGCAAGTCTATGATCTGACGTTCAATAGCCTTAACCGTCTCTTCAAATACTTTAATATCTGTAGTGATAAAAACCACCTGACTGTCACTGCCGTGTTCTGCCTGTGAAAGAAGATCGGCAGCGCAAAAATCAGGAACAGCCTGCTCATCAGCTATGACAAGAACTTCACTCGGACCGGCTGGCATATCAATGGCAACTCCATACCGTTGTGCATATTCTTTTGCCGCTACCACGAACTGATTTCCAGGACCAAAAATTTTATTAACTGCAGGAATAGTCTCTGTCCCAAAAGTCATCGCTGCAACAGCCTGCGCCCCACCTGTTTTAAAGATTTTCGAAACTCCGCAAAGTTTTGCGGCATACAAAATTGCGGGATTGATATTTCCGTTTTTATCCGGTGGTGTGCAAAGAACAATCTCTTTACAACCTGCAAGATTGGCAGGAACCGCAAGCATCAATACGGTAGAAAATAACGGAGCTGTTCCTCCCGGAATATAAATCCCTACTTTTTCTACTGCACGATTTTCACGCCAGCAAACCACTCCTTTCACTGTCTCAACTTTCTGAATTTCCTGCTTTTGAGAAGCGTGAAATTTAGAAATATTTTCTTTAGCCTGTTGGATAGCCTGTTTCAGTTCATTACTAATCTGTTTTTCTGCGTTTTCAATTTCTTCTTCGGTCACAGAAATGCTTTGAGTGTCTGCTTTATCAAATTTTTTATTGAATTCTCTTAAAGCTTTATCTCCGTTTTTTTCAACTTCTGCAAAAATGTCTGTGATAAGTCCTGAGATTTCTTTCTGTTCCAAAACAGGACGTTTTACTAAGTCTTTCCAGCTGTCTTTTATGGGATATCTATATATTTTCATTGTATTATTTTTAATTGTTTTTTACGCAAAGGCGCAAAGTTTTTAATTCATATATCTTTTTTAAGACGCAAGAAAATCTTAGATTTTCAGCAAGTGCGTGAGTATAATTTTGTGACTTAAAATGGTATTCAATTTTATCGGAGATAAAATCTTTGCGTCTTAAAATAGTATCAACTTCATTTTTATTGCGCCTTTGCGTTAACCAACATCTATCATTATGATTTTTTTAAATAACCATTTTATCAATTGGAATGATTAAAATATCCTGAGCCCCATTTTCTTTGAGTTCGTCAATGACATCCCAGAAACGCTCTTCATCAATCACGGAATGAATACTGCTCCAGCCTTCTTCTGCAAGCGGAATCACCGTAGGACTTTTCAATACGGGGAGAACGCCGGCAACTTTCTGTATTTTTTCGTTGGGAACATTCATCAGAATGTATTTTGAATTTTTTGCTTTTAAAACTGCTTTGATTCTGAATACAAATTTTTCAAGAATGGCTTCTTTTTCAGCTGATAATTGAGGCGTTTGAGCCAAAACTGCCTCCGATTTCAGCAAAGTAACCGTTTCTCTTAATCCGTTTTTGAATAAGGTGCTTCCTGAGCTTACAATATCGCATATTCCGTCTGCCAGACCGATATTAGGTGCTATTTCTACAGAACCGGAAATCACGTGAATATCTGATACAATTCCCTGGTTTTCTAAAAAGTTTTTCAGAGTGTTAGGATAAGAGGTAGCAATTTTTTTACCCTGGAAATAAGAGATTTCATCGCTTTCTACTTCTTTGGGAACAGCTAATGAAACACGGCATTTTGAAAAGCCAAGTTGCTGGATCGTTTTAATGTTTTTACCTTTTTCAACCAGAAGATTTTCGCCAAGAATGGCTACATCCACCACTCCGTCTTCGAGGTATTGCGGGATGTCTGAGTTCCGGAGATACATGATTTCCATCGGAAAGTTATCTACTGAAACTTTGAGTTGGTCTTTACCGTTGTTGACGAAGATTCCGCAGTCTTTGAGAAGCTGAAGAGATTCTTCGTAAAGCCGGCCGCTTTTTTGGATTGCAATTTTTAATTTACTCATTTTGCCTTTTTTGGGTCCGAGCAAATAAAAACTGATCTGTTGAAATTTCTGATGAGAATTCAGGAAACAAAAAAACCGTCTATTTACTCAGACGGTTTTAATTATTTTTGATTTTAGCACATACTTATATCAATCAATTCCGTCTAGCAGAGATGATGATGATAATGATGTAATGCTAAAAATGTTGGTTTCATTGTATTGAATTATGATGCAAATGTAGGATTTATTTTTAAAATGCAAAGTTTTTTCAAATAATTTTTTGATAAAAATTCATCAACTCTTTTGCAATGGATTCGTCATTAAACTTCTGAACAAACTCGAAACCCTTTTCCTCACGGCGTTTTCGCTCGGATTCATTTTCCCAGAGAAATTTTAATTTGGCTCGGATATCAAGATCGTTCTCAGGATTCACATACACAGAGTCTTTTCCACCTGCTTCAGGCAGACAACTGGTATTGCTGGTAACAACAACAGTTTTCGAGAAAAGTGCCTCAATGACAGGGATTCCAAAGCCTTCAAAGAAGCTAGGATAAACAAAAATATCTGCCAGTTTATAGAGACAGGCCAGCTCATCCATAGAAACGCCTTCAAGGAAAAGCACCTGTTTTTCCATTTTGTTTCTTTTCAGAAAGCGTTCTATTTTCTGATAGTATCCGGTTTTTCGTCCCACCACAACCAATGGAATTTCTGTACCGTTGATCGCTTTTACAACATTCAAAAGGTTTTTACGGTCTTCGATAGTGCCTACATTCAGTACAAATCTTTCGGGAAGCTTAAATTTCTCTTTGACAGCCTTCATTAATTCCGGAGACTGCTGTTCTTTAAAAGCATGATGACATCCCTGATAAATAACTTCAATCTTAGTCTCAGGAACTTTTAAATACTGAATAATATCTTTTTTGGTCTGTTCTGAAATCGCAATGATTTTGTCAGCCGTATCAGCGGCTTTTTTGAATTTCCAGAAATGAATTTTCCTGTCAAAAAAAGAATAATACTGCGGATATCTTACAAAAATCAGATCATGGATGGTAACCACCTTTTTAATAGGCTTTGGATCCCATTTGAGTGGAAGTTCGCCCGATAATCCATGGAATATATCAGCACCTTGCCTCTGGGCATCTTTACCCATTTTAAGCTGACGGGACAGGTTTCCTTTAGAGGTTTCAATAAAGTGAACATTAGAACGCTCCAGAATCTCCTTTCCTCTCTCGGACTTATTTTTGTTTAATAACAGATATTCATTCTCCGGTTCATATTCGGAAAGGATTCTTACAAGATCTCTCGAATAGTTTCCCAGGCCGGATGTATTGTGGAAAAACCGTTTGGCATCAAAGGCAATCTTCATCGTTGGATCTGTTTTTGAAATTCCTGAAATGTTCCGAATGTATGTCCTTTTTCTTTCAACCATCCTACAAACGAGTCAAATCTTTCCACCATATCTTTTCCTGAGTTTTTTACCGTAAATCCAGGAAGTTTAAAGGTATCATCTTTAATTTCTGCAAATTCCCAAGGATGGAAATAAATATTCAGATAATTATCCTTTTTCAAGGTGTCCGAAGCCAGTTTTTTGTAGAAAAACAAAGGGAAATTGTGAAAGCTTAGCCAAAACAAAGGAATTCTGAAGTTAGGAGAAACCGAAGCCGGAATCTGCGTTACATTTCCTTCTTTGAAATACGTTCTTGATACTTTTAAATTATTATATCTTCCCGGCAAAAATGTAGGGTTGATGGAGGAATTGTATGCATATCCTGCTTCTTCCACTGCTTTTTCATCTACCGGCATCATTCTCGGCATTCTTAATCCGGTCACTTTTGTGGAAAATAATTCTTCCAGTTTCTCTCTAGATTCCTTCAGGTGCTTGTCTTCAAATTCCGAATGAAACCAGGTGTGAGAAGCCAGTTCATGCCCCTCATTCAATAACCTTTCGATAAGGTGTTTGCTATTTTCTGCAAAAACTACTGTGGAAAAAAAAGTAGCTTTAGCATTATGTTTTTTAAGAATATCGAGAATTCTCTCTAATCCTGTCTGTGAAATTGAAATCTGCTTTTCAAAGGGAATTTCACCCTTATATTCTAATGGCATATCAAATTCTTCAATGTCAAAACTCAATAAAACCATTCTAAAAATTTTTGTTTTTAATAATATAATTTGGTCTGTCTTTCACCTGTTTGAATATTTTACCTAAATAAATTCCCATGATTCCGAGGATGATCAACTGAAGTCCTCCAAAGAAAACAATGGTCATAATCAAAGATGCCCAACCGGAAATCTCTGTTTTGGCAATAAATGAATGAATTACGTAGGCTCCATATCCGATTACTGAAAGCGCTGAGAATAAAAAGCCCAGATATGCTGCCAGATAAAGGGGTTTTACACTGAAAGCAGTGATTCCCGTAAAGGCAAAAGTAAACATCTTTTTGATATTGTAACTGCTTTTCCCTGATAGTCTTTCTGCTGCAGTAAAATCGATTCCTGTTTGTTTGAAACCCATCCAGCTCGTTAATCCTCTAAGGAACAGATCGTCTTCATTAAAATTTCTCATCACTTCAACTGCACTTGCATCCAATAGTCTGAAATCTGAGCCGCCGCCTTTTGTTAAGTTAACATCTGATAAACTTGATAAAAGCTTGTAAAACAGGTCTGATGTTTTTCTTTTAAAAAAAGAAATCTCTTTAGGATACGTTCTAAAGGTAAAAACGACGTCATAACCTTCTTCCCATTTCTGAATCATTTCCGGAATAAGCGCCGGCGGATGCTGAAGATCTCCATCCATAGAAATGACTGCATTTCCGTGGGCATTGTCCATACCTGCCTTTACAGCGGGCTGGTGTCCAAAATTACGGGAAAATTCGATGAATTTTACTTCATCATACTGACTGGAAAGTTCTTCTAATTTTTGTTGAGTATTATCCCTGCTGCCATCATTCACAAATATGATTTCAAAGTCATAATTGTTCAAACCATCAAAAACTTCTTTAATTTTCTGATGGATCATGGCCACGTTTCCTTCTTCGTTATAAGCGGGAATTACAATTGAAATTTTCTTCATATGTATTAATTCAGGCTGTAATTTGTCTCAAAATCTTTAGTCAGAAGTTCATAAGTCACTCTCAACCAGATTACAATACAAGGTACGGCTTTTAACGAATATTTGATAATATAATTCTCTTTTACAAATTTCGGGAAAAGGTCCGAAGTTGAGAAACAGGTAAAAATAATAACAAAAATCAACAATCCAATGATCAATGGTGTTCTTTCTTTCTGAAGGAAAAACCAGATCAGCACTCCTACCACCGCAATAATATACGTAGGAGATTCTGAACTTGAACTGAATAATACCAAAAATAGTAATGTTGAAGCCAAAATCATCAATTGAAAAGCATAATGCTTATATTGCTTTATTCTGATGTAAGGTAAAGCAAAGAGAGGCAATCCGCCTGCTAAAAACACAAGGTTTGAAATGGATGCATCACCTAAAATTCTTCTCACAAAGCCCATTAAAGAGATATCCTGCATATTTCCAAGAACCTGATTTTCGCTATTCTTTTCTACAATAGACTGAAACCAGTCCGAGTAACACTGAATGACAAACTGCGGACTTGAATAGGCCATCGGAAGTACGAAAAATAATATAGCAATGCCAATTCCTGAAAGTATAAATTTAGTTTTGCTTTTAATAAAGAAAAACTGAGTTAATCCTACAATTCCGTAGATTTTTACAAATATTCCTATTAAAATTGCAGTTACGGATTTTACTTCTTTTCTTTCGTAAATATACACTGCAGACAACAACAAAAGACCGGTCAGCGCCACATTGAACTGCAGACTTAAAGCTGCTGTGATGTATTCCTGAAGGCAAAGCAATCCGAAAATGGCTTTCTTACTGTCTGAAAAAGGCAGTTTATAAATTCCGTAGATAAAGATGAAAGTATTGGCAATATTCCAAAGTGAGATTCCCAGCCAATCCGGCATCATGGCAAACGGCGCAATCAAAGCACTGAAAAATACACCATAATGGTTCAGATCAAAATAGAGATCGGGATAATGGATAAATAAGTTTTTCTGATGAATGGTATTAAAGAATACGTTTTTAAAAATCAGATAGTTATTGATCGCATAATCTCCTCTCAGATATTTGGAAATTGCAGTAACAACGGATATAATAAGATAAACCCCAAATATATATTTAGGGTTTAATAGTATTTTAAGAAATTTTTCTTTCAAGATTGTGGTATTAGATTAAAATATTAATCTTAAACGGCTACATTATTCTCTCTCAATGCATCATTCAGAGATGTTTTCTTGTCTGTAGATTCTTTTCTCTGACCAATGATCAGTGCACATGGAACCTGATATTCTCCTGCAGGATACTGTTTTGTATAGCTTCCAGGGATTACTACTGAACGTGCAGGAACTCTTCCTTTGATTTCAATAGGTGTATCTCCAGTAACATCGATAATTTTTGTAGAAGCAGTCAATACCACGTTAGCACCCAGTACAGCTTCTTTTTCTACGTGAACTCCTTCTACAACGATACATCTTGAACCGATAAAGCAGTCATCTTCAATGATTACGGGAGCAGCTTGTAATGGTTCCAATACCCCACCGATACCAACGCCACCGCTCAAGTGAACGTTTTTACCGATCTGTGCACAACTTCCTACTGTTGCCCAGGTATCTACCATTGTTCCGGAATCTACATAAGCACCAATGTTAACGTAAGATGGCATCATAATAACTCCTGGAGCAATGTAAGCACCTTCTCTCGCTACTGCATGTGGAACAACTCTCACCCCTTTTTCAGCATAACCTTTCTTCAAAGGCATTTTGTCATGAAATTCAAACGGGCCTACTTCAATAGTTTCCATTTTCTGGATCGGAAAATACATTACTACAGCTTTTTTCACCCATTCATTTACCTGCCATCCGTTTTCTGTGGGTTCTGCAGTACGAAGTTCCCCTTTATCAACTAAAGAAATGACTTCTCTGATCGCCTTCTGGCTGTCTTCATTCTGCAATAATTCTCTGTTGTCCCAGATATTTTCAATAGTTTGTTGTAACGACATGTTTCTTATTTAAAATTATACCGCCCAAAGATACAAAAAAGTTCAGCAAAACAGGTTGTAACATCATGCATTTAATAAAGACTCAACATGCGCCTCACCTTCTTTTTGTAGGCGATGTAAATTTCTCCATGTTCTTTTAAGAGATACTCTTCTTCAAGCCTGATCTGGATCTGCATCAACATACTTCCCGTCAGTAGAAGAGCAAAAGTAATTACGGTAGGGAAAGCAAGGAAAAATCCAATAAGGCTTATGGTCATTCCCAGAAATATAGGATTTCTTGAAAACCTGAATAATCCGTGAGTTATCAGTTCTGTTTTTGCTGAGTTATCAATTCCAATCCTCCATGAGTTTTTCATTTGTAACTGGGCAATAACAACCCAAATCAATGCCATCATCATTAAAACCAACCCTGTGTATTGAATGAGATCATATTCCAGCACATTGATTTTAAAAGCAGGGAAAATGTCTTTCGGAAAAAACAAAAGAAGTATTGTATAGATAAACAAAGCAAATAAAACCAGCTTAAAATACAATCCCACAAGTCCATATGCAGAATCATCTTTGGGAAGAACATTAGGATTTTTGCCAATCTGTCTGGCTACTTTATAACTAATTCCAACAAAGGAAATGATAAAGAAGAGTATGAAATATAAAGGAATAAAGAATCTGATGAAATCTGCCATATGATAATAGTTTTGGACAAATTTCATAGGTTTTGGGATGCAATGCTATTGCAATGACAAGAATATTATTGATTTGCAGAAATGCGCAATTGTAAAACCTGGCAATTCCCCTCCACCGGAGGTGTGGCAAAAATTCAGAGAATTTTTGACGGGGTGGTTAAAGAAGAAGATTATGTAAGTTTTGGCTAAAGCCCATTTCTATTGATAGAATATTTACAACACTCTTTGAGCATGAAGATAGGCCTTATTCCAGTATTTTTCATTCAGGGATGAAATGATTACGCCTTTTGAGGTAGAAGCATGAATGAATTTCACTTCTCCATCAGGGCCTATATCATGAACAATTCCCACATGGGATACTCTGCTTCCTCCGGCTGTCGCAAAAAACAACAGATCACCCGGTTTTACGTCTTTGATATCAATATTCTTTCCGGCATCGGCCTGATCAGAAGATCTTCTGGGAAGATTAAAATTATTTTCTTCAAATACTTTTACCGTAAATCCCGAACAGTCAAATCCTGAAGAAGTATTTCCTCCAAATTTATATGGTGTTCCGATATACTTTTCTGCATCTTTCAAAATATCATTGATGGACCTGGAAACACTGCCATTAAATTTTGAATCCAGTTTTCTGAGATTTTCAGCCTTCGCTACGGCTTTTGTATTTGACTTTTTGCTCGCAGAAGCACTTTTCGAGGATCCACAAGAAACCATAAAAACAGCAGCTGCCAGGGTAACCACCAACTGCTTTACTTTTATTTTTTGTTGAAATAATTCCGCTCCCATATTCTTCTGATTTATAATTAATTAACAAAATTTACCACAAATATACATTTTATAATTTAATTATGGTATAACTATACTACAACTATATTATAAATATATGTTAAAGTTTTGATTTTCATTATTTATTGGTATATTTGATTTCTATTTTAAAGATATGGCAACCTATGAAAGTGTAATCAAGATCACAGGAGCAGTAGGCGATCTGGTATTTTATACTCTGAATGGCAAAAATGTGGTTCGGAAGAAAAGCGGGTTTAATAAAGCTGCGTTTAAAAAGAATCCATCCTATGAGAAAGTAAGACAGAACAGTTCTGAATTCGGACACTGTTCCAAAATGGGGAAAATGATCCGGAAAAGTCTGGAAGTATATATTAAAGAAACAGGTGATCCTCTACTCTACCAGAAATTTGCAAAGGTGATGACTGCTATCAAAGATTTAGATAACACTTCTGAAAGAGGAAAAAGAACAGTTGAAAACGGCTTAAAGACTGAAGAAGGAAGAAAACTCCTGAGAGATTTTCAATGGGGAACGGTCAGGAAGGTTTCAGATTGTGTAAGAATGGAAGATCAGGTTCTGTATAAAAATGACCATTGTACATCAGAATATACCGTGATTATGACGATGAAATTAGATTCTGAAAATTATAATATAGAAAGCAATGAAGAAATAATCAGCTGGAACACACAACAGAATCCATCTTTTAAAAAGTATTTTTCTGAGGATGGTCTTCTCTATTTTATAGCATTAAAGGATGAAAATGATAAAATTACCCATATGGGATTTGTTTAAATAAAAAAGTCTGCAGTATATTCTGCAGACTTCTTGTTTTATTTCTTTTCTCCTTTCCAGCTTCCTGATACGGCAGGTGTTGGAAGTGAGTTGGACCAGTTTCCGTTTCCTTTTTTTTCTGTGGTTAACGTTCCTTTGAAATCTCCTTGTGAAGGAAGCCCCACTCTGGCGTTAAGATCTCCTGTCTCACTTAAATTTCCGGTAATGCTGTAGTTTTCATTATTAACATCAGAATGCATTGTTCCTACCACTTTACCACTTTCATCTACCACAAAGTTCCAAACTCCTTTGTCTGCTCCTTCATAAGAACCAGACCATGTTCCTACATAATCATAAATAGTATCATCATCAGAGCTGCAACCGATAAATAAAAACGCCGTTAATAAAAGTAAAAAAAGTTTCTTCATAGTTTCAGTAGTTTTATAACCTAAAATCCTGTTATTCTTCTGTACTTTCCTTCTAGAGACCCAGTCAGAGAGAATATTGCTTAATATTTATTATTTTTTTGTTTCGTGCAAATCTACTAATTTTTTCATTCAAATTATCTGAATTTTAATTAGCACCCAATATGTTTATTAAAAAACGACATATTTCGGCTAAAATACAAATATTTTTCAAACAAATAGAGTGTCTATAAATTTTGAGTTATTTTAAAATTTATACGTTAAACTTAATATTAATATGTTTAATATCCATTTACAATTAGTTTATATTAGATTTCATGCCGTTTGCATTCTATTTTAAAGATATTTCTTACCTTAGTGAAAAATTTAACCTTTTTCAAAAAATAACATGAAAACAAAAACATTATTTTTGGCAGCACTTGCTATTTGTGGAAGTTCAACAGCGCAGGTTGGGATCAATACCGCCACTCCAAGTCATACTTTGGATGTGAATGGTCTGGTAAGAGTAAGAGGACTTTCAAATGCTGAAAAAAAGATTGTTGCGGCAGATGCACAAGGAGTTTTAACGCTTATTTCTCCAGAAGAAATTTTTGCGCCAAAGGCTATACTGAACACATCTACCTCTTCCAGTGAACAAAGATCGACTGTATACGAAGGAAAATGCTTCCAACCTGGCGACAATGCTTCTTCCTGTACCGTTTCTGTAAACCATTACTCTTCCTGTGCGGGATTCAGTAATCCTGTTGACACTCAAATTATTGTAGGGCAGGGAATTAATACAGGAAACGGACAATTTCTAGGAACATGGACAGCCCGATATGTTGATAATAAAGGGTTTGCCAATGCAACTGCTGTGGCTAATCAGACAGCACCTGACTATCCCAGAATCTCTTATCCAAGTACCAATACAGTGAACTATTTAGGAAGTGGAAACTTTGCGGGTCAATGTAATACAGATTTGGTTACTACCATCAATCAGGCCACCGGAGATATAAAAGTAGAGTCTGTAAAGCGAAGCATGTACGCACACCTTGTGTACCTTATTAATATTGCCCGCTCCAGATCTTTATAATAGTTGATATTTGATTTCAAAAAGGCAGCCACAATATTTTCATTGTGGCTGTTTTTGTTAAATGAAAAAACCCTCTGAAAAGAGGGCTTTGATTTATCTTGGAAAAGGAAGCGTTACCGGATAGCAACCACAAAGACAGTCCCATTGATCAAAATCTTCTGAACAAACACCAATAGCTTCACATCTCCATAAAGCACCTGGAGGACATTGTGGAACATTAGGTCCTGCTCCTTTAACTGTTTTTAATTCTTCTCTCGAGATTTTCTTTAAATTTTTCATGGTTTAAAATGTTTTAGTTCATTTCAAATATAAGAATATTCATTAAACGGTAATTTAATTTGTGAAAAATTTAACTTTTCAAACAAAAAGCCTCTAAAAAGAGGCTAAAAACTATTATTGAATGAATGAAAAACTTATCCCAAATGTATGAAATATCCATCCCGGCTTTTATGAGTACAGTCATAAATCAGCTTTTTTCCATAATTCCTAATTAATAATTTCTCCTTGACTGTTGTCCAGTTTTTCACGGAATTTCTGAAGATCTTCCGGACTGGGCCTACTCCACTCTGTAATTTCTCCGATAATTTTCAAAGGCATTTCGGAGCGATAAGATCGGGTTGGATTTCCCGGAAACTTCTTATCTGTTACATTGGGATCATTTTCGAAATTCCCTGTGGGTTCTACAATATAAACACGCTCTGCTCCATCACCTTTTGCCAGTGCAGCAGCAAGCCCTGCTCCATTGATTAAAGCAGTGAAATAAATATGATTCATTTTGAATTCTGATTTGTAGTTAGAATTTCCTCCCGCTGTCAACAGTTCTCCGATCTGTAAGTCGACTTTTGTTCCGTGGTAAAAAGGACCTTTATCAGACGGATGTTTTTGAAGTAACTCTGACAATTCGGCATTGTTTTTTGATTTTTCATGATCTCCTAACTCATTATAGCATCTGGAAATATTCAGGTAAAGAGAAGGTAATGCACTTTTAACAGTATCATCATTTATTTTTAAGGCAAACTTTAAGGAAGTTTCAAACCATTTCAGCTGATCAGCGGTGGTTTTCTGGTGATGTGACAGATAATAAGCTGCCAGAAACTTTTCATGATCGTCTGATGCATCTTCCCAGGCTT
Source organism: Chryseobacterium sp. PCH239 (assembly GCF_018924625.1). Lineage (NCBI taxonomy): Bacteria > Pseudomonadati > Bacteroidota > Flavobacteriia > Flavobacteriales > Weeksellaceae > Chryseobacterium > Chryseobacterium sp. PCH239. The sequence continues at coordinate 780,475 of NZ_CP073027.1, forward strand.
TTAAAAATAATTGAGCTGCTTCTTCAGGCATTCCCTTGTCTTCAAAGCTCATCCCTTGCAGACAAAGCTTGATCACAGGATTAAAAGGAGAAAATTCCATGTTTTATTTTTTTTCCAAATCTAGTTTATTCTATTGGAATTCTTTATTTAAAAATGTATAGTTGGAAAATTGAGAAAATAAAAGATCCTTTTTGTAGTTTAAACACATGCCTAAGAACAGGAATAATATGAGAATGCCTAGTATAAGTTTACCTAGAATCTTTGAGATGGATGTGACTAGAAGTTTCCTGCAAATATAACAAAAAAGCCCTCTCAAAGAGAAGGCTTCTGCTATATAAAAGTTTTTATTAAGATCCTATTGGAACGCAAGAGCAAACACAATCATAAATACCCTGGTCTGGATCACAAACATAGATCGATTCGCATTTAAGATAGTATTTTGCAGGACATGTAATTGGAGTCCCTGCTCCCTGAACATTTTTCATTTGATCTCTTGTAATTTTCTTTAGATTTTTCATAGTTATTTATTAATGTATTAGTTTTTAGTACCTTCAAATATAACTAAATAAAATTAATCACAAAACAATTGAAAATTTTTCTTTACGATTCTTTATCAATAAGAAATAGGCCTTGCTGATCCAAAGTTAAAATCTTTCTTCTGTGTTAACCGTTATTGTTTTTGATAAAGATTAATACAATTACCAAAAAAGCTGAATATATAAAAAACCTTTATAAAAAGGGCTTTATTGTCGTGGATAATACCAGACTAGAACTCCCTATTGTAAACCTGCATTTAAAAGATTTTAATTAACCCGAAATACAAATCGCCACGATTTCTTGAGAAACAGTAAATCTAAATTATATAGCCGGAAATTACTTTCCAATCCTATTAAATATTTTTAATTTTAAGTCTTAACTGGCCAGGCAGAAATGAAAATTATATACAATTTTTGAAATTCATAGAATAAACGTTTAACCAAAATTAATAATTACCATAAGATAATTTAACAAATGGTTAATATTACAACAGTCAACAAAATGTAAACAATTGTAAATCAATGTTTTAATCAGAATGATAAAATTTGCCAAATTACACTATTTTTTTTAACTACCAAATAAATTACACTATTGTTTTTTACTATTTTATGAAATATTTTTGCCCATTAAAAAAATAAAATGAAAAGGTCTTCTATAAAAGATATTGCTAAACTGGCAGGAGTTTCCGTAGCCACAGTATCTTATGTTCTCAACAGAAAGGAAGGGCAACGTATCAGCGAGGAGACCCGTAAAAAAATTTTTGAAATTGCTGAAACGATTAACTATACTCCCAATAAGATTGCAAAAAGTCTTAAAACGAATAAGACCAAGCTGCTGGGGCTCATCGTTGCAGACATTTCCAATGACTTCTATTCTCATATAGCAAGGAATCTGGAAGATAAAGCTTTACAATTAGGTTATACCCTGATTATTGGTAGTTCTGACGAAAATGCAGAAAAATTTGAAAAACTTACCCAGCTTTTTTCACAACAGCAGGTAGATGGAATGATCGTTGCTCCTGTAGCAGGATCAGAAAAGACGCTTGAAAACCTTATTCAGCTTAAATATCCTGTTGTAACGATCGACAGGTATCTTAAAGGTGTTTCTGTTCCGGGAATTACCATTGATAATCAGGAGATAGCCGAGAGAACAACCAGCCTGCTTCTTAATAAGGGTTTTGATAAAATGATCTACATTGGTTACGAAACTGAACTTCCGCATCTGCTGGACCGACAGCATGGTTTTGAAAAGGCAATAAGCTCTTCCAGCAAAACAGCTGATATACAATATCTTCTGGTGGGATTAGAAAATATAGCACAAGAGGTACGTGCTCAGCTTGAAAATAACCTGGGAAAACAACCTGAAAATACCGCGTTATATTTTTCCAGTAATAAGCTTGCGGTAGCAGGACTTTCCTATCTCGTTAAAAACGATATAAAAGTTCCGGAACAGGTCTCTGTAATCGCATTTGATGAAACCGATGCTTATGACCTCTTCCCTACGGAAATCACCTACATCCAACAGCCGATTGAAGAAATGGCAGAAGAAGCAATTAAGCTTCTGGACGGGCAAATCAATGATTATACAGCTACCGGAAAGAGAATAACATTATCCGCAAAGCTGGTTGCTAAAGCCTCTTTAAAATAATTAATCTGATATAAAACATTTTTTAAACAATAACTTAAACGTTTAACCTAATATGATAACAAATAAATCAAACTATGTGGTGTGCTTCGGAGAAGTTCTGTGGGACATCTTCCCTACCGGTTCCAGAGCTGGTGGTGCGCCATTTAACGTTGCCTACAATCTTTTCAAAATGGGAATCGATACCAAAATGCTAAGCCGTATAGGAAATGATGATTTAGGACATCGACTTCTTAATCAGATCCAGGATTGGGGAATAACAACAGATTTCATACAGATCGACCAGGAAAAGGCCACAGGAACTGTCATTGCCGATTTTGATGAGCATGGAGAGGCTGCATATGACATTGTGCAGGATATTGCCTGGGATTATATTCAGCCACTGCCGGAGCATAAGGAACTGATACAAAATTCAGAAGCATTTGTTTTTGGAAGTCTGATCACAAGAAGTGAAGCATCTCAGAATACTCTGCTGGAACTTTTAGAATATTCAAAATTCAAAGTTTTTGATGTTAACTTCCGACCTCCTTTTATTGATTTTGAATTCATTAAAAAATTATTGCATAAAGCTGATCTTGTTAAAATGAATAAGGCAGAACTCAGAACCATTCTTGAATATCTAGGTGAAGAGTATATTGACGAAGATACAAGCATCAGACATCTCCAGGCTTATTTTAATTTAAATGAAATTGTCCTTACAAAAGGAAGTAAAGGTGCCAGATACTTTGTGGGGAATATTGCGTATGATTTCCCGGCAGTTCATATTGAAATTGCAGATACTGTGGGCAGTGGAGATTCTTTTCTGGCCGGGTTCCTGTCTAAAAGAATTCAGCGAAGATCTCCGGAAGAGATCATGAAACAGGCCACATCACTGGGTGCTTTTATCACTTCGAAATCGGGGGCATGCCCTGATTACACCTATGAAGAATTCAAGGCATTCAGAGAAAAAAACAGCTGTAAAACCTCTTAAAAACATACGATATGAATACTCCAAAATTTACAGATAAGAAATATTACATCATCCTGTCATTTGTTACGTCCTTATTCTTCTTCTGGGCCATTGCGCTTACCATGGGTGATGTACTGAATAAGCATTTTCAGAATGTCCTCCATATTTCGAAATCCAAATCTGGCTTGGTACAGCTTTCCATCTTCGGGGCTTATGCACTCATGGGGATTCCGGCGGGCCTTTTTATGAAAAGATTTGGTTATAAATTAGGCGTTATACTAGGGCTTTCGCTTTTCGCACTGGGAGCCTTTCTGTTTATTCCAGCGGCCGACACTTCCTCATTTAATTTTTTCAGACTAGCTCTTTTTGTCCTTGCGATGGGGATGGCAACCCTTGAAACAGTAGCCCATCCTTTTGTAGCAGCTCTTGGTGATGAAAGAACGAGTGATCAGAGGGTTAATTTTGCACAGTCTTTTAATGGATTGGGAGCCATTATCGGTCCTTTGTTGGGAGGATATTTCATTTTCGGGACGCCTAATTCAGGATCAGGATCCCTGGATTCAGTTAAAAATCTTTATACATGGATTGGGATTGTCATTCTTGTGATTACCATAATTTTCAGCTTTATCAGAGTACCGGACCTTAAAGACCCTCATGCTGAAGATATCATCACTTCAGACAATGAAAAAGGAGAAGACCAGTCTGTATCAGATCCGCACGCACCGCTCTACAAGCAGAGACATTTTATATTTGCCGTTATTGCCCAGTTTTTTAATATTGCCGCACAGGGCGGGACATGGGCCTATTTTATCAATTACGGGGTAGAAAAAATGCACCTTCCGGAGATACAGGCTTCCTATTATTTTTCTTTAAGTATGGCGATGATGATGATCGGAAGATTTATCGGGACTTTCCTGATGAGATTCATTGCTCCCAACAAACTGCTGGCTATTTTTACCGCATGTAACATCATTCTGTGCCTTATTATTTCCCAAAGTTTCGGATGGGTATCATTTATAAGCCTTATTTTGCTCAACCTGTTCCTGAGTGTAATGTATCCTACTATTTTCAGTCTTGGACTTAAAAGATTAGGGTCAAAAGTTCAGCAGGCTTCCTCATTTCTGGTTATGGCGATGTTTGGAGGTGCTGTTTTCCCTCCGATTATGGGTAGAATTGCAGAAAAAGACATTGCCCATGCCTACCTCCTTCCTATTCTCTGTTATGTCGTTATTTTATTATTTGCATTAAAATTCTACAAGCCCAAAACACTTAAATAATCCCTATGAAAACAAAGCTTTTATTAGCCTGGTGCATTTTACTTATATGCGCCGGAAGGGGAATCAATGCCCAGATCACAATAACCAACAAAAAATTTTCCTTTGGGACAACAGGAAGAATCGGAGCTGGTTATTCTCCAAATGCCGATGGAAAAACAGGAAGACAGCTGAATCTGAACAATCAAGGATCCTTAGGTGGCAGAATGGATCAGGGAGATTACGTAGATTTCTTACCAGCCTTCCATTTTAGCCCGGTGGTAAACGGTGACAGTACCAAAAGTACAAAGATCGATATGCAGGCAAGACTGAGCTTTTATTCAGGAGGAACTTTTCTGGGAAATGTAGATTCAAAATCCAATCAGGGGATGATTATTGCCTTGCCGGAAGCCTTTGTTGAGGCCAGAAATATTATGGGAAGTGACTGGGATGTCTGGGCGGGATCAAGATGGCTGAGATATGATGATATTCATATTGCAGATTATTTTTATTTTGATGACCATTCGGCAACCGGTTGGGGTGTAAGGCACAAAAACACACGATTTTCCATGTTTTTCCCGGCGGCTATTGATACCGCGGCCAGCAACTCCACTCCTTATTCTTACACCAATGTGATCAGCGGATCAAAAAACCTGATCTACAGACAAAGAGAAGTTTTTGTCCTTGAGCAGACGCTGCCATTTAAAAACACAAAACACAAGCTGAAACTGATGGCGGAATTTCATCATGTAGAAAAATCAGGAGAAAATTCTGTAGAGCAATACCCATCGGATCAGGGCTGGGTTTTTGGAGCTAAATTAAATACAGATATTGTAACGACAATTCCGGGTTCATTCAATCAGTTTTCTGTAAGATACGGGACCGGAATTGCCAATGGAGGTGATAATGGTAATACACAGACCTGGAGAACCTACGGAGCTCCTGATGAGGTCACAAAAACGTATAAAGGAGCTTACTCTTTTACGGTTGTTGAACATTTCCTCTGGAATATCTCAAACCGCTGGTCACTTAATCCCTATGCCGTTTTCACCAAAAGTAAAGGAGGATCAACCAGTACTGATAAAGCGATGGACTATTATAACCGTGAAATTTTCAACAAAAAAACAGAGTTTAATACCGGTATAAGAGCGACCTATTATTTCAACAACTGGTTTCATATCCTTTCTGAGTTCCATTATGCCACCCGAAAAAACGGAACGCAGGATGCTGCATCAATGATGAAACTGGTTTTGGCTCCTACTATTGTCCCTACCGCTGAAAGAAGTGTCTGGGCAAGACCGCACATCCGGTTGATTGCAGAAGTTTCAAGATACAATAACCAGGCAATGAGTACGCTATACTCACCATTTTTACAACAGTCCGGGGCAAAAAGATTCGGGACTTATTTCGGAATACGGACAGAATGGTGGATTTTTTAAATTAAATAAAAAAAATAATGAATATAAAATTAGGGGCTTCCCTACTCTCCTGGATTACTCCGTTATGGAATGCAGAATCAGGAAAATATGCAATAGAAAAAACCGCTCAGGCCGGGTTTGATCTGATTGAAATACTGTTGCCGAATTCAATGGACTTTGATGCCGGTACAGTAAAAAAACAATTGAAAGACAATCATCTGGAAGCAGTATGTTCGCTGAATCTTCCCAAAGATGCTCATATTGCGTTTGAGCCTGAAGCTGCGGAAAAGCTTATCAAAAAAGCCATCGATAAAGTATATGAGTTGGAAACCCATCTTCTGGCTGGTGTCCTGCATGGCGGAATCGGTGTTTTTACCGGAAAACCACTCACAGAAAACGAAAAAGAAATCATTGCTGATGTGTGGTGCAATGTGGCGGATTACGCCCAGGCCAAAAGTATAGATATCGCCATAGAACCTATTAACCGCTATGAATCCTATGTCTGCAATACAGCAGAAAATGTACTTGAACTTATTAAGAAAACGGGCCGAAATAATCTCTTCCTTCACCTTGATACCTTCCATATGAATATCGAAGAAAATAATTTTTATGACCCGATTATCAAATCCGGAAAAATACTGAAGCACATTCATGTGACAGAGTCTCACCGGGGAATGCTTGGAGAGGGAACCATCAATTGGGAAGAATTTTTCTCTGCATTGAAAAAAATCAATTTTGAAGGGAATCTGGTTCTTGAAAATTTCAGTTCCTCAATTCCGGAAATGCAGGAAAAGGTTTCATTATGGCAGAAATCACCTTATGATTCTCAAACATTGGCAGAAGGAAGTCTTGCCTTTTTAAAGAAGCATCTCAGCTGATAAAATTATCTGTTATATTATTCTGAAACTTATGGAAAGCGGAGATTGTCCGCTTTTCACCGATTGATTCTGCCCGTTCGCCGAAAATACCGATCGTTTTATAGGATTATGACTGACCTTTACATCAGAAAAAGGCAATAATGCTCAACTAAAATCTTATTATTATGAAAACAAAAATCGGAATTACAGAAAAAAACACAGAAGCTGTTGCAGAACAATTAGCAAAACTATTAGCAGATGAAACACTGCTTTACATCAAAACAAGAAATGCCCACTGGAACGTAACCGGAGATAACTTCCATGCCAATCACATTTTCTTTGAAGAACAATACAAACAACTGGATGAACTTATTGACAGCGTTGCAGAACGCATGCGTAAAATCGGCCATTATGCACCGGCCACGATGAAAATCTATCTGGAACTGACTCATTTAACAGAATACAGTGAAAGAACAAACGATGGTCTGGGATACATGAAGGATTTATTGAGTGATCATGAAAGCATTATCGAATTTCTCCGCGGAAACATCACCCCATTTGCAGAAAAGTATAAAGATTACGGTACCAGCGATTTTATTACAGGTCTGATGGAAACCCATGAAGAAATGGCATGGATGATCCGTTCCTATTTCAGATAACACAAAATAAAAAAGTTATAATTATCTTTGTGTAAACCATAAATAACTATACCTATGAAAGCCTTAATCGTGGATGATAATGATATCGCAAGAACAACATTAGCCCATCTCGCCAAACAGGTTCCGGATCTTTCGATCGTCAGCGAGTTTTCCAATGCTATAGAAGCTTATCATTATCTTCAGTCCAATTCCGTCGATCTGATATTTCTCGATATAGAAATGCCGGAAATGACAGGAATTGAGCTCACGAAAACGCTTTCCGGTAAAGAGACCATCATCATTTTTACCACCTCGAAAAAAGAATATGCACTGGAAGCCTTTGAGCTTAATATTGCAGATTACCTTCTGAAGCCCATTATGCCGGTAAGATTTCTGCAGGCTGTAAGCAAGGCACAGACGATTCTTGAAAGCAGAAAAGAAAATGTGGAAATCACAAGGGATGAGTTTCTTTTTGTAAGGGATTCCAATATTACAAGGCGCCTAAAGCTGGATGATATTTTCTATGCAGAAGCTATGGGTGATTATGTAAAATTTTACACCAAGGAAAAGATGTTTGCCATTCACGGCAAAATGAAAACAGCTGAAGAACGTCTTCCCAAGGATCATTTTATAAGAGTTCACCGTTCCTATATTGTTTCAGTAGGCAAAATTGACACCCTGCAGGACGGTGGTATTATGATCAATGGCAAATTCATTCCTGTGGCAGACGCATACAGAAAAGCTCTCAATACACGAATGAATGTCTTTTAGCCGTTACAGGCAATCAAACATTTAAATTCGGCTTGATTTAAGCCCGTGAACAGTTCCTGGTCCATCTTGACTTTTTACCGGTATTTTATCTTAAAATCAGACCGTTAATTATGAAAAACATATCTTCAGTAATGGATAACAAACGATTCAGCTATTTTATTATCCTGACTTTTATTGCGGGCTCACTCCTATTGATAGCTGTTCAGCTCAATTCTGCAGGAAATACAAAGGCGCTGATTCAGAATAACAATACCTTGCTGAGCGAATTGCGTTCAAGCAATCATTTACGGGAGATTGACCGTGATATTCTGGGAGTGGAAAGCAGAATCAGGGCGTCTATTGCAACGAATGATACTACCCATCTTGAAGGCATTGACCAAAAAATCAGTCAGATTGAAAATTTCCTGGATTCTCTGTCCAAAGACAATGTAAATGCTGAGGAAGAAAAGCTGATTCACAGATTAAGCGTTCTTGCCATGGAAAAGAAAACGACCAAAGATAAACTCCTGCACCGTTATCTTTCTGTTGGAAACATGGACGATAATACCTCCATTGCCAATCCGCGTGCAAGAAAAATTTCTAATGAAATCACCAGCATCACGGCTAAAATATATGAAAGCAGAAAGCTGAATATGGTTGAACTCAGCCAGAAAAGTGAAGAAATGGGGCAAAAAGCAAGATTCTATGATATTTCTTTACTGATCTTACTGATTTTGAGCGGTTCTGTCGTTGGATATCACATTCTCAGACAGTTCAAACGCCAGAGGTTACTTATAAGCGAACTTGATATTGCCGAGAAAAAAGCGTTGGTAGCAGCACAGACCAAAGAAAATTTCCTTGCCAATATGAGCCACGAAATCAGAACTCCTTTAAGCGGAATTCTCGGGTTTACCAATCTGCTGCAAAAACGCCCACTGGATGAAACCTCAGCAGAATTTGTCTCTTCCATACAGCGTTCCGGAGAAAACCTGATGGCGATCATCAATGACATTCTGGATTTATCTAAAATAGAAGCCGGGATGATGCGCATTACCCCTGGAATTTTCAGCATTAACGGTCTCGTTAATTCCGTAGAAACATTTTTTACAGAACGGGCCAAAGAAAAAGGACTTACCATTTCCAGTACGATTGATCCTTCAATTCCTGACACATTGGTGGGAGATGCCACAAGACTGACGCAGATTTTAGTGAACCTGATCGGAAATGCCATAAAATTTACTCATCAGGGAAATATTTCTGTTGAAATCTACAGTAAACAGCAAACAGAGAACGAAGCTGTTCTGGGATTTAAAATTTCAGATACGGGAATAGGAATTGACAAAGAAAAGCTTACTGAAATATTCGAAAGATTCAATCAGGGAGAAGATTCAACGACAAGAAATTACGGTGGAACAGGATTAGGTTTATCCATAGTGAAAAGCCTAATTGTACTGCAAAACGGAAACATCGAAGTAAGCAGTGAACAGGGCAAAGGAACTACATTTCATTTCTATATTCCTTACGGAATTGCTGAGGAACAGCTTACTGTCATTCCAGCTGTTGATCCCCACTATTTTAAAGATAAGTCCAATACGCCCCTTAAAGTATTGGTGGTTGATGATAATGTGATCAATCAAAGCCTGATGAAACACCTGCTCTCCCAGTGGAATATTGATTTTCATATTGCATCGAACGGCCTCGAAGCCGTAAGTTATCTCAAAAGCAATGCATGCGACCTGGTTTTAATGGATATACAGATGCCGCAGATGGACGGCTATGCTGCCACCCAAAAAATACGGGAAGAACTCAGACTGGATATTCCGATCATCGCAATGACCGCCCATGCGCTGGCAGGAGAAAGAGAAAGATGCCTGAGCCGTGGGATGAACGAATATATTCCTAAGCCTGTCAATGAAGAAGAACTGTTTATGCTTATTTCGAAACTCGGGTTTAAAGAAAATAATAAAAACGAAAAGAAAACCGAAAATCCATCATCTGACTATCAGTATATTGATCTCACTTATATGCACACGGTGAGCGGCGGCGATAAAAGCTTCGAACAAATGGTCACTCAACAGTTTATTGAGAATATTCCCAATCATCTACAGAAATTGACAACAGCTTATGAAAACCGGGATTTTTCAGGGATGAAACTGTGGGCTCATGATCTGAAATCCAGCATTGCCATCATGGGATTACATCCTCTGTTAAAGGAAAGACTTGATATTCTTGAAACAGCATCAGCAGAAAATACTGATCAGCAAAAAATACTGGCAGAAGTACAGAACGTTTTGTTGAAAGCTGTTTCTGAAGCTGAAGCATTCTCAAAAACAATTTAAAAATAAGAAAAAATGAATTTATTTTCACCCATACACATTCGCAGTCTTACCTTAAAGAACAGGATTGCACTATCTCCTATGCAGCAATACAGCGCTAAAAACGGAGTTCCCTGCAACTGGCATCTCGTTCACCTTGGAAGCAGGGCTGTTGGCGGTGCAGGATTGATCCTTACCGAATGTACAGCCGTTTCAGAAGAAGGTCTGGCTACATTATCCGATGTAGGAATATGGAACGATGAACAAAAAAATGCCTGGAAAAACATCGTAAATTTTGTGCATGAACAGGATGCTAAAATAGGAATTCAACTATGGCATGCAGGAGGAAAAGGCAGCCTGAAACATCCCAATGAAAGAATGAAACCTCTCACTCCGAAAGAAGGAGGCTGGACGGTAAAATCATCTTCTGCCCAGGAATTCAACGGAGTTTTTGCTGAAGAACTCACCATTGATGAGATTCAGGAACTGAAGACTAAATTCGTTAAAGCAGCCCTTCGTACTCTTGAAGCAGGGTTTGATACCATTGAACTTCATGCGGCACATGGTTACCTGTTCCATCAGTTTTATTCCGCAGTGATCAACAAAAGACAGGATGAATATGGCGGAAGTTTTGAAAACAGGATCCGTTTCCTTGTAGAAACCGTTCAGGAAATCAGGAAAGTTATTCCTGCTGAAATGCCTCTGTTCGTACGAATTTCTTCAGTTGACTATATAGAATCGGAGGAAGCCTGGACTCTGGAAAACAGCATTAAACTTTCAGAGATCCTTAAAGAAAATGGTGTAGATTTCATTACTGCTTCCGGCGGCGGATTTACCAATGTAAGCAAGGATAAGGTATTTCCCGGATATCAGGTTCCTTTTGCAAAAGCGATTAAAGAACAGACCGGGATTTTAACAGGAGCTGTTGGAATGATTACGGAAGCAGAACAGGCTAATGATATTATTGTCAATGGAGATGCAGATCTGGTAATCATTGCCCGGGAACATCTGAGAGATCCTTATTTTGCTATTCATTCTGCCAAGACATTAAGTATTGAAACAGAAATTCCGTGGCAGTATAAAAGAGCGTATTAAATTAACCCATAAAAAATCAGTTATGGAAAATCAGGGTGCTTCAGTAGTCATTACCCATCATATTCTGGATGGAAAACAATCACAGTATGAAAAATGGCTGGACGAAATTATTCCTGTCACCAGGCATTCGGAAGGCTTTATTGATCTTCAGATTGTTCGTCCTATTCCCGATCTGACTTTTGTGTATACCGTCATTATCCGTTTTGATACGATTAATCATCTTAAAAGCTGGATGGAGTCGGATAACCGGAAAAAGCTTATTGAGAAAGCGAATCCACTGTTCAGGAAAAACGACCATTATCAGATCAGATCCGGGCTTGATTTTCTTTTTACGACAGAAAATGAAGGGAATAAAGTTCCGGTACGCTGGAAACAGTTTCTGGCAACCTGGTCTGCCATTTATCCGCTGTCTGTTCTTATTCCTGCTTTGATCATTCCTTTTTTAAGATTTTTATATATTCCACCCAATCATTATTCTGATGGATTCATCAATTCGGGTATCATTGTTTTTCTGATGGTATTTGTCGTCATGCCCAATTATACGAGACTGATCAAAAAATGGCTGTATAAATAACCACATTTAAAAACTATCCTTTATCAATCACTGTAACCTACAGTGATTTTTTTGTTTCAGGAGCGTTCCCTGTTATCGTTTGAACATCATCAGCTTATTCAACGATTGTTTTCGCCTGTTGAGCGAACAGCAGGCAAAATTAAAACAACCGGTTTGTAGCTTTACATCATCAATAACATAAAAATCAAAATCAACAACTATGGAAATCTTACAAACTCCCGAAAACGCACTATCTCATTCAAGCGTAAGTGCCATCATCAATGCCCCCATTGAAAAAGTGAATATCGCAGACTGGCTGCTTAATCTGCCGGATGCCGAATACCAACGCTGCTCTACCCAGCATATCGGAGCTGCTATTTCAGTTACCTTTGATGGTAAGCCGGTATCTTTAAATGTAGAAACCATTGGGGATGCTCTGATGGTTCAGCATTATGTTGCAGATGTTCACCGTCCTGACTATTGCCGCATGCTTTCCATCTCTGATTCAATTACAAAAAACGGACGTACAAAAGTTCAGGTTCTATGGGAGCTGAAAGCGACAAAGATTGATGAAAAGACCTGTCTTTATACCAATGAAATTCATGCGACAGCTACTCCAGAAATGTTTGAATACCTGAAAGAACACGGGATCAACCTTGCAGATGCCGCTGCATCAAGACAGGCTGCTTCAGATGCCCACAATCATGAAGAAACACCAAACTTTGCAAAAAGCATTGAAAATAAAGCACTGACAGGTCAATATAACCAGCCTTTTTAAAAAAGTAGCAACCCTCTATATCCTCAACGACTCATTTTGCCTTTTCACCGAATGACATCAAGAAAAAGTAAAATTCAGAAGTAGCTTTACAATAGCAAAAACAAAGAGCATTAATCACAAAAAATAATACTATGAATCCATCATCATTAAGTTTCAGATACGAATTAGAAAAAAAGGAACCGCGTACCAGTGACGGTGGTACAACAAGAGGTGCTTCCGTAAAAGAATTCCCTGCTTCTGTAGGTATTGCCGGAGTTTCCATGAGATTACAGCCCGGAAGCATGAGAGAGCTTCACTGGCATGCCAATGCTGCAGAATGGGCGTATGTAATTTCAGGAACGGTACGTACAACAATTATACATCCGGACGGACGAAGTTATACTGATAATTTTGAACCCGGTGACGTATGGTATTTCCCGAAAGGCTACGGACATTCCATCCAGGCTACCGGAACAGAGGAATGTCATTTCATTCTGATTTTTGACAATGGTAACTTTTCGGAAGACCATACCTTCAGCGTTACAGATTTTCTGTCAAGTGTGCCACCTGAAATCGTTGCACAGAATTTAGGACTAAGCCTTGAAGAAGTAGCAGAACTTCCACAGAAAGAGGTTTACTTCGCAGCGGGAGTCGTTCCGGATGAACTGTCCGTGAATGCCACAGCCCGTCCCGAGGAATCAGACATTGAACTGACAAGCCTGCACCGCTATCCTCTGCATTCCCAGCAGCCAAGAATCATTCCCGGCGGTGGTCTCCAAAGATTGGTTACGAGTAAGGAATTTCCGATCAGCACCACAATGGCAGGTTCTGTGCTGGAGCTGCAGCCCGGCGCTTTAAGAGAAATGCACTGGCATCCTAATGCAGATGAGTGGCAGTATTTTATATCCGGACAGGCAGAAATGTCGGTATTCCTGGCGGAAGGAGTTTCTGTCACAGAACAGTTCAATGCCGGTGATGTAGGCTATGTACCTATGGGAGCCGGGCACTATATCAAAAATACCGGAGATACCGTCTGTAAGGTATTGATCGGATTTAATAGCGGCACCTATGAATCCATTGATATCAGCGAATGGCTGGCAGGAAACCCTAAAGATGTGGTCATCACCAATTTCGGACTGAAGGAAGGAGAAATAGAGAAATTTCCGGAAAAGAAAGTATTCATCAAACCTGGAAAATAGCGCCTGTGCTTCCGGAAACAAAAATCCTGCTCCCTGACAAGACCGTCAGAACACAGGAGAAACTGGCAGTATTCCTGGCTTTTATCGCAGGATATACAGATGCCACAGGACTGATACAATGGAAAACCTACGTTTCTTTTATGAGCGGCAATACGACCCAGTTAGGTGCGGCAGTTTTCAGTGAAAAATATAGTGTTATCATCAGTTCTGTTATAGTGATCAGCTTTTTTCTGGCAGGAATTTACACAGGAACGTGTCTATCATTATCAAAGAAGTTCAGAAGCACAAAGATGATCTTCTACACAGTTTCCGGAATCATGATCCTTTACAGCATCAGTGATTACTATGAACATATTGCCAATGGAGTGACTATAGCTGTTATCGGTTTCTCAATGGGTCTTATGAACACCATTGTCACTTCGGTAGGTAACCAAAAGATCAATACCGATTTTGTGACAGGTACTTTAAACAGTCTGGCAAGAACAGCTGCTCTGTTTGTCATGAGTAATCAGGTAGACGAGCGGAAGGAATACAAAGTGAATATTTTTCATTTGTTATTCTTATGGGTGGGTTTCCTCTCCGGTGCTTCAGCAGCTCCTTTCCTGCTCTTTTATTTAGGAAACTGGACGCTGATTTTTCCCGCAGCCTTACTGCTCATCTGTACATTCACAATACCAATTCCAACGATTAAAAACTAATCCTATGCTACAAAAAAATACGGTTGCCCCTGATTTTACATTATTTGCAACCCCGGATCAGAAGATTACCTTATCCGAATTCAGAGGACGAAATGTCATTCTTGCATTTTACCCGGCAGACTGGAGCCCGGTGTGCAGTGACCAGATGGCACTATACAACGAAATGCTGAAGTATTTCAAAAAATATGATGCGGAGATTTTCGGAATTTCCGTAGACAGCAAATGGTGCCACCTGGCATTTTCACAATCCAGAAACCTGCACTTTCCACTGCTTGCAGACTTTGAAGCCAAGGGAGAAACAGCCAGGAAATATGGTGTTTACAATGACGAAGAAGGAGAATGCAACAGAGCCCTTTTTGTCATCAATAAAGACGGCATCATCGAATGGAGCTACCTCTCTCCCACCGCCATCAATCCTGGGGCAGACGGAATTTTAGAAGCATTAGAAAACCTTAACACAAAATAATTATGTCACTTAAACCATCAGTCAGCACGGCTGACCACACGCAGGGCAGCTCAGATGCCAGCTTAGTCATTGTAGAATACGGGGATTATCAGTGTCCTTACTGCGGAGCAGCCTATCCGGTTCTTAAAGAGTTACTAAAGGAAT
The DNA here is from genome assembly GCF_018924625.1 of Chryseobacterium sp. PCH239. Lineage (NCBI taxonomy): Bacteria > Pseudomonadati > Bacteroidota > Flavobacteriia > Flavobacteriales > Weeksellaceae > Chryseobacterium > Chryseobacterium sp. PCH239. The sequence continues at coordinate 795,748 of NZ_CP073027.1, forward strand.
TTGGAGATCAGATCAGATTTGTATTCAGAAATTTTCCTCTGTCAGAAATGCATCAGTATGCAAGAACAGCAGCGCTGGCAGCAGAAGCGGCAGCTTTGCAGGGAAAATTCTGGGAAATGCATGATGCTATTTATGAAAACCAGGAATATCTGAATGCTGATCTTCCGTTAAAGCTTGCAGAAAAACTGGGATTAAATATTCCCCAATTCAAAGCTGATATTCATAAGAAGGAATTAGTAGAAAAGATAGATACAGACTTTGAAAGCGGTATCGTCAGCGGAGTGAACGGAACTCCTTCTTTTTTCATTAACGGAAATAAATTCAATGGCGGTGCAGAAGATCTTTTCCAGTTGGTACGTGAAAACACAGCCTATTAATCAGAAAATATTTAAACAAAATCAATTCATAACATTAAAAATAAACAACATGAGCACATTAACATTAAAAGACGGAACAGAAATTTTTTACAAAGATCAGGGAGAAGGACCTGTACTGATGTTTCACCACGGATGGCCTTTATCATCTGATGACTGGGATGCACAGGTAATTTTCTTTTTACAGAGAGGATACAGGGTGGTTACCCACGACAGAAGAGGTCACGGGCGTTCCAGCCAGAATATCTATAATCACACTATTGAACAATACGCTTCTGATGCCGCTGAGCTGGTTGAATTTTTAGATCTGAAAGATGTTGTACACATCGGGCACTCAACAGGTGGTGGTGAAGTAATCCGCTATGTGAATAAATACTCGAATGGAAAAGCTAAGAAAGCGGTTCTGATCAGTGCCATTCCACCGGTAATGGTGAAAAGTGAGAACAATCCTGACGGCGTTCCGATGGAAGTCTTCGACAATATCAGGGAACAGACTATGAATAACAGAAACCAGTTTTATTATGATCTGACTTTTCCTTTCTACGGCTATAACAGAGAAGGAGCGAACGTAAAAGACGGTGTACAGAGAAACTGGTGGAGACAGGGATTAATGGGCGGAATTGTAGCCCATTATGACGGAATTAAAGCCTTTTCGGAAACAGATTTAACCGAAGATTTAAAAGCAGTGGATATTCCTGTCCTGGTGATGCATGGCGAAGATGACCAGATCGTTCCTATTGCCAATGCAGCATTAAAATCAATTAAATTATTAAAGAACGGAAAACTGATCACGTATCCGGGATTCCCTCACGGAATGCCGACTACGGAACATCAAACCATTAATAAAGACCTTTTGGAATTTATCAGATCATAAGTATCAATACTTTTCTAAGCAACAAAGATGAACCTTTCAAGGGTTCATCTTTTTATTATTCAAGACAATAGAACACATTGAAAAACAAAACCTTATAGTTCCACTATTTTTTACTTTTTATTCACCCTTTATTTTTGAAAGGTCAATCCCGAGTTTTGTAAATTCTTCTGTTCCTTTATCTGTAATGTAATATTGCCGTTCGGCAGGATTATCCTTGGCAATCCAGCCCTTCTCTACAAATTGTTCCAGCAGAAGCTGCCCTAATTTTCCTCCAATATGCTCATAGCAGGGTTTGGCGGGTTTTCTTGCGCTTGGTTTGTTCATATCCTTATATTTAATAGTGTTTCTGGTAGTATAGTTTTAGGAAATATCAATTCACATGCAGATAATCTTTAATTGTTTTCAGAACCCCGAAGCTGTCATTGGTACATGCTTCAAAATTAGCGATCTGCTTTACATTGGGATGCGCATTTTTCATGGCGTAAGAGTATTTGGCATTCTTCAGCATTTCTATATCGTTCATATAATCCCCGAAAGCCATTGTATTTTCAGGAGAAATACCCAAAGATTTCTGTAAGATTTTCAGAGCATTCCCTTTATTGATATCCTTATTCATAACATCCAGCCAATGCGCTCCTGAAATAACTACCTCAAGACCGAATTCTTCAAATTTTTAAGAGCCGGATACAGGTGTTTTTCTGAACCATCAGGATGATAGACTGCTATTTTAAAAGCTGTATCATCAATTTTTTCCGTAAGATCATCCGTTTTCATATTTTCGGTATAATACTTTGAGAAAAAATCTACAAACTGCTGATCTTCGGTCTCATAATAAGCCATTTTTTTAGCAGATAATACAGCTTTGGCGCCTGGTATTTCACGAACAGCTTTGATGATTTCCACAATATATTTGTATTCCAGTGTATCGGCAAAAAGCTCCTGATCTTTATAGATAACATACCCTCCGTTCTCAGCAATAAAACCAATCTCACTTTCTATTTCTACGAAGTAATGGGTAATTCCCGGCATCTGTCTTCCGCTTGCGGGTACAAATACAATATTTCTTTTTTTCAGTTCTTTATAAACTTCTGCAAACTCAGGGCTCATTTCATGGCTGGAATTGAGAAACGTCCCATCCATGTCCGTCACAATTAATTTAATCTGTTCCATAATTTTATTTAAAAACAATATTCTGTTTGCAACAGAATCGTCATTTGCTTATTCTTTTCAAAGATATTGATTTATTATTTTTTCTTGCAATGAATGGTGGGAAGGTTTCTTAATATAGCTGCACTTTGTTCCGAAGTAATGTCCCGCTGAGACTTTGCCAGCATTTTCGTATAAAACTATTGGATAAAGTAATTAAATTCTTTCCGGTATTGAGAAGGGCTTTTTTGGATGTAATCTTTAAAAGTCCTGTTAAAATAGCTGAAGTTATTAAACCCTGATTCAAAGCAAACTTCTGTGATACTCAATGGCTGTTCCGCCAGAAGCTTAAGGGCATGGGTAATTCTGTATTCGTTAACAAACTGCGTAAAGGTCTTATTGGTAATTTTTTTAAAATAACGGCAGAAAGACGGCACTTTCATATTGGCAAGATCAGCCATTTCTTCGAGGGTTATAGCTTCTTTAAAATGATCTTTAACGTAATTGAAAATAAGATTGATTCTTTCATTGTCTTCAACCTGCGTCTGAAGGTAATATTTTCCTGCATTTAAAATCCTGTAATCCTGAGTCACAGACAGTTCATCCAAAATTTTCAGAAACCTGCACAGCTTGTCCAGTGAAGAAGTTTCATGCATCTCCGTAATCTCTTTCCCGATTGTTTTCTTCACCTCTTCCCCGAATACGATTCCTGCCTTTGACTTTTCCAGCAGAGCCGAAATCCTTTGCATCTCCGGTATATCCCAAACAGGTTCTCCCAGAAAATCAGGCTTAAACTGGATGACCATTTCATACTCATTATGCGTACTTTCATTGGTCAGTCCACAATGTGGAAGATTGCTTCCTATCAGTACAAGATCTCCTTCTGAAAAATAAGTGATACTGCTTCCGATCTGTCTCTTCCCGGAGCCTTTGCATACAAAAATAAGCTCAACCTCAGGATGGTAATGCCAGACATGAGATTTTATATTCTCATTAGTCAGAAATTTAAGACTGGTAAAACTGCTTCCTATAGTAGGTCTTACCGCCTCAAAAGAAGGATTTACATGTTTCATAGGACAAATACAAATAATTTCATATGCAAAATTAACAAATAATACATTAATATCATTAAACAAGGTTAATATAGTACATCAATATGAAAATTTAATTATAGCGTGAGAATTATTGCTGCAATAGCTTTGCAGTATTAATCCTAAAAGCCTTAACCCATGAGCACATTATTAAAAGCCGTATTTTTTGCAGGAGCCTTATTGTTCTCAGCAAACGTAATGAGTAAGGATAGAGATTTTTCCCTTTCCTTTGGAAATGTACAAGACAAAACCCTGAACTTTGAGCTTTCAAATGCTAAAAGTGTTTCTGTTTTTGTTTATAACACTGCACATGATGAACTATTTTCCGAAAATCTTAAAGATGGAGATCATGTGATGAAGACTTATGATTTTCAAAACTTTACACCGGGAACGTATTATCTGGTAGCAGAATCAGAAGCCAAGATAGAGAAATACAAGATAAAAATTAATGCTGATAATGTAATGGAGGTGGAAAAAACACCTGTAAGCGCTGTGAATAAACCTGAATATACAATTTCCGGGCATATGGCCAAGCTTCACATGTCTGATGTAAAAGGTACTGTAAGCATTTCAGTATATGACCTTTCCAATACAACGTACTATACTTCGAATAAAAAATATGCTGACGGCAAGGTGGATATCACTTTTGATCTTGATCCTAAAACTGCTGATCAGTATATCATCCAGGTAGAAGAAAACGAAAATGTTTTTAATAAAATAATTCCTCTCCGATAAAACGGAATATACAGATAGATTGACCTATCGATCATTCCAATTATTTTGGATTAAAATTTTACTTACAGTTTATTGTTTTGAGGCAGCTCCATTTCCTAACAGAAAAAGAGCTGCCTCATTTTTTAATTGTGATGGCCCATGTTCAGTTTAATCTTTTTCAGATCTTCCAGTTCATGAACAGGACGTTCTGTGTCGTAAGGAATCGGCTTTTTGGAAAAAGTCTGGAAATACAGCAGGCAGGCATCTTTCCACCATACCGCATCCTTAGATTGAATTTTAAGCTTTGACTGAACATCAGCAAATCTCTGTTTATCAATATAAGGTTCCATTCTATCCCAGGTTTTCTGATAATCCCTTACCTTCTTCACCCCGGAATCATAGGTATAGCACAGCTCATCCCACAAAGATTTTCCATCTTTCATTGTATAATCCCACGGAACATGATGAAACCACAGGATAAGATTTTCCGGGCAGGCTGAGATATTCCCGTATCTTTCATTCAGTGGTGTAAAATACTGTGAAACCGCATTACTTCCTGTTTTTGTTCTGTCAAAACCTAACCCTTTAGCATCAGCCTGATGGTAATAGACAGGTGACCAGTCCGGTCTTCCGCCTTTATAATCTCCCCACGGTTCAGGGCCGTAGTGATGGCCTCCTGCAAAGATATGGTGTAATCCTAACGGCATCATATAATCCACAGCAATTTCTCTGGAAGAAAGCATCATTTCTTTTACCGGATTCAGAAAGTTCTGATCGTCTGTGAATGTCATTTTAATCCATTCCTCTGCAATCTGCTGTGAGGTCAGCTGATGATTCCATGCCAATCTCCCGAATGCATACCAGTTGGCCTGAGCAAAATGATGTCCGGTCCAGTTGGTATCTTCCCCTATATTGGCAACGGCTGAAATGGCTGTCAATTTTGCAGGTCTTAAGGTGCCGTCTGTTATTTTAGCAATCGTAGAACCCTGGCCGTCAGAATAGGTGTCGCTATCCAGTGTTTCCTTGAATAATGGAGCCAGAAAAACGAGATGATTTGAAAAGCCCAGATATTCCTGGGTGATCTGAAATTCTACCATTTCAGAAGTTTTTCTTAATGCTCCGAAAAGCGGATTAAAAGCTTCGCGGGGCTGAAAATCAACCGGACCGTTTTTGATCTGAATAATGACATTATCCCTGAATTTACCATCCAGAGGAACAAATTCCATATAAGCCTGTTTGGCTCTGTCGTCTTTGCTCGGACTGTAGACAAATGCTCTCCACATCACGATTCCACTGTAAGGTTTCAGAGCATCAGCCATCATATTGGCTCCGTCTGCATGCGTTCTTCCATAATCCTGAGGGCCAGGCTGTCCTTCGGAATTGGCTTTCACCAAAAACCCGCCGAAATCAGGAATTAATCTGTAAATTTCAGCTGCTTTATCTTTCCACCACTTTTGTACATCTTTATTCAAAGGATCTGAATTTTGTAATCCACCCAGCACTTTAGGTGAAGAAAAATTTACAGAAAGATATACCTTGATGCCATAAGGTCTGAAAATATCGGCCAGAACTTTGACTTTCTTAAGATAGTCTTCCCTAAGCATATTGGGCGATGCGTTCACATTATTTAAAACAACGGAATTAATTCCTATAGAGGCATTAGCTCTCGCGTATTCTTCATAGCGCGGAGAAATTTTACCAGGTAAATCTTCCCATTTCCAAAGTGATCTTCCTGCATATCCTCTTTCAATACTTCCGTCCAGATTATCCCAATGATTCAAAATCCTTACGTCATATGAAGGTTTTTCAATGGTGTTTAAGTGAGACAGGTTGGCCTTTGTCTGCTGTAATCGCAAAATATGATAGACTCCATACAGCAGTCCTATTTCTTTCCCTGCAGAAATAACGATTTTTTCAGACGTGGAAATAATTTTGTAGCCGTCTTTCAGATTTTTCTCCTTGTTTTCTGTACGAAGTTCCACCACCTGCCCCTGCCAGTGGCTGCCCAGCTCTTTTCTGGCAATAATCAGCGTGGGACTGTTCCCTTTGGAAATAATTTTATCTGCCGATATTCCGTTTTTTGCAGGAAACCGAAGCCATAGCTGACTTCCGTCCTCCGCGAAAACCAGCAAAGGAAATATCAGAAAAAATAGAATGTTGAATCTCAGATATCGCATTGAAAAATTTTAAGTTATTAAAGATGACTATGACTGGTCATCAAGACCTTCAATCGTTTTGATTTTACCTTCGTGATCGTATTCCAGTTCAATCACTTTCATACTTCTCAGCCATGTTTTACCCCCACTCGGGACAGAATCATGGAAAAACAGATACCATTTCCCTTTGAATTCCACAATACTATGATGAGTGGTCCATCCAACCACCGGAGTAAGAATTTCACCCTGAAACGTAAACGGTCCATAAGGATTATCCCCGGTTGCATAGCAAATCAGGTGGGTGTCTCCTGTAGAATAAGAAAAATAATATTTGCCATTGTACTGATGCATCCATGACGCTTCAAAAAAGCGGTGCTTATCACCATGAAGCAATGGTTTTCCGTTTTCATCGATGATGACAACGTCTTTAGGAGCTTCCGCAAATTCAAGCATATCATCGCTCAGCAGTGCCACTTTTGAATGGATTGCAGGCTCATCATTTTCAGGAATTACAGCAGATTCAAGTGCCTTATTATCTCTGTAACGCTGTAATTGTCCGCCCCAGATCCCTCCGAAGTACATGTAATATTTTCCTTTATCTTCAAAAATGCAGGGATCGATGCTGTAACTTCCCATCATCGGATGTTTTTCAGGAATGAAAGGTCCGTAAGGTTTATCACTCACTGCAACACCGATTCTGAAGATATCATTTTGGTCTTTCAGGGGAAAGTACATATAATACTTCCCGTCTTTGAAGGCAACATCGCAATCCCAAAGCTGTCTTCCCGCCCATGGAATATCTTTTACCGAAAGTACTACACCATGATCTTTAATTTCTCCGCTGTCCACATTATCCATTGAGAAAACATGGTAATCATTCATATCAAAGTGGTCCCCGTTATCGTTTTCTTCAATTCCGCTTTCGCGGTCGTGAGAAGGATAGATATAGATTTTATCTTCAAAAACGTGAACGGAAGGATCTGCCATATAATCTTCCGGGAATAAATATTTTGATTTTTTCATTAAATAAAAATTCTATTGATTTTAATTTTTCTCTGCCAGTTTTATTATTTTTTGTACCACAGGTTTCTCCTGATCTTTCCTGTCAAACAATAACGGGTAATCTGTTCTTCCTTTTACCGGGAAATCGTTTTTCCAGGATTGTTTGTCGGTAACTCCCCATAAGGTTACCCTTCTTATTTTATCTTTATGTTTTAAAAACAAGCCAAAGAAATCGAGGTAACGTTTTTCCCATTTCGTTTCTACTTCCCTGGGAAGTCCTTTGGTGTAAGGATTCATTTCTTTCTGATAGGCAACGGTATCCGAAACATTGGCGGAGCTACCCCAAGGAGAAGGCAGTGCACTAAGTTCCAGCTCTGTTATATTAACTTTAACTCCAGCATTGGAATAATCTACAATTGCTTTTTCATACTCATCCATAGAAGGGTTATCCATTCCGACATGGGCCTGCATTCCTACTCCATCAATACGGATTCCTCTTGATTTAAGTTTCTCAACCATTGCAATGACTGTTTTTACCTTTTCAGGATACCATTCATTATAATCGTTGTAATATAATTCTGCATTGGGATCAGCTTCCTGTGCATAATGAAATGCCAAAGGAATAAAATCTTCACCCAGAATTTCGTAAAACTTACTTTTCCTGTAGGTTCCGTCTTCAAGAATGGCTTCATTCACCACATCCCATCCTTTTACTTTCCCTTTGTAACGGGAAACTACCGTTGTTATGTGGTTTTTCATGCGTTGTTTCAACACTTCCGGAGAAACATCTTTTCCATTTTTATCTGAAAAAAACCATTTTGGAAGCTGTGAATGCCAGATTAACGTATGTCCGATGATGAACATATTGTTTTTCATCCCGAAATCAACAAATTTATCGGCGTCATCAAAGAAGAACTTTCCTTCCTGAGGCTGCAGGAACATAGATTTCATACAGTTTTCGGCAACAACAGAACTGAATTGTTTTTTGATAATCGCCGCTGCTTTCTGATCTGTCCCGTCAATCTGGGGAAGGCTCATGGCAGTTCCGATATAAAATTTATCCTGAAATGCTTTTTTTAAAGTACCGTCAGACTTCTGCGCCGACAGCCCGGAAGCGGTAAGAGCCGCCAAACCAATTAAAATACGTTTCATAGTAATTTTTTTATTTTCTTCTTTCAGCCAGATCTTTTTCAATCTGAACTTCCATTTTTTTATTGATTTTGTAAAATAAAAGCAGTCCGCAGGCAATGAAAAACGGTATGGACGGGAAAATACTCACAAGCATCTTCGCTCCTGCTGCCACTGTCTCAGGCTGAATAACCTGTTCGCTCCCGTGTACTGAAATGTATCCGTATTTTCCAATGATCAAAGCTACCAGAGAGCTTCCGATGCTTAGACCTACTTTCAATCCTACCATCATGGCAGAAAAGATAATAGCGGTTGCCCTGCGGTTGTTTTTCCATTCCGAATAATCTGCCACATCAGCAATCATTGCCCACAAAAGCGGTGTGCTGATTCCATAAAAGAATCCGTGTAAAATCTGTGACAGGAACATCATTCCCACTGCTTTCGGAGGATAAAATATAAAAGCGAGGATGAATAATGTAGATATGAATAATGAAGCAATAAAAGTATCTCTTTTTCCAAATCGGTCTGCCAGTTTTTTAGAAAAAGTAATGCCTACAATCATCATGACAATTCCTCCTGCATTAAATAATCCGAACCCGGCAGATTTCGGATCTTCCCCAAAGAAATTCATCCCTGCCGAATTAAAAAATGCTGTAATTGGCGAAATAAAGCTCTTCAATGCATTTTCATCCACATAGTTGTTAAAATAATAGACATAAGATCCTCCTTTCATGGCCAATGTGATAAATATAAATGCAGTCACGGTAAGCATAATAATCCATGGCCTGTTCTGGAACAAATCTTTTAAATCCTCTTTCAGGCTCGATTTCTGCTCTGGCTTGGGAATGATTCTCTCTTTGGTGGTAAAAAAGGTAATCAGTAACATGACGGATCCGATCACAGCTAGCCATGTCATAACGGTTTCAATTCCCTGTGCTTTGTCTCCATGTCCTACGTATAAAATTATAGGCAGCATAAATACCTGTACAAAGAACTGGGCAAACATTACAGCTACAAAACGGTATGAAGAAATACTGTTTCTTTCTCCCATATCTCCTGTGATAACGCCACTCAAAGCGGCATATGGCAAATTATTGGAAGCATATAATAACAATAATAATGAATAGGTAATCGCAGCATAGATCATTTTACCCTGATAGGAAAAGTGAGGTGTACTGAAGGCTAACAGAGCTGCAATACCGAGCGGTACAGCGGTAAATAAAATCCATGGACGGAATTTCCCCCATCGTGAGCTTGTACGGTCTGCCAGCGCTCCGATAAGCGGGTTAAAACCAAATCCGGCAATTAAACCTACCGTAAGGGTGATAACAGAAGCATCTTCTGCTTTGAGTCCGTAAATATCTGTATAAAAATAGGTCAGGTAGGTGACTAAGGTCTGAAAAACAAGGTTGGCTGCCAGATCTCCCAGGCTATACCCTACTTTTTCTATTACCGATATTTTTTGTGGTTGATGATCCATTGATTGTAATAAGGTTTTCTATGTTAAATTAATTTTTTTCTGTTGTAAAAGGTGAGGCCGGAAGTCCGCTTTTATTTTTAAGATTGCCGTCCGGGTTATCTGCCCAGCCGTAACGTACATTAACAGGACTGGTGACCTGATCATTCCATACCCTAACTTTATTTCCTTTTGCTTCTGCTTTTGCCCATTGATAACGGCCATCTTTCTGCTGTATGGCAAAACCTTTCAGTTCTCCCTGTACCAGATCGTCTGTACCGGGTTTAAAGGATAAAATAATGGTATTGCCTTCTGTTTTCATCGACTGATAAACGGGGCCGTCAGCTATGATTTTTTTGCCTTCCCCGATTTTCAGGGCCTGTAAAGCCAACCTGTCGCCCACTGTTTTTTTATTGAGCGGATGAATATCATTCCATTCTCCCACATCAATCGTTACCGCAAGTCCTGAATAAGGAACATTCAGAGAAATCTGCCTTTGTTGTTCTCTCAGCTCAGCCCAGTTGCTTTCAATCGGTTCATCCTTTTTCTCCATGAAATTGGCCAGCTGTACAATGAAGAACGGCAGATCAGTCTTGTTCCATTTTGAACGCCAGTCTGAGATCATTGTTGAAAGCAAATCTCCGTATTCTTTTGGTTTCCCGGTATTACTTTCACCCTGGTACCAGATAAATCCCTTGATTTTATAATTGATCAGCGGATTAATCATGGCATTGTAAAGTCCTACCGGTTTCCAGCGGATAAATGTCTGTCCGGGAGCCATTTTTTCCATTTTTGCTCCTATTTTATATTTCCACTCGCCTTTAAGATCTGTTTTTTGTCCGTCGATTTCTAAGTAATAGGGTTTATCAGCAATAAACTGTCCTTTTCCGCTGCCATTGATAACTCTAACCGTAATGATATTCTTTCCTTCTTTTAAAACACCTTTCGGAATGTCATACCAGCGTGGCGGATATTCATAGGTTACATTGCCTACTTTCATTCCGTTGATGTAAGTAATATCGGCATCTTTTATCCTTCCCAGATTGAGAAATGCCGTTTTCTGATCCACTCCTTTGGGCAGAATAATTTCTTTACGGAACCATACCGAACCTTCAAACGGACCTTCCTGATCTTCCCATGATCCCGGTACCATCATGGTTTTCCATCCGGAATCATTGGCGTTATCTTTTTCCCAGTGCTGGTTGAAACCGATATCACTCTGATCCAGCTCTGCATACCAGGCTTTGCTTAATGATCTTTCCTGGGATTCTGTAGATTGTATCAGGTCATCGTTTTTCCATTTTTCTGCTTCAGCAAGATATTCCGGGTATTTTTTCAGTGATTTTTCATCCATCCAGGCCTGAACCGGAGAGCCTCCCAGACTGGTATGAATGATTCCTACAGGAACTTTGTTTTTTTCATTCAGTTCTTTCGCAAAAAAATAAGCAACTCCCGAAAAATCAAGAATAGTCTGAGGATTGGCACTTTCCCATTTCCCGCCGTCAAGATCATTTTGCGGAGCTTTAAAATTATATTTCTGCGGAACAGTGAAGAATCTTATATTCTGATTATTGACGTTTTTAATTTCATTTTCATATAAAGGTGTCAGCCTGCGCATCGGAAGTTCCATATTGGATTGTCCTGAGGCTACCCACACATCACCAATAAGAATATCTTTAAGGGTGATCTCATTAATCATCATGGTATATGGACCTCCGGCATTAAGCTTTGGAAGCATAAGAGACCAGTTTCCCCTTTGGTCTGCTGTGGCATTATACGTTTTATTGATAAACTTAATTGTAATTTTTTCTCCTGCATCGGCATATCCCCAGATTTTAAGATCCTGATTTCTCTGAAGGATCATTCCGTCTGAAACCAATGCGGGAAGCCTTACCTTTGCATGAAAACTGCAAATAGCTGCAAGAAAAAATAATAAATATAGAGTTCTGTTCTTCATGGAAAAAATCTGTTTTTAATGTTGGTTTAGCTTTATTTCTTTTCGTAATTTTCTGTCAGTAAACGAACTTCAATGACTTTAGCGGTCATAAGTTTTTCATCTGCAAGGAATTTTACACTAAGATTTTCTTTATTCTTTTCTGAATCCGGAATCGGAACAATCAGATATTGAGGTAAACTTCCTGACTTTCCTTCCAGATTTTGGGTAATGATTTTTTTACCGTTGATCTCAATATTCAGCGTACGGCTGGTATTCGCATCAAAGTACAGCAGGTAAAGGTATGAAGCATTTTTTCCGGTATTTTTCATCCGATAACTGAACCAGCCTTTGGCATCACGGAAATGGCGGTCTTCCATATATCCTGTACCAGAGTCTTTGCTTTCTATAAAATGATCTGATTCTGGCTGCTGTTCGCCCAGCTGGATCTTATCTGCGGTGATCATATCCAGCTTTCTGGTTTCTGCTTCTTCTTTTGCTCTTTGCTTCAGTATATTTTCTATTCCATTTTTGTCAGCCTGAGGCCAGTACAAAATATATCTTTCTGCCTGAATACTGTAAAACGGTACAAGTTTTAAACCTTTCCCGAATTTTTCAGACGGATAAAGACCTGTAACGGTAAAGTTGAGCGGTTTATTGTTCGAAGGCGCAACATGACTGACAACTTCTGAAGAATTTCCGAGGATAACGGGAATTTCGTTTAAAGGGATCTGCGGACCATGAGCAATATGGCCGCCTCTGCTATCGTCCGCAAGAAGTCCCTGTTGATTTTCGGTACCGTATGTTGCGGCAAGCACCACAGGACCGTATTTAAATGCATAATAACTGGAGCGGTCAGGCAGCTGTTCTGCGGAAAGATGCATTGGCAAAATCATTTTCACGACATCTCCTTTTTTCCATTTTTTGGTCAGGGTAAAATAGCCGTCAGAACCACGCTGTGCTTTTTCCTGTTTTCCGTTGATCAGAATTTTTACTTCCGAAGGTGTGGTCCATTCGGGACATCTTAATTTTAAATCAAATTCTGATTTTCCTGCAGCATCGAAAATCAATGTTGTTTCAGGAACTTCCGGGAAGTTGTTTACCTGACGGATGACTACATTTTGCTCTTTCCATGTCAATGTGGAAGGGATAAACAGGTTCACATATAAATCCTTATCTGACCGGGCATAAATCATTTCCCCATATTTGGCATGGTTTTCCATTCCGGATCCCACACAGCACCAGAAGCTAGTCTGAGGCTGCGAATACACCCGGTAATGTCCGGGACGCATTGGCGTAAAGTAAACAAAGCCTCCTTTGTCATGATTTTCTGTGGAAAGGATATGATTGTATAGTGCTTTTTCGTAATAATCGATATAGTAAGATTCAGGCAACGTTGCATAAAGCTCTTTGGTAAGCTTCAGCATATTATAGGTATTGCAGGTTTCCGGACCTTCAATATTTTTTATCATACTGCTGAAATCATTGACAGGGTTAAAATGCTCACTGACACTGTTACCTCCAATAACTGAAGATCTTTTCTCTGTAACGTTATGCCAGAAAAAATCAGCGGCATTACTCCAGGACGTATTATTCTCAAGATCGGCAATACGTTTATAGCCGATTACTTTTGGAATCTGTGTATTGGCATGCAGTCCCGTAAGTTTATCTTCTCCTGATAAAAGCGGTGTAAGAATAGCCTGATGGGAAAAACGGTGAGCCAGTTTGAGATATTTCCGGTCATGAGTGATATCATAAACATCTGCAAAAACTTCGTTGAGCCCTCCATGTTCACTGCGCAGCATATCCTGTATCTGCTCATCAGAAAGATCTGAAACTTCATTTGCCATCCAATCTGTAAGCTTTATAAGCATTGCCTTTGCTTTTTCATTTTTGGCATACCAATACGCATCGCGCAGCCCTGAGTACAGTTTGTGAATATTATATAAAGGTACCCAGCGGTCGTTCAAACCGAAGCCTGAAGCGCGAATATTTCCCTGTTTTACTTCTTTCCAGATTTTTTTTCCGTTGGGAATCCCTGAAATGTATCCGTCCGGAGAGGTTTTCTGGCACCGTTCCAGCTCACTGATCATATAATCAATTCTCTGTTGTATCGCAGTATCTCCTGTAGAAGCATACATCAGGGATAATGCGGAAATATAATGTCCTCCTATGTGACCGTCCAGTCCTGTATTTTCCCAATTAGGATAATTATCTGCCCTGGGTTTCAGCCCCGCTTCTTTAAGATAAGGAGCCAGCAGCCTGTCAGGTTCCATTGCCATGAGATATTGACGGTCTGCCATCATAGCTTTATTGAAAACACTCTCTGATAACTTTACAGTTTCCAAAGGGAAATAATGAATTTTCTTATTCATCTGCGCTGAGGCAAATGAAGCAAAACACAATAAAATAACCGAAAGTTTTGGGGTCATGGATAAATGTTAATTCAACATTTCTAAAATAACAGAAAGAATCTATATACGAAACAATTCCTGAGTCTGTTTGACTTATTTTTTCATTTAAAACTTTCAATAAAGCCCTGAAAACAACAAAAAACACACTACCTTATCATAAAAATAAGATAATTAATTTACAGTAAAACAAAACCTTAAAGCCATATGATTCCCTATGAAAATGAATTCAGGATATGTTTTGGCAAAAATTTCAAAGATATAGCAAATACCTTATCGTATTTTTAACGTTAAGTCCCTTTTCTTGACTATTATCAATCTTCTTTTTAATTTTAACACAATTTTAACATTCAATTCATGTATGATTAACCTGATTTCAGTGATATTTTCCGGTTTTGATACCGGTTTTACCTCCCAAAATATCCGTTAGGAATAATTTTAATGAAATAAATCATCCGGATTAAAAAAGTGTATGAATCACATTTATATAATATCATATCCATAAAAGATTTACCTTTGTAGTAAAATATAAAAGATGACTGAGGATTACTCCCAATATCCCAAACACCTTGTTGCTGTTGACTGTATCATTTTCGGTTTTGACGGCGAAAATCTTAAAATCCTTTTGGTAAAAAGAAATTTTGAACCTCAAATGGGCGAATGGTCATTGATGGGTGGCTTCGTTGGTAGTGAGGAAACCTCTGATGAAGCGGCCAACAGAGTTCTGTGTACATTGACCGGTCTTGAAAACATTTATCTTGAACAGCTGAAATGTTATACGGAAATTAACCGTGAGCCGACAGCCAGAATCATGTCTATCTCGTATTATGCACTGATCAATATTGAGAAAGACATCCAGATCAATGAGCAGTACAGTGCAGAATGGGTGGAACTACAGAAAGCTCCTGATCTTATCTTCGATCATAACGAAATGGTAAAGGATGCTGTAGCCAGGCTGAGGAGAAGAGCTTCCACAGGACCTATAGGATTTGAGCTTCTTCCTGAAAAGTTCACAATGAAAGATCTTCAGAATCTTTATGAAGCTATTTTTGATGAAAAATTTGACAAGCGAAATTTTACCAGCAAGATCAACAGTATGGATATCCTTGTGAATACGAATAAAAAGGATATGACTTCATCCAGAAAAGGGTCTTTTCTTTACCGGTTTGACGAAAAAAAATACAATAAAAAAATCTCACAGGGATTTATGTTTAAAATCTGATAGACCAACCTGTTTAATTTTGGAAAAAGTATTCCAGAAAATTAACAATTTAGAATGATAGAAAATTCAGCATACTCTTATTAAAATCTCACTTTTGTGAGATTTTTTTTGTGTTTCTGGCGGAAATTTCCAGCAGGACAAACAGTTATTTTGTCTTTTTTCAGAATGATCGTAATAAAAATTTATGATAAGGTTTTTTCTTTTCTCCTACCACACAATGCATTATAATTATATGGCTTATAATCTTATTTATGATATGTAATTTTTGTTAATTTTCAATAAAATATTGACTCATATTTAATGTTATATGTATTTTTATGCAAAACTAATAACCATATTTAACAACAACTCAAATTTTCACAAACCCCGAACTTAACTTCGTGGGAACCAGAAAAAAGAGAGAAAAAGATTTTCCAATTGCAAACTGAATAGAAATGATTCCAGTATTCCACCTGAAACCAGTATTGAAAAATTAGGTAAGGAAATATAGGGTCAAACAGGTTAAACGGTTTAGTAATCTGAAATCAATCCTTATTCAAATCCACCGTTAATAAAAATTAAGAAGTTTTACTTATCTGCGCAATACTCCTGCGCAGTATAAAGAATCAGAATATTGACGGCTAAAAAATAAGACCAAACTTTAAATATATCAAATTATGAGAACAAACAAAATGTGGCTTTTTCTGGCCTTTCTGTTAATCATTCTTTCCAGCTGTTCTACAATGGATGAAAAAAATTTACTAGAAGACCCTGACTCCAACTTAAGTGCCAGCACTAGTGCAAGAGCGTTGGCAGCAACACCAATGCTGCATGTCGGAGGCAGATACCTTAAAGATCCCTGTGACAATAATGTTGTCTTACATGGTGTCGCCATAACTCCAAGCCCCTGGTTCAATGGCTGTCAGTATGGCGCCAATTCCGGCTACTGTACCTGGGATAATTACAATGTACAGGGCGCACTGAACTATAATAAGGCTGTCATGAACAAGCTCACCAGTGCTGCTGATGGCTGGTATCTCAATTACATCCGCCTCCATATTGATCCGTATTGGACCAATGATCCCGGACCGGCTATCCCAGAGAACGATATCTCAAGATTCAATTATAACCGCCTGGTAACTTATACAGATCAGGTGATAATCCCACTGATCAACCATGCCCGCAGCCTGGGAATGTATGTCATCCTACGTCCGCCAGGCGTATGTCCAAATCGTATTGCTGTGAACGATGCCTATCATAGCTATCTTAAAACCGTATGGACCTTTTTGTCGCAACATCCGGGGCTAAAGAACGCTGACAATGTGATGTTCGAATTAGCCAACGAACCTGTTGAGATTCTGGGTACAAATGGCACATGGGGATCGACAGGAAACGAGCACTTTGCAGCACTTAAAAACTTCTTCCAGCCATTGGTTAACATTATTCGCAACAATGGAGCCAATAATGTTTGCTGGATACCGGGCACAGGATGGCAATCCCATTACCAAGGCTATGTCAATAACCAGATTACAGGTGGTAATATTGGTTATGCTGTTCATATCTATCCAGCTTACTGGGGCGGTCTCAGCAACTATCAAGCCTTTCAGAATGCATGGAATATCAATGTTAAACCAATCGCAGACATTGCACCAATTGCCATTACCGAGACCGACTGGGCACCTCAGGGATATGGTACCTTCGGCATCGGTACAACAGGTATCGCAGGCGGAAGCGGATTTGGCGCCAATTTAAAATATATCGTGGATCAGTCAGGCAATGTAAGCTGGAATGTTCTTGCCCCGGATAATCTCCTCCACAAAGGCGATCCTAATGCAGGAACAGCCTACAACAACGATTGGGAAGCCTGCGCCGCACCAGTTAAACAGTGGTTCCAGCAATATGCATCCTCCAATTATCCTGTTGGAAACTGTAATACAACCAGCAGCCTGGTTAATAATGGCATTTACGAAATCGAGTTTCAGACCGATGCCAATAAAGTAGTTGATCTAAAATCCGGAGAGGATGCCAATGGCGCAGTGTTAAGACCATGGACAAGGAATGGTGCTGCTGCACAGCGCTGGGTTGCCATTGACGCCGGCAATGGTTACTGGCGTTTTGTATCCAAAGCGAGTGCAACCAATCGCTGCATTGACTTAGCCAGTAACAGCAATACACTGGGAACTTCGATCAGACTTTGGCAGAACTATGGTAATGATGCACAAGCCTGGCAGGTAGTTGCTGTCTCCAATGGTTATTATAAAATCCTGTCCAAGGTGGACCCTACACGTGGCTGGGATATTCCCAACTGTACCATGGATGGCAATTCAAACTTACACCTTTGGGATTATTATGGTACGTCCTGTCAGTTGTTCAAGTTCAAATATATTGGGATGAACTGATATCAATAAAAAAACAGGGTGCTTTTTAAGCATCCTGTTTTTTTATTGTATGTGAAAAGTCAATTTTGCTTCGCAAGTCAATGGTGAATTTTTAAAAATTGACAATAAAGCGAATTCACTATTGACCTTTCACTTTTTTCATATAATCAACGTTTACAAAAACTTACGTATAGAATAGTCTTAAAAACAATATCAAACGATTAAACTAAGTGCCATACAGATGCATAAAGTGCATATAATTAATTCTGAAATAAAAAAATAGGATGCTTTTTCCAGCATCCTATTTTTATGTGAAAAGTCAATTTGCTTCGCAGTCAATGATGAATTTAAAATTGACAAGTGAAACGAATTCACTATTGACCATTCACTTTTAAAAAGTCAATTTTGATTCCCAGTCAATGATGAATTTAAAATTGACAAGTGAAACGAATTCACTATTGACCATTCACTTTTAAAAAGTCAATTTTGATTCCCAGTCAATGATGAATTTAAAATTGACAAGTGAAACGAATTCACTATCGACCATTCACTTTTAAAAAGTCAATTTTGATTCCCAGTCAATGATGAATTTCTAAAATTGACAGTGAAACGAATTCACTATTGACCATTCACTTTTAAAAAGTCAATTTTGATTCGCAGTCAATGATGAATTTAAAATTGACAAGTGAAACGAATTCACTATTGACCATTCACTTACCAAAACCTTACATACAAGGCGGTCAGTAAAAGCAGTGTCATCACAATCAAAACTAATGTCCTGTTGTCTACTTTAAACATTGCTACATCAATGGCAAAGGCTTTAGGATTAATTTTCGGACCTGCAAGACTGATCAGGATCATGGCGATGATGGTGATAAAAAACGACCATCCCATATTAATCAGGAAAGGAATTTCGGTAATGGTATGAACCACCCCATTTTCCAGCTTTTCATAAGTGAATGCTGTATACATCCACGTCTCTTTCCCGAAAATTTCAACGGCAAAGCTGTTGAAGAAAATGGCCAGGACAAACCCTAAAATAACTCCTACCAAAGCGGCTGTACCAGTCGTTCTTTTCCAGAACATTCCCAAAAGGAACATGGCAAAAACTCCAGGACTGATAAAGCCTGTGTATTTCTGGATAAATGTAAAACCTCCTTCACCACCAATTCCTAAAACGTCAGTCCAGGTAAAGGCCAATGCTGCCATCATGGCGATAATAATGACCCAGCGGCCTGTTCTCACCATCTGAATTTCGGTGGCATCTGTTTTAAGGTATTTCTTATAGATATCCAGGGTAAAAATGGTTGAGATACTGTTCACTTTTCCTGCCAGTGAAGCTACAATCGCTGCTGTCAACGCTGCAATGGCCAATCCTTTTAATCCTACTGGTAAGAATCCTAATATTGCAGAGTATGCCCCATCTTTCACTCCGTTGAATCCCGGAAGGTGTCCTTTGGAATATAAAACATAAGCAGCAATTCCCGGAAGCATAACAATTACAGGCATGAATAATTTCAGAAAACCTGCAAACAGAATCCCTGTTCTTGCCGTTTTGAGATCTGCTCCCAAAGCTCTCTGTGTAATATACTGATTGCATCCCCAATAGTTCAGGTTAACAATCCACTGACCGGCAAAATACATTGCCAGGCCCGGTAATACCACATATTTCTGTACCTCAAGGTTCTGAGGCATTGCCAAAGTAGTGGTTGTAGTTGTTGGTTTTTGAAGAATCAGCTTAAAGTGCTGCGGAGCCTCATTGATCAGGGTATTGAATCCTGCCAACGCATTTCCTACAGCGGCTCCGTTGATTCTCTGGTCCACAATCTGCAACGCCATATAAACTGTTGCAAAACCTCCGATAATAAGGACTGCCACCTGTATAACGTCTGTATATCCAATTACTTTCATTCCTCCAAGACCAATCAGAAGAGCCATAAGCAAAAGACCGATCATAATGCCGTGAAGATGTTCTCCTCCCAGCAAAGTATCGATGGCAAGAGCACCAAGATAAAGGATGGAAGTAAGATTCACAATAACATACAGAAACAGCCAGAATACTGCCATGATCAGCGAAACAGATTTGTTATACCTTCTTTCCAGAAACTGGGGCATGGTATAGATCTTATTTTTAAGATAGATCGGAATAAACCAGACCGCAATGATGATCAGCGCAACAGCAGCAATCCATTCGTAAGCGGCAACAGCGATTCCGACAAAGAAACCTTCACCGCTCATTCCGATAAACTGCTCAGCAGAGATATTGGAGGCAATTAAGCTGGCTCCGATCGCCCACCAGGTCAAAGATCCTTCCGCAAGGAAATAATCCTTACTTCCTGTAGATTCAGACTTTTTCTTTTTATAGATCCATAATCCGTAAGAAGCTACCACTACAAAATAGATCAGGAATATGATGATATCAATAGTTGCTAATTTTCCCATAGTTTACTTTTTTACGGAGAATTTATAGATGGTTTTCGACTGGTATTTCTGTCCGAGCTTCAATTCTGTAGAAGGAAAAGAAGGCTGGTTCGGTGAATCCGGGAAGTGTTGTGTCTCTAAGCAGAATCCTGTTCTGAATTCATTTTTACCTCCGGTTTTGGTATCAAACTTTCCGTCAAGAAAATTTCCGGAATAAAACTGCACACCGGGTTCATCTGTGAAGACTTCCATTAATCTTCCTGTTCCCTGGTGATACACTTTGGCGATACTTCTCAAACCTTTTCCATTCAAAATCCAGTTATGGTCATATCCTTTTCCTTTTTTCAGCTGATCATCGTCTGCACTGATATCTTTTCCAATCGGTTTTGAAACCGTGAAATCAAAAGGAGTTCCTTTTACAGCTTTCTGCTCACCCGTAGGAATTAAGGTTTCGTTCACTGGAAGAAAATGATCTGCATTAATCTGTAGTTCATGATCGGTAATCGTTTTAGTAAAATTTCCTGACAGGTTAAAATAGGAATGCTGGGTAAGATTCACTACAGTAGGCTTATCTGTTTCAGCTTCATACGAAATTTCCAATGCATTATCGTCTGTAAGCGTGTAAAAAACGGTTGTTGTTAATTTCCCCGGATATCCTTCTTCACCGTCTGCACTGGTGTAAGATAATTTCAATGTTGGAAATTTTGCATCCTTTACCACTTCAATATTCCAGAATCTGGTGTGGAACCCTTCTTTTCCTCCGTGAAGGCTGTTGGGACCATCATTTTTGTTGATTTCATAGGTTTTGCCATCTAGTGTAAATTTTGCATTGGCAATTCTGTTGCCGTATCTTCCGATCAAAGCCCCGAAATAATAAGGATTACCATCGAAATATCCTTCAGGTTTTGTAAAGCCAAGGACTACATCCTCATATTTCCCGTTTCTGTCCGGAGCGGTTAAGGAAGTGATAATCCCGCCGAAGTTGATAACCTCAACTTTCATCCCGTTTTTATTGCTTAATGTGTATTTTTTAATAGAATCGCCCTTAGGCGTAACTCCATAGTCTGAAGTATGAACATTCTCCATTTTCCCTGAAATATCCTGTTTGTTATTTTCTTTTCTGCAGCCGAAAATAATTAAAAATAATAAAATAAAAATGCTATTATGTGTTGCTTTTTTCATAATTATTTACATATTTTTTACAATTAATTAACGATAATACATTTCATTCCAACGAAGTGTATTTTTGAAATCACGCATTCTGGTATCTTCATCAATGACTAATGATTCAATTCCTGCTATCTCAGCAAAATCTTCCAGCTGCTCTGCCGAAATATTTTCACTGTAACATGTATGGTGTGCCCCTCCTGCCAGTATCCAGGCTTCTGCGGCCGTATATAAATCAGGAAGAGGTTTCCATAAAACTCTTGCTACCGGAAGCTTTGGCAGCTCTTCTGTAATTTCCAATGCTCTTGTCTTGTTGATCAGCAGTCTGAAATGGTTTCCAAAGTCCATCAGGGCAGCATTAAGAGAATCAATATTTCCTCTGGAGTTAAAAACAAGACGAACGGGATCTGCTTTCCCTCCGATTCCCAACGGATGGATCTCACATGATGGTTTCCCTGCTGCCAGCACAGGATCTACTTCCAGCATATGGGAGCCTAAAATAGAAGGATTGGAAGGGTCTAAATGATAGGTATAATCTTCCATAAAGGCATTTCCACCTTCAAGGCCCTGCCCCATTGTTTTCATGGCACGTACGAGCGCTGCGGTTTTCCAGTCTCCTTCGCCTGCAAATCCGTATCCTTTCTGCATCAGTCTCTGTACGGCAATTCCCGGCAGCTGCTCCAGCCCGTGAAGGTCTTCAAAGGTATCTGAAAATCCTTTAAATCCTCCGTCTTTTAAAAACTTCTCAAGGCCCAATTCAATTTTTGCAGCGGTGTGCAGCGAACTTCTGTTGGCTCCTCCTTCCAAAAGAGAGGCTGCCATGTGATAAGAAGATTCATATTCTTCCATCAGGCTTTTTATTTCTCCCTCACTTACAGAATTGATAACGCCTACAAGATCACCGATTCCCCAGGTATTGACTGAAAAACCGAACCGGGTTTCAGCTTCCACTTTGTCACCGTCTGTAACGGCTACAAATCTCATATTATCTCCAAAGCGTGCAAATTTAGCTCCCTGCCAGTCGTCCCAGCCTGCAGCAACGCGGCTCCAGTCACCAATTTGCTTCTGAACTCTTTCTTCTGACCAGTGCCCTACCACGACTTTTCTGTTCTTTCGGAGCCTGCTTACCATAAAACCAAATTCACGGTCTCCATGAGCCGCCTGGTTAAGGTTCATAAAGTCCATGTCCATGGTAGACCACGGAATATCTCTGTTGAATTGGGTATGCAGATGCAGAAGAGGCTTCTGTAAAATTTTTAGCCCTCTGATCCACATTTTAGCGGGTGAAAAAGTATGCATCCACGTAATTACTCCTATACAGTTTTCTGCATGATTGGCTGCTGCAATGGTTTCAAATATCTCTTCGGTAGTTTTTACCGTTGGCTTTACAATAACTTTTACCGGGATGAAAGAAGATTTTTCAAGTTCTGCCACAATTTTCTGTGAGTGTTCTGCTACCTGTGCCAGTGTTTCTGGTCCGTATAAATGCTGACTTCCTGTGATGAACCAGACTTCTTTGGTATTGAGAGGTGTTAACATAGTTTTGTTGATCGTTAATAGTTGTTTATCTTGAAATGTTTAGTGTTTAAATTCCTGTCCGTAATAAGCATTCTTGCCGTGTTTACGTTCATAATGTTTTTTGATGAGTGAGTCTTTCAGACGTTCTGAATCAGGATTGATCTGCCTGGTGAGGTACGCCATTTCGGCAATGGTTTCCAGTACTTTGCTGTTGTAGACCGCTTTTTCAGCATTTTTTCCCCAGGTAAACGGACCGTGATTGCCGATCAGGACCATTTCTACTTCTTCCGAAGAGAGCTGTTTTTCTTTAAAGCATTCCAGAATCTGTATTCCTGTATTGTATTCGTAGTTTCCTTCAATCAGTTCATCCCGCATCGGTGGGGCGCAGGGAATATCCGTCGTAAGATGATCTGCATGGGTTGTCCCGAAAACAGGGATATCCAATTGTGCCTGTGCCCACGCCACGGAATAGATGGCATGCGTGTGGGAAATTCCACCGATATTTTCCCAGTTTTTGTACAGGTAAGCATGGGTCTTGGTATCGGAAGAAGGTCTGAGCCTGCCTTCAATGACATTGGCATCAAAGTCCAGAATCACCATATCTTCCGGCTTTAAAATGTCATAAGGGACACCGCTTGGTTTAATGGCAAAAATGCCTTTATCACGGTCTACAGCACTTACATTCCCGAAAGTATAGACCACCATCTTCAGGGCATCCAGCTGCATATTCGCTTCATAACATTCTCTTTGGAGTTCTTTATAGGTATTCATTTTGAGTATCATTCAAAAGTTTAAAATGGAAAATCAGGAGTTCTGAAGTTCTTTCCTGTTGTTTTTCAGTTTGGTATTGTATTCTACAAAATCAGCGAGCTTCTGGTATTGCTGCATTAATTCTCTGTAGTGCTGTACTTCTTCCGCTTTCGGCTGATATTCCGCTTCAAATGCGGAGCCCATTTTCATGCTTGCTTCCTGAACGGTCGGATAAATTCCTGCTGAAACAGCAGCATAAACAGCAGCCCCTAACGCGGGAGTCTGGTCCGAAGCGGCAACAACAATCGGCATATCCAGAACATTAGCGAGTGTCTGCATGATAAACGGTGATTTCCTTGCTACTCCTCCGATTCCGATCACTTTATTGATTTTCACACCTTCCTCTTCAAAACGGTCAACGATCTTCTTAGCTCCGAAGCAAATGGCATTGACTAAAGCTTTGAAAATATGAGGAGCTTTTGTTCCCAGAGAAAGCTGACTAATTGCTGCCTTAAGTTGCTGGTCTGCATCCGGTGTTCTTCTTCCGTTTACCCAGTCCAATGCAATCGGAACACTATCTGAGAGAGGAATTTTTTCTGCTTCAAGAGTCAATTCTCTGATAAGTCCGTCCTCCATTTCTTCAGCGAGCTTTGTTTTATGCTCCTCTGAAATATTTTCGGAATGTATCATCACCTGGTGAACCGGCCACATCAGGATATCTTTATACCATGCCAGCACATCTCCAAAGGCTGACTGTCCTGCTTCAAGCCCCATCAGTCCTGGAATTACGGAGCCGTCAACCTGTCCGCAGATTCCTTTAACGGTTGTATTCCCGATAGCTTCCTGTGAGGCAACCATAATATCGCAGGTAGAAGTTCCCATAATCCTGATCAGGGTATTTTCTTCCACCTTTGCTCCCACAGCGCCTGAATGGGCATCAAAAGTTCCTACGGTAATAATAGTTTTGGTGGTAAGACCTGTTTTTGCGGCCCATTCTTCATTCAGATAGCCGGCAACTTCATCTGAAGTATAGGTTTCCCTGTATAATCTTCCTCTGAGGGTTCCGAGAGAAGGATCAAGCCTGTTGAGGAATTCTTCGGAAGGCAGACCGTCCCATGATTCATGCCACATGGCTTTGTGACCGGCAGCACAACGGCTTCTTTTGAACGTGGCCAGGTCTTTATGATCTGATAAAAGATAGGTCAGATAATCACAGTGCTCCATCCAGGTGTACGCAGCATTTTTTACTTTTGCATCTTCTCTGCTGATGTGCAGTATTTTGGCCCAGAACCATTCTGAAGAGTAAATACCGCCTTCATATTTTGTATAATCTTCACCACCCCAGTTTCTCGCAAGGGTATTGATTTCTTCGGCTTCACGAATGGCAGTGTGGTCTTTCCATAAAATCATCATGGCATTGGGGTTTTCCTCAAATCCCGGAACCAGTGCCAAGGCAATTCCGTCGCTTGTTACTGGTAACGGTGAAGAGCCTGTAGTATCAATACAAATACTGACGATCTGCTCTGCCGGTATCCCGCTTTCTTTTACTATTTCTGAAATCGTTTTTTCCAGACCTTCAATATGATCTGAAGGATGCTGTCTGAAACTGTTGGCTGATGGATTACAAAATCGGCCTTCCTTCCATCTCTGGTAGTAGCTGACTGAAGAAGTTATTTCGGAACCGTTTTCAGTATCAATAAGGACGGCCCGTACGGAATCTGTACCGTAGTCCAGCCCGATAACATATTTTTTCATGGTGGTGAAACGTTTTTGATTATTGAGATTTTAAATTCTCCTGATGAGATAAAAACAAATATAAGATTCTATTTTAAATAAATGTAAAAAACACACTTATTTTTTATAACATACTATAAAACAGTTTTTTAAATTGTTTTCACCTTTAAAACAACCAAAGAATTGCCCGGAATTTCTGTTGAAATTTCACCTTTTTTAGCTTCTGAATTCTCTTCTTTGGGTTTCACAGGTTCAGCATCGAAATTATTTTCACTGGAAAGCTGCGGCGCAGACAGAAGAATTTTGGTTACTTTTTTACCGATTTTCAGAGTTTCTGGTTTGATATTTACCGTTTTAGCCTGAGTATCAGCATTGACGATTTTAATAATGATTTCATGAGTTTTCGTGTCCTTCACTGCTGTAGCATATAATTTTTCCTGGCCAGATACTGCTTTTCCGTTGCTTTCTATTTTCAGTATATCCGTTCCTTTATTGTTGGAAAATAATTTCTGAACATAATAATTCGGGGTCGCGTAGGATTTCAGATTATTGAACCAGATGAGATCGGGCGTCCACTGCCAGCCGTCAGCATGGGCAAAAAGCGGCGCGTAAGAAGTCATATACACCACATCTGCATTTCTTTCAAGACCGGTCATAAAAGCAGCTTCTGAAAGGGCCGTCAGCCAGTTATTTTTATTATCAGGTTTTACCACGCCTACAGACTGGGCTGCATATTCTCCGGCAAAGACTTTTGGCCCGGAACGGTCATACTGGTCGTATCTGTCTGCATTTTGCATAAACCATTCGGGAGAGTTGTAATAATGTTCATCTACAATCTGTGCGTTAAGCTGCTTCAACTCTTTCCATCCATATTCGAAGAACTCGCCGTCGGGTGACGGTCCACTTCCGGAGATAATCTTAATGTCAGGATATTTTGTGTGAATGGCTTTTTCAAATACTTTATAGCGTTCGATATAATCCGCTCCCCACTGTTCATTTCCCACTCCGATAAATTTTAAATTAAAAGGCTTTGGATGCCCCATTTCAGTACGGATTCTCCCCCATTTTGTTCCGGAATCTCCGTTGGCAAATTCAATCAGGTCCAGGGCATCCTGAACGTAGGGATCAAGGTCTTCCATTTTCACCAGTTCTGCGGTATTGAACTGGCAAGCCATTCCGCAGCTCAGAATAGGAACAGGTTCTGCACCCAGGTCTTCGGAAAGCTGGAAATATTCATAAAATCCTAATCCGAAAGACTGTCCGTAATCCGGTGTAAGCCTGTGCGGAAATCCTGTACTCCATTTATTGATAAGGTATTCACGGTCTGCTATATTTCCTATTGTTTTTTTCCACTGATAGCGTTCTGCCAAGGTTCTTCCTTCTACGATACAACCTCCCGGAAATCTCAAAAATCCGGGCTGCAGATCATATAATTTCTGAACTAGGTCTTTTCGCAAACCTCCTTTTCTGCCTTTCCAGGTGTCTTGTGGGAAAAGTGAGATCATATCCATATTCACAATGCCGTTTCCGGTAAATGTAATCCGCAGTTTTGCTTTTTCTACAGTTTTCGGTGCTTTGAAAACTGCTGTATACTTCTGCCATCCGTTTCTTTTTATAAGTGTGGAAACTGAAGAAATTTCCTTCCCATTTTCATCAACAAGACTTGCATTTACCGCAGCAATATTTCCTGAAACATTCTCGAGATCAAAACTGAAATCATATTGTTCTCCCTGATGAAGGCCTATTCCCCTGAATCCTTCATTCTCAAGAATATAATTTTTATCGTTCAGAACGGTAATTCTTGCGTAATTTTTATTGGTTTTGGCAGGGTCAGAATAAATGGTCAGAAACCCGGAATCCAGGTTAGGAGAAAGTGTTTTTGTGTTGGGCTGTTTCCATCCTGTAAATGGTTCGTCAAATTCAAAACTGCGGTTTTTAATCAGTTCAGCATACAATCCGCCATCTGCTGCAAAATTGATGTCTTCAAAAAAAATCCCGTACATGGTGGGCTGTATTTTAATAGGTGTAGAGGTTTCTTTCAGATCCAGGTTAAAGGTACGGACCGTATTATTCTGAGCCGAAAAAAAAGCAGCACTGAGGGAAATCGCGATGGAAAATATTTTATTTTTGGTTGTCATAGATCGTTATTTTGAAAACTAAAGCATGTCTCAATTTGTCTTGAATCAATTTTTATTTTACTGTTAATGGAATGCTTTTCAACACGGCATCATCAGAAGTTCCGCCATAAAAAATGGTATAATCGCCGGGTTTTGAAACCAGATCATCTGCTTTTTCATCATAGAAGGCAAATGAATCTTTGGAGAGGGTCAGCTGAATATTTTTTGTTTCTTTAGATCTGATTAAAGTCCTCTCAAAAGCCCTTAACGTTTTTACCGGTGCCTGGGTATCATTATTTCTTTTGATATAGACCTGAGCGACTTCTTCGCCATCCCTTTCTGAAACATTGGTTACCGGAATTGTGATCGTCACATTTTCGTTGGTATTGATAGTATTTTTGCTGAGTTTTGAATCTCCATAAACAAATTTTGAATAGCTCAGGCCATGCCCGAACGGATAAAGAGGTTTTTCCGTCATATAACGGTAGGTTCTTCCCTGCATATCATAATTCTCAAATCCTTCGTGTTTGCTTGTCTTTGAAAGAGCGTTATCCAGCTGCTCAAGGTTTTTGTAAAAGGTAATGGGTAATTTTCCTGAAGGGTTATAATCCCCTGCCAAAACATCTGCTACGGCCGTTCCTCCTGATTGTCCGCCATACCAGGCATTCAACAGGGCATCATAATTTTTCTCATCCTGTTCCAATCCCAGAGCACTTCCGGTACAAAGAACAAAAACAACAGGTTTTCCGGTTTTTCTAAGCTCCGCTAACAGTTCCCGTTGCACTTTAGGAAGGGCAATCGAAGTTTTGTCACCTCCTCTGAAGCCTTCTGCATTTACCATCATCTCTTCACCTTCCAGACTTGGAGAAAGTCCGCCTGCAAAGACAATGACGTCTGCACTTTTCACCTTTTCCCTCACCGAAGCAAAATTAACAGGGTCTTTTCTGTAGACTTCAAAGCTGATGCTTACATATTTTCCTTTTTGTGTATGACGCAGTTCTATCTGGTATTCTTTTCCTTTTTCCATTTTTACAGGAAACTCTGAAGGATGTCTTGCATCAGGTCCTTTTCTTGTTGCGATTTCTTTTCCGTCCACAAAAAGGGTATAGATATCGGAAGTGGAAGCAGAAAACACGACCTCTCCTGTGTAGGTACTTTTGAAAATCCCTGAAATGATGGCTGAGGTATTTTCTCTTCCTACATTGGGTGCAAGCCGGGTTCCTCCAAAGCTGTTGTAGCTGATGGCAGTAGAATTTACGGAAGTATTGGCCGGCTGCCCTTTGAATTCATTATTATTGAAAAACGCTACTTTCATTCCTTTCGCACCGTTTTTCTGACTGATAAAATTCTGGTATAATGACGTTCTGGAAGAAGGATCTGTGACTTCGCTTCCTTTTTCGTAGATAATTTCAGCATTCGGGAATTTGGTTTTGATTCCTTCTAAAATCGTTACAATGGAAGAAGGGGTTCCATTATAGTTTCCTAACTGCATCAATCCGTCATCAGCGTTTGGTCCTACAACGGCAATTTTTTTAATATTTCTGCTGAGAGGCAGAATATTCTTTTCGTTTTTCATCAGCACAATTGACTTTTGTGCCATTTTCAGTGCCTGCTTTTTATGTTCTTCAGAATCGACTACAGAATACGGAATGGTATTCCAGTGAACGGAAGATTTCGGATCAAGCATTCCCAGTTCAAACCAGCCTTTAAGGATTCTGCGCATCGACGCATCGATATCTTTTTCGGTAATCAGTCCGCTTGCCAGAGATTTATTCAGATTGTTATAGGTATCTCCGCATTCCAGATCCGTGGAATGTTTCAGGGCATCTGCTGCGGTTGTTTTTTCGTCAGGATGGGTGCCGTGGTATTTTTTCTGAAAGAAATCGGCCAGTGCCCAGCAGTCTGAGACTACCATTCCGTCATACTTCCATTTTCCACGGAGGATTTCAGTAAGTAAAGTATTGTTTGCACAACATGGCTGCCCGTCAAAAGCATTGTAAGCACACATTACTTCTCTTACATTCCCTTCCTGAACCAATGCTTTAAAAGCCGGCAGATAGGTCTCATACAGATCTCTTTTTGAAATTTCTGCATTGTAGGAGTGGCGGTTCCATTCCGGTCCGCTGTGTACTGCAAAATGTTTGGCACAAGCGTGGGTTTTAAAATATTTCGGGTCGTTTCCCTGCAGACCTTTTACTGCAGCAACGCCGAGAATAGAGGTAAGATAAGGGTCTTCACCATAGGTTTCCTGGCCTCTTCCCCATCTTGGGTCACGGAAAATATTGATATTGGGTGTCCAGAAGGTAAGTCCTTCGTACCGCCCTGTTTTTTGGGCTTCATCAAAAGATCTGTTGTATTTTGCCCGTGCTTCATCAGAGATCATTTCAAAAGTTTTCAAATGCTCCGGAACATCCCATGTGGCTGCCATCCCGATTGCCTGAGGAAAAACTGTGGCTGTTCCTGCTCTTGCCACTCCGTGAACTGCTTCATTCCACCATCCGTAGGCAGGAATTTCCAGACGGGGAACTGCCTGGGAATTATCCATCATCATTCCTATCTTTTCTTCTGTGGTCAATAAAGAAAGAAGGTTCTCTATTCTTTCATTAACCGGAAGATCCGGGTTTCTGAATGGGTATTTATAATGGCTCTGGGCAAAAAATAAAGGTGCTGCAAGGGTTGCACATAGGATTATTACAATTCTTTTCATAGGTATATGGTTTCAATAAAGTCCTAAGACTTTGTGGATGCTGTAATTAATGATTTTCTAACCACAGATTTCACGGATTTTCACAGATGACTGCGCATATTTCTTTATAAGAATGGGGTTAGCAAAGTCCGAAAAATGGTTGTTGATTTTGTGATTAATCATTTCAACCCACTGATTTTACAGATTTTCACGGATAATTATGTTTTCATTCTTATTTTATACAAATTGCCAGTATCATTAAACAACAATGCAATGAAAAACAAATATAACGTTCTATTTTAAATAAATGTAAATAATACACTTAAATTAAGAATAAATCCTACTTACTTTTGGTTTTCATCTACCAGATTGTGGAAATAAAGCCACCATAAGCAGTGCTCATGATGGCTTTGGACTCAATTTACTCTTTGATAAATTTTTGTTTTACGACTGTATTATTTTTTTGAGTAACCTCAATAAAGTAAATACCAGCCGGGAAATTCCCCACATTAATTTGGTTTTTCCCTGAATTTATTTTCAACCCGGTTCTGATAACGCTTCCTCTAGCATCAAAAATGATGGCAGTTGCTTCTGACAAATCAGAATCAATGAAAAGGTCTGCTTTTACCGGGTTAGGATATATTTTTATCCCTTCTTTTTTAGCTTCAGCAGAAATGTTTCTGGCACTTAACGATCCGAAATTTAAAGGAAGAACATTAGCTGAATAGGCGTTTTCTTCTGTAAGATATGCTTTGAAAGATCCTATTGCAGGTTCACTTCCGGCAGTTATTTTATAGAAGCCTGTTACTCCGTTTTCTGTTTTCAGCACATAAGCATTCGCCGGAACTTTGATGCCCTGGTAAACTCCGTTCATCTGATTCACAGTGATTGCTTTGGGTGTGGAAACATTTCCTGTACCGCTGAAAGTAATATTTCCTGTAGCATTGATGATTACCGGAGTATTTGCAGGAATGATCCCGTTTGAAATTGCGGTACAACTGATATTACTGGCATTCGGAGACATCAGATAAGCGGTAACTCCGGAAGGTATATTAGCCTGGAATGGAAGGATCAACACATCGTAACCATTAAATATACGGCTGTAAGAAGCTGTATTGGCTGTGAAGTTAAACGGCACCTGAAAATCCATACCCTGACCGGAAAGGACAAGATTTGAACAAGCTGTACCTGAAATCACATTATTGGCAGATGAACTTACGTTTGAATTCACATAATAAATGCTGTTAGAGTTAGCACTCATAGGCTGCCAGTTATTGGAGGAAGTAACTCCTGCTGCATTTCTGAAGTCTACAGAAGTGTAGTAGCCATTTTCCAGTGCATCCATCAGATAGCTGTCGCTTGCGGAATAGGTACCTCCGAATTTTGAAGCAATTTCATTACCTACATTGAAATAAACATCTCCCAGATTAAGGGTCAGTACAGAGCTGTAATTGGAATTTCTCAATCCTAAAATTCCTTTGCACCCGTCTGTAAGCACCTGTCTTGAAATATCTAAGGTGATATCGAAGTTTCCTCCCTGCGGAAAATTAATCTTGCCGTAATTATATGATTTCGTTACGCCCTGACTGTTGATGTAATATAAAGTCGTATTGTCTGAATAGCTTTGTCCCGCTGTTGTATAGCTGTTTACATGCAGGATCAGTTTATTGTACCGGTCATTAAGCTGAAGATATCCGTTAGCCGCAGTCATATTATTACTGATAAGAGGGCTTGGATTAGAGAACGTCACCGTTGTATTGCTGATATTGAATCCTGTCCCAAAAGCTGTACTGGTAGTAGTTTGTGTTTCGATTTTATTATAATGAATATCTCCGCCTGTCATCAGAGAAGCAGGTCTGTCGCTGCTTTTATTAAAAACAAATGTCATGACACTGGAAGGGCTGATATCAGCAGTAGGCCGGAATGTTGCTGTACTCAAAGAAATAGGTGTGGTAACCATATTGGATTGTGTATTGGTCAATACTTTTGTTCCTGAAGTTGTGTAAAAAGGCAAGTCAACCTTCAAGCTATACGTGTTCTGAGAAGGATTGATGACCATAAGAACAACCTGATTTCCATCCTGGGAAATATAAGAAGAGCCTTGTAAAACTCCGGTTTTGTCATCCCATTTAGCTTCTATTCTCGTTTTTCCTGTTGTGTACTTGGCATAATGTGAAAGAATATAGCCTCTTTTGGTCATTACACCTGCGGGAGTTCCGTAAGTTCCGTCACCCATTAAGCCATAATAGCGTTTGGCAGAGTAATGGATCCATGCATTGATATTACCCAATAAAGCATTGTTGACGCTGCTGGCAAAGGTAAATGCATCGGTATTCCAGCTGAAATCTCTTGCCGGCTGGGTAGATGATGAGTTCCAGTTGATCAGATATTCTGTCTGCCAGATTTCTTTGTTATAATTCTGAAATTGTTTGTAAGTAGACTGCATAAGCCCATATTGATGCCCGCCATACACTTCAAAATTAGCCATTGCTGTAGGATCCAGCAAAGCACTGGCAAAATTATCCGTAAATCCCACACTTTCCGGGGCAATCACTTTACAGTTGATAAGCTGTCCGTAATTTTTGATAAAATTAGTAATCTGTGCAGGGGTCCAGATGCATCCCTGATACTGTGCCATTTCATCCGGTTCATTTTGAATGGAGATATAATCAAGATCTACTCCATTGTTCTGGAGATAGGTAACAAAGCTGTTAAGATAAAGGGCATAATCCTGATAGTTTTCCGGCTTTAAATATCCGATCTGCTGTACTCCGTTCGCATCAGTATACACTGCATTCACATGGTTATTGGTTTTCCAGGCTGCGGGCATGGTCCAAGGCGAAGCAAAAATGGTAAGCCCCATAGATTTGGCCAACTGTGCTGTAGCCAGTACGGAACTCCAGTTGCTGCTGTTTTCGGGAATATATAATCTCATAATATTATATCCACCTTCACTGGAAGCTCCCCAAAGCGTCTGAATTTCTGATGCAGACATATGATTATAGGCAAACTGGGGACTGCATACAAATCCACCGAATCCTCTTATTTTCTGATAAGCAGTATTCTTATCAATTTTTACCGTAGTAAGCTGCCCATGCAACAGACAGCTGAAAAGCAAACATATAGAATGAATGCTGAGAAGTTTTAAAATTTTTTTCATAATGGTTTAGTTTTAGATAGTCGTGATTTTGATTGAAGACAATTAATGTAAGGGCAATAGATTCCCCATCAAGACGGTTCATTTTCAAAAACCGTCAGGAAAATACCCTGAATGATATCAGGCAGCGATCTGTTAAATAAAGTTGCTTACAAAATCATTCGCTGTTCTTTCTCTTCATTCTCTGTGAGGGAACTGTATTTCAGATTGGAATTTGAATTAAGATTAATGTTTCATAATTAAAGTGTTGTTTGTGATGAGTATCGGGCCAATCAGCGAAGCATTTCGCTTTCCGGAGCGCCCAGGTAAGAGGGTTTTAATCCTCCGGTGTTGATCAGTATCTTTTCAAGGACAATGCCGGGTTCCAGCACTCTGAAACGTAACATGTGCTTTCCAGCCTGCTGAACCGAATGCTTTGTAATAGATTTAATAATATGTTCGGACTGCCATCTTCCCAATTCTCCTTTGTAATAGCCATTGAAGTTGACAATTTGCGGAGTTTCGTTGTCAAAAGAAATTTCGTAACGCAATCCTTTATTATGATTAAAATTTAAAGTCGGAGCTAATAATAACTGGACTTCAAACTCCCCTTTTGATTCAAAATTGATATCATATTCCAGCCAGATATTTTCATCAGCTTTCGGATAGGCATTCTGTGGAAATGTTGTCACTCCCGACTTTGTTTTTCCGAAATCAGGAATCACTTCCCAATGAATCTGGTTAGAGTTGCTCATTCTTGCAAAATTTTCTGCTTCAATGGAAACATAGCCGTTTTTCTCCTGAAATATTTTTTCTTTGGGAACCTCAGCTTCAGAAATATAGGTGACTTCAGGCATTATATTTTCTTTTCCGTCTGCCCAGCTTTTATATCCTATCCTCATCTGATCCATCATATGCTTCCATTTTCCTCCGGCAATCACATTATTGTATTGATTATCCAGATAAGCGTTTCTTTCAAAACATGCCTTCACTTTATCTGCGTAGAAATTGGCTCCCGGATCTTTTTTCGCTGCCAGTTCCCTGTTTTTTGCCACAGCATAATACATTTCGTATAAATTACTGCATGCATCAATCGGATACAAAACCAACTGATAATATGCATCCTGGTACTCAGCCGGAATCTGCTCTTTTAACCGTAAAGCTTCTACGGCCAATGCTCTGTAATCATTTAAAACCGTTTCAAATTCATGGTAATTCTCTAGGCTGTACGTTTTGCTGTCAAGCGTTTCAGGAGTTACTCTTCTGTTGTATTTGGAATACAGATTAATCATCCCGGCAATTTCTTTTGCATGTTTTTCACCAAACTGCTGAGCAGCCCATTTCTCAGTATATTCCAAAAGGTTTTTAGCATTAAACTGCTTCGGATTCCAGGCCATTTCCAGGAAAAAACTGATCGGAAACTCCATAGGTTTTAAATCTCCTACATTCACGACCCAAAGCTTATCTACTTTATGTTCATAGGAAAGGTTCATCTGTTCCCAGACTCTCTGGATAGGGCTTATGTTGATCCATTTGGAGTTTCTCGGGCCACCTACATAATCGAAGTGGTAATAGATTCCATATCCTCCTTTATGCAAAGGCTTTGAAAGGTCCGGAAGCTTTCTTACATTTCCCCAGTTATCATCACAGAAAAGCAGAATAACATCATCCGGAACCCTCATTCCTTTATCATAATAGTCCTGAACTTCTTTATACAATGCCCAGACCTGAGGTGTTTTCTCAGCTTTTTTTCCGGTAACCTCAGCGATGATTTTACGCTGGTCTTTTACAATTTTCTCCAGCAGGGAAATATTGGTTCCCTCTCCCATTGCTTCGTCACCATCACCCCGCATTCCTACTGTAACGAGTTTTTCCCAGTTTTTGCTTCTCTCCATTCCGGATTTCCAGAATTTTTGTAAAACTTCCGCATTTTTGGCATAATCCCAGACATTCGGGAGATTATTTTTTTTGATATACCTGTGCCAATCGGTTTGTGCCAAAGCCATAGGCTCATGGTGGGAAGTTCCCATGACAATACCCATTTCATTGGCTAACGGCCCGCTAAGAGGATCATCGTCATAGAATGCCTTTCCCCACATTGCCGGCCAGATATAGTTTCCTTTGAGTCGCAGGATCAACTCAAAAACTTTTTCATAAAACTTACTGTTTACTCCACCAAAGGTTGCTCTGGCCCAGCCTCCCAACGAGGGCTCTTCATCATTAAGGAAAATACCACGATACTCTACAGCAGGCTCTCCGTCTGTATAAATTCCTTTTTTAAAGTATACATTTTCTTTTTTCTCAACCGGAACGTCAGCCCAATAATACCATGGTGAAACACCTATCTGCTTAGACATTTCATAAATTCCATAAATTGTTCCCCTTTTATCACTACCTGCAATCACAATGGCTTCGGAAACGCCCGGAAAAGGATTGCTGATATTCTGAATGATATATTTTTCTCTTTTCCCTGTTAATGCTTTTCCATCCAGCTTTTTTTGACGAATTAAATCATCAATGGTCTTGCTTTTACCTGCTTCACCAATAATGATGATCATTCCGTTCACACCAGAGTTTTGGGAAACCAGATTAGGCTGAACACCAGTTACTTTTTGAAAATCAGATTGAAGATTCGCAACGGCACGCAGAATTCCTTTATCCGAATCGCTGTCTGAAAAAAGCATCAAACCTGAATTGCGTTCTTTCAATACCATCGAATTTTCTGTCTTAGCAAAAGAAATAAATGGTTCGGTTGCTTTTACAAAAAATATAAACAACAACGTAAGAAACAGCGAAATGTTTTTTGTAAAATTCATACTATATCTTTTTGATTTTAATTTTTAAATAAGTTCAGATCCACAAATTCTCCCATTCTCCTGTAGCCGGCCTCATTGGGATGAAGAAAATCATGATCGTGCATATCGTTTAAGATGACTTCCGGATTTTCACTTTGCATTTGTTTTGCAAAATCGATGACGGCATCAAATTTTCCGCTGTTTCTTATCCAGTCATTTACTTTTTTCCAGGCCTCGATACGGAAAGGTTTGTCATAGAACGACTTTCCAAAAGGAAGAATTGTTGCTCCGTACACTTTGATTCCGTTAGCATGTGCCTTATTGATCATCACCTGGTAAGCGGCAATCAGTTCTTCTATTCTTTTGGAGGCATCATCAGCATCTCTTGTTCCTCCCAGATCATTCACTCCTTCCAGAATGATCAGCCATTTTACGCCCTGCTGATTGAGGATGTTATAATCGAAACGGTCTAATGCTGTAGGACCCAAACCGCCACGCACCACACAATTCCCACCAATCCCGAAATTAAGGACACTTACATTCCTGGTTGAAGGATTCGCCAGTAACCGCTGCGAAAAAATATCCGGCCAGCGATTCTGTTTATTGGTTCCCGATCCTCTTCCGTCGGTAATGGAATTTCCCATAATAGCGACCGCATACGAGGGTTCACCTGTCTTTACATCGATGTTAGAAAGCGAATACCAATGATCTGTTTTTACAGGATTTTTAAATATAGCAGCACTCGCTTGCACACCTTTAACAATAAAAGAGGTTGTTCTTGAACCCGGATGTCCGGTGACAGATTGGGTTACTTTTGTATAGGAAATTGTAATAGCCAGTAACGAATTAGGCTTCAGGTTAAAGTTTACTTCATCAGAATAAATATCAGATCCGGGAGCAATTTTAAAACTGTTTTTCTTCTCAAACGTTAATGATCTGATGGTAGCTGCATCCACATTGCTGCTATCGGACGGAACAGCAATGGAAACCGCTTTTACCGCCAGACTATCCATGGAATACTTGTTGGAAAAACGTAACCGCAATTTTTTCCCACCTACAGATACACGCACAATCTGACGCAGGGTATTCCCCGAAAGCCCCGGTTCCGGCGGAAGGTTTTTAGGTTCTACCAATTGGGGAGCTGTTGCCCAGGTAGTGAGCCATTGGCCTTTGGATGATTGCTTCTCCAAACTCTGGGAGGAAGAGCAGGAAGCCAAAAATCCCGAAATGATGAAGAGGTATAAGTTTTTGAAGCGCATTTTTCCTTTTTTTGTTTATCAATCTTTAATTTCTTACTACAAATCCTCCGTTCGGCTGAATTTCAATCGTAAAGTCCCCTTTTTCATTTACTTTCACTTCTTTTTCTGATGAATTTCCCTGCGCATCATCATTAATGAATCTAACTGTTTTCCCTGCAAACATCGGAAGCTTTATTTTCAGTTTTTGGGATTGCTTCTCAGCATTTACACCAGCCACATACCATTGATCCGCATGTCTTCTCGCAACCACGGCATACTTCCCGGGATAGCCGTCTATGAAGACTGTTTCATCCCAAAGTGTCGGAACTTCTTTCATAAAGCTGAGCTGAAATTCCGGAGCATCGGTCAGATTATTCGGCATGATGCCAAACATCTGAACGGGATTCTGAAACAGGACTGCTGTAGCCAGCTGAAAGCCATCTGTGGTATGCCTTTTATTTTTGTCTCTGTTGGATTCCGTTAAATACGTATTGAGGAAAGTACCTCCGAATTCCATACTTCCCACTGTATTTCTGATGAAAGGATGAAGTGTGGCAAAAAAAGCTTCCTGTTTCCGTACATCTTCTGAGAAATAAAGCATTTCTGAGGCAAGAACGGCTTCGCTTCCTACATAATTCGGGTACATTACTTCCCAGCCTCTCGGTACAGTGGCTCCATGGAAAATAATGGTTAATCCGTAATCATTGGCATCCGACAGAATATCTTCGTAAAGACGCATGGTTTCCTGTTTGTCTCCTCCGAAGAAATCCACTTTCAGTCCTTTTACGCCTAATTCTTTCAGCCATTTCATTTCCTTTTTCCGTTCAACGGATGAACTCATTTTATTTCTCGGTCCCATGGGTGCATCATTCGCAGCACCGTTGGAATTATACCAGAGTAATACCCCGACATTTTTAGATTTTGCATATTGAATAAGCTCTTTCATGCGGTCTTTTCCTATGTTTTTATCCCAAAGCGCATCCATAAGAATAAACTGATATTTCAGCGCAGCAGCAAGGTCTATGAATTTCACCTGATCATCATAGTTCATACTGTTATCCTGCCACAGAATCCAGCTCCAGGTAGATTTTCCGAACTGATACTTCTGTGAAGGCTCATACATCGGATCTACCACATCAAAAGGAATGGTAGTTTCTACGATGGGTTTCAGGGAGCTGCCTACTGTAATTGTTCTCCACGGTGTCTTTCCGGGAAGAGAAACGGCTGCTCCGGTACTTCCGAAACCGTTATTTTCAGCAATGCTCGGATATGCTACTTTGTAAAGGCTTTTTTCTGCTGTGGTTTCAAGGTGTGAGGCACAATATGTACTGTTCACTCCTGTCTCAGAAAGTAATACCCAGCCTTCATTTCCGATATGGAACAGACCCGGGAAAACGTATCCATAATCGGATGGTATTCCCAGCTCAGCATCAGCTTTATAACCACTTTCATAACTTGGCGCTGTGCGGGCAAAACCTGTCATCGGTTTCATCATAGGTGAAAGAAAAGTAGTAGTCTGTGACGGAAATCTGTACCCTGTGGTTTCTGACTGTACCACAACACTCAGCCGTTCTTTCATCGGTGGAATATTGTAACGGAAAGCAATATTGTTGTTGCTGACCTGAAATTCAATGCTTATTTGATGCTGATCTGCATTGATGAAATTAACCGATAAAGTATTGGCTTTGTAATCAATCTCAGATTTTTTGATTTTTTCGTTCGTATATTTCTTAGAAATGATATCTTTTTTGCTGTCCACAAATTTCAGATCCTTTGAAAAATCGGACTCATTGGTTACCAAACCCAGCGGGGATTTTTCAAGCATTGCTTTTCCCTGAAGGATAACATTATACGATGCTTTTCCCCCTTCTGAAAAAACCTGAAGCTTCAGGTGTCCATCCGGACTTGAAATCTCTGCTACCTGTGCAAAACCTTTGCTGATCAGAAACAGGCTGAATACGATATATAAAATTTTTTTTCTCATAACTCATTATTTTCAAGAAAGGTCCAGTAATCGAAATACATAATATCTGTTGAGGCTTTTCCATTGAATACAAAATACAGATCATGAATGCCGGTAATTTTTTCAGTCAACTGAACTTTTACGGTTTCCCAGCGGTCATCACCGCCCGTCAGCGGAACCTTTACCGTTGCAGCAACCGGTCCGTTCACAGCATCCAAATGAATGGTCATTGTGACGTCACTGTTATGGGTAGTTCCGACCCTTGCAGAAAAAGAACTAGCTCCTTTTTTCCGGAAATCAACGTTCTTTACACTGGTATACGCTCCATTTTTCTTTGCTTTGATGAAAACACCAACCTCTTTATTCTGATAGGATTTTACATTTTCCGACCAGGCAATCATTTCTGCCTGATTGAATGAATAAGGATTAACTGTTGCGATAGCTTTTGTAATTCCGTTAGTCATTTTAAATGGCGAAATGGATCCGTCTTTATTGAAGGTAACCTCTTCCAGACTTACTGATCTTGTAAACCCGCTTCCGCCCGGCAATGCACCATTGTGATAAAAGAAATAGGTTTTCCCCCGGAAATCAATAACACCGGGATGATTGGTGAATGACTTCCCTTCCGTAGGCATAACAATTCCTCCATATTTCCAGGGTCCCTGTGCTGTTTTACCTGTAGAATAGCCTATGAATTCAGGAAGCGGACCACCTGGCCAGAAAAGATAATACAGGTTTTTCCTTTTGTACAGCCACGGGCCTTCCTCGTATTTTGTGGGTCTTTCCTGGTTAGGTTTTCCGTCCCTTTTTCCAAATGATTCTTCGATCATCGGAACTTCTGTAATATTTCCGGAATAGGAGATCATATCTTCATTCAGCTTTACGTATTTTAATTTAGGATTTCCCCAATACATATGAGCCTGTCCGTCATCATCCACAAAAACGGTGGGATCAATATCTCCCCATTCGCTCTGAACAAGAGGTTTTCCCAGCGGATCATGAAAAGGCCCCAACGGACTGTCGCCAACGGCAACCCCTATAGCGCCTTTATTATTGGTTTTGGACCACATCGGAACGTATAAAAAAACTTTCCGTTTCTTTCTAAACATTGTGCGGCCCAGGCATCGCGTTTTGCCCAGTCGAAATCTTTATAGGAAAGAATTGTTCCGTGATCTGTCCAGTTGACCATATCATTGGTGGAATACACTTTCCAGTCGTTCATGGTAAACCAGGTGGAGTCATCCTCATCGTGTGTGGTATACACGTACAGCCTGTCATTGTACACCATTGGTGCTGGGTCTGCAGTGTAATTGGTCTGAATAATAGGGTTCTGCGCAGTTCCCATTGAAAATAAACCTATCAGCGGAATGAAACTTATATGTATTGTACGGATATTCATAGAAATTTGGATTTAAAAGCTTAATCCTGTATTTATTGTGACTTCAGAATACGATTGACCTCGTCCTGATTGACAGGTTTGAAAAGCAACTGTGAGAACAGATACAGATCATTTTTCCACACTTTGAAATCGTGACCGCCCGGTTCTATATAAAAAATATGGGGAATTTTATTGTCTGTAAGATAGTCACTCGTTCTTTTACTGAAAGGCATTAGCCTGTCCTGGTCTCCGCATGAGATCCAGAGAAGTTGTAAATCTTTAGCTTTGGATGGATCCGGGAGAAGAACTTGAGGTTCTTTTGTATTTGGAGCTGCGGAAAAGGCTCCCACCCATGCGAACTTATCGATATTTCCCAGTCCGAAATTCAGGGTCTGTCCACCACCCATGGAAAGTCCGGCAATCGCTCTGTCAGTTCTGTTTTTTTTAATAGGATATTTTTTTTCTACAAAGGGAATCAGATCATTCAGTAGGTCTTTTTCAAAGGTTGCAAAAGCTTCTACTTTATCCTTTGCCATGATGTCTCCGGTTGCCCTGTCGTCCATCATCGCCCGGCCGTTGGGAAGTACAACGATCATGGGAGAAAGTTTTCCTTTGGCATAGAGATTATCTAAAATAATTTGCGGAGTTCCATTTTTAAACCACTCTTTTTCATCTCCTCCAATACCGTGTAGCAGATATAGAACGGGATATTGAGCACCTTTTTTATATCCGGGAGGCGTATATACCAAAGCTTTACGTGTAGTTCCAACCGTTGCCGAAGAATACTGTATAGTATCAATTTTTCCGTGTGGAATTTCCTTTTTTTCTGTATCGAAATCCTGTGGTACTTTTTTATCAAAAACCTGTGCAGAAATAAAAACTCCTGACAGCATGAAACCTAATGCTAATACAACTGACTTATTCATGATTTTTATTTGTAGTTTTAACACTTATTATCTCAGTTAAAAAAATAATAGCGTATTATTTTTTTGCTTATTTATCACACATTTTCTTTGCTTCTGCTTATTATTTTCCAGTTTCATTGATCCTAAAAAAATCAACATCTACGAAACCTCCGGCATTTTTAGTGGCATAATTGAAAACTGCGAATTTGGATCCCATAAAAAATCTCCGGTAATCAAAGATCATTTTGTAGTCTTTTGCCATTTCGGTCCATTTCTTCTGATCGGTACTGTAATAAAAGTCTGCAAGATCTTTCCCGAGGTTGAAATCAGCATCAATACGGAGAAAAACCGTATCCGAATTGAGAGGAATCCGTTTTTTCTCTTCTTTTTTAACTCCTGTAATCGCTTTGGTTTTGCTTTCCAGGCTTACTTCATTTGCTGAAAAAACAATGAATTTTTCTTTACCTTCCTTTACTACTGACAAAATCCCGGAATCCCCGTTGAAGGCGCTGAAACCTGCAACATCTCCATCTTTCATTCCTTTGAGATCCATTGCTACAACCGCTGAAGAGACCGGACCTTCCATTCTTTGAGTTAAAGTATTGGGTGCTGCGTACAGATTATCTACTACCCTACTGGTTTTCAGTCTCAGAAAGCCTTTTCTTTCGGATAAAGACCAGGCTTCATTCACCGGATTATGATTCCATTGCCACTGGATTTTCATTGTTTTATCAGAGAACTCATCGCTTTCTACAAGATGATTTTTTGCTTTGAATAGCGGAAGCGGAACTTCTCCCTTCAGAGGAACTTTTCCGTTATCTCCCAGTACCGGCCAGTCATTTTCCCATTGTACGGGAAGCAGCAGCGGAACACGTCCTACTCCATTTCTGTCCTGAAAAATAAGAGAATACCAGTTTCCGTTTTTATCATCAATCAAAGCGCCCTGACCTGCGTAAGAGACCCCTAAAAAATTGTCTTCCAAAACGACTTTTTTCTCGTAAGGGCCTATCACTTTATCTGCTCTGTAGACGACCTGGCGGCGTTTTCCGTTTTTGGGCCAGGATATCATCATCATATAATATTTCCCGTTTCTTTTGATGATCTGATTGCCTTCCAGAAGTCCGGTTTCCGAAGCATCTTTCTGAAATACCTCAGTTCCATCCGGATTTC
The DNA here is from genome assembly GCF_018924625.1 of Chryseobacterium sp. PCH239. Lineage (NCBI taxonomy): Bacteria > Pseudomonadati > Bacteroidota > Flavobacteriia > Flavobacteriales > Weeksellaceae > Chryseobacterium > Chryseobacterium sp. PCH239. The sequence continues at coordinate 838,590 of NZ_CP073027.1, forward strand.
CGATCACTTCTTTAAAATCGGGGCTCAGTTCAAAAACTTTGTTGGAAGTGAAAACATATATTCTGTTATCGTCATCAAAAAACAGTGAAGCATCATGAAAATGCTGTGTTCTGGTGATCAGCTTCCATTTTCCTTTTTCAGGATCATCAGTCACATAGAAATAAGATTTGAAAGGTTCATCATTCGGAGAGAATAAAACGTAATATTTTCCTTTATGATAACGGATTGAAGAAGCCCATTGACCTCTGCCGTAAACGGTTCCGTTCAATAAATCATATTTCGAGTTGTCATTCAAAGTATCGAAAACATAACCAGACATTTCCCAATGTACCAAATCCCTGGAATGCATTACCGGAGCTCCCGGCATCAGATGCATGGTGGTACTGATCAGGTAAAAATCGTTTCCGTTTCTGGTAATGGATAAATCCGGTGCATCTGCCCAGATGATGGGATTGGTAAATGCAGTACTCTGTTTTCCGGAAGGATTTACCTGGGCTGAAAGAAGATTCAGCCCGATAAATCCCAATAAAGAAACTATATAAGATTTTTTGATTTTCAAGGTTTTGATATTTTGGTTCGATTTAATTCTTTACAATCTTAAAAGGAACACTTCGACAAGCTCAGTGTGACATTGCTAATACTAACTTAATTCGGTACAATATCATTGGAAGATGTACTGTAAAGCCCGATAAGGCTTCCTGTAAAGCCTCCCGCTACATCAGTAGAAAGAATATCTCCTGAAACCGGTCCTCCCAAATTTTTATAATTCGTGCCATCCAGTGAATAATTAAAGCTATGTTCATCTTTATCGGCAACAACCTGCAGTTTAACCGGTTTGGATAATGAAATCTTCTCGCTGGCGATCAGCTTTGATTGTCCTTTTTCTGTTCTTTCCAATACGATGTAGAAATCTTTATCTTTTTTCGTGATTCCAAAAACATAATTGAATGTTTCGCTTTGGTAGAGGGTAATTCCAGCCAATTCTTTTTGCGATTTTGGTTTATAATCCAGGGTTACGGAAGTTTCGAAGTCTTCGTGCTGTAATCTGTGGAACAAAGATGAAATCGGAGCCAACGCTTTGATGTTCGTTTCCATTGGATTCACTTTTACACCATTTTTTGTTGCAGTAATGAAGTTTTCACGAGGTCCGCGCATGGCAATCCATCGGTAGTCAAGGTTTTTATCGGTCAGCTTATCAGCATAAGTAAAGTTTCCATTGGGTAAAAATCCGTTTTGTCCGTTTTGATTCTGAACTCCAGCAGGTAATTTCAGTTTTGGTTTCATTGGAACCAGCCCGTTTTGGAAAACCGGGTATTTTCCGCTCCAGTCAACTGGAAGGATGAATGTTTCACGGCCTTTGTTGACTCTGTTTTTCTCGTTCGGACGTATTGCCAGAAATACTCCATAATATTGGCCTTCCGGTGTTTCTACCAGATCTGCATGACCTGCCCAGTCTACTTTTTCCTTTCGGTCTTTTGGGAAATAGCGCTGCGTCAGAATCGGATTATTATCAGCTGGAACGTAAGGTCCTTTGGGAGAATCGGACATAAAAATAACTTCACTGTGATTACCACCGGTTCCTCCTTCTGCACACATCAGGTAATATTTGCCATTCTTTTTGTAAATATGAGGCCCTTCAATCCAGATGGGTTTTTGGGAAAGGTCTACACCTCCGTTTACAATAATTTTATCCGAACCCGGAACTACCTGGTCTTTTTCGAGATCATAATCCCACATCTTAATCACACGGTGGCCGTTGTACTGCTCGCTACCTTGTGGTGGAGCATCATTATGAACGATATATGCTTTTCCATCATCATCAAAGAAAATAGCAGGATCAATACCTTCAAAATTGAGTTTCTGCACTTCGCTCCATCCTTTTGCTGGATCTTTGGTTTTTACGACCATATTTCCAATACCACCTGCAAACTGGGTAGTGATCATATAAAAAGTATCGTTGTGCTGATTGTATTTGATGTCCGGGGCATAAATTCCATGGGAAACGCCTGAATTTTCAACCTTAAGCTGTGAAGGTCTGTCCAAAACGTGCCCTACCTGTTTCCAGTTCACAAGATCTTTAGAAGTAAAAATAGGAACTCCCGGAAACATTGAAAATGAAGAGTTTACGAGATAGTAATCTTCGCCTTTTCTGGTAATACTGGGATCGGGATAACAGCCCTGAAGAATCGGGGAATAAAATTCGTCTGGTTTAAGAGGGTTATCATTGTATATTTTATCGTTTCCACGGTAATTGAAGTCTGAGAAAGTCTGGGCAGAAATAGTAGTCACCGAGAGCAAAGCTGCTGCTGCAAGGATATTCGTTTTATTCCTGAAAAAAGCTAAATTCATTATATTCTGTTTCATTGTTATTCTTTTTTTATAGTTTTTAAAATGTATATTTTTGAATAGGTGTTGTTCTTTTTAACGCTAAGTCCGCAAATTTTTTAACGACTATCTTTTTAAGGTTCGCCAAGGCGTTATACTCAGCAAATGGCATTTATATTTATCATTATAATCGTTTACCGATCGTTATATATTTTAAGCGGTTTTCTTCCGGTTGACTATTTTAATTAATCCCCAGGCTGTAACATAGGAAATTCCGGCTATGAAAAATATAATGTTGTAGCCCCCGTTGATATTTCCTGATTTTTTAAAAGCGTCGAGAACAATTCCGATAAAAAGCGGAAAAATAATTCCTGCCGCTGAGCCCAGCATTCCGCCAAAACCAATGACAGAACTGACATAATTGTTGGGTAACTGATCTCCGACCGTAGTCATAAGATTGGCTCCCCATCCTTGATGTGCAGCTGTTGCAAAGGCAATGATGATTGTGATCATCCACATATTATCTACATATTTTGAGAACATGACCGGAACTACCATCAAAGCAAACAATAACATGGTAATGCTTCTTGCTCTTCCGATGGCCCAGCCTTTTTTGATCAGAAATGATGAGAGATATCCTCCACCAATACTTCCGATCGTGGTTCCGCTGTAAATAATAATTAACGGAAGCGATGGTTTTGTTAAATCCATTTTAAATACATCCGAGAAATAGGCCGGCAGCCAGAACATGAAGAAATACCAGATAGGATCGGTTAACATTTTACCGATGGCAAACGACCATGTTACTTTATATTTGAGTAATTCCGATAAAGGAATTTTCGTTTTCTCTTCTGCTTTTTCAGCCTGATCACTTTTAATGTACTGCAGTTCTTCCTTGCTGAGATTTTTTGTTTTTTCCGGTACGGCATAAAATTTCCACCAAAGGACAATCCAAATCATGCCCAAAGCTCCAATCCACACAAAAGTCTGCCTCCAGCCGTAATGCCCAAGAATGAACGGAACCAATAGCGGCGCCAAAATAGCTCCCACCGTCGCTCCTGAGTTAAAAATTCCCGTTGCCAGTGCTCTTTCTTTTTTGGGAAACCATTCAGCCACTGATTTGATGGCAGCAGGAAAGTTTCCTGCTTCACTGATTCCCAACGTGCTTCTCGCAATGATAAACCCGATGGTACTTTTGACAAGACCATGTCCTATCGAGGCCAAACTCCATACAATAAGGGAAACCGCATACCCGATTTTGGTTCCGACCTTGTCTATAAACCTCCCCATCGCCATATAACCGATGGCATATGTCGTGGTAAAGGCCATGACGATATAGCTGTAATCTTTTTCATCCCAGCTGAATTCTTTTTCCAGCAAAGGTTTCAGCAAACCCATTACCTGACGGTCAAGATAATTGATCGTAGTGGCGAGAAAGACAAGAGACAGCATCCACCATCTTATATTGCGGTTTTGAGGAGCCTGCATTGAGTTATTGATTAAGTTGTTGTAATAATTTTTTTGTTTTCAGAGTCAGTTCTTCTTCATTATTATCTTTTCCGATGAGAGAGCTTCCCAGCCCTGCTGCTATGGCACCTCCATTGAGCCATTCACTGATATCTTCAGTTTCAGCATGGATTCCTCCGGTGGGCATAAAATTCATTCCCGGAAAAACAGGCTGTACCGATTTGATGTAGTTCTTTCCTAAGGCATCAGCCGGAAATATTTTAACCAGTGTTAACCCATTCTGATGCGCGATATTGATATCAGAAGGGGTAAAGCAGCCCGGAATCAGAAGGAGATTTTTTTCGAGAGCATGGTTTACCAATGCTTCACTGATAACCGGTGTAATGATGAAATCTGCTTTTGCGTTAGCATAATCATCCATTTCCTGTATGTTTTTTACCGTCCCGATTCCTAACAGAAGATCAGGAAATTCTGTATGGGAAATTTCTTTCAGCTTAGTGAAATTTTCCAATGCCTGATGACCGCGGTTGGTATATTCTATCACACGGATTCCTGCTTCGTATAAAGCTTTTACGATATTTTTTGAGACCTCAAACGATTCGTTATAGAATAACGGAACTATTTTCTGGTCTTTTATTTTTGTAGTATTTCACTCATAATTTCTCGATATTTATGCTTTCATCAATGGTATCTCCCTTTACAAAAAGTTTTTTAAAAGCAACTTTTGTCGCATCCTCAAGGATCTGCTCATCAGAATTTCCTTTTAAAATTCCATGAATCAAGGCGGCCATGAAAGAATCACCGCTTCCTACCCTTTCCTCGATTTTATCTGAATTATATTTTTCTGAAATCAAAAGTTTCTCATCAGCAAATAAGGTGGCAAAGTAATTTACCTGTTCTCCGTTTGTAAAGCGGAAAGTATTTGCAATTTTTTCCACAGCCGGGAACTGTTTCCGGATTTCCAACGCTGTTTTTCCAGCCTGTTTCAGAAGATTTTCATCATCGAATTTTCCGTTAAGCTCATATTTAACCGGAATATCCAGGAACTGCCCAACAGACCAGATATTTCCCATAAGAACGTTCACAAAAGGCATCAGCTCTTTAATTTTGTGAGGATTCTGGTTTTGCCAAAGCAATGCTCTGTAATTCAGGTCCAGAGAAACTGTAATATTTCTTGTTCTGGCTTCTTTCATGATTTGCAGACATTTATGGAATGCGTTGTCACTCAATGCCGGTGTGATGGTACTGATATGCAGCCATTTTACTCCTGAAAATAGTTCATCATCACTGAAAGTTTCAAAATCCGACTGGGTAAAAACAGACGGAAATCGGTCGTAAACCACTGAAGCGTTCTGCATATCTCCATCAAAAGAAAGGTAAAATGTTCCTATTCTCCCTTGAGTTTTTTCTGCAAGAACTTCTATTCCTTTATTGTTAAGCTGAAATTCTAAGTGATTTCCAACAAAATTCTCAGGTAAAGCTGATAATAATTTCACAGAATTCTTCCACTGGGAAAGTGCTGCCGCTACATTGTATTCGGCACCGCCCACATACATTTTCAGAGACTGCTCGTTCAACCAGTTTCCTTCGGAATCCGGGGCAAAGTGGAGAAGCAGTTCCCCGAAACATAGTATTTTCGTCGAGTCCTGCATGGTATTAGATTTCAAAATAATTTTTTGTATTGTGATAACAGATATCCTGAATGATCTTTCCTACCCATTTTTCATCATCGGGAAGAAGACCTCTTTCCATTTCACTTCCGAACAGATTGCACAAAAGCCTTCTGAAATAATCATGTCTTGAGAATGACAGCAGGCTTCGGGAATCGGTCAACATGCCGACAAAAGTGCTTATCAAACCGATATTGGAAAGTGTGTTCATCTGTTTGGTCATCCCGTCGAGCTGATCAAGAAACCACCAGGCTGCTCCAAACTGTACCTTGGATTTGATTCCTCCTTCATTGAAGTTTCCGGCAAGGGATGCCAGAACTTCATTAAATGCCGGATTCAGATTGTATATAATGGTTTTGGCCAGTTTTTCTTCTGAATTCAATGCATCCAGCAAAACGCTCAATCGCTGTGCATAATATGGTTCTCCAATGGCATCATATCCTGCATTGGCTCCCATTTTTCTGAACATTTCTGAATTGTTGTTTCGGGTTGCCCCTACATGAAACTGCTGTACCCAGCCTTTTTCTGCATACATTTTGCAAAGCTCTTTCAGCATATAGCCACATAAGGCATCCGGATCGGAAAATGTTGAAATATTCCCTTTCAGGAATTCTGAAAACTCTTTTTCAAGGTTTTGATTCCACTTTGTGGTATCCGGAAAATATTCAAAGCCGTGATCGGCTACTTTTGCCCCTGCTTCCACAAAATAATTGATTCTGGACTGAAGTGCATTCAACAGATCAGAAGCTGACACGATGGAAAACCCACAGACCTTTTCAAGCTTTTTAATTCCTGAAAGATACTGTTCGGGATTAATCATATTAATATAACCATCAGGGCGGAAAGCCGGAAGAACAGCTGTCTGGAAGCTGCTGCTTTTTAAAGCTTTATGATGAACCAGATCATCTGCAGGATCATCTGTAGTGCACAACGCTTCTACCTTAAAATTCTGAATGATGGATTGTGGTAAAAAGCCGTCTGTCTGCAGACTTTCATTCATCTGATGATACACCGTATCTGCATTATTGGGTGATAAATATTTGTTGATACCAAAAGTATTTTTGAGTTCCAGATGCGTCCAGTGAAACAGCGGATTGCGAAGGGTATAAGGCACCACTTCGGCCCATTTCATGAATTTTTCCTGATCTAAAGCATTTCCTGAAATAAACTGTTCATCAATGCCAAAATTTCTCATGGCTCTCCATTTGTAATGGTCACCATCCAGCCAGATAGCCGTTGGAGAACGGAAGTTCTGATTGGCAGAAATAACATCTGGCTCAAGATGATTGTGATAATCAATAACCGGCATATCTTTAGCATAACCGAAATACAGATTTTCTGCTTTTGCTGATTCAAGCAAAAACAATTCTCCGAAAACGTCTTTATTTTTAGTGGAATTACTCATTATTTGTTGTTACAATCCTGGATTTTAATTGTCGTTTATTTCTGACTTCATGAAAGCCGGCATTTTAAAAACAGAACCCTTAATGAAACCATTAAGGTCCTGTTTGATGATATGAAGAAATTAGCTTTTTATACTCCGCTGAATGCGCTGAAACCTCCGTCAACAGGAATCAGTGCTCCTGTGATGAAACTTGCAGCATCTGAACACAGAAACTGTACAACCCCATTCAGTTCTTCTACTTCTCCAAATCTCTGCATGGGTGTTTTGGCCATTACTTTTTTACTTCTTTCGGTTAAGCTTCCGTCCGGATTCAACAGAATAGCACGGTTCTGATCACCAATGAAAAATCCTGGTGCTACAGCATTAACGCGTATTTTATCTCCGAATTTCAATGCCAGATCAGAGGCCAGCCATTGGGTAAAATTGGTGATTGCGGATTTGGCGGCAGAATATCCGGCTACTCTTGTAATTGCTGAATACACAGCCATGGAAGAAATATTAATAATGTTTCCGCTTCCCTGCTCCGCCATTACTTTTCCGAAAACATAGCTGGGGTAAACTGTCCCGTTGATATTGAGATCGGTAACCTCAGCCCATCCTTTCATATCCATATCAAAAAATGACTGTTCGGGTGATAAGGTTGCTAACGGAATGTTTCCACCTGCTATATTGAGCAGAATATCAATGCTGCCATACTTTTCTTTTATTTTCAAGGAAGCGGCTTCAAGGCTTTCAATATCCATCACATTGGCTTCTACAGCAAGTGCATCCCCGCCCAAATCTGTCAGTTCTTTTACCCGGGCATCCAGTGTTTCCTGGTTTCTTCCCAGTGCGACAACTTTTGCTCCGGCCTCTATAAAACTTTTGGCAAGGCTGCCTCCCAAAACGCCCGAAGCCCCTGTGATGACTGCTACTTTGTTTTTAATACTAAACAGGTCTTTCATTTTACTTTTTACTATTTTATTACAAACGCAGATTAATTTTTCTGTAATTCTGACTGAACGGCAGCCATTACTCCTTCTATCTGGCCCAATGCCAGCATTCTTCCTAAAAATGAGTAACCGGGATTATATCCTTTGTCAATATCTTCCGATAAAAGTCTACCATGGTCAATCCTCATAGGAAGATCAGGATTTTCTTTTTCGAATACACGGATCACTTCAATGAGCTTTCCTCTTCCTCCCAGATGATGAGCCTCGATGAAATCGCCGTTTTCAAAGACATTTGTACTTCTCAGGTGAACGAATTTGGTACGGTGAGCAAATTTTTGCGCAAGCTTTGGAACATCATTCTGAAGGTTGGCACTGAGAGATCCGGCACAGAAGGTTACTCCGTTGTGAGGGTTATCAACAGCCTGCAGCAGCCAGTCAATATCTTCTTCATTGGTCACTATTCTTGGTAATCCCAGTAATGAAAAAGGCGGATCATCAGGATGTACACACATCTGGATACTCCATTTTTCACAGACAGGCATTATTTTTTCAAGGAAATATTTCATGTTCTGACGAAGCTGATGCTTATCTATACCATCGTACAAAGCCAGCAGACTTTTGAACTTTTCTACAGGATTCAATTCACCTTCTTTGATATTTCCATTCACGAATCCCTGTGTTTTTACAATGACTGAGTCTATCAGGTCATGATTATCTTTTTCTGTTAATGTATTTTTTAATTCTTCTACTTTTTGAAGGGTTTCCGGACTGTAATCGTTTTCTGCACCTTCCCTTTTAAGGATATGAATTTCGAAGTACGCAAACTTGGCTTTGTCAAAATAAAGTGAGGATGAACCATCTTCCCATTCGTGAAAAAGATCGGTCCTTGCCCAGTCGAGAACAGGCATAAAGTTGTAGCAAACTGTTTTAACTCCTGCTTTACCCAGATTTTTAAGGCTTGTGATATAATTTTCTATTAAAGAGTCACGGTCTTCACCTCCGTATTTGATGGCTTCGCTTACGGGAAGACTTTCCACAACAGACCAGCGAAGTCCGTGGCTTTCTATATAGTTTTTATAATCATTGATGGCCTCTGAATTCCAGATTTCTCCGTTTGGGATATCGTGCAGGGCAGAAACAATTCCTTCTACTCCTATTTGACGAAGTGTGCTGAGTGCTATTTTGTCTTTTTTGCCAAACCAACGCCAGGTTTTTTCCATAGTTTTAAAATTTAATTCAGATAAACAAAGCAGGTGCTTTTCACACCTACTCTGTTACTGATATGAATGTAGAATGAAATTAATTGTATCCCGGATTCTGATATTTTGCTTTAATATCTGCCGATACTTCCATGGCATCGATCTGGTTCTGAGGAATCGGTCTCAGATAATGAAATGGTTTTATCGTTCTAGTAACCGTTTGCGGAGCATGATCTCCATAAGAAGCTCCTCCAATCTGATAACTTGCCGCATAATCTCCCCACTTCTGTGTACGTACCAGATCATACCATCTGTAGAATTCTCCGTAATATTCACGGGATCTTTCTGCAAGGATATAATCAATGGTAATTACAGATGGCGTAGCAGCAGTCATTGCGGCACTGTTATCTGCTACATAAGCGGTATTCTGTGCATTATTGAACTTCCATTTTCCGGCACGGGCACGGATGACGTTGATAAGATCTCTGGCTGTCATAGCTCCTGAAGCCCCTTTTACAGCTGCTTCTGCGGCAATAAAATAGAATTCTGAGAATTTGGCAACGCTGAAAGGACGTGTTAATCCTGCATTCGGATATCCTAAGCCGTTTGGATCATCGGTACGGTAAGTTCCTATTTTCCAAAGACCAGGATATACAATTCTGCTGATTCCGTTCGGTGCAATGACCCAGTCTGCTCTTCCTGACAGAGTTCCTGCTCCCACACCACTTTGCCCTGCTCCCGTAGGATAAGAAGGAGTCTGGCTGTCATCATTAAGGAAGCTTAAAATAGCACCTCCTGGCTGTACAGGCAGATTATTGGCATTATAAAGTACGGGAACTGTAGTTAATCCCGTTCCATTCTTGTTCCAGTTTCCTCTGTAAGTGGTTACAAAAGTTCCGTCATAACGGGAATCGTTGGTTTTATCTGCAAAAGTATTTTTAATAACTCCCAAGGTAGGACACATACGAACCCAAGGACGTCCCAAAGGCTGTGATGCTTCTCTCTGTACGGGGCTAACAATGTCTGCCCCTAACCATGCTGTTGTTCTACTACTTTTGATGGCAGTATAGTTCCAGGTCTGCATCCATGCTGCAAAATTGTCCGGAGCCCAGCCTGATCCGAATCCTACAGGATCACTTTCGTTATAGTATGTGCTCGACTGAGTATGATCTGCATACAACATCGATTCGGTATTTCTGTCATTTGAACCTACATTCACATCATAGAAGGTAGGCTGAAGCGCATAAGGACCGGGATTGTTGATTCCTTCCAAGGCAATATCATAAGCCTGCTGGAAATACCATTGGGCATTGTGTCCGTCCGGGTCAGTTCTTGCTGCTTCAGGATACGTTGGAATTCCGTTTGGATTCTGCAGCCACCATCCGTAAGTAAGATAGGCTTTGGCAAGCATTAGTCTTGCTACATTTTTAGTGACACCTCCGGTTACCCTTGGTGATGCCGGCAGATTTTCTATTGCTTTTTTAAGGTCAGCAAAAACAGTTTTTGTGTATACTTCCGGTACGGTATTTCTTACGGAAGAGGTGGAAGGTAAAGTGTTATATTTCAGTTCTCCTGTTCCTAAATCCAGTGGAACTCCTCCATACGTTTGTACAAGCATGAAATAGTAAAAACCGCGGAAGAAACGGGCTTCAGAGATCATAGATTCTGCGATTCCGAATCCTGGTCCTTTTTCAATAATTCCGTTGGCAGTATTGATATACGGGAATACAGAGTTCCAGACCATACTTGTAGGAAAGGTATTGGAATTGATAATCCCGTTTCCGGACATATCTAATTCCTTAAAGTTACCGTCCGCACTCTGTGCCCAGGTAGATTCGTCAGTTCCGTTCTGACAATTGCTCATAAAGTAGCCATTGCCGTACAGTAATCTCATCTGCCTGTATAAAGCCGTAAATCCCTGATTAACACCATCCGGTGTATTAAAATAATCAGCGGTATATATTGATCTTGGCTGTTCATCAAGAATTTCATTACAACCTGTAAATGTTAAGGATAAAAAGATTGCTCCTAATAACAGTTTTTTATTAAAATTTATCATGACAATACAGTTTTAAAAGGTTAAGTTAAGTCCCATTAAGTAATTTCTTGTGGAAGGGTTATTGGTTCCTATAACAAGCTGGCGGCTCTGATATCCGCTTACCGCCTGATTTTCATTTCCGAAAGAGTTCGGTTCCGGATCCATCCCTGAGAACTTATGATACGGTGAGAATAGTACAACAGGATTGGTTACGGTGAAGTAAATTCTTAAGCTGGTAATTTTCAGGTCCTTTAAAAAATCTTTGTTAACATTATATCCTAAGGTAATGGTACGAAGCTTAAGATAAGAAGCATCAAACATAGCTAAAGTAGAAGAATACTTCGGATTATCACCACTCAGATGGCGCCCCGGACGTGGAAAATAAGCTCCTGTATTGTCTTCTGTCCAGTAGTCTACATCTACGTTATTCCCTCTTCCCGTTAATCGGTTAAGATAACTTGCAGATCCATAAATGGTACTTACCAAAATTCCCCCATGCTGGAAAGCTCCGACTGTGCTCAGTTCAAAATTTTTGTAAGCAAAGCGCATATTAAATCCTCCCTGGAATTTCGGAGCCGTATCAAAAATCTGTCTGTCATCCGGTCCAATTGCTCTTACCGGTGTTCCGTCAGCATTATAACCTCCGGTGTAAAGAACTTTGATAGATCCTACAACATCTGCAGCAGTACCCGGTTCCAGAATATTCTGGTAAGGATCGCCTGCCTGCCAAAGACCGATGTACTGATAATCGTATAATGAATTGATATTATGCCCTACAAACCATGAGTTATTGATGTCACGTTCTGTTCCTGATGCAAGCGATAAAATTTTGTTTTTATTAGTATAGAAATTAACTCCTGCTTCCCAGGTAAATCCATCCGGATTATCGAAAATAACCCCGTTTAAAGAAACTTCAACTCCTTTATTTTCTGTTTCTGCTACATTGGAAACAATGGAAGACCATCCGCTTGATGCCGGAAGGCTTTTCTGTGTTAACAGGTCATAGGTATGGGTTTTGTAATACTCCACACTCCCCGTAAGGCGGTTGTTCAAGATCCCGAAATCTACTCCGTAGTTTTGTGTTTTTGAATATTCCCATCCCAGGCTTGGGTTAGGCGGCTGATTTCCATAGATTCCTGTACTTCCTGCACTTCCGTAATTATAAGGAGCAACGTTAAATCTTCCCATCGTAGAATATGGATCTACTGCCTGATTGGAAGTCTGTCCCCATCCGGCTCTGAATTTAAGGAGATTAATCACTTTGATATTCTGCATGAAAGATTCATTGGTAACATTCCACCCTAGTGATAATGCGGGATAGGTGTGCCACTTGTTTCCCGGAGCAAGCCTTGAAGATCCGTCAGCACGAAGTGTCGCCGTAAGCATATACCTGTTATCATACGTATACATGATTCTTCCCATCGCTGAAAGCAGGCCTGTTTTCCAGTACACCTGGTCTTCAGGTCTTACGGTAATATCAGCCTGAGGCGACTGTCCTAAGTTATAATACTGGAAAAAGTCTGCCGGAACATTCTTTGCACTCATGTATGAGCTTGTATACTTATTCTGTTCTGCTGAATAAAGTGCTACAGCATTTACTTTATGCTTACCAAATGTACGGTCATACGTTAAAAGGTTTTCCAACACCCAGTGGTAGGTCTGGTTATTCCCTCTTCCGGCTGCGGAAGGACCTAGAGGATTCGTATTAAAGACTCCTACACCGGAGTAATTTCCGCTGTTTGAAGTACGGTAATCCAACCCTACATTTAATCTGTACTTTAATCCTTTGATCGGAAGGCTGGCTTCCCCGTAAAGATTGTTATAGGATGCGAAGGCCTTGGTCTCATCGATATATTTATCTCCCAGATTCCCCAGGCTTCCTCTTGTATAAATCCATGTCTGATCGATACCGCCAGCTGTACTCATTACTCTTTTCGGAGTTCCGTCCGCATTGTAAGGATTAGCAATAGGAGAATATCCTAAAACAGCTCCCGGGTTTACCCCATTTCCTTCAGAAACGGAATAGTTTGTATTGGTAGTGAAACCGAACTTAAAGATAGATCCCACCTGCTGATCAATCGCCATACGAAGAGCAAATCTTTCATAACTTTGAATAGGGATTAATGCGTTTTGCTTGAAGTATGACAAGCCTACATTATAATTTCCACCTTCTGTTCCTCCAGATACGCCAATATCATGACTGGTCATCATGGCAGGTTTATAATACAAACTTTGCCAGTCTGTATTAACACTGCTATTTTCATCCGCCCCGTTGGAATACAAAGGTGTTGTATTTCCTGCTGGAATGGCATAAGCACGCAACTGCGCAAATTTAGGGCCATCCATCATCGGATATTTTGAAAATAAGGTCTGAACTCCTGTAAAGGTGTTATAACTGAATTTAGGTCTCTGTCCTTTTGCCCCTCTGTTGGTGGTAACAAGGATAACACCGTTTGCTCCTCTTGATCCATAAATGGCTGTAGCAGAAGCATCTTTGAGAATATCAATACTTTTGATGTCACTAGAGCTTATATCTCCCAGTGATCCTACGAAAGGAATACCATCCAATACAATCAGCGGGTTATTATCTCCTGTAAGAGATCGTGTTCCCCTGATACGAATCTGCATGGCAGCACCCGGTTTTGTAGATGTTTGCGAGATATCTACCCCAGCTGTCCTTCCCTGTAATGCCTGGGTAATGTTGGCAGAAGGTACTTCACGCAAGGCATCTCCTTTTACAGTGGCTACAGAACCTGTCACAGCTTCTTTTCTCTGGGTTCCATATCCTATCACAACAACTTCATCTATTTTATTTTCTTTAGCTACTGTATCTTTCTTAACCTGTGAATATGCTATGCCGCAAGGCAACAGAGTCATTGCAAAAAACAGTGCTGCTCTATTGCTTTTATTGAAATAAAATCGGTTCATAATTATTATTTTAATATTAGTTGTTGAATAAAAGGCTCTTTAATAATTATTGTGTATAAAAATCCTTAGTGTTTATAAGCCTTTTATTTTTAATTATATATACATATTCACGATGGCTTCAAACAATTCCTGTTTTCCGCTTTTTGGCTGTGGTTCGCCGATTTCGTGAGCTATTCTCTGCAGATCTTCCAACGTAAGAGTACCTTCCTCGAATGCTTTTCCGTTTCCTTTATCAAAAGAAGCGTAGCGGTCTGTTCTCAGCTTTTTGTAATCTGAATTTTCAAGGATATCAGCTGCAGCAAGAAGACCTTTTGCGAATACATCCATTCCTGAGATGTGGGAAATGAACAGATCTTCAGCATCAATAGAATTTCTTCTGATTTTGGCATCAAAATTCACCCCTCCGGTTCCCAGACCTCCTGCCGGAAGAAGAACAAGCCATGCCTGAACCATATCATAATAATCGATCGGGAATTGGTCTGTATCCCATCCGTTCTGATAATCTCCTCTGTTGGCATCAATACTTCCTAAAAGTCCTGCATCAACAGCAGCCTGAAGCTCATGTTCGAATGTATGGCCTGCCAATGTAGCGTGATTCACTTCGATATTCAGTTTAAAATCCTTATCTAATCCATAATGTCTAAGGAATCCGATTACGGTTTCAGAATCATAATCGTACTGATGTTTGGTAGGCTCCATCGGTTTTGGCTCAATCAGGAAAGTTCCTTTAAAGCCCTGCTGGCGGGCATAGTCTCTTGACATGGAAAGGAAACGCGCAAGGTGATCTTTTTCACGCTTCATGTCTGTGTTCAAAAGGCTCATATATCCTTCTCTTCCACCCCAGAAGACATAATTTTCACCACCAAGCGCTATCGTTGCATCTATTGAGTTTTTCACCTGAGTTCCTGCACAGGCTACTACATCAAAATTTGGATTGGTAGAAGCACCGTTCATGTATCTTTCATGAGTGAAAACATTGGCTGTCCCCCATAAAAGCTTAATTCCTGTTTCCTGCTGCTTTTGTTTGGCGTATTCCACGATAGTCTGCATATTTTTCTCGTAGTCCTTCCAGTTGCTGGCAGGGTCTACAAGATCGATATCATGGAAGCAGTAATAATTGAATCCCATTTTAGACATGAATTCGAAACCTGCATCCATTTTGTGCATTGCTCTGGTTACCGGATCGTTTCCGATATCCCATGGGTGGTGAATGGTAGGACCTCCGAAAGGATCACTTCCGTTGGCACATAAGGTATGCCACCATGCCATCGCAAATCTTGTCCAGTCTTTCATTGGTTTTCCCATCACGATCTTTTCCGCATCATAATAGCGGAATGCCAAAGGGTTCTTACTTTCTTTCCCTTCAAACTTAATTTTTTCAATACCTGTAAAAAACTCTTTTGTACCTGTTAAAGTGTTCATATTTATTTGATTATTTTTATTTCTGTTTTTAATTTTTTGCGTAGAAATTCCCTTCTCACTGATTCTGAAAAGTCAGTAAGAGGATGAAAAATGCTGTGTAATGGTCCTAGATTATTTCGTTAAGATGATGTTTCCATCTGGCATAGGCTTCTAAATATTGTTCCTGTTTTTCGTGTTCGGGCTCTATCACCGCTATTTTTTCGAGTGAAGAGAATGCTTCTCTGGAATCTGAATAAAATCCTATTCCCATTCCGGCAGCTCTTGCTGCTCCTACCGCTCCATCGGTATCATAAAGTTCAATAACCGCGTTGCTGACACTGGATAGCGACTGGCGAAAAATCGAACTTAAAAACATATTGGCATTTCCGGCACGGATCACCTGGATATCCATGCCTATATTTCTCATGATATCCATTCCATATTCGTAAGAGAATACAATACCTTCCTGTGCTGCCCGAAGAATATCGCCTTTTGAATGGATATTGAAGTTTATTCCGTGAATTGAACAGCTTGTATCCTTATTTTCCAGCACTCTTTCAGCTCCGTTTCCAAAAGGAATAATGCTTAACCCTTTAGATCCGATGGGTGAAAGTGAAGCCATATCATTCATATCACCATACGAAGAAAGCGAAGTTGCAAAATTGTGCTTCAGCCAGGAATTTAAAATTCCGGTTCCGTTGATACACAGTAAAACCCCAAGCCTGATCTGTTCCGGTGTGTAATTGACATGGGCAAATGTATTAACCCTTGATAATTTATCATATTCCAGCTGGTCCAGCACTCCATAAACCACTCCTGAAGTTCCTGCTGTAGAGGCAATTTCTCCAGGGTTAAAGACATTCAGGGAAAGCGCATTGTTGGGCTGGTCTCCTGCTCTGTAAGAAATAGGTGTACCTTCCTTTAAGCCTAATTCTTCTGATGCTGCCTTTGAAACTGTTGCCTGAATACCAAATGTAGGTACAATTTCCGGGAAGAAACTTTCAGGAATTCCATAGTGGTTAATAATATCTTCTGAAATGCAGTTATTCTTAAAATCCCAGAATATTCCTTCTGATAAACCTTCAATGGTCATTCCTATCTGCCCTGAAAGTCTCATGGCAATATAGTCTCCGGGAAGCATTATTTTATCTATCTTTTCAAAGATCTCAGGTTCGTTTTCTTTTACCCATGCAAGTTTTGAGGCGGTAAAATTTCCCGGTGAATTCAACAGATGTGAAAGACATTTTTCTTCTCCTATGGTTTTGAAAGCCTTTTCACCATAAGGTACAGCACGGCTGTCGCACCAGATAATGGATGGTCTTAAAAGGTTCTGATCTTTGTCTACAAGAATCAACCCATGCATCTGCCAGGTAATCCCGATTCCTTTAATATCTTCTGCATGTACTCCGGATTCATGCATGACAGCTTCGTGTGCCAACTTCAGATTGATCCACCAGTCTACCGGATTTTGCTCTGCCCATCCGGGATTTATAGCAGTGATTTTCATCTCTTTTTTGGGAGAAAATTCAGAAGCAATCACTTTTCCGCTGGACGCCTCAATGAGACACACTTTCACAGAAGAACTGCCAATGTCATAGCCTAGTAAGTACATAATTTTTTAAAGGAATTATTTTATAAGTTTTGTATTGTTTTTCTTGTAAATCTTTGCATCAAACCTGTAATATCTTGCTGCACGGTGTGATACATCTTTTTGAATTTCATCCAAGGGAACAATATAGGGGAATGAAGATATTTTTTTATGGAAATTTTTGATATCAATATTCTTTTCATTTAAAGCGCTATAGAGCTGATAGAGCTGTCTTATGGTGAATCTTTTTGGCAGCAGTTCGAAAATAATGGAGAAGTCAGATTCAATCCATTTTCTGATCTCCATTAAAGATTCATTGATAATCTTGTTATGATCAAAAGGCAGTAAAGGAACCTCATCAACAGGATACCAGTCTACAGTTTCATATTTTGTACTGTTGATCTTGTGATCTATTTTACAAAGAGAAAGGTAAGCAACTGTAATAATCCTGTCTATATGATGTTTATATTCCTGATCCATCCATTTGATATCATGCGCATTGCTTGCTCTCATAGGATCGGCAAAGCATTTAAACTGCTTGAGAACCATTTTTTTTATCCCTGTAAGTTCATGAAGTACTCTTTGTGCAGCATCGTCTACATCTTCATCACTGAAAATTAAGCTTCCTGGAAGTTTGATCTGTTTTTCCAACGGTACATCATCAACATGGCGTTGTACTAGTAATATATTCAACCGGTTTTCATGGTCAAATCCAAATACAACACAATCTACAGAGACATAGGTATGGATAAAGTTCTGATTCATTAGTTCGTTAACATTTTGGTAACATTACAAATATAAAAATTCATCTGAATAAAAAAATAAATCCGCTATTATCTACTGCTTATCAATGATTTACATATCGAATTTTTATGATATGAATTGTATAAAAAATATGATAAGGTTATCATTGTTTTTACACTTACTTATTTCATAAGATATGAATTCACAATCAATTGCAATTTTAAAATACTCTTAAAAAGATTATTTTTTTCCGATTAAATATTATGATAAGAAGAGTTAATTTTTTTTTCATTTTGCACGAAAAAAAAATGTAAAAAGCACACTTTTCATTATTAAAAAAGAGGTAAATCTTCATTTTGGATTACCATTTTTTACACTCTAACTACAAATAATTACGAAACAATTAACTTAAACAACAATTTAATATCATTATGCAAACATGAAAAAGTGGTATATAAGCAACGTGTTTATTTGAAAATTTCATGAATAAAGGTAAAAAAACTGTACATGTTTAACTTGTCCAGTTTTCTTAGGAAAAGCTTCCTTCAATGTTTTTCCAGGGTTTTAGGGATAAATTCCAAGCTCATTTCTGGATCAGATAAACCAAAGATCTTTTGTAATCCTGAAAACATGGCAATGTCTCTATCCAACCATATAAGCAATTTCTTTCATATGATAGCAGATAAAAAGGTTAGAAGTCTTGGATATTCTTATAATATAAAAAAACCTCCCGTGTCAATAGGGAGGTTAAAGTTCAAAATGAATTATAAGTAGAGTGATGTGGTGTTAAACAAGTTTTCTCTTCAAAACTTCTTTTAGTATTAACAATGCCTGTGCCATATACATCACCGTTTAAAGAAATCTCTATTTTTGTGGTACATTTTGATATCATTAACTTGAATCAAATTTTATATCATTTTTCTTCAGTACTTATCTATTTTTCTAAAACAGTCTGTTATGCAATGATCTCAAAGCTTCTACCTTAAAAGCTGAAGGAACTAATAATGAAATATTATTTTCACTTCCTCCGTAGGAGATCATTCTTATTGGAATATGTTTTACTGCTTCAGAGACAATAGTTGCATATCCGTGATTATTTTTCCTGAAATCCCCCACAATACATATAATAGATTGCTCACTGTCAATTTCAACAGCTGAAAAGGTGTTTAGTTCTCTTATAATTTCAGAAAGATTTTCCGTTTGGTCAATGGTTAGGGAAACAGCGACTTCAGAAGTTGTAATCATATCTATAGGTGTTTTGTATCGTTCAAAAATTTCAAAAACCTTTCTCAAAAAACCATAGGCCATCAGCATACGTGAAGATTGAATACGGATAGCCGTGATTCCATCTTTAGCAGCTATTGCCACAATTTGATTTTGATTGGTAGCCTCTCCAGAAATCAATGTTCCGACGGCAGATGGATTCATGGTATCTAATAACCTTACAGGAACATTATATTTTCTGGCAGGAAACACACTTTGTGGATGAAGGATTTTAGCGCCAAAATACGAAAGTTCGGCTGCTTCATCAAAACTAAGTCTCGCTATAGATTTTGTATTTTGTACATATCTCGGGTCATTATTATGAAAACCATCAATATCTGTCCAGATTTGAATTTCTTCTGTCTGTAATGCTGCTCCCAGCAAGGAAGCGGTATAATCAGAACCTCCCCTTTGCAGATTATCAATTTCGCCCTGAGCATTTCTGCATATATACCCTTGGGTAATGAATAAAGTATCTTCCGGATATTTTGCAATTTCAACAGCTGCCTGTTTTCTTATTTCATCAATATTAGGTTCTTTGTCTTCATCAATTACCATAAAATCTAATGCTGATAATAATACAGAAGAAACTTCTTTTTCTTTTAAGTATAAATGAAAAAGGGTCGTTGAAATAATCTCACCTTGCGCAAGAATAATACGTTCTGCTGTAGAAGAAAAATTTTTATGTTTGAACTGATAAAAAAGATCAAAAATCTTGTCAATAAAAGCTAAAGCTTCCAAAATTCCTTTTTCAGTTTTAAATAATTCATTTACAAATTTTATATATTTCTGCTGTAGGCCATCAATATGCTTGTAGGCCGCTTCAATATCTTTGTTTTCATAGAGCTCAGATAATTTCACCAAATCATTTGTTGTACCTGAAACAGCTGACAAAACCACCAAATGTTTATCTGATTGCTGAGATCTGATTATTGGTAATAACTGTTCGATACGTTCCGGACTTCCTACTGACGTCCCTCCAAATTTCAATACTTTCATAATAAGATTAATTGTTAATTTTTATCAATAAAAAAAGGAGCCTGTCGTGATGACAAGCTCCTTTTTTATTTAATTTCTAACCAATAGGAAAATGACTCACGACGTTGGACGTAAGTACTGTTTCTTTCCTTTTTTTAAGTTAGATAATATCATTTTCTTTTTTTGCTGGGCAAATATACACTTTTTTGTTAATCTTTATAAAAAAAGTACGAGTTAAATTTAAAATTCTTATCATGAGTTTTCAGATAGGAACAATAAAACGCAAGCAATTTCATTATGTTCTATTTTTAACCAGAAACGCTGCAATTCTCTACAAATTTTTCAAACTTCCGATCGGTATTTCTCATTACGGGGCCATGACCAAAACAGATGATAGCAGGGTTAAGTGTTGCCAATTTCTTGAGCGATTGGACATTTCGCCTTTGATCTGATGTAAATATATTGGGTGGGAGCCTCAAACCAACTGCTGTGGTAAGCAAATTCATATTTGTGGCCACATCTCCGATGATCAATACTCCATCCCGCTCACGGAATAAAGAAATATGACCTGCAGAATGGCCAGGGGTCTCTATTACCCGAAAATCTCCAATGATATCATTTTCAACAATTGTCTGCTTTACTTTATGTCCCTGCCCTGCCCAGTACTTTTGCTGTAGCTTTGCTATCCAATGCTGTGGAGTTGGATAGTCGTTGGTTACCATACCTGTTTCAGTTCTAAAAACTTCGTTAGGATGACAGAGTAATGGTATTTCAAACTCAGCACAAATCTGATCACTACAACCCTGATGATCTGCATGAGCGTGAGTCAGTATATGCTGATAAACGGGAATTTTCTGGACAGCTTTCTTTACAGAGCGATATGAACTCCGTATTCCGGAATCTACCAATACACCCTCAATAATATAGCAATTGATGCTATTTCGTGGCATTAATGAAATCTGAAATACTTCGGGAGCAATTTGACGTAGCATATTTTTTTGTACAAATCTACAGTGCTACCTAAGATAACATAAGGACATTTGTCCTATAATATATTGGGTCTGTGTATTTGTCCCTTCGCCCGTGTAAGCGATCTCTGGGTGATGCCCAGGTAAGATGCCAGATCCTGGGTTGCAACTCGTTTTACGAGTATAGGTTCGTTAGTGAGAATATAACTATATTTATCCAAAGCCGACCTATTATTATAATTAATCATATAGCTTTCTTTTTGGCTATACTCAAGTTCCATCACTGATTTTATAACTTCGTTCCAAGCAGTCACGTGGGTAAGCAACTGTTGATAATCCGGGAAATTAATTCTATAAATTATACTATCTTCTATAGCCCTGATGCTCCTTATTGATTTCTTCTGTTGTACAAACTCCTGAAAAGAGGTAACAAACTCATTCTCAAATTTGAAACACGTTACATTTTCTTTACCATCCTTATCAAGAGCATATGCTTTTACTCCACCACAAACAATAAATCCAATATAACGGCATGATTCGTCTTCACGAATAAAAAAGTCTCCTTTTTTTAAACGAATCGGTTTAAAAAACTGTAAAGAAAAGTTGATTTCCTCAGTTGATAATTGTCCTGTTGATGATAAGTAATTTTCCAATACATTACTCATTTCTATTATTTATATTTACTATTGTTATTAAAATTCTATGAATTACATGTCCAATCCATTGGGCAAGTATTATGTCCGGTATTATTAAAATTGGCTTTTATATTTTCCTGAAATTTAGTAGTCATGGAAAATAAATGAAAGCTAAAGTGTTGACTCATAAAAATACTAATCCGGTAATTGAACTCACCATTAGATGTCATGTGCATTTCCATTGCTGATATCTATGATTTTTTTGAGATTTTTCTCTCCTCTCGTTCCAATCGTACAGAAATCTCAGTTTATTTTATAAAGATACACTTCTTTTAATTAAAAAAAACAGACCATAGACGTGCATCCTAATGTTAAAATATCATTATAACGGTAATGGTAAGTTCAGTAATTAATTGAGGACTAATACTTAAACTATCGAAGTGAGTCTGAACCTATTTCTTGTTTCTGCATTAAAGTGTTTGAGTACTCGTTTTGGTCACAAAAAACCAAATTGCGCCAACTAAAGACAGCTGGCGCAGTTTTTTTAATAAATACATCTTAATTGAATGTTAATCTTCAAAATTCTAACTAAAAAAAAATTTTACTTAAATCTCAAATTCAGAGAGATGATATCAGATTTCATTCCTACGGATTTTGTATAATGTCCGTATCTGATTTCTAACATATTCAGCCTTTCAACACCAAATAAACCATTCTTCGGACTGATTCTTATTCCCGCTCCGTAAAAATTACTGCTGAATTTTGACATATCATAATTACTGGTATAAAAGTCATCAAAAGCCGTGTGTTGCTGATATGGTGCAAAATATTTGGCTGCAGTCTGAGAATAATACCTGTAAAATGGAGTTACCGAAACAAAAGGTGAAATTTTCACAGGCGTTTCTAAACTGAATGTATTTGATTTCAAGCCCCAATCATCAGTGTAATAACGATAATAAGTTCTCAAAATGACTTTGTCGCCGAGGAAATAATTTGCTCTTACTCCCAAAGGAATTTTAAACCGTCTATCCGGCAAAGTTTCCTGATGGACGGAATTATCATTGAAATAAACCCTATGGAAAGGTAAACTTAAATATCCTGTCTGCTGAACACCATCCGCCAACAATTCAACCTGAAAGTTCTGATTGATAATTTGTGAATATGATAGTGACAAAGCATAAGTATTTCTTCCGCTTGTCCCATAGTTATCATGTTCTCCTCCTGTACTTCCATTGGTTCTCAGTTCAATCGGCGCAATCAGTTTTACCTGATCCAGATAAGCCTGGAATTTCGCCGTAAACTCTCCCATTCTGTTCTTTGTCTTTTGTGAAAACCCAATGTTTGCTCCGTACGATGTGTAATCAAACTCGAAGGAAGTAGAAATACCAGCCATTAAAGTGGTTCCTTTATCCGTATTTTCACGGCTCCAACTCAATGCAGGATAAATTCTGTTGTCTGCGTGGGAAGCGGATGAATTGGCTTTCAAATCTATCATATCCGACGAAGCAGAAGTATAATGATCGATCCCGACACTGAGATCGAATTTATTTTTTCTGTCCTTCTTGTCATATTTTACCATGGTTACATCGATGGTATTGGAAATATCGGTCAGTTTTTCTGTACCAATTCCTCCCGTAACAGCAGAGTTATTCCCGTTTTGTTTATAATAGCTTGAAACTAAATTAACTTCATCAAAAGTCAGCTTTTTAGGCTGCTCATTGTTTGTATTTTCCTGTGCTTTTGCATTGAAAATTCCGAAAAGAGCAATAACACTTACGATTATTTTTTTCATTCTTGAATCACAATTAAATTTTACGATTACTCTTTTTAATTACATCCGCAACCGCCACCTACTTTTCCTGCATTCGCACCTGAAGATCCTTCTCTGTACGATTGAAAGCTCAGTTCGGTTTTTTCAATTTTTCTGTTTCCAAGAGCCATTTCGGCATCGTTTAATTTGTTTTTCTCGTACTCTTTTACCGTTGTACAAGACTGTACTGAAGCAACTGTGATTAGTAAGAAGCCGAATATTTTTATAAGGTTTTTCATTTTAGATTAATGTTTTGAGATGAATAAATTTTGTCCTGATCATCAATAATGATGCATTCCAGATGGTTGATCTGGTTGATCATATGGAGGGCCGCATCAATTCCCATAATACTTACCGGAGTTGCCATTGCATCTGCAATTTCTGCGTTAGGACAAAAGATCGTAACACTTTTTACGCCCGAAACAGGCATTCCCGTTTTGGGATTGATGGTATGAGAATATTTTTTACCGTTGATAACGACGAATTTTTCATAATTTCCCGAAGTTGCAACCGCCATATCTGTAATATTCATATAAGAAAACGGCTGTTTTGCGTTATCAGGATCGGCAATTCCCACAGTCCAGGGCTTTCCGTCTGCCTGATTTCCCCAGGTCGTTAAATCTCCTGAAGCATTTACAATTCCGGAAGTGACACCTCTGTTTTGAAGCATCTGTTTTGCCATTTCAGCAGCATACCCCTTACCGATTCCTCCAAAGCCAATCCGCATGCCTTTTTCTTTTAGCAGAACAGTTTGCTCTTCGCGGTTAAGAATAATATTCTGATAATTTACTAGTTTCAGATGATCTTTAATCAGTTCAGGATTCGGAAGCTCTCTCATTTCCTTGTCGAAATTCCAGAAACTTTTATCGATTCCACCATAGGAAATATCGAAATATCCGTCTGTTATTCTGCTGATTCTAAGGCTTCTTTCAATCAGGTCAAAAATCTCCCAATCCACTTTTACAGGCGTGATTCCGGCATTTCTATTGATGAGATTGGTCTGGCTTTCCTCACTGAATGTCGTCAAGAGCTTTTCAATTCTCCGAATCTCGTTAATCGCTGCATCGATATGCTGATTTGCCAACTTTTCATCATCGCTTACAACAGTAATTTCAAAAGCGTTCCCCATTAGTTTCTGAGGTCTTTTGAATTCTCTTACCATACTTTTTATTTTTGATTTTCTTTTATACTTTTTATCTCTTTGCTGAAAGCCAGCGCATCTTCCGAAGGCAGTCCTTCCCAGCTTTTCAGGACTTTTCCTTCAGAATTCAATAACAATGTATAAGGAAATAATCCTTTTTGATTGTATTGATCGGCAAGCGAAGCATTTTCTTTTTTCAGTTCAGAGGAAAGCTGATTCTTTTTATTTCTTGGAAAATCTGCATTGATATAAACGATGAAATTTTCCGACTCCAGCTTTTTAAATTCATCAGTTTCTATGATATTTTTGTGAAGTTTGATGCACGGAATACACCAGTCTGAACCTGAAAAATTCAATAAGATAAGTTCTTTATTTTGGGAAGCTTGTTTTTTGGCATTTTCCAAACGGCTTTGCGCATGAATGCCAATAGCGAATACAACCATTAATATGGCTGAAAATAGTGTTTTCATTATTATAAAATTAATGATATAAAATAATTGATGATGTTGGTCTGTGAGCACAAACCAAATTGAGACTGAATTATATAAAAGAAACCCTTGGTGGTTCCCATACGGAATTCAGAAATCCTTTATAACAAAGATCTTCATCTTTTGATGGGATTTTATGACATTCTAAAGAACTGAAATGATATGGTCCCGTTTCAAAACTGAATCCCTGATTTATCGTAAAAACCAATGACAAAGGGGCAGAATGTATGATAAACGGAAGTTTCTGATCTTTACCGTAATCTCCATCTTTCACAGGATGATCATAATGTGTTTTTAGAAATGCGGTAAGTGTCATATCCGGATTCAATTCTTTATGTTCGAAATAATGCTCGACCAATTCCGGGATTTTCAAAAGCTGATACAATTCGGTTGTGGAAACCAAATATAAAAATAACAACAATATGGAAATCAACTTTTTCACTATTCAAAATTATGAAATATTTTATTACAAATATTTTTATCTTCTTCCCAAATATCTTTTCATCAACTTATAAAGCTCAAACCACAAAACTGAAATAGCAGCAACAATCAATGTCATTCCCAATTCTTTTGCTTCAAGCGGAGTTACACTAAAGAATGCTGATACCGGCTTTACATAAAGAATAAAAAGCAATAATACAAGAACCAACACGGAAATTCCTGTCAATAAAAAGTTACGATTTTTAAAACTTTCAAAAATACTATAATAGAAAGACCTGTTTACCAGACTGAGTAATATATTAGAAAATATTAAAGTACTGAAAACCAATGATCTAGTTTTAGATTCATCATTCCCCAGACCAAGAGAATACTGATATATCCACAGTATTCCTGCCGTAATGATGATCCCCTGAATAATGCTTATTGTGAGCTCTCTCCAGTTCAGAAAAGTATCTGTCAATGCCCTCGGAGGCCTTTGCATCGCATTTTTTT
Organism: Chryseobacterium sp. PCH239; assembly: GCF_018924625.1. NCBI lineage: Bacteria > Pseudomonadati > Bacteroidota > Flavobacteriia > Flavobacteriales > Weeksellaceae > Chryseobacterium > Chryseobacterium sp. PCH239. The sequence continues at coordinate 864,503 of NZ_CP073027.1, forward strand.
CCATTGGTTCATTCTCATAAACAATGGAACACGTCGGCCCCATAACCAGTTCCAGAAAAATCACATGCACCGGAGTAAAAATATGGGGAAATACCCAACCCAAAAACAAAGGTAAAGAAACAGTGAGTATAATAGGAATATGAATAGAAATAATATACTGGACCGCTTTTTTTATATTGGCATAAATTCTTCTTCCTGCAGCAACCCCAATTACGAGTTTATCCAGATCATCATTGGTGATGACCAGTGCTGCGGCTGATTTGGCAATTTCAGTCCCTTTATTTCCCATGGCCACTCCAATATGAGCTGCCTTTAAAGCTGGCCCGTCATTCACACCATCTCCCAGCATTGCCACTACGTGGCCTTGAGCTTTCAAGGCAGAAACCACTTCGAGCTTTGCTTCAGGAAACATTCTTGTAAACAAAGTGGTATCTTCTGAAACTTTTATAAGCTCTGTTTGTGAATACCCTGCTATTTCACTTCCATTAACAGGCAGAGTCTTGTTTTCTATTCCTGCCTGCAATGCAATAGCTCTTGTAGTATCTGCATTATCTCCTGTAATGACTTTTACTTTAATACCGGCATCATAGATATGTTTAAAAACTTCTTTTATTCCTTTTTTAGGAGGGTCATAAAATACAGTCAGACCTAAAAAGTCAAATTTAAAATCCTGCTGCTTGTCAGGGAAATCATTTCCTTCAAAATGAGATCTGGCAACACCGAGAACTCTGTATCCCTGTTCTCCGAAATTCTTTATTAACGTTCTTATTTTATTTTTTTCTTCTTCTGAAAGACTGGAAACACTTATAATGGCTTCCGGAGCTCCTTTAGCTGCTATAATTCTGTCTTTTTGCTCATTTTCAAAAAGATGGGTCATCATCGGCGGTTTACCTTCCAACGGGTACTCATGAAACAGCTGATAGTCTTTTCTTTGATCAGGCTTACGATTCTGTTCATAGACCTTATGTAGTGTTATTTCCATGGGGTCAAAAGGTACAGGTTCACTACTCCACATCGCATAATCAATGAGTTCATGCAGCACTGTTGTCTCAAACTCTGTTTCTTCATAAGTTCTGTCAGAACGGTAATCATATAGATGTTTCAATTGCATGGAGTTTTCCGTAATCGTTCCTGTCTTATCAGTACAGATTACAGAAACGCTTCCCAGCGTTTCTACAATACTGCTTCGTTTAATAATAATTCCTTCCCGCATCAGTTTCCATGCGCCCAAGGCCATAAAGGTCGTAAAGGCTACAGGAATTTCTTCAGGAAGAACAGACATTGCTAATGTAAGCCCACTCAATAAACTGGTCACAAAATCTCCTGTTTTGACAAAGCTGAAGATGCATACTGCCAGGAAGATGATGAGCCCGATAACAGCCATCCCCTTTACAAAGTTCCTGATCTGAAGCTGTAAAGGAGATATTTCTGTTTTTATATTGAGTATGGACTGTCCTATTTTTCCTACTCTTGTTTCCTTTCCAATATTTTCAACCTCAAAAACCGCAAGTCCGGAAACTGTAATTGTTCCGCTATAGACTTTATTATCTTCAGATTTGCTGTCCTTGAAAACAGAAAAGCTCTCTCCGGTAAGGGAAGATTCGTTGACAGAAAAATCGTTGCTATGAACAATTCTTCCGTCCGCATTGATGAGGTTTCCTTCTTCGGTAATACACAGATCACCAACTGCTATTTCAAAAGTGGGAATATCTATAATCTTTGAATTCCTAATTACCTTACTTAAGGGTTCATTCAATTTTTCAAGTTCTTCCAGTGCCTTTTTGCTCCGGTTATCCTGATAAAAAGAAATTGCAGTAACTCCAACAATAGCAGCAAACATAAATAAAGCCTCGCCATAATCTCCTGTAAGCACATAAATGAAGGAAACACAGATAAGAAGAATCAGCATCGGTTCTTTAAGGATGTTGAGAAGAAGATCTGCCCATGATTCTTTCTTAACCGCTTCGAGACGGTTATATCCGTATTTTTTTCTGGAAGCGGCTACTTCAGATTCTGTAAGCCCTTTCAAATTTTCCGGTATATTGTAATTCATACGAAATGGATATGATATTAAATTTACTGATTGTTTTGTTATATCAGGGTACTATTTCTGTTTTTTACAGCCTCCTATTCAATCTGCTTTTTCACCTCATTTACCCATTGTTCAATTTCTGACTTTTGGGTATCAGTCAGCTTTGCATTCTGATGAACAACAGTATAGGATGTAAGGGGCATTTCGCCCTCTCTGATGGTTTCTGCAACCTCATCAAGTTTCTTTAACTTTTTCTCTTTTGAATAACTGTTAAATTCATCAAAATTGAGATGCCGTTTTCCTGAGTTCACATGATCTGCCAGCCACCATTTTACAGGCTGTATGTTATTGTACCATGGATAAGCCGTGGTGTTGGAATGGCAGTCATAACAGCTTGTTTTTAATAATCCCAGTACATGAACCGGAACCTGATAATGTTTTTCAATGGCATTATCCGAAGGAACTGTTGCAATATTTTTATCAGTATCAAAAAACTGAATCACAATCAGAAACAAGGCTATAAAACCTGCTCCTGTTTTTATTAAAGATGATGTTTTCATAATTTGTATTTATTGATAAGTTCTTTTATTTTACTATAATTTTATTCATCTGCAGTGTTCTTAAGTTTCATAAGAAGTGTATATGCATTTTTGATGACTATTTTTTTATTCTTAAAATCGTCAGTATTCATAATCTGTACGAATCCGTTTTCTGTTTCACCTAATGTTACAGGAGTCAATCGGTAGGTCTGTTTTTTTTCTTCAACGAAGACAAAGTCTTTTCCTTCAAAATTGACAATACTCTGCTCGGGAACAGCATTGGAAAAAGAAGTACTGGTCTCGATCTCGGCATTCATATACATTCCCGGTACAAGACTCTGGTCATATTTTTCAAAATGACAGTGTACTTCAGCCCATCCGCCCGGGTTTACATCTTTGCTGATCAGCAGAATTTCACCATAGTATTTTTTATCAGGTTCGGCATTGGTATAGGCAGCAAACCTCTGCCCTTTCTTCAGATTTGCCAGATCTTTTTCATATACTTTGAGATTTAGATGAATATCATCCGGATTAATAAGTTCAAAAAGGACATCGGAGGGATTCACATATTTACCAATATTCACGTTGACCTTGCTTACAAAGCCATTGATACTGCTGTAAACCGGTACACTTTTTTGAATACTTCCCGAATTGAGAGATTCAGGATTGATATTGATAAGGCGGAGCTGCTGAGCCAGGGAGTTCATCAGGATTTTCTGACTGTTCATTTCAGACTGAGCCTGCTGCATTACCTTATCGCTGGTGGCCTGACTTTGGTTAAGGGTTTTCTGGCGGTTATAATCCAATTGGGCAAAATGATTTTTAGATTTTGCCATTAAATAATCCTGCTGAAGCTGAATAAACTGTGGATTTTCTATCACTGCAATCACCTGCCCTTTTGATACCGGCTTTCCCGGAAGCAGGCTGCTCGATTTCAGGTATCCGCCTAAAGGAATACTGACAGAAACCAGATTTTGCGGTGGTACATCTATCATTCCGTTAAGTTTTAAAACAGAGGAAATCTTCTGTAAAGAAAGTACCGTTGTTACGACAGGTGCATTTTTCAGTTGAGCATCCGTAAGCGTTACAACATTTTCATCTTTAGAAGATACTGCGGCTGGTGCCGGCTTGGCTTTTCCATGGTCTCGACACTCATAAAACATGAGCAATCCTATTATTGACAGGGAATATGATATAATTTTAAATGTACGTTTCATTGTTATGGATTTAAAGTGAGATATTCCAGCTCTATAGCACTCTGATTCAGTTTCCAGACTGCATCGGTATAGCTGTTTTTTAAAGTAACCGCCTGATTGATCAGGATGACAAATTCCAGATAATTGATTTCGCCGGCAAGAAACTGTTTTTTAGCTGTTTCAGTGATGATATCGGCATTTTTCAGTTCCGAGTTTTCGTATTGCGAAACAATATCAAGGTTAGCCTGATAAATTCCGGATGCCTTTCTGTATTGATTCTGCAGGTTGAATTCCATGTTGGCAATATCACTGTCCACAACAGATTCAGCAATTTTTGCGGCCTGAATTCTGGCTTTCTGTCCGCCTGAAAAAACAGGAACCGAAACCCCAAGCTGTACAGAATGAAACTGTGGTGCACCGTTGTAGACTTTTTCATCAGCACCCGTCCCTCTAAAGCTGTTGAGGTTGTAGGCCAGCTGAAGTCCGGGAAGCATTTTTGCTTTTTCAAGGGCAATCTGCTGTTCAGAAATATTTTTCTGTTGCTGTAATACTTTAATAGCCGGATGCAAGCTAAGCTCCTCTTTAAGACCTCCATGGTAAATTTTCTGATCTTCAGGAAGAAAATCTGTTTCTGTATTTAAAAGCCACTGAAGCTGATATCCCAGCATAGTAAGCTCCTGGCGCAATTGCTTCAGCTGAATTTCAATAGAAGATTTCTGATTGGAAGCCGTAGTTTTTTCCAGAATATTGCTTTCTCCTGCTTTCAGACGGATATTTGCCTTATCGAGAAAATCAGTGTACAGCTTTAATGTTTCCTGAAGCAGCTTTTCTTTTTGTTTCGCATACAGGATATTATAAAAAGTAAGACTCACCGCTTTCTTCAGTTCATATTCCTTAAGAGAAACATTCAGCAGAGACTTTTTCCATTCTTCCGTGTATACATTCTTCTGCTTTTTATACACAGTCGGAAATGCGATATTCTGTGAAATTCCGAATTTCATATCCGTCAGTGCACTGTTGATCTGACCATAATCTACTGTTACTCCCGTTTGAGGAATATCAGATGATGACCTGATAAGGGCTTTTGTATATTCTGATTTTAATTTTTCATTTTTAAGATTTCTGTTATTTTTCAAAGCAATATCAACAGCATCCTGCAATGTAACGGAAGTCTGGGAGTTTACCTGCCCCGCAAAACCGAAACATATAATAAAGACCAGAACGGAAATCTTTTTTTTATTTTTTATTTTTTTCATTTTTAAATCCTTTTTCAATAGTTACATACAATAATGGTAAGACGAACAGAGTAAGAAAAGTTGCGACCATCAGTCCTCCAATGACCACTGTGGCCAAAGGTCTTTGTACTTCTGCTCCTGCTCCGTTGCTGACAGCCATCGGAATAAACCCCAAGGAAGCAACAAATGCTGTCATCAGCACCGGACGAAGCCTCGACTCTCCACCATCTGTAATGATTCTTACAATATTTTTAATTCCTCTCTTTTGAAGACGGTTAAACTCTGAGATCAGCACAATTCCATTGAGTACTGCCACTCCGAATAGAGCAATAAATCCCACACCCGCACTAATGCTGAAAGGCATTCCTCTAAGTGCCATCAGAAATACACCACCAATAATAGAAAGTGGAATCGCGGTGTAAATTAACAAGCTTTCTTTAACGGAATTAAAGGCAAGGAAAAGCATTACGAAAATAAGAGCCAGAGCAATGGGAACTGCTATCATGAGACGCTGTTTGGCATTATTGAGGTTTTCAAACGAACCTCCATACGTCATATAATATCCTGTAGGAAGTTTCATTTTCTGATCTACCTTCTGCTGAAGTTCTTCTACAATACTCTGAACATCCCTGCCTTTGATATTAAAACCTACTACAATTCTTCGTTGGGCATTTTCCCTCTGAATCTGGTTGGGACCATTCTTCACTTCCACTTTAGCAAGCTGGGACAGCGGAATCTGATTTCCAAATGGTGTAGGAACCAAAAGATTTTTAATATCGGTAACATTTTTCCGGTCTTTGTTATCCAGACGTACGACCATATCAAAGCGTTTTTCACCTTCAAAAACCAATCCGGTACTTTGCCCCGCAAATGCGGTATTAACCACCCGGTTGATATCTGAAACAGATAAATGGTACTGAGCGATCAGAGGACGGTTGTATTCAATGATTACCTGCGGCATTCCCGAAACAGGTTCTATATAGAGATTCTGGGTTCCTTCCACTGTTTCTATAATTTTCCCGAGCTTCTGTGCATTTTGGGAAAGCACATCAAGGTCTTCCCCAAAAATTTTGATCACGACGTCCTGTCTTGCCCCGGTCATCAGTTCATTAAAACGCATCTGAACAGGATATTGGAAGCTGGCAGTAATTCCCGGTACATCCTGCAGTTGTTTCCCCATTTTATCAGCCAGCTCCGGAAAAGTGGACGCTGAAGTCCATTCTTTTTTATCTTTTAGAATAACCATCATATCAGAAGCATCCATCGGCATCGGGTCTGTAGGAACTTCCCCGCTTCCAATTTTTGTGACCACTTTTTCCACTTCGGGAAATCTGGATTTGAGAATGTGTGCTGCTTTCTGGGTACTTTCGATAGTTGTCGTCAGATTACTTCCAGGCAAAACCCTGGTATCTACGGCAAAATCACCTTCTTCAAGGGAAGGAATAAATTCACCACCCATTTTGGACAAAATGAAAACAGCAGTTATAAATAAGACTGCCACTATCCCAAAAACTATTTTGGGCGCTCTGAGAAGTTTGAGCAAAACTGCCAGATATACCTTCTCTACCTTTTTCATCATTCTGTCTGATAATGTAGGCTTACCGCTTCTTTTTCTAAGCAATAACGCGCTCATCATTGGAATATAGGTCAATGAAAGCAAAAATGCTCCCAGCAGTGCAAAAGCTACGGTCTGGGCCATAGGCTTAAACATTTTGCCTTCAATTCCCTGCAGGGTAAGGATCGGGAGATAGACAATCAGAATGATAATCTGTCCGAAAACAGCGCTGTTCATCATTTTTCCTGCAGATTCTATAACGACGGTATCCATTTCTGATTTTCCGACAGAGAAAATCTTTTTAAACTTTGAATTATGACTGAACTGATGTAAAACAGATTCCACAATAATCACTGCTCCATCAATAATCAGCCCGAAATCCAAAGCCCCAAGACTCATCAGATTTCCGCTGACTCCAAAGAGGTTCATCATACATATTGCAAAAAGCATCGCCAAAGGAATAACAGAGGCAACCAGCAAACCTGCTCTTATATTCCCAAGAAATAAAACGAGTACGAAGACTACAATCAATGCTCCTTCCGTAAGGTTTTTTTCTACTGTTCCAATGGCATTGTTCACCATTTTGGTTCTGTCCAGAAATGGCTCTATCACCACTCCCTTCGGAAGCGATTTCTGAACCTGGGCAATTTTTTCCTTTACATTTTTTATGACCTGATTACTGTTCTCGCCTTTGAGCATCATTACTACAGCTCCAGAGACTTCTCCCTCATCATTAAAGGTCATGGCCCCATAACGGGTTGCAAACCCCTGCTTTACCTCAGCAATATCCCGTATAAACAACGGAACATCATTTGTTTTTGTCGCAATAGAAATATTGTTGATTTCTTCAATACTTCCTACTAACCCTTCACTCCTGATATATAGAACAGTAGGCCCTTTCTCAATATAGGCACCTCCTGTATTCTGATTGTTGGCCTGCAATGCATCAAATACGTCATTGATTGTTATTCCATAGGCATTAAGCCTGTCTGGATTTACAGCAATTTCATATTGTTTCAGCTTGCCTCCGAAGCTGCTCACCTCTGCCACTCCTTTTACTCCCAAAAGCTGTCTTCTTACAATCCAGTCCTGAATGGTGCGGAGTTCTGTGATATTGTATTTTTTTTCATATCCTTTTTCAGGCCTCACTACATACTGGAAAATTTCGCCAAGTCCTGTCGAAATAGGTCCAAGCTGCGGATTTCCTATTCCCTGTGGAATAACGGACTGTATCTGTTGGAGCCTTTCGGCGACCTGCTGCCTTGCCCAATAGATGTCTACATCATCTTCAAAGACAATGGTAACCAGAGAAAGTCCAAACCTGGAGAAACTCCTGATCTCCTTTAATCCTGAAATATTATTGTTGGCCTGTTCTATAGGAAAGGTAATAAGCCGTTCTATATCTGTTGCACCAAAAGAGGGTGCCATCGTAATGACCTGTACCTGATTATTGGTGATATCCGGAACAGCATCTATTGGCAATTTGGTAACCTGATAGGTGCCTACACCAATAAGTCCCAATACCAACAATGCAATAATGAGTTTATTCTTTACAGAAAACTCAATGATTTTTGTAAGCATAAAAATGATTGATTATCTTAATTATTGTAATGAAATTCTGGTATCCTGAAACGTAGCCCCAAGCATCTACATATCATGCAAACACCTATAAGGAAAGAGAATACCTTCCCAATCAAAAAATGACTGAGAAAAACAGATTAAGATTGACGAAATCTTGGCGGCTGCCAGATAGAATTAAGAATTTCCTTATTGTAAAGCGCACTTTTGTAAAAGGTCTTCTTGATTTCAATAGGAGTAAACACCTTCTCTACACAATGAAAATCTAAGGAAGGATTAATAGTGAAAACCACAGACAACAGGTTTGCATGTGATACAAAAGGTAATCTCTGGTCCTGATCATGGTCACTGTCTTTCACAGGGTGGTCGTAATGGGTTTTCAGAAATGCAGCAAGTGACATTTCAGGATTGAGATTTTTATGCGTTATATAATGCTCTATAAGGAGCGGTATTTTCAAAAACTGATACAATTCAGTTGTAGAAACTAAAAACAATGATAGCAACAATATGGAAATCAACTTTCTCACGCTATCAAAATTATCAAATTTTTAGTTAAGAATAATTTTAAATAAGCTAATCATTACATATTTATATTTAGTTTTACTAAAAACTACTCCATAATATTTTTGTTGATAGCGTATTCGTCATAGACAATATTAATGAGTTCATCAGAGTTAATATTTCGCGAAAAAATAGGATAATGGAAAGCATCAAGCTTGTTAAGAATACGAATGAGATCCATCTTTTCTTTATAGGTAAGATTTCCGGCAACAATATTCGTTGCCTGACGAATTTTTTCCATTTGTCTTTCGAGAACAATCAATCCTTTTTCTGAAATACGGATGAGCTTGCTTCGTTTGTCCATATCAGACTCTGTCTGCTCCACAAGTTTCTGACGAAGAAGCCTTGCAATAACAAGCATGCCAACTGGCTTATCATGTATATTTTTTTTGATAAGTGCCATTTTGGTCATTTCGCCAAAAGCTTTTAAGTTGATAAGGTAAATAAAGTCTTCCTGAGTAGAAAATTCAGAATTAATAATAGCTGACTTTGAATAGGTTTTAGCGTATCGGTTTATATGGACCAGTAAGGTACTAATTGCACTTTCAGCACTCCTGCCATTCTCCTTTCCTTCCCAATACGGCTCATCAACAAGGTTCTCTCCACCGGAAATCCATGATTTAAAGCCTTCAATAGTAGGTGGATAAGAATGTGAAGATGTTTTATTCTCTGACTCAAATTGCTCAAGAAGAGTCATAAATTCTTTGATAAGGGTAAAATTCATTTCAATTAAATACTATGCAAATATACCTGCTTTTAATTTAATATCAATTCTTTGCTCACTGCATATTGTGTCTATTCAAGGAATAATAAAAAGAGGAACCAATTACTATTTTTGAAACATTTATGTAAATCTCTCAACAAGCAAAAAAGAATATAAATAAACCAAATTAAAAATTAAGAAAGCTGTCCGAAACTGATAAAGTTTCGGACAGCTTGTCGTATGAGGTCTTTGAATTAATTTGTTCTTTTTCTCCATTCAGCCTTCACATCTTCAGCAGCATCTTTTGTACTTTCCCAAGCTTCATCGGCTTTATCTTTAATATCTTCCCATGCCTCGGACACATTTGATTTTACCTTATCTAACCAGTCTTCCTGCGTCGCTTCCTGATCATTATCTCTTTTTTCATTGATATAATCTTTTGCTTTATCCGCTAATTCACTGATCTTCCATTTTGCATTATCAGCCGCATTTTTTAAAGAGTTTTCTGTTTCATTAACTGCATTTTCCGCTTTGTTATAATCTGAATTATTCATAATATAATATTTTAGTAATTGGTATATAAATAAACAATTTCCATGCCTAAAACGTCCGTTAATATGTTAAAAATATCTTAAAATATTAAATCATCATTTTAAAAACCACACTTCATTTAATTATGCGTCTCATAACCAATGACATAATCTTTAATGCATCCTACAATATTCTCTGCAGCAGTATATCACTTTATGTCCTTATGCTACTATGACGCTGATCATTCTTTTGCCAATTTATCCGGTATCACCGGTTAGCAGAATTTTTCCCATGACATTTGAATTTAAATGTATCCTAAAACATTATCCCCAAAAGGCATTAAATCTTCTCTAAAAGATGGCCAAAGTATTTTTTCTTTTTCACAAGATAACTTTCATTCACTTCATTGGAATCAATTTCCAAAGGAATTCTGTTGTTGAGAATAATCCCACTGTTCTCTATTGATCTGATCTTATCCGGATTGTTGGTCAACAGATTAATATTCCCGACCTCTAAAATATTCAACATTTCAACGGCTATGTCAAAGTTTCTTCCGTCTGCCGGGAGCCCTAGTTTCAAATTGGCTTCAACAGTATCCAATCCTTTCTCCTGAAGTTCATATGCCCTGAGTTTATTAATGATTCCGATATTTCTTCCTTCCTGACGAAGGTAAATGATCACTCCTCCATTTTCCGACATATATTTCATAGCAGCATCAAGTTGTTGTCCACATTCACATTTTTTGGAATGAAAAACTTCTCCTGTAATACATTCTGAATGAAAACGAACATTGACAGTTGTATTAAAATCTGTATTGTCTGCTACCCAAACCAGATGTGGACTCCAGTCTTCTTCATTCTCCGAAAATGCATACACCATGAACATCCCATATTCTGTAGGTATTTTTGATCGAGCTTGTATTTTGAGCATTTTTTCTGATTTTAAGTTAATATAATCTATTTTTCAAACGGACTTTTTCTGTCTTGTTTTACCCATATCAATTTTGAAGTATCATAACCGATCTCCTGAGCTTTACTGAGAAAATTTTGTTTTATGTTTTCGGGAACGGTCTTTTCACGGGATAGAATCCACAAATAATCTAAGTTTTTTCCAGCAATCAAGGCGTATTTGTAATCTTCCAGGGCTACGACGTTATATCCGCTGTAAAAAGGGCCGAAAAAGCTCACTTTCAGAGCTGCAGTGTTCTTGTCTCCTCTAAATTTAGCTGTTCCATTAACAGACACCCATTTATTCTTTTTAAAATTATACCCGCTGTTGACTACTTTTACATTTCCTTCCTCATTAAGACTGTACTGAGCGATTGCATTATCAAGATCTTTTTCAAAGCGATAATCGAATCGGGCTATCTCATACCATGTTCCTAAATATCTATTGACATCAAATCGATCAATAGGCTGCGCTTTTTCGGGCATAGAAGAACAAGAAAACAAAATGATTAACAACGTGAAACTTGATAATAATGTAAGAATGAATTTATTTTTCATTTTTAGTTACTTTTTTAAAGAAATAAATATTAAGTAAAAACTGACTGTAACCATAAACGGCATCTTCTACAGGGATAGTTCCCATTCTAATCCCTAAAAAGTCATCGGGATTATAATTAACAACCGGCGAAGGAATAAAAGAACCTGTCAGGATTCCATTCACTGCAAAAAAACCGGGCATCAATATCAGATATACGAGACTAACCTTTCCTATCCATTCTTTTTGAACAATAAAATGAAGATAAAATAGGGTAAGCAGTGTTACAATTACGGTAAGAAGCGTGTATATTCTCTCATAATAAAGAAAACCAACCACACCAAGAATAATAAATGACGTGAATACGATGAGATTATTAAAAGCACCAGCCCAATCAAGACGATAGAATTTCTCAATGCAGTAATAAGTGAAAACGCATGCAAAAGGAATACAGTAAAAAAACAGCCATTCTTCAACAGGAAGTCCTGCTATTTTAAATCCTAAGGTATAATTGAGATCAAACCACCATACTCCATTTGCGGTAAACCATATATCCCAGACAATAAAAGGAACTCCCACAATGGTCGATGACAGAAGAAACTTTCCAAAAAATCTGCTAAACTGTATTCTTCTGTCAAAAGATGCAATAAAGCAAATAATGATCGTGAAAAAATTAATCAGTATGTAAGTATAAGGCATCATTTTTTATTGAAATACATTTTAAAATATTTAACAGGAACCCACAAAAAGCCAAAACATTCTCCTTTTTCTTTACCCAAATGTTTGTGATGTTGCTTATGGGCCCGTCTTATGGCAAGGAAGTAAGGGTTTTTTGCTTTTGTAAAAATTTTTGCTCTCTGGTGAATAAAAATATCATGCACAAAGAAATAGGCCATTCCGTAGAGGCTTATTCCCAGACCGATAAAAAACCAATAACTGAAATTCTGCTGTACTCCCAGATATAATAAAGCAATAGCCGGGCTTGCAAAAATGAAAAAGAACCAATCATTCCTTTCAAGCTTGCCATCATGAATATGATCATGATGATCCCGGTGCAGGAACCACAAAAAGCCATGCATAATATACCGATGGATCAGCCATGTAGCTCCTTCCATTGAAATAAATACTCCCAAAACGATCAGAATATTCATTTTAATTATGTTTATCGTTAAAAAGATCATCCAGAACTCTGTATCTGAAATCGAAAATACTTCTGAGTTTTTCTTTTACAAATAACTGATGGGCTATTTTACCTAAAATTCCCATCGGCAGTTCATAATCTACTGTGTCTTTCATGAGTACTCCATTCTCATTAGGGATAAATTCATGAAAATGATTCCAGTACTTGTATGGACCTTCTTTCTGAAAGTCTGTAAAACTTTCATGATCTTTTACCTGGCTTATAACGGTTTTCCATTTCATCGGAATTCCCAGCACTGGAGAAACTGTGTAATCTATTTCCATTCCTTTAAAAATAGGCTTATCCTTAACATCGGAAAGAACAACAAAGCCCATGCTCTCAGGGGTTATTTCTGATAAATTATGAGGCGATGAAAAAAAACTCCATGCCGTTTCAATGCTGCAACTCAGCTGTTGCTCTCTGTATAATCTGTACATCATTTATTTTTTATCAATTGTTAAACACTTCAACAATCATTTTAATCCTGTATTCTACGGTCAGAAATAAGCAGATTTGTAACGGATATAACTTTTGAACGCAACCAGCAACTTTTGTGAATTGGCAATTCTGATTCTTTGCTGCAACATATTCTGGGAGCTTGTTCTTTTTATTTTCTCAAACAGGGAAAGATAGTATCTGTAGGCAAGGTATACTCCGAAAATGGATGATCCTGGCAGTTTCTTAATTCCCTGCAATGCTTCTTTGAATTCTTGTTCAATTTCATTTTCAATCTGCGTTTTTACTATATTATCAAAGACTGACATATTCAGAGATGGGAAATAAGTTCTTCCTAAAAGCTGATAATCATCTTTAAGATCCCGCAAAAAATTTACTTTCTGAAAAGCAGATCCTAATTTCATTGCAAAGGGTTTAAGCTTATCATATTGCTGCTTATCACCTTCTGTAAATATCTGCAGACACATTAATCCTACAACTTCTGCAGATCCGTATATATACTCTTTGTACAGGTCAGAATTATAATCAATTTTATGAAGATCCATTTCCATACTATGTAAAAACTGATTGATCAGCTTTATATCAATATCATACTTCCGAACCGTTTCCTGAAATGAATGCAAAATAGGATTGAGTGATATTCTATCTTCAAGCGCTTCATAGGTTTCCGCTTTTAATCTCTTCAGAAGCTTTTCTTTATCATAGCCATGAAAACTATCTACAATTTCATCTGCAAGGCGCACGTAACCATAAATAGCATAAATAGCAGGCCTGATAGCAGGCTTGAGGGCAAGTATTCCCAACGAAAAACTGGTACTGTATTTTTGTGTAGTGTACTTACTTACTTCGTAAGACAATTCATCAAACAGCTTTTTCATATTATTTTATTTTTAGTTTACTAACTTCAGCCGCCACAATTTTCCCTGAAATTACCGAGGGAGGAACTCCGGGACCAGGAACCGTCAACTGTCCTGTATAGAACAGATTCCCGATCTTTCTGTTCCTTATCTTGGGTTTTAAAACTGCCGTCTGTGATAAAGTATTAGATAACCCGTAGGCATTACCCTCATAAGCATTATAATCAGAGATAAAATCGCTTACACAATAGCTTCTTTTATATTCAATTCTGGAAATAAGATCGGTTTCACCGGTATGTTTTTCAATTCTTTCAAGCATTTCCATCAAATATTTTTCCCTAACAGGTTCCTCATCATGTATTCCAGGGGCAAGGGGTAGCAGTAAAAAAAGATTCTCACAACCTTCAGGAGCTACATCCGGATCTGTCTTGGAAGGGCAACATGTATAAAAGAGAGGCTTTTTGGGCCATTTTTTATTTTTATAAATACAATCTATATGATTATCAAGTTCATTTTCAAAAAACAAAGTATGATGTTTTAAATGGGGTATTCTTCCTCTTATTCCCAAATAATAAATAAGACAAGAGGGGGCGAAGGTTCTCGTCTTCCAATATTCATCTTTATAGTTTCTGAGCGATTTGGGAAGCAGTCTTTCTGTATGATGATAATCTGATGAAGCAATGACCGCATCAAATTCATATGTTTTACCATCCACTAGTATGGAAGATACCTTTCCTTTTTCCGTATTTATTTTTTGTACTTCATGATTAAAATGAAACGTTACACCCTGTTTTTCTCCTACCTCTTTCATAGCAAGAACAAGTTGATAAAAGCCTCCCATAGGATATTTTGTGCCCAAAACATAGCCTCCGTAATTCATAAGGCTGTACAGGGCAGGAATCTGCTGGGGAGAAGCTCCGAGGAATATAACCGGAAACTCCATCAGAGATTTTAATTTTTCATCAGAAAAGTATCCTGATACATACTTTCGGAAATTACTGAGAAGATCAAGCTTGAGAGCACTGTTTGCTATTTTTAAAGAAGCAAATTCACGCCAGCTGTAGCAGGGCTTGGTAACAAATTCCTTCATTCCGATTTCATACTTAAATCTAGCAGACTCCATAAATCTGTCATACTGATTACCTGCTCCACTTTCTGTTGCTTCAAAAAGTTCTCTTATAGCATCATTATCTCCAGGAACAGAAACTTTTTCTCCTGAGAAAACCATTTCAAACTGTGGGTCTAAGGAAACAAGTGTAAAAAAATCAGACACTTTGCAATCAAAATCATTGAAAAATCTCTCAATAATATCAGGCATCCAGTACCAGCTAGGGCCCATATCAAAAACATAGCCTTTATCTGTTTTAAACTGCCTTGCACGGCCACCAGGTTGGTTATGCTTTTCAAATACATGCACTTCATTGCCGGATTTTGCGGCATAAGCAGCTGCTGAGAGTCCTGAAAATCCAGAACCTATCACTGCAATTCTCTTTCTTAAGTTTCCAGTATTCATTGGTATTTATCTAATAGTTTTAACAGATAATCTTATATCGTATCAATTAAGTTCCTTATTCACCATATCCAGCAAACTGGCATTTGTCAAATTCATTTTGTAAAAAGAATCATGGAATTTGTCCAATTTAGAAAGTATGGTAATGAGTAACATTTGTTCAGAACGGGTCAAATTCCCCACCACTATCTTTGAAACTTTACGAATCTCCTGCATATGCTCCTCAAGCACCGAAATTCCTTTTTCTGTTATCTGAATATATTTTTTTCTTTTATCTTCCTGAGATTTTGTCTGTTCAACCCAACCATTATGAATCAAACGGTTAATAATTAGTATCCCTGATGATTTTTCACTTACATTATGGCCGATAAGTTCCATTTTAGACATTGCTCCCCTTGTCCTTAAACTGATCAGATAAATAAAATCATCCTGGCTTGAAAAAACAGAATTCCCAATTGAACGGGAATACATTTTCGCAAACCGTCCTATTCTTATAAGTAAAGTATTAATAATACTCTCGGAACTTCTTCCTAACTCCTTCCCTACCCACCAAGGATTTTCTGATTCAGAAGGATTTTTATGGCAATCATTAATCCAATGTATAAACCCTTGAAGATCATTATTATATAACGCCTTATTTTCATTTTGCTGAATGAATTGATGAACAAGTTCCAAAACTGATTTTAAAAGATCAAAATTCATATCAATCAAATTAGTATACAAATATACTAAAATATGTATATAAATATACTTTAAATTGTTTTATTTAAAAATTATTAATTAAAGAAATACAAAGATTGGGTTTTAAACAAAAGGAAATAAAACAATAAAACACTAATAAACAATATTTTACATATCATCAATTAGATTAAAAAAATGAAATCATAAGAAAGAAATTAAAAACATATAGTATATTTATAAACTTAATATTTATAAATATCAAACGCTTTAATAAGATTACCCTGTTGACTTGGTCGCTATTTTACAATATAAATCCCGGGCTTTTTTAATTATTAATGTATGTATTGCAATATATTATGTATAATGGAATTGAAAAAACATATTGATTATTAGTCATTTTAATAGTATCTTGTAGAAAACAAATCTTTATTACGATATGTCTGCCAAACGTTACGTTCAAACCCACACCAGGAGGATAAGAAAATTCTTTGGGTTATTAGGTCCGGGATTAACGACTGGTGCTGCCGATGATGATCCGTCTGGAATTGCAACATATTCTCAGACAGGAGCTCAATTTGGTTATGGACAGCACTTTATATGCTTCCCTTTATGATTGCGGTACAGGAAGCTTGTGCAAGAATAGGAATGGTTACCGGTAAGGGGCTTACGGGAGTAATCAAAATGCATTACAGTAAGAGAATATTGTACAGTTCAGTAGGGCTTGTGGTGATTGCCAATACGATTAATATCGGGGCGGATATTGGAGCAATGGCCGCTGCCGCACAATTAATTATCCCTGTTGATATTATCATACTGATGCTTGTTTTTACTATCAGTATATTGGTCTTGGAGATATTCACCAGCTACCAGGTGTATTCAAAATTTCTAAAGTGGCTGGCATTGTCTCTTCTTGCCTACCCTCTTACTGTATTCATCATTGATCAACCCTGGAAAGAAATACTAAAAGCCTCTGTTATTCCTCATTTTGAATTTTCATTTAATTTTCTTTTCATAATAACCGGAGTGTTTGGAACAACTATTACCCCTTATATGTTCTTTTGGCAGGCTTCACAGGAAGTGGAAGAAGAAAATAAAAAGGGGTTAATACAAGATGGGAAACCCCAAATCGGATGGCGTCATATTCATGCGATGAGAAAAGATAATAATATAGGCATGATCATTTCCGAATTTACCACATGGTGTATTATTTTGGTCGGAGGAACCGTTTTGCACAGCGCTAATATAACAGATATTAATACCGCAGCTGATGCGGCAAAAGCTTTGGAACCTTTAGTGCAGTCATTCCAAATTCTGGATTGATATCCAAAATTATATTTGCCATCGGCATCATCGGCCTGGGTTTGCTTGCTGTCCCCGTTCTCTCAGGATCAGTATCTTATGCCGTTTCAGAAGCTCTTAACTGGAAAGCCAGTTTAGATATGAAATTTACAAAAGCAAAAGGATTTTATATGGTTATTATTATTTCTACCCTTATTGGCCTTTGTATGAATTTTATTGGTATAAACCCAGTAAAAGCTCTTGTTTATACCGCAGTTCTCAATGGCATAGCAGCTGTACCTCTTTTGTTTCTGATTATCCGGATATCAGCAAGTGAAAGTATTATGGGAGAATTTAAAAGCAGATGGCTTTCAAAAAGTTTATTATGGGCGACATTTTTCTTTATGGCCACCGCTTCTGTGGCAATGTTGTTTACTATTTCAATAATAATTCCCTATTCCACTTGTGTTAAAATAATTTCTTCATCTTTTTTAAGAATTTTAACCGGAACCTGAAGATCTGTTTGAATTTTCACCCTAAGTGCCTCCAATGCAGAAGATTCTCCGTGAACAAGCATAATCTGCTTGGGAGGAATTTCATATTTTTTAACCCACTCTATTAATTCAGACTGGTCTGCATGAGCAGATAGTCCCGTGATTTCTGCAATATGGGCTCTGACCTCATAGAATTTCCCGTGCATTTTCAGCTCGTGAGACCGGTTGAGCAGTGCTCTACCCCTTGTACCTTCAGCCTGAAATCCAACAATGAGGACCGTATTTCTACTGTCCCCAATATAGTGTTTCAGATATTCCAGCACTCTTCCGCCAGTAATCATACCACTTCCCGCAATGATAATTTTTGATTTTTTTTCTGCGATGATTTCCTGAGTTTCAGTATAATCTTTTGTGATATAAATCTTTTCAATAATATCATTCCATTTCTGGGTATCAACCAAAGTGTATCCAGAGTACCTGACCATGATTTCGGTGGCTGAAGCTGCCATAGGGCTATCCAGAACCACTGGAATACTGACTGGGATTTTATTTTTGTTTTTAAGTTCCTGAAGGATATACATGATTTCCTGTGCCCGTCCAACCGCAAAGCAGGGAATAATTATATTTCCCCGGTCTTTTAGGGTTTTATTAATCCAATACTCCAACTGATCAGACAAGTCTTTATTTTCGTGAAGTCTGTCCCCATAAGTTGATTCCATAACCAAAAAATCAGCTTGGAAAAAAAAATCGGGAGGAGCTAAAACTGCACTGTGATTTCTTCCAATATCTCCAGAAAAAACTATTATTTTCCCAAAGCAGGTAATTTTTACAGAGCACGCTCCTATAATATGTCCACAGGGTTTAAACATACAGCTTATATGATCGCTTAGTCTAATTTCCTCATTTTCATCAATCACATAAAACTGTTTAAAAGATCTTTCTGCATCATTTATCGTATACAAAGGTTTTGCCGGATTATGTCTTGTATAATGATGACGGTTGGCTTTTTCAGCATCTTCCTCCTGAAGTTTGGCACTATCAAGTAATATTAGCTTTGTAAGTTCCTTAGTAGGGCCACTCATGTAAATTTTACCTTTAAATCCATTCTTTACGATAAGCGGAATATATCCGCAATGATCAAGGTGAGCATGGGTAAGAATAATGGCATCTATTTCCGAAACATCGGTATTCAGTGGCATCCAGTTTTGCTCTCTAAGGTATTTTACTCCCTGAAACAAGCCACAATCAATTAAGATTGTAAGTTCAGGAGTTTTTAATAAATGCTTCGATCCGGTAACAGTTTCTGCACCGCCGAGTGATGTTAGAGTTATAGCGTTCATGGTAATACAATTTTATTGAACTTTTACTTTTTTATTCATTTGCTTTACAGTATTTGCTTTGCCCATTTTGATGTACAGACGGCCATTTCTATAGTGGGCTTTAATATTACTGACATCAATACCTTCCGGAAGTCTGAAACTCCTTGCAAGAGAAGAGATTAAAAATTCTTTCCTAACATAATTTTTCTTAATTTCCTCTTTTTTACCTGATGTATAAGCCTGAATATTCAAAATGCCGTTTTCCACCCTTACCTTAAAATCGGCTTTCTTAAAACCGGGAGCATTGACCAATATCTTATAATTCCCGTTTTTATCAATAATATTGAATGAATGTTCTATTTTAACAGGCTGGTTAAGAATCTCATTTGTACTCCAGAACTCTTCTGTTAATAGTTTTGCTGCAGATTGTTTTTGGGCTAAAGTTTTCATAATAATCGTATTTGATTAGAGATCAAAGGTACCATAAGACATATTCAGAAACAGTGACAGTCATTGCATTTAATTGTGACCGTCATCATCCTTCTGCCACCTATTAATAATATCGATAACTTCATAGGCATCGGACGGATCTGCATTTCTGACAGACGCCCATCGTAATCTATCATTTCTTATTTCGGGTACATCATCTTTAAATGGATCTTTAAACCATGCTATAATATATCTGACTCCTAAAGAAATAAGAATTTTAAGAATAACGGATGAAACAGAACAGTCGTTACCGTTAATGATAACAACATCTTTTGCCTCGGCAAAATATACTGTTGCCTCATCCAACGGAACGCTGATGATGGTAATTTTATGCCTTTTATGATTGGCTAAAGCAAGAAATTGTTTGTCAATCTGACTTGTATTGTACGCGATCACTTTCATAGCTTTTTTTCATTCATCAAATGTATTGAAGAATAAAAAAGCCAACCGTGTTCAAAATCATTATTAAAAATGATCTGTATTTCAATTTTTCATTTTCTGTAATCGTGTAATGTCCAAAATTGTAATTCTACCTGCATTTCTGTCAATAAGACCTTCTTCTTTAAAATCTCCAAGTATCCTGCTCACTGTTTCGATAGCCATACCGGCCATAGAAGCAAGATTCTCTCTGGAAATTTCAAAATTTCCTGTCTCTGAATGGGCCTGGTATAATTTGCTGAGGATTTCCGCCATTCTTTTTCTTACTGAAAAATAAGCAAGGTGTAAAAGCTGCTGTTCATGGTTAACAACACTTTGCGCCAGAATTTTAATAAACTTTTCTGCCACATCAGGATATTTACATACCAACTGATCCAGCTCCTCTCTGGGAATAGAGCGCAAGGCAGCATCTTCAAGTACTTCGGCCGTTTCTTTATACTCTCTTCCTGTAAACAATGAGGTAATTCCAAAATATTCGTCAGGGTAATATACACAGGTCATCAGCTCTTTTCCATCTTCTGTCATTTTTGTAGTTTTCACCGACCCGGAAAGTATAAGGTATACTGTATTTGCTGTATCACCTTCCGCGTATATAATCTGTTTCTTTTTAAGGATTTTGATTTTTCGATCATCAAAAGATTTTTTCAGCTCATCCAGACCATTTACAGGTTGAAACAGATGATCCATCTGTTCAGAGTTACTGCTATAAAACTTTTTCTGATGTTCTTTTTTCTTAAGTCTGCCCTCAATTGCATTTAAAAGTTCAATATCATCAAAAGGTTTTGTCAGATAATCATCTGCTCCCATTTCAATTCCTCTGCGTATTTCTGCCCTATCCGCTTTAGCAGTAATAAAGATAAAGGGAATCAGTGAAGTTTCTTCTCTCTTGCTTAAGAGATACAGTACCCCATACCCATCGAGTTCCGGCATCATAATATCACACAATATGATGTCAGGTATATATTTGATGGCCAGCTCTACTCCCTGTTTACCATTTTTTGCCTGCAAAACTTCATATCCAGCCAGCATCAGAATTTCGGAAGTGCTTTCCCGGATGTCATCATTATCTTCAATGATCAATATCTTTATTTTTCCATGAAATAGTAAAACTGTTATTTTCTATTAAAAGACAACGTAAACTGAGTTCCATTACCAGGCCCGCTGTTAAAATCAATTTTTCCATTCATCAGATTAACATACCGTAGAACAATATTTAATCCCAGGCCGGTTCCCGGAATATTACCAATATTATGAGCTCTGAAAAAAGGCTGAAAAAGCCCTGCCTGGTCATCTTCAGGTATTCCAATTCCGTTATCTTTTACCGTCATCTGATAATATTCTTTATTTATTTCTGTACAAAACTCAATAAGCGTATCTTCTCCGGAGTATTTGATCGCATTGCTGATGAGGTTCATAAGACAGTTCCTTAATAAATTCTGATCCAGATTTACAATATTTTCTACTCCGGTATGTTGATAAATTACAATTTGATTGTCTTTGGTTATCAACTGCATTTCTTCTACAAGTTCTTCCGAGAATTTTATTATATCAAACTCGTGATAATCCGGGGTTACAATACCAGCTTCCAACTTCTCCAGAGAAAGAAAATCGTTAAGAATTCCATTGAGACCAGTGATTGCATTTTTTATTTTATGAAGGTGTTTTAGGATCTGAGAATGATCAGCAAGCTGAAGATACTTTTCAATGAGAACTACAGAAAGTTGCATCGAGCTTAAAGGGGTACGAAATTCATGCGAAGCCATAGATACAAAACGACTTTTCATGCGGTTAAGCTCTTTTTCTTTCTCAAGAGAAAGATTCGCTTCTTCTTTTGCCTTTTCCAAGGCACTTAACATTTGTTGAAGAGATTTTGTTCTCTTCTCAACCAGCTCTTCCAGCTCAGTTGTATATTTTTTAAGAAATTCCTCAGCTTCTTTCTCCTTAGAGAGATCGTGTATAAACCCAGTATAAATAACCCTGTTTTGAAGCTGGACTTCGCTTACAGCAAGTCTGAACGGAAATTGGGAGCCATCCTTTCTAAGACCTTTTACCTCTCTGCCTTTACCAATTATTTTTTTTTCTCCTGTCTGCTGATAACGCAACAGATACCCGTCATGTCTGCTGTGATGGGGTTCCGGCATTAATACAGAAATATTTTTACCGATTAATTCTTCTTCTGTATACCCAAATATCTTTAATGCAGAGGGATTTAAATTTTCAATCCTCCCCTGACTGTCAATAGTAATAATTCCGTCTATTGCTGTTTCTATAATTGCTTGCAAGAGCCTGGCGCTTTCCATAAAAAAATAAATACTTACCCTAATTAAAGATAAGTATTTTAAATCAATTTCCTGTAAAACACTTTAATATGTCAACAAAATACATATTTCTTAATTATTATTTTCGTCCATATTTTTAGAATCTAAAAATAGATATGACCTCCTTCCGGAATAATCAATAAAGGAATCTGTAAATCCTGAGCTTGTCTGGCTGCATGGCTACCGGCAATAAGCCTTCTTATAAAACCTTTTTGTTGATGTCCCATAACCAGCATATCTATATTTTTATCTTTTAAAATATTCAATCCTGTATCAATACTGTCGCTTTCAATATAGTTATAACAGATTTTTCCCTCAAGATCTTTAAAAAAAGTATCTTTCTTCTGCTGATAGGAGATATTTTCTATGAGATCAACAGCGGTGTCTGTAATATGGGTAATAAGAAGCTCAGCATTGAAATAGTCCGCAAATTTGATGAGTGCATGTGATATTTTTATATCCTGTACATTCAGATCTGTTGCAAATGCAATTTTTTTCAGATCTTTATACTGATATCCTGATGGGATGAGAAGTAGCGGATATTCCGTATGTTCAATCATTTTGATACTGTTACTTCCCAGAAGGAATCGTGCAAGATTACTCGCTCCCTTCATTCCCATTACCACCAGTAATGTTCTGTTTCTCGCCGCTGTGTCGTTAATCAGTCGGATCGGATCTCCTGTTTCACATGCATAATAGATAGAAGGATGAAAGGGAAAAGCATCCTCACCCCAGATTTTTTTTTCTTCGGATTCAATGTTTTTAACTTCTTTCTTTAGTTCGTCCTCATATTCTTTTTTTAATACAGGATATTCATACAAGGCCCATGCGGTCTGTCCGAACATTGGTTCCTCAATAGGAATATTGAAGGCGTGACATAGTTCTAGATTACTTTTTAATGCATGTGCCAGATGAAGAGCATATTCTGCGGCAGTTCTGGCGGGCTCCGAAAAATCAGTGGGTACTACAATTGTTCTCATTATTTCAGTTATTTAAATTGAAGTTTACTTTCCAAAATAGGATCAAGATTATAAATGTCATTATAAAACACAAGCTGTCCATTTTTTATACGGCAGGTAAGGTATGTGATCATGATTGGAACGGGCTGCCTTAAAACGAAATCTTTTCTTTCATAACGATCCATCAAAGATTTCATAAGCGGAATTTCATTTGCAGCACCATCATATTTCAGCAGCTCACCAGCCAGCTCGCCAGCCTTTTCTACACGGATGCAACCATGGCTTAAAGCCCGTTGGCTTTTGCCAAATAATTGTTTCTGAGAGGTATCGTGAAGATACACTCCATAGGAATTTGAAAATCTGAAAACGACTGCTCCAAGTGCATTATCACAGCCTGAAGACTGCCTTATACTGTATTGATATGGATTTTTATAAACTTGTTTCAAATTCGATGATGTAACGGGTATTGCTTTTCCTGATCTGTTATACAGTGAATAATGATGTTCTTCCAGATACTGACTGTTCTTTACTATTTTAGGAAGCATCTCTTTTATGAATATATTTTGAGGAACTTTCCAATCAGGGCCTGTTGTAAAATAATTAACTGTACTTTTTAAAACAGGACTAGGAGTAGAAGGCTTTCCTACAATCACATTATACGTGAGTATCTTATCTTTTTGAACAAAATCCAGAGAATAAGAAGGAATATTTACCAACAGATAGACATCTCTACCAACATCCATCCAGCGTAAACGCTCCATATTAATGGCTATCTTTTTAATTTCTGATTCCTGGTTGGAGACACTATTACCTTTAAAGATCATATTCAGGTAATTCTGAAGATCAATATATTCCTTAATTTTAGGTTCAACATCAAGAACTGCTTTTGACAAATCACCTTTCTTAACTGCCTGATACAATATCTCTCCAGCTTGAAAGCCCTCTATATCATCATTACTATCAATAAAAGACGAACTAAAAAAAGGATTGTATTTTCCAAAATGCAGATCGTTGATAAAGGTAATTAGTGCATCTGTCATTAAAATATCCGTTACTGCATTGTCCTTAGTATTTGTCTGTTCAGGTTGATTTCTTAAAGTATTCAATCTTTCATTAGTAAGATTCTCCTGATGGTAATCTTTTGCCGACAATCCCTTCTTACCTGCATCCTTAAGTAAAAGAATCGCGTCCTGAAGCAGGTCTTGTTTTATAGTTGAATGAGTCCACACATATTCAAACTGGTGCTGTTTATAAAACTGATTAACAGATTTTGGAAAGTTCAATTCTGAAAGTTCAGTTTTATTACTCAATACAAGTTCTATTTGATTTACAGAGCTGACATCTTGTCCAGAGAAAAATGTAATACCGAAAATGACCGCTATCCAATTCAATAAATTTTTCATAATCCCGAATTTAATCATGTAAAATTCCAAATTCAAAACATTATGAATAATGACCCTTATCACATAAAAAAATGATATTGCCCTTTACTGCATCTTTCTTTTATAAATGTGATCATAAGTTGTCTTTGAAAGATCAGCTTAAAAACCGAAACATTAGTTTCACTATGATGAACATCATTTTTCAGAATGACTGCCATCATTCCTTTTACAGTAAGTCTTTCTGAACTTTGAGGCATAAATTAACTACAAATGAAAACAAATGAACAATTACAACAGGATGTTCAGGAAGCCATCAAATGGGAACCTATGCTGCATCCGGCAGAAATCGGAGTTACTGCATCAGATGGTGTTGTCTCATTAACAGGTACTGTTGATAGTATCGTGAAAAAAAAACAGGCTGAGAATGCAGCCAGAAATGTAAGCGGAGTAAAAGTACTGGTCGAAAACATCCAGGTAAAACTTCCGGATTCAAAAGTAAAAACTGATATCGAAATTGGCGCTGAAATCATCAGTGCTTTTACTTCCAATGTTATTATTCCCCAGGATAAGATAAAGGTTAAGGTAGAAAACGGATGGGTAGATCTGGATGGTGAGCTTCCCTGGGATTATCAGAGAGAGATTACTGAAAATGCAATACAATTCCTCCCTGGAATAAAAGGTATCTTTAATAATATCACCATCAATCCTGATACTAAAGATGCCGTCAGCAAGAAAAAAGTAGAGGAAGCATTGAAAAGAAGTGCTGTTGATGAAAGAGAAATAACGGTCTCTGTATCTGGTACAACAGTAACCCTGACAGGAACTGTCCATTCATGGCAGCAAAAGGAAGAAGCAGGCCGGATTGCCTGGAAAACGCCTGGTATTAAACATTTAAAAAACAAACTGGAAGTCGATTATGAATACAATGTATAAGTAAACGATTCCGGTTATCAGAAATTAAACATAATATTGTGAAATCTTTTCTTACAAAAAGCTTTGCTCTTGCAGGCAATATTGCCTCCTTTTCTGCTCGGTTTTTCAGAGAGATGTTGAAACCCGGTTTTGAATATAAAGAGTTTACCAGACAATGTTTTGTTGTGGGATATCAGTCATTGCCTCTGGTAACCGTAACCGCTTTTATCATGGGGCTGGTACTTACCATTCAATCCCGTCCGGCGATGTCAAAATTTGGGGCTGAATCCTGGATACCTGGGATGGTTTCACTTTCATTAATAAGAGAAATTGCCCCGGTTATTACTGCTTTAATCTGTGCAGGAAGAGTATCCTCCGGAATAGGTGCCGAGCTTGGCTCAATGAAGGTTACCGAACAGATTGATGCTATGGAGGTTTCTGCCATTAATCCTTACCGCTATCTTGTGGTAACAAGAACTCTCGCCACAACATTAATGATACCCATCTTAGTTGTTTTTGCAGATTTGGTAGGAATCATAGGAGGTTTTATAGGGATCAATATTCACGGAGATAATAGTATCAGCCATTATTTTTCCCATGTTTTTGACTCTCTGGAATATGCCGATCTTCTTCCCGCAAGCCTAAAAACATTTTTTTTCGGTTTTTTTATCGGAATTATCGGCTGTTATCATGGGTTTACTGCTGAAGGAGGAACAAAAAGTGTAGGAAAAGCGGCCAACACAGCCGTAGTTTCAGCTTCCCTGATGATCTTTATTATTGATCTGATAGCAGTACAGATTGCGGATTTATTTTTTGAACTGTAATGGAAACATATGAAAAAATGAATGCTGAATTTACCATGCCTGTAGCTAACGGACCTCTTATCGAGTTTAAAAATGTATATAAATCCTATGGTAATAATAAGGTTTTGGACGGGATAAGTTTTCAGGTAAAAAAAGGAGAAAATCTGGTGATACTAGGTAGATCAGGTTCAGGAAAGTCCGTTACGGTAAAATGCCTTGTAGGCCTTACCAAAATAGATGAAGGAGACATCTATATTGACGGAAAAGCCATAACCAATCTTAATGAAGAAGAGCTTAACAAGGTGAGGAAAAAAATTGGTTTTCTGTTTCAAAACGGAGCTTTATATGATTCTATGACAGTGAGACAAAATTTAGCATTCACTTTACAGCATCATAATAAAAAACTAAGTGAAGAAGAGATAAATAAGGCTATTACTGAAGCATTATACAATGTTGGGCTTGAAGAAGCGATTGATAAAATGCCTTCAGAGCTTTCAGGAGGGATGCGAAAAAGAATAGGCCTTGCAAGAGCTCTGATTATAAAGCCTGAAATTATGATCTATGACGAACCTACCGGAGGATTGGATACAATTACTGCCAAAGAAATTATAGAGCTTATCTGCAGTATTAAGCAAAAGTTTAATACAACCTCTATTATCATCACCCATGATCTCCTATGTGCAAAGTATACCAGTGACCGGATTATTGTACTGAAAGATGGGAAAGTCAATATTGAAGGAACCTATCAATTGATTGAGCACAGTAAAGACGCTTGGGTAAAGTCATTTTTTGAAAAATAAAGAGAACACGTCATGAAAAATGAATCATCAAACAATCTGAAATTAGGAGTCTTCGTTATAGCTGGAATTATTCTTTTTATATTGACCATTTATTTTATTGGCCTTAACAGAAATATATTCGGTACAAACTTTATTTTGCGTTCAGAATTCGAAAATGTAAGCGGATTAAAACAAGGCAGCAATGTACGCCTTTCAGGAATTAACATCGGAACTGTCAGTAAAATAGACTTTATTTCTGATTCATTGGTAATGGTAAAAATGAGCATCAAAAAGAATGTTCAGCGATATATCAAAACAGATGCGGTGGCAAGCATCGCTTCAGACGGTTTGGTTGGTGATAAAGTACTAGTTATTTCTCCGGGAACAGGTTCTTCCAAAGTGGTTGGTAATAACGCAGTAATTGCTTCATATAAAACTACAGAAATTGAAGATGTACTTTTCAGTATCAAGAAAAGTGCAGACAATATCCAGACCGTTACCACCGGCTTGGTTGATTTCACAGCAAAAATGAATAATAAGGATGGTTTATTGGTAAAAGTAATGACCAGTAAAGATTTTGCCAATCGGATAGATAAAACAGTACAAAATATTCAGACGAGCGTAAATGATTTCGCATCATTTACTCCTACCCTTCGCAACAAAGATGGAATCATTAATAAAATATTTACTGATAAAAATTGGAGCGATAATGTAGAAAGCAGTGTTCTTGACTTAAAAAACAGCTCAAGGCAGATCAGTATTTTTGCCGAAAAGCTCAATGATAAAAACAATATACTTTCCAAAATCACTACAAACGATACTTTGGCTGCTTCATTGGAAAAAACACTGGATAATCTGGAGAAATCTTCTGATGATCTAAAAAATTCACCTCAAAAATCAACAATGAAGAAAACGTTGTTTCCAAATTGGTTGATAACCCTAGATTAGGCAGATCAGTAGATTCCACAATTAATAATATCGGTAAAGGAGTCGATGAACTCAGAGAATTGGAGGCGGCAGCAAGAAATAATTTCTTATTAAAAGGATATTTCAAAAAAAAAGCGGCAAATAAATAAAAGCCTACCCAGTGAAAATTTAAAACCACACGTACTTAATCCTGTAATTAATATAGAGATTTTGCTTACACAACTCCACATAAGATATTCAACAATAATTAATTATTACTTCAAATTATTAATCTTTACAACAAAATAATTCATTAGATAATGAAAATTCATTATTTTAGTAGTAAACTTAAAAACTAAAACCAACGCAAATGTGTAAAATTTTTATTGTTGATGATGACATTTTTTTTGGAGAAATGCTAAAATATCATCTCCAGCTAAATCCTGATTATGAAGTTCTGTTATTCAACAATGCAAAGGACTGCCTTTCCAATCTTTATCTTAATCCAGATATCATTTGTATTGATTTTGGGCTGCCAGACATTCAGGGCGATGAACTTTTTATACAGATTAAAAACATATATCCTGATCTCCCGATTATTGTTATCAGCGGACAGGAAAATATTGAAGTTGCCATCAATTTTCTAAAGCTGGGAGCCAAGGATTATATTGTAAAGAATGAACATACAAAAGAACTTTTGTGGAATTCTATCATGAGATTGAAAGAAAACATCAGTTTAAAACAAGAGGTCGAAGATCTTAAAGACGAGCTCGAAAAAAAATATACGTTTGAAAAAACAATCATTGGACAAAGCCATCCCATAAAAAGTATATTTTCTAAAATTAATAAAGCACTTACTTCCAATATCAATGTTTCCATTACCGGAGAAACCGGCACCGGAAAAGAAGTTGTTGCGAAGGCCATCCATTATAATTCATCAAGAAAGAACAAGCCTTTTATCGCTGTCAATATGGCTGCGATTCCTAAAGAACTTGTAGAAAGTGAGTTTTTTGGTCACGAAAAAGGAGCTTTTACAGGTGCAACAGAAAGAGCCAGCGGAAAATTTGAACAGGCCAATGGAGGAACTATTTTTTTAGATGAAATTGCAGAACTTGATCTTAACATTCAAAGCAAACTTCTTCGTGCCTTACAGGAACGAGAGATCACAAGAGTAGGTGGAAAACAGAAAATTGAACTGAACGTAAGGATCATCACAGCTACACATAAGAATCTTGCACAAGAAGTTAAAAAAGGAAATTTTCGTGAGGATCTCTATTACCGGATTATTGGCCTTCCCATTGAACTTCCTCCTTTACGTGAAAGAGATCAGGATGTTTTGATTTTGGCCAAACACTTTATAGATCTTTTCGCAAAGGAAAATAAGAGCAAACCTTTAAGCTTATCTTCAGATGCAAGGAAGAAGCTTCTGGATTATCATTTCCCGGGAAATGTAAGAGAGCTAAAATCCGTTGTTGATTTGGCCTGTGTGATGTGTGACCATCACGAAATTACAGCAGAAGACATTAATTTCTACAATCTGGAAAAAGACTCAGAATCTTTTCTCAATGAACAAAAAACGCTAAAACAATATACCACCGATATTATTTTGCATTTTCTAAAAAAAAATAATAATGATGTCATTAAAACTGCAAAATTATTAGATATAGGCAAATCAACTATATATAATCTTATTAATAACCTTGAAATCGAAAATAACTAGATGAAAGTTGCTAAATTACTTTTTACGGACGGAGAATTCAAATATGAAAGAAATGATGAAAAGCTTAACTATCAGGAAGCTCAAATCATTATAGGATATGGAGCCAGAAGTATTATTGAAGAGGATAACTTTTATCTTCTTTTAAAGGAAAAGTTTCCTAATGCCGAGATAGCCCTGTCTTCTTCTTCGGGAGAAATTTTCTGTAATGAAGTCTATGATGATACGGTAGCTTTAACCATAATCAGCTTTTCAACAGCTTACATAAAAACATCACAGATTGATATTGAAGACTTTTCATGCAGCTATGATGCAGGAAAAAATTAATTGAAAACCTTCCTTCTCAGGATCTTAAATGGGTTTTTATTTTGTCCGATGGCAGTAAGGTTAATGGCAGTCAATTGGTTCGCGGACTTAATGCCAGCCGCCCCGAGGAAGTTTTGATTTCTGGTGGGCTGGCCGGGGATGGAGATAAATTTGAAAAAACTGTAGTTGGACTCAATCAGGTTCCTGAACCCAATAAGATTCTGGCCATTGGATTTTATGGCGCAAACCTGGAATTATCTCATTCTTCAATTGGGGGCTGGGAAAGCTTTGGGCTTGAAAGAGTGGTGACCAAGTCACATGATAATGTTCTTTATGAAATTGATAATAAAAATGCATTAGATCTTTATAAAAAATATTTGGGGAAATACGCCGAAGACCTTCCCGCCTCTGCTCTTCTTTTTCCATTGTCTCTTACAATGCACCAAGATTCTTTATCAGTAGTGAGAACAATTCTTTCCATTAAAGATAACACGATGATTTTTGCCGGAGATTTGCCGGAAGGAAGTAAAGTAAGGTTTATGAAAGCCAACATGGACAGACTTATTGATGCAGCCAATGATGCAGCCAATCAATGTCTTAAAATGAATACACATACTCCTAAACTGGGAATTATTATAAGCTGTGTGGGAAGAAAAATAGTATTGGGAGACAGAGTCTATGAAGAAGTGGACATCGTACGTGATGTTTTTAAATCAAGTACTGTACTAACCGGATTTTACTCCTACGGAGAGTTATCTCCTTTAAGCCCGTTCGGCAACTGTGCTCTGCACAATCAGACTATTACCATCACCACAGTTAATGAAATTGAATAGCTATGGAAACCAAATTTCACAATTTACTCGAAAGACAGATCAATAAATATCTTACGGAAGATTGCAAAAATCATCCGCAATTTAAAAATTTCATTCATGCAGTTAATGAATCTTACAAATCCTTTGAAAGAGATAAAGAGCTGATGGACTATGCTTTCAAACAAAGTGAAGAAGAATATCAGGAGCTATATCAAAGTCTTAAAAATGAAAATACACTCAAACATGAGTCTATCAGTAACCTCTATGAATCATTAAAAATTATTGATTCTGATATTGAAATAAAAAAATCAGAAGATCTTAAAGAACTTTCACTGTATCTCTCTGAACAGCTTAGAAAAAGAAAAAGAGCAGAAGATTATATCAAGCAGCAAGAGGAAAAATACCGGAATATTATTGCAAACATGAACTTAGGACTCATTGAAGTAGATAATGATGAAATTATTCGCTATGCTAACCAATGCTTTTGTAATGTGTCAGGGTTTGAACTGGATGAAGTAATGGGTAAAAATCCAAGTACACTCTTTTTGTACGGAGAAAATAACGTCCGGTTTTTACAAGAACAGATAGAACTAAGAAAAAAGGGAATTTCCAGTGTATATCAGCTTCCTGTAAGAAACAAGAGAGGAGAAATAAGATGGTGGGCAGTAAGCGGTGCTCCTAATTATGATGATCAGGGAAATCTGTTAGGCTCCATTGGAATCCACCTTGATATTACTGACCAAAAAAAATTGGAAGAAGAGTTAAAACTTGAAAAAGCAAAAGCACTGGAAGCATCCAAGGCTAAAGAGGTTTTTCTTGCCAATATGAGCCATGAAATCCGAACACCCCTTAACGGTATCATTGGTTTTCTGAGAGAACTCAAAAGAAGCAACCTTGCTGATGAACCGAAACAATTTGTAGAAAACAGCTATAACGCTTCACAGCACTTATTATCCATTATTAATAACATACTCGATATTTCTAAAATTGAATCCGGAGAAATGTCTTTGGAAATTAAAAGCTTTTCTTTAAAAGACAGTATTCAAAAAGTCACTTCCGTTCTCAAGCCAAAAGCAGAAGAAAAAAAGCTTAAACTTATTACAGATTTCTCTTCAGATATTTTTCCGGTTTTAAAAGGAGATTCTTTAAGACTTGAACAGGTGCTCTATAATATCATTGGTAATTCTTTGAAATTCACCAACGAAGGGTATATCAAAGTTGAAGCTAATGTGCTGAAAAGTTTTTTAAACCAACAGACCATTTCGATCAGCATTACGGATACCGGTATTGGAATGAGTGAAGAATATGTACGCAATATATTCAAAAAATTTAATCAGGAAGACAGTTCAATTTCAAGAAAGTATGGAGGTACAGGTCTGGGAATGTCTATTACCCGGGAACTTGTTCACCTTATGAAAGGAGAAATTAATGTAAAAAGCGAAAAAAACTCAGGAACATGTATTACAATAGTTCTGATTTTAGACAAGGGTGATGAAAAAGCTTTAAAAGAAAGTAATTGGAAAAATCAAAATATATCTATTGCGGGTACAAAAGTGCTCCTGGTAGAAGATAATCCGCTCAATCAGCTGGTTGCAGAAAGATCTCTGAAACATTTTGAATGTTTCGTTGTCAAAGCTGAAAATGGTAAAATAGCATTAGAAATATTAAGCAAGGAACAATTTGACATTATTCTGATGGATTTACAAATGCCAGAATTGGATGGTATTGAAACAACTAAAATACTGCGAAACGAACTTGGGATTAAAGTCCCTGTGATAGCACTAAGTGCTAATGCTTTTAAAACAGAAATAGACACCTGTATTAATGCAGGAATGAATGACTATATCACAAAACCCTTTAATGAAGAAAATTTACTCAAAGTAATTTACAAGTACGTTAAAATCCCTGAAAATACTATAAAGACAGTGCCGGAGGCACGTGAAAATTTCTACAACCTTAAAAACATACAGATACTCAGCAGAGGAGATAAAGATTTTATGCGGAAAATGCTGTCAATATTTATTGGACAGACTGAAACAACAATTCCATTAATTCAAAAGGCGTTTGATGAGAAAAACTATGCTGAAATTGCAAAGCTGATCCATAAAATCAAACCAAGTATACAAGCTATAGGAATCACTTCTATTGAAAGTGAAGTAAAGCAGCTTGAATTAATTACTATAGAACAAAATAAAGAATTGCCTGATTTATATTCCTTGTTCGAGAAAATAAAACAGACCCTTGAAATTGTGGTCACTCAATTGAAAGATGAAATAAACCAATCTATTTAATCCAAAATCTAGACATCATTCCATATTATGGAAAAAACACAAATGTAAACAGTTGACAAACAACAATTTAACAAAAGGCATAGAAGTAGAAATATTGTTTTTAAATTAAACAAAATGGAAACAAATAATCAAAATTTAAAACTCTTTATTGTGGATGATGACAGTTTTTGTTCAAATGTTTATCAGCAGTATCTGAAAAACCATCATTATGAAGACATTACCTCTTTTAGCTGCGGCGAAGATTGCCTGGACGAACTTTATCAGAAACCGGACATTATTTTTCTGGACCATAATATGGAAGACCTGAATGGATTTGAAGTTCTAAAAAAAATAAAACGTTTTGATCCTAATATTTACGTCATCATGGTTTCCGGGCAGGAAAATATAGATACAGCAGTAAATGCACTTAAATATGGAGCATTTGATTATTTAACGAAAAATATAAATGTCTGTGAGAAAATGGTAAAAACGATAGAAAAAATTTTAAAAATTAAAGAAGAAATGTCTCAAGGCAAACTTAAAGGTTTTCGCAAATTTTTTTCAATGATATTCTAATAATCTATGGTAAAAAAACTCATCATATCAGTTATTTTTCTCTTTCTTCTCAGCTCTTGTAAGACCTATAATGTTCTGGAAGAAGAGCAGGCATCCAGAAATATGCAGGATTTCAGTTTTGATCCGGATTATGAATACAAAATCCGAAAAGATGATAAAATTACGCTTTCTGTATGGGGCCAGGATGATCTAAGTGTAGGTTCTGTATATGGAATTTATAATTCTAACGAGGTTTATGGCAAATGGCTTCTGGTTGATAAACATGGAAATATTGAAATTCCCAGACTGGGAACCACCTTTGTTGTTGGAAAATCGGTTCCTGAATTGAAAGAAGAAATTAAAACCAAGCTAAAAAAATGGCTGGTAAACCCCGTGATTGATGTCAAAGTCCTGAATAAAGAAATAACGGTAATGGGGGAAGTAAGAAATCCAGCTGTTATCCAGGTAGATAAAGATCAGAATACATTACTGGAATTGGTTTCAAAAGCAGGAGGTTTTGAAATGTACGCCAATCTCAGGTTAATAAAAATTTTAAGACAGGAGGGCGAAAATGTGAGGATTACCAATATTGATCTTAGTAAAATGAAAGATGTTCCCAATCAGAATATTATACTTCATCCGGGAGACTATGTAATTGTACCCTCTAAGAAAAGTAAAGATTTTGATAAACGAATCTCCACAATTATTCCATTTGCAACCGTAACCTCTGCTGCTGCAATTTTAATAGGTCTGTTATAAAACTTACACCATGAATAACGAAAATGTTCGGTTTCTCAAACCTCTGTTAAGAGGGCTGCCCATAGTAGTTCTTGCAATGATATTTTCTGTTTTGGCCGTAAAAAAATATCTGAATTACGTTACACCCATGTTTGAAAGCACGGCAAAACTAAAACTTGCCGATACCCAGCAAGGTGTGCCCAGTGCAAATCTTTTTAAAGATTTTGATGT
The DNA here is from genome assembly GCF_018924625.1 of Chryseobacterium sp. PCH239. Classification (NCBI taxonomy): domain Bacteria; kingdom Pseudomonadati; phylum Bacteroidota; class Flavobacteriia; order Flavobacteriales; family Weeksellaceae; genus Chryseobacterium; species Chryseobacterium sp. PCH239. Next base: position 899,305 of record NZ_CP073027.1, read on the forward strand.
ATTCGCATCTTCCAACAAAATCAGTACAGAAATTGAAGTTCTCAAGTCTTCTTCACTCATTGAAAAAACTTTAAAAAAATTATCCTTTTCCACAGAAATATACCGTAAAGGAAAAATGCACTCTGTAGAGCTGTTTACAGACTCTCCAATAAAAATAGAAGCTACATTAAGTGATAAAAAAAACTATGATAAGACATTTTCTTTACATATCATATCATCAAAGAACTATCTACTTCTTACTTCAGATTCCACAAAGGAGTTAAAAGGTACCTTCGGAATTCCTGTTAGCATTCCAGGAGGCAGGATACTGATCACAAAAAATGATGATTATCTTCTGTCCAAACCTAATGCACAAATTATTGATTTTTACGATTTTGTATTTTTAAGCAGAGAGAAACTTTTAGAAAAGATTAATAAAAGTCTCGACATTGTTGCCGTTGACAAAGATGTTCCCGTTATCAGAATCAACTTTAAAAGTAATGTCCCAGCCAAAGCAAGTCTTTTTGTAAATACACTGGCTGAAACATATATTGAAGATTATATTGAAAATAAATACCGGGCAGCCAATACTACTGTTGATTTTCTAAAAGGAGAAATCGGACAGGCTAACAATAAATTATCTGAAACAGAAAACCGTATTGAAAATTATAGAAACAAAGAAAATATTATCAATATCCCACAGGAGACTGAAACGGATTTGAGAAAAATAGCCCAGCTAAAAATTCAACAGAGTAATCTCAAAATGAATCTTGACGCCATCAAAAGTCTTAACAGCTATATTACGGAAGGAAAAGATAATTATCTTGATCTGGCCACAAACTTTGAGGCATTCAATGATCTTCTTTCTACCGAAATGGTAAAAAACATGAAACAGCTACAGGCTGAAAAAAAGGAATTATTACTTACCTACACGCCTGAACATGAAAAAGTAAAGATCATTGACACAAAAATTAAAGACCTCACTGATTATCAAACTGAAAGCATACAAAATACCCAGAAAAATTTACAGATAAAATACAATGATATAGAACATGATATTCAGACTGCAGAAAGAGCTTTCATAGGTCTTCCTGAAAAGGAAAAACTATTGAATATCATGAATAGAGAATTTAATCTCTATGAAAAAAACTATAATTTTCTCAATGAAAAAAGAATAGATGCCGAGATCGCAAAAGCTGCAAAGATCTCATTTCATAAAATTATTTCCCGGGGAGAACTGCCACAGGAGCCTGTTTCACCTATGCGTTCCATCATTATTATTGTTGCTGCCATTATGAGTATGGTTGCTTCTATTTTCCTGATTTATGCAGTACATTTTGCCAAAGCCAAGGTGAATGATATTTTCACTATTGAAAAAAACAGTTCCATACCCATAGCATTCACTACTCCATTTATCAAAAAGAAAGAAAAAATAATGCATCATTTTCTGGAAAATGTTTTGGAAATGGAGCTTAAAGAAATAATAAAAGATAAAAGTCAGATTTGTATTACTTCATATGATAAAGCACAGCAGCATACATTTCATGCAAAAAATATCATCAAAGCATTACAACTGCAATCCAGAATAGTTCTGTTAGTAGATGCAGCCGGAACCTTAAGCAATTCAGAAGCAGATCATTATATCAATTTATCAGCCGAGGAAAACCTTAAGCTTACAGCTCAGGATATCAGGAATCTTATTCGTGAAAAAATGAAGGAAAGCAATATCTGCATTATCAATAATCAGTCTATAAAACAAGGCAAGCTACCTTTACTTTTTATGAATATTGCAGATCAGAACCTGTTCATACTTGACAGCAGAAAAACCGCAGCCAAAAACATAACAAACATTGAACTTTTAAAAGACGAATACAAACTTTCCAATCTTTGGTTCGTTTTGAATAAAGAAGGATACAACCCTAGTCTGATAACGACTATTAAACGTATTATAAACAAATATAAATCGTGAAAAGAATCCATGAAATATTTAAAAGCGCCTCTGTGTTGGTTTTTACAGATCAGCTCATATTCAGCGGGAGCAATTTTCTTCTGACCTTTTTACTGGTGAGAAAACTAAGTATTTCTGAATTTGGAATATTTTCATCCATCCTTTTAATAACCTATTTTCTGGTAGGCATTTCTAATGCCTTTATTGTTCAGCCTTTTCAGATTTTATCAGCAAAGAATTTCAGTAAAAAATCACTGGGCTTTGCATTTATGGCTTCATTGGTTTTGATTTCCATGTTCAGCCTGCTTGTTTTTTTTATTACTCTTCTTCCTGTTCCGGCAATAGCATTTGTGAAAAACAATCTTTCTGCCCTAATAGTTTTTATTTCAGCCTATATTTTACAGGACTTTCTCAGAAAAATATTACTGACCATAGATCATATTAAAATTGTCCTTTTTATCGATACTATCTTTATTATTATTTTCCCTCTACTTGGATTTGAGACGTCCCTTACTTTATGGAAAAGCTTATATATTATCGGTATTGTAAACATTGCAGCATCTGTTCCCGGCATAGGATACCTTATAAAAAATGCAGATTTCAATCTGAAAAACACCTCACTTTTGCGCTATTACTTTACAGAGGGTAAGTGGCTTTTAAGCGCTTCTGTTCTTCAATGGCTTTCAGGTAATTTCTTCACCCTTGCGGCAGGTGTATACCTAGGAATCAATGCTTTGGGAGCATTAAGGCTTGTTCAATCCTTCTTCGGAATTATCAATATTATCTTACAAACCATTGAAAATTATTACCTTCCTAAAACAGCTCAGCTTTATTATCAAAATAAAAATCAGGAAAAAAAAGAGCTTCTTCTCAAGATAAGGAAGGCTATAGCCCTTTTAGCTATTATAATCGTTTGCTTTTTCACCTTTTCAGATTCGTTGATTATTATTCTCGGAGGTGAAAAATACCATCAATATGGATTTGTCATTAAGCTGATCTCAGCTTTATATATTGTAATCCTGTACAGTTATCCAACCCGGATTTCTATCAGAATTTTAGAGCAAAATAAGGCGTTCTTTATCGGATATTGTATATCCTTTGTTTTTTCGGTTCTGAGTTTCCATTTTTTATTAAAATACGGGCAGCTCTATGGCGCTGTAGCCGGATTAGCAGTTAATCAGATTGTAATGATTGTTTACTGGAAAATAATTCTAAACAAAAAACAAATTTCGGTATGGGCATAGTACATTTAATATTAGGAAAAGCGAACCCCGAAAAAATGAACGGCGTTAATAAAGTGGTATATAATATCGCTACAAAACAGGCCGAAAACAAAGGGAAGGTAGAAGTATGGGGTATTTCTGAAAACACAGAAATCAACTATCCAGAAAGGACATTCATAACAAAGATTTTTAAGAAAAAAAGAAATCCTTTTTCTATTCCCGAAGATCTTAAAAAAGAAATTCTGGCCGCTGATCAGGCAACAGTTTTTCATTTTCATGGAGGATGGATTCCCATATTTGCTTCTTTAAGTAAATTTTTAAAGAAAAATAACTACCGATATGTAATAACTCCTCATGGTGCATATAATAGTATTGCCATGAAGAAAAGCAAATATATAAAAAAGATTTACTTTAAAATATTTGAAAAAAAAGTCATTGAAAACGCTTCTAAAATCCATTGTATAGGAGAAAGTGAAATAGAAGGTCTCAATTCTGTTTTTCCAACCTCAAAAGGTGTTCTGATCACCTATGGCTATGATAGAATAAATACCAGCAATTATTGCAGTAATCTCAAAGAACCTATTATTTTCGGGTTTGTTGGCAGACTGGATATTCATACAAAAGGTCTGGACATTCTTATTGAAAGTTTCGCTGCTTTTTCCAGAAAAAAGCCTAATTCCAAACTTTGGATTGTAGGAGACGGGGCTGAAAAAAATGATCTTATCCATACCATAAAATCATATAATATAAGTGACAAAGTAGAATTGCTGGGAAGCAAGTTCGGAGAAGAAAAAAATAATCTAATCAAAAGAATGCATATTTTCGTGCATCCTTCCAGAAATGAAGGCCTGCCTGTCTCAGTTATTGAAGCCGCCGACTTTGGAAAGCCCTGTATTGTCACCAGAAATACGAACATCGGCCACCTTGTAGAAAAATATGACGCCGGCATTTGTATTCCAACCCCTGATCCTACTCTACTTACGCACTCTTTTATAACAATTTCTGAAGTATGGGAACATCAGAAAAAGTATATCGCCATGTCGGAAAATGCTATACAAATGGTGGAAGAAGCTTTTGACTGGAAAAAAATTCTTGACGATATGAATACTCAACTCTACAATATCTGATATGGAAACCTTATCCCCTAAACATCAGCTCTTTCTAAAAAAAACAAATAATCAATTGTTTATTATTCTGCTGCTAATGGTAGCCTGCTTTTTTACGTGGAGTGAAAATGTTGCTATCACAAGGGGAATAAAGATAGTAGGTAGAATGGGGGTTATGATTTCTTCTATTCTTGTTTATCAAAAAATCATCAATTATGGCGGAGTAAATTCATTGTCCTATAAAAATATTTTCTCCCCTATCCTGTACATGGGCTATCTGACTTTAGGATTTATATCATTCTCCTGGAGTACCAATCCGGGATTCAGTGCACTGCAATGGTTTATGACTTTTCAGAGTTTTGTCTTTGCTTATTTCTTTGTAAAAAGTTTAAAAATACTGGATATTTATTTTGAAGGCCATAGCATCCGCCTTTATCATCTTTTAGGAAACACTGTATTTGTATTGCAACTTGTCTTTGTTATCGGGCTATGGATTGCTCCTGATATCTTTTTCCGTCTTACTGACGGAGGTGAAGAGGCCAGACTTGGCGGTACATTAATGAATCCCAATGAGCTTGGAATGCTTGCCGGTGTGGGTTGTGCCTGTCTTATTTTTGACCTTTACCGTTTTAAAAATAAAATTTGGACTATTATAAAGATCATCATCATTATGTATGCACTTTATATGACGGGATCAAGATCTTCACTTATCGGAATTTTACTCATTATATTTTTCCACGTTAACCAGACCAAGAAAAAAACTTTAAAATTTGCCATTATCGGAGTGGTGGCGATAATAGCTCCCTTTGCGGTTTACAGTATCATTTTAAAGGGTGGCGATCAGTCTCGTCTGGAAGAAGTAATGAGCCTTACAGGGCGACTTCCTTTCTGGAAAGCTTTAATTAATGAAGGATTACCAAGGGAACCACTTTTTGGTTTTGGATTTATGAGAATAGACTATAAAGAGTTTTTTCAGAGCGCCCACACCTATCCGGGAAAAATGACTCATAATACATTCATGCAGGTTCTTATGAATCTTGGTTTTATTGGGCTCACCATTGTTTTTTTTCAGGTCTTTTTTACTCTAAAATCAATAATGTCCCAACCCAAAGAAACAAAACTTATGCTCATTGGAATCCTTATTCCTATTATCATCAATTCTTTTACTGAGTTTGGAATATTTGGAGAAAGCAATTACGGAATTTTATTTTACCAAATTATAATCTTTTCCGTGGCTATTAAAAACAGCAACCATCTTACCAGGCTGCAAAAAATTGTTCTTAAAAGAAAAAGACCTGATCTTATAGAAAAAAATTCCATTCTATAGTTTTTTTTCCATTTTTTGGAAAACACATCTCACTAAAAAACAACACAAACGACACAAATTCAATAACTTAAACAATTGGCAAGATGTTTATATCCTATATTAATATAAAATAGAACATCATGAGAAACTTATTTAAAAACATAGGATATAAACTGTATCTGAAACAGCAGACAGGAAGTAAAAGAATCTCATTTTCTTATATTCCCAACCAGGATGGAAGTGTACGATGGTTTTGGAATTCGCGATCAAAAAAGCCTTTATTCCTGAAGTTCTATAATATAACAACGATTAAGGGAAAATTATTTGCCTTCGTTGTGCATCTCATATTCTTTCTGAATCTGCAGAAAGTAGTATTCAAAAAAGAGACTTTATATTATACCTCAGAAGAAAACCCTTTATTTGACATCATGAATGATTGGGCCATATTTACCGGAACTCCAGGCCCTAATAACAAAGCCGTTTTATTTGCAGACAAATGCTTCTTCAAAATTGCTGCGACAAAAAATGCAAAAAATCTTATCAATAAAGAATATAAAATCATCACCTACTCCGGAACCAACAGATTGTATTCAACACCTTCTGCATCTTTAATTAATGATTATGTATTAAGGCTTTCTGATATTTCAAATAACGGAAAGAGACAAAAGAAATTCAGTGGAATTCATGCTAAAGCTCTTCAGGGAGTCAAAGAAAAATATCAGACTGCCATTAAAATATCCAATTGGAAACATTTCGGCACATTGATAGAAAACTTCACCACAATTGATGATAAACGGATCCCTCCAAATCTGATGCGAAAACTTAAAATGATTCTGGAAAATATTGATAAAGATGAAATGATACACTTATCCTTTTCTCATGGGGATTTTACTCCCTGGAACTGCTGTGTAAAAGATGATATCCTTGGAATATACGATTGGGAACTGGCTTCATTTGAAAAACCTAAAGGATTTGATTTCTTTCACTTTATCATACAGAACAGTATCCTTATACAGCATATGCCATGGAAAGAAACCTGGACACAAATCAGAAAGCACAATAAAACTGCATTTAATTTTAATGATAATGAACTTAAAAAATATCTGAAATTCTATCTGCTGACCAATGTGCTTTATTACCTGAAATTGTATTCTGAACAAGAACAATGGCATCTTCAGATTCATTGGCTTTTAAAAGTATGGTCGGAGGCCTTGAATATGTATCTTACTGAAATCAAAACCGAACGAGAGCTTCTTATCATGGATATTTTTGATTACTTATATCCTCAGAAATATGCTGCACTGAAATTCCATGATAAAGAACCGGAAAAACTCCCTCTCAACTCTGATATTGATCTTGTTATCTCCTTCCAGGATGCTTCAAAAATGGCTGTATTTCTAAAACAGAACAGTCTGGTCAACAGAATAAAAATTGTCAAAAAATCATTCATGTACAACATAAGGCTTATTACTCATGATCTTAAGATTCTTAATCTGGATCTTATTTATCAGCTGAAGTGGAAACATCTTGAATTTATGGAAACACACAGAATGATAGATCATGCGGAGCAGAACAGATATGGAATTAAAATATCATCTCCACAAGATACGGCAAAATACCTGTATTATTTTTATACCCTAAATAATAGTAAAATTCCGGATTCATATAAAAGTTTTGTATATGAGAATGCCTCAGAAACAATAATGAAAAGTAAAACAGAATGTATTACAATGCTGAAAAACAAAGAATGCAACAGAGGATTTTTATTCCTTAAGAATCTCGGCGGCTATTTAAAAGATATTTTTTCAGAAAGAGGATTCATTATTACTTTCAGTGGTGTAGATGGTGTTGGAAAATCAACGGTTATTTCTGAAGTTTCGGAGCTCATTGAAAAACGCTACCGAAGACCTGTAAAAGTTCTCAGACACAGACCTTCTCTCCTTCCGATATTGAGTGTATTTACAAAGGGAAAAGAAAAAGCGCATCAGGATATTGTAAATTCTCTGCCAAGACAAGGTAAGAATGATCATTTTTTCTCCTCATTGTTAAGATTTACATATTACTATGCAGATTATATTATTGGACAATTTATTATTTATCTGAAATATGTGTTAAGAGGAAAAATTGTATTGTATGACAGATATTATTTTGATTTTATTGCAGATAGTAAAAGAAGCAATATCAAACTTCCGGAAGGCATCACAGAAAACGGATATCATCTGCTATTAAAACCCAAATTTAATTTTTTTCTGTATGCTGCTCCCGAAAAAATTCTGGGCAGAAAAAAAGAACTTTCCTATCATTCAATATGTGCTTTGACAGCATCATACGGCAGATTATTCTCAAAACTGGAAAAAAAAGATCCGAAGATCAAATATCTTTCCATCGAAAATAATGATTTGGACACCACTTTAGGTACTATAATGAACACTATAATTGCTGCAAAATGAAAACAATTGTTGAAAAAATCATAAAGCTCAGAAATCCGGACTTTACTTTAGATAAGGCATTAAACTCCGAAGCCGTATTCCTTCTGATTTGGGTTCAGTTCTGGAGTCTCATCAGAGGACTGAAGACGATATTCTTTTTAAGAAATCCAAAAGGAATGCTTTTGGGAAAACGTGTAGGATTCTTCAATGTTTCAAAAATACAATGGGGAAAATTTCTGAGATTAGGGAATGACGTTTATATTTCTGCACTGGCTAAACAGGGGATAGAATTTGGAAATAATGTTTCTATAGGGGCTTTCAGCAGAATTATAGTTTCTACTTCATTAAATAATATTGGAGAAAAAATAAAAATTGGAAATAATGTAGGGATTGGAGAATTTGCTTATCTCGGAGGTTCCGGAGGTCTTGAAATTGGTGACGACTGTATTGTAGGACAATACCTTAGCTGCCATCCGGAAAATCACAATTATGAAGATCCTGATATTTCCATAAGACATCAGGGCGTGAATCGAAAAGGAATTAAAATAGGCAAAAACTGTTGGATTGGCAGTAAAGTTACAATTTTGGACAGCGTAGAAATTGGCTCCGGCTGTATTTTAGCAGCAGGAAGTGTTATTACAAAATCATTTCCAGACAACAGTATTATAGGAGGTGTACCTGCAAAACTAATAAAAATGAGAACTTATGATGACTACCAATCAGATTATACTGGCGACTTGCTATGCCGTAAATCCCTATAAAGGTTCGGAAGATGCCATGGGCTGGAATTTTGTATATCAGATTGCCCGGTTCCGAAAAGTGATTGCCATTACAAGAGAAAATAATAAAATCCATATTGAAAAATATATGGCAGAAAATCCTGATCCTGTATATATGAATATCCAATTCCTTTATTTTGATCTTCCTTACTGGATGCGCTTCTGGAAAAAAGGAAATCTCGGTGCCATGCTTTATTACTATCTGTGGCAAAAGAAAGTTGTCTCTTTTATCAAAAAACAAAAACTGGATTTTGATATTGTTCATAATGTCAACTTTCATAATGATTGGACGCCAAGCTTTTTATGGAAACTTAATAAGCCTATGGTTTGGGGACCGGTAGGACATCATCCTCTGATTCCAAAACAATATCTGAAAGATTATTCAATACAATATTTAATTAAAGACCGCCTTATCTGGCTGATCAAAAATTGCTTTTGGAAATTTTCCGTATCACTAAGAAATACAATTGAGCATTCAGATCATATTTGGTGTATGAATAGCAGTGTTCCGGAAAAACTGAAGCCGGGTAAAGGCAAATACTCACTTTATCCTTCAGTAGCATCAGAAGACTTTTTCCAGAAAAAAGAACTACTTCCAAAATCAGACTTTAAGATAATCAGCGTAGGAAGGTTCGTTCCCTTAAAAGGGTTTGATTTAACAATAAAATCTTTTGCCCAATTCATTAATCAAATTTCAGAAAAAGATAAAGCATTATGCAAACTTACTCTTATTGGAACGGGGGAACAGAAAAAATCTTACCAGTCCCTTATCAGCAGTCTTGAAATGAATAATTTCATTGAAATAATAGAATGGATTGACCGGAAAGAACTCATGAAAATCTATGAACAATCATCAGTATTTTTATTTCCGTCACATGAAGGGGCAGGAATGGTAGTTCCGGAAGCACTCTCATTTGGATTACCGGTGGTATGTCTTGAAAATGAAGGCCCTGGAGAGTTCATCAATCGTACCTGTGGCTTTGCAATTCCACAGCAGGAATACAATGAAACCATTGAGAAGCTCAGCTATGCATTACTAAGGCTTTTTCTGGAAAAAAATCTAAGGAAAGAAATGAGTACCGGGGCAAGAAAACATTATCTGGAAAGATTTTCCTGGGAAAAAAGAGGTGAATATCTGAATACAATTTATAATCAAATCTGAAATGAAAAGAATTGTTGCCATTCATTTATTAAATGATTATAGCGGAAGTCCAAAGGTACTGATGCAGTTATTAAAAGCCTGGACAAAAAATAGTATGGAAACCCATCTTTTTACTTCAGGTGGAAGAAAAGGTTTTCTTTCTGATATTTCTAAAGTGAGAAATCATTATTTCTGGTATCGCTTTTCACCCAATCCTGTCACAAGAATATGTAATTTCTTTCTCTGTCAGTTTCTATTAATGATAAAGCTTTTGTTTTTCCTGAAAAGAAAAGATATTCTCTATATCAATACTGTGCTTCCTTTTGGAGCGGCTATTGCCGGAAAAATAAAAGGCTGCAAAGTAATCTATCATATCCACGAAACTTCAATCAAGCCTGCTATTTTTAAGAATTTGCTTTTTGGAATAGCAAAATTTACAGCCCATAAGATTGTTTTTGTTTCAGAATTTCTTTTGAGGCAGGAATCTCTTATCAACAACCAGGTTCTTCTTTACAATGTATTGGAACATGATTTTGTTGAAAAAGCAGACCAATTTCAAAATCATAAAAATACAGTTCCGGTGGTTTTAATGATCTGCTCTTTAAAAATATACAAAGGGGTAAACGAGTTTTTGGAGCTGGCACAACAAAATTCACAATATATTTTCAAACTGGTAGTCAATGCTTCAGAGCAGGAAATTTTAGATTATTTCAGGATGAAAGAAATTCCAAAAAATCTGAAAATCTATCCTACTCAGGTTGACACTCATATTTTTTACCGTGAGGCTGATTTAGTGGTCAATCTATCTCATCCCGATCTTTGGGTTGAAACATTTGGATTAACTATTCTGGAAGGAATGCGATATCGTCTTCCTGTTATTGTTCCGCCAATTGGCGGCGTTACGGAGCTTGTGAAAAATGGTGAAAATGGTTTTTGGGTTAATTCTAAAAATATAAATGAGCTATCTGAAAAAATAAACTATATATTAAAAGATAGAATTATTTATCAATCTTTCAGTGATGCAGCTTATGCTAAAAGTCTGATGTTCTCGGAGGAGTATTTTGAGAAAGAATCAATCCATATTATTTCCAGTTTATAACAGATTTTCCATTTTTTGGAATTATGCACAAATATTTACAAAAATAAAATACTGATTATCAACAAATTATAATCCAGTTTACTTTTGGAACATGAATAGTTATACTCTTTTTAAATATAACTAATTATGAAAACAAAAGTAGCAATTATCGGAACCGTTGGCTTACCTGCCAATTATGGAGGATTTGAAACTTTAGCTGCTCATCTTGTAGAAGAGCTCTCAGATACCTATGATTTTACAGTATACTGTTCCTCAAAAAAATACCCAGAAAAAGAAAGGAGTGAAAGCTGGAAAGGAGCCAGACTAAAATATATTCCTCTAGACGCCAATGGAGTTCAGAGTATTGCATATGATACATGGTCTATTATTCATTCATTATTTTACTGTGATGTTTTACTGATTTTAGGGGTAGCCGGAGCCTGGCTTCTTCCATTTGTAAAAATGTTTACCAGTAAAAAATCATTATTTCCATAGATGGTATCGAATGGAAAAGAGATAAATGGTCATTAGCAGCCAAATTATATTTATATTGGGCAGAAAAACTGGCAGTACAGTTTTCTGATATTGATATTTCTGATAATGAATCTATTCAGGATTATACTTCTTTAAGATATAAAACAATCAGCAGGGTAATAGAATATGGGGCAGACCACACAAAAGTAAATTTGGTTCCCACATCAAAAAATATTGAAGAATATCCTTTTTTACTGGGTGAGTACGCCGTAAAAGTGTGCAGAATAGAACCAGAGAATCACGTTCACACTATTTTAAAAGTATTCAGCGAATTTCCTGGCCGCAAGCTCGTAATGGTTGGTAACTGGAAGAATAGTCAATATGGTGTGGAATTGAAACAGCAATATTCAGATTTCGAAAATATTCATCTTTTAGATCCAATTTATGAGCAAGAGACAATAGATCTTATTCGCGGAAATGCTTCGCTTTATATTCACGGTCATTCTGCAGGAGGCACCAATCCTTCTTTAGTGGAAGCCATGTTTTTAGGACTACCGGTTATCAGCAATGGTGTTTCTTACAACAGAACAACTACAGAAAATCAGGCATTTTATTTTTCAAATGCAGAAGAATTGAAAAATATTTTGGCTCAACTGAAAAATGAAGATCTTCAAAATTGTGCAATCAGGATGAAGCAGATAGCGGAAAGAAGATATATCTGGAAAAAAATCGCAAAAAAATACCATAATCTTATTGAAGAAACATTTACTGCAAAAAACAAAGCAAAAGTATATCCTGTAATTTGTAACCTGGAGAAAAAAATCCTTGAAAAGTACAACTTAGAACATCTGAAAAACATACAGTTATTCAATAATCCCAGTGAACCCATTTAAAACAAAGTACCATGAAAAATTTTATAGAACTATTAATATCGGGAACCCTTGCCTTCATTTTATCAATCTGTATAATCCCCGTAATGAGAATCATTGCCCAAAAATTTAGATTGGTAGACGTTCCCAATACAAGAAAAATACATTACACTCCTACTCCATTAATTGGAGGTCTGGCTATTGGAATGATTATTTTACTATTAATTGAAATTTCCGCAGATAAAAGCTGGAGAATAATACTTCCAATTATTGTAACCTCTTATATTTTACTTCTGGTGGGAACTCTAGATGATAAAACTGATATTAAAGCTATTTATAAACTAATCATTCAAGTTTGTGTAAGTATCATTATAGCGACTTCCGGAATAAGAATTTCATCTTTATACGGATTGTTCGGAATCTATGAAATTAATACATACTTCCAGTATCTGCTCACTGTTTTGGTTATCGTAACAGCAGTTAATGCTTTTAATCTTATAGATGGTGTGGATGGGCTTGCAGGTAGTGTAGCAGGAATAGGATTTGTTTTGTTCTTTATTATCATGTTAATAGAAGGCAACTTAGGGCTGGCAAGAGTAGCTATACTTTTTGTTGGAAGTATTATAGCTTTTCTAAAATATAATCTTTCTCAGAAAAATAAAATTTTCTTAGGAAATTCAGGCTCGCTATTTTTAGGATATTTATTGATATGTCTGGGAATTTTCATCACAAAGTTTGATAACAATACAACAACTTTTCCTTATGGAGTATTTTTTATACTTTTTGTATTTACTATTCCCGTAATTGATTCTATACGAGTGTATACTGATAGAATATTAAGAGGAAAATCACCTTTCAAAGCAGATAAAACCCATATCCATCATCTTCTTCTTTTATTAGGTTTTTCTCATAAAAAAATAAGTATTACTTTTATTTTGATTAATGTTCTGACATTTCTCGTTCAGTATGTTTTTTTTAAAAGCTACTCTATTTATTCTTCATTAATCTCCTTTTTTATATTTATAGCTGTTTTCAAAATCATTAAAAGTATTAATCATTTCCTGAGCTGGAAAAAAAGGATAAAAGAATTAGAGTACAACTAAGATTGTTTCATTTATTCACTGTCATTTTTTGGAATCTCTTGTATAAACTCCTCTATCACTAATTATAAAACAAGATGCTGCGAGCACTTTAGTAGAAACCCTTCATGAGAATAACTAAGGGCAAGTAATAAACAAAGAAAGCAAGGATGCTCTGTTTCTCCGGATGAGCAAAAAGTAATTGGCTTCATCATGATTTATAAAACTTCTAACATCTTTTAAAAGCAGTAAAAGCTAAAAAGTCAATTGAAAACTAACTGTTGTTATACATATTTAAAATCTTACAATAAAATTGCGCAAAATTTTATTGTAGAGAATTACTTATAAAAATGAGCTTTTTAGAGTCCAATCATCAATAAAGTGATTGGATATGATGTAGTTCTACATTGCTTTTGTATGGTAATTCAACAGTTATAATAAGAGTAGAATACTTTTAAAGACCTTATAAATTTAGAATAAAAACAATACAAATTATCTCTAAAAATAAAAGACACAAAATTTATCAATACAAATCACATCAAATCACTACTTTTTCCATAGAACGGAAAAAGTAGTGATTTTAATCCATAAAAAAACTACAAAGAAATAATCCTTGTAGTTTTTCTGTGTTTTTAGAATCGCTGAACCTTAACATAAAAGCCGCTATTTAATTTTGGAATTTTACAAAATCCAGATAAAAAGAAGGGTTTCCAGCATTGAATGAGGTCGGAACTACTCCATTTGTTTTACCAGCTAACACAGTGTAGGTTCCTGGTGTAGCAAAATATAATACACGGTTCTGATCTCTTGGAAACATGAATGCAGCAGTGTTTGAGCCACAGTAGCTTCTCCAGACATCACCAATACCGTTAATATAAAAAAAGTAATCATTACAATCAGAATTGATCGCAACTCCACATCGGAAAAAATACCATCCTTTTGCAGGGATAGTTACCTGAACTCCCGTATTTAATCCTGCAGCTCCAGTTCCGCCTGTATAAGGATTTATTAATGTCCCGGTATATGGTGTCCAATTATTGGCGAACGCTGTAGTAACAGTGGATGACCATGTTGCCAAACCATTGGCATCACTTGTGAGGACATACCCCAACTGCTGAGTACCATCTTTAATTTGAAGAGCACCGTTGGTAGTCCCATTATCAATAATAACTTTTGCATTTGATGCACCCGCGGGCACCGTATTGGTCCCCATCAGGACTTTTCCTGTACCATTAATACTTAAATTGTTTCCCGCCATTGCTATATCTGTAGCTTGTGAGAGGGTTCCTCCCAGTTTTACATCTGTACCTGATAATGTAAGACCATTGCTTGCGGTAATATTGTTATTAATAATCGTTGTTCCTCCGTTTCCATTCCCTCCAGCAAGCTCTGTAACAGTCATAAATCCTATCTGAGGATTCAACTGAGCTGTTCCTGCTCCTCCTAATCGTACTTTTACAGAGGTATCCACTGTAGGTCTGTAAATAGCATAGGCTTCTGGCTGGCCTCCTATTGAAGTGGCAGGATAATTATTTATCGCATCAACAACACCGGTGGTACTGGAGGGAAGAACAGAATTATTTGAAGCATCAACCCACTCATAGACAAAGAAACCTCCAGCTAGTGAGAACTCTGTAGCATGCAGTTGGCAACGGAGAACATAGGTTTTCCCGGCTTTCAAATTAAAAACACCGGCATTATAAGTAATATTATTGGCTGCAATTACAGACCCAAATGTAACGTCCGACCCTGTAGATACTGTTTGAATAGCGTTTGGTTTTACAATAATATAATCTCCTGTAGAAGAACTTCCTTTTGAAAGGATTTCCCATGTAGAAGAAGCTCCTGTAAGCCCGGTATTGATTAATTCTACACTTTGATTTGCTGGTACAAGAACATTGGGATTTCCATTAATAGTCTCTGGAGATGCAGAATTTACTGTAATACTAAAGTTTGTATTATTTTTAATCCTGTAAATACGTCCTTTATAATTCCCAGCCCCACTGACTGCGGAAGGGAGATTAAAAACAGCATTGGAACCACCATTATAAGCAACATGGAAATCTGATGAGTTCAAATTATAAGAATTTGTAATAACAGCATTATAATTTGCTGCTAATGATCCATTAATATCCATAGTGGAACCTGGATTTGCAGTATTAATACCAACATTTCCTGCCTGGGCAAAAGCAAAAGTAGAGCTTAAAGCTAATACTGCTATAAATAATTTTGTATAAATTTTAACCATTCATTATTGTTTTACATATCATAACTGATATTATTACGGGGTAAAGGTATGCTAATAGAGATGTAAAAATTCTTCGAATGCCGTGGAAATACATGTACAGGCTTGTGGAAAAATATCCACAAATATTAATATCAAAAAATAGGCTGTATCATATAACAAATCAGACAACCTTAAAAACTAAAGTCCGTTATTCTGGACTTTTAAGAGATCTATTTCAGATCAAAATATTTTAAATACAATTTTGGAGAAAAAGAATAAAAATTTATGGGTATTGAGATTATTTGGTATTTCGTATATATCTGCGATTTCTTTTAATTAAAAAAATTTCAATAACCTTCGGTAATAGAGAAATATCCATTTGTGAATTAGATTTATGTCTACTGTTCATAATCCATAGACCTCCATCATGACCTTCCTTTATATCTTTCCACTTTAATTGATAAGCATCTCTATAGAAAAGAGTCCATAACTTTGCTCTAACACAATGCAACATTTAAAGGTTATTAAAAGTGGAACTAAAAATTTTTGAAAACTATACCATCCCTTTTTACAAAAAAACCTACAAAAATTGATTTTTGTAGGTTTTATCATATTTTCGTACATTATATACATTTTATAATTGCACTAAGTGGAGAATACGGGATTCGAACCCGTGACCTTTTGACTGCCAGTCAAACGCGCTAGCCAACTGCGCCAATCCCCCGTTTTTTTGTAAGGCGATACAAAAGTAAGTATTTAAATGATATTTGCAACTATTTTATAATTTTTATTGAATTAAAATTAATGGAAATAGGCTCAATGACCATAAAATCCATCATTATCCCTAGAATAAATTCCTAATTAACCTATTTTTGTCTGAAATTATAATACAATCATGCAACTCTATACAAAAAGATTAGTTCTTCGGGATATTACGATTGATGACAAACAGGATATTTTCGATTACCGCTCAGATGCCGAAGCCAATAAATTTCAAGGCTGGATTCCTGAAACCCTGGAAGAAGTGGAAAGTTTTATCCAAAGAAACACAACTGAATTCAACCAACCTGAAAGCTGGTATCAGCTGTTGATTACTGATCAAGAAACAAAAGCAGTCATTGGAGATATCGGAATTCATTTTATTGGAGATGAAAATGTACAGGTAGAACTTGGAATTACCTTAAACACCTCATTTCAGGGTAAAGGGTATGCTTCTGAGGCTTTAAAAGGTATCATTGATTTTCTTTTTAATGATTTACAAAAACACAGAATTACAGCTTCCGTAGATCCTGACAACACTGCTTCTCTTCAACTGATGGAAAGAATTGGTTTAAGAAAAGAAGGGCATTTTGTGAAAAGTCTGTTCTGGAAAAATAAATGGGTTGATGATATTATTTATGCAGTTCTTCGTGAAGAATGGGTTACAGAATAGATGCCTTTCAGATATCATTGTTTTGCTGTACTACGCAAAATGAATTTCCTTCGGGATCAAGAAGAACTACATAGTCAGCATCATCTTCGTAATTCCAGCCTGGCATCTTTCCAGCCCCAATACTAAGAAGCCGCTCTACTTCCTGCCGCTGATTATCAGTTATCAGGTCCATATGATGTCTCTTTGGCTGTTCTGAACTGGTTAATTTTAATGATAACTGCATTCCATCTCCTTCCTTTGGTATCAGAATGGCAAAGTCAACATCAGGCTCATTCTTTATTTTGTAGTGCAAAGCTTCACACCAAAATGCAATTGCTCTGTTCAAATCCGCAACGCCCCAAACGATGGATAATATTTTTAATTTCATTTTAGTGTTGCTTTAAATAATAAAGAATTTAAGATCTTATAACTCTATTCTCAAAAAGAAATAATTACAAAACGGTATATTTTTCGTAAAATAGAGTGAATTTTGTTCTTACAATCGTTAAAGTAACTAAACCATTGCAAATCAAATAGGATACGATCATTGTATGAAACCACTTTTTAACCGTAACTGTAATCCAGTTATCATTTTCGATCAATGAGTACATCTCTTTTTTTAAGTGCGTAATCACATGATCCTTTTCTTTCCGTTTAATGAAAATAAGTCTTTCATAATCTTTGGTAATCTTTAATCATTTTTAGTTTAACAAGTCTTTATGTTGGCTTATTTCATGGGGTTAGTTTTATTATTCCAAATATAGTGAAATAATAAAAATTACTTTATGACGCCAGTCATAAAAGAATACCAGCATTAGATAAAAAGTTTATTAACAAAGAATTTTCTACTCAAAAAGAAAAGTCCAAATCATCAGCAGAAGGTCTGAAATTAGAATGCATCGCAGCTGTAAAATAATCACAGAACACCTGATACACTTCAGAATTAATATCCGTAGCCCGGATTCCCAGCTGTGTATAAATAGTAAGAATCTGATGGGATAATCTTTGAACCAGCTCTACTCCATATTGGTGGATTTCGTTTTGATATCCTTCAGAAATATCTTTGTGATCACCGAGTATATTTTCTACTTCTCCGGCAATTTGCAATACTTTTTCCAAATGCTTTTCAACAGACTCTGTGAAACTTTTGAAATGGATCTCAGGACGAATATATTCTGCTTCTTCAATAAAATGAGAAGCCATTCCCAAATAGTTGACCAACAGTGTCAAGTCTGCAAAAATCCGAAAAGGAATAGTGTCCAGAATATCATTGGTGAAAAAAGTATCGTAAACAAAACTATAGTCTTCATTAACGAGCACATTTTCAACAGTGAATGAATAGGTGCCACTGGCCTTCATTCCCATAGATTTCCAGTTGGGAATAACCTCAGCTTGTTCTTTCGAAATAATAAATGATCGAATTATTCCATTGCCATGACCATCCATTAAAGGTTTTCCATTTTCTGTAATTTTGGCATTCAATGTAAAATGGGTAAGATGAGGTGCACCTGTTGCAAAATTCCATGAACCGTTGATCAGATAGTGGCTGTTGTCTATTTTTTCTGCAGTTCCTCCCACCATTCCGCTGCCACCAAAGCAGGTTTCAGAATGGATAAACAGTAATTGAGCAATTTCAGGCTTGATATTTCTGGAAAAATAATTGGCTCCGGCACAAAGTGTCAGCATCCAGCCAAAGCTTCCATCGGTTTCTGCACAGCTAAATAAGGTGTTAAGTCCTTCTTCAAAACGATAGCCGAGTCCTCCATATTTTTTGGGAACCCATATTTTAAGCAGTTTTTCTTCATGAATATGCTGCATTACTTTATCAGAAATTACAGGGGCTCCATGAAGTTCCCGTCTGATCTCTTTAGTACTCAGCATTAGCTTTCGATTTAATAATTTTTTGCCACTCTATATATCCGGAAATGGCTACTAAAAATAAGAATGACGTCAAAACAGCATAGAGATACAATTCTTTATGAATCATTAAAGGAATAGAAATGATATTACTGACATTGAGTATCACCCAATTTTCAATTTTCCGTCTCGCCATCAGCCACATTCCCGCCCAGGCAAAAGCACTCACCAGAGAATCCCAGATAGGAACATCCGAGTCTGTAAAATGGGTCAGAAAAGACCAGAATAAGATAAAAGTTCCCAGAACAATTCCTCCCGTAATCCATTTTTCTGTGGTGGTGGTAACAGAGATTTCCATTTCTGATTTCTGCTTTCCGAATTTCCAATATAACCATCCATAGATGCTCATGATCAGATAATAAAGATTTAAGGTAAATTCAGCGTACAGCTTGGAAGTAAGCATCACATACAGCGTAAGCAGAATCCCCGCAATTCCGAAAAGGTAGTTGTTGACATTGTTTTTACGGGCCAGTAAAACCTGAATGACTGAAAATAAGACTCCGAACCATTCCGGTAAGGTAATTTGTTTTAAAATGTCCTGCATCATATTAATTATTAGAAATCAAATGATGAGATGATCAGTAAGCAATCCCTACACCGGCATTATCCGGATCAGGTGTGGAAATACATTCCTGGGTATCATCTCAGCCACTGTTTTGTAGCACCCCATTGTTCGGCAAAGGTGCAGCTTTTTGTTGAAAAAAGAAAGGACTTTGGTTTTTTATTTACAGGATATGATCACGATTATAAAGAGTCGATGAGGGAAATTATAATTTTATGGATAACTAAAAATTTATATTATGGACAATCAAGAAATATCAGTACTTAATGACTTACTTCACATTACCAACGACAGAAAGCAAGGCTTTGAAAAAGTTGAGGGAAAAGTATGGGAAATGTATCCGGATGTAAAAGATGAATACGAACATATGATTTCGCAGTCGAAAATCATGAAAAATGAACTGATCAACCTCATCACAGAAAAGCAAGGCACTCCGGAGGACTCAACGTCCATGGCTGGAGCTGTTCACAGAACTTGGATTGACATTAAAAATTCTTTTACCATGGGAAATCTCATAGAATCTACATTAGAAAATGTGGTATTTGGCGAAAAAGCAGCTATTGAAGCTTATCAAAATGCCCTGGACACAGGTGAGCTCAGCCCAAAAAGTACTGAGATTGTGTCTGAACAGCTTCGTATCCTTAAAGATTCTTACAGACAATTCAAGAAAATTGAAGAATATAAAAAGAAAGAATAATCAAAAAACTCCTCTTAAAAAGAGGAGCTTACTATAATCAAGAACAAAATAATATTTAATCAATTCAAAATTATTAAATATTGTATGCTCATACTTATGATGCAGGTCATAAAAACTCAATATTATTTGACCGCATTTTTAGCTTTTTCCGATTCCTGCAAATGATGTTCAAGTGTCGGAAGGGCTTTCGCTGCGAAAGATTTTAATGAGGCTTCTGTTCCTTCTGACGCCTCTTTTTTGAATGCTTCCACATCTTCTTTATGATCACTGACCATTAGATCTGTATATTTTTGTCAAAGTCTTTACCTTTCTTAGCTTTCAGGTCATCATACATCTTCTGCTTTTCGGCATCCAGACTTGTGGGTAAGGTATACCCTATTCCTGATGCCCAATTCTTAAGCTCGTCATTCGCTTTGGAATGATCGGTTACCATCATTGCTCCCAAAGATTTTACCACTGAGTTTTCAGCGTTTGTTGCGGCCAGTTTTCCCATCATTACTTCCATCAGTCCTCCTATGGCTGCAGCATCTGCAAACTTTTTGTCCTGATCACTGAGAGTACTTTTCTGATCTTTGGTGTCTGACATTTTGGTGGAGTCGCTTACCGTCATCCCGGATTCTGCAGGGGCAGACATTGTGGTACTTTCCTCAGATTGACTCGTGGTTGTCGGTTCGTTTTTTTTGCAGGCCGTTAAAGCAGCTAATGCAAAAATTGTTACTACAAGATTTTTCATAATAATAAATTTTAAGTGGTGATATTAATGAAGTCAAACAATGACTTTGTTTATAAATGCAACAATTTATCTGCCAAAAACCGATTACAACACTTCTAACCTAATCATAAAACATTATGAATAAATACCTTACAACTTATTAACCAACCGGAATGTAAGATTAATACGCTCCTTCATAGCGGTTAGAGACTTGGCAATACGATGTTCCCAGTTTTCCTGAAGGTCTCCTTTCATAATCAATAATGATCCGTGAGGAAGAGGCAGGCTGTATTTACTCTGATGATGGTCTTTTTTCCTGAAATCAAAATTTCTGGTTTGCCCCAGACTTACTGACGCAATCACCGGACGTTTCCCATATCTGCTTTCCTTATCCCGATGCCAGGCAACAGAATCGTTATGATCTCTGTAAAGGTTCAACAATACGGAATTGAATTGATAGCCAAATGTTTCTTCTATTCTTTGTTTTAAAGAAAACAGTTCCGGTGTCCAATGATGGGCATCCAGTTCATTGTCTGAAGGATAGGCATTTTTCTCATCTCCATACCAGGCGGTTAAGCGAGGTGTGAGAACCATCTTATCATACATTTTCTGGGTACGTTGTTTCCAGGGAGCTGTTTCAAG
Source organism: Chryseobacterium sp. PCH239 (assembly GCF_018924625.1). NCBI lineage: Bacteria > Pseudomonadati > Bacteroidota > Flavobacteriia > Flavobacteriales > Weeksellaceae > Chryseobacterium > Chryseobacterium sp. PCH239. The sequence goes on from NZ_CP073027.1 coordinate 920,884, forward strand.
CAGATGAATTTTAAGGCGGTCAGCTTCTTCCTGATTCAGGAAATGTTCTCTGTATTCCAGAAGGTCTTTTGGAAATTCGTACAGATCTGCTGAGTCGAACAGGCTAAGTTGGGTCATTTTTAAACTTTATAAATGGTAGAATACAGTTTTCTTTTACAGTATAAGAGTTTTGTTATTCAATTACAGTTCATTTTAAAAAACTAAATTGATACAAATTATATCCACAAATATACTACAACTGATACAAAATCAACCAAGATAAAAATGTTGCATTTTAAACCTTTCCGGATTTCAATAAAAAGGAGACCTGATTTTTTCAGGTCTCCTTTTTAAAGATTGTATTTACATGGCTTTGCTGTTAAGATTGGTATCAGCAACTTTTGTAAGCAGTTCATCACATTTTTTTCTTCTTCCAATGTGCTTAAAAAGTTTTTAAGACACTCTTCTTCCTTCAATACTTTTGCGAATGCTGCCAGTGTTCCATAAGTAGCAATTTCATAATGTTCAACTTTTTGCGCTGCTGCAATAATGCCCGCATCTCTTACTGCTCCCGGTTCTGTCTCTTCCATAATGCTCTTTCCTTCATCCAGCAATCCCTGCATAGCATCACATTTTTTTGTCTGGGCTTTTTTTCCTAATGCTTTAAAACATTCTTCCAATCTTTCCACATGGCCTTCTGTTTCCGTGATGTGCTTATCAATGCCTTGTTTAAGCTTTTCACTGGTTACATTTTTCATCATTGCCGGCAGCGCTTTCAGCAGTGCTTTTTCAGCCCAGTAAATATCTTTCAGCGCATCTTCAAAAAGATCTTCCAAACTTTTGGCTGCATTTTTTTTAGCCGGAGTTTTTGCTTTTGCTGTTGTTGCTTTTTTGGCTGGTGTTTTTTTGGTTGCCGTTTTAGTTTCCATATTATAATAATTTAGTGATTGATTGGTGGTAAATCTGCAACTATAAGACCATTTTTGTCCAAAATACTGAGATGTGGTATCTAAAATTACAGGAGCTTATATGGTAAGATAAAATTAGAATAGCTGTTCGCAGAGAATAAAAGGCCTGAAAATTTGCCAATCATTACGGTGTTTGTTTTTTTACCCATATACTTACCGAACCAGAATTTACAGTAAACACCGCTTTCCCGTCTTTATCCGTATAAATTTCTTCATGACGGTTCTTTAAAAAATCGGTATAAACCGAATCCGCATGTTCTTTTCCCAATTCTATTTCTTTATAACCTTCTTCGCTATTAGACATGATTACAATGCAGCCCGCATGCTTTTCATCTCCTTCCCTTACAAAAGCCACGCAGTTGGGATGATCAAAATAATCGGTCTGTTTACCATATGCAAAAAGCTTTCTCGCTTCAAGCAGACCGGGAAGCTCTTCAACCTTCGGCATGATGATATGCACTTCCTGCTCATCCTTTATATCGATATAATCTGCACCAAAAAGATCGGGATAAAATACACAGGGATAAGCTTCATCGGTAAGAAGAATAATAGCATAAGCCAAGGATTTGAACCAGTCTTTCACCGCAGATTCAAGAGCCTGAAGCTGCTGTGTATCGTGGTTTTCAACAAAAGAAACTGAGAATACCGGTTTCTTCTCCAGGAAGCTTCCTTTTAAAATCCGGCTCATATCATAATCTTTACCACCCTGTGATGCTTTAAAGAAATTATAATGCAGCGGAGTATCAAAACAAGAGATAAGATCAGACATTTTATCGGAAAAATACTCAATTTTTTCTGCCTCGTCTTTCCAGAATTCACCCAAAACAAAACATTCAGGATTTACTTCTGTTTTAATATAGGAGACCCAGTCTTTCAAAAAGTTGGAGGAGATATGGTTTTAAGGCATCCAATCGGATTCCGTCTACTTTCGTTGTTTCCATATATCATCTGATCCAGTTTTTCATTTCCTCCACAACATAAGGATTACGGTACTCTATGTCAGCTCCCATCAGATAATCATAATTACCGAACTGATGACTTACGGCATCTGTCCACTCCTCACCATATTCATTATGGATTTTAAAAACACCCTTCATCTCCTCTCCTTCTCTGATCACATAATCAATACCGCTGAAACAGTGGCAGTCCCATATAAAGTCCGAATACACTCCTTTTCTTCCCGGAAAAGTAAATTTCGTATAGGCTGAAACCTCCATATTTTCAGAGATTCTTTCATTACGCTTTTCTTCATTCAGCTGATGTACCATAATCTTTTCTTCTTTATCTCCACCCATCCTGTGGTTTAAAACAATATCCGCATACACAGACATTCCCACTTCATGCGCTTTCTCTATTGCCATTAAATATTCGGCTTTTGTCCCGTACCGGGTTGGTATACTGCCTTTCTGATCAAATTCTCCCAAATCATAAAGATCATATACATCATAGCCACGCCCTTCCATATTGAGACTGCATTTATTGGCAGGCGGAAACCATACGGCAGTAAATCCCAAATCTCTTAAATATTCTGCTTTTTCAGCAAACTCATTCCATAGGTTTCCGGGATGATACCAATGGAAAAACTGAATAATAACTCCATTCATATCCGTTAAGATTAACCGTTAACAATTAAACCTCCATTAGGATGAAGAACCTGTCCCGTTATCTGTGATGAAGTATCTGTGGCAAGAAATAGAAAACTTGCTGCCACTTCTTCGGTAGAAGCATTACGTTCTAGCGGCGGTTTATTCTGATCTTCATCTTCTTCCCCAAATGTTTTTTCCGTAAGCGGCGTGGCTACCGGTCCGGGTGCAACAGCATTCACCCGTATTCCTTTAGGTTTAGCCTGCAGTGCCAGTGAACGGGTGAACGAAACAATAGCGCCTTTGGTTGCTGAATAATCCAGTAATTCTTCATGTCCAAGATAGGCAGTAGCTGAAGTAGTATTGATAATAGAATCCCCTTGTTTTAAATAAGGAAATACAATCTTTGTCAGCAGGATCATTCCGATAATGTTGGAATCGAAAGTTTTGCGGATATCCTCTTCTTTAAGATTTTCTATACTTTCACAAGGAACCTGGGTTCCTGCATTATTAATCAGTATATCTATTCCTCCGAATTTAGAAACTACCTCATTAACAACAGATTTACAAAATTCACTATCATTAATATCACCTTCAAACGAAAGGACTTTTCTTCCTGTTTTTTTTATTTCATCCACTGTTTTCATGGCATCTTTGGCATCATGATAGTGTATGAAGGCAATATCAGCTCCTTCTTTAGCAAATAAAAGAGCGATGGCTTTACCAATTCCGCTGTCTGCTCCTGTAATAAGGACAGATTTATTTTTTAGTTGTAAATCTTTCATAGGTGTGATTATAGTTTATTATTGAAATAGATTTATTCTTTGTTTTTCCGTTTCTTATCCAGTTCCAGCTTAAAGCATCCCAGAATGAATTCACTGTAATAGAGCTGGGCATTAACAGGTTTGGTTCTGGAGTGCAGATCTAATTTCTCTGAAAGAACCACTTTTCCTTTGTGGGCAATGGCAAAGTAAGCGAAGAGCTTCCCTTCTGATTCTTCCACCGGAGTGGCATATCCTGTTACTCCAATAGACCAGTCGGTTTTGTAGAGTTTACCTACCTGCAACGCCATTGTTTCAGCAATATGAGGAGATACAGAGTTATATTGTCTGGCTTCCAGAGCATCTACATCAAGAAGATTTACCTTTTCTTCTAAAGTATACGCTGTCATGCCGCCTTTAAAAAATTGGGAGGCATCCTTCATCTGGGAAAACGAAAACTGTAAAAATCCGGCTGTAACACTTTCAGCCGTTGAAACGGTTTCATCTCCTGAAAGAAGATACTCTCCGATACGCTTAAACAGTTTCTCGAGTTCTATGACGAAATGCACCAGGGATTTTACTGACAATGAATCAGCGTGGGCAATTTGAGAAGATTTTAAAATCATGCTGTATATATTATAATAGTATTAAGACTATTGTTGCACGGGATCCTGTGAATGTTCTTTTTCTTGGGATAGTTGTCCAAGTTTCTCATAATATTTGTGAAGCTTGTCCAGCTCTTCTTCCGTCAGATCTTCAATATCCACCAGTCTGTTACTGGCTTTTTCATAGGAGGCTATCAATTCGTTGAGTTTTATCTGAATAGCCTTAGAGTCTTTATTCTGAGTTTTCTGAATCAGAAATACCATTAGGAAAGTTACAATTGTGGTTCCCGTATTGATAACAAGCTGCCAGGTTTCAGAATAATTGAAAAGAGGTCCACATACAGCCCAGACAATAACCAGTAAACTTGCTGTAATAAAAGCACCCGGACTTCCGGTTATACAGACAACACGATCTGAAAACCTTTCAAAAAATTTTTTTTTCATAAATAACACGATTTTGAATAAAATGGTAATACAAGTTATCAAAACAACAGTATAAAAATTATGACTCAAGTCACCTATGCCTTTTATGACTTAGCTATTATTATAGTATACTTTCCAACAATATTGAGTTTTGTTTAAAAATGTGGAGAACCGCATAATTATTTTTACCCGTTAAAAACAAGCCATTTTTTTGATCAATCTCTTTTATAACAAATTGTAAACGAAAGATGTGGAATAGTTAACATATTCAAAAAAGAGAGAAATAAAGCATATTCCAAAAACTGAATAAAATCACTTCGTTAAGATTTAATACTTAATTAAAAAATAATTATCCATCTTTGCAGCCTTAAAAATCAAACACGCTAGTTTATTTCATGAGCATTACTTTTAAAAAGCGACTAATTATAGCGCTTGTATTACCTACGGCCGCCATCTATTATGGGCAGAGTACGAAGGATTCTTTAGAGAAATCCAAATCTATTGATGAGGTTATGTTGGTGGGTAGAAACCTTTCCCAAACAGCCAAAGAGAGAAAAACACCTGTTGCGGTTTCCAACATTAAGGCTGCAGAAATTCAGGAGAAACTGGGAAACAGAGAATTCCCTGAAATTATGAAGTCTACTCCATCCGTTTACGTGACCAAAGTAGGTGGTGGTTTCGGAGACAGCAGAATCAACATGAGAGGTTTTGACGGAGCTAACATTGCTGTGATCATCAACGGACAGCCTGTGAATGATATGCAGGGAGGTACCGTTTACTGGTCCAACTGGACCGGTTTGGCTGACATTGCGAGCAATATTCAGATTCAAAGAGGTTTGGGAGCATCTAAATTTGTTGTTCCTTCCGTGGGAGGAACCATCAATATTGTTACCAAAGCTACCGATTCTGAACAGAAAGCAATGGTGAAAGGAGAAGTTGGAAATGACAACTACTCCAGAATATCTGCTATGTATTCTTCCGGATTAAAAAACAAATGGGGAACAACTGTATTGCTTTCCCGTTGGCAAGGTGACGGATACATCAATGGAACAAAAGGAGAAGGTTACTCATGGTTTTTCTCTACAGGATTTAAACCTAATGAAAAGCATGCTTTCAACTTAATCGCTACCGGAGCTCCTCAGGTACACGATACAAGAAGATCTTCTGCAACCGGAGCCAATGTGGCAACATTGCAACAGTTTGAAACTTACGGAAGAAGATACAACCCACAGACAGGAATGTTGAATGGTTCTCAATTCAACCTTGCTCCTAACTTCTATCACAAGCCTATCGCATCATTGAACTGGGACTGGACAATGAATGACAATCTTAAATTATCCACAGTTCTTTATGGTTCATGGGGACGCGGTGGCGGTGGTACCGGACTTAACGGTTCTATCAAAAACGCAGCCGGACAAACTATGAACTTCATGAATTATGGAGCAGGTGGTGACGGTACAATCAACTGGGATATGATTTATCGTTATAACAGAGGCGGTATGGTAACGGATTATAATGGAAATAGCTTCCAGAAATCTACTTTTACTGCTCCTGCAGGCTCTCCTGGCGACTATAATGGACAATATGTATCTACTCTGAACGGAACCACTGGTATTGTGAGAAAGCAAAGCATCAATGCTCACGACTGGTATGGAGTAATCGCAGACCTTAATTACAAAAAAAATAACTGGACTTTCAACGGAGGGATTGATCTTAAAACTTACAAAGGAGCTCTATATGATATTGTAACGGATATGTTGGGATCTGATGCTGTATTTGTTCCTGGTACAGCAAATGCTCCAAAAGGATATTATATCAATCAAACGGTAAAACCAGAACCGCTTACCAAGCTTAAAGATGCTCAGAAAGTATCTATCCATAATGAAGGTTTGGTAAAATGGGCTGGTATTTATGGAATGGTGGAGTACAGTTCTGAGAAGCTAAGTGCATCTGTCCAGGGATCTGTTTCCGAGCAATATTACAAGAGAAGAGACTATATGCTATATACTCCTGGAAATCAGGAGACAAAATGGTATCATAAAACAGGTTATATTGTAAAAGGAGGTGCCAACTATAATATTGACGACCACCACAATGTATTTTTCAATACAGGAGTTATCTCAAGACAGCCTTTATTCAATGCATTATTCCCGTCCAACCAGAATATCTATAATGATGCTAAGAATGAAAGAATCTTCTCTGTGGAATTAGGATATGGTTTCAAATCGCGTTATATAGATGTGAACATCAATGCTTACAGAACGCAGTGGGATGACAGATTTATCTCAAGAACATTCAATGCTACAGCGGCAGATGTTGCTAAATTCCCTCAGCTTAACCTTGGAAGTGCATATTTCTACAATGCTCTGAACGTAGGTCAGCTCCACCAAGGAATCGAATTGGAAGCAAAAGCCAGACCTTTTACGAATCTAAGATTAAGAGGAATGGTATCAATGGGTAACTGGAAATATAAAGGAAATGCTAACTTCAACATCCTTGATGTTCAGAACAACCAGGAAATAGCTGGTGCAACCGGAACCATCAATATCAAAGACCTGAAGGTTGGAGATGCTGCTCAAACAACTGCAAGCATCGGTGCAGATTATAATATCACCAAAGCTTTCAGTATCGATGCCAACTGGGAATATTATGACAAGCTTTATGCTCAGTTCAACCCGATCAACTTCCTTACGGAAGCCGCAAGAGAAAAAGGAATTGTAAAATTGCCAAGCTATCATTTATTTGATGTAGGGGCTTCTTACAAGTTTACATTGGATGCGAAAAAGTCTTTAACATTGAGAGCGAACGTTTACAACTTATTCAACAAATATTATATTTCTGAATTAAGCTCCAATATCTTCGCAGGTGATAAAATTGCGAATGGTCCGGATGCAGGAAAAACGTATCAGGAAGCTGGAAGAGTGTACCAGGGAGTTGCAGACGGTAATACAGGATTCCTTGGTTTTGGAAGAACCTGGTCAGTTGCAGCCACTTTGAGATTCTAAGTAATATATTTCAATAATGAATCAATTGAATAGGCTGTCCCAAAAATGGGACAGCCTATTTTCATCATAAGCATTAAAAATAAGGTTCTATCTTTTACAGCTTAAAAATTTTTAGGTTTCTTATGTTGAGCAGCTTGTTTTGCGATTTCGTCAATACGGTTTTTTCTGGTTTCGGGTCTTTTGGCCAACACAATCCATTGCAGCAGCATTTTTTTCATGGATTTGCTTAAACTTAGAAAATAGGTTTCGGAACCTTCATGTAGTTTAAATGTTTCATTCAGATCTTCAGGAATAGTAAGATCTTCTACAGAATCCAAAATATTCCAAGAACCATTCTCTTTTGCAATTCGGATAGTTTCAAATCCTGCTTTTGTCATCAGCTTATTTTCGATCAGTTTCTGAACCTTATCCTTATTAATTTTTGACCAGGTACTTTTCGGTTTCCGTCTGCTGAATAGCTGCATAAACGAACCTTCATCAATTGTCTTCCTTGTACTGTCAATCCAACCAAAACAAAGGGCTTCATCTACCAGATCCGTCCACTGAACAATGGGCAAATTTGATTTTGTGGTATTGCAAATAAGCCATACAGACTGTTCTATATGATGATTCTCTTCAAGCCATTGCCGCCATTCTGTCTTTGTCCTGACATGAAAGGTCTGTTTCTCTGCAATTTTACGCATAGCTTTTTTTTATTACTGTAAAATTAAAATACTTTAGTGACAATAGTTTGTCAGTATTAAAATTTCAAATAATTAATTATGACATCCCATAATATAAGCCTATTAAAGAAATAAATGATAAATTAGTCAAAATAAATCATTAAAAATATTCTACCTTATCAATCGAATATGGACAGAGAAACTATAGATTATATTATTAGATACTTTAGCAAATTAATGACAAAGGATGAATCATTAGCACTGAATCATCATATGTATACTTTGAAGAGTTCTGAAAGTGTACATATGAGAAATCTAATGATAGAACGAGGCTGGATAAATTCTGATCCTGAAGTTATACAACTATTAGAACATGGATATCAAACTTTTGAACAAAATGTTGTGACCCGGATAATGGCAGAAACTCCCGAAAAAGTTTTTTTCAACAATTGTCCTGAATGCCACAAACTCGCCCGTACTCCACATGCTAAGCAATGCAGATATTGTGGATATCACTGGCATCATTTAACTGTTGCTCACTTTAAGCTCAATAATACATTTCAGATTACAGGAAGAAATTTTTTCTTAATAGGAAAAATTGAAGAAGGTAAAATAAAAGAAGGACAAAGAATAGATTTAAGAATATTGGGTCTTAATAAAAAGCCTAAAATTCAATCCATTGAATTTGCCCTTACACGGCACGACGGAAAAGCGTGGGAAGATATTGCACTGGGCATAGACGAGCTAACTGCAGAAGATAAAGAATATTTAAAAAGTATCATGCCTGTCAGAGATCCACTTGACATCATAATAGAATAAATTATTTTTTCGAGTTCTTCACCTGCAGTGCTCTCTGATAAAAGGACTGATTGGCAATTTTCTCTTCGGCTTCATCAATGGCAGTCAGCAGATTATTTTTATTGTCTGCAATATCACCTAAAATCTGGGACATCAGTTCCCAAACGGGTTTCATTTTTTCAATGAGCTCCTGCCCTTTTGAAGTGAGTTTAAAAAGCCTTTTGCGCTCGTCCTGTTTATCTTTTTCCCATTGGATCAACTCCTGCTTTTCAAGTTCTTTGAGCAGTGTTATGGTGGATGGATGGGTATATCCTATTTCATTGGCTATTTCAACAACACTTGCCATTTCTTTTTTATAAATGGTGAAAATAACCGGAAACCACTTCAGTTCAAAATCAATTCCGAATGCTTTATAGATGAGTGCTCCGTCTTTCCTCAATTGTTCGCTTAGGCGGTGCAGTCTGGTGGATATGGCAAGAATTCCTGCTTCGTTGATTACATTCATATTCAGTCAAGATTTAAGTGGTAAAAAACATCATCGGCACTCATTAGAGGAAACTTCGCGGGAAGATCGCTTTTTTCAATCTTTACAAAAAGATTCCTTTCATAGAAACGCTGGGCTGCTTTCAGTACCGTTATGGTTCCCAAATATAAATCATCAATTCTGTTTTCGCGGCAGAAAGAAATTAAAACTTCCAGTAATTCTTGCGCAATATTCAGTTCTTTTCCTCTGAATTCCTTTTTAACAAACATTTTTCTGATGGCTCCTGCCTTTTCATCAAATTTAACCAATGCTATAGAACCTACCAGCTGATTATCTACAAAAGCACCCCAAAAGTTACCTCCGGCTTCCATGTAAAAACTTTCTATCTGCAAAAGATCAGGCTGATCTTCTATAGTAATCGGAATATTAAACTCTTTTTGCTGGATCGTCAAAATCAAATCAATAGCCTGTTCTGAATAGGAATTCCCTATGGATTGTATCTCTAATTTCATAGTGTCACATTTTAAAGTACAAAACTACGTAGTTGAATACATATATGCAAATCAATTCTACTTTTTAAAAGATTTTAACACTAAATTTCAAAAAAGGGAATTTATATATAACGATATTTATGTAATTTTCTTTGCCCAAAAATTAATAACCCACGCCAAAATGAAAATAGAAAACCTGAAGCCTTTTAGCGGACAACATTGTGAAACTACTGCCACAGGAACATTATTACAACACATTGGAATTGAACTTTCCGAACCCGTGCTTTTCGGGTTGGGTGAAGGTCTCGGTTTTATTTATTGGAATATGAAAACGATGGACTTTCCTTTCATAGGAGGACGGATAAAACCTGATCTGCTCACTCAAAATTTAGCCAGAAATCTGAATCTGGAATTAACCGTAAAGAAAACTTCTTCACAACAAAAGGCCTGGGATAAGGTTAAAGAACTTCTCAATGACGGACAGGCAGTAGGATTGAAAATGGATTGCTATCATCTTGAATATTTCTCAAATCCTTTCCATTTTGCCGGACATTATGCTGCTATTTATGGTTATGATGATGAAAATGCTTTTCTGATTGATACCAGACAACAAGGCGGACAAGTACAAACATCTTTAAAAAGTCTGGCTATGGCCCGTTCTGAAAAAGGTCCGATGGCTTCTAAAAATCTGTATTATACCCTCAGGAATAAAGACAGAAAATTTGATCTGAAAAAAGTCATCATTACTGCGATCAAAAATAATGCATCTGAATATCTGAATCCACCCATTACCAATATTTCTTACAAAGGGATTTTAAAAACAAGTGCTGAAATTATCAAATGGTTCAATACAAGTAAAGATATTGAAGGAGAATTTAAGCAAGCGGCTTTACTAATGGAAAAAGCAGGAACCGGAGGTGCACTGTTCAGGAATTTATACCGTGATTTTTTGAAAGAAAGTTATGAACTGATTCAACTTGATCCGCTGAACACAGGCTATGAAGCCTTCACTGAAATTGCCGGACTCTGGACAAATGTATCTCAGCTGTTTGAAAAAGTGAGCCAGACAAAGGAAATAAAATATATTCAACAGGCTTCGGATATTTTAAAAACGATATCTGAAAAAGAGAAAAAAGCGATGGAAATATTGGCAACACTCTAGCTATTTTTTGCAAACTCTTTAAGTTTGAAATAAAAAACGTATGCCATTCATGACATACGTTTTTATGATATTACATTGCTGAAAACAGTTATTTCCAGCCTCCGCCTAAAGCCTGATAAAGCTCTACGGCTGCTTTCATTTTACTGTATCTTGCATTGGAAATGTTAAGTTCTGCATTCAATGAATTCACACTTGCATTCAATACTTCAAGATAGTTCGCCATACCATAGTTCACTAATTCCTGGGAATAGTCAACCGATTTTTTGTAGGCATCCAGCTCTTTTTGTTTCAATTCAATGAATGAATCCTGAACAGAGAAAACCCTGATAGCATCCGAAACTTCTTTCCCGGCAGTCAAAACTGTTTTTCTGAAGTTTAAATAGGCAGTTTCTTTATTGGCAAGACTTACGTCATAGTTGGTCTGAATCTGTCTCTTATTTAAAATCGGCTGAGCCAGTCCTGCAACTACATTGGCAAATAAAGAGTTCACACTAAACAGGTGATCAATATCTACTGATTGTACACCTCCGCTTCCTGTCAGTTTTAAAGTTGGATAAAACTGAGCTTTGGCAGCATTGGTCAACTCAAAAGCATTCATTAAATTATATTCCGCTCTCATAACATCCGGACGGTTGGCCAGAAGTTGAGTAGGATAACCTAATTTCAAATCGATGGGAAGCTTTTGCCCTTCCAATGTAGATCTTTCGATAGCGTGAGAAGGTTCTCCCATCAAAAGACTCATGGTATTTTCCAGCAACTGTATCTGTGTATCAATATCAATCAGTAATGATTTGGCATTGAAAACCAGAGCCTCACTTTGCTGTACTGCTACTTCAGTAACTGTTCCGGAAGTTTTTAAAGCCTTAGTAGCTTCAAGGTTTTTCTCTCTTACCGCAATGGTTTCCGTAATAATTCTCTTCTGTGCATCAAATGTCAACAATTGATAATATGCAGAAGCAATGGAAGACACCAAACTACTTTTAACCGCTTTATGTGCTGCAACAGTTCCTAAATAAGTGGTCAGCTGTGCTTTCTCCTGTGCCTTCAATTTACCCCAGATATCAGCTTCCCATCCGATACTTGCCGTAATGTCAAACTGGTTCACATAACGTCTTGATCCGATGATCTGTCCAAACTGTGTATTGATAGACTGAGTTTGAAAGGTATAGTTGGGTCCGATAGAAAGTGTCGGCTGATACGCTGCTTTACTCTGTTTAAGATACGCTTCCGCAGAATTAATACTTTCCAAAGCAATTCTGATATCAAGATTGTTCTCCAGTGCCTTAGAAATATGCCCCTGCAATATCGGATCAGTGAATATCTCTTTCCAGGAAATATCTGCAATATTCGTACTGTCCGAAGGAAGCATATCTGTACGGAACAGCTTTTCGTCTACAACATTCTTCGGTCTTTCATATTCTTTTCTTGCCATACAGGATGAAATGGCTCCGAGTATGAAAACTGAAAAAGTGATTCCTTTTATGATGTTTAATAAACTCTTCATTATTTTTAATTAGAAGTTAGAGTTTAGAAGTTAGAAGTTAGTTTCTAGACTTATCTCTAATTGCTAACTTCTAATTTCTTAAATCTTAATTTTACTCTGCTAAATTGATATCTTCTTTTTTGATAGGTTTAATTTTTTCCTGTAGTGTTTCAAAAATCACATACAGAACCGGAATTACAAATAATCCCAAAACAGTTCCTATCAATAGTCCGATGGCCGCACCCGTAGCGATAGATCTGTTACCTACTGCTCCAATTCCACTTGCCAGCACTAACGGCAATAAACCGAAAATAAAGGCGAATGATGTCATCAGAATAGGTCTCACTCTGGCTTTCGCTGCATTGATGGCTGACATTACAATGGTTTCTCCATGATGCCTTCTCTGAACAGCAAATTCCACAATAAGGATTGCATTCTTCGCGAGCAATCCCACGAGCATGATCAGGGCAATCTGGAAGTAAATATTATTTTCAAGTCCCATGATCTTCTGGCCGAAATAAGCTCCCATTACCCCAAGAGGAAGAGAAATAATGACGATCAGCGGAAGGATATAACTTTCATACTGTGCAGAAAGGATAAAGTAAACGAAGATCAAACTCAGTCCGAAAATCAAAAGCGTTTGAGATCCTGAATTTAATTCTTCTCTCGTTAACCCGGTAAATTCTACGGCATAGTTTTGATTAAGGGTTTCATCCGCTACCTGCTGTACTGCGGCAATTGCATCCCCGGAACTGTATCCGTCAGAGTTCGCTCCCGTTACCTTCACTGAAGTAAAGAGGTTGTAACGGCTTACGGATTGTGGTCCGTATGCTTTTGTCAATGTTACAAACTGTGAGATCGGCGTCATAATCCCTGATCCTGTTCTCACATAAAGCTGATTCAGATTTTCAATATTCTTTCTGTTTTCAGGAAGAGCCTGAACCATCACTCTGAACTGCTTTCCATACTTAGTAAAGTCTGCAGTATAAATACCTCCGATATACCCCTGCATCGTAGCCAGAATCTCGTTTACAGAAACCCCAAGCTGCTTACTCAGAGGAACATTAATTTCCATCTGGTACTGAGGATATTTGGTATTGAATGAAGTCTGTGCAAACTGAATTTCCGGTCTCTGCATCAGCTTACCGATGAATTCATTGGTTTTAGCATCCAGATCAGCATATTCTCCGCCTGATTTATCAAGCAATACCATTTCAAAACCTGCACTGTTACCAAATCCCGGTACACTTGGCGGCTGGAAGAATACGACTTTAGCATCAGGAACAGATCCTACGATTCCAAATAATTTTTTAGTGATATCTTCAGAAGTCTGTCCGTCTTTTTTTCTTTCTTCGAATGGTTTCAGTTTCACAAAGGCAAGACCGTTGTTACTTCCGTTCCCGGATAAGAATCCTCTACCTGTCGAGATCGTTACGTTCTGTACGCCCGGAACTTTCAATGCCTTAGCCTGAAGAGTTTTCAATGCGTTGTAAGTTCTTTCCATAGAAGCTCCCGGAGGAAGCTGAACATCGGTAAAGATAATCCCTCTGTCTTCTGTAGGTACAAACCCTTTCTTCATGCTGCTGCTTGCCCAGAACAGAATACCTCCGGTAACAGCGAAAATTATCAGGGTTACCCATTTATGTCTCAACAGGAATACAAATCCTCTTCCGTAACGCTCAGTAGTTGTTTTAAAAGCAATATTAAACTTATAGAAAAACTTTTGTAACAGGTTCAGATTTTTATATTCTGCATGATGCGCTTCGTGAGGTTTTAAGAATAATGAACATAAAACCGGACTCAACGTTAATGCGTTAATCGCAGAAATGATGATGGCTATAATCAGCGTAATACCAAACTGTTGGTAGAATACCCCAGTAGGACCTGTAATAAACGTCACTGGAATAAATACCGCTGCCATTACCAAAGTAATCGAGATAATAGCTCCCGTAATCTCATCCATCGCCTCTACTGTTGCTTTTTTAGCATCGGAAATACCATGCTCCATCTTGGCGTGAACGGCCTCGACGACGACGATGGCATCATCCACTACAATACCAATCGCCAGTACCAATGCAAATAAGGTTAAGAGGTTTAATGAATATCCGAATAAATTCAGGAAGAAGAATGCCCCCACAATAGATACCGGAACCGCGATAGCCGGGATCAGCGTAGATCTGAAGTCCTGAAGGAAAATATATACTACAATAAATACCAGAATGAAGGCTTCGATAAGGGTATGAACTACCTTTTCAATAGAAGCTTCCAGGAATTCATTGGTATCGAAGTTGAAAGTATACTTGATTCCCTGCGGGAAAGTTCCTTCAGCCGATTTCAGATAGGCTTTGATATTTTTAATAATCTCCTGTGCGTTGGATCCCGGAGTCTGGAAGATCCCCATACTGATGGAAGGATTGTTCCCGTTCTCCCCGATTCCTGTGTAAGACTGTCCTGCCAGTTCCACTTTGGCAACGTCTTTCAGCATCAGGTTTTGTCCGTTTGCCAAAGATTTGATGATGATATTATCGTACTGTTCCTTATCGTTGAATTTCCCTACGTATTTGATGATATACTCAAAAGAACTACCGCTGTTCTGGCCGATAGAACCCGCTGCTGCTTCTCTACTCTGCTCATTGATGGCATTGGTAACGTCGGTAGGAGTTACACTGTAGGCAGCCATTTTTGCAGGATCAAGCCAGATTCTCATCGAGTAGTTTTTACCACCGAAAACGTTCGCATCTCCAACACCATTTACCCTTTTCAGGTTAGGAATAATATTGATATTCAAAAAGTTCTGAAGGTATACGTCATCCAGGTCTTTATTTTCAGAATAGAAGGACATATACATCAGGGCACTGGTCTGCTGCTTCTGGGTTACTACCCCTGAACGCGTTACTTCGGCAGGTAACAGCGGCGTAGCTCTCGCTACACGGTTCTGTACGTTTACCGCTGCAATATCCGGATCTATTCCCTGTTTGAAGAAAACCTGGATCTGGGCAGAACCGTCGTTTCCGGCACTGGAAGTGATATAATCCATACCTTCCACCCCATTGATCTGTTCTTCCAAAGGTACTACTACACTTTTCATTACCGTCTCGGCATTGGCTCCCGTATAGTTTGCGGAAACACTCACCGTAGGCGGTGCAATGTCCGGATACTGTGTAACCGGTAACGAGATCAGTCCCAGCACACCGAGAATCACAATCAGGATTGAGATTACGGTGGATAAAACCGGTCTGTTAATAAAGTTTTTTATCATTAGAATTTCGGTTTTATTGATTGAACAAGACTATCCATTTTAATTGGCTGCGGTTTCACGGCTGTTCCCGGTTTCAGACCTCCGATACCAGCTGCAATAACTCTTTCACCTTTATTAACTCCTGATTTGATAAGAGCCATATTGTCGATTCTGTCGATAACATTCACAACAACGTTTCTGGCAGTATCTCCCTTTTCTACTTTGTATACGTAAACGATACCTTGTTGCTCATAAGTAGCACTTTCAGGGACAACAAGAACATTATCATAATGCTGAGGGAATCTGATGGTTCCACTGTTCCCATTACTTAATAATTTCTGAGCATTCGAGAAAGCAACTCTAAACTGGATAGTTCCGGTTGTAGGATCAATCTGACCGGTAATGGCTTCAATTCTCCCTTTTTCAGGATAAAGACTTCCATTGGCCAACTGAAGTTCCACCATAGGTAAGTTTTTAATTTTTTCAGGCATCGATGCGCCCGGAGATTTTTCAAGGAAATCAAAATATTCCTTTTCATTCATCGCAAAGTAAGCGTAGATCTCAGAGGTATCAGAAATCGTTGTCAGAGGAGTCTGGTCAGACGGCCCTACCAAACTTCCTACTTTCAATGGCAGTCTTCCGATCACTCCAGAAATAGGAGCACGAATGATAGAATATTCGATGTTGGCTTCCACCCCTTTATAATTGGCTTCAGCCTGTCTTTTGGCTGCATTGGCCTGCTGTAACTGTGCCTGAGCCTGAGCCAACTGAGCCTGGGCAGTCTGTAACTGTACGTTGCTGATGATATTTTTCTGAACAAGAGGTTTTAGTTTGTTTACTTCAACCTGAGCTGCATTTACAGAAGCCTGAGCCGCCGCAACACTGGATGCCGCTGCACCAATTCCTGCTTTGGAAGCTGCTGCATTTTCGTTCAGGATATTGGTTTCCAGACGGAACAAAGGCTGTCCTTTGGTAACATATTGTCCTTCATCTACCAATACCTGGGTAATATACCCTTGTATCTTTGCACGTACATCATTGTTTACCCTACCCTGGATGGTAGCCGGAAACGTCTGATAACCCACTATATTTTTTGACTCCACTGAGATAACAGGATATGGCTTGGCACCATCCTGTTTCGGAGCTTCTTTTTTGCAGGCAGTCAGTGAAAGCGCTGCAATGGAAAGTATAACTAGCTTATTATTCATTTTATAGTTTATTAAGAGATTCCTGAATATTTTCTATGTTTTTATTTAAGAGTGCTTTGTAAACTTCTATTCTTTCGTTGTATCCATCGTCTTTACTTTTTTTAAAATTGTTTAAATCATCTAATAGTCTTAGTTCGTCCTGCATTTTCTGGACAATTTTTTCGAATCGTATTTTCTTGTATTCATCATTGATGAAAAAATACCGTTTCCGCTCATCCATTTTGTTATGATCTACGATAAGCTGGGCATTGAGCAGTAATGAAATACTGGTAGAAACAGAGCTTTTACTCGCAGAGAGCACTTCAACAAACTCGTCAAAAGTAATTCCTACTTTCTCATAGTCGAAAAGAAGGTAGGAATAAATTTTTGAAGCTAAAGGGGGTAAGCTAAACACGGTGCCATAGAATTTTACGGCATCTTGAAAAATTTTTTCATCAATTTCTATACTTTGGTGCATAATATAAAAATTTGAACAAAAGTAGAAATTAGTTCAGAACCAAACGAACAAACCTGATAGAGTTTATAAATACAGGGCGTTTTAAAAATTCAATGAAAGTTGATTTAACTTTTTGATTAAATTATAATCTTCTCAAAAGCTTTTCTCATTCCGTCTTTCAAAAGAACTTCTCCGCAATAAGAATAACCTCTGCCTTCAAGGATTTTCAACATGGCAATATTGTCATGATTGGTATCAACTTTAATACTCTGAATTCCATGGGATTTAGTAAATTCTTCGATCTGATCAAAAAGCTTCTTTACCATTCCCTGTCCTGCAAATTTTTCATCTACAGCCACTCTGTGAACTACAACAAATTCACCATCACTTAACCACGCTCCTTCAATGGTGCTGTAAGCAGGTTCATCATTCAGAATAAGTGCTACATATACTGCAATCTCTCCATCCACTGTCATAACGTGACCAAATCCTTTGGCAATATCGCTTTCCACTGTCCCGAGATTAGGGTACCCGTTCTGCCATTGGGTACTTCCATCCTGTCTTCTTCTTTCGATGGATTGCTGAATGATTTCCCAAATAATGTTTCTGTCTTCAATTTCCGCTTGTCTTAGTTTAATCTCTGGATTCATGTTATAAAAATTTGATTAAAAGATTGAATGATTTAAGAATTTAAAATCAGAGTTATTGCTTTTCGTTCAATCTTTGAAATATTTATTTTTTGATGGTTTGCAATTAAAAAACCGAAAATTAATTAAAATTAATTTTCGGTTCGAAGTAGTAAAATTTAAAATTATGAAATTGTTTATTGATTTTCACTTTGTTGAAGGTAAGCATCAATAATTTCAAATGCTCTTTTTTCTTCTTCCAGATCTACCATTACCTTCAGCGAGGTGGCTGTTGGCGTAGTGGTAAACGTAAGATAATTATTTTCAACGGTATTTGCAATTTGCGCGTCATCCAATTTAGACTTAACCAACTGAATTTCTGAAGGGTTATCACTTTCATAAACTGATACTCTCGTACTTCTTTCCATATTCTAATTGTTTGAGTATCTAAATATACAATGTTTTTTTTAAAATTACAAATTCCGGATTTTAAATTTTATTAATATTGTTTTCAATTTTGTCTAAAGCAAGCTGGATTTCTTCTTTAGTAACATTCAAGTGAGGTCTGAAACGAAGAGACTGATCCCCGCAAGGAAGAATAATCAATCCGTCATTGAAAAGCTCGTTCATCAGGTGGTTTCTCTGCTCTGCAGTAGGAAGATCAATAGCACACATCAAGCCTCTTCCTCTTGCATTGGAAATTTTTTCAGGATATTTTTCAGCAAGAGCTTTTAAGTTTTCCAGTAAGAAATCTCCAACTACTCTTGCGTTCTCAACAAGATTTTCTTTCTCAATCACTTCCATTACCAACTGGAAACGAAGCATATCGATAAAGTTCCCTCCGAATGTTGAGTTGATTCTTGAACTTTCCCTGAAAACATTGTTCGGAACCTGATCAAATTTTTCTTTGTTAGCCAATACACCACAAACCTGAGCTTTTTTCCCGAAAGAAATAATGTCCGGTTTTGCTGTGAAATGCTGGAAAGCCCACATTTTCCCTGTAATGGCAATCCCTGTCTGAACTTCATCAAAAATAAGTAAGATTTCGTTATCATCACAGATTCTTCTTAATCCTAATAAGAATTCGTCTCTGAAATGATTGTCACCTCCTTCAGCCTGAATAGGTTCAATGATAATACAAGCCACTTTATCAGGGTGCATCAAAATAGCCTCTTCAATCTGAAGTAAAGCAAGATTTTCGTTTTTGATAGTTTCTTCAAGGTTCTCTTCTGTGATGGGAAACTTTAATTTTGGATTTAAAATTCTCGGCCAGTTAAACATTGGAAAATATTGATACTTTCTTGGGTCAGAAGTATTGGTTAGGCTCAAAGTATAACCACTTCTTCCATGGAAAGCCTGTTTGAAGTGGATACAGATTCCAGCTTCAGTGTCTAATCCTTTTTCAAAGTTTTTGCGGGTTTTCCAATCGAAGCATGCTTTCATTGCATTTTCAACCCCCATTGTTCCGCCTTCAATAAAGAAAGCATATTGTAATTCTTCAGGGATAACCACTCTTTCGAATACCTCAAGGAAATGAGCGTATTCTTCCGAGTAAACGTCAGCCAAAGTAGGTTTATTAACAGCCATTCTTCCTAACCATTCTGATCTTTCAACAAGATAAGGGTGGTTGTATCCGATGGATGCAGATGCAAACATAGAGAACATATCCAGGTATTCTCTGTCTGTCAGTTTATCATAAAGCCATGATCCGTGTGACTTTTCAATATCCATCACAAAATCGAAACCGTCTGCCAACACATGTTTTCCTACTGTTTCTTTTACTTTATTTGCTTTTATATCTAATGTGTGTTCCATAATAAATTTGTAGTGTGATTTAATAAATGAACGGTTAAATGATCCAAAAATGAAGCGTTTAATCATTCAGGTTATTAAGTTTTATGTTTTTTGAGTGCTTTAAGTAAAGCTTTTATAAATCAAATTTAATTCCCTGTGCTAAAGGAAGTTGTGCGGTGTAATTGATAGTATTGGTTTGTCTTCTCATATAATACTTCCAGGCATCAGATCCTGACTCTCTTCCACCACCGGTTTCTTTTTCACCACCGAAAGCTCCACCAATTTCAGCACCGGATGTTCCGATATTGACGTTGGCAATACCACAGTCTGAACCAGCGTGAGAAAGGAACAATTCTGCCTCTCTTAGATTCTGGGTCATGATTGCAGAAGATAATCCCTGAGGAACATCATTCTGAATAGCGATCGCTTCTTCTAATGTTTTGTATTTGATCAGATATAGGATTGGTGCAAAAGTTTCGTGCTGAACAATTTCATAAGAATTCTTCACTTCCGCTACGCAAGGTTTCACATAGCATCCGGATTCGTAATCTTTACCAGATAAAACTCCGCCTTCAACAACGAATTTTCCACCTTCTTTTTTACATTTTTTGATGGCTTCTTCGTATTGGTTTACAGCATCAGTATCAATAAGCGGTCCTACATGGTTTTTCTCATCCAATGGGTTTCCGATTTTCAGCTGACCATAAGCTTTTGCCAATCTTGTTTTCACTTCATCATACACACTTTCGTGGATAATCAGTCTTCTTGTCGAAGTACATCTTTGGCCCGCAGTTCCTACAGCTCCGAAAACAGCTCCGATAATTGACATATCAATATCAGCTTCTTTTGTAATAATGATCGCATTGTTTCCACCCAATTCAAGGATAGACTTCCCGAATCTTTCAGCTACTTTAGAAGAAACCATTCTTCCAACTCTTGTAGATCCAGTGAAAGATACCAGTGCTACTCTTTTATCATCTACCAGTTTCTGCCCGATTTCGTGGTCCGATACCAATACACTTGAAATTCCTTCAGGAAGATTATTTTCCTTCAAAACTTCCATCATGATATTCTGGCATGCAATAGCACAAAGCGGTGTTTTCTCAGATGGCTTCCAAATGGTAACGTTACCACAGATCCATGCTAATGCAGTGTTCCAGGACCATACGGCTACCGGGAAGTTGAATGCGGTGATAATCCCAACAACTCCCAGCGGATGGTATTGCTCATACATTCTGTGTCCAGGTCTTTCAGAGTGCATAGTGTACCCCTGAAGCTGTCTTGAAAGTCCAACTGCAAAGTCACAGATATCGATCATCTCCTGAACTTCACCAAGACCTTCCTGTAATGATTTCCCCATTTCATAAGAAACAAGTTTACCAAGGTCGTCTTTATATTCTCTTAATTTTAAGCCCAGCTGTCTTACCACCTCTCCTCTTTTGGGAGCAGGAATCAGCCTGAATTCCTGAAATGCCTTTTGAGCAGTTTCAATTACTTTGTCATAATCACTTTCTCCGGAAGTTTTTACTTTAGCGATCAACTTTCCGTCTACAGGAGAAATGCTTTCTATCACCTTTCCTGAAGCGAAATATTTTCCACCCACTGAAGTCCCTTTGTTCTCTTCTTTGATACCAAGATTTCTAAGTGTTTTTTCAATTCCGAAATCCTTTACTTTTTTTGACATAAAATCTTACTTTTCGTTCTCTCTAAAGATAAAAATATTATGTGAACCTCAAAACTTTAATTTTTAACAGGCTTTTTATTTGGACTAATTACAAACATGCTTATCTTTGTAGGGTAATCTTTTTGATAATCACCAATGGAAAATTCACAAGAAAACAACTCAAAGCTTAAAAAGTGGTTCAAGCGTGTGGGATGGGCTGGATTAGCTTTCTTTACCATAAAAGGCTTGATTTGGCTGGTCATATTCTACGTTGGAGCAGATAGTCTCCAGAGTTGTATACAATAAAAAAGCAGAGAAATTTTCTCTGCTTTCTTTTTGACATAAGCTTAATCAAATTATTATTTCTTTATTGTAAAGCCAAAAAAAGAGGTCTTTTTTATATTTTCTGTAATTTAAAAAAAGGAGGTTATCATAATTTTCTATGGATCTGCCTCCCAAAAAGATTACTCTTCTTCCTCAATTCTTTCCTTTCATTTACTCTTTCTTCTTCCTCCCTGCGTTGACTAGGCTCTGATGCAGCAGGTATTCTATCTGTCCGTTCACACTTCTGAATTCATCATTGGCCCACTTTTCAAGAAGTTTATAAGTAGACTCATCTATCCTTATCACAAAGGATTTTTTGCCTTTGCTTTCCGAAGAGTTCTGAGCTTTTTCTGATTTCATTTTCTAAATTCTCTAACATTATTTCTGACTATTTTAGTGTAAAAGCTATCTGCACTAAAATCTAACTATTAATTGTTCACTTCTTAATTGTAAAGTGTTCCCGCATTTAATATGGGAGTTGCTGCTTTTTCACCGCAAAGAACCACCATTAAATTGCTTACCATTGCCGCTTTTCTTTCATCATCAAGATCTACAATATTTTCTTCCGAAAGCTTTTTCAATGCAAGGTCTACCATTCCTACAGCTCCTTCCACAATCTTTGTTCTTGCAGCAACAATAGCCGTTGCCTGCTGTCTCTGAAGCATTGCTCCCGCAATTTCCGAAGCATAAGCCAGGTGCGAAATCCTTGCCTCCTGAATCACGATTCCAGCCTTTGAAAGACGGTCTGTAAGTTCCTGCTCCAAAATAGAATTGATTTTATCTCCTCCTTCTCTTAATGTAATCGGAGCATGATCATCTTCTAAATTATCATAAGGAAAGCTCATCGCCAAATGTCTTACGGCAGCCTCACTCTGCATTTTTACAAAGTCTGAATAACGCTCCACATCAAAAGCCGCTTTATAAGTATCTCCTACTTTCCATACAATTACAACTGCAATTTCAATAGGGTTACCCATTTTATCATTGACCTTCAAAGTCTGACCTTGCAGATTTTCGGAACGTAAAGAAATTTTTTGTGATGAATATAAAGGATTGATAAAGAATAATCCGTTCTCTTTTACACTTCCCACATATTTTCCAAAGAAGTTTAATACTCTCGAATGGTTAGGCTGAATAATCATTAACCCTTTTAAGAAAAAGCACGAAAGAAGAAAGCAAAGCATAGAGATAACCACATAGGCTATACTTTGATCTACTCCACTCACAAAGAAGTATACTGCTGCAACAAACAAGGTCAGGCAAATGACCAATGTAAGATAACCCGACATGGGTTTTAATGTTTTTTCCATGATTGAATTTTAATTTGATATTATTTTGATATCATAAAGATAGTAATGAATTTTGAATTATGAATGATAAATTTTGATTTTTTTGAGGTGCGAGTTTTGGGATCCGGGAATTTTTAACTAATGCAAAGTTCGGAAGGTTAATTTATTAGGATGTATAATACTTTTGTTCGCAAAGCCAATTCGTTTAGCTAAGACCGCTAGTTCTTTGCTGAGTGAAACGCCTTTTCGAACGATATTTTATCCCAAAATCATTGCGAACCTTAGGTTAACACAACTCATCCCAAATCCAGCAACAATAGAAATAAAAAAATCCCGGAAAGTGAATTCCGGGATTTTAATTTATAGTTTCAGTATTTTATTTCTTTGTTAAAGCTTTAAACTTTATATAAGAAACAGCTGATAAAATAATCATTGTTGAGATTCCGATGTATACCCAAGCTGGTACAGGTACCGGATCTCCCGCTGCGTATGAGTGAAGTCCGCTCAGGTAATAGTTTACTCCAAAATAAGTCATTACCATTGAGCAGAACGCAAACATTGTTGCTACGTGGAATGCCCATCTGCTTCTCAATCCCGGTACTAATCGCATGTGCAGTACAAATGCATATACCATGATAGAGATGAAAGCCCATGTTTCTTTCGGATCCCAGCTCCAGTATCTTCCCCATGATTCGTTCGCCCAGATTCCTCCTAAGAAGTTTCCTACCGTTAAAGCAAATAATCCGATCGTTAATGACATTTCAGAAACAATTACGAGTTCCTTCAATGTCGTATCGTGGTGAATTTTATACGTTTCTTTATTGGAGATAATATAGAATACTAATGAGATCACCGCAATAATCATCGAGAGTGCGAAGAATCCGTAACTTGAGGTAATAATGGCTACGTGAACAATCAGCCAGTAAGATTTCAATACCGGAACAAGTGGTGTAATCTGCGGATCAAGTGCTGAACCTCCGTGGGCAAATCCCATCATGATAACAGCTACCATAAATCCGGCTGCAGGAATCAATGCATTGGCATTTCTGTACAGGATCAAACCTGCCGTAATCCCTACCCAGGAGATAAAGATAATTGCTTCGTATCCGTTACTCCAAGGAGCGTGTCCTGAGATATACCATCTTGCAACAAGTCCTAAGAAATGACACAGATATCCAATTAAACCAATCGCAATGATTACTTTAATTGCTTTATTTAATACTTTATTTGATTTGAATAATTCAACAAATCCTAAGATCAGAAGAAGACCGCCGATAAGCGTGTAGAAGATCAATAATTTGAAGTTAATATCTACCTTATTCATAAATACTTCAAGATCAACTTTGGATTTAGCAGGAACAACTGCTTTACCCCATTTCTGCTGATAGTCTGAAAGCTTTTTCAATTCTGCATCTGCTTTGCTCCAGTCACCGGTTTTTTGTGCCGTAAGCGCTTCTGCAAAATAAGGTCCCATTACCTGCTGAGATTCCATATCCGGTTCGAATTTCTGATCCAGCCATGAATGCCATGTATGGTTGGCATCATTTTTCACAGGAACAATTCTCATAAACTGACCGCTGAAAAACTCATTGAAGATCTGTACTCTTTCGTTTACAGCAATTACTTCTTTATCGTAGTTCGTTTGTTCAGCCGGTTTTTTACGGAATGCGGTGTTGTAATCATGCTCAAGAATATAAGTAAGATTACCGTTTGCATCTGCAGGGAAAAGGTTCATCAATGAAGTATAACCATCTTCATCTGCTTTTGTTTTATTCTTCAGTTCATCACCTCCTTTAGTTCCTACTTTAATAATAGGAACCATTGTCCAGCTCGGAGTATCTGTATTGATAGAAAGGAACCATTGGTTGGCTGTAAGAGATTTTCCGTCTGTTCCTTTAAATTCGTCTTTCTTGTATAATTTTCTTAAAATATCGATTGCTTCTGTATTGATAGGAACAATTCTTCCTTCAAAGTTCTGAACCAAAAGATATCCGAATTTATCAGCATGTTCTTTGCTGATTTTGTTTCTTGCAATGATTTCATCGGGAGAAATAGATCTCATTTTCCCCATTGGAGTTGCCAGAGAGTTCTGCTTTGGAGCAGCACCGTCAAGCGGCTGGGCAGACGGAGCCGGAGCGTGAGAATGGTTATCTCCTTCCACGTGAATATGTTCTCTGCTTCCGTCGGTAGTTCCGTGAGTTTCGATTTTTTGTGCATGTAAACCTAAACTTAAGAACAATAAAAGTATACCTGCTGCTTTCTTTTTATTCACGTCAGCCAGCATTTTATTTAATTTCCAGAAATGAGTTCCTTTCCAGAAGAAAATGACAAACATTCCAAGGAATAAAAGTCCGTATCCGATGTAAGAAATCAATGTTCCCCAGTAATCGTGATTTACGGAAAGAACGGTTCCCATTCTGTCCGGATCAAAACTCGACTGGAAGAAACGGTATCCTTTATGGTTAAGAACGTGGTTCATATAGATTTTATAAGGAGTTTCTTTACCTTCGTCAATGATTTTTACGTGGCTTTCATAAGCACTCGGAGATGAACTTCCAGGATATGTTTCCATCACGAAATCATCCAGTTTCAATGCGAAAGGGGTGTTGTACACTTTAGGTCCGAAACCTACCATGATGTTTAAACCATCCATCGTCACCTGCTTGTAAGCATTCGGATTTCCTTTTTCAACAGAAAGATCTACAATTTGTTTTGTTTTTGGACCCTGAAGCTCAATCTGAAGCATATCAGGAACATTGGCATCTTTCTTTCTGTCGCCTTCAATAGCCATCAGTCTTCCTTTTTTAAGACCTTCAGGTACTACCAGCTTCAGTTCGTTAATGGTATATAAACTCCTTAATGCCAAAGGTTGGAATTCATCTTTCACTGTAGTTCCTGTTGCCTGAGTAGCCATGGTCATATAGCTTGCATCTACAGGAGTTTTGATGAATAATTTTCCGCCTTCATTTTTGAATTCAACAGCACCTTCAATAGCTCTGTTGAATGTCACCAAAGTACCGTTGATGGATTTTGTTTCTCCCGGTTTGATGTAAATGTTCTGTCTTCCGGTATTTCCGGTAGAAACCAAATGAAGATACTCAGCACCATTTGGCTCAGCTACAAGGCTATCTTTTTTCTTTGGATGTATTCCTTGGCAAACACTTTCACTTCTTTTCCGTGGAAGTCATAAGTTGCTTTGAAATCTTTGTGTAACGGAGACATCAGATAAGGAACATCCTGATAATTCAGCACATCACCCTTTTCTTCGATCTGAATTTTAAAGAAATTTTTATCAGTTACGATTTCGTTGGACGTTTCACCTTCTCTGATGTGCATTTGACCTTCGAAACTGATGTATCTGGTGATGGCACCACCGATAAAGATAAAAACAAAGGCAAGGTGGAAAACAAGAACCGGCCACTTATCTTTTTTCCACAGTCTGTATCTTCCGATATTTCCTATGAAATTGAGAATCAGTAAGACCATGATCAGTTCGAACCATTTAGCCTCATAAATTAATGCTTTTGCTGTAGGAGTTCCGTAGTCGTTTTCTAAGAACGTTGCATAAGCCATCGCGAATGCGTACACCAGCAACAATACAGCCATTGTCCTGGTTGAGATAAGAATATCTTGGAGCTTCTTCATGATTTATTGTACTTGACATGCAAAAATAAGCATGATAAACCACAAAGAGCTTAAAAAAAGCTGTTTTTTATCACTTTGGCCTTGGTTTTGCTTATTTTGAAACGTTCTTAATAAGCGCGAAAACATTAGGAAAAATTCAATTTTTAAAAATGTAAATATCTGGATTTATATTGCCTATCCGACTGATTGAGAAACTCTATAACCAATTCCATATTCTCAACATAATCAACTCATATAAAACATTTTACGTATCCAAAGTATGATTCACCTCCATTTTTAATTTCAGCTTATTGATTAAAGTATCAATTCCGGTGAGTGATCCATCCATTTTCTTAGCTTTTAAAAACAAATCCATTGCTTCCTGATACTCCATTTTTTTCATATGGTAAATTCCTAAATTTTTATAGGCATCAGCATTTTGCGAATCAAGCTTTAATGAATCTTCAATATCTTTGCGTCCTTCTTCACAAAGGTTTAATTTAATTTTTGCCAGTCCGCGGTTATTATAGGAATATGAAAATTTTTTATCCACTGAAATAGCTTTGTTTAATAAAGGGATAGACTCTTCATATTTTTCGAGGAGAATTAGTGTATACCCTTTATTATTTAAAGCAAATTTGTTGTCCGGATTTATTTTTAAGGCTTTATCATAATATTCAAGAGATTCTTCCAACGATCCTGTTTCAGTAAAGGTCAATGCAAAATTCGTCCAGTCATCCGTAGTCATGGAAGAATTATTTTCTTTGAATGTAATGGCTGTCTCTTTTGCTTTTTCAAAGTTCTTAGCATTAATATGAGATACTATTGCCATCCTGTAGATATCAAGATCTTTTGATTCATGCATTAAACTGTCAAAGATTGATGCCGCTTCACAATACTTCTTTTCGTTAAATTTATAGATTCCTTCTGTATATTCTTTAGGCAGTTTCTTCTGACGGATAAGATTGACAATAGCTTTTCCATCGTTAAATATTAATCTTCCATCACTCATATAGATAGGTTTGTGGCTCGGAAAAATATTGATTAAAAAATCAATGGCTGAAGAAACCATTAAGATGATGAAAAATAAAGTAAGAAATTGAGTATTTGAAATGATTAAATAAGAGAGTAAAGCCAGTAATAATGATGCAGCCGGCCCTCCAAATACATATAAAATATGCTTATTGACAGAAAATCTTTTTTCTTCACTTTCACAGAGTCCTCTTCCCCATTTAAGGGGATTTTTAAAAATATAAAAAGAAAAATCTTTGAAATTGATGAGAAAACTGTTATCCTTATCTCCATAAGAACCCATAAAGACATGTACTTTCTTTCTTGTCACCAGCCAAGCGGTAACGGCATGTCCCATTTCATGAAAAAAGACTGTTAAAGGTCTGACCAATATTAAAAAGATGAAAATAAAAATTCCGGGGACACCAAAAAATTCCATTAAAAAGTCTTCAATCGGTTATTAATTATCATTCTTTATCCTATCGGATACAAATCCTGATATGATAAAGAAAACTGTTGCAATATACTTATTTTTCCAATGACATTTTCCTCCTGATTTTGCTTAAAAACTCATGGGTAATTCCCAGATAGGATGCTACCTGCTGCTGGGTAATCCGTTGTTCCAATCCAGGATACTTTTCAAGGAATTCAAGATATCGTTTGTCCGCTGTTTTGCCCGTTAAGGAAAGAATTCTTCTCTGCAACGCTACCGAAGATTTCTGGTTCATGATTCTGAAAAGCTTTTCTATCTGTGGCATTGTTTTATACAGATTTTCTTTATCTTTTCTAGAAATCATCAAAACTTCACTGTCTTCAAGGGCTTCAATATTGAGAATACTGGGAACGGTATTGATAAGACTGTCAATATCGGTGATCCACCATCCTTCTACCGCAAAATAAAGGGTTTGTTCCAATCCATTTTCATTCAGGTAATAGACCTTGAAACAGCCAGTCAAAACAAATCCTTCAAAATTACAATAGTCGCCTTCTTTGAGAACGATTTCTTTCTTTGTAAACTTTCTGTATTCAAAAGGCTTTTTAAACTGGTTGAAATCCTCCTGGGAAAGATTTACATAGTTACTGATATTTTTATAGAGCAGATCGGGCATTCTGTAATTTAAACAAAATAAAGGTATCAAAATTATTGACACCTTTATTGAATTAAGTGATGTTAAGTCGTTTTTATATATAAGCAATAGAACTTCAATTTTTGTTGGGTAAACGTAAAGACGCAAAGTTTTACCATACATATTGTTTATTTTAAGACGCAAGAAAATTGAAGATTTTCAGCAAGATAACCTGTTTTAGATTTTTATCGGAGATAAACAATTTTTACTATCATTTTGTGCCCTTGCGTATCCAAAGAAGCCTACTTGCTTAAAAATTCATTTGTATTCATTACGAGGGCATACAGGTTTCCAAGAGCAGAAATCCCCGCCAAAAAGGATCTTTGAACTTCTTCAGCCTTTATCACTTCCCCATTCAGTTCACGGTTTCCGGTGGCTGTGGCACCACCGATAATGATATTGGTAAACCCGAAATCGAAAGCAGCTCTGGTGGTAGATTCCACGCAGACATCTGTCATCATTCCTGTAATCACCAGATTTTTAATGGTCTTTGACTGAAGATAATTCAGAAGATCAGTCTCTCTGAAGCTGTTGGGAAAGTGCTTGACAATCACTTTTTCATCTTTCTCCGGCAAAACCAGATGATTGATTTTAGCTCCATCTGTACCAGGAATAAAAAATACTGCACCATCATTGGTAGAAATATGCTGGATGTGAATAACAGGAAGATGATTGTTTCTGAAATATTCTAAAATCCTTCTGGTGTTTTCAGCGGCCTGTACACTTTTTTCCAGCGTCATTTTTCCGCCCGGGAAATAATCATTTTGTACGTCGATAATTAACAGTGCCGTGTGTTCCATTTTTTGTTGTTGTGCATTCATTGTAATCATTGAAATTAATATCAGACAAGAGGTCAGTATAGTTTTAAATTTATTTTTCATGAGTAAAATTGTATAGGTCAAAATTACAGAGGTCTCATGGCCTGGCCTTTGAACTAGTTCAAAAAACACTACTGACATCTAAAAACTTAATATTGTTAATTTTTTTCGTACTCATCGGTTTAGAACGAAAATTTTATTATCTTTTTAAAGAAAAACTATTGACAAACAGTTAATATAATTTAACGGTACCAGATTTGGATAAGCAAAAAAAATAGCCTTATTTTATTCTGTCATAAAAGAAAATATTTTTAAAGTAAAAATTTTAAATAACCTTTATAAAAGCGGGATTACCAAAATGTTTTTTGGATAAAAAAGATTCATTTAGTGTTGAATAAAACATTAAATTTGCGACATTGATATTATGGATAAAAAGACACAAAAAAAACCGACTGAATCGCCTGAAAAAGGCAGAATCTTATCTAAGCCACGTATTTTTTTCGGGCTTACTTTTATACTTTTATCGGCTGTTCTTGCACTCTCATTCGTCTCTTATCTGATGAACTGGAAAGCAGATCAAAGCCAGGCCGGAACCATGCTGGACAAAAGCATAAAATCTTCCAATATCTTTGGTAAGGTAGGCGACTGGCTTGGGAATATTTTCATTTTTGAAAGTATTGGTATTGCTTCATTTATCATTGCATTTTTGTTCCTTGTAGTGGGAACACTGATCCTTAAGAAGAAAATCTTCAAACCGTGGAAAACGATCGGCCACTCTTTATTTTTCATCTGCTGGCTTCCTATTTTTATGGGGACACTTACGAAAGGCCAGGGTGTTTTAGGCGGTGTTTATGGATATCAGATCATGGACTATCTTAACTCTATCATCGGAGCAGTAGGTCTGTGGACGGTATTAGCAGCAAGCATTCTGCTCTATTTTATTCTTGAATTCAATCTTCGCCCAAGTTCTATCAAGGCAAAACTGGATAAGATCAATGAAAATACGATCGGAAAAGTAAAATCTATGATGCCGGACTCCAATGATGATTTCGAAGCTGATGAGGAATTGAAAGAGGAAGCAGAGGAAGCGGAAGAAGAGACGCTTTCCAGAGTTACGGTGAGTGATGTTGCCAACAAGCCCGTTACAACTCCTGTCAATACCATGAAAGAACCAGAACCTGTAAGTGCTCCGAAAGGATTTCCTGAGGTTCCGGTTTCCAACGAAATAGAAACCATTTCTACGCCCAACCATACTTCTTTTGAAGCAGAGCCAAGAGATGTTTCTCAACAGGTAAGCTTAAACCTTTCTACCAAGCCC
The DNA here is from genome assembly GCF_018924625.1 of Chryseobacterium sp. PCH239. Lineage (NCBI taxonomy): Bacteria > Pseudomonadati > Bacteroidota > Flavobacteriia > Flavobacteriales > Weeksellaceae > Chryseobacterium > Chryseobacterium sp. PCH239. Next base: position 951,764 of record NZ_CP073027.1, read on the forward strand.
ATTGTTCCGGTTTCAAGCCCGGAGGAAGCATTTGATATCAGACCTTCTACTCCGTCTCCGGCAGTAACCACTGCTTCGGCACAGGAAAATATTAAATTCAATGTAGAAGTGGCACAGGTGGTTGATGTTTTGGATGATTCTGATAAAAAGTCTCAGGAACTGGTAGAAAAGCATGGTTTATATGACCACAAGCTAGATCTGGCCAACTTCCAGATGCCACCTGTAGATTTGCTGAAAGATTACGGTAATGAAGAAATTTCTATCAATAAGGAAGAATTAGAAGAAAATAAAAACAAGATTGTCGGACTTCTTAAGAATTTCAATGTTGGAATCGCAGAGATTAAAGCAACAATCGGTCCTACAGTTACGCTGTATGAAATTGTTCCTGAAGCAGGAATCAGAGTAGCAGCGATTAAAAAACTGCAGGATGATATTGCGCTGAACCTTTCCGCATTAGGAATCAGAATTATAGCGCCAATGCCAGGAAAGGGAACAATCGGTATTGAAGTGCCAAGAAAGAATCCTACCATGGTTTCTATGCGTTCTGTTATCGCTTCCCAGAAATTCCAGAATACGGATATGGATCTTCCGGTAGTTTTCGGAAAGACCATTTCCAACGAAATCTTTATGGCTGACCTTTCAAAAATGCCTCACTTATTGATGGCAGGAGCAACAGGTCAGGGTAAGTCTGTTGGTATTAATGCTATCCTTACTTCCCTTCTTTATAAAAAACATCCGAGCGAACTGAAATTCGTCATGGTAGACCCTAAAAAAGTGGAACTTTCATTATATTCTAAAATTGAAAGACACTATCTGGCAAAACTACCGGATGCAGAAGAAGCCATCATCACAGACACCAATAAAGTAATCAATACACTGAACTCTCTTTGTATTGAAATGGATACCCGATATGATCTTCTGAAAAATGCTTTCTGTAAAAACTTAAAAGAATACAATAAGAAGTTTACGGAAAGAAAATTAAATCCTGAAAACGGGCACCGTTATTTACCGTATATCGTATTGGTAGTAGATGAGTTTGCAGATTTGATCATGACGGCAGGAAAAGAGGTTGAATTACCGATTGCCAGACTTGCACAGCTTGCCAGAGCCGTAGGAATCCACCTTATTGTAGCTACACAGAGACCATCCGTAAACGTAATTACAGGGATGATCAAAGCCAACTTCCCTGCAAGAGCTGCCTTCAGAGTAATTTCCAGTGTTGACTCCAGAACCATCCTTGATTCTCCGGGAGCAGATCAGCTCATTGGTAAAGGAGATATGCTTTATTTCAACGGAAATGAGATCCTGAGACTTCAGTGTGCTTTTGTAGATACTCCGGAAGTGGAAAGACTGGCAGAGTTTATCGGAGAACAGAAAGGATATTCTTCAGCATTATTACTTCCTGAATACGTATCTGAAGATTCAACAAGTACAGTAGGTGCTTTTGACCCGAACGAAAAAGATGCTTTATTTGAAGAAGCAGCAAGAATCATTGTTTCTACGCAACAGGGATCTACCTCAATGCTTCAGAGACAATTGAAACTGGGTTATAACAGAGCCGGAAGAATTATGGATCAGCTTGAAGCAAGTGGTATCGTTGGAGGCTTTAACGGAGCAAAAGCAAGAGAGGTTCTGATCAGTGACCTTCATTCTTTGGAACAGTTTTTGGAAGATCTGCGTAGTTAAAGGAAAAACACATCGTTTTAACCTTAAGAATTAAAGAAAATCTAACGATTATTAAATTAAGAAAATGAAAAATATTATTTCAAAAGTTATATTGGGAAGTTTTGTTGTAGGTGCAGTAGGTATGGCCAACGCTCAGAAGATTGATGCTAAAGCTAAAAAGATATTGGATGATATTACAGCCAACTACAATTCTAAAAAGAATTCTTACTTCAAATTTTCTTTTGGAAGCGGTCTTAACGGGCAGGTAACAAAAACAGAACCTGGTATTTATTACGTAGCAGGAGAAAATACAAACTGAAGATCATGGATACAGAGCAGATCTTCGACGGAAATAAAATTTACAATATCAACGCCGATGATATGGAAGTAACTATTGCTAAACCTAACGGAAGCAGTACCATGTTCTCCCCTATCAACTACCTTACAACCTATAGAAACGATTATAACGTAACATACAACGGTAAGAAAGTGGTCAATGGTGTGAATGCTGACTTTATTAAACTGACCCCGGTAAAAGCGAACGGAATAAAATACGTATACCTTTTTGTAGATTCAGCGAAAAAGCAGATGGTAAAACTGGAACAGCACGGAAACAATAAAGATGTTGCAGTAATTGCTATTAAAGACTATAAAGAAAACCAGGAGCTGGATCCTAATATGTTTGTTTTTGACAAAAATAAGTTTAAAAACTACATCGTTACAGAACTTTAAAAAGCTGAAAGTGAATTCGCAACTATGTAAATTTACTTTTAACGTTAAAAAAATAACAAAATATAAAAAGCCACAAGTAAACTTTGTGGCTTTTTGATTAATTTTGGCGCATGTTAAAAATACTAGACCGATACATTATAAAAACCTTCTTTGGACCGTTTTTCTTTATATTCAGCGTATTGTTTTTCATTTTTATTGTAAACATTATCTGGGTACAGTTGGGACAGTTTATGGGAAAAGGATTAAGCTACTGGCAAATCCTTAAACTTCTTTTTTATCTTGGGGTGAACGTCATCAGTATGGTTCTCCCGCTTACGATCCTTCTGGCGAGCATTATGTCGTTTGGTGAATTTGGAGAACGTTACGAACTTGCAGCAATGAAAGCGGCAGGAATTCCTTTGACTCGAGTAATGACTCCTCTTCTTGGGATTTCCACGGCACTTGCCATCATGCTGTTTTTCTTCTCTAATAATATTATTCCGGACTTTCAGAAGAAAGCCAAGAACATGCTTTTCAATATTGCCCAAACCAAACCGGCTATCAACTTTACTCCAGGACAGTTTATTGATCAGATTCCAGGTTATATGGTAAAGTTTGACAAGATCTATGGGGAAAACGGTGAAAATATTGAAGGCGTTTTTGTTCATAAAAAAGCCAATGCTTATGAAAACCAACAATCTGTAGTGGCTGAAAAAGGAAAATTTGTTCCGGCTGTTAACAAGAATTTTCTAAAGCTTGTACTTTATAACGGCTATGTATTTGAAGATGCTTTTGCCGGAAAAGGTGATAACGTAAGGCTGAAACAACCGGACCAGGCTATTAAATTTGATACATTGGTATCCCACTTTGACATTAGTGAAATCATCAATAAAGCGATCGAAAAAGAACAGATTACGGATGACTACCGTTTCCAGACCTATAACCAGCTTGACGGAACGATTACCAAAACCAAAAAAGACAATAAACAGTTCTTTGATAACATCGGTTCTGAGGTTCTTAACCAGACCAATTCTGTGATTACCTACATGGATAAAGGGAATAAACATAAAGTAGCTCCGAAGACCCAGATTAAACTGGACACCGTAAAAGGTGAAAAAAAACTGGAAATCATTTACAATTCCTATAACAGATTAGACAACCTGAAATCAACACTGGAATCTAAAAAGAATGAATACAGTTCTAACGTAAAATACTTCAGTAAAGTCGTTATTTACCAGCAGAGAATTGTTGCGTATTCTGTTACCTGTATCATCTTCTTTTTGATCGGATCCAGTTTAGGTTCCATTATCAGAAAAGGAGGAATGGGACTTCCGGTCATCATCGCTATCGTTATTTTCATCATCTTTTATGTCATGAATGTCGGGGTGGAAAATATGTCATGGAGTGGGAAAATGAATCCTTATCTGGCAGCATGGCTTCCCAATCTGATCCTTCTTCCTTTTGGAGTCTGGATGACGTATAAAGCACTTACAGATTCGCAACTGTTTGATGCAGAAAAATACAAAGCATTGTTCAAACCTATCACCAAAAGGTTTACCAAAAGTAAGGAACATCAGAGATACCAATAATTCTGATTTTAAAATATAATTAAAAGCTTCGGAGAAATTCCGGAGCTTTTTTGTTGATTATTATTACAATATTTAATTGATAATGATTTTGAATTTAAAAATTTATATTTGTGGGAATTTAAAACAAAACCATGAAGAAATTACTACTTATTGGCCTGTTCGGTCTTGTATCACTCAATGCCCACGCTCAGGATCAGGATGAGACCGGAATCTACAACGGTGAAAAATACGGCTACATCATTGACAAATCCGGAAAGAAAATTGAAGGTGTTGTACATCTGCACGGCGGCTATTCAAGTCCGTGGCAAAATCAGTTAAAAGTAAAATTTGCAGCCATTGCTGATATTGACAAAGTAAAGAATAAGATAAAATTCAAAACCTACGACACAGACGATATCAAAGAATACATGTTATACGAAGGTGACACTCCAAGGGTTTTCAAGTCGGTAAAATACTCAAACATGAGAGAGGCTCTGAACAGCTCTGAAAGTTCAACAGGATTATCAGCCGGCTTTAAGGCGCTCAACAACCTATCCAGAACGGAACAGTTTGCTGAAGTAGTAGCAGAAGGTAAAATTACAGTTTATAAGCTTTATGGCTATCCTACGGCTCTTTCTGCAAACAGTACTCAGGCCATCACGCAGAGAGAAACAGACCGGTTAAGAGAGAATCCCAATTATATCTTTTCAAAGAAAGGAGGAAAAGCTGAAGAATTAACGCCCACAAAAGCCAAAATTATCCTGGCAGACTGCCCTTACGTAAAAGCAAAAATAACAAAGGGAGAATATGGTTCCCTGAAAAATGAAGAGAAAAAAAGAAGCGGTCTTGGAAAATTCATCCGGGATGAAATCAACAATTCAACGGTGGATAAACTTTCAATTATCAATGAAGTGATCTATGATTACAATGAGAACTGTAAATAGAATATACAAAAAGAGGTTTCCGGTTGGAAACCTCTTTTTATTTTTAAAACTGATACACAAAAGCATTGATATTCATCCCTGCTCCTACTGAAGCAAATAACACAATATCATTTTTTTTGATTTTATGATGTTCCAGTTCATCCTGCAAAATCATCGTCAGCAAAGAAGGAATCGTAGCCACACTGCTGTTACCTAATTTATGAATAACCATAGGCATGATATTTTCCGGAACCGGTTTTCCATACAGCTGATAAAACCTGTTCACGATGGCTTCGTCCATTTTTTCATTCGCCTGATGAATGATAATTTTATTGAGCTGATCAATAGAATATCCACTGTTGTCCAGACATTTTTTCATCGCATCCGGAACATTCACGAGAGCAAATTCATATATTTTACGACCATCCATCTTAATGTATCGGATATCCGGGCATCTTTCGTTGTTGTAAGATTTTCCAAAATACAGATAGTCTTTTTCTTCAAGGGTATAAGAAGCTGACAAATGGGATTTGATCCCGGCATCATCATCCTGATTTACTTCCAGAACAGCCGCCCCGGCACCGTCGGCATAGATCATACTGTCTCTGTCGTGGATATCTACCACACGGGAAAGTGTTTCTGCTCCAATAACCAGGCATCGCTTCGCTATACCGGATTTGATAAACGCGTGAGCCTGAATTACCCCTTCAATCCATCCCGGACATCCGAAAAGAACATCATAGGCCACACAGAAATTATTTCTGATTCCCAATACATGCTTCACCCTTGCAGCAAGGCTGGGCACCGTATCAGACTGAACCGTTCCGAAGCGAACATCCCCAAAATTATGGGCAAATATAATATAGTCCAATGTTTCAGGATCGATCCCTGCATTTTCTATGGCTGCACGCGCCGCAATGACGCCCAGATCTGAAGTGACCTGTGTACTATGTGCATATCTCCTTTCTTCAATACCTGTAATCTTTTTAAGCTTATCCGTAATGGAAGCGTTATTCTCCTTTAATAAAATCCCTTCTTCATTAAGAAAAATATGTTTATCAAAAAATAAATTGGTTATTGTTTCCGATGGGATATAATTTCCTACCCCGATTATTTTTGTCATCATTATAGTATCTGTTTCCTGTTTTTTGATTAAACGTCAGGAATAATTCATTAAATATAATGAATGAACGTAAATACTTCACAATATAGTATAGAATAAGAATGCATTGCATTATAAAAAGTTTAAGCAATAGCTGAAAAGTAATAAAAAAAAGAGGTCTCCCATCGGAAACCTCTTTACAAATATTTTAAAAACTGAAAATTATACTTTCATAATTTCAGCTTCTTTTGTCTTAAGATGCTCATCGCAAAGCTTAACATATTTATCAGTGTAAGCCTGGATTTCTTCTTCCACGCCTTTTACGACATCTTCAGAAACTCCTTCCAGTTTTTTAAGTTCTTTCAAACCGTCCTGTCTTGCATTTCTTACCGTTACTTTAGTGTTCTCAGTTTCCACTTTAGCCTGTTTTGCAAGCTCTTTTCTTCTTTCCTCTGTTAAAGGCGGAACATTAAGGATAATGTTTTCTCCGTTGTTAGAAGGTGCAAAACCTAAGTTGGAATTGATGATTGCTTTTTCAATCGCATTGATTGCCGTTCTGTCCCAAGGTTGAATAGAGATTGTCATTGCATCCGGAACAGAAACATTCGCAACCTGGTTGATAGGAGTCATTGCTCCGTAGTATTCTACCATTACATCCTGAACCATTGCCGTAGAAGCACGTCCTGCTCTAATTCTTTGAAATGCGTGATCCAGGTGCTTTACCGCTGCATCCATGTCCTGTTTTACAGATTCTAATATAAGATCTAATTCTTCCATTATTATAGTATAGTTTGATAAATTACACATCTATTAATCCATCTGAATATCAATCAATTAAAACTAAAAACGCTGTAAAAATCAGTGTTTCCCTACTATTTTAAATTCCTTTTTGCTATTCAGTGCTGCAAAAATAATGATTATTTCCATATTCTGGTAAGACTGCATTCTGTATTTTGTGAAAACGTTGATATTTTTGAATAGGACGCTGTATAAAATTATTTATTATTCGTCGTTACTTGTTTTCTGTTTTGTTTATGATGAATTTAAGTTGATCAATTATCTAGGTGATTTGTATCCTTTACATGCAAAATTAAATCCTCAAACATTTGATGTTTATTAAATTTCCTTAGTCAACAAAACAGGAATCAGAATAGTTTTTAAATCAAATAAAATGCATTAATAATACTACTTACTTAAAAAAAATATATTTAGTTAATACTTTTAAACTCTATAAAGTGCTTTATTTATGAAGAATATAGCTCTAATGCCTTCCAAGTTTCAAATCTCAAATTTTCATTTATTTTATTGCCTAATGCACTCGTAAAATCTTGGGTCTCAGTTTTAATACTTAACTGTGGAAATATTTTTTGTGCTTCATCGAGATCTTTAAAATTCATAACCCCTAAACCATCCTCTGTAATAATTCCATCTTTTACTCCGCATACTATGACTGGTAAATTCTTACACCATTCTTTTATATCAATAAATTTTCCATCCTCATAATCTAAAGTAATGATTTCTTTTGATAACGTTATTTCGTCAATTTTAAAACTAGTATCCAATCCTCCGGGAAATGAAAAATCAATAGTCATATACTGTTCCGTTGTATATCTCCGATAAACTGTAGAATACTCTAAATTGTACTCTAATTCATCTACTGTATCAAAATAAATATTATCATAACTGGTTACAAAATATTTGACAATGAAATCGAACTCTAATAACAACTCATAAGAAGAAGACTCTTGTTTTGCTTCTAAGATATCTTTTTGTAATAATTTACAATCTATCAAGAATACATCAGTGATTTCCTCTCCGTCAAATCCGTAAGAGTCGAATTCAATATCATTAAACTTTTCTAATATCTCCTTGTTAATAACTTCCCAGTTTCTCTCTATTTTTTTATCTGCAAATGCAACTTGATCTTTCAACTCATTATCTTTTCTAATAACTGTGTCAATTAAAGATACTAGATCTTCTTGGAGTATTAATAATGGAACATTATTTTTTAAGTGGTGATTGTAATTGCTTATATAGTTTTTCCAATCAGGATCTTTAGAAAGTAAGTAAGCTGAATTATTATTTTTTTTACACCAATGCTTAATTGACTCAAGTACAAACGCATCTGGAAATTCTTTTTTTTTACTTGTACTGAAAGGTGCTCTGATTTCTAAGTACATATTAAAAATATCTAATACATTTACTTTATCACTTGGTATTGTTACGACCCGATAACTTTCAAGAAATAGGTCAAAGTTTTTTTTTACTTCTTCAACTGCCCTTGAATAACTATACTCCTCTATAAACTTATTAAACGCTGGTACTGTCTTTAGATATTGAACTTCACTCACTGAAATTTTATCAATAGCTCCTTGAATCTTTTCTTCAATTTTTTTATTAACTTCTGCTATTGTTATATCTGTAAGATAAATTTTGACAGAATTGTCATCTACAAGCTTCTTTAACTTCTGTAAGGTTTTATTATTAAAATCTAATTTTATACTTACAAAATACTGAGTATCAATAATTAAGTTTCGTGACTGAAGTTCCATATCATTAATAAAATTACTGGCTTAATGTACCATTTTTAATTGTAAACCTAGTTAATTTTAGCAAAAAAAGTATTCTTAACTAAAGGAAAAAGAGTTATATTTGACTAAAAACAATCATGAATACATATTTTTTTAGAGCTGGAAATTTCGCAAACAATTATGGTAATGAAAATTATATAATAACTGAACATGATATTAAACAAATAGAAGCTATTGATACAGTAGCATTTCAACCAATACCATTATCAGAAAAATGGTTGATTAAACTAGGTTTTACAAAAATTGCTGCAGATTCGAATATAATTGCAAATTATTCTAAAGATGTCAACATTCAAGAAAAAATGCAAATTACTTTAAAAGAAGGTGAAATCAAAGAAATAAGCCTTTTTTCTGTTAATAATTTTGGCGATGAAAATTGGGATTCTATCACAAGTCAATCCATTTTTTTTACTGTACACTATCTACAAAACCTAATGTTAGACCATGCCAAACCTGGATATCCCTTTAAAAGATAAACTTATCCCCAATTAAGGTAGAGATGGCCGGAAGATTACAACTTGGTTATTTAGGTTATCAGACAATTAAAATCTTACTACAATGAATTACAATTAAGGGGCATTTTTGTACTCTTCAATATCATATTTTAATTGTTCAATATATTCTGGACTTTCTTTACGTAATTTTTCTAAAGATGCTAAAACATGTTCAGATATGTAAGGTATTGCATGTTCAGATATAGTGTAAGTCCAAAAAAGACCTCTTATCCCTCCTTGCCCTGAGCTAGAAGATTTGTAAATAATCAATTTATTTTCTAACGCAACAACATTAGGATTCATTGCTGGCAAGTTAATTGTCTTCCTACCTGTTCCCGCAATATATGCAATCAACATTTTTTCTGGATTTGTTAAACCAAACATTTCAAGTTGTACTTTTCTAACAAAAGCTTTATTTTGCCTATTTACATTGTACTTTCTAATAAAGTAAGAAACTAACGAAACAATTAAAAAAGCAAAACTTCCTAATAAAAATACACCTGAATACTGCCCATATTCTTTGTTAAACTTTGCAATTTTAAGATATTCAAGATACTGAACTGGAACAAGAGTCAAAACACAACTCACAATGAAAATGAGAAATATTAATTTCATAGGAATCTTGTCCCAGTCGAAAAATTTAAGAATAAATGCTTCCATAATTATTTAGTTTTTCCACAAATATAACAAAAAGCCTTCTCAAAGAGAAGGCTGTAGATTTAAATTCTTGAATGCCTAAGAGTAAATTTTTTGAACCTACTTCCATACACAAACTTTAGGTGATCACAGCATTCATATAAGAATTTGTTATCATCATCCCATTCATCTTCTGGGCCCAATTGTAAAAAACCATAGATTTTTCCACCTACATCTGAAACATGTAAATAATGTTTCGTTTCATTACCATTTTTAATGGTTCTATATATTATCATTTAAACAATTCCCCACTGTTATACGGGTACTATCTCTAATATAATGATTTTACTTTTGAACTACAACTAATTATAAAGTTTTTTATATTTTTTTTGCATGAACTGGCATCTCTTACTTGAGCTCCATATAGATTTGTCCGCTTATCTTTTCTTGAAAAAAGGATTTTTTTCTATTCTTTTTAAACAAAGAATCCGGGTACAAATACCTACCAAACATTTTGGTTATTTCTACTTAGTGTGATATCATTTTTTATAACGTCCTTTACTCTATTCTTTTAAACGAAACGTCGGCAGGTATTTTAAACGGAAAACTTGCCATAACAAACAGAAAGTTTTGGAGAAGACATTTTGCAGAAATGAACAATTATAAACTAATTTAAACCAATCACATCATGACAAATCCATCTTTAGATGCCTATCAACAAGTTTTTGGTATGGCAGGTCTTGCTAACCGTGCCGGAGGCTACAACGGTTTTGGTATCCAACTGCAGCAACAGCTTCAGTATGATTTATCCTATTATTTTAACAATGTTCCTCCGGTTAAAATAATGGATCAGAAAACACCTTCCATAGCTAATCCTTCAGCCGTATCGGAATTAGGAAACTGGGATCTGGTCTGGGGACCTGCCCTGATCGAAGAAAAAAATGAAAAAGGAGTTCCTACCGGAGTTGCAGATAATGCATTATATGTTGTTAAATCTGATGCTGTCGCATTTCCGGGAGGTCCTACATTGCCTACCTACGTTGTGGCTATTGCTGCCACTAATCCTTCCTCTCTTTACGATTGGGAAACAGAAGATTTTTCGGTAGCCGAAGTGGTCAACTGGACGACTTATAATCCTTCCAACTTTGCTCCATCAGCCTTTAACGGCATTGACCCTTATATTTCAAAAGGAACGGCTACCGGGGTCGGTATACTTCTGGGACTTATAAGTCCGGGTGATGCAGCCGCACCCAATACCACGCTTCAACAGTTTCTTGCCAGCTTAAGTCCGGATCCGGATACTGCCATCATATTCTGTGGACATAGCCTTGCCGGAGCATTATCTCCTACCCTTGCCCTTTATCTGAAAGAGAATAAGGATCTGGATGCCTTCGGAGTAACGCTTGTATATCCTACCGCCGGACCAACGCCAGGTGAGGCTGCATTTGCCAGCCTGTTCAACAGTAAATTCCCGCCATTACCTCCGGGATGGCAGCAACAGACAGGTACTTATCAAAGCTGGAATACCATGCACTGGAATGATCTGGACGTTGTTCCTCATGCATGGCCGGTATCGGAACTGGGGAAAATTGCAACGATTTATGGCCAGGCTCCTACCTATATGACGGCAGCCTTATTAAACGCTTTACAAAAGATGGCGATTGCTGATTCTTCAAATTCAGGAGCCAGTTATACAAGAATACAGAACCAATCGCTGCCAGGCCGGCTCCAACACTCAAGCGCCTCCTCGGTGAGCATCAAAACTCCTCCTGAGTCTTTGCAGGACTATATGCTGCAGCTATCCGTACAGCATGTGGGAATGTATAATGGCATTCCTGCGGAAGGATCCAATCCACAGGTAGAAGGACTTATTTTATCACAGCCATTACCAAAACCAGAGGTGAAGCTGGTACCGGGAGTAACTGCTGTCACGGAATTAGAGATGATTCTAAAAATAATCGATCAGATCATCGGATGGATTTCTTCCCGTTATGTTTTGGTTGAAAAGGAAAACGTCACACAAAATGCTGGTGTGGATAAATAATTCAGATTAGTGTTAAAATGAAAACACCTGTCACAATTACTGTAACAGGTGTTTTTATATTTTTTAGAACTTATATTGATTATAAATTAACCAAAGTACCTACATTTTCTCCGTCTACGATTTTTTCTAAATTTCCATCTTTGTTCATATCGAATACAATGATTGGCAATTTATTCTCGTGGCTCAAAGTAAAAGCAGTCATATCCATTACTTTAAGGTTTTTCTCAAATACTTCATCAAAAGATAATGAATTGTATTTTACAGCATTTGCATTCTTTTCAGGATCGCTGTCATAGATTCCGTCTACTCTTGTTCCTTTTAAGATTACATCAGCCCCGATTTCGATCGCTCTTAAGGTAGCCGCTGTATCAGTGGTAAAATAAGGATTTCCTGTTCCGGCTCCGAAGATCACTACTCTTCCTTTCTCAAGGTGTCTTACTGCTCTTCTTTTGATGAAAGGTTCAGCTACTTTATCCATTTCGATAGCCGACTGAAGTCTTGTTTTGATTCCTGCATCTTCTAATGCGCCCTGTAAAGCCATACCATTGATAACAGTAGCAAGCATTCCCATATAATCTCCCTGCACTCTGTCCATACCTTTTGCAGCTCCTGCTACCCCACGGAAGATATTTCCTCCTCCAATCACGATCGCTACTTCACAGCCTTTTTCAACTACCTTTTTGATCTCAGATGCATATTCCTGCAGTCTTTCGTTGTCAATACCGTATTGTCTGTTTCCCATTAAGGCCTCACCGCTCAGTTTCAGAAGGATTCTTTTATATTTCATCTTTTATTTTTAAGTAACTTTTTATTAGTACGGGTTTCCCCGGAATTTGATTTTGCAAATATAATCATTAATGATATTGATAAAAGAAAAATATTTAAATAGAAATAATGTAAGAAATATTTTGAAAAGTACGAAAAAGGATTATTTTTGCATTAATTATAAATTGAGTTGAAGAAAATTATCATTTTTTCATTATTTCTATCAGGAATTGTTTCTTATGCGCAAACGGGAACAAATGTCTATCCGTTCTTAAATGTACCTGTATCTGCAAGACAGGCTGCTTTGGGCGGAGATGCAATTTCGGTAAGAGATTATGATGTTTCCTTTGCTATTGCAAACCCTGCCCTTTTAAATAAAGATTCTGACAAACAGCTTTCTGTAAACGCAACGGCTTACCTTGCCGACTCGAAATACGGAACGATTGCTTATGCCAAAGACTTTGAAAATGGCCACATGGCTACCATCAATGCAAGGTATATGAGCTATGGAAGTATTCCGAGGACAGATGAAAGCGGTTTTGAAAACGGAGAATTTAAAGCTTCAGATGTAGCGATTGGCGCAGGCTATGCCTACCAGTTTGAGGAAGACTGGACGATTGGTGGAGGGCTTAATTTCATTACCTCAAAAATTGACAACTATACTTCTTCCGCCATCTCAGGAACAGCGGGAATTACCTATCATAATAAAAAGAATAAAGAAGTACTATCACTTGTGATGAGAAATTTTGGTTTCCAGCTGAAATCCTTTAACGGAACAAGAGAGAATCTTCCGTTCAGGGTTGATCTGGGATATACCAAAATCATCAAGAATTTTCCTCTTGCCATCACCATTACCGCACATGATCTTCAGAAGTTTGATATTTCCTCAGAAGAAAACCTGGACGGGCAAAAAGTGGGTGCCGGCAGAAAGATCGCAGACCACTTTTCTTTGGGAGCAGAATTGTTTCCGGAAAAGAATTTCAATATTAGACTGGGATATAATGTAAAAAGAGGAAATGAACTGGCTGTTGCAGATCAAAGAAACTTCTCGGGACTTTCTGCTGGATTTGGAGTTAAGGTTTCCAGATTCCGTATTGATTATGCCCACGTGAGATATCACAACTCTTCGAACGTCAATCAGATAGGAATTTCCATGGACCTTTCCAGCCACAGAGGAGAATAATCTTCCTGGCCGGAAATTTCTTAATTATTCTGAAATTTTCTTACTTCTTCTTGATTTTCTAAAAAAAATCTTGAAATTTGCAGTATGAAAAAACCTGTAATTGCTATCGATGGGTACTCGTCTACCGGAAAAAGTTCTATCTCAAAAATCATTGCTGATCAACTGGGACTTATTCATATGGATACAGGAGCACTTTACAGAGGAGTTACCTGGTATGCTTTGCAGCATTGTCTGAATGAAAACGGTGAGATTGATCTGAATACATTGTTCTCTTCTTTTAATCAGATCAAACTTGAATTTAAAAATAACGACGGCACCCTTATTCTTTTCCTGAATGACACAGATATCTCTACGGAAATCCGTACCAATATCGTATCTGATAATGTGAGCCTTGTTGCCAAGCAAAAAGAGGTGAGAGATTTCCTCCTGCAGTCACAGCGCACTTTGGCAGAAAAAGGTGGCGTTATTATGGACGGGCGTGACATTGGGACAGTAGTTCTGCCAAATGCAGACTATAAATTCTTTCTTACTGCCAGTATTGATGAAAGAACCAACAGAAGGTTTCTGGAACTGAAAGGACTGGGAATTGAGGCGGATAAGGAACAGGTAAAGCAAAACCTTATAGAACGCGATAAAATCGATAGTGAGCGTGAAATAGCCCCATTGAAGCAGGCTGACGATGCTATTGTTATTGATAATTCGACACTCACCAAAGAAGAAACCATACAGCTTATTTTATCTCACATCAAAAAGATTTAACAATTTTTAATAGGCTTCAAGCCTCCTTTGGTATACAAATTGTAAGTTTTATTACTGTAAAAACTAATCTATTATTAATTATTAAAAAACTTAAAATGTCTAGAAAAGGAAATAATACAGCAGGTATATTGGCAGGACTTCTTGCAGGTGCTGCGGCAGGTGTAATCTTAGGAATGTTATACGCACCGGAAGAAGGTAAAGAAACCAGAAAAAAAATTAAAACGAAGGCAAATGATCTTAAAGATCAGGCAAAGAACAAATACGGTGAGGTTTCTGAAAAGGTGAAAGACCAGTACAGCAATATTTCTTCTACTTTCAAGGAAACAGCTAACAGCGTAGCACATACAGTGAAAGACGGATATGACAAATACAAAGATCAGATTGTTTCTAAAACTGCAGATTTGGCAAAAGATGTAGAAGCGGAACTGAATGATCTGAAAAAATAAGTAATTTATCTTTTTTAAGTAAATTACAGAAAGGAACTTTTGTGCGAAAGTTCCTTTTTTTGTAACTTTAAAAAAAAACAATGATAGAAACTATTAAAGAATACGCCTCCAAGAGAATAGATCTTCTGAAAATTGAAGCGACTGAAAAGTCGTCACTTTCTGCCGGGCTCATTACTTACTTTGTAGTACTGCTTGTTGCTTTTGCTTTTTTTATTATCCTTTTCAACTTTGGAATCGCTTTCCTTATCGGAAAAGCACTGGATAATTATTCCTATGGATTCTTAATTGTGGCTGCATTTTATGCGCTGGTAATGGCGTTTGTAGTTGCCTTCAAAACTAAAATTGTGAATACTGTTGCAGATCAGGTTATTAAATTTTTAAATCATTAAACTATGGGCAGAAAATACGAGAGCATAGAAGAATTAAGAAGAAAGAAAAAACTGCTTCAGGGTGAAATAAGTGATCTGGAAAATCTTCTTACCTTCAAAAATACAAAAGAAAGCTTAAGTGCATTTACCAATGGTTTAAGTGATCAGTATCTTCAGGAAAAGATTGATGAAGACGGTGATGAAAAAGTAGTTTTAAGAAAAGATGTCATTGCCAAACAGCTTACTTCAGAAGTAAAAGATCTTCTGATCAGCAAAAATACAGCTGTAGGTATTGCGAGCTCTGCTTTCAAAGGAGGAAACCTTACAGACGGGCTTGTAAAACTAGGGGTTACTGCTATCGTAGGGAACTATGCCAAAAAGAATATGAAAAGTTCCAACTGGAAGAAAAAACTGATTGGTGCAGCATTGATTTACCTTGCTCCTATTGCTCTGAAATATGTCAGAAAAAAGATGGAGGTTTATCAGAAAAATAAAAGTGTTTCAAGTATGGAGCAATTGATATAAAAATCAGATATCAGAAACCAGACGCCGGATATTATTCAGTAATATTTTACAATAATTTTTAACCTCTGGTTTCTGATTTTCTATTTTGAAAATAACTGTCCTAAAATAATCCCGGCAGCCATTGACACATTGAGGCTTTCTGTAGACTGGGATTTTCCAAATCTAGGAATACTGATGCTTTTTTGTGCCAGTTTTTCCGTCTCCGGTCTCATTCCGTTTCCTTCATTTCCTAAAATAAGGTTTAGCTTTTCGGGTTTCTGGAAAGTATAAATATTCTCCCCTTCCATATCCGTTCCGATATTTACATTCTCTGTTTTGGAAAGATATTCCACCAGATCAGTATACACCACATTCACTCTGGTAAAAGATCCCATCGTTGCCTGAATGACTTTCGGATTGTACACATCTACGGTATCTTCACTACAGATGATCTGTTCGATCCCGAACCAGTCTGCAAGACGTATAATGGTTCCCAGGTTTCCGGGATCCTGTATTCCATCCAATACCAATTGTATATTCTTATCTTCCCATTTTTCTTCCTCGGCAAGGTAACATACCGCCACGGAATCTTTTGGAGTTTTAAGAAAACTTATTTTTTTTAATTCATTTTCAGAGATATGGGTAACAGGGATATCAGTACGGTCCAATTTTTGTGGATCGGTTGACAATATTTCTTTAACTTTAAAGTTAGAATTAGAAAGTTCACAAATGATTTTATTACCTTCAACCAAAAACAAATTGTATTTTTGTCTGAACTTCTTTTTATCTAAAGATTGTAAAACTTTTATTGTATGAGCTGTAAGCATTATAAGAATTCTCCTCAAAAATATTATAAAATTATCTCATTTGCAACATTTGTTGGTCTCCTTTATGCTTGTAGTACGACAAAAAAAGTTCCTGAGGGCGAATATCTGCTTACCAAGAACAGTTTAGAGTTCGAGGATAAGAAAGTATTTTTCGATGAGGAACTTAAAGATTATATTCAGCAGAAGCCCAATAAAAAGCAGTTCCTTTTCATGCCATTAAGTCTCCTTCTGTACAATATGGCGGATCCGAAATACGACACCATACTTAATGAATATATGACCTATCCCGGTGAGATGAGAAATCAGAAGCTGAGAGATTCTTTATTCCTTAAATATAATATGAAAAGCAGTGTCGGAAAAAGTCTTCTTTTCGACCGTTTACTGCACAACTGGGGAACACCGCCGGTTATTCTTGATCAGACAAGAAGTGAAAAAAGTGCTGAATCTATCAAGAAAAGACTTACCTACAGGGGATATTGGGATGCTGATGTCAATTTTAAACATACACTGGATTCCGCTTCCAAAAAAGCATCGGTTAATTATTCCATCAAACATAATGATCCTACACGTATCAAGGATTATTTCTATAATATTCCGGATCAGGGGATCAAAGGGTATTACAACTATAATCTGAACAGAAGTCTTGTAAGATCCGGACAGATCCTTGACCAGACCGTTCTGGAAAGAGAGGTGACCAGAATTACGGATCTGATGAGAGAGTTTGGTTTCTACAGGTTCAATGCTTCCAATGATGAAGTTTATTTCGTTGCAGATTCCCTTAAAAGCAGAAAACAGGTTCCTTTAACCCTGGAAATTCATAAAGATTCCCTGGATACCCCTTATAAAATAGCCACTTTTGGAAATATTGATGTTGCCATTGTGGATGAACCCGGTGATTATCCTAAAAACACCAAAAAAGATAGCTTAAGGAGAATAAGATTCCATACGATGAATGATAAATATAAACTTTCATCGGTGTGGAGAGCTATTATTCCGGACAGTAAAAAGGTTTTTGACCAAACGAAACTGGACGTAACCAAGAGAAATCTTTTATCGATGAATAACTTTAGCATCGTTAAAGCAAGAGACTCACTTAGACAAGGCGGAATGACCTCTCCAAACGACAGTATTGTAGATGTTTTGTATGTACTGAAACCACTTCCGAAATACGAACTTAAAGTGGGAACAGATATTAACTATTCTCAGGTTTTAAACCTGGGGATCTCCCCTTCTGTGGACCTTACCACCCGAAATGTTTTTAGAGGAGCGGAAAACCTTTCTACCAGTCTTTCAGGAACATTTGGTTCTATCAGAAGTACAAAAGATATCAGTAAAAGAGTTGCAGCCTACGAAATATCAGCTCAGGCATCCCTGAACTTCCCAAGACTGCTGCTTCCTTTTAATTATTATAAATTCATTCCAAAACGATACACGCCTACATCATCTATTTTGCTGGGGGCATCCATACAGAACAACATCGGTTTGGGAAGGTTGATTTTCAATACGGGACTGAACTATCAGGCAAGTGTTAATGATCAGGTGTATCACAAGCTTACTTTATTCAATACTCAGGTCAGTCTGACAAAAAATAAAGATGCGTACTATGACTACTTTGTGAATGACGGAAGGGTAAAAGATGAAGTTTTTGGAAATTATTTTATGTTTAACCCGGAAACTGCGCAGACCGGACAAGATTACAAAGATGGAAAACTCAGTGTAGATGAAGTTTCCAAAATGATTATTGAGAACGATGCTTACCGTGGAAGCCTTAATCAGCAGGGAAGAGATCTTTTAACAGCCTTTACCGGAACATTGGTGAACAAAGACAGACAAACTCAGGATGTCCTTATTTCTTCCATGATCTACAATTTTGTCTATAGTGAAATTGGAAAGAAAGAATATCCAAATGCCTTTTATTTTAACGGAAAAGTGGAGCTTGCGGGAAATATATTAAGTATATTCAATAAAAAAGATAACGGCGGAGGTATTGTTACCGGCCCGCAAGGAACTATTTTCGGACTGCCTTACGCACAGTTTGTAAAATTTGATATTGATACAAGAAAATATTTCAAATTTAACGGAAACCAGACATTGGTGCTGCGCCAGTTTATCGGAGTTGGAATACCTTACGGAAACTCTCAGGATATGCCCATCATCAAGTCTTATTTCAACGGAGGTTCCAACGATATCAGAGCCTGGGTAGCCTTTGGAGGATTAGGTCCTGCAGATTCCCAGGTGGATGAAAGAGTTCGTACCTATATGACAGACAATCTAAAGCTTACCACTAATATTGAATATCGAATTCCTTTCAATAAAACTTATGAAGGCGCTTTATTTACCGATATCGGAAATACATGGAGTCTTCGTAACTATAACGATGGATATGGAGATGAATTTAAGTTCGGTAAGTTCTGGAAACAGGTGGGTATCGGAAGTGGATTCGGATTAAGATTAAATATTGCCTACGTAACGGCGAGAATTGACCTTGCGTATAAGATCTATGACCCGAATAAACCTGAAGGCGACCGATGGAGATTCAAATTCATCCAGCCTTTCAAACCAACAGTTAATATCGCGTTCGGATATCCTTTCTAATCCGGAGAAACGCCTAAAATAAAATAGACTACAGCAATCACACGGGCGAGGATTTCCCTCGTCTGGTTTCTGTAGAAACTCTCGGGTTTTGTGACATCCTGCGCATCAAATCCCAAAGCATTCATATCATTATTTCTTGCAAAAAACAATGCTCTCAGGTTGTGATATCCCTGAGATACAATGATGACATTCTTCTTCTTATAAACATCCTTACAACGAAGAATACTTTTATAGGTATTAAAACCTTTAGGATCTTCCACAATAATATCTTCAGGCACACCTTCCTGATTGATCAGATAGTTTTTCATTGCTCCCGGTTCGTTATAACCTTTGCTTTTTTCCCCGCTTACTATAATTTTCTTGATTTTCCCATGATGGTAAAGAAGGGCTGTGGCATCCATTCTTTTGGTGAAATAAGGATTGGATTTTCCGGATCTCATTTTTGGAGATGTTCCCAGAACCAAAGCAATTTCACGAGGTGGAATTTTTGAGATTTTGGTATAAGTTCTCCCATTGGTAAGCCCGAAAACCCACACATTACAGAAGCATATCATCAGAACTCCCAATTCCAGTGATATAAACCCAAGGTTAAATATGTTCCTAATAACTCTCAACTAAGATCAAAGTTAAGCTTTATTTTTTTACTTTTCACAATAGACATACAGGCTAAAATATGTCCCTGCTCTTCCTCTTTTTCGGTAAGATACTCATTTTCTAACAGTTCTACTTCTCCTTCATCTAAAGAACATTCACAACTTCCGCAGATTCCGGATTTGCAGGAATAAGGGACAGGAAACTTTTTCATCAGAAGCTGCTGAAGGATTTTATCCTTGTTATCAGGAAGCTGGGTCGTATATTTTTTCCCTAGCATGGTAAATTCGACCTCAATATTTTCAATCAGAGGAAATTCTTTTTCTACAGGATAAATATCATCATTAAATTCTTCAAAAAGTTCAAAATGAATATTCTTTTTCGGAATTCCGTGATGATAACATGCATTGGCCAATGTCTTGATCATTTCTCCTTTTCCGCATATTAATACTTCATCCACGGCATCCCAAATGGTGGATTCTTCATCTGTATCATCCAAATGAAGGATCTGATTGATGATCAAATGTAACTTCTTCTCATCCAGTCTGCCATAGAAAAACTGATCTGCTGTTTTCTCCTGAGAAAAGAAATAAAATATCTGAAGCCTGTCACCATATGTTCTGGCAAGGTTGTCCAGCTGTTCGCGATAGACTAAATCTTCTGAACTTTTATTTCCAAAAAATAAAAACAACCGCGTTCTGGGTTCATTGTGAAGAATATTTTTGAAATGACTTAAAATAGGGGTAATTCCAATGCCTGCTGCAAAAGCAACAATAGTTCTGAATTCACTGGGTTTGGATACAATGGTAAATCTCCCGGAAGGTTCACTTACCCAAAGTTCATCACCAGCATTATAATTTTGAAATAACTGCGAAGTAGCTCCTTCAGAGGAATTCACCTTTATCCCCAGACATATTTTCTCTTCATAAGGAGCTGAAGTCATTGAATAATCATTAATAACTTCTTTCCCATGTGATTGAAATCTTATACTGACGAACTGCCCGGCTTCAAACCTGAAATTTTCTCTTAAATTCTCAGGAATATCAAACTCCAGAGAAAAAGTATTTTTGGTCAGCTCTTCCTTTTTCGCTATTTTTAACGGATGAAACTGTATCAGTTTCCCTTTATAGATTTGTTGTTCCATAACTTCAATTCAAAAATAGATAAAAAATAATTTATGAAGAAGATAATTTTATCCACGTTACTTCTTACTGCACTGTACAGCTGTAAAAAAGAAGGTCAGAAAACTGAAGACACAGCTGGCGCAGACCCTGTTTCTGTATCTCAAACTACAGAACCTGAAGGAAGTACAGCTATCCCCCAAGAACTTTCCCCTGAAAATGTAAGCCAGCATTTGGCAAAAAATAATGATACTTTATATGTAACCAATTTTTTTGCAACCTGGTGCGGCCCATGTATCAGAGAAATTCCAAGTTTTAAAAGTAAAATGGAGGAATTGAAAGGCAAACCTGTAAAATTCACTTTCGTGAACCTTGATGATAAGGCAGATTGGGCTGGTGCTGTTAAAAATTTTGCTGCAGAAAATAAATTGGGAGGCAGCATTATCCTACTGGATGGACAAAAATTAGATCCAAACTTCTTTCACAACAACTTCAAACAATGGGACGGAGGTTCTATTCCCTTTACTTTCATGAGAAAAGGTGATAAAACTGACGAATATCTGGGAATGATGACGGAAGATGTTTTGAATTCTAAAATCGATTCTTTCCTAAAATAAATAGACTGAACTCTTTCTGAATCATGTCAAAAAGATTTAAAATCCTGTGTTTATTATTCGTGATTGCCATTATTGCAAGCGCAATTATTAATCTGAACACAGGATTTTTAAGTTTAAGCTTCCAGGACTTCTTTCAGGATTCTGCGCACAGCCAGATTGCTGAAATCCGTATCAACCGTGTCCTAGTAATGATGCTGGCTGGGATTTCTATTCCTACTTCTGGTTTCCTGATGCAGGAATATTTTCAAAATCCACTGGCAGGACCTGATATATTGGGGATAACATCAGTCGCCAGTTTATCAGTTGCTTTTTATATTTTCTTTTCCCATACTATTTCCCTTCCTGAATTTTTACAGAATAGTTTTCTCAGTTTATCAGCTATTGTAGGAAGCTTACTGTTGATGTTGGTACTCCTCTCTATGTCCAATAGATTTCAGGACAAATCATATCTTATTATTTTCGGGTTTTTGGTATCTGCTTTTGCCGGAGCTATTGTTTCTCTGCTTCAGTTTTATGCAGAAAATCAGAGTCTTAAAAACTATATTTTATGGTCTTTCGGAGCGAATAATATGGTAACGAGGAATCAGATCTATGTACTTTCCGTTCTGGTTTTAATCGGAATGTTGATCTGCTTCAGAGCGATAAAACCACTCATTGGAAATTCTCTGGGTAATTCCTATGCACAAAGTTTAGGTGTAAATTTGAAACAGTTGAAACTTTTAATAATCGTGGCGTCTTCTCTCTTATCCGCTTCTGTCACTGCATTTTTAGGACCTATTCTGTTTACTGGAATCATTGTGCCACACTTTTGCAGACTTGTTTATAATCCATCCAGATTATGGCAGCAATGGATTCTTAATATGTTTCTGGGAATGCTTATTATGTTATTTTTCTCTGTCATTGCCGAAAAAACACAGATTCCTTTGAATGTAATAAGCTCTGTATTCGGGATTCCTGTGATTCTGATGATGCTGTTGAAACAGAATAAAGTATGATCGTGATATACACAAACCAGACAACCAGTTTCAAAATTAATACGGGGTCAGGAAAATAACCCATAGAATTTGAGAATAATTTTATAACTTACTTCACTAGATAAAAAAGGAAATCAATCATACTGTGTCATTCCGAAGGAATCTAAATTACTTTGTCGAGATGCTTTCAGCATGATTTATTAAGTAAAACTTATATAGTTATAAACGAAACAATGAAAATTGAAAAAACACAAAAAAAAATAATTTTTACAAATACTTTGTTATTTGTAATCAGTTTTATTTTTGTTAGATTTTCAGACATTTTTAGAATGCATAAAGATTTACATTGGATTTATACTTTTGCAAACTTAACTCACCTTATAATCTTTCCAACTACTATATTTTTATCCTTGATATTAGCATTTAATAGTTATTCTAAAATAAAGCAAAGGAAAATCCTATACATTCTTTTGAGTTTATCTCCTATTATTCTATTTTTACTTTTATTCATTTTTTCAATAAGTATCAATCATTAAAGTCAGTATTAAATGCACCTACAGATCAAACAGGCAAATATCGGATACAATACCACATTAATCTCCAATGCCAATGCAGATTTAAGGCTTGGTGATGTATGCCTGTTGATTGGTAATAACGGTGTAGGGAAAACAACATTAATCAAATCTATCCTGCATCAGCTCCCTTTACTGAATGGGGAAATTTCTATTAACGGAAAAAATGTAAAAAATCTTTCGGTAAAAGAGATTGCGGAGAATATTGCCATTGTCTTTTCAAAGTCAGTTATTCCACAGCATTATACCGTTGAAGATCTTATTTCTCTGGGAAAGTATATCTACTACCCTTTTTATTTTGAATTAAAAAAAGAAGACCGCGATGAAGTTGCACATATTATTGAAGAACTGGATCTTAATCAGTACCGATATACTCTTTTGAAAAACCTATCAGATGGCAATCTTCAGAAAGCGTTTATTGGCCGTGCTATTACCCAAAATTCGCCTATTATCATTCTGGATGAGCCTACTACCCATTTGGATGAAAAAAATAAAATCATCATTCTAAAAACCCTGAGAAAGCTGGCTAAGGAACAGAACAAGCTTATTCTGTTTTCTTCTCATGACTGGCGACTGGCCAAAGAATTCGCAGACAAAATATGGTATGTAAAGGAAAATCATTTGTATTCCGGAATTGTTGAGGACATTTTGCTTCAGCATAATGAACTTACGAATGCTTCCTTATTTCAAATCAATGAGACCTTTATTCCGCCGGTGATCTCTGCACCACAGTTTCACAAGGAAATGCTGTATTCTCTGCTTCAAAAAAACTTCCAAAAAGACCTGTCTGACCTGAATTTCGAATTTCAGAACCCATTTTGGGTAATTACTAAAGATTCCGCTACCTATCAATGTGAATATTTTGAAGAAATTATCATTTTAGTCTCAAACATTCATTAATACTTGATTTTCTTTGATTTATCCACATACTATGCATGCATAGTATTATGCTAATCATACAATTTAATCCATTTATTTACAGCCTATTAACAAAATTTAACGTTAATAAATATTATGCATGCATAATATTTATTAAATTTGGGTAAAACCATTGGCGCAAAAATGATGGATCATAATAAGGAAAAAATAGAAAACGTAGATTTAATTTTAAAGCAGACCTGGCTGGCTGTTTCTAAAATGTACACAGAATTAGCCCAGGAACATGATTCCACAGCGGTACAGGCACTCACACTTTTAAAAATAGATCCTAAAGAAGGAACTCGAAGTACCAATCTTGGACCGAAGATGGCTATTGAACCCACTTCATTAACGAGAATCATCAAGCTTCTTGAAGATAACGGATACATCTATAAGGAGAAGACCACCACTGATAAAAGAGAGGTGATCATCAAACTTACAGATAAAGGATTAAACTCCAGAAATATGTCTAAGGAAGTCGTTGTGAATTTCAACAAGAAGGTGATGGAAAAAATTTCTCCGGAAAAACTGGAGGCTTTCAAAGATGTGATGGGTGAAATCATGAAAATAGCCAACGAATTATTAAATAACCGAAAATAAATTATGATGAAGCCTTCGGGTTCATATCATCTTATACAAATAAAAATTTACATATGAAAAGAAGAATCAAACATGTAACGGTTCTTGGTTCAGGAATTATGGGAAGCGGAATCGCTGCTCACTTCGCCAACATCGGCGTTGAAGTATCACTTTTGGATATTGTTCCTTTTGAACTTACTGAAGCTGAACAGAAAAAAGGTTTGACCAAAGATGACAAAGCAGTAAGAAACAGAATTGCTTCCGAAAACTTTGAAAAACTTAAAAAAGCAAGTCCTGCACTTCTTTATTCACCAAAGTTTGCAGACAGAATCAAAATCGGAAATTTCGATGATGATTTGCCGAAAATAAAAAATACCGACTGGATCATTGAAGTAGTCGTTGAAAGACTTGATATCAAGAAGTCTGTGTACGAAAAAATTGAACAGTTCAGAAAACCGGGAACATTAATTTCTTCCAATACATCCGGTATTCCTATTCATCTCCTTACAGAAGGGAGAAGCGAGGATTTCAAGAAGTACTTTGCCGGAACACACTTCTTCAACCCGGTAAGATATCTTCCCCTTTTAGAGATTATCCCAACAAACGATACAGCTCCTGAAATCATCGATTTCTATATGAATTACGGAGCGAAATTCCTGGGTAAGACGACTGTCTTAGCCAAAGATACACCAGCTTTCATTGCCAACAGAATTGGGGTGTTTTCTATGATGGATCTTCTTCACAATGTACAGAAATTAGGACTTACCGTTTCTGATGTTGATAAATTAACAGGTCCCGTAATCGGACGTCCAAAATCTGCAACATTCAGAACGGCTGACGTTGTAGGTCTTGATACTTTGGTAATGGTAGCCAACGGAGTTCGTCAAAGCGGTGCTGAAGCGAATGACTTCAATGATGTATTTGCCCTTCCTCCTTATATCCAGAAAATGATGGATAATAAATGGCTAGGTTCAAAAACAGAACAAGGTTTCTATAAAAAAGTGAAAAATGCAGAAGGAAAATCTGAAATTCACGGATTAAACCTTGATACTTTGGAGTATGAACTTCAAGGAAAATCATCCTTCCCTACTCTGGAATTAACAAAATCTATAGATAAACCGATTGACAGATTTAAAGTATTAATTGGTGGTAAAGATAAAGCTGGTGAATTGTACAGAAAGTCTTTAGGAGCATTATTTGCTTACGTTTCGCACAAAGTACCTGAAATCTCTGACGAGGTCTATAAAATTGACGATGCGATGAGAGCCGGTTTCGGATGGGAAAACGGTCCATTTGAAATCTGGGATGCTGTAGGTGTTCAGAAAGGTATTGAACTGGCAAAAGATGCAGGATACGAAGTTTCTGACTGGGTGAAAAATGTAGAAACTTTCTATAAAGTTAATGACGAGGGTCAAAGCATTTACGTTGATAAAAATTCAGGAGAATACAACAAGATCCCTGGTCAGGATGCATTCATCATCTTAGATAATATCAGAAAAAATAAAACGCTTTGGAGCAATTCAGGGGCTGCTATCCAAGATTTGGGAGACGGAATTATCAACTTTGAGATCCGTTCAAAAATGAACTCTCTTGGAGGTGAAGTTCTTGACGGATTAAACAGAGCGATTGATTTGGCAGAAAAAGAATATGATGGATTGGTTGTAGGAAATCAGGGAGCTAACTTCTCTGTAGGAGCTAACCTTGCCATGATTCTTATGATGGCTATTGAGCAGGATTGGGATGATTTGAATATGGCAATCGCTTACTTCCAGAAATCAATGATGAGAGTACGCTACTCTTCTATTCCTGTAGTAGTTGCTCCTCACGGAATGACCTTAGGTGGAGGATGCGAAATGACCATGCATGCAGACCGAGTGGTTGCAGCGGCAGAAACGTATATAGGACTTGTAGAAACCGGAGTTGGAGTCATTCCTGGTGGTGGTGGTACTAAAGAATTGACTTTAAGAACTTCCAGAGAATTCCACAATGATGATGTTAAAAATAACAGAATTCGTGATGCTTTCATGAACATCGCTATGGGTAAAGTAGCTACTTCTGCTTACGAAGCTTACGATATGGGAATCCTTGAAAAAGGAAAAGACATCGTTTCCGTAAGCAAAAACAGACAGATTGCTGAAGCGAAAAAAGTAGCGAAACTATTAGCAGAACAAGGCTATACCCAGCCCATCGAACAGAAAGTAAAAGTTTTGGGTAAAGACGCATTAGGAATGTTCTACGTAGGAACTGACCAGATGTTAACCGGAAACTTTATTTCTGCACACGATAAGAAAATTGCTGATAAACTAGCCAACGTGATGGTAGGTGGAAATCTATCAGAGCCAACAGTTGTAACGGAACAGTATCTATTGAACCTTGAAAGGGAAACTTTCCTTCAGCTTTGTGGAGAAAGAAAAACTCTGGAGAGAATCCAGTACATGTTACAGAACGGAAAACCATTAAGAAACTAATACTTTCAAAAATAATTAACAAACACTTTGTCATTCCGAAGGGATCCAAACATTGAATAGATGCTTCCAGCATGACAAACAGTATGGTTAATTTTTATAACAATTAATTAATAAAACAATGTCAAAGACAGCATACATAGTAAAAGGTTTCAGAACTGCCGTTGGAAAAGCTCCAAAAGGAAGTTTAAGATTTACAAGACCTGATGTCATGGCGGCTACCGTTATTGAAAAATTAATGGCTGAGCTACCACAATTAGATAAAAATAGAATTGATGACCTTATCGTAGGAAACGCAATGCCGGAAGCTGAACAAGGGCTTAATGTGGCGCGTCTGATCTCTTTGATGGGGTTAAATACCGATAAAGTTCCGGGAGTAACCGTGAACAGATATTGTGCATCAGGAAGTGAGGCAATTGCTATTGCTTCTGCGAAAATTCAGGCTGGTATGGCAGATTGTATCATCGCGGGTGGTACAGAATCTATGTCATATATTCCTATGGGAGGTTATAAGCCGGTTCCTGAAACGGATATCGCAAAAACAAACCCTGATTATTACTGGGGAATGGGTTACACAGCGGAAGAAGTTGCAAAACAATATAATATTACAAGAGAAGAACAGGATCAGTTTGCTTTTGAATCTCATATGAAGGCTTTAAAAGCTAATCAGGAAGGTAAATTTGCCAACCAGATTGTTCCGATTCCTGTAGAATATAATTTCCTGGACGAAAATCAGAAACTGCAGACTAAAAAGTTTGATTTCTCTGTAGATGAAGGGCCTAGAGCTGATACTTCTTTAGCTGGATTAGCAAAACTAAGACCTGTATTTGCCAACGGAGGAAGCGTAACTGCCGGAAACTCTTCTCAAATGAGTGACGGAGCGGCTTTCGTAATGGTAATGAGTGAGGAAATGGTAAAAGAATTAGGACTGGAGCCTGAGGCAAGATTAGTGGCTTATGCTGCAGCCGGATTAGAACCAAGAATCATGGGAATGGGGCCAATTTATGCTATTCCAAAAGCATTGAAACAGGCTGGTTTAGAATTAAAAGATATCGATTTGATCGAGCTTAACGAAGCTTTCGCCTCTCAATCTGTTGCTATTAAAAAAGAATTAGGTTTAAATCCTGACATCTTAAACGTAAACGGAGGAGCAATCGCCCTTGGTCACCCGCTTGGATGTACAGGAACAAAACTGACAGTACAACTTCTTGACGAAATGAGAAGAAGAGGCAACAAGTACGGAATGGTTTCTATGTGTGTAGGAACCGGTCAAGGAGCAGCTTCTATTTTTGAACTTCTTTAATAGACGGATAGATAATAGACTTAAAGACACCAAAAATGAATGAATGATTTTTTAAGAGGCACAATTTTAAAAAGCTTAAAATTTGGCAAATGAGTATGGAATTATCAAGATTAACTTTAGATCTTACAGATACTTTTCCGACTTATGAAAAGTATGGTTTGAAAAATCAAATGGACAGATTTGCAATTTCAATTCCATCAAATATAGCTGAAGGTTCAAGCAGGACAAATAAGTCTTTTAGTCATTTTTTGGATATTTCTTTAGGTTCTTCATTTGAATTGCAAACACAAATATTGTTAGCAAATCATAGAAAATATTTATCTGATGAAAAAACTGAAATCTTTGAAATTAAGATTGAAGAATTTCAAAAAGCAACAATGGTATTTCAGAATACTTTAAACAGGGACTAAGAAAACAAAAGACTAGGAGATAATGGACCGAAAGAAAATAGACAGTATAAAAGTCTATCATCTATCCGTCTATTATCTGAATGTCTCAAAAAATTTAAAAAACAAAATAATATATGGCTACATTAAAAGGCGGGGAATTCCTGATCAAACAGATTCCTGCAAACGAAATTTTCAGTATTGAAGAACTGAATGAAGAACAAAAGATGCTTCGTGATTCTGCGAAGGAATTTATAGATAGAGAAGTAGTTCCTCAAAGAGAACGTTTTGAGAAGAAAGATTACGCATTTACTGAAGAGACCATGCGTAAACTGGGAGAAATGGGAATGTTGGGAATCGCGGTTCCTGAAGAATACGGAGGTCTTGGAATGGGCTTTGTGACTACAATGCTTGCCTGTGATTATCTATCAGGAACTACAGGTTCATTGGCTACAGCTTATGGTGCACACACCGGAATTGGAACCCTGCCAATCGTTCTTTACGGAACTGAAGAGCAGAAGAAAAAATACCTTCCGGATTTAGCAACGGGAACAAAATTCGGAGCTTACTGTTTGACAGAGCCAGATGCTGGTTCTGATGCCAATTCAGGAAAAACAAAAGCAAAACTTTCCGAAGACGGAAAACATTATATCATCAACGGTCAGAAAATGTGGATCTCCAATGCAGGATTTGCAGATACATTTACATTATTTGCTAAAATTGATGATGATAAAAATATCACAGGATTTGTCATCAACAGATCGGAACTTGAAAACCCTGAAAGCTTAACTTTCGGAGAAGAAGAACATAAATTAGGTATCCGTGCTTCTTCTACCCGTCAGGTCTTCTTCAATGATATGAAAATTCCTGTGGAAAATCTTTTAGGAGAAAGAAACAATGGTTTCAAGATCGCTTTGAATGCATTGAACGTAGGCCGTATCAAATTGGCTGCAGCATGTCTTGATGCACAGAGAAGAATTTTAAACCACTCTATCCAGTACTCTAACGAAAGAAAACAGTTTGGTGTTTCAATCGCTACTTTCGGAGCGATCAGAAAGAAAATTGCTGAAATGGCAACCGGAGTTTTCGTAAGTGAAGCAGGTTCTTACAGAGCAGCTAAAAACGTTCAGGATAAAATTGACGAATTAGTAGCAGGTGGATTAAGCCATCAGGAAGCAGAACTGAAAGGTGTTGAAGAATTCGCGGTAGAATGCTCAATCCTTAAAGTATTCGTTTCTGACCTTGCCCAGCACACAGCAGACGAAGGAATCCAGGTGTACGGAGGGATGGGATTCTCTGAAGACACTCCTATGGAAGCTGCATGGAGAGATTCAAGAATTTCAAGAATCTATGAAGGTACCAACGAAATCAACAGATTATTAGCCGTAGGAATGCTTATTAAAAGAGCGATGAAAGGTGAATTGGATCTTTTATCACCTGCTATGGCCATCAGCAAAGAATTGATGGGTATCCCTTCATTTGAAGTTCCTGATTATTCAGAATTCATGAGCGAAGAAAAAACAATTATCGCAAACCTTAAGAAAGTATTCCTAATGGTTTCCGGAGCAGCTCTTCAGAAATATATGATGGATATTGAAAAACAACAGCATTTATTATTGAATGCATCTGAAATCCTTAACCAGATCTACATGGCAGAATCTGCAGTACTAAGAGCAGAGAAACACTTCTCTCCTGAATCTGTAGAAGCAGCTATGGCTCAGTTAAATCTTTACAAAGCTGTAGAGAAAATCATCACTGCAGCTAAAGAAGGAATTGTTTCTTTTGCTGAAGGAGATGAGCAGAGAATGATGCTTTCTGGATTAAGAAGATTCACTAAATATACCAACCATCCGAATGTAGTAGCGCTTACTGAAAAAGTAGCCGCTCACTATATCGAGAAAGGATCTTATTAATCTTTAATAACATAAATTTGATTCAGCGTCCCAATTTTGGGGCGCTTTTTTGATCTTTATCAGTTATGACATCCATTTAAATTAATGGTATTTAGCAAGGTTATTCAAAAAAAATTATTATTTTTATTTTAAAATAACTAACACATGAAAATTTTATTATTTCCAATACTCCTTATTTCCGTTACTTTTTCAGCACAAAAAAAAGATAATTTACTTCCTGTTCCCAAGATGGATACCACAAAAATTGTTGCTAAAGGGAAATTCCCGGGATATTTTGCTCTGAAACCCGATCAACCTCAAAAAGAACTTTACAAAATATTAACGGTTAAGCCCAATGATACAATTCTTTATCTGGCTTTAAAAGAATCTTCAAAGGATTATTCACAATATAAAATTCTAAATTCGATTACTCCAGATAAGCTTCAGGTCAATCGGAAAAAAATACTACCATCCAAATAACATAACACAAACTAAAAACTATTACCATGGGAAAATTTATTATCTCTAAAAGAACAAACGGAGACTTTCAGTTCAACCTCAAAGCTGGAAACGGGCAGGTTATTTTAACCAGCCAGGGATACAGTACCAAACCTTCCTGTGAAAGCGGAATCGGATCCGTAAAACTCAATGCACAGGAAGACGCAAAATTTGAAAGAAATACAGCCAATGACGGCAGATGTTATTTTAATCTAAAAGCCGGAAACGGACAGATCATCGGAACCAGCCAGATGTATGAATCTGACAATGGTATGGAAAACGGAATAGAATCTGTAAAAAACAATGCTCCTCATGCTCATATAGAGGACGAAACAGACTTTTAAAATCATATAAAATATTCTTCATAAAATGTCTTATTTTTTTAAGGCATTTTTTATTTTTGTACTCTATTTTTCATTAGAAATGACAAAAGAAGAATTACTGAATAAAGCAATCAAAATCGCCGATAAGGCTCATAAAGGACAAACCGATAAATACCATGCTCCCTACATTGCCCACGTAATGCGGGTGATGAACTATGGTAAAACACTGGATGAAAAAATCGTTGGAGTACTTCACGATGTTGTAGAAGACCATCCACAGGAGTTTAGTCTGGACTATTTAAGGTCGGAAGGATTTCCTGAATATATTATTTTTGCCATCAGCTGCCTTACAAAGCTTGATCCGGAAGAAGACTATGATGAATTCATTAAAAGAACGGAACGATCTCTCCTTTCTGTAGCTGTAAAACTAAATGATCTTCGTGATAATATGGATCTCAGAAGAGTAAACAGAGAGCTTACTCCTAAGGATATCAAAAGATTCAATAAATATCTGAAAGCCTATCGCTATCTGATAGAGAAATATTAATCCGCACCCGGGAAATCGTAACTCTTCGTGTGATGATCTGTTCCATCGATATTGATATTTAACGCAAGGTAAACGAAATGTAAATTTTTGTTTCCTTTTGCTTCAAATTCACGCTGCCACAGATATCCGCTCACGATTCCGAAATAATCATCGATCTGATAGCCGAAACCGCCATAGACTCTGTTTCTGGCGAAAGTAGGCTTCATCGGAGAGACAAAGAAAACCTCGTCATAAGCATTAGCGAAAACAGTTCCTTTCTTAATGGTTTTAGCGTTCAAAGGAACACTAACGTTCAGACGGTATCTGTAACGCATTCTCTGGGAAGTCTGATCTGTTTTTGGCTCGTAAAACCAGCTCTTTTCAGCACGGAAACGGTTTTCAAACTTTACGATACCTTTCTTGATATCAATAACGTCCTGAAGCCATACCCTGAACTCCTCTCTGCTCAGGCTATGTTCTTTATAGTTAACATACCTTCCCAGTCCTACAAAAGGTTTGTGGTTTTTGGTAAGATTATACCCTAGCCCCCCTTTTATTTCATAATAATCAGGGTAGGTATAATCTTCGTTACCACGCATCTGCCCTTCAGCATAAAGGAAAAATTTCGGATGAAACTTATAGGTCAGAGTCACTGCATTGAAGCTGGAAATGTGTTCCTGCGCTTTAAAAAAAGATATTCCAAGTAATAAACCTAAGCCTATAAGACGTTTCATAAAAAATTTTTGCAAATGTATATTTTTTAACAATTTGTTAATATTAACTTTCATTAATATTAAATTAACACCTACTTAATATTAATTGTATAAGAAAACCCAATGTGGAACCACCTTTGCGGCATTCCCACCCCAAATGCTTCGGTATATTTTGTGTTGGTCAAATTGTTAATCAACACATACACTGAATAATCTTTCTTAGCAAAACTCAGCTTCTCATCTACAAGATTATAGGTTCCCAGATTGACTCTTTCATTGTAACGGTAAACAAGCTCATTGGTAAAGTTTTTCAGGAATTTCACCTCTAACTTGGACACAAACTGATGCTTCAGATTGTCCAGAATATATCTTGAAATCACACCAGCTTTTTCTTCATATTTACTATCAATATAAGTATATCCTACTGTATATTTTAACCAGTCTGTCGGTCTGTGGCTCCACTCGGCTTCGACTCCTTTTGTTTTGATATCTCCTACATTCTGGGCATACCATACTTTATCACTAAGGTCTTTTTTTACCCAGTCAATAGAGTTGCTGGAATTCCTAAGAAATCCACTTATTTTTGCTAAAATTCTGTTATTTTGATATTGATAACCTATCTCTGATGACAAAGCATTTTCAGGCTGTAAATCCGGATTTCCCTGTTCCGTTTTACTCACATAATAAAGTTCGGTAAAAGTGGGTACACGGTGTACTTTTGCGATATTTCCGTAGATTTTAGAATTAGTATTAAAGTTATAACCTACGTCAAGCCCCGGATAAAAGAAATTTCCTTCTTTAGAATAATTAGCCCATGAAATTCCCGGACTGATGTTCAGTTTTTTATCCAGTAATGAAAAATGATGTTCAAAGAAAACCTGAGATATAAAACGGTTTCGGTCACCCAAATTACTGCTTATTAAAAATTCTTTTCTCAGTTCAACACCAATTCCGGTTATTCCCAACCCCCACTGATAGCTGGAATTCACTTCTCCACCTACGTTATTTCCGATGTGCATATTTCGGTAAAAATCCGGATTCCATCTGTCATAAAGATACATATCCTGCCCTCTTCTCCAATACACATTAGAGTTAAGCTTCAGCTTTCCAAAAGTCTGCTGATGAGCTACACTTACAATAGAGGCCTGTGTTTCCTCATACTGTTTGGTAGCAGCACTGGAAGCATAAAAACCATTGGCTCCGAATTTCTTTTCCGAAAACCCGGCCTGTACTCTTACATCTCCGTTTTTGATATTCAGCTTTCCCTGATAAAATACATTCCTGATTTCATAATCTGTATTGAACATATATCCTTCTGAAGAAGCAGAATTTGCCTGAAGGGAGTTGGTAAATTTTTCATTTCCGATCTGCGCGTTAAATCCCAGACCATAGCTGCCGTAATCTCCACCCTCTGCACTGATTTTTACTTTTTTCCCTGGGGTAGTTTTGGTAACGATATTGATAACACCGGCATAAGCATTCTGTCCGAAACGTCTTGCAGCCGGACCTTTTATGATTTCTATCTTTTCTACCTCATCCAGATCTACCGGAATATTCATATTATTATGTCCGGTCTGGGAATCATTCATCCTGATTCCGTTCAACAACAGAAGAACCTGCTCAAAAGAACTACCACGAAAACCGATATCGCTCTGCACACCATTAGCCCCTCTCCTTCTGATATCCATTCCTGGCACCTGTTGAAGGATTTCGTCTATACTTTTAGCCGGAGAATTTACAATGTCTTCTCTGGTGATAACACTGATGTTCTGATTGGCACTTTTATAAGGTGTAGAGATAAATTTTCCCTGAAATTGGATGCTTTCAATATCTGTTGTCTTTTCCTGTGCATTTACCCAAAGTAAAGATCCCAGAAAAAAAGCACTTCCTATCTTTTTGATCATAATCG
The DNA here is from genome assembly GCF_018924625.1 of Chryseobacterium sp. PCH239. Lineage (NCBI taxonomy): Bacteria > Pseudomonadati > Bacteroidota > Flavobacteriia > Flavobacteriales > Weeksellaceae > Chryseobacterium > Chryseobacterium sp. PCH239. The sequence goes on from NZ_CP073027.1 coordinate 986,332, forward strand.
TTTCCGTAGTTTTTTTAACAGAGTCCAAAAGTAAGAGAGTTCACCAAGACAGGCAAATGATAGTTGTCATAAAAAAAGATGCAACGTAATGCTGCATCTGTGTGAGGGAGTAATTCTATCTTTTTCTCATTAAATGTGTAACTAGATCTCTGAATAATTTTCTCATTTCTATATTACATATTTACGGCTACAATTTTAAATAATTTTACAACATAAAACAATAGTTAAACAAAAAAACACAATATATTTTAAAAATTATAAAAAACACTGTAAAATAAACCGTAAAACAACATTAAGTCCACAAAAAATATTCATTTTTATCGTTCATCAACAGATTTATTTCCTTTTTCGCCTTCTTATTTCATGTTGATAATAACAATTTTTAACAATAAGATAAGCGTAAATTTTTCGCTAAAATTTCGTAATTTTGTGGGTCTTAATTTTACGATGAAAGCATTCTTTTTCAACGGTAATTCTATCGGCAATCTAAAAAATTACAGCTGCAGAATATCAGATGAATTTGGGAATACCGGCAAAAGTTCAATTGATGACAGCCTGGGAAAATTCTAAGGCAAAACACCATTATACTGAAAGTTTTAATGCTTTACAGTTACTTTTATGAATAAACAAAATATGGCTAACACAACAGAAATAGACATAAAGAAACAGATTTTCGTTAAGAATGCACATCTTAACAATCTGAAACATATAGACGTCCTGATTCCGAAAAATAAACTTATTGTTATTACAGGTGTTTCAGGAAGTGGAAAATCCTCTTTGGCCTTTGATACTATTTATGCAGAAGGACAGAGAAGATATGTAGAAAGTTTAAGCTCTTATGCCCGTCAGTTTTTGGGAAAATTAGAAAAACCAAAAGTGGACGATATCAAAGGACTTGCACCTTCTATTGCCATACAGCAGAAAGTAATTTCTTCCAATCCGCGTTCTACTGTGGGAACTTCTACAGAGATCTACGATTATATGAAGCTTTTATTTGCAAGGATCGGGAAAACCTTTTCACCGGTTTCCGGAGAAGAAGTGAAGAAAGATTCGGTTTCTGATGTAGTCGACTTCATCAAGGCTTCAAAAAAAGATACTTCCTTTCTATTAACTGCTCCTTTGGAATATGATGTTGACAATTTCAAAGAAACCTTAAATATTTTAAAACTGGCAGGTTTCACAAGGCTTGAAATCAATGGAAATGTTGCAGGAATTGAAGACCTTGAAAGTTTTGGTTTTACTCCTGAAAAAGGAATGACTATTAATCTTGTCATCGACCGTTTCTCATACGAAGAAGACGAAAGTTTTTTACAGAGACTTGCAGACTCTATACAAATGGCGTTCTATGAGGGACGCGGATATTGTTCACTAAAGAACATCGATACAGAAAAAGTAAAAGAATTTTCCAATAAATTTGAGTTGGACGGCATGGAGTTCCTTGAACCCAACGTTCATTTTTTCAGCTTTAATAATCCATACGGAGCATGTCCGGCGTGTGAAGGGTATGGAAAAGTAATTGGAATTGATGAGGATCTTGTAGTTCCTAATAAAACATTATCCATCTACGAAGATGCTGTTGTCTGCTGGAGAGGAGAAACGATGAGCGAATGGAAAAAAGATTTCATCAAAAAAGCAGGTGATTTCCCTATCCACAAACCTTATCATCAATTAACAAAAGAACAGAAAAACTTCCTTTGGAAAGGTGACGGAAGGAGTAATTTCCCGTGCATCAACAATTTCTTCAAGATGCTTGAAGAAAACCTTTATAAAATCCAGTACAGAGTAATGCTTTCCCGTTACAGAGGAAAAACCCTTTGCCCGACATGTGAAGGTTTGAGACTTCGTGAAGAAACAAGCTGGGTAAAAGTAGACGGACACAATATTCAATCGATGATTGAGCTTCCTTTGGATGAGCTGGCTCCTGTCATTAATGGATTGAAGCTTTCTGATCATGACAAAGAAGTAGCCAAAAGACTGATCTATGAAATCACCACCCGCCTGGAATTTTTATTAAAGGTAGGATTAGGATATTTAACCTTAAACAGAACGTCCAATACCCTTTCAGGAGGAGAAAGCCAGAGAATTAACTTAGCAACCAGTTTAGGAAGTTCTCTGGTCGGTTCTATTTACATATTGGATGAACCTTCTATCGGACTGCACTCTAAAGACACCGAAAACCTGATCGAAGTATTGAAAAATCTTCGTGACCTTGGAAATACCGTTATTGTAGTAGAACACGACGAGGATGTGATGAGAGCGGCAGACTATATTATTGATATTGGTCCGGAAGCAGGTTATCTTGGTGGCGAACTGGTATTTGCCGGTGATTATAAAGACTTGAAAAAAGCCAATACCCTTACTTCAGAATATCTTACGGGAAGACTTGAAATTGAAGTTCCGAAAAAAAGAAGAAAAGGAAAAGAATGGATTCATATTAAAGGTGCGCGTCAGAATAACCTTAAAAATATAGATGTAGACGTTCCTTTGGAAAGTCTGGTAGTCATTTCCGGAGTTTCAGGAAGTGGAAAGTCTACTTTGATGAAAGAGATCCTTACCAATGACATCCAGATCCAACTTGGAATGGGTGGTAAAAAAGGAGACTATGATTCTGTAGAATTCCCGAAAAAACTGATCAAAAATATTGAATTGATTGATCAGAACCCGATTGGAAAATCATCCCGTTCAAACCCTGTCACCTATCTAAAGGCTTACGATGATATCCGTGATCTTTTTGCCAAGCAGAAAGTGGCCAAAATGATGGGTTACAAGCCTAAGCATTTCTCTTTCAACGTGGATGGAGGTAGATGTGATGAATGTAAAGGAGAAGGAGTAATCAATGTGTCTATGCAGTTTATGGCAGACATCGAGCTTGAATGCGAAGTTTGTAAAGGAACCCGATTCAAAAATGAAATCCTTGAAGTAAGATTTGATGAAAAAAACATCTCTGATATTCTTCATATGACCGTAGATGAAGCATTGGAATTCTTTAAAGATAATAATGAAGAAAAGATTGTAACAAAGCTGAGACCTTTGCAGGAAGTAGGATTAGGCTACCTGCAGCTGGGACAAAGCTCTTCTACCCTTTCAGGTGGTGAGGCACAACGTGTGAAACTGGCTTCTTTCCTTGTAAAAGGAGTAACCACAGATAAAACATTATTCATCTTTGACGAACCTTCTACAGGGCTTCACTTCCATGATATTCAGAAATTACTGAAGTCATTACAGGCTTTGATTGATCTTGGACATTCAGTGATTGTTATTGAGCATCAGCCTGATATCATCAAATGTGCCGATTATATTATCGATATCGGTCCGGAAGCCGGAAAACATGGTGGCGAAGTTGTATTTGCAGGAACACCTGAAGATCTGACTAAAAATAAAAAGTCCTATACGGCAAAATACATCAAAGAAAAATTGGAACAATAAATACAATCGGCTGTTTTAAAAACAGCCGATTTTTATTTAGATTCTTTATCTTTATTCAACTTATTAACCCATTACAAAATTATTCTTTATGCCTTGGAATCCCGAATTATACGATCAATACAAAGATGTACGTTACAAACCCTTTTATGATTTAGCAGCATTAATTAAGCCTGAAAATAATATAAAAGCTATTGATTTAGGCTGTGGAACCGGAGAACAAACCTCTATTCTAACGGAAAAACTCACAGGTTCTACATTCTTAGGAATTGATTCATCAGCAGAAATGCTTGAAAAATCAAAGAAATTTGAAAACGATCATTTACATTTTAAGCTTCAGAGTATTGAAGAAGCAGCACTGTCTGATCAGAAATGGGATCTTGTCTTCAGTAATGCCGCTTTACAGTGGGCTGATGATCACGAAACTTTATTTCCTAAAATCATTGGATTACTTTCAGAGAATGGACAGTTAGCCATACAAATGCCCGTCCAGAAAGAAAATATTCTGAACCAGATTCTAACGGAAATGGCAGATGAGGAGCCTTATGCATCCCAATTAAATCATTTTAACCGAGATTCTCCGGTGCTTTCAATGGATGATTATGCCCAGATATTATTTGATAACGGAATTCAGGATATTGAAATATTTCAGAAAGTATATCCCATCATTGCGAATGATCACGAGGCTTTATACACCTTTATTTCAGGAACAGCATTGTTACCTTATGTAGAACGTCTGGAAGGAGAACAGAAAGAACAATTCATCTCCGAATTTAAATCTCGTATCGCCAAAAGGTTTACGAAATATCCGGCTATCTATGCATTCAAGCGCATCCTGATGTATGGCCGTAAGAAATAGAAAATCTTGATCCCCCATAAAAGAAAGCTGCCACAAAAGCCAAATTATTTGGCTTTTGTGGCAGCTTCGTCTTTATAGATTCTTTACTATTTTATATTATACAAGAACGGACTTTCCCTGATATACTCAGAATTTTCAATCTGAGAAGCTAAAAAATCAGCAAGATCTACGGCACTGATATTTTCTCCTTTGCAGTCTGTAAGGCTTATTTCCGTTGGAAAACGGTCCTCTGTAAGATGAATCAGAGGTAGTCTTACCAAGGTCCAATCTAGGTTGCTCTCCAGAAGAAGTTCATATTCTTTTTGTTTATCAGTTGTAGTCTCAGGGTAATTCTGATACATCCAGTCTGTCGCCATTTTTACCTTTTCATTTTTATGATCGGACGGTGTATTTACACTCAAGCCTGTAGTTACAATATAGCGACCGATTCCATGATGACTCATTGCAGAAATGATATTTTTTGTAGCATCACTAAAAATAGACTTCTCTCCTTTTGGCTGCCCTAAAGTACTCATGACAAGATCAGTTCCTAGAATCAATTTATCGATCGCTGTTGTATCCCTTGCATCTCCTTTTACCACTTCAATTAATGGATTTTGAAGGGTGAAATTCTTGGGATGCCTTAATAAAAGTTTAAGATGATATCCTTTCTCAAGAAGGTTTTGTACCAGATATTGTCCGGATTTTCCGGTTCCGCCGATGATGGCAATTTTATGGATTTTCATAATGATTTTTTTTAATATTAAATATCAATAATCAGCAGCTGATTCACCGCTAATGACCATTAGTATTATAAAAGATGAATTGTCTTTTCTTTAGATAAGAATAATAGGTATATAGGGTTCAGAAAATTGAACCTAAGATGTTCAGGCTTAAAAGTAACACCTGACTCATAGTAATATGTATTACGAGATTTTAATGAATTAAAGTTACTTATTTTCCTTATTAAAAAAATCAAAAAATTATGATTTTGACAACATATATTAAAAGAGAAAGTTTTTAACTTTGATAATAGGCTTATTACCAGCACATTCCATCAAAAACATCTACACTAATAAAATATAATAATATGGAACCCTTTACAGTAAACATCCCTGAATCGGTGATCACCGATCTTAAAAATCGCCTGCAAAATACCCGCTGGCCCGGAGAACCTGAAGGCTCAGGCTGGAACTACGGAACCAACGAAACTTACCTAAAAGAACTTACCCATTACTGGATCAATGATTATAACTGGAGAATGCGCGAACAGCAATTGAATCAGCATCCTCAGTATATCGTACTGATAGACGGAATTCTAATTCATTTTCAATACATAAGGGGAAAAGGTCCTAACCCAAAACCATTGATTCTTACTCATGGCTGGCCGGATAGCTATTACCGTTTTCATAAAATTATCCCATTGCTTACAGAAGGCGAAAAGAGTTTTGATCTGGTTATCCCTTCCATTCCGGGATTTGGTTTTTCTGATAAAACAGCAGTCAGCAGCGAAAGAGTCGCTGATCTTTGGAAAAAATTAATGACAGAAGTACTTGGCTACAAAAAATTTTATGCTGCAGGAGGAGATATCGGCATGGGCGTAGTAAAAGCACTGACTTCAAAATACCCCGAAGTCCTGGAAGCTGTTCATCTTACCGATGTGGGATACCCTACCGGTCAGGAAGATTTCACCACAATGAGTAAAGAAGAACAGGAATTCGCGCAGTTTGTTCAGCAGTGGTGGTACAGCGAAGGAGCTTATGCCATGGTACAGTCTACCAAACCTCAATCGCTGGCCTATGGTCTCAATGATTCTCCTGTCGGATTGGCAGCCTGGATCATTAGCTTTACCAATGCAGGAGCTTCTCCGGAGCTGATTGAAGCAGCATTTGGGGGCAGAGACGAATTACTTACTAATATTATGATTTATTGGGTCACACAAACCATTGGTTCTTCTGCCAGAATGTATAAGGAAGATGCAGCGGCTTTATGGAGCGGAACACAGGTTCATCAAAAAAGCAGCGTTCCTGCAGGAGTACTTGTATTTCCACGCGAAGCCCAGTTTCCAAAAGAATGGGCAGAACGTTTTGTGAATGTCACCAGCTTTAAAAAGATGAATGAAGGTGGCCATTTTGCCGCCCTAGAATTACCTCATCTATTTGCAGATGAACTGAGATCATTTTTTTATTCTGTCCCATAAAAACAATGTATGAAATATAATATATCTGCCCTACTTACAGTTTCTGTTTTGATGATGAGCTGTACTATACAAAAGAAAAATACTGAAAGTAATGATTATGAAGTAAGACTGGATACTTTAACCTTCTTTGACCAGAGCAGAAACCGGAAGATTCCTGTAGCCTTGTATCACCCTAAAACGGATAAAAAGATTCCCAATCAACAGGTTATTATCTTTAATCACGGATATGGTTTTAATAAGGGTGGCGATTATTTTGTCTACTCTTATTTGACTGAAAAACTGGCTTCAAAAGGTTATTTTACGGTCAGTATCCAGCATGAACTTACAACAGACCATCTGTTGCCCACTGAAGGAAATTTACAAATGGTGAGAAGGCCTTTCTGGCAGAATGGTTCGGATAATATTCTTTTTGTACTGAATAAACTTAAAAAGATGAAACCAGAACTGGATTATAAACATCTTTCCTTAATAGGCCATTCCAATGGTGGTGATATGACAGCATTATTCGCAAATCAGCATCCTAACCTAGTATATAAACTGATTACAATCGACAACCGCAGAATGTTTCTGCCCAGAACTTCTGTTCCTAAAGTATATACTCTGCGTTCTAATGATTATCCGGCTGATGAAGGCGTACTTCCAAATGAGGTAGAACAAAACAAGTATTCTATGACAGTACAAAAAACCTCCATTAATCATAGTCATATGGATAATAAAGGCAGTGATGAAGAGAAAAGAGTCTTAAATGATTTTGTTTTAAAATATCTTTCTGAACAGTAATTTCAAAAAGCTCCACAAGTTATCCACAAAAAATGTGGATAACTTGTGAATTTTAACATTTAATTCATATTTCGTATTAAAATAATTGCTACATTTACTATGTAATAAACATCGAAGTGGAAACTTTATTTGCTTTTCTTACTACTCTTGAAATTGCAATTAAATTTGAAATAAAAATTTAAGCACAGCATTGTCGGCTGTGCTTTTTATTGTTGTCTAATTAAAAAAATGAGATGTATTTATCTACTGGATCTACCCCTAAAGGGTAGATTCTTTTATCCATATATCCTTTCAAATAAAGATTTTTAGAGTTTTTGAATCCCTGAACATCTATTTATTCCAAACTGTATTAAAGAGCCGGTCAGAAAACCTATCATCAATGCAAAATTCATTTTAATCAGATTGCTCTTTATAATGTTATAATCTCCTCATATTGTTCCCCAGTACGGTATAACATTTGTATTTTACAGTTTAATTATCAACAATATGGACGAAACGAAAATAGAATCTTTAGACCTGATTAATGATAAGTATTTAATAGATGAATATTTTAAACTTAAGGTGAATAAGGAATTAAATATTGACATTGATCTTAGCTCTGAATATATCACTGCACATAATATAGTTTCAAAAAAATTAATTCTTGTGCAGACATTTTCTCATACCATTATGGAAAACCCGCAGCTCTATCTTTTATTACGCTCTTTAATTCATAACGTCAACAGTTATCACGTAACAAAAAGTCAAATGATTTCTGCTCTGAATAATACATAAAAAAAATCTCTCAAAATTTGAGAGATTTTTTATTTGGAAAATCGAAAGATTTACACCTGCTCTTTTATATGCTTTGCCACCATTTCTTCAAGATCATCCAGATTAAAAGGTTTTGAAACATAATCATCTGCCTTTGCTTCGGAAGCTAAAGCAGCAATATCATTGTTTGCCGTAACATAAATGACAGGAATGTGATTGAATTCTTCACTGTTTTTCAGAAGTTTTGTGGCTTCCACTCCTCCAATTTTCGGAATCCAGTTATCCATCAGAATAACATCGGGATGATATTCGGCCACTTTCTCCAGAATATCATGTGAAGTTTCTGAGATTCTGACCTCGTAGCCATTCTCTTCAAATATGATGGTAATCACTTCCAAAATAGCAGCGTCATCATCAAAAATTAAAATTTTCTTTTTGCTCATATTATTTAGGTTATTCTATTACAACTGATTGATATAATCTGCCAGATTATCCGGTTTGATAATTTGGTCATAATCTATTTCTTCTACGGCATGTTTGGGCATATATTCCACTTCTGCCGTTTCAGGATCCTGGATCCATACCTGTCCGTTATTTTTTTAATATAACAAAGTCCTTCTACTCCATCAGCATTGGCTCCGGACAGAAGAACTCCAATCATATTCTCTCCATAAATTTCTGCTGCAGACCTGAAGGTAACATCTATTGAAGGACGGGAATAATTCATTTTTTCTGAGCTGTCCAATGACATATTTTTCTTATTCTCAAACAGCAAATGATAATCTGCCGGAACAATATAAATCGCATTATTGTCTATTTCAGTTTTATCTTCTACTTCTATCACCGGTATTTTCGTGAACTGCTGTAATAAGGTTCTCAGAATGTCTCCGGATTGGGCTTTACGGTGAACCACCACTACGATTGGGATTTTCAGAATATCATTCAGGTTTTTGATCATTTCAATAATGACCTGTAAACTGCCTGCTGATCCTCCTATAACAATTAATTCAATGTTTTTCTGTGATTCCATAGCATTGGTTATTAATGATGATCAAGCTTTTTCCAGATTTTCTGGTCTTCAATCTGATGGTAATTCTTTTCAATAGTGGAAAACCTGAGTGTTTCTTTTGCTCCCAAAGCCAGAAAACCTAAATTTTCCAGACTATTATCGAAAAGTTTAAAAACTCTTTCCTGCAGTTCTCTATCAAAATAGATCAGAACATTTCTGCATATAATCAGCTGAAAGCTATTGAAAGAACTGTCTGAAACCAGGTTGTGCGTAGATAAAATAAGTTTTTCCTGTAAGCTTTTATCAAATTTTACACTATCATAATTGGCCGTATAGTAATCTGAAAAATCACGTTTTCCTCCTGAAAGCATATAATTTTCAGAATATAATTTCATCTGATATAACGGGAAAACACCGGCTCTGGCAGTTTCAAGAACTGCGGGATTTAAATCTGTACCATAAATCAGGGATTTATCATACAACCCTGCCTCTTTCAATAAAATAGCAATAGAATAGGCTTCTTCTCCCGTAGAGCAACCCGCAATCCAGATCCTAATCAGCGGATAAGTGCCTAATTGTGGCAGAACTTTCTCACGTAATGCTTTGAAAAAAGAAGGATCCCGAAACATTTCTGTAACATTTACTGTAACTTCTTCTACAAAACGTTTTAGATATTCCACATCATTCATAAGGGTATACCTAAGTTCCGCGAAGCTGGTAAACCTATCCAAAAGACATATCCTGTTTACCCTTCTTTTAAACGAAGCCCTGCTATAACCTGAAAAGTCATAGCCATACATCTCATAGACATCGTTGATCAGATATTCTATTTCTCCATCTTTTACGATACTTGGTTCCAGCATCTATGAAAGTTTTTCTATTGCCATTAGTAAAAGGTCTACATCAATAGGCTTTGAAACATAATCATCAGCGCCTACCTCAATACATTTCTCACGGTCTTCAGGCATAGCCTGTGCGGTTACTGCAATAACTGGTATATCTTTAATTTCAGGCGTATTTCTTATGATTCTTACGGCTTCATATCCGTCTATTCCCGGCATCATCATATCCATAAGCACCATTGAAAAATCAGGATCAGCTTTTAGCATATCTAAAGCTTGCTGAGCCATCGTACTGGTTTCTACTGCATATCCGCGGGCCTTAAGGGTGAGTTTCAATGCGAATATATTACGTGGATCATCATCCACAATTAAAATTTTCTTTTTCATCAGAATTTTATCTGTTTAACTTTCATACAACCAAACACGAAGCAGCGATAACAGCTGATCAATATCTACTGGTTTTGAGATATAATCCGAAGCACCTGCTGTAATGCATTTCTCACGGTCTCCAATCATTGATTTTGCGGTTACCGCTATAATAGGCAGTTTTTTAAATGCCGGCATTTTTCTGATCTGCTTTATGGTTTCATAACCATCCATTTCCGGCATCATCATATCCATTAAGATCACGTCTATATCAGAATTGTGGTGAATTTGCTCCAGAGCATGCTTTCCGTCCATGGCTACAATAACCTCTACTTTATATTTTTCCAGTGCTTTGGTTAAAGAAAAAATATTGCGGACATCATCATCGGTAATCAGAACCTTTTTACCACTCAGAACCTCTGTTAGGGATCCCAGCATTCTGCCTGCAGTACTTTCTGCGGAATTATTTTTTTCTTCCACCAGATGCAGGAACAATCCTACTTCATCCAAAATCCTTTGGTACGAATGCGCTGTTTTTACAACAATTGAATCTGCGTATTGCTTTATTTTAAGCTCTTCTTCTTTAGATAAATGGTGTTCTGTAAAGATGATAATGGGAAGGTTTTCCAGTCCTTCATGGCTTTTGATAGATTCTATGACGTGATAATCATTTCCTTTTGCGCTCGCAATATCCAGAATAACGCAGTCTACAAGATCAGAAGTCAGAGCTTTTACACTATCTTCTACCGTATGTTCTACAGATAAAGAGATATTAAAATTGCTCAGGAAATAAGACAATGCACTGGCATGTTTGGCATTTTCTTCAACAATCAGCACTTTTTGAGATCCTTTTTTTAAGGCTTCTTCAATCTTTCTGAAAACGTCAGTCATTTTATCCAGTGCTACCGGTTTATTAATAAAGTCAACGGCACCTTTCATCAGACTTTCTTTTTTAAGATGAAGAACAGACATCATATGAACCGGAATATGTTTGATATAAGGATCAGATTTCAGTTCATCCATGACCTCCCAGCCATCTTTCACAGGAAGCTGAACGTCCAGTAAAATAGCATGCGGATGGTACTTCTGAGCCGCTGAAAGAGCATAATCTCCTCTTACCACAACCACTCCTTTATAGCTCTGCAGATGGGCATATTTCAATAAAGCTTTTGCAAAATTGATATCATCTTCAATAATCAGAATGACTTTATCTCCTTCCTGAATATTTTCTCTGTCGTCTGCTACATCTTCAGGAATTTCAAGGGTATTTACCGGAATTACTTTTGGTTCTCCTTCATCAAGAATATTCTGAATTTCTTCCACATCTTCACGAATCACCTCTACAAGATCCTGATCTGTCTCAGAATGTATAATCTCTGTCACCGCGTGTGCAGGAATAATAAAGCTGAATTCACTTCCTTTGTCTATCTCACTTTTCAGAACCAATTCACCTCCAAGAAGTCTTGCTATTTCACGGCTTATGGACAGACCTAAACCTGTTCCTCCGAACTTTCTTTTGGTAGATCCATCAGCCTGCTGGAATGCTTCAAAGATAATTTTTTGCTTATCTTCTGCTATTCCAACGCCTGTATCTTTCACTGAGAATATGATAAAATCAGGTTTTTCAGAATGTTTCTTGATGTGTAAACCGATGCTTCCTTTTGTGGTAAATTTTAGGGCATTCGACAATAAATTTCTCAATACCTGGTCAATTCTCAGACGGTCACTTTCGATCACTTTCTGTACATTTGCATCGATTTCGATATTAAACGGGAGTGCTTTCTCCTGAAATACAGGATTGAAAAGACTCTTAAGGTCTTTTACCACTTCTTCAAGGTTTACGTCCTGATATTCAAGCGTCATTTTACCAGATTCTATTTTGGCAAGATCCAGAATTTCATCAATAAGGGTTAATAAGCTTGTGCCTGAACTATGAATTACTTTGGCAGATTCCATTTGATCTTCGTTAAGATTTTCGTCAGGATTTTCCGTCATTAATCGGGATAAAAGAAGAATAGAATTCAGCGGAGTACGCAATTCATGAGACATATTGGCTAAAAACTCAGATTTGTATTTAGTACTTAATGCCAGCTCTTCTACTTTTTTCTGAATTTCATTATTACGTTCAGCAATTAAATGATTTTTTTCTTCCAGCAATCTGGAGCGCTCTTCCAGTTCTGCATTAGCCTGCATCAGCTCTTCCTGCTGTACTTTAAGCTCTTCTTCAGATGCCTGAAGCTTCTGGGTTTGTGCTTCCAGCTCCGTATTCAGATTTTCAAGCTCAGAGTGCTGAACCTGTAATTCCTCAGATTGAGCCTGTGTTTCTTCCAATAATTGCTGCTCTTTTTCTCTGCTTTTTGCAGCACTCAGGGCGATTCCTATATTGGTACAGCATTCTTCAAAATAGTGTATTCTGTCTTCCTCAAAATTAGAAGTAGAACCAAGCTCTAATACTCCTATTATATGGCCGTCTGCAAATAGCGGCAGCAATATAATTCCGTAAATTTTAATCGTACTGCTGGCAAAAGTAACCACAAAATCTTCTTCATGAAGGTTATTATAAACCTGTGTCTTAGCATTAACAAAAGCCTGTCCCACCATTCCTTCTCCGGGTTCAAAAGCTTTTTTCATATTGGATTCCAGTCCAAATGCTTTATTAAGTTTTAAAATTCCTTCATCATATAAATACACAGAACCATTAATACATTTTCCGTATTCAATCAACTGCATTAAAGATTTATTGGAAACTTCCTGTACAGTCTTATTCCCTACCAGGGATTCATTCAGTAGCGCAAGCCCTTTCTGACGCCAGTCGCTCTTATTAATCTTATCAAAAGAGGTTTTGAGAGACTCCGTCATGTGATTAAGAGATTCTACCAGATCTCCAAGATCATCCTGAGCATTATCCACCGCTTTTTCACTGTAATCCCCATTCGCTACTCTGTTGGCAATCTTTTGAATAGCACTTACACGGCGCGTCATTTCTTCATCTTTTGCCTTAAGCATTTTCTCAAGCTTATCTCTTCGGATAAGATCTGCGCGCATTTTTATATAGAAAAATACAGTGACAACCACTGCAGCAACGGCGGAAAAAAGGATAAAAAGGACAGTTGTACCGGACGAACGGTTGAGATCATTATTTTTAATTTCAACCTGGTTTTCTTCATATTGTACAAAATCATTGACAATTTTCCGGCACTGATCCATATAGATTTTACCCTCAGTAATTTCCTGTTGCGTCATGATAATGCCTCTTCGTCTGTTCTCAACCAAATGTTTCAGGTTCTGCATTACCTTATCAACTGCTGCTTTTAAGCCTGCAAGTCTTTGAATTTGATTCTGATCATCGATATCCAAAGATTCAGCGCGTACCAAAGCTTTAGGATATTCTCTTAATCCCCGTTTATAAGGTTCAAGAAAATCTTCCCTTCCGGTAAGCTGATACCCTCTGTTTCCTGTTTCTGCATCCAGTAAAGCAACGAGAACGTCTTTCACCGCTGTTACAGAACGTCTGCTTTTGGAAAGATTTTCACGGTGGTTCATCTGATTTTGGATACTCCAATAAGAAGCCAACGAGCTGGCTATTAAAATCAAAAGTGAAAGACCTACTCCGAACTGAAGATTTCTTATTATTTTTTTCGGCATTAAAATTAGTTTAGTGGTAATGTGAAATAAAAAGTAGAGCCTTCATCTACTATACTGGAAACCCCAACACTTCCATGGTGCTGTTTGATGATCTCGGAACAGATAAACAACCCGATTCCCATTCCCTGAAACTGCAGTGAAGATTCTTCTACACGGTAGAATTTTTTGAAAACCGCATCCTGTTTAAAATCCGGGATACCAATTCCAAAGTCTGTTACGTTCACTCTTACTTCTTCAGCTTCTTCATCTACAAAAGTGGTGACAATCACCTGATTATTATCTGGTGAATATTTTATAGCATTGGTCAGAAAGTTGATGAGCACCTGTTCTATACGGATTTCGTCTAAAGAAATTAAAATATCCGGTTTTGTTCCGTGACGCTCAATTTTCACTTCACGCTGATCATGAGTTTGTATGATTGTTTCAATGGCATTATTGATCAAATTTTCCAGATTAACGGGTTTTTTATTAATTTTCAGCTTGCCATTTTCTATTTTAGAAACATCCAGCAGATCAGTGATCAAGGTATTCAGCTTTTCAATCTGTCCCTGAACTTTCGCTACAAACCCTGCTTCAGAGCTTTCTTTATCGAGTTTTAATTTTCTTTCCAACAACTGAACATAGGCTTTAATACTCGTTAAAGGAGTCTTTAGCTCATGGCTGGCGATGCTTAAAAATTCATCTTTTTCTTTTTCAACTTTCTTCTGATCATCAATATCGGTAAAAGTTCCCACCCAGTTTTTAATACGGCCTTCATCATATACCGGCGTTACTCTAAGCAAATGATAACGGTAATTACCAGAAACCACATTTTTAATTCTGACCTCCAGCTCAAGAGCTTTTCCTTTTTTTCTGCATCTCTCAAATTCTTCTGTTATATCAGGATCATCCGGATATATTTCAGGAAAATTCTGTTCAGAATCTGAATATTCATACCATTTACCGTTCACGAAATCCACAGTTCCGGCTTCATTAAGGGTAAATGCAATTTGTGGAAGTGACTCCAGCATTAAGTGAAAATGGTCAATCTGAGACTTCATTGTCACTTGTGATTCACGTCTTCCTTTAACCTCCAGCTCAAGATTCTGCTGGGCCTTCTTCATTGCTATATTCTGCTCCTGAAGATTATAGAATGTTTTTACTTTCAGTAAAAGAATTTCAGGATCTACAGGTTTCGTGACATAGTCTTTAGCACCGGAAGCATAGCCTTTCGTTATAAATTTCTTATCTGTATTAACAGCAGATAAAATATAATGGGAACTTCTTTTGTTTTACTGTAATCTGCCAATGTTTCTGCTACTTCAAAACCGTCCATATCAGGCATCTGAACATCCAGAATAATGAGGGCATAGTCGTTTTTAAGGGCTTTAGCAAGCGCCTCTTCACCGGAATTGGCTGTTTCCACCTGAAAATCTTTGGACTCTAGTAATTTTTGCAGTGAATAAAGATTACTTTGATTGTCATCAACAATTAAAATCATAGAAGTTAAAATCAATAATTAGTTACAGATATTTAAACCTCAAAAATACTTACAATATTTCAAAACGTAGCAATTTTTAAAGTATTATGAATAACTAATTCATACCACATTTTATGCTTTAAATAGGAATAAAATGAGATTAAGGGAGCTCATCCCATCTAAAAAAAATTTCTATCATTTCAGAGAAAACCAGATTATAAAACTCCTAAAACCTACTTAAGCATTTGTTGTTAATGTTTTTCTCTTGAATCAACATCTTGATCATTACGCTACTAAGGCAAATAATTTGTAATTTTATAATCTTAGCCAGGCCTCATAGTTCAATGGATAGAATAGAAGTTTCCTAAACTTTAGATCCAGGTTCGATCCCTGGTGAGGCTACAAAACGTGAACTCTTTGCTTAAGCATCTAAGAAAAATGAATGCTCTTGATGATAAATCGTCTAATTTGACAATTAAATTTTGAATAATTACAAGATAATAACAATCTTAAAAGAGGCTATCTCTTCTAAGATTTAAGACAGCCTCTTCTGCTTTATAAATTGTATAAAATCTTTTTTGTAAAAGTATTTCTAAGTAAAAAGTAACTTAGTAGAAAGAAATCGAGCACCATTTTTTTATAAATTCTAAACACTAATATATTTTTTGAGCACCTCAAGAAGATCTGCCTTTCTTACAGGTTTGGGAAGGAAATCATTCATTCCGGCTTCAAGGCACTTTTCTTTTTCGCCCAGCACATTTCCGGCTGTAACGCCTATGATAGGTATGTGTTCATATCCCGGCAGCATTCTGATATTTTGTGTTGCCTCAATACCGCTCATTATTGGCATCTGTACATCCATCAGGATAATGGAAAACTGCTTTTTCCTGCATTCCTCCAGAGCCTGCAGCCCATTGACTGCTTCCGTTAGATGTATACTGGGAGCAAGAGATTTCATCATTCTATTATTCAGGACCATATTCACAACATTATCATCAACCAAAAGCACATCTAATTCCGGGGCAAATAAATGGGAAACTTTTTCAGACTGGTCCTTCCCGGTTTCCACTGTATAACTTCGATCTACTTTTTTTAAGGTTTTGTATAGTTCATGTGATTTGATAGGCTTCAACAATAAATGTGCATTTTGTATTTTCCTAACCGAGGTAAATATGCTCAATTCTTCTGAAGAAGAAGAAAGTATTATAAATGGGGAAGTCTCTTTTCGCTGGTTGAACAGCCCTGTCATTTTATCAATCGTTTCCAATCCGGACATAAGAGGCATATGATAATCCATCAGGATCACATCGAACCGCTCACCTTTCAACAAGATATCTAATGCTTCCATCCCATTAGAAGCCAGGGTAGATTTGATATTCTTATAGCTAAGCATGTGCTCAAGAATGATCCTGTTGGTTTCATTATCATCAACCACCAGGGCCGTTTTGATCGTTATTTCATCCTCCTCTCTCAATTGAGAGATCTCGTAAGGAATCTCAATGTCAAAGAAAAATACAGAACCGCTTTCCTTTGCGCTGCTCAGCGACAAATGGCTTCCCATATATCCCAGGATATTGTTCGAAATAGTAAGCCCTAGACCCGTGCCACCATATTGTTTACTGATGGAACTGTTTTCCTGAGTAAAGGCATCAAAAATGTATTTCTGTTTTTCAACAGGGATGCCGATTCCCGTATCTCTAACCGAGAAACGCAAAGCAATAGTACGATCATCCATACGTAATTTCTCTACTTTTAGCTCGATCTCTCCTTTTTCTGTGAATTTCACGGCATTCCCAAGAAGATTGATCAAGATCTGCTTTAACCTTGCTTCATCCATAAAAAGTATTTTTGGAAGACCCGGTTCAATATTGAGAAGAAGTTCGATATTTTTTTTCTGGGATTGATAAATAATAACATTGATAACCTGGCTCAACATGTCATAAACATCACATTTTTCAATCAAAAGCTCCATTTTTCCGGATTCTATTTTAGAAAAATCCAATATATCATTGATAATGCTAAGCAGGTTTTCCCCTGACTCATTGATGTAATTCAGATATTGCATCTGTGTTTCATTCAGCGGTGTTGTGAGGAGAAGGTCTGAAAAGCCAATAACTCCGTTTAAAGGAGTTCTGATCTCATGACTCATATTGGCAAGAAATTCGGATTTTGCTTTGCTGGCAATATCTGCTGTTTCCTTGGCATTTTTTAGTTCTTCATTTATCTTTACAGCATTTGTAATATTCTGTATGGAAATAATTACTCCTCCTACTTCATCTTTTGTAAGATACCAAGGTCCGACTTTAAGGTCGTAATGCTGAATTTGTTCTTTTCCTTCTACCTTTAGTGTATAGTCACTGTTGATGTAGGTTTTTCCCAACAGCGCATTGTCATAAATCTCTTTTCTTTCTTTGGGTATACTAGGTGATATAGTGAAAAGATTATTACCAATAAGATCTATATTATTCATACTAAATTCCTCCTTCCATCTGTTGCTTACGGCAACATAATTAAGGTCTTTATCAAACATGGCCAAAGGAACAGGAACATCAGTGGCAAAAGACTGCATTATAGCCTCCTTGCGGGTAACCTCCAGAAACATCTTTTTGAAGGCATCAATGTCCTGAATGATTCCGAAAACCCTTTTGCAGCTATTACCTTCAAATTCGGGAATCCCTTTTACTCTTACCCATATCGTAACTCCATCATTACGCAAAAGCTGAAACTCCTCATCAAAAGTAATTCCTTGTTGTATTGCTCTGTTAAAAAGGTATTTTATTCTCTCCTTGCTTTTTCCTTTGTAAAAATCAAAGGCAGTTTCGAAAGTAGGCTGAAGATCATCTTTCAGTTTGTGAATTTCTCTTGTACTTTGAGACCAAAAGAGCTTTCCGGTCTTCATATTGGCTTCCCAACCTCCCACTTGGGCTACTAAGCTTGTTTCCTCAAGCATTTCCTTAGTGTTAAACAGATCTTTTTCCAACTTCCCGCGTCGGATAAGGTCAGATTTTAGTTGTATATAAACAAAATAGTTACCCCAATGGCTGCCATGGCAGAAAAAACGATGAACAAAACGGTCCACTGGGAAGACTTGTTCAGATCTTCATTTTTTATAGCAAGTTGAACTTCCTCCTTTTTTACAAATTTCTGAACGAGCATGCGGCATCTGTCCATAGCCTCCTTGTTTTGTACAAGTTCGTCCGGACTCATTAATATTCCTTTTTTACGATTCTCAATAAGCAATACATATTCTTTCATCATCATCTCTGAAGTATGCAGCAATTCATTTAGGATATTAATCTGATCTTTATCTCTCAGATGAAGTCTACCTTTGTTAGAAACAAGCAACGGATATTCACTCTTACTTTTATTGAAAGGTTCAAGAAAACTTTCCCTTCCGGTAAGCTGATATCCCCGATTTCCTGTTTCGGCATTTAAAAGAGTATTTAAGATATCTTTTGCTAAGCTTATAGATTCCTTATTTTTTAATAAGTCTTTCCTATTCTCCATCTGCTTATGTATGCTTATATAAGATGCTATGGAACTAGCAATCAGAAGTATCAAAGAAATCACTACTCCAATTTGAAGATTTCTTATAATTTTTTTTGGCATTAAATAGTATTTTTGTAATAAAATACTAAAATAGATCATTTTATAATATTAACAAATTAATTTAGAAATTTGTCAGCAGATATTGGAACATGAGTATAATTTAAGCCGTTTAAAGATAGAGTTGCCCAATTTAAAAGTTTATTTTGTATGTTTTCCTGATTGCTAGTTGTTATCTAATTTGCTTATTTAAAAAAGGAACTGTTTTTTTATAACAAACTGACAATAAAAACCTTACGTCAGATATAGATGGTTGTTTAGAGTTGTATTAAAAATATAGAGGAATCATCTGCTGGGCTACATGTAACCTATAAATCAATAGTTCAAATTGTATATTGAAATTTCTCCACAAAAAAACCTCCCGAATCACTGAGAGGTTATACTGTAATTTGTCAGAAATATGAAATTTTCAATGCTCAAATATAATTAAGTGTTTACACGATCGAATATGATCTGAATCATACCGTTCCAAAAAACCTTTTGACACCTATTTTAATGTAATAATTTACAAGCACATCACCATGGAATTCTCTCCATAATTTACTGACATATATTAGTTTAATATCAATTAAATCACCCGTTATTCAAAATCAATTTTCGTACATTTAAGGTATAAGTTTTAAAATATTAAGTTATGAAAGCAGTACGTTTTTTCGGGCACAAAGATGTCCGTGTTGTCAATGATATGTAAAAAGCCACTCCTAAAGGAGATGAAGTCTTGCTAAAAATTGGAGGAGCAGGTGTATGCCACTCTGATCTTCATATTATTGACGAGGGAACTGTAGGAGGTTCAGTATTCACATTAGGCCATGAAAATGCCGGCTGGATTGAAGAAGTAGGGCCTGACGTGAAGGGCTATAAAAAAGGAGATGCCGTTCTGGTCTATGGTCCATGGGGATGTGGCCATTGTAAACCCTGTCAGCAATCCAAAGAAAATTATTGTGACCATCAGTCCGAAATGGCTTATGGAGGTGGTTTGGGACTAGATGGAGGGATGGCTGAGTATATGCTTGTTCCTTCTTCAAGATTATTAGTTCCTATCTATGATCTGGATCCTGTGATTGCCGCTCCGCTTACTGATGCAGCTTTGACTCCTTATTCCGCAATTAAAAGATCATTGTCTAAACTACTCAAAAGATGCCGATGCAGCAGAACAGATTCAGAAAATTACAGGAATCAAAAAAGCTAAAGTGGTTATTGATTTTGTAGGGGCAACGTCAACCATAGAGCTCGGAACTAAAATTGTAAGTCTGGATGGTGATCTTACCATTGTCGGATTGGGCGGAGGTCATTATCAGTACAGCATGTCCGGACTGCCATTTGGGGTGAGCATGACGAATCCTTATTGGGGATCAAGAGTTGAGCTTATGGAAGTGGTAGGATTGGCAAGACAGAAAAAAATTCATATTGAAATTGAAAAATATAAACTGGATGAGGCCAATGAAGTTTATGATCGGATGAGAAATGGAAAGATCAGAGGTAGAGCTGTTTTGATTCCATAACAAAATGAAATAGAATATAAAGCCGGAAGTAGTTTTGCTTTCGGCTTTTTATTATCTATACACCATAAAATGTTCAGAATAACCTTTGTATTGATATACCCGGCTTGTTAATTTAATATCATTCACCTTTGTCCATTCAGCTTTCATAGATTAAAATGGCAACACAATTATTATAAGGATCTCCACAAGTGCCATCGCAGTCATGTGCTATTCCTTCAATATCATTACGATCAGGAACCACAGAAGTCAGTCTTAAGTTTTTAAGATTAAATTCATATGAACAACCTTACTCCATAAAGTAAATTCAAATCTATTAATTCCAAGTAAAAGCTAAAAATATCTGCTACTTTTTATTCATCATTCAATTTTTATCAAATTAAATTGTACATTTGTTTTTCTATTATGCAAAAATTTCTCAGAGTCTTTTTTGTTTTTTCTTTACTTCTGATATTTGTTTCAAATGTCAGCGGGGTTACAACATGTCTTGACCATGCCAGGCACTCCAAAGGTAAAGTGACTTATAAAAAAGGTTCAAAAGAAGAGAAAATTCCTACTTTTTCTCAGGACGACGAATGTCAGTGTGCACTTCATTTACACATGAGTAATGTTCTTCTCTCTGAACCTTTGAATTTGGATTTTGCTATCGACACTACCAATGATAACGAGATGCCACAACCAAAAGCCATTTCTTATCGTTGTCTTCTGGACTTTTTCAGTTCCAGAGCTCCTCCATATCTATTTTCTGCAGTAGCTTAATCTATGCTGCCCTAATATTTTCGTTTACAGATTTTTTAGTCTGTACTGTGATTCCGTGGATACCTGTGTCTTCACACCTATAAGGATATCCTTTTATTAATGGGCAAATTAAATGCCCGTACACCCCTGTTCATGACTACCAGTAATTTTAATTATTCGGGAATAATTCATTGTATTTCCCCAAATTCTGTGAAACTTTTCAGTCTAAGTTTCATCACCGCATCATCATTTCTGTATGCTCAATCCCGTTCTGAAGATTCACTATCTACTGTGGTTCAAACCGTAGAGGTCATCGGAAGAAAGTCTAAAGATTATACTTCCGACTATTCTTTTGCCGCCACCAAGGTTGCGATGAAAAACAAAGATCTACCCTTAACACTCAATACCGTTACCAAAGAACTGATCACCGACCGTCAGGCTTTCCAGCTTGGTGATGTGATGAAAAATGTGAACGGAGTTTCTCCTTCCAGCTATTATAACCAATACAACATCCGTGGCATCAGCCAGAATGAAGAAGGCCAGATCATCAATGGAATGAGGACAAGACAGTATTATTTTTTACAGCCGATGACTTCCAATATAGAACGTGTGGAGGTTTTCAAAGGGCCGGCAAGTATTACCATGTCCAGTGTAGATCCCGGAGGAACGATCAATATGGTTACCAAAAAGCCATTATCAAACCCTCGCCACGAAATCAGTTTATCAGGTGGAAGCTTTGAAACTTACCGTGTCACTACAGATCTTACAGGTCCTTTAAATAAGAGCAAAACTTTATTATTCCGTTTTAACGGAGCGTATCAAAATGCTCATTCATTCAGGGAGCATGTTAAAAACAGTGGTATTCTGATCTCTCCTTCTATCACCTTTGTTCCGAATGAAAAAACATCCGTGAACATAGAAATGATTTTTAATGATCTCTATGGAAACCTTGACAGAGGGCAGCCGATTTTCGGAGCAGTAGCAGGAAAAACAGATTTATACAGCACTCCTAGAAGTCTGAATTTAGGAGCTCCGGATGATTTTTTAAAACCAGAGAACTCATAGTAATGGGAACGGTTGCCCATCATTTTAACCAATCCATCAGTTTTAATGCTTCCTATATGAAGCAATATTGGAGAGAAAATCTGCAGGAGCATAGAACAACCAACTCTTTTGTGCCTGATATGGATAACAAATCGGTTTCCAGCCTTGCCATGATGCAGTTTGTACAAAGAAAGCAAAACTGGGCAACAGATAACATTAATACTTATTTTAATTTTAAATTCAAAACCGGGGCTGTTCAGCACCAGGCTTTGATAGGCTATGACAGTCAAATTTGGGAGAAACGTAAAGGCGGACAACAGAATGCAGCAAGAGGTTTTCTGCTGAAGAACGGTTCGGTAGCTTCTTCTTACAATCCTGCAAAAGCTTCGGATTATCAGACCGTTAATTATAATGGAACAATCATTCCTAAGCCTAATGTCACGCCATTTGATCTGAATCCAGAAGCTGTAAATTATCAGGGTGCGGATTTTAATACGCTTAATGTGATCACGCCCTTACCTTCTGCTCTTACCACAACGCATGCAGCTTATATCCAGCATCTTTTTACCTGGAAAAAGTTTAAAATATTAACGGGAATCCGCCAGGAATGGTTTCAGGATATTACCAACTTCAAAGAAGCTAATGAGACCTTTTTTAACAATAATAAACTGTTGTACAGATTCGGTATTACCTATAGCATAACGGATCATATCAATATATATGGAACTTATTTAACTGGCTATCAACCTCAGTCCAATACGGTAACGTTGATGCCCAATACCTCCAGTCTTACAGGATCTGCAGCAAGATTCAAACCTTTGACTTCTGATCTTAAAGAGCTGGGAATCAAAGCACAGCTTTTTGGAAGAATTTCTCTGAATCTTGCAGTGTATGAAATCAACCAGAAAAATATTCTAATCAATGCCAATAATCCTTCAGAACCTGACGAACTTGTGCAGCGTGGTGCAGACCGAAGCCGGGGATTTGAAGCTGAGTTTTCCGGTCATATTCTTCCACAATGGCATATTTACGGAGGCTACAGCTATATTGATGCTAAAATAATGGATGACAGTAACCCCGATGTCATAGGTAAAAGAAAGGAAAACACGTCTAAGAATTCGGTGAATATCTGGACACGCTACAATTTTTCAACTATTGAATTCCTCAAAGACTTTGGGATTGGTGCCGGAATACTTTATCAGAGTTCTAAAGTTCCGTGGTTTACAAGAAGTTTTGAGCTTCCCGCCTATACAACAATAGATGCAGCATTGTATTATACTCCTGCAAAGACTGTCCAGCTCTCTTTTAATCTGAATAACATCACCAACAAAGTCTACTGGATAGGAGCTCAGAACTATTTAAGACTGTTTCCGGGAACTCCAAGAAATTATTTACTAACTGCTACTTATAAATTTTAAATTATGGCTATTTCAAACTTACAACTGATGGTGAGAAAAACCTGGCAGGATTTGTTTAAAGGAAAACAAAATCTGCTCACCACGATTGCCGTACTCCTGTTCTGTATGCTGAGTATTGGTATAGGATATACAAAATACACGGATTCTTTTTCGAAAATAAAAGAATACCGGAAAGAAGTCCGGGAAAACTGGGAGCACAGACCAGACAAACATCCGCACCGTATGGCTCATTATGGTTATCTGGTTTTCAGAATCGGGCATCCACTAAATATTTTTGACAACGGACTGGATGATTACCTTGGAAATGTTATATTTCTGGAGGCGCATAAACAAAATACTGCCAACCTTTCGGAAGCAGGAAGTTCCGGAACTTTAGTCAGATTTGGGGCATTTAGCAGTGCATTTATTCTGCAGAGTATTGTTCCATTGATTATTCTTTTTCTAGGATTTGGATTAATTGTTCAGGAGCGTGAGAATGCTACTTTAAAGATCATCAGTGTGCAGGGAACTTCCGGAAGAGATATTATCTGGGGTAAAATCCTGGGACTCTGGCTGTTTTCTTTATGTTTCCTGATTCCGGTCATTCCCATTGTTTTCATGGCTGCATTCATGTCGGAGGCTACCAATACAGCGGATATTGCATTACGCTTATCATTTCTGTTACCTGCTTATATGATCTATTACTTTTTTATCTGCACGTTGACCGTAGTGGTTTCTGCAAATAGTAAAAGTACCTCATCTGCGTTGATCAGCCTTATTGGTTTCTGGCTTCTTTTCATCATTGTTTTGCCTAAAGGAATTCAGTTTGCGGCGCAGAATTTATATCCTGCCCCTTCCCGGATTGCTTTTGAAACGAGCCTGGAAAAGGATATTTTAAAGTCTGGAGACAGCCATAATCCTGATGATCCGCATTTCAAAAAAATCAAAGACTCTCTGCTGGCAAAGTATCAGGTAAAAACAACCAATGAACTTCCTTTCAACTATGGCGGATTCGTTATGAAGGAAGGGGAAAAAATAAGTTCACATATCTATATCAGACATCAGAAAGAACTGCAGAACATTTACAGTAAACAGCAAAATCTGACTGATATTTCAGGACTGATTAATCCTGCCATTGCGATCAAAAATTTTTCAATGATTGCAACGGGCACAGATTTCTTCTCTTATAACCAGTTTCAAAAACAGGCAGAAGAATATCGTTATCAGATGGCTCAACATTTAAATGATTTGCAGATTGAGAAGATCAGTAATATTAAACCGGAAAATGGCGGACCGCCTGCCGTCATCGACAAACACAACTGGGAAAAGTTCCCGGATTTCCAATATCGGTATACTTCTGTTCCGGACAGCATGAAACAACAGCCAATACCTGCTGCTGCATTAATTCTCTGGATGGCTATCTGCATTATTGCGATCGAAATAAGTGGAAGAAAATTAAAATTAATCTAAATGAATCGTTATTTATACACTCAATTTTACCGTAACAAAGCCTATATCATTGCTCTGCTGTTTTTATTGATAGCCGGGCTGATGGCTATTTATACAGGGAAAAAATTTTTAGACAGAAACGAAGACATCATCTCCCGAAGTGGAGCATTTCAAAAAGAAAGTATAGAAAGAAATACAAAATTTCACAAAGATGATCTGGGGCTGGTTCTTTATTATATTAAATTCAATCTGGTGAATGAAACACCCAGACTTGCCGCTTTAAATATCGGAATGCGTGACCTGAATCCTTCTATTCAGGGAGTAACCATCCGAAATCTCGAGGAACAGCGCTACAATGCTGATTTTTATAATCCAGCCAATGCCGCAGTTGGAAATTTTGACTTTAGTTTCGTTGTTGTTTTCCTGTTTCCACTGGTGATTGTTGCATTCTGCTATAATCTGATTTCTGAGGAAGAAGAAAGAGGAACCTGGAAGCTGCTGTCGGTTCAGAGCGGTAATTTACAAAAGCTTCTGGATCATAAGATGTTCATCCGTCTTTTGGCTGTTACAGTTGTATATTTTGTATTAATTATCATCGCTTCGGTCTGGATAAAAATACCTTTAGACTCGTACTATATTGCTTTTATGGTCAGTGGTTGGTTGTATATTCTGATCTGGTTTTCCCTGTGCAGATGGATTGTGTCTTTTCGGAAATCATCGGCTCAAAACGCATTAATTCTTCTGATTGTATGGGTGGGCATCAATTTTATTATCCCGATGAGCAGTAATATTCTGATACAGAAGCTTTATCCGGTTCATGAGTCCCTTAAAGCTGTGATGGAACAGAGAGAAGGCTATCACAACAAATGGGATGAAGCCAAACGTCCTACCATGGAAAAGTTTTACAAAGCCTATCCACAATACAGCAATTTCACTGTAGAAGAAAATGATGCATTCACCTGGACCTGGTATTATGCCATGCAGCATATGGGAGATCTTGAATCTGCAAAATCATCAGAACAGTATACAGAAAAAATGCAAAAACGGAATAAAGCAGCAACCTATTTAGGTTATTTCCTTCCCAATCTACATACTCAGCTTGTAGAAAGTCATCTGGCAAAATCTGATCTGCAGAATCACTTACAGTATGCTTCATCGCTCAAAAAATTCCATGAGAAAAAAAGATTGTTCTTCTACCCTCTTATTTTCTCAGGTAAGAGTACGGAATCTGTCAACTGGGCACAACAAACGATAGAGGTTTTCAAATTCTCTTCCTCTATCAAATGGATACAGATACTTCTTCCCTACCTCATCTTCATTGCTTTATTCATCATTCTTTCACAATACAAATACAGAAAACTATGTTAAAAACAGTCAACCTGCATAAAAAATACAACGATTTCACCGCACTTCATTCTCTTAATCTGGAAGTAAAAAAAGGAGAAATTTTTGCGCTGCTCGGACAAAACGGAGCAGGAAAAAGTACAACCATCAATATTCTTCTGGGACTCATTAAAGCAACTTCCGGAGATGCTTTTATTAATGACATTTCTGTAAAAGAAGAACCGCAAAAGATAAAAAAACACCTGGCTTACATTCCTGAAACCGTTCTTTTATATCCTAACCTTACAGGAATAGAAAACCTTGATTTTTTCTCCAAAATCGCAGGTTTTGATTACCAGAAAGATGAACTGTCTGCGCTCCTTAAACGTACCGGTTTGCAGGAAACCGCCCATCATAAAGCATTGGGCGGTTATTCCAAAGGGATGCGCCAGAAAGTTGGAATTGCCATTGCTCTGGCCAAAGATGCAAAAGTACTGCTACTGGATGAGCCTACCAGCGGGCTGGATCCGATTGCTACTGCAGAATTTACAGAAATTGTAAGACAGCTGGGTAAAGAAGGCAGAACGGTTTTAATGGCAACTCATGATATTTTCAATGCGGTAAGTGTTGCTACCAATATCGGTATTATGAAACAGGGAGAACTTGTCCAGAATTTACCTTCCAAAGCATTTACAGCGCAGGAATTACAGGAGCTGTATCTGAAAACAATCTGATGATCCTGTTACTTTAGTAAGTAACTTTTCATATTAAATATCAATTGGTTGATGCCCGGTGACGTTTTGTTACCGGGCATTTTTCATATCACATTATTTATGTTAATGCTTTCTTATATTCTGACAAAGCTCTTTCGCGGGCAAA
The DNA here is from genome assembly GCF_018924625.1 of Chryseobacterium sp. PCH239. NCBI lineage: Bacteria > Pseudomonadati > Bacteroidota > Flavobacteriia > Flavobacteriales > Weeksellaceae > Chryseobacterium > Chryseobacterium sp. PCH239. Next base: position 1,013,582 of record NZ_CP073027.1, read on the forward strand.
GGTGTGTTCTACAATGGGTGATGGATATGCTGGTGTATTCCATTCAGGGAGCCATTTTTTGATGTACAGTAAGTCTTTATCAAATTTTTCTGTCTGAGCCGTTGGATTAAAAACCCTGAAATAAGGTGCTGCATCACATCCCGAGCCTGCAGCCCACTGCCAGTTTCCATTGTTGGCAGACAGGTCATAATCATTCAGTTTTAATGCAAAATACGCTTCCCCCCAACGCCAGTCGATCAACAGATGTTTGCATAAAAAGCTCGCGACAATCATTCTTACCCGGTTATGCATATAGCCTGTCTCATTCAGCTCTCTCATTCCGGCATCTACAATCGGATACCCTGTGGTTCCTTCACACCAGTGCTTAAACTCTTTTTCATTATTCCGCCAGTGGATATTATCATACTGCTTTTTGAAAGACTGATGAACCACCTGTGGGAAATGATATAAAATCTGCATAAAGAATTCACGCCAGATCAGCTCCGACAGCCATACCGCATTATGCTTCAATGCAAAAGCCACACACTTTCTGATGCTGATGGTTCCAAAGCGTAAAGCAATTCCGAGCTGTGTGGTATGCTGTAATGCCGGAAAATCACGGTACTTATCGTAATCATCAATAATAGACGCCTCCAGGACCGGTTTTTTAAAATCAAAATCTGTTTTTTTGAAACCTATTTCCTTTAATGCCATAATCTCAGAATATTTCTGTGGAAAGAGGTTCTTACAATCCAATTCAACAGATTGATAATGCTCAGGAGTTAAGGCTTCCCGCCACTTTTTGGCAAAAGGAGTGTAAACCGTGTAAGGCGAACCGTCTTTTTTAACAATCTGATCCTTATCAAAAATCACCTGATCTTTACAGGCCTTAAAAGGAATATTTTTTTCTTTGAAAAAATAATAGATTTCCTTATCTCTTTCAATTGCCTGAGGTTCATAATCTCTGTTGCAGAAAATACCTTTAATAGTATACTCTTCGGACAATTTTCTGAATATTTCTATAGGTTTACCATGATAGGTATTGATTTTTGAGTGATGCTTTTTTAATGAAATATTGATATCCGTCAAAGCCTGGTGGATATAATCAACCCTGCGGTCTTCTTTATCTTCCAGCTTCCCGAGAATATCAGTATCAAATATAAAAATAGGTAGTACCGGTGCATCAGACTGCAGAGCGTGATGAAGTCCGATATTGTCTTCCAATCTCAGGTCGCGCCTGAACCAGAAAATGGTGATTGTATCTTTCATAATTCCTTAATTCAAATTCATTGATCATTCCTGCTTGGAAATGACTCCATAACTAAGGATAAATATACAGATTTACTCCATTAATATTTTTAATAATTTGCATGATCTGGCTTTATCATTACAGTTTATATGATGATATGAATTAAAATTTTCCGACATTTGCTCCAATTATAATAGAAGCTTACGCATGGAAGAATTTGAAGTACCGGTAACTTATAAGGGCAAAGAACTGCTTTTCAATGGAAAGCTGGCTACATTCTCTTACGGATATAAACTGTATGTAGACGTAGATGGAACTGAAGTCGTTATCGAGCGTGATGATCACGGTGACTTAAGAGCTCTTCTCCCCGATGCTGCTTCCGAAAAAAATGTAGATAAAGGACTTATTGAAGCCATTATAGAAGTATTTAAAGAGCTTCAGGTTTTATAATTTGTTCTGCATAAAAAAAGAGACTTTTCGGAAGTCTCTTTTCATTCCCATATATTGAGTTTCATTTATTCGAAAACTACATAATTGACCTTATCCACGCCTGTATTTCCTGTTTTTTCATGATAGGCATACAGAACAAGCTCATAGTTTCCCGGCGAACTGATGATATGATCTCCTTCAAACAGATTGGTTGAAACTAAAGACATCTCTACATTTTTCACAAATTTTCCGTCTTTCTTCAGGATTCCTTTCACTTCTATTTCATCGGAATTCCACACGCCTCCTTTATCAATAACACATCCGCACATCATCACAATATTGGCCTGAAACAGGAAAGGTTTATCTTTAATACTTTTCAGTGCAATATACTGATGGGTTCTGGGTTTCAGAATATCAATAATATACCCCGGAATCTCAAGGATAATTCCCTCTCCCAGAATATGTTTCCCGGGAATCAGCCATAGCTCTGTACTTACTACCGCCTGAGCCTGCTTGCTGTTCAAAGGAGAGATTACTTCTATATTCACAAATGTAGGTTCATCAATATCTATGGCAGCCATAAAACCTCCTGTCTGTTCATCTGCAATGGAGTTTCCTCTTACTTTGGGCGTTTTCATAATCAGATCTGTGTTTCCCGTGCTTCCGGTAGTGTTTCCTTCTGCCAGAATCCTTTGATTAAGCTTGTTTCTGATGATAATATGAGCGCCGCCCAATGAAGTTCCGATAAACTTTGCATCTTTTGCTTTGGCTCTGATCATGATTTTCGTTTCTGTTGCCGAAATCAAATTCGTGGAAAAAAGAAATGCTGTAATGAGAAATAATGCCTTCATGATTGAATTGATTTTAAATATTCTTGTTTAAATCTGTGATGAAAAGATTCATTTTTTAATTCCTGATCAATATCATCCAGATACGTTAAAATCGACAGATCTTCTGATAATACCTTCAGAATTGCTTTTTCACAACTGTCCCAGATCTGCTTCAGCTGAGGAAGCATATCAATGGCTTTGGGAGATAATGAAATGATCTGCTTTCGCTTATCTGCACTATCTTTTTTGATGATGAGATAACCGCTTTCGCTCATTTTTTTGACGATAGCCACAACGGATGGATGTGAATAGCCCAAAGGCTCAGCGATATCGGTAATAGAAATTTCGCCTTTTTTCTGCAGCAACATAAAAACCAGATACCAATTGGGTTCCACATCAATTCCGAATTCTTTATAAAACTTCCGCACATCATGAGACATGCGGTCACTAATTCTCTTCAGTCTGCTATCCAAAGCTTTATATCCTAATTCTTTAATAAAGTCAAAATCCATCTGAAATATATTTGCAGTAAATATATAAAAATATAAAGTCAACTATATAGTTAACTTTATATTTTTTTTAAAATCAAATCTTAACCTAATAAAAAAAGCCTTCTTATAAAAAGATATTTACTTGAAACTTTTCCTGTATTCTCCGGGAGTTACTCCTCTGTATTTCTTGAACAGTTTGGAAAGGTGGCTTTCATCGCTGAACTGGAGCTCGTAGGCAATCTCACTGAGTCTGACACTGCTGTATTTTAAATAGGTTTCCACCAGTTTTAATCTATAGTCCAGCAGATAATCCTGATAAGAAATTCCTGTCTGCTGTTTAAAATATTCTCCGAAATAATTCCCGGAAATCCCAAAATGACCGGCAATAGTCTGAATTCCGGTTTTCTCACGGTCTTTTATATGTTGCTGAATATATGCAATGATTTTCATGATGGAGAAAGCTTTCCGGTTTTCCTGCAGATCTGAAGTTTCACTCTGAATGATATTCCGGGCAATAAGGTTCAGAAGGATCGACATGCAGTTGCGGATAATTAAATAATCCTCAGCTTTATTTTTGAATTCATTTGCAATTTGCAGAATAAGGGTTTCTGCAAAGCGCTCATCATTTTTATCTCTGAAGACACAGCCTGCTCTTGCATGATAATTATGGCTGATGTATTGTAGTTTATGTAAATTCTCACAGCTTTCAATACGGTCCGCTTCCAAACGGATTTTATCAATAAACTCCACCGGGCATTGAATTGTAATAAGCTGGGCAGACTCACTTTCAAAACGATAAAACTCTTTTTGTGGAATAATAAAGAGCTTGCCCTGAGAGAAATTAATGTTTCGCCCATCATAAGTAAGCGATCCTTTTCCCTTCACAATATAAACGAATGAGAGAAAAGTGTTTGTTTTAAGTACAATCTCTTCTTTCAGTTCTAATTCTCTCACATCAATCTCTTCAAGAGGCAATCCTTTCATGACACACTGTATTTTCCTCCAAAAGTACAATTTTAACAGAACACAAAGGAGGTAATTTTGCTCAAAAAAATATGAACATACATCCGAAACGGTGGCAGGCACTCAACTTTCTGATTGCAGGTGCTTTTCTATCACCACTGGATTATTTTATTGTTAATATGGCTCTGCCTTCCATCAAAAAATCACTGAACGCCAGTGATCATCAGCTTCAGATGGTTATAGCCATTTATGGACTCACCTATGCCGCACTTGTCGTGTGTGGCGGACGCCTGGGTGATATTTACGGACGTAAAAAGATATTTATAGCAGGATTGTATACTTTTCTGTTTTCCTCTCTTGCCTGCGCTTTTTCTCCGGATGTTACATGGTTAATTACTTTCAGATTGTTTCAGGGTGTTGGTGCATCATTGCTTGCTCCACAGGTACTGGCTTCTATAAAAGACCTTTTCAACAGTCAGGAACAGCCTAAGGCCGTAAGTGTTTTCAGTTCGGTATTTGGTCTTGCTTCGGTGATCGGACAGTTATTTGGCGGAATTCTTTTAAGCATGCATTGGGGAAATTTTTCCTGGGAAATGGTGTTTCTTGTCAATGTGCCAATTACTATTATCTGTATTCTGGGCATTCATTTTACTATGGGCAACAGTAACCCGAAAGAACAAACAGGTATTGATTTTGTGGGAGCTTTGTTATTAGTTATTGCCTTACTTTTTCTCATCTGCCCTCTTATTTTCGGCCAGAAATTCGAATGGGCATGGTGGATTTTCGGAATATTTGTCACCGGAATCGTATTAATAATTTTATTTTTAAAACACGAGAAGAAACAGCTCAAAGATAATCGCCCCATACTTATAGAGCCGGCTTTATTGCAGCATAAACCTTTCGCATTAAGTCTTCTGATTATTTTCTTTTATAATTTCACAGCTGGTTTATTTATTTGCTATCCTTATTATCTACAGCAGTTTCTTCATCAAAATTCAATGCAGACAGGATTTGCCATCATTCCTTATGGTCTCGCTTTTTTTCTGGCACCTTTGGTTACTTCCAGAGTACAATTAAACGCATCCAAAATGATCTATATAGGATTAGGATTGTTAATGACAGGATTTCTTATAAGTGCAGCTGTTTTTTATTTTCAGCACAAACCCTCATTTGTGACTCATCTGACATTGTTTATTGCCGGATTTGGACATGGTACGATTATGCCGGTCATGATGCGGACGGCCATTTCCCTGGTTTCAAAAGATAAAGCCGGGCAGGCTTCAGGCTTGGTAAGTATTGGTATTCAGATTGGGAGCGTTACCGGAGGAGCTGTTATTGGTACGCTGTTCTTTAATCTAATCCCAATTCTGGGGTTTACAGAAGCCTTTGCAGCCGCTGTAGGAATGATAGGTATTTTTCAGCTGGCTGGGCTCTGGGCACGAAACAGATTAAGCAAAATTATTAATTAAAAGATAAGTTTAAATCAAAAGATATAATACATTTAATTATGAATAATACAGAAAAGATCATTTGCGAAATAGAAGAATTCCACGGGAATATCGAAAAATGGTTTCAGGGGAAAGCCGAAAATCAGGAAAGTCTTTATCAAGAATTATTAGCCGGATTTTCACAAGATTTTAAAATGATTAATGGAAACGGAGATACTGTTACCCTATCTATGCTTGAAGAATGGCTTCCGACTGTATTTGGAAAGTTCCCGGAGCGAAGCATTCAGGTTGAAAATATTGAAGTCAATCATTCTGCGCATCACGGACTTGCTACCTATATTGAAACACAGGTCACTGGAGAAGTCCTGACTAAGAGAAAATCATCTGCGGTATTTCTGCTTGATAAAGAAAAAGCACTCTGGCTTCATCTTATAGAAAACTGGATATAAACCATAACAGCCCTGATCATCTAAGAATGTCCGGGGCTGTTTATTTTTTGAAAGAGCTATTTTCCTATTCAGACCATGGAGAATGTAAAATACAGTCGCAGAAGTTTTTCCTTTCAAAATTTGGGATCATGAAGGCACATACATCTGCTTTTATATTTCCGAAAGTAGTTTCGGTTTTATGTTCAAAACCACCGAAAAATGTAGGAATGATCTTCTTTTTGAAATCCTTTCTCGGAAAAGTTCTGATAATCTCTTCCCGATGTTCCGCACTCAGGTTTTCATAGCCTTCGCCCATCACATCCAATCCCACTCCTGAATACATTAAAGCAACCTCATTTTCTTTATGTTCCGCAATTCCAATGGTAGTGTGAAGGGCAATGGTGTCCCAAACGAGCTGAAGTTTATCCTGAGCAATACCATACCCCTTCAAAAAGTCTCTGGCTGCATTGGCTCCGTCTACTTCAAATCTCAGATCCGGGCTGCTGTAATGAGAAACAAGCCCCAGATCGTGAAATACGGATGCTACATACAATAGTTCCGAGTCATGCGCTTTGTTTTCACGTTTTGCATTTAAGGAAGAAAATAGAAAAACACGCATAGAGTGATTGTAGATAAATTCTGTTCCGTGTTCCAATAGAAGTTCTGTGGCTTCTGTTGCAATTTTACTGTCCGGGATGATGATTCCCGCAACTTCTTTCATACGATGTACTGACATATCTTTATATAATTTTATCCAAAGATATCCTGATTAGAAATGCTTCGGAATATCAATAAATGCCGATAAGATGTCAAAATTTCCGTCGAAATTATATTCCTATATGAATGAACTTACTGCGATAGTTTGCCGGAGATATTTCCGTATTTTTTTTAAAGAAGTGGCTGAACTGTTCCGGTGTACCGAAATGAAGCTGATAAGCAATCTCTTTTACAGAATGGGAACTGAACTGAAGAAGTCTTTTTGCCTCTGCTATAATCTGTCCGTTGATGATTTCTTTAGCACTTTTATCAGAACACCGTTTACACAATTCACTTAACCTTCTTGGCGTAATATTCAATCTTTCCGAATAATCATTCACGGCGTGAAGGCTATGATACTGACTGCTCAGCAATTCCATAAATTTGCGGTAAATGATATAATCCTGACTGTCAAAAGTATCCTCTTTTACCATTTTTACATTCGCCAGCTTGATCATCATGATTTTTAAATAGGCCGCCAGTACATCCATTTGATTGGTATAAGATGTTGCTTTGTATTCCGTCAATAAGTTTTTACATAAGTTTAAAAATTCATCTGTTTCAACTTGGTCCGGTATCAGTTTTTGATTCGCAGCAGCATTATTAAACAGAACAGCCTTGCAATTGCTGGCACTGGAAGGAACTCTTTCCCAGAAACAATCGCCAAAGGAAATATGATAGCCACAGACTTCAGCATCATTTTCAAATCTGCAGATCTGACCTTTTGAGAGTAAAAAAATTTCCTGATCTGTGATATCAAAAGAGTGCTCATCTATCACCAGTACTCCTTTACCTTTTTCAATCATTACAATGTGATGATAATTAAGCCTCACAAAATCCACGAAATATGGGAGATCATCTTCCAATCGTTTTACGGAAAAAGAATGGTCAATAACAGATTCTGATACAATTCCTGAGACCGGCTTCATAAAAGGAAATTTTTAATAAAGATAAAAAGTATTTTACAATGCAAGATTAAATAACAACCATGAGCCGGAACATGTCAAAAAACGCTTAAAAGATGTCAAAAATCCCTTAAAAAGAAATTAATTATGATTTCCTGAAGACTTTCATCTGACCCGCCATAATCGCCAGTAAAATTCCAAAGCAGGCAAAAAGACCGTATGAATATCTTAGATCAAAACTTTCCGCAATATATCCGATAAGAGGAGGCCCCATCAGAAATCCTAAAAACGATATGCTGGAAACAAATGATAAAGCAATACTCGGAGCTACTGTACTCACTTTTCCTACTGTACTGTAAACGGAAGGCACACTCAGGGAACTTCCGAGGCCAATGATCATAAAAGCAATGATGCAGATCCACAGTTCCGGAAAGAAAACACTTAGAAAAAGCCCGCTGCTCATCAGCAGTCCACAACACTGCAAAACGATCTTTTTCCCATACTTTTCAATGATTTTATTCCCGATAAAACGACCTAAAGTCATCATTAAGATAAAACTCGTATACCCCAGTATGACAAGGTTTTCAGGTGCTTTAACTATAGTTTGAAAATAAACCCCGCTCCAGTCGAACATCGCTCCTTCAATCGCCATACTCAGAAAGCCTATAATTCCCAAACCAATCAGTGTAGGATTCACTGCTTTGAAAATTGAACGGGTCTGCGGTTCTGCTTTATGAATAATATTGGTCAGATTTTTTGTACTGTAAAACCAAAGTATTCCTACCAGAATGAAAATAACAGCAAAATGGTAAAAAGTTCCTACATGGAGATTAATCATCAGCAAACCTATGACTGCCCCCGTAAGCCCTGCAAAACACCATGCTCCGTGATAGGAAGAAAGAAGAGTTCTTTTCGTGATAGATTCTATCTCAATTGCCTGTGTATTGATGGCAATATTGCACATATTCCCGGACACACCGAAAAAGAACAGAACGGCCCCTAAAGTCCAGTAAGAAGGTGATAAACCAATTAAGAGAAGAAAAAAAGGATACAGCATAAAGCATCTTTTGATAATTCCGCTGCTTCCGTAAATACTGATCAGTTTTCCGGCCAGAACCATCGTCGACAGCTGTCCTATCGGCATCAAAAGCAAAAGTGTTCCCAATTGGGCTTCAGTAATGGAAAGAGCAGTTTTAATGATAGGAATCCGGCTCGCCCAGGAAGAAAAAACAAGCCCGTGGGCAAAGAATAGTAAAAAACAGGCGGTCGGCATTTTTGCATTAAAAGATGGGGTCTCGTTCATTATAACAGGGTAATAAAAATCCTTTTTGCAAATTTAGACACGCTGCGCTATTAAAATGTAGTTCATTTTTGTCATTTTTATGTTCCATTTTAACCAATAATGGAAATGTGGATCTCCTTATGATGGAAAATCACTTTGTTTTTTGAATACAGATTTTCATTTTTTATTAATTTCGTTGTATAAAAAATGAGCCATGAAAGAAAAATGGATCGCCTATCCAACTATTTTGGAAGGAGAAACTGTTGAATTAATTCCCCTTGAAAAAGAGCATTTTGAAGAATTATATGCTGCTGCTTCAGATAAAGAACTCTGGGAACTGATTCCTACCGATTGTTCTGAAGAAACCCGGTTTTATAAAACGTATGAATTCGCCTTATCAGAAAGAGAAACCGGAAATCAATATCCATTTGTAATACGACATAAAGAAACCGGAAAACTGATTGGTTCCACACGCTTTTTTGAAATATATCCGGCAGACAGAAAACTGGAAATCGGATGGACATGGATCACCAAAGAGTTCTGGGGAACAGCCATCAATCTTGAATGCAAATTACTGCTCCTCACCTTCTGCTTTAATGTACTGAAAACAAACAGGGTACAGTTGAAAACGAAAGACGATAATTTCAGATCACGAAAAGCGATCGAAAAAATCGGTGGTGTATTTGAAGGTATTTTACGTAAAGACAAAGTTCTCAGCGATGGTACTACAAGAAATGCCGCTTATTACAGTATTTTGAATGATGAATGGGCAGCTGCAAAAAGCAAAATTGAAGCTTTGATCAAAGAAAAGCAACGTGTTGGCTAAAAAGTATACAATAAAAAAACACCTGATATTTGAACCAGGTGTTTTTTATTTAGTTGAAAGACTGTCTGTAACTCAGAGGTGTTTTATCGGTTTTCTTTTTAAACAGCTTATTGAAAGACTGCGGATGTTCAAATCCAAGAGCATACGCTACTTCAGATACAGAAAAACCTGTGGTAGTAAGATATTCTTTCGCCTTCTCAATCAGTTTTTCATGAATATGCTGCTGGGCATTTAATCCGGTAAGGTTACGAAGCATATCACTCAGATAATGGGGTGACAGATTGAGTGTGGAGGCCAGAAATTCTACCGTAGGAAGCCCTTTATTTAAGGTTTCCTGCTCGTTAAAATACTTTTCCAGCACAACATCCATTTTAGCCAGTACATCATTATTAACTGCCTTTCTGGTGATAAACTGTCTTTTATAAAAACGGTTGCTGTAATTAAGAAGCACATCAATATAAGAAACAATAACGTCCTGACTCACTTCATCAATAGCTGTATTTAATTCATTTCCAATATTATCCAACAAGCCTGTTATCGTTGTCTTTTCCTGATCAGACAAGTGCAGTGCTTCATTCGTATCATAAGAAAAGAAACCGAAGTTTTTGATATTCTTTGCCAAAGGATAACTTCTGATGAAATCCGGATGTACCAGCAAAGTATACCCGCAGTATTCTGCATTCTCATCAGTAGAAAGAACCTGACCGGGAGCCGTAAACATCATTCCTCCCTCATTGAAGTCATAATATCCCTGTCCGTAACCCATTTTCCCGACCGTGGAATATTTATATGAGATCTTATAAAAATTCAGGATAAAGCTTCTCTTCAGCATATCTTTTCTGATACTCATTTTCGTATTATCCACAAGGCTTACCAACGGATGAAGCGGCTTGGGCAGCTGCAGCATATCGTGTAATTCTGATATGGATGAGATCTTCAGCGGAATATTATCTTTCTTTTCCATGATATAAAATTATAAATTATTGGAGTAAAAAGACAGTACAATGTAATTTACTTTATACTGTCTTTCAAAAATCTGATTACATAAACTGTTTTCCGAACTGCTCTCTGAATGCCTCATCACCAAGTTCAAGACGCTGTGCATAGATGGCTTTAGCATCTTCTCCGGCCACATATCTCAATTGTTTTTTACCATCTGTTGCAGCCTCATAGACTACTGCTGCAATCTGTTCCGGTGTAGAAGCCGCTTCCATCATTCCTTCCATTTTAGAAAACAGAGAATTCGTCATGTCTTCATAAGCAGGACTGGATGCTGAGTCCAGTGAACGGCTTACAAAATCCGTCTTGATTCCTCCGGGAGACACCGTTTTAATATCAATTCCCAAAGTATTAAGCTCAAAAGCTAAGCTTTCACTCCACCCTTCAAGCGCCCACTTGGTTGCGTGATAAGTAGAACCTAATGGGAATGCTACCAGTCCTCCTATAGACGTTGTAGAAATGAACATTCCCTTTTTCTGTTCTCTGAAGTAAGGAATAAATGCCTGTGTAACGCGTATAACCCCTAATAAATTCGTGTCAAGCTGTTTGACAATCTGATCATCAGAAAGCGCTTCCAAAGGTCCTATAAGGCCATATCCTGCGTTATTATACACCACATCGATGTCTCCAAGTTCAAGAGCCTGCTTTACAGTAGACTTAATCTGTTCCGGATTGGTAACATCCAGCGGAAGTACAGTTACATTCTCCAAAGCCGCAAGATCAGCTGCTGCTTCAGGGTTTCTCATAGTGGCGATTACTTTCCATCCGTTGTTTTGAAATAATTGGGCAGCTGCTTTTCCTAATCCTGTAGAAGCACCTGTTATAAAAATTGTTTTCATTTTTCTTGGTTTAAAATTACAGGACAAAGTTCTGCATTACAACAAACGCCCGAGTTGCCAAAATGGGGTAAGGTGTAGCCAAAACGGATTCTTTAATATATTTGTTTTTTGTAAGTTTGTCCCGATCTATTTTTATGGCAGAATATATTCTTGACAACATCAATATCAGTACACTTTCCGTATATGACCTGCTGAAACATACCTCAGACAGTGCATTTATCGGGATCAGGGATTTTCGTGAAATCTATCCTGTTGCTATTGAAAACAATACAGGAATATTTACAAAACAATCTTCACTGCAGGATTTTCCGGTGGTCAGTATCAGCAAAATCAACAGTTCATTACTCTGTTCCTGCACCTGTGACCATGAAAAAAAACAGCTTTGTACTCATCAGGCAGAGATTATTCACTGCATTATTGAAGATAAAAATTATCGATTGTTTTTTGATGAAACGCTACGCAAGAAAATATTTCTCCCTAAAGCCAGAGGATATGGTCTGGAAAACGAGCCGGATCTGGATCAGTATTTTGAATTGGAATACAAAGATGGCCAAATTCAGATATTGCCCAAAATCAAGGAAATACTTCCTGTAGATGATGTAATGCTGACAGGAGATCTACTTCCTCAGCTTCCTTCTAAACTGGATGAGCTGGCAGTATTGGAATCGGGTAAAAAGCAAATAATGGTTATCGGTAAACACCGCTATTATAATCACATGACCTTCTCTCTTATGGAGGCAGAGATAACGCAATCAGGAAAAATCAAAAATCCGGTCACTCCCGTAGATGCCATGCAGCTCATATGGAAAGCGGAGAAACCTGCAGATATTAAATTTTACACTGCTATCACTTCTTTTCAGAATAATTACAATGAAGATTATAATCCTTCAGAACTGGAAGCTTTAAAGCTCATTGTAAAGAATCCTCTGGAGCTGGAAGTCTATTATCATGACCGGGAAATCGCAGAAACCGTTTCCGCAAAGTCACTTTCCCATATTGAATTAAACACTTTAGATGCAGAGGTTCAATTATCTGTATTTAAGAAAGATCCGTTTTTTGAAATCACCGGAGAACTGTTGTTTAATGACATTGCTCTTCCATTTAAAAATATTGTTCTCAGAAATGATTATTTTGTTTATAACCGTAACGTTTTCAACTTTGTAGACGATCCTGACATGCTCAGAATCATCCGGTTCTTTAAGGCTCATAATGAAATATTACTGGTTCATTCTTCAAAATATGAAGCATTTATGCAGGACATTCTCTCTTCTTTAGAAGAACGTATTCATATCAATTACAATTATATACGACCTGCAACAAAAGTACAACTTGAAGACAAGAATTATCAGACTGAAAAAGTCATTTATCTCCGTCAGCAGGAAAATTATATAGGAATTACTCCCGTTATGAAATATGGTGATGTGGAGGTCCCGGTCTATTCCAGGAAGCAGATTTTTGATACCGATCAGAATGGAAATCCATTTAAAATAGAAAGAAATGAATCAGCCGAAGCCCGCTTTACTTCTTTGGTGATGCAGCAGCACCCTGATTTTGAAGACCAGATGGACGGCTATCAGTATTTTTATCTCCACAGGGATAAGTTCCTGGATAACAACTGGTTTCTTGAAGCATTTGAGACCTGGAGAAATGAAGGAATCATCATACTTGGTTTTAACGAATTAAAAAACAATAAATTAAACCCTCACCGGGCAAAAATCAATATTCAGATTACCAGCGGACTGGATTGGTTTAACGCTAAACTGAAAGTAGGATTTGGTCCCAAAGAAGCTTCTCTGAAACAGCTTCACCGGGCCATCCGGAATAAGAGTAAATTTGTCCAGCTGGATGATGGCAGCATGGGAATTCTTCCCGAAGAATGGATGGAAAAGATAGCTGCTTATTTCAGAGCAGGAGAAATTGATGAAGAGCTTTTAAAGATTCCGAAAATCAATTTTTCGGAGGTAACGTCACTATTTGAAAAAGAAATTCTGAGCAAGGAGATTCAGGAAGAACTTACCTCCTATTCTACAAAGTTTTCAAAAGTAAAAGACATCCCGGAAACGGCTGTTCCCGCTGAGCTGAATGCTGAGTTGAGAGATTACCAGCATGACGGACTCAACTGGCTTAATTTTCTTGACAGTTTCAACTTCGGAGGATGTCTGGCAGATGATATGGGGCTTGGAAAAACCATTCAAATCATTGCTTTTATCCTTTCGCAGAGGGAAAAACGGGGACACGCCACGAATCTTATTGTCGTTCCTACTTCCCTGATTTTCAACTGGCAGGAAGAGATCAGCAGATTTGCACCTTCCATAAAAGTTCTGCTTCATTATGGTGCAGACCGTCCAAAAACAACCGCTCATATGCCTGATTACGAAGTAGTTCTTACCACTTACGGAATGCTACTTTCGGACATTCAATTTTTGAAAAAGCTTAATTTCAATTATGTGTTTCTGGATGAATCACAGGTGATTAAAAATCCTAATTCAGAAAGGTATAAAGCGGCACGTCTGCTTCAATCAAGAAACAGAATCGTACTAACGGGGACGCCCGTTGAAAACAGCACTTTTGATCTTTACAGTCAGCTTTCTTTTGCCTGTCCCGGATTGTTGGGAAGCAAACAGTATTTTAAAGACATTTATGCTATCCCTATTGATAAATTTGAGTACAGCAAACGTGCCATAGAGCTTCAGCAAAAGATAAAGCCATTTATCCTCAGAAGAACTAAGAAACAGGTTGCCAAAGAACTTCCGCAGAAAACTGAAACAGTAATCTACTGTGAAATGAATACGGAACAGCGCAAAATTTATGATGCTTATGAAAAGGAACTTCGTGAGTTTATTGCCGCCAACGATGACGATGATCTGAACAAGAACAGCATGCATGTTCTTACAGGCCTTACGAGGCTCAGACAGATCTGTAATTCCCCTGTTCTGATGAAAGAGGGATACTCCGGTGAAAATGCCGTTAAAATCGAAATTCTGATGGAACAGATCCTCGGAAAATCCAAAGATCATAAAATCCTTGTTTTCTCACAGTTTGTGGGTATGCTGGACCTCATAAAGACAGAACTGGAACGCCACAATATTCAGTTTGAATATTTAACAGGTCAAACGAAAGACAGAGGGGAAAAGGTCGCTCATTTTCAAAACAATGAAGACATTCGTGTATTTTTGATTAGCTTAAAAGCTGGAGGCGTGGGCCTCAATCTTACGAAGGCAGATTATATTTACCTTGTAGATCCATGGTGGAATCCTGCAGCTGAAAACCAGGCTATTGACCGAAGTTACCGTATAGGACAAACCAAAAATGTAATTGCGGTAAGGATGATATGCTCCAATACTGTAGAAGAAAAAATTCTTACGCTGCAGAAAAAGAAAAAACAGCTGGCTCAGAATCTGCTTGCCACTGACGGAAAAAAACTTCAGGGATTGTCTAAGCAGGATTTGATGGATTTACTGGGATCTGAATCGTAATATAAAAGCTTAAAAACAGCAAATAAAAAACCGACAGGTAAAAGACCTGTCGATTAAAAAACAAAAATTGATATGGATATGATTTAGATATGATGTGTCTATTTCTTAATAATCTTTTCTGTAGCTGTTTTCTGATTTTTTGTATGAATTTTGATCAAGTAAGTTCCTGGAACAAACCGGTCCATTGAAATCGTCATCGAATTACCTTCCAGCATCTTTTGTCCGGACATATTGTAAATCTCGTATTTCTCCAATCCTTCCTTCATCTTGATTGTCACTGAACCTGATGTAGGGTTCGGATATATGTTCACCTGGGCTGGTAACTCTTTGGAAACTTCTGATGTTGAAAGACTTTCAGGATGAATATTTAAAGTATAATCCTCTGCCTGACCGATAAACCAATCTGAAGGACACGGAAGATTCTTTAAAGCGCCCATCCATGAATTGGATTCATATGCTTTTACCAGTCTGAAACGGGTTTCTCCCAACTGCGCTCCTGCCGGAATGGTAATATTAGCTGTTGTCACCCCGGACTGCCGGCCGGGAACCGGATTGGAATTATCCAGATAGCCCAGATTAAATTGTTCATCAGCATCAAACTGATTATTATGGTTAAAATCAATATAAGCATAGGCAGATACGGTAGTCTGGCCATGGGTACCACCTGTCACACTTATAGGATAGGTATTTCCACGGTTCACATTAAACACTGTTGCTGTAAAGTTTTCAAGAACATCAGAATTGCCGTCAAGTGCACTGTTTCTAACAATTCCGGCAAATTCTACCGTACTGATTTCACTCACGGTTGAACTTGTAATATTTTCAGTACCGCAATAAGGAGCCGGGAAACTGGCCGTATTTCCTATGATATTAACCGTATAATCTTCCGTCTGCCCTGCTCTTAAACTGCTGTCACAAGCTGAACTTATAGAATTAGCAGCTGCCGGATTTGAATAGGCCTGAACATTGGTGTTTTTAAGAACCCTCATTCTTGTACTTCCGCTGGCAGCATTGACCGGGATTACTATGGTATTATTGACTGTAAAAGCATTAGCCGGATTAGCGGCATCAAGTCTTCCTATATAAAAGCTTTCTCCTGCATCATCAAAATTTCCGTTCTGATTAAAGTCTATAAAAACAACTACATCGCTTGGAAATGTACTGGAAGGACCTTGCACGGATATTGGGTAAGAACTTCCCGACTGCAGGTCTGTAGATATTGCTGTAAAGTTCTCATAAATTTGTGCATTGGACGATTGAACGGATGAGGAATTATTAATCGTTCCGAAAGTTACATTACTGATCATGTTGCTGTCAGCTCCATACTGAAAGGTTGGCATACAATATTGCAGCTGCGCATTCGTCAGGGATGCAAGTACAATACCAGAAAGAGTAGTTATTTTTTTCATTTTCTTTGTTCAATTTCTTGGGACAAATTTATATTTATTTAGAATGAATAAAAATAACAATGTAATGATATTTGTCAGCTTAATAAAAATAGAGCTTTAAATTTCGTCTGAACTCATTAAATATTCTGTTTTACCAATAGATAATCAATATGTTGCCAACGAAAAAGATCTTTCTCAAATTTAACTTTAAGAAAGATCTTTTAATATAATAATTGAAATCTAAGGTAATTTATCCCTTTTAGTCTATATTTTCGATAAGAACTGCGGAAGCGCCTCCTCCTCCATTACAGATGGCGGCAATTCCATACTTTCCTTTTTCCTGGCGTAAAACATTCACTAAAGTGGTCATAATCCTTGCTCCTGAAGCACCAATCGGATGTCCCAATGCCACTGCTCCTCCGTATACATTTACCTTGCTGATATCATAATCCAGAATTTTTTGATTGGATAGAATGACTGAGGAATACGCTTCATTAATCTCGAAAAAGTCGATATCAGACAGACTAAGACCAGTTTGTTTCAACAGTTTCTGAATAGCGATGGAAGGTGAAGTGGTAAACCATTCCGGTGCCTGAGCGGCATCTGCATAGGCTATTATTTTTGCCAGTGGTTTTAAATTATGCCGTTCTATCGCCTCAGAGGATGCTAATAATAAGGCTGCAGCCCCATCATTCAGATTGCTGGAATTGGCTGCTGTAAGTGTTCCGTCGGCTTCAAATGCAGGTTTCAAAAGAGAAATTTTCTCTGGGATCAGTTTATCAATATCTTCGTCTTTACCAACGATTGTAGTTCCTTTTTTACTTTCAATCGATATTAGGATCAATTCGTTGCCAATCTTGTCGTTTTTTGCCGCTTCCTGAGCTCTCTGGTATGAGAGAAGGGCATAATCATCAAGTTCCTGTCTGGTAAGTCCATATTTTTTCACGCGTAATTCCGCTGCACTTCCCATGTGGAAATCATTGTAGACATCCCATAGCCCGTCTTTAATCAATCCATCAGTAAGATTCGTATCTCCCAGTTTTGTCCCCTGACGGATTTTGACATAATGTGGAACATTGCTCATGCTTTCCATTCCTCCCGTCATAACAATATGATCCATTCCAAGCTGGATCTGCTGTGCACCCATCATCGCCGATTTCATTCCGGAAGCACAAACTTTGTTGATTGTCGTAGCATCTTTATCAACGGGAATTTTAGCAAAAATCGCAGCCTGTCTGGCTGGCGACTGTCCGAGTCCTGCGCTTAGCACATTTCCCATATATACACTGTCTATATGCTCTGGTGAGAGATTGATACCTTCATAAGCGTTCTGAATGGCAATAGCTCCCAACTGTGGTGCTGTAAATCCAGAGAGGCTTCCCATAAAACCACCCACCGGGGTTCGTTTTGCGGCGACTATAAATACTTCTTTCATAGAATTTATTTTTTACAATATACCGATCAGTATATTTTTGATTAAAAAAAATCCTTTTATATTGACAAAGGAATATAACAAAGATAATCAAAATATACCAATCGGTATATTCATAGACAAAAAAAATCTTACTTTTTGTAAGACTTTATTATTTATGCTCTGCTTAGTTGGTCTAATCTTTTCAACAGCGTAGGCATTCTGTAATCGCCATGCATCTGTTGTACTTTTAATTGAACTTCATCTACATTTATTCCTTTCGCTGTTACAAAAAGTGGGGTTTTACTTTCTCCACGAACTGCATTTCTTCGTTGGGAATCAGGAGTTCTAAATTCATTCTTTGCAATCCCAACAATAGGATATTTTTCTTCCAGTTCTTCATAAAGATGGCCGCCTAAGCCAATTTTCCCATCATTATCCAAAGTGACATATCCATCAACAATGATAATGTCTTCTGGTCTTAATGTTATTTTTTTTAACAGACTCAAAATACAGGGTAATTCTCTTTTGTAAAAAGCCCCGCTTTCATATTCTGAACTTACGGGAATCTGTTCTATAAAGACTTCCACTTCTTTTTCAGAGGTCCAGTCTTCAAATGCAATACACACGGTATTGGCATAATCCTCATAATAATAGGTATCAAATGCGTAAATCATATTTATTTCTTAAAAAACTCACCGAAGTGCCACAATATTCCTGACGGATCATGTACAAAGCACTCTTTCCCCCAATCCATTGTTCTTACAGGAGTAAGCATCACATTTTCATATTTTTCTGTAAGCTCCAGAGACAAAAGTTCTTTCCAGAATTCATCAGTATTGGCAACTTCCATAAAGATCATGGTATTATCCACCCAGTCTTTTGCATAATAATCCTGGAGATAAAATCCGATTTCTTCTCTTGTAAATAAAGACAATTTAGATTCCAGAACCACTTCTTGAAATCCCATATCTCTGTAAAAATTTCTGCTGATCTCAAAGTTTTGCGCTCCGATAAAAGGTCTGATGGATTTCAGTTTTGGTATCATAATTTTTTATTTTTCCAGTTTTCAGAAATCATTTGAAACTTGATTTCTCCTTTTCCATGGGTTCCAGCTTCCTTCCATCCAGATTTTCTGTAAAAGATTTCAGCCCTTGTTCCAGGTGAAGTACCCAGCCATACGGAATCTTTATTTTGTTCAAAATACCAGTCCAGCATAATATCATGGAGTTTCCTGCCTATTCCAAGGTTTTCAAAATCCGGATGCACAAAGAGCGCCCAGATATTGTTTTCTTTCAGATCTGCAATGGAAAAACCAACGATCTGATCTTCCATCTCACAAACCCAACCTTTTCCTCTTTGGAATAGAAATTCCTCACAATCTTTATCGGTAACCAATCCAGGATCTGATAGCGTGTTTTCTTTCACGGAGTTTCTCACAATCTGTATTTGTGGGATATCTTCTGGCTTTGCTTCCCGGATTATTGTTTTCATGGTAATGTTTTTGCTGGCAGTTTACAGGAATGATATTTTTTTAACCTTATCAAAGCTTAAAAAAATATCATTCCAATTAAAATTAATAATTATTTTCTGTCAACCACAATTCTTTCTTCTCTGTTGGCAATATCCCATGCAGTGGTAAAAATAAGCTGGGTTCTTTTCTCCAGCAACTGATAATCAATTTTTTCAGGATCATCACCTGGTTTGTGATAATCTTCATGAATACCATCAAAGAAAAATGCTACAGGAATATTATGCTTGGCAAAATTATAGTGGTCCGAACGGTAATACAATTGTTCAGGGTCATTCAAGTCATCGTATTTGTAATTCAGTTCCAGGTTGTTGGTTCTTTTGTTCGCCGCTTCGTTGATTACTTTAAGTTGGGAGCTCAACATTTCAGAACCAATCACATAGACATATTGTTTTCCTCTGTTGGCAGGATCATCACGTCCGATCATATCAATATTAAGATCAACCACGGTATTGGCTAACGGGAAAACAGGATTTTCGGAATAATATTCTGAACCGAAAAGTCCATGCTCCTCTCCTGTAACATGGAGAAACAGGATTGATCTTTTAGGCCCTTTTCCTGCTTTTTTAGCCTGTTGGAATGCTTTGGCAATTTCCATTACAGCTACAGTTCCACTTCCGTCATCGTCTGCTCCATTGTACACAACTCCATTTTTGGTTCCTACGTGATCATAATGAGCAGAAACCACCACAATCTCGTCCGGTTTTTCACTTCCTTCAATAAAAGCTAAAATATTTTCAGAATCCGGAAGGTTACCTCCTCCTCTTTTCTTCATGAATTCAGACGGTACTTTCTGATAGTAAGAGCCTAGTGCTTTAGGAGCTGAAATACCCAGATTCTTATAGTAATTAATCATATACTCACCCGCTTTTTTCTGTCCTTTGCTTCCGGTATCCCGCCCTTCCATATCGTCTGCTGCAATGACGTAAAGGTTTTTCTTTAAATCCTCTGCATTAATCTCTTTATAGGCATTATTAAACGCTTTGTTATGTTTTGTTGAAACAGGATGTGAAGCATTCCCGTCAGATATTTTTGCCGTTCCACAACTGGTTACTACAGCCATTGCCAACAACGGAATAAGTATTTTTCTCATAAAAGATAAATTTCTTAAAAATAACAATTTTTATTGAATCCCAGTATTAATAATCAATAGGACAAAATAATATGCAGTTCATTACAAATCTACCAACACACAAGCTTAAGTGTAATTTTGATATTAAAATTTTATTATATTTGATAAAAATACAAAATAAGTGAAAGAAATTTACGGATTTACTCATTATTCCTTTTTTACGGAAATGTCCGAGCTGGCAGCCAGGCACGGAAGCTTTGATCTTTCTCTGGGACTTCCCGATTTTGATATTGATGAACGCCTGAAAGTATTTTTAAAGGAAGCTGCTGAACACAACACGCATCACTATGAACCTCTTGCAGGCAATCCTCTGCTGATGGAGAGCATTATCAGATTCAATGCAAAACGAGCTCATCAAATAACGGTTACCACAAAGGAAATCACGATTGTACCCTGTGCAACCTTTGCTTTATATACTTCTCTTAAATCAATTATTAATCAGGGTGATGAAGTTATTATTATTCAACCCTCCTACTATACGTACGGACCCGCTGTTGTAATGAATGGCGGAATTCCTGTTTATTATGATCTTGATGGTGATTTTACCATAGATTGGAATCTGTTTAAAGACTGTATTACTGAAAAGACAAGAGCAGTCATTGTCAACTCTCCCCAGAATCCAACCGGAAAAATATGGAAAAAAGAAGACTGGAATCAGCTCTATGAACTGATCAAAGACCGTGATATTTATTTGATTTCAGAAGAAATATATGATACTTATTGTTATCATGAAACTGAACATTACAGTTCTTTCATCCATCCTGAACTTAGGAAAAAGACTTTCTGTATTTTTTCTTTTGGTAAAATGTTTCATACTTCGGGATGGAAAGTGAGTTATATGCTTGCTTCAGAAGTTTTAACAACAAGATTTCAATGTCATCAGCAGTATATTTCTTACAGTGCCAATGCTCCTGCACAATATGCTATCGCAAAATATCTCGACGTATTTGATCCGGATCTCAATAAAAAATCATGCAGAAAAAAAGAGATATTTTTAATGAAATGATTAAAGAAACACCGCTTCAGATCGAACAAAAAGCGGAAGGAAGTGTTTTTCAAGTTGTTAATTTCAGGACTATTTCTAAAAGCATGACAGATGTAGAGTTTTCAAAATGGCTTACCATTGATAAGAGGGTTTCCTGCCTTCCACTTTCTGCTTTTTACAATTCCAGAGATAATTCTGATTATATCAGGTTTAGTTTTGCTAAAAAAGATGAATTGATTATTCAGGCTTTGGAGCATTTGAAAAGAAGTCTTTGATTTTTCTGGATTTGCTTTTCCCAAAGATCACACAAATTTTCACAGATGATGGCTGATATTTTTTGCCTGGATTTTTTATGACGTGGATAGACGTGAAAAAGCACCGCCATAGCGATGCTTTTGTACTATTTTCACATTGATTTTAAAGAGCCAATACTCTTACATCAATTCTTCTGTTTTTTGCTTTGCATTCATCAGTGTCATTAGCTTCACAAACAGGATGCTGTGAACCATATCCTTCTGCTTCTATTCTGTCTCCGGAAATACCTAGTTCGAGTAGTTTAAGTTTGGCTGTCTGTGCTCTCAGATTGGATAATTTGATGTTACTATCTTCATTACCGCTGTTATCTGTATATCCGCCCAGTTTTATTTTCAGATCCGGATAAGCATTTAAAATTTCTGACAAAGTATTCAATTGAAGCACGGATTCTGCTTTCAGATCACTTGAACCTGTTTCAAAATAAAGGTTTTCAATGGTATACCACTTATTTGGATCTAATGCAGACTTATCTTTTTGTTTCACCACATTGTAAAGTTGGTAAAGCTGGCTTCCATCGCCCAAGGCAATCGTTTTTCCTCCATCCAGTTTTATTTTCTGAATATTACCTGTTTCATATACAAAGTCTCCGTTTTCATTAAGGTGTCCTTTAATTTCTCCCGGAATGACCGTAATTATTTTAGAATCTCCATTTACAGTTACTGCACTACTGGAAATTCCTGTAAGGCTTTCAATTTTTGCTTTTCTGTTAGCTTCAATTTTATCTTTATGCAAAACAGACAAAGTAGGTGCAATCACCAGAGAAACGATTGACATTAATTTAATCAGGATGTTCATCGAAGGTCCTGATGTATCTTTAAACGGATCTCCCACCGTATCACCTGTTACAGATGCTTTGTGTGGTTCTGAACCTTTATAATACGTCTGTCCATTAATATCAACTCCTTTTTCGAAGGATTTTTTTGCATTGTCCCACGCGCCTCCTGCGTTATTCTGAAACATTCCCATTAAGACACCACATACTGTAGCTCCAGCCAGGAACCCTCCTAATACTTCAGGTCCGAAAATAAAACCGATTAATAAAGGAGAAACGATAGCAATCGCACCAGGCAGCATCATTTTTCTGATGGATGCATCTGTAGAAATGGCTACACATTTTTCATATTCCGGTTGCGCTTTCCCTTCCAGAATTCCCGGAATTTCACGGAATTGTCTTCTTACTTCTTCTACCATTGCCATAGCAGCCTGTCCTACTGCGGTAATCGCCAATGAGGAGAAGATAAACGGAATCATCCCACCTACAAAAAGTCCGGCAAGAACATCTGCTCTGTAAATATCAATACCATCAATTCCTGCAATTCCTACAAAAGCAGCAAATAAGGCCAATGCTGTTAAGGCAGCTGAAGCAATGGCAAATCCTTTTCCTGTAGCAGCCGTTGTATTTCCTACGGCATCCAGAATATCTGTTTTTTCACGTACTTCTTTGGGAAGTTCACTCATCTCAGCAATACCTCCGGCATTATCTGCGATAGGTCCAAAAGCATCAATAGCAAGCTGCATGGCTGTGGTAGCCATCATTCCAGCTGCAGCAATTGCCACTCCATAAAGCCCGGCACACAGATAAGAACCATAAATTCCTCCCGCCAATACAATAATAGGAAGCAAAGTAGATTCCATTCCCACGGAAAGCCCACCGATAATATTGGTTGCATGCCCTGTAGAAGATTGTCTCACAATACTGGAAACGGGTCTTTTCCCCATGGCAGTGTAATATTCTGTAATAATGCTCATTAAAGTTCCCACTACCAGACCTACCATGATAGCTCCGAATACACCCATTTTCGTAAACTCATGACCTCTGAGAACCATTTTTTCAGGAAGGATATAGGTTACCAGGAAATAAGAAGCAATAGCGGTAATTACAATACTTCCCCAGTTTCCAAGGTTTAATGCATTTTGTACACTGGAAGTGGATGACCCTTCATTGTCATTAATTTTCACAAATAAAGTTCCGATCATTGAAAATATAATTCCTGTTCCTGCAATCAGCATCGGCAAAAGAATCGGGGCAAAACCTCCGAAAGCATCATCAGAAACAGTTTCTCTGCCTAATACCATCGTGGCAAGAACTGTCGCCACATAGGATCCGAAAAGGTCGGCTCCCATTCCGGCAACGTCTCCTACGTTATCTCCTACATTATCTGCAATGGTAGCTGGATTTCGGGGATCATCTTCAGGAATTCCGGCTTCCACTTTTCCTACAAGGTCGGCACCTACGTCTGCAGCCTTAGTATAAATACCACCTCCTACTCTTGCAAAAAGCGCAATAGACTCAGCTCCAAGAGAAAATCCGGTAAGAATTTCGATGGTTTTTTCCATTTCATGAGAATCTACTGTAGCTTCAGGGGCAAAAATCTGTTTAATAATCAGAAATAAAGCTCCCAACCCTAAAACAGCCAGTCCGGCAACTCCCATTCCCATTACAGAGCCTCCTGTAAAAGATACTTTAAGGGCTTTTGAAAGTGAAGTTTTTGCAGCTTCTGCCGTTCTCACATTCGCTTTGGTAGCGATTTTCATCCCGATAAACCCTGCTGATGCAGAGAATACAGCTCCTACGGCAAAAGCAATTCCGATACTCCAATGTGAGTTGGCATTACTTGACCCCATTACTGCCAATAGAATGGCGACAACAACAACAAAGTACGTTAAGATTTTGTATTCAGCCTTTAGAAAAGCCATTGCACCGTCTGCAATATGGCCGCTGATTGTTTTCATTTTTTCATTTCCAGCATTCTGTTTATTGACCCAGTTGCTCTGAAGAAATGTATAAAGCAAAGCTATGACACCAAAAATTGGCACTAACACAAATAGATCCATAGTTTATTATTTTATATTAAAAAATTGAGATTAGTCTTATAAATATAATGAAATTATAAACACATAATAAAATTCACTAATAATAATATATTATTTTGTAAATTTGTTTATCACTATGATTTGAATTAATTATTTATGAAAAGGATATTGTACACTATTTTTTTATCTGCAAGCATAAGCAGCTGTCAAAATAAGATTCCACAACAAAACGCTGAAATACTTTATTTCGGAGGTCCTATTATAACAATGGAAGACACCCCTCTTCAGGTTGAAGCTGTAGCAATAAAAGACGGGAAAATACTTTTTGCGGGAACAAAATCAGATGCAGAACGTTTTTCAGAGCCAGCAACCAAAATGATTAATCTTAATGGAAAAACTCTACTTCCCGGTTTTATAGATGTTCATGGGCATCTTACTTCAAGAGCCGGGATGATGGATGTTGTAGATTTATCTCCTGAACCTTATGGCACTGTAAATTCAATTGAAGATTTACAGAATACCATTAAAAACTACATCAAAGACAAAAAAATTACAGATCAACAGCCGATTATCGGAAATGGTTATGATGATGCAATTATGACAGAGCATCGTCATCCTACAAAAGCTGAACTGGATGTTATCAGTAAGACCAATCCTATCATTGTTATTCATGCTTCAGGCCATGCCAGTGTAGCTAACAGTGCCATGCTAAAGCTTTTGGGAATAACGGAATCATCAAAAGATCCTGAAGGAGGGCACATTGGCAGGGATAAAAAAACAGGAAAACTGAACGGAAAATTAGAAGAAAATGCAAGTTTCAACGCGTTACTGGTCATCACAGAAAAAATGGGTAAAGGCAAAAACACAGAGGCTCATGCAATGGAAAATCTGATGAAAGCCCAGAATGAATGGCTCAGCTATGGACAGACTACTATTTGTGATGGGAGAACGATGGGAGAAAGTGTTGCGCTGTTAGAAAAAGCAGCATCCCAACATCTTCTTAAAGCTGATGTTGTTTACTTTCCGGATTACGAATATTTCAAAAAGGATTTCAACAGTTTCAAACCAAAGTATATGAAATATGAAAATCACCTGAAATTAGCCGGATTCAAATTTTCTGACGACGGTTCTCCACAAGGTAAAACGGCCTGGCTTACCCAGCCTTATTTAGTTCCTCCTGAAGGTCAGTCTAAGGATTATAAAGGATTCCCTATTTTTACGGATGAAACCTTATACAACGATCTGAAAGTCCTTTTTCAAAATCACATCACTGCCCAGCTTCATGTAAATGGAGATGCCGCAATTGATCAGGCCATCCGTGTTATTCAAAGATTAAAAGATGAAAACATTTACAAGCCGGAATTGCGGGCAACATTAATTCATGTACAGAACAGCAGACCTGATCATATTCAAAAAATAAAAGAATTAGGAGTAATCCCTTCTTACTTTTCTACGCATGCTTATTTATGGGGAGATTGGCATTATTCGAGTGTTTTCGGCCCTGAAAGAGCTTCTTTTATAAGCCCGGCAAATTCAGCATTAAAAGCAGGAATTATTTTTACCATTCATCATGATGCTCCGGTTACACCACCCGATCTGATTACAGCAGTATACGCAGCAGTGAATAGAAAGACACGGTCTGGAATAATTTTAGGTCCTAATGAAAGAATCTCCACCCTTGAAGCGTTAAAAGCGATTACCATTAACGGAGCTTATCAATTGCAGGAAGAAAACAGAAAAGGGTCTATTAAACCTGGTAAACTAGCTGATTTTGTTATTCTTGATCAGAATCCTTTAACCACAACTCCTGAAAATCTCAGAAACATTAAGGTTCTGGAAACGATAAAAGAAGGATATTCTGTATACAAAAGAAATTAAACCTATTGATACATAATAAAATATTCACAAAAAAAGCAGATGAAAAATCATCTGCTTTTTTATTCTAGGGAAAAAATCTTATCCTCCGAATTTATCTGCATAGTCTGTTTGAGAAGCTTTGATCACTTTTCTTGCGTGTTCAGCTCCGTAAACTTCCTGGATTCTGCATTTTGCAGGCTCATCCGGTAAGTTTTTATAAGTAAGGAAGTAGTGCATCAATCTTTTTACTTCAGCTTCCGGTAATTCAGAAATATCTCTGAAGTGCCCGAAAGCGTGGTCATTAATCATTACTGCAACAATTTTATCATCTGCTTCACCTCCGTCGATCATTTTGAAACCTCCGATTGGAATAGCTTCCATCAATAAACCTCCGGCATGGATATTGTGAGAACTTAAAACACAGATATCAAGTGGGTCATGATCACCCATAGTAACGTCAGTAGCACCTGATTCTACAGCAAGTTTCATTACCTCTTTATCACAGTATGTTCTTGGTACAAAACCATATAAAGCTGGGATAATGTTAGAGAATTTCTGTGGCCTGTCTACCTTTAAGTATCCTGTTTCTTTATCTACTTCATATTTAATAGTATCTGAAGGAACAATTTCCACAAATACGTTGACAACATTTGGCGCATCTTCTCCTGCAGAAATTCCGTGCCATGGATGTGCTTTAAAATTTGGAATCATTATTTATCTGTTATTTTTAAGTTATTATTAAAATTTCTTTTCTTAAATCTTCTATAGTTTCAGCAATATAATCGTTGCTTTCCATATAATTCATGATGAAAATCGTTTTGAATTCATCCAGCTGAACTTCTCCTTTTAATCCATCATAGGTTTTGTGAAGCAGTTCTATAATCGCATTCTTTGAGTCAACAATATTCTTCCATGAATTTTTCGTAATGTACAACTGTTGTGAAGAGTTATACTCAAATTCTTCGTTGATTGCTTTTTCTGTCAGGAAAATAAACTCATGAACCGCCAGTCCTCTATCAAACCTCTGGATAAGGTTGGATGGTTTCATTCTGTCCAGAAACAATGTCATTCTTTCGTAGGAATGTGCTTTGTTCTCTGAATTTGATTTCACGGTAAGCAGTTTGATTTCCTGGTTCTTAAGAGTAATGTATGAGTGTACAAATTGTCTGAGCAAAACCAGAAAAGGAATTGCAATAATCAATGCAAATGCATAGGGTAAATATCCTGATAGACTCGTCATAATTTTAGACTGCAAAATTACTAATTATTTTCCGTCTTCTAAAGAGTTTTTAAAGATATCCACTTTAGAAATTTGTATATAGACCAATGCAAGGATAATTATAAGATAAAAGCCAAGCATCATCCTGTTTACCAGAGACGGAAAAACCAAAAATCTCAGCATAACAGTTCCATAAATAATTGCAAAAAACAAGACCTGAGACTGGTTCTTTTTATTATAAAATGAAAAACGATTCGCCAGAATGACTACTATAAAAATCAACAGGACTGGAAAATAGGAAGTATTGAACTCCAGCATGATATTAATTTTAATAAAACGAAAATAATCTGCAAAGGAAAATGGATCAGGCTGCGACACAGGATAAATCTGAACTTTCGTAAACTGGTTCATAAAAAGTGTAGACCAAGAAACCTGATTAAAAGCCTGTATTAAAAAGAAGGAAAGAAATATATATCCGTATGATACCAGTAATAAACCTGTTTTAATCTGAAAGCTATTTCTATAAAAATAAATAAGGGCATACAGGAATGAATAAAAAATAAAATATTCAGGTCTTGTAAGCACACAAAGCATAGCCCATATGCCTGCAAAAAAGAAATTTTTTCTCACTAAAAACACATAAAAGCTCAAAAGAAGCAGCAAGCATGATAAGGAATCTGCTGATACATGCCGGGCCGATTCCGGCAATGGCTTGAACAGTGAAATCAAAACAGTAAGGATGAAGGCAAGAGGATAATTTCTCAGAATTTTTATCAAAAAGCTGAAAATCAGAACCAGAATCAATGCATAAGAGATAACTGAAATCAGGGAGATTGAAGCAGAAGCACTGAAACCAAGCTTAAACAATGACCAGCCGATAAAATTATAAAAAGGTTTTACCACAAAAAGCTGTAACTCTTCTTCGTAGGCTTTGGGATTTTGTGAGATTATTTTATAGTAAGTACTCTCTCCTTTTGCCACTTCCTCAACCATGGGATTAACAGGCCCAAGTCCTGCAAAGTCGGGATTCTTTTCCCTCAGTTCGTCATATACCTTCTGATGAATTTCTTCAATTTTCATTTCAGGATATTCCGTTTTATAAATAAGCCCCATATAGGCCTCCATATCAGTGTTGTAATAATGATGGGTATACAGGTAGTATGACATCATGCATACATAGATTGAAAATATAAAAACAAGAATATTCTTCTTTTTTTCCATACACTGATATTAAGAATACAAATGTAAAAAAACTATCTTTTTAAACCCGTATTCCTATAAAAAGCTTTACGAAGAGGATTTTTCTGTATTAAAGTTCAAACAGTGCCGGCCTCTGTGTCACTTCATGATAACAGACACTATTTTCATCAAAGAAATGGTAAACAAGACTTTTTCTCGTTCTGTTTTTATCCGTGTGAGGTTCTCCGCCGTGAAGAATATTGGCATGCCAGATTAATAAATCTCCTTTTTTGGCTTTAAAGATTTCTTTCTTCAAACCTAATTCTTTTACTTTATCCTCCAGGAAAGTTTCATAAGCTCTGTAGCTTTTCTTACCAATTTTCAAAGCTGTCCCTTCATTATCATAATCAGAATTCAGGAAATAAGGGAGTTTATGGCTTTTAGGAATATAATGAAGCGCTCCGTTATTCTCATCTACATCTTCCAGGGCAATCCATACACCTAATAAACCACCTAATGGATACGTGGTCATGTGAATACTATCAGAATGGGTTTTCTGCTGGCTGCCATTGATAAAATTGATACTTTGGAAAAGTTTGGATTTTCCGTCAAGCAAAACAGATAAAAATTCTAACAGTTCTTTATCACTTCCAATATTTTTAATGATTTCTGAATGGTGGATCGCAAACATCAGTTTTCCTCCGTATATAAATTTCAAAGTCCCGTCCTTCATTAGTTTATCAATTTCAGCATTGATCTGATCGGCCGTTTCAGGAGTAAGGAAATTTCTAAGAATCATATAGCCATTTTCATCATACTGAAGAGCACTTTCTTTATTTTCGTCGGAAAGTTTCTTAAAAAAAGGAGTTTCCCTAAGTTTTGAATCATCCGGTCTTCGTTCGCTAGCCGGAAGATGTGCAAAATCTTTACTTGAAATACTTGAAAAATAGTTCTTATTGATTCCGTATTTTTTATATAATGGAATATTATGCTTTAATTTATTCTTTTTAAATATGTTATAAAGCATGTATGATAATTTGTACTGACGAATCTGTTGTAACATAACTGTTTTACTAAGGATTTTATAAAGTTACGGAATATTACCTAATTAGAACCAATCTAAACAATGCTTTTCATCATAAAAAAGACTTTCCTCTTAATACAAGATATCCTAATTTTTTAAAAAGGTTCTTTTTTGAATTCTCAATAATTCCGTACGGTCTTAATTCGGGACGAAACCCTCTGAAAAACTCTTCAATATTAGGTAGTTCTCCTCCTTCAAAATCAAAAATATGAGTTTCTATATTTTCTTTAATGAGATGATCAATCAATACGGATGCTCCTGATAATTTGACATAATCTTTATCATTAAAATTTCCTAAAAGCGCTACCATATTACTATCCGAATACGTAGCAATCATATTAACAATCTTATGCTTATAGTAAAAAGCTGTGAATTTCAGATATCCGGACTTATAAAAGCTTTCAAAAATCCTCATGAATTCAAACAAATCATGGTCTTTATTCAATCCTATTGTATTGGATTCAATAAAAGCTTTTGCTTTCTCATAAGGGATCGTTTTGATTTCTGATTCTTGTAAAACAGCTTCATCTAACCGAAGTTTTCTTTTTCTTTTGGGTGAATATTTCGAATATACTTTCTCATAAGCCTCAGGATATAATAAAAAGTTTTTCTTGATTCTGATCTTTGTGCGAAGCTGATTGACATCATTAAAAGGATACGCCCTTATCATGTAATTTTTTTCCAGGTATTCTAAAAATGTCTCATTAAGATCCACATCATCTTTGCTGGAAAAAACCCCAAGCTGCTGGCAAAGCTTAGGATTATGCACTATTTTCAGTCCATATTTTCTTACAAAAGGTATGGGCATTACAGCTTCATAATCTTTATAAACAAGAATTTCCCATGGCATTGTAGAAGTTGTATCTAAAAAAACTTTTGTTGCAGAATATTTTCTTTGTTCGGAATTTTCTAAACATTGAGCATATTTTACAAAATCAATTTCATGGTATTTCAATCTTCTAATCATAATAATCCTGCGTCTGAGAAGCTAAAATAAGAGTCCTGCGTGACAATAATATGGTCTAAAAGCTGAATGCTTAATGTATTTCCCGCTTCTTTTATTTTCTGTGTGATATTGATATCTTCCCGGCTTGGTTTTAAACTTCCGGAAGGATGATTGTGTGCAATGATAATACCTGTTGAAAAATGATCCAAAGCTGACTTATAAAGTGTTCTTACATCTACAATAGACTGACTGATCCCTCCCTGTGTGAGTTGAGAAACATGAATTACTTTATTGCTGTTATTAAGGAAAATTGTCCAGAACTCTTCTGTTCTCAGATCGGAGAGCTGATTTCTGAGAATCGCATAAGCATCATGACTGTTTCCAATAATTGTTTTTTCAGGAATATCCTGTACTGCTCTTCTTCTGCCGATTTCCAAAGCTGAAATAATTGAAATGGCTTTTGATTCTCCAATACCTTTAAATTTCATCAGATCTTTGGCAGAAAGTAAGCTCAATTCATTCCAACTGTTATTGACAGAGGCCAAAATTTTCCTTGCTAATTCCAAAGCATCTTCCTCTCTATTTCCACTTCCCATAATAATTGCCAGAAGTTCAGAATCAGAAAGTGAGCCTTTGCCTTTCTGCAAAAACTTTTCTCTGGGTCTGTCATCTTCGGCAAGGAGTTTTATGGCCATGGAAAAAAATTATAGATGAATATTATCAATTAATAGAAAGCATATAAAATAACAGGTTTTGGAGACCTATCAATATATTTTGCTGTTTCTTTAAGTGCATTGACGGAAAGCATAGGACATCCTAAGCTCAGACACGCAGGAGACTTTGATTCTGCATCAGGAATACATCCGTAAGAATGAAGAACAATAGCTCTTTGCATGGCATTGCTATTGGTAGCATCCAGTCCTGCCAGACGATAAGCTTTCCCAAACTTCCCTATATAGCTTTCTCCAATGACATATTTTCCAAGTGATGACTGATAAGAGCCTTCAACATTACTGAATTTCAAAGCATCTGATTTTGGAATGACAGAGCCTGATCCATGAGAAACTACAGCCTGCTGTAGAATCGTATTATTTTTCAGGTTATAAATAAAATAACGATACTTCCCGGATGGGATTTTAAAGTTGATAAAAACAGCCAGTTCCTGATTGTACTCTTTTCCTTTTATATAATTTTTAATCTCCAAAATTCTTGTTTGAGGAATACCTGATGGGTTCAACTGCTGGGATTCAGCTTTTGAACAGGAAATTACAATTAAAAAAAGAAAAATAAAGTGCTTCATCATCCGGTTTTATATACTACTCTATGATCATTCCGTCTTTCATAACGAGCTTGCGGTCTGTGATTTCTGCCAGATTCGGGTTATGCGTTACAATGACAAAAGTTTGGTTGTATTTGTCTCTAAGATCAAAAAACAATCTATGAAGATCATCGGCGTTCTTTGAATCAAGGTTACCTGTAGGCTCATCTGCAAAAATAATTTTCGGGGAATTGATTAAAGCTCTTGCTACAGCTACCCTTTGCGCCTCTCCACCTGAAAGCTGGTTGGGTTTATGATTCAGTCTTTGCTCTATCTTTAGATCTTCAAATAAAGCATAAGCTTTTTCGATAGCTTCTCTTTCGTTAGCTGCAGCTATTTTTGTCGGAAGCAATACATTTTCCAATGCGGTAAACTCCGGAAGAAGCTGATGAAACTGAAATACGAAACCGATATTCTGATTTCTGAATTTTGACAGCTGTTTATCATTCATATTAATAAATGATTCTCCTGCAATTTCAATTTCAGTATCATATTTATTAGATTGACTAGGATGATCCAAAGTTCCCAGAATCTGCAGCAATGTAGATTTACCAGCTCCTGATTCTCCTACAATAGAAACCACTTCCCCCGTTTTGATCTGAATATCAACACCTTTCAGTACCTCTAAATTCCCATAAGATTTATGGATATTTCTTGCTTTAATCATAATTCAAAAGTAGTGAATTGCCTGCAAATAAAAAACCGCTTTTTGAAGCGGTTTGTATTTTATTTTAGATTTAATATTATTAGATTTTGTTAATTCATTTATAGAAGTCTTTTCTATTAATTTTTTTAATTATTCCTGTCTTATTTTTTTGTAAAAATTTTTCCTAAACTATAAGATTTTGTTTGCATTCCATTTACAAAAAAACCTCCCGATTTGGGAGGTTTTACTATTTTCAGTTCAGAAAATTACAGTAACAAAGTTAATGGACTTTCTAAATAGGTTCTTAATGTCTGTAGGAACTGAGCCCCTGTGGCACCGTCTACTACTCTGTGGTCACACGCCAATGAAAGTTTCATGGTGTTTCCAACTACGATCTGACCATCTTTAACGATTGGTTTCTCAATAATGGCTCCTACTGAAAGGATTGCAGAGTTTGGCTGATTGATGATACTTGTAAACGTTTCGATTCCGAACATTCCTAAGTTTGAAATAGAGAATGTAGATCCTTCCATTTCATTAGCTTTAAGACCTTTATTCTTAGCTCTTGAAGCCATATCTTTTACAGATGCAGAAATCTGAGTATACGTCATCTGATCTGTATTTTTCAATACCGGAACTACCAATCCGTCTGGAATAGCTACTGCTACGCCGATGTTGATATTTCCTCTGTGAATGATCTTATCACCTGCCCAGCTTGAATTAACCTGAGGATGTTTTCTTAAAGCAATTGCAGTTGCTTTAATAATCATATCATTGAAAGAGATCTTAGTATCAGGTAAAGAATTGATTTCTTTTCTAGCCTCAATTGCTTTATCCATATTGATCTCAACCATCAGATAATAGTGAGGGGCAGAGAATTTACTTTCAGAAAGACGTTTTGCAATAATATTTCTTACTTGTGAATTTGGAGTCTCTGTATCTTCACCTTGTACAAAGCTTACTGCAACAGGAGCAGCGCTTGCTGCAGGAGCTGAAGCAGCTGGTTTTGCAGCTGGCTGATAGTTTTCAATATCTTTTTTAACGATTCTTCCGTTTTCACCAGAACCCTGAACACTGTTGATATCAACTCCCTTATCCTGAGCCATTTTCTTAGCCAGTGGAGAGATTGCTACTCTGTCAGAAGATGAAGAGTTCGCAACCGGAGCAGCTTTTTCTTCTGTTTTAGCTTCTGCTTTTTGTTCAGCTGGTTTTTCAGTTGACTGACCGGCAGCTTTTGGAGCTCCTACAGCGGAAACATCTGTTCCTGCAGGGCCAATGATTGCTAATACGGAATCAACCGGAGCAGCACCTCCTTCTTCTACACCTTGCTTCAATAATACTCCATTGAATTCAGATTCGAAATCCTGTACTGCTTTATCTGTTTCGATCTCAGCAAGAAGGTCTCCTTCTTTTACTGTATCTCCTACGTTTTTGTGCCATTTAGCCACTTTACCTTCTGTCATTGTATCAGAAAGTCTTGGCATTGTAATAATTTCAACTCCTGCCGGAACTTCTGCAGCAGCAGGCGCAGCAGTTTCTACTTTAGGCTGTTCTTCTGATTTTTTTTCTTCAGTTGCAGCAGCGGGAGCAGCAGCCCCACCTGTCAATCCTGAAATATCTTCTCCTTCATTCCCGATAATAGCTAAAACAGAGTCTACAGCAGCAGCAGATCCTTCTTCTACACCTACGTATAAAAGGGTTCCTTCTATTTCAGATTCGAAATCCTGAACTGCTTTATCAGTTTCAATTTCAGCTAAAATATCTCCTTCTTTTACTTTATCTCCTACTTTTTTATGCCATTTGGCCACCTTACCTTCCGTCATTGTGTCGGACAGGCGGGGCATCGTAATTACTTCTGCCATAATCTATATTGATTTGAGATTCGAGATTTGAGATTTGAGATTTCAGAAATTTCAAACTTCAAATTTCAAATAAATTTTTATTTTTTAGTTTTCTAATTTGTCTAAGAATGGATAATCTTCCTGAGCATATACATACTCATAGACTTTTTCTGCATCCGGATACGGGGAGTTTTCCATAAATTCGATACACTCTTCAACAAAGTCTCTGGATTTGTTATCCATAACTTCCAATTCTGCTTCTGTAGCCCATCCGTTTTCTAAAATTCTATGTTTTATCAATTCGATTGGGTCATCATTTTTATGAAGAGCTACTTCTTCTTTAGATCTATATGGCTCGGCATCAGACATAGAGTGCCCTCTGTAACGGTAAGTTCTTGCTTCAATGAAAGTAGGTCCGTCTCCTCTTCTTGCTCTTTCAATAGCTTCGTAAGCAGCTTCTGCCACTTTTTCAGGATCCATTGCATCTACAGCAAGGCAAGGCATTTCGTATCCTAATCCTAATTTATAGATATCTTCGTGGTTGGCTGTTCTTTTTACAGAAGTTCCCATTGCATACTGGTTGTTTTCTACAACAAATACTACAGGAAGTTTCCAGTTCATTGCCATGTTGAAGGTCTCATGTAAAGAACCTTGTCTTGCAGCACCATCACCAAAGAAACAGATATTTACTGCTTTTCTGTCGAAATATTTATCTGCAAAAGCAATACCTGCACCTAATGGAATTTGTCCTCCAACGATACCATGTCCTCCGTAAAAACGGTGTTCTTTACTGAAAATGTGCATAGATCCACCCATACCTCCGGATGTTCCGGTAGCTTTACCACAAAGTTCAGCCATGATTCTTTTAGGATCTACTCCCATCGCCATTGGATGGATGTGACATCTGTAAGCAGTAATCATACTATCCTTTGTAAGATCCATTGCATGTGTAAAACCGGCAGGGATAGCTTCCTGACCGTTATACAAATGTAAAAATCCTCTGATCTTTTGTTTTAGGTAAAGAGAACGGCATTTGTCTTCAAACCTTCTCCACATTGTCATATCTTCATACCACTTCAGGTATACCTCTTTAGAAAATTCTTTCATGTGTTAGCTCTTGCTTTTTTATGATGAAATAGTTGAGCAAAATTATGAAAAAAACTTTGTTTTTATTCTATACATAGATAACTTTTCGATTTTTCTGCAAAATCTATTTGCGGGCTGTATGGATTATTCTTAATTTCCGACCCCTTGGAAGCTTGATAAAGCTACGTTTTATCCATTACATTCTTTCCGTAATATTTCAGGAATTACCCTATTCATAAGCATTTCCCGAAACAACATATAATTAGGAGACATTGGAATTCTTTATATTTTGTTCTCCTATTTTATTCCTCTTTAATTATTGTTAATATATATTTTGGTTATTTCAACAGCTTCTTTTCCGGGGAAAAATCTGTAATTTTCAGAGTTCTGTCTTCAATTTCATTAACGAAATTACCCTATTGTTTTACCGTTCTGGCTTTAATTTCCTTCCAATCTTTGTCTGCTATAAATCCTTCCCTGCCATTTTCATTGTATACTCACCTTTTCACTCAAGCAGGTAAACAACCTCTGTTTTTCATTGAATCCCGATTTCAGGATTGACACAATTGATGGATAGGTTGTAGTGTAACAATATTTTCCCGGGAAACTTTTTGAATAAAGGCTAAACAACCTGAAAATATAAATAATATGAATACAGGTTACATGATAATGCTGAGTAAGACTGATCAATTAATATTAAGCATTTCCTGCAAAATTCAGTATTCATTTAAAGAAGCAAAAAAAAACATTTCACTTCATCAAAAACATTTAGTAATCAGATAACTTACCCATTAAACCACCTATTCCGTCTCATGGTTTCCATTTGATTTTTGAGGTTATAATAGTATATTTGGTTTTTAATCTCAACTATGGAAGAAAAACAATCTTCATTATTACATAAAATTTCAAAAGTCATCTCTGATTTTTTTAATCCTTTGGTCTCTCTGATCATTTTCTTTATCTACATGAGCATCAGAGAATATTCCCTTAAAGATTCTATGCTTTATTTCCTTCCTGTATTATTAATGATCATTATTCCGGTTGTGATATGGCTGGTGTGGAATGTAAAGACTGGAAGGTATACCAATATGGATGTTTCCAACCGTGTCCAAAGGAAAACCTTATATATATTTATTGCAGTTTGTGTGATCGCCTATCTTCTTTTTAATTATATCAGAAACGGATACATTGATTTTGTCATGCTATTTATTCTGGTACTACTTTTCGCTCTTCAGATCAGCAATCTTTTTATCAAAAGCTCGATGCATACAGCATTCAATGTATTTGTGGCAGCACTCTTTTTCTCACTGAACTGGAAAATGGGTTTTGCATGGCTGGGAATCGCTATTTTAGTCGGAATCACACGTGTCATTTTAAAAAGACATACCGTAAAAGAAGTATTTATGGGGGCTGGAATAGCTTTTCTGGTATCTTTTATCTATCTTTATTGCAATATTCAATTTCAACATTAGAATACTCTATGAAAATAAATCATCTTACTGCCGCAGAAGAAAACTTTATGAAGCTGTTTTGGAAAATGGAATCTTTTTATCTGAAGGACGTTATGGAGCAGCATCCGGAACCGAAACCACACCAGAACACGGTTTCCACTTATTTGAAAATATTAGTTGAAAAAGGCTATCTATCTACTGTAAAAGAAGGAAGAATCTTTAAATACAGCGTACTTGTTCCTTTAGATGGGTATAAAAAATTTCTATTAAAAGAACTTTCACACAACTTTTTTAATCATTCAGGGAAGGAAATCCTGGAGCTTTTATTAAGTGAAAAATTAATTTCCCAGGAAGATATGAAGGGTTATTTTGATCTAAAAATCGAAATAAAGCCAGCAAAGGTGGAAGAACCTAAGTTCGAAGTAGCTGAAGAAATCCTGAATCCAAAAAAAGAAAAGAAAACCAAAGGAAAAGACAAGGATAAGGATAAAAAGAAAAAAAAGAAAAAAGATTAATCTAAACCTTAAAAACACCAAATCATGAAAACAAAATTCCAGGAAACTCTAAGCCGGGCCAATGAAGTCATTTTCCGATATCCAATGATTTTGGTAATGGCTTTATTAGCTGCTATTGGTGCCATATACATTGTGGAAACGGAACGTAGTGAAATTACTTCTTATATTAAGTTCACCATTTGTTCCTGTCTCGGAATTTCTCTGATGTTTGCATTAAAAATGTTGTCACAGAGAATCGGGAAAGAATTACTACTACAAGTATGCGGTATAGTTTTCCTTATAGGTTTCTATTATATCCTGCCTGATAAAAAAAACAGTTTTACAGAAGTATACG
The DNA here is from genome assembly GCF_018924625.1 of Chryseobacterium sp. PCH239. Taxonomy (NCBI): domain Bacteria; kingdom Pseudomonadati; phylum Bacteroidota; class Flavobacteriia; order Flavobacteriales; family Weeksellaceae; genus Chryseobacterium; species Chryseobacterium sp. PCH239. The sequence continues at coordinate 1,051,534 of NZ_CP073027.1, forward strand.
CTTATATCATTGCTGTTACTGCTCTTCTCTCTCACTTATTGGTATCATTTGTTCCGTTTCTGGAGAAAGACAGAGAGCTCAGATTCTGGCAGTATAACAAAAACCTTTTTATCAATATCTTTCTCACTGCCGTATTTACAGGAGTTCTGACAGGCGGTGTGGAATTAGCCATCTTAGCGGTTGATAAACTTTTTGACTTTAATTTTCATGACAGAATTTACAGAGATACATTCTTTGTTCTCGCTATTTTGGGAAGCAGTTTTATTTTCCTTTTATTTAATGATAAAGGCTTAAATAACCTTGAAAAAGACGGAACTTATCCCGTTGTTCTGAAGTTTTTTACTCAGTTTATATTAATTCCGTTACTCCTTATCTATGTAACAATTCTTTATTTTTATTCTGTTAAAATATTAATCAACTGGCAGCTTCCAAGAGGCTGGGTTTCTTACCTTGTTTTAGCCTATAGCATTGTTGGCATCATTGCATTACTTCTGGTTCATCCGTTGAAAGAAGAAAACGCAAAATCCTGGGTCAGAATATTTTCAAGAGCATTTTATTATACCATTGTTCCTTTGATCGTTCTGCTTTTCACTGCTATTTTTACCAGAATTTTAGAATATGGTTATACAGAACCAAGGTATTTCGTTCTGCTGCTTGCTCTATGGTTGTTAAGCATTGTTGTCTACTTTATTTTCAACAAAAAAGCTACAATAAAGTTCATTCCTGTCAGCTTATTTTTATTTGGTGCTTTTGCATTGGTTTTCCCTTACCTTAATGCATTTAGTGTGGCTAAGAGAAGTCAGAAAACAGAATTGATGAATATTTTAAACCAGCATCAGCTAATGAGTGCAGGCAAGATTAATTTTCAGAAAAAAGTTACTGATACTGTCCGTAATGAAATTGCTGATAAATTTGAATTTCTGGCTGAAAGAAAGCAAAGTGAATTTCTATCAACGCTACTGAACGAAAAAGATCAGGCTGAATTAACCGACAATATTAAAAATGGTACATTTTATAGTATCAATTACGATATTCAGAATAAGTTCTCGGATGTGAATGTAACAGTAAAAAACAGAGCATACGAAATGAACAGACTCGTTCTTATTCGTAAAGAACAGGCTGTAGAAATCGGGAATTATCAATATTTATTTTTTTTCCATCGGTATAGCAGGGATCCCCAACAACTGAATAATGATCAGTTTGAGCTTACGGACCAACTGACAGAAAAATCCTCATTAAAACTCAGTTTAAATTCTCAGGAAGAAATAGATTTCGGGCCACAGATTATTAAACTATTTGAGAAAAATAAAAACAAGAAAGGAAATGTATTAATCCCAGAAATTGCTATGGAATCTGATTTAGGAAAGTATCATGTTAAGCTTATTTTCAGTGAAATTACAAGAGAAAAGTACTCTGAAAACGACACTGCCAGTATTTATTACGAAAACGTTTATATCCTTATAAAATTAAAATAAATAAAAAGAGACTATATGGATAGTCTCTTTTTTATTTTATCTAAATAGTCTGTTATCTATTAGTTCCAGAACTCCACAATGGAGTATAATCGTTATAAACGACTAAATTCCCGTCATTTTGTACAGAAAGCTTGTTCGCTCCTCTGCGAGAAGTATTTGAACTCCATACTGCTTTATTATAAGAATCATAAACAACTAGGTTTCCATCTGACTGGAACTCCGCTCTGCTTCCTTTATTATCTGTTCCGGATGCCCAGATTGCATCTCCGTTATCGTATGATAAAACAAGATTTCCGTCATTTTGGAAAGTCAGATAATAACTGCCATTAGGAGAGAAAACTTTTCCTCCTTTACGGAATTTGTATCCAGTACTTATGTTTCCATTTCCGCGGCCAAACCCATTATCTCTTCCACTATTTTTCAAATCGCTTTTTGAAGCCCATAACGGGTTTGAGCCATTATAAATAACAAGATTTCCGTCATCCTGAATAGTTAATCTTTCCGCTCTTCTACCATTAGTATTAGAACTAAAAGCCACCCCATTTCCAGGAGTATAAACGACTAAGTTCCCATCATCCTGAAAAACAGCTCTTACTCCCTTGTTATTAGTTCCTGCATCCCACATGGCAACTCCGGCTCTGTTATACAAAACAAGGTTACCATCATTCTGAAAAATCAAATAATATCGGTTGTTACTTGCCCAGTATTTTCTATTTTGCTCTAAGTTCTGCCCTGTGTAAATGTTCTGTGCATTAATTAATAATCCACCAAACACCATCATTAATGCTAATAAATGTTTTTTCATTATAATTATTTTTTGATTGATTGATAATTTCTAAAATTATGCCAAAACATCATCATTTTCCAACCCAAGTTATAATTAAATGATTTACTGGAAATTAAATTCCATAAAAAAAGCGGCTTAAAAGCCGCTTCATATTTTTACCAACGATTTCCGCCTCCGCCACGGTTGTTACCATAGCCTCCGCCTCTATTATTGTTGTTACCATAACCTCCACCTCTGTTGTTATCGAAGCTTCTTCTTGGCTTCTCTTCTCTTGGCTTAGCCTCAGATACATTTAGAGTTTTTCCGTTAAATTCTTTTTGGTTAAGAGCTTCAATAGCTTGCTTTCCTTCTTCATCACCCATTTCTACAAAACCGAAACCTCTGGAACGACCAGTTTCTCTGTCTGTAACGATTTTAGCTGATGATACATCACCAAATTCTGCGAATAGATCGTGCAACTCATACTCTTTAGTTGCGTAATTGATGTTTGAAACAAAAATGTTCATTTTAAATAAATTAAAAAATTAATAAAAATTTGGTATATAAAAGAAAAACAACATAAATTAATGAACAAATATTGATTCCAAATATAAACGTATGCAAGATACAATTAAAAATTTCAAATCAAAGCTTTTTTTAAATATTTCTCACATTATGTTGAATCTAAAAACAAAAAAAACACATAAAAACAATTTAAAAACCTGATTACCAAATAATTAATTAGAAATACATTTTGTTATAAAATTAGTTAAAGATTTAAAAACAAATGCCAACGCTGAGTCCTCAAAATCAAGTTGATATAACACACAACATTTCATTTATCAACTTCCTTACTGCCCTGTTCTTCATAAAATTTTAAATACTGCACCAGAATATGAAATCTTACACCACAAATTATACCAACACACTTATTGAAGCCGCTGAAGATTGTCCTGTTTTCCGTTCACAGGTTCCTCCTGAAAAAAAGGAAAAAACACTCGCCAATCTCCAATATGAGCAACTTATAAAAAGTCCTTATCAATATTCTTCCGATGATCTAATTTTTGAATGCTATGCCATTAAAAATGAAATTTCAAAAAATGAGAAAGAGAATGAAAGAGAAAAATTCTTTTCCAGAGGCCAGCCTTGTCTACGGTGTTCTCCTTTAGCAAAAAAATATGGGTTTGGATTCCATCATAATACAGAAGGGAAAGTAGCTCTGATTGCCATAGAAAGCGAAGAATATCAAACATTACTGAATGATCCTGCTATAGCAAAAACGAAAGCCATGCGTTCCAAAAGAAAATGATTGAGAAAATGAATGATTCTTTTCAGATCAATAAATACTATTCTTTTGAAAAGATCAGCTTTTAACACTAAATTTGTACTGCAAATTATTACAAGATATGAACTACCATACCAGAAAATGGGTGAAACCCGAAGACTTAAACCCCAATCATTCACTTTTCGGAGGAAGACTCCTTCAATGGATTGATGAAGAAGCTGCACTTTATGCTATCATTCAGTTGGAAAACACAAAAGTAGTAACCAAATTTATTTCTGAAATCAACTTTGTCAGCTCAGCCAAACAGGGAGATATTATAGAAATTGGAATTGAAGCTACCCATTTCGGGTCTTCTTCTATTACTTTGAGATGTGATGTAAGAAATAAAATGACTCATCAAACCATTATTACGGTAGAAAGAATTGTCATGGTAAACCTTAACGAAGAAGGCAATCCTGTTCCTCATGGCAAAACCCAGATAGAATTCGTAAAAGACAGGTTAAACAACAGCCTATGAAGATTTTCATAAAGAATATGGTCTGCAATAGATGCATTTCGGCAGTAGAAAATATCTTCCGTAATGCAGATGTAAAGACAGCTAATATCTTACTGGGAGAAGTAGAAACGGAAGCTGATCTTTCTCCTGAAAAAATGCAGATCATAGAAAAAGAACTGCTTGATACAGGTTTTGAAAGAATTATGGATTCAGCTCATCAGACTGTAGAAAAAATCAAAAACCTGATCATTGTAAAAATAAGCGAGCTCGATATCTCGGAAGATTTTCTGCTTTCCGAATTTTTAAGTTCAAAACTTCACAAGGATTACAGTGCTCTTTCCAAAACATTTTCTCAAAACGAAAATATCACATTAGAGCAATTCTTCATTCTTCAGAAAATAGAAAAGGTAAAAGAGCTTCTTTTATACAACGAATTCAACCTTACTGAAATTGCAGGAAAACTTGGGTATAAAAGTGTACAGCATCTTTCTTCCCAGTTCAGGAATACAACAGGATTCACTCCTACTGAATTCAAAAAACTCAAAGAACACAATCGCAAAGCACTCGACAATCTATAAGTTTAAGTGTTTGAGCGCTTAGGGTGAAGGAGTTAAATATTCCTATTCACACTTACAAACTCTCAAACACTCTTACTCTTATACTCTCCTACCCTTAAACTCTCCCACTCCACCTAATTTTATAACTATTATCCTTAAATTTATAACAACCTTAGTTTTCCATTTTGGAAATTTGTACTATAAATTTAAGAATCATGGAACAACAGTATAAAATACTCGGAATGACCTGTTCCGGCTGCCAGAAAAAAATTTCAAATCAACTGAACAGTGTTGATGGTGTTAAAGCCGATGTAAATCTGGAAACTCATACCGCCACCATCACTTCTGATCATGGAGTGAAACTTTCGGTATTAAATGATGCCCTGGCAGAAATAGGGAAATACAGACTTGAAGATCCCAATCATCCCGAGACAGCCTTTGTAAAACCTCAGGACCGTGTATCTCCGTCTTCGGTATACTATTGTCCAATGGAATGTGAAGGAGATAAAGTATATTTCAAACAAGGGGAAAGATGTCCTGTCTGCAAAATGTATCTGGTTCCTATTGAAGAAAAGCTTGCCAAAGATCCTAATCATAAACCAACTTATTCATCAACCAACCTTCCTGAAAATTTTAAAGATAGTATCGGGAAGCATTATTGTCCGATGTTTTGTGAAGGGGATAAAGTATATGATGAAAAAGGCAGCTGCCCTGTTTGTCATATGGATTTAGAGCCAATTACTGAAGAACTCGCCCAAAAAGCAACCTCACATCAGCATCACGCTCATTCCCATTCTCATTCTCACCATCATCATAATCATGACCACCATGACCATCATCATGAGGCTCCTAAAGTGACTGATGAGATGGCAGGCAGGTACTACTGCCCAATGTATTGTGAAGGCGACAAAACCTATGATTCTAATGTGGGATGTCCGGTTTGCGGAATGGATCTTGTAAAATATCCGGAAAAGAAAACCGCAAAATACACCTGTCCTATGCATCCGGAAATCATTCGTGACGAACCGGGAGACTGCCCGATCTGCGGAATGGATCTTGTGAGAATGCCGGACAGCGGTGATGATGACGAAGATGAAACCTATACTATATTAAAAAGAAAGTTCATTATTTCACTCGCGTTTACGATTCCGGTTTTCATTCTTTCTATGGGAGGAATGTTGATCAACTTCCCTTTCTCTCATCAGATCCAGGGATTTATTGAGCTTGCATTGACTCTTCCTGTAATGTTTTATTCAGGATGGTTTCTGTTGAAAAGAGGCTGGGTTTCCTTCAAAACATGGAACCTCAATATGTTCAGTCTGATTGCTCTGGGAGTTGCTGCTGCATTTATTTTCAGTATTGTTGCTCTGATATTTCCAGACATTATTCCACATGAAATTCGTGGACACAATCATGAAATCCCATTGTACTTTGAGGCTGTCTGTGTGATTTTAACCCTTGTTATTTTAGGTCAGCTGATGGAAGCAGCAGCTCATAAAAAAACAGGAAATGCCATTAAAGAATTAATGAACCTTTCACCTGATGAAGCCAATCTTATGATAAACGGTGAAGAAAAAAAAGTACTGCTTTCCCAGGTAAAAATAGGAGATTTATTAAAGGTAAAACCTGGTGAAAAAATTCCCGTAGACGGAAAAATCATTGAGGGAAATTCTATTGTGGACGAAAGCATGATTACCGGAGAACCTGTTCCTGTTGAAAAAAATGTTGACGATAAAGTATCTTCCGGAACCATCAACGGTAACCAGGTATTCATTATGAAGGCAGAAAAAGTAGGTGATGAAACACTGCTTTCCCAGATCATCAAAATGGTGAATGAAGCCAGCCGCAGCAAAGCACCTATCCAGAAGCTTACGGATAAAGTTTCAAAAGTATTTGTCCCTGTAGTCATTCTTATTGCAGTACTTACTTTTGTTCTTTGGCAGTTTTTCGGCCCGGAAGGAAAAAGGACTCTATTTGCCTTTGTGAATGCTGTTGCCGTTTTGATTGTGGCTTGTCCCTGTGCCCTTGGTCTGGCCACTCCCATGTCTTTAATGGTAGGAATAGGGAAAGGTGCTAAAAACGGAATCCTTATAAAAAATGCAGAAGCTCTGGAACAGATGAATAAAGTAAATGTTTTGATTACTGATAAAACAGGAACTTTAACAGAAGGGAAACCCTCCGTAGAACATATTGAAACAGTAAACGGAGATCAGAATCAGATTTTAAAACTGGCTTTTTCTTTGAATCAAAATTCTGAACACCCACTTTCCAATGCCATCATAAAAAGAGCAAAAGAAGAGAATGTAAGTGCTGAAAAAGTAGATCAATTTGAAAACATATCTGGAAAAGGAGTCAAGGGAAATATCAATGGCAAGACCGCTTATCTTGGAAATGAAAGTCTCCTGACCTCCCATCAGATTATGATTCCGGAGAGCTTAAAACAGAAAGCAGTAGAAGTTCAGTCTAAAGCTCATACTATTTCTTATATCGCACAGGAACAGCAGGTGCTGGGATTCGTAAGCTTTACAGATAAAATTAAAGAAAGCTCTAAGAAAGCCGTAAAACAGCTGATGAGTGAAGGTATAGACGTTATCATGATGACCGGAGACAATGAACATACTGCGAAAGCTGTTGCTGATGAATTAGGAATCAAACATTTCAAAGCCAACTGTCTTCCTGAAGATAAACTGAATGAGGTAAAAAAACTACAGCAGCAGGGCAAAATTGTAGCGATGACGGGAGACGGAATCAACGACTCTCCTGCCCTTGCCCAGTCTGATGTGGGCATTGCTATGGGAACAGGAACAGATGTTGCGATTGAAAGTGCTGAAATTACTTTATTGAAAGGAGATATCTTAGGCGTTGCAAAAGCTAAATTACTTAGTGAAAAACTTCTCAAAAACATTAAAGAGAATCTGTTCTTCGCATTCATCTATAATGTACTGGGCGTTCCGGTTGCGGCAGGATTATTGTATCCATTCTTTGGAATTCTTTTATCACCAATGATTGCAGCTGCAGCCATGAGCTTCAGTTCCCTGTCTGTGATACTGAATTCATTAAGATTAAACTCTGTAGATCTGGATATAAAATAATAACATGACAAAAGAAAATCTTTACATAGGGTGCTCGGGATTTTACAATAACGACTGGAAAGGGTCTTTATATCCCGAAAATGCCCAAAGTAAAGATTTTCTTTCTTTATACTCAAAAACATTCAATGCCGTAGAAATCAATTCTTCTTTTTATAGAAAACCGACCTCAAAAACATTATTGAAGTGGTATGCTGAAACACCTGATAATTTCAGATTCTTCATTAAAATTCCAAAAGCCATCACCCATCAAAACCGGCTTGAAAATTCCAAAGATGAGATCGTTCTATTCTGCAATCATATTCAAAACAGCCTGAAGGATAAACTTTCCGGATTTCTATATCAGCTTCCTCCTTCCTTTAAAAATACGGCAGAGAATATAGAACGGATTATCAACAATCTCGATTCCAGATTTCTGAACGTCATTGAATTCCGGCACAGCTCATGGTGGCAAAAAGAGATATTTGATCTTTTAAAACAATACGATATTGTCTTCTCAGGCGTAAGTTTTCCAGGCAATCTTCCTGAAGACCTTATTATTAATCATCCGGAAATACTCTATTACAGGCTTCATGGAAAACCTGTTCTTTACAAATCAGAATATAGTAATGATTTCATGGATGCATTAGCTGAAAAGATTAAAAATACAACCCAAACCTCATTTATTTTCTTCAATAATACCTGGGGAACGGCAGCTATTAAAAATTCGCTGTATCTAAAACATATTTTGGAATAACACTCCGGCAGAATGATTTGATTTTGTTAAAATAAAATAATTCTCCGTCAATTGAAGAATATTGAAGTCTTAGCAAACATAGAAAAATACTATCGTTTTCATATTTATAAATGTTAAATTTTAAAGAAAAGAAAATCATAAATTTACAACTTGTCAGGTAATGAAAATCTCCCTTAAAATAAAGTTCTTAAAATAAACTTAAAAAGAAAAACAACTGCACAGCTTGGCATATAATTTGTTAATTTTCATCTGTTATTTTTAACGATTTTTAACAATTTAAATTCCATTATTTTTATGAGAAAAATTTTTGCGGGAAAGTCAAAAAATATGACTTTTCTCGGGATGGTTGTATTGATGAGTACAACTTCGGCTTTATTGAACAGCTGTAATTTCAAGAATGAAGTGAATAATGACCCCGTCGTCAGTTCACAGGAACATCCTTCCGCAGAAATAGTCTCCAGTAATATGGATGATGAAAGCGTAGACCCGGATAAAAGAGTGATCTACCTTACCTTTGATGACGGACCCAATCAGGGGACAGAAAATCTTTTAAAAATCCTGGACAAGAGAAATGTCTGCGCCACTGCCTTTCTGGTGGGGAAGCATGCTTATGGAAGCAAAAAACAGAAGGATGATCTGCTATTGCTTAAGCAAAACCCGTTGGTAGAGCTGGCCAATCACAGTTTTTCTCATGCTCACAACAAATACACAGATTTTTATAAAAATGCTGATGCTGTAGTTCACGATTTTGACATCGCCAAAGACAGTCTGAAGCTTACCGATAAAATAGCAAGAACTCCCGGAAGAAATATCTGGAGGCTCAACAATATTAATGTAACAGATATTAAAAGTTCCACTTTAGCAGCAGATGGACTTAAAAAAGCCGGTTATAAAGTAATTGGCTGGGATCTTGAATGGAGACCTTCTCAGAAAATGACTTTAAAAGGAAGTCATGAAGCCATGATCAAGAAAGTAGACAGTATTTTCATGAACGACCTTGAGAAAACATCCAGACACCTTGTATTCCTTACTCACGACCAGTATCTGAGAGATGCAGACTCTATCAATGAACTGGATATGTTTATTGAGAAACTGCAGAAGAGCAACAGGTTTGTGTTCAGAAAAATATCTCAATATCCTAAAATCAATGAGGTTTTGAATTAATAACCGCTGCATACCTGATATCACTAAGCTTTGAACATTCAGAGAATTTTCGGACATTTGTATTATGAGTATTAAAGAGAACTACAACACTATAAAAAACCAGCTGCCATCCACTGTGCAGCTGGTTGCTGTTTCAAAAACACATCCTGCATCGGCTGTTCAGGAAGTATATGACCTGGGACAGAAAGTTTTCGGAGAAAACAAGGTTCAGGAACTGATGGAAAAAGCTCCTCTTCTTCCTCAGGATATCCAATGGCATTTGATTGGTCACTTACAGACCAACAAAGTGAAGTACATTGCTCCTTTCATAGATACCATACAAAGTGTGGATTCTGAAAAATTATTAACAGAAATCAATAAAGAAGCAGGAAAACACCACAGGAAGATTAAAGTTCTTCTGCAGGTAAAAATTGCAGCAGAAGAAAGTAAGTTCGGACTTGAAATTTCTGAAGCGAAAGCTCTTTTTCAACAATCTATTGAAGGCAATTTTCCCAATGTGGAAATAACTGGTTTAATGGGAATGGCAACATTCACCGATGATGAGCAGCAGGTTAGAAATGAATTTTTAACACTGAAGAAGCTTTTTGATGAATTAAATCAATCAAAAGCATTAAATACTTTATCAATGGGAATGAGTGATGATTTCCCGATAGCAATCGAGTGTGGGGCTAACTCTGTGAGGGTTGGATCTGCTATTTTTGGAAGAAGAGACTACTCCAAATAGAATATTTAGGTACAGTTTTTGCTAATAATTGAAACAAAAAATTTAAATTTGCAACTATGCAAAAAATCCTTATAGTAGAAGACGAAAAAGCAATCTCGGGAGTACTTCATAGTATTCTTTCGGATGAACTCACCGATTATGAATTTGTTATCGCCGAAGATGGCCTTGAAGGTTACAAGCAGGTAGAAAAAGAAGATTTCGCCCTAGTGATTTCTGATATTAAAATGCCTAAGCTTTCAGGAACCGAGCTTTTGAAACAAAGTCTTGCCTTAAAACCAGAAACTACTTTTATCATGATCTCAGGACACGCAGACATTGATTCCGCTGTTTCCTGTTTGAAAGAGGGCGCATATGATTTTATTTCCAAACCCATTGATATCAACAGACTTATTACAAGTGTGAAAAATGCATTGGTGAAAGAAACCCTGAAGAAAGAAAACAAAAATCTCCAGACTGAAAATAAAACTCTAAAAAGAAAAGTAAGTAAGAAATACCAGATGATTGGTACTTCTCCTGCTCTTCAAAAGATTCAGGATATGATTGAGAAGGTAGCTGCTTCTGATGCCAGAGTTCTGATCACAGGACCTAACGGAGCAGGAAAAGAGCTGGTAGCTCATGCAATCCACAATCAAAGTGAGCGTGCAAGAGGCCCTATGGTAGAGGTAAACTGTGCTGCTATCCCATCTGAACTTATTGAATCTGAACTTTTCGGACACGTAAAAGGATCTTTTACAGGTGCTATTAAAGATAAGCAGGGAAAATTTGAACAGGCCAATGGCGGTACTATTTTCCTGGATGAGATTGGAGATATGAGCCTTATTGCTCAGGCTAAGGTATTAAGAGCTCTACAGGAAAGCAAAGTTTCTCCTGTAGGAAGTGATAAAGAAATCAAAGTTGACGTAAGAGTAATTGCGGCAACCAATAAAAATATGCAGAAAGAAATTGAGGAAGGAAAATTCAGAGAAGACCTTTATCACAGACTTTCTGTTATTGAAATCTATGTTCCGCCATTGGATGAAAGAAAAGAAGATATCAAATTATTGGTTGAGCACTTTTCAGGAATGATTGCTGATGAGCATGGTACTGCTGCGAAAAAGTTTGATGATAAAGCTATTGATGCTTTAAAAGCGCTTTCGTGGACTGGAAATATCCGAGAATTAAGGAATGTTGTTGAAAGATTGATTATTCTTGGTGGAAACACTGTTTCTGAAGGTGACGTTGCAAGTTTTGTAAGGAAATAATAGCCTATTATTTACCATATTATAAAAATTTGCAGTGTTACCACTGCAAATTTTTTTTTTGACCTAATTTGAATGATAAACTATATGAATCTTAAAATATTATGAACTTTTTAAACAAAAACTATACAAAAGAATGCCTGACTTTGGCTCTGCCTGTAATGCTTACTCAGGTGGGGCAAGTTTCAGTAAACTTATTCGATAATATTATTGTCGGAAAATTATTGGGTGCCGATGCTCTGGCATCTGTTTCATTGGGGAATGCTGTGTTTTTCTCCATATTTGTGTTAGCCCTGGGCTTTTCATTTGCCATTCCACCATTGGTTTCGGAAGCGCACTCCAAACAGGATCACGCTACGATCAATTCTGTATTCAGCCACGGCTTTATTATCAATATGTCGGTCGGAATTATCCTGATGGTCATTCTCCTTTTGGGAATGCCACTCCTCTATCATTCCGGACAGCCCGCCAAGATCATTCCTGATACGGTAAGCTTTTTAAGTATCATGGTGATCAGTATGATACCATTCATGGCCTTTCAGACCCTTCGTGAAGTTTCTGAAGGTTTATCCTATACCATTGGAGTTACCAAAGCGACCATTATTGCCAACATCATCAATATTGCCTTAAACTATGTCTTTATCAAAGGACTTTGGGGAATTCCGGCAATGGGTGTACAGGGATCTGCACTGGCTACTCTGATTTCCAGAATTTTTATGGTGGTTTTTCTTTATTTTGTTTTGGTAAAAGAAGAAAGAACAAGACGCTATATCAAAGATTTCTCTTTAAAAATTCAGGTTTTTTCAAAGCAGATGTTTGATAAAATGGTGAGACTTGGATTACCTACAGCTTTACAGATGTTCTTTGAAGTAACTGCTTTTGCCGGAGCTGCATTTATTTGCGGGCTGATCTCAGCACACGATATTGCTTCTCACCAGATCGCATTAAGCATGGCTTCATTTACCTTCAACTTATGTGTTGGATTCAGTGTTGCCTCTACGGTAATGATTGGGAGAAAACTGGGTGAACAGAATTTTGTGGAACTGAGAAAGGTAGGAATCAACAACCTGAAAATCGCCTTTATTTTCATGTGCATCTGCGGATTGGTGTTTATTTTAGGCAGAAATATCCTTCCTACCTTCTTCACGAAAAAAGAAGAAGTGGAAGTCATTACCCTGGCTGCAAAACTGATGATCATCGCTGCTTTATTCCAGCTTTCTGATGGAATTCAGGTGACCGCTTTGGGAATGCTGAGAGGTTTGCAGGATGTGAAATTCCTTCTATTTATACCTTTATTGCATACTGGGTGATTACCATTCCTTTGGGATATTTCTTCTGTGTTACTTTAGAAATGGGCGCATTCGGAATGTGGATCGCACTTGGACTGGGATTAACGGTTTCCGCTGTTTTCCTGGTAAAACGATTCCTGAATATGTCTGCGAAAAGAATTAAGCAGAATTCATAAAATCAAAAAGGCTGTTTCAATGTGAGACAGCCTTTTTTATATTCGTTAATTTACAACAGAACAGTGCGCTATATCCTTTCTATATCTATATAATTATGCATATTTTCTAAACACAAACAGTATAAATTAAATTCACAAATAGACACTAGCTTATCCGCCTTTCTGCTCAGTTTAATCTATCCTCTTCCCTAAGATCTTCAGACTTCTTTCCACACCATCCAGAATCGCTACATTAGGAAGACTTCCCCAATCTTCAAATCCAAAGTGTCTGAATAACTTCAAACTTGGTTCATTATGAAGGAAAATAAGCGCTACAAGGTTTTTTACTCCAAATTTTCCGGCGTTATCAATGCAATATTGAAGAATGGCTTTTCCGTATCCTTTTCCTCTGCAGGATTCATCCAGATAAATACTTACTTCTACCGTACCGTTATATGCTGCCCTTTCATGGAATGAACTGAAACTGACCCAACCAACGGTTTGATTCTGGTCATCTTCAACTACCCAAAGCGGCCTTGTCTGGGGATTATGCTCTTCAAACCATTTTAGCTTACTTTCCACAGAAACTTCTTCCATGTCTGCAGTGACCATTCTTGAAGCAATTGTTGAGTTGTAGATGGCTACGATTTTATTCAAATCGGCTAATTCAGCATTTCTGAACTTTAGTTTTTCCATGAATATTGAAGTCAAATTATTGTAACGCAAAAATACTACATTTTAAAATCACCCCTGTAAAAACACACTCAATTTATTTTATTTTTAATAATTAAAGCAAATACACCCCTAACAATACAATCATTTTTTACACAAAGACGTAATAAATTTAAACTTTGAATATTTTTAAGGAGCAAGGAAAATTATTTTAAATCTTTTAAAATTCTATTTAAACTTCTTACTGTAATTCCTAAATAAGCCGCCATATCTTCTTTGGAGATATGAATATTCTGCTTAGCCTGCATTTGTAACAATTGTTTTAAAGTATGTTCTATCGTATATAACTGTTGGTAGGATGCTCTGCTGGAAGTATTGATAATTCGCTCTGCAAAAGACTCTAAAAGAAGGTGGTTTAGGGCAAGATCATTTTTAATCAAAGCTTTAAAAAACGGAATCTTTACTGCATATACTGTCACTTCATTGAGGGCTTCAATACTGCACAGACAGTTTATATTTTTGATTAATTCCACTTCCCCGATGATTTCACCGCTTCCCAGAAACTCAACAATATATTCTTTTCCGTTTTCTTCAGCCAGAAAGCATTTGACAATCCCTTCTTTAATCATCATGACATGAGAAAGCTGATGATCCTGTACCAGTATTTGATCCCCTGTAGAAAAAGATTTTACTAGAATATCGTCACTCGTGTTCTGCTTTTTGTGCAGTTCATCAAGATAGTTTAAAAATGTCTGATTCGTCCTTAACATATTCTCCCGGGACAAATGTCCTTTTCTTATTGAGTTTTTATACTGAATTTTACGGACAGAAAATTACAAAACAAAAATGAATAATCATATTACAACCATTGCTTTTGATGCGGATGATACACTTTGGATCAACGAACCTTATTTTCAGGAAGCAGAAAAAAATTCTGTGTACTTCTTGAAGATTATCTTCCACAACATTCGGTATCACAGGAATTGTTTAAAACAGAAATGCAGAATCTCCATCTGTATGGCTATGGAGTAAAAGGATTTATGCTGTGTATGGTTGAAACCATCACTAGAGTTTCTAATAATACAGCTTCATTGGAATTAGTCAATAAAGCTATTATTCTTGGTCAGGAGCTTCTTCAGAAACCTATAGAATTATTGGATGGAGTTACCGAAACTCTTGAAAGTTTAAAAGGAAAATACAGACTGGTTGTTGCCACAAAAGGCGATTTGCTGGATCAGGAGCGTAAACTGAAAAATTCGGGATTACAGGATTATTTTCATCACATTGAAATCATGAGTGACAAAAAAGAACACGATTATAAAAAGCTTTTGAAACATCTGGACTGCCAACCTGAAAACTTTCTGATGCTTGGAAATTCTATCAAATCAGATATTCTGCCGGTACTAGAAATCGGTGGTTATGCCGCTCATATTCCTTATCATGTCACCTGGAGTCATGAACAGCATGATGTAAATCTTGAGCATCCTAATTTTATAGAGCTTAAGAGTATTGATGAGATTTTGAAGCGCTTTTAAATACAATATAACAACGCCCCAACTTTCTTAATATATTTTTAATCAAAAAAGAGACTGTTTTTGATAAACAGTCTCTTTCTTTATTTATTTCTTCAAGCACTTTTCAAGGAACTGATCCTGTTCCCATAAAACGTGTAAGATATTTTCTTTCGCCTGGTAACTGTGGGCTTCTTTTGGAAGAAGAACCATTTTCACAGGAGCACCTAAATTTTTCAGTGCCTGGAAGTATCTTTCCGTCTGCAATGTAAATGTACCCGGATTATTATCTGCATCTCCGTGAATCAGAAGAAGTGGGGTCTTCATTTTGTCCGCATGCATAAACGGAGACATCGTGTTGTAGATTTCCGGAACATCCCAATAGTTTCTCTGCTCACTCTGGAACCCGAATGGTGTCAAAGTCCTGTTATAGGCACCACTTCTTGCAATTCCACAGGCAAAAAGGTTAGAATGAGTCAGAAGGTTTGCCGTCATAAATGCACCGTAAGAATGCCCTCCTACAGCCACTTTCTTTCTGTCGATATATCCTAAATGATCTACTGCATCAATGGCAGCAGCAGCATTGGCTACCAACTGAGGAATAAAGGTATCATTAGGTTCTGTTTTCCCTTCCCCAACAATTGGGAAAGCAGCATTATCTAAAACAGCATACCCTTTAGCTGTCCAATATACAAAAGAGCCATACGTTGGGAATGTAAAGTCATTATCATTTTGAGTACTCTGTCCTGCAGTATCCTTATCTTTATATTCTCTAGGGTAAGCCCAGATTAATAAAGGTAATTTTTCTTTCTTTGTCTTTCTATCATAGTTTGCAGGTAAATAAAGGGTCCCTGTCAGGGTAACACCATCATTTCTCTTGTAAGTAATCACTTCTTTGTAAACGTCTTTGATACTTTCAAAAGGGTTTGCAAAATTGGTTACGGCTTCTGCTTTATTAGATTTAATATTCTTTTTAAAATAATTAGGATATTGGCTTGGTGACTGCTGAGTGGTCAGAATTTCTCCTTTTGAAGGATTTAAAATATCTACAATCCCTTCTTTAGCGTTTTTAAGATTAGAGGTATAAAGTCTTTTCTTTTTCAAAGATTTAATATCCATTTCGTCGATAAACGGGTGCTGTCCATCTTTGGTAAATCCATCTCCGATAAGATAGGCTTTTCCACCTTTCATATCGACTACAGATCTTCCGTATTGGTTTTTCGTTGTATTAAAATGTCCGGGATCGCTGTAAACATCCTGGTAATTTCTGTCATCGAAAACTTTTGATTCTCCACTGCTAAGATCCAACAGGTAAGATTTTGTATTTCTTGTATCATACCAGCCTTCAGAAACAATAGCATAATGATCATTAGTCCACACCACGTCCTTATATCTCTGCTTTGTTTTGAAGAAAGATTTCGGAGCCGCTGTAAACGGAGCTTCCCAGGTAAATATCTCGTCTCTGTACTCTGCTGTTTTAGACTGATCTCCTCCATCCAGAGCTTCCGCATAGGTAAGAGTAGCCGGAGCATCGCTTCTCCATTCCATTTCTCTTTTTCCGGTTCTTACGGATGAAAATCCTTTTGGCATGATTTCATTCAAAGGAACGTCATTTACTGTTTTTACAGTATTTCCTTTCATATCATACACCACCGTTGTTGATGGAAATCTGCTCAGTGGCACAATATAAGAGAATGGTTTTTTAATAATTGTAGCCAGCAGATAGCTTCCGTCCGGAGAAAAACTTAAGCCGGCATACATATCCTGATCTTTCAGTTTCTTAAGATTTCCTGTAAGATCTACATTATAAATTTCAGAAGCAGTAAGGGTCTCAAATTTTTTTTCGTCCTGAGGGTTCTTCAAAAGATCCTGATAAGTCCTGTTCTGGGAAACCTTACCATCTGCTGTTGAAACAATCGGGCCTGTCGGAAGGTCTTCGTCTGCATTTAAAAGAGCAGCTCTGTTTTGTGGAAGCGTTCTGATCAGGAAGCTTTGAGAGTCATTATACCAAATATAAGGCATTCCTAAATTAGCATTCAGATTATCTGCGGTAATCTTTTTGGCAGATGCTGTTTCCATATCCACTATCCAAAGTTCTACTCCTTTAGAGGTTGTATTGGTAAAAGCCAGCTTCTTTTCATCCGGTGAAAACGAAACGTAGGCAATTTTTGAATGGGAAGGTAAGTTTTTTACCTGAATCTCATTTTTATCATTGAACTTTCTGATATTCAGATTATTGGAGTAGATCATGCTGCTTGAAATATTGGTAACAGGATTGATTCTAAGTCCGCCAAGCTTCATTTCATTCTGACTGAGGTCTTCCAATGTTTTATATGTAGGGCGATACGTAAACACTACCCAGTCCTTTTTGCTGTTCATCAGAACACTCGGAGGTCTTTCATAATCTGCAAGTTTTAAAATCTCGGCAGAGGGTTTCTGATAGCTAATATTTTCCTGTGCATCATAAAAATTGAGAAATGCCAAGAGGCAAATAGTCAGTTTTATCTTCATTATAAATTCATTTTTTACGAATGTAGTGAATTTTAAAAGAATTTTAACACTTAAAATAAGACTCCTTTTAGTGTCATATTTATTTTTTATTACATTTATCTTACAAATTAAAATAATATGAAAAATTTAAAAAAATTATCAAAAGGAAATTTAAAATTGATTAACGGAGGAAATGCTCCACTATGTGATGCAGGCTTTATGGCTTGCAGAGTAAGAGATGAAAACGGAGCCCTGATCTGGGAATGCTTACCTAACTGTAATTATTAATAACAGAAAAGGCACTTCATTTTCTGAAGTGCCTTCCTTATTTTGTATGGTTGTAAGATTACCAGTCTGAAGCTCTTTTTCTTCTTTCAATCATATGATCTACTGAAACTTTTCCAGCTCCAATTACCATAAGCAAAAGATAAACAGAAAGATAAATAAGGCTCATTTCTCTTTTTTCGAATGGATCTGCTCCATGTACCACAAAACCTGCAATAATCATTGTAAAGATTAAAAATCCCAGAGCAACTCTTGTAAAAAGCCCTAATATCAGGAGTATTGAACATACAAATTCAGCAAAAACCGTAAGAATCAATGACACCTGTGATCCCAATCCCATAAAATCAAAAAATTCGATTTTACCACCAGCCAATAGCATCTGAAGCTTTGGAAAACCATGAGAAAGCATGGCAAAACCAACAAACACTCTTACTGCCAGTAAAATAATATCTTTAGGTATTGAGCTGAAATTTGAATTATTATAGTTCATGTACTAAAAAATTTATACTAAGGTAGTAAAAAATCTTTTAATACAACGGGATTACAGGCTATTTTAGTCTATCTGTAACCGAAATTTTTAAGATCCCTATCGTTCTTTCTCCAGTCTTTTTTCACCTTTACAAAAAGGTTTAAATGAATTTTTTTGGTGAAAAATTTCTCAAGGTCCAATCTGGCTTCAGTTCCAACTTTTTTAATCGCTTCTCCTTTATGCCCGATAATAATTCCTTTTTGAGTATCTCTTTCTACATAAATAATAGAGTCTATAAAGATAATTCCTTCTTTCTCTTTGAACTGTTCAGTCACTACCTCTACAGAGTATGGAATTTCTTTATCGTAATTCAAAAGGATTTTCTCACGAATAGCCTCATTAACAAAGAACCTTTCAGGTTTATCCGTGTACTGGTCTTTATCATAGTAAGGCGGATTCTCAGGAAGCAAAGATTTTATTTTAGGTAAAATAACTTCTGTATTGAAGGCATTCAATGCAGAGATAGGTAAAATCTCAGCCTTTGGAATTCTTGCATGCCAATCTTCTACCAATTTTTCAAGACCTGCCTGGTCCGTCTGATCTACCTTATTTAAGAGAAGAAGTACAGGAACAGGAATTTTATTCAGTTTATCAATTAAAAATTCTGATGGTTCTGCTTTATCGGTAACATCTACAATAAACAGGAAAACGTCAGCATCCTGCAAAGAGTCCTTTACAAAATCCATCATTTTCTCCTGCAGTCCGTATTTTGGATCCAATACTCCCGGAGTATCAGAAAATACAATCTGAAGATCATCTTCATTATAAATACCAAAAATTCTGTGGCGGGTTGTCTGAGCTTTCTGCGTTACAATCGCCAACTTCTCTCCCATCAATTGGTTAAGCAAGGTCGATTTTCCCGCATTGGGCTTTCCAACTATATTTACAAATCCAGCTTTGTGCATAAAAATAATATTACGAACTGCAAAGTTAGTAAAACAAAATTGGTCTTTACAGTTAATCTTAACAATTAAAAGAAAAAAGAGAGTTATATGCCTAATACAGTGTGAGAAAAGGAAATTTACCCTGGATCACAATTGCCGGGCTCACCAAGCCGTCAAAAATTCAAAGAATTTTTGACACCTCTCCAATGGAGGAAAATTTTGCTCTTTTCCTTTGTAGTATTGACAATAAATAAATTGAATTCAGAAAAATTTTTGATTATACATATTGCAATATTTCTGATAAAAAATATCTGATAATTTTGTATTGCATTACTTAAAACTGATATTTTTGACTATTAGAATTCATCTTTATGAATATAGACCAGATTCTTGATAAGGTTTACCTCCTTCCTGAGACCTCAAAAAACAGTTTAAAAGAGTATATTACCGAAGTTTCCCATCCTAAAGGCTTTTGTCTGATGGAAGCTGATAAAGTGATTCCTTATCTTTATTTTATAAGAAAGGGGATCGCACGTGCTTATTCTTCAACAGCTGACAATGATATTACTTTCTGGTTCGGAAGCGAGGGACAATGTATTCTCTCTATGAAAAGCTATGTGGAGGACAAACCGGGCTATGAAAGCATTGAACTTCTGGAAGACTGTGATCTGTACAGAATGGAAACAGAAAACCTAAGAAAACTGTTCAATGAAGATATCCATATTGCCAACTGGGGACGAAAGCTGGCAGAAGCAGAAATGATAAAATCTGAAGAACTGATTATTTCCAGACAGTTCAAAACTTCTCTGGAACGTTATAAAGATATTATGGCGTATCAACCTGAACTGTTAAAAAGGGTTCAGCTGGGGTATATTGCGTCGTATCTTGGGATTACTCAGGTAAGTTTGAGTAGAATACGGGCCGAAATCAAGTAGATTAAAAAATTCTTTGATCCTTAATTTATGTTTGGGCTAAAGCCAACGGAATGATCTTTTATATTATAAGCGGACTAAAGTCCGCTCCTAATGATATGACAACTCTTTCATTTACATCTTCATTCTTCCAGCTCCCATCTTTCTTTCTTTAATTTCATTTTTTAACAATTGTAAAATTTTTTCTCCTGTCAAATTCTGAAATTTGCAGTAGTAAAATTTTAAAAAATGAATTGGTTAATATTAGTTATCGCAGGATTATTTGAAGTTGCCTTCGCATCATGTCTGGGAAAGGCAAAAGAAACATCAGGAACTGAAATGTACCTGTGGTACGCGGGTTTCCTGGTAACAATGACAATCAGTATGCTTTTACTCATCAAGGCTACTCAAACCTTACCTATCGGTACTGCTTATGCGGTATGGACGGGAATTGGAGCAGTAGGAACTGCCTTAATGGGAATCATATTCTTTAAGGATCCTGTAAGTTTCTGGAGAGTATTTTTTATTGTAACACTTATAGGTTCTGTGGTAGGATTAAAGGCTGTATCCTCATCACATTAAAAAGCGCATAAATTTCTATCTATATTTAAAAGTGGGAACCGTTTTCGTATTGAAGGCGGTTTTTTTTAATCATTTTCAGGTTTTAATTTATTTGACAAGAAAAAGAAATTCTTTTATATCTTTATCGGAAACTTTTAACCTATGAAAAAAATTCTATTCCTTTTAGCAGGTGGCTTACTCACTGCCCAGCAAACCTCTGAATTAATTTCCAATAACTGGTATATTTCCAAAATGGTAACAAGCAGTGGCCAGACTACCAATACACCTTTAATAGATAATGGAGTTCCCGCAACTACATTTAATTCCGCGGGAGGAACGAGCTATGTTATTAATTCCAGATATTATAACACCTCTATGATGGGCTTTGGGATTATGCCCGGAAGCAACAATCTGATCAAAACATCAAGTGCATGTACTCTTTTATTTTATAATGGCGGAAATGCAGCACCTGTTCGTGCTTATGATCAGAAAAACTGTGATATTTATGGTTTAGGAGCATATGCATCAATTTACAGTTACCAAATAACAACCAACGGAATTGTAAAAACTTTGGTGATTACAGATCCTTCAGGAAACAAAATTTACTATAACAATACTGACCAATTGAGCACTAAAGAGACTGCTGCAGTAACGAAAATGTTTAAAGCATATCCAAATCCTGCAAAAGAAGTTTTGCATCTCGAAAATATTGAGAAAAACCTTCCTCTTAAGATCTACGATTTGTCAGGAAAACTGGTATTTGAGACTACAACCAACAGCAACAAAACATCAGTTGATACAAGCAATTTACAGAAAGGGCAATATATTGTAACGATAGAAAATTATAAGTCCTACCCTTTTGTCAAAGAATAAAAACAGAACGTTTCATGTAAATAAAAAAACCGTTTCACTAGCTGAAACGGTTTTTATTTTATTTTTTATAAACTACAGGTAAGATTTCATTATGTCTTAATCCGAATTTTTTTATTTCTTCTTCAGAGAATGTCTGTGAATAGAAGTTCTGTTCTACTTCGAAGCCTGCCTTTCTTAAACGGTCAAAATAATCCATTCCGTACCAACGAACATGATCGTACTGTCCGAAATGTTTCTGACGTTCTTTTGGATCTTTAATCGTGAAGTCTTCATAGGTTTTCTCTAATGAATTTTTCATCGGAACCTGAAGAATTCCCCACCCGCCGGGTTTCATTACCCTGTATAGCTCGCTCATTGCTTTTGCATCGTCTTCAATATGTTCCAGAACGTGGTTACAGAAAATGATATCAAAACTATCATTTTCAAAAGGTAAATCCAGAATATCAGCCTTCACATCTACAATAGGAGAATACAGGTCTGCAGAGATATAATTCAGGTTGCTCATTCTCTTGAATTTCCTTAAAAATTCCTGTTCGGGCGCAATATGGAGGACTTTATAATTCTTAATGAAAAAATCGGTTTCATTCTGAAGATACAGCCACATCTGGCGATGTCTTTCCAAACTTAACGTTCCGGGAGAAAGAGCATTTTCTCTTTGTTTTCCATATCCATACGGAAGGAATTTTCTATAAGATCTTCCATCAATAGGATCAAAGAACTGATCTCCTTTGAAAAACTGATAAATAAGCGGTCTAGCCCAGATGCTCATTTTAATAAGCATAGGACGTGGAATTTTATTCAGTAAAAGCTTAGTTACCTTTTTCATTAAAAATCCAGTTGGAACTGCTTTTCTTCATCACTTACAATCCCTAAAGCTTCGTATACATAATCAAATGTAGAAAGCAATACCGGCTTACCATTGATCACAGCTACATCATGCTCGAAATGAGCAGAAGGTAAATTATCTAAAGTAGTTACTGTCCAACCGTCATTATGGAATTTTACTTTTTCAGTTCCCATGTTAACCATCGGCTCGATTGCAATGGCTAAACCGTCTTTAATTACTTTTCCGCTTCCTTGTCTTCCATAGTTAGGAACTTGCGGATCTTCGTGCATTTTTCTTCCTAATCCGTGTCCTACAAGCTCTCTTACTACTCCATACCCCTCCTTTTCACAATGTGTCTGGATGGCATGGGAGATATCTCCTATTCTTTTTCCTCTGACAACCTGCTCAATTCCTTTGTATAAAGATTCCTTGGTAACCTGCAGTAATTTTTTAACCTCAGGTTTCACTTCCCCGATTTCAAAAGTATAGGCATGATCTCCTACGAAACCATTCAAAATAACGCCACAATCTACAGAAAGAACATCTCCTTCTTTTACTACATCATTGTTTGGGAAACCGTGAACAACCTGCTCATTCGGAGAGATACATAAAGAGTTTGGAAATCCTCCGTAGCCTAAGAATGCGGGTTCAGCACCATGATCTTTAATAAAATCATGAGCCAGTTTATCTAAATATAAGGTAGTAATCCCCGGTTTAATTTCTTTTGCCAACATTCCCAATGTTTTAGAAACCAGTCGGGCACTCTCCTTCATCAGACGTAATTCGTCTATTGTTTTTAATTGAATCATTGTATTAATTTACCAATGTATTAATAGATCAGTGTAACAATATGGATTGGTAAATTGGTACACTGTTAAATTTAAATTGTTTTATTCTACCAAAAAAGTCCTTTTTTCTTTTCTTTTTTAAGTTTTGAATAGGCAAGAACTTCTTTTCCTTCAACGCGGAATTCTATTCTTTCCTGAATAATATTGTAGATCTCACCCCATCCCGGAAATCCACCTAAATTTCTGTCATCGATAAACCAATCTGCATCTAATTTTCTGGACTGATTTTCAGGATCAAAAACTTCTCCTTCAAAGCTTGAGTTCACAGCATAAAATTCTATTCCGTTTTTTTTACAGAATTCTACCGCTTCATCTAATGTTTTTCCGTGTCTGTATGTCCAAAGTATCAATCTGAATCCTTCAGACTGAAGTCTTTTCAAAGTTTCGAATGCAAAAGTTTTCGGTTTTCCAATTGCCGGGTAAGCATCGTCAACAATAGTCCCGTCAAAGTCAACAGCAATCTTTTTATTATTTAACATTTTGTTCTTTTTTTAGCTTTGCAAAGATAAGAAATAAAAAGAGTGCCAAAAAGAAAGGCACTCAATACTTTTATATTTTAAATAATAATAGATCTAATTAGCTTTTTACCCAGCTAAACTGGAACTGAAGATCAGGAGTAGAAACTCTGTCTGTAATCTTCTGTAGCCTTGCAGGAAGTTTCATCAGGTATTCCTGCGCTTTTTCTGCCTTTTCTGTAAGTCCTTTTACATGCTCAATTTTCCATTCATCTAAAAGGTCTTTCATAATATTGATATAATCCTGACCTGTGTAGACCATACATCTTTGTGCAGCATCTGAGAAATGTCCCCAAAGTTCACCAGCTTTTTGTCCGGACTGTCTCATTAAGTGAGCAGGCATTACAATTTTCTTACGCATCATATCTTCAAATGCCAGAATCATTTCTGAAGGGTCTACTTCAAGGATTTTTGCTACGAAATGTTTGTATGCTTTAGCATGTCTTGCTTCGTCTGCAGCAATTACACCACACATTTTTGCTAATTTTCCGTTTCCTGATTGTTTAGCCAATGTACCAACTCTTCTGTGAGAAATATTGGTAGCTGTTTCCTGGAAGCTTGTATAAATAAAGTTTCTGTATGGATCCATGCTGGTTCCTAAATCGAAGCCATCATTAATCAGGTATTGAGTGGTAATTTCCACTTCTCTCATGTTTACTCTTCCACACAGATAAAGATATTTGTTTAATAAATCTCCGTGTCTGTTTTCTTCAGCAGTCCATGCTCTTACCCAATTGGCCCAGCCTAATTTTTCTTCCTGATTGATTCCATCAACTCCCATTAACCAAGACTCATAGGAAGGAAGAGCTTCTTCTGTGATACAGTCCCCAATCAATGTTACAAAAAGATCATAAGGCATTTCACGGGCAAAGGTCTGAATTTCTTCTAAATCGTGTTTAAATTCTTCACTTGAAGGATCTGGTAAATAATCGGAAGGCTGCCATATTTTTTCAATTGGCGTTAAAAATTTATCAAGAAAAGAACCTACTTCCTTTTCCAATAATCCCATTACTTCTTTCCTAACAAGCTTTTGATACATTTTACTATTCAGTTTTAATTTACAAAGATATGATTTATTTATTATTTAACGCATAATAAAGTATGACTTGCATACTTTATCTGACATAAATCATAAAAAAAATGCCGCTACTAAAGCATAACGGCATTTTTTTAACAATATTATTGAATATTAATTAACCAAAACTTCTCCAGTCATTGCATCTGGTATTTCAACACCCATTACTTTAAGGATTGTAGGGGCTACATCGCCCAGTTTTCCAGGCTTCAGGTTCCATGTATGGTCTTTATCCATCACGATAAAAGGAACCAGGTTTGTAGAGTGCTGAGTATTTGGAGTTCCGTCCGGATTGATCATTACATCTGAATTTCCGTGATCGGCAAGAATAAAAACAGCATATCCGTTTTCATAGGCAGCTGTAGCCACTTTTTCTATACATTGATCTACCACTTCTGCTGCCTTCACTGCTGCTTCAAAAACACCTGTATGGCCTACCATATCTGTATTGGCGAAATTTAAGCAGACAAAATCAGCAGTTCCCTGCTCCAGTTCCGGCACGATAGCATTGGTGATATCATATGCCGACATTTCCGGTTTCAGATCGTAGGTAGGAACATCTTTCGGGCTTGGGCAAAGCAGTCTTCTCTCCCCTTTAAATTCCTCTTCCCTTCCTCCTGAAAAGAAGAAAGTAACGTGAGGATATTTTTCTGTTTCTGCAATTCTGATCTGGGTTTTTCCATTTTTCTCAAGAATTTCACCCATGGTTTCCGTCAGAACATTTTCATCAAAAACAACCTGTACATTCTGGAATGTTTTATCATAGTTTGTCAATGTGATATAATACAGGTTCAGCTTCTTCATTCCAAATTCCGGGAAATCTTTCTGGGAAAGAACTTCTGTAATCTCTCGTCCTCTGTCTGTACGGAAATTGAAGCAGATCACCACATCATCTTCAATGATTCTTGCTACCGGCACTACATTTCCTGTAGCAGTTGTATTCATTAAAATAATAGGCTTCAGGAACTCATCGGTTACATTATTATCATAATACATCTTGATTGTTGCCAAAGCATCCGTTGTCTGTTCTCCTATTCCTTCCACAAGGGCACCGTAAGCTAATTTTACACGCTCCCATCTTTTATCTCTGTCCATGGCATAGTATCTTCCTACCACTGTTGCCAGCTTTCCGGTAGTTGCTTCCATATGTTTCTGAAGTTCATCGATAAACCCTAATCCGGAATGCGGATCACAGTCTCTGCCATCGGTAAATGCGTGAACAAAAACATTCTCATTTAAACCGAACTCTTTTGCAGCGGTCAGTAATCCTTTTAAGTGATTGATATGTGAGTGTACTCCTCCATTGGAAACCAGTCCGATGAAATGTACTTTTTTATTTTCTTTTTTGGCGTATTCAAAGGCGTCCTGAATCACTTTTTCCTGGCCCAATGTTCCGTTTTCAACGGCCATGTTCAGCTTCACCAGGTTTTGGTATACTACTCTTCCGGCTCCCAGGTTCATGTGTCCTACTTCAGAATTTCCCATCTGTCCGGCTGGTAAGCCTACCGCCAGCCCACTCGCTTCAAGCGTTGTATGTGGAAATTTCTGGTAACAGCTGTCTATGAATGGTGTATTTGCTTTATCTATTGCAGAAACGTTAGGGTTTGTTCCCAATCCCCATCCGTCAAGAATGGCCAGTATTGCTTTTTTCGACATTTTGTAAAACTTTTGTTAGACAAATTTACCTAATTTCCTATGAATAGAAGAATTTGAAGTCTTGAATTTTATGGATTGCTAATGATCAATTGATTGCTTTTGAAATTTTAACCATGTCAAGGTTTTAAACCTTGACACGGTTCGTATAATGATGAACTTTTAAATTACCCGCAGCATTCCGTATTATTCTTTAAAAAAATCTTCGAATTTTATGTTTTTTTGCTTTGCATATTCTCTGATATACTGATCCAGAAAGCCACTCTCCTTAAGAAACAGAAGAGGATTCTGAATATGTAAGATATCGTCAATAGCTTTATGCTTATCTGACTGTTTATTAAAATACGCCTCAGAAATCTTATATCCCATCCAATAGCCCAGATCGTTAGGCCTGTTATCTTTTTTACTGGTTCCGTACAGCCAGTCTGTAGGATCATTCTTCTTAAGTACCGTTACAAATTCTTTACACAATTGAACAAAATTTGCTTCTCCATATTGATAAAACGGACTATTGTTGGTTTCTCCAGACACCAATTCACTGATAAAATCGGCACTCCCTTCACTTAAAGTATATTTTAACAGGTTATCAGTTCCTTTGATATCCTGTTGAAAGTGAATCGTCTCATGTGAAACAAGTCCTGCAATGCCATCCAGATTCTGAAGAGTTTCGGTACCGATCATAATGCCGTCTTTAGTAAATGTTCCTCCTGTATTAAACCTTCCGTATACAAAATATATAGGAGGAAATTTTGCCTGTGGATACCAGTATTTCAATGCACTGTAAACAGCCCTGATTTTTTTTTCTTTTTGGTTGATTCCGAGCAGAACATTCCGGCTTTTAAGATAATCTTCTTTTCTCTTTTTTACCATTGTATATAACGAATCAGCATTGATTATGCGGTATTCCATAAAACCTTTTACGCCCTGAGATCCGTTGCTGATATAATCTTTAAAAGGATTTTCTTTTGAAGCATCCATTTTATCGAATGCTTTCCAGAACCGGTCTGTATCTCTGGTTTCAAATACAGCGTTCAATGGATCAGTGGAGAAACCTGTCTGTGCTTTTGCAATTCCGGAGGCTAAAAGAAGACATGTAAAAATATATCTGGTTTTCATATTAGTTTTTAAAGATATCTTATCAAACGGTTAAAAATATAAAAATTTATACAGAATAGAAATAAACGCTGTCAAGGTTTGAACCTGACAGGCTTCAAAAATTGAAATTTCGTTGATTATTTCAGTTCATTAATCGCTAATTCTTTTTAATTTTGCGGTATGGATTTACGAGATCAATTGAAGAATCTTTTTCCTGATCATGAAGAGCAGGATTTTGAGATGCCTGAAGAAGAATTCAAGCAGAAAGAGCCATTGGTATGCAAATTTGAGAAAAAAGGAAGAAACGGTAAGCCTGTAACGATTGTTGAAGGCTGGGAAGGCAGCGAGGAAGACCTGAAAAAAATCTCAAAGAAAATAAAAACCACCTTGGGTATAGGCGGCTCTGAGAAGGATGGAACGATTATCATTCAAGGAGATAACCGTGATAAAATCATGAATATCCTTAAAGAAATGGGATATAAAACCAAACGTGTTGGCGGATAGTTCTAGAAATAGATCTGGGTTTCCGGCAGTAAGGTTTTTAAGTTTTCAATTTTAGATTTTTCTATAGGATTTCCTGTAAGAATCAATGTTTTCAGATTTTTAAGCTGTTTGATTTCTACAGGAATGTCTTTCAGATCATTATTGGCCAGATTCATGCTGACGATATTTTTCAGCCCTTTTACTTTGGGCGATATTTCTGTGATATGATTTCCGCTTACATTCAGAAATTCAAGCTTCTTTGCTTTAAAAAGGTTTTCCGGAAGCCTGATAATAGCATTCTGCTGTAGTTCAAGATATTTTAAATTTTCCGGAAAAGACAGATTTCCAAGATCATTGATCTGGTTATCTGCAAGGTTCAGAAATCTCAGATTTTTGATCTGATCCAGTTTGTCTGCAATAAAGCTTATCTGGTTTCCCTGAAGGTTGATTTCTTCCAACGCGGGAATTTCCATAAGGGCTTCGGGAAATGTATTTAGATTATTAGCATCAAAATGTACCACTTTTAAGTTCTGAAGCTTTGCAAGATTAGGATTAATGCTTGTCAAGCTGTTCAGATTCATAGAAAAAGTAGTCAGTTTCTTCAGATTGCTTACCTCATCAGGAATAAATTTAATGCTGTTTTCATTCACATTTAAAATTTCCAGTTCTTTTAAAGCAAAAAGTTCCTGATCCATTTTCTCAAGCTTATTCGCCATGATATTCAAAAAGAATAATGAATCCAGTTTTACAATCTGAGGAGGAATATTGAAAAGACCTTTTTCTCTGAAACTTATACTGTAAACCGCTTTTTTACTTTTTAAAGCATCTTCAATATTGGTAAATGTAGGATATTTCACCGGATCAATCTGTGCTTTGATCTGAGAAAGTGAGATGATGGAAATCAATAAGAAAAGCTTTTTCATAAAAATAAAAGGTCTGCCAGCAACCAAAGCTGCCGACAGACAAGAATTATAAATAATTTATTTCTTTACAAGTTTAACTGTTTTCTGGAATCCTCCTTCAGCTTCAATATTTAAAACTAAAACTCGTGATCCTTCTAACTGTTGTGTGAAATCAAGATCCAATACTTTATTGGTTCCGTTGAATTTCTTCGTGTAAACGATTTTCCCGTCCATGCTGTAAGCTGTTACAGAAATATCTTTCAATCCTTTTGCTGAATTGATTTTTACCACTCCTGAAGTTGGGTTCGGTGCTACCGTTACTGTATTCTCTTCAATTTTAGTATCAATAGTTCCTAAAGTTCCTTCAGTTCCAAGATTATTTTTAAGGGCAATAACAATTGTTGCTGATTTCCCTCTGTAATCAATCGTATTTCCTGTAGCATCTACATCTGTAGAAATTGTTGAATCCGGGTGTTGAATAGAGAAGAAACCAAATTTATGATCAGGTGTAAATGTCAATCCTGTAGGTTCCGAACCAGCCGGCATAGAAGCAAATAGTCTTACTTTCGGATTGGCCTGTGTATGATCCGGAGCAATGACCCAGATATAGTTTTTACCACCATCCTGAAGTACCCAAAGGTTTCCAAGTTCATCGAAAGTAAGGTTGTCATTTCCGTCTCCCCAGGCTTCAGATTTCATTCCCTGAGCTGTATTGAAAGAATATACAGAAGAACTTCCACCTACAAATGTTTCTACCTGAGAAGCAGTAGTTCCGTTATCCTGTAAACGGTATACTCTGTCTAATCCTTTGGCTGTAAAATAGATTTTACCATCCAGCGGGCTGATATCAACATCTTCTACCCCGTTGAATTTTGTTCCACCTAATGACAGGGCGTTGGTATTGGTATTATTCTGATCTACTTTTTCTTTATTCGGAACCTGAATCCATGTCGCTGTAGTTCCTGCCGGATCTCCTGCAGCCGTTAATCCCTGATCCAGTTTTAATACATAAAGGTTTCCTGAAGAGAGATCATTAGGAGTATCCATTACATATTTGTACACCAAATGAGTTCCACCGTCTTCTCCATAATACGCTATAGTTCCCGCATTATTGATCACCACGTTCTCATGGTTCATGATTCCCATCTGCCAAAGCTTACCTTTTGTCCCGTTAGGGTTTTTAGATATAACCTGAGCAGTAGCAGGATCAATCTCTACCAGCCAGCCATAATCTTTATAACCGTCATTGTTCACATCATTGGAAGTTACAGATTCTTCTGCAGTGACTATAGTTCCCCACGGCGTAATTCCTCCGGAACAGTTCCTGATCGTCTGTACCAAACTTGGATCTGAGAAACTTACCGCTCTTGATTTTGTCAGCTGCCAAAGTTTTGAAGTCGCGTTATAGTTGATTTCTGCCATGGTAACTCCTCCGGGATTCGTTTCATGGTTGACAGAAAGATATCCGTTCGTACTGCTTCCTGTTTTTGGGACATAACCGGTAAAGTCATTCTGACCTCCTACCAATCCTCCGCCTTCGGTATAGCTGTCTCCTTCTTTTAAAATAAGCTGGTATTTGTGTTCAGCCGGAATAATTAACTTATTGGTTTGTGCTGTAGGAACAATTGAAGTAAAACAGCTGATATGCGTTCCGTTACAAGCTACAGGAATAGTTGTATTGGTAGTCGTTTTCAGATAAGCATCAATTCTTAAGTCTGAACTGGTTGTACTTCTGTTATGTAATTCAATAGAAAATCTGTTAACACCGTTTACAAATTTTGATTTTGGAATTGAAAAAATGTTATAAACACTCTCTGCTGCCCCATCAATAGTAGTACTGGAGAAAGTATTGAATGTAACAGCACCTGCAGGCATATTATCTCTTACAACTTCTTCTCCGTTAAGGTATACAATAATACCGTCGTCTCTCATCACACCAAACTCCATAGTATCGGAAAGCGTTGAAAGATCTACCGTAAAATCTTTAGCAAAATAGGCTGTAGTAAGCCCTGAATTGATTGTGGTAGTTACAGGATCTCCATATCCTAACGGGCCGTTTCCTACTGCCCATGTTGAAATATCATAGGTTTGGGCATTCCAACCGGCTGGCTGCGCCTGGTTGTTATCTTTATAGCTCCATGACGCATTCTTATTGAATATCAAGGTCTGCGCCTGAAGACCAGAACCGGCCAGTATAGCCAAAGCTCCCACTGCTAGTAGTTTTTTCTTCATTTTTTATTTGATTTATTAGACCTTGCAAAACTATTTTTTTAGAGCTTTTTCTCTGTTAATAGGATTTTAAATCTAAATCGTCGAATATTAACTTATCAAAAACCTAATGTTAAGTGGATTAATTTTTTGTTACAAAAGCATAAGGTCCCAACCTTCTTTTCGGAACACAAGTATCTGAAATCATTATTAAGGTTATAAAATTTTAGAAACAGGACAATCAAAAAATAAGGTATGTCAACTGACATACCTTATAAATCAAATATTGTTTTTTAAATTTATTTAATGATGAATTTTTCCTGAGATGTATTGGTTTTAGATATGTAGGATGCGATATATGCTCCTTTTGGAAGGTTCAGTATAATGTTTTCTTCAGATTTTAAACTGAATATTTCTGCTACTTTTTTACCGGACATATCATAAATAATTAATTGTGAGCCTACCCAAGATTTTGGCACGCGCACTGAGATTGGAGAGCCCTGAGCAGACGGGTTGGGAACAATTCTTGGCAACTGATTTTTCGCAACCTCGGAATTAACTCTGGATAATGCAGAAGATGAATTGGTAAGGAAAAACTGACTGAAAGAATTTACATTTAAATTTGTGTTAAAAGTAACCCTTGTATTAAGACCTGTACCGGAAACCTGATCTGCATTATCGACGCTTGTTCCCCAGGTGCTTCCAAAGTCATTACTCCCTCTTTTGAAGAGACTGTAAGAAGATGGATTCAGATAATTGCCAAATCCTGCATTTTTATAAAATGATAAAGATGTAAGCGGTGAAAATGTAAGATTTGTCCCATAATTGTTTATAATCGTATAGAACTCAAAATTAGTATCCGTATTTGGTAATTGGTCAGGATTAATTGTACCTCTTGATATCCATACATCTCCATTCGGATAAATACCTGAATTAAACTCCATAGCAACTCCGGCAGTTGTAAAGTCTTTCACACCAGAAGACGTAACATTCATTTTTTCACTTACTCCTTCAAAAACCGGAGCATTTGAAGTTAATCTTGTATATCCTGTTCCCTGATAGGATGCAAAAGTTCCTGAGTTGTTTTTATTAACCGTAATATTCCCGGTCGATTCATTGAACTGAAGATAATACACCAATCCATTTAAAATAGGATCTCCGGCAATACTTTTTGTCAAATGTCTCCATTGTCTGATTTCATCAATAGATAATGGTCTGTTCCAGATTGCAACTTCATCCATTTCCAATTGGGTAAATCTGTTCGTATATCCTCTTCCATAGCTTCCTAAAAACAAGAGGTTGAAAACTTCAGACGGTAATGCTGTATTATTTATACTTTCTTTTCCGTTAACATATATTTTTACATTCGTTCCGTTGCTTACCAATGCGATGTGTGACCATTGCCCTACAGGAGCCTGCAAACCGGATGACCAGCTCCAGCCCGGGTGAAAGCCGATTGTGTTGTTGCCTTCTCTGAAATTCATTCCAAATGGATTGCTGCCATCCTGAGACATAAAAACACCACTGTAATCGGTCTGGATACCGTTGGGTTTTATCCAGCAAGAGAATGTAAAAGAATTTTTATTAAGGTTAGCGTTATCTATTTTAATATAATCACCTGTGGTTTGACCTGTAAGTTTTATACTGTTTCCAGGAACTTTGTCAGGCTGGCTTGTTCCACACTGATTATTGATTTCAATAAAATTATTGAGTGTCTGCGTGCTTGTTCCATATTGATCTGTCACCGTTAAAGTTACGGGATAGGTTCCGTTCGAGGCTCCCGCATAAGAAACCAATGGGTTTTCTAATGTGGAAGTAGAAGGTGTTCCTCCCGGAAAGCTCCATTGCCATGTAGCACTGGCATTACGTACAACGGAATAATCTTTAAACTGGACTTTTTCTGCAACCGGACAGCTAATTTTATTATTTCCAACTGATATTAAAGCACTGGGAGGACTTATCTCATATAAAGCATGCTCAAATGCACCTCTGGATGTTCCTATTTTTAATTTATTTTCATTGTAATTGATGAACATAAAACGTACATCACACATGGGCAAGCCATTACCCAGCATTACCCAATTCTGCATCACATTATTTCTGTAAAATATTCCTGCTTTATTGCCTACATACACGCCACCATTTGATCCTCTCTGGAAAATAATTTTTGTAATCGGAGAAGTCGTGAGTACAGAAGAACTGAGATTAGTCCAGGTTGCTCCTCCGTCACCTGACTTTAATACTTTGCATACTGACTGAACGCCGCTGTAAGTTATCCATATTTTGTTAGGATCATCATCTCCTATGGCAATATCCGATATATTGGTTTGCCCGGAAGTTACCGTCGTATTAGGGGTAATATCAGTCCATGTAACGCCGGCATCTGTCGTTTTCCAAAGTTTATTATTGGTTAAACCTTCAACAACAATCATTACATTGGGATTTTTAGCAGAAATCTTTTCTCTGAATACCTGATTGCCAAAGGTTTTTACGATAGATATACTATTTCCGTTGTCTTCTGTTTTAATAAGAGAATTTTTCCATGTTGCCAAATTCGGATTACCTGTCGGATATTGACCTGCATGATGGGTAATCATGGTATAGTATTTATTGGGATGGAATTCTATGGAATTAAAATAAGCATAAATTCCTCCTAAATCCAGGAAATTAGGTTCATTAATCAGTGTATTCACGCCGGTCCTGAAATACCGGTAATTACTATATCCCTGGCTGTAAATATACCGGTCATCCAACGGATTAACGTCCGTATTCCCCTGATCTGCCCCTGTTCCGTTATACCAATCAAAACCATTGGCACTTTCCTTAATCATTACCGGGCCGTGATTATTCCCCGATGCAACCAGATTGGTTTTGAAAGCACTTCCGAAACCCCAAAGCTCATGATTACCAATACTATTGGTTAAAGTAGTCATTGTGACTCCCAAATTGCCGGATGCTGCCATTTCCCCATCACTTCCTGTTACAAATTTTCCGTTCACGAAATCCATGGATCTGATATCAGAATGGGTGTATGACGCAGGAGTAGTAAAGGTTACTCCATTATCTGTGGAAATCCTGATTTGACCCACTCCATAAGTTCCATATACAATCTTATTTTCATCATTACGATCCATTTGTATGTCGCCATGATGCAGACTGTTAATTCCTCCGGAACCAGGAACCATATTGATTCTTGAATTTTCAACGGCTCCGGTAGCTTTATTAAATTTATAAAGGTTAACCGCCTGATGCCCATAGGCATTAGCACCGCTGCCTGCTGCTACATAGAACGAAGAAGTATTATTTGTGGGTAAAAAAACCTTAACCCAACCAACAATTTGCCCATTGGCAGTAGTATCCAAGGTAGTAGAATTTAATTGGGTAAAGCTAGCTCCCTGATTAGTTGATTTATAAACCTTAAAAATATTATTGTTTGATGAGCTGGCAAAATAAACCGAATTCCCATCATTCGGATCCCATTCCAAAGATTCACTCTGCGTTGAAGAATCTCCAATCTGATAATCTGCAGGAAGACCGGTTTGAACGGCACTCCAGGTATTTCCGCCATCACTCGTTCTGTACAATGAAGTTCCCCAGTGAACAACAGCAATATTAGCATTTGAAGGAGAAACTGCAATATCATAAGCTTTTCCGGAATAGTTTGCGGAAGTCATCGTGGTGGCAGTCCAGTTAAGTCCGCCATCTATAGATTTAATGACCTGGGTATCGCTTAATGCATACACTGTTTGCGGATTAGCAATACATACGTCAATGTCATTATACTTAGAATCAGGAAAACCGTTGTCTACCAGATTCCAGGACGTTCCTCCATCTATAGTACGCCATAGCCCTCCGGTTACGAAGGATACAAACATCTTTTGAGCATTGGTAGGATCTATCCTAGTTAAAAACACATACCCTCCATGATTATATTTATTGGAATAATTTGTACTTGCACTATTTACCGGTCCTATTATTGTCCAGTCACCAACTTGTGTTTGTGTAGATAATAAGGCTACATTTTTTACTTTAGGTTGATTGAACAATAAAGGTTCAGGGGTAACTTTCCCCTGATTATCCAGATAAAACAACTTTGTTCTTAACCAGTCTTCGCCAATACTTCTTGGCTTGCTTTTTTCCCACCTGTGACTGCCAAAATACTTGTCGAAACTGGCTTTTACTTTGAAGTAATCGACATTGTCCTTCATTTCAGAAAACCAGGGTTGGGACTTGTGCCTTAATTCGTATTCGATGTCTTCATCCTCTTCAGTTTCATTTCTTGCTGCCGGAAGAGTTTGAGCATGATAAATTGCTGAGATCAGCAAAGTAGGTAAAAGAAGTCGCTTTATTTTCATCATTATTATTATTTAATTATTAAATCATTATCAATGAAGTAAATTTAAACAATACCAATAATACTTAAACAACATGCGAATATTTTACTAATATTTTACATTTTTAATTAATTTAATAAAATTATAATGATTCAGTGTTTATCATATATCTACACAAACTTCAATAGATTTAATGTACTGAAAAGCCTGAAAACATTTTATGTAAAACAAAACAATTAAAGAAAAAATTTTTGATCGTGGTAAGGAAAATGAACAAATACTCTGGCTTTAAGAGTACGGATATGTGATGTAAGACCATTTTTTATTGCCTTGAATACTTGCCTTTGCCCAAGAGGTTAATGGTTCAAAACAAAACCATACCTTGCAACTCCCACTCCGAATTACTACCAAGAAAACCGTCTATTTTGATTTACTCACATCCGTAAGAGCATTCAGAAAGGCGATGATCTGCTTTATTTCTGTTTCGGTGAGGTTCAGTTTATCGGATGCCAGCGTCTGGTTTTTCATTTTTAATCCTAAACCTTCTCCTCCACCTTCGTTATAAAAATCCAGGACTTCTTCCAAGGTATTGAAAGCTCCGTTATGGAAATAAGGTTTGGTAAGGGCAATATTTCTCACCGTTACTGTTTTGAATGAATAATCATAAATCCATGATTTTTCCTTTTTCACTGGGCTGTTTCCTCGTCCCAAATCCTTATCAATCTCTACCGGAAGCTGTTTGATCGGTCTGGTTGTTATTCCCAAGACTTCAGATTCATTTTCATTAAAAAATGGAGGTACCAATCCTGAAAAGGTGGGGGTAAAATGGCAGGTTGCACAATTGGCTTTTCCCATAAAGAGGTTGAATCCTTTTTTCACATCATTGGAAACCTCTTTTTCATTCCTCATAAAACGGTCAAAATCGCTGTCAAATGAGTACAATGAAGCCACATAAGAACTTAATGCTTTTGAAAAATTTTCTTTACTGATTTTCCCGTCCTTGAAGGCATTTCTGAATGCTTTTTTATACTCAGGTTTTGTTTTTAATTTCTGGATAATGCTTTCATAGCTGGTATTAAATTCCTGCTCATTATAAATAACGTGCTCTGCCTGCTGTTCAAGATAGAAAGCACGAAGATCATAGAAAAACCTCTTGGCAAAAACAGCATTATATAAAGATGGGGAATTCCTCAAAACCGTTTTCCCTTCCACATTACTTTGTGATTTTGCCTTCAGATCTGTAAAAGCATTTTCCTGAAGATGGCAAGTCGCACAGCTCATTTTTCCGTTACCACTTAAATTCTGATCGTAGAAAATGGATTTTCCAAGGTTACGGAGTTCCGGACTATCTTCTGAAGATTTTAATAAAGTATAAAAATAAGGATCCAAAAAATCACTGCTGAAAAAGTTTTTGTTTCCCACATTCCATCCGGAAAACTCTTTAAGATCATCAGGTCTTCCGTCCCATTTTCCCAGCTCTTCATACAAAGGCTGAACGTATTTTTTATAAAATTCAATACGATCAAAAGTTTCAAAGTCGGTATTTTTTGAAAGATAGCCGATAGCTTCTGTTAATATCAGATTAGCTTTCTGAGTATTATAGTTTTTAAAATAAGGATCATCATTGATGTACTGCTGTATTCCTGCAAAAGCATGGCTGGTTTCTTCAGAAATATTCAAAGATCCCGGTGTATCAAAACCTGAAACACCCAGTGAGTAGATTCTGATCAACTCTATTCGCAAAGGCAGTGTTTTGTTATTTCCTTTGCTCAACCCATTTTTTAAAGCACTTAAATAAAACCCGGAATAGCTGTTATACAAAAAGGTAGTGATGGTTTTGATCTTTTCTTTTTCATGTATTGCTTCGTCGGAAAATATCAGTTCATCCAGTACCTGCAATCCTTCGGGAGGAAGTGTATAGGCTGAAGTTCCTGCAGCTTCGATGTGAAACAATGGCGCTGCATTAAGATGGGTTTTGGTAAATTCAGGATAATGATAAGCGATATAGAATTCAACTTCTTTAAATGAATTTCTTGTTCTGCTTAGTGATTTTTGCAGCTCTTCCAGGGAAATACGGTCTTCAGAGAACTTATCAACATCTGATTTCAGCTGTTCAAGATTGGTTTTAAAGTCGGACAACCCTTTATTGACAAATGTATTTTCGCTTTCTTTTCCTTTATAAACAGGATTAAAAGACATTACTGCAAATCCTATCAGAAGGACGATTACAAGCAGTGGATAAGATCTCATGAATTTTTAGCGGCAAAAGTATTCATCTGATGTTATCTCAGTTTTAATAACAGATTAAATAATGTTTATATTTCCGGTACAATATTTTTCACTAATTTTAAACCCCGAAATCAAATTCATTATTCTAAAGAGAACGGTTCTTCGAAATACCGGAAAATAATGGCGGGAGATTATTGGGAGAGGATTTTTTAAATTAAATTCAACACATCAAAAAAACTAAATAGGAGTATGAAAACAAAACTATGGTTTGCTGTTATGGCAAGTTTCCTTTCTATGACGGCATTTTCCCAGAAAAAAAAGCAACCGGAGAAGATATCCGGAAAGCCACAGGAAATGGCTGTATATGCAGAGAAAAGAGGGGCTGATTATTATTTGGTCCGCCTGGAAAAAGATAAAAACATTCCCAATGTCTATGTACATTCCAATGGTATAACCAAGCCTTATAAAAATTATTCTGACCTGAAAGATATTGTTACAGAGTTCCCCGGAATGATGACTTCCAACAACTCAACAAAGGAAGAACTGATTTCTATTCTTAAAAAAGATGATCACTTCTACGAAATCACTTCACAGAGGAAAGATCCTAAAAACATTGAAAAGACGGTCATTACTGTATATGAGGTTATGAACGGACAGAAAAGGATTGTAGAAGAATACAATGACATCTACGAGGTTATGGCATCTCCTTATAAAGAAGCCATTATGATTAATTAAAAAAACAAAAATATACATATTATGCTAAACAAACTTGCTGCCTCAGAACTTGTTCTGAATGAAGACGGAAGTGTATACCACCTGAATCTTTTACCTGAAGATATTGCTGACAAAATCATCCTTGTAGGTGATCCTGACAGAGTGGCAAAAGTTTCAAAATACTTCGATACCGTAGAAATCAAAAAAAATAAAAGAGAATTCTATACGCATACAGGAACGCTTCGTGGAGAAAGAATCACCGTAATGTCTACAGGGATCGGAACTGAAAACATCGATATCGTGATGAACGAACTGGATGCTTTGGTAAACATTGATCTTCAAAACAAAGAATTCAAGACTGAGCACAAGGCTCTTGAATTATTCCGTATGGGAACTTGCGGAAGTGTAAACCCGGATGTACAGGTAGACAATATGCTGGTAACGCAGAACGTTGTAGGTTTGGACGGATTGATGCACTTCTATCAGGATTACAACTTCGAAAATGAGTTTTCTAAAAGCTTCTTAGAAAAATTCCCTTACGAAAGAATCAAGCCAATGCTTTATTTCTCAGACTGGGCAGAAGAAATGGGAGCATACTACAAAGATGCCAAATACCACGGAAATACAGCAACATTCCCGGGATTCTATGCTCCACAGGGAAGACAGCTTCGTTTGAAAGCGGTAGATGATCAATTCTTAGAAACGCTGAATGATCTTGGAATTACCAATTTTGAGATGGAGACCTCTGCGATCTATGCTCTTTCAAAATTATTAGGCCATAAAGCCATTACCGTAAATAACGTTATTGCCAACAGAAGACGTGGAGAATTCTCCGCAGACCACCATGCTTCTGAAAAAAACCTTATTGAATGGGTATTGGAAAGAATTATTAAGTAATTATTTTATTGATAAAATTAAAACCTCCGGAAAAAGATTCCGGAGGTTTTTTTATGAGGTTTGGGCTAAAGCCAATGGAATTTTTATCTATTTTTTAACGCGCTAAAGCCCGTTCCTAATGAATTGTATCTTGCTGAAAATATTGATTCTTTTACGATGAACAAAGCTTACCACTCACCTTATCATTCCCTAGGAATCTAAATACAAAACTTTAAAAACAGCGTAGAGATTCCTGCGGAATTACAGAGTTGTCAATAGAAATCTTGTAAGTAAAATAGTTAAAGGTCGATAATCATTAATACAAATGCCATGATTACAAATGAAAACTTCTCGGATCCGGATATTGAAATGTATAATTCAGCTCTGAAACCAGCTTTGATGACAGAACCTTCTTCCCTTTCACTTCAAACTCTTCTTCATCAAGTAGATTTTTCTGTGCGTTAATCACCTGACTTTTCGCAGGATGTACAGGAGCCGTAACATTATAAAGTTTTGATTCACTTTTCTGTTTAATCATTTCTGAGATAATCCTGCTGATATCAGCATAATGAATATGATTTACAGCATGATCCAGATTACCTACATTATAATTTTTCAGCAGTCTGTTGTCTCCCATCAGACCGCCAAGTCTCAGAATATTAAGTTGGGGATATTTATTTCTCAAC
This sequence comes from Chryseobacterium sp. PCH239, assembly GCF_018924625.1. Taxonomy (NCBI): domain Bacteria; kingdom Pseudomonadati; phylum Bacteroidota; class Flavobacteriia; order Flavobacteriales; family Weeksellaceae; genus Chryseobacterium; species Chryseobacterium sp. PCH239. The sequence goes on from NZ_CP073027.1 coordinate 1,091,668, forward strand.
ATTCTTTCGCCTGATATTTTCTCCAAAGGGACATCTTCTTCTGTAAATTCTTTAGCAATATCGGGATAAACACCTGTAGAACTCATCAGAAACATCTGCTCTTTAAAGTCTCCTATAAAAGCTGACAAATTCTGAATCCTGTTATACAAAGAGCTTACACAACAACTTTTTTCAGAAACAGGAATTGTAATAATCAAAACTTCCATATTTTTAACTTCTCCCCATTGGGAAAGAGGTTCTGTCAGCTGATAATCCGGGAAAGAAGCCATTACAGCATGAATTCCTTTATTATTGAGTAAATTTACTTTGCTTTCTGTTGTAGTTGTAGTTGCCAGTGTATATTTTCCGGATAAGGAAGATGCGAGTCTTTCTCCCAGCCAGCCATAGCCTATAATTCCTATTTTCTTCATTGTTCGGACACGGTTTGAATGGATAATATTTCGTCTAAAGAAGCCATCAATTGAGTTTTTACTTCATTACTCAGATGCATACAATTCTGAACAGCTTCAGGAATATATTTTGCTTTTTCTTCGAGTTTTGCTCCCTGCTCTGTAAGGTTGATCAATACAACTCTTTCATCTTCTGAGCTACGGGTTCTGATGATCAGTCCGTTTTTTTCCATACGTTTCAAAAGCGGGGTAAGCGTTCCGTTGTCCAGATGAAGATGTTCACCAATCTTTCCTATATTCATTCCGCCATATTCCCATAAAACAGTCATGACAAGATATTGAGGATATGTAAGTGAAACTTCCTCCAGGTAAGGCTTATATAAACCCATAATATATCTGGAAACGGCATATGTTTTAAAACATAAATGTTCTGATAAAGGCATCATCGTTCTATTTTAAGAAACAAAGATAACCTATTTACTTTGTGCACAATATTTTTGTTTAAAATATTTATTAATTAATATCTTTTATAAGCCGAATTCTATTTTTGCAGAAAATTTTCTTTTAGCCTCTTCTTATTTATTATTTTAGCAAAAACTAATTACTGATTGAACATGAAACACACATCAGACAGAAAACAATAAGCTTTCAGAACTCTCTACAGAAGAACTAACAAAGGAAGAAAAAAAACGCTCTGCAGCTCATATTTCCTTTTGTATAATTATGGGAATGCTGGTAGGCGTCTGCATTTATGTTACCGCTAAGAAAGGGTTCAACGGTATCACTCCGCTTCCTCTGGCTTTTTTCCCTTTATATCTTATTATTAGAAAAAGCTGGCAAAATGCCCGCAAGGAACTTCAATCCCGCAAGCTAAATAAAAATTGACAATCCATAAAAAGGACTTCCAGTCCGGAAGTCCTTCACACCATATCAACTATAATAAAAAACCTATTATTTAAAATTCATTGATCATCACGTAAAAATGTCCGGAATACAAACTGTTAGCTGTTCCTGAAATATTAGTGAGATTAATTGTAATAGAGGAAGCAGAAGTCATTCTTGGATTCGAGATGGAAAATGAAGAATTTCCTACAAAATCTCCTGCCGGAGAAACTACCACTACAGCTCTTGTGGAACCAGGCTGATATTCTGCCGGAACGGGAATATCGATGGTTGTAGATTTTCCCGGAGGCAAATTATTAATTGAAATTCCAGGCCATGCTTCAAAACTGATCTGACTTTTCTGAACACTGCCTTTTTCTCCCAATTTAAACTGTCCGCTTACATCCAGTTTTGCAGAGATATTCGGAGTATTTGTACCAATACCTACATTTGCATTGTTATTCCCCAGAACAATAGCATTGGCCTGTGAAGTAGCAGCTCCATATCCTACAGCGGTTGAAAATTGTCCTGACGCATTGGCTCCCGAGCCTAAAGCAGTAGAATTCTGACTATTGGTTACTGCATTATATCCTAAGGCAGTTTCACTATTGCTATTTGTTTTGGCATTATATCCTAATGCAATGGACTGAAATCCATCTGCTGATGAGTTATTTCCAACAGCTACAGATTCATTGCTGCCGGTTTGGGCATGAAAACCTATTGCTGTAGATCTGAATCCTGCTGCAGTCGTTTTATTTCCTACAGCTAAAGCTTCATTACCAGAAACTGAAGTGGCACTCCCAATAGCAATTCCCATAAATGCTGAGCTTGCGCTTCCCAAAGCAATACCATTCTGACCTGCATTTGAACCTATCCCGAGGCTTACAGAATTGTCAACTCCAAGTCTTCCTGCTGTTAATGCATTTGCTTTAAAGATCAGATCATCATATGTTTTTGTTCCTAAAGCAAGCGTTGTACTCGCTCCTCCATAATTTCCTACATTCGTGCCTGTAAGATTCCAGTTGTTTCCATCCTCTGTTTTAGTGGTATTCCCACCGTTTGCTAAAATTTTATTCCATTTTGATTCGAACCAGTAATAGAAACCAATTTCTTTCAGAGTAGAATTTCCGTTATTCCATATGATAAGACCTTCTGCCGGAGAAGGTATGGTAATATTGTCCGTTGTCGTGGTAAGCGCAACACTTGGAAGGAGTACTCCTTTATTATTGGCATTAATCTGAAGCATCGCTGACGAATCCGGATTCGGTAATCCAATCCCAACTTGCGCATATGTAAAAATACTTATTAAAAATAAGAGAAGTGTATACAGAAGTTTATAGTCTTTTTGCATTACTTGCATTTTTTGCAGGTGCAAATATACAAATTTTTAATAAAATCATAATTAAATTAAAAATATCACAATTAAAAACACATTAAAGTGATTAATATAAAATTTAATCACAAAATAATGAAAAATGTTTAATATCAAGCAATTAACCAATACAGCATTCATTAGGTCTTTCTGATATATCCCATTCTGCGTTTAATTTTTAAAATTACAAAATCAACAATAAACTTCACTAAATATTGAATAAAAATCAACAGCTATTTTCTAAGAAAACATTTTTTTAAATGATCATTGACCATTCCGGTAGCTTGCATATGAGCATAAATGACTGTAGAGCCTACGAATTTGAATCCTCTCTTTTTAAGTTCTTTGGAAATAAGATCTGAAACCTCTGTTGTAGCAGGAATGTCGGATAATGTTTCGGGGCAGTTGTCGATTGGTTTTCCATCAATAAAATTCCAGATATAGTGGGAAAAGCTTCCAAATTCCTTCTGAACTTCTATAAATTTCTGTGCATTGGTGACAGCTGACAGAATTTTAAGCCTATTTCTGATAATTCCGGGGTTATTCATCAGTTCCTCAATCTTTTTTTCAGAATAAGCTGCCACTTTTTTATAATCAAAATCATCAAAAGCTGTTCTGAAATTTTCCCTTTTAGACAAAATGGTATACCAGCTCAAGCCGGCTTGAAAACTCTCAAGAATCAGGAATTCAAATATTGTTTCATCATCATACACAGGCCTTCCCCACTCTTCATCATGGTATTTTCTGTAGAGATCATCTTTTTCACACCAGCCACAACGCATTTTTTCCATAATTATCAATTTTATACTTTAAATTTACTATTGATTTAGTAAAATATAACAAAATATTATGAAAAGTTTAACAGAGAGGTTCTATTTTAGGAATGGTTATTGTTTAATTACTCATACCAAATTAAAATTTATACTATTATGAACAATTCAGAGTACAATAAAGCGGAAAATGCAGTAAACAATGTAGAAAATTCTTTACAGAATGCAACGGACAAAGCCAAGTGGAAAATCAATGAATTGGCAGACAAGGCTAAAGATTATATCAATGAAAAGAGGAATAATGATCAGGAAGCCAGCCAGGAAGACTGGCTAGACAGGGTAAAAGCTAATGTATCCGATGCATGGGAAGATATCAAGGATAAAGCAGATGAAGCATGGGAAAAAACCAAAGATGCGGCAGAGGATGTAAAGGCAGAATGGAATAAGAAAACCAATTAGTATTTCAGTCATATAAATATTTTCAATAAAATGGAGTCTTAAATTGATAAGGCTCCATTTTTTATTATGCCATAAGCACAATTATTGTTACATTTGTATTATAATAAACATTAAAAAATTATGTCATACGGTTTACTTAAAGGCAAAAAGGGAATTATTTTTGGAGCCCTTAATGAACAATCTATCGCATGGAAAGTTGCTGAAAGATGCCATGAGGAAGGTGCTGAATTCATTTTATCAAACGCTCCTATTGCTTTGAGAATGGGAGAACTTAATGGTTTAGCAGAAAAAACAGGTTCTGAAGTAATAGGTGCTGATGCTACTTCTATAGAAGATCTTGAAAAACTTTTTGATGCCGCTGTTGCAAAATTTGGAAAAATCGACTTTATCCTTCACTCTATCGGAATGTCTATCAACGTAAGAAAAGGAAAACATTATACAGAAATGAATTACGACTGGTTGGAAAAAGGCTGGGATATTTCCGCTGTTTCTTTCCATAAAGTAATGCGTGTAGCTTGGGAAAAAGACTGTATGAACGAATGGGGAAGTATTTTGGCCCTTACTTATATTGCAGCTCAGAGAACATTCCCTGATTATAATGATATGTCTGATAACAAAGCGTATCTGGAAAGCATCGCAAGAACTTTCGGAAACTATTGGGGAGAAAGAAAAGTACGTGTCAATACGGTTTCTCAGTCTCCAACAATGACTACTGCCGGTAGCGGTGTGAAAGGTTTCGGAGGATTCCTTGGATATGCAGAAGATATGTCTCCGCTAGGAAATGCTACAGCTCTTGAATGTGCAGATTATTGTGTAACTTTATTCTCTGATCTTACTAAAAAAGTAACCATGCAGAATCTTTTCCATGATGGAGGTTTCAGCAGCTCAGGAGTTACTCAGAGAGTAATCAGTAAATATGACGCTGAATAATCATTCATAAAACAATAGCGGACTAATAAAGTTCCGTTCAAAATAAGTAAAGCCCATGAAAATTTTTTCATGGGTTTTCTGTTTGTATCATCCGGATACTCCTCATTTGGCGAATTCTTCCAGGCCACTATTACCGACAGTCAAAAGTTGTTGCATTCTGCTACATTATCCAAAATAAATAAAGATACCTGCTCATTATTAAAATACATACCATCTATAATATATATCGGATGTGTGAAATAATTATTAGTTAAGAAAGTCAACAACAACTCTATTTTAAGAAAAAGAAAAAGTAAAAACCCAACATTAAAATATTATTATTTTCTTAAAAATATCTTTTTCAATTAACAACAAAAATATTAATTTCCCATAAAACAATATTAATTTTCTATAATATAAATCATAAAACAAAATAATTTATAATTTAACATCATCAACTAAAAACAAGTTTTATGAAAAAACATTTAATTTTTTTTGCCTCAATACACTTTATTGCTGCAATTGCATTTTTTAATCCTATAAAGGCACAGACCTGCCCAAGCTGGGGGCCTTATATAGAAGGATTTGATATGGCTAATACCGGGGAACTTTGGTACTCGGAAGTAATGGTAGACAATACCTGTAAAAAAATCAACACCTATTATTCAACGCTGAACTTTTCTTTAGGTCCGCGAGGAGGATATGGAGGAATTCAATACAAACCGAATGAAGTGTATAATAACATCTTCTCTATGTGGGACATACAGGACTCCAGCCTTCCACAGTGTAAAACGGAATATGCAGCGCCCAATACTTTGATAGATGGTTTCGGAGGAGAAGGAACAGGTCTTCATACAGATAATCCCATGCCATGGGTACCGGGAGTATGGTACGCAACAGTTGCCAGAAGGTGGTCTACCGGTGATGGAAAGACAAGAATAGGGTTCTTTATGTATGATTACGGTGTAGGAAAATGGAAACATTATGTGACTATTATAACGCCGGAAAATAATGCTTCATTTACCGGAACAAAACTGGGAGGTTTCGTAGAGAACTGGAATTCTAGCTTGAATAAAGATTCCCGTTGTGGATATTACAGAAATTTCTGGAGTATGAATGCACAGGGAAACTGGTCAAAACCATTAAGATATACCGCTTCAGCAGGAACCGGATCCTGGGGAGCACAAACAGCATTTAACAATACTGCCATTAAAATAACATCGTGTGGAACAACACCTGCTCCAGCAGGTGGTTCAGTAACTTTTAACAGTATTACTCAGGAAGGTACAAAACCTGCCTCAACTATTCCTATTAATGTCACTACCGTTACCCCTACATATAATTCATCCACTAATTCGGTCAATGTAACTTGGGCAAGTTCAGAAACAACAAGTCCGCAGCTTTCTTATAAAGTAGCTTTGTATACTGAAGCCAGCTGGGGGAATAATTATACTCCGGTTGCAGTAGTTTCCGGTATCCGTCCTGATCTCCGAAATGTAAGTATTCCTCTTCCTGCTAATTCTCAATCCGGAAAATATTATGTAAGTGTAGTATTGGACGATATATTTAAGCAAACTTCCAATTTCGGATATAACAATATTAATATCATAGCACCTCCGGTCATTGACCCGAATGCCTATTACAGAATAAAAAATGCAGGAAGTAACCTTTATATAAGCCCGGCAAATTATAGTTCTGCATCAAATGTTAAGATGGTACAATATCCGTTTAGTACTAATCCTGCACAGCAATGGAAGCTTGAAAAAACGGGAAAAAACTACATTATTATTAACCATGCTTCCGGATTGGCAATTGATGTTCCCGGTTCTAATATTACTAACGGAACTACATTGATACAGTATTCCAAAACCGGGAATAACAATCAGCAATGGGTACTAAAATCCTATACACCCAATACCATACTTATAGGCACCGCTTTATCAAATATGAAATCGATGGATAATCCTGCCAATTCCCAAACAACAGGTACTAATATTAACATTTGGGATCAGGATATGAATGGTACGGCAGGAATAAATCATCAGTGGATACTTGAACAGGTAACAACCACAACGTCAAGCATGTCTGCAAAACAGGAAATAACTTCTGCCGTTTATCCTAATCCTGTAAAACAAGGGGAAAATCTTACCATAAACCTTCCTGAAAATGGAAATTATGAATTACAAATTGTAAACACAGATGGACTAACAATACAACACCAGACAGTAAAAGGGGGAAAAACTACAATTTCAACCTCAAATATAAAAAACGGTGTATATTTCTATATTGCTAAAAGCATAAATGGTACTATTTCAGGAAAATTCTCTGTACAATGATAGTATAAGATTGTAACATGATATAATCTAAACGGGCGACCTCAATAAAGGCCGCCCGTTCTGTCAAAAATAATATTAAATTAATATGAAATTATAAAATTACGGTTTGTATAGAATGTGCAGGAGCATTCAGCTTAGCAGCCATTCCTTCTATCCATAGATTGGTTTCAATATCATTGTCCGAATCATTCATGATAACGGTTACCAGCTGTCCGTTTTCATTCATAAAAGCAGAAGATGTAAGGGCTGCTCTGTTGGAAGAACTTCCTATTCTCTGCGCATTCGGTCTGATATATTTTGAAACATGCCCTATATAATAGTATTCATACGTATAGAATACCTCTCCTGTTTTGGTATCAGCAATAATCGGGGCAAAGCAGAAGTTTCCTTTATGATTAGGTCCTCCAGTTTCATCCAATAAAATATTCCAGTCAGTCCATAAAGCATTTCCTTTGTTGAAATCGTTCAGCATATTTTTGCTGTACAGCTCTCCCAGGCTTACATCATAGATTTTATCCATATTGAACTGTTCTTTACATCCTTCCGTAAAGGCCAGGAATTTATCAGGAAAAGCTCTGTGTGTTTCTGCTAAATTGTCAAAAAGCTGAGTTTTGTTGTTCCACGTTTCATACCAATGATAACCGATACCATGGGCATATTTTGAGGTTTCCGGATCACTTAAAGTAGTCGTTGCTCTTTGATAGATAAGGTCTCTGTTGTGGTCCCAGATCATTACTTTTTTGTCTTTATATCCGTTTTTCCAAAGCGTTGGTCCAAGGTTCTTTTTCAGGAATTCTCCTTCTTCTTCAGCGGTATAAATACATGATTCCCAGCTTTGGGTAGCCATGGGTTCGTTCTGAACAGTTAATCCCCAGATATTAATTCCTCTCTTTTCATACTCTTTGATGAATTTGATATAATAATCTGCCCATGTCTGATAGTATTGATTTTCCAATCTGCCGCCTTTATACAAGCTTTGGTTTGATTTCATCCATGCTGGTGGGCTCCATGGTGAGAAATAAAATGTAAAATTATTACCAATAGCTTTCTGAGCTTCTTTAATCATTGGGATTTTATACTTTTCATCATGAGCCACATTAAAGGTCTTTAACGAAGTATCATTATCTTCTACATAAGTATAAGAATCACTGGAAAAGTCACAGGAATTCATATTGGTACGAACAACAGTGTATCCCAATCCATTTTTTCCGAAATAAGCATCCAGAATTTCTTTTTGCTTATTCTTTGGCATTTTATAAAAAGTCTCTGCTGAGGCATCTGTAATGGCACCTCCAATTCCTATCAGTTTCTGATATTTAAAATGGGGAGCTACAAAAATACAGGCATCCGTTTCTTTAGGCTGCCCGAACTGCTCAAATGTAACTACTCCCTTATCCGCCATCTTCTCATTTGCTTTTGAGTTGGTAAGAACCACTTTAGCTGTTTTTCCTGCATTTTTTTTCCAATAATTCTGAGCATTGACATTCATGACAACGCCTACTACAAAACAACTTACAATTAGTTTTCTCATGATTTTTTCTGTTTCCGGACCCATCCGGTCCTCATTTTCATTATTTATTTTGATAAACTCTTACGTAATCTATATAATACTTCTGTGGAAAAATCGTATCATCAATACCTTCCTTTCCACCCCAAAATCCTCCTACAGCGAGATTTAGAATGATAAAGTAAGGTCTGTTAAAAGGCCATGCTTCATTGTTTTTCTCTTTATTTTCGTAGGTGAAAAATTTCTTATCATCTATATAGACATCAATCTTTTCCGGTGTCCAGTCTGCTTTATAGACATGGAACTTTTCGCTTGCATCCTTTACAAACAAAGTATCTGTTTTCTGTGTTCCCTGGATATGATTATATTTTTTGGTATGAACGGAAGCATGGATATATCCTTGGTTATAGCCCACATGTTCCATGATATCCAATTCACCATCATCCGGCCATTTCTTCATATTTTCACTCATCATCCAGATGGCAGGCCAGGTTCCACGGCCTTTAGGAAGTTTTGCCCTAACTTCTACTGTACCATATTGAAAAGCAAATTTTCCTTTGGTTAAAAGTCTTGCAGAAGTATACTTACTGTTTTCCCGATTTTCTTTTCTGGCTTCAATGATGAGATTTCCTTTTTCCATTCTGGCATTCTCAAGCCTGTTTTTGGTATAAAACTGAGCTTCTTCATTTCCAAAACCGCTTCCTCCGGTATCATAATTCCATTTTAATGAATCCGGAAGGCCTTTGCCGTTAAACTCATCACTCCAAATCAGTTTTCTTCCAGTATCTGGTTTGTTTGAAGCACAATTGAATACAGAAAGGACGAGTGCTCCTGCTGCACAAATTCTGATGAGATTTTTAGCTTTGAGATTCATACGTATGTAGGTTTTAAGTTTTGGCTAAAGCCGTTTTAACGAGCAGGTTTTAATCCGCTCCTCTTGAATTGAATTTATTTCGTCCAGGTGATTCTTTTGGCCTGAACATTTTGAGAATCCGTACCTATCATAATGTCAAATTCTCCGCTTTCCCAATCAAAATTCAGGTTATCATCAAAGAATTTCAAATCTTCTGGTGTCAATTTAAAATCTACTTTTTTACTTTCTCCTTTTTTGATGAATACTTTCTGAAAGCCTTTCAGTTCTTTTACAGGTCTTACAACTTTCCCGAAAAGATCTCTGATATAAAGCTGTACCACTTCTTCTCCGTCATATTTTCCTATATTGGAAACAGTCACACTGATATTCAGTGTCTGATTTCCCGTAAGATTTGTGGAACTCAGAACCATATCAGAATATTTGAAATTGGTATAGCTTAAACCGTATCCAAACGGATATTTCGGGTCATTATCCAGGTCTATATAGGCTGAAACATAGTTTCTGTCTGTATTATTTTTTGCCGGCCTTCCTGTATTATAATAATTGTAATACACAGGAATCTGACCAACAGTTCTTGGAAAAGTCATTGGTAGTTTACCACCTGGATTTACAGTTCCGAACATAACATCAGCAATTGAGTTTCCTGCTTCTGTTCCCAGCCACCATGTGTACATAATGGCAGGAATATTGTCTGATGCCCAGTTGAAAATCAGAGGTCGCCCGGCATTGATCATCAGAATGATGGGTTTACCTGTTTTGGCAATTTCTTTTAACAAATCTTCCTGAACACCTGTAAATCCTATATTACTTCTGCTTTTGGCTTCTCCGCTCATCGCATGGCCTTCTCCCAGCGTCATGATGACAACATCTGCTTTTTTTGCAGTTTCTATGGCTTCAGCAAACTGACTTTTATCCTGATCATCGATATTGCAGCCTTTTGCATATAATAAAGTAGAGTTTTTATCCAGCTGGTTTTTAATTCCGTCAAATTGTGAAACGATTCTTTGATTATCATCTTTGAACGCAACAGACCAGAAACCGTGATTAGCTACTGTTTCTTTGCCGAAAGGGCCAATCAGAGCCACTGTTTTTGTAGTTTTTGAAAGCGGGAGAATATTTCCCTGGTTTTTAAGAAGAACAATACTTTTTGAACCGAATTCCCTTCCGAATTTTCTGTTTTCCTGATTATCAGTCTGCTCTTTTTGTCTTTTCTCATTACTGAACCTGTAAGGATCATCGAAAAGCCCCATTTCGAATTTCTTGGTTAAAATTCTACCTGCTGCATCATCTACCAGTTTTGCATCTACTTTTCCTTCTTTCACCAGTTTTGGAAGCTCTGCCATATACACACGGCTTTCCATATCCATATCGCTTCCGCCTTGTATTGCTTTTTCGGCTGCCTCAGCACCATCTTTAGCATAACCATGAGGAACCATTTCTCCGATGCTTCCCCAGTCTGACACTACAAAACCTTTATAATTCCATTTTCCTTTTAAAAGGTTTCTCTGAATATATTGATTGGCTGTTGCAGGAATTCCGTTAATATCATTGAAAGAATTCATGAAAGTGGCCACTCCTGCTTCTGCCGCAGCTTTAAATGGTGGAAGATAAGTTTCATTCAATTGTCTGAGACTCATATCTACAGAATTGTAATCTCTTCCGCCTACAGCGGCTCCGTAGGCTGCAAAGTGTTTTGCACATGCCATTACCGCATCAAGACTTCCCAAGCCTCTACCCTGAAATCCTTTAATTCTTGCCAGTCCTATTTTTGTTCCAAGATAAGTATCTTCTCCTGAACCTTCCATTACTCTTCCCCATCTCGGATCTCTGGCAATATCCACCATTGGCGCAAACGTCCAGTGAATACCATAAGCGGCAGCTTCTGTTGCGGCAATTCTTTCTGATTTTTCAATCATGGCCAGATCCCAACTTGCAGCCTGTCCAAGATTGACAGGGAATGTGGTACGATAGCCATGGATAACGTCCTGCCCGAACAATAAAGGAATTTTCAGCCTGGACTGCATGGCCAGTTTCTGAAAAGCTCTGGTTTCTTCAGAACCTGCTACATTCAACATGGAACCTACTTTTCCTTTTTTAATTTCTTCTAAAACAGCAGCTGAATTGGAATGCTGCGGTCCTGTGGCATATTCAAAACCACTGTACTGAACCATCTGCCCTACTTTTTCTTCCAAAGTCATTTTAGACAATAGCTCCGCTACTTTCTGATCAATGGTCTTTTGTCCGTAAGCATTCAATCCAAATGCAGAAAATGCCAGTAAGAAATAAACTCTTTTCATAGTATCAAATTAAAAAATATAGGTTGCTGTAGAACGTCCTGAAATTGTTACTGCAGCGGTTTTCCCGGCAAATTTAATATTAAAATTCTCATCTGCCTGATTATCGTTCTGTACAATTAAAACTATTTTCCCAAATTGAGTCTTAAAAGCAGCCGTTGAAAGTTTATCCGTCTGTGTGGAAGCGATGCGCTGAGAGCCTGCAGGAATAAATTTTGAAGCATGTGCAATAATATAATAGGAAACATTTCTGGTGAAATTTTCACTGTCGGAAACGGTTATAGCTCCTTTACATTCTGTACATCCGCCATCTGTATGAGGGGCAAATTTCGGATCGTTGGCAAGATTCCATTCCAGCGCAATTTTACTCCAGTTTCTCATAGATCCGATGATCACGTTTTTTGTATGCCAGTTCAGGTCTTCGGTAAAAGTGCCTTTTGAACCTGTCCATTGTTCAGTAAAGTATAAATTCTTATCCGGAAAAGCATTATGTACCGTACTTAATGCAGAAATATCGCCTTCGTAAAGATGAAAAGCAGATCCGTCTATATATTTGCCAGCTTCAGAATCTTTTAAAATATCAATCGCGTATTCGGGTTTGTTGCAATTGTGATCATACACAACAATTTTAGTAGTAATGCTATTTGTTTTAAAAACAGGTCCCAAATGGTTCTTAATAAAATCTCTCTGCTGTTCAGACGGCATATACAAACTTGGGTTATTTCCAGGATGCAGGGGTTCATTTTGCGGAGTTACAGCATCAATGGTAATCCCTTCTTTTTTCATTCCCTGAATATATTTTACAAAATATTGAGCATACGTTCCATAGAATTCAGGTTTTAAACTTCCTCCTTTTGATTTACCGTTGTCTTTCATCCAAACCGGAGGAGACCATGGAGCAGCAATAATTTTAATAGAAGGATTGATTGTCAGAATCTCTTTCAGCATACCAATCAAAGCGTTGTCTTTTGCCAGACTGAATTTTGAAAGCGAAGGATCAGTTTGTCCCTCAGGAAGATCATCATATGAAAAGACTTCACCATCAAGATCAGATGCACCTATGCTCAGTCTTAAATAGTTGATGGATATTGAATTTTTATCATTTCCAAAAAGTTCGTTAAGCAGTGCTTTTCTTTTGGAAGGCGACAACCGGTTGATTACCTCAACACTTCCTCCTGTTAATGTATAGCCAAAGCCATCAACATATTGAAATTTTTGAGTCTCATCAATTTCAATATTCTGAAAGCGGTTGGTGTTATTTACAAATTTAACGGGAGTCTGCTGCTGTAATTTTACACTTTCATCTCCTTTTGTGAGCCAGTATTGAACTTCGTTTCCTTTATTGGATGCCACTGAGGTACATGATAAAGGAAAAAGGGCCACACCACTAAGTAGTGCGGCACCTCTAAAGAAACTATATAAGTTGTGAAACTTCATATTTTAGTAACCAGGATTTTGTTTGATCTTCGTATTAAGAAGTTCATTATAAGGAATAGGTAAAAGTTCATTCTTATTGGGTTTAAATCCTCTAGATGCTAATTTGGAAGGTGCTTCTCCCCATCTTACGAGGTCAAACCATCGGTGCCCTTCACCAGCCAGTTCACGTCTGCGTTCATCTTTAACAGCTTGCAGTGTTACTGGTACTGAAGGCAGCCCAACTCTGGCTCTTACTGCATCCAATAAAGCCTGGGCTCTTGCACCTGAGCCGTTTAATGCTTCGGCTTCCATTAAGTAAGTATCTGCCAGTCTGATTACAATATAATTCCTGCTGTAGTTTAGCTCCGGAGCTCCGGGAAGATTGGATACCTCATCTCTTCTGGGAAGATATTTATTCAAAAAATAACCGGTATCATTATGAGCGGGTGAATATTTGATCTCTCCGCTTGCAGTCAGTTGTTTTGCGTTCAGGATCGTGGCATTCACTCTCGGATCGTCCTTCAGGAAATTATAAAGATCTTCTGTTGCAGTATTAAATGCCCATCCTGAAACAATATCCGGTGCTGTAGTCTTTAATCTATCGTATCCTCTCGGTCCTATCATTATACAGATAGAGTTTCCTTCATCCTTTCCTTGACCCCAGAAGCCCCAGTCTGAATTTCCTTTATTGGTATGCATTACTTCCAGAATAGATTCTGTGGTGAATTTGTTGTCCTGTCTCCACAGGTCATTATAATTAGCAATTAATTTATATCCGTACTGGCTGACTTGTCCCGGTGTTCCGTTCACTTCTGCAAATTGGGCTGCAGCAAGATCTTTCTTATTGTTATACAGATAAATTTTTCCCAGGATAGCTCTGGCTGTCCCCTGGCTTATCCTTCCTACCTCTGCTTTGTTAGTAGGTGCAATAGATAATGGAAGATCATTGATGGATGCTACAATATCTGATTCAATCTGCTCATACACTTTCTGAGGCTCTGTCTGAGGGATATTATAATAATCATCGGTTGCTGTAATAGGCTGTAAGATGAGAGGAATATTTCCAAACATTTTCAGCAGCTCAAAATAGTAAAGTGCTCTCAGCGTTTTAGCTTCAGCAATAAATCTTTTGCGTACCTGATCATTCATTTTAGCACCCGGAATTCTCTGAATAAGGAGATTTGCTCTGGCAATTCCCTGATAGAAATCATTCCAGTAGGTTTTGGGAACAGTGATCTGATCAATAGAATAGTTGGAAAAACTTTGTATTCCGGTACCATCTGTAGGACTTCCGCCACCGGAATAGAAATCATCGGAAGCTGCGTTAAAGAAAGTGACCGTATTTTCAAACCCGCCAGAATATTTTCTTAGCAGGTCATACACTGATACCAGCGCACTAAAAGACTGCTCTTCATTCTGGAAGTAGTTATTGGAGTCAAAAGCTCCTTTATTCTGTACATCTTCAATGAACTCATCACCACAAGATACGGAACTGAATCCAATACCTGATGTAAGTGCGATCAGTACTATTGCTTTATAGAATCTATTTTTCATGTTTGTTTTTTTAAAATTGAATGTTAGCACCAAATATGAATGTTCTGGCCTGTGGATAATATGCCCTATCTATACCATAGGAATCATTAACTGCAATTTCAGGATCATATCCTGTATATTTTGTAAAAGTGAAAAGATTCTCTCCTGTTACATAGAACCTTACCTTACTGGCACCAAAGCGTTTGGAAATTTCTACCGGCAGCGTATATCCCAGCTGAACCAGTTTAATTCTCATAAAATCTCCTTTTTGAAGATAATAGTCGGACATTTTGGTGTAATTTTCATTTTTATCATCAGCATCCAATCTTGCTACCGTATTTGAAGTGCCTGGCCCTGTCCATCGATCAAGAATTGTGGTTTGGTAATTACTGTAGAACAGATCAAGTCTTCTTAGACCCTGGAAAATCTTATTTCCGCCCTGACCTTGTAAAAACACCATCAGATCTACGTTCTTATAATTAAGGTTTAATGTTAAACCATAGGTAAACTTAGGGACAGAACTTCCCAGATAAGCATAATCATCCTGATTGATTTTACCATCGCCATTTACATCAAGTCTTTTGAAATCACCAGGCTTGGCATTAGGCTGTATCAGGCCACCACTGGCATTTCTATAGGCATCAATTTCTGCCTGTGTCTGGAAGATACCCAGATTCTGATATCCATAAAAAGCTCCATAAGGTGAACCTACCTGGAATCTTGTTACCGGTCCCATAGACTGGAAAGATGCAAAGTTTTCGTAGATTTTATCATCTTCAAGTCTTGTTACTTCATTCTTTAAATAGGAGAAGTTACCATTTACTGAAATTCCGAAATCAGACCAGGTCTTTTTATATCCCAGATTAACTTCAACTCCAGTATTGTTCATATCCCCCACATTTCTCCAAGGTCTGTCCGGAGCACCTACATATCCAGGAATATCTACCTGGCGAAGAATATCCGTTGTTTTCTTCTTAAACCAATCCACTGTCAAAGTAAAATCATTTAAGAATTTCAAATCGGCAGCAATATTCAACTGAGAAGTCTCTTCCCAGCGAAGATCCGGGTTTTCAAGAGTAGTTGGAGCGTATCCGATAATGATATTATTATCACCATAGGTATAATTGCTTCCTGATTTAAGGAAGTTGGCAAACCTGAAGTTTTCAATAGCATCATTACCTAAAACACCATATCCTCCCCTGAACTTCAAGGTATTAACGATCTTATTCTCCGGCCAGAAATTTTCGTTGGAGATATTCCATCCCAAAGAGAAAGCAGGAAAGTTCCCCCAATGTCTGTTTTTTGCAAATTTAGAAGAACCATCTCTACGGATAGTACCGGTAAACAGGTATTTATCTTCATAATCGTAAATCACTCTGGCAAAATAAGAGGCCTTATGGGTTTCAACCCCGTCATAAGCTGACGTTGAACGATTTTCCTGAGGAACATCAAAATTAAAGGACGCGTCCTCCCAGTTATTAACCGGCAGGTTGATATAGGTGGTATTATTTCCGGAACCTATATTATAAAAGTAAGCTCCCTGTCCAATTAATACACTCAAATTATGATTTCCCCACTTATTCTGATACGTCAATGTATTTTCCGTATTCCATTCCAGCTTTCTATTGCTTTCCCTTAAGAAGCTATTAAATACTGTGTTTCTTGAATTGGTATTAAGATAAAATTTGGGTGTAAACTGTTCTTTTCCCCAATAAGATAACTTTCCGTTAAGAGTAGTTTTGAAAGTAAAATGTTGTAAAAACTTTAACTCTGCAAATATATTCGCCACAAAATCATCAGACCAGTTGTATCTTCCAAGCTGAGTTTGTCTGAATGCCAATGGATTTGTCATTTCATTCTCTACAATAGTTGATACACCATACGGATTTCCGAAAGCGTCTCTAATCAGATAAGGAGAAATACCTGCATTATTATATGGGCTTGTATTCAATAAGGCAGGATCTGTAACCACTACCTGTGTTATAGGATCTAAATTGATCGCTGAACTTAAAGGACCTCCGAATTCGTCATTGGCATTAACTCCTTTCGTCTTTTGGTGGGTATAGGAGAATGTTTGTCCAATGGTAAGGAAATCAAAAACTTTATGGGTAGAATTCAGCCTTACATTCATCCTTTTGTAATTTGAAATATCCTTCAGGACAATTCCATCCTGTTCATAATATCCAAAAGAAGAATAAAAAGTAGATCTGTCATTTCCTCCACTCAGACTGAATTCATGAGACTTTCTTTCAGCAGTATTGAAAACTACATCCTGCCAGTCTGTACCGGCTCCAAAAGATTGAGGATTAGTAAAACGCGGGGCCTTTCCAGCATTAGTCAGAGCTTCATTAATAATAGTTCCATATTGGCTGGCATTCAAAAGATCCAATTTTTTTGACGCCGATCCCACCCCGTAAAAACCATTATAGGTTAAATTCATCTTTCCCTTTCTCCCTTTCTTTGTCGTTACAAGAATAACACCTTTAGCTGCAGAAACCCCATAGATCGCTGCGGAGGCACCATCTTTCAGAATTTCCATATTTTCTATATCAGACTGGTTGAGCCATGCGATATTATCCACAACAATTCCATCCACAACCCACAAAGGATCATTACTTCCTGCACCAAAACTTGTTACACCACGAACCCTTACTGTAGCTGCAGACCCAGGTTGTCCGGAATTGGTCACCACAGAAACACCTGCCGCCCTTCCCTGAAGGACCTGTTCAGGCTTTCCTGAAGGAATATCCTCAATATCCTTCGCCCTTACACTGGAAATAGCTCCTGTTACGTTACTCTTTTTCTGGGTACCGTAACCGATGACTACCACTTCGTCTATTTTGTTTTCTTTCGCAAGTGTGTCCTTCACCTTGGTGGTCTGGGCACTGAAGTTGGCCGTAAAATAGAGGACGGCAACCACTCCTACGCTTCTTGATATTCTTACATTCATATACAGTTATTGTTTAATTCTCAAATTGAGACAATAAAAATATATTTTTTTTAATTAATTAACATTCTATTCATAAATATTTTAATTTTTCTTTTATTTTTCAGGGTTAGAAGCCCTATCTTAGCATCAATATTTCATAAAATTTCATAAAAAATTAATAAAGTTATCTCCCAAAATGATCGTCAAGCCTTCAAAAATTTCTCTTCCGTTAAAACTTACCTTTCTCATTTTTTCAATGGTTCTAAACTGTATGGGACTGGTGATTCTGCAGTTGTCAGAAGAGAAAATCACCTATGGAGAACTGGGACTTTTAGAATCTTTTAAAGATCTACCTATTGCTTTTATTTCGCTTTTTGCAGTGAGCTTTATCAACAAGACAGGACCTAAAAAGGCATTGATCCTTGCCCTGGCCATTGTTGGATTCTGTTCCTGCCTGCTTCCTTTTGTAAAGGTTTTCTGGTTTTATAAATTGTGGTTTGCGATTATAGGAGCCTGCTTCGCTATTGGTAAAATCTGTGTTTTTGGGATTATAAGGAATAATATTTCGGATGAAAAATCCCTTGCAAAGACCATGAATAGCGTAGAAGCTTCTTTTATGATCGGGATTTTCGTTGTGAACACGGGTTTTGGATGGGTGATTTCCAGCCAGTATTCTGAATTCTGGAAGTTTGGTTTCTTGCTGATTGCTTTATTATCTGTGTTGACTATTTTTCTGCTTTCGAAGATAGAAATAGTAGAGTCAAAACCTATGGAAAGTAAAAGTATTCTCTCAGAATTATCAGGGTTTACCTCACCTGCAGTAGCTTTGTTTTTAGGAGTGGTCTTTTTTATTGTTTTCGTAGAACAAGGATTCAATTCATGGCTTCCTTCTTTTTATAAAAATCATCTGAAAGTCAATTCATTTTTTGCACTTCAGGCCACTTCTTTTCTATCCGTCTTTTCTTATGCCGGACGAACGATTACTGCCAATATCATCAAAAGGTTTACATTACCAAGGTATTATATTACTTGTATGACTCTTATTATCACCTTACTGATCATTATACTGGGAATACAGTATTTTGATTCCGAAGATTCGAGATTCTTACTTTTTTTATTTCCGGTTATTGGCTTGTTTCTTTCACCCCTCTACCCTGTGATCAATTCAAGAATGATTGCGCAGGTGGATAAAAATAAGATTAATCTTTTCACCTCTCTTATTGTTATTTTCTCCTCTCTTGGTAGCTCTGTAAGCTCTATTATTATGGCTGTTTTGTTTGAAAAACAATTGTTGAATTATTATCCATTATACATCTTATCTTCTGTAATTCTGCTTTTTGTGATTAGTTTTATATATTTTACTGTCACAAATAGAAAATAGTTTTATTTTTACTGCCATGAAAATTAAAGACACAAAAAGTAAAGAAACGCTACAGGAACTCATTGACACGAAAGATTTCGTAGCGCATATTTCCGTTGACTGCACCATATTCGGCTTTCATAATAACATTCTGAAAGTTTTGCTTTTAAAATATCATGATCTGGATCTATGGTCACTTCCAGGTGGTTTTGTTTTTAATGATGAAGACCTGAGAGAAGCTGCTGAAAGGGTTTTGTTTGAAAGAACACATCTTAAAGGGTTATTTCTGAAACAGTTTCACACCTTCGGAAGAATAGACCGTACAGAGAACAATGTACATCAGATTCTCCTTAAAAATAAAGGAATAACCGTTCCTGAAGATCACTGGATCTTCCAGCGTTTTATCACAGTAGGTTACTGCAGCCTTATTGATTTTTCTCTGGCTGATACTTTCCCTGACGCTTTCAATGAAAGCTGTGAATGGTTTGAAGTCAACAACCTGCCTAAAATGGCATTCGACCATGACAGAATTATTGAGACAGGTCTTGAATACCTGAGAATGAATATCAATACAGAGGTTGCAGCAAGTAACCTGCTTCCTGAAAAATTTACAATGAAAGACCTTCAGGCTCTTTATGAAACTATTTTAGGACAGAAATTCAGAAGAAATAATTTTCAGCGGAAAATTTTAAGTTTAAATATTCTGGACAGAATGGAAAAACTCTATGACGGCTCGGCCAATAAAGCTCCTTATCTGTATAAATTTAAAACTAAAGTTCATAACTCTACCAATCAGTATCCTATCTCTAATGATGAGGAGTCATAAAAATATAAATTTAACTAAAATCATAAACAAAGTAACAGTAGCCCTCTGAGAATCAATAGTAAAACAAGTTTTTAAAAAAATTTTCTAGACATCACGAAAAATGTTACTTTTAACCAAATCAAAAAATCATGTCATATTATCCTCTTACAAGCATCCCTGATTATTATGGAATTGATGCTTTACTTACTGAAGAACATAAACTCATCCGCCAATCCGTAAGAGACTGGGTTGAAAGTTTTGTAATGCCGCAGATAGATCAGGCCGCTCAAAATCATACAGATATTCCTAATCTTATGAGAGAATTGGGTAAAATCGGAGCGCTGGGACCTTATATCCCTGTTGAGTATGGCGGTTCAGGATTAGACCAGATTTCTTATGGTCTGATTATGCAGGAGTTGGAAAGAGGAGATTCTGCAGTACGTTCTGCTGCTTCGGTACAGAGTTCATTGGTGATGTTCCCTATTAACGAATTCGGTTCTGAAGAACAGAAAAAGAAATACCTTCCAAAGCTTGCTGCGGGAGAAATGATTGGTTCTTTTGGATTGACTGAGCCAAACCACGGTTCTGATCCGGGTTCAATGGAAACTTATTTTAAAGATATGGGTGATCATTATCTTTTAAATGGTGCTAAAATGTGGATCACGAACTCTCCTTTATGCGACATCGCTGTAGTATGGGCAAAAAATGAGGAAGGAAAAGTACAGGGATTAATTGTGGAAAGAGGTATGGAAGGTTTTACCACTCCTGAAACTCACAATAAATGGAGCTTAAGAGCTTCCAAAACCGGAGAACTGGTATTTAATGATGTAAAGGTTCCGAAAGAAAACCTGCTTCCTGGAGTAACAGGACTGAAAGGACCTCTATCTTGTCTGAACTCTGCAAGATATGGAATTTCCTGGGGAGTAATAGGTGCTGCGATTGACTGTTACTGTACTGCAGTTCAGTATTCCAAAGAAAGAAAACAGTTTGGAAAACCAATCGGTTCTTATCAGCTTCAGCAGAAAAAATTAGCTGAATTCTTAACAGAGATTACAAAAGCTCAGTTATTATGTCTTCAGTTAGGAAATCTTAAAAATGCTCACAAAGCAACTCCTGCTCAGATCTCTATGGCTAAACGTAACAATGTACATATGGCTATTGAAATAGCCAGAGAATCCAGACAGATCCTTGGAGGTATGGGAATCATGGGTGAATTCCCAATGATGAGACATGCTGCAAATCTTGAGTCTGTAATTACTTACGAAGGAACGCATGATGTTCATTTACTGATCACCGGACTGGATATTACAGGAATCAACGCTTTCTAAAAAAGATAAAAATATAAATAGAGAGTCTGGCCAATGGTCAGACTCTTTTGTTTACTCACTTTGCAGGGATCTTATATTCAATGAATAATTGTTGATATCATAAAGTTTTTGTGATTTTATTAAAATTATTACTTTAATACCACGCAAAAACAAACAATATGAGAAAAATTACAACTTTTTTATTAAGTCTTACCGCATCATTTTACTTTGCACAGCAGGCTGGTGATGTTGTAAGTGCCGAGCAGAAACTGGATTTAACACCACAAGGAGTTATCAATTTTATCGCCAATAATCTTGGTGATCAGAATGCTCCGGAATTTGCCAACTATCTGAACAGTTTCAATCTTGGACTGAAAGGTTACAAAATTACCTATTACACCAAAAATGAAAACAATGTTCTTGTAAAAGCTACAGGACTATTGATGTACCCTAACGTACCTTTCAAACTCTCAACAGTAGTATCCGATCACGGAACAACAGACAGCAGAAATAATGTTCCGTCTAATTTCAAAGGGGCTTTAACAGCAGGATTTGTTGTTGAATTATCCTATGTACTCAACGGATATATTTTGATGGCGCCCGACTACGTAGGAATGGGAACTGGAGATGGTACTCACCCTTATGTAGATTACGCCACAGAAGCGGGTGCTACCATAGATTTTATAACCGCAGCGAATAAAGTACTGGCACAACTCAATATTAAACGTTATGACGAATATTTCTTAGCCGGATATTCTCAGGGCGCCCATGCTGCGATGTCTACATTAAAAAGATTAAGCATTTCAAATCCCAATAATATAAAATTCAAATATGCCTACATGGGTGACGGACCGTATGATTTCTCAGGAGTAACTTTAAATAAGGGAGTCCTTGAAAAAGATATTTATCCGTTCACCTCATTCCTAGCGAATGTACTTCATACCTGTAACAATACAGGTTATAAAACCTATAATAATGACATTTCAGAAGTTATTTCTGCAGAATACCTCGATAAATACAACTATCATGTTGTTCAGGATAACGGCGGACTTTTGTGGGGGCCTGTTATATGGAGAAAGCTCTTTACCACCAGTTTCGTCAATGATGTTACCAACAATCCCAATAACAAGCTAAGGCTATGCATGAAACCTAAGGATGTATACGACTGGTATAATAAAACGCCTATGACATTGGGGCATTCAACTGTCGATCTAGCGATTCCGCCTGAAAATACTTCTAAAACTATTGATGTTCAGCGTGGCTATTATCCATGGTGGGATCTTAATAAGTATAAACTGGATTCTTTTTACTGGGGACCACTGGGACATGTGGGAGGAATTCTTCCTTTTACACTAGCTTCCAATGCGAAATTCAATACCCTGAGAAGCGGCGGCCTTCTTAATGAATGGGCGATTGCAGGATCAATTTTCGGTAAACAATCAGCAGAGAAAACATCTGAAAAACCTTCCCTTCTGTCTTCACAGATCAAACCGGATCTGGGCAATATGCAACTGGTAGAAATTACAGATTTCAATAAAGAAAAAGCCCAGAGCAGGACAGCCAGCAATCAAAATTTATCAACTTTAAAAGATGGAGTTTATTTATTGAAAGTATCAGAAAACAATGAAAATAAAATAATTCCATACATCAAAAACACACCTCAGGAAGTTACCGAAAACGAAATTGTACAATCTGTGAATGCATCCCTTTTGCAATTAAAAGTAGATCAGGAGGAACTTACTGCTGTACATATTTTTGATGAAAATAAAACCCTGATCAAAAGTATTTCCCAAAAACAGTATCGGGAAACCGGAGGAATCAATATTCATGATCTGGAAAGCAAAAACTATACGTTTGAAGTTGTTACTCCTTACTACAATCTTCAGTTCAGTAAAGCGGTGGGAGGAACAATATCATCAGAAAATAACACTGATATCTATACGCAGAGACAACAAATTGTAGCTAAATCCGGCAATGATATTAAAAACATCAGCGTTTATAACATTTCCGGCGCTCTGATTATTCAGCAGGAAGTAAACAAACCGTTGTTTGAATCCCGAAATCTTGAACCGGGTGTATATCTCGTACAAATCACCCTTTCTAATGGAAAAACCATTAATAAGAAAGTAAAACTGTAAAAACAATCACTCTTCATATCTCATTTCAAGTTAATTTTGGCACTTCAGCAATGAAGTGCTTTTTGCTTCGATCATTTAAAAGCATTATAAAGGAGTATATCCTTAAAACTTAAATCCGACACTAAAATAGATCCTTGAAAAATCAAGCTGACTGTTTCTGGAAATATTCATGCTGATAGGACCGATAAGGGATTCGTAGCCCAGGTTCAATCCGTACCCAAACATATCAAAACTGTCATTAAAAGGAGAAAACTCTTCACTCACCTTTCCATAGCTGAATGAAGGAGTAAGATAGAGTTTTTTCATAATTCTGTACTGGAATGACACAGCAGCCTTAGCCACAGAAGTCATCGGAAGTTCTTTTTGACGAAGCCCGTTGAATTCAGGGCTTAGCAGATCATAATTATATTCACTCCCACCCAGGTTATACTTTTGATTCAAAAACAAATACGGAACTTTATCTTCTTTCTTGGAACCGAAACTCGTTCCTAGAAACACATTCGCTTTTACTGTCAGTTTTCTTGTGATGGGATAGAAAAAGTTCTCATTCAATGTAAATGAAACAAGGTTTTTAGGCTCAGAATAGTAAGATTCTTTCGGGTTAAGGATCAGATACAGGAGAGGCTGCACAGTGTTCAGATCATAAAGCTCATACCGATCTCCGTAATAAAATCTCGTACTCACCTGCAGATGATTCCCTTTTGTAGTGAAATATCTTTTATTGAGATTATTCTGTTCAAATTTCAGGAAAGTATTGAAATTGCTGTGATTATAGAGCTTTTTACTGTAATTATCTACTTTCGACTGATCCACCTTATCCAGTAAACTGTACATTCTTTCCGTACTGAATTCCGTTCCCAGAGATAGATAAGCATTAGGATTGATGTTATAATTCAGTGCAATTTTTCCGGTTATATTACGGTACATATGGTTAGGAAAGCGGTCACCGCCATCTTCACTGATATCATACAGTCTGAAGTTCAGATCATTACTTTTCAGGTGAACCATCTTGGCTTCCAGATCCAACCATAAACGTTCTCCACTATCCAGGAACTGCTGGTAAGCAAGTTTAGCTTTGAAACGTTCCGAAATATCCACTGTTGCCAGAAATCTTGATCGGTTGAGAAGAATATTTCTGTATGTATAAT
Source organism: Chryseobacterium sp. PCH239 (assembly GCF_018924625.1). Classification (NCBI taxonomy): domain Bacteria; kingdom Pseudomonadati; phylum Bacteroidota; class Flavobacteriia; order Flavobacteriales; family Weeksellaceae; genus Chryseobacterium; species Chryseobacterium sp. PCH239. Next base: position 1,116,096 of record NZ_CP073027.1, read on the forward strand.
TGACAATAATTCCTACGGACTGTTCCGTATCATAGTGCAGCGCGAGTTTAAATGCCCCTTTTTTCGCCCTTTTCACAAATACATTCATCACAAGACCATCATTTACATTCGTGTAGGTATAGTACACTTTAACGTACTGGCGCATTCCAAATACACGGTCTATGGCTTCATTAACCGTTTTTGCATCGTAATACTTCCCTTCCGTAAGTCCCATCTGCTTTTTCAGTACTTCAATTTCAGCCGCATCTGTAATGGGTGTTCCGTCTTCTTCGTTAAAAGTAAATTTAGTGGTAGGCAGTTTCACTTCTTCAATCATTGTATGTTCATACGTAATTCCGGCTTTTCGCTGAGCTTCTGCCAGAGCTACAAACTCAGGAAGATGTTTTCTCGCTTCAGTCTCTCCTATTTTTATGATCCTTCTGAATTTGGCAAAATCTTTCGTTGTAATTTCTCCCAGTGGATCTACAAAGTCGACCAGAATATCTGATAATTCTTTCTGATGTTTAAAATCTTCTACAGAGCGGATGGCATGAGTCTGATAGATCATCTTCATCGGATTTTCAATCTCTTTTTTCGTAAAAAGTCTGAATCCGGTGTAGCCTCCGATCACAAAACCGGCACCCATCTCACGAACTTCATTGGCCGGATAATTACGATCCAGACCGCCATCAACCAAAAGCTTTCCATCAATATAAACAGGAGCAAAAGCGGCAGGAATAGCCAGCGTAGATCGAATAGCCAGTGGTAATGATCCTTCTTTCTGCATCACCAGACCTCCGTTTTCAATATCGGAAGATGTAAGCTGCACAGGAATCCTCAGTTTACTGAAATCGTTGATATGCTTTGCGTTGAAAGTAAGCGTATTAAGAACTTCTCCCATGTACTGCCCTTCAATATAAGAACTTGGAAGTGTGGGAAATCCTTTGACTACCGGAAATTCAAGGATATACTTATCATATTCGTCTTTTTCACTGATATTGACTTTATTGTAAGGAATTTTATTACTCAGAATCCTGTTCCAGTCCATTTTATAGATCGTATGCTTAAGCTGGTCTGCATTATATCCCATTGCATATAAGCCTCCCAGAATCCCTCCCATACTGGTTCCTGTGATATAATCGACTTTGATTCCCAATGAATCGATCATTTTTAAAATCCCGATATGGGCAAATCCTTTTGCACCGCCGCCACTGAGCGCAAGGCCAAACTTAGTATCTTTGGTTACATTCTGAAGCGCAATATTCAGGGAATCATTCTTTTGCTGAGATTTGATAATGAGAGAAAAAGCAATGGCTAAAAATATCAGGATCTTTTTCATTGGTACTGCTTAATGTATCTGATTTAAACTTTATAAGTTTTTAATAAGTAGTAAAGATACACAAAAAGTTACCTGCTTTATCACAACATTTCGTGAAGTAAACGATTCTAAGCCAGCTTATTTATTAAGAATAAACAGAGAGAAAAAATATACTAAGACTAAAATTTTTAATATGTTTTTATCGTTTCCACGAAATTGATATCCGGATTTAGGATTTCCAGGATAAGGCTTTTCACAGATTTCATGGCATCATCAATATTTCCTTTATCAAACTGCAGGGCAACCATTCCCTTTTTAGCATCTGCAAAACTCCAGATTCCGGTTTCAATCGGGAAACCCCAAAACTCAGGAAGGTGCTGTACCACGTAATGATAAATACAAAGCTGAAGGGCCTGCTTCCTGTCGCTGTTATGAAAATATTCATCTACGTTATCCTGATCAATCTTTACAGTAAGATTTTTAGTCCTGGCGGTTTTATAATCAATAATTCTCAGAGTACCGTTCAGTTTATCAATCCGGTCAATGAATCCGAAGAAAGAAATTTTATCATTTCCATCAAGAGGAAAATCGATGTTTTCAAACCTTCTTTCGATATCAATAATCTCCAGTTTATTACCTTGCTTTATGAGTTCAAGATCATGATTCAGCACATTTTCAATGACCTTTTTTGCAATGGCCATATGGATATAATTCATCCCTTTTTCATAAAATTCCGGCTGGTGCTTCAGTTTTTCAATAGCAATATTTATATATTCATCTACTGCTTTAACTGAATTCTTTAAATCACTTTCTTTTAAAACCTTACCCTTTAACACCTCATACACTTCTTGAAGTGAATAATGAACCAGATTTCCGTAATTTTTTATCGATAGTTCTTCTTCAATTTCATCCGTTTCCGAAGTATTTAAAATCTTGGAAAGGTAGAAATCAATCGGATTGTAAAGATAACTCGTCAGGTGGGAAGCAGATACTTTTTCCTTCCATTTTTGAAGACGTTCCTGTACAATTTGTGTCTTGGAAATTTCTATCGGTTTGGTGGCAATAGGTTCAGAGGAATTTTCAATAATGAGATGTTCGATCTCATGAGAACTTTCCATTTCGATCTGTGTAATGAAACGGCTCTTCTCTCCGGTATTGACTCCGGAACTTAAAGCATTGTATAGTAAATGTACATTCTTCGCATCCTGAATCAGTCTGTAAAAGTGATAGGCATAAATGCTGTCATTTTCAAGAAAAGTATGAAGATCGAAGAACCTTCGGATATCAAAAGGAATATAGGTATTCTGAGAGTTTCCAAGGGGAAGTTTTCCTTCGTTGACGGAAAGCAGAATAACATTTTCAAAGTTCAGCAGACGCGTTTCCAGTAATCCCATGATCTGAAGTCCTCTCAGAGGTTCTCCCTGAAAATCGATACTTTCAGAATTGATATGCTGGTTGATCAGGATTTCCAGCGTTTCCATTTTGATCTCAATATTGTAAGGAGTCAGCTGGTTTTTGATGATTCTGAATGCATTTTCAAAGTGAGAGACATTTTCATACTGAATATCGTCTATTTCAAGCCATTTTACCTGCTGGCAGAACTCAATAAGCATATCCAGATAACCGTTGGTTCCTGTTGCTTTTTGAAGAAGTCCATAATAAGACAGCCCGCTTAGCAGTTCATGTAAAAGTTTCCTGGAAATATAAACAATATTCCGTTCTTCTACTTTGGCTTTAAAATCATTGATAATCTGTTCATCTTCTACAGATTTTGGCAGTTCCTCCAAAATAGGGAAAACATCTCTGTAATAATAAGACAGTTTATTTTTTTCCAATTGTTTCTGCAGATAGAAAAGACGTTTCACTGCATTGGAGAAAGATAAGTTTTTCAACGGGAATCCCATTGTAATATTCAAATTATCAACACCATGCATTACATCAAGACTGGCCGGAAGAAGATTTTCATCCAGCAGTACTACTGCTGTATTGGAGTAGGTTTTATTATTGATCTCTTTAAAGATTTCAGGCAATACTTTGGTCTGGGTTACATTCCCGGACACTTCGTATACCTTAATTTTTTTAGGTTGGTTAAAATCGTCTTCTATCCACTGAAAAGATCTGTTATCATCAAATTCTTTCCAGGTTTTATGATTTCTCAGAAATTTTCCTGCTTCCTGTCTCTCGTCATCGAAATAATAACGGTCAGCCTGAAAGAAACACTGCGCTTTATTCCATTGCAAAAGGCTTCTTACAAGCTTTTCTTCTACCGGAGTAAAGGCATTGAAGCCGCAAAAAACAAATTCTTCTTTAGTATTTTTTGCAAAGTCGGCAATCCTGGCTTTAGCCGCCTCATGAATCATTCCGGAAGTAGCCCAGTTTCTCTCCTGCAGTCTCTCCTTTAAAACAGGGAGAAAAACGTTCATATTCTGCCAGAAATTAAGAAACTTCTTTCTTGGGACATCATCATCCTCTCCAAGATCCTGAGCCCATTCTTTAATCCTTTCCTCATCAAACATATACTGCAGAACTGCCTGATCGCTATCTGAGAATTTGAGAATATCATCCCAATCCTTCTGTAAGGTGGGAAACCATTTCAGAAAATCGGAAAAATCATCTCTGGGGATAAGATTCAGGCTTCGGTACACATCAAAAGAGAAAAGCCACAACGGAATCCCCTGAATAGTCTGATGATCTGCTATTTTATTGATGAGTTCCTCAATCGTAAAAAAATTGGGAAGAAACCCTGAATAGTTATTTTCCTCCAGAATTTGTCTGATAAACACAATGGGACGTTTTCCGGGCAGAATGATATTAAACGCAGAAAGGTCAGTGTTTTGTGCCAGCAGTTCGTGGATGATCTTATTGAGGAATTTCAAAGGGTTTTATAGCTTTTTAAGTTATCTAGTTGTTCAGAAATCAACTGATTATATTCGGTTTGTTTTTCTTTATCAATTCCATGCCGGGTTTCGCCGTCATAGGACATCTGGAAGTTTTTATAATCAATAGCGATTCCGTCATAAATGGCTTTGAAATATTTATTATAATCTCCAGAATTTTTAATTTTTTCAGCAACAGCCTTTCTGAATTTTCTCACAAATAATTCTGCAATATCAAAATGCTTTTGCTCATGAAGAAGAATATAATCATCCATTCTTTTGACATCTTTCCAGGATTTATCCTCATGAAAAAGGGTTTTGATGGTAATCGTAACCGGAGCCTTCGGATCAGAAGATTTTTCAGAATAAAACTCCCAGCCACAATGGGTATATGCTGCTACATCAGGATTCTTTTTCTTGCTAACCGGGCTTTTAAAGTTATCCCATGTTAATTTTTTACCTTCTTCCCAGATAATTTTCTGTCCGGTTACAGCTTGCGCTGCTAATAAACATAGTACAAAAGTCAATCTCATTATTCCACTACAATTGTTTTTGTGATCCAGTTATTTCCTCCATTCCAGAATTTAAAAGTATAATTACCTTTTCTTTGAGGACTGAAATTGATTTGATTCGCTCCAACGTAATTCCCTTGTGTACAAGGTCCGTTGGTAATATATTTATAGGAAGTCACCGTTCTTTCCAGATTGGTATTGTAAACATAATCATATCCATAAAAACCCTCACAATGAGATGGATAAGTGGAATATGTTTTGATGCTCTGTATTCCAAAAACATCCATGGTATCATTGACAATTTTTACGCTGTCTATTTTAATTTTACCAATAGATTCAATGGTTTGATAATTATCATCATCACACGAAACCAGAAGCACGCCTAAAACGAATACTGAAAATCCAATATTTAAAAGTTTTTTCATAACCTTTACTTTTCTGATTATTAACAAATGTTAGCAAAAATTATTCCTTATTCACATCAAAATCAGGAATTAAAATTACCTTTTGATACATAAACTACTTTTTTAGTATCAAAAAATTCTTCATCAAAATAGTGTTTAAGATTGAAAATTTCACATTTAAGTCCGGCAAGCTCTTCAGCAAGATCACCGCCTTTCAAATATAAAATTCCGTTATGTTTAGGGTTAAACTGTTCTTTTTCAAATTTCCCCTTCAGCCATCTTAAAAATTCCGGCATCTGGGTTACTGCTCTGCTGACTACAAAATGGAATTTTTCTTTCAGCTTCTCTGCTCTTCCATGAATAGCGGTAACATTAGTTAATCCAACTCCGTCTGCCACAGCCTGTACTACACTGATTTTCTTCCCAATAGAATCAATCAGGGTAAATTCTACTTCAGGAAAAAGAATCGCCAAAGGAATTCCTGGAAAACCACCTCCGGTTCCGATATCCAAAACTTTGGTTCCTGGTGCAAATTCCATCACTTTTGCAATCCCCAACGAGTGCAGAATGTGCTTTTCATATAGGGATTCCATATCTTTTCTGGAAATTACATTGATCTTTTCATTCCATTCATTGTACAGATTTTCCAATTTGGAGAACTGTTCTTTCTGTTTTTCAGTAAGATCCGGGAAATATTTTAATAGTAACGATGCAGACATGTGAATTATTATAAACCGCAAAAATAAGTTTTATTTCTCGTGTATTCAAATCTACTTTTCCTGATCCTGCTGCAAACTCAGCTTTTCAGCAAAATTCATCACTTTGCAATTCCTGGTATAACAGGAACACTCAGGTTTCCTGAAGAGCTCACGCTCTGTACCGCAAAAATATAATTGTCTTTCGAAAGTGGAATCTTCATAGAAAGTTCAGTGGTGAATATTTTTTTCTGCCATACCGGATTGTGTGTTTCTCTTGCCAGCACATAATATCCTGTGGGGATTCCAAATTTTGGTTTTTCCCAATGTAAAGTTGTTGAATTTGTCAGCTCTTTCACATCCATTTCAACTTTCTCCGGTTTCGAGGTAGACTTTGCAAGGCTTGCCAATACGGCAACATTGGCTGCGACATTCTTTTTCAGATATTTGAAATCTATAAACTCTGGAAGATCACCATACTGCTTATTGTTTTCAATTCTTATGTCCTGATGCTGATGATCGTAGTTTTCGTAATATTCCGTCAGTCTTACAGAGGGGAATCCGTTATTCACAAAGCTGGTATGATCTCCTCCACGCAAAAATCTGTCATTCCTATAGATCAGTTTAATTTCCAATCCTTTCACATATTGTTCTGTAATTTCTTTGATATAACGAGCCAGCTGCCTGGATTCACTATCATTTTCAAAACCCAGATTTCTGATTGCCATTGCTTTTTTATCCAGATCTTTGTAAGGCAGACCTTCGCTGAATACACGAAGGATACGGGTATTGATCTCTCCTGTTTCTCCTGCTTTGGGATTACCGATCATATCATTATTCAAAACAGCTTCCAGTTGCCCATTTTCTCTTTTAATTTTCTCAGCTAATTGCTTTGAACCTAACAAAGATTGTTCTTCTCCCGAAAAAGCCACAAAAATGATAGATGCCGGAAATGAAGATTTGCTCAGTATTCTTGCGGATTCTATCACAGCACTTACCCCGCTGCCGTCATCATTAGCCCCCGGTGCTGCGGAAGTTCTGTTCATCACATCAGTTACTCTTGAGTCAAGATGTCCTCCGATCAGGAAAATTCTTTTGTCATTTGGATCTGTTCCTTTCAAAAAGGCAACAGCATTTCCAAGGTTTACTATTTTATCAATTCGCTTTCCATCCGGCTGAATATCTTCCTGCTGTAGATACACCTCCATTCTTCCATCTGAATTTTTAGCATAATCATTGAATTTCCTGATCACCCAGTTCCTTGCCGCACCTATTCCCTTCTTTGGATCATCGATCGAACTCAAGGTATGCCGGGTTTCAAAGCTTACCAACTTTCCGATATATGATTTTAATGAATCTTCATTCACCTGCGAGACATATTTTTTCACTTCATCATCTTTTGAATATCTCTGCGAGAAAACACTACAGAAAATCAGTAATAAAAAAACGGAATATTTCATAGGACAGATCTTAGGTTGTTAAAGATACAAAACCCTACGCTGCAAAATCATTCCTTATGAGAATTTATTTTAATCTCTTTCAATAGGACTAGTACCCAGTTTTAGCATTTTCCCACTTTGAATATCTTCTTCCTGGAATTAAGTTTTTTTACTAAAATTAAGATTAAAATCAGTCTCACACATCAAAAGGAAAGATTTTTATAACCTAACAGAAGATTTGACTAAAACCTGACAAAAATCTTTAAAGTACCCTTACTTTTATTACCGCCACAACACGTTTTTATTATATATTTGTTAAAATTCAAAAAAATACAATGGATAAACTTTCAGATAGAGTAAAAAGATTAGGATACTCCCAGACATTTGTCATGTCAAACAAAGCCAGAGAAATGAAAGCCAGCGGAATAGATGTGATCAGTTTAACTCTTGGTGAGCCGGATTTCGATGTTCCGGACAATATCAAACAGGCAGCATTCGATGCCATCAATCAAAATTACAGCCACTATTCTCCTGTTCCAGGATTTCTGGAACTGCGTGAGGCTATTGCATATAAATTAAAAAGAGATAATAATCTGGAATACAAACCTACCCAGATTTGTGTTTCCAATGGAGCTAAGCAGGCTATTATCAATGTTTTGGCTGCTATCATCAATGATGGTGATGAAGTTCTGCTTCCTGCACCTTACTGGGTAAGCTATGATGAAATGGTAAAAATGATGGGCGGAAATTCCGTAATGCTTCCTACATCTTATGTTACCGATTTCAAAGTGACTGCAGAACAACTTGAAGAAGCTATCACAGAGAAAACCAAAGCTGTACTTTTCAGTTCGCCATGTAATCCGTCAGGTGGATATTATACTTATGACGAATTAAAATCGATTGCCAAAGTAATTGCCAAATATCCTCAGATAACGATAATTTCTGACGAGATTTACGAATATATCAATTATGAAACGAATACCACTTCAATTGCTCAGTTTCCGGAAGTATATGAACAGACAGCTGTAATCAATGGGATGTCAAAAGCATTTGCTATGACCGGATGGAGAATCGGGTATTCTGCATGTCCGGAATGGCTGGCAAAAGCTTGTGAAAAAGTACAGGGACAGATGACCAGCGGTGCTAATACGGTAGCACAAAGAGCTTCTATTGTTGCGCTGAAAGCAGATCCTTCCGAATACAGATACATGATTGACGCTTTCAAAAAAAGAAGAGATCTTGTCTATGAACTGATCAAAGAAATCCCGGGATTCAAAGTGGTTCTTCCAAAGGCTGCCTTCTATTTCTTCCCGGATATTTCGTACTATATTGGAAAAACCCTTGATGGAACAGAAATTAAAAACTCGGACGACTTTGCCATGTTCCTTCTGGAAAATGCACATGTTGGATGTGTAGGCGGATTCTCTTTCGGAAGTCCTGAATGTATCAGATTCTCTTATGCTGCTTCTGAGGAGGAATTAAGAGAGGCTATGAAACGTATTAAAAACTTATTGGAAAAATTCAATTAACAAATTAATAACCCAAAATAAAACACGACAGCAATGAATCTGTTAAAAAAACTAACCATCGCTACAAGTATTGCCGCTGCAAGTTTCGCAGGATATGCTTTTGGCCAGGATTTCCAATGGAAAGAAGCGACTTCCAATGGCTACAAGTACAAATACGTGACCAACGACCCTACTTCTGCAAGGTATTACACTTTGAAAAACGGATTAACGGTTATTTTGAGTCCTACCAATAAGGATCCGAGAATACAAACGTATATTGCAACAAAAGCCGGAAGCAAAACCGATCCTGCAGACCACACAGGTCTTGCCCATTATCTGGAGCATATGCTTTTCAAAGGGACAAATCAGTTTGGATCTAAAGACTGGGCAAAAGAAAAACCTCTTTTAGATCAGATTGACGCTCTTTACGAAAAGTACAACCAGACCAAGGATGAAGCCAAAAGAAAAGAAATCTACAAAGAAATTGACAGGGTTTCCGGAGAGGCTGCAAAATTTGCAATCGCAAATGAATACGATAAAATGATGGCTGGTATGGGAGCTGACGGCACCAATGCCTTCACTTCTTTTGAACAAACGGTGTACACGGAAGATGTACCTGCGAATGTTCTTGACAAATTCCTTGCTGTACAGGCAGAAAGATTCAGAGAACCGGTTCTAAGACTTTTCCATACTGAGCTGGAAGCAGTATATGAAGAAAAAAACAGATCTCTTGATGATGACGGAGATAAAGTTTTTGATACGATGTTTGCCAATCTTTTCCCTAACAACAATTACGGAAAGCAAACCACCATCGGAACCATTGAACACCTGAAAAACCCTTCTCTGCATGCGATCAGAGAATATTATAACAATTATTATGTCCCTAATAACATGGGAATCATCATGTCCGGAGATTTTAATCCGGATGAGGTGATTGCAAAAATTGACAAGGCTTTCTCTTATATGAAGCCTAAAGCGATCCCTGAATATAAGGTAGGACAGGAAAAACCGATCACTGCTCCGATTGTAAAAGAAGTGGTAGGACCGAATCCTGAAAACGTAATGCTTGGTTTCAGATTTCCTGGAGCTTCTACCAAAGATGCCAGAATGCTGAATCTTGTTGGAAACATGCTTACTAATGGACAAGCAGGATTGATCGATCTTGATCTGGTAAAAAAACAGAAACTACTGGGAGCTTATGCCGGAGCCTATGCTTTGAAAGATTATTCCGTTTTACTTTTACAGGGAAAACCTACTGAAGGACAGTCTCTGGATGAAGTAAAGAATCTTCTTCTTCAGGAAATTGATAAACTGAGAAAGGGCGAGTTTTCTGACGACCTTATCCAGTCTATCGTCAACAACGAGAAGAAAGGTATTATTCAGAAGGATGAAAAATATTCTTCAAGAGCCAGCATCCTGATGGATGAATTCACTTCTGAGGTTGATCACAAAGCATCGCTTGAGTATGTTGATGAGATTTCAAAACTGACGAAAAAAGATATCATGGATTTTGTGTCCAAATATCTTCAGAACAATAACTACGTTGCTGTTTACAAAAGAAAAGGTGAAGACAAGAGTATTGTAAAAGTTGACAAACCAACCATTACACCGGTTTCCGTTAACAGAGAAGACCAGTCTCCTTTCCTTAAGAAGATTGATGAAATGCCTGAAAACCCTATCGCTCCGGTATGGTTGAATTATGACAAAGACATCGCTAAAAACAAATTAGCTGATGTAGAGGTACTTTCTGTAAAAAATACTGATAATGCTTTATTCAGAATGTATTATCACTTTGATTCAGGAAAATGGAACAACAAAATCCTTCCATTGGCCGCGGAATATCTTCAGTATTTAGGAACGAAAGACAAGTCTTCTGAAGTCATCAGTAAAGAATTCTACAAACTTGCCTCAAGCTTCAATGTGAGTGCAGGAAACGAGGAAACTTACGTATCACTGGAAGGTTTAAATGAAAACTTTGACAAAACCATTTCTTTATTTGAAGATTTAATCAAAAACTGTCAGGCAGATCAGGCTGCTCTTGATGCTTACAAAGTTAGGTTGAAGAAAGCCAGAGCGAACGCAAAACAGAATAAAGGAGTAATTATGGCCGGATTAAGAAGCTATGCACAATACGGACCTCAAAACCCTTTCAACAATGTATTAAGCGATGCTGAACTTGATGCATTAAAAGCAGAAGACTTAATTAATGTTCTTCATGAACTGTTCAATTTCAAGCACAAAGTACTGTATTACGGTCCAAAATCAGGAAATGATGTGGTAGCAGCTTTGAAACCTGTCCACAAACTTCCTGCCACCCTGAAAGATCTTCCTAAGTCTAAAACTTTTGCGCAGATCCCGACAGACAAGAACAAAGTATTGTTTGCTCATTATGATATGGTACAGGCAGAAGTATTCTGGGTAAGAAATTCTGACCCATACAATGCATCCACTACTCCAACGGTAAGTTTATTCAACAACTATTTCGGAGGCGGAATGGGATCTATTGTATTCCAGACGATCAGAGAATCAAAAGCTCTTGCTTATTCTACCTATTCTTATTTTGCACTTCCAAGTAAGAAGACAGACAAAGATATGGTGATGGCGTATGTAGGAACGCAGGCAGACAAATTCAATGAGTCTACAACGGCTATGAATGAGCTTCTGACTACCCTTCCAAAGTCTGAGCAGTTATTCGAAACAGCGAAAAGTGGATTGAAAAAATCAATCGCTTCTGAAAGAATTACTCAGGATGGAATCATCTTCTCTTATCTGAAATCTCAAAAGCTTGGAAACAACTTTGATATGAGAAAAAATGTTTACGAACAGGCACCCAAACTGTCTTTCACAGACATCAACTCATTCCATGATAAGGAAATGAAAAATAAGAACTACACCTACTGCCTTGTCGCTTCCCAAGACAAAGTGAATGAGGCCGATATGCAGAAATTAGGCGAAGTAAAAAAACTTAATTTAACTGAAATATTTGGTTATTAAAATAAACAAAAAGCCCTGATATCAGGGCTTTTTTATTTAACAACACGCCAAAAACAATTATAGATTTTATTTATCAACTTTAGTTTGTTCGATAGATGAATCTTTCATATATTTGCATTAGAAATTTAAATATAAAAACAGAAAAATTATGTCTTTAGTAGGAAAAAAATTCCCAAACTTAACAATTGACGCAATGTCTGAAATGGGTGACGATTTAAGAATCAACATCCTTGATGAAGCAGTAAACAACCAGCAAAAAGTTCTTTTATTCTGGTATCCTAAAGATTTCACTTTCGTATGCCCTACTGAACTTCACGCTTTCCAGGAGGCGTTAGGTGAATTCGAAAAAAGAAACACTAAAGTAATCGGTGCATCTTGTGATACTAACGAAGTACACTTCGCTTGGTTGAACACACCAAAAGATAACGGAGGAATTGAAGGAGTAACTTACCCACTTTTAGCTGATACTCACAGACAATTGGCTAACACTTTGGGAATTGTTGATCAGGACTTCGAATATGATGAAGATGGAAATGAAGTTTTCACAGGTTCTAACGTAACTTACAGAGCAACTTACCTTATCGACGAAACCGGAAAAATTTTCCACGAAGCGGTAAACGATATGCCTTTGGGAAGAAACGTAAAAGAATTCTTAAGATTAATCGACGCTTACACTCACGTACAGAAACATGGCGAAGTATGCCCTGCAAACTGGGAAGAAGGAAAAGAAGCTATGAAAGCTGACAGAACTTCTACAGCAGAATACTTAGCAAAAAATTAATATCTTAATTTAAATATAACAATGTAACAATCTAACAGTATAACAATTTGAAAAGTAATTTCTTGAATTGTTAGATTGGTCAATTTTTAGATTGTTACATTGTTTATTTTTTAAAAAATAAACTTATGTACACAGAATTAACCGAAGATACATTACAGAATATAGTTAACGAAAACGAAAAAGTAGTAGTTCAATATGGCGCAACATGGTGCGGAAACTGCAGAATCATGAAGCCGAAATTCAAAAAATTAGCATCTGAAAATGACTCTATTCCATTTTTATATGTAGATGCTGAAAAGCTTCCTGAAAGCAGAAAATTAGCAAAAGTAGACAACTTACCTACTTTCGCCATCTTTAAAAACGGAGAACTGGTGAACCAGGTTCAATCTAACCAGGCAGAAAGTTTAATTAACCTTTTTAATGAATTAGCATAATGAAATTACCCGTAATCAGACAGTTTTATCAGAATCAGACTCCTGAAAACCTTGAAAAAACATTAGAAGTACTGGAAAGTTTCTGCGAGTTCAGAGGAACAAGTGAAGAAGATCTGAATGTTGCAGGAGAATTGATTACCAACATCTGCGGAGCGCTGGAAGTTCACGCTAATGTACAAAACGGAATGAGCGAGAAAGATGCTTTAAACTCGTTTGCTCAGAAGGTTTTAGGATCAATTGACAAATAACTTCTTTCGATTATTTTTAATCTAAAGACTGTAAAAACACAAACTATACAATACCTGAGGTTCTCCTCATTACTATACTTTTTTCTATTCTTTAGAATCTTTTTTTCAACTGTAAAATGTACTTCAGAGGACTTTAACCGGTCACATGAGGCTGAAAGTTGCATCAATATTGTAAAGAATAACCAATTAAAATCCCGGTGATATTTTTCATCAGGATTTTTTGGGTTTTGGTTTAAAACACGAATAACACGAGCGATTCCACAAATAACACAAATAAATATACGCAAGCATCCGTGTTAATCTGTGGCATCTGTGGGCAAAAATATATTTAAATATTATTATAAGTTTCGGCTGAAGCCGTTGGAAAAGATTTATTTAAAGTAAAACGGGCTAAAGCTCATTCCTATTGATATTATTAAATTGTGTTTATTCGTGAAAACATTTGTGAATTTTGTGTTTAAATACAAAAAGAAATCCCGATGAAAAATCACCGGGACTATATTTTTAAAGCTAGGACAACTTATCAATTAGTTTCTTCTGCTCATCAGAATACTTAAGATATACCAGAATAAAAGCATAATCGAAGCAAAAAGCTGCAATGCTGCACCTACATACTGATTCGTTCCATAGGAATCTTTTAATTTGCTTGTCTGATATAGAATGGTAGCTGACGCTAAAATCACCATTCCAACAGAAAACCACAACCCAAGATTAAATCCGAAGATCATCCCTCCTACAATTAATCCAATGGAAATAAATCCACCGATTACAATGATATTTCTTAAGAAAGAAAAATCTCTTTTAGAAGTGAATGCTACTGCAGAAATACCTGCAAACATAGCAACAGTTAACGTCGCAGCCTGGAAGATCACATTCGCTCCACCTTCAATATTAGTAGCAATAAATAGCAGAGGCAAAAAGATAATGGCTTCCAGCAGAATGTAAAATCCTAACCCTAAATATTGGGTAGATTTACTCTGTGAAAGAGACCATTTAGAAGCCAGAACAGACGCTAACCAGAAAACTCCGATAATCAGCAGCCAGATGTATCTCTGACCAAACATCATAAATATAATTTCCTTCGGAACCGTTTTTAGTAATATCGTTTCAACTCCAATAAATGCAAGAATAGATAAAGCAACATGCAAATAGGTCTTCTTGTAAAAATTCGCCTTCTCCACATCCGAAGAATGAGCGACTAAAACATCTGTCATCATAGTTAATATTTTTTTGTTAATCGAAAATAAATTAAGTTTTATTTTGAGGGCAATACTCCAAGAATTTTTCCGTCATCCTCAAATACAGCGGTAATAACTTCCCTGGAAGATTCTCCTGCATATTTGTATTTAATACTCGGGTGATTGATTCCGTCCATTGTTTTATAATATCCGGCCTTTAAGACTTCAAGTTTTTTGTTGGGATCAATACCGTCTTTGACTTTCTTAAGCACATCATCCGTCACAATTTCCTTTACCTTCTCAGAAATCAATCCATCAATAGCCGTACGGTCTGAAGCCTGTAAAGCAACAATGAACTTCTGGAAGTTATCATTATACAAACTGACCTTTTCCTTACTTATAGTGGCCTGCACTTCCTTTTCAGGACTGTTTCCAACCTTTGCACCTGTTACTTTCTGTGCAAAAACCAGCTGTCCGCCCACAAGAGCAAGTCCCAACAATAATTTTTTCATAGTATTCATTTTTGTTCTGGTGAAATAAGTGATGGAAGATACGAAAATCAGACCAGTTCTAAAAATTTCATTGTATCTACATTATCTGCATAGGTATCAAGGCCTGGATTTTGAGCTTCACCAAACGGAATAGCATTCAGTTCCAGCTCTCCTTTCGCCACTACACACTGAATATTTTCTTCATTTTCTGCAATAAAGCTTTTCACATCATCCAAGGATTCATATCTGCTGAAGTTGATTACAGAAAGCGGACTGAAAAGCTTATCATCCTCTTTCAGCATTACAAAATTATTATCCCAGAATTTATCCTGATTTAAAAGATAAACCGCTCTGTTATAATCATAATTGTTGGCATATTTGTTATGATTGATAATATCCTGGAATCCTAAGAAGTTCTCAAACAGCCTGTCAATCACAAAATCCTGCGGAATAAAAATTCTCGTTACATTTCTGCATCCCAATCCAAAATACTGGAAAATATCTTTCGCCAGAAGCTGCAGTTCTTCATCCGTTTCATCTCCCTTCAACACCGCCACAGAAGTTCTGTTCTTACGGATAATATTTAAGTGATTTTTAAAATAATATTCCAGATATCTTGCTGTATTATTACTTCCGGTAGCAATAACGGCATCAAAATTCTCTAATTTTTCGACAAATTCAAAAACTACATTTTCATTGGAAAATTCATTCCACTTCTTTAATAAAAATGGAATCATATACTTATCCTTTGAAGACAGCTTAATGACAGGGATGTGATTGCTTAAAACAACAGACATTACATCATGAAACCCTACCAAAGGGATATTTCCGGCTAAAATGAGTCCAACTCTTTTAGAAATTTTAGAGATTGAATAATTTCCAAGCCAGTTTTTGATATTTTCTTCAGTCAGAAGATCTGTCCATTGTTGTAAAGCAAATTTCTGATTATCAATGGTAAACCACGGATTCTCTATTTCAGATCTTTTTAACAATAATTCGATATCAGCATCATCTTCATTGTGATCTTCCTGTTTCTTAGCTAAAAACGCTTTTATATAACTACTTAATTTAATAAGTCCTAAAACTTGATTTTCGGTATTCATAATTACTTTAAAATTGGGTAAAATTTTGTAATTTTGTGCAAATTTAAAAAAAATTAGCGATGGCTATTAAAATAACTGATGAATGCATTAACTGCGGGGCTTGCGAACCGGAATGTCCAAATAATGCAATATATGAAGGAGCTGTAGATTGGAAAGCTTCTGACGGTACGGCTCTTCAAGGTACGATTACGATGCCGTCGGGACTCACTGTAGATGCCAATTCACCGCAGGAACCTGTAAGTGATGATGTATACTTTATTGTAACAGACAAATGTACAGAGTGTAAAGGATTCCATGAAGAACCTCAGTGTGCAGCAGTATGCCCTGTAGACTGCTGTGTGCCTGATGAAGATCATGTAGAGTCTGAAGAAGCTCTTCTTAATAAAAAAGCATTCTTACACGGCGAATAAAAAATTCCGTCTCATCAT
The DNA here is from genome assembly GCF_018924625.1 of Chryseobacterium sp. PCH239. Lineage (NCBI taxonomy): Bacteria > Pseudomonadati > Bacteroidota > Flavobacteriia > Flavobacteriales > Weeksellaceae > Chryseobacterium > Chryseobacterium sp. PCH239. The sequence goes on from NZ_CP073027.1 coordinate 1,132,484, forward strand.
CTGTGAGGCGGTTTTTTTAACCCAAAATCCAATTAAATCAAAATAAAGCAGAAGGATATCCAAGTCCCGAAGCACCCAAAAAATAAAAATATGAACAAAAAACACAATTTCAGCGCAGGACCATGTATTTTACCACAAGAGGTATTTGAAAAATCAGCACAGGCTATCCTTGACTTTAACGGTATTGGATTGTCTCTCCTTGAAATTTCTCACAGAAGCAAGGATTTCGTTGCGGTAATGGATGAAGCGCGTGCCATTGTAAAAAGATTGATGAATCTTGGTGATGATTATGAAGTACTTTATTTAGGAGGTGGTGCCAGCCTGCAGTTTGCAATGGTTCCTTACAACCTGATGAAAGTAGGAGGAAAAGCAGCTTACCTGGATACAGGAACATGGGCAGCCGGAGCCATTAAGGAAGCAAAAAAAGTAGGAACAGTGGATGTAGTAGGTTCTTCAAAAGAAGAAAACTATTCTTTTATTCCTAAAGATTATACGGTAGGTGCAGAATACGATTATTTCCACTGTACTTCCAACAATACTATTTATGGAACTCAAATGAAATCTTTCCCTCAAGTGGATACACTGATGGTATGTGATATGAGTTCTGATATTTTCTCAAGACAACTGGATTTCTCTAAATTTGACCTTATCTATGCCGGAGCTCAGAAAAATATGGGACCTGCCGGAGTTACTCTGGTGGTTATCAAAAAAGAAATTCTTGGTAAAACAGGAAGAGAAAACATGTTCTCTATCCTGGATTATTCTCAGCACATTGCTAAAGAATCTATGTACAATACTCCACCGGTATTCCCTGTATACGCTTCTTTACTTACCCTTCAGTACCTTGAAAGAAACGGAGGAATTGCTGCTGCAGAACAAAGAAACGAAGCTAAAGCCAAACTTTTATATGATGAAATCGACAACAATCCGTTATTCGAAACTTTCTGCGTAAAAGAAGACCGTTCACTCATGAATGTTTCCTTCAAAATTACAGACGAAAGCAAGAAAGAAGAATTTGACAATGCATGGAAAGCAGCAGGGATCAGCGGGTTAAACGGACACAGAAGCCTGGGCGGATACAGAGCTAGTTTATACAATGCCTTACCTATCGAAAGTGTACAGGTTTTGGTGGATGTAATGAAGTCAATAAAATAGCTTATATTAGGCGACCGAAAAATAGAAGGATATCAGACAAAGGATGTCAGATAACAGACCTCAAAATCTAACTTCTGACATCTTCAATCTAACATCATAAATAACTCATGAAAGTTTTAGCAAACGACGGAATTTCAAAAGCAGGAGAAAATACTCTAAAAGAAGCCGGAATTGAAATTCTGGACAATAGAGTGGCGCAGGATCACGTTATTAATTTTATCAACGATAATAATGTGGACGTTCTTCTGGTAAGAAGTGCAACGAAAGTAAGACAAGATCTGATCGATGCATGCCCGGGCCTTAAGATTATCGGAAGAGGCGGTATCGGAATGGACAATATTGATGTAGAATATGCCAAAAGTAAAGGCATCAAAGTAATCAATACACCTACAGCATCTTCAAAATCAGTGGCAGAACTGGTTTTTGGCCACTTTATTTCACTGGCGAGATTCCTTCACGAGTCCAACAGACTGATGCCATTGGAAGGAGAAACTCATTTCAACGCCATGAAAAAGTCATTCAGTAATGCGTATGAACTTTCAGGAAAAACATTAGGAGTAATCGGCTTTGGAAGCATTGGCCAGGAAGTTATAAAAATAGGAATTGCTTTAGGAATGAAAGTAACCGTTCTGACAAGAAGCCCGAAAACAGAAGTTCTTACACTGAACTTCTTCAACGGACAGTCTGTGAACTTTGAAATCACTTCCACCAATGATATGGATGCATTCCTTAAAGATGCAGATTTCATCAGTATCAATACGCCGAAAACGAATGAGTATATTATAGACACCCCTCAGTTTGAAAAAATGAAAGATGGAGTCTATATTGTAAATACTGCAAGAGGAGGTGTCATCAACGAAGTGACCCTTATCGATTTTATCGAGTCAGGAAAAGTAGCCGGAGCGGCACTGGATGTTTTTGAAAATGAACCCAACCCGGAACTGCCTTTACTGATGAACCCCGCATTATCACTTTCCCCTCACGTAGGTGGCAGTACGGTGGATGCGCAAGAGAAAATCGGTATCGAACTTGCAGAACAAATTATTAAGCTACAAAAAGAAACTATAAGATAAATATGCCTGTTTTTAAACCTTTCCGTGGAATAAGACCTCATAGAGACTTTGAGAGTACTTTCCCTACCCATCCACTGGATAATTTCACCCAGGAAGAGATTGCGGAGAAAGCTCAAGTTGAAAATACTTACATCAATATGATTAAACCCTATGTTGTAAGTAAATCTAAAGATATTGACCGGAACCTGCGAAAGATCCGTTCCACCTTTGAAGAACTTCTGGAAGAAAAGAAATTGGTCCAGGACAATTCATCCTACTATCTTTATGAGCAGATCTATCCCAACAAACAGATGTTCAGAGGACTTCTGGGATTGGCAAGTATCGAAGATTTCTGGAATGGAAAAATCAAAAGACATGAAAGTACCATCCCGCAGAAAAAAGAAAAACTGGCTCACTACCTTGAAAAAGTAAATCTGCAGGCTGAACCTGTGCTTCTTACCTACCCTGCCAATTCAAAAATTGAATTGCTGATGAATCATGAGGAAAAAAATGTTCCTATCTTCAATCATGTAGATTCAATGGGTATCAGACATAAAATCTGGAGAATAGATAACCGTCTGAAGCTACAGCAATTTAAAGAAGTGATTGATCAGATTGATTCGTTTTATATTGCCGACGGACACCACAGAATTGGTTCCACAGCAATCAATGCAAAATACCATAAGGAGAAAAACAAGAAACATAATGGTACAGAGCATTACAACTTTGTATACAGTTTCATTGTTTCCAACCAGTCGATAAAGATTCATGATTACAATAGAATCTTACATGACCTGAATGGTATTTCTCCGGCAGATTTCCTGAAAGAACTTGAGAAATATTTCCTGATTCACGAAAAAGGAGAAGCATCGTACTACCCTTCTCAAAAATTCCATATTTCAATGTATATGGATGGGAAGTTCTATTCTCTTCACGTGAAGCATGATCTTCGTTCCAAAGAAATGTCTCTGGATAATCTGGATCACCATCTTTTAGATAAGTATATTTTCAAAAACATTCTGAAAATTGAAGATCCGGACAGTTCTGAGCTTATTTCTTATGTGAAAGGAACATCCAATATCAATGGAATCAATCTTTTAAAAGAAAAGGTAGACAACGGTGAAGGTAAAGTTGGTTTTGGAATTTATCCTGTAAGTTTTAATGACATGATTAAAATTTCAGACTTAAAATTAAGTATGCCTCCGAAATGTACATTTATTGAGCCAAAATTAATTACTGCTTTATTAATGTACGACATGAAACCTTAATAAATTACTATTTTTTCCCTACTTTTATCAACGGAAAAGATAAGTAAATAAAAAATGAAAAAAATATTCATTATACTTCCACTCTTTTTGAGTGGATTTTTATTTTCTCAGAAAAAACCACTTAAAAACCCGACAAAAAAAGGTACTGTTGCCAAATTCAACTATCATGATGAATTCAGAAAAATTTCAGATGAAATTATGACTAACGGTACTGCTTATGATAATCTTGGAGAGCTCACCAAAAGAATTGGTCCACGTTTCAGTGCAACTCCAGGTTATACCAAAGCCGTAGAATGGGCAGAAAAAAAATTCAAGGAAATCGGGATTAATATGATCTGGAGACAGGAAGCTAAAGCACCAGTCTGGATCAGAGGAAAAGAATCTTTACAAATCAAAGCCGGAAATGGAGACTGGAAAAACATCAGAATGCTTTCTTTCGGAAATTCTGAAGGAACAGGCGGAAAAGATCTGGTGGGCGAAATCGTTTTAATCAATTCCACATCAGAGCTGAATGCCATGTCAATAGGTCAGTTAAAAGATAAAATAGTTTTTGTGAATGTTCCTATGGACCCGAAAATTATTAATACAAGTGATTCCTATTTACAGGCCGCAAAATCAAAACTAATTTCCGCTTCTGTGATTGCTAAAACAGGTGCAAAAGCATTAATTATAAGGTCACTGACGACTGCTAGTGACGATACTCCTCATGCTAAAATGATTTACTACGAACCAGATGATAAAGTTAAAATTCCAGCTTTATCAATTGGTGTAAGATCTGCAGACGAATTGGAGAAAACCTTAAAGAAACAAAAAGTCACAGCTAAAATCAATATGACCGCCGAATCAAAAGGTGACACTACAAATCCCAATATCATTGCTGAAATTGGAGGTAAAAAAGATTCTAAAGTAATTGTTTTAGGTGCTCAGCTGGATTCGTGGGATATTGGTGAAGGTGCAGTAGATGATGGAACTGGCGTTGTGCAGTGCATCGAAGTGTTAAGAACACTCAAAGCACTTGGATATGAAAACAACCACACCATCCGTGTAGTTTTGTATGCCAACAGTGAAAACGGAGGGCAAGGTCGTGAGATGTATGCAGCATATGTAAAAAAGAAAGACGAAAAACACGTATTTGCCTTAGGAACTGATGCCGGAGGATATTCTCCCCGAGGATTCTCTTTAGACATGTCACCTCAAAGACGAAGACTGGTGTATCCCTGGAAAGAATATTTTCTGCCTTATGGCGTCTATGATTTTGACCAGACAGAAGCCATTCAGGATATTTCGCCTTTGAAAAAACTGGATATTCCTTTAGCAGAGCTTGTGGTAGACACCCAGAGATATTTTGATTATCACCACTCCGAACAGGATACTTTTGACAAAGTAAATAAAAGAGAGCTTCTTCTTGGAGCTGTCGCCATAACACAGATGATTTTTATGGTTGATAAAAACTGGTAACAATGAAAAAGATAACAGGAACTTTATTACTTCTTTTTGGAATGGCCGCATTTGGTCAGTCTAAAGAAGATTCTGTCCAGTTCAGAAAAATCTCCACAGAAATTCTGAACAACGGAAAAGGATACAATGAACTGAGAGAACTTACCAAAACTATAGGTAACCGTTTAAGTGGTTCAGAAGCCTATGAGAAATCCGTACAGTGGGCAGCCCAGAAACTTCGTGATGCCGGAGCTGACAAAGTATGGCTTCAGGAAGTGATGATTCCGGTTTGGGTAAGAGGAAAAGAATCATTACAGATTAAAACTTCTAATGGAAAATGGAAAAGTGTAAAAATGCTTTCCCTTGGAAATTCTGAAGGAACCGGAGGTAAAGATCTTTCCGGAGAAATCATCATGGTAAAATCACTGGAAGAATATGACAGACTTCCTGCTGAAAAAGTGAAAGATAAAATTGTGTTTTTCAACTATCCTTTTAGTCAGGAAAATGTACAGACATTTATTTCTTATCGTGATGCAAACCCCTACAGAAGAACTGCCGCTTCATTAACGGCTAAAAAAGGAGGGAAATTTGCCATCGTAAGGTCTCTTTCCTCTGCTTTTGATGATGTTCCGCACACAGGTAACATGCGCTATGACGAAGGTATTTCCAAAATACCAGCTATAACAATCGGAAATACATCAGCTGATGAACTTGAAGCAGTATTAAAAAATCAAAAAGTCACCGCAAAGCTTAATTCCAATTGCGGAATGAAAGGAGAAAAACTTTCCCATTCTGTGATCGGAGAAATTACCGGTAAAAAAGACCAAAGTGTTATTGTTGTTGGTGGGCATTTAGATTCCTGGGATGTTGGAGAAGGAGCCCATGATGACGGAGCTGGCATTGTTCAAAGTATTGAGGTCTTAAGAACCTTTAAAAAATTAGGAATTCAGAATAATCATACGATCCGCACCGTTTGTTTTGCCAACGAAGAAAATGGAACAAAAGGCGGAAAACAATATGGTAAAGCCGCCAAAGAGAAGAACGAGAAACATATTTTCGCCATTGAATCTGATGCAGGAGGTTTTTCACCACGCGGAATTTCCCTCGAAATGGATGAACCTCAAAGAAACCAGATCAAAAGCTGGGTGAATCTGTTTTTACCTTATGGCGTTTACAACTTTGAAGGAAAATATTCAGGGTCAGATATTGCCCCGCTTCACGAAATGGGAGTTCCCACAGCTGAACTGGTACCGGATCCGCAACGCTATTTTGATATTCACCATACCGAAGAAGACACTTTTGAAAAAATCAACCGCAGAGAATTATTATTGGGCTCTACGGTGATGACACAACTTATTTATATGATTGACAAAAATTGGTAAACAATGAAAAAGATATTAGGAACTTCATTATTACTTTTTGGAATGGCTGCATTTGGCCAGTCTAAAGAAGATTCAGTCCAGTTCAGAAAAATCTCTACAGAAATCCTGAACAACGGAAAAGGATATACAGAGCTTAGAGAGCTTACAAAAAATATAGGCCACCGCTTAAGCGGATCCGAAGCCTATGAAAAGTCTGTAAAATGGGCAGAACAGAAACTTCGTGATGCCGGAGCTGATAAAGTATGGCTTCAGGAAGTGATGATTCCTGTCTGGGAAAGAGGAAAAGAATCTCTGAACATCCAGACTCCCAACGGAAAATGGAAAACCCTTAAAATGCTTTCCCTTGGGAATTCTGAAGGAACAGGAGGAAAAGATGTTTCGGGAGAAATCATCATGGTAAAATCTATGCAAGAATATGACAGACTTCCTGCTGAAAAAGTGAAAGATAAAATTGTGTTCTTCAACTACCCTTTCAGCCAGTCATTTGTAGAGACTTTCAAAGCCTATGGTGATGCTGCAAAATACAGAACAACTGCTGCTTCTTTAACCGCTAAAAAAGGAGGCAAATTTGCCATCGTAAGATCTCTGTCCTCTGCTTTTGATGATGTACCTCACACAGGAGCAATGCGTTATGAAGACAAAGTTTCCAAAATCCCTGCGGTAGCCATTGGAAGCACGACTGCAGATGAACTGGAAGCTTTACTGAAAAAACAGAAAGTTAATGCAAAACTAAACTCCAACTGCGGAATGAAAGGAGAAAAGCTCTCCCACTCTGTTATTGGAGAAATCACAGGTAAAAAAGACCAGAGTGTAATTGTTGTCGGCGGACACCTTGATTCCTGGGATGTAGGTGAAGGAGCCCACGATGACGGAGCCGGAATTGTACAAAGCATTGAGGTTTTAAGAACCTTTAAAAAGCTGGGTATTCAGAATAACCACACCATCAGGGTTGTTTGTTTCGCCAATGAAGAAAACGGAGTAAAAGGAGGAATCCAGTACGGTAAAACGGTAAAAGAGAAAAACGAAAAACATCTTTTTGCTATTGAAACAGATGCCGGAGGCTTTGCCCCGAGAGGTATTGCCCTGGATATGGATGATGCGAAAAGAAATCAGATTAAAAGCTGGTCGAATTTATTCCTTCCTTACGGAGTTTATAATTTTGAAGAGCGGTTTTCAGGAACAGACCTTTATCCGCTTCACGACATGGGAATTCCCGCTGCAGAGCTGATGCCGGATTCGCAGCGATATTTCGATATTCACCACACGGAAGAAGATACTTTTGAAAAGGTGAACCGAAGAGAGCTTTTATTAGGAGCCACCGCTTTGACTCAGATTATTTATATGATTGATAAAAACTGGTAAAATATGAAACCGTCTTTCTAAAGGCGGTTTTTTTATTTTAATAGTAATGCATAATAAATTTCACAGTATTCCATTAGTGAAATTTGTGCAAAAAACATTTGGGTTATTCGTGATTTATTTTAAATACATAAAAATAGTTCTTGTCCGTAATATTTTCTTCGTTCATTAGCATTAGCTTTAAAAAACAGAAAATTTTTCTATGTTTAAGGAAATAACAGAAGAAAAAACGCTTCACCACTGCCCTCATCAATCCCGTGAAACAAAGTGTTGATCGCAAAAACAGAACTTTGGCATGATATTAGCATGTAAAATATTGAGAAAAAATTAAAAAAACACTAAGGATGAGAAAAAAGGTTTTCTGTGGATTTTCAGTTTTTCCACTGATTCAAGTTCATATCTAGTATATGAATCCTTTTTTTTCTACGATGCCGTAAAAGATACGGGCTCGTGATCAATTAACCCCCGTTAGTTTTTCACAGCAGTTTTGCACCCGTATCTGACTGGTATCACAATAACCAGGAATCATTGATTGATTCAAAAAAAACAAAAATATCCCGGACTTTCAGCCCGGTATTGCGATATAAATAAATGGCAAAGTCATCGTGAACCTTAGCCCAGTAAAAGAATATATTCTTTTTACCGTGATGAGTGCGCCTTTATGCTATAAAATAATGTATAACCCTTAAAATGTTAGTAATGATGAGAGCCTTTTTTGAAATGATTTTTAAGAGAAATGAAGATGCTGCAAAATTGCATATATGGAGCCTAATGCTGGTGTTAAGTTTTGCTGCATTTTCAGTGTTGGTATACGCCTTAGAACCAAGCTTTAACAGCTTAATTATATACCTGACGGCATTTGCCGCTTATATCGGGTTTGGCCTTGTATTCATCAGTTCCTTAGCCGGAACGAGTATGAAGAAAAGATAACAGAACATATAACTTTCAATTTATTTTTACTGAAAAAACCGCCCCGTTTGGGGCGGTTTTTTGTTACCGTCTTACACCATATTATATCTTTCAGTATTTCCAAAAAAAGCCACTCCTTCCGGAGCAGCTTCCGATAACAAAGTTATCTTAACATCGTAAAAACTTATTCTTTAAACAGATCCTCCATCATTTCTTCAAGGATCTTCTTTGTTTCTTCTTCAATCATTTTCCCTGACTTTTCAACGAGTTCTTCTCTGAATGGTTCACAGCAGGCTTTTATTCCAAAACCTTCATCTGTTTTTACAAATTCCGGATGCCTACTGTGTTCTTTGTATACTTCAGATTCTATTTCCTTCTTTATCTGGTCGTAATTCAGGTCAAACATATTTTTTTATTTTGTTCTTTTAAGTGCATGATAAAGATAGAGGTAATAAAGCCTTGCCGAAATCCGTATTTCTACGGTATTTACAAAACCAAAAAACCGTCTTTTTCGGGACGGTACGATTCAATGTAAAAATTAATGTTTATCCTTTAGAACTTATCCAGAATTTTCTTGGGTAAGATCTTCACCAGTTCTTTCTTATATTCCTTTTCAAGAATAACAAATTTCCATGTCTTTTTATCTTTTGAAACCGCACAGGCTTTCATAGCAGCGTTGATGAGATATGAACCTTCGCTGGCGACATATTTCACATTATTTGCTCCGTATTTGGCTGTCAAAGCACCGTTCATTTTCTTTTTCATATCATCATTTAATGAACTGACATTGCATTTCAGTTTCAAAAAATAAGGGGTAATAGAAAAATATTCCCCGGTTATGAGTTCAGGCTTTTCAATATTTCCAAACTTCAGATCTTCTACTTCAATTTTCATGAATGGATTATTGTAAGTCATATTCAAAATCTGGGTCATTTGCTCTTTTGACACTATGGTGAAGAATTTTGGATATATGCCGCTTACCGCCTGATCTATCTGTTTGGATTGAATGCTGTTGACAAAATAAGTAAGTGATTTTTTTATCGCTGGATCGTCAGGATTAGTCTTAGTCTGTGAAAAAGTCTTCATTGACAGCAGAACGAACAGAAACAAAAGTGATTGGGTTTTCATAGCTGAATGGTTATTATAAAGTTTAAAATTACTTTTACTGGAAAACGGTTAATCTTTCCATATCGTAAAATGTGTCGTAACCTGTATGCCAATCGTTACAGAATTTATTTGAGGCCAATAAAAAAGCCATCCTTTCGGACAGCTTTTGATACTATTTTGAAGATTCAATTATTTTACTTTTACAAGCTCAACATCGAAAACCAACCATGAGTTTGGCGGGATCACTCCTCCTGCTCCTCTTTCTCCGTAAGCCATTGCAGGCGGGATCAATAGTGTAGCAGTTTCACCTTCTTTCAATAACAGGATACCTTCATCCCATCCTTTGATTACTCTTCCCATTCCGATTGGAATTTCGATCGGTTCGTTTCTCTTGAATGAAGAATCAAACTCAGTTCCGTCTACCAGTTTACCTGCATAGTGTACAGATACATTGTCACCAGCTTTTGGCGCTTTACCGTCAGCTGTTTTTGTAATTTTATAGTAAAGGCCTGATTCAGTTTTTTGCATACCAGCTTTCAGGTTTTCAACCAATTTCTCCTGGTTAGCTTTGAATTCTTCTTCTCTTTTTTTCTTTTCAGCTTCTTCTTTAGCGATGAAAGCTTTATTGTTTTCTGCGATTTTAGCCTTTCCTTCATTGAAAGTTTTAGCTGCATCATAGTGCTTGTACTCATCACCTTTGCTGAAAACAGAAACTTTTTCTAAAACGATATCTGTTTTAGGTTTGTCCTGAGCTCCTTTTTCAACGTTCGCAATCGCATCAATTACCTCATTTCCTTTTACCACTTTTCCGAAGATTGTATGTCTTCCATCTAACCAAGGTGTAGCTACTTCAGTAATAAAGAATTGAGAACCGTTGGTATTTGGTCCTGAATTCGCCATAGAAAGAATACCTTTCCCTGTGTGTTTAAGGTCGTTTCTTTCGTCTTCGAATTTATACCCAGGATCTCCCATTCCTGTTCCCTGAGGATCACCTCCCTGGATCATGAAATCTTTGATTACTCTGTGGAAAATAGTTCCGTCATAGTAAGGAACTCCTTTAGCCTTAGCTTTGTTGTCGATTTTCCCTTCTGCAAGACCGATAAAGTTGGCTACAGTTACTGGTGCTTTCTTGTCCTCAAACTTCACAATCATGTTACCTTTTGTGGTTTGAAGATTGGCATAAAGTCCGTCATTAAGACCTTCGTAAGTTTCTTTGTCTACGTTCATTTTTTTATAAATTGGGGTACAACTCATCAGCGAAATACTTGCCGCTGCCAGAATTATATTCTTGTTAAACAATTTCATGTATTTATAAAGCTTTTAATTTTATGATTAATGGAATGTCGTTGTCTATTTTCTTTTCGTCTCCGTAAGTCCCGTAGGCCAAAGAAGACGGTACCAAAAGTGTTACTTCCTCTCCATCATGTATAAAACGCAAAGCGTTCTCCACTGCTCTCAGTTCATCAAAGTGTCCGAATCTGGCATCTCTTCTTTCAAAAGGCTGATCGTAGATTTTCGTCTGATCAAAATCATACAGATCATAAGAATAGGAAATTGTAGTTTCATCTTTCCTCCTTTCTCTTTGATCATAGCCTTCTACCGTTACCCAATAATTAAGCTGCGTTGGATAATACTTCACAGACTGACTGCTGATCCAATCCTGAATCTGCCCTCTTTCTATGACATTTAGATTTTTCATCCTGTTCTTAGAAACATCCAGATCTTTCTGGCTTAAAACCCCACCTACAGGGGGATGTGCCGTCTGTGCGTTTCTGTTACAGCTCAACAGGCTTATGGCTGATATGAAGAGTATTTTTTTCATAAACTTTTGCGAAAATACACATTTCGGGAATCAATTACAAAACTTGACACAGAAATATGTGAATGTTGTAACGCATTGATCTTAGCCAAAAACTCTTCGTCCATTTTACGTGAATAGGCATATATGAAAAAGCCGGGAAAAACCCGGCTTTCATATCGTTATATCAATAGTATTATACTGTTTCCAGTACGTGATCTACCATTACTCTCCATCCGAACGGATCTTCAGACAAGTTGGTTTGTAAATCTACCAAATCTTTTTTAAGGATAGCCGCATAGCTTTCTTCATCAGATAATCTCGGAAGCGAAAGTTTTTCTCCCTGATATCCTAAAGCCTGGAATTGAGTGGTTACTACTGCTGTACCTACTCCCCATACTTCTTTAAGTTCACCGTTCTTTAAAGCTTCGATTACAGTTTTTACCGCAATCGGTTCAATTTTCACTTCGATACCTCTTTTCTTCGCTAACTGGATGAAGCTGTCTCTCGTTACTCCGTCAAGGATTTTCTCAGATGTTGGCGGTGTATAGATCGTATCGTTGATTCTAACAAACACGTTCATTGTACCACTCTCTTCGAAATATTCGTGTGTAGCATCATCCGTCCAGATGATTTGCTCATACCCTTCTTCAATGGCCAACTGTGTAGGATAGAAAGAAGCCGCATAGTTACCTGCAGCCTTTGCAGAACCTACCCCTCCGTTTGCCGCTCTTGAATAGTGATCAGAGATCTTTACAGATACCGGTTCTGAATAATAACTCTGTGCCGGTGTTGCAACGATGGCAAACATATATTTATTAGCAACTCTTGCTTTCAAAGCTTCCTCTGTAGCAAAAATCAAAGGTCTGATATAAAGCGACATTCCTTCCCCCTGTGGAATCCACTCTCTGTCAATATCTACCAAAGCTTTCAATCCGTCTAAAAACATTTCTTCAGTCACTTCCGGCATAGCAAGACGTTTCGCTGACTTGTTGATACGTTCAAAATTCTTTTCAGGCCTGAAAAGGAAAACCTGCCCGTCTTTGTCTTTATAGGCTTTCATACCTTCAAAACAAGCTTGTCCATAGTTTACTCCCATCATAGCAGGCGTAAATGGAATCGGACCGTAAGGAACTAATTTTACATCACCCCATTTTCCGTTTTCATACTCACAAATGATCATATGATCGATGAAAGTACTACCAAATGAAAAATTGTTAGGGTCAAATGTAGAAATTCTGGAGTTTTCAGTTTTTTGAATTATCATTTTTTAAAATTTTTACGATGTTCTACAAATTTAACATAATTTTCTAAATATAAAAATTTTAGAGTAAATTTGACAAAAAATTAGCTTGAAAAGAGAGATTAAGACCACAAACGACGGAAGTAAAACATTGTTTATCAATGATTTAAATGAGAACTACCATTCTCATCACGGAGCCCTGCAGGAAGCCGAACACGTGTTTATCAAAAATGGACTGAATTTAATAAATGATTGCGAAATTAATATTTTAGAACTCGGTTTTGGAACAGGTTTGAATGTTTTGGTAACAATTAATGAATATTTAAAAACTGACAAAAATCATGTCATCAATTATTTTTCGCTCGAAAAATACCCCATAAATGAATCCGAAGTTAAGGATTTGGCTTACTTTGAACTTTTTGATAACCCAGAGTTTAAAAATATTTATCAGAAAATTCATCTGGCAGATTGGGAAAAATCAGTAGAAATCATTAGTGGATTCAATTTAAAAAAGATAGAATGTGACTTTTTCGACCTGAAAGACATTGATCTGCCTAAAATTAATCTTGTTTACTTTGACTGTTTTGGAGCCAGAGTACAGCCAGACCTTTGGGAAAAGCCATTGTTTGAACTCGTAGCTGACAAAATGGCCATTAACGGATTATTAACCACCTACTCTTCTAAAGGCAGTGTAAGAAGAATCCTTCAGGAACTGAATTTCAAGGTGGAGAAAAAACAGGGACCTCCGGGAAAAAGAGAGATGATTAATGCAATTAAAATGTAGAATGGAAGCTTGAGGAAGGAAGCTGAACGTTTACAGCCGAATGCTTGATTTTTTTACTTTAAAATAATAATCAATATATAAAATACGTTGATTCAATATTATTGGAAATAGATAGTATTAAACTTCCAGCTTCACGCTTCCAACTTCCGGCTTTTTCCAACAAAATTCCTTACATTAGCTATACAAAATATTATACATTATATATATGATAGATAAGATCAACATTAGAGTGTATGCGTGTGCGGTAAAAGATAAAAAAGTTCTGACTTTATTTGAAGAATATGCCGGCGAACCTTTAATGAAATTTCCGGGTGGTGGATTGGAATACGGTGAAGGAGTTCTTGAATGTCTGCACCGTGAGTTTGATGAAGAACTGAATGTGAAAATCAATGTGCTGGAACATTTCTATACTCAGGAAAATTTTCTGGTATCGCGTTTCAGAGAAAACGAACAGCTTCTTACCATATATTATATAGTAGATATCGTTAACGAGGAAGACTTTATTATTCTGGATCCCTGTATTGAAAAAACAGAATGGATTGATATCGACAGACCGGACAATCCTTTTCCTCTTCCAATAGATAAAATTGTATTTGACAAATTAAAAGAAAAATTCCTGTAAGCATTCTTACAGGAATTTATATTATTTCTTTACTTTAAAATCATTAGCTCCGGGATAAGGCTGCAGATAACCTGAGTTCCAGTTGGACTGCAGTAATGACTCTATAAATTCATCACTTCTGTTGGTGTGAGGATCATAACGCTCTTTCAAATCAATATCAGCCATTTTTCCTTTTACATTCCACCAGAAAGCACTCCATCCACCTCTTAATTCTTTGATAATCTCAAATACATTTTTTCCGGTTGCCCTGTTCATCAGCTTTGCAAAAACCTGTCCTTCGGTTGTCGTAAGATCTCTCAATTGTTTTTCATATTGGTCAGCCAGTATATTCTGTCTTTCTCTTACAAACTTTCTTTTGGCTTTGCTGTCCAGATCATTCATATCTTTCTGGATATCTCTGTACTGCTGCAATGCAGTCACAAATAACGGATATACCCTGTACAGCTTTTTGTTGAGAAAATAATAGTAATTCTTATCCAGCTGGTTATTAAATCTCGGTTTATTCACTAAAACCAACTCATCCAATACGACTACAGGCTCTCCATTGATTTCATACACCTTAATCTTCTGCTGTTCATCATAATAATATTTATTACCAAATTCATCCACTTTCAGAGATTCAGGCGGGTACTGATTGAGTGGTTTCGCCACTATCCCATCCTTCTGACCGAAAACACTTACTCCAAAAAAGAGAATAAAAAGGCAGATAATCTTACTAAAATTCATTATTTTTACACTTATAAGAAGAAAAATTAAACGCAAAAATCATTCCTTTTTATGAAATTTGAAAAGAAATCTTTGAAATTTTTAGAGAAATATTTAAACACATCATCTCCAACAGGTTACGAACATAAAGGTCAGGAAGTCTGGATGGACTACATCAGACCTTACGTAGATAAAATTGAAGTAGACCATTACGGAACCTGCTATGGGATCATCAATCCGGAAGCTGAATTCAAAGTAGTGATTGAAGCACACGCTGATGAGATATCATGGTATGTAAATTATATTACAGATGACGGATTGATCTACGTCATCCGAAACGGAGGTTCTGATCAGACGATTGCTCCTTCAAAAGTTGTCCATATCCATGGTGAAAACGGAATTGTAAAAGGGGTATTCGGATGGCCGGCTATTCATACAAGAACCAATCAGAACGAGCCTACGCCTAAAATTGAAAATATCTTCATCGACTGTGGTGCGACTTCTAAAAAAGAAGTGGAAGAAATGGGAATTTTTGTAGGTTGTATGATCACCTACCCGGATGAATTCTTTGAAATGAATGACAGATATTTTGTCTGCAGAGCCCTGGATAACAGAATCGGCGGTTTTATGATTGCTGAAGTAGCCAGACTTTTAAAAGAAAATAAGAAATCAATTCCATTTGGACTTTATATTACCAATTCTGTACAGGAAGAAGTAGGTTTATACGGAGCAGACATGATTGCGGACACCATCAAACCGAATATTGCTATCGTTACTGACGTCACCCATGATACTACCACTCCAATGATTGAAAAGAAAAAAGAAGGAGATCAGAAATGTGGTGCCGGGCCGGTAGTATTCTTCGCACCAAGTGTTCACCACACCATCAGAGAATTAATTATTGACACCGCAAAGACCAAGAAAATACCATTCCAGAGAGCTGCAGCCAGCAGAGCAACCGGAACTGACACAGATGCCTTCGCCCACTCTAACGGCGGCGTACCAAGTGCTTTAATTTCCTTACCTTTGCGTTATATGCATACTACGGTAGAAATGGTATCTAAGGAAGATGTAGGTAATGTCATCAAACTTATCTATGAAACAGTTCTTAAGATCAAGCCGGAAATGAAACTGAAGTATCATTAATATAAATGAAAAACGTCTTTTATCATCTGATCCGGAAACCAACTTTTATATCGGTTTTAACAGCTGTCTTTTTTAGTTACATCATCTTTTTAACTGTATATAAAATATTTGATCCTCCCAAAACAGGGTCGGCATACAATATGATTCTTGAGATGTTGTTAATTGTGAGCGTTGTACCTTTAGGATTATTTATAATTGACAGGTTATTGGTTATTAAAATTAATCATATCAAATTAACAATCATAGAAACTTTTATATTCGGGTGTTTTTCCCTGTATTATTTTTTAGTTGTTAATCCATTTTAAAGAAAGAAATCTAAGTAAAAGTATAAAAAGTAAAAATGAAAACGAAGCTTATTGCTCCATCCCTATTATCGGCAGACTTTGGGAATCTGCAAAAAGACATTGAAATGCTGAATAATTCTCAGGCCGACTGGTTCCACATTGATGTCATGGACGGAAGATTTGTTCCTAACATTTCTTTTGGTTTCCCGGTAATGAAAACCGTTCAGCAGCATGCTAAAAAATTTGTGGATGTTCACCTGATGATCGTGGAACCTGAAAAATATGTTGATGAATTCATCAATCATGGTGCTGATCTTGTTTCTGTTCATTATGAAGCATGTACCCACCTTCACAGAACCATTCACCATATTCAAAGCAAAGGAGCAAAAGCAGGTGTTGTTTTAAATCCTTCTACTCCGGTATTAATGCTTGAAGATATTATTGCAGATGTAGATCTTGTATTGCTGATGAGTGTAAATCCAGGCTTTGGAGGACAGAAGTTCATCGAAAATACTTACAAAAAGATTGCAGAAACCAAGGATCTGATCTTAAGTAACAACTCTACAGCACTTATCGAGGTAGACGGAGGAGTAAATCTTGACAACGCTTCTAAATTATTTGAAGCCGGAGCTGATGTTCTTGTGGCAGGAAATGCTGTTTTCTCAGCGGAAAGTCCGGAAAGAACCATTGAACTTTTAAAGATATAAAAGAATCAAAATAATAAACAAAAGGCAGCCATTGGCTGCCTTTTCTCTTGTTTGGAAATTTAAGTCGTCTTGGTTATAATCTTTTTTTCAACTTATTTGAAAATGTTTAAAACTATCTTGCTAACAACACAAAGATCTGAATAAAACCAGACGTACACATCGGTAGAAATACGTAATTTAATAGTAGGTATTTTCACTTAATCCATTATAATTCTTTATTCCAGACACAGGCACAGACCACAAAAATGATCGAAATAACTGAAAAGACCGTTCTGATATTATTCAGAAAATTCCATCTGTTTTCAAAATTTTCCCGCATCTGCCTGATCGTTTCTGCTGTAGAATTAGAGATATCAAACTTATCTAAGGCATCATTCATTGGAACATTTCCGGCAACAGTGACTCCGAAAACGCCAATCAGATAGGCAAGTGTAGCAAGAAGAAGAAAAATAAAAACAGGCTGCTGTCCGCGGAGCAAAAATGTAGATAGGGGAAGAAGAACCACCGTTCCCATAAAACTCATAAAGAATACAGGGTTAAGAATTTCGCGGTTAATGCTCTGCATCGCCTTTAGGTATTCGGTGTCGGAAAGCTTTCCTAATCCAAGCACAACTGAGCACGAATAAGCATAGAAAAGTCCTCCTATCAGAGCAGTGAGGACAGCGGTAATGATCAATACTAATGTTGTCATTTTCATATATTTTGATTTTGGTTATCAGAGAATAGAATTAGTAAGGATTCCATTTTTTAATGATATTCTGAGCGGTAAGGATCATTTCAGCGTCCCAGTTTTCAGTTTTAAAATAGTGAAAATCCAGATGCTTAATGTTTTCAACATTTGCATTCTCATAAAGAAGTCGGGTAAGCCTTGACTGCTCTTCATATAAAAGCAAATCTTCCAGAGGTTTAGCGGGAAGTTTAATTTCTTCTTTACACCAACCGTTTTGTTGCTTTAATTTCAGGTCTGAAGTTTCAATGATTGTTCTGACTTTATTAAAATCAGCCAGAAAATAATTTCTTTCTTCTTCGGTTTTCAAGGTATGTCCCAATCTTTCAATAATAATGTATTCAAGATTTGGACATTTTTTCATCACAGAGGGCAACACAGAAAGGATATCTTTAGGAATAACATCATCATGGGTATCCCTTCTCACCTGCTTTTTTCTATAAACACTATCCTGCCAGCTTCCTCCGGAAAGATGAATTTCTTTTACCTTATCCAGGGGATACAAATCAATGATCTGCTGTATCTCTAATTCGAAATTACAGGATTGGCAGTAAATATTATGAAGATCAAGAATCAGAAAACCATTAGTATCTTCCGTGAGTTTGTCAAGAAAAACGCCTTGTTCTTTAACATCTTCAATAGAAAATGAAAATGCCAGATTTTCTATCCCTACAGGAATATTTACAGCATCCTGAAGTCTGTATAATCTGTCTTTTCCTATTTGTAAAATTTTGGAATGTAAAGATACCGGTAATGGTACTCCCTGATGAAAATTCTCAGTATTCATGAAACCAAAATGTTCCGTGATATGATTGTATTTCCGCAGGCTGACTTCTTCTTTTAATTTCTTCAGCCATTCTTCCTGCCTTGCCGTCCATCTCGCATCAAATAAAGAATAATATACTCCATGCCCTATTAAACGGTTATTTTCCGCGTAAAAATTCAACAGATCCCGAAGCCAGTCCGGCTCATTGGTATGATAAAGAGTATCAAAAGACCATTCCATCACTTCAATGGAATTGTTGTGCAACAATGGCAAAATAGCAGAAACAAAATCCGGTTCCGCCATCATGGATACTCCTAATATTGGCTTTCTCATTTTCTATCCCATTCCACAAGCCAGACAGCCATGTCCACGAAGTACAAGTGTATCTTTTTTAACAACCGGTTTGGGTGTTCCCGGTTTTTTCTTTTCAACCGTATCCGTAGAAGTCGCTTTCTTTACTTTTTTAACAGGCTTTTTTGTTTTAGCTTCAGGTTTAGTCGTCTGTGCAGATACTCCTACCGCTAATAAACTCGCCATCAATAATGCTGGAATTTTCATAATTTCTTTTTTCAGATAAATTTTACAATAAACGTTCCATTTATAAAAATACAATAATAAGAAACGTTTTGACAACAATTATCAGAAACTATGCTATACTATAATGTTTTCTTTATCTATATTTAATGTTAAAATAAATCTATATATGAAAAGCAGTCTGATTAAAGCTGTTTTCCTTGGATTGATACTATCTGCACATAGTATCGATGCACAGGTTCAGACAGTTGATAACAGCAAAAAAATGGAATGGTTCAGCAATGCAAAACTGGGTATTTTTATTCATTGGGGAATTTATTCTGTCAACGGAATCTCAGAGTCCTGGTCATTCTTCAATAATTATATTAACCATGAAAATTATATGAAACAGCTGAATGGTTTTTCAGCTTCAAAATACCAGCCCGAGCAATGGGTAAACCTCATTAAGGAATCCGGGGCAAAATATGCGATCATTACCACAAAACATCATGACGGAGTTTCACTATGGAATTCGGGAGCGGAAAAAGCAACAACTATCCCTCAAAATTCTTTGGCTAAAAAAGATGTTCTAAGTCCTTTTGTTTCTGCTCTGAAAAAATCAGGATTAAAAACAGGACTTTATTTTTCGTTACCGGATTGGAGCCATCCGTATTATGATATCAATACCCGGACAAAAAAACGTTACGAACTCAAAAATGATCTAAAGCGCTGGCAGAATTTTATCAGCTATTACCAAGGTCAGCTCAATGAGCTTTCTACCCTATATTCACCGGATCTTCTTTGGTTCGATGGAGACTGGGAACATACTTCCGAAGAATGGGAAGCCGCTCAGACCCTGGATTTACTTAAAAAACACAATTCTAATATTATCATTAATTCAAGGCTTAATCATCACGGAGACTATGATACTCCTGAGCAAGGCATTCCTGTTATTCCACCCCAAAATCCATACTGGGAGCTTTGTTACACCATGAATGATTCATGGGGATATCAGCCTTTTGATAAAAATTATAAAACCTCCAATATGATTGTCAGAACCCTGGCAGATGTGATCAGCATGGGCGGAAATCTTCTGCTTGACATTGGTCCGAGATCAGATGGTACAATTCCTGAGGAACAAAGTGAGATTCTTAAAAATCTTGGTCGATGGACTTCCAAAAATCAACATGCCATTTATGAAACAACCCGCGGAATTCCGTTTGAAAACTATAAAGGAAAATCTTCACTGTCTACATCAAAGAAGTCTTTATTCCTCTATCTTGAAGAGGCTAAAAACCTGACAAAAATTTATGGAGTGCCAACAAAACCTCTTTCAGTAAAGATCATCGGAGATCCATCCGCTGTTGTTACAATGGATTATAACGCTGAAAAAACACTGACACTGAATTTCTCCAAAGTAAAATTTGACAAGGATGTCACTGTGGCAGAACTTACTTTTGAAACTCCTCCAGCATTTTTGAACGATTTTAAGAAGGAAAAACATTCTCTTCCCGAAATACTGGAAAGCAAAAATACCCAGGAAGCCGTCTATGATATCGCCAATGCTTTAAACTATGATCAGAATTTAGTTACCCATGAAGGCCTTACTCAAGATGGCCTTGACATGAAAATAAAAAAAACGTCTAAAACAAATCCGGAAACCATAGAATGGATAAGCAAGCATGCTGAAGCTTTGTTTGAAACAGGCAAAGGCCTTCCGGCTGGCCATTACCCGGGAATGAGCGCTTTATCAAAAGACAGGCAGACACTATATCTTTTTGTGGAAGGAGTTCCTACGGGATCTATTGCTCTGAAAGGAATAAAAAATGAGATTGCCAGAATAAGAGTTGTGGGTGAAGGCACTATTCTTCCTCATACGATCTATAATAAACTGTACTGGAGTGACAGACCGGGAATTATTTATATTGACGTTCCAAAGGAAAAACTTGACAAGCAAATGACCGTCATTGCTGTTTTGCTGAATAAACCTCTGGAACTCTATAGAGAAAATGTGGGAGCAATTGAAAACAATCTTTAGTACCTGAAAGATCGATTTATATAAAAACAAAATCCGGAGAAATTCTCCGGATTTTTTATTTTGTAAGATGATTTTCTTAGAAAATCTCTCTTCCTGAAAAATGGAACTGAGCTTCGATTAATGCATTCTCGTCAGAATCTGAACCGTGAACAGCATTTTCTCCGATGCTTCTTGCAAACATTTTTCTGATTGTACCTTCTGCAGCTTCTGCAGGGTTAGTAGCACCGATTAATGTTCTGAAGTCTTCAACTGCATTGTCTTTTTCTAAAACTGCTGCAACGATAGGACCAGAGCTCATGAATTCTACTAATTCTCCATAAAATGGTCTCTCAGCATGTACTTCATAGAATTTTTTTGCATCAGCAACTGTAAGCTGAGTTAATTTTAAAGCTTTGATCTTAAAACCTCCTTCAGCAATCTTACCCAATATAGCACCGATATGTCCGTCAGCAACTGCATCAGGCTTAATCATAGTGAATGTAATGTTAGACATAAATGTATATTTTTTTAATGGCGCAAAATTACAAAAAATATCTTTGATTTTTATTTTAATTTTTTTTAACATAAAAATAACTTTTATTAAGAAATTGTAACACAAACTTTGGCACAGTAATTGTTTATTCTATTGCGATTCTCATGTTTAATTTGAGTTTTCATGGTTATTAGTTTTTACCCAGCTTCGGCTGGGTTTTTTATTTGCAAAAAATGAAGGTATTTTTTATTAATTATGTAATTTTTTAATTAATATTTAATCATATTTAACGATTTTCTTCTTTAAAGTGCAATTGGTGAAATAATTTTACTTTTTGAAAATCCAATCTCATGGTGGTCAGAAATATGACAAAAGTGGAGTTATCTGCCAAAATTGTAAAATTGAAAAGTAGAGTTATTTAAAAACGAATATTTTTTTCATTTAAAAATCAAAAAAATAAATTACAAAAAATAAAATCCATCAAATACATTAAACTAATCTTAAAAAAAATAATATCAGTAAATATTCTTCTTTAACAGCATAAGCAAGTGTTCCCCTTGTCAAGGTTTCAAACCTTAACAAGGTGTCATTTCGACAAAATAGTTTAAAGCAGAAAAAGAGCCCCTCTAATGATAGCCTCTATATTAATTTGTAACAAAATTTGTTCTGTTAAATAAAGATTGTATTGATTATTTCTGAGAAGCTTCTTCTGCCTCGTCCATCAATTTAATGTAAGTAGCATAGCGCGAATGCTGAATTTCTCCTTTTTCAAGAGCATCGATAACAGCACATTTAGGTTCATTGATGTGAAGGCAGTTGTGAAATTTACATTCTTCTCTCTTTTTGAAAATTTCAGGAAAGTAATGCTGTACTTCTTCTTTTTCAATATCAATCATTGCAAATTCACGAACTCCGGGAGTATCGATAACGTTTCCTCCAAAATCCCAGAAATGCATCTGGGCGAAAGTTGTGGTGTGCTTACCTTTCAGGTGGGTATCTGAAATTTCAGAAGTTTTTAAATTCAATCCCGGCTGTAAAGCATTCACTAAGGTAGATTTTCCACAACCTGAGTGGCCAAAGAATACGGAAGTTTTATCTTTAAGAATCTCCTGAAGCTGGTCCAGATTCAATTTAGAATAGGAAGAAATTTCCAGGGTATCATATCCAATCTCCTGATATAGGAATTCAATATCTTTTACAATTTCAATTTCTTCTTCGTGTAAAACATCGATTTTATTAAAAAGAATCAACGGGGTGATGTTATAGGCTTCACAGCATGCCAGAAACCTGTCCAGAAATCCTAAAGAAGTTTCAGGATGTTTCAGGGTAAAGATAAAGCATGCCAAATCAATATTGGAAGCTATAATATGGGCTTCTTTTGAAAGATTTACCGATTTTCTGATCAGATAATTGGAGCGAGGTTCAATTTTTGTGATCCAGGCTATATCATCCTGTTCCAGCTGAAACTCAACAAAATCTCCTACAGCAAGTGGATTGGTAAGTCTGGTTTTTATTAATTTGAATTTCCCCCGGATTCTGGCCTCGAAAATTTTATTTGTTTCCAATTCCAAAACCTGGTACCAACTGCCTGTAGATTTAATGATTTTTCCTTTCATAGATAATACTGGTACAAATATACGCAATTAGGGCTTAGTATTCAGGAAATAGGTTTAAAAACACATGTTTCAATTGCCCTAAATACTGATGACTAAGCCCTGATTTATTTTTTTACTGAATATATAGTAAAAATTATACTTCTCTTCCTATTATCCTTAATTTATCTTTCAATCATAATATTATTCTGAACTTCAATAGACTCTTCGTGAATCGCTTTGAATACTTTTTCAATAAACTCCTGAGACATTCCAGTTTCTTTTGCTTTTTGAGTAGCGTATTCTGTAATGACTTTCCAACGTTCAGGCTGGAAGATTGCAATGTCATTTTCCTTTTTAAGTTTACCGATCTTTTCAGAAATTTTCATTCTTTGAGAAAGAAGTTCAATTAACTGGAAGTCAAGATCAGAGATCAAAGTTCTGTGTCTTCCCATCTCTCCTTCAAAACCAGCAAGATTAGAACTTCTCACTTTCAGATTTCCGATAAGGTCTGCAAGAACTTCCGGAGTAATCTGCTGAGAAGCATCACTCCACGCCTCATCAGGATTGCAGTGTGATTCAATGATCGCTCCTTGGTATCCTACGTTAAGTGCTTCCTGAGTAATATCAGCAAGACCAGTTCTGTTTCCGCAGATGTGAGAAGGGTCAATTAACATTGGAATATTTGGAAACTGGCTCTTGAAATCAAGGGCAATCTGCCAGTTCGGGTTGTTTCTGTATTTAGTTTTCTGGTATGTTGAAAACCCTCTGTGAATAACTCCAAGGTTTTTAATGTCCTGTCCTAAAAGTCTTTCCAAAGCTCCAATCCATAATGCAAGATCCGGATTAACAGGGTTTTTCACGAATACAGGTTTATCTGTTCCTCGTAGAGCCATCGCAATTTCCTGTACCGTAAACGGGTTCACTGTAGAACGTGCTCCAATCCAAAGAACATCTACATCTGCTTCAAGGGCTGCGAAAACGTGGTGTGCGTTGGCTACTTCAGTCGCTGTTTTAAAACCATACTCTTCTTTTACTTTTTTCAGCCAGTTCAAACCGATCACTCCTACTCCTTCAAAACCGTTTGGTTTGGTACGGGGTTTCCAGATTCCTGCACGGAAAACTGACACATTGGCATTAGATTCTTTAATTCTCCTTGCCGTTTCAAGCATTTGAGCTTCACTTTCTGCGCTACATGGTCCTGCAATCATTAGAGGCTGTGTAAGCCCATCGATCCATTCATTTTTTAAATCATTTAAATTCATTCTTCTAAATTTTATTGTTTTTTTATATAATTTTTTCGTTAACAGCAATAGCCCTTTGGATTATAAAATTTAATTTATAATTCTTTTCAAAAAATGCCGTTCAAAATTGTTTAAAGGAATCAGGAAAATAATAGGGCTCTACTTCTCCTGTATTTTTTGGAAAGAAATTCAGTTAACAGTACCAATAAAATCGGTAATACGTTCTGAAATTTCTATAATAAGAAGCAGAAAAACTAAAATAACCACTAAAAAAGTAATTAGCGGGAGCAAAAAAAGACTGATATGTGTTAGTCAAATTTTCCATTTTATTCTGGAAATATCTTTATTTAGCGTTTCTGGTTGTAATTTGCTTTTGTCAAAAAATTATTTTCGACAGAAATATTTGACAAATATATAAAAATTATGTCAAATCAAACTTCATTAAATCATCAAGATCTTTCAAAAGTGGATTTTTTTCTATAAATTTTTCAAACATTTTTCTTTTCGTCACCACTTCAATCTTCAGATTTTCAACGTCTCTGACGTATTCTACCTCAATAATATGATTCTGAATTTTTCTTTTAAAATGGTTAAAAAATTCTCCACTTATTTTATCAAATTCTACTTTTGCAGAATCTGAAGGGAACAAAACTTTGATTTTATGCTCATCGGCTTTTACCAGTTTGAAGGTCTTGACAGCATTAAATACAAAATTATTTTTTACCTGAAGCTGTTTAAGCATAATTTTCCATTCCATCTGCAGATCTGTATCTGTAAAATGGTTCTGAGGAAGATTATCAGATTTTATCACAACATCTTCTGTTGTTTCGACTTTATCTTCTTTATTCAAAAAGGAATTGATGCTGAAACCGGAAGAGATTCCAGGTCTTGATAATGGTCTGGTGGTTTTTGTTACTGAAACTTCCTGAACTGCCTGAGAAGCTGCAGGTAGCTGTTCTGCTTTAACTTCTTTTTTCTTCTGGGCATTTTCCGGCATCTTCACTTCCTGCTTCTCACTGAGAAACGGAGCCAGTATCAGGAACTTTTTTTTTTAGTATCACCTAAATTAGCTGTCAGTGAAGCCAGCTGCATTAAAGCAATTTCAACCGTAAGTCTTGGGTTTTTGGAATTCTTATAATTAATATCTGCATGGTTACAGATCTCAATACCATCAATAAGCTGCTGGGCGGCCCATTTCTGTCCTTGTTCTACAAATTTAGCCTTGGTTTTCTCTCCTACTTCAATGAGTTCCATGGTGGAAGCATTCTGTGCCATCATCAGATCTCTGAAATGGTTTCCTAATCCGGCAATGAAAATATGGGGATCAAAACCTTTCTTTACAATCTCATTGAATGCAAAAAGCACTTCAGGAATTTTGTTTTCCTTGGCGAGATCCACAATATTCAGATATTGATCATAATCCAGAATGTTAAGTACTTCGGCGGCTTTTGCCAGGGTAATATTTTTCTGGGAGAAGGTAGAAAGTCTGTCGAAGATAGAAAGTGCATCTCTTAATGCACCATCCGCTTTCTGAGCAATCAGGTACAGAGCGTCATCTTCATACTGGATATTTTCTTTTTGGGCAATATTTTTCAGATGATTCTGAATGTCTTCAATGGTAATTCTCTTGAAGTCATAAATCTGACAACGGGATAAAATTGTTGGAATAATTTTATGTTTCTCCGTTGTAGCCAAAATAAAAATAGCATGAGCAGGCGGCTCTTCCAGCGTTTTAAGGAAAGCATTGAAAGCGGCAGAAGACAGCATATGAACCTCGTCAATGATATATACTTTGTATTTACCAACCTGAGGTGCAAAACGTACCTGATCTATAAGTTCTCTGATATCATCTACAGAGTTATTGGATGCAGCATCCAATTCATAGATATTGTAAGCAAAGCCATCTTCTGAAACCGAGCCATCTTTCTCATTGATTTTTCTTGCAAGAATTCTGGCACAGGTAGTTTTACCCACACCACGAGGACCGCAAAAAAGTAATGCCTGAGCTAATTGACTTTCTTCAATTGCATGTTCTAAAGTATCCGTAATATGGGATTGCCCTACAACCGTATCAAACTCCTGAGGACGATATTTTCTTGCAGATACTATAAAATTTTCCATTGGCCAAAAGTAAGAAATATAGTTTTAATTTGAAAATTAAAAGTTTTCAAATTATTAACAAAAACGTATTTCTGCTTAAATCGGAAAACTTTCAATTTCTACTTCTTTTTGCTGTATGCAAAGTCGATCAACTCAACAATAGCGGCTTCAACCTCTTTTCTTCCTTCTTCAGTTTTCAGATCGATACCACAAAACTTATTGGCGTTGTACCCTGTATAGAGGTTGAGATAGTAAGCTCCGGAAACAATCAAAGCCATAATTGCTCTGTGTCTTGTTGCTACTCCTTCACCAAAGTAAGGATCTGAGATGTTTCCAAATAAAACTTCTCCAACTTCTTCACGTTGTTCAACCAATTTCTTAAGGATAGGTTTACTTTCTGAAAGTTCCCAAAGGATGATCTTCTGAAGTTCTTTATTTTTCTTCAGGTTTTCGAACTGGTTCAATACAACCATTTTAGTAAGTTCGTGACCACCGTCTGAGAAATCCATATCAACATCCTGGTTGACCTGGCTCCAGTAATCCTGAGATTTGATATATTCATCGATCAGCTTATCAGTACTTCCAAAATACTCATAGATCAATTTTTTATCAAATCCGGCAACAGCAGCTATCTTGCTTACTTTTAATCCGGAATATCCTTTTACTCTTAAAATTTTACCAACTGCAGCAAGCAGTTTCTGCTTTGTTTTTTCTTTGTCCCTAATGGGGCCCTGCACTACTTTTCTAGGCATAATTATTATTTTTTCGCAATATGCAATTTTTTATTAATATCATCAAACGCATTAAGCGTTTTGTCGAGATGTTCTTTTTCGTGTCTTGCCGTAACACTCATCCTGATACGTGCGTCCTTTCTTGGTACAGCCGGATAAAGAATCGGGTTGGTATAGATTCCCATTTCTATTAGTAGTTTTCCAACATCTCCTGTTACATAAGGATCTCCAATTTTTACGGGAACGATCGCAGAGCAGGTTACTCCTGTATCTAATCCTAAATCGTCAAGTCCTTTTTTGAAATAATTGATGTTATCCCAGAGTTTTTCTCTCCAGATAGGTTCTTCGTCAATTAAATCAATGGCTTTAACAATTCCTGCGGATGATGGTGGAGCTGTAGCTGAGAAGATCTGCTGGCGTGAATGGAATCTGATGAATGCAGCTATTTTTTTATCTGCAATGACATAACCTCCCAGATTTCCAAATGTTTTGCTGAATGTACCTGTAATGATGTCTACTTTATCCAATAACCCAGCCTGTTCCAAAGTACCTCTTCCGGTTTCCCCAAGGATGCCGACACCATGCACGTCGTCTACCATTAGAAAGGCATTGTACTTTTTCACAAGGTCATAGATCTCATTAATTCGGGAGGTATCACCATCTTGGGAATATACTCCGTCCACAATAACGAGTTTCGTACGGTACAGATTTTCAGATACCTTCAAAATGTGTTCCAAAGATTCCAAATTATTGTGCGGAAATGTTTTTTTATTGGTAAAAGCACATCCTTCATGTACACTGGCATGCACTGCCATGTCTAAAATAGCAAGATCTTCTTTCTGCATTAAGCACTGTAAACTAGCGCTGTTAGCAGTATATCCGGTAGTAAACACTACGGCTTCATCTTCTGTTCTTTTAAAAAAACTTGAAATTCTTTTTTCTAAAGCATTGTGATAATCAAAGTAGCCACCGATAAGAGGTGTAGCTCCTGTTCCCGTTCCATATTTCTCTATTCCTTCGATAGCGGCCTGCTTTACTTTCGGGTGTTGTGTAAATCCTAAATAATCACTTGATACAAAACTAACAAATTCTCTGTTTTGGTCTGCAATATTTACATTTAGTATTGCATTGGTTCCTGAAGTGTTCTTCAGTCTGTAGTTCATGTGTCCGTTAGACTTTACAAAGTCTAAATATTCATAAAAAATCTCAGCCCTTTGAGCCATATCATTATCTGGTATATTCTCAAAGTCTTTAATAGTTGCTGTTGTGA
The DNA here is from genome assembly GCF_018924625.1 of Chryseobacterium sp. PCH239. Taxonomy (NCBI): domain Bacteria; kingdom Pseudomonadati; phylum Bacteroidota; class Flavobacteriia; order Flavobacteriales; family Weeksellaceae; genus Chryseobacterium; species Chryseobacterium sp. PCH239. The sequence continues at coordinate 1,160,895 of NZ_CP073027.1, forward strand.
AATTGATGCTCATCCTTAATCTTGTTTGTTGTGGTTTAAAAGAAACAAATATATAACTATTTAAAAGGCTTAAGCGCCTCTGTTAAGATTAAATATTATTAAAGACACAATATTTTTATCTTATTATCTGGAAACCAAAGTATTTAAATAGACATCTATCTTTTTTAACGTTTTTCGCTTTTGAATTAATTAGTTTTTTCTTACCTAAATTTAATAAAAAAATCAAACAATAAAGAAATATTAATATATAAATAATAAAAAAATGTAATTATTTTTTACAAACAGCTCATTTATAAAAGATTATTTTTCTATTATTTTAACATTTTAATTCACTAAACAGCATTAAAAATACAACAATTCGAGCGTTCAAATCCCTATCCTGAGATAAAAAACAGCGCAAATCTCTTGCAATAGCAATATTAAACAAAAAAAGTAGTCAATTTAAACTTTTTGGGAATTTCTGAAATTTCCGGGAGTAAAGCCGGTCATTTTTTTGAAAAATTTTGAAAAATTGGAAGGATCATAAGTAAAGATACGGGCAATTTCTGCCACAGATCGATCGGATCCCACGAGCATTTGCTTGATCTGAAGAATAATTTTTTCATCATAAAAGAAACAAGGGTGCTGTCCGGTTTCTTTTTTAACGGTATCGGTAAGGTGCTTATGGGAAACCGCAAGCTCTCTGGCGATCTCATTCAGCTCCATAAATTCAGAAGCAGCACCGGAAATAACGTCCTGGATATGCTTGTCTAAAAAAGTAAAATACTGCCTGGTAATTTCTTCGCTTCTTTTCATCGTATATGTTTCTTGCTAATGTGTATTCAAGATATAAATTTAATCATTAAGATACAAAGTAAAAAGGTAAGCTTTTCGGATATTTCAAGCTGGATATTTAAGAAAAACTGTCTTTAAAAGCTTGTATAGAATTTTTTACTTTCAGCTTTTCCAGGATATTCTGACGGTGTCTGTTTACCGTATTGACGCTTATAGAAAGCAGGCCTGCAATTTCTTTGCTTGCATATCCCTCTCCTACACATTTTAAAACTTCTAATTCTCTGGGGCTTAAAATATTTTTATAATCGAGCTTATCTTTTACAACCACTTCCCCTTTGATTACATTGACAATCATAAAATCAGGAGCACCGGATGAAGTCAATGCAATATTATAAAGACAAAGAGCGAGCCTAAGTCTGCCGTTATCGGGTGAATAAATATAAAACATACGGTGTTTCACCCATCTGTAGTCTTCATTTTTATCCTTCATCCTTATTTTTGAAACCACACTATATGCCGTACGTTCTTCTATTTCCATGGTCTCCAGCAATTTGAAAAAACGGAGTTCATGGATGTATTTTTTCAGGCGGTCATCAGGGTGTATCTTTTTCAGCATATCTTCTTCCCAGATGGAGTCTATTTCCGCAGGGTTTTCCTCCATCTTTAGCCCAAGTTCATCTGCTGCCGCAGATTTATAAATAAAACTTTTATTCTCCTGCATATCGCTCAGTACACATATTGCACCTTCCATCTGAGAGTATGCCAACGCTCTCTGTTTATAGATCTCTAGATCAAGCTGGCATTTTTTCAAGGCGCTATCCAGTAATTGATCACTAAGCTGTTCACGGATTTCCATAATGGTTATTTATCAGTATTGACGCAAATGAAGTTTAATAATACTTTTGCTAAAATAATAATTTACCCTTAGAACTTATCCCAAAGAGAATGAAGAAACTGATTTTCTGCTTTTGCGCCTTATCCCTGATTCAAAAGTTTTCCGCCCAGAGTCTTGAGAAAATGACCTGGTTTAATGAACCTGAAAAATGGGAAATCAAAAACAACAGCCTTTCTATGTTTGTAACACCACAGAGCGATTACTGGAGGGTTTCACATTATGGATTTACTGTAGATGACGCTCCTTTCTACTACACCACATATGGCGGTGAATTTGAGGCAAAAGTAAAAATAACCGGCAGTTATAAAGCAAGATTTGACCAGATGGGGCTTATGCTGCGAACAGATCATGAACATTATATCAAAGCCGGAGTAGAATTTGTAGATGGTAAGTACAATCTCAGCACTGTGGTCACCCACAATAAAAGTGACTGGAGTGTCATTACATTAGAAAAAACACCTCCTGCCATATGGATAAAAGCGGTGAGAAGACTGGATGCTGTTGAGATATTGTATTCTTTTGATGATAAAAATTATATCATGATGCGGAATGCGCCTTTTCAGGATAACATTCCTGTAATGGTTGGATTAATGGCAGCCTGTCCTGACGGAGAAGGATTCAATGCTGTTTTTGAAAACTTCAGAGTAAAACACCTGCCGGATCAGCGCAGACTCAAGTGGCTTGAAACCCATCAATAACGATTGAATTACACTTCAATATACAGTCAATTTTATTTACCTCCCACCATTTCCGGGAGGTTTTTTGATTTAAAAAGGGATTCTGAATATTAAAAAATAAAAAAGAGACCGTACTAAAAGTAAACAGTCTCTTTTGTTGTTGAGATAAAAACCGTTTGTGTTCTTAGAATCATTATTTAGACAATAAAGCTTCTTAATTGTTGTGAGAATATTTTTGCAAAAATATGAATATCCATAAGCCCTGACAAAGTTATCATGTAGAATAAACCATCTTTTTTTGTCGAAGTTTTACTACAAAACAAATTAAATTAAACTTTAACCATTCATATAAAAACTAATAAAATTATTCAGACATGATAATATTTCTCATTTATAAAATTCTAAAACAATTCAGAAATCCAGCACAATACAGAGGTCTATAAAAGATAATTTAAAATGAATGTGATATAAATTTATCACTTATTATTGAAATACAACAATGTGTCAAAAAAAATTGAATGGCTTATTGTCTGCAATACATGATAAAACTTATAGAAAACAAAATATGCAATACTAATTTATCGCCATAATTTCACTATTTTTACACGATCAAAAAATATAAAACACAAAAGACCAGAAAACTTCAATGATAAAAATTTATTCTCAATCGTTCCTGCCTTTTAAAAAAACTTTGACTTGTACAAATACTATTATTAACCGTCTATTGCATTAGCAGCAGATATAGATCAGTTTTGCACATATATGAGAGTTTGGGCATTAATTTTTGCTTGTATCTATCTAAACATTTTCGGGCAGCACTATACATCTACGTGGTATAACATAGATAACGGGCTTCCCCAAAGCAGTGCAAAGGCCATTGTCAAAGACAAATATGGCTTCATCTGGATTTCTACTGAAAACGGACTGGTAAGGTATGACGGGAGTTCTTTTATTACCTTTAATAATTTCAGGGTAAATAATCTTCATTTTGGCGAATTTATAGGAGATCCGTGCCTTGACAGCATCACCGTTCTTAATAATTTTCAGGAAAATAAAATTATTATCAGAAACAGGTTTCCTAAACTGGCAAGCCTTACTAAGGGCGATAAAATGACCTATTGCAATGGTACCGATATCCTGCACCGTATTGCCAATAATATCATTACATCGGATTTCTATAATGACGTCCAGTATTTTATTCAGCTTAGAAATTCTGTTTATCATTTTACAGAAAAGAATGCCATCATCTATAAGGAAGGAAAAAAGGAAATAAAAATTGCTTTCCCTTTTACCAATAAAGACCTAAATTACATCTTTGTACTGAATAATCACCTTTTCGTCAATGATCTGAAAAAAAGAAAGACCTACTCCATCTACAAGGGGCAGCTTTCTGTTTCTGATCAACCTACACTTTTTAACCACCCTGATACGAAAATATACTGGCAGCAGATTACCAATCAGACTTTTATTATCAACCACGACAATATTTATCTTTTAGAAGGTAACGAAAAGGATCTCCGTTTAAAATTTCTTGTCAATTTTGAAGAAATCGGAAATCATTCCTACTGCTCGATGTTCTATGATAAAGCGTTCAACAAATTGTACCTGGGAACGCTGAATAATGGTCTGAATGTTCTTCAGCTTTCCAATTTCTATGTATCGAGAAAAGAAGCTGATTTTTCCAGCAATGTATATTTCGCATCTCTTCCTTTCAGCCAAAGTACAATTATTGCTGAGGACGGAACAGAATTCGGAAGAAACGGAATTGTAAACAGCCATCTTTTCGGAAACAATGACAATTATCTGATGATGTATGACAATTCCGGAAATATTCTGATCAAAAAGAGAAACCATATCGTCAGGTTTTATAAAAATTCGGGATATAAAAAAAAGGATTCCACTTTTGTTAAAAAGGGACTTGAAACATTTATGAAAAGCGGAAGCCTTTACGGCACTACCTTCACAAATCTTTCAGGCACCCAACTCCATCTGTACAAAAAGGATATATTCAGCCAGCCGGATTACACCTATACTTTTAAAAGTTTTGTCAATATTTTTCATCAATATAATGAGAATGAAATTCTGACCGGAAACAGCGACGGCCTTTATTCTATAGCACTACGAAGCAATGGCATAACTCCTTTGATCAAAAATATTCATGTCAAAAGTATTATCAGGACAAAAGATAATCTGATATGGATTACAACAGAGAAAAACGGCTTCTATCTATTCAGAAATCATAAGCTGATCAAGATGCCAAACGATATGAACAATTATCTCCAGTCGGCTCATTATATTCTTGAAGACCAGAAGGGATATTATTGGATTTCGTCGAATAACGGGATGTTTAAGGTCGCTAAAAAACAATTACTGCAGTATGCGGAAGGCAAAAAAACTCCTGTTTTTTATTATCGTTTCACCAAAAAAGACGGTTTCCTGACCAATGAATTTAATGGAAGCTCGGAGCCTAACGCCTACGCTCTTCCGAACGGAGATTTTGTATTTCCTTCAATGGACGGCTTTGTATTTTTCAATCCGGAAAGTATTCAGACTTATTATCCGGGAAGAAATAACATTTATATTGAACGGGTAAAAATCGGAAATTCTGAGCCTCAGTATTTTCATCAGATCCTTGATTTGAAAAATGATTACAAAACAGCGGATGTCTTTATTGATATTCCTTATTTTTCCAATCCTGAAAACCTTTACATTGAAGCAAAAATATCAGGAAAAGAAAATACCGAATGGGAAAAGATTGCCACAGGAAAAGAATTAAAATACACCATCAGCAACCTTTCTCCCGGAGATTACACCCTGAGGGTAAGAGTATTGATTTCTGCTGACGGGAAATATGAAGAAAAGGTAATACATTTTAAAATTCAGCCTCTTTTTTATCAGACCTTGCTTTTCAGAGTGTCTGCGTCCATTATTATCCTTATTATCATCATCATTATCGTTCAGTTAACCACGAATTTTCTCAGGATAAAAAATAAAGCTTTAAAACAGATTGTTCATAATAAAAACTCTGAACTGAAGGAAACCTCTCTTCACCTGGAGCTCGTAAAAAACAACCTGCAGAAAGAAACAGAATATCAGAAGAAACTGGTGGAAACTATCAGTCATGACATTACCACTCCCATCAGATTTATTGCTATGCTTTCTCAGAAATTACATGAATCTGATGATGTAGAACTTCAGAAAAAATACTTTGACAGTATTTATAAATCTTCCGAACAGCTGTATCAGTTTACCCTGAATTTGAAAGAATACACTGAGCTCTATAAGGCTGAAAATATTTTCGAAGAAAAGGAATATCCCATCAACAGAATCCTGGAGACCAAGAATAAACTGTTCTGTGAAATTGCCAAAGAAAAAGGAACTACGATCACCAATCTTACTGAAGGTGTCATCTATTCCAGGGTAAATGAAAGTATTTTAACAGCCATTATTCATAACCTGCTTGATAATGCTGTGAAGAATACCTCTCAGGGAAACATTACCCTTAGGATTACCGAAAATCTACAAAAATCCACAATAATAATTAGTGACACAGGAACAGGAATGTCTGAGGAACAGATTGCTATCTATATGAATCTGTTCAGAAATCCAAAACTGGAAACCCCCAGTTTTAAAGGAAAAGGATTGGGTCTGCATATGGTTATCCATCTGGTAAAAAAGATCAATGCTGAAATGAATTTCAGGCAAAACCATCCTAAGGGAACTGTTGTGGAAGTAACGCTCAAAAAAACTAATCTTTATGAATGAAAAAATTTTAATTGCTGATGATCATTATGTAGTAAGAGCAGGAACCTGTCTGGTTCTTGAAACTGCTTATCCGGGTCTGAATATAGATTTTGCTGAAAATTATGACCAGGTGAAAAAGAAACTTGAAGATCAGCGGTATGACCTAATTATTTTAGACATTGATATGCCAGGAACCCAATATAAAAAAATGGTTCCGGAGCTTAAAGATATACAGAATGACCTTAAAATTCTAATATTCTCAGGATATGATAAAGATGTAGCCATCCAATATATCAGGGAAGGAGCTGAAGGCTATCTGAATAAACAAAGCAGTGAAGAGGAAATTAAAAATGCGGTGAAAACGGTCATTGAAAAGGGATATTTCTACCCTGCAGAGCTGATTGGTCTTATTATTCAAAACAAAAGAAATAATCCCGTAGAGAAGTTATCATCCAGGGAATACGAAATCTTCAAACTTCTGGCGGACGGTAATGGCAATCTGGAAATCGCCAACAGGCTCAATATTCAAATGTCTACAGTAAGCACTTATAAAAAAAGAATTTTTCAAAAGCTTAATGTTGGAAATATTGCTGAACTGATCAAAGTCTATGAAATGATGCATTAAAACGGGGCCGGAAATCCATAGTATCCCAACCCCAGAAAAAACACAAATCTCATGAGATTTTAACAGCTAACCCATTGATTTTTTATGCGTTATTTTTTATCATTGTATTTTTAGAATCATCTGTCGGTGTACTAGTACAGTCTCTGTACAGAGAGAAATAACTCCCTTGTATTATCAGAAGTATTGGAATCTGTGGTTGTAGCATCGCTGCTTCCTGTTGTAGATTTATTATCTACACGGAATGCATAATACACTCTGTACCATCTTGGCTCCGGTTCCTGTACTGTAATATCAAATGTTACCGTCTCATTATGGGTCTGGGTAAGATAAACACCATCATCAAATTGTCTGTAAGCTCCCGGTGATAATTTAATATTTCCATTATCAGAATCACCGGTATGGGTAGACATTTCCGAAACCCAGATTTTCACATCTGAAGTTCCTACATTGTAAAGTCTCGGATTAAAAGTGGTAGCCGCTCCCGTACCTGCTGAACTGCTGTTAAACTGGGCATCAAGTCTTAGAAAACCTCCCAAAACCGGAAGATCAGTAAGATAGGTACTGGCCAATGTATTGGCTCCCGAAGTACCTGCAGGAATGCTTCCGTGATAATAGATTAAATCTCCAATGGGAATATCATTATCTTGTCCCCCAAAAGCAAATTTCCAGGTAGTTCCGTTGAACATATAATAGCCGGCTTTATCTACTTTTGCTGTTTTTACAGAAGGAACAGTTACAGCCTGTGTTACATACACCAAAGCTCCAGTCTGAGCTGCCAGATAAACATTATCTTTAGCTCTTAACTGATCTCCTGTCATTCGGGGAGCCATCACTCCGTCAGCCGCAGTAGCCACATCGGGCTTTCCTTCTACATGCAAAGTTACTTTAGGGGAATCTGTATTGATCCCAACCTGGGAAAATGCCACTATTGAAAAACACATCATAATGCTGGCAAGAGGTAATTTTATTTTTTTCATTTTAGTATATTTGTTTAAAAATTGAATAAATCGTTTAGGGTTAATTGAAAGATCATCAATCAGCCTTTGTTGAGCTAGCTGGTGCAAAGTTATCCGGACTGACAAATCAAATCCATGAATAATCAATGAAAAACAGGAAACAGCTCATAAAACACAAATTTCTAATAACCAGAAAGTTAAACCAGTCATTTTCTGAAATCTGACTGTTAAGAGAAAATATTGGAATGATTTAAAATTACCTTCTGCCACAAATGACCACCGAAAAAGACATAAAAATTGAACAGTACAAAAGACAGCTGGTGTATTATTATAATATTCTGATGTCGGTTATTCTTGCCCTATTTGGTTTAATATTTACTTTTATTATTCCCGATAAAATAATGGCCTGGTATCTTTTCGGAGGACTTTTTTTAATGGTCTATACATATCTGATTGTACGCAAATCCTACTCGGTGAATGTCATGGTGCATTCCTACATTATTATTGCGACACTTTATAATTTTTACATTATGCTGGCTTTCTGGAACAATTCTATAGCGAGTTTTGTCTGGCTTATTCCGATTCCGCTGGCAGCCTATGTTTTCTTTCAAAGAAAGTATGTTTTTATTTACAGCATATATGTTTTGCTGAATATTATAGCGGGATACCTTATTTCTAAATCTTTCAGCTTTAAATTCCCGATACACCAACCAGAAGATGTGAGAATTACCGATACCATCCTTATGATTTCCAATGTAGCAGTCATTGCACTCCTGCTCTATTTTAAGGATAAAATAAAACGGGTTGAAATTTACCATGAAATTGAGGAGAAAGCCCAGAGTACAGCAATACAGCCGGTTCCTACAGCAGACAAAGCTCCTTTTGCGGATGAACTGTTTGAAAAAATTGAATCAGTGATGAGAGAGAAACAGCTGTATAAAGATGTTAATTTTAATATTTCAAAGCTTTCTACAGAAATGGATATAAACAGCAGTTATATCTCAAAATCAATTCGTACAAAAGGATATCCCAACTTCAATAATTACCTGAATATGCACAGAATTGAGTGTGTAAAAAGATTACTTCATGAAAATGACATTGAAAAAGTAACCCTTATGTATATTTACACAGAAGCAGGATTTTCTAATCAGTCCACCTTCAACAGAGTTTTCAAACAGATGGAGAATATTACTCCTTCAGAGTACATCAACAGTCTGCAGCTTCATTGATTTGTTTCGCCAATCAATATCATTGAGATAATGATTTTTAAATTCGGAAAATAATCAGGAAATTTACATCACTTAATTTTTCCATCAAACCACTGCATTTTAATGCAAAAAAATCATGAATTCATCTGAAAAAGCACTTCAGGGAAGCTCACGTTTCCGATATATAAAACTTTGTATTTTCTTTTCAGGACTTTCGGTTTTTGCACAGCTTTATCTTTTCCAGCCGATGCTGCCTATGGTTGCAGAGCAGTTCGGAGTGTCTGTAGGTGATACTTCCCTGCTGGTTTCATCATCCACAATAGGTATGGCATTGGGATTACTGTTTTTTGCTTTTAAAGCAGACAGCTATTCCAGAAAAAGTCTTATGGTTTTTTCGCTGATTTCATCTGCCATTCTGACTATTATTTCTACCTGGATTCCAAGTTTAAGTCTGCTCATTGCTATCGGAATATTGAAAGGATTTGTTGTTTCAGGCGTCTCAGCAGTTGCCCTTGCCTACCTTACAGAAGAAGTGGATGCTCTGGCAGTACCTGCAGCCATCAGTATGTATCTTAGCGGAAATACAATAGGTGGAATGAGCGGAAGGATAATGGCGACTCTTTTTGCAGGGGAATTCGGATGGCGTAATGCTGTTCTTCTGATCGGTATAGAAAGTTTTATTCTTGGTGCCGTATTCTGGAAACTGTTTCCGGAATCAAAATTTTTCAATTCTCAGAAAACAGATTATCATCTTAAGGTAAAACAGATGAAATTTTTCCTTACCAATCCTTACATGCTCCGTTTATATTGTACTGCAGCATTATTAATGGGTGTTTTCGTGAGTGTTTATAATTACCTGACATTCAGACTAGAGGCCAAACCATTTTCATTAAGCCACTTTATCATTGCTTTTATCTTTCTGATGTATATTTTTGGCGTCTTCGGAACAATGATCGTAGGCCGTCTTTCAAGGAGGTTTCCCATGAATAATATCCTTAAAGCATCCATTCTGACTATGATTATCGGAGCTGCTTTATTGCTGTCTGAAAACATTTATATCCTTATTTTCGGACTCGGGCTTTTCACCCTATCATTCTTCGCTGCTCATACTATGGCCAGCCAGATGACCGCACTGTATGCCAAACGAGGAAAATCTTCTGCTACTTCTATTTACTGGCTTTTTTATTATTTTGGTTCAAGTATTCTGGGAAGTGGTACCGGCTACCTGCTTCATGCTTATTCCTGGAATGTTTTTATAGGAGTTCTTATGATAAGTGTTATAACCGCTCTTCTTCTTACCACTATTAATACCAATCCAAAAGCGGGAATAAAAAACTAATACCACATAGATACCACATCCAATATTTCATGATTATGGGACAATTCACGTATAATGTACTATTTTAACGTATTATTAATTTTTTATATCAAAAATTTAACCTAATATCCTTCAAAACAAGATTTAACAATGCAATGTCGGGCATACTATTTGCTATTTTACTAAAGACCATATCACCATTTAAAATCAAAATATTATGAACGTAGCAGATCTAAAAATCAAGAACTTGGTTGAGTATAAAAATCAGATTTATACCATTGCTGAGATCTTTCAAAATGTCGAACAGGCTTATTTTGTTAAAATTGAAAATGATATTCAAAGTATTTCGGTCCCGGCAGCATCCATTAAACCGATTAAAATAACGGAAGAATGGCTTGAAAAGCTCGGCTTTTCACGAACAGACAGTTCAGATCAGAGTATACGGTATGAAAGACCGGAAGCTTTTATAAAATATGATATAGACCTAAGTTCCAGAAAAATACTGGAAGGGCTGAAAATATACGGGAACGCCATAAAGTGTAAATATATCCATGAGTTTCAGAATATTTTCTCAAGCTTATTCGGAAAGGAAACTGTTTTACATTATGGTTATTTGAAAACAGAATCGTAGTTAAATAGTTCTTAGTTGAGGAAGACCACAATTTACATGATAAATTGTGGTCTTCTTTTTAGAATAAACATACACAATCTCTCATCTTTTTCATTTAAAATAAATATGCTTGTGTAGAAACAAAAAATGGCATATGTTATTGGTTTATGATTTAAATGACATCGCTAATTTTCAAATAAATTTTCGTGTTTTTGAATAAAGTAAATTTTTTTGTTTTTATCATTTTCTTTAGAGTTTAAATTATAAATTAAATATGTATCATTTACATACTCTAGCTTGATATTTGGAAACTGCTTTTTAAGTGATTGTATTTTATTGTCATGGGTAATGTTAAATACATTTAGTGGTTTAGAGTAAGTTAAAAATATGACCACAACTATTGTTAAAAGTAAACCAAATGCCATTGGCAATGCACTGGCCGACATTAATTTAATGATATAAATACAGAACATTGTTGCTAAAATTAAAAAAACCGTTTTTAAAAAGATATCAGAATAAGAAATTGCGGAAAAATTATAATAATTTCTTAAAAAAAGATAGCATATTATTAATAAAGAACCTATACCAAAAAGAATTTTGAGTGGATGGGATTTATACTTATCAACAAATTTATTAAAATAGAAAACTGTAAATAACATTATAGAAAGCTGAAATAATATTGAAATTCCATCAAGTAAAACTTGGCTAGTTGAAAAATAAATTAGCAATGAAGGAGATAATATACTTAATAATAAGAATTGTCTAATACCTCCCAATAATGCAGGGATGATAATTATAAGGGATAAATTTTCTGATAAATATTTAATTATCCGGTTTTCGAAAAGTTGATTTTGGGTACTTGCCATGTTAATTATTTTTTATCCAGTGCTTTCCCTTCTTCAAATAGAGTTTCAAACTTTTGAATATAAAACCTTCTATTATCAAGTTCATCATCAGGGTTTTTGATAAATACTAAATATGTATCGTTATAATAAATTAGTTCAGCTTTTTTTGAAAATTTTTCTCTAACATTTTTTGTCAAACTAGTAACATTTTCCACATTATACTGGAATGGTTTAATCATAATTATATAAAAAACAGCATATAATATAGTCACAACAGTCATAAGCTTTAATGCTATTTTCATTTTATTTGAAGAATAAATTTGAGTATTAATTGATGTATCGTAAGAATCTGCAAGAATTAAAGAAAGTAATACTAAAGAAAGGCTTTTCAGAAGATATGATGTGAAAGTGGATAAATTATAGGTTGTTTCTATTATTTGAAAACCATTGAAATAAAAAAGTATTCCAGAATATAATAATAAAAAAAAGAGCATTAGAATTTTTTTTGCGAGAAAGTTTCTAATGTTTTTTAATACTATTTTATAAAAAAAGATTGCAGTACAAATCATAAATATTACTTGAAAAATTGTTTCTAAACCATCTATTGCAATCTGAGTAAAGGAAAAATACTGTATAAGGGTTGGGGAATAAAATAAAAGTATGATGAATTGTCTTAATCCACCTAATAACGAAGGGACAAAAATAATTAATGAAAAGTTTTCTTTAATAAATTTGAAAATTTCATTTTGTTCGATTTTTTGTATTAATGTATTCACAAGTTATTTAGTTTCAACAAATATATTAATTAGTTAGGGATTTGGAAATATTCGAAATATCTTAATTGTTGGTTACTTTTATTGTTTATTTTTTATGAATAGTTTTCTATTGCGAACTTTACTCCATTGGAAGACTGTATCTTTCAAAACCTATTATCCTTTCGGCGGGTATTCACCCTGCATTATCACTACAAATTTTTAATATTTTCGTAAATTTGCCAGCGTACACTATTAAGTACACCACTTCATGATGGATACAGATATAATACTTTCGCAACTCATAGAACACTTTCGAGAAATCGTTTTTTTAGAAGATAAAGATATTGACTGTATTAGTTCCAAATTAGAAATTATACAACTTAAAAAGAAAGATTATCTGCTTCGCGAAGGACAGGTTTCCAGACATATGCGTTTCATTGCACAGGGAAGCCTCTATGCGTACCACATTGATGAAAAAGGAAAAGAAAATACCACTCAGCTGGGTATTGAAAACTGGTGGGTAAATGATCTTTACAGCTATCTTAGCGAACTGCCTTCAAGAATGTTTATTCAGGCTAATGAAGATACCACCATCATCCAGATCAGTAAAAATAATCTGGAATTATTGTACAAAGAAGTTCCGGCTGTCTCAGAATTCTGGCGCCTGAAAATGCAGTCTGCCTATGTTATTTTACAGGAAAGAACCTTTGAACATTCCCGTGTTGATGCCTACACCAAATACAGAACATTTGTCACTACTTACCGTAATATCGAACAGCGTTTTCCTCAATACATGATCGCTTCCTACCTCGGAATCACCGTAGAATACCTTAGCTATCTGAGAAAAAAACACCTGTCTGACGTTTCTTAAGATTTCTTAAGTTTATTCCGTTCCGGCCTGAATAATTTTGCTCACAGAAATTTAATGAGTGAAATATGAAGGCAAAAATTATCGCTATAACAGCTCTTGTATCAGCTTCCCTGAGCCTGAATGCACAGCAGCTTTCCTATACCCCGGATCTTGTTTTAGGACATCGCTCCTATACTTATATGCACAATATCAATTATCAGCTGAATGAACGGTTGAAACTGAACAATCTTACCCTATTTGATACAGAATATACCAAAGATAAAGAAAACATATTCTTCATCAGAAATACCCTCTCGTATAATCTTACCAAAAGACTGAGTGCCAATGCGGCATTGGGAATGAAAAATCCCGGCGCATTTTTCAGTATTTACCTGCAATATAAAATCATCCAGTCCTCCTATTCACTTTCCTACTCTATAGGAACTACGTATCAGAAAGGATTTTCTCTGGAACAGTCTGTATCATTTGAATACACCCCTTATCTGACAGAAAATTTCAAAGGATACTTTAGTGTACTCGCTATTGGGAATCTTGATGACAGCGGATACCCCAGAGGGTTACAGTTTGTCAGATTAGGAGTAAAACAGAATAAAATGATGTACGGACTGGCTTCCAATTTTGATCAGTTTAATAACGGAAAAAAGACCCTGGAAAATATCGGGGCATTTGTAAAATATAACTTTTAAATAATGATAAGAAATGAAAAAGAACATTGATTTAGGAATGCTGATTATAAGAATAGCAATCGGATTTCCCATGTCTGTTTATGGAATCAGTAAGTTGATTCACGGAATTGGGTTTATTGAGGACATGATGATCATGTACGGCTTACCATCATTCTTTGCCTATGGTGTATTTGTGGGAGAAATTATAGCTCCTGTACTGTTGATCTTAGGATTCCGGGCCCGTCTGGCGGGATTAATCTTTGCTGCCAATTGCTTCACGGCTACCCTACTGGCGCAAACAGCCAATATTTTCAAGCTTAATGACTTTGGAGGCTGGGCGTTGGAACTGCTTGTGATTTATATGCTCGTAAGTCTAAGTTTTTTCTTTACCGGTGCCGGAAAATACGCAGTTTCAACCCAAAATACGTGGGATTAATCCAAATGAAATACATAAAGTGAACTCAATAAAAAGTCTCCCGATCAACAACCGGAAGGCTTTTATAATGATTGATCATTTACTGTGTTGAGAAAAAATCCTCTTTTCCGATAAGATAAATATTGATCAGCTCCTGCCTGTTGATATCAACTATATCTCCATTCTTGAACTTATATTTCTTTTGAAGAGGCTTCTTATTAAAGTAAACCTTACCTGAAGCAAGCAAGAGGTTCAGCTTAGATGATGAAAGCCCTAAACAGATTCGCATGACTGTTGAGACTCTCATATTAAAATCAAAAGAAGACTGTATTTGAAAAGAAATGGACTCATCTTCCCTATTCATAAGATCTTCTACGGGAAGATTGGGGTACAGAATTTCATATTCCACACTTTCCCAGTCGGCTTCCACATTATTTTTTCTTCTCATTTCCTGTGAGAAAGCGTATTGCCAGGCAGTTTCCACATTGTTTTCTGAGAATTTACGGAATATTTCTTTACTGATTGATTCTGTTCTGATTCTTGAAAATACGGTCATATTATAGGTATTGCTGCATTTTACACACCGGTAAATCAGCCATATATCAATATTCTTTTTCTGGGCATTCAGTCTGAATTTATCGCTGCATTGAAATCTGTCGCTGTTACATTGATTGCATTTCTTTTTGAGTAAGGGAGTATTTTTCGCTTTTACCTCCCAGATATATTGGGTATTCATTACTTATAATCGTGCTTAATATTCTTTGTTGGATTTTTTCCATATTATTCACGCATACAGAAAGGTATACCTCCGTAGTATTATTCAAAGATCAGGTAAGCTATAGTTTTTCTCTGTAGTAAAGTTTTGATCAATAGCATTGGTCAAAGCCGGAATAGCAGAGATAAAGTCACCTTTAACAGTGAATACGATAAATAATATGATGAAATAAAAACCTGTCCGGGCAGAATTACCCAGACGAAAGAACGATCAGCCTGTGGTTACTGAGACTGATACTAAGCTAAAATAAGTTTAAGAGTGGTTCTCAAAACGTTTTATTTACTTGGTTATGATAAAAGTAGTCAATTTTATCGAAGAACAGAGCATTTTTCACAGGTAAATTCAAAAAACCAAATGGACAATCTCTAAAATGGACCATACAACAAAGAAAAATTGAACTTTACAACAAACCCGTCTTTTCCGTTTCTGCCGAACTTTGTGGTATTAAAATCATCAAAAATGAATCAGATTAATAAAATTTACATCAATGGCGAATTTGTTACGCCAAGAGGAACAGAAACTTTTGATCTTATCAATCCCGTTACCAACCAAAAAACCGGAGAAGTGGTTCTTGGAAATGAAGAAGATACCAGAATGGCCATTGCAGCAGCAAAGAAAGCTTTTTCAACTTTTTCAAAAACAACAAAGGAAGAAAGGATTCATTTTCTCAGAAAACTGCATGAAGCTGTAAGCAAAAGAGAAGATGAGTTGGTTGCTGTTATGGTGAATGAATATGGAGGAACTTTACAGTTCAGCAGAATGAGTGTCCAAAATGCAATCTCTGCCTTTACAGCTACGATCAATACTTTAGAATCTTATGATTTCGAAAGAACGGTGGGACATTCTAAAGTACGTTTTGAATCTTTAGGCGTAGTTGGAATTATTACCCCATGGAATGCCAGCAACAGCTTTATCTGTAATAAACTCGCTACTGCCATTGCTGCCGGATGTACAGCTGTGATCAAACCCAGTGAAATGAGTGGAGTACAAACCCAGCTGCTTACTGAATGTTTCCACGAAGCCGGCCTTCCGGAAGGAGTTTTCAATATCGTCAACGGATTAGGAAATGTAGTGGGAAATGAAATTACCCAGCATCCTGATATCGCTAAAATATCTTTCACAGGATCTACATTAACGGGAAAAGCGATTGCTAAAGGAGCTGTAGATACGATGAAAAGAGTAACCTTAGAACTTGGAGGGAAGTCTCCTAATATTATCCTGGAAGATGCCGATTTTGAAAAAGCAATTCCTATGGCCGTTTTCGGGGCTTATATGAACAATGGCCAGGCTTGCATCGCCCCTACCCGATTGCTGGTTCCTCAAAACAGGCTGGAGGAGGTAAATGAACTTGCTAAAAAAGCCGCAGGACAAGTAAAAGTAGGAAATCCTGACGAAGAAGACACTCTTGTAGGACCTATGGTGAGTGTAAAACAATTTGAAAGAGTACAAAGTTATATCCGTCTGGGACAGGAAGAAGGTGCTGTTCTGCTTGCAGGTGGTGAAGGCAAACCGGAAGGTCTTGAAAGTGGTAATTTCGTGAAAGCGACCATCTTTACCAATGTCCGTAATGATATGCGTATTGCGCAAGAGGAAATTTTCGGACCTGTACTGTCTATTATTCCTTATGCCAATGAAGAGGAAGCCATTGCTATTGCCAATGATACTACATATGGTCTTGCAGCTTATATCAGTTCTGCCAACCAAGAACATGCAGAACGTGTAGCCGCACAGATTGATGCCGGAAGAATCTGCATTAATGGGTTTGCGCATGATCCTTATGCGCCTTTCGGAGGTTTCAAACAAAGCGGTATCGGACGTGAGTTTGGTGTATTCGGACTGGAAGCTTACCTGGAACCCAAAACGATTCTGGCTTAATATGATCTTCTTCACAGCAAATATTCTCAGGATTACTTTGCTGTGGAGATTCTATGATCCTTAAAAGTTTTGTAAGTTTGAATAAGAATTGATCAAGAAACAACTTTCTGAGCTATGAGCGAAAATAATATTCCTTTTCCCATCAATTACTCCTGTCATTTTTCAGAATTCAGGGAAGGAGAACAATTTGCACGAATTCACAGCCTCGGCCTGGTGCTCTCCGGGGAAATGGAACTTAATGATGGCATCACAAAAACGATATTTAAAGAAGGAGAACTCTATTCTGCAAGGAAAAACAGTTTATTGAAATTCGCAAAATATCCACCCAAAAACGGTGAAATCAGAACCATATCCATCTATTTTGACGATGCCATGCTTCATGACTTCAGCCGTGAGTATGGATATCAGGCAGAAAAAAAGGACAATGTCCAGGCCTATATTAAACCGGAGCAAAAGGCATTACATTCTTTTATGTACTCATTATTACCGTATGAAGATCTTCCTGCTTCTGAAGAAATACTGAAGCTTAAACAAAAAGAAGCTCTCCTCTTACTGTTGAATTACGATCCCGGCCTTAAGGATATTTTGTTTGATTTTTCCGAACCCTATAAAATAGATATTGAATCTTTTATGAATAAAAACTTTCATTTCAATGTCAATGTAGAGCGTTTTGCTTATTTAACAGGGAGAAGTCTGTCTGCATTTAAAAGGGATTTTCAAAAGATATTCGGAATTCCGCCAAGACAGTGGCTGCAGCTTCGGAGATTAAAGGAAGCCCATTTTCTGCTTACCCAAAAAGGAAGATCAGTTTCTGATATTTATCTGGATCTTGGGTTTGAAAATCTATCCCATTTTTCGTTTGCGTTTAAAAAACAGTTTGGTTATCCGCCAAGTGCTTTACAGGCAAAATAGTTCAGAAACACATGTTTATTATAAAACACAATAGTAAAACTTTACTTCAACAACATTTCACCGGATTACCATAATAAATCGTGCCATGAATATCATGGCACGATCTGAATAATTGAATCTAATTATTTCTAAAGTTTTTTAAAGTGCATATTCTATTGAAGCTTCTTTAGCAGCGGCAACCATTGCGATTAAAGCTTTTTCAGTTTCTTCCCAATGTCTTGTCTTCAGTCCGCAATCAGGGTTTACCCAAAGTTGGTTGGCAGGAATGACGTTCTGAGCCTTTCTCAGCAATTCAATCATTTCTTCTTTTGAAGGAACTCTTGGTGAGTGAATATCGTATACTCCAGGACCAATTTCATTCGGATATTTGAAATCGGCGAAAGCATTCAGCAGCTCCATCTGAGAACGTGAACATTCTATGGTAATGACATCTGCATCCATATCGGCAATGTTTTCAATAATATCATTGAACTCAGAATAACACATGTGAGTGTGAATTTGGGTAGCATCTTCCACTCCGCTTGCTGAAATTCTGAAAGCTTCCACTGCCCATTTTAGATAATTCTGCCAGTCTGTTTTTCTTAATGGTAGTCCTTCTCTGATGGCAGGTTCATCAATCTGAATAATTCTGATCCCTGCTTTTTCCAGGTCCACTACCTCATCACGAATTGCCAAGGCAATCTGCTTACAAGTTTCTGAACGAGGCTGATCATCACGTACAAAAGACCACTGTAAAATCGTAACCGGACCTGTCAACATTCCTTTTACCCATTTTTCAGTCTGGGATTGTGCATATTCAGACCAATACACCGTCATCGGAGTCGGGCGGGAAACATCACCGAAGATGACAGGAGGTTTCACACAACGGCTTCCGTAGCTTTGTACCCAACCGTTTTTAGTGAATACAAATCCTTCCAACTGTTCTCCGAAATATTCCACCATGTCATTTCGCTCAAATTCTCCATGAACCAATACATCAATTCCGATGTCTTCCTGCCAACGGATTGTTCTCTGCGTTTCCTGTTTCAATAAGGTATCATATTGTTCCGCAGTAAGCTCTCCTTTTTTAAATTTTGCTCTCCAGCTTCTTACTTCTGTGGTTTGCGGGAATGATCCGATTGTAGTGGTTGGAAATAAAGGTAGCTGCAATACTTCCTGCTGTTCTTCTTTACGGATTTTGAAGGTATTTATTCTCTGAGCATCTTTTTCAGTAACTGAATTCACTCTCTGTTTTACCTGATCATTATGGATAAGAGAAGAAGTTCTTCTGCTTTCAATGGCTTTTTTATTTTCTTCAAATGCTTCAAGAACCTGTTCATTTTCCGTTCCGGATGCCAGTTGTTTAAGTGTTACGACTTCCTTTACTTTTTGTTTTGCAAAAGCCAGCCAGTTTTTAATTTCAGGATTGAGACGGGTTTCAAAATCAAGGTCACAAGGTGAATGAAGCAATGAACATGATGGTGCAATCAGAATTCTTTCAGATCCTAATTTCTCAACAGCTTTTCTGATGAAAGACAATGATTTTTCGTAATCATTTTTCCAGATATTTCTACCGTCGGTTACTCCTAATGAAAGGCTTAAGCTTTCCGGAATAACATTCAGAATATCATCTAACTGTCCAGGATTTCTCACCAGATCAATATGCAATGTATTCACCGGAAGAGAAACAGCAATTGATGTATTATCTTTTAATCCGTCAAAATAAGTGGCAACGATAAATTTCAGTTTCGGAAAACGTTTTCTGATTTCAGCATACACAGAAAGGTAAGTTTCTTTGGCTTTTTCTGTTAAATCCAACGCCAGAAAAGGTTCATCAAACTGAATCCATTCCGCACCCTGATCCTGAAGTTTGGTTAAAATCTCTGTATAGACTGGAAGAAGATTTCCAGCCAGATCCAATTTATCGAAGCCTTCTTCTTTTTCTTTTCCTAATAACAGATAAGAAACCAGTCCAATAATCACCGGTTTTGCATTGATTCCCGCTTGTTTTGCTCCGGCAAATTCATTGAAAATCTTATCTGAGCTCAGTTTAAACTGTTGATTTTTATAAAATTCCGGAACGATATAGTGATAGTTGGTATCGAACCACTTGGTCATTTCCATGGCAGTGATATCCAATCCATCTTTCTGATATCCTCTTGCCATTGCAAAATAAAGATCCAATTCAGTATTGTTCTTTTTAAGCACCACTTCATGGTAACGTGTTGGAATGGCTCCTACTACAAGGCTCATATCCAATACCTGATCATAGTATGAAAAATCATTACACGGGATAAGGTCTATCCCTGCTTCTTTCTGGATATTCCAGTTTTGGTTACAGATAGTTCTTCCGGTATTCAGAAGTTCTTCCAAAAGGATTTTACCTGACCAATACTGTTCGCAGGCTTTTTTGAGTTCTCTTTTGCTACCAATACGCGGATAGCCAAGGATGTGAGTTTGCATTTTTTTAAACTTTTTAATTAAACTTATTGGGAAAGTTCTTTAAAAGGCTTCGTAATGTTTTATCGGAAGAAGTTTCAGGAAAGTCATGACATAGCAGACAGCGTAATTTCCTTTACAAAAGAAAATACCCGAATCCGATATATCATCTGTATGACCCCAAAGCTTCAGACCGCGAAAGCATTGTCAATTCAGTAAAGGCAGGTCTCCTGACTTGTAACAGTTTCCGTCATCCTTCCCGCTTTTGGCAGTGGATCTGCAAGGACAGAAACCTTTGGTGTGTTACTTACAGTTGCGCGACAGCTCGTGATTTGCACACGATTCCCTATTAATCTACGTTAAGTAAAACCTTTTCTGTTTGATGAAGTATCTGTAAAGAACTGTACTTTTACCTTTAACTATGGTCATCAGTAAAAGTTTTTAATTTTGTGTAAAATTAGCAATACAGAATAAAAATACAATTATTATCAAATAATTAAGCAAATTAAACTTTTAAAAACAAAAATAAAAGCATAAAATTCTGTACATTTGAATGTTTTAATCATTTAAAAGAATAATATTCTGTGGAACAACTCGATGATAAGGACTTACAGCTGCTAAGGCTGCTCCAGAAAAATGCTAAACTCACCGTTAAGGAACTTGCGAAAGAGGTAAATCTTTCTACCTCACCTGTTTTTGAAAGGGTAAAAAGGCTTGAACAGGAAGGTTTTGTTAAAAGATATGCGGCCGTTCTTGATGCCGAAAAACTGAATCGCGGATTTACGGTTTTCTGCCAGATCAAGCTCAAAATCCACGACAGATCAGTAGGTTATGATTTTGTAAAGGAGATTTTAGAAATCGAAGAAGTTGCCGAATGTTACAATATTTCCGGGGATTTTGATTTCCTTCTGAAAGTTCAGGTACGGGATATGAAGCATTATCAGGATTTTGTATTCAATAAGCTTGGATCTGTGGATTCCATAGGGAGTACCCACAGTACGTTTGTGATGGCTGAGGTAAAAAACAACCATGGGCTGACGATATAGCTTTCGCTTTACGTTAATCTGCTTCAGATATAAAAAAATCCGTCGATAATGACGGATGTTGTTATTATTCTAATTTTCCAGTACTTAATTGGCTGCCGGATCAACAAGCGTTGGTGTTAAACCTAATGATTTCAACAGGTTTTTATTGTCAAAAAACAATGTTGCATAATGTTTTCCTTTTTTAAAAACAAGTTTTGATCCACCTGGAAATTCACTGTCAGCTCCTAATTTTTGGGTTTTAGCATTGTATTTAGTGAACCTGGTTTTACTATCCTGTAAGGTACTTTTATTCAGCACAAGGCCAAAAGGAAGCCCTTCCACCACTAAAGATTTATTGTCTGAAGCTGCGAAAAACATCTCATTGACAGCATTATCTTTTCCAAGACCACAATAAAGTTCCAGCCCTGTTTTCATTGGCCATTTTGCATATTTTTCTTCGTTGGCATCTTCATAAAAAACAGTTTTTACATTCAGTGCTTTTGATATTTTATCGGGTGTCTGTGGGAAGATAAATTCTGAATTTTTGTCCAATAAAGAATTCAAAGCGGCTGTTTTTTGTGAAAATGCAGTCACACTTAATGCCAGAAAAAAGAGGGTTACAATGAAATTGAATGGTTTCGTCTGCATGAGAATATTTTAAAATTTTAATAATTTGATGATTAAAGGTATTAAAATTACACAATTTGTGTGATATAATTCTATGGTGAAACCTTATCTATAAAATTCCCGATTTTACTTCTTTTGCTGCAAATTGAACACCGTCCCAGCAGGATCAGTAATCCAGTGCATGTTGTCAGGAAGTTCTTCAATCTCGTCACAGGTTTCCACACCATTTGACAGCAAGTATTCTGTTGCTGTTTCTACATCAGGGACCGTGAGTTGTAACCAGGTTTCGGAATGGGTATAATTGTCGACACAATCCAGCCAAATAATATTATTCCCGAATTTTACTTCGTGAGTTCTGGAAACAGTAGGATTATTAATGGGTTTTTCCTCCACTTCTAATTTTAGAATTTCTCTGTAGAAGGCCACTGTTTTTTCATATTTATTTTTGGGAATTTTTATAGCGATATTAATTCCTGCTTCAAATTTTGGATTCATACTCAAACTATTTTAAAAAATTATTCAGATAGTTCAGAATCATTGCTGTCTGCATCATCAGACTCACATGGGTTTGTCCCGGAGCAATAGCCAATTGCGATTTGGGCATTTCTCCCATGTCCGCAAAGACATCACCTCCCAATAATTTATAGGTTTTTGAAAGTTCTGTTTTGTCCAATCCATCATTATCACCAGCTATGATTAAAACCGGTACCCGAATTTTAGAAATGTTATTATCGCCAAGATCAAAAGGTTGTCCCGCAGAAGCTATCATCTGCTGCAGAAATGGAGTCCATTTTGTTTTATCTGGTGCTACAGCATTATAGGCAGTATGCATAGGACTGTTTGTAAAGAGGTCGGGTTTCATTCCTTCAAGCGCTTTATTTACTTCGGGCAGCCAGCCATTAGTTTTATATGTTGACGAAATAATAACCAATTTGTTCAGTCTTTGCGGACTCTGTATCGCTAATTGATAAGCCACTTCACCTCCAAAACTGTATCCTACAACATCAGCTTTATCAATTTTCAGATAGTCCATTATCTTTGTAACATCACTGGCCAAAGTAGCGTGTGATAATTTCCTTTCCGAAAACGGAGTATGTCCATGTCCCTGTAATTCAAGTGCTATTACTTTTCTGTTTTTAGACAATTCCGGGATCAGCTCGCCCCAATTCAGGTCAATCGTCATAAAGGCTCCATGTAACAGTACAACAGGCTTTCCTTTACCATAAACTTCATAATACACTTTGATTCCGTTGGCAGGCGCATAGCCGCTTTCAGAAGGTTTTATTTTTTGTCCATATAATTTTGATACTGTAAGAAAAACAGTTAGGACCACTAATGCAGAGAATTTGAATAAATTTTTCATAATATTATCAGATTTGGTGGATTAAACTTTTAATCAAAATTACCAAGTCAATCTGAAAACGGACTTGTCAAAAGACAAGATTTTATTAAGATGTAATGAATTTTAAAACTGAATCTCAAAACCCACCCCATTAAATTATTTTACACAATTCTACACAACATTATATAATTAATCAATTAAAAATAAATATTTTTATAATAATTCTACAATAGTTGATAAAATTTGATTAATTTCGAATAGAACTAAACTTAAAAATTATTATGAAAAATTTAAAGAAAATCGAAAGACAGGAATTGAAAACAATTAAGGGTGGAATTGACTGCAGAGGTGGTCAGCTATGTTTAATCGGTGGTAAGTGGCAATGTATGCCTTACGACGGATGTGGTGGGGGAAACCAGCCTTAATTTACGTTTAACACAATTACTTGACTATGAAAAATTCTAAAAAAATTTCAAGAGACCAATTAAAGAGTATTAATGGCGGAGCGGTAAGCTGTTCTGAAGCATGCTGTCCACCTCCGGGAATCAAAAGATGTCCGTGGGTGATCTGTATAGCACCATGTGAGATTTTAAGTTAAAGAAGACCCTATTCTCAACAATAAACCCTGTGATTTTGAATTGCAGGGCTTTTTATTTAAACTATATAATGTATTCTTATTTATACTGATTTCAATCTAAGATATACTCTAAAAATAAAAAACCTTAAATCAATTGATTTAAGGTTTTCTTTGCGGAGAGTGAGGGATTTTGTAACCTCCCGTCATCTCTTTATTAATAAGCGTTTCGCTGTAGCAAATTCTGAAAGGCCCTAAATAGGTCACCTGCAAAAAAGCGGTAAAATCCTAATTTAAATTTTACGTAGTAAAACTAAAAATTTCTACTCAAATCTGCAAGTAAAAAGACCAAAATTTGAACAAGTTTTTTAGAGTTCAAACCAACAATATAATACTTCTTTTTGCGCCTGAAATTTCTCAGTTGAAATATTTCTAAAAGAAAACGAAGAAAAAACCGAAAAAAAAGAAAAAAAGAAAGCCTTTTGAAAATGAGCGTGGCATTCTGTCAAGGTTTTTTGGAAAAAGTTTTTGCGCAGATTTTTATACGTAAAAAGCTTACGGTTACTAAAAAAAAGAAAAAATAATAATGCTATAAACTTTCTCATTCCTAAAATGTAGAGGACACTCAGAAATTAGAAAATTCAGAGAAAATCCAGATCGTATATTTGGATTCTTAATGCTATTAAAAACAATAACCATGAATAAGACAATTGAAAATTATTTTATAAATCATTATCATTATAGGTAAGGTAATTCTTAAACTAACAGTATGGTGACTTGCTAAAAAAATGTAATGAGTCTTTTTTTCTAAACTTAGACAACTTAAATTATTTTCATCAAACCATACTGTAATAGTTTTCGTAAATCTCTATAAGTAGGGCTAAGTTTATTTTCACTATATTTTCCAAATTCACCATACTTTGATACAAATTGATACCAAACCAATTCTTTTTTCTGTTGTTCAATAATACTTTCAAGAAATTCCTTTTTTATATAATATAGCTTTGCTGATTCAGTCCAAATGAACTTAGTTACTTGCTCATTTTTTGAATTGTAAAAAGATAAATCTTTCGGATTGAAATAAAATTGATTGATATTGGAAATTTTAGGATTTAAAAATGGAAAACTTGGATTCTGATACCGGTTATTTGACCAACCTGACCATCTGTATTCCCAAACGAGCTCATCCATTTCAAATTCTTCTTCACCATAACTTCGGTCTGTATTTTTAACAAATTTACTCCAATTGATTTCTCCTGCATAAATATTATAGAAAGAATTGCTATCACCAGAATAATAGCTTCCGTTTTCAATACTCTTTTTAAACTTATTGATTTTACTTTTCGATGTCAAAAATGAATGTGTAAACAAATTAAATTGTGTATCATTTTCTTTCCCTTTCTGATTAATAGATGCAGAAAGTAGCACCCATTCTTCATTCGTGAAAAGTTTGTGTATATAGTAAGAATCTATAAAATCGTTATCATCAGAATCAATCCATTCTTGCACTTCTTCTTTGCTGGAAGGAAAAAAACAATTTGCTATAATTTGATTTCGCACTGGACGTCTTGGAAAAGTTGGGTCATAACGAACGTCTAAACACCTGTATCGGTTCTTGTCATCTGACTTAAGTCTATCATCTAAAAACACATAGCCTACAAATTCAAAGTAAGACTGCCAAAGGTATTTTTCTGCATAAAATTTAATTTTAGAACCATATCCATACCTGTAATTTTTCTCTTCTTTAAACCGCTTATTAATTGAGTCAAAAAGTTTTTCGTTATAGCCATTCTCCTTTACTCTCTTTAAAATAATTTCTATGCAATCACTCTCCGAAAAAGTGTTATGTCCTTCGTAACTACTTGTTGAAATTCCTGCTATTTGATGTTTAACAAAATCGTACATATCTACACCTGAAAGCGAAGCATTAAAACGAGAATAAGCTTTCCCATTCTGAGATTTGGTGGGCTTCTTTGTAGAAATTCTAAAATTACCTTTATTAAATTTAATTTTTTTTCGATAGTCAAGTTTGAAGTTTTCATAGGCGAATTCGGTAATTGTTAAAATATACTCAATTACTCCAATATGAGTATTTTTCCAATTAGGCAAAAAATCACTTATCATAAGCTTGAGCGCATTCTCAGTCAAGTCCTTTTCTCTCACAGCCAACAAAGTTCCGCATATGGATGCAATAAGTGATTCTATTGCATTTGCATCTTTGAAATCAAAACATTGTTTGCAAAATCGCAACAATTGATTAGGAAAAGACCGCCCAATTAAATATAGGTTTTCGGTAGCAAAGTCCCTAAGAATTTGATTTGTAGATACTGTGCTAATGAATGAAATGTAGAAACACTCTTCCGCTTCAATAGCTGTTAATTTTTCTCGTAATGAAGCCTTATTGATTGCTTCTAACAAATCATAAGTTGTTGCATTATTTTTCCGTATAATTTCTGTCCAACGAATATCGATCTCCGTTTGCTTTAAATGAAGTAAAACAGACATTGTAAATAATGAGAGCCCGTGAACTTTCTTTTGAAATATATTTTCGTATAGTTTGCTCAAAAGAAGGTTGTGGTTAATATCATCCTTTGTAGATTTTGAAAATATTGTTCTTAATTTTTCTTGCCCTGAAGTATTACCAATATAGTAATCAATATTTCGGTAGCTAATTTCTAAAGTTGTCGTATTGTCGAATAATTCAAAAAACTCTACACCATATCTTGAAGGTAAAAGATACAATAATGAAATCATTATATCTTCAGCCAAAGGATGTGCATTATCTTCAGTAAATAGTTTGTTCTGAATATCGTTTTTGTTTAGCCATTCTTTCGCATCATCTGCTGTTTTAGCATTTACTAATAAAACTTTTGAAGCAATAAGATAGCCTGCCACTAAATCGTAGGCAAACTGAATTTTCTCGTTATCAGTTTCATCCAAATTTCTTTGAAATAGACAAAGACCTTCATCCAAAATTTTGTCCGCTATTGTTCCTGCAAGCGTATCACTATTGGGAGAAATAATGGAAACGAAATCAACAATATCAATATCTCGGGAATTGTCATTCCATAACTTTTCACACACCTGCGAAACTCTAGAATTGATGTTTTTTTTACTTAAGTTATCATCATCGGTAACTTTTCTGATGATGTTATCATAATACTTATCGAAACTTTGAAAAACATTGTCAATGGAAATATTAATATTTCTACTTCCTGTATTAGCTTCAGAAAATATTTTCAATAAAAGAGGATGGTTGAATAAGTCTTTATTAAAGTTCCAGGATGTCGGAACTATGTCATATTTATTGAAGTACTTAGGTACGGCCGATTTTTTTTGTTTTTCCGTAAGCCCCTCCAAAACAAATGTATTTTGAATATCAGTTATGCTATTCTTCTCAAAGATTGAATTAATATACCTGTCTCTGCAAGTTGTGATCAGGCATACATAATCAAGCTTTTTAATTTCAGTTATGATGTCATAAATGTTTGTTCTCCAAATTTCTTTGTAGGGGTTACTTTCATTTAGCCCATCAATAATTATTGGTATTTTAAAGCCCTTAATAAAACCCAATGTATTAAGAGCCCGCAAAAATTGTTTAAAATCATAATACCTTTCTAATCCCAAAGATTCTAATGCTATTTTTTGAGGGAAATCAGATTTCCTAAAATTTGAACCCAGAAATAGAACTGCCGGAATATTTTTTTCAATACAGGTTTTAGCTATATTACAAGCAATGTTTGTTTTGCCATAACCAGCACTGCTAAGAATATGTACCTCTTTTTGATAAATCAAGTCTAATAATTCTACAAGTGGGGTTGGTATTGACTTATGATTATGGATTCTTCTTTCAAAGTTTTCAACTGCTACAAAATGACTATGTAAAAGATGTATCTGTTCAATGATGTCTTCGTGACGCCAGTCGTATTGCTTTTCTTTTTTGCTTTTCGCCCACTTTCCATCTTTAATAGTTTTGTTTAATTTATCTGCATATGAACGATACGTTTTAAGATAAGATTTAATCTTTTCATCTAAATCTCTACACTTTTCAATACTTAATTTTGAATCCAAAATAATACAGACTTCATCAAGAGTATTGCAAATGAAATCGATTAGCGCCAAAACATCTTTAGCATAATCTGCGTTTAAAAATGATTCTAAATCTTTTCTCTCTATATTTTTTTTTGAGCTTTTAATATCATCCTGTATATATGTACTTTTAAGTTCAATTTCATTATAAATCTCTTTGTAGTTAAGTAAGTACAGGATTTCTTCATCATAATCCGAAGGGACATAGAGGTCAGTATCAAACTTTGTATGTAAGTGTTGTATTTGCTGTTGCGTGTATTCTTTTATAAGGTCAAAACTTATAAAATTTGTATTAAAATAATGATGAAATAATCCTCCAAATTTTGAATGTTCACTGGATAAGAAGTTCTTAAAGGTCTCTTTATTCCAATGCAAAATTTTTGATTTTGATGATAACTTATTTAATGATGTTTTTAATTCTTTAAATGCACTTTCTTTAAAGCTTGCTGGTGTACAAACAATCCACAACTTAATATTAGGATGTTCTTTTAATGTGGTAGCAAAATTATTCTCCAGATGTGTTCTTCTTTCTTTCGTAAGACTCGTATTATCTTCGGTATTATACCACCACTTAACCTGCCATCCTATTTCATCTCCAGCTCTGAGATTTAACTCTGGACAGTCTGTATGAAGTAATAAGTAAAATTCAGAACCTGGGGTATTATAAAAATTATCAAAATATCCATACTTGGAATAACGGAGGTAAGCGACTTGAAAACAAAAAGATTCAAAACTTATGTCTTTAGCCTGTTGGTTACTATCAAATTGACTCCATAAAATATTAATCATACTAATGCCTCTGCCTTATTTTCTGTTTTACACAAATTGATCTGGCTATAATATGGACAACCACCTCTACAGTTACTACTATTTTTACAGGTTCGTTCACAAGTATTCACTTGTGCACTTCGATAAGTTTCCCAATGACCATTCCATATATCAGAAAAACTTTTTTCTCTCAAGCTGTATGTGTCTCTATTATGATTTGCAAAAGAGCACGGTTTTACATTTAGATTCTCATCCACATAAGCTGAAAAAAAGGCACATTCGCAAGGCTCAATAAAATCAATTGTAGTATTTGTAAAGTGCATCAACATTGGCATAAAACACGAATCGAACCCAATATTTAGATTGCAGGAATGTGCATCCACCAATTTGCAGAATTTTTTCAAATCATCATTCAGCTGTAAACACAAATCTTCTTTGCCTCTTCCCATAGGCTTAAACGTCAGAAATATGATTGAGTTAAAACCTTTAAGTAGGTTATTATATTTTCCCTCCAGAATCTCAATTCCTTGCTTTATGCTTTTCTTGTCAAGTATGAAATGAATGTTTGTTTTAATTCCTTCTTCAATAAAAATATGCGCCTTGGATAATGGTATTGATCGAATATTTGGATAAGAAATGGCAACTGCACCAACAAGTGGTTTTATTTTTTCGGCTATATCTTTTGTGATATGCATTGCATTTGTAGTAAAATTCGGGACTACATTATATTTTCTTGTTACTTTTAATATCTCAATGAAATCAGGATGTTCTAATGGCTCACCGCCACCTAATGCCACCTGAAAAACATTTCCCCAACGCTCATGATTTAATGATTGAATTACACGTTCGTAGTCTTCTAAACTCATAAAAACATTGTTAGGCACACTGTCCCTATAACAAAAGGTACAACCCTTGGTACAGTGATTAGATATTGAAATATCAACCAATTCAGGCATAGGTGCTCGATAAGGATCATCATTGACTGTTTTTCCCCATCGCATTGTTATACCTGATTTTGGGTCAGCTATAAAATTGTATTCTTCACTGTGTCTTCTAATCAAGTTCATAATTAATAAGTTTGTGTTTGAGTTACTCCAAATCCATAAATTTTCCCAAGCTCACCTTTCATTATATACTCCCCATAAATATATTTCCAAATCTCCTCATCATCCATTTGAGACAAATCCACTTCTTTTCCTTCCGCTTCTATCCATTCTTTTGTGTTTGTATCTCCGTCGGTATTGAACTCAATTTTCTTGTAATAAATGTCTTCATCTCCAAGATATACTCTTGTTCCATTCTCAAGAAGATCTTCTTTTACAAAATCTCTGATTTTAGCAACTTCCTTATCTGTATAACTCCCAAAGGCTCTTTCCATGGTTTCTAAAAGCTCTTTCTTCATCGTTATGATATAGCTTACAGAACTGCTATTGGAAACAAAATCATTTCTTATTTTCATAATTATAGTTTTAAAATGTTTAAACTTATATACTTGTTTGATTTATATGAATTAGTCCGATAATTTCTTCAAAATAATAAGTAGTTTTTATTACCAACTTAAATCTATAAATCTTCCCCAGAATTGTTATAAAAAGTTTTAATTTATTTCAAAATTAAAAATAAGAATTTTAAATATAAAATGACAATTAACTTGTTATGCCCGATTTTGTATATCATTTATATTTAAGTGTTGGATTAAGTCTATTCTTTAAAGCAGAAGATAAGAAGTAATTAAAAACTTATATTATAACGAGCAGTAATGAAGTTAACAACAGTATAATTTACGCGAGCAATCATGTAATAAATATTTAGTTAAAATCTTAGAAGACAATCCATTCAAAATTACTATAAGTGATTTTAAAATAAAGTGAGATTAATTTTATATTTGAATATATTATCATTTACCATATTCCATTCCACGACCGTATCCATAACCATCTGACAATTCAATATGTGTGAATCCTTTTTCATGTATCATATCAAAATATCCTAATGTTTCAAATTTTCTGAACCAGACATCATTAAAAAGAACATAGGTTAACTTCATTTTTTTATTACCCTTACCAAAAACCTTAACCGTAATATCCAAACTTCTGTCGAGTAATAAATTTCTAAGATCCTTTCCATATTTTAATCTTGCTTGGGATTCTTCTGCAGCTTGCTTCCTATCTAAATCCGCAATCTGTTTTTTACCAATTAAATTTTCATTCTTTATTAACGAATCCCTAGTCTTTTCAATTTTGCCTTCAAATTTAGATCCTTTGGTTTTTTTAGCGAGGCCGGTAAATCTTATAATTTCAGTATCAACAAAATATTTCTTAGATTTCAAGATATAATATGCATTTTCAACTTCATCCGAAAGGCTTTTAACAGTAATTGCATGTTGATTTAAAATTTCAATTTCATTTTTTGTAAGTCCCAATCGCTTGATTTCATTTTCTTCCGCTAATTTTCGGGCTGAAATTCTATCTAGTTCTTGCTGCTTCTCTTTTTCAGCTGAAATCTCCAATGATGATTTATAAAAAAAATTAACATAGATAATTGAAAGAAAAATCGTGGCTAAACCAAAAATTAAAACTGACTGCCTAAATTTTTCTGTTAGCCTAAGGTTTTGCGCTTCGGTATTTTTTGGAAACTTACTTTGTGTAGATTTTATTACTACAGAATTTACAAGAAAAATTATAATTAAAAATGTAAGAATTATTATTAAAGTTATCATAATAGTAAAATAGTTTTAGTTAATTTATTCACCCTGATTAGAAAGTGCTTCAGTTTTTTTCAAAATTAGATAGAATTAGTGTGTGAAAATTACGGTAATCCGTAAAGTCATTGCGCAGTAATTATATTTTTAACTTGAATAAAGTTCAGTGAAAGTACTACTTGCCAATTCTATGATGATCTTTATTTTTGTTGTTTACGGAAAACCATAAATATAGTTTGCCGAGCCTTTGTATCTTTACTTTTAATAAATTACTTGTGAGAGTATAATGTTATACGAAATAACCATTAAAAATTATATTAAATGAATATCATAATTTTGATTTTTTGGATTTTTTCTCTCATCCTAATCTGGTTGATGAGTAATAAATTTTTTAATAAAATAGAAGTGCAAGGTCGAATTTTTATCTATTATGTACTCGTAAGTGCTTTATTCTTATTATTTTTCAAAGGAACTGATTTTGGGATAACAGAAAATTATATTTATAACTTAATAACTACAATTCTGGGAATACTAATAACGGTTACGCTGATTGACACAATATATAACTATATAAATAATAAAAAAGAAGAGGCTTATAGAAAAACAGCATTAAGACTTTTAAAAATGCCAATTTATACTTATTGCATTAATTGGTTTTACTTATATCAAGAAGATAGTCCACAGAATACAATTATTAATGAAAACTTTAAATCTTTAGAAGACTTTTTTTATTCGGATGATTTTTTTTCTAAAGTGAGATCCTTTGATTTCAATAGACATATATCTATTGATAAAACTTATGCAATTTATTATGATGAAAGTTTTGATAAAGTAAATATGCAATTTCAAAATATTCTGGCAAAATATGCTTCTAAAATTTCAGATGAAGATGTAAGATTAATTGAACATTTTGGTGGAGCTGCCGCAATATTTAAAATTTTCAAAATACAAGTTTTTTTGAGTACCGTAAAATTTTCTAAAATAGCTTCAGGAAATAAGGAAAAGTTGACTCCAAATATTAATGAATTTAAGCACTTAAGTCACAAAAATTTTAAATCGCATTTTGCAAAATTACTTAAACTAATAAGTGAATATAACTTGGTCGCTGAAAATCATAACAAATGGGATATCATTA
Source organism: Chryseobacterium sp. PCH239 (assembly GCF_018924625.1). Taxonomy (NCBI): domain Bacteria; kingdom Pseudomonadati; phylum Bacteroidota; class Flavobacteriia; order Flavobacteriales; family Weeksellaceae; genus Chryseobacterium; species Chryseobacterium sp. PCH239. Next base: position 1,193,494 of record NZ_CP073027.1, read on the forward strand.
CGCTTACTTCTTTGTCGACAATTGAAAAAGAAAATCTTAATCCAAATGTTGAATGGTAAGTTGCCATATAAACGTGAATATCTATAACTATAGGGAATAGAAATGATAAAAGATAACTACGAAGAGAATTTTATTAATAATGCTTTCAATAATATTATGGAAATATATTTTAATCCAGAAATTGAAAGAAGAAAGCAAAATAATACTTTAGAAGAAAATTTTGAACTTATCGCAGCTCAAGCGTTCATATTTCCCGACGAAAGACCTAATATTATAAGATTGAATGCGGAAGTACAAGCAACTGTCAAAATAAAGGATGGAATAAATAAAGATGCTTCCGATTATTTTCCAAACTGTGAAGATGTAGAATCAATTGAGATTAGTGAAAATGAATATCTGAATTGCGGACATATTATTATAATTAGATTTAAAGACTATTACCAATTAAAATTTGACTTTATATATAACAAGAAAACTTGTAAAAGTTTGCTTGATAATTCTTTTCAGTTTCTAAAGACTGCAGAATTTGCATTGAAGAACAATTTTTTAATTCCTATATAGATAATGCTTTTAGCGCATTTGAATTAATGGCTAAGGCAAATTTAATGTTTGAGGCAAATAAAAATATAAGTTCCAAAACTAATCATAAAGCAATTAATCAATCTTTTAACTTAAGATATCGAAACTCTCTTCAAGAAGATGAAATAGAATTAAGAAAAATATTCAACAAACTATCAACCGAACGAAAGAATGCTAGGTATCTAGAAAATGAGATTAATTATGACAATGAGGAGTTAAAATTAGCCTTTCGTAAAATTGAAAAATATTATCTAAGTTTAATAAAGAGAATAAGCAATTTTTGATTAAAAGGAGTTGTAACAAAGCGAAGATTATTTTAAAATTAAAATCTTCGATTAGATTAGGATATAATTGTTTTTACAGAACCCGTAAAATTATGTCAGGATATAAATTATATTTGAGCGATATGTAATCCTTAAAAAAATGAGCGATAGAAAAAAAGTTTTTATCTCATATTCTTGGGATAATGAAAGTCACCAGAACTGGGTGTTAAAATTAGCAAATGATTTAATTTCAAAATATGGTATAGATGTAATTCTTGACCAGTTCGAATTAAATGCGGGAAAGGAATTAACTTATTTTATGGAAAATGCAATTTCCGAAGCTGACAAGGTTCTCATAATTTTAACTCCTAATTATAAACAAAAAGCAGAGAAAAGAGAGAAGGGTGTAGGTTATGAAACTTCTATTATCTCACAAGATATATTATCATCTTCAATATCAAAGATAAAATTTATACCCATATTAAGAGAAGGAGAACAATTCACATCAACACCATCGCATCTTGTATCGAAAATTTACCATAATATGGTTGATGATACAAAGTATTACATAAAATTACTAGAATTAGCAAAACTTATCTATGATAAAAATCTTGTTGAAAAACCTGAATTAGGACCAATGCCAGATTTTAGCGATTTAAAGCTAAATGATCCATTAATTAGCGTTATAAATGAATTTACGTCCGAAAAAAATCTAAACGAAAAATTAGATAAAATTATAGACAATTATGAAGGGGGTCAAAAATCAATCAGTGAGAAAGATAGTATTGTTAAATTAGTTCAGGATAAAGAAAAATTTTACAATGAAAATACCGAACTTCAGATTAAAACTCATTATGATGGTCGTGATTCAATAATCATTAACTGCTTAGGTTTTTCAGCTATAATAAATATAAATGGAATAGCAACCAATACTGCGAAATATGTTACAATTTTAGTTAGATATTTTAGAGGTTATATTAGTTTTAACAGTTCACCTATGTATTTTCCAGGTGAAGAACCAAAACAAATTTCCAGTATTGAATATAAATTTGATTTAGATAAATCAGAAAATGCTGTATGGAAATCAAAGACGGATGTAATAAATTCCGAAAAACTGGTTAATGAAATCTATTCGACAATTATTATTAATTTGAAGAACTCAAAATCACAAAATTTTAGAAAATAAATATTGATAAAAATTGGGATTTATCAAATACTATCTTTCTAATAAGCAAACTTCCACTTTACAACAAAATTTATTTTTCCCACATTTCGAAATTATATATTAGCCTTATTATAAATAATACCGATGAGCTTTGAAAATAGAGAAATAGAAAATATATTAAATGAATTCGTTGCATTGATTTCCAAACAGAAAAACTTAATCTTTCCTGTTTCAGATATTGAAGTCAGCAAATTATTATTCGAGGAAAAAATTGTAAAAGAGGAAAATGGATATATTAAAATTTTAAACTATGAAAAAGTATCTATCTATTTTTTAAATTACTATAAAGAACTTTTCGACTTTGAGATAAATAATGATTTTTCAAAAAGTGTAGATTTCATTAATCGAATCGAAAGTGATTTTAAACAAGATGGTCTTGTTAATAATTTCTTTTTATTGGAAAAAGAAATATGGAAAGCTATAATTTTAGAGTCAAATATTTTATTCAAATGTTCTTTCAATGATTACTTAAAATCAATTGACTATGAAAACAAACCTGATGAATTATATAATTTTATAACCGCATATTCGGTAGTCTTACCTAAGCTTAATTTATCAGAAGATTTAATTTTAGAAAATGTTCTGATTTTGGTAGATTTAACAAAAAGTAATGCAGATTACAATTAGATTTAGGACAGGTACTAAATAGTATTAGGAATAAATGTCTGATTGACTACAAATCTGGGATACAATTATTAAATAAATCATTACTTTTTGATGTTGAAAAAGATAATATTATATCTTCTATAATTTCTGGTTTATATGAAAATAAGAAAAATGAATTTTATGAGTTGGCACTAGATGAACTAATAAAAAAGAAAACCAAACTAGCTGCGATTTTTTTTGGACTATCGAGTATCTCAAATGTAGATGAGAATGATTGCAAGCTTTTCATTAATCTAGTAAAATTACACACCGAAGACTTAAACTACTAAAAAATGAAGCTAACTTTCAAGAATTTAGAAAATCAGTTCTTGATAAGAGTGAAAAGCCCAACCAATATCAAACAGATGAGATTGGACTTTCTTGTATCAGATATTTAGCTCACAGCTATTTTAAGAATGAAATATTACCTGAAGAGTGGAGAATTTTAATTGATAAAAATGAGTAAAACTATCTTTATAAAGAGCTTATTATTTGTTTTTGAATTCTTGCAAACAGAACAAGCAAACAATTTTTTTTACGTTTTATTCACAAGTTTATTCCTTAAAACCGCCATGTCATCACTCACTTTCTTATTCAAAATCTTTGCATAATGCTGAGTAGTTTTAATATTCGTATGCCCAAGCATTTTACTAACACTTTCAATGGGAACACCATTAGATAAAGTAACAGTAGTGGCAAATGTATGCCTTGCGAAATGGAACGTCAAATCTTTATTTATACCACAGACGCTTGCAATTTCTTTGAGGTAAGAATTCATTTTCTGGTTACTGAGAACAGGAAACAGAACATCTGAATTGACGCACTGCGGATGATTCTCATATTTTAAAAGCATTTCTTGAGCCAAAGGCAATAGCGGAACCCTGGTTGAGGTATCGGTCTTTTGACGATGAGTAAAAATCCATCGATCACCATCAATCCCGATGTTTATGTTTGATTTTGATAAATGCTTGACATCCACATAGGCTAGGCCCGTATAGCAGCTAAATAGAAAAATATCCCGAACTTGGTTCAATCGATCTGATGCAAATTCCTTTTCATAGATCATCTGAATTTCTTTTTTGGTAAGATAAGGACGTTCCACAGCTTGAGGGTAATATAAATATGAAACCTATTATTTTAGATTTATTTAAAAATCAAAGAAAATACTTAAGTACTTTTCTACGAGTAATTCTCAAAAACTATTATTATGACAATGATAATGTAATTGTGATTAATAATTATTTATTAGATAAATTATTGGACGCTGCTAGCAAGGACAATGAAGAAGAATTGAATTGGAGATTTTTAAATGCAGAATATTTAAAGTTATTAGATATTTACCCTTTTGTTAAACGCTTCGTGAAATCTGATTTATTCAAATTTTCAGATTATTTTGTGGACTATATCACAATTGAACTCATTTCCTTATAAATCTATAGAGTTGTTCCAAATAGCAATGAACAGTAAAAAAAGTAATGAGAAAAATCTGTCTTATCGAATTGAAGAAAAATGTATCAAATTTATTGTCAACGCATACAACAAGCTTAGTCAGAATACAGAAGATAACAGACATATAAAGATGTCAATTCTAAAGTTGTTTGACAAACTATTATGCGATTATAGATTTACAAAGAGCACAGATATGATTCTTGAGGAATTGTTGTAAATTAAAGTTGGTAATTTAATCAGATTATGGCCATGATTTTTAAGGGTAGAACACCCATCCAGAAGGCTACGCTTTCATTTTTTATTTCATCCGAATTCGAAAATTTAATTATTTTCCCCGATTAAAGGTTATATATTCTCGATATGCATCTATACTAGTCTGGCGTAAGTCCACTTCTAAGTAATTTGTTCGTACATAGACAAGAAGCTGACTTTTCTTAATACTTAAGTCAAAAATGTTTTTTTCTAATTTCTCTAATAATTGCCTCTCTTCTTCGTCATTATTAACACCATAAACAAGTGTATTTCCTCCATTGTTTAAATAATGATCACCAAAACTTAAAGCTGTGCGCCATAAATTATAAAAATCAATAATAAAATTGTTTAGTGCTTCATCATAAATATGAAATAAACTACTAGAAAAAATTCCATTGAAAGATTCATAATAATGAATAATTCTATAATCAACAATCCTCGGAGCTCTTTCAATAAATAGATCTAACGTTGGTAGATGTATAGTAGAAAATAATTGTTGTAACGAAACAATATCGTTATTTCGCCTAATTTCTTCTGGAGTAAAAAGGTGAATATTTTTTTGTGGATTATCCTCAATTATAGTTTTTACAGCAATCTTTAGTGTGTTTTTCAAATTCCCCCTTCCATTTTGATCAGTATTATTTATGATCCTATACGTGCTAATACGTCTTCTGTCGAGATCAAAAGGCAAGTCTTGTGGGAATGCACCATAATTTGTATTATATAACATTATTATTCTTTCCCAACCTCTCTGCTTGTCGCTTCCTCTAAAGTGATTCTGCAATTTTCAATTTCGTCTTCTATAATGGGAATAATCGATTGTATTGCATTTCTAATTGCTCTAGAATTGGTATTTGGATCTAAATCTGATTGCCAAGAATAAAATATCTGCATAAGGTTGTGTTAATAGTTTATCAATACTAAAAGAAGTTCTTATCTGCTGAACTTTACTTGCTGTTAGGTTCCTCCTTTAAATTTTTTCTAGTTGATGATACTCCACACATATTACAAATGATATTATAGGATTTCTTATTATCCTCTTTTAAAATTTTTACGGACTGCCCCACAGTGAAGACATTGGCCAATTATAAACTCTTTTTTACCTTTCATTATTTCTATATTTTTCAATGTTCTTATCAAATGGTGAATATGTAGATTGCGCTTCAAACATATCGTCTGAAATAATAAGAGTATAATTATTTATTTCTGTCCACTTCTCATTTTTTGATGAAATATATTCGAAAAGCAAGGAAATTTCACCGTTAAAAGGTTTTTCCCATCTAGAACTTTCAAGTATTATGTGCTCATTTATTTCTTTGTCGCCAAATAATAATATTGGAAACCATTCTTTTTTGACGGCTTTAGAAATCCATTCTAATCTCTTAGTGTTTAATTCTTGAAACTTTGAGTAGTCAACAGTCCATTTAGGGTAAAAATAATAAACTAATTCATTTTCCTGCTCTTTAACTTTAGCTATAATTCTAAAGTCGAGTATTTTACCTGATAATCTTCCTAAATTATATAATGCTATACCGACATTAAAACTTGGTATCCACCAAGTCCCTTTATCGCCAGAAATTTTCGGAGTTATTTTATAAAGGGAAAATGTTGGTGTAGAATTAATAACTCTTGGATTAAATGGTAATAATCTATTAAAAAACAATGTTAAAAGTGATACAAATAGTGCTGCAGAACTTATTATAATCGGTAATGTTGACATTTAATTAACTTTAAAAATTTAAATTAGATCTTAAAATATTTTTTCTTTTACTTATTCAGAATATTAAGCAATTCCTCATATGATTTAATAAATTTATCAATTACATTCTCATAAACTTCAAAATGAGTAGCTTTTTTATCAAGCCCTAGTCTTATTTTGCAGGAATTATATCTTTCTTCAAAACTAGAGTCACTAAAGTGACCTTGTAATTGCCTTAAATCACTCAATATAAAAAATGGAGTCATTAAAGTATGAGCAGATTCTATTTTACATTTTTCTTTTAAAAATAGTTCCAATGTTTTTAATGATGCTAGTTGTTTGATTTCTTTTTTAGCACCTTCGCCCAATAATGCTTCTTTAAGCTTATCAAGCTGTATATTTTCTACAATAAGTTTATTTAAACTTATATAGGCATTAAAAATTTGTTCTTTTTCCTCTAAGATCGGAGGTTTATAAAACTCAAATAAATCTTCAATAGCAATTTTAGTTAAATTAAATGTGAATTTTTCCATGAAAATCTCATCCAATTGATTTTTTAGCGTAAAAAGTTTTATTTCGTTGTCCGAGTCTTGAAATGCATCTGCAGGTGAAAAAGGATTTTGTGATAAATAAAATTTTGAATAAATATCGTGATCAGAAGCAACATTACTAGCTTGAAACCTTCTTAAATGTGATTTCATTTCATCTGATTTAAAATCATTAGCTAAATCACCTAACCACATGAAAATTTTTCCATTCCTATTTATTCCAAATCCCCAATTAAATAACCTCTCACCTTTATGATATATATTTCCACTGGAAAATGACCCAAATCGTACCATATAATCGGGATGGTTATTGTAATATAATAATACATCTTTATCAAAAAATACAGGAATAAGATACCCATCGTTTTCAGGTCTTAAAAGACCTGGTATTAAGTAATAATCTTCTGGAGCATATTTAAATTCTAGATAATCATATTGTGGGAATTTTGCATCTTCATAAGAAAAGGTCATAACGCATTTGTCACCATCTTTCATTTTTTCAAATTCTTCCTTGGAGATATTGTCATAATATTCTTTCGGGTTTAAGGGCTCTTTATCACCACATTTAGGACAAATATAGAAAGGGATATTAAAATCCAGTTCTTTATCTTTTTCTTCTTTATATCTTACCCAATAAATTTCTAGACGTTTGTAATCACCACAAGTTTTACATTTCAATGGATGTTGATTCATAATATTTTAGCTTTATGATAAACTAACTCCTAAAGTATTAGATGTTACTGGATATAAGATTTTTGGTATGTATTGTAGTAATATATATAAATAAACTTTAAGTATTATTAAAGCTTTTTATTATAAATTATTAAACAATGATTAGAGGATTAATTTCTATCGTCAAAATATATTTCGTCATCAATATCAAGATTCTCATAATCTCCATATTTAGATGAAACAACTACATTAAAGCGTTTGAATAAATTGAAGAATTCAGCGTATGTAAATTCCTTCTCAAAACGCATTTTAATAATATGTTTCTGTTCTTCAGATGATTCTTCCTTATCTATACAAATTATTGCAGCTGACAAATAATTATTTTCTCCGAAATAAAAAGACGCTCCAATAGCTTCGTATCTTTCAATATCAACTCCTCTTGACTCTAGAAAACGACCTAAATCTGTATGGTCACTAATATCTGCGGCAGCTGTGCCAACAAAATCGTCATATTGTACTGATGCTTTCATAGTTAGTTTTAGTTTTGAATTATAAATATAGTTTAAAATATTAAAAATATTAAAAAAATTAATTGTTTGAATTTAAATATATTATTTGGAAGCCAATTATATTTATCTTAATAATTTTAATCCACATTATTTTAATAATATTTCATTAATTAGTAAGGAATTTTGCGACTTAATAATCCAATACACAAAAGTGTAAGTTAAAAGTTAATGAAGTAGTTTCTACTGTTTTACCTCCAAATTTTTTCTTAAGGATTGCATATCATCACTCACTTTCTTGTCCAAAATCTTAGCATAATGTTGAGTAGTCTTAATATTCGTATGCCCCAGCATTTTACTTACACTTTCAATCGGAACACCATTGGACAAAGTAATAGTAGTAGCGAATGTATGTCTTGCGATATGGAACGTCAAATCCTTATTGATTCTACAGATGCTAGCAATTTCTTTGAGATAGGAATTCATTTTCTGATTACTGAGAACAGGGAACAGAACATCTGAATTGACACATTGCGGATGATTCTCATATTTTAAAACCATTTCCTGAGCTAAAGGCAATAACGGAACTCTGGTTGAGGTATCGGTCTTCTGACGATGTGTAAAAATCCATTGATCGCCATCAATCCCGATATTGATGTTAGATTTTGACAATTGCTTTACATCCACATAGGCCAAGCCGGTATAGCAGCTAAATAGAAAAATATCCCGAACTTGGTTCAATCGATCTGCCGCAAATTCCTTTTCGTAGATCATCTGAATTTCTTCTTTGGTAAGATAAGGACGTTCCACAGCTTTTATTTTTGCTTTATAGCCGAGAAAAGGATCTTTGGTGATCCAACCGTGCGCCATACACAAACGAATGATCTTTTTGAAATTTTTGAGGTATTTCACAGCGGTATTGTTTGCGCATTTACGGACACTGCGTAGCCAGAAATCATAATCACTGACAAAACCGTGATCGATTTGCGTGATATCAATATCAGAAACTTTGTATTTCCAATAAATGAATTCGTGGGTATGCTTTAAAGATGTTTTGTAACATTCCAGTGTCCCGGGAGCAAAATCCTGACCGACCAAAGCTTCCACTTTGTCATTATGCTCCTGGAATATGGGAATGAGCATTCTTTTCTCAATGTCAGTTCCAAGCAGTTTAGATTTTAAACCCTCTGCAGTTACAAAGTTTTCTTCTTTCAGCATCAGGTAGTGGAAATCGTAAACTTTCTGTTCTAAAGTTTTTAGATAGAGATTCAGTGTTTTAGCTTCTTGCGAATTACCTAGTGCCTTGTGTGCTTTAACATCCCATTTCTTCGGATCGATATACCTTTTGGCAGCAATGTCTGCTGCCTTGCCGTCTATCGTAATTCGTAAGTAGATGGGAGCGGTTCCGTTGGTTCTGATTTTATTCTTTTTGATAAAGAATAACAGGTTGAATGTTTTGTTCATTGTGTGATAACTTTGATGGTTTAATAATTTACTTTTTGTTACCACTTTTTGCAAGATGTACAATCGTTAGACTGCCTATTGGTCGGGCTTTGCTTGATTTTTCGTGACCCATTTTTGTAATTTTTTGAATGGGACACGAAATAGGACATATAAATCGTGACCTATTTTGGTTTTTTTTGATACTGCGCTAAAACAAAAAACGCTGTAAACATTGATGTTTACAGCGTTTTAGCTTATTTTGGTTTCTAACCTGGCGGAGAGTGAGGGATTCGAACCCCCGGACCTGTTACAGTCAACAGTTTTCAAGACTGCCGCAATCGACCACTCTGCCAACTCTCCTTTAACTCCGGTAGTACCGTTGTTTTCAGTGGTGCAAATATAGAAAGTTTTTTATTACTGACAAAATATTTTTACAATAAAATTCGTATTTCTGGTGTTTTAAAGAGATAGCAATGTCCTTAGCCAAATAAAATTTGAATATTAAGATCTCAACATCAGATATTTAAACTCAGGGATGAAATATTTAATTTTTTAACCATAGTAATACTCGGTAGTCACGTCTCCGCTGAAAGCCGGGTATGCATCCTGTTTTTCCATGTGCAACTCAAATAGTCTTTCGCCATTTTGACTTCCTCCCCGTATTTTCAAAGTATGCCATCCGTTTTCCAAGGATAACGTAATACTGTTTTCCTCATTAATGGTAGTAATATCTTTTAAATAGCCAATTCCTACAATTTTTACTTCATTATTAGCCGTCTGAAAAACCCAGCCTCTTGACTCTACCTCTACTTCATCATCATTCAGGATTTTTTCCTCATTTACAGAAACCCGGAATGCATAATAGTCTTCCTCTACCCCTATAATTGGAATAGCGATTCCTGATTTTGTTATTTCATCCCCATGTTCGTTTTCTACAAAATATTTTAAAATATTATTACCGGAAAGGTGATTTTCTTCCAGATATTTTGCTAAAAGTTCTGGACTAAACACCACAAAACCTTTAAGTTCTGAGAATATTTTTTTCATAATATATTTGAATTGGATTTGGATTAAATATTTAAACTCTATTGCTATGCTTTTGACTTACTATCCATTTCACATCAGTACAGCACTCAGGTTTTTCTTGAAATTTCAGATAAATAATTGTCTTGTTCTATGAGAAAATCATTAATTATGACAACAACTTCATCTATATTTTTTAAAAATAATTCCTGGTATTCTCTTGCCGGTTTATTCAAACTGTAAATAATTTGGGAATATTCATATTTTGATAATCCGATATAGATATAGTAAGGTTTTTCAGAATTCCGATTGTAGGTAATGTCTATAAAAAGTTTTCCTCTTACTGCTGAAAAAATCAATTCTATATCATCATACAAAGCTTCATTTCTTATCAGATTATTATAAACAATGGTCCAGCTTGAAATTTTTAAAGGGATAAGCTCTTTTTTTGAAGGATTCAGGTATTCTGATAATGTATTGTATAATTTATCAATTTGATGACCTGTCTCTATTGTTTTATAAATAGCTGCACCATCATGATGCCATTCCCCTAACCTTCTGGATAGCATACAGAAATCAAAAGAATATCCTACGTTACTGTTTTCATAGGTAACTGAAATATTTTTTCCTGTAATGTGATTTACAGCACTAAACAATAAGGTATCATCAAAAGGGATATCCTCTATATTATAATTTTTGTCTATAAAAACGTTTGCATCAATACTCCATCCGCCTTCAACCTGAATTCCAGTGTTTAGTATTCCTTTATCTTTCATCGTTATGGATAATTTGCTTTTTTTATATAATTATTGGCATCTGCCTCTGATATCGGATGGCTGTGTATGGTACCGGAAGCCACTTCCACTCTCATAAATCTTGTTTTTTCTCCCATATTATATCCAATATCCGTAGGATGTTCATAAATATAGTAAGTAACTCCACCATTCGGTACTACATTACCCTTTCTCATGGCATCAAATGCGGCTTTTTTCTCAAAATTTTTGAAGTTATCTTTTACTACATCCGGGAAATATGATCCTTCGGGTTTACCGCCTACTCCTTTAATACTTCTGGCTTTAGCATCTTCCATAGAAGTGGCCTGAATATGTTTGGTAGCATGTATAGAAGGAGGTGTAGGTCTTTTTGCTTTTATAATTGAACCTCGTTCTGCTTTTCTTCGTGACCATCCCCCGTCAACCTCTATTAATCCCAGCGGATCAATTTCCGAATTACTATCATGGGTATATGCATACAGATTGGGATTATCTCCAAGCGGACCCATTGGATCCTGAGAAAGATAAGTCCCGCTTTTTCCATCATAATAACGGAACCTATTATAACAAAGTCCCGTCTCTTCATCTTCATACTGCCCTTGCTGTCGGAAAGGAATAAATGATTCATCACCATTTACATTTTCAATTCTTCCGAAAATATCATAGTCGGCACTCCAGACCAGATTTCCATCCTCATTATAAGCCTGCGCAGGTCTCCCTATATAATCTGAAATAATTGAAGTCCTTCTGTTTCCTTCAATCTTTGCAGACGGCACATGGCTCCCTGTTTCATAAACCCATGTTATTAAATTCTCTACAGGCTCTTGCTTATTTATAATATTTCCTTCATCATCAATTTCATTGGCAGGTCTTGCCTCAATATTATAATTCCATTCATGTAAAAGAACATTACCATCCCAAATATAACGAGTTATTTTCTGCCAGCCAATTTTAGAAATTCTTCTTCCCAGTGCATCATACTCAAAACTCACTTCTTTACCATCAGGACGCTTTACTTTAGCCAGCATTCCATTAGCCCTCCAGGAATAAGCCCAGTCACCGGATTCCCATTCAGTTTTTTGAATTTCTGCTGAGGAATTATCGTTCACATCAGGTAAAATAACACCTTCCGGCATTTTCGGGCGGCTAAGCCAATCCGAGGCAATGGCTTTGTAATAAGGATGAGCGCTGTTTGATTTTTCCTGATGTTCTGGCCTCGCATTATTGATCACCCTTTTACTCTTTAATAACAAATTTCCTTCTTCATCATAATGATAAAACCAGTTTTTGTCACGCATCAGCTTTCCACCTTTATCATAAATACGATCGGTACGTTTTATACTTTCATATAAGCAGCCCGTTTCATCAGGGTTTTTATGCTGAACTTTTCCGTTGGAATATTCTGCAGCAGCAAGACTTCCAAATGCATCATAATCAAATCTTGTTCTACCACCTTTTACTTTGTCAAGTATAGTCAACAACCGGCTTCCTTCTCCCCATATATAGTCTTTATGAAAAGTAGTATTTGCTTTATGAGTAATTACTTTCTGGCTTATAGGCATTCCGGTATGATCGAATTCAAAAGTACTTTCCACATTCCCGGTCATTTCACGGGAAAGGATTTGCTCATTTCTACGGGTTTCAACATTCATCTGCCAGGGTAAAATTACCTCTGTAGTGTTGGCGGAAATGTTTCTAAGCTGTCCCAGATCAGTATAGGAATAATCAATTTTCGCTCCTAAGCTGCTTTCCAGACCGATAAGATTAGCTTGCTGATCGTATTTATATTGAACTAAATGCTCCCCTTGTTTTTCATTGATAATCTGCCCCAGCTGGTTTCTCTGAAAGCTAACACTGCTATCTTCGTTATCTGCTTTGATAAGCAAGCCTGAAGTATCATATTGATATGCCTCCCAGGTTCCGTGCGGATAATCCACCTGCGTTATTCTTCCTGCCAGATCATATTCATAAAAGATTGTATTTCCATGAGGGTTTCTTTTTTGGGTTATCAAACCATCCTTATCACGGATAAAGATTGTTTTGCGTCCCTCAAAGCCGGTTTCACCAATAATTTTGTTATTATTATCTCTTTCAAAAATATAGACCTCTCCTTTTTCATTGGTCATACTTACTAAATTTTCGTAAGCATCATAGCCAAAGGCTAGTGTTTCCTCTTTTTTATTTGTGAGGGCATTCCGGCGGATCTGCCGCTTTAAGCTTCCCATTGGAGTATAACTCATCAACCATTCTGCACGGCCATCTGTAGCATACACCGGAAGATCATACGCATCGTAGCGAAGTTTCAATGGTAATTGCCCCTGTTCATTCACTTCAACCACTCTTCCCATTTTATCTCTGTTCCAAACAGTTCTGCTTAAAGGTTTCGGACTAAAAATCAACAGCCTTCCATAGTCATCAAATTTCCAAAATTGCTCAGTTCCGATAGTATTGGTAAGTTGAGTAAGCTGTCCTCTTTCATTATACTCGTAAAATGCCGTAACTTTTTCTCTTATGCATCTTTCCGGAAGCCTTTTTCCATCAGCATATTCATAATAAACATTTTCTTCTGCCGCATCTGTATGACTGATTAATCTTCCATGCTCATCATAATTCCATGTTTCAGAAGCTCCCGAAGGTGAAAAACGGGCAATAACCTGTCCAAACTCATTATACTGATAATGATATTCTTCTCCATCAGGACTGTGAAAAGTCTTGATATTTCCCATTTCATCATACGTATACCCCTGAACACGTCCTTCCGGGCTTCCTATCATTTTCAGTTCATTGTATGCTGTAAAGTCATACCAGGTTTCCCCACCTTCTCCATCTACTTTTTTATATACAAGAAAATGATCATCATAATAATAACGTTCTGTTTTATTATCTTGTTTAGGGTATATTACTTCTGTGAAGCCTTCTTCTTCATCATAATGAAAACTTCCTTCCATATATCCATCCAAACCTTTAGTATATACTACCCTCCCTTTTTTATCATATTTCCAGATATAGCTCATCCCATTTCGGTTGACTCTTCTTACAATTTGATTTTTCCCATTATATTCAAAGACGATCGCTTTTTTGTGAATATCCCAGACATGGGTAAGATTTCCACGCTCATCATAACTGTAACGGACCAACAGATCTTTTTGGTTTTTATAGCAATAACAGACTTCTGTTATCTTTTTATATTCAGGGTGAATAGTGGTTTCTATACTTGTTTCTGTATTAACATCTTTTATCCTTTTTAGAACAATATTGCGGCCTTCATACTCATATTCACGAACAGTTCCGTCACCATATTCGATCCTTGCAATTTTATATATCACTCCTTCTGTAACATGATGAAAGCGGGTATAAGTGTAGATGTCTGTACCTTTGCGAACAACCCAAATACTATTATTTGGTCTGTATTGCCAGATTTTCTGATCTCTGAAATAGGTCATTTCTTCTCCGATTTCAGGTACGGGAACAAGCATGGCTATATTTTCTTCAGGATGCATCCATCCGGCAAATTTGTTATTCTCTTCAGGAAGGATAAACAGATCGTGATTATTAAAAACGCCATTTCCTAAAGGCCCAAAATCATAAGGTCTATCGCTGTGCCATTTATTTTTCCAGGTTAAAGGAGTATTCCCCAGAATTTCGAAATCCTCCCATTCAAAAAACATAGCACCCGTTGCAAAATTAACAGGTTCCAGCCCCCAATGACATAATTTCTTAGAAAGAGCATTTGAAAATTTAAACTTATTGAAAGGAGCTTTTTTAAGAACACTGTTATTAAGCTTTTTTAAACCATTCGCTCCCAGTTTTCCTATTTTCTTTGTTAAACTTCTCATTAAGAACATCCCTGCAAGACGCATCAGCATTTCTCCGGGTGTATAAGTATGAGGAACAAAGGCTCCTCCCACCAATACAGGGCCTCCCGTATTGATCTGGATATACATGCTTGAAAAGTTATTGTAGAAAGCAAAATAAGCCAATGGATTTTTCTTGGGTTTATCCGGCATTGCAGGCAGCATGGTCATTCCGAAAGGAAATCCCATACACGTTAATACCTGTTGAGGCTGATTTCCGCTCATTTTACTTCCCTGTGCCAGAACGGTCTGTGAGCCGTAATACACTTCTCCTTCATGGGGAGCTTCCTGAGGAAAAGGAATGAGATACACCGGAATAAGCGATGTAACATGTCTGAATGGAATCACCACTCCCATCACACTGGTTGTAGTGGTAGCTTTATGCCTTCCGTGAACATATATTGAGCCTCCCATCGGAATACTTTCCGGAAGAGAAGGCATCAGATTTCTTGCAAATTGCGGAACCGGAATCTTGATGGTAATATAATCCATAATATCAAAAACAATCCCGATAAACGGATGAGGCAATGGCAAAGGAATAAACATAAATGAAGGTGGCGGCGGAATGAGCGTCCAGTGAATATCAATGGCCAGTACGATATCAAAATGCTTACTTGTATGCTGAATAGCTGTGGAAGGCATTGCAGGATTATTGACCTTAATCAGTTTCACTTTGCTTTCCGGTGCTGCTCTTTCTGTTGTCACAGCACTGTCGCCACCTCCGCCTCCACTGCTTTTCTCCGGCTGGCCGGCATCTCCTCCCAATATGGATTTAGCCATAGAAACAGGATTCAGGGAATCAAAATTATTTTTCATTCCGTTTTTCCAGCCCTGTGTGGTTTTATCCCAACTTACCGAAGTAACGTCTGCTTTGACCTTCCAGGAGCGGTCCGGGTTCATATCCGGCTTTGCTACCTTGATGGGTTTTACTGTTTTTTTATTCAGATCTGCCATGATTTCTTTTAATTTGAGATTACCCTGCTTTTGGTTTTTCTACACTCACCTTCCAGTCATCACCAAAATAAGTCTTCATTTCATTGTTCAGTATTGTTTTTTTATCGGTATCACCTTCATATTTGAGAATAAGCATTGAGGCTACAAACCTAAGGCTGCTCTGTTCTCTGGCTGAAGAATCCATCAATTTTGCTATATCCAGACATTTTTCAAAATATCTGATCATTTTATCTTTTGTCAGAACCGTGTCATTCAATGTAGCGATGATTCTGTAACACTCAATCGCCATTGCATATTCTCCTATTTTCTGAGCAGTTTCTGCAGCTTTTTCAAATATTATTTCTGCTTTGGATTTTTTAGAGTTTCCCAGCAGAAAACTACCATAATTCATATACATCTGAACTGCTAAAGGGCTATCCGGTTCTACTTCTTCTAATATTGTGCGGTAGGTATCTTCTGCCTTTTCTTTCTTCCTGTCTGCAGTATAAGCCTGGGTAAGCATAAAATAAGCAGAAATCTCTCCCTGTTTATTCTTTTGTTCTTTGGCAAGTTTCACAGCTGTTTTCAATGCATGCTCTGCTTCTTTGAATCTTTCTTTGCTTAAGTGATTGCTTGCGATAAGAATCTGTTGTTGAAAATCCGTATCCGGACTGTTCTTCTTGCGGTTAGTGTGAGCCGCAGTATTCTGCATTAACTGATGAATGTCTACTTCCACTCTGAAGCTATGCGCAGAAGAGATATTGGGCAAAGTTCTGTAGGTATGATGTTCTGCCCATACCAGTTTAATATCTTTATTCTCTGACATTTCACAGATCCTGCACCACTCTTTCACCCATAAAGAAAGTTCCCCGGTATCACTGATCCTGAGTGGAGCAATGTAGATGTAAATTTTAGAATCCTGAATATTAGGGAAGTTCTTCTTTAATTCCATCAAAGGATAAAATGCCTTATATGCATCTGTTTTAAAGTTTTCTTCCGGGTTTTTCAAATCCCATTGAGGAATATTCTCTTCGCTTTTTTTCAACATCTCATAGAACTCAGTCCATTCATCCAATAAGGTTTGCCCGAAAGAGTTCATTCCGTTAAATTCCTGATAATGGAGTAAAAAAACATCATCACTTTCTTCATCTTCAGAAAGTTTCGATTTGATAAATCCGTCAAAAAGATCCGTTTCATGTTTTTCGCCTATACAGATCAGCATAGGTTTTTCTTCGTTTTTTGAAACAACTTTCTGCCATTGTCTTTTTAACTTCACCAACTCCAAATCTACAGGATTCATTAATTCAGTTTTACAGTTCCACTTACAATATTTGTTTCACTTCCGCCGCCAACATTAATTTTTCCTCCACTGCTAAGATTGGCTTCAGTATCACCTCTCATGGAAAGCGTATTGGTTCCGATATCAAGGGTATCAGATTTGATTCCAACACCGGAAGTAGGTTCACCATTTTCAGGTCCTACTCCAACTCCGATACTCGTTGTTCCACCAACTCCAATATTGACTCCCTGTACAAATATTTCTTTTCCTTTAATCTGAATATTGCCATCTTTATCCATATAGATTGAGCTGCTTCCACAATTCAGCGTAATGGAAATTTTGCTGTCTATGCTTATATTTCCTGCTCCGTCCAGAAAAACAGAATTTTGATCTTTATCTTTTACGGTAATCCCACCAGCATCATCCAGGCTCATTGTATGCCCGCTTTTACTGCTTAAGCTTTTAATATTATTTCCGGCACCACCGCCGCCGCCAACGCCTCCATGGAACATTCCTCCCATCACGAACGGACGGTCAGGATGCTGGTGCGCGAAATTAACCACCACCTGGTCACCTTCTTCCGGAATCGCCATGAAACCACGATTTTTACTCACTTTTTCGCTTCCTCCACCATCTGGAGTCATTACCCTGATATATTCTGTTGTGGTAGAACCATTTTGCCAGTCGAACTGTACTTTAACTCTACCCTGATTCAAAGGATCTACATTGGAAATTACTTTGGCAAATTGTGCATCTGCTTTTGGGGTATGAAACTCCGGACGTGGAATAAATCCCGTATCAGAAGCTATTGCTTCAAAAGTTCCGGTATAATATCCTCTGGCATCTACCTCATGGTACATATCAGTAATCATCAGTTTGGTAAAATAGGTCGTTTCACTGCTTTCAGCTTTTCTCATTTCTATATCCGCGATACAGCCGGGATAAAGAAATGGCACTGTGGTAATTCCTGAAATAACAAAGACTTCAACAGCCTTACTACCAGCAGTCCCTTTCTGGGAAGTTTCCACATCGATGAAAGACACCGCTTTTATGGGAGCCACTCTTAATGAAGGAGTCGTAAAAGTTTTTTCTGAAATTTCATACGCTCTTTTGGCAATATCTGAAGTATGATTAATTTTTGAACTTCCTGCTGTTAATTTTTCATTTTTACTACTGTTATAACCATAAAATGAAGGATTCACATGCTGAGCTTTCATTTTTATCTTGATATCACTCACACTGCTTCCATACGTAAGCTTCACAGGTTTTTCCTGAGGCGGAAGTTTTCCGAAATGCAATACTTCACCATCGTAATAGAACTGTTCACCGTAGGCTTCTGCAATTCTGGCCAGATAGTTATAATGGGTCTCCTCATATTGTGAGCTGTAAGAAACATTTCCATGGGCAGCATCCACCCTGAAATCAAAACTGCTTTGCCCAAGCCCTTCTTTGATTACCTGATCTGCAATACTGTTCAGACTAATTTCCTGTGCTCCGCCAAAACTTTGAATATGAGGAGCTGCATCCAAAAGAACCGTAGGGCTTGATCCTGTAAGAACAATATTTCCCAGGCTTCCTTTTTCCTGGCTGAAACCTACTTCTGTGATCACTCCTACAAAGTTTCTTTCGGGGCCGTCTTCAACATCTTTATATCTGAAAATTACGGTAATTCTTTTTCCAAGGAAGTTTTGAGCTTCTTCAAGATTGTGGTTTTCTGAACTCCCTAACGTATCGTGGGCCAGCATCAGATCGAATTCATGATGTTTTACAGCACTTTGTTTTAACTGAAAATGCTTGAAATGTTTTATCACTTTTCCGTCAATTACAATTTCAAGTTTTACTACACGATTGATCCCAGCAACTTGATTTCCGGGTATTGTACTGGCATTATAAATCCCTGAAGTAGGCTGTTTAGCCCATACTTTATCTTCTACCAGTGTGGGAGGGTTCGGTTGTTTAACCTGATTCATAAACATTTGAGAACCGTTTTGAACCACACCTGTATACGCCTGAACCTGAGCCATTTTTTCTGTAGCTTTCTTAATAGTTCCGCTCGATTTTTCCTGTATTTCCTGAGCAGCTTTGTTGACTGCCTGATCTGTCAATGTCTCTTTAATATTCTTTACAGCTGAAATTTTATCTTTGGAAACAGGCATTTTGGGTGAATGATCGTCCTGAAACATAATTGTAATATTTTGATTGATTGGGTGTCAGTTTTTTTAAGCCTGAAATTGATCTGAACAACAAAGTTCAGATACATTTTTCGTTATCCGTACTCCATGGTAATGGTAAAATCCGGATATTGAGATCAGAACAGGGTCTTAAAAAGGAAAAGTATAAGTGTAAGTTTACTTTATACCCCTGTTGAATTTCAAGATTTCTCTTGATCTTATTCTTATAATATGTGGGTTTTAATCATTATTAATTTTTTGTAATTGGATTGGTGGTATTACAAAGATAAAACGGTAACCGCTATTCAGAAAATTTTCATCATGTAATCTGAAATTTTGTCGTAGTTCTACGACTTTTTATAAATAATTCTAAAGTAAATGATTAAAAAAAGGAATAAACACCTATATATCAAATAAATATTTAACAATTTTTAATAAACGAAAACAAACAATTTTTCACTTAAGATAGAAATAAATCAAAATATAAGATCTTTTAACAAAAAAACCAGCGGTACATTGGCAGCTGGTTTTTGTTGTTAATAATCTGATGATCCCTTATAATTTCACACTGATCTCCTGCACTTCCTCTGCAGAAAGCCCATAAATTTGAGGTGTTTTTACATCCAGAAGGTTCAGGTAGATGTATAATTCTGCCCTGTGGTGGATTTCATGTTCTATCATGGCGCGAAGCCATTTCCATACGGAAATTTCACTATTGGCAGGAGTAAGACATTTCCTGGTAAGATCTTCGTCTGATAATCCTTCAATGATTTCAAGAGTCTGCCTGTGCATTTCATTGAAAAACTGAACTGTATTTTCATGGCCGTCAGCAAGGTCTTTACCACATCCAGGATAAGCACTTCTCCTTCCTGCAATGGTTTCTCCATACATATAGCGTTCAATGGCAGCAATGTGCCTTATCTGATCACCAATGGTAAATTTCCCTGGTTTGTAGGAAAAATCAATATGCTCAGGAGGAACAACTTCAATAATACGGTTTGTTCTTTCTCTTATTTTCCCGTAATACTCAAGGAATGACTGCACAGTTTTTATTTCCATATCTTTTGCTTTTTCCGTACAGTGAATATAAGAAATCTAATGATATTGAGGTTAAGGTTTTGTTGCAAATCATTCATAAGATTAAAAAAGTCCCCAATAAGTGAGTCCAAAATTTGGAAGCTCAATAAATATCTAATATTTTAGTTAAAAAATAATCATGATGAAAAGAGGAATTTGCCTGTGTATTATTCTATTAAGCTTTAAAAATCTTACTGCCCAGTCTGCAAAAATTGATACTGAAAAACTTCTTGAGTATTATGAAACACAACGTTATGCTGATGCAGCTACTTATCTTCAGAGCATATATCCCGGAGATACACAGGATATAAAAGCCCTTTCACAAATTGCTTACTGTAATATGATGGCTGGAAAACTGCCTGATGCAGAGAAAAGTTATCTGAAAATCAACACTATTCAACCCAACAACCTGCCTACTCTATTCAGTTTAGCAAGTATTAACTCCAGACGTGGAAATGTTTCTAATGCCAAAACCTTTCTTCAACAGATCATTCAGCTTGACAGTCTTAATTTCAGTGCTTATAAACAGCTTGCTGCTTATGCAGAAACACCGGAATCCAGACTTAATTATCTTAAAAAAGCCAATACACTGAATGCTACCGATCCTGATGTGGCTTATGATCTTTCGATAACTTATAGCGGTCTCAAACAATATCAACCCGCTTATGATGTATTGAAAACAGCGATCGCGGCTGATACTGAAAACTTTACTTTACAACAAGCTCTATTGCCGGTTGCCAATCAGCTCACCAAATATCCGGAAGTGATTGAAACTGGTGAAAAACTTCTGAAAAACCATGCTGATGTCAATGTAATGAACGATGTGGGACAGGCTTATTTTTATGTAAAGGATTATCAAAAATGCATTATGCTTTACAAAATGCTGGAAGACATGGGAGTACAAAATGAAGGCACATTATATTTTATGGCACTGAGCTATCGTGAACTGAAAGATTATAACAACGCTGCCCTCTATGCTCAAAAGACTATTGATGAAGCTATTTCTGACCACACCAACCTTTATTATGCTGCACTGGCAGGCATTTATGAAGCTCAAAATCAGTATAACGAGGCGGTGACCGCTTACAAAAGAGGGTTGACTTTTGGGACCAGCAATATTATTTATTACCGTTTGGGACTTCTTTATGATCTCAATCTGAAGCAGCCTAAGAATGCAGTAACCTACTATCAGCTGTATCTTAAAAACAATCCTGATCAGAACAAAGAAAAAGAACAGATTGCTTATGCAAAAGGAAGAATTCCTGTTTTAAAATAAGTTCAAAAAGAGATAAAAGCATTTTGTGATTATAGTCACAAGGGAATGGTCAGTGAACCTTTAATTTTGTATTCACCAATAAAAACAATCTTTATGAGTAATACCATTCAAAACGTTGCAGAACAGTTTATCCACTATTTAAATGAAGAAAATTTTGACAAGGCGGAAAGCTGTCTCGATCCTGATTTTAAATTTATAGGGGTAATGGGAAAAAGAGAAGGCGCACCTGTTTACATCAAGGATATGAAGCAGATGAAGTTTAAGTATGAAATTCTTAAAACTTTTACTTCCGGTGAAGATGTTTGTTTCTGGTACAATATTGATATGGGAGAAAAAACAATAGAATCTTCGGGATGGTATCACATAAAGGATGGAAAGATCCGTACTTTAAAGGTTCTGTTTGATCCGAGACCTTTATTAAAAGAGTCTTAAATCCATCCTGCTTTTTTCCTCCAGATGGTATATTCAGCGTCTTTGCTATCAATTTCCGGAATGTCTTCAGCATCCGGAATTTTATTGATATCTGATTCGGAAAGAGCCCGCAGATTTACCTTTTCGCGTTCTGTATTTAGGTTTTCTTTATTTTCTACGGGATAAATTACTCCTTCAGGGGTCAACTGTGTCCCATACTTTTGAGGTTTACTCTGAAAAACCTGAATCCGGTCGTATAAATAGGCTTTATGCAAAGGGTTAATATCATTGGAATGTTCTTCCATCATAGCATAACATGTTTTCATAAATTCAGGTTCCCCGATGGCATGCTGGATAATCAGCCAGCTTGCATCATTAGCTTTCCCGCCGACTTTTGAGATTGTGGGATAGCCTATTTCTGCTATAATTTCCCGCAGCCGTTTGGCATTGGCTCTATGAATATTTTCCATTTCAGGATGATAACCTCCGGATAATTCTCCAGCCAGCAATAGTTTTTCTCTGACGGACAGATCCTGGTCAGCCATTTCGATCAGTTCTTTTTCAAAAGGAAAATGGTTCATAATTGATAATTGATGAGTGATAATTGATAAATGATAAAATTCTTTATATGAGCCTGTCAAGGATAAAACGGGCTCTGTTTTCTACTGAAATTTTCGGGACTTCTATGATATTGTAACCATATTCCTGATAAATTTCGTTCATACATTCAAAGGTAAGCATAGATTTCTCAAAGGTTTGTTTTCTTTCAGGGTCATTTTCGTAAATATCTTTCCATGGCGGCAGAATGAAAACATTGTTATGATAAATCATTTCTCTTGTTTTAACCTCCATAGATTCCGGAACAGGAATATTTTCAAGTTTCATATAACCAAGTGTATCCAGTATTCCACGGTCAAAGAAAACAGGTTCTGCAGAAGTTGTCTGACTTATTCTCAGGTAGGTTTTTACAGATTCTTCGAACATCATCTCTGCAAAAAGTTCTTTGTTAAGCCATGGAAGCCCTTCACCACCGGAATCCATCTGTTCTTTAATGATTCTTCTTCCTTCTTCAGGTACAGTTATCAGTTCATGGCGGCTTAATTCATCCAGCAACGTTGTTTTTCCTGCTCCCGGGCCTCCTGTAATGATATATAATGTTGATATATTCTGTTTCATGGATTTGAATTATAATATAAATAAAGCTCCATAGCACAACAGAAATTTGATACTGTGGAGTTTATCTATTATTTTTAATGATACTTTTATAAGTGTTTATACGATCTTCTTCCCGGTACATATTACACAGGATCAGAAGATCATCTGTATGGTACTTTTGGGAAATCTCATCTAATCTCTGATCTACAGATTGCGGGGTTTCTATAATAATTCTGTTTAATGTAGTAAAGAATTCTTCTTCCTCCTTTGTTCCCAAAATTTTCTGTTCTACTGCTTCCGGAGAAAAAACCGCATTGGGACTTGCCAATTGTCTGGATTGCAAAAACTGATAGGCCATTCCATAAGCATTGCGTCTGGCATCTTCAATTTTGTCCGCTACTGATACTGCCACAGCAACCTGTAATGAAGGCCGGGGAAAATATTGTGTGCTATCAAATTCTTTGAGGTAAGTATCTGTATTTTCCTTTCCATTTTCACTATTCATAAAAGCGGCGAACGAATATCCGACTCCGTGTCTGGCTGCTTCTCTGGCAGAAGTCATTCCTGAGCCCAGCCACATAATTTCCGGAATATGCTGTACATGAGTCGGCTGTGCTATAAGTCCATCATATATCCCTTCTTTATCTTTTATGAATTGAATAATCTCTTCCAGTTTGGTTTCCATATTGGATAAAATAACTGGTTTATGATTGTTCAGTGCCATGACAGCATCTTTTAATCCTCCGGGAGCTTTTCCCAGACCGAGAATAAAACGCTCAGGATATAAGGTTGACAACATTTTGGTCCATTCTGCAATCTTATAGGCAGAATAGTTTCTCATCATGATTCCGGCAGTTCCTATTTTGATCCGGTTTGTTTTACTGAGAACAATAGCAGCTAAAAGTTCAGGGCTGGAACTGGCATACGCTTCTACACCATGATGTTCGGAATACATGATACTGTGATACCCTGTTTCTTCAGCCATTACAGCAAGATTAAGACTGTTTTTCAATGCAGATGCCGCACTGCCGCCCATGGTGGCGGGTGACTGATCTAATATCCCTAATTTCAGCTTCATGCTATAGAATCAATTTTATGGTGAAGGTATGAAAAAAGCGTTATGTAATGGGAAATATAACCTTATTATTCTTTGGGAGGGAAAACAATTCCTTCACCTTTCATGAAGTCGTAGCCCAATGTCATAATGATTTCAATAACCGGAATGGCTTTCTTTCCTTTTTCTGTAAGACTGTACTCCACTTTCGGTGGAACTACAGGGAAAACTTCTCTGTGAATCATCTCTTTGGCTTCCAGTTCACGCAACTGGCTCGTCAACATCTTATCTGTAATATGAGGAATATCCTTTTTAAGCTCACTAAAGCGAAGAGGTTTCTCCTGTAACCTCCACAAAATAGGCATTTTCCAGGTTCCTCCAATATGACTTAACGCAAATTCAATAGGAGTATAATACAGTCTTTTATCATGGAAAAATTCAGGCATAACAACGTTTTTTAGATTAGTACTTTCAAAAAGGTAAGTATAGAACTAAAAGGTAAGTATATAGTTTTCTGATAGTCTATTCTGCAAATTTGCAAAAAAAAATGAATATGAACAGAAATCTTTATGTACTGGCGCTAGGTGTTTTCGGAATTACAACCACAGAATTCGGAGTGATTGGCGTATTGCCGGAAATTGCTTCTACATTCCGGATCTCCATTGAAAAAGCAGGATGGTTACTCAGTATATTTGCAATGATTGTGGCTGTCTTTGGCCCTTTCATGCTTCTCTTATTATCTTCATTCAAAAGAAAAAATCTATTGGTATTTTCCTTGCTTATTTTTGTTGCCACCAATATTCTGTCAGCCTATATCTCAAATTTCCATCTGCTTCTTATTGTCAGAATGCTTCCTGCGTTTTTCCATCCGGTGTACTGGTCTATTGCCTTATCTGTTGCCGGTCAAACCTCAGATCCTAAAGAAAAGTCAAAGGCTGTGAGCATTATTTTTTCAGGGCTTACATTGGCGACTGTTTTAGGAGTTCCGTTGGCAACTTTTATGTCTGATCTTTTCTCTTGGCAGGCTTCTTTTTACTTACTGCTTTTATTAACGGAGTCGCTCTGTTAGCTGTATGGATCTATTTACCATCGATTCAAAATACAGGAATATCATCAAATAAATTCTCCATGGAAATATTTCGGAATAAACATTTGTGGATCGGAATTTTCCTTGCATTTTTTATCATTACAGCCATGTATTCAACTTATGGTTATATGGCCGAATTTTTAAGGAGTGTTACCCGAATGAACGGCCTACAAATCAGCATCATGCTCTTCCTGTTTGGAACAGTAGGAATTGCAGGAAATAAAATTGCGGGACGATATATGAGCCAATTTCCGTTTCAAACAACTCTGGTGTTTTTAATCTTATTATCAGGCATTCATCTCCTGATTGGATATTATGGAAGTTACTTTAAACCCATGATCTGGATAATAGGATGCTGGGGATTAGTTCATTCCGGAGGATTTCTAATCAGTAATGTGAATGTGACCTCATCTGTTTCCGATTCTTCAGAGTTCATCAACAGTATTTTTACTTCCTGTGGAAACTTTGCCGTTACAGCCGGAACTCTGCTTGGAGGGAGCTGGATTGCCCATTATGGTATTGAAAATATAATATGGTCGAGCATTATAGGCTTTATCCTTGCACTTATTATGCTAATCATTAATGGCAAAAAACAATAAAACACCTATAGCACAGACTGTTAAATAATAATAAATTTTCGATTTTATTATAAATGTAAAATAAAGAATCTCCCTTACTTGTGCAAGAGGAGATTCTTTATAACTGTAATATTTTAGTGCCGGATGCTATTCGTGCATGATCTTTTGAACTTCATTAAATTCGCTTTCAATGACAGGATCAGGCTTATATGTTGATAATGAAACAATCACGTTAGTCAACAGGGAAAGCGTAAACCCAGGAATGATTTCGTACCAGCCTTTCAGCGGATGTTGTAGATAAACCCAGGCTAAAACTGTGATTCCCCCTACCATCATCCCGGCAAAGCCTCCCTGCCATGTTGCCTTTTTCCATAAAAGCGACAGCAGGATCAGGGGCCCGAATGCAGAACCAAAACCTGCCCATGCATTTCCCACCAGATTGAGAATACTATCCTTTGGATCCAGGGACAAAAGTACCGCAATGACAGCTACCAGTAAAACAGAAAGTCTGCTTGCTATTAATAATTGCTTAGAAGTTGCTTTTTTATTCAGAAAAGCTTTGTAAATATCTTCTGTTAATGAACTAGAAGTCACCAATAACTGAGAGGAAATCGTACTCATTACCGCTGCCAGAATAGCTGTAAGTAAAAATCCTGCAATGAACGGATGGAATAATATACGGGAGAAATAAATGAAAATAGTTTCTGCTTCCGTCTTTGATCCGTCAAACTTCATCATGGTATTCATATCGAACTTTTGCAGATAAGCGATTCCTACCAATCCTATGGCCAGAGCTCCGGCAACAGTAAAGATCATCCATGTAATCCCGATGCGTCTCGCTTTGATCAGATCTTTAGGTTTGTCAATGGCCATAAAACGTACCAGAATATGAGGCTGACCGCAATATCCTAATCCCCATGCCAATAAAGACACAATACTTACGGTTGTGGTTCCTCTGAACAGATCCAGATATTTTGGATTTTTTGCTTCAATCAGAGAAAACGTCTCTCCCACACTTCCGATTTGGGAAATCGCTACAATCGGAACAATCACCAATGCTAATACCATAATGGTACCTTGCACAAAATCAGTAAGACTTACTGCCAGAAAACCACCTAAAAATGTATACAGCACTACCACCAGACTTGTCAGAAGTAAGCCCGCCGTATAATCCATTCCGAAAGCAGATTCGAATAATTTTCCTCCCGATACCATTCCTGCAGAAGTGTACAGGGTAAAAAACACCAGAATGAAAATAGACGACGTGATCTTCAGAAGCTGATTTTTATTTTTAAACCTGTTTTCAAAAAATACAGGTAACGTAATGGCATTCTGTGCCACCTCTGTATAAATTCTGAGCCTTGGGGCTACAATAATATAATTGAGATAAGCACCAATGGTTAATCCTATGGCAATCCAGGAGCTTGAAATTCCGGAAAGATACATTGCTCCCGGAACCCCCATCAAAAGCCATCCGCTCATATCGGCTGCTCCTGCAGACAATGCTGTTACGGCAGCTCCCATTTTCCGGCCGCCAATTAAAAATTCTTCTGAATTACTTGTTGATTTTCTATAAGAATATATGCCTATACCTATCATTAATAACAGATACAACCCCACAGAAATCCCTTCATATACTTGCATATCATTATTTTTACGAAGCCGAATATAATGATTTTCTAATGAATGGAATTACGCAAAGCAAACTAAGCTTTTACTATTGCAGCTTTTTTCGAACTCTGCCAAACAACAAGTGATAATATAAAACCGAGCCCCATAAACAGAACAGGAATATATTTACCCCAAACTTTCTGTTATACTGAAAGATCCAATAACAATCAAAAAGCAAACTATTGAAACTGTATATAAAAGCTGGTTATCAATCGTTTGTAATCAAACTATTTTTCCCTCGTTTTAAATTTTATAACCAAGTTTTCATCTTTCAGAGGGTACCCTTCTTTAGACCTGAAACTTTTATTGGTAAGTATAAATTCATACTCTTTGCCGGGCTTTACATCTACTCCCAAGACCAACGTTTTATCATTATTTTCCATTCCTTTCACTTTGGTCATCGGCATATATTCTTTTCCTTTATCAGAAAGATTGAAAGAATAGTAGCCGGGAACCATTTCCTGTGAAAAAGTAATTCTGAGCTCTTTGGTATCGGCATTTACATCCACGGAACCATTGACTGGTTCTGTTTTCACTACATACGGTAATTGATTTTGATATTCTTTAACAAGCATACTGGCCTTTTCTTTGAAAAACTTTGATTTGTCCAAAAAGTCTTCCACTGCTTTATTATCACTATAGTTCAGTTCAATAATATCTTTTATAGCCTGTTTTTTATCTTTGGCATTCTGGTAATACATTTTACTGATCACATAGCCTACATAATATCCTAAATCCGCACCCTGTCCTTTTTGTCTTCCATTATAAAACCATTCAGCAAGATTACCGGTAAACATTTCTTTTTTAAACCTGGCTTTAATTTCAGCTTCATGAACCATTCCGTAAGAAATATATTTTCTTTGCGGAGATTCATTCATCACAAGTCCGGCAATCAGATCGCATGATCCTTCCTTTATGGCCTGATTTAAAACCCTGTTTTGATACCCCGTCTGCTGGGTATGGATATACTCGTGAATATTCAGGGAAACGATATTATCCAGAGACTGATTGGCAAACATACCCTTCAACCATTCATCTTTAAATTCTGAAACATCTGTAGACCCAATTCCGGTGGCAAGTTCTGCTCCTACCAATACCATATTTCCGCTCACAGTTCCTCCGGCGTTAAGCCCACCGATGGTAAAATACATTTCAGCGTCTTTAAGTTCAGGATACAATTGCTTCAGCCTGACAACACCAGCTTCCAGCTCTTTGGTCTTGGTTTTTATCGTTAAGGTATTTGGCCTTACTGAATTCCAGAATTTAGGGTATTTTTCTATGACTTTCACATATACACTATCGTTATAATCTCTGGCATTCATAAAAGCTTTTAAGCCTTTTGTTGCTTTATCAGTATATAGTCTTTTGATGAGATCCAGCTTTCCGGAATAATCATTTGTTTTTTGAATGCTGTCATATGCCACCCAAAAGTTATCAATATCTGAAGTGAAAATTCTGGTTGATTTCTGTGAAAAAGCAGTGGCAAATACAAGTGAAAAAATAAGAGTAGTAAAACGTTTCATGGTCATTTTTAATACGGCAATTATACATACAATTATTGTATTTCACAACTATCTTTTACCGTATAAACACTATAAATTTTAAAAGAACAGCAGGTAACATCATATTATAATAACTCCAAAAAAAGCAAAGCAAAAACAGGTGCTTTATTATTTATTTATATTAATTCCAAATAATTTTAATTCTTTCCATTTTATTGTCACAAATATTTAATACTTTAGCTTAATAATTTGAACAAATGGGAATAATCCTTAAACCAATTGATATTGTAGATGACATTTCACAGGAAGATTTCCGTGAAAAATATCTAAAGCCATGTAAGCCAGTGGTAATCAGAAATATGGCAAGAAAGTGGCCCGCCTATCAAAAATGGACGATGGATTACATGAAGGAAGTAGTAGGCGACGTTGAAGTTCCCCTTTATGACAGTTCCAAAGCAGATCCTGCCGCTCCTATCAATACACCGACTACGAAAATGCCTTTTCGTGATTATGTGGACCTTATTCAGAGAGAGCCTACAGATTTGAGAATTTTCTTCTTTGACCCTATAAAATTTGCGCCCAAACTGTTGGACGACTATGTTCCACCAAAGAATCTTATGGGTGGATTTTTAGATAAATATCCGAGTATGTTTTTCGGAGGTAAAGGTTCTGTGACTTTCCTTCATTATGATATCGACATGCCGCATATTTTCCATACTCACTTCAATGGAAGAAAACATGTCCTTCTGTTTGAATACAAATGGAAAACACGTCTGTATAAGCTTCCTTATGCTACCTATGCACTGGAAGATTATGATATTGCCAATCCTGATTTTGAAAAATTTCCGGCTTTGGATGGTATTGAAGGAATTGAGTGTTTCCTGGAACATGGAGATACATTATTTATGCCTACAGGTTGGTGGCACTGGATGAAATATCTGGACGGATCTTTCTCTATTTCACTGCGTGCATGGGATAAAAGCTGGGCTGTAAAAGCACATTCCCTATGGAATCTTGCTGTGCAGCGTAATTTTGATAATTTCATGAAAGGCCGATACAAAAAAAGGTATATGGACTGGAAAGAAAGAAAAGCAGTAGAAAAAGCCCATATCGCTTTGAAAAAAGGGCTGCCAAAATAAAAACCTTTTAGATAAAAAAGTGGATGATTCGCTCAGAATCATCCACTTTTTTTATTCACTTTTGAGATGTATTGCAAAAAATAATTAAATTGCAAACGTTCCCTAAATACAAAAATACACATACATGTTTGAAAAATTAATCGATAGCTTTGAAAAGCTGTGCCTGCAGATTATTATTGAAATTTTACTGGTTCCTGTAACGATCTTCAAATTGTTTCAGGATCCGCGACGCTGTTATGATCTGTCTGTTCATGAAATGGAGAAAGAAGAGGCTGAACGTTTTCACGACTACCTCTCCCCTATCAAATTGTCTGTGTATACCTCTGTGATTGTCTCTGTTCTTTTAATGGATTATGGTGGTGAGCATAATATTATTTCAAAGATCAAAGGGCTCAGTATGGTAGAAAAAGCGCTCTTTATATTTTTGATGAATAATATTACTGCGGTAGTATTCACCGTTGCCATATTATGGTACAAAAAAGAAAAAGTGAATACCGTCACCTTCCGGACCTTATTATTTTCTTTTATTTATACAACCGTATACACCTCTACTCCTTTTTTTATATTAATCAGCTCGGCTATGTTTCTTGGAGAAACTTTGAATGTAGATGCTTATATAGAAAGCCTGGGAAAGATAAGCAACTATGGTACAAGAGAATACCTGTTCTTTCTGGTCTTTCTGGTTTTTATTATCATTGGAATTATCGGAATTTTCAAGCTTTTCAAAGCGTTGCATTATATTCTGAAGAATAACTTCACTTATCATCCTTATATCGTATGGTTTTTTACCTTACTTTTCTTTGTTATTCAGCTATATTATACAAAAGGATTTATTTAAAAACCAACACCTACCAGTCTGTTCATATTTTATTTACATTTGTAAAAATTTTACATTATGCCCAAACCTCGCGAAAGAATAATAAGCACTGCAATGGTTCTCTTCCATCGGCAAGGTTACAACAATACGGGCATCAATCAAATCATTGATGAAGCTAATGTATCTAAAGCAAGCTTTTACCAGCATTTTAAGTCTAAAGATGATCTTTGCATAGAATTTCTTAATAAAAGATATGATTACTGGGTGTCTGAACTTGAAAAATTCACAGCAGAAGCAGAAACACTACAAGAAAAGTTCCGAAAATCCTTCGATTTCCTGATCGACATGAATGAAAGAGAAGATTTCAGAGGATGCAGTTTTCTGAATATTCTGTCGGAAATTCCTGCAGATAAGGAAGAAATTCATAAAGTAATCCGTGATCATAAAATAAAGTTGAGAGAATCCTTCAATGAAGATATTCAAAACGATATGATTTCAGCCCATATCTATCTTCTTTTTGAAAGTTCAATACTGACCAGCCAGCTTTACAGATCCAATGAACTGATTGAAAAATCTAAAGTGATCGTACAGGATATACTGAACGCCTCCCATTAATCCTTCAGATATGCACATTCCTGATCTTCATTCTTTTTTGAAAACAGACCTTCATTTATCAACTGAAATTACTTATCCTGCTAAAACTATCCTGCTTGAGGAAGGAAAGATTTCAGATAAGATGTTCCTTGTAAAAAAAGGAGCCTTAAGAATATTCTTCTATCAGGACGGAAAAGAACTTACCCTGGAGTTTATAACAGAAAACCAGGCAGTTTCATCTTTTGACAGCTTCCTGAATGGCAATCCCAGCGATTTTGTTATTGAAACTCTGGAATCAACTACCGTTTATGAATTACAGGCTGAAACTTTTCACAGGCTCATGGAAAATGAGGAATTCCAGCATATTTTCCTGCCACTTTTTTACAAACGTTTCAGTGAAATTAATAAACGGCTGATTTCTTTTATCAGAGATTCACCTCAGGAAAGGTATCAGCAGCTTCTCAAAAACAGACCGGAGCTTCTTCTGCGCTTTCCGCAGCATTATATTGCCTCTTATCTTGGGATTACCAGTGTTTCGTTAAGCAGAATACGCAGCCGAGGGTAATTTCTTTACAATTGTTATCGTCCGGTCAATAAGCTGGCGAGTAATTTTGCTTCAAAATAATAAAGTTATGAAGCATTTTATCCGGCAGGTATTCAACGATATACTAGAAAATACGGCATTTGACGAATTATTAATTGAGAAATATTTTTCAAAAGAATACATTCAGATTGTAGATCATTCTCAGCTTACTTATGATGAATTTGTTCTTCACATCAGAAAACTGAAAGAAAAAGTGGCTGAACAAAAGCTTGACATCATCAGTTACGCTGAAAATGGTAATATCATATTTACCCACCACATAGTAAAATCCACCCTAAAAGATGGAAGTAAGGTGGTACATAAAGTATTGGCAGAATTTACCATCCAGAATCATCAGATTATACGATGTAATGAATTGACTTTGCTTCTAGAGGGGAATACTGTTGAAAAGAATTTAGGATCTGAAAGGTAGACAATCACTGCGTATTTCCTTTCAACAAACAGTTTCTATATTAACAATTCTTAAGAAAACCTTAATTTTCTCTTCAACTCCTTTGCCAAACAGACGTTTAATTTTGCTGTTATTTTTATCTAAAATATTAAAAGTGAAGAAAATTTTTACGTCTGTTTTATTTTGTGCCTCTATTTTTTTCTATGCACAAACCGGTTCTTTGTCCGGAAATATCAATGATGATTCAAAAATAGCCCTGCCTGGAGCCAAGATCTCTTTAAGCCCGGGAAATATATATACCACTTCGGATGAGCACGGAAACTTTGTATTTCTGAATGTTCCTCCTGGAAGCTATACCATGAAAATTGACTACCTCGGTTATGGTGTGCATGAGTATACTGTAACGGTAGAACCTGAAAAAAATACCCGTCAGAATATTATTTTCGACAAGAAAGAGACATCCATTGCAGCCATTGTAGTTTCGGGAGCGACTCTGAAAAATCAGGCAAGAGCCTTGAATAAACAAAGAAATAACGCCAATATTACCAATGTGATTTCTTCTGATCAGATCGGACGTTTTCCGGATGCCAATATCGGAGATGCTTTGAAACGTGTTCCGGGAATTACGATACAAAATGACCAAGGTGAAGCCAGAAACCTTATCATCAGAGGGCTTGCTCCCAATCTGAACTCCGTTACGCTGAATGGCGACCGGATTCCGTCTGCTGAAGGAGATAACCGTAATGTACAGATGGACCTGATCCCTTCCGATATGATTTCTACTATAGAAGTTAATAAAACCCTCACTCCGGATATGGACGCCGATGCCATCGGAGGTTCCGTAAACCTTATTACCAGGGCTTCCCCGAACGGACAGAGGATTTCCGCAACCGTTGCCGGAGGATACAATCCCATCCGTGAAAAAGGAAATTACACTGCCGGATTTGTGTACGGAAACCGTTTTCTGGATAAAAAATTAGGCGCGGTATTCAGTTTTTCCTATAACAACAACAATTTTGGTTCGGACAATATAGAACCCGTATGGAGCCAGGCCAATGATCTTGCCCAAACGGTTTATGTAAGCAAAATGGGAGTTCGCTATTATAATGAACACCGTATCAGACATAGTTTTGATCTCAACATGGATTATGAGTTCAATTCCAAAAATAAGATCTATGCTTCTGCGATGTACAACTTCAGGAATGATAAGGAAAACAGATTTGCTTTAGGATATAAAATAAAACCTGTTTATAATGCTGATGAAACTGAGATTACAGACTGGAAAGGAAGTATCACAAGACAAAATAAAGGAGGTGATGCCGATAATGACAATACCCGTCTGGAAAAACAAAAAGTTCAGAACTATGCTTTACGAGGAGAACATTTATTAGGATCTAAAGTTGACCTCGACTGGGCTGTCAATTATGCCATCGCAAGTGAAGATAAGCCTCATCAGCGTTATATAGAGTTTGAAAACAGCAAAATGAACTTCGCTCCTGACCTTAGCAATCCTGAAAAACCAATGTTCAATCTTCTCACAGCAGACAATCTGGGAAGCTATAAACTGAGTGATCTTTCGGATGCCAATAACTTTACTCAGGAAAAAGAATTAGGCGCAAAAGTAAATGTACGTTTTCCGTTTTCCGTGATTGATGGTCAGAAAGGAAGACTTCGTACCGGTTTCCGTATGCGTTTGAAGAAAAAGGAAAGAGAGAATGATTTCTATGCTTTTACACCTGTTAACAATATGGGAAGTCTTTTATCGGTGCCAACCATACACCTTAATGGTGAAAACTTCCAGCCGGGAAATTATGTTCCGGGAACATTTGTTGACCCTTCTTTCCTTGGCGGATTGGATTTATTCAATCCAACTTTATTTAACGGTAAGCTGAAACCTGAAAAGTATCTTTCCAGCAATTACAATGCAAAAGAGCAGATTTATGCAGGTTATATCCGCTGGGATCAGGATTTTAATGATAAACTATCGATGATCGTTGGAGCCCGTATTGAAACAACCCAGATTGATTACACCGGAAATTATGTCATGAATGAGAAGGATTTGGTAGGGCAAATCAATAATACCAATACATATACCAATGTCCTTCCGAATATTTCCTTCAAATATGTTCCGGTGCAGGATCTTGTACTTCGTGCAGCATTTACTACCGCTCTTGCCCGCCCTAACTATTATTCTTTAGTTCCTTATCTGAATGTTATTTCAGAAGATGAAATTGTTGCAGCAGGAAATCCGAATCTGAAGGCAACCTATGCCTACAATTTTGATTTCATGGCAGAGAAATATTTCAAGTCTGTAGGGATTCTTTCCGGAGGTGTTTTCTATAAAAATCTTAACGATTTCATTTATACGTATTCCAAAAGAAATTATACCGCGAACGACTTTGCCAATGATTTTGCGGGACAAACCAACCCAATTCCGGCCGGAGAAAGCAACTGGAAATTTACCCAGCAGCGTAATGGTGACAATGTAGATATTTATGGGTTTGAAGTTGCTTTGCAAAGACAGCTTGATTTCATTCCCGGAGCTTTCTGGAAAGGACTTGGAGTGTATGTCAACTATACTTATACTAAATCCAAAGCAAAAGGAATTACCAATGAAGAAGGCATTGAAAGAACAGATGTAGGGTTTCCGGGAGCTGCTCCTCATATGTTCAACGGATCTCTTTCATGGGAAAACAAACGTTTTTCAGCAAGAGTTTCCATGAACTATGCTTCTCATTATATTGATGAGCTTGGTGGCAAGGCATTTGATGACCGTTATTACGACAAACAGTTTTTCCTTGATGCTAATGCTTCCTACAAGATTACGACTCAGCTCAGAGTTTTTGCAGAAGCCAATAATCTGACGAACCAGCCGTTAAGATACTACCAGGGAATCCCAAGCAGAACCGCACAGGCTGAATATTACAGACCAAGGTTTACAATGGGAGTGAAATTTGATTTTTAAAATAAACATGAAAAACCTACATTATATACTGGCTCTTTCAGTTCTTCCTTTTGTGGTCAGCTGCAAAGGGCAGAAAGAAGCCATAGAAAAATTAAAACCTGCTGTTATCACAGAAACAGTAGTTCATGATACGGATGATCCTGCCATATGGATCAATTCTCAGGATCCTTCAAAAAGTATTATCATCGGAACAGATAAAGATACGGATGGAGGTTTGTACGCCTTTGATCTTAACGGAAAAATCATCCATAAAGTATTAGGATTGAAGCGCCCCAACAATGTTGATCTTGAATATGGTTTTATTTTAAATGGAAAGAAAACAGACATCGCTGCCGTAACGGAAAGGGAAACGAACAAAGTAAAATTATATTCGCTTCCTGAACTGAAAGAAGTGGGAGAAGTCTCTGTATTTGAAGGAGAAACGGAACGTGGTCCGATGGGAGTTTCCATGTATAAAAATCCGCAGACAGAAGAAATATTTGTCATTGTAGGAAGAAAATCTGGTCCTGCTGACGGCTACCTATGGCAATATAAGCTTACGGAGAAAAATGGCTCTATCACCGGAGAAGTTGTCCGTAAATTCGGAAAATACAGTGGCCTGAAAGAGATTGAAAGCATTGCTGTAGATGACGAAATGGGCTATATCTACTATTCTGATGAGCAGTTTGGAGTTCATAAATACTATGCTGATCCGGAAAAAGGTAATGAGGAATTAGCTGTTTTCGGAAAAGGTGATTTTAAATCTGATGTGGAAGGAATTTCCATCTATCCTACTGATAAAGGGAAAGGTTATATTCTGGTTTCGAATCAGCAGAATGATACCTTTAATGTCTACTTAAGAGAAGACCAATCAAAGGGGAGAATTGCAGAAATTCCGGTTTCTACATTAGAAAGTGATGGTTCTGAAGTGACCCATGTTAACTTGGGTCCAAAATTCCCGAAAGGCGTTTTTGTTGCGATGAGCAATGGCAGAGTATTTCATTATTATGACTGGAGAGTGATTGAAAAAGCCATTAAATCAGCGATAAAGGCTGGAAAATAAAAGAATCTTGAACCATTAAGGCTGATAAGGTTTTAGGAGCATTAAGTTGAACTGTCCTGTCATTGCGAACCATAGGTGAAGCAATCTCATGGTTTAGTTCAACTTAATGCTTTTCTTTTGTTTTTATTGGATATGTTTTCTCAAAAACTCTGCAGTGAATGATTTTTTATTTTTCAAAAGATCCACCGGAGTTCCTTCAAACAATACTTCACCTCCAAATTTTCCTGCGCCCGGTCCCATATCAATAATCCAGTCTGCCTGGGAAATAATATCAAGATTGTGTTCGATAACAATCAGCGTATTATTCTGATCTGCAAGTCCATTAAAAAACGTAAGCAGTTTTTGGGTATCGCTTGGATGCAGCCCTGTGCTCGGTTCATCAAGAATAATGATCTGATTGGTATTTTTCAGTTCTCTTGTCAGCTTCAGGCGCTGTCTCTCGCCTCCGGAAAAGCTGTCCAGTCTTTGTCCCAATGTCAGATAATCTAGTCCTAATTGTATCAGCAGATCAAAATTTCTGAGCACCAATTCTTCCTTAAAAAATCAGCGGCCTCAGAAACCGTCATGCTCATCACTTCAGCAATTGTTTTTCCGCTGTAGGTATATTGCAGTATATCAGGATCAAATCCTGAACCTCCGCAAACCTCGCATGGCTGCTCAATATCATCCATAAAAGCCAGGTCAATCTTTTCTATTCCCAAACCTTTACAGTTTTTGCAGGCTCCGTCACTGTTTCTGCTGAAGAGTTTATCTGAAACATGGTTAGATTGTGCAAAAAGCTTACGTACAATATCTGATATTCCGAGATAAGTAAGCAAATTGGAGCGGGCACTTGCAGCAAACAAAGATTGATCAATAATAGTTACATCCGGATAGAGTTCCGGGAGAATACGATTTATCAGGGTACTTTTGCCGGATCCTGCAACACCGGTTACGACTGTAATTACTCCTGTCGGAATATTTACCGTCACATTTTTAAGATTATATCTGTTGGCATTTTTAATTTCCAGATAGCCATCAGGTTTTCTGAATTCTTGTTTGATGGAAGGTTTTGTTGCGAAATAAGAACCTGTTTTACCTACCGATTTTTTTAAATCTTTAAACGCCCCGTCATAGATCACTTCTCCTCCGTTTCTTCCTGAACCGGGGCCAATATCAATCACCCTGTCCGCCATTTTGATGAGATCCGGATCATGCTCAACGATTAAAACAGAGTTTCCTTTGTCTCTGATCTGCTGAATGATAGTGATGATATTCTGCAGATCTTTCGGATGAAGTCCAATACTGGGTTCATCAAAAATATACAACAGATCTACCAGGCTGTTTCCCAGACTCCGAACCATTTTTATACGCTGAGATTCTCCTCCGGAAAGCGTGTTGGTACTTCTGTCAAGAGTCAGATATTGTAATCCGATTGTGATGATATTCTGCAGTTTTGCAGAAAGCTCTTTGATAATCACTTCATAGGCACCGGAGTCCAGAGAACTGATAAATTCCAGTAATTCATCTACAGAAAGCGCCATACAGTCAGCGATATTCATTCCCTGAATTTTACAGGACAGGATTTTTTCATTCAGACGTTTTCCCTGGCAAAACGGGCAGGTTTTGGTAATCACAATATTCTTCAGAGCATCTTTTCTTGTAATGTTTTCTTTAGAATCTTTTTTCAGAAATGCTTTTTCAATCCTTGGAACAATACCTTCGTATTTTACCGTTTTTCCCCATTCTTTATGTGGATGTTTAGGTTTGTGCTCCGGTGCATACAGCAAAGTTTCCCATTCTTTATCGGTGAAATCCTTTAATTTTTTATCGTTATCAAAATAACCGGACAAAGTATATCTTGTTAAACGCCATCCTCCAGGCTGAAATGTCGGGAAACGAATGGCTCCTTCATGTAAGGATTTTCCACGATCAATCAAAGTATTTACATTCAAAGTCTGAACAAATCCCAATCCTTCACATTCAGGACACATTCCCTGAGGATGATTAAATGAAAAAACATTAGAATACCCTACAAACGGCTCTCCCATTCTGGAAAACAAAAGTCTCAAAGAAGCAGACACGTCCGCTGCCGTTCCCACCGTAGATCTGGCATTTCCACCCAACCGTTTTTGATTGATAATGATTGGAACATTAAGGTTTTCAATTTTATCTACATCCGGAAGGCCATAATGCTGCAGGCGGTTTCTGATAAAGCTGTTCTGGGTCTCATTAATCTGTCTTTGTGCTTCTGCTCCAATGGTTTCAAAAACCAAAGA
Source organism: Chryseobacterium sp. PCH239 (assembly GCF_018924625.1). Taxonomy (NCBI): domain Bacteria; kingdom Pseudomonadati; phylum Bacteroidota; class Flavobacteriia; order Flavobacteriales; family Weeksellaceae; genus Chryseobacterium; species Chryseobacterium sp. PCH239. The sequence goes on from NZ_CP073027.1 coordinate 1,232,429, forward strand.
TGATTTTCCGGATCCCGATACTCCTGTAAAAACCACGATCCTGTACTTTGGAATTTTTATTGAAATATTTTTGAGATTATTCTGACGGGCGTTCGTAATTTCTATATTTTCCATGATAAAATTACTTAACTTTGTTAATATTTAACTAAGTTAAGCATATTTGTAATGAAACCCATTGAAAAAGAATTTTTTAACACATTTACTGATTTCCAATGTCTTATTCTGGCTCACATGAACCGGGGTGACATTAACGGAGTAACTGCTGCTCATTATAATATTATTGAATTTATTATGAGGAAAGGAACAGCAACAGGAAGGGAAATATCACTGGCTTTCAACATTAGCCAGGCAGCCATTTCAAAACAGCTGAAATTTCTGATCGGTCAAGGTTTGATTGTCCGGGAACAAGAGAAAGCAGACCACAGGAAATTCAATCTTTCAGTAACGGATAAAGGAAGGTTTATTGTAGATAATTCTGAAACTTTCCGTAAGGCTATCACTCATCAGACGGCTTCCATACTTACCTCTGAAGAATTAAAAAACTTTAATTATCTGCTGGGTAAAGTTTTGAATAATATAAAACTGTAGTATCCATAGTTACTTATATGTCCTGAATAACCTGTCCCAGATTGAAGTATAAAATCCAAAGTTTTTACTTTCATCCAAATGGTGCTGGTTATGAAACCTGGTTGTTCCCACAAAAAAGCGGTCAAAAGAGGATGGAAAAAACTCTCTGTTCAAGTGTCCTATCGTTCCCCAGATGAGATTAAGCAAAAGATATATTGAAATCGAAATCACAGAAAAATCATGGCCTACAAGTAAAACCAGCATCATCAGTCCGAACCCTATGGTTTCCAAAGGATGCAGAACAAAAAGACTTAAAAAGTTGGTACTGATATGTTCATGGTGTTTTCCGTGTAGAACTTTATAGACCAAAGGTAAATGTGCTGCAAAATGAAATAAATACATCAGAAAATCCATTAAGAGGAGTAAAACAGCTACTTCCGCTATTATTCCAATTACTGATTCTGTCTGCCCCGGCACAATCCATCCTTTTTTCCATAAAAAAGCCCCAAAAAGCATAACAAAACTGTTACATCCTATGGTAAGCAGACTAAGATAAAAGTCAGATCGGGTAACAGGATGATTCTTCTCCTGCAGCTGACTTTTACGACAAGTCTTCTCGATAAAAATATACAACCCTATCGAAAACAGATATAGGAAAATATTAACGATCAGACTGAATATCAACCATTGCGGCCAGGAAAACTGCCAAAATACCTGTAAATAACCGGAAAGTTCTGCCTGAGTAAAATTCATAAGTCTTTCATCCTTCTGCTTGATGTCATAAAGGTATGAATTTCACCGTAAAACCAACCGATAAAGTACATTCCGGGCTTTATTTCTGTCTTGCCTTTCTTCTGAGCTCCCTCAGTCTTGACGTGAGCTTTTTTCTCAAATCGTTATGATAGGCACGGTAGTTTTTGATGCTGTTTTCCAGATTTTTCTTGTTAAGCAGATACTCTTCGTACAGATGTCCCAGTTCTGAAATCTGAGTAATAACCTCTGAAGGCTGACTTTCAGGATCTTCTGCAGCTTCTATCAGCAGACGGTAATATTCAATACGGCTGGTCAGGTTCATGTGAAGTTTTGGTTCTATTCCCTGCATGATTTTATCATTTTAGTTATTTTGTGAATGGGTAAAGGATAAAGATATTTTTTATATTATTTTTTGTTTTTTGAATCCAGCTTATTTCTCCATCATAACCGGAGGCACGTCACTCTGAAATAAAATTTTGATATTTCCATTCTTTTCGTGGTCTGCTGATTTGAAATAACCTCCGTTAAGTGCAGAAGAAATAAGGGTTTCATTGGGATCTCCCAAAGGTAATAATGGCAGTCCGGTAAATTCATTGACATTGCTCTGCGGGGAAATTCCACTACTGTATTCTCCGGCTCCGCTGGCATTAAAGACTTTATAAATCACCGGATGAATCTGCCAGGAAATTTTTCTGGGTTTACGTTTGTCTTCCACTACAAATCCTGCCATATCTTTCCCCAGCGTAGTATCTCCTATCTGAATCACCTGCATATAAGGTTTGAGATTATTCACAACAATCTCGGCGGCAGATGCCGTACTGTTCGATGTGAGGATAAAAACTTTCTGCAATCCCAAAGCATTCGCACGCAAAGTTGTAAAGTCCAAAGCTTTGGGATCGTAAGCAATCTGTTGGGCAAATGTTCTTTTTACTTCCCCTCCGTTTTTATTTCCTTTAAAAATAATGAACGGTGAACCGGATGATAATCCTGAAGGAATCAGGGAGCAAAGAGCTGCAGCAGATGACACCGAACCTCCATAATTGTATCGAAGATCCAGAATTAATTCCTTTACTCCGGCGGCCTTCAATTCCCCAAACTTTTGATATAGCGTTTGAGTCATTCCGTCAGGGAAATCATAGATGTACATATAACCTACTTTTTTACCATTTTTTTCAAAAACTTTGGATAAAACAGGCTGTTCAAAAGAGAAACCATAGTAAACGGTGATGTTTTTTTCATCCGTAACGCTTCCGTTTTGCCACTTTCCAACGGTAAGCTCTACAACCGTCTGGTCTTTAATGGACGAAGCCATTGCTTCGGCATTCGCGGCTGTCATTACTTTTCCATTGACTTTGGTAATGATCATTCCTCTCTCCAGTCCTGCATTGAAAGCCGGGGAGTTTTGCAGCACCAGCTTCACTACAGTAACCACTTCATTATTAGCAAGCTGAACAATGGTATAGTCAAAACCGTACATATTCCTTATAGAACGTGGATACGAAGAGGAATCTTCCGTATTCACCATAAAAGAAAACCGATCTTTGGGAGACAGCAGACTTTTGAAAAAATCTTTTACAGGAAGCTGATAATCCGGTTTTGCAGGCATCTCATCTGCCCAGTAATAATACCGTTTCATACTGTCCTGAACCCATAGATTCACAAATTCTGTACTTCCCTCCGGAAAAACGGGTGCGCTTTCGTCATTATTATTGGTACACGAAATGAGAAAAACTGCGATGGCAATATATTGAAGTTTTAAAAAGTTTTTCATATATAATTACAGATATTCTGCTACGTCAATATCTCCTTTTACCACCCATTCTCCATTTTCCATTTTTTCCTGAAGTACAATCATATTGGCGCCCGTGTGTTGTTTTAATTTCACCTGAATCATTTTAGATCCTGCGTAAGGCGCTGTAGTTCCCGGTTTGTATAATTCAAGATATATGGGAGCTGTTGAGCTGAAGAAGCTATAGATTTTCACTGCAGTAAAGTTGTCTTTCCCTATATTGTCAAACTCGGCAAGTACGACTCCGTTTTCTCTTTTCAAAATGCCTTTCACTTCTTTGAGAGAGCTTCCGGAAAATTCTCCCAGATTGGGAAAAATAAATTCAAAACCTACTTTCCCGAGGTTCACCTGAGGTTTTACTGCAGAGGTCTGCAGATAAATTCCGGGAAGATTAAAAAAGTAGAGGTTTTTATAATCATTTATATTGTCATATGTAATATTGTATTTTGCAATTTCAGCGCCTGTATCATTATTATAGACAGACAATTTATTAGTTTCTCCCTGATCCAGAACAAACTGAAGCCGGGTTTCAATTTTATTGGTATAGGACGTTTTTCCTTCAATGGATACAGGCTGTCCGTTCAACCTCAGCTGAAGGACATCAGGTTTGGAAAATCCTTTGATATTAACCTCTCCGGGTTTCTGTACTTTATCATACAGCTCCATCGTATTGCTGTCTGTACATGAAAAAAGTGCAGCAAAAAACAGTAGTAATGCAAAGATTTTATTCATCTTTTTCAATTATTTCTTGTAAAAGTTTAAAAATATTGCCCGGCCCATGAGCCGGGCAATATATAATTATAAAAAAACTAGTTGGATATGTTCTGGATAACCTTTTTGCGAAGGCTACCCATTCTTTTATATTAAAATTTCATGGTGTTTCTAAAAATCAGATTCTAAGGGGGCGGAATGATTATTTTTTAATAAACTTCAGCCTTTCCGTAATCTTTCCATCCGTAATTTCTGCGATATACGCTCCGGATGTAAGCCCTGCTGTGTTGATCGCTTTAGCATATGGAGTGGTTAAGACTTTTTGTCCTGCTGCATTGTAAATATTGACTACAGTTGTATTTTCTTTCAATGCTGGGTTAAGATGCAGCTGTAAAGATTCTCTTACCGGATTTTCTGCTATTTGTGTTACAATTTTGTTTCCTTTTACATCCTTAGTTCCCAAAAATGAAGTAGCATAAATTCCTATTTCATCAATATTGATGTTCTGGACATTGTTTCCGCTTGTTTTTCTGTTTGACCACATTCCGATATAGATCTTTTTTCCCGCAAAAGCAGAAAGATCTACAAGAGATTCTACAAACTGGGTAAGATCTGCCGGAAAAGGATTGGCTGAGTCACCTACCTGTATTTTATACATACTCTGAACATCATTTCCGTCTGCATCTACGGTCATTGCCTGAAAGTCCGATAACGTTGGAACTTCTTTCTGCGGTGTGCTTACATAGATAAAAAGTTCTCTGGCAACAATCGTGTGAGTAGATCTCTGTCTCCCGATATAGGCGGCCAGTGTAATGGTTCCTGCAGTATTGGTAAGGTCAATCTGAGGAGAAATAATCCAGTCATTTTCTGTGGTGAATCCGTTAGCATTTCCAGTTGGAACCAAATTGATAGAATGGCGTAGAACACCTGCAGTTCCATAGGCCAAGGTAGTTCCGTTGTGATAGATGTTTTCTCCCTGTACCCATCCGTTTCCATTGCTATTAAGGTCATGAAAAGTCCAGCCCTGAAGATCGGCAGGAGTATCAAACGAATTTCCCCATACCAGAGACTGTGCTGCAGCCAGGTGGGATAAAAACAGAACAGATGATAAAATTATTTTTTTCATAATGCTGATGATTAAAATTTTTGAAGTAAAAGCAAGGAATCAGCATGTGCTGTTCCCTGCTTTTTAAAGTTTTTATTATTCTACAATGGAGAAGTTGTATTTTGTCCAAAGTCCCTGGAAGTTTCCACAGTTTCTTGGAGAAACATTCCAACCACCTTCGTTGAAGAAAGGCTGGCTCATACCCCATAGAGTTGCAGGAGTACCAGTCGCCAGGTTAGCTGCAGGGATTCCTGCTGTACCTGTACCTGTAACTGAAGTAGTAAATCCGTGAACCTGGATGGTGCTGTATGCTGAAGCTGAAGAAAGCTCAGAACCTGTACCTTCTACTTTGATACCCACAGGATAACCTGTAACGACAGCGTTATTTAATGTTAATCTTCCGTGTCTTCTGATGTGGATACCGTTTTCATATAAAGCACCTTTAGTAGAGTTCTTAGAACCAACGATAGTAAGGTTGTTGATCACCGGATGAGTCAACAATGTTGTAGAAGAACCTTCTGCGTTGTTATCAAGCTCGATACCGTTAGAATCCGGGCTTGATCCGCTAAGACTGTGTGTAGAGTTGTAATCTGCCAAAGCTAATGCACAAGTAATAGTTCCTGTATATCCGTTATCGAAATCGAAGTTATCATCATCTGCAGCAAAAGAAACAAGGTTTGAAGCGTTTACAGTTCCTCCGAAGAATTCAAAAGAGTCATCTTTCCCGAAAGAAACCTGAATATGATCCAAAGTAGTTCCGTTTCCTACTCCTCCTAACGTAAGACCGTTGATTTCGTTACCTGAATTCGGAGCTAAAAGATCATATCCTGCAAACTCGATACGAACATATTTTAATGTTCCTCCGTTATGGGAAGCATTGGTACCTCCGTAATAGAAATCAGGACCGGATAATCCTTCAATTGTTTTTGTGAATGGAGTGTTTGTAGGCGCATCACCTAATATAACAACACCTCCGAAGTCACCAGGAGCAGCAGTTGTATCTTCGTTTCCGTCTAACAATTTGTAGCTGGTGAAAATAATAGGCTGAGCCTCTGTACCCGCTGCATTGATTTTTCCTGTTTTAGCAATTACCAAAACTCCGGTAGCTGTATTGTTTGCGCTTGGCTTGGCTTTAATGAATGTACCCGGCTGGATTGTTAATGTAGCTCCATTTTTTACCGTTACAATTCCATTTAGTTCAACTACTCCACTCCATGTAGTATTTGAAGTAATATCACCACTTACACTGGTTACCGGAAGCGCAGAAGCTGTAAGGTACTCAGCAGAAGTAGATTTCATTTCGAATGGAGAAGATGAATCTGCCAGTTGATCATTTTGACAAGCTGTAAGAGATAATGCTGCCACTGCAATTAGAGTTAGTCTTTTCATTGTTATAATTTTTAATAAATCCGGTCGTGTTATTTTTATACCAGATCAGTTTTTTATTCAGGAATATCCTCCTCTCTATTCCTTCGATTTGTTTTTTGGTGTTCATCCCATCGCTGCAGGAGGAGCTGCATTGCGGGCGTTCCCATGAAAATCGTTAATGCCTGGGAAAAGCTGTTAACGTCCGGTTTTTTCAGAACTGTACTGCTGTGCGCATCATCAGTATTATTTCAGTTTTTGATCAGGTTCCCGAAACCTGTACGCTGCTATAATTAAGATATCTTTTTAATCTAAGTGCCTATTTTCTTACTCATAGATTTCGTCTCCTTATTCTAAAATGGAGAAATTATACTTAGTCCAAAGTCCTTGAAAATTGCCACAATTCCTTGGTGAGATATTCCATCCTCCTTCGTTAAAAAATGGCTGATTCATTCCCCAAACGGAAGCAGAAAGTCCAGTAGATAAGTTCAACATAGGAATTCCCGCTGTTCCGGCACCTATTACAGAAGTTATAAATCCGTGGACCTGAATGGTATTATAGTTAGACCCCGAAGAAAGCACTGAGCCTGTACCTTCTACCTTAATTCCTATAGGGTATCCGGTAACAACAGCATTATTTAATGTTAGCCTTCCATTTCTTCTAACATAAATTCCATTTCCATACTTTTCTCCCATTGTAGTTTTCCATACTCCAATTATTGTAAGATTGTTAATTACAGGATGTGTTACTAATGCTGTGGATGTTCCATCAATATTATTATCGAGTTCAATACCATGAGAGTCATTGACTGTCCCACTGAGACTATGAGTAGAATTATAATCTGCTAAAGCCAGTGCACAGGTGATAGTTCCTGTATACCCGTTATTAAAATCAAAATTATCATCATCGGGTGCAAAAGAAATAAGGTTGGATGCATTTACATTTCCTCCATAAAATTCAAAGGAATCATCTTTACCATAAGATACCTGAATATGGTCGATAGTTGTACCACTCCCCACTCCGGCTAATGTAAGACCGTTTATTTCATGAATGGTATTTGGATAGATCTCTGCTCCTCCAAATTCAATGCGAACATACTTCAATATTCCCGCGTTATGATTTTGGTTAGTCCCACCATAATAATAATCTGGTCCGAAAAGTCCCTCAATGGTTGTTGTAGAAGGCGTGTTTGTTAAAGCATCACCCAATATAATCAATCCGCCAAAGTCACCAGCAGCTCCAATAGTATCTTCACTTCCATCTAATAATTTATAGCTTGTAAAAATAATAGGTTGGTTTTCTGTTCCTACGGCATTAATTTTTCCTGTTTTATTAATGATCAGCATTCCTGATGGCTCTGCTATTCCTTTGGGTTTTGCCTTAATATAAGTTCCGGGAAGGATTGTCAGTGTTGCTCCATCTTTTACCGTTACTATACCATCAATTTCAATAACTCCACTCCAGGTTGTATTCGTGGTAATGTTACCACTTACAGTAACTACTGGAAGTGCAGAAGCAGTAAGATATTCTGAGGAAGTTGCCTTCAGTTCGAACGAAGATTGCTTATCTTCAAGCCTCTCCTGCTGACAAGCTGTAAGGAAGGATAATATTATAATTCGAATTAACTTTTTCATTGTACCGTCTTAATTATTATGTTATATTTTTCTATTTTTATTAAACCATGTATGTCTTAAGTTTTGTTTTTAAAACATATAATTCACACTTAGGCTGAACATTCTTCCGCTGTAGGCCCGAAACATAATCTTATCAATGTTCTTATCATATCTGTCTGTTGCACCAGGTAAAAGTCCCCACGCTTCCCGCTCAGTTCCAATGGCACTCCCCAATCCTAGAGGGATCACATAGGAATTATAATTATTATAGTATTCCTTTACCCTGTTGAATAAGTTTCTGGCATTTAATTTTAATTCAAGGTTTTTATTCCGAAGAAATTTATAGGAGATCTGTGCGTCTGCCACAGCATAAGGGCGCTGTATTTCTTCTCCTTTGTAAGCATACCCAACAGTGATATACTGATCTCCTTTAGCATTGTATAAAAAACTCAGTCCCAAACGATCACCATCATACGTCAATCCAAGATTGTAAGCATAAGGAGTCTGTCCGTAAAGCGGGCGTTTCACTTCATAGGTTTCATCATTATCACCTGTTTTGTACAGATCTTTAAAAGCCACTACTTTGGTATGGTTATACGTAAAATTTCCGCTTATGAAAAGCTTTTCCAGAAAGGTTCCGTCTGCAATAAATCCTAAATTCTTTCTTACTTCAGCTTCCACTCCCAATAATTTTGCATTTTTCGAATTACCATTATAGAGATATAAATTTCCTTCGCTGGAAATATGTCCCTCACGTTCTATGGGTCTGTCTATATTTTTATAATACAGTCCTGCAGAAAATATTTCTCCCAACCCGGGAAACCATTCAAATTTGAAATCATAATTATTAATAACAGAGGATGTCATTTCTGTATTATAAATTAAACCATTAGCTATCGGATCGAAATATGGAAGTCCTGTTCTTTCATTGAACTGAGGACGGATCACAGATCTGTTGTAAGCAAGCCTTAGATTAATTTTATTGGTAGGACTGTAGGTAAAGTTCGCTGAGGGCATCCATTGCCACGGTTTATCTTCAACGGCTGCTCTTTCAACATTCTTTGTATCAGTTGGGTCCAATTGCTGTGAGATAAGATCATATTTAAAGTATTCTGCACGAAGTCCCCAAACTAATCTTAATTTCTTCCAACGGTTATCAAACATCACAAAAACCGCATGCTGTTTTACTTCTCCTTCATATTGATCATTTTTATACAATGCCTTGGTTTCCCAGCCAATACCACCCGGAACATATTGAGATCCATTGAACCAATCCGCAAGGGTACCATACATCGTCAGGTAATTTTTTTCGCTATTCGGAACATCCCGGTTCTCATCGACCCTTAAGAAGAATTTCTGCTGTTGGTTGGTGTTATTCTTTAATGTTCCTGCATATCCTGTCATCACCGTATTTTTAAAATTTCCTGTATCCAGATCCCATTTTACTGAAGCTCCGTAATTGTAATCGGTTTCTTTGTTGGCGATATATCCTCTGTAGAAATTTCCGCCGGTATTATAAATTTTATGATAGGTCAGAATTTCACTTCCAATAAAATCATAGAGGGTCAGATATTGGGTATAATCTTTCGTATCAGACGTTATGCCGGTTCTTGCTGCAAACCAGCTGACTTCAGTGTTTCCTATTTTGTGATTCCCTTCCAGTTTATTCTGCAAAAGGGTCTGAAAAATGGGATAGTTGGTATTATCAGTATAAGGTCTGTCTAAGTTTTTGATCTGAGCCGGATCATTATTGGGGATGACACCGTTGTAAAAATAATTATAGGCTAATTCTGCATTGGATGCCATGGCACTACCAGTGGTATATTCATTCCAACCTGTAACTCTTGTTAATGTATTATCAAAAATATGAGTGTATGAATTACGGAATGAAATTCTGTTTTTTCCCAGCTGAAGTCCAAAATTGAGCATCCCTGCCAACGTAGAGTTATAATTATAGGAAGCCCCTTTGTTTTTGAAATTATAAAATGGTATTGGAGCAACTCCCTTTGTTTCCCAATCGGCAACATAAGGTCCGGTGGTATCCAGCCAGTTTCCTCTTCCCGTATGGTCAATATCCAGCTTATTCTGTTCATTTCTGATGACAAATGCTCCGGCAAATCCCCATTTATTATTGTTTTTAAGAGCATATGTCCTTCCTAATGCCAGCTGTATATTAGATCCCATATCACCTCTGGTTTTATAGGTGCTGAAATTGTCATTGGTAAACTGCCTGGACTGTTCAAAAAACCTTGGATCTGTCCAGTTCATCGGCTCCAGTCCTTTGGGAAAATCTCTTGTACCGTCATCATACCCGAAATAGTCGTACTTTCCTCGCTTGCGGGTCAGAAATTCTTTGAAAGCCGACTGGTCATTATACGAAGTTCCTAACGTAACTGTTGTAAAGTTTTCATTGGGAATATCCTTGGTTCTCACTTCTACGTAACCTCCTGCAAAGCTGGCATTCATATCAGGAGTGGCTGATTTGCTTACCACCACACTTTCTACCATTGCTGTAGGAATTATATCAAATGAGAAGTTCTGGTTATACGCTTCCGTGCTTGGCAGGTTGATTCCGTCCATGGCCGCGGTGTTCCAACGTTCTCCCATGGATCTTACCACTACATATTTATTATCAATGGTGGTAATTCCTGTTACCCTTTTCAAAGTTCCTCCTACATCGCTATCCGGTGTCTTGGAAATTTGTTCCGCTGAAATACCATCACTCATCTGCGCTGCTTTCTTCTGTTGGGCAAGAAGTCCCGCCTGAGTATCTGCTTTACGAGATGCAGTAATTACTACTTCTTTGATGTCTGTAATTTTATCTGAGGCCTTGTTTAAAGCAAATGAAACAGCATTCGTTTCTTTGTTCGTAACAGACAGTTTTTCAACTCTCAGCGTATTATATTTAGGTGCTTTTATCGTCAGATTATAAGTTCCCGAGGGAAGATCTATGGTAAAGTCACCGTTATTATCAGTGACCACTGTTTTCTGAGCTACAGTGACTTCTGCTCCGGTAATGGGATTTCCTACTTCATCCACTATTTTACCGGAAATTCGTCCGTTTCCCAATGCGGAAATATTTGAACTTTCATATTTTATCGAAATAAGATCACCATGCAGTCGGTAAATAATAGGAAGTCCGTTGGTAATATCCTTCAGACAGTTGTTGACAGAAGTATTTTCACATTTCACTCCTTTTACCTTCAGCTCTTTAATGTCTACCTTGGAATATGCCAGTCTCATTCCCGTTTTTCCGGCAAATTCTTCCAAAACTTCAATCAACGGTCTGTTGGCAGGTACAGAAAATGTTACTTTCTGCACCAGCTCCTGAGCTTCTGCGGCTACAGTAAAAAATAAGGCTGCTATGGTAATCCCACATTTCAAACTTTTCATACTTAATAGTGTTCTCTTGATTATGATTATTTATTTTTTATAATGATTTATTTCTTAAGGATATAGGTATTTTCTTTTTTCTGTACTTCCAGTCCCAGGATGAAAGCCAGTGATTCAATATTTTCTCCGACCGTTCCTCCCGTAAAATCCGCAGTAATTTTTTTATCTTCAGCTTCCTTAGGATATTGAACCTTTGTATGATAATTGCTTTCCAGGACTACTACTACTTCTTTTAAAGGAACATCGTTAAAACTCAGAGACAATATTGCAGCAATTCTGTCTGCTGAATTTTTTACAGGTTTCAGTGAAATAACTGCCGTAGTATGAGCAATTCCGAAGTTGGTCCACTTCTGATTAGGCTTAAGGAAAGAAACAGGAACCCCGGGAGTGGATACAGCCACCTTTCCTTCATAAAGATCAACCGCTTTTCTCTTCCCGGACTGTGAGATTTTAAATACCGTTCCTAATACTTTGGTACTGAAACCATCAGCACGAACGATGAATGGATGTGTTTTAGATTTTGCCACAGAGAAGATTGCATCTCCTTTTAAATCCACGACTCTGGTGGACGCAGGAAAAGATTTCTCTACAGTCAGTACAGCGCCTTGTAAAAGAGTAACCACAGATCCGTCTTCAAGACGAACAATACGATTTCCGGATTTTGCAATATATACGTCAGGCTTAATGAACATGGTGTAGGTAAATATTCCGCCCAATGATAAAAGCAGAATAATAACTGCAGCCATTTTATAGAGATGTGTTGTAAAGCTCTTTACAAATGAAATAGAAATACTATCTGTTTGAGGAAAATAATACTCCAGTCCGGATAATACTCTTTCTTTGGACTCTTTCATATGAATAGCATCCAGATTTTTTTCTGTCTGAGTTCTCCATAGTTTTAAAAGTTCATTTTCTTTTTCAGAGATTGAGTCTTCCGAAACTTCCCGTTCCCAAAGTCTGAAAACAAAGGCTTCAATATTTTTATATGGTAAAAGTTTTTTCATAAGGTCTTTCATGTATTCACAGATACTTCTATCTATAAGACAGAGAAAATGAAAAACTTCCCCAGGATATTCTTAACGTTATATTCACATTACAACCAAATTGTTAATAATTTTCATCCTTTTTCACATTTACTCAACATTAACGTCATATTTGAGTCCTGTTTTTCAGAAATATTTAATCTTATCACACCCAAAGTTCACAAAAAGTTAATTTTCCTTTAGGTAATTTTGTATCACAATATGAGCCCAACAGACTATATATTATTAAAGAAAATAAAATCAGGCGACCGTCCTGCATTTATGCTGCTGTATGACCGATACTGGGATAGTCTATATCGCTTTGTTTTTGTACGGACACGGGATAAAGAAGTTTCTGAAGAAATTCTTCAGAATCTATGGATGAAGATTCTTGAAAATACAGATGTGATACAAACCGATGAAACAGAAAGTGCCAAAGGCTACCTTCTCCGTCACCTTCATTACCGGATTATTGATTTTTATAACAGCTACAAAAAAGCTCCTCCTACTCTGAGTATTGACGAGTTTGATATTCCGAATGAAATTGAAATGGCAGATTCAGATTATTTTGAAATTCTTGAGGAAAATGAAATTTCTGCTTTGTTATCCATGATTGATGAGGTGGTTTCTCAGCTTCCCTCAACAGAGCAACAGGTCTACGATATGAGAATCAGGAAAAATATGTCGGTCAATGAAACAGCAGAAGCACTGGGAATCAGCAACAAGACCGTGAGCAATAAGCTAAGCAAAGCTTTGGGAGAAATCCGTGAACAACTGAATCCGGAGTATAAGTCTTCTAAAAAGCTGGTTTCTATTTTGTTATTGATGGAGGTGTTGACGAAGTATTGATTTTGGGGTTCGGGATGCGAGATGCGAGGATATGTCAATGGTCAATTTGCTGTGAAGTCAATAGTCCATTTTGTAACATCATTTAACATTCACAGCGGAGCGGATTCACCTTTCACCTTTCACTTTAATGTCAATAGTCAATTTTTATAACATCATTTAACATTCACAGCGGAGCGGATTCACCTTTCACCTTTCACTTTAATGTCAATAGTCAATTTGCTAAGCAGTCAATAGTCAATTTTTATAACACCTGTTAAAATTCACAGCGAAGCGGATTCACCTTTCACCTTTCACTTTAATGTCAATAGTCAATTTGCTACGCAGTCAATAGTCAATTTTTATAACACCTGTTAAAATTCACAGCGAAGCGGATTCACCTTTCACCTTTCACTTTAATGTCAATAGTCAATTTGCTACGCAGTCAATAGTCAATTTTTATAACACCTGTTAAAATTCACAGCGAAGCGGATTCACCCTTAACCTTTCACTTTAATTTCAATAGTCAATTTGCTACGCAGTCAATAGTCGATTTTTATAACACCTGTTAAAATTCACAGCGAAGCGGATTCACTTTTCACCTTTCACTTTAATGTCAATAGTCAATTTGCTAAGCAGTCAATAGTCAATTTTTATAACACCTGTTAAATTCACAGCGGAGCGGATTCACTTTTCACTATTCACTATTCACTATTCACCAAATACCGGCAGAAAAATGGTATTAAAATCCATGATTTTAAAATCGGCAAGATTTGAATCTAAATTTTCGTCATTATTGGTGAAAATGATAGTCTGCATTCCTGCTTCTTTTGCTGCCTTAAGCCCTGACTGACTGTCTTCAATAGCAATACAGTGTTCCGGACAAACTCCCAAATTTTTTGCAGAAGTAAGATATACGGCAGGATGAGGTTTTCCCTGATTTTCAAACTCTGATGAGTGAATGGTATCAAACAGGTCATGAATCTGAAGCTTTTCAAGCACCGCATGTGCTACACGTAAAGGAGCATTGGTAGCCAGCCCTATTTTGTAGTCCTTGTTCTTAAGATTTTTAATAAACTTCTCTACACCAGACATGGTACAGTTTTCGGTCTGTATCATTTCGATTACTCTTGTAACCACTTTATTTTCCAGATCAGAGGCATCAAAATTTTCCCAGGGAAATCTTTTATACCAGAATTCGGTAACTTCCTGAGTGGTCATATACTTTGTTTGTGCCGCAAGATCATCCGTAACCTGCACTCCATAAGATGAAAATACATCCAGTTCTGCCTGGGTCCAGAATTTTTCTGAGTCTACCAGAACACCATCCATGTCAAATATTACTGCTTTTACAACCATTTTTTTAATGATAAATGATAAGTTATTGGCTGATTTTATACACGCAGCGCTGTCCACCGGAAATAATGTGATCTACTCTTTCCACTGTATACTCCTTCCCTATCAAAGATTGGAAATTGGATAATTCTGCCCGACAGAAGCCCTGACATTCGGTTGCAGCCGCACATATCGGACAATGGTTTTCAATCAGAAAATAGTCTGTGCCTTCTTTTTTCCATTCTGCCATATAGCCTTCATCACTACGGACTTTTGCAAGAGATTCAAGACGCTGCTCCAGAGATTTTGTCTTGGAAAGTACTTTTTCATACCGTTTATGGGTGTTTTTTTCCCGGTCACTGATCAATAATTCCAAAGCATTTTCCCCTAAAAGATTTTTCACTGATTTCAAAATCTGAACGGTCACATCTGCGTGCGTATCCGGGAATTGAGACAGTCCTTTCTCTGTAAGCGTATAATAAGTAGAAGGACGGCCAACTCCTTCACTCTTCACCGAAGACCGGATCAATCCTTCCTGAGCAAGGTTGAGCAAGTGTTTTCTTGCGCCTTCTTTAGTGATTGACAATTCTTCAGCAATAAGAAGGGAGGTAGCTTCACCCCTCATCTTTAAAAACATCAGAATACGATCTGCTGCCGGCTTCTTCATTTGACAATATTTAGGTTGTTTTATTTTTCAACAACAAATATAGTCATTTTCTATAATTTCAAAAAAACAAAGCTAAAATAAAGATTTACAATATCTTATTGATTCAAATCACAAAAGCAATAAAACAACATAAAAGTTGTTTTATTAAAATATATTTCTACCTTTGTGGTACAATAATAAAAAAAATAAATACGATGAACCCATTTACATTACCACAATTGCCTTATGCTTATGATGCTCTGGCTCCTTTTATAGATAAAGAGACAATGACGATTCACCATCAGAAACATCATCAGGCTTATGTAGATAATCTGAATGCAGCATTGGCACAAACCAACGAAACGAATCCTGATCTGGATTCCTTATTGCAAAGAATCAGCGAATACAGTCCTGCTGTAAGAAATAATGGTGGCGGCCACTATAACCATTCTTTATTCTGGGAAATTCTTTCCCCTCAACCTAAGCTTATTCCTCAAGGGATGCTTCATGATGATATTACAGCCACTTTCGGAAGTCTTGACAATCTAAAAGCAGAAATGAAAAAAACAGGTTTGTCGCAGTTTGGTTCGGGATGGGTATGGTTATTTGTAAAATTCAACGGATCACTGGCCATCAGCTCTACTCCTAATCAGGATAATCCGATGATGGATATTCTTTCCACCAACAGAGGTTTTCCGATTCTGGGAATAGATGTCTGGGAGCATGCCTATTACTTGAATTATCAGAATAAACGTGCAGATTACCTTGATGCTTTCTGGTCTGTACTGGATTGGTCTGCTGTAGAAAGAAAATATGAAGAAGCTTTATCAAAAGTGAGATAAGTAACACTAAAGTAAACTAACTATGACTGAGGAAAATTTTATCAATAAAGCAAAGGCTTCAGGCATTATTGCCCTTGACCTTTCAGAATACAAACCCACTACGGAAATTGTAGAACTGGATATCAAAGATCATCTTTTCATGGGAATGATTGTCAAGGAGAAAGAATTTAAGGAATCAATTGCTGTGGTGGATTTTTCTATATACAACGAAAAAGCAGTAGGAATTATCTGTTCTACGGATGCCATTATTCCTCCCTGGGCTTATATGCTGATTATGGAAAAATTATTTCCTTATGCTTCTTATGTAGATTTAAATAACGCAGAAACAATACTGCTCGATCTCTGGAAACGACGTCTCATTTATGCTGATCTTAAACGGTATAAAAATCAGAAAGTGGTGGTCCGGGCAAGTACCAGTCATGATCCTGCTTTGTATTTATTAGCAGCAGGATTATTAAAACCTCTGGTAAAAACATTGATGTACGGCGAGATAGGGTTACCTAAAGTAATTTTTAAACAATAAAAAAATGAAAGCTATCATATTCAACGGATCACTGGAAAGAAGAACTTTATCTACTTCCGGACTGATTTCAGATTATTTCTCAGAACGTCTGAAAACGCTGGGAATTCACACGAATATTTTTACCCTTGCTGATTCTGGAATCCCTTTATTCGATGTTACTCTCAACAAAACTCCTTTGGCTGTAGAACGTATGACTCAGATGTTCACTGATGCTGATTTGCATATCTGGCTGGCTCCTCTTTACCACGGAAGTATTCCTGGAGTGATGAAAAACTGTCTGGACTGGCTTGAAGTAACTGCCAACAGATACGAACCTTATCTTACGGATAAAACTGTGGGGCTGGTATGCTGGGCAGATGGTCTGCAGGCCATGCAGGGAATCAATGCCATGGATTCTATTGCCAAATCATTGCGTGCATGGCCATTGCCATTTAGCGTTCCCATTGTCAGGTCATCATTATTTACGGATGAGCAATCCACTCAAATTTCGGATCTGTATTCCGATAAGTTTGATAAACTTATCAGCATTGCAGCTTCTAAAAAAATTGCCATTAGTGACTAAGTACCGGCAGAAATTGCTGCATATTAATGATTTAAATAAAAAATAGCACACTTTATGCTGCTTATTTTCAAAGAACAGTGTTAAACTGCTGTCATTTAAGTTTAGCAGGGATTTCAGAATCGTTCAACGTTGACGGAATCCCTTTTTTAAACCCTTTAAATTCAAACAATATGGCTATAAAAATAACAGATGCCTGTATCAACTGTGGAGCCTGTGAACCTGAATGCCCCAACTCAGCCATTTACGAAGGTGCTATCGACTGGCGCTGGAAAGACAAAACCAAGCTTTCAGGACATATTACATTCCCCGACGGCACAAAAGATGATGCTGACGCTTACCATCCTGCTGTCTCAGATGAAGTGTACTATATCGTATCCGGAAAATGTACGGAATGTAAAGGCTTTCACGAAGAGCCTCAATGTAAGGCTGTATGCCCTGTAGACTGCTGTGTGGATGATCCTGATCACAGGGAAACGGAAGAAGTACTATTGGACAGACAAAAATTCATGCACAGTGCTTAATCAGCTTCTATCTTTTATATTTAATTTCAATAAAGGCGGGTTAAAAACCCGCCTTCTTTATCATTTTTTATCTGGTATTAGCACAAAGTTATTTTGCTTTAATCTCGGTATAAATTTTTTGAGTAAAAGGAGCTTCTACCTCTGTTTCAGTACCATATTTCAATACAGCACCTGCAAACAATTCCAGTTCGTTATCCTTCTTTCCTGAATTGATATCAAGCTGTAAGGAAGTTGGAGTTTCAAAAGGAAATGTAGAAGCTTTCTTAAAAGTAGCTTCAACAATATCTTCCTGAAGATTTATTCCTTTCTTAGCAGCAATCTGTTGTATTTCTTTCATAATTCCGGTGGCTTCATTCTTTTGCTGCTCATCGGTACATACCGCTCCCATGGACGAGTTATGTTTAGCTGTTACCAATCCAAAGCTTGCTATAAATATGAATTTTGTCCAGATATCTTTTAATGAATTATCTTTAAAATCAAAGTCAATTTTACTTTCACTCAATAGCTCTGTAATCCATTCTATAGGTGCAGAAAAATGCTCAGGATCTCTTCCCACTATGATTTTACCTGCATTACCTTTATGTTCTACAGTTCCTCTTTCCTTAATATGAGAAGCTACATATACACAAGTTGGCAGAACAGTATGATCAGGAATAATGGTGCGTATTCTGTCATAGATATCTGCTCCGTTCATCATCGGAAGAAGGACAGTATCTTTATGAATGACTGGCAGTAATTGTTTACAGACATTTTCAAGATCATACTCTTTTACACAAATCAGTACCAGATCAGGATTTTTGATCTCACTGATGTTCTGCACGATATCATTAGGATAAGTCTGTGAATTGGAATGCTCCGGAGACAGCAATGTCAATCCGTTTTCTTTTACTTTATCATAAGTTTCTCCGCGGGCAACAAACGAAACGGTATATTTTCCTGTAGTTTCATTAATCTGATTGATTTTAAAACCAAAATAACCACCTACACCACCCAATCCTACTACTACAATATGTTTTTTGTTCATGAAATTATTTTTAAGCAAAGATCAGCGATGACATTTAAAATATCACTTGACAAATGAAAAGAAATTACAGTTTATGAATATCTCTTCTGATCCTGCTCAGTGAGCTGTCTTTAATTCCAAGGTAAGAAGCAATCACTTTCAAAGGAACATGTTGAAAAATATCAGGATCTTTCTTCATCAGGTTAAAATATCTTGTGGAAGCCTTCTGACTCGCCATTTCGATCAGCCTATCATGAATATTATAATAATTAAGAACAAAAAGAAGCCTGCTGAACTCTCTGAACTCGGGAATATTATGGAAATTTTGCTGTACATTTTCCAATCCTGTTTCCCAGAAAACGCAATCGGTTACGGTCTGGTATATTTCTTTGGCAGGCTGCTGTCTGAAAAAGGACAGAAAATCATTTACAAAACAGGGAGCCGTATAAATATTTGTTGTGATTTCCTCATTATCTTCATTCAATATAAATGAACGGACATATCCTTTTTCCAGAAAATAGGTTTTGGTACTGATTGCATTTTTATCCAGTAAAACAGTATTCGCTTTTAAATTAAAATGGCTGAATTTTTCTGTAATTTTTTCCACCACCTCAGCTTGGATACTGAATAAGGAATGAAAGTAGGTATTAAGTGATGATTTGTCCATTAGGTATTGTCCTAAATCTATTTTAAGGTCTAAAAATAGCAATAATTTGTGGAAGTCTGGTTAATCAGAAATTGTAAAACCACCTCGTCAAAAATTCTCTGAATTTTCGCCTCCCCTCCGGAGAAGGTGAATTTTTCACATCATACGAAATGATATTAATAAAAATACATAGATTCACTATTAATTATCACGATGAATTTCACAGCACTTGGTGATCTATAGCAAATTTTGTAATTTTCTTCATTAAAAATAAGTATTAAACGGACCAACATTATGGATATTGATTTCACTTATAACTTTATCGAACCTGATAAGGAGATTGCAGATTTCGTTGAAAATCTGGGTACTTTTCAGAACCTTTCGGATGAAGCAAAAGAGGTGGTGATCATTCCTGATGGAAGAATTGATTTATTTTTTTCAGAGTCCGTTTCAGAGCCTTTTCATATTACCCTTCTCGGGCTGGAAACTTATCCTGAGCAAAGATATATCGCTCCTCATACCCTTGCTTTTGTTATCAGCTTTAAACCTATAGCAGTTGAATATATTTTACATACCTCTATTGCCGATTTATTAAACCTAGGAAAGGAACTCTCTCCTGATTTCTGGAATTTTAAAGCTGACGATATAAAGGATTTTAATCATTGCTGTACAAAAGCTACTCAAAAAATAAAAGAACTTCTTCCTCAGAAAATAGATGAGAGAAAACGCCGACTTTTTGAATTGGTGTATACTTCAAAAGGGGAAATGAGCGTACAGGAACTTTCCGAAAAAACAGGCTGGAGCAGCAGACAGATCAATCGTTATTTTACCAAACAGCTTGGCTTGTCATTAAAAGCCTACACTACTATTTTACGTTTCAGAACATCATTGGAACATATTGCCCAGGGAAGACTTTTCCCGGAACTCAATTATACCGATCAGAATCATTTCATCAAAGAAGTGAAGAAATTTTCAGGAGTTGTTCCTAAAGAATTATCCAAAAATAAAAACGACCGATTTGTACTATTATCGGTATTGAAAGGAAAATAAATTTGCATTGTAAAATTTAAATCAACAATGCTTATAGACAATAAATCAATAGCAATCGTTGGTGGCGGTCCTGCAGGACTTACACTGGCAAGACTTTTACAACTGAAAGGTGCAAATGTAAAAGTATACGAAAGAGATTTTAATAAAAATGCCCGTGTACAGGGTTCTCCTCTTGATATGCATGAAGATTCTGGGCTGGCTGCCATACGCAAAGCAGAACTTCTGGAAGAGTTTAAAAAGGCTTTCCGTCCGGGTGCAGACAGAACTCTGATCATGAATGAAAAGGCCGAAATATTTTTTAACGATCATGAAACAAAGCCTGAAGAAGATTTCGGCCATGAAAATTTTCGCCCTGAAATAGATCGCGGTCCATTAAGAAATATGCTGCTGGAATCTCTAGATCCTGAAACCGTTGTCTGGGACAGTCATTTTCTCTCTATGGAGCGTAAGGGTGAAGGCTGGCTGCTGCATTTTAAAAATGGAAATTCTGTGTATGCTGATCTTGTCGTTGCTTCAGATGGTGCCAATTCTAAAATCCGCCCTTATCTCACTGATAGTAAACCTATTTATTCCGGAATCATTATGCTGGAAGGAAATGTTTCAAAAGAAAATGCTCCTCAGATTGATGCTTTGATCAAAGGGGGAAAAATTATGGCATTTGGAAATTCTCAAAATATCTTAATGGGTCAAAAAGGCAATGGAGATCTCGGATTTTATGCAAGCTTTAAAGCAGATGAGCATTGGCCTGCCACTTGCGGTCTTGATTTTTCTGATACTGCACAGATGCTAAAATGGTTCAAAACAGAATACCCGGAATGGAGCCCAATCTGGGAGGAACTTTTTGAAAATGCAAAAACTCCTTTTATTCCACGTTTGATCTACTCTATGCCTTTAGATCAAACGTGGGAAACTCTTCCCAACCTCACACTGATTGGGGATGCAGCCCACGTAATGCCTCCATTTGCTGGAGAAGGTGCTAATATGGCTATGCTGGACGCCCTTGAACTGAGTGAATATTTAACAGATGAGAATTGTAAAACCTTACAGGAAGCCATTTCCGTCTACGAACATCATATGCGTAAGAGAGCTGCTACAGCTACGCAGGAATCCCTTGAAAATGGAGAACGAATGCACTCTGAAACCTCATTAGCCACTATGCTTGATTTTTTTAATAGCCATTTGGATTAATGATCATCAAAAGGCTGCCTTCAGTTGAAGACAGCCTTTTTTCCCTCTTGAAATAATTCTTTTTCTCTCCGCCTTTAGATCCTGATACGGAGATTCATTCGTGTTGTTTATTTTTTGATTAATTTGTTATTGTAAGTGTTTTTCTCATCTTTGATGGTGATCACATACATTCCTTTTACAAGAGAAGCTACATTGATTTTTCCATCAATCTTACCTTCCTGAACAAGTCTTCCATCCGCACTGTAAATTTTGTAGTCACCTTTACCTTTAAGATTTTTCACTTCTACAAATGTATCTGCAGGATTAGGATAAATAGATACCTCTGATGATTTTGTATCTACCGTTTCTCTCACAGCAAGGGTACTCGCAGTAATTTTCACAGGAAGATCCATAATACCTCCCGCCTGGCTTGCCAGCTCACCACATACGCTATTCAAAGCACTCGTTGAAAATTTACCAACCACTCTCATTCTTAACACCTTATCTCCAGAATAAGAGGTAGCAGGAACCGTGAAGTTAAAACTTGGCAGCCCTATATTACCTGCATTTGTTGTTGCTGAAGTCTGTCCTACCCTTTCTGTTGCTTCAAATACTCCGTTTCTGTTGTAATCAATCCAGGCAGATAGATTTACCGGTATTCCGTTTTGCAACAGATTCCCTATTCTAGGCGTAAGCGTATAGGTACTACCTTGTGTCAAATTAACTACCTTAGTAAGATCTTCGCTTAAATCTTTATAGGATCTTGCTGTAAGATCACTATAATCAAGATTTGCAACAGTAACTTTTAAGATGGATCCTACATAAGGTGAACCTGAATTTAAAAGGCAATAATCAACTCCGGTCTTTAATCCTTTTGTTTTGAATGTATAATTATTAGAGAAAGTCCCGGAAACAGAATTAACTACAGCCGCTACCTGTACTTCATAATTGGTTTCATCTTCTAAATTATTCAGAACTACAGAATTTGCCTGGCTTACAGCATTAGACCAGTTTGCCGTTCCTGCTTTTCTGTAATTAACAGAGTAAGTAGCTCCCGGAACACTATTCCAGGATACCCTTGCCGTTGTTTTAAAGATCTCCGTATCTATAGTGGAAATACCTGTAGGTGCGGACGTAGAAGATGTAGGTGCAGCCCCCACAGTAATAGCAGGAGACACGGCATAAAAGATATTTCCTACAGCTGAAACTCTTAGTTTTATAGCTCCATTTATATTTCCTGGCATTTGTGCGCTATAACTTCCGGTGTTTGGTGTTGCAGCAACCAGATTTGTCCAGGTTGTTCCATTATCTGTAGTGTAATCAATTTTTACACTCGCTGTATTATAAGGTGCAGCATTTGTATTGGCAACATCCCAATAGATTGTATTTACTGCATCATTATACAATACTGAAGATGCAGTAAGCCCATTGAATTTGAACGGTCCGTCATTCCCTACAGTCACTGTAGTTGTTGAACTTGAAACCATAGGACGCTGAGCGTTTTGATCTCTTACTGTTACAGCATAATTCAATGTTCGGGGATATAAGATACCGTTTCCCATGCTTGCTTGTCTGTTAGAATTCCATTCATAACGCTCGCCAACTTTGGAAAATATCTTCTTCCGTTTGCCGTACCAGGAACTGATCTTGATAAAGCTCCTTTTGGATTGTATCCCCATCCGCTATCCCCTGAAATTGTAGAAAATTCATCTGTACTGTCATTCTGTTCCCAGGTATAGTTTACAGGATCATTTTCTGCATCAATGGCTAAAGCTTCAAGATAATAAGCGGTTCCTTTAGGAATACTATAAGCCACCAAAGGATTAATAGCTGGTGCTGTATTATTGTTTATATTTTGAGAGGCTCCACAATTAAGTTTATTTTCTAAATTAGTTAATACCTGATCGATGGATTTATAATGGAAGTATCCATCAGCGTTAGCCTGCACATTATCATAGGTAATTCCGGCATAGCCCATAATAGTAGTACCTCCTCCAGGCTCTACATTGGCTCCCTGATTGGCATCTGTGACAGAAGTATTTGAAAATGTGTGATTAGCTCCCAATTGATGTCCCATTTCATGAGCTGCAGTAAAGTCAAAAACTTCACCTACAGGAACAGGTCCCTGGGTATAAGCTGAACCTTTTTTTATTTCAGTATTAGTGGCCGGATCTACACAGACAATTCCGATTCCCCCTGCATTTCCGCTTCTTTCTGCATTTTGATTAAGAACATGCCCAATATCATAGTTGGCATTTCCTACTACAGAAGTAAGGGTCTGTTGCAACTGTAAATTTAAATTATTAGAATAAGGATCTGTAGCCGGATCAAGATAGATGATATCCGGAAGATTCTGAACGGTCAGATGAGCTCCGAAATCTCGTTCAAAAACTCCGTTTATGCGGGTCATCGTATTATTCATGGCAGCCAGCACTACTCCTTTCTTTACGTCGTCGGTTGCATTGGCCGGAGTTCCTGCTGCAGTTAATTGATATTGGCTGTATTCTCCTGTAACGGACAATGCCATTCTAAAATCTCGAAATTTTGTATTGGTAGGTCTGCTGGCGATTCCAACTCCGGAAAGCATTTTTTTACCATTCTCTACCAGCTTATTAATATCCTTAAAATCACGTTCTCCGGTATCACATTTAAAGCCATGCTCTCCTTCATTCTTTGTTTTATAGAATACTCCATACGTCTGTTTATCAGCACTTATTGGCTCTATAAACTGGAATATACCATTTTTAATGATCATAGACTGCATATCATTAGGAGATGTACTGAATCTTAAATACTTAGATGGATCATCCACACCTACTCCCGTATAAGATCCCAGTTGATATTTATCGGCCAGGGATTTATCAAGTACAGGATTGCTATAGACAGCAAACTTTTCAATCTTTCCGTCCACAGTTGGTAGAGAAATAATAACCGGCGTTGCACCCTTCCCGGTTTCTTCAGCATTTCTTAGCATTTCGCGAAGAGATTTCAGATCCACTCTATAAGAATGTTGTACTTCTACTCCTTCTCTTATCTGTGAAGTTTTCTGAGAGACAGATTCCCATCTCTGAGCATTGAAAACCGTAAAACAAGATGCTAATGCACAAACGAATAAAATTCTTTTTTTCATAGATTTATTTAAAATTACTTTGGTTGTATGATTATAGGTAGCTCATTTTTATCAAAAGATCATTTTGGATTCTGATCAGTCCACTTAAGTATTATCATAAGTTCAACAAAATGAAATCCATGATGCAAAATTCACAACAAATCACTCCACAAAACTTGCATATTCCAAATAAAAAACAAAAATAAATGATACTACACATATACAACAGCAATTACAAATATTTAATTATCAACCACTTAGATTTAACACCTAATTTTGTCTTAAATAGTTGTGTTTTTATACGTACATATTATTAAAAATTTCCATCTAAGGACGGATGAAAAAACAATACTGAATATCAGATGAAAAAAGATGAATTAAAACAAGAATAATCAAAAGACGCGGTGCAAAAAAGGAACACATTCGAAGAACACCGGCTCTTTTTTAAAAATAAGTTAGCAAATCGACTACAAATCACAATCATTTAAATACCAGCAATTTAAACAATCGAATACACCATGTAGTACCCATGTAGTATAGTCTTTTTTCTTGTTTCCATTAAAAATTTTCATATTTGGCCATTGAGACCACTTAAAAAACCGGGTGGTGAAAAGAGAATATTTCGAGTACTGTCTGACCTGATAAATCAGACAGTTTTTTTTTGGTTTATTTTAAGGTATCAAAGAAATGATAAATATCTGTTTCTCCCGGAATATTTAATTTTTTTCTGATCCTGTATTTTTTCTGCTGAATACTTCTGTGCTGAACCATGGTATAGTTTGCTATTTCTTTAGAAGTAAAATGAAGTTTAAGCATTGCACAAAAAATCAATTCAGAATTTTCAAGATTGGGGTTAATTGTTAAAAGCTGAACTATAAATTCGGGGTAACTTTCTTTAAAACGATCCAAAAATTCAGGGTCATTTTTTTTACCCAGTTCTATAACTTTTTCCTGTTTATTGTCATTCATTCTTATTTTCAGATTCTCAGCTTCTATGGCAAGAACTTTTTTCCGTTTCCTCAACGCAATAATAATTCTCCAAGCATATAATCCCAGCAGACAAAGACCAATAAACGACAGAGAAACAATCCAATAAATTTTACTTTTATGATGATTAGCATCCTGCTGAGTTACTGCAATAAAAGATTCCATATCCTGATTGATAGTAGCCAGTAAAGATGTATTTGTTCTGTAAAAAGCATCTGTATAAGCTTTCAAATAAAGATAAGCCTTTTCTTTATCTCCGGTACGTTCATATAAAACTCTGAGATCATTATAAATATACTTAGCATAATAAGCATAAATATGTTTCGTTTTTTCATTGATTTTCAAAGCTTTATTAAGAGCTATTTCCGCTTTATCATACTGTTTATAATTAAGAAAATACTCTCCCATAATGGTATTGGCATAGAGGGCTATTCCGTCTTCTTTACCATTGATATTAGCTTTGTTGTAAGCCATCGTTATATATTTATATGCAGAATCTTTGTCTTTATGCATATACACATAGTCACTTATCGCACAATCTGCAAGGCCGGTATCATCTATTTTTTTGCTTTATGGAAGTATTCCAGTGCTTTTTCGTATTCTTTTTTTTGCATGAGATAAATAGCCTGCCTCAAATAAATACTGAAAAGAATATCATTTTTAAGTTCATAATTCTCACTTTTCTTTATAAAACTCATTGCTTCATTATTATATTGAAAAGCTTTATCAAGCCTTCGAAGCTCTACATTGAAACGGCCATAAACATTATAAAACCTGGCTTTGTGTAAGTTATCCTCAGAATCATCCAGAATCTCTTTGGCATTATCAAAGAGAATTTGTGATTTCTGAAAATTTTCCAGGGAAATATTGAGTTCTGCAAGATTGATATAGCAGAGCGCCTTCCCATCTGCATAATTCATTTCATTGGCTTTTTTGTAATATCTTTTATTAAGATTAATCAATGAATCATATGCTCCGGCAATTCTGAACTTTTCATTCTGTTTCAGCAAGGCAACGTCAAATTTCTTTTCAGCCTCTTTCTTTGAATGAGAATGGCACGAAACTAAAACAAACAGTAAAACAGAAAGAAAAATACGCATCATAGGTTTCTCTAATTAAGCTAAAATTCCTGTATAAATAATGATCTTTTTAGAATAACAATCCTGTTTAATTTTAAAATTCTCAATGGTTATTTCTGATAAGATCAATAATAAAATCTTTTCATAAAACAGAATCCTGCTGCTTTTATTGTGATATATTTCTTTATTCTGCTAAGTTTTCAAAAAAGTCATAAATTTCTGTTTCTCCGGGAATATTCAGTCTTTTTCTGATCCTGTATTTCTTCTGTTGAACAGATTTATGCTGTACAAAAGTATAGTCTGCAATCTCTTTGGATGAAAAGCGTAATTTCAGCATTGCACAGAAAGCCAGCTCTGAATTTTCAAGATCGGGATTGATCTCCAGAAGCGACTTAATAAATTCAGGATAGAATTCTTTAAATTTCAACAAGAAAGAAGAATCATTCCTTTTAGCAAGCTCAATCACTTCCTGTCGCTGCTTGGTCTGGACATGGTTTTTCAACGTATCAGTTTGCTCTTTTAAAGTATTTTTCTTCTTTTGTAACCTGTTAATTATTTTCCGGACATATACCCCTGAAACGGTAAGTACTGTGATAGACAATGCAATAAATAACGGAAGATCATTTTTATGCCAGTCTGATTCCTGTTTCATTTCTGAAATAAAATCTTCGGTAGCTTTATTCATAACGACAAATCGTTCTGCATCAAACCTTCCTTCCTCTTCCATATATTTCTTCAGATAAAAATAGGCCTTACCGCCATCATTTTTTTTCTTATATAATTCTGCAAGTGCTTTGTAGACTTCTTTGATATGGGAAGAATAGGTTCGTCTTGTCTTAATGTTGATCTCCAGGGCTTTTTTAAGGGCTTTTTCAGCTTGTTCACTATTATCAATTTCATTATAATAATATCCCATTGTATAATAAACCCAAAGAGATTCCACATCCGTTGTTTTCTGGCTGATCATTTTTTCATCTGCTCTGGCAATGTATATACCCGCAGAATCAGGTTTATGGGTAAATAAATAATATTGTGCCACCATACAATTGGTATAGGCTGAATTTTCCAACATATTTGCTTTTCTAAAACATTTTAAAGAGGTTCCAAACCATCCTTTCCATGCATAGTAAATTCCTTTGTTTACATAAAGTCTGGGCAGAAGTTTCTGGGTAAGTTTCGTTTTTTTTGCCTGTTTTAAGTAATAAAATGCTTTATTATTACATTCTATAGCCCTATCGTTGAGTTTAAGGTGAGAATAATACAGACTGTAATCATCATAGAAGACTGCTTTATGGTAAGTATTTTCAGAATTGAACAGGCCTTTTTCTGCTTTATTGAAAAAGTACCGGGCTTTTTCATAATTCCCTGCAGAAACATTTACCCCTGCCATATTCAGATAGCAGAGTCCTTTTCCTCCTGTGTACCTCATTTTGGCGGCTTTTCTCAGATATTCTTTATTAAGCCTGACAAAAGCTTCATATTGACCGGACAACTGAAGTTCTGAACTTTCAGTCAACAGAGATATATCAAAGTTTTCTCTCACTTTATTTTGAGGTTCACTATGACATGAAAATATAACCCAAAATATTCCCATGCAGATTGGAAAGGCTATTATTTTCTTTATACCTTCTGAGTTTGTCTTTATATTTTTAAAAATGATTAAATCAATTTTTCTCATCACCACCACTTTTCCCTATATATCTACATATCTACCTATTCACTTATTTACAAATAAGTTGATAATTTCCTACCGTTATTTCAATATTATTCCCCAATTAGTGTTATAAATATACATAATTTATCATGTTCCTTATGAAATAAACGAGTTATTTCGCAAAAATGTAACATTCAAATAAAGTAATGTAATATTCCCCTTAAACAAGCACTTTTTAAAATTGACAGACTGCATTTATATGCTTTTCTGATCAAAAAGTATATGTTTTGTTTATAATAAGACTATCTGAAATGAAAATTGTTACAGATAGATGAGATCGTTTTAAAATTTTAATAAATTATTTAAAACTCTGTTGCTAAAAATTATCTCCATCTTTGTATACTGATGTAAATAAAAACCTGATCAGCATGAATATTATTAGCTATCGAAAACTTCTTCCCGAAGAAAGCAAAACATACCGCGTAATCCGTCTGGAAAGTCTGGAAAAGTTCCCGGAATCATTTGGAGCCAACTATCATGAAGCCCTGAAAATTGAAAAGTTCCAAATAGAAAGTGATATTGAAGAACAAACTTTTGGAAGATTTGTTTTGGGTGCCTACGCAAATGATCTGCTTATAGGCATATGTACTTTTGTTAAAAGTGACAAAAACTCTGGTACAATTTACCAAATGTATGTAAAGAAGGAGTTTCAAGGAAAGAATATAGGTCAGGGATTGATTGAAGCTGTTATTCATGAAGCAGGCAGACAATTTAATGACATTGAAATTCTTTTAGAAGTTGCCCCTGGAAATGATAAGGCTTATAATTTATACAGAAAGACAGGATTTTTGGAGGTAGAAAAAACTTCTGCCCAAGATAGCAGCCATTGTATCATGATGAAATATATGCCTAAAAAAATTGAATAACATCAGAATCCTGATCCAGAAACCAAGTTCTGCATAGTTAAATATTGTAATGGAATTAGGGTATTTACTAAATTTAACAAAGAAAAGGGATACAGCTCTAAGCAATACAATGTATCATTATTTTTTTAAGTTAAATTAAAGCATGAAAACGGAAAACTTTGAAACAATATGTGATGATGGTGTAAAGCTTAAAGGTATACTTCTTATTCCGGATCATCCTAAAGCAGTAATTCAATTTAACTGTGGTACGGGAACAAAAAAAGAATTCTATTTGTCTTTTCTCACCTATCTTGCTGAAAATGATTTTCTGTGCTGTCTTTGGGATTACAGAGGAAGCGGAGATTCTTATTCCGGAAATCTGAAAACCTGTGAATTTACCTTTTCAGATTATGGAATAAAAGATATGCCCGCCATCAAAGTTTTTTTAAATAAAAAGTTTCCCGATCTTCCGTTTATGATTATAGGGCACAGTGCCGGAGGCCAGCAAATCGGATTTATGAAAAATCTGGATAATGTAAAGGGAATGATCAATTTTGCCGTATCTGCAGGTTATTATATGAATATGCCGTTTTCATACAGAATGAAGGCTTATTTTTATTTTTATATTTTTACTCCCATAAGTGTTCTTATGACAGGATATGTAAAAGCCAAAACCTTTGGAATAATGGAAAACCTGCCCAAAAATGTTGTATATGAGTGGCGAAACTGGCTTGAAAAAAAAGATTACTTTTTCGATGCTCAATTTTATGGTACTACTGTTCCTATAGGACATTTCAAGAATTATACATTCCCCATTCATCTATTCTGGACCACTGATGATACGATATCCAGCCAGAAAAACACTGAAACATATTGGCAGCACATTGACAGTAAAGAAGATATCACTTTCACAAAACTGGTTCCTTCTGAATTAGGATTAAAAAAAATTGACCATTTTGGTTTTTTCAAAAAAAATATGAAAGACAGGCTTTGGATACATGTCGTAGATAAACTAAATCATTTTATTTAACCATGTAATTCCGAATGTATTCATCTTAACTTATATTAATATCACAAAATTAAAATCTCAGTATAAAGAAAAACGGACAAACCATTATAAAATAGTTTGTCCGTTTATTGTGACCCGGCTGGGATTCGAACCCAGGACCCATACATTAAAAGTGTATTGCTCTACCAGCTGAGCTACCGAGTCGGTCATTTACTTTTTCAAGCAAATCCCTATGTTTAAGGGACTGCAAAGATAGAAACTTTTTCTTTATTTACAATACTTTCCCGGACATTTTATGCCTTTGATTCCGCTAACTTTTACAATATCAGAGACAAAAATTTTAATGCTTCTGACACAGATATACATTTTAAATTCCAAATCTTGTAAAACGCATGAAAAATAGACTTAAATTAACATTTGTTTATTTTGATAGAATAAAGTTACGATGAGCAACTGCTCAGTTATGTAGGCAAATTACTCTAAAACGGAGACTTTTACAGTTTGTGATTTTCTTAAACAAAAAAAGCTTCAACGTATGTTGAAGCTTTATCAAGTGACCCGGCTGGGATTCGAACCCAGGACCCATACATTAAAAGTGTATTGCTCTACCAGCTGAGCTACCGAGTCGGCCACTTACTTTTTTAAGTAAATCCCTTTATTTAAGGGACTGCAAAGATAGAAACTTTTTCTTTATTTACAATACTTCCCGGACATTTTATGCCTGTGATTCCGCTAACTTTTACAATATCAGACTTAAAAATTTCACACGTCTTAGGAGGTTCTTAATATAAATTTCAAAAATGCACCCAAAAGTCTTCCGATGAAATTGAAAGCTGCAGTGAATCCCTTTGCTACTCGCGGACGATCAGTAAATCAATTTTATTTTCTTAAAATTTGAAACAACCTTACTATCAATAATTTGTTTTTTTCAAATAAATTCACTATATTGATGTATGAAAAAAAATGAACGTCAGGACAATATAACACACGCTGGCAAAATTAACGAACGAACAAAAGCATTGGAAGTCCTTGAAAAAGCAAAAAAAGTACAAGGAAAAATTACATTTCTCCGTCAGGGAGTCGGGAGAAACTTTAAGCCCAAAAATGAAGAGTAAAGCTATTACTGAACTTCGATTGCAAAGTGCGAGTACAATCAACTGGTCCATTAATTTAAATAACCGGCCATTTTAAAACATTATAGCGAACACTATAAATAAAAAACCTGCAAATTATTTTTTGCAGGTTTTTTTGTGTTTTTCTGATGCTTTGATTTTTGCATCTTTAAGATTGTGACCCGGCTGGGATTCGAACCCAGGACCCATACATTAAAAGTGTATTGCTCTACCAGCTGAGCTACCGAGTCGGCCACTTACTTTTTCAAGTAAATCCCTTTATTTAAGGGACTGCAAAGATAGAAAAACACTGCTTAAATCCAAATTATTTAAAACTTTTTTATCATAAATTTCACATTAAAAAAGTCAAACACTTGTTTATAAATTAATTACGCTGTTACTTTTTTAATTCAAATTCTCAGCAAAAATAGGAGCTGGCGGATAATATTGTTTTTTGAGTAAAAAATTTATTTTGGTAAATCAAAAAACAATACTATCTTAGCAACTAAGATAATTAGCAAATAATTTAATTAATGACTAAAAACAATATACAAAATTTTCGTGAAGCCAGCAGAGCATACTCTGACGCCTCAATCTTTATGCATGAAGCCATTGCGAGGAAAGCCGGGCTTTCCAGCACTGATCATAAATATCTGGGACTTATTCTGCAGTACGAATCCATAACAGCAGGTGAAATATCTAAGCTGACAGGTCTTACAACCGGAGCTGTTACCGGATTGATAGACCGTCTGGAGAAAAAGAATCTTCTTAAAAGAGAGTTCACCAAAGAAGACCGCAGAAAAGTAATAATCATACCAAATACAGAAAACAGCATGAAATTACTCGGTCCTATTTTTGAAGAGCTGCAGCAAAAAACCATGAAACTTGTTTCCACTTTTTCTAAAAAGGAAATAGAAACTATTGAACGTTATTTCAGGGAAGCCACAGTTCTTATG
The DNA here is from genome assembly GCF_018924625.1 of Chryseobacterium sp. PCH239. Taxonomy (NCBI): domain Bacteria; kingdom Pseudomonadati; phylum Bacteroidota; class Flavobacteriia; order Flavobacteriales; family Weeksellaceae; genus Chryseobacterium; species Chryseobacterium sp. PCH239. The sequence goes on from NZ_CP073027.1 coordinate 1,264,679, forward strand.
AAAGAAACAACAGATCATTTAAATAACCCATAAATCAATACAAAATCATGGAAAGTTTAACAGCAACTTATATAACCCGCGCAGAAATCTGGCTGTGCATCACAACGTTACTTTATTTTCTTATGAACGGGGCACAGATTTTCGAAACTCTCCTATTTGTACCTAAATGGGCTTCTTCCCCACCCGATACATTGAAGCTGCTTCAGGATGAAAATGGAGTAAGCCTGAAGTTTTTTTGGATCATCCTTCACTCTTTGCATGAAATAACCTTTATCCTTGCAATTGCTTTTTGCTGGAAAATAGATCCGGTAAGGAACGGGCTTTTGATTTTACTCATTATCCACGTAGCAGTAAGAGTCTGGACATTAGCTTTTTTTGCTCCGAACATTATACAGTTTCAGAACTTAGCATCTGCCACTTCTGTTTCACAGGAAATCATAACCAGAATTTCACTTTGGAAAACCCTTAATTATATTCGGGTAGCTGTTTATATCGCGGTGTCAATTGGTTTCATTCCTCTTTGTATTAAAGTACTCAGTTTTCGTCTGTAATGACAGGACCTCAATCTAAAATATAAATTTCGCCGATCAGAGATCGGCGAAATTTGCAAATCAACAGATTCTCGTTTAAGCTAAATTTCCAGATTTTGCATTCTGATATTCAAAAATTTCTATAATTGTGTTCATTGTTTTCTGTCCGAGGTGTTTTCCAACCAGATAAAGAGCGGCATCTATTCCGGCTGTGATTCCCGCAGTAGTTATCAGGTTGCCCTGATCAATATATCGTACATTCCGGATTACCTTAGTATCCGGATTATGCTGTTCAAGGGCATCCAACAGCATATGATGGGTAGTAACATGATAATCAGCAAGCATTTCCGTCCCTGATAGCAGCATACTTCCGGTACATACCGTAAATATAACTGTTCCTGCATGATAATGATTTTCAATCCATTTCAGGACAGTTTCCCGAAAATCCCTGTCCTGAATATATTGCATAATGTATTCAGGATTTGCCCCTGGAACGACAATCATATCCGGTTGAGGGCATGTATGGATATCGTAGGTAGGAATAAGAGCCATTGTGTTCGCCTCCATATTTACCGGATCTTTTGTTTTCCCGACGGTAAAGCAATTGTAGCTGCCGGGTTCCAGAACATTCGCTTTAACAAAAACATCTAAAGGGCCATTTAAATCAAGTGCTTCCACCTGATCATAAATTAAAAATGCTACATTCATTGTCTTGCCGTTTGGTACGTGATTCATAATTTTATTATTTAAGATTATTATTTTCAGATCATAGCACAGGTCTTCCCTGCTGACAATTGATGATTGTCAGTTTTATGTAAAATCAACAAGAAAAAGCTATTATTCTGTAGTATTGAATGCCTTCCTGTACTGTGCCGGAGAGAGGGAAATGTTTTTAAGAAATAAGCGGCTGAGAGAAACAGCATTACTCAATCCGCATTTATCAGCTATCATATCGATGCTCATATCAGTATATTCCAGCATATTTTTAGCCTGATCCAGCCTCATTTTTTCGAGAAATCTGCCGGGAGTCATTCCTGACTCTTTTACAAATACCCTGGAAAAGTTACGGACACTCATGTTCAGAAACTCTGCCATATACTCCACCGTAATAGCTTCTCCAAGCTTATCTTTCAATAAATCACGGATTTGTTTTGTAAAAGGAGACATTATTTCATATTCCGGCAATGCATTTCCGAACTGAGACTGTGCTCCGGATCTTTTTAAATACAGGACGAGATGACGGGCAACTTCGGCAGCCAAAGGTTTTCCAAAGTCTTCTTCCAATAGAGCCAATGCAAGATCCATCCCTGAAGAAACACCTCCGGAAGTATAAATTGGCCTGTCACGGATAAAAAAAGGATTAATATTGACATCCAATTTTGGATAAGATTTCTGTAAAGTATCTGCGAACTTCCAATGGGTAGTTACCTGTTTGCCATCCAGCAGACCAGCTTTGGCAAGGATGAACGCCCCTACACAGACAGATCCCATTCGTCTTACGTGACGAGCTATATTTTGAAGGTAATGATAAATGTCCGGATTGACCTCATCCAGCACGCTCAATGTGGTACCTGCCACCAGTAAAGTGTCTACGGAAAAATCAATATCATAAATAGTATGGCTGCATGATAAAGGCATTCCTGAACCTGAATATATTACTTTTTCTGAAGTTCCGGATACCAGATACACATGATAGCCGGAATCCTGTTTATCATTTAAAAAACGGTTTGCTGATGTAAAAACATCCCATGGTCCGGCAATATCAAGCAGCTGTACCTCTGGCAATGCTAAAAGCACTATATTTTTCATTGCTGTTTTTCGCCCTTCTTTCTTCATATCTCTTTCTGTATGAGTACAAATGTAGAGAGAAAGGATTTTGTCTGCAATGACAAAAAACATACAATTCCGGCCAGAAGTAATCATTATCCTTTATCAAAATAAAAGAGACTGCCTTATCAGACAGTCTCAGCACTCTACTATAAAATTAGCTGACAAGCTATACTTTTTCGATGATTAACATTAAAATTCTCTTACGCAGGAGATAATCTGCGTGATTTTAAATAAAGAGCAGTGCGGTTAAGATATGGGAAAAGGAAAATCAATAACAGTGAGGCGGCAAGAAGCCATACCATCATTTCATAATAATCCATCGCAAAACGGACATGATCCTGAACATTCATTCTGCCAATCAATAACTTATTGGCAGCTTTAACAGCCTTATCTTCCGGCATTCCGCGAGCAATAAGCTTAGCAGTCTGCTGATGGAGAAAGCTTTTAACTTCCGGATCGACAGCACTTAAATGATCCTGAAAAGCATTATAATGGCGACTTTTTTCAAAGAGTTCAAAAAAATTGATCAGGGCAATACTGATACAAAAACCCAGATATCGTATGGCTAATGCTATGGCAGCAGCGGAAGGTCCAATAACAGCAGGAACGGAAGAAATAATATAAATAATCGTCGGAACCATAATCAACCCCACACCTAATCCCTGAAGAAATAAGGGAACATAATAATTGAACTCATCAGCCTGAACATCAAAAGAATAATACATTAATCCATGAAAGATCAATAGCATTAAAAAACCTGGTCCCCAGATATACCGTATATTTTTTTTCTGCAAAACCATACAGCAGGCAATAATGACCCCAATAATCAACCCTGTAAGATTGAAAATATTAATATAGGAAATATGAAATGGGTCCAGATGCAGCTCCGATGCAAAATAGGTATTGACAATTCCTGAAGCAAAACGGCATATATACATCACAAAAAGAATCAGCAGACCTACTTTAAAATTCCGGTATCTGAAAACACGCAGATCAATATAAGGCCTTTTAATAGCCTGCTGGCGAAATACTGATATTCCACCTAGGACAATAATTCCAATGACACTTCCCAAAATCCTGTTATCCTCCAGCCAATAATATTCCTGCCCGAAAATGGTTATATATCCTATGAGCACCAGCATCGTACTGAACAGTCCGAAACTCTGCCAGTCGAGTTTATAGAGATGAAATCTTGCATGGGTTCTGTAGTTGCTCATTGCCAGGGTGAGGAAAATAAGTCCCGGAAGATAGGAGAAGATGGCAGTTTTATAGACGATATTAAAATTATACGAATCTATGAGGTCGGCGGTAATCAGGTTGTTAAACGGCAAAGCACAAATTAATATCCCGAAAAACACTGAAAAGCTGATTTCCCGCCCTCTTTCACTGCTCAGCCGGGTGAAAATAAGGGTAAGAGAAAGGTTTACATTCCCTGCAAACAACATTCCCTGCATAAAACGAACCGGAAACAAAATGTAGACTTCACGGGTGAAATAGCATATCAGACAAGCCAGAATCTGCAATGTGGTAAACAGAAGAAAATATTCTTTTGCGGCCAGAAAACTGAAAAATCGTCTTTCCAGGCTGTAAAAACCTACATACCCTGCATAAAATAAGGCTATTGAAAACTGGATGTCTGCCGGTTCACATCCATAATATCCTGCTGCTGCATTCACATTAGACAATGGCAGAAAAAAGATAATGATTCCCGGAAGTGTCATTGAAAAAAGAATAATCTTCACCAACCATTCCGGTGCCCATTTTTTGAAATAGGGCATTTGTCTTTTAGCCATTGGAATGCTTTTTATTGGCATAAACATTCACATTCATTCCCACTTTCAGAACATCAATCTGGCTTCTTTGTCCGTCCACTCTGATTCTTACGGGAATACGCTGTACAATTTTTACATAATTCCCGGTGGAATTATCCGGTGGAAGCAATGAAAAACTCGAACCTGTTGCAGGAGAAAGGGAAATAATCGTTCCCTGGAATTCTTTGTCCGGATAAGAATCCGCCACAATTTTCACATGATCGCCGATATGCATGTCTTTGATCTGCGTTTCTTTATAATTGGCTACCACCCATTTATCAGTTTCATTATTGACAATAAAAGCCAGCGTTTCTCCGGCATCAATCATCTGCCCCACCTCAACGGTTCTACGCCCCATCCTTCCGTCATAAGCAGCAGTAACAGCCGTATAGCTTACGTCTAGTTTGTGACGGTCCAGCAATGCTTCCAGTCTTGCAATTTCTGCCAGAACAACGGCTTTTTCTGCCCTTATATCATTAATCTTGGATACAGAAGCTGCATAATTATCCTGTGAAGATTTATAATCACTTTCATTGACATCTAGGGTTGCTTTCACATCTTCAAGGCGCTGTTTGGTGGCAGATTCTTCATCATACAGTTTTTTATATCTGTTATAATCAAGCTGTTGCTTCCAGACCTTTGCTTTACTGGCATCTACCTGAGCCATCGCTGCTGCAGCTTCCTTTTCTGTAGTTCCTGTTGTACTTTCCAATACTCTCAGTTGGGCACGCGCTTTCTGAATGGCTGCCTGAGTCTGTTTTTCCTGTAGAATATATTCACGGTTATCAATGATTAAAAGAGTATCTCCTTTTTTAACTTCCTGATTTTCCTCAAATTTTACGGCAACAATGAATCCACCGGCTCTTGAAATAATCGGGTTGACATATTCCTGAACCTGTGCATCATTGGTCTGCTCATAGGCATAATAATTTTTTAAGGTAAAACCGCCCCAAACAGCAAGTGCGGCAACGATAACAACTGAAATCCATCCTGTGATCTTCGTGATCATTCTATCGGTGGGAGTGTATTTTTTTTTCATTGTTTTATAAAACGCCTGTAATATTTTGTAATAAATAATAATTGTTCTGTGCCATAATTTTAGCCGCTTCCAGTTCAAATTTTGTCTGAAGCAGCTGTATATCTGCATCCAGCAGTTCTGTGATAAGAGAAGTCTGGCTGAAGTAAGTATTTTTGATAATACGCGCATTTTCCTTTGCCTGAGCTACATTGGCTTCTGCCACTTTTATCTGTTCTAAAGCTTCCTGGTACCTTAAATAAGCTTCTTTCACCTGCTGTCTTACTTTATCCTCCGTATCCCTGTGCACTTCCTCTTCTTTTTCAAATTCAAGCTGGGCGGCCTTTACTTTATGGGTGTTATGGTAAAGGGAAGAGATGGAAAATGATGCTTTAATTCCCACAATCCCCAATGAATACCAATAAGGATTATAGGGATAAAGGAAAATCTGCGGATTGGCGTAATAAAATTCGCCATACATCCCTATTTTAGGTCTTACATTCGCTTTTACCTGTTTCAGTTTGATGATACTCAGCGCTGTCTGCTGTTCAGAAACATGGTAATCAAAAGAATGATCCAATGCCTGTTTCAGATATTCATCATACGTTGTATTCTCATTCCATTGATTAAACGGCGCTTCAGGAATAGCAACCTGTTCATCCGGAATTCCAAGAATAATATTCAGTTTCTGCATGGCGATGAGGATATCATTTTCTATGGTCACCAGTGCCATTTTTCGTTTTGAAAGTTCAAGTTCAATTCTTAAAACATCACTTTTTAAAACCACTCCGTTTTTATAAAGAGTCTGTATTTCCTTCAGTTGTGTTTTCTGATCATCAATATCCTGCTTGATAAGATCTCTGAAGATTAAGGTTTTCTGTAATTCCAGATAAAGCGATGCTGTTTTGTAGTGAATATCTGAAACGGACTGTTCTTTCCGGATATCCTTAATTTTCTGAAGCGTTTGATTTTCCTTAATCTTAAGATTCAGTTTGTTTCCGTTATAAATATTCAGATAAAAATCTGCTCCGGCTCTGTAAAGCGTATGGATAACTTCATGCTGGGTAGGTTTTGAAAAGATTCCGTTCTCATAGATAGGAATGTTGGACGCTTTTTCAGCAGAGCCTTTGACTTCTATTTCCGGAAGGCGCTCTCTTTTAGCGTCTTTTACTTCGGCTTCGGCAATGTCTACATTAATGGTATTGATTCTGATATGACGGCTGTTTTCTTCCGCTCTTTGCCATGCGTCTTTTAGGGAGAGTCGTATGGTATCCTTTGTTGGACTGCCGGTCTGCGCTGATACGATGGGGAAAACTCCAAACATCAGCAATCCGGCGACATAAATTTTCATTTGAATTTTTGAATTATTGCACTGCAAATTTATTGGCAATCCGGATATTTTATTTATCTAAAATAGTCAACTTTTACATGATTCCGGCCAAATGATTATATTTGTATTTTCTTTGGTATTTTAAACTTTTTAATGGGATTAATTGCTGCACTTCCGGACATAGATAAAGACGACAAAAGTGTATTTGTCATGCATGAAAAATCAGAAAAACTGATTCCTTTTCACAAACATACGAAAGGACAGCTGAGCTATGTGGAAGGGGGTATCGCCTATATTACGATTGACAACAGGACCTATGTGGTTCCGGCAAGGCATTTCTTCTGGATTCCGCAGGGAATGGAGCATATTTTAGAGATCGGACATACGGCAACGGTTTTGCGGTCTCTTTACTTCTATGCCTATGATGATATTTCAGATCCTTTCTACAGCAGACTGGGCATTTATCCGGCATCAGAACTCCTGATTCAGATGATCAAATATTCTGAAATATGGGATGAAAAGCATGTAACTGCAAAAGATGAAAACTTTGAATTTCTGGTAGCATTAAAAAAGATCCTTCCTAAAACCCATCAACAGCCCTTGCCTATTATTCTTCCCGCCACCCATAATAAACAAATGATGCGGATTGTATCTTATCTGGAATGGAATATCGGGGAAAAATTGACTCTGGCTAATGTCAGCAGCAGATTTGGTTTGAGTGAGCGTTCTCTGTCGCGGCTTTTCAAAGCAGATATGGATATTTCTTTCCTCCAGTATTTAAAAACATTAAGAATCATCAAAGCCATTGAACTGCTTTTAAATACAGACAAACCCATCAATGAAATCGCGGATGATGTGGGCTACAGCTCTATCAGTGCCTTTAGTGATACTTTTCATGAGTTTACCCAATCCAGACCTTCTGATTTAAGGAAGAGCAATAAAGCCGTTCAGAATTTTACAGATTAAATTGGACCCTGAATTAAATAAAAGCCTTTAAACATTATGCTTAAAGGCTTTATCACTGATTATTACTGTGTCACTTTCATCATCGCATTGGTAATCTCAATTTCTTTTTTCCTGGAATAGGTGGAATCAAAAGGCTCCATAACATTGAATAAATACTGATAAAAGGGAACGATCTGGCGTATATTTTCAGCTTCTTTCCCTGCTCTTTCTTTGTCCATCTGCTGAAGCCCTTTTATGAAGATATTGAATTTTTTGTCGATAGGCTCCATTGCTTTTAAAAGATACGCATGTGCTTTTTCATTTTGCCCAAGCTTTTTGTAGCCTTCAGTAACAGCAGAAACCACCAATGCATATTCCATCGGCTTGGACCTCATCTGTCTTTTGGCTGCTGCTTTAAATGAAGGAGTAAGACTTTGATAATAATCGTATTCTTCAAATATTCCTTTTTTGAGATTTTCTACCAGCTGAAGCCCCTTCTGCTCCTGCCCTGCAACAATATATCCGGTAACCATGGCGCTCAGTGAACGTGGATCGTTGTATTTTTCAGCAGGAATTTCTTTTGCAGCAAGTTCCAGTAACTCGAGTGCTTTCGCTTTCTGCCCGCTTGCCACAAGTGCAGATACAGCTCTGCTCACCGACATTCTGTAGCCTAAAATATTCGATGTGGCTGTTTCATCATAATAAATACTCAGATCTTTAAAATTTCCCCATCTGAAATTTTTCACCACCTGATAAAGAGATTGGGCATCTACCCTTCCTTTGTCGCCATCAGGCCCCTGAGGCGTATGAATGGGAACCAATCTGTAGCTGAAACCGTCAAACTGCAGATATTCATCCAGATAAAAAATATTTTCACTGTCGTACATCCCGCCTGAAGAGAAACTGATCGGACGTTTCCAATCGAAATTGGCCAGCATATCCAGCATCATCAGATTGCTTTTGTAAAGGGTATTCGCTTCATAATTGATCATGATCTGATCTACAGCATCCGGAAGATCGGACTGATTAATAATTCCTGCTTTTACAGCATTTTCTTTGTTGACGGGAAGGATAAATTTACTGACTGGAATAATATTGTATTTTTCATATTGTTTTTCGCCGAAGTACATTTTCAGCAGTTCATCTTTTTCAGACGATTGTAATTTCAGGAATTTCATAGCATCCTTAAGGGTCATTGAATCCTGAGTCAGATATTTTCTGAATTCCTGGAAAGCCGTTTCCGGCGCTCCCTGTTCTTTCAGCATCTGGAAAAGTCCTTCCCAATCTTCTTTTTTCATCAGATACACCTGATCATTGACACCGTCTCTATATTCTTCATGCGTTAATTCACCCGGAATTCCCATGGCATTGTAGGTTCTTCTCTTCACCTGATCAATATTCCATGGAGTGGCCAAAAGGGTAAAGTTGACTGTTTTCACATCATCCCTGAATCTTTCTGTTTCCTGAATAGCCCACACCGGAAAGGTATCATTATCACCATAAATAAAAATGATATCATCTTTAGGCAATGACCGTAAAAATGAATAGGCATAATCGCGGGCTGCCGTTTTTTTGCTTCTGTCATGGGAAGTATAATTCTGGAATCCCATCATCAAAGGAACCCCTAATAAAATAGTTCCCAGAATAATATTGGCAGCATTGGATTTAATCTTAGACTGAATCAGCCAAAGTATTGCTCCTGCTCCCAGACCAATCCAGACGGCAAAGACATAGAATGAACCTACCATGGCATAGTCTCTTTCCCGCACTTCAAACGGTTTTACTCCGGTATAGAAAACAATTCCCACACTGGTCAGAATAAACAGCGAAAGCATCGCATAAAATCTTCCAAAATCTCTGTTGAGCTGGAAAAAGAAGCCAATCAATCCTAAAACTAGCGGCAAAAAGAAAAACTTTACAGTACTTTCATTTTTAAATTTGGCAGGCATATGATCCTGATCTCCCCATAAAGCATTATCAATAAAAGAAAATCCTGATATCCAATTTCCATTGGTATTTTCCATGTGCCCCTGAAGATCATTTTGTCTTCCTGCAAAGTTCCACATCAGATATCTTACAAAGTAATATCCGTTCTGAAATGATATAAAATAATCCATATTCTGAGTGAAAGACGGACGTTGCACCTTGATAACATCATAAGGCTTCACTTTCAGATAATCTTCGACTGTAATAGAATCTCCTTCATATTTTGCTCTTAATTCTTCAAAAATCCTTTTCGCTTCCGGATTATCTGCAACGTCTTCATTCTCATAATTAAAAGTAAAATCAGGAGCTCCATATAAAGAAATATAGTTTGCCATCACTTCATTATCCTGATTGAACATTCTTGGCATGAAGCTTATATGGGATTTGTTAAACACATAGTTGAAACTCTCCCCCGTTTTTCTGTAGGTCCCGGTTTTTTCATCTTTTTCGTAAATATCTCCGGTAATGTCTCTTTTGTAGCTTCCATCTTCATCTTTTTCCATTCCGTTTTTATCAAGAAAGGCGGTGTAATTCTGTCCGTAAATGGTAGGCCAGTCACCGTATTGCACTCTGTTATAATAATCTCTCATTCCGATGGCGGTATCCGGATCATTAAGATTCATAGGAGGATTAGCATTGGCTCTTATCGGAATCACCAGCCAGCATGAAAACCCGATGATCATATAGACCAGAGATAAAACAACAGTCTGATAGAGCTTTCTTTTTGTTTTCTTCGCATATTTAATCAGAAGATAACTGATGATGATCATGAGAACAAACGCCACCATGGTCCCCGAATGGAAAGGAAGTCCCAGCCCGTTCACGAAGAAGATTTCAAGATTTCCAAACATCGTCATGATCAAAGGAAAAATCATCTTGAATACGAAGGCAAGAATTCCAAGTGTAACCAAATTGGCCACTATAAAACTCTTCCACGAAAAAGTATAATTTCTGGCATAATACACCAGGCATATGGCGGGAATGGCCAGCATACACATCATATGCACTCCTACAGAAAGCCCTATAATGAAGAAAATAAGAATGATCCATCTCTCGCTGTCTACGGCTTTATATTCATTTTCCCATTTGGTAATGAGCCAGACCATCAAAGCAATAAACATGGAAGCCATTGCATACACTTCTCCTTCCACTGCTGAAAACCAGAATGTATCTGAAAACGTAAAGCATAAAGCACCAATCACTCCTGCAAACAGAATTGATATTTCCTCATGTTTTGTCATTTCTTCAACATCTTTATGTAAAAGCCGTCTTAAAAAATGGGTAATTGTCCAGAACAGAAAGAGGATCGTAAATGCACTGAATAAAGCCGACATAGCATTGATTACAATAGAATAATGTTCTGCATTCCCTAATGCAAAAATACTGGCTACCGCTCCCATAATCTGGAATAAAGCCGCTCCCGGCGCATGGGTTACCTCCAGTTTCACAGCTGAAGAGATATATTCTCCGCAATCCCAAAAACTAAGGGAATGTTCTATCGTTGAAAGATAAGTAATAAGCGCAATAGCGAAAAGAAACCATCCCAGTACGGTGTTCCATTTTTTAAAAGACCAGTTTTTCATATCATATTTTCCAATATTGATATGACAACTCAAGAAAAAGGTTTATTACATTTACCTTATTTATTTGGAATAATTTATTAATTTCTTAAATGGTAAAAGTTTAATAGGTATTATTCAATCCTCCATCCAAAGGAATACTTGTTCCGGTAAGATAATTTGAATATTCCGAAGCCAGAAAAGCCACGAGATGTCCATATTCCTCAGGTTGTCCGAATCTTTTCATCGGAATCTTATTTTCCCTCGCCTTTTTTATTTCTTCTTCAGAATTGCCGCTTTGCTGCGCTTCGTGAGCAACGAGTTTCTGAATTCTTTCAGTATCGAAGTATCCTGTTAAGACATTATTTACCGTGATATTATGCTGTGCAATTTCGTTGGAAAGCGTTTTGGCCCACGCAATCACTGCAGAACGGATAGAATTGGACAAGGCCAGATTTCCAATCGGTTCTTTTACTGAAAGAGATGAAACATTAATGATACGCCCTTTCTTCTGTTGGATCATATGAGGTAAAGCCAGCAATGTTGTTTCACAAACAGTTTTAAAAAGAAGATCAAATGCTTTCTGATAATCCTCTGTATTTTTATCCACTGCCAACCCCGGTTCCGGACCATTGGTATTATTCACCAGAATATCTATCGAATGATCATTAAAAAATCCTTCTATAATTTTCTTATAACTTTCAAAATCTGAAAAATCTGCTACCAGGTATCCATGTTTCTGATCAGGATTGATGACTGGCAGTGCAGCAACGAAATCTTTAAGTTTTGCTTTATTGCGGGCCATAACAGTAACATTGGCTCCACATTTTGCCAGTTCTATGGCGATTCCTGCTCCTATTCCCTGGGTTGCTCCTCCCACTAAAGCGTTTTTTGAAAAAAGTTGAATATTCATCTTTGCAATGAGTATTGATTATCTGTATAAATATAAGCAATCTTTATTTTTAATGATCATTTAATGCACAGCAGGCGCTATTTTATACAACAGTAAACACCAGGGTAAGCCGGTGTTTCAGTATTTGTGTTATTAGAATTTTTGCTAAAAGAATAATGCCTGATATGGGAACTTTAAAGAAATTAATCTCCGATACGGAAAACAAGTAATTGGGTAGAAGTTGCAGCCAGACTCATTCCTGCTCCTCCACAGTTACCGGATTGGCCTCTTCCAAGAGTTATCGTCCATGTTCTGTTGGCTGGAACAGTGGTAGCATAGGTTATGGTACCTCCGTGATTAGAAAGGGCTCCTTCTGAGTGTGAAGCCGTACTGTGAATTCGAGTAGAACCTGTGTTAAGAGGGAAATCTATAAAATATGAGCTGATAGTACATCCTGTTGCATTATGAGTTGCTTCATACACTAAAGTCATCTGATAAGTTCCTGCAGGAAATGTAATAGTACTTGTTCCTGCGTTATAGCTCATACCGGGAATGGTATTTTTAACCACAGACATAGGGACCACCTGTGATCCGCCTGCACCTTGTGCCTGCAAGAAATTGGTCTGTGCTGTTTCCAGCCTGAAAACTGCAGGATTTGGAATAGATAAAGCGCCTAATGTACCGATACTTTTAACAACACCAGTCGCATCCACTACCAACAGAGGATCTGTAGTGGTATTTCCTGCAGAAAGCCCCTGTACTCGCAACGGATCGGTTCCATTGATATGAAGCTTATTCGTTGGAACCGTAGTCCCGATTCCCATGTTTCCAGCGGCAGTAACAGCTACATCATTGGCCTGTTGTGCCGCCGAAGGTGTTCCTGTAGCAGGATTATCTTTGGCTGCATCAATATTGAAAACACCCTGTGGATTGGAAGTCTGAATACCTACCTGCGCACTTATAAAAATATAATTTCCTGTTAGAAGAAATAAAGAATAGATAAGTTTACGTTTCATAATAAATAATTTTTGATCAACATTAAAATGATTTTAAAAACAAAAAGCTAAAATTATTGTGATAAAATTAAAGATTCAACCTAAATAATCACTTATATTAAAACAAATATAATAAATTTCACACAAAAGAGAACTAGGCTTATAAAAATAATTGTTAATTTTTCAATAAACTCAATTTCAATTATCAGCATTCCATTCACAGATTATATAATAAGCATAGTTATTTAGAAACTTTTATTTATATTCATAAGATTGTTATTCTTATATAAACCCTGTACTTTTTGAAAAAATCAGATTTATCAATCTTTCAGATAATATTTTTAAACAATATAAAAAACCTTCTTAATATATAAGAAGGTTTCTTTTAATTTTAAACGATAATCTATTTGACCACGGTTGCTTCCAGTTCCACTTTTAAAGTTTCAAACAAACCTTTCACTTCAAGCATTGTTACGGCCTGCTGAATTTTATGTCTGCCAATCCATTCCTGAAGAATAGGAAAATGAGGCCAGAGTTCTTCCGTAGAAGTAGTATAAATATTTAATCTTACAATACCGCTGCATTTATACCCTGCTATAGTAATCACTTCTTCAAGGTTGGCAATAGCCTGTTCCAGCTGCGATTTCATATCCTTATTACTGGATGTTCCATCGGGGGCAATAGCTGCCTGTCCCGAGCAATATAAAGTACTTTGCACATTTTTTACCTCTACCGCCTGTGAATAGCTTCTTTCATTCTGCCATTTCCAAGGATTAACCGTTCTTTTTTCCATTGTCTTGAATTTGTTATTTGTTACTGTACAAAATTGCAGAACAAATACAGCAAATTCCTGTGATACGGATCACGATTATAGTGTGAGTTTGATCACAGCGTTACAGAGGCAGACGGCTTAAAGTTTCTCTGGACACCCCTAAATAAGCAGCCAAAAGAGATTTGGGAACACGCTGAACAAGAGAAGGATATTTTTTCAAAAGCTGCTCATAGCGTTCTTTTATTCCTGTTGTCATCATAGAAATGGTACGCTGTTGGGCCGTAATAAATCCCATATATGCTTTTTCAAGGAAGAAATGCTCCAGCTTTGGAAGTTGAGCGCAAAGTTTTCTGTAATCGTCCAGCTTAATACACAGTACTTCCGTATCTTCAATACATTCCAGAGACATTGTTGCTGCCGTTTGCTGATAATAAGCGGGAAAATCTGTTTCCCACCAGTCTTCCATGGCAAATCCAACAATATGTTCTTTTCCGGTTTCGTCAGAATAAACCAGCTTCAGCAAGCCTTTCAGGACAAAATAATTATAGGGAACCGTTTCCCCTTCCTGTACCAGAAACTGATGTTTCTTATATTTTTTATAAGTAAAGCAGGATGATATGAATTCAAATTCATCATCATTAAGAGGAATTATTTTTTCAATATGGGTTCTTAGCTGATGCAGCATATTCTATTTCTTATGGTAAAAGTATTCTTTTTTCACTTAGACATTTACATTCATTGCTGATAAAATCAGCGTTACAATGTAAACGGATACATATCACTTAATGTGGGATGAATAGTATTCAGGGCTTTATAAAACTCTTGCCGAACCGGCTCAGTGATATGGTCATATTGATCAAAACAGTCATCCAGCTGACGGATAATGAATGCCATTTGCAGCCATTCTTCAAAATTAATATGCATCGGCTTCAGCTTCCCTTCATCATCATGATCATAGAAAAAAACCTTCTGATCCCTGTCCAGAAACCATCGGTCACCTTGTCCGTTGCCAGCAAAACACCAGTACTCCGGCAAGTTAAATTCTTTATTTTCATTGACTGCATCCACTGAATTGTACAGAATGGTTTCAGAAGATATTTCTGTTGTTTTTATTTGAGTAACCAGCGTTTTATAGTTTTCAGAGAAAGGAAAATCTATAACCTTTGGAAAGTTCTGCACGGCGCTTTTTTCTTTAAGGATTTCATTTTCTATTGCTGTAAGAGTTGGCAGGATAAAAGGAATCATCATTATTAAAAATTATGGATTTTCTTTCAAAAGCTCATCAATCTGTTTATAAAATGAATCTTTACTGTAGTCTGCCAATCCTTTATGATGCAGGCGGATTTCTCCTTTTTTATCCAGTATAACAGTGGTTGGTAAAGATCCGCTATACAATACATCAGGGATATTTCCGGCCGGCGTAAGAAAAGGAACCGTAAAGCCTTTTTCTTTTAAATAAGATTTTCCAGGAGCAGGAGTATCATCCAGATTTACTGTAAGAAATACCATATCCGGATTGTTTTTGTACTGATCATACAGTTTCTGAACAGACGGAAACTCAGCACGGCACGGAGGACACCAGGAGGCCCAGAAATTAATGAAGACTACTTTATTCTGTAACGCAGACCCGTCGATAATTGTTCCATCTTCATTTTTCAGCATCAGCCCGGCATAGGAAACTTTGGCTGCATTATTCCGGGTTTCTTTTGGTTCTGATATGCTGGAATTGAGAATTCCTGTGGAAGCCACCTGTCTCATCAGCCATGCCTTTGCATCTTTATTCACCAAAATGATAATAAACAATACCGTAAGTACTGCTGTAGAGCCATTTTTCCTTAACCAGATCTTCATATTTTCCATATTCTCCCGCTTAATTCCCAGCCAATATAGGATTAATATTTTGATCAACATTCCTAAAAAGATAGTTTTTAATGTAAAAAAGCCTTTAAATTCTAAGATTTAAAGGCTTTCCTCTCCATTTATTTCAAGTTAAGATCATGGTCATATTTTTTATAGCTAAATCCTGTTCAGCAATTTCTTTCTGAAAAAGAAAAGCAGTGAACTGAAAAATGTCAGATAGGCAATATTGAATATGGCACCTCCTACCCATCCTGAAAAAGGAAGCGGTAAAAGATTTTTTATAGGAATGATAAACAAAGTAAGGGCAAATGGTGTCAGCAGAGCCATCCACCCCGGCAACAGGGTTTTATTGAAAAGAATACAAACAGCAAAGGAAATCCATCCCACTGCCAGTACACCAATGGCTGTTCCCCAGGCAATGTTCAGCATTTTCATAAAACCTCTTCCCGTCTCCAGAAGATAAGGGTGAGAGACAGAGTCTGTTTGATAAACTGCTTTATAAATCTCCCCCACATAGAAAAATCCGGCATGTCCTAAAGGTGATAAAACTGCCCCTGCCAGTAGGATCCAATACACAAAGACTGCATACCATTTTTGAGTGTCTTTGAAAAACTGATATACCAGCCAAGTGGCAGGAAGCAGTAAAGGCCCCGTAAGAGCACCAATCAAAGCACCAAACATCAATCTCGGAGTGGAACCTTCCAGCATTAAAGTTGCAAATTCTACATTTACCTGATCTGCATAGGTCTTTGAAAACAAAGGATAGTCTGATGGATCCGGATCAAATCCGGCAACGTAAATGTCACCAATAATCCAACATATTGACACTGCTATTGCTGCAGCAAAAGACCAGTTTATTTTACCTGAATATTTCATAATTTTTAATAATTAATTTTATATAAGATGTACATCGTTTCATTATTTCTTTCTTTTATTTAAAAGCAATTTAATTATTAAGAATGATTCTAAATAATTATTACCTTTGTGCAAACTTACTCTAAACATTCAACAGAAAGGGTCTGTAAAACGGAATAAAAAGTCCGTAAAAAGGAAATTCAAACAACAAAAGGAAATGACAGTACGGCTATATGATGAAAACTTTGGAAACATGCTTATGGAGCGGGACTATCCTTCCTCTTATTTCTTAGATGATGGAGGCATCCAGGAATGCATTACCCAGCTTACTCCTCCTTATGGAAATGGTTTTTATCACGAAATAAGCTTTACCCATGTCCATATCAGTTTTGGGAATATTGTATTGAATAAACCGCTTCAATTGTACCTTGAGAGTGATTTTGATTCGGTAGAAATGCATTTTACCCTGAAAGGAAAAAGCAAAGCCATTTCGGGTAACTTCCAAAAAACAATAGTGTTTGATAACTACCAGCACAATATTATTTATGCCCATCATATGGAAGGCAGGATGGAATTCGAAGGTCCGGAAATGTATGTATTCGAAATCAACCTTGCTCCTGAATTCTTTAAAAAATTTCTGCCTGAACATTCAGTACTGTTTGAAATATTCAAAAATTCGATTGACAAGCAGAATTCATCTCTCATTCAGACTGAGCATAGCCGCATTACCCATGAAATGTATCAGATTCTGAACGATATTATTCTTTGCAACAGAAAAGGGACTTTCAAACGAATTTATCTTGAAGCTAAAGTAAATGAACTTCTTCTGTTGCAGCTTGAACAGTTTGTTGACAGTAAATCCTCATCTTCTTCCCTTCAGAAAAAAGATATAGAGAAAATGTACGCTGTGAGGGATTATATTGTAAAGAACCTGAATACAGATAGTTCCCTGAATGATCTTGCCCATCTGGTAGGAACCAACGAATTTACTTTAAAGAAAGGATTCAAAGAGCTCTTCGGGACTACCGTTTTCGGATTCTGGAATGATCTCAAAATGGAGCAGGCTAAAAAAATGCTTCTCGACAGCGATCTGAATATCAGTGAAATTTCTGATCGTATCGGCTATAAAAATCCGAGACATTTTTCATCAGCATTTAAACGAAAATTCAATATCCTACCAAGCCAGATCAGAAGCAGATAGCATCGTGCAGTCTTATAAAAGCTTATTTGTATTTTTTAAATTCCGGGTAATAATAAAAATTAAATAACGGTCGTTAATAATTTGTTTTTCAATAAATTCTACAAAAAACAATAATAAATTAATATACAATGCATAATACTGCTTTTTATCTGACAGTCCTCTTTTATCCTTGCCATTATCATTTCCGGAAGTCTGCTTTTCCCATGGATTTATTTCATAATTAATTTGTTACCTGTAACAAATCCCCTATTTATCCAACTCATTGAACATCATCAAAACATTAACTCATAGACAAGAGATCTACTACTTTAAAATAAACTAATGCAAACATCCTTTTTAAAAATCACTGCAGCCACCGCTGCGCTCTGTTTCAGTACCCTGGCAATAGCCCAGCAAACGTATTCCGTAAGTGGAACCGTGAAAGACAAAAAAAACGGTGAATTGCTCATCGGAGTTTCTGTAAAAGTAAGTGAAGATCCTACCATCAATGTTGTAGCCAATGAGTATGGATTTTACTCACTTTCCTTACCTGAAGGAAATTATACCCTGATTATTTCCTACCCTGGATATCAGGATTTTGAACAGCAGATCAAAGTAGATCAGAATATAAAAGTTGATCTTCCCCTCCTTCCTGCAGAAACTGCAGCAAAAGCAATTGATGAGGTGGTGATAACCGGCATTAAAAAGGATAAAAACTTGACTTCGGCTCAAATGGGAGCAGAAACATTAAGCATTAAAAATATAGAAAAACTTCCTGTTCTGTTTGGAGAAAAGGATGTAATGAAAACCATACAGCTTTTACCCGGCATTAAAAGCAACGGTGAAGGAAGCAGTGGATTCAGTGTACGTGGTGGTGCTACCGACCAGAACCTGATTTTACTGGATGAAGCTCCGGTTTATAATGCCTCTCACCTTCTTGGATTTTTTAGTACATTCAACAGTGATGCTCTGAAAGATGCCAGCATCATTAAAGGAAACAGCCCCGCACAATACGGAGGCCGCCTTTCTTCTGTATTAGATGTTAAAATGAAAGACGGAAACAACAAAGATTATAACATCAATGGAGGAATCGGACTTATCAGCAGCAGATTGAGTGTGGAAGGTCCCATTCAAAAAGAAAAGTCTTCATTCATTGTTTCAGGGAGAAGAACGTATGCGGATTTGTTTCTTAAAACCAATAAAGATTATAAAGACAACAAATTATATTTTTATGATCTGAATCTTAAAGCGAATTATCAGATCAATGAAAACAACCGTATTTACCTGTCCGGATATTTTGGAAGAGATGTTCTGGGATTGGGAGATACTTTCAATACCGACTGGGGAAATACTACGGCAACTTTGAGATGGAACAGCATTATCAGCAGTAAACTATTCTCCAATACGTCATTCATCTACAGTAATTATGATTATAAAATCAGTCTGAAAAATGATGATACCGTATTTGATTTAAATTCAAAAATCCGTGACTGGAATCTTAAGCAGGACTTTACCTGGTTTGCAGGAAACAAACATTCTGTACGTTTTGGTCTGCAGTCTATTTATCATACCCTTACTCCGAGCAGTGCTTCCGGCACTACAGTGAGCAGCTTTGCAAGAAATCCGAGATATTCATGGGAAAATGCCGTTTATATTAATGATGATTATAAAGCAACGGAAAAGCTAACGATTAATTATGGAGCAAGGCTCTCCATGTTCAGCATATTGGGAGGTGATACATTCAATACGTATGAGAATGGTGTGCTCACCGACAGTAAATTCTTAGAAAAAGGAAAATTCGGAAAAACCTATGTGAATATTGAGCCACGTATTAGCGCCAACTACCGCATCAATGAATTTAGTAGTGTAAAAGGAGGTTATTCCAGAAATACCCAGAATCTTCACCTCTTAAGCAACAGCAACAGTGGAAACCCTACCGACCAGTGGATAGGAAGCAGTTACACGGTAAAACCGGAAATTGCAGATCAGATCAGCCTTGGTTACAGCAGAAATTTCAACAACAATAATTATGAACTGAACGCTGAAATCTACTATAAAGACATGAAAAACCAAATCGACTTCAAAAATGGAGCTCAAATTGGTTTTGACACTGGAGCGGATGTAGAAAGTGAACTGCTATTCGGAAAAGGAAGAGCTTACGGTCTCGAACTTATTGCCAAAAAGAAAAGCGGAAAACTGACAGGATGGATTTCCTATACCCTTTCCAAAACAGAAAGAAAGATTAACGGAATCAATAATAACGAATGGTACAATGCCAGAATGGATAAAACCCATGACCTTTCTATCGTTGCGACCTATCAGCTTAATCCAAAGTGGAGTTTTTCGGGACTTTTCGTATATAGCACAGGAAATGCGGTTACCTTCCCTACCGGAAAATATGAACTCAACGGACAAACCATATTCCAGTATAGTAACAGAAATGCAGACAGAATGCCGGCCTATCACAGAATGGATCTGAGTGCGACTTATGAACCAAGTTCCAATAAACGATTCCGTGGTTCATGGACATTCGGTATTTACAACCTATATGGTAGAGAAAATGCCTACACCATCAACTTTGAAGACAATCCTGACCGTCCCGGAACAACCCGTGCGATGCAGACTTCTTTATTCCGTTGGGTACCCAACATCACTTATAATTTCAAATTCTAAATCATGAAAAACACATTATATATCATAGTATCTCTTCTTGCATTAACTTCTTGTGAAAAAGAGATCGACCTGGACCTGAATGATCAAAGCGGAAACATTGTCATTGAAGGAAATGTAACCAATCAATCAGGACCTTACACAGTGAAAATCACCAAGTCAGTAAGCTTTTCATCACCTAATCAATATCCGGCTGTCACTGGCGCTCAGGTTATTTTAAGTGATAATACAGGTCAAACAGAAACCCTTCATTATGTAGGAAACGGAGTCTATCAAACGACTACTTTTGCCGGAGAACCTGGTAGAACCTATACTTTGAAAGTAGAGTCCGAAGGAAAGCAGTATAGCGCTCAGAGCAAAATGCCTGAAGTGGTCAATTTCGATGGATTACAGCAGAGTTCTTTCAAATTTGGAGATAAAACCACGTATACCCTCTTACCATTATTTACAGATCCATTACCATTAGGAAACCGCTACCTTTTTAGCTTTACCATCAATGATCTTACTAAAAAGTACATGAATACTTTTTCAGATAATGTGAATAACGGATTACCCAATCAACAGCCTCTGATTCTTCCTAATGACGATAATAAAGGCAGAGATCATGAAGTGGTAGTAGGAGATAAAATTCATGTAGAGATGCAATCTATAGATAACAACGTATTTACGTATTACAGTGCTTTACTTCAGATTTCAGGCGGCAATGGCGGAACTGCAACTCCAACCAATCCTCCAAGTAATATCAGTAATGGAGCATTGGGATATTTTTCAGCCCATACTACAGATACACAAACTTTTGTTATCGAGCAGATGACCACTCCATAAATTTAAAAAAGGATATTCCAATGATGGGAATATCCTTTTTTATTCTCTGTTCTATCTTAATCTCCTTTTTAAAGCATAATATCTGTACAGAAGCTTATCATACCGGATCACACAAAACAGAAATCCTGCTGTAACCATCAATGTTTTGAGACCGATCATGCTATACCCAAAACCGCCAATAATGCATCCTGAAAAAAAGAAGGCGATAATCACCAGTTTAAGAGTGATGTTCTTTGTAAGCTGTTTCTTTTCATTTTCCCGTTCTTTAAAGAAAAGTTTTGAAAGTTCTATTCCCAGATCAGTAAATAATCCCGTAAGATGAGTCGTTCTCACCACAGACTGAGATACTCTTGTTACTAATGAATTCTGAACTCCCATTGCAAAAAGCAAAAGACCGGCAATGGTATAAGGAGATATTGATAGTTTCAGTAGCCCATCATCTGATAGTCCTACAAAACCTAATATCAGAATTTCAGTAATCAAAGGAATAAGATGCGGGCGAAACATGCTACGTCCGGAAGAAAATTCAACCATAAAGCTTGAACAGAATGCTCCTCCCAGAAAGCACATAATAAAGACAAGATAAGTAAGAGCTTCACTATAATGACTGAGTAGAATTTCTTCGGAAAAGAAGGCAAAGTGCCCCGTTATGTTGGTGGTAAGTATTTTAACAGATAATACTCCCACAATATTCACTATTCCGGCAACAAAAGAAAGTGCTGATGCCAGCTTAAGATTATGAAAATAGGTTCTGTTTCTCCCTCTGTGCCTGAACATTTTAAATTTCTATAAGGGTTGTATATTGTGTTTTTTTAAAATTTTACTCAAAAAACAGCTGGATAAAATAAATAAGCAAAAAAAAATAAATTAGAAATGTCAGCATAAAGCCGTGAAAAACATATCCGCTTAACTATTTATCCAGTGTTCTTTATAGAATTACGGAATCCCCTTTAACGTAAAATTCTACTTTTTCCGTAACAAATAACAGATCAGTCTATGACATGAAAATGCCTTTAAAACCTCTCTGAAATGTTCTGTTTCTTATTTCAGTACCAATTTTATTACTTTTGTAAAAGTAATTCGTTCAGAAAAAAAACCATGTGATATAGATGGGTTTAAAATGTGATTTAAGTTAAAAACTGAGCGTAAATTCAACAGCCGTATAAAAAATTATGATCTCAAAATTTATTTTCAATAATCAGTATCTTTTTGATGAACTCCCCGAGTATGACAAAAATCTGCTTACAGGAGCAATGAAAACCAAAAACTACCGTAAAAATGAGCCCATATTTACGGACGGGACAAAACCTAACGGCGTTTACTACCTGAATGAGGGTAAAATAAAGAAATACAAGGTTGATAATGACGGAAGGGAACAGATTATTTACATTTACAGTTCCGGAGAATTTTTCGGCTATTCTGCGATCCTGAGCAACGAATCTTATGGAGATACGACCTCAACACTGGAGAATTCAGTTATTTCTTTTATTTCGAAAGACAGCTTTCTGGATATTCTAAGCCAATCATCAGTACTTTCAAGGTTGTTACTGAAATCTTTGAGTCATGAATTCAGTGTGATGGCCAACCTTATTGCTGTTTTATCTCATCGTACCGTAAGAGAAAGAGCCGCTCTCAGCCTGCTGATTCTTCATGATAAATATAAATCAAGTGATGCTCCTGATGAAGAAGTATTTATTACGCTTTCTCGTGTGGATCTTGCCAATATGGTAGGAACGGCCAGAGAAACTTTAGCGCGTATCATCAATGATTTCAAACAGGAAAAACTCATCAGATCCGAAGGACGGAAAATACAGATCATCAACGTTAAACAGTTAATTCATATTGCTAATTTTTATTAGTAAAATTATTCAAATTAGAAATCGTTTATTTCTACTGACAGTCTGTTGTCATAAATACCTGTTACCTTTGCTTATAATTAGTTTAAACAAATAAGTATCCTTATGAAACTTACCTCATTAAGAATGATCAGCAAAGACATTAAAGCAACAGTAGCATTTTATGAACAGATCTTGGGTATAACTGCCACATGGTATACGGAAGATTTTGCAGAACTTTCTACAGATTCTATTACGATCGCTGTCGGAAGTATACGAACAATGAAAATGTTCTCGGAAGGTCTTACCGATTTTGCAGGAACAAAATCAACCATCATTGAGTTTTTGGTTAAAAATGTTGACGAAGAATATGAAAGAATCAAAAGTATAGCTTCCGAAATTATTCAAGAGCCCACAACAATGCCCTGGGGAAACAGATCTCTCCTGTTCTGTGATCCGGATGGCAATATGATTAACTTTTTTACTCCAGTGAGTGAAGAGGCTATGAAGAAATTCAGTTAATTTTTTATCCATCAACATAAAACTCGCTGAGGACTTCAGCGAGTTTTTCATGAATATATTGATATTATTTTAATTTATTCTCCAAGGAATTCAATGGCTTTTCCAACAAATGCATCATGATATTGATAGAAAGAAGCGTGTCCTGAATCCGGGAAAATTACCAGTTCTGCATGGTCTAAATGCTGAGCCATATTTTTCGCATTCTGAACAGATACCGGAAGGTCGTTTTCACCATGAACAATCAGTACCGGATTTTTGATTTTTGTATTTCTGTAAGGGCATCAGGATTAGGTTGAGCCCAACTCAATACAGCGGTAAACTGCGAGTTTGAAGTTGCATCACTTAAAGAAAGATCCCTATCCGTAGTACGAAGCTGAACCCTTGCGAAAGATGCTTTTCCTTCTGCAATACTTTGAGCAGATTCTGTAAAACCGAATTTCAGAAATGAAGCTTCCGGGCTTAATCCGGCTGTTCCTGCAATAATATTGGGAAGATTAGATAACCCGATTGCTCCCTGTGGGCCTGTACCTGTTAAAATCACTTTATTGATCAGTGAAGGGTTAGTCAGTACTATTCTCTGTGCAATAAATCCACCCATTGAAAATCCCATGATATTCACTTTGGTATAATGTAGAGCTTTAATAAAATCTACAGCATCATCGGCCATTGCCTGAACCGTATTGGGCGTTGTTCCTTTTGAAGAAGCGACACCTTTATTGTCAAAGACAATTACCTTATACTTCTTGGCCAGTCCATCAGTGACTGCAGGATCCCAGTCATCCATTGAACCTCCCAATCCCGGAAGAAGAACCAGAGGAACTCCGTCTTCTTTTCCTAAAACACGGTAGGCAATGGCATTTCCTTTAACAGTTATGAATTGGGTTTTGGCAGTTTGGTGGCTGTTATTTTGTATCTCCTGTGTCGTGGGAGGCTCATTTTCTTCAGTGCAGGATACGGTCACTACCGTAAAAAGAGTTAAACATAATAAGCTTACGGCTGAGATTTTTCTGATTGTTTTCATTGTCGTTTATTTTTGTATGATTATGGTGCAAACATAAAACACAAAAACAGGAAGAACACTTATAAGCTTTATCAACAGGACATTTTAGCCGCCCAATTAGACATTTTACAAGGTGAAAATAAAAAGTAAAAACTCAAAACAATGTTTAAAGTTCCTGAGCTGATCTCAATGCATCAAGGGCATCCATTGCTTTTTCAGCGTCTTTTACTGCTACAAAAATATGATCATGAAAATAAGCTGCCACTACGTTACAACTAATATTCTCCTTTCTCAAAGCATTGGCAAAAGCTGCAGTAAGTCCTACCGCTTCCAGAGAAGAGTGAATATTCAAGGTAATCCATGAAGAAATATAATTATATTTTAAAGTCCAATCATCAGCAATACTTTTTTCCAAAACAATGGTAACAGCTTCATTTTCCCGGAAAAAAAACAGGGTCTTTTCTATATCCGGTATTTGGTCTAAAGTTTCAACAGTACAAAATACATATTCTCCTCTATTCAATACTGGTTCCATATTCTGAATCAGTACCGCTAAGTCTTTTTCTCCTGACATCTTTTTTTGATGCAAAACTAAAGCATCGATGGCAGCATTTGTTTATCATTTGATAAAAAACGCAAAAAGGAGGCTGTATGCCTCCTTTTTGTGTTTGTAATGTAACCTATCACTGAACCTCACTATATGTGTTTGTGTTTTTTTTGATCATTTGGCTTTTTTAAGAAGTCCGGTTAAGGTTATTCATACACTTCTAATTTCATCAGTGTTTATTAATTTTTCATCATTTGTGTTTCTATAACTACAGTTTTATTATTTGTATAGTTATAATCATTTGTTGTTTTTGTGTTTGAAACTTCAGAAGTTAAAAAGCATTTCTCAGTTGCTTTTTCATTACTTAAATTTCATAGTACAAAGGAACAACATTCTCAAATAAAATTCCCTATAAACCCCATCGATACATATCGATGGACTTATAGATATTTATCGATGAAATATAATATCCTGACTCATTGAAGTGGTGATTATCCTGAAACACTATAGTTTATGATGGGTTTTGACAAGCTCTACCAGCTCAACTATATTTTCGATCTTTAGTTTTTCAAAAATATTCTTTTTGATTGTGCTTACTGTATTTTGTTTGATATTCAGACTGTTTGAAATTTCCAGGTTTCCATACCCTTCAGCATAAAGTTCTGCAATCTCCATTTCTCTTTTGGTTAAAATGTTGAGTGGACTTATCAGATCCGGGTTGTAAACAAACTGTACCAATAGATTTCGTAAAAGAGCAGAGAAATATTCTCCCTTCTCGATAAAGGCCGTGATCGCTTCCCTTACCTCTTCCTCTTCACTCAGTTTACTCAGATAACCATCAGCACCGGCTTTGATGAATTTAAGACCATGCAACTCTTCTTCAAGTCCTGTAAAAATCAAAATTTTAATATCAGGATTTACACTTTTCATCTGAGGTAAAATATGAAGACTGTTTCCGTCCGGGAAATGGGCATCAATGATAGCCATCTCTATTCCTTTTGATTCTATGAGCTCCAAGACCTGATGTAGGGATGAAGTCTGATACACTTTAGCGTTAGGAACAATATCACTGATCACAATTTCCATTCCCTGACGTACAATACTGTGGTCGTC
Source organism: Chryseobacterium sp. PCH239 (assembly GCF_018924625.1). NCBI lineage: Bacteria > Pseudomonadati > Bacteroidota > Flavobacteriia > Flavobacteriales > Weeksellaceae > Chryseobacterium > Chryseobacterium sp. PCH239. The sequence goes on from NZ_CP073027.1 coordinate 1,290,751, forward strand.
TGCCAGAAGGAATATAATCTCTTTATTTTGAATTGGTGTTTCCATTATTATTACTATTTAAATTGATCCTGAATGTCACTTTAGTTCCTTTATGCAATTTGCTTTCCACAGATATATCGCCATCGAAAAGTTCTACAATTTCTTTTACCAGATTAAGGCCAAGTCCCGCTCCCAGATTATCCACTTCATCAGAAACCATTCCCTGATAATAAGGATCAAAAATTTTACCGAGATCAGCTTCTGATATTCCTACTCCGGTATCTGCTACTGTTGTGATCAGGGTAATTTTATTGTCTCCAAGGGATTCTGTAGCCAATACAAGATCAATCTGTCCGTTTTCTGTAAACTTGTTGGCATTTCCCAGAATATTCATAAAAATCTGATTGATTCTGATATTATCCGAATACACTACTAGATTTTCAGGGATTCTGTCTGTGACCGCAAACCTGTTGTTTCTCGTTTCCAGATAAGGAGTAATGACCTTTACAATAGAACTGATCTCATCTTTAAGGTTAAAAACAGATTTTATAAGTTCTTTTTCTGCATTTTCATTTTTAGTGTATTCCAGAATCTGGTTAGATTGCAGAAGCAAAGTGCTGTTGGTAAACTTGATAGATTTAAGATAATCCTTTATCGTCTCATCTTCAGTAGATCTGTGAATTTTATCTATGAAAATATTGATGATTTTCAAAGGAGATCTCAAGTCATGACTTAACATTCCCAAAATCCTGTTTTTGAAATTAAGGTTCTTTTTAATTTCCTTATTGGCTGCATCCAGTTTTTGTTCATAAACAAAAGCCATTCTTGTAAAATACATGATCAGAATAGAAACAATAAACATCAGAATCATCAGTCCCAATACGAGATAAGTCCTTATCTTGTTATTATTCGAGCTCTGTTCGTTGTATTCTCTTTCCAGTTCAGATTTAAAATCTTTGATAGCATTTTCGTATACTTCTATTAAGTTATTACTGTACACCAACAGTTTACTGAAATTGCTGTAAAACTGTAAGTTATTTTTCTGACTAATGGCTGCAAGGAGCTGAACCTTCTTTACTTCAGCTGCATAATGCTTGTCTATAGATTTTATCGTATTGTCCATTTTGGATTTTACCTGAGAAAGATCTATAGTTTTATTATTGGTCATCGTAATCACCGTACTCTCCTTCTGAACATCTACTTTCCCTGTTACCGCATCTTTTAAACGCCCGAAAAAGCCTTTCTTTTTAACCGTATCCGCATACGTACGGGTTTGAATCTTGAAATCTTCAAAATCATTTTTATACTTGGCAGGCTCATACTGCTTATCCTCAATTTTTGCCGGTGGATTCAGAGAAGTCTGGTACACTGAATCTATCAATGTCTTCAATTTTGCAGTCTTTAAGGTATCCTTGCTACGAAGCGCCAGATTTTTTTTCAGTCTCGGACTTGTATTTTCATATTCACCAATTTTATCAAAATTAGTCTTAAGCTTTCTCAATGACTGGAAATAGAGCTGCAGATCATTATTATCCTGAGTCGCCATATATTTTTGAAGATGATCCTGTGCATCCATGAAATCTTTCCTGGAATTATCAGTCAATCCTCCCAATGCACGGCTTTCCTCAAGCTGATCTTTAATAAACTTCAGCTTCTTCCCATTGACAAATTCATTGTAGAAAAATGTGGCAATAATGACCTGTATCAGTAAAATACAAAGGATCAAAGAGTAATGAACAAGTTTTCTCAATTTAAAATTTAAGAATTTATTTTTCATATTTGTTTATCAGTTAAATTAATTTCCTGATGACATAAGTCCATTAGATATTAGCCTTTAACAATATAGCATTATTTTCAATAATTTCATAATATGCATATATCATTCAATTGGCAAAGTTAAAGTAATTTTTGTCTTCTTATAATAATGAATATTTGATTAAACTCACAGAATTTATTTTTTTTTACTATTAAAATGCTTTGTAAACATTCAGTTTTATGTATGTAAATCTATTTTTTTAGATCAATTGCAAAAAGTTGAGGCTCAGTAAAATATTATTTTTCTGTTCATTTTATTACAAATAGTAAACAATAAGTCAAAAAAATGAGCATATAACTCATAGACCACTTATTCCATATCCACCTTGTAATTATTGAAACAGCCTTCTGGATATGGATTTCCTGGCATTCCGTATTTCTACTCAATACCACATTTGGTAATTAACACTCTAAGAAGATATATGCTCTTCTTTGTTACTTTGAAAGGCTTATTAACCGTGACACTATTCAATGGAAAACCAGAATATTCACATGTACCGGAAGATTGGTCTCAACACTTAAACTATCGTAGTAAATAAGATTCAGAGAGTATTAAAAATTAGTAATGAGGGTTCATTCCTTCATATGGATGTCTTTAGTTTTCTGTATTTCTTCTTACGATTATAAAACATAAAACAAAATAACCTATGATTACAGAAAACTACGACGTAATCGTCATTGGCGGAGGAGCAATAGGACTGGCTACAGCTTATCATCTCGGTCAGCGTCAGGCTAAGACTTTAGTACTGGAACAATATACTTTTGTGAATCAATTAGGCAGCTCTGCAGGAGTATCACGCCAGTTCCGGATTCCTTATCCGGATGAATATATGGTACAAATGGCTTTAGAGGCACAGCCTTATTGGGATGAATTACAGAAAAAGACAGACGCCCAATTGCTGGATAAAGTTGGAACACTTTGGTTTGGAGACCCTGAAGTACACTCCACTGAAGGAAATATTGCGGAGGCAGAAAAAGCATTACAGGCTTTAGGAGTTCCTTATACGACTTTAACATCAAAGGAAATTGAAGAGCAGTATCATTTCAAAAATTTACCGGATAATTATACAGGCCTGTTCCAACCTGATGGTGCCAGCATCAATTTTAAAGCAACTATTGAAACACTTTTAGCTCTTTGTCAGAAGGAAGAAACCGTAGAACTCAGAGAAGATTCTCCGGTGCTTGAAATTAAACAAAACGGTGATCTTTTTGAGCTTACTACACCCAACGGAATTTATATCGCTAAAAAACTGGCCATCATTCCCGGACCTTATATCAACAGTGTGATCAATCTGCTTGATTTTAAAATAGAAGCCACTTACTGGAATATGTCTTCTGCTTATTTTAAAAAGACCGACCCTACGATACAATATCCAACATGGTTTGTATTTCAGAATGCAAGCGGAGAAAACGGCAATCAATTCTACGGCTTTCCTTCCGTGGAATGGGATTATCCCGAATACATTCGTGTAGCACCGGATTTTGTAATCAAACCTTTGGAAGAACCGAGTGACAGAACACTAATTCCCAACCCTCAGGAACTGGCTTATACTTCAGAATGGATTAAGAATCATATGAGCGGACTCAGCATCGTTCCGGAATATACTTCAACATGCCTTATCGCTTTGAGTACAATTCCTAATAAAGAACTACTGATTGATTTCGCTCCGTCTTATGTTCCCAACCATAAAAACATTGTGGTGTACGCTACCGGATGGGCAGCCAAATTCACTCCTTTCTTAGGAAAAATCATGTCGGATCTTGCCTTGGATGGACATACAGATTTCGATATTACCCCCTTCCGATTAGGATATAAATATTTTTTAGCCCTTTAAAAATTATAAAACCATGAATCAAGAAAACGTCAACAAAAATACACCGCTGTATCCAGGAATGCAGCGCGATCTGAAAGTAGAAGTAGCCATTATCGGTGCCGGAACTTCCGGATTATATACTGCCTTTCGCTTGGTAGCAGACCAAAAATACAAAGGTCATGAAGTCCAGATCTTCGATATGAGTGACAAATTAGGAGGAAGACTGGAATCTGTCATGATGCCGGGAATGAATTTCTGGGGTGAACTTGGAGGAATGCGTTATCTGACTTCTCAGGAAATTGTAACAACTCTGATTGAAGGTTACCCATTGAAAGAAACAGATCTGAGCAAAAGAACCCCTGTTCTGAAAGATAAAATGACTCCTATTCCTTTCCATATGGGAGACCCTGACAAACTGTTGATGTACATCAGAAAAGAGCGTTTCAAACAGAATGCATGGACAGAAGAACAGAAACAAGGCAATAAACTGATTACACGCTACTATCTGAATGAAAATGATGAAGGTTTCAGCTCTGATCAGTTATTCAACAAAATTATATATAATGTTTTAATGGCAGACCCATGGGTAGCTGCAACCTATAAAGATCTGATTATTGCTGATCCTAATGGTTATGATTACACTTTCAAACTGACCAGCCGAGACTGGGATGCTATAAAACCAAGAATGGTTTACAATTTCCCGGGTTCTCCTTATGACAAACGCCTGGTAAACGATATCGGTTTCTGGAACTTAATCAAAGACCAGGTTTCTCAGGAAGGATATGAGTTCTTAGCAAATGCCGGAGGATATTATTCCAATACCATCAACTGGAATTCTGCAGAAGCGTTTCCGTATATGGTAGGAGATTTCTCTGCTGATACTACCTACAAAACCATTGAGGAAGGCTATGACAGTATTGCCTATGCAGTAGCCAACACTTATATGGAATATGAAGGAGCACGCATCTGGTCTGAAAACAAGCTGATTACTTTCACCAAAGATCATCATTTGACCGCTACCCATAAATACGAATTAACTTTCCTGAATATACAAAGCAACGAAACATGGAAAGTGTATGCCAATTCAATCGTATTGGGTATGCCAAGAAAATCACTTGAACTTCTGGATCAGAATAACTTCTTTTTTGATGCCAACAGACACCAGAAACTGAACGAAAATATCCGTTCCATCATCATGGAGCCTGCATTTAAAATCCTTATGGGTTTTGAAGGTCCGTGGTGGAGAGATCTGGGGATTGATTCCGGGCATTCTATTACAGACTTACCTATGAGACAATGTTATTATTTCGGTACCGATACTGAAACTAAAAACTCAATGTTATTGGGAAGCTATGGTGATATGGAAACAGAAACATTCTGGAAAGCACTTTCTGATGACAAAGTGCTGTTTAAAGTAAGAGCTGCAAGATCTGCCTCATTGGAAGAATTGCATAAGTTTGACGATGTTCAGGCTACAGAATTCATGGTGAATGAATTGATAAATCAGCTGAAAGAATTACACGGAGTAGATATTCCTCAACCGTATGTAACCTATTTCAGAGACTGGACAGATGATCCTTACGGTGCTGGATATCATGCATGGAAAGCAGGTTTCTCCGTAAAAGATGTGATGCCTTATATGAGAAAACCGTTGATGGATGAACAGATTCATATTATCGGGGAAGCGTATTCTGATCAGCAAGGCTGGGTGGAAGGTGCTTTCTGTGAAGCAGAAAAAATGCTTCAGACTCATTTTAAATTAGACTGGCCCTACTGGTTAGATCCTGAATATTATTTAGGATGGTAACCATGTATTAATAGTAAGATGATGTGTAATAAGCTCCGGAATAATCCGGAGCTTTATTATTTCCATTTTGACAGTAACTCACTACCGCAGTTAATTTTATACTCTTTTTAAGCTCTATCAAACAACAAGCTGTTATATTCTTATTCCATATCACCATCATTAGTATTTTCTATTTTTCTACGGAAATCTTGCGATGATATTTTCATAACTTTTCAGTTTGAAACGAAATAAAGAATACTTCAGACAATTCATTACATTTTCTGAAATATTCAAAAGCAAATAACTGCAAAACCTCTTTATCATCTTATGACAGATAAAAATTTTAATCCAGGAAAAGGATTTATATTCAGTAAACATGTGCCGGAGGAATTATCACATTTTGACCGCATCTTTGATGTTTTCAAAGATTTGCTTACCCACACCTCCGGAGATATTGAAGAAGCTTTCGAGTGGCTGGACATGCTTGATCAGGAATATGATATTTTCAGTGATGAATACACCCTTCAGGATTTTGAAGAAGATCTGAAAAAACGAGGCTACATTAGGGAAGAAGATCCTGAAGAAGGCAACACAGGAAGTGGAAAAGGTAAAAATATATTAACTCCGAAACTTGAAGCCGCTCTTCGTGAATATGCATTGGATCAGATTTTTGGAAAACTGAAGAAAAACGGAGCCGGAAATCACAGGACCAACAAAACAGGAATCGGGGATGAAAGAGATGGCGAAAACCGTTCCTTCCAATACGGAGATGATCTTGCCGCCGTGAATATGACGGAAAGTTTAAAAAATGCACAGATCAACAACGGAATCTCAGACCTTCGCCTGACAGAAGAAGACCTCATCGTAGAGGAAACAAAACACAAGGCACAAATGAGTACCGTCCTGATGATCGACATCAGCCACTCTATGATTTTATATGGTGAGGACCGAATTACACCAGCCAAAAAAGTAGCTATGGCACTCGTGGAATTGATCAAGCGTAAATATCCGAAAGATTCCATTGATATTATTGTTTTTGGTAACGAAGCCTGGCCCATTAAAATCAAAGACCTTCCCTATCTGAAGGTAGGCCCTTATCATACCAATACCGTAGCCGGACTTGAGCTGGCCATGGATATTCTCCGCAGAAAAAGAAATACCAACAAACAGATTTTTATGATCACCGATGGGAAACCTAGTTGTATTCAGCTTCCTAGTGGTGAATTTTATATGAACAGCTTTGGTCTGGATGAAAAAATTGTAAACCAATGTTTCAACAGAGCAGCGCAGGCAAGAAAACTGAAAATTCCTATTACCACCTTCATGATTGCTCAGGATCCTTATCTGCGTCAGTTTGTGGAGGAATTCACAGCTCAAAACAAAGGAAAAGCATTCCTCACCGGGCTATCAGGCTTAGGACAGATGATTTTTGAAGATTACGAGAAAAACAGAATAAGAAGAATATAAAGATCAGATTTAAATGATTTAAAATAAAAACCTGATCTGATAAATAGTATTACAAGACAATGAAAAACGATATTACATTCAAAGAATTAAAAAAATCCGGCTATACTCATAAAACAATTAATGAGGAAATCCAAGCCAATTTAATTGCAAGAATTAAAGTTAAAGAACCCGTATTTAAAGGACTTTGGGGGTATGAAGACACGGTAGTTCCACAATTGAAAAAAGCAATACTCGCCGGCCACCACATCAATTTATTGGGACTACGCGGCCAGGCAAAAACCAGAATTGCAAGAAGCATGGTTGATCTGCTTGATGAATATATGCCTATCGTAAAGGGATCAGAAATTAATGACAGTCCTTTTCATCCCATTTCAAAGTTTGCCAAAGATCTGCTTGCTGAATTAGGAGATGAAACTCCAATTTCGTGGGTACACCGTTCTCATCGTTTCTACGAAAAACTGGCTACTCCCGATGTGAATGTTGCAGATTTAATTGGTGATATAGACCCTATTAAAGCCGCTACCTTGAAACTACCCTATTCCGATGAACGTGTTTTACATTACGGAATGATTCCACGTGCCAACCGCTCTATTTTTGTTTTAAATGAATTGCCGGATCTGCAGGCCAGAATCCAGGTTTCCCTGTTTAATATTTTACAGGAAGGAGATATTCAGATCCGTGGATTCCAGCTGAGAATGCCGCTTGATATTCAGTTTGTTTTCACAGCCAATCCGGAAGACTATACCAACAGAGGAAGTATTGTAACCCCGCTGAAAGACAGGATCGGGTCTCAGATTTTCACCCATTATCCAAAAACTATCGCTCTTGCAAGACAGATTACAGAACAGGAAGCATTGATTTCTGCTGAAGATAAAGCACAGATCCAGATTCCTGATCTGGCGAAAGATCTCCTGGAAGAAGTTGCTTTTGCAGCCCGTATCAGCGAATATGTGGATGCGAAAAGTGGTGTCAGTGCCCGTCTTACCATCAGTGCTATGGAAAATTTAATGGCAGCAGCCAAATTACGTTTAATTGAATCCGGAGCAGAGAGAACTACTGTACGTCTGCTTGACTTCATGTCGATCATTCCATCAATCACAGGGAAAATCGAACTGGTGTATGAAGGTGAACAGGAAGGTGCTGATTACGTAGCCAAAATCTTAATTGATAAAGCCGTAATGACCCAATTTGAAAGCCTGTTCCCACGTATTTCAAAACTGGAAAAAGAAGGGATCAAAACACCGTACACTGACCTGATCAGGTGGTTCAACAAAAATCATTTAGAACTTAATTACAATGATACGGATGAAGAATTCTATGCTAAACTTGATAAGATAGAACCTCTGACAACTGTAGTTGAAGAAAATGCTTCCGAATTGAGCAAAGAAGATCAGAACTTCTGCAAAGAACTGGTGCTTTGGGCATTAACGATCAGCAATAAAATTGACAAATCTGAAAATCAGAATGCATTCACTTTCGATTCTCCCGGGATTGGCCAATTCTTACGTAACTAAAAATCAGTAAAATACTATAAAAGTAAAACCTTCAGTTCAGCTGAAGGTTTTTTATTTGTTTCTGAAAGACTTTATACCAGATTGTCATTTTTAAGCACAGCAGAACCGAAAGGATTGTCAACCAACCATAGCCACTCTCCTTCTTCATTTCTTTTCATGATACAGGAAGTATTGCCTGTCATATGAATAGAATGCCCATCTGGAGCAGTTCCCGTTATTTCCCACTGATCCTGCCACATAGCCAGATCATTTACAACAGTGATATGCGGAGTTTCACCCTGAATATCCAGTTTTAAGCGACAAATCTCATTCATTGCCCTTTCTATCTGCTCAGGTCCTCTCCATTCTCTTCCATCGCGGTCTATGTAGACTGCTTCAGGATGAAAACAGCTTAATGCTCCTTTTACATCTCCATTTCTGATGCAATACCGAAAATAGGCTACAGCACCAATTTCTGTTTTTCTGTTAAACTCCTGCATTACTTCACATTTCTGGAGTCCATTTCCCTTTTCAAGCCTTTCTTTCCTTTATTCCAGCTGTTGGCCACAAAAAAAGCAAGAAGTATCGGTAAGAAAGTAGTGAAACTGATCCCTTTGGTTATGGTACTATAAATAGAAATTCCAGCCAATACTCCCAGGATGATAGCATTCACAACATTTCTGGCTTCGATAGTTCTTTTTTTCTCTATCAGCTCCTGATCGGTTAATTCTGACAAATCTTTTTCCATATTGAATGTATTTTTGGTTTTTTTGTTTTAAAGCGGTAAAATTCTTTTTTTTAAAAAGCTATTTTTGCCGAAAGCTAAAATACGATATTGTCAAGATATTTTTTTTATTTCTTTTATTTGTAATTTATTTCATACCACCAGTTTCGGACAATTTCAATGCTTATGGAAGACAACCTGAATTGTATTTACAGAGTTATCAATTTCATGGAAAAGAATTATGATCAGCCTGTTTCTGTAAAGGAACTGGAAGACATTTCTCATTATTCTTACCGGAATATCCAGCGCATTTTCAAGTACAGCTTTGGGGAAACAATAGGTGCGTTCCAACAGAGGCTGAAGGTAGAAAATGCCTATAAACGGATTCTTTATACTCAGGAAAATCTCACCTCCATTGCCATTGAAGTGGGTTTTGCCAATATCGCTTCCTTTTCAAAAGCCTTTAAACAACATTTTGGAATTTCTCCTAAAGCTGCAAAACAAAGTAAGGAACAACTTCTTTGTGGAGATGCCATCATCCCTGTTATCTCAGAAGTCTTACTGGAACCCGAAATTGTATATCTGAAGCCTGTGCAGGTATTTTATCAGAGCATGAACACCTATTATAACAATGAAGAGATTGAAGTGCTGTGGGAAAAGTTCATGGAAAATGATTTCCCTGACTCCGGGATAGAATATTTTGGAGTTATAGCCGATGAACCATTAATAAAAACAGAAATCAACTGCCGCTATGATGCATGCTCATCCGTTCAGTCCGGAAATAAAAAGCTACCTTCAAAAGTGATATTCGGAGGTAAATATGCCCGCTTTACCCATCATGGAAGCTACGAAACAATAGACGACACGTATACGAAGATCTATTCACGCTGGATTTTCAATTCAGGTCTTGAGTTTTCACACACTCCTATCATTGAAAAGTATGAAAATCATGCTGAAAACGAAGATGATCAGGAAAAACAACTGACCTATATTTTATTACCTTTGAAGTAAGTTGTCAATTTGGGACAACTTTAAGAAAAACAATCGATCTAATTTTGCCCTGTTAAAAATAGATCAGTTATGCAAAAAAAGAAAATCATGTTCCCATTATTACCTCTTCTTCTATTATCCTGCTCATCAGCGGACTTAACAGAATTACCGGGTACGGTAAATCCGGAAACCATTGTTTACAAAATGCCTGAAGAATCAGCTCCCCATGAAGGAACCTGGCTTCAGTGGCCACATCAGTATCAATATGGAACTACCTACAGAAACCGTCTGGACGCCACCTGGGTAGCCATGACCAAAGAACTTGTACAAAGTGAAAAAGTTCACATTATTGCTTATGACGGTGCAGAAAAGAATCGTATTATAGGCCTGCTCAACAATGCTGGAGTTTCTCTCACCAATATCAACTTCAAAATTTATCCAACGGATGATTTCTGGGTAAGGGATAACGGTCCTATTTATGTAAAAGATCAGAACGGACAGTTATTCATTCAGGACTGGGGATTTAACGGCTGGGGAAACAAAGCCGATTACAGCAAATGTAACGTAATACCTTCAAAAATAGCAGCCGATACCAATATACCAAAAATCAATCTTAATTCAGTCATGATCAATGAAGGAGGAAGTGTGGAAATTGACGGAAACGGAGTGTTGATGGCTTGTAAAAGTTCTATTCTGAATAATAACAGAAATCCGGGAATGACGCAACAACAGGCAGAAGCCATATTTACTAAAAACCTCGGAGTAACCAAATTTATCTGGCTGAATGGAAAAGCCGGTCTGGATATCACAGACATGCACATCGATGGGTTTGCCCGATTTGCCAATTCATCTACCATTATCACAATGAATCCGGACGATCTTAACTACTGGCAGGTTCCCAATGGAGATATTGATAAACTGTATGATGCAACCACAAAAACCGGAGCTGCCTATCAGTTTGTAAAAGTACCTTTAACAAGAAATGATGTGATCACTACTTACGGAAAAAATGTGGGCCGCGCTTCATACATCAATTATTATATTGCCAATAACCGTGTATTGGTTCCTAATTATAATGACCCGAATGATGCGGTTGCCAACAACATCATCCAACAGCTCTATCCTGGTAAACAGGTAGTTGGAATCGATTGCCGTAATTTATTCGCCAATGGAGGAATGGTGCATTGTGTCACCCAGCAACAACCTCAATAAAATAATCGTAAGAATAAAGCCTACTCATTTCAGCAGGCTTTACTGATAGACGGCTTCAGTCGTCAAAAAATAGCGTAAATTTGCTCTGTCCATCCCGAAAAAGATGGTTTTCTATTATACGTATTATGAAAAAAACAGCACTTTCTTTATTGGTTCTTCTGAATATTGTTTGCCAGGCACAAAATTTTGATGTAATTCCCTTAGGAATATATGGTGGTGAGCAGGAAGACAATTTATCAGCCTATCTGGTAGGCGCTCCAAAAGACAATGCATTTCTCTGCCTGGATGCCGGTACCGTAAATGCCGGAATACGAAAAGCGATTGAACTGAAAAGTCTTGAAGGATCAGCAGAAACGGTTTTAAAAGATCAGATCAAAGGGTATTTTGTATCCCACGGTCATCTCGATCATTTGTCAGGGCTTATCATCAATTCTCCGGCTGATTCCAAGAAAGATATTTTCGCCATAGCTCCTGTGATTCAGATTTTACAGAATCATTACTTTATTACAGATACCTGGATCAATTTTGCAGATCAGGGACAAAAACCAATCCTTGGAAAATACCATTATAATGAACTCCAGGAAGGAACTGAGATTCCAGCGCCTAAAACACCTTTTTTTATAACAGGCTATGAACTGAGCCACGTAAATCCATATAAAAGCAGTGCCGCATTGGTAAGAAGAGAAAATCATTATCTGCTTTATCTTGGAGATACCGGTGCAGACCGTATAGAAAAATCTGACCGTCTGGATCAACTTTGGAATAGGACAGCTCCACTTGTTAAAAAAAGACAGCTCAACACAATATTAATTGAAGTTTCTTTCCCCAACAGTCAGCCAGAACATATGCTGTTCGGGCACCTTACTCCGAATCTGCTGATTGAGGAATTGAGCAAACTCAAAGAAAAGACAGGACAAAGCAGCCTTGAAGGCCTCAATATAGTAGTTACGCATAGAAAACCGACAGGTGATAATCCAGAACTTATCAAAAAAGAGCTACTGAAAAACAATCCTCTAAAGGTAAATTATATCTTCCCGGAACAAGGTAAAAAGATTAGTTTACTGTAACAACAAATCAAAAGATGAAGCGGAAAAAAGCTTCATCTTTTTTGATTTACAACTGTATCATTCATAACAAAACAATTTTAATATACTGAAATTCAACAATTTAATTTTATTTATCTGAAATTAATAAGTTTTTTCATGGTTATATTAATTTATCATCGTAATATTGCAATATAAAATTACAACAATGGGAGTTACTAAAACAGAAATTTATACTGACGAGCAAAATAAGCTGGCTTCTCTGCTTAAAGTTTTGGGACATCCGGCAAGAATCGCTATTTTACAGTATATCATTAATCAAAAAGCATGTATCTGTAATGATCTTGTTGAAGAACTTGGATTGGCTCAGGCTACCATTTCCCAACATTTAAAAGAGCTGAAGAATATTGGAATTATCAAAGGTTCCATTGAAGGAAAATCTGTATGCTACTGCATTAATGAAAGCAACTGGAAACAGTTTCAAAATGAATTCAACCTGTTTTTTAATCAGGATGTTAGTATAAAACAATGCTGTTAAGGCATTTTTTTGAACAAAAACATCGTAATATTGCAATATAACACTAGAAAATTATAACACTAAATTTTAATCTACTATGAGATTATCAGAAATTAAAGAAATTCTTTCTACCCTGGAAAATGTAGAATTTCAATTGGAAAACGGACATTTTGTTCCTGAACATTTCCATGTAACGGAAGTGGGACAGATTATTAAAAACTTCATCGATTGCGGCGGCGTAATCAGAAATGAAAAAGTGGTCAACTTCCAGCTCTGGGATGCCAACGATTATGAGCATCGTTTAAAACCTGGAAAACTGCTTCATATCATTCAGCTTTCTGAAGAAAGACTCGGGATAGAAGATAGCGAAATTGAAGTTGAATATCAGGGAGAAACCATTGGAAAATATGACCTTGAATTTAACGGGAAAAACTTCATCCTGAAAAACAAAACAACAGCCTGTCTTGCTCAGGAAGCCTGCGGAATTCCTTCCGAAAAACAAAAGAAAAACCTGTCTGAACTATCTGTAAACCCAACATCAGCCTGTACTCCGGGATCAGGATGCTGCTAATTAATTTTATTAAAATCTTATGTATAAGGAATTATTAAATACGATTCAATCTCTGAAATGGGAAAATACAGATAGCGATAGAAAAGAGGTTCTTGAACCATTGATCAGCTTTATCCAGCAAAAAGTGGATGATAAACAGGAAATCAACCTGAATTTTATCTGCACTCACAATTCAAGACGAAGCCATCTGGCACAGATATGGGCACAGGCAGCGGCTTCTTTCTTTACAATTCCGGAAGTCCGTTGCTATTCCGGAGGAACAGAAACAACGGCATTGTTTCCTAAGATCGCAGAAGTTTTAGCAGAACAAGGTTTTTCAGTTTTCAGCATTGCCGATACTACCAATCCTGTATATGCTGTAAAATATGATGATAACAGCCTTCCGATCATTGGCTTTTCTAAAAAATATGATAGTCCGTTCAATCCTGTATCCGGTTTTGCAGCGATTATGACCTGCTCGCAGGCAGATGGCGGATGTCCTTTTATTCCCGGTGCGGAAAAGAGAATTCCGATCACGTTTGAAGATCCTAAGGTTTCAGATCACACCCCGGAACAAACAGCTGTATATGCTGAAAGAAGCTTACAAATTGCAGCAGAAATGTTTTATGTTTTTTCTAAAATAAAAAGATAATCATGCAGCCCAGATTAAAATTTCTTGACCGTTATCTTACCTTATGGATCTTTATGGCTATGGGGATAGGGATTGCTTTGGGACATTTTTTCCCTGCTATTCCTGGTTTCATCAATTCTCAGTCTGTAGGAACTACCAATATTCCTCTGGCCATCGGACTCATTTTGATGATGTATCCGCCATTGGCCAAGGTTGACTATACTCTTCTGCCATTGGTTTTTAAAGATAAAAAAGTAATCAGCATTTCTTTATTGCTAAACTGGATTATTGGCCCGGTTTTGATGTTTGGTCTTGCGATCCTTTTTTTAAGGCATGAACCGGATTATATGTCAGGCTTAATACTCATTGGGCTGGCCAGATGTATCGCTATGGTTATTGTCTGGAATGATCTTGCCAAAGGTAACAGAGAATATGCAGCATTATTGGTGGCTTTAAACAGCATCTTTCAGGTGTTCACTTACAGTTTTCTGGTTTGGCTGTTTATCAATGTACTTCCTACTCAACTTGGTCTGGCAAGTTTTAATGTGAATGTTTCTATGAAAGACATTACAGAAAGTGTGCTCATCTATCTGGGAATTCCTTTTCTGGCAGGTTTTCTCACCCGATACTTTCTGATTCAATCAAAAGGTGCAGACTGGTACAACAGGAAATTTGTTCCTAAAATATCTCCTGTAACATTGTATGCTTTATTATTTACCATCGTACTGATGTTTAGCTTAAAAGGGTCTAAAATACTGGAGTTACCAATGGATGTCATTAAGGTAGCAATCCCATTGGTGATCTATTTTGTCTTGATGTTTTTTGTAAGTTTTATCATCAATAAAACATTAAAAATCCCTTATGATAAAAATGCATCTATAGCCTTTACCGCCACCGGAAATAATTTTGAACTGGCTATTGCTGTGGCCATCTCGGTCTTTGGCATTCATTCGCCGCAGGCATTTGTAGGGGTGATTGGTCCATTGGTAGAGGTTCCTGTGTTAATACTCTTGGTAAAAGCCAGTTTATTCTTGAAAAAGAAATGGTATCATTAATTTCATTACAAAATAAGAAGCATCACCTAAATAGTGATGCTTTTTTATGGATATCAGTTCTTAATCAATTTATAATTTCCATTGTTTTCATCTTTAGCTATGGTATAGCCGTCTGTCAGTTCGAGAATCCACCCATCTCCTGATACTTTTTTATTTTCAGTTTTCACTGGATTTGATATTGAAATTTTATCCCAGTTGGGGCTCATCAATGCTCCGGTTTCAACCGTAAGAATACCCCACAAATCAGTAATCCGGATATTGGGATATACTGTCCCTAGATCTTCTACAGGCATAATATTTCTCGGATCAAAGGAAACATTCATTTTTTCAAATTTGATTTCAAAGTGAGGCTGTTGAATAAATTTCAGTTTGTATTCGGCAATACGCTTTTTTGTTTGTTCTTCTCTATCGATTTCCTGCTTTATAATTGATGTACCATTATAATTGTCAGAAAGCTTTTCAACTGCTTTTTGCAGGTCAGTCTGAATCCGTATATCGAATGCTTTAATGAAATAACCGGTCAGGTCTGTTTTTGAATCAATTTTTTTGTTCCAGTCCGGATCTTTATGATACAGCAGATACCCATAAACAGGTGTGGTGTAATAAGCAAATGAACGTACAAATGTGGGATTTTTCATAAAACCTTCTATGCCATTTAAAAAATATGATCTTGTCTGATCTTTATTTCTGCCACTCACAATGAGCCCTGTAAACTCAGCAATTCCCTCATTCAGTTCCAGCAGGTTTTCTGTAGTTTCTGAACCTTTGTAAAGTGTATTCCTGTATTTCCTAAAGATCAATGCATTGGTGAGATGCCGCTTTATTTCTTTTTCTGAATTTGAGCGGACTGCCTGCTTTAGCGCTTCCAATTCGAGACGAAGGTAAATTCTGCCCTCTTTCTGATCCAGATGGTTATTTTCTGCATTGTTAAGACTAAACCCCAATGAAGGCTGAATGCGGTGAAAAGACTCATGAGCCAAAAGATTAATCCTGTTTTCTTTATTTTGAGAAAGCGGGAGCATGATCATTGCCCATCTTTTTCCACCCCAATTGATAGCGGTATTTGCAATATTGACTGTGGCAGGTAAAACTCCAGAATAGAGAGTACCATTATGTTTCAGTATTCCCTCCGAATCTGGCTCGCTGGCAAAAAACTCTCTGGTTTTCGGATCGATTAAAATCATAGGACCATATAAATCTTTGTTCCAAAGTCCGATATTCTTTTTCGAAGCTGTCTTCAGCTCATCGAAATAAACAGAAATTGTATCAGGGGGGATAGATTGTTTTTGTGCTTTTACACCTAATACAAACAAGAGAAAGAATGCTGTTAGAACAGTCTGCTTCATGGTTAAATTCTTTGTGGTTAATGTTTTCCTGTGAAAATACATCGTTGCACCTTAGAGTTATATATCCTTAGTGCAAATTATATACTTTAAGAAGCTAATATAATGAATTACAGTAATGAAGAACAATGACAACCATCAAAAATAATCTCCCATAAGCGAACCTTTCGGGACAGTGAATGAGCAATTATCCGATCCCTATACCAATCACATGGCAGAAAGTGGACTTATTATATTGGCCTTTTGATCTATCATATACCGGGAAAATTAGTGAGAATACGAAAGAGTTAATAATCATTCCTGACGCTGTACATAGATCTTTACGACAAAACAGACATTGTTCCTTTCGATAAGCTGTATGTTTTTTTAAGAAACCTGAAATAAGATTATTAGTAAAACCAGATTCATTAATACAAAAGCCCGCTATCTGCAGGCTTTTGCGACGTATGGGAAAATAAAAAATTTGGGAATTTCAAACCCTAAATCGCGGAATATTTTAATAAAAGCCGAGGGAATGCTTTATTAAAATAGTTTTCCAAAAGGATAAGGTATTTTCTTTTTACTGTGTGTGTTCTTAGAATCGGAAATGCAATAACTTTAAGTCCAAAATATTGTACCTGTTTATTACAATCCCAGTTTCTTTTTGATGGCTTCCATTTCTGTTTCCATCTTTTTGATCTTAGTTTTCTGCTCTTCTATTTCAGCCTGCTGATCCTGAATAGCTTTTGTAAGGGCAGGAACAAGTGAAGCATAGTCAACAGCCCAGGCCTCTCTGGTATCATCTTTTGGTTTAAAGACGGCTTCAGGAATTAGTTTATAAAGATCCTGTGCCAGAAATCCTATTTTATGCTGAGTCTTCTGTGCCGGATTCACAGCTGGTTTACCTTCTTTAATCTGATTATTGGCAGACAGCTCGTATTGTTTCGGCTGCAATGCCAAAATGGTACTAAGACCATATCCTATTTCTTTAACCTGAGTTTTTAAACGCATATCCGAAGTATTGACAAAACCACCTGCAGCACTCACCAACCCGTTACCGTCAATCGTCACTTTTGTGCTTCCGTTATAACTATATTTGAAACCTTCCGCCCCAAGATAAATCTGGGTTACAGACCCATTCAGTGTGTTGTATCCGCTTAAATCAAGGTGTCCTTTGGTGGCCGCCACTTTATTTCCTCCAATACCGCTAACTTCGGGTCTGTTCATATTGATATCTCCATTACCATCAATATCAAGCATACTGTTAACGCTGTTACCATAATAGTATCTAAGACCTGTAGTACCAAGCGTTACCTGGGCAAATGCAGGATTATTGCTGTTTCCCTTTAAGGTAAGAAGACCATTGAAAGCATTCACAGAATTACCGGCAGCCCCAAAAGCTGTAATATCACCGTTTCCATTGAAGTTAAGCTTTCTGTCCCCATTAAAAAGATAATCGCCTCCATTGGCCTGGCTGAGTTTCAACTGGGCAACATTATTATTTCCCGCGATCGTCAGCGCTCCTCCTATATTGTTTATGACTCCTGCATTAGCTCCACCTTCTATTGTTTTCGTGGAAGAGTTCAGGAACATATCCATAGAACTTCCCACATCATTAGTGAGCCTTAGAAGAGCGGAAGCATTAGTCCCGGAATTCGTGTTGCTGATGGATGTAAGTCCTGCACCATCTACATTGCTCCTGAAATACAAGGCTTTATCTAAATAATCAATCGCTGTATTCTGTAAAAGTGTACCGCCAAGCCTCACATCCTGCCCTATGGCTGTAAGCCCGTTGCTTGCCGTTACATTTGCACTTCCTGAAATATCCCATGTAGAAGCAGCTCCCGTAAGACCTGTACTGATCAGCTGAAGGCTCTGGTTAGGACCTATTGCCATACTTGCATTACCATTAATTGTTTCTGAAGCTGAAGGATTTATTGTAATGGTAAAAGCGGTATTATTTCTGATCGTATACATACGGCCTTTGAAATTACCTGCACCGGATATTGCTGTCGGTAAGGTAAAAACAGCATTGCCCGTTCCGTTATACGAGATATGAAAATCCGCAGAAGACAGTGTATACGCTGCGGCAGTAACAGTGCTGTATTTTGCAGCTAATGATCCGTTCACGTCCAGTGTTGAACCTGGTTGAGCTGTATTGATTCCGACACTTTGAGCAGACACAATACCGTAAGAGAGCAAAGCCACTGCTACTGATAATGTAGTAAAGTTTTTAAACATTATTATTTGATTATGAGTTATTAATGAAGTGAAGAAATCTTAGGAAAACAATTGCAGATTCAGAGTCTTTTCAAAAGATTGAAGACTTCAGCCATGGGTATTCCCGAAAGACTTGAATGAAGAAAATTATGATTATATTTTTTCACTGTTTCCCGTTTTTATTTAGTACAAAACTAAATTTTCCGAAAGCTTTTCCTGAAAAACATCTGTAAGAAAATTGCCACCCGGATGTGGAAAAATTATTACAAAACAGGACCATAAAAACTCATTATTTATTTGTATAAAAATAGAATCTGAAATAATTTTTTCAGGAATATCGGAGAACTTCCTGATGAAAATGGATTATCTTTATAGTTTACAAAATTTTTACAACCTATGAAGTTAGAATTATATCAGATAGATGCTTTTACAGAATCTGTTTTCCATGGAAATCCGGCATGTGTTGTTCCATTAAAAACCTGGTTACCCGATGAAACCCTTTTAAAAATAGCCCGTGAAAATGCAGTAGCAGAAACCGCTTTCTTTATTGACAATGGAGATCGTGTTCATCTGAGATGGTTTACCCCTGAAATAGAGATGGATTTATGTGGACATGCTACCCTAGCTACCGCTCATTGTCTTGTTTCCATCCTCAATTATCAGCGTGATAGAATCATTTTTGAAACAAAAAGTGGTGACCTGACAGTAGATGTAAAAGATGGAGTTTATTATATGGATTTTCCTTCCAGAATTCCCGAAGCCTCTACTCTTCCGGAAATCATATCCAGGTCACTTAATATACAGCCTAAGGAAGTTTTCAAAGCAAGAGATTATGTTCTGGTATACGATTCTGAAGAAGATGTAAAAAATATCAACATTGAAAGATCCGTTTTTGACCTTATCAACCTGGACCCGGGCGGTGTTATCGTGACATCAGCAGGCACTGACAGTGATTTTGTATCAAGATACTTTACCCCGCAGTCTTCTATTCTTGAAGATCCTGTTACAGGCTCTGCACACTGTTCACTGATTCCCTTCTGGTCATCAAGATTAGGGAAGGATAAGCTTTTTGCCCGCCAGATCTCTGAAAGAGGCGGCCAGCTCTATTGTGAAAATAAAAATGAAAGAGTAATTGTGGCAGGGAAAGCCCAAACGTATTCTGCAGGGCATTTTTGGATAGAATAGATTTTCTGGCAGTCACAGTATATGCTACAATTAAAGACCGTGAATCATTCGATTCAAAGATTTAAGTTAATCTGCCCTTTTAAAAATTATAAAAAAATTGGCTACTTTTTAGTAGCCAATTTTTTTATAATTTTTCTATGATATTTCAATCATTCTTGGAGGTTTCTGCTTCGCATCTTCTTTTTTCGGGATGGTTAACATTAAAAGGCCATTTTCATATTTTGCATTAATGTTATCCTGATCCACCACATCTTTCGGAAGCTCGAAACTTCTCTGGAAGGATTGGTAACTGAACTCTCTTCGTGTGAAATTGTCATCTTTTGACTCTTTACGATCTTCCTTCGTTGATGAAATAGTAAGCAGGTTACCATCCAGCCTGATCTGAAAATCATTTTTATTCATACCTGGTGCTGCGACCTGAACTTCGTAAGCATCTCCATTCTCCTTTATATTTACCGATGGTACGGTAGTACTGGTAGATGAGTAATTGTTATTGCCCCAGTTAAAAAGTTCACGACCAAAAAAATCATCAAAGACATTTGAAAAGCCCAGGTTGCTGTTTCCGTTTCTTCTTATTAGATTATTCATTGTAATCATTTTTAATTAAGTTTAACAATCATTAAAAACACGTCAGCTGGCCAGCTGTACATCAAAAATTACAAAAAAAATACCATTTGATTAAGTGTGAAATTTTTTCCGGTTTTCTGTCATTTTTTCAGCACCACTGACACAAAATCATGGTACTGAGAACATTCGCCATCCGTATGTTTTTTTATTCTTTATTCTAAATACAATTTTTTTTACGAAACCTGAAAAATGTACCGCAACTTATCCATATTGTGGACAATAAAAGGGATAAGCAGGTAATACCCAGCCCGGCTTTATAGAGATCGTACTCTACCATACCGGTTTTGTAAGCAATCGAAATAGCCAGTATTCCAAATTCACCTGTTTGAGAAAGTAAAGCACCTCCATAAAAACTATCCTGCCATTTAAAATTCAGCATTCTGAAAAAGAGAGCCGACATAATACTGTTGCTTATCAGTACAATTAAAGTTCCTATCGTGATAAGCTTATAATTGGATAACAGATAATTGATGTCCAGCCGTAAACCAATGGATACAAAAAACAGTGCCACAAAGAAAACCTTAAATGGAAGAAGAGAATGTTCCAGCCATCGAAATGCCTGAATTTTTCCGACTAAGACCCCTGCAATAAAACTTCCCAGTGCCGCACTCATTCCGACCGTTTCTGCTATAAGACCAAAGCCGAGACAGATCAGTAAGCCGGAAAATACCTGAAGCTCATGGTCATTTTCAAGGAATGTACTTGACAATTTGATTTCCTTCAGATGTCTGATTTTCCGGAATATCAAAAAAATGCCAAGACATATGGCAATGGGAAGCATCATATTCCATATACTGAAATCTTTGCTATTCCAGAATTTCAACACAGTGAGCACCGGAGCCAGAAGAAGATCCTGTAATAACAAAATATTGAGGATAATAATTCCAAAGGCAGTATGCAGGGTTCCATGCTTCTTCAGAAACTCAACTACAACTGCAGTACTATTGAACATAAACAGAATGGCGATGAGGAGCACACTTTCAAGATTCAGATGGAGTAACTTACCCACAAAATACGCAAATATAAAACTTAAGAGTATTTTCATCCCCTGAGCCAATAAGGGCTTAATGATAAGGCTCTTTTTATTGGGAATATTAATTTCCACCCCGATAAAAAACATCAGCAGTAATATTCCTATTTCGCCAATCGTTTCTATTTCTTCCGGTTTGTTAAATAGCTTTAGTACATAAGGACCTAATAACACCCCGGCAATAATATAGGCAATAAGATAGGGCTGATTAAATTTCTTCAGTAAAAACATCAGTCCTAAGATGGTCATACACAAAATACATACAGTCCAAAGCATATTGATAACGTTTTAGATTGAGATAATTTCGTTTTTTAATATGAGTTATGATCTGTTGTCTTATTATTGAATGTGACGTTGGATTTCCTCAGCTTTCCTATTGCAAGGCTATTGTACCCAATATTACCCTTCTGATAAACCATTAATCCAACTCTACTGTTTTTAATTTGGAAAAAATAAAGACGGGCGCCATCTTTATTGTATATGGCTTCTTTAGAAAAAAAGCTACCATATTCTACATTGAACTCCAGTAAAAAATTTTCATTGATTATCATAACAAATTCATAATAATAAACTCTAACTTATTACATGTTCTGGTTATTAGTTATTTTCAAACCTGAATACAAAATCCAGACCAAGCTACCCGGAGATATAGCTGACTGGAAATCTAGCAATAATTTTTAATTTCTGAATCCTTTCTTGAGATCATTGCTTTTGATAGTCGTCATACAATCCTAAATTTCAAGGATAAAGAATTTTCCAAAAAATTCGAAAATTACTTTGGAAAAGATGTAATTAAACTGCATAAACTTAAATAATACTTCTAATAATAGTCGATTTCTAAAATATAAAATAAACTAAAGTGTGATGCATTGTATTTTTATATATCAAAGGTATTTTATCTTCATTTTATTTGTAATTTAACAATCTTAGCTAAGTATCACATATAGAACAACTTGGTACAAACCTGAGATATATCCATGTTGTAACAAGTAAAAAGATAATTAAAAAATTGCAATAAAATAATACCATGATAAAATCTTTCAATATCAAATTGTTATTAGTCCTTCTGTCCATTGTTTTTGCATTTGATTTAGTATTTATTGCTATGGATCATAGTTCCTGGCGGTTTTTTACCAAGCCACTGTTGTTACCTGTTATTATCTGGTTTTATTTTACTTATTCTAAGCAAAACATATGTCGGATCAACCAATGGTTTTTATCTGGATTAATTTTAAGCTTTTTGGGTGATGTGTTTTTGTTATTTGGATGGGGATTTATGCCCGGTTTGGGAAGCTTTTTATTGGCTCATATTTGTTACATAGCTTATTTTTTTAAGATTAAAAAGAAAAATGCATGGAGTTGGCTTTCCTTTGTTTTGCTTTATTTAGGTTCATTTATTTACTATATATATCCTTATTTAAACGAAATGAAGATACCCGTGTTAATTTACGGAATTACCATTGCTACGATGCTGTATTTTAGTATCAGAACTTATTCTTTATTATTAATCCTGGGAGCTGTTTTGTTTGTAATATCAGATTCCGTATTGGCCATTAATATATTCGTACAGCGCAGTATTGGGAAAGAACTTGTTGTGATGATTACTTATGTTTTAGCCCAATTGATGTTGGTGCTGGGAGTGGTTGGTCTTGAAAAAAAGAACAGAATTATCCGATAAAATCAAGACTTATGAAAAGAAAAGATAGCCGGTTTTTTCATAATATTGCTCTATTCTGTCCATTGGATTTTACTGATCCTGTTACTTATTTTATTCCTGTGTTTATCTTGTTGATAGTAGGGGAAATATTTTTGTATCAGATTCCTCAAAAAGTATTCACAAAAAGACTCATCAAAGATAATGTATCGAGTATCGGATTGGGGATAGGGGCAGTAATGTTAGACTTTGGGATGAAAGCTATTTCAATATCCTACTTTTTTTGGATTTACAATCATTTTAGACTTACTGATATTTTCGGGATCAAAGATTTCAATAAATTCTTCACTTTACAATGGCATGCAGATCACTGGTGGCTTTGGTTATTGGTTATGATTGTTCAGGATTTTGGCTTTTACTGGCATCATCGGTTGAGTCATAAAATCAGATTGTTCTGGACAGGTCATGTCAATCATCATTCGGCTACTCATTTGAGTCTTGCTATTGCATTGCGTCAGGGATGGTTTGAAATTATATATCGGGACATTTGGTATATCCCTTTTATCATTATTGGTTTTCATCCTATTATGATGGCTATGATGCATCAGTTTAACCTGATTTTTCAATTTTGGCCGCATACCAATGCTATTGGAAAATTAGGGTGGTTCGATAAAGTATTCAATTCTCCATCCAACCATCGGGTGCATCATTCCCGAAAAATTGAGGATTTAGATAATAATTATGGGGGCATTCTGATGATTTGGGATCATCTTTTCGGCACATACAAAGCGGAAGAAAAGAAAACAACGGATTACGGAATCTATCATAACATTCATACTTATAATGTTTTTCATATCGTCTTTGATGAGTTTGGAAATATGATAAAGGATGTCCGGAATGCACCTTCATGGAAAGCGAAATTGGGGTATATATTCAATGCTCCGGGCTGGCATCATCATGATAAAGATGAACGGATTTCTACTTTGAAGCGGGAATTAGAAGAAAAAATGAATTGATGGTTGTCTTACATGAAAAGTGTAAATTACTGATAAAAACTCTTTATTAATTCAGAAATAAACATCAACCTTCTACGACTTGTTAGACAAAGTAATTCCCTCAACAATTAAGTTCCAGACACTTTTTTAGCAGCTTTTAAATGCTTAAAATATACTTGAATTTATGTATAATGCTTTCCTGGTTAAAAAAAGTGTTAAGAAAATAAATTTTCATTACTCTAATTCAATAGGATTATATGGTAGTGGGTCTGATTTAACAGATATCTGACTACCATCTTCATTGTAGGCTTTACCATGAAAAAAGCCAGGATTATCATTGTAGTTTTGCAATACTTTTCTAAATTGCTCTCTTGTTACTGTTAATATTCTTTTTTCGTTCCTCAGATAGATTCTGTTAGGCTTTTTATCCATTGCTATTACAGTAAAATGGAAATTACTTTTACTATCCTCAATTTCTAAAATTAGACCAGGTAAATTTTGAAAAACATACGGTCCATTATTAATTGGGATTTCTTTAGAATACCAAGCTGTGTATTTTCTACCTCTATATTTAGTTGTGGCTTTATTACATAAATAACCCAATATATCTTTTGTCTCATTTTCGAGCTTCCATTCTATTGCTGGCTGGTTCTCTTCGTATTGATAAGTTACATTTGCTCTATCCTGTACGATAACTTTATTTACTGAAAAATCTTTAACTAAAACATTTTTCCACTTATCAGGTAAATTAAGTGTTTGGTTTAATTCTTTAGCTCCTAGTTTTTCTAAATGACTAAAACTTAACATTAAAGAATCCTTTCGTAAGGAATTAAAATCTGAAAACCTTGAAAAATTCTTTCCTATTTGAAGTAAGCATATTGTTTCTAACTTCTTTTTTTTAGAGTCTTTTACAAATTCTAATTTGTAATAAATATTTTGATAACTACTGTCTATAATTTTTTCTTCATAGGAATCAGGTTTCATAGAGAAATTACCTGTTACAGTAATTTGAGCATTTGAAAAGAATCCAATCACTAAAAAAAATAACCGTAAGAAATTACGGGTATTGGTAATTATTCCGATTTTTTTTAGCATTTCACATCATTAAAGTATTCTGCTGCTTCTTGTAATTCTGCCCAGTTACTATAATTATCCGTGCATAAAGAATAAGAAGCTCCACAAGGAGCAGTAACACCAACCCATTGACTACAAGTTCCTCCTGTTACTTTTTTAAGATCATTTCGAGATAATTTTTTTAATTTTTTCATTTTTGTATTATTTTAAATTCGATAGCTAATATAACAATATAAATCATTCTAAAGAGAAAAATTTTACTATGTTAAGCAGTTGTTAATAAATAACTTATACCAACTTGTGCATTGTTACGATTTACAAATATGTGATTTAAATTATTGATAGAATTTTGGTTTTATTCAGAATGTGAAGACCCATTTCAATACCTGAACCAGCTTTTTATATGTAGTTTAACTACCTATATGAACAACAAGCCTCTCCCTTTGCCGACCGGAAATCAAGCAATTTAGGACATAAAAAAAGAGACGTTTAAAAATAAACGTCTCCCTAAGCGGAGAGTGAGGGATTCGAACTTGGCAACAAAAACTATCTGAATATGGGATAATTAAAATAAAATCCAGACAACTGCCACGAATTTGCCACTACTCTATATTATAATCTGCAAAATCTTGGATCTTGACTAAAGTACTCTTAGTTTCCAATTACAAATATAAAAATTCTATTAATAATGTATAATTTAAAATATATTCTTTCCAAAATGCTCTCACCGTATTTACAAAAACACCAATTGTCTCCGGTATTTTAGTTATCTATGACCTTCTACACGAGAGTAATTTTCTTACTTTAATTTAAAATCAAATAGATCCTGTGGATGCACATCCAGTCCTTTGGCTAACTCTTGAATTGTAGAGATTCTAAGATCTACTTCTCCTTTTTCTATTTTGCTAATATTGCTATGATCTACATCACATTTTTGCGCCAACTCTCTATAACTCAAATTCATCTTTTTCCTGAACATCTCAACTCTTTTACCAAATGCAATTCTAAATTCTAATTTATCCATCTCGGTCAACTTTGAATGCACAAAATGATGAGATTTAAATAAATTATTGTAGTTGAATTAACCTACATAAAGAAAAATGTTTTATATTTGCTAAATAGTTACAATAAAGGTAACTTTGCAATACTTCAATATTAATAATCGAAGCTATTGCTTAGATTCTCGACTAGAAAACTGGTAATTTTATGTGTACGGGAAGATAAGTAAATTAGCTCACGACCGCGGCGTGGGCTCTCTTATCGTACACGGGTATACCAGTACCTCTAGTCAATAAGTTGAGTTCCACGCCTTTTCTTTTAGGCAATATGTAGTTGAGTTAGCGTTTTGATGCAAAGAATTCATCTTATTGATCGAAGCAGTTTCTTCCAGCAACAAATTTTTACTGCTTATGAAAACAGACTCTTTACCCCGAATGCCCACCGATCATCAGCTATATGAACTGCTGAAAAATGGTAATCCGACCTCTTTAGAACATATCCATTCACGTTACAAAAGACTTCTTTTCTGGCTCGGTAAAAAAATGCTTGAAGACGATTTTGTGGTGGAAACGCTTGTGCAGGATACTTTCCTTAAACTTTGGTTACACCGTGATTCGATTGAAACTCCTAATCACATCCTGGGCTTTTTACGGTTTGTCTTGAAAAGAGACTGTATATCATACTTCAATGCTCCAAAAAATAAATTCGCCCGTTTAACCACTTCCCTTGAACATTTTGAGAATTATCAGGATTATCTCACCGGTTACGATCCCTTGCAAGATCAAGAGCATCTCCTACGTCAGCAGTCCGATCAAAAAGATTTTGATGAAGTTAACAGGGTTTTAAATGTAATAAATCCCAAAAGAAGACACTTGATTGAACTTTGTCTTGAATATGGCTTTCAGTATAAACCCATTGGAGAAGCAATGGGGAGCAGTGTGACAGCCATAAGCAATGAAGTGAACCGAGCCATAGATGATCTTCGGAAAATCATTAAGGGAAGTTCTTTTGAACAGCAACAAAAAAAAGCTTCCCACAATCAAGAGCAACCAGATAAACTCAGTAACCGGCAATTAGATATTTTAAAAAGAAGATTTGAGCAAAAATCTTCCTTCATAGTAATTGCCAAGGAACTCAAACTTTCAGAAAAGGAAGTCCATAGGGAATTTCTACATGCTTATCAATATTTGCAGAAGAACAACAGATTATTAAAAGCTCTTTGAAATGGAAAAATCAACGATTACTCTTACCCGAAAAATTCAGTTACTGATCGATGTTCCTCCTACCAAGAAAAAGGAGGTGTGGGAAAAGCTCTATTGGTATCAAAACCGATGTTTCCGCGCGGCTAATTTTATTGTTTCACATCTGTATGTTCAGGAAATGGTTAAGGATTTCTTTTACTTCACCGAAGAAATCCAATACAAACTGGCCGATGTAAACAAAGACCAAATGGGAATATTTACACGCTCAAAAACAAGCACAACTGCACGCATGGTATTTGACCGTTTCAAAGGAGAGATCCCTACCGATATTCTGGGAAGCCTGAACAATACGATTCAATCTACTTTTTCTAAGAATAAAGCCGGATACTGGCAGGGCTTAAAGTCTTTGAGAAACTTTAAAAAAGACATTCCTATTCCGCTTCCGGTTAAATGCATCAGCAAAATGAAATACGATCCTGATAAGAAAGCATTTTGTTTCAACATGTTTGCTATTCCGGTTAAAACGTATTTAGGGAGGGACTTCTCCGATAAACGCCTTATAATGGAACGGCTTTTAAAGGGAGAGATAAAGCTTTGTACATCACAGATTCAGCTTAAAGCAGGGAAAATCTATTGGCTGGCAGTATTTGAATTTGAAAAAGAAGAGCACCTTTTACAACCTGAAATCATCGCTGAGGCTTCTCTGTCTCTGGAACATCCTATAGTAGTAAAAGCTAATAATGTACGAATCAATATTGGTTCAAAAGAGGAGTTTTTATATCGTAGACTTGCTATTCAGGCAAGTCAAAAAAGGATTCAGGCCGGTATTGCCTATGCCTGCTCTGGGAAAGGAGCCAAACGCAAACAAAAAGCACTTTATAGAACAGAAAATTTGGAAAGCCGATATGAAAGTCATCGTCTTCATGTGTACAGCCGGAAACTTATTGATTTCTGTATCCAGCAGCAGGCAGGCACACTTATCCTAAAAAATCAGGAAGATAAAATCGGTATTGCAAAAGAACAGGAATTTGTACTTCGCAACTGGAGTTATTATCAATTGCAGACTAAGATAAAATATAAAGCAGAAAAAGCTGGCATCGAATTAATCATTGGATAGCTAAAAAAATATGAGGGTGCTTGTACACCCGTAGGGTGAGGTTAATAAGCACTCACTAAATACTTAATAGTATATACAACGGCGTGGGCTCTTTTTTTATATGTATAATATGGAATAGAAATACATCAGGGAAAAAGCATAAACGCTTTAGAGAAATGGTGGGAATAAAACAATGAACTTTAGCTGACCTAGGTGATAACTGTAATCAGAAACAATTTCATTTACTTGAACAAAAGGAAGAGTTTGATGAAGATCTCTTCAAAACAACTGTTTAAATTTTCAAAAGAAAAAAGAAAAAAAGAAAGTCATAAATTCATTATTGAAGATTTTAAAAAGCAAGTTTATGATAAAAAATACGACCTGCAAGGTGGAGATTTTTTGTCATATCCTTTGGACCTGAACTTGTTTTTTAAAAAATCTGGAACAATACCTTTGTTTTCTTTTATGAATTTTTGCAGTCCTTCTTATGACCTCTTTATCTTTTTTCTTTTTTGCTGAACAGGAATATTTTCGGTATTATATTGTATTCTATGATCACCAATGTTCAGTAAGGAGAAGATTTCTAAACTGCTGTCAGGATTTTTAAAAACCTCTTCCAGTGATGAAAAAGGAATATTATTTTCTTCTGAAACTTTTTTACAAATGAGATCAACTATTGTTATGAGTTTCTCTTTGGTAGTATCAAATAACTTCGGCTGTTTGAACTTTTCAAATTGGATTGCTTTTATGATTGTATTCTTTACAGAATTAAAATAAGTTTCCTTTTCTTTTGTATATACTGTAACATTAGACAGTATGCCGGAAAGCTTGTTTTTTAACAGTGAAATTTCTTTGTTTAAGTCAATATTCTTTTGCTGAAGCTCAGTAATGATTTTAGTTTTGGATTGAAGAATTTCTTTATTTTTAAGCAGTTCAGTATTATATGATTTAAAAACTCTCTCATAGTTTTCAATCGTCTTATCTGTTTTGATCCTGCTAAAACCTAAAAAGTCATTTTCTTTGACAATAAGATCTGCAAACTTTTTAGATTTGAGTTCTTCCTTTATTTGTGCTATCTTATTATTTAGTAACACAAGCTCATTTTCCTTTTTTTGAATTTTAAATTCAATAGCTTCCAGTCTTCCTTTAGAACCTGAAATACCTCTCACCATTTCCAGACATTCAGCAGTAATATCCTGCATTTTTGAATAATGGAAGGATTGATGTTTCAACGTTTTCCCTGTTTCCAAATCCTGCCAATCTGCCACTAAATGAGCATGATAGTTAGGTTTCCATTCTTTAAAATCCTTATCATAATGGCCTTCATCTTTATGAATGGCAATTTGAAAAATTCTTATTCTTAGTTCTTCTTCAAGCCTTTTGGAGAGCCTATGCAGGTCCTGCATCGTTGTATTTTCTTTAATGACAACTACCGCTTCACGAACAGGCATTGCATTTTTCTGTAATTTTCTTCCGGATTTTTCCTTACAGTACGCTTCTATTGATTTTAGTCTATCTGAAATCTTACTCTCTATCCAATATTCATTTTTTTCCGTAAGAACCTTTTTTATATAGTCAAAAGTTTTTCTTCTGAAATTGTGCGCTTCAGAATCTGTTTTGACCGCCTTAAAATTGATAGATGTTTTCATAACTCGCAAAATAGTTCACATAGCATTACTCATACATAATAAGATTCGTTTGGCTTCGACTTTCACTTATTGGCTTAAATTAGTGAACCATAAAATAATCATGCAAATATGGACCACATATCAATTAATAAGATCTTTAACCGACTAAACCCGGATTGTTTTTTCATCTATTCGTAGATAGCCACTTGCAAGATTCTATACCATACTAAAACAATACTTGCTAACAAATTTTCAAAGGCTATTATAAAATTCTGATACAATATTATAAACAGGAAACCCATCACAATTGTAATGGGTTTACATGTTATAATCTGTACTTATTGAAGCATCTCATTGAGAGATACCATAAGTTCATTTAGGGTTAAAAAGATGAACAACTTCCTCTGTTTCTTTCTCTGCTAAAACAGGAGGATCAAATATTACATCTCGAGTAATTTTCTTTTTAATCGTATCAAAAAGCATTTCACCTTTTATATATTGATTTTTATTATCATGAGTAAATGTATATACAGCATATGGCTCTCCTGTTTTACTGTAAAAAATCCAAGGCCCCCTTTTTAAGTATAAATTTTCCCCTTTATAAAAATCTATTTCTCCCTCACTTGCTATTTTTCCATTATTAAAATAGATTGTTGAAGTAAAATGATTAGGTGCTTTATGTAAATAGGAGTAGCTACTTATCTTTTTATTTGGATAATATTTATAAATTTTAATTACAGTACCATTATGATAAATATACTTACTATCTAATTTAGCACTCTTATCAAATACTTCTGAACTTACTAATCTTCCTTTACTGAATGTCGCTTTTGTATTAGTCTCATTCGTTTTAATCCATTCAACATAATTTTCTTTTTTACAAGACTGTAGCAAAAGAATAATTATCCCAATCGTAAAACCTAAGTTCTTCATTTATTTTTGTTTAGACTTTATTACACTATCAATTTTTGCCTTTACATATGGATTTGAAATTTCGTCATAATTATTTCCTGTATGCCAGTTCTGATATATATTTCCTGTTTTTGGCACTTTAAATTGCATAATAGTATCTTTATTATCAAGTGGTACCGTAGCATTAATAATTGTATCTTTATTGACAGGTTGCACCTTTCCTCCTAAAAATGTATATGCTAAATCTCCTAATGCCATAATATCAACCCTGTAAGCCATAATATCTTTCCAATCATTTCCTCTGCTTAAACTATTAACCATTCCTCCCATAAAACCATCCAAGCTTACAATTTTATCAATATCCCCTCTAAAGAAAGGATTAGCATGGTTTAAAGGACCAGCACCTCCTAAATTTGTATAAAAGTTACCACCTTCATTTCCTAAATGAGAAAGATATCTGGTAAGATCAAAAGCACCTTGACCTTTTATATACATTCCTCCAGGTGTTGTTGTCGCTCCATAAGAAGTGTTGCCGTTTGCATCAGTATAAGTTCCGTCTGCATTTAAGGTATATTTGACATCACCTGTAGTTTGATCTGTAACTTCGCCTGTTTCTGCGACACCGTATACATTTGCATACCCTGCATCCATTGCCTCTTGCGTTGTATTAATCTTGGCATTATAGGTCAATTTATGTTGTCCATCTATAATTTGATGTATCCAACCTAACCCCTCTCTACCATCAGGATCTATAAAATTAACAGGGTTACTAAAGGCATAATTATAGGTGCTGTGTCTTGTCATCTTTTCCGCCAGTGGATCTATAACTCCCCATCTACCAAGGTCACTCATATACATTCTTGCTCCAAAATCACTCCATCCAGTTTCCTGTAGTTCTTTACCTCCGAATTTATAGTTATAATAACCTCCAAAGTTTGAACTTGAATTTCCTCCTATATGGTTTAATCCAAATGGATAGTAATTATTGGTATCTATAGATTCCAGCACTCCTGCATTACTTTTAGCAAAAGTTATTCTTGTATTTCCTAAATGATCCTTATAATTGTAAATATAGCGGTTTTCTGCGAAACTGTAAAATCCTTCTGCTGTAGGCACAAATTCTAATTTCCACTCAGCTGCAGGAGGAAACAGTGGTGGTCTTTTGGAATAAGCCTGTACTTCAAATGCAGTTTCTGTTTTACAGGTCAGACATGTACCTCCGTTATCATCATATGAATATTGGAAGCCATCCAGATAGTCTGTCATACGGCTTGTAGGAAGTCCCATATAAAACTGCTGTGAAACTGTTTTACGAAGCTTTACCCCATCAGCACGGTACAGGTGTGATATTCCTGTATTGATAGGTCTGTCCATATAATCAAAACTCTGGATAGAAATAGCATTAGGCAGATTAAAGAAATTATAAGCAATGGATTGGATTCCTTTATCCTTCATATCAGTCATATTGCCATTAAGATCATAAGCAATGATATTGTTTCCTCCTTCATATCCTGAGCTGTTAGTCGAATGTTCTATCACCTGATTCAAACGGTTTCCTGTATATTTATATTCAAGATCATCTACCTGTGTGGCTGTAGTCCCTGATACAGGATAAGCATTTCTTTTCAAGGTCATGATATTTCCATTCAAATCATAGGTCAGGTGTTCATTGAAATTGTTATTATACGGATTGGTAGCTCCAGGCTCTGTATAAATAGCATCTTTCAGCCTGTTAAGAGGATCATAGGAATATGAATATCTTTTCAAAGCTCCCTCTGAGGCATTTCTCCAATCTACTTCTGCAATATTTCCATTATACCTTCCTGAAGCTAAATTGGTATACTGAGGGTTAGTATACCTGATTTCATACCCAAAGAGTTTCCCGTTTAAAGAAGCTGGATCATTGATTTTGGTAAGCCATCCACGGATATTGTACTTGTAATCTATCGATTGCAGTGGACTAGCAATATCTGTTCCTCCTACTTTTTTATTGGTCACCTGGGAAATTTCGTTATATGTATTTTGCGCAAGTATTTCTGTTGGATTGCTATCAACCTGATGCTTATGAGAAAGTAGTCTGTTCTGGTGATCATACTCAAATGTTTCTGTAATCACTTTTTCTGTATCAGTATCTAATCTTTTATGTCGGGTAATAGCCAGCTTGGTAACCCCTGCAAAATCAAGTTTGGATTCTGTATGGGTATATCCTCCCACATAATTGATAGAGTGGCTTCCAAT
The DNA here is from genome assembly GCF_018924625.1 of Chryseobacterium sp. PCH239. Lineage (NCBI taxonomy): Bacteria > Pseudomonadati > Bacteroidota > Flavobacteriia > Flavobacteriales > Weeksellaceae > Chryseobacterium > Chryseobacterium sp. PCH239. The sequence goes on from NZ_CP073027.1 coordinate 1,324,009, forward strand.
AGCTCTTCCTTTCCTATCATAATATGTATAGTTTTTTGTCCAGCTGTCATCTTCAATATTTTTTACAAAACTCATGACAGGCATACCTTTAGTACTCCTTCCATCAGCTGTAAGAGTTTCAGTAAGTATAGGTTCTCCCTGAATCATTGAAGGAAAAGCAGGATTAAAGCTGTATGCTGGATAAGAATCGTAATAGTTTAAAGACAATAAGGTAACCCATTTACTCGCATTGGGATAGGTAGTATCGGGATTGTTATAATATACATTCATTCCCTGTCTTTCAAAAAAGGGTGTATCTATTCTATTCACATTGTTGGAAGCATATCCATTAACAACATCCTGTTCCTCATACCTTTGTCCTCCAGTACAGATTCCCGTAATAGCAACTCTTCCAAACTGATCATACTTCGTGTACAGCCATTGTCCTTTTGCTCTTAATACTGCATCCTGGGTTCCTACCAGTCTGTCCTGCTTGTCATAAATCATAAATTCCCACCCCTTACCTGGAATCTTTTTCCCAACTAAACGGCCCCTGCCGTCATAACGATACTGATATGCTAAAGCATCACGTTGTAGAGTTCCCCAACTTGCCAACCCCGATAAAAGTGGGGGGATAACAAACGCTAACTGATCATATTCATTATACACATAATACGTATCTGCATTTTCGGTAGCGCTGATTACCTTTCTTACCAATATAGTTTGTCCCTTACCATTTTTAAATTCTATGGTTTTATTTTCATCTTCATCCGTAACCGTATTTTTATATAACTGAGCATCTCCATACATCCCATTGTTAACTACATTTGACTCTGTAGCATTATTTACCCAAGCTGTAGGAGCCGTAAATTTTTTGACCTTGTCTAATGTAGAATTGGCTTCATATCCGAACTTTACAGATTTTCCATTCCAGTCATTACCTACTTGTTTCTGTTCCATAATCCTGTCCAAAGGGGACTTTTCCAGATCTTTTTCAGAATAAATCTTTTCATTCCCGTAGGTGTTAGGATAAACACCCAATGGCCCTGAATAATAGTTTCCGTTGCTGGTAGAAAGTTGAGGAACAGGCAGGTAATCTTTTACCTGTCTTCCGAACTGGTCATACTCAATATGAGTGACAACATCTCTCCCCAGAGGTGAAGCCTGTAAGTTGACAATCTGCTTAGGTCTTCCAAGCCCATCAAAATACTGAACCGTTTCTGAAGATTTTGTAGGGAAAGCTCCGTTATAATCCAGATACGTTTTGGTCTGAATATAATTTTCATTGTTGGAAATCGTGGAAAGCTGGGCATAGGTTATATTCGATAAGAGTAATGCTCCTATTGGTATTATGAGTTTTTTCATCAGTTTAGTTTTTATAATTATATTTGTACTCTGTTAAAATTCTGCCTGTTCTGTTTTGTTCCCTTATTTCTTTGAGTTTGTTTGCAGAGTCATACATGTAGTGTTCTCTGATTCCTGAAGAGGCACATATACTGGTTACCCCAACTAAAGGGTTGTAAGTATATGTAGTGATTTCAAAATTTTTAAATTCTGGCTTTGTTCTGAAGCTGTCAAGTTCAGAAATTAGCGTGTCTTCTGTAGCATCATCAATATCCAGGTCTGATTTTTTAACGATTTCAAGCTGTAAATATGAACTGTTGTCATCACCATTTAAGCCAAATGCCTGCATTACCTGAGAGTATGTTGCTCCTTTTATAATCGCTATAGGCTGACTACCTTTATATCCCCAGATTGTAGTTACAGGAATAGTATCCTGGGCGGTAACCTGAAGTTGATTACCCTTAGCATCATATCTGTCCACAGTTATATTTTTAAATGATCCTGATGGAGTATCCAGCATATAAGTTGATACGGATGAAGGAAGAAAACTATTGGTAATTTCATACTTCTTCTCTACTTTTTTTGTTACAGTATTATTGTTTTTGGATTGTTTCTCTACTACTTCTCCAACAATATTCGCATTAATAAGTTTTTGAATTTGTTTGTCAGCAGGATAAGAGTACTGTTCTTGTGTGATATCATTATTGGCATGCTGAGTACTTTGCTGTTTGATGAACCCGTCAGTATTGCAGTCAAAATTCTGTATGGTACTAATTACCTTTCCTCCCAAATATTCATTTTTTGTTTTCGTCTTCAAAAAATAATATTCATTGTAATATTTGTTAATATGAAAATAGAATGAATAGATATTAGTGTTTTCAGCAATAAATGTATCTGGTGATGAAACACCTACTCCATAAATTGTTTTCATGCTAAAACCATTAGGATTTCTTTGATAATCATTAATTGTTTCAGAGAGAACATTACCAGACTCATCTCTTATTTTTTCACTAAGGATAAGTCCTTTATTTGCACTTGAGGTAAATCCTATAGTCGGATGATTATTACCTGAATCCAGAGGCCACTGATTTTCACTTAAATCATCAATGTAAGCAGGATCTGCAATATATCCTTCAGAGAGACTTGCTCGTCTCCATTGACGACTTATCATTTTATCATAAATATTATTTGCATATTCCCTTGTTGTAAGATTATATTCAATTTCTCCTTTTCCCAGTGTTTTTACTCTTACTTTTGAGTATCGTAACGGATTTTCCCACCTTATATATTTAGGATTGGAGTATATTACATTATACTTACTTCTCATTCCACTGTCTTCATTAATTTCCACAGATTGAGTATCGTAAAGTTTACCTGCTCCAAAACTGTTATTAATATAAGTTGTTGAAAGTTCTAAAGGCATAACTCCACTGGAATCACCATTATCCAATTTATATATATACGAAGTAACAAGAGGCTGGGAGTCAGTTTCATTTACCTTTTTAGTAATAGTTTTAATTCTTAATCCTCCAGTAAGTCTGCGTAAATATACATCGTTAATAGGGATGGTTCTAAAATCGTTAAGTTCATATTCATACTCAACACTTCCTTTGGTAGGATAAATAATCTTTGTGAGAATATTCGCCTGCGATCTTACTTCATCAGGAGCTCTATTGGCACCATAAAATGAAATATCTAAAACGGTAGGAATAAGTGTAGGAATAGAATTATTGGTATTGTCATTATAATAGCCCCAGAAATCCTGTAAATAAGAATTTCTCTGAGGAAGATTCTGAGTCATATTATATTCAAATCCAGTCACTGCATCTGCTGTTCCTGTTTGTGACAGAACCTGTCTTATTGAATTAAGCTTCAATCTTTTACACTCGTATGTATTGCAAGAACCTTGAAAATAAGACTGATTAAGAGTGAATTTTTCTATTAATTTTCCATTATAATCATATTTTTCTATAGCTGACAAACTTTTTCTTGTATTGGAACCATTTTGTGATTGATCAATATCTTCCCTTTGTAATCCGTTATACATAAAAAGAATTTTATTGTTATTGGATGTTTTTATTTCTGAAATCCTCTTAGGAGATCTTATTCTAAAAGAAGTATTTCTAGGTAATTCTCTTTTAGTAAAGCCAGGATCTCCAGAGTCCATAAAATGATCTGGTGGAGATGATGTATAGCCTGCAGCTGGATTTCCTGATTTGAAGACTTGCATTATTGATGCTTTTTGTTGATAGACCAGATCAGGAGCCGTTGCGTAGGAATATTCTATAAAATCACCATTAATTCCTACGACTTTACTTAGATACCATTTTGAGACATATTCATCCGCCGATATTCCTTCATTGGTATTGGGTGTTGGACCAGACCAATCATCATAAAACGGTGTAGTCTGGGTTTCGCTATAAGTCACTTCAGTATAAGAGGAATTATTTGAAAAATAATATTTAATTCCTTCTGGTGTTGTGAATATCCACTGATTTCCTGATGAATTAAATGGAGATTCAATTTTTAGACCTGGTATATGAGGTATTGTAGTAGGTACCCTATTACCATCAAAAATAAATTTACCCGAATATTTTCCAAAATTAAAATAGAATTCATCAGGTTCACCATCCACATTTATCATAGTCCACCCTGTTCCAGCCATAGCTCCTAGGTCTGCCACAGTTATTCCTGATCCCAAATTTAAGGGACCTGACACCTGCTGTGCTAAAAGTGAACGAAAGTTGGTTTTATATACATGGTTTTCGGCATCTACAGCAAATTCCTGAATAGTTCCTCCTAAAGATTTGTCTTGGTAGGGTTGGTCTGGGAATACAAAAGTGCCATTAAATGGTGTATAATAAGGGTGTGAATTCCAATTTCCAAAATCAAGCCAGCCATTGATTGATTTTTGGCCGTTTACAACATGGGCTGGTGTATTAGCAACTATTCCAACTTTTGCGTCTGTATAAATTTGAGATTCATCAGGAAAACCATTCACTTTTCTGGTAATTGTTCCTCCTGATTCCAAATCCCATCCCAGACCTAAATCTGATGATATATCGTTTATTTTAACACCGCTACCTTTCGTATAAACCAAATTTATTTCATCCTGTAAAAAATTTGTCCCAATATTAGTAACTGAAACTTTTGGAGCATTAACTCCAGTACTTAGATTTACATTATCCCCTTCTACATTTAATTTATTTAGTGTACTAACTTCAGGCTTGTTAATGTTTTTAACAGACAGATCTCTCCAATATAATTGGGCACTTGTAGTAGCAGATAAAAAAGATAAAATTAATGCAATTTTTATTTTTTCTTTCTTCATAGTTATTTCTTAATTAGTTTAGCATTTGCCGTTTTATTTGTATCAGTTTTTATAGTCACCAGATACGCTCCCTGAATCAAATTCTGAGTATTTATCTTTGTTACTTTATTCTTGGTTTTCAGACTCTGTAACTGTCTTCCGCTCATATCATACAACAGAATATCAGCCTCTTTAAAATCAAAGCCAATTTCTACGTAAGCATAATCTGATACAGGGTTTGGATAAATTTTGATATCATATTTTTCAATTAGTTGATCAACCTGCCTGTCTCCCAGCTTTACAATCTTCCAGTTTTCTTTTCCTAGTTCTTCTGCGCTCGTTCCTGCCATTACAATAGAACCGTCTCTGTTCAGCTTTAAATCAGAAAGCCTTTCTTCCTTCTTTCTGGATTCTCCTTTTACATATTTTCTCCACTGCTCATTTCCATTCTGATCTAAATACAGGATCCAGAAAGTTTCATCATCAGTCTGTATTCTTCCTTCTGCTTGGGTATAGCCTCCTAATAAGATTCCTTTTGAAGATTTATCATCTGCTGAATGAAGAACGCTCATTCCCATCAGAATATCACGGTTTTTGAAATTGTAAGACTTCTGCCACTGCTCATCACCTTTTTCATTTAAGGAAATCAGCCAAAGGTCTGTTCCTTCTTCTAATCCAAAAGTTTTATTACCTGATCTTTCTGATCTGGATTCTCCGCCAATAATGAATCCATTTGAAGTTAATGCCAGGGTTCTCAAATGATCATCACCTTTTCCTCCAAAGTTCTTTTCCCATTCAACTTTTCCGTTTTTATCCAGCTTTACAATCCAGTAATCACCTTCGCCAAAGTTTTCTGTTTTCTTTGTCCCACTTATGGAACTTCTGGAATATATTCCAAGTAGTGCTCCTCCATCACGAGTAGGGATCATCTTCTCTACTTCATCAAGTCCACGGCCTCCAAATGTTTGCTCAGACAGAACCTTTCCGTCCTTATCTAACCTAATGATCAGAACATCTTTGGAACCATAACCTTTAGAGGAATTTTGTACATTTCCAGCTACAAAGAATCCCTGATCTATAGTCTGAATCACAGCTCTTGCTTCTTCATCTGATGAGCTTCCTAAGGTTTTCTGCCATAATTCATCACCAAATTCATTGATTCTAATTAACCAAATATCAGAGCTTCCTTTGGAATCCTCCTTTTTATCAAATCCTTTTCCTGAATATGAAGTTCCAGAAATCAGAAAACCACCGTCCTGAGTAGTGACAGTTGAAGATAAATAGTCATGATTGTTTCCAGAAAAATATTTTTCAAAAACCTGTTCTCCCTGCTGATTTAATTTTATCAGATGGAAATCGTAACCGTTGTTCTGCTTGCTGTTCTGCCTAAGCTTATTGGTCTGAATACTGCTTCCTGTGATCAGATACTGTCCGTCAATTGTTGTAGTAATCTGGCTTAAAAAATCCTGAGCTGAGGACTTTATATCTTTCTGCCAAAGTACCTCCTGAGCAGATATGCTCGTAATAGTGCATAGAAACAATGCACACATGTAGAGTTTTTGCATAAATATGTTGTAATTAAATTTAATGAATAATGATATATGAATTGTGTAGATTGGAAATACACAAATTGCCGAAATAGAGTATTGGTTTCATGGCCGTGTTTTTTTAATGCGTGCAAAATTAAAGCTTTTTAATACTTATCCAAAAAGAAATTTATTAACTTTCTATAATGGGACAAAGGTATATTTGGAAAACGACAAAACATGTCGTGTTATATTTTACTATACAAACATTAATCTAAAATTTGCCATTAATAATTTAAATTATTATTTCTCAGTACCTATAAATAAAAATACTGTAGAGATTGTTCTACAGTATTATAAGCTAGTTGGATGTTACAAATACCTCGCTAAAAGATATTTTTATTCTTTAGATGGAGGTGGAGGAGCAGGGAGTTCATACTCTCCCATAGGTTTAAAATATTTCTTTAGGTTCCCTTTTTCAATTATTTCCAGATGATTCACATCCTTTATTTTATAAACTACCCCTTTTTGATAATCATCACCATCATAATATGGAGGTTTCAAACCATTTATTGGATCATTTAATTTGTTATTTTCTTTTATTATTGTAAAAATAGGTTTATATGGCCTAGTAATTATAATTTTATTTTTTTTATAATTAAAGTATCCTATATTATCCACCGTATATGTTGGACGGAGTATTCCCTCATATTTAGAAGACATAATTATTAATGTATCGTGTCTATTGAAAACATAAAATATGCTATCAGTTTTAGAAATTTTATTGTGAATATCATCTACGCTTTCGGTTATTGTTTTATAAATTTCATCAGAGGTAAAGTATTCATTCTTTTTTTCACAACTAAGAAAAAAGCAAAAGCATATTATTATAATTTTTTTCATTTTAAAGATTTTAGGTTAATAGAAGATCCTACAGTTACCTTGCTCGTATTATGCCAGAAATATTTCCATAATGTATTTTTACCTTTATTAGGTGCATAGAAAAGATAATGCCCAGGATAATTATTACTTTCAGTTCTTTTATAAAATATCCTATCACCGGCTTGTGCTATACCATAATCTCCACCAGTTGCACCATTATCTGGAGATGGTTCATTTCGATTTTTATGAGAATGTATTTCAAACAATAATTTTGACATGGACTGATTTTGAAATGTAGGAGGTGTCAAGTCCCCTTTATGGCCAGTATATAATGTAAATAGAGCGTTCCCATTTACATTATAAGCATCTAGTCCCCATTCAACATTAGAATTTTTTGCAGCAAACATAAAAACATTAGCAGCATCATTTGGGTTTTTTGTGCGTGCATAATTAATTTTATTAAAGCCATAGGCTTTATCAGAAGTTGTCTGTATTGACAATGCACTTATAAGTGATCCACTATCTTTGCTTGCCTTTGATACTTTTGCATAATCTGTACCTTCTTTACCTTCTCCACTAATTTCTTTTTGTGCATGTCCTTTTGAATCCTTAATTGCATTTCCATTGGAATCACTTTTAGCTTTGTAAAGTCTGTCAAAATTATCATCAGTTTTTTGGATTAAACTGATATTCCCATTACCATCAATACCATAATCGTCATAATTCATCCCATTGGAATCAATAAATAAAATAGGGTTATTTCCTGACATATGATATGCTGACATTGGATAATATATTTCCGCCAGTGGATCTACTACTCCCCATCTTCCAAGGTCAGGCATATACATCCTCGCTCCATAATCATAAAAACCGGTCTCCTGCAATTCCTTTCCATTATACTTGTAGTTGTAAAAACTTCCAAAGTTTGAGTAATTTGATCCTCCAATATGGTTTAATCCAAACGGATAATAGTTATTGACATCCATTGTCTGAACTACCCCGGCATTATTCTTTCCAAAACTTACCCTTATATTCCCCAAATGATCCTTATAATTGTAAATATAACGGTTTTCTGCAAAACTGTAAAATCCTTCTGAAGTAGAAACAAAATCCAACTTCCATGAAGACGGGGTAATTATTGGACCTATAATCTTTGAATAAGCCTGCACTTCATATGCCGATTCCGTTTTGCAGGTGGTACATATCCCACCATCATCTTCATATGAATATTGAAAGCCATCCAAATAATCAGTCATACGGGTTGTTGGTAGTCCCATATAAGCTTGCTGACTATATGTCTTATGAAGCTTCACTCCATCAGCACGGTACAAATGGCTTATACTTGTTGTACTTATATTTCCAACAGGATTAGTAAATTGTATACCAATTGAAACAGGCAGATTAAGATAATTATAAGCAATAGATTGGATTCCCTTATCCTTCATATCTGTCATATTACCATTAAGATCATAACCAATTATATTGTTTCCTCCTTCATATCCTGATGGATTAGGTGAGTTTTCTATCACCTGATTCAAACGGTTTCCTATATACTTATATTCAAGATCATCTACCTGAGTGGCTGTAGTTCCTGATACCGGATAAGCATTTCTTTTCAGGGTCATGATATTTCCATTCAGATCATAAGTCAGGCTTTCATTGAAATTATTATTATACGGATTGGTAGCCCCAGGTTCTGTATATATAGCATCTTTCAGTCTGTTAAGAGGATCATAGGAATATGAATATCTTTTCAAAGCGCCTTCTGAAGCATTTTTCCAATCTACCTCTGCTATATTTCCATTATATCTTCCTGGAGCTAAATTGGTGTATTGAGGATTAGTATACCTGATTTCATATCCAAAGAGTTTTCCATTCAAATTTGCTGGATCATTGATTTTGGTTAACCATCCACGGATATTATACTTATAATCTATAGATTGTAATGGATTAGCCACATCTGTTCCTCCCACTTTTTTATTGGTAATCTGGGAAATTTCATTATAGGTATTTTGCGTAAGAATTTCTACAGGGTTACTATCAACCTGATGTTTATGAGAAAGTAACCTGTTCTGGTGATCATAATCAAATGTCTCTGTAATCACTTTTTCTGTATCAGTATCTAATCTTTTATGTCGGGTAATAGCCAGCTTGGTAACCCCTGCAAAATCAAGTTTGGATTCTGTATGGGTATATCCTCCCACATAATTGATAGAGTGGCTTCCAATAGCTCTTCCTTTCCTATCATAATATGTATAGTTTTTTGTCCAGCTGTCATCTTCAATATTTTTTACAAAACTCATGACAGGCATACCTTTAGTACTCCTTCCATCAGCTGTTGGAGTTTCAGTAAGTGTAGGTTCTCCCTGAATCATTGAAGGAAAAGCAGGATTAAAACTGTATTCAGGATAGGTATCATAATAATTAACAGTTAACACCTGAGTGACACTGGTAGGAGTGGAAGCCTTAGTGTAATATACAGGCATACCATTTAAAGTCAAACCAGCAGTAGCAGTTCTGGCTTCATATAAATTAGTATTGGCATTGACACTATTTTGCATTGATGCCCTGCTGGAAGTGTTATTTGTAATTCCAGTATAAATGACTCTTCCATACTTGTCATATTTAGTGAAAAGCCATTGTCCTTTTCCTTTAAGAACCGTATCCTGGGTCAGGATAAGCCGATCAGCTTTATTATACACCATATATTCCCAGCCTTTACCAGGAAGCTTTTTTTCCACTAAACGGCCCCTGCCGTCATAACGGTACTGATATGCTAAGGCATCTCGCTGTACTGTTGTCCAACTGTCTAGTTTAGAAAGTAGTGGAGGAATAACAAATGCTAACTGATCATATTCATTATAAACATAATACGTATCTGCATTCTCGGTAGCGCTGATTACCTTTCTTACCAATATAGTTTGTCCCTTACCATTTTTAAATTCTATAGTTTTATTTTCATCTTCATCCGTAACCGTATTTTTATATAACTGAGCGTCTCCATACATCCCATTGTTGACTACATCTGACTCTGTAGCATTATTTACCCAAGCTGTAGGAGCCGTAAATTTTTTGACCTTGTCTAATGTAGAATTGGCTTCATATCCGAACTTTACAGATTTTCCATTCCAGTCATTACCTACTTGTTTCTGTTCCATAATCCTGTCCAAAGGGGACTTTTCCAGATCTTTTTCAGAATAAATCTTTTCATTCCCGTAGGTGTTAGGATAAACACCCAATGGCCCTGAATAATAGTTTCCGTTGCTGGTAGAAAGTTGAGGAACAGGCAGGTAATCTTTTACCTGTCTTCCGAACTGGTCATACTCAATATGAGTGACAACATCTCTCCCCAGAGGTGAAGCCTGTAAGTTGACAATCTGCTTAGGTCTTCCAAGCCCATCAAAATACTGAACCGTTTCTGAAGATTTTGTAGGGAAAGCTCCGTTATAATCCAGATACGTTTTGGTCTGAATATAATTTTCATTGTTGGAAATCGTGGAAAGCTGGGCATAGGTTATATTCGATAAGAGTAATGCTCCTATTGGTATTATGAGTTTTTTCATCAGTTTAGTTTTTATAATTATATTTGTACTCTGTTAAAATTCTGCCTGTTCTGTTTTGTTCCCTTATTTCTTTGAGTTTGTTTGCAGAGTCATACATGTAGTGTTCTCTGATTCCTGAAGAGGCACATATACTGGTTACCCCAACTAAAGGGTTGTAAGTATATGTAGTGATTTCAAAATTTTTAAATTCTGGCTTTGTTCTGAAGCTGTCAAGTTCAGAAATTAGCGTGTCTTCTGTAGCATCATCAATATCCAGGTCTGATTTTTTAACGATTTCAAGCTGTAAATATGAACTGTTGTCATCACCATTTAAGCCAAATGCCTGCATTACCTGAGAGTATGTTGCTCCTTTTATAATCGCTATAGGCTGACTACCTTTATATCCCCAGATTGTAGTTACAGGAATAGTATCCTGGGCGGTAACCTGAAGTTGATTACCCTTAGCATCATATCTGTCCACAGTTATATTTTTAAATGATCCTGATGGAGTATCCAGCATATAAGTTGATACGGATGAAGGAAGAAAACTATTGGTAATTTCATACTTCTTCTCTACTTTTTTTGTTACAGTATTATTGTTTTTGGATTGTTTCTCTACTACTTCTCCAACAATATTCGCATTAATAAGTTTTTGAATTTGTTTGTCAGCAGGATAAGAGTACTGTTCTTGTGTGATATCATTATTGGCATGCTGAGTACTTTGCTGTTTGATGAACCCGTCAGTATTGCAGTCAAAATTCTGTATGGTACTAATTACCTTTCCTCCCAAATATTCATTTTTTGTTTTCGTCTTCAAAAAATAATATTCATTGTAATATTTGTTAATATGAAAGTAAACTGTATTGATCGCAGATCTTTCAGCAATAAATGTATCTGGTGATGAAACACCTACTCCATAAATTGTTTTCATGCTAAAACCATTAGGATTTCTTTGATAATCATTAATTGTTTCAGAGAGAACATTACCAGACTCATCTCTTATTTTTTCACTGACAATAAGTCCTTTATTGGCACTTTCTGTAATACTAATTGTAGGATGATTATCACCTGGATCTAATGGCCATTGATTGGTAGAGGGGTCTGTAATATAAGATGAATTAGCAATATAAGTCCCATGTGAATCTGCTGCCTGCCATTTACGGCTTATCATTTTATCATTAGTATTATTAGGATACTCTGCCGTAGTAAGGTTATATTCCGTTTCACCTTTTCCTAATGTCTTGACTCTCACCTTTGAATAATGTAAAGGATTTCCTGACTTTATATACTTAGGGTTTGAATAAATCATATTATACTTGCTTCTGGTACCATCATTTTCATCAACTTCCACTGTCTGATGATCATACAGCTTCCCTGCTCCATATGTGTTATTAAGTTGAGTTAAAAGATAGGTAGGTAGAACTCCGCTGGAATCACCGTTATCAAGTTTATAGATATAGGAAGTAACTATTGGATTTGCGGTTGCAGATTCTTTTTTACTGATATTTTTTATCCTTAGCCCTCCTGTTGTGCTTTTACTATAAACACCATTTACAGGGAGTGTTCTAAAATCGTTAAGTTCATATTCATACTCAACACTTCCTTTGGTAGGATAAATAATCTTTGTGAGAATATTCGCCTGCGATCTTACTTCATCAGGAGCTCTATTGGCACCATAAAATGAAATATCTAAAACGGTAGGAATAAGTGTAGGAGTAGAATTATTGGTATTGTTATTATAATATCCCCAGAAATCCTGTAAATAAGAATTTCTTTGAGGGAGGTTCTGAGTCATATTATACTCAAATGCAGTTACTGGATCTGCTGTTCCCGTTTGTGATAGAACTTGCCTTATCGAATTGAGCTTTAATCTCTTGCACTCATACGTATTGCAAGAGCCTTGAAAATAAGACTGATCAAGAGTGAATTTCTCTACGAGCTTGTTATTATAATCGTATTTTTCGATACTTGACAAACTTTTTCGTGGATTGGAAGTATTTTGTGATTGATCAATGTCCTCTCTGTGCAATCCGCCATAATTAAACAGTACTTTGTTGTTATCCGATGTAGTGATAGCAGAAATTCTTTTAGGTGATTTAATTCTAATGTTTGTATTTCTCGAAATTTCACGTTCATAGAATCCTGGATCTGCTGAATCTATAAAATAATAAGGTGGAGTTGTAGTAAAGCCTAAGCTTGGCTGTCCTGCTTTGAAAACCTGTTTAATTGAAGAATTTTCAGTATATACTAAATCAGGAGCCGTTGCGTAGGAATATTCTATAAAATCACCATTAATTCCTACGACTTTACTTAAATACCATTTAGAAATGTATTCATTGGCATCTATGCCTTCATTAGTGTTGGGAGTAATCCCAAAACAGTCATCATAAAGAGGAGCTGTTAAAGTTTCACTGTAAGATGTTTCCCTGTATGATGGAGTATTTGAAAAGTAATATTTAACACCTTCGGGAGTTGTAAAAATCCATTGATTCCCAGGTGAGTTGAAAGGAGATTCAATTTTGAGTCCTGGAATATGAGGAATCGTGGTTGGAGTCCTATTTCCATCAAAAACAAATTTTCCTGAGTATTTACCAAAATTAAAATAAAAATCATCGGGTTCACCGTCAACATTAAGTGTATCCCATCCCATTCCTGCCATAGCTCCTAAATCGGCTATCGCTAAACCAGAGCCTATATTAAATGGTCCAGAAACCTGTTGAGCTAAAAGAGATCTGAATTTTGTATTATAGATATTATTTTGTGCATTTAAAGAAAATTCCTGAATAGTGGCTCCTAGAGATTTATCTTCATAAGGAGTGCCAGGTAAAGCATATGTTTTTCCATTGATAATTTTGGTTTTAGAATTCCAATTGCCATAATCAAGCCAGCCGTTGACTAATTTTTGTCCATTAGGTACATAGGATGGACTACCGCCTTCAACTCCCACTGATGCATCAGTGTAAATCTTGGATTCATCAGGAAAGCCATTTACTTTTCTGGTAATTGTTCCTCCTGATTCCAAATCCCATCCCAGACCTAAATCTGATGATATATCGTTTATTTTAACACCGCTACCTTTCGTATAAACCAAATTTATTTCATCCTGTAAAAAATTTGTCCCAATATTAGTAATTGAAATTTTTGGTATTACTACACCTGTACTTAAATTAACATTATCAGCAGATACTGCTAAATTATTAAGCTGCCCTACCTCTGTTTTCTTTACACTTGTTGTAGCCAGTTCTCTCCAATATATCTGTGCACTTGTAGTAGCAGATAAAAAAGATAAAATTAATGCAATTTTTATTTTTTCTTTCTTCATAGTTATTTCTTAATTAGTTTAGCATTTGCCGTTTTATTTGTATCAGTTTTTATAGTCACCAGATACGCTCCCTGAATCAAATTCTGAGTATTTATCTTTGTTACTTTATTCTTGGTTTTCAGACTCTGTAACTGTCTTCCGCTCATATCATACAACAGAATATCAGTCTCTTTAAAATCAAAACCGATTTCTACGTAAGCATAATCTGATACAGGGTTTGGATAAATTTTGATATCATATTTTTCAATTAGTTGATCAACCTGCCTGTCTCCCAGCTTTACAATCTTCCAGTTTTCTTTACCCAACTCTTCTGCGCTGGTTCCAGCTAAGACAATAGAACCGTCTCTGTTCAGCTTTAAATCAGAAAGCCTTTCTTCCTTCTTTCTGGATTCTCCTTTTACATATTTTCTCCACTGTTCATTTCCATTCTGATCTAAATACAGCATCCAGAAAGTTTCATCATCAGTCTGTATTCTTCCTTCTGCTTGGGTATAGCCTCCTAATAAGATTCCTTTTGAAGATTTATCATCTGCTGAATGAAGAACGCTCATTCCCATCAGAATATCACGGTTTTTGAAATTGTAAGACTTCTGCCACTGTTCATCTCCTCTTTTATTTAAGGAAATCAGCCAAAGGTCTGTTCCTTCTTCTAATCCAACAGTTTTATTACCTAATCTTTCTGATCTGGATTCCCCGCCAATAATGAATCCATTTGAAGTTAATGCCAGGGTTCTCAAATGATCATCACCTTTTCCTCCAAAGTTCTTTTCCCATTCAACTTTTCCGTTTTTATCCAGCTTTACAATCCAGTAATCACCTTCGCCAAAGTTTTCTGTTTTCTTTGTCCCACTTATGGAACTTCTGGAATATATTCCAAGTAGTGCTCCTCCATCACGAGTAGGGATCATCTTCTCTACTTCATCAAGTCCACGGCCTCCAAATGTTTGCTCAGACAGAACCTTTCCGTCCTTATCTAACCTAATGATCAGAACATCTTTGGAACCATAACCTTTAGAGGAATTTTATACATTTCCAGCTACAAAGAATCCCTGATCTATAGTCTGAATCACAGCTCTTGCTTCTTCATCTGATGAGCTTCCTAAGGTTTTCTGTCATAATTCATCACCAAATTCATTGATTCTAATTAACCAAAGATCAGAGCCTCCTTTGGAATCCTCCTTTTTATCAAATCCTTTTCCTGAATATGAAGTTCCAGAAATCAGAAAACCACCGTCCTGAGTAGTTACAGTTGAAGATAAATAGTCATGATTGTTTCCAGAAAAATATTTTTCAAAAACCTGTTCTCCCTGCTGATTTAATTTTATCAGATGGAAATCGTAACCGTTGTTCTGCTTGCTGTTCTGCCTAAGCTTATTGGTCTGAATACTGCTTCCTGTGATCAGATACTGTCCGTCAATTGTTGTAGTAATCTGGCTTAAAAAATCCTGAGCTGAGGACTTTATATCTTTCTGCCAAAGTACCTCCTGAGCAGATATGCTCGTAATAGTGCATAGAAACAATGCACACATGTAGAGTTTTTTCATACTTGTGTTATTAATGTTAAGTAAATGTCGATTGATGTATTGTGTATAACAGAAATACACTAAATTGCCGAATGTAATTATTATTTCATAGTTATGTTTTTAACGCGTGCAAAATTAGGGATTATTAATCTTCACCCCAAAATAAATTTTATTAACTTTTTAACAAGACAAAGATATCTCTGCAAAGCGACAAAACATGTCGTGTTATTTTAATTTAAGACAATGTGATAACTGATATTAGCTAATAAAAGTAAGTTGAATTAAAACTCTAGCAAAATTCTTAAACTATTTAAAAGTCTCGCAGAGCGAAGCAGCAACTTTGTTAGAGCTTAAGGACTTTCAAAGTTGCGAATGAGCTCCTAACTTTTCCGCATAGTTGTAAAATCGAACGCATTTATATATGCAATAGAATTATTCTTAAAACAAAATCTCAGATAAATTACTTTTTACAAAGCACGCTTAGTTTTGATTAATAGTTTAAAAGGTACAACCGATTTTAAGTTTTTCAACTAAAAGCTAGGCTTCTAAAAATAGATATATACTTATGTGGCTACCAAAAGAAAAATTTTAAAGTTCAATCATTAATATCTGCATCAATAAAAGACTTCTAATTTTGACTTTAATTGACAAGCGAAGCTAAATAGTTCCTTGCACTGCCATTATACAGACATACATCATTCTCAGAATTAATTTTCTGAAAAATGAAATTATGATCCACAAGGAAACTGTAAGTAAGGAAATGTGGGAACTCTTACAACAGCTGATGAAAGATGAAATGCTAAAAGATTTTACTTTGGTAGGCGGTACCGCTTTAGCCTTAAAATTAGGGCATAGATTGTCTGTAGATATTGATTTGTTTACCACAAGGGATTTTGACTCATTCGCCTTAATAAGCCACTTACAAAAAGAATACAATGCGACTAACGAAATTGTTTTTGAGAATACCGTAATGACCTATATTAAAGATATAAAAGTTGATCTTTTAGCTCATAAATATCCTGTCATAGCAATGGATAAAATCTCAGAAAATATAAGAATGATTTCTAATGACGACATTGGTGCTATGAAACTTCACGCAATATTTCAAAGTGGAGAAAGATTAAAGGATTTCGTAGATATGTATTTTCTTCTTGAACAAAAACCTCTACAGTCATATTTAAATAGCTACCATGCGAAATACAACGGAAATTCAAATTTGGCAGCGCACTCATTAGTTTATTTTGATGGGATTAGAAAAGAATATGATGTTTCAATGGTTCGCGGAAAAGAGCACAAATGGAAAACAATGCAGGAAAGACTTAAGGAAGCTGTACTAAATCCTAATGTGAAATTTGGAAATTCAGCTGAAAAAAAAATCGTTCTAAAAAACAAAGGAAAGGGATTTAGAAGGTGATTTTGTTGTCATAACGAGATAAAATCACTATATTTAAAGTATGGGATTAAAGAAAAAAGTCTTGCCAAAAATACATCCAAAATTCTTTTGGGATACCAATTTTAGGAAACTTGATTGGGAGAAAGCATATATCCCAATTATTTCTCGAATTCTTGAAAGGGGTGGGCAAAATGAGATCGATGAAATTATAAAATATTACAGTCGAGAAAAAATTGTTGATACAATCATAAAAGAAATTTATTTTCTGCCTAATTATGCCATTGACCGAGCAATGGATTTTTTTCCAGAACTTAAAAAAGAGGAGATGCACTGCTATATTAACCGTAAGGATAAACCATATCATTGGATATAGCTAAGAAACTACTTATCTAACCGATAACTCAAACCAATTCTATTTACGAGAAAACAATTCCTCGTATTAAAAATTGAAAGGTGCTACATTGGAAATAACAATGGCAATAATAATGGGTGAACGATTATAAATTGCAAAAATTACTACTTTCCAATCACTTACAACAGCATAAAATCTTTCACAAGACATTGCATAGGTATGAATTGCTTTCAAAAGTTGTTATCTTAATAATTAATCACAGCTTGATTATTTACAATCCTTTGCCGGTTGGTGTTGTGAATTGCTTCTAGAAATTATCATTTTAGTGATTAGTACATACATGAAATAGAAGCTTTTATGAAGAGTGAGCGGTTGTGAATTGCTTTCAAAAATTATTATCTTCGTGATTAGTCACAGCAAACCTACGAACTACACCAAACCGCGTAACGTTGTGAATTGCTTTCAAAAATTATTATCTTCGTGATTAGTCACAGCTAGCGTCAGTTAAAGGAGTTCCATCATACCGTTGTGAATTGCTTTCAAAAATTATTATCTTCGTGATTAGTCACAGCAGATCTCTCATATTCGTTTTGCTCCCAATAGTTGTGAATTGCTTTCAAAAATTATTATCTTCGTGATTAGTCACAGCATCCTATGTCGATTATCTACATCGTATGCGGTTGTGAATTGCTTTCAAAAATTATTATCTTCGTGATTAGTCACAGCTAGCTTATTTTGATGAGGTAGCCCGTAAGCGTTGTGAATTGCTTTCAAAAATTATTATCTTCGTGATTAGTCACAGCAGTCACAAAGAGTATCGAAATTACCCACTAGTTGTGAATTGCTTTCAAAAATTATTATCTTCGTGATTAGTCACAGCTTTAGATAAAAAATCCCTGAAACGCTCCACGTTGTGAATTGCTTTCAAAAATTATTATCTTCGTGATTAGTCACAGCATTTGTAAATTTCATAGTTATCGTCATTTTGTTGTGAATTGCTTTCAAAAATTATTATCTTCGTGATTAGTCACAGCAAGCTGCAATAATTCGTGAAGGTGCTTCAAGTTGTGAATTGCTTTCAAAAATTATTATCTTCGTGATTAGTCACAGCTTAAAGCTTCAATAAAAGTTGCCTTCGTTAGTTGTGAATTGCTTTCAAAAATTATTATCTTCGTGATTAGTCACAGCCTCAAAAAATAATCTACTGGTTTTCAGTAGATTATTTTTATATTTAGAATTTAAAATTTAGAATAATTCAAGCTGCTGAAAGGTTGGAGGTGGCTTTTCTTTATTCCTGGCAAAGAAGATTTCAATATCTCCAAATTGTTTGTCCGTGATACACATAATGGCCACTTTCCCAGCTTTTGGAAGCATAAATTTAACTCTTTTAATATGAACCTCAGCATTTTCCCGGCTCGGACAATGGCGTACATACATTGAGAACTGAAACAAGGTGAAACCATCATCAATCAGTGCCTTCCGAAAACGATTAGCATCTTTCATATTCGCTTTGGTCTCAGTCGGGAGATCATATAATACTAAAACCCACATAATCCGGTATGCGTTAAACCTTTCGGCGTTCATAACAGTTCAGGATAAGAAATCAGTCTTTTTTCTCCTGTATAGCATTTGTAAAGCGACGAAGCCGTCATTTTTACAGCAACCAGCAATGGCCTTGTTTTATCATCAATACGCACATCTTTGGTTGCAATCTGCAGAATATGAGCCTTAAATTCTTTCGTCAGTTCTTCTACATCAGGATGAATTTTCAGCCACTGCATTACTAGTAAATCAATAAACGGACGATAAGGTTCCATCAGATCATCGGCAAGGCAGTAAGGATTATATTTATTTTTATGAAAAATTCCCAATACGGGCAATAATCCTGTTTCAACAATAGCCCTGGCAACAATACTTCTGAGAACCGCATACCCGAAATTAAAGAACTGATTGGGTGGTTCTCCGAAACGCTGTCTCAAAAAATCAAGGCTGATCAGATATTTCCAGTAATGCTGAGCTGCAATACCTTCCATATTGCTTAAATCCCCAGACTTTACATTTCTTTGGTATTCAACCATTGGTTCATAATAGTTTCCCAACTTCATCAGAACATTTTTCTGATTTTCAATCTTACATTCCACGGTTTGTTTCCAAAGTTGCTTTTTCAGCGGTTCACTGGCTTCGAGCTGATCTTTTACCCGGTCAGAATGTTCAGTATGACCATACAGTGGAAGCATAATTCCGTGCGGTAAATGATGCGCATCACAACTAATGACCACTACATTATTTCCCATCATCTTCTGAATCAAATTATGAGAAATGGTAATCTGATAATGATCCAGCATCAGCAAACCCAAATCTTCCACAGGAACACTCCCCTTTTCCATTTTGGTTTCTGGACAGAGGATTTTCAGCTGCTCATCTTTGAGCTTAAGATAAGCGGGATTACCGATGTAGATTGAACGGGTAATCATAATTATATCTTTGCAATGTTCCCTAGACGGTCGACTTTAAGTTTTACACAGTTTTCTTTTATCATAATGGGCTTGCCGTTTTTATCAAACATACAACTACCATCATAGAAATTCTGCATTCTCTCACTTTTACTATTTGTACCATTCTCATTTTTTATTATTTCTGTCGCACTTGAGTAAGGAATAAAATGCCCCTCACCTCCTGTACAACTAACGAATTTGTATATCCTTTTAACTTGTTCGTCAGAAAGGCTTTTAAAATCGTTATTTGTCATATTACCCCGCTCATCATTAGATAGAATATAAACCAAATCATTCGGGCATAAATAGAAATCATTTGTACTTCTTAAATCAACCACGGGTAAACCTTGCTTTTGCCTTTCAATCACCTCATTCAAAGGAATGGTTTCATAGCTTCTCCTGCCGTTTTTATCTTCGTACACTGCAAAAAACAAATTGGTTCCTTTTGCAGCTTCTACATATTTATCTTTTTTATTTCCGGCTTGTCCTACCTGAAATTTACTACCCAGTTCAAAAACCCTTACTTTGTTGATGGGTTGATGAGGCTTGCCATCATTATACTTCTCAATACTTTTACTCAAATCTTCAATTCCTTCGGGTGAAAAAGCCAATTCAGGGTTTCCACCTTTAAGCATTAAATAATTTTTGAGAATTTTTTGAATTCCTGTATCAGTAATGGAGCCTATTGATTTTAAATCGAATGAAGCGTCAAGGCTTTTCCTTGTTGCTGTTAAAATTTTTCCTTTTGGAACTTTTACCCAAGGTAAATCTACTTTACCAGAAACCGTATCTTTATGCATTGGTTTTCTAATCGCCCAATTTATTCCCTTTTGTTCTACTCTTGCCTTATTTCTTGCACAATCTTTCTCTACATATTTTTCGTAATAATTAGTCGCTTTATTAATGACCCTAAGGTTTTGCTTAAAACTTACAATAACCGTGTCCAAATTATGCTTAACATCTACAGTAAAATTTTCCCAAGGTTTTAAAAATTGTTTTGGCACTTCTCGTTCGATTTTCTCCCCTGTTTGCGTATGGAGATAAACAACTCTTTCAAACTTCATTAATTTCTTTTTCAAATCGTAGCGGTTGGTTTCCGATTTTGCCGATTGATTATTTAATAAATTTACATGATCCTTTGTAGCACAAGCAATTACCAAAGCGTCCAGAGCATGATGACGATGGTCTATTCTTTTTTTAGAATAACCTTTCGAATACTCAATTGGAACGGTCGGCAAAAACTTTTGAAAATTTTCGTTCCAGGCGGTAAAATCCGTCGAATTGGTCAACTGATTCATTCTTTTAAAACGGGGTAAAATCAAGTCATTCCAAACATCATTCAGCCCCCAGTCCTTTTTCAATTGGGTAGTAATTTTTCCATTTCCGGGAACAATGTTTTTAGAATTTACTCCTTCATCCGAACCATCTTCTAAGCGAACAATATTAGAAAGTATACCGGAAATATATTTACTGATATAACGAGTATCATTGATCTGACGTTCAATCATTTTTTCAGGAATATCTTCTAAAAGAAGTTTATTTCTTTTACTTCGGTTATTGGCGTAGTGCTTCTTAACAAAATCTTCGTATTGATCAATATCAAAAACCTTCACGCTTTTACCCAAACCAAGTTCAATAATAGTTCCTCCAAACTGCTTAATAAATCCAAGTCCGATATAATTATCCTTCAATTTGTTAACTGCCGATTCACAAATAATTTTATTACTAAAACTATCATCAAAGTATCGACTTTGTGGGATAATATGTTCAATTTCATATTCTGGCGTAAACAATTTATTTAGTGGAATCATTTGCCCGGTATAAGGCGATTTGTATTTCTGTTCCAGCCAAAGTTTATACCGTTTTAAATCTGAAGGAGAAGGTTGCGCCGTTTTGCTTATTTTTAAATATTCATCTTCAATTTCAATGCCTGAATTTAAAACACCGTCCTCATAAATTTTCAGAATTTCTTGTTGCTGGGGTGAAAACGGACGAACATTTTCTACAGCATGATCATTCATCATTTCAGCTAATAGAGCTTTGATGCGGAGATTCGTATTTTCATTTTCAATAATTTGGCTCGTAAGTTTCTTTCTATCTTCAGCCGGAAGTTTCATTTCCCTTCCCAACTCTATATGAATTTCATTGAAGAAGTCTTTTGCTCCTTTTCCGTATTTTAGCCAAATATCTTTCACAACACGTAAAGTCTCAGTAATGACCTGCTCTACAATTGGATTGCGAAGCGAGTGGTGTTTAAAATCTTTTAAAAATTCTTCCAAATCATCAGCTGAATTCCATTTCCCTGTTATTGATGCTTCCGAATGTCTTCCATATACAATATATTGAGCCAGCCACAATTGTAAACCCTGGAAATCATTTTCATTCGTAAGATGGACTGCCTTTTCTCTTACCTTATCTTTTATATTTTCATCATATTCTCCATTAATGATCTTCTTAATCCTGTCTTTTGAAGACTGATCAATATTGGCATAATCCCAATATTTGCCCAATCGCATTATAGGCAACAATTTCTTAATTGCTTTTTCCGAATAGGAACCATATTCGCTTTTAAATGGTGGAAATTTTCTGAAAGCCTCGAAAAAAGAACTTTCGTCTAGATGATGTTTTGATGCAAAGGTTTTTAAGGCTTTTTCGTATTCTATTTTATCATTGACAGAATAGATAATATGCCAAATCTGTTGTTCGATTTCCCTGGTCAGAAAATCATCGGGAATATTTTCTACTTTTTCCAATCGAGTTGAAATCATCGTCTTCGTTTCATTGCAGGGGTATTTTTTATCCTCTACAAAATTCCAACGATGTGTTTTCTCATTGAGCTTAAAATGTTTCAATAGAGCTTTTTGATCAATTTCTTTTCTGTTATTTAAAAACTCAAACAGATTTTCGATATCCTGGATAGTGGTTAAAATTCTTTGATAACGTTTTCATCATTATCTTTTTTATATAGATTAAGATTAAAAATCCATTGCCAGAGACGAAACTCCTGATAATATGGATTCGATTTTGGAATAGCTTTTAAATATTGTGTATGTTCTGCTCCATTTTCATCTTTGTATTTTCTGAATTCCAAAGTACAGTTGGAAATAGAAGACTTCTGGCTTCTCAACGGTCTTTGGTAGAAAACAATATCCTCCATAAAAAGATGTACAAAATCTTTTTTACTTAAAGTCAGTTGATGGGCTTCATTATTTCTGTACAACTCGCGAATACAACTATTATATAAATCATCATTTTGTAATTCCTGATGGAACTGCTTTTGCTTTTCTAATATCTGCCTGAGTTCTTCTTTATAGAATTTTCTTTCAATCGTACGAACTAGTTTCCCTTTGATTTTTTGTTTGGGATTATTAAGGAGAGTTTCGTAAATATATATTCCAACGGTTTTATGAGACTGCTCGATTTCCTGCTCTGTTTTCTTCTTTACCAAAGTCCAATCGTTCTCACCCGGTGCCCGGAAACTTCTTTTTTCATTTCCGTCTTTGTCTGTTTTAACACTTCCATCATCATTCAAATCAGTTGTTACAATAAAATCTCTTGTTTTATCTTTCCAATCAAACAACGATATTTTACTTGCCCTTCTGTAAATCCATCCATTTTCTAAAACCAAAGAATACCATATATCTGATTTGCTTTTTTGTGGCTCATCTGCTAGAACATCCACAACTTTTAAAGAATAAAATTCAACAATTTTATTAGGATTTTCTTCCTCTTCTTCCCCACGCAATTGATAATATCCACGTTTTTGGTTAAAATTCAAAAGAATCCAGGCCAACTCCTCTTTTTCAATTTTTTGAGAAAGTGCCTTTTTACGGAGATAATAAATCGTCCAGTCGTACGGTATTCTTAAATCCTGTCCGTTCGTCTTAAAATCTTCAAGCATCTCGTTGAAAGAGTTTTGGAACAGAAATGAAAACTGTCCTTCAATATTTTTCCAGGCCAATTTTGGTTCAGTTTCAACTTTGAACTTCCCAAATCGTTTTTCAAAATCAATCTGTGAAGCATAGTGTTCTGGAAGGAAATTCAAAATGTTTAAAACCCTGTGAAGCCTCTCCCTTCGTAGAAGAAATCGTTCACGTAATCTTCTTACACTTCTGTATTTTGTACGTTCCGCAGTTTGCGAAACAGAATTCCCTTTACCAAAATCGCCCAAAATATCTTGAGACATCGGAATTATCCTGGTCCCCATTCCAAGAATTTCACCTTGTTTGTTTTCAAAATCCTGTTTTACTAAAGCCCACCCAATAGAGTTTGTTCCCAAGTCCAGTCCAAGTATATTTTTCATCGCTATTAATTTTGATACCACATAAAAATAGTAATAAAAAAATATTCAAATTATGGATTCCCATAAATACAGTTAATTTTTTTCTTTTATCTTTGTATCAATAATTTTGAAAGCAATTCACAATAAGGATTATTCCGTTGTGAAAACATTTAGCGCCTCGACTACCTTCGGGGCATTTTTATTAGAATTATCATCTTTAATACATCAAACCTTTAAGATTATTTAAATCTTCAACAAAATGGTTCGAGAATTGTTCTTCCATGACTACTTAAAACTTACTTTTCTAAATTTCCTGCACAGGCAATAAGAAATACAAAGAAAAAATATGCCTGTGACTTCCTCTTTAGGATATCTGTAAGTCCAAAGTTTAAATTTTGAATTAAATCAAAATTTATAAAAATGGATACAATAACGAAAAAAGATTTAACAGCATTAAGAAACCTAATAGTTTCGGATATTGAGAACCTACTAAAATCTAAGTTAGCTAATTCAAGAGAGGATGAAGAATTTGGCTGGATGCGGAGTAAGGTAATTCGCAGAAAACTGAATATTTCTGCTTCGACATTACAAAACCTCAGGATCACTGGCAAAATTCGATTCAAGAAATTATTGGGCTCGTATTATTACAATTGTGAAGACCTTCAACATCTATTTGATTATGAAAAGGAATGATATACAGCACTGGTTTGATTTCCTTGATGAAATCCAAAATAATCCAAAATTGAATGTTTGGCATATTGCTTTGTTAACTGCAATTGCCCGCCTTGCTTGGAAACAAAATGAAAAATGGATTATCAGAGTGAGCAGGAGAAAGCTTATGGAGTTTTCGCATATCACTACAATAACCAGTTATCATAAATATTTTAAGCAACTTCAGCAGTTTGGATACATTAAGTACATTCCATCTTATCATCCAGATTATCGCAGTACTGTAGAAATTCTGTCTATACAGAAAAACTGAGTCAGAAAAACAATCCCCTCAAAACTTTATGCATTGAGGGGATTGTTTCTATTAAATAATAGCCTTTGCCCTAGTGAGCATATTTTCAAAAGCATTACATCTCTCAGCAAGAGAAAGCTCTGAATAAGCGTTCCGAGTGTTTTTTAAATCATGGAATTCTTTTTCGAGCTGTTCCAGAAGTTTAACCAGGTCCCTATTGAAATTATTGTTACCTCTTAGCTTAGCTTCAAGATCTTTCATTTCCCTAGCAATTGATTCCTGTTCAGTGATTGCATAATCCTCTGTCTGTTTCACTGAATGATGACCCAGCATTTCTTTAACAACGTGTATTGATATACCGTTGTTTAAAGTAACCGTACTGGCAAAGGTACGTCGTGCTTTATGAGTATTAAGTATTACATTAACATTACATAAAACCGCTATCTCCTTTAGATATTCATTCATTTTCTGATTTGAGCGACCAGGCAGTACGGTGCCTCTTTTTATGCATAATGGATCATCTTTATATTTCGATATAATTTCCAGCGCTTTAGGCAAGAGTGGGATATCAGTGTCAGATTTTGATTTTTGCCTGCTGGACATAATCCAGGCACTTCCATCATTAGCTTCTTTAATATCTTCCCATTTGAGTTGGAAAGCATCTATATAGGACAATCCTGTGTAACACTGAAAAACAAAAATGTCCCGTACTACCGACAACCTTTCTGAGCTAAATTCTTTTTCTTCAATTCGTTTTAGTTCAGCTTTTGTCAGCGGCTTCTTTTTAACCTTGGTTTTCTTTCCAATAAATAGCTTAAACGGATCTTTAGGAATAATTTCTTTTGCAACTGCTCTCAGTACTATTTTCTTAAAATTGCTAATATACTTCAATGAAGTATTGTTAGAACATTTCCTTACTGTTTTTAAGTACAAATCATAATCCTTTACAAACTCATAGTTCAGTGTTCTGAACTCTATGTCTTCTTTATTATATTGATAATTGATAAATTCTTGAACATGGGACCTTGCGGTGATATAACGGTCATGTGTTCCTTTGGCATATTCTCCGGTCTCTACCAATTTACCCATCTCATCATTATGTTCCTGAAATTCTTCAAGCACCTTATTTCTAGGTTTATATTTTCCGTTTACGAAGTTTATAAGATCAATTGAGGTAATGGGAATACCATTATTCATAAGCTCAGTTCTGTGGCTGTTAATCTTAGTCATTAAAGATTCCAGGAAAAGGTTAATAATCTTTGCATCTTCTTTCGTACCCACAGCTTTGCCTTCTTTCTGATCCCATCGATTGGGATACCATTTTCTTTTCGTAGAGGTTTCTTTTGGAATACCATCTACAGTTATCCGCACATAAATATGGCGGATCTTTTCATTTTTTGAGCTCTTTAAAAAGAAAGTGAGCCCATAGCTTTGTTCTACTAACATAATTCAACATTTTTTAAGGTTATAAATGTCAAACTAAAAGTTCCTCGAATCAAGATGTTTAGATTTGCAACGTGTTCATTACACATTGTTTAAATGCATTTTTACAACTTTTTGAGTCTGCTTTCTATGGCAATTTTCAATCAATTTAAAAATTGCCACACAATTGCCACAAACTTTTGGAGTATTTTTGAAAATTACAGCAATTGCAATAAATAAAAAATCCTGCAAATCATTGATTTTGCAGGATTTAAATATTTTTTGATGCTTTTTGAAAACTTACGTTTGTGCATCTTGCGGAGAGTGAGGGATTCGAACCCCCGGACCTGTTACAGTCAACAGTTTTCAAGACTGCCGCAATCGACCACTCTGCCAACTCTCCCTAAACTCCGGCTATACCGTTGTTTTCAGTGGTGCAAATATAGAACGATTTTTAATTTCTGCAAAACTTTTCCCA
The DNA here is from genome assembly GCF_018924625.1 of Chryseobacterium sp. PCH239. NCBI lineage: Bacteria > Pseudomonadati > Bacteroidota > Flavobacteriia > Flavobacteriales > Weeksellaceae > Chryseobacterium > Chryseobacterium sp. PCH239. Next base: position 1,350,820 of record NZ_CP073027.1, read on the forward strand.
CACAAATTTTAACAAAACTTAATAATAGACTAGGAATCAGGGGAATTATTTTTTGAAAACCTTCCCTATTCCCGATCAACAATGGAAATAAAACTGTTTTTTAAAAAATCAGACGGATATACAAACTGATCTCCATCTTCTCCCTTTACTACAATTGCGCCCTGTTCATCATTAAGGCATTTGTCCAGCTGGGTTTTCATGTCATTAAGGGCTCCATTGGGAACTTCAATGATGTAAGTTCCGGTAACGTGTGTAACTTTTATGATTTTTGTTTCCATTTTGTTTTTGATTATGGGCTAATTTAGGGATTTTACTTTACGCAAAACAAGATGATCATAATAACTTATCTATCACTTTTACTCAATTGTATAGTCGTAACCACCCCGTCAAAAATTCAAAGAATTTTTGACACCCCTCCAAAGGAGGGGAATGTGTACGTCTTCAGTTGTTATATAGATGGTCATGAGGATTTTGGAAATATTTCTGGAAAATAAAGCTATTTATCTAATTTCTTATCGAATATTGGGTATGGAGAGATGTTGAATGTTGTAAGCGCAAAGGCGCAAGTAATATTAAAAAAAGACTGTTCTAAGGTGCAAAGATTTTATCTCCGATAAAATTGATAACGTATATTCTTTACTGAAAATCTCATATTGAGCGAAGTCGAAATGCTCTTACACCTTAAAATCATACATAAAGTGAAAAAAACCTTTGCGACATTGCGATTACCCAACAAAGCTCAGGTATATAGGAACAAAAAAGCGCACCCTTCGGGTACGCTTTGTATTGTATACACTGAATACTATCCGTGTAATTCAGCTAAATATTTCTCTGCATCCATTGCCGCCATACATCCGCTTCCCGCAGCTGTAATAGCCTGTCTGTAGATATGATCCTGAACGTCTCCGGCCGCAAATACCCCCGGAAGATTCGTTCTTGAAGAACCTTTTTCAGTCACGATATATCCGTTTTCATCAAGATCTACCTGACCTGCGAAGATATCCGTATTCGGCTTGTGACCGATGGCGATAAAGATCCCTTCAACATCCACTGTAGATTTCTCCTGAGTCTGATTATTGATGATTACCGCTCTTTCTACAAGGCTGTTTTCTCCTTCAATCCCGATTAATTCATGGTGGAATTTCACTTCAATATTCGGCGTATTTTCCACTCTGTGAACCATTGCTTTTGACGCTCTGAAAACATCTTTTCTTACCAACAGCGTTACTTTTTTACAAAGCTTTGCTAGGTAAGTAGCCTCTTCAGCAGCTGTATCTCCCGCTCCTACTACTACAACATCTTTTCCTCTGTAGAAGAATCCGTCACACGTAGCACAAGCTGATACACCGCCTCCTGCATATTTTTTCTCATCTTCAAGACCTAAATATTTTGCAGTAGCTCCTGTAGAGATAATAACTGTTTTGGCAAGGATCTCCTTGTTTCCTGCATATAATTTGTGAACACCGCCTGTTTCCTTAGAGAATTCAGCTTTAGTGATCATTTCGTAATGAACTTTGGTATCAAATCTTTCTGCCTGTTTTTGCAGATCCATCATCATTTCAGGACCTGTAATCCCGGCTGGATACCCTGGGAAGTTATCCACTTCAGTAGTGGTTGTTAATTGTCCGCCCGGCTCCAAACCTGTATACAATTCAGGTTTTAAGTCTGCTCTTGCTGCGTAGATAGCAGCTGTGAAACCAGAAGGCCCAGATCCAACGATCACACAATCTAAAATGTTTTGCTCCATAATTTGCTTTGTTCGAAAAGATTTAATTTGAATTAGACCGCTAATTTCGGAATTTTTAATTTCTTTTTAAAGTTATTTTAATGATACTTGTCAATATCTGATATGTTGAATTTCGATGGTAACTGTTAAGTGGTCCGGGATTCGGGGTTCGGGTTATTGCGTTACGGGGTTCAGGTGGGTAAGAAAATGTAAAACTCTTCTCCAATACCCTCAAACCTCGAATCGCGCATCTCACTATCCCGCAACTCGCTACCTCGTATCCCGCAACACATCACACCTTCATCTTAATCTTATCTACGTTGATGATCTTATACACAAGTTCTCTGATCAGTTCGGCTTCTCCCATATTTACCGCTCCCAGGCCTTTCCCTTTCATATCGAATTCACGAAGAATAGAAATCACTCTTGTGGCGTGTTTCAGAGGATAAAATCTGGCACTTTCCGCGTAGTCTTTGATAAAATAAGGATTCACTCCCATCTGTGAAGCAATGGTCTGTGGAGACTGCCCTGCCATGGTCTGATAAATAATAACATTTGAAAAATAATTGTAAAGGCTTGCCAGCATCATGACAAAAGGATTATTCTTCGGGTTTTTACCCATAAAATGGGCAATTTTAAAAGCTGCATTGGCATTTTTAGTTCCTAAAGCCTTCTGGAGCTCAAAAATATTATATTCTTTGCTGATCCCGATATGATTTTCAACGATGGTTCCGTCAAGGATTTCCCCTTCTTTAAGAATCATCTTCAGTTTGTTCAGCTCGTTGGCAATTCTGGACAGGTCATTTCCCAGATATTCTGCCAGTAGATGAGAGATATTGGGAGCTGTATTGATTTTAAGCTTTACACACTCATCTGAAATCCATTTCGGCAGATTGCTTTCCTTTACAGATTCGCTAAGGAAAAGGGCTTTGGCTTTATCCAATGCTTTGGCTGCTTTTTTTCTACTGTCCAGCTTCTTGTGTTTATGGGCAAAAACCAATACTGTAGAAGGAACGGGATTTTCTACATAGGCTTCCAGAATTCTGTTTTCCTCTTCATTGAATCGTAAATCCTGAGCTTCTTTCACAATAATCACCTGTTTGTCTCCCATCATCGGAAACTGTCTTGCCAGGGAAAGAACTTCCTGATAAGAAGTATCTTTTCCATAAGTAACTGTCTGGTTGAAAGCTTTTTCATCTTCTTCCAAAAAGTTATGTTCAAGAGCCTTTACAGCGACATCAATAAAGTAAGCTTCTTCTCCGTGGAAAAAATAAATAGGTAAAACTTCTTTATTTTTAATATTTTTGAGGATTAAATCTAATTCTTTCATCTTATTAATGGAACTTCCAAAACTGAATTTTCAGGAAACTTTTGATTTTAAATTCAAGAAAGACAAAGATAAGTTTTTTATTTATGATTTGGTCCGCAAAACTTATCTTCTGCTCACTCCTGAGGAATGGGTCAGACAACATTGGGTACATTATTATCTTACTGTAAAATCCTACTCAACATCGGCTCTGATTACCGAAAAAAAGATTATCCTGAATGGTCTTACCAAAAGAATTGACCTTCTGGTTACTGAAAAAACCGAACCCATAATTCTGATTGAATGTAAAGCTCCGCAGATCAAATTAACGGAAAAAACTTTTGAACAGACTGCCCGGTACAATTCTATTATCGGTGCCAGGGAAATTATTTTAACAAACGGTTTGCAGCACATTAATGCCTATTATGAAAATGAGCAATACCAGTTTTACAAACCTGAGTAAGGCTTATAACATTAGATAATTTCTGAAAAGTATTAAATAATATTTTATTAATATTCTTTCTGAGTTATTTTTATTAATTTCGATAAGATTTCTTTTCAACACTACTATCACAAATTTTTACACGAATTGCACAATTGTTATTGGTTGTATTTGTGAAAAGGATTAGTGTAATCTGTATTAAAATTAAATTACAAAATATGATACGTTCCATCTTATTAACTGCAATGATTATGGCTTCAGGAAATCTTTTCAGTCAGAAACTTAAACCTGTTTCCTACCAGGACGGTTCCCAGAAACTTAATGGTCTCATCACTTCCAATGCCGGAAAAAAACTTCCCGGAGTACTGATTCTTCCAGCCTGGAAAGGTATTGACGAAGAAGCTAAAACAGCGGCTGTTGAGCTTGAAAAGCAAGGCTACATCGCTTTTATTGCTGATATTTATGGTGAAGGAAAAATTCCTACTGATAACGAATCTGCTGCAAAAAGCTCAGGATATTACAAACAGAATTATCAGGAGTACCAGAAAAGAATTTCGCTGGCGTTGGAACAACTGAAGAAAAACGGAGCAATTTCTGATAAGGTAGCGGTTATCGGCTATTGTTTCGGAGGTACAGGAGCACTGGAATCAGCAAGAGGTCATCTTCCTGTAGCGGGTGTTGTTTCCATCCACGGAAGTCTGGGCAGAGATCAGAGTAGAAAAAATGAGGCTTTAACAGCTAAAATTCTGGTTGAAAATCCGGCTGATGATAAAAGTGTAACTCCTGAGGATTATAATAACCTCATCAAAGAAATGAATGAAGGAAATGCCGACTGGCAGATCATCACATATGCCCATTCTAAACATACATTTACAGATCCGAAATCACCGGATTACAATGCAACAATGGCCAAAAGAGCATGGAATCATACGTTGCTGTTCCTGAAAGAAATTTTGAAATAAACATAAAAAAGGCAAATTCATAAACTGATGAATTTGCCTTTTTACTTTTATATTGTTAGCTTAATTACGGTTTAGCCTGAAGCTCAACATCATATTTCTTTGGAGAATATTTGGTTAGAGAACCTGTTGCAGCATCAATTCCCACTCCTATTGCTCCTCCAAGAATAATATTCAGTAAAGTCACGGCATTAAAAGTTTTTGTCAGTTTTACTTCTTTCTTCTCGAATCCTTCTTTTTCAAATGTGACCATCTGCTTACCCAAACCTCTTGGAATTTTGGTTGTACAAGGTGTTGTACATTTTTCAATTCCCTTGTGAAATACTTTTGCTCCTTCAGGGCTTGAAGAAAAAGCGATTGAATCCTGAGTTCCTGTAAAAATGGTTGCACATGAAGTGGTAGAAAGCGCGATTGCCAGCATGAATACAATCGATAATTTGTTTTTCATAGATTTTAGTTCATTTTTTTAAGTCCGCGAACTTACAAAATAAATTGAAACTATCAGGCATGAAAAAGAAAAAAACTATTGCGAAACCTTTTATTGAAGGGCATTCTTAATAAAAACACATTGAAAATCAACTTCAAAGAAATCAGCAATTCATGATTATTTTTTCATGATGGTGTAATTACACAAAAAAAAAGCAAATCCACTATTCTCAGATTTGCTTTTTTATATTTTTTAATTCTTTTCTTAGTCTACGCCTTCCTCTTCCCTATGCACCAATTCCATAGAAAATGCAGGAAGACAGATCGCAAGATATTCACATGGTTCTGAAAACGGATTACTATAACGGATTCTCGCTCCTTTTTCAATAAGGATGCTCTGTCCTTTTTCCAACGTAACAATTTCTCCATCTATTTCAAATTGCTTTTTTCCTGAAATGATATAGGTGAATTCATCAAACTCAGGAGTCTGGTGAGGCTCACTCCAATCCGGAGGTGCTACCATATGAGCAATTGAAACAGTAGAATTTCCTGTAGAGTTTCCCCAGTGTTCTTCAATCAGTTTTCCATCTGTTGTAGGAACTACAAATGGTGACTGCTGGATTTTATATTTTTTCATACCCAATCTTCTTTTTTAATTTCATACACGAAATTGGTTCTTGTAGGTTCTGCAAAATAAGCCACTTCTTCTTCAGCAATCTTTTGACCTCCCAGTCTTTCCAAAGCTGTCTGCGAACGGAAATTCTCTTTTCCAATGTGAAAATGAACTTTGTCTACAAACTGGAAAATATAATCCAGCATCAGCTTTTTAACCTTAGGATTAATGCCTTTTCCCCATGATTTTGTTCCGTAGAAAGTATATCCGATGAAAATATGATTGTTCTCTTCATCAAAATCATAATAACGGCTGCTTCCCAATACATCTCCGGTAGCTTTCTCCATAATTTTGAAAGCACCTTTACTCTCCATAGCTCCTGTGAAAAAGTTTTCAAAAACTTCTCTCTTATAACGGTCTTTGTTAGGATGCTGTTCCCAGACTTTAGGATCGGAAGCCACTTCATATAAAGATTCAAAATCCCCTTGCTGTAAGGGGATTAATTGAAATTCTTCATTCTCTAAAACAGGCTGAACAGAAAAATTCATTGCTTAGCCTTTTTTAGTAGAATCTGATTCTATTTTCTTGATTTCTTTCAACTTGTCGGAAATCTTGATAACAGTGTCTAATTTGGACGGTTTCAAAGGAACTTCTGCCTGAGCCATATCCCATTTGATAACCAGGTTTCCTGAGTTTTCATCTGTAGGATTTAAAGTGATTTCAAACCATTCCTGTTTGTCTGTCAGTTTGTTAACCGGTACCGTAACGTCTACTACATCCTGTTTTGGATCGTAAGTATAAGCTCCCCATTGCTGGAAATCTTTATTAAGGATAACTTTCCATTCTTTTTCTGTAGGAACGATGAACAATCCGTATGTTCCTGCAGGCACTGTTTTCCCACCGAAGTTAACGGCCTGTCCGAAAGTAATTTTTGTAGAAGAGTTCGCTCCCGCTCTCCAAACCTGGCCATAAGGAACCAGTTCTCCGAAAATTTTACGTCCCTTCACTCCCGGTCTTCCATAATCAATGGTAATTTTAGACATTGAAAACTGCTGCTCAACCTTCTGGCGCGGACTTGCTGCCGGCACAGAATAATCCTGAGCAAAACTGAATGCTGAAACTGAAATGCAAACTGCTGCTAGTAACTTTTTCACGTGTAAATTTTTGTTTAAAATTACAAAATTCAGAGCGAAATAGCTTTCATAAACTTCGTTAAAATTTGTTTTACCGATATTTTTCTATGACGGTATTTTTTAGCCAAATCTTTTTTAAAAGTAAATAATCAACTATTGAACAATTTATTTTTCTTAATCGTTTTCCCTTTTCTTAGTTGAATGGAATGAAAAACAGAAGGAACATCATTCGTCCAGGTTTTCAATATAAAAAGAATAGCAATAATCTCTGCCCTTGTAAGCAGGCCAACCCAAAAACAAAGGTTGAACAGAATGACAGACTGACATTGAAAAATAACCTGAATTAATGTTCCAAAAAGTAATAAAGTCCAGATCTTGGCACCAATAGAGTGTGTTGCTACTTCCTTTCTGAATCTTAAAAAGCTTACCAGATAAATAAGAGCTTCAGATCCTGCAAGAATAATTATTTTGGAAGCGTTTGTTTTGAAAAATTCAGGGCATTGTATATATGCTGCAAGTCCTACCGAGATAAAGAAAATCTGATCAACAGTAGAATCCATACGTCTGAGTTTCTGAGTTGAAATCTGAAGATGCCTTGCTATAATTCCATCAAAAATATCAGTTAACAACCCTATAGATAAAAGAACGACAGTAATTGCCTGATAATTTTCTATTGTAATGAGACTTAAAGCAATGATGAGAAAGCCAATAATCAATCTGGAAAAGATTAAAATAACCGGAATTTTTGATTTCATAAAAGGTAGCAAACTTGTGATAAATGCAGAAATATAGGGATATTTTTAATATATCTAAAATAAGATAGCCTTTTCCAGCTCCAATAGTTTTTGTTTTCTCCAGATACCTCCGGCATACCCTACCAACTCGCCGTTGGAACCTATCACACGATGGCAGGGAATTAAAATGGCAATTTTATTGATACCGTTGGCTGTTCCTACGGCACGTATCGCCTTGGGGTTTCCCAGTATTTCTGACTGTTGTTTATAAGTCCTTATTTCTCCCATCGGGATTTCGCGAAGAAGCTGCCATACTTTTTCCTGAAACGCAGTTCCGGTAGTGAACAATGGAACTTCAAACTGACTTCTTTTTCCTTCAAAATATTCTTTCAGCTCCTCTTCCAGCTGTTTGAAATGAGGATGTTCTTTTTCTAAAATTTCTGCTTTCAAAATCTTTGACAAAGCCTTCAACTGTTTTTCAATATTTTTCCGGTCTGTAAATTCCAGCAGACAGATTCCCTGATCTATGGCACAGGCAATCATTTCTCCCAAAGGGGTTGATATATGTTTTTGGTGTATCATTTCCATTCGTTTAAAATTAAGCTTTTTGGAAATCATAACTTGTTTTTAATCCGTTAAAATTCTTTTTATCTGTTCAACATGCCTTGCATTATGATAAATAACAAAACGAAAGGTATCTCCCAACTTCAGTTTGATCAGCTTTGAAATACTAATACTTGTTTTTGTTTTTTCTAAGTCAATAAATTGAGCCTCTTCCAGTAATTCAAGCATTTTTTTCTGCTGTTTTATGAATGTATCCACTACGCTTTTATCCAGATTACTGTGGATAGGATTCATGGCCTTAAGCGTTTTCATCGTATTCAGTTTCTCTTTGGGAAGCATACTTTTAGCAAAATAATTCCCAAGAATTCCGGGCTTAAAATAGAGTTGAGAAGGTTTTCCGGCAGAAGAAATAGTACGGCTTATTTCGGGAATATAAAAATCTCCGTAGCGGTTAAGATGCTCCAGACATTCCAATGTACTCCAGCTTTCTGTTGAAGTTCTGAAATTCAGATCATGTTCCGTCTTTAAAAACAACATTTCAGCGAATTGTAAATGTTCTGCAATTCTATTTCTTAATTCATTCAGGAATTCTGAGGTTGAAATTTTCATTACGTTTTTTATGCAAATATGCTGATCAGAATGTTCTTAAATCTTGACTGAACTCAAGATTTTTTTAGTCTGGACAAAGTTTCCGGTGACATCCTCAGATAATTGGCAATATATTTATTGGGAACTTCCTGAAATAGTTTTGGACTTCGTTTTAAAACCCTTTCAAAACGTTCCCCGGGAGCATTGATGAGCAGATCTTTTTCTCTTTCAAGCTGCTGTAATACGAGATCTTCAAGGACATTCATCCAGAATTTCATATGTTCTTCGTCCGATTGTACGAACGCATAGAAATCCTGTTTTGAAGCTATTCTTACCGTTGTTTTCTTAATCGCCTGAATATAAAGATCCGAAGACTTTCCCGATAAAAAAGAATCCAGGCTGACAATAATATTTCCTGTGTATCCGAAACGAATGATCCTTTCTTCATTTTCATCCATCATATAAATCCGGACACTTCCGTTTTCAATACAATAAATAGAGGTATCTGTACTGCCTGAAATCTTCAGAAACTCATTCCGTTTGAATGCTTTCTTTTCCCAATGGATTCCGCTCTGAAGCAATTTTTCAACCATTTTATTTTATTATTTGCTTTTCCAAAGATAATAGGTAATTTTAAAGTTTTAAAACACTAATCACTGATAATGCTCAAAAGAACAGTATTTTTCATACTGCTTTCTGCCGGATTGTATGGTATGAAAGCACAGCAGACCATCCCCTTCCGGATCACAAAACACAATAATATCATTGTAAAGACCCTTGTCAATAAAAAAGATTCGCTCAATCTCATGTTCCAGATTGCCATGAAAGATTATGCTATTTCTCCTGATGGCAAACAGAAAGCAGCACATATTATTTTCAACAAAGAAGAACTCAGCGACGACAATACAGTACAAATCGGAAAAATTATTCAGAAAAATGTACATTTTTTTGACAATCAGCTGACAGGTCATGAGGCAGACGGAAAAATCGGGACCGGAATTTTTGAAGGGAAAGCCTTTAAAATTGATTACGACAATAACCAGTTTGTGATGTACGACAAAATGCCAGATCTGCAAGGCTACCAACCCATCAACATCATTCCGGATCATGAAGGGTTTTATCTTGCTGCAGACAATATCCTTGAAGGCGATCAGCAGCAGGAAACCTATTTTGTTTTACAATCCGGGTTTTCCGGAGCTATTCTTTATAGTAATGAGTTTGCTGAAGAAAAACATCTGGAGAAAAAACTTAAGATAACAGGAGAAAAAACACTAAAGAATTCTCAAGGTAAAACGTTAACGACCAAACAAGCTGTTCTACCCTATTTCAAATTGGGAAATAGCGTGTTCAAAGATGTTTTCGTAGGATTTTTCTCCGGGGAACTGAAGACACAAAATGTAAGTTATCTCGGTGCTGATATGCTTCGCAGATTCATCTGGATCTTTGATGCAGAAAGGAAAATGGCTTACATTAAACCCAGCAAATATTTTTCAGAACCTTATTACAAAATGAATTAGAATATGATAAACACTTTAATGCTAAAAAAGATTATAAAACCCCAAACCGTCGCTGCGCTTTTATTTTTGCCATTGGCTATTGTAAGCTGTAAGAAAGAAGAGAAAAAAACTGTTACCACAGAAACACATCTGACGAATGATTCTGTAAAAACAGCAAAAACTGAGGAGAAAATAGATTATACTCATTTTAATATTTTCAGTCTGTCCGTTATTTCATCCGCGGAAAAAGATTCTGATATGGATATTTTCATTTCTGTTTCGGATGTCTATAAAGGTGAGCAACCTATGCCTGCAAAGATTGTTAAAAATCATAAACAGATGTCTTTCGAAGAGCTCCAGCATTTTGAACTGGATGCACCCAGCAGAAAAAAATTGCTCAGCGGAATTCATCTTACTGAAAATGATTCTCTCTACATCTATGAGTATGGTTCTAACCAACTTCAAAGAATGCCAGTCAGCCAATTAAAAGCCGTTGCCTACTTAAGTCCTTATTCCGATGATCAGGATTTAGACCCGGATTCTTATATGATGGGTTTCCAGGTGGCAACTCATCAAAAAACAACTGAATACGATCGTTATACTAATGCCATCGCCTATTTTGGAAATCAAAATCCGTTTGTAGACAATAAAATGAAAGCTGTGAAATGGCAAAAAGCCGGCGCTGATGTTTCAAAAAAATACTTTTCTCACTCAAAACTGGCTTTGGGAAAAACTTATCAGTCCCAATATGAAAATCTGACCTATTATCTGCAGGATTATCTTGAAGAAGGAAATATTGTAGAGCGTAAACTGGCAGTCATCAATGATCGTAAGGAAAAAATTGCAGAGAAGATATTCAGCCTTGCAGGCAGTGATGGCGGAGAGTTTCTTCCTCTTTATGGAATAGATGCTGATGAATCTAATATTTTCCAATATACAGGCCATCTTTTCAAAGGAAAACCTCCGGTTATTTTTGGGTTCATTGCCCAGTCTTTTGGCTGTCCTTCCATTAATTTTTTAGATCAAAAGGAGAAGGATTTCCCGATTAATTGTGATAACAGGCATTAATTCCCGGAAAGAATTTATTCCGATTTCTAGCGGAATGTCGAATTCTCTGGATACATAAAACGTATCGTTAGAAGTAAGATATAAAAAACCAAATCTGTTGATAAACGGATTTGGTTTTTATTTTCAGTTCATTATTTCTTAGGATAATAGTTGTCTTTCAGATTCATAAAATAGGTTTCGGATTCTTTAAAACCATTACTTTTCATAAATTTGATTACCACATTCAGATAGGCTTCCGAAGGAATAAAATTTATTCCCATTTTTTCAGAAAACTTTTGATACTCTTCTTCAAGCAGTTTGGGATTTTTGGCCAACTGTTTTATATCGGTTCTATACCCTTTGAATATAAATTTCAAAGCTTCATAATTTCCGGGATAAGAAACGGTCCCATGGGTTTCGCCTTCAAAAAAGTGATGTTTATAGTTCAAAGATCCGTTTTTTTCTATCATTCCTTTAAATTCTTCAATCGCCTGGGTCATATCAGAATTCCAGTTTTTCTGCTGCTCTTCATTATCTGCCTGGGAAACATACAACGATTTTTTTGCAGGAAACTTTTTATTTTTTTCCAAATAGTTTCTCGTTCTTGAAATGGTCAATTTATGATCCCACCATAAACTAGGATCATTAGCAACATAAGCATTAAAATAATCCGGATGTGAAAGAAAGGTATTAATGGCAAATAATCCGCCGAAAGAATGGCCTACCAACACACAATAATCCTGAGTTCTGTAGTTTTTATTAATAAAAGGCTTCAATTCCTCCTGCATGAATTTCAGAAAGTTTTCACTTCCTCCGCTGTCGGCAAAAAGCGTAAGAGCAGGGTTTACCGGACTCTTCTTTTCAGACTTTGTCGGAGTAAGATCTCTTGTTCTTTCTGTATTTTTAATTCCGACAACAATACATTCCGGAATGTCGGCATAGGGTGTTCTGGCAATGAAATCTGTTAATCCTGTATAATAATCAAAATTAATTTCTCCGTCTAAAAGATAGATGACAGGATATTTTGCAGGATTGATGGTATTGTCGTTATACGTTTTGGGCAGATGAACCCAGATTTCTCTGTTTTCATTTAGAACTTTTGAAAATACGTTTTGCTTCTCCCCTATCGTTAGTTTTTCCTGGGATTTTCCAAATGTAAACAGTAAAAATACAGGAAGGTATATAATTTTAAACCAATTGTTCATGGTGTGAATCTTTTCTGTGTTGATGAATATTTTTAATTTCTTTATTCTTTTTGGGTGATTTGTTTCTGCGTCCCCACCAGATCAGAAATCCGGTAATCGGGAGACTGGTACAGATCATTCCGATAATGAATGTGAATATTTTACCGAACATTCCGCCCCAATACCCTACATGAAGGTCAAAGTTCATGTGCTCTATCACTTCGTGCTTCTGTACTTCTTCAGGATAATCAATCTCCTTTCCGGTGTATTTGTTGGTTTCCATACTTTTCCCGTTGATAAGGCTTTTCAGACCAATAAACCTAGCTGCCACCACATGATACACCGTTGCAGAATCATTTCTCGGAATACTCATTCTGAACTGTTTTGCATCAGGAAACTCCTTGAATTTTCTGTCAAGAAAATCCGTATAGGTCAGAGCTTTTTTCTCCGGATCAAACTTAGGTTCATATTTTTCTGCAATAGTATGGGCATCCACTGCTCCGCCGAAAGCCTGTTGGGTTAGATTGGTTAAAACCTCATAGGCCATAATCAATCCTGTAATGGTAATAAACACAGCCGGAAGCAATGAATAAAACCCAAAGACATTATGGAAATCGTAGTTTTTCCTGCGCCATTTCGTTCCGGATTTAATTTTAAAAGCTGTTGTTCTTGTTGTTTTGTTCCATTTTTTTGGCCACCAGAGAATCAATCCGCCGATAAGCTGGATAAAAAAGATGATGGAAGCAATTCCAACCACCGTTTTCCCAAACTTTCCTGCCAATAGCTGCGCATGAATATGGGCTACAACATAGAAAAACTCATAGCTTTTGGTAGAACCGATTACTTTTCCGGTGTAAGGGTCAAGATAATGATAGGCAAATACACCTCGTGGACCACGGCCTTTTTTCTTTGGTTTGTCTGCCTTGTCCGCACTTTTATCTTTAGGAGGCTTCGTTGCTGAAGCTACTCTGAAACTTCTGTCAGCATCTTTGTAGGTATCAAAATAGAACGCTTTTCTGTCCGGAACCTGCTGGTGAAAGTGGGCAAGCAACTCTTCGGGGGTCATTTTTTCTGCATTAGCCGGAGCCTGGACATATTTTGCGCTTCCGCCGCACAGATCAATGATTTCGTCACAGAAGACAAATACAGTTCCCGAAAGAGTAACAGTAAGCACAATGATTCCGGAAACCAGGCCGAGCCATAGATGCAGCCAGCCGGTGATCCTTTTGGTAAGGGATTTACCCTGCTTTTTTTTAGGATTCGTTTTATTATTTTCATATCTGTTTTCATCCAATAAACAATGTAAGTGCAGAAAATGCAAAGGCGCAATTGTATTTATAATGGCGTGTTTGTAAAGTGAAAAGAGTTATTTCTGCTGCCGTTTACTTTAGCATATTTGAAGGCTTCAGAAATAGATATATTATAAATCAAAGCTTTGCACCTTTGCGGTTTTCATCCTTATATTTTCGTTGAGATTATTTTTGTTTTTTTAGATTTAAAATTTGAATGCAAAATTGGCAAGAATTTCTCTTGGCTTCTGTGGCTGTCCGTAGAAGTTCCAGTAGTTTTCATTCAGCGCATTATTCATTTTCAGACCGATTCTGTATTTTTTCCTGTCATAAAAAACTGTTGCACCTACCGTAGTATAAGAAGGAGCAAGAAAATGATTGGTGATGTTGATATAGGTCTGGTCTACAAAATTAAATCCGGCTCCGAAACCAAGTCCTTCATATGCACCATCCATGATTTTGTAGCTTGTCCATAGATTGGCAACATGTTTTGGAGTCCAGGCAATTCTTTTTCCGCTGTCTTTGCTCCGGTCATCATATTTGTTATCGTTATAACCATATCCGGCAACGATATTCCATCCTTTGAAAGGGTTGGCAATGATGCCTATTTCCAGTCCCTGACTTTTGATATTCCCATCCTGAATACTTCCTATTCCGCCTGGATCTGCAACCAGTCTGTTTTTAACATTAATATTATAGTAACTCACGGTCGTCAGTAGTTTTTTATGGAACAGATCCACTTTAAAACCTGTTTCAATCTGATTTCCCTGTTCAGGATCCCACTTTGTCAGGACACCCACTTCATTCATTGATGGAGCATAGTTTTTAAATCCATTCACATAATTGGCAAAGAATGAGATCTCATCTTTTACAATTTCATACACCAATCCGAACTTTGGTGAAAACTGGGTCTGGCTGTAACCGGAAACTTTATTTTCAGGATATCCGTTTTTGGTAGAGATCTCTACACCATTTACCACCATATCATCATTTTTATAGCTGTCTACTCTCAAACTGGCCATTACCAGCAAATTATCTGTGATATTTAAAACATTGGAAATATAACCGCTGATGGTTCTGAATCTTGTAATATCCGATTCTGTGGATTTTCTTTCCTTATTCATGAATTTGTTTCTTGAGATAGGATCCCATGCGGAAGAGCTGTCGAGATTCACTTTATCATAAGGCATGAAAACATTACTGTATCCGTTGGCCTCATAGTAAGGGAACTGATATTTTGTTGTTTGCTGGAAGTAATCTATTCCTACTACCAGACGGTTTCTTAACCCTGCTATTTTAAAATCTCCTGTAAAATTCTGCTGGATATTGTCTGTGGTCACTTTAAAGCTGTCAAAAGGACGGATCATTCTTTCTACCTGATTATTATTCAGATATCTGAGTACTAAAAAGATAGATTCGTTTTCATTGGCTTCTCCTCTTTGGTAAGATGTCCTTGACGTCCACTGGTCATTGAATTTATGGGTAACCTCAGCCATCGTTACAAAGTTGGTTCTTTTCGAGCCGATATCATTACTAGTAAACGCTCTTTTGTAGGCTACTTCCAGGTCTTTCATGGAGTGTAAGGTCAGCTTTTCTGAGTTTCTTACATAAGCATTCAATGTTTTATCCGGAGCATGGAACTCGGTATCAAGTGTCACTGTGGTTTTGTCGCTTACTTTGTACAAAACACTTCCGGAGAAAAATAATCCTTTGTTGTAGCCTGCATCCTGGAAAGAATCCTGAGAATAGGCTGCGACATTGAATCTTGCCAATGCAGTTTTTTCTTTATTTAAAGGGGTATTTACATCGGCTGTAATCCTGTTCATTCCCCAGCTTCCGGTGGTATAATTGATAATTCCCCCGAAGTTTTCCTGTGGTTTTTTCGTAACGATATTCACCACACCGCCATAATTGGCTAATGTTCCACCGAATAAGGTTCCGGATGGACCTTTTATTACTTCTACTCTCTCGATATTAGCGATCTCAGATTGTACTCTTGGATTTTGAGTCAGTCCGTTTCTGAAACTGGCATTGGAACTGAAACCTCTCATAAAAATATCATTTCCACTGTCGTTTACACTATTGCTTACGACCACTCCTGGAGCAGAAGCCATCGCTGTGTTGAAATCCATGGCTCCCATTTCACTGATGATTTCTTTGGGAACAAGATTATAAACAGTAGGGTTTTCAAGATTTTCCAGAGGAAGCCTTGCGATAGATTCAGATTTTTTTGTTCTGTAATTGTGAGTTCCCTGGAGCGATACGGATTGAATTTCAGCCACTTTAATGGTATCTGTTTCCTGGGCACTCAGCATCGTTACGGCTAATAGAGCTGCAGAAATAATAGTTTTTTTCATGTTTATAATTAAGTTAGTTCTGCAAAATTATTTTATTTTTATTAATTCTAAATAAAAACATGATACAAATCATAAAACTTCTACCATAGAATAGCCTATAAATAAAGGGTTTTCGAAAATTCCGAAAACCCTTTATTCAATCAATAGATAAGTTTTTTTATTTATTTTTCCAATTTTTAATCATCTTCATATAGCGATCAATATTAATTTTTTCCTCCCGTAAAACATTACCTTCTATTTCTTTTGCGTTTGTATTATCCGCATACACAATTGTTTTGCCCAATACGGGATATATAATGAATAATGAGTCAAAAGTTTTACCACAGCTTTCATTATAATAATTTTTCTCAATAACAATCTTCTTTATTTTTTCATTTTCAGAAAAAAAATATCTTTGGATATAATCTCCACATTCTGGATGATTATTAAACTCAAGACCTTTTAATTTTCCATCTTTAAGATAGGCATAAGCAGGATGTAAAATATCACCATTGGATAAAACCTGATCAGCATCAAAAACAAATTTTTCAAATTCTTTTTTGTAATTTTTGCTAGGATTACATTGAAATAGTAATAGCAGTCCAAAAACACTCAGGACACAATTCTTTTTTACCATAAGGCTAATAAAAATAAAGGTAACTATATTGCTAAAGTTTTACTTTACCTGTTTTATATAACAGCAGCGGCCATCATCGACATATAATAATTGGCGCAATGCAGTGCATTAATTAAAACGATTTCTTTTTCCGGAAGGGTTTCATAGGCATCAGAGGTGGTGATCTGGTATTCGTAATTCATAGAAGTCCATTTCAGATGGGGTTTTATAATCATCAGCTCGACGCCGTCCTGATCTGTAAGGACAAATGATTCTTTAAAAATACCTCTGTGTTTAAAAAGATAGCCATTTTTAATCCCATCAAAATAGGTCTGCACCACAATTTCCCCGTTCCAGTTCATTCTGAATTTCAGAAGCACTCTTTCGTGATCTTTCAGTTCAATTGTAGTTCCCCAAAAACCCTTTGGCTCCACCTGATAGGTCTGCCCATGAGCAATTTCAATAACAGCATTAAATTTAAACCAGCTTGTATAGATAAGTTTTCCAATTAATCTTTCTTCTCTTGTAACTTCAAAAGATAAAGAATTGCTTGATTTTGCGTAATATTCTGCCATGGTTATATTTTGATTTGGTGGAATTGTATTAGTTTTTAAATAATAATAACAGCTTGAATTTTAACGCTCTAATTTATAAATAATTCGGTAAACATAAATGCATTTTTAAGCGGGTGTGATAAAAATGATTGAGAAAGAGTTGAGAATTATATTTTTTCAATCAAGTTTTTCATAATAATGGTTTGAATCTGCATTTAGACTAATCTTAGGCTTTTCAAAAATCCCATTTAAAAAATAGGTTTTGTAAGCAGCTGGCTGACCAAAATCTGTATAATGAAGTTCTATTTCAGGATTTAATCCATTATATAATTTATATGTACCCATTCCATAAAATTTACTTCTAAATGTATTGTCTTCATATAAAACTAAAGTATCTGCAGTGTGAGGAGCTTCCACACAGCAAATTGGCTTATCAAAATTCATGTTAATATATTTTCCATAGATATCCTGCTTTTTTAATGGAAAATTGATATTGAGAATACATATAACTCCTAATACAAAAGTGAGTGTAAGAAGTGTTTTTTTCATAGAATAATTGATAATACCACAATATTCTTTTTAATCGAAATATTGACTAACCTAAATTATAGAATTTATATAGAAAAACCTCATAAATTGCTGAAATGTATGAGGTTTAAACTGTTTTTCAGATCAATTTCATTCAATCTTTGTAAGTGTCATTGTTTCATCATGATCTATACTTTCAGGCCGCTTCCCATTCATGTTGATCAGCATAAGGAATTTTGAATCGTTAATAGGAACAATAATTCCTAGCAGTCTTCCTTTTTCCTGATTATCTTTTAGTGCAATAAAATCAATATGAATTGGTGTCTTTTCCATATCAATTTTATATTTGAGTTCACCCTTTTGCCCATTATTAGGACCTCCGTGAATGATAAAATTCTTACCGTCAATTTCTTCCCCGTTAATTGTAATAGATACATATCCATCTTTAGTAAAGCCTGCTTTGCCTTTACTCTTCCAGTAATCAATGGATTCCCAGTTTCCAACAATATTAAACTGGGATTTTTGAGCTTTGGCCTGAAAACCAATAATAAGTATAAACGCTATTACGCTTTTTAGAAAAGTCCGTTTTATTTTCAAATAAAAATTCATAGCAAACTTTTAATTAATTTTATAAACATAACCTTTACTGATATATCTGCTTTTATTTATTAATTCTGAAGGATAAAAAATGGTTCCATTAATCTCAACACTTTTAATCCTATATCTCCAGCTTCCATTATGGCTTGTGTAAATTTTTGTTGTTGAATCTGGATAAAGCTCAAGGACAATGGAAGAATCTTTTATTTCTATTTTTTCAAGAGACTTTGGATTTTTGATTTTATAAAAAGATCGAGGAGACAATATTCTATTTTCATAATTAAATGCAAAGCTCTCAGCCTCATTATCAATTGCTTTTGAGATGGGATAACTGTAATTGATCTTAATTATTTTTTTAGATCCGGTCAGGTTTTGAATATAGAAATCAGTTATCCAGGAACATCCTGAAAGCACTGCCACGAAAATACAACATAGAAATCCTATCGTAATTGATTTTATACTCATTGTACTGGAATTTAGATGATTTTTGTAAAAATAGTCAGATAAATTTAATTTATTAGTTTTTCCGATAAAAAATCCCGTAAGGAAAACATACGGGAATTAAGATTCATTTTTCCAAAAAATAGTATTTTTTTAATCCATGTTCTATCATTAAAAAAAACAGGATTGACTGTACTACAGTAACAATTTTGATCACTTTTGTTATTAATTTATTCTTATATAATAATTGACAGCCATATTTTTGGGACGGGTTTCTTTTCCCCCGGCAGCAGCAATAACTAAAGGGACCGTTGATTTATCATAACCGCTAACTACCTGTGAACCATCAAGGTCACCATCAGCACCTGATGTATTTGCAGAAACTGCCCTTGGCGTAGAAGTTACTCCTCCAAAACTCTGCTGAACAATCTGATGATCGTGCTCTTTGATTTCATCTCCCTGGATACTTCCCCGTAATCTGTTACCCTCTGGATCTTTTTGATTTTCAGAAACCGTTGGGATACCGTAGCCTAATTCATTGGAGTCGAAAGCATTATTTCCACGAAGGAAAATACCTCTCAAATCGGGAACATTTGTAAGATTTTGTGTGGCACGGGCAAGCCCGCAGGTTGTGTCTACTTTTCTTCCGTCACAAGGTGCCCATTTTGAGTATTTGCTATTCCAGTTCTTATCAGGATTTGCCAGATTATTTTTAGTTACCTCCTGAAATTCTTCCCAACTTAAGTATGAACAAAGTATTGTTCCTACAGGAAAATCTTTATTAAAACCACTGGGAAGTCCATTTAATAAGCAGTTTACAGGACCTTTATCTGTGTCCAGGAAAAAGAAAATATCTTTTGACGGATCGTTTCTTTTAAAAGTAATTGAATTATCATCATCCAGAATACCCCCTTTATTAAAGCTTTTGCTTATTTCTATCCCATTGGTTATTTTATAATCTTCGACAATAGGGCTTGGATCCGTGCTTGATATTTTGTTGTAAAAAATATAGATGGTTATCCCTTCATCTCCTTCCTGTACTACTGTTGATAATCCTTTTTTATTATTTTGAACTTCTAAACATTTCACATATCCTTCAATGATGTCTTTGTTGGGTGTAAGCAAACTAAAAGAATCAAAAAATGATTGTGAGACCATAATGGTGTCCAAAGATTTGATTTTCTCCTGAAAATTATGAATTTCATCATCAGAAGCACCTAAATTTAAAACATTTTTAACCAGTGATGTAGGATCAATTGCTTCAAAACCAAATGAAAATTTTTGAGTTTTAAAATCGTCTTTGAATTTTTCGGATTCATAATATTTCTTCAGGTCGTAAAGAAAATCTCCTGTTTTTACGACATTCAAAGTGGTATAAATTCCACCCTCTAGAAGTTTTGTACATTGATTAGGTTCCATTTGTATAGTTTTTTGAGGTTAGTTAATGAGTTTTGCATATAATGAGAGTTGTATTATCAAACTTTCATTTGTTATGACATACCAAAAGTACTCTGTATGAAATCGTATGTCAATTACCCTTTTGTGGTATTATTTTAGTAGGTTTGAGCATAAAAAAACCTCATAGGTTTTTAAAATCTATGAGGTTTAGAATATTTATTTTTCGAAATTACATTGTCTCCATTTTGAAGCTCATGCTTTCGATTACTTTTAGAATTGCTTCTACCGTATCCATTGAAGTTAAACAAGGAACACCGTTTTCCACACTCATTCTTCTGATCTGGAATCCGTCTCTTTCTGCCTGCTTACCTTTTGTAGTGGTATTTACAACATACTGAACTTTTCCTTTCTGGATCAGGTCGATAAGATTTACACTTTCTTCTCCGATTTTGTATCCGATTTTGCAAGGGATTCCTTTTTCTTCGAAGAACTTCGCAGTACCTTCCGTAGCCCAGATTCTGAATCCGACTTCATGGAATCTTGCTGCAAGAGCTGCTGCTTCATCTTTATGCTTATCAGCTACTGTGAACAGGATAGATCCGTGCATAGGAACTTTTCTTCCCGCTGCTACCAATCCTTTGTAAAGTGCTTTTTCAAGGGTTGTATCTTTCCCCATAACTTCTCCTGTAGACTTCATTTCAGGGCCTAAAGAGATATCAACTTTCGTTAGTTTTGAGAAAGAGAATACCGGCACTTTTACAAATACTCCTTCTTTGTTTGGAACTAATCCGTTTTCGTATCCTAAATCTTTCAGTTTTTGTCCCAGAATTGCCTTTGTAGCAAGATTCGCCATTGGAACTTCCGTGATTTTAGATAAGAAAGGAACTGTTCTTGAAGAACGAGGGTTTACTTCGATTACATATACATTTCCTTCGAAAAGAACGTACTGGATATTCATTAATCCGATAACGTTTAATCCTTTTGCCAGTCTTTGTGTGTAGTCTACCAAAGTATCAATCTCGCTCTGAGATATATTCTGTGGAGGATATACCGCGATTGAGTCTCCGGAGTGAACCCCTGCTCTTTCGATGTGCTCCATAATTCCTGGAATCACTACCGTTTCACCGTCGCAGATGGCATCTACTTCAATTTCCTTTCCTACCATGTATTTGTCTACCAATACAGGGTGCTCAGGGCTTGCTTCTACTGCATTTTCCATGTAGTGAGCCAGTTCTGCTTCTGCGTATACAATTTCCATTGCTCTACCTCCAAGAACGTAGCTTGGACGTACCAATACCGGATATCCGATTTCGTTGGCAATTTTTATTGCTTCTTCTTTCGAAGTTGAAGTTCTTCCTTTTGGCTGAGGAATTCCAAGCTCCTGAAGTGCTTTTTCAAACTTATCTCTGTTTTCAGCTCTGTCAAGATCTTCCAGTGAAGTTCCTAAGATCTGTACTCCGTGAGCGGCTAGTTTATCGGCAAGGTTAATCGCTGTCTGCCCTCCGAACTGTACCACTACTCCTTTTGGTTTTTCAAGCTCGATGATGTTCATTACATCTTCTTCTGTAAGCGGCTCGAAGTAAAGTTTATCTGAAATTGAGAAGTCTGTAGAGACTGTCTCAGGGTTGTTGTTGATGATAATCGCTTCGTAACCCATTTCTTTGATTGCCCATACCGAGTGAACCGTTGCATAGTCAAATTCTACTCCCTGTCCGATTCTGATAGGCCCGGAACCTAGTACGATGATTTTTTCTTTATCTGAAACAACGCTTTCATTCTCTTCTTCGTAAGTTCCGTAGAAGTAAGGCGTTTCACTTTCAAATTCAGCGGCGCAGGTATCTACCATTTTGTACACCGGCATGATTCCGTTTTCTTTTCTGAAGTTGAAAACCTCACGCTCTTTTACATCCCAAAGAACTGCGATATTGATGTCTGCAAAGCCTAATCTCTTCGCTTCAATCAGGGTTTCTTTATCGAATTTGTTTTCAGCGATTACTTTTTCGAAGTCAACTAATTTTTTCAGTTTCCAGATGAAGAATTTATCGATTTTACTCCATTCTACAATCTGTTCCCAGTCGTATCCTCTTCTTAAAGCATCTCCGATAATGAATAATCTCTCATCATCACACACTCTGATTCTTCTTTCGATTTCTTCAGCAGTAAGAGCCTGAGCCTGCTTTGTTTTTAATCCTAAATGCTTGATTCCTGTTTCTAATGAGCGGATGGCTTTCTGTAAAGATTCTTCAAGGTTTCTTCCGATCGCCATTACTTCACCAGTTGCTTTCATCTGAGTGGAAAGTCTTCTGTCTGCTGTTTCGAATTTATCGAATGG
The DNA here is from genome assembly GCF_018924625.1 of Chryseobacterium sp. PCH239. Taxonomy (NCBI): domain Bacteria; kingdom Pseudomonadati; phylum Bacteroidota; class Flavobacteriia; order Flavobacteriales; family Weeksellaceae; genus Chryseobacterium; species Chryseobacterium sp. PCH239. The sequence continues at coordinate 1,373,129 of NZ_CP073027.1, forward strand.
GAATCTTGGGAATTTTGTTACCACATAGTCAAGAGCCGGCTCGAAACATGCGTATGTTTTTCCTGTTACCGGGTTCATGATTTCGTCCAGAGTCAATCCTACAGCGATCTTTGCAGCAATCTTTGCAATCGGATAACCTGTTGCTTTACTTGCTAATGCTGATGAACGGGAAACTCTCGGGTTTACTTCGATGATATAGTAATCGAATGAATGCGGATCTAAAGCTAACTGTACATTACATCCTCCTTCAATTCCTAATGCTCTGATGATTTTCAGGGAAGCATTTCTCAGCAGCTGATATTCTCTGTCTGAAAGCGTCTGAGAAGGCGCAACTACGATAGAGTCTCCTGTGTGAACACCTACCGGGTCTATATTTTCCATGTTACAAACTACAATGGCGTTGTCGTTTGCATCACGCATTACTTCGTATTCAATTTCTTTGAAACCTGCGATTGATTTTTCAATAAGACACTGTGTAACCGGGCTGTGTTTTAGTCCCAATTCAGCGATTTCTTTCAATTCAGCTTCTGTGGAAGCGATACCACCTCCGGTTCCTCCCATTGTAAAGGCAGGACGAACAATTACAGGATATCCGATTTCATCTGCAAAAGCAAGAGCTCCTTCAACCGTATTGACGATATCAGATTCCGGTACCGGCTCGTTCAGTTCTCTCATCAGCTCACGGAAAAGATCTCTGTCTTCTGCTCTGTTGATGGCAGAAAGTTTTGTTCCCAATACTTCCACTTTGCACTCTTCAAGAATTCCTGATTTCTCCAGTTCTACCGCCATGTTAAGACCTGTCTGGCCTCCAAGGGTTGGTAATAAAGCATCCGGACGTTCTTTTCTGATGATGTGGCTTACAAACTGTAATGAAATCGGCTCAATATATACTTTATCAGCGATTTCCACATCCGTCATGATCGTTGCAGGGTTTGAGTTGATCAAAATTACTTTGTAGCCTTCTTCTTTCAAAGACAAACAAGCCTGCGTTCCTGCGTAATCAAATTCAGCTGCCTGACCAATGATGATAGGTCCTGAACCGATTACTAAAATTGTTTTTATATCTGTACGTTTTGCCATTTTTCTTTTTTTAGATACAAGATGTTAGATGTCAGATTTCAGACTTCCAACAGGTTGTTTTACTTTTTTAAATTAGATTTGAATGTATAAATCATTCTTTGAATTTCATTTAGATTTGATATTAAACCATTAACTTTTTCTGCTTCAAGTAAATTTAATTCTCTAGTTAAAATTAACTGGGTCTGTAACTCAAAGGAGGATGCATTTGCTATTCCAAGAAAATGATAAAATTCTCTATCATTATTTCTTCCTGCACCTTCAGCTATATTTGAAGGAATAGAGATTACAGATCTTTTAATTTGAGAAATCAAACCAAACTTTTCATCTTTAGGTAACTCCGCACAAATGAGATAAACCTGTTTTGCAAGTTCAATAGATTTCTGCCAAAAGACCAATTTTTCAAAATTATGCATGATAAAGTCTGCTATCTGATGTCTAATATCTGAAGTCACTCTTATTTCTTAAAGTCCTCCATCATTTGAATGAACTCATCAAACAGGTAATTTGCATCTTCAGGACCCGGGCTTGCTTCAGGGTGATACTGAACGGAGAAACAAGGGTGGATTTTGTGTTTTAATCCTTCGTTTGTTCTGTCATTTAAGGCAATGTGTGTTTCGATAAGGTCTGTTCCTTTTAAACTTTCCTGATCAACAGCATACCCATGGTTTTGAGAAGTAATGGCTACTGTATTTTTCTCCAGATCCAATACCGGGTGGTTTCCTCCTCTGTGTCCGAATTTCAGCTTGAAAGTTTTCGCTCCACAAGCAAGACCAATTAACTGATGTCCTAAACAGATTCCGAAGATTGGAACTTTTCCTAATAATCCTCTGATCATATCTAAGGCGTGTGGTACATCTTCCGGGTCACCAGGACCGTTTGATAGCATGATACCGTCCGGATTCATCAATAGAATTTCTTCTGCAGTCGTGTCTTGAGAAACCACGATGATGTCACAGTTTCTTTGAGACAATTCTCTGATAATTCCCAGTTTTGCACCGAAATCTACTAAGACCACTTTGAAACCTCTGTTCGGGTTAGCGTAAGGTGTTTTTGTAGAAACCTCCTCTACCTGATTGGTTGGGAAAGTTGTTGATTTCAACTCAGAAGCTACAGCAGCTTCGTCAGCATCATCGTTTACAATTTTTCCTTTTACTACTCCATGGTTACGAAGAACTCTTGTCAGTCTTCTGGTGTCGATACCTGAAATTCCTGAAAGGTTTTTCTTTTTAAATAATTCATCTAAAGTAATCTGAGTACGGAAATTGGAAGGAAGATCGCACAGTTCTTTTACGATAAGCCCTTTAATTGCCGGCTCGATACTTTCATAATCATCACGGTTAATACCATAATTTCCGATAAGCGGATAGGTCATACAAACTATCTGACCACAGTATGATGGGTCAGAGATCAATTCCTGATACCCTGTCATTCCGGTATTGAAAACTACTTCCCCTGCAGTTTCCAATTCTGCTCCGAAACCTTCTCCATGAAACACTTCACCGGACTCCAGTATTAATTTTTTCTTCATTTTAAACTTTTATCTCTTATTATTTTATATGTCATTAACAGGTCGCCCCTACGCGGCTCTTTACCTTTTTACTTTTTACTTTTACTTTTTACTTTTTACTTTTTACTTTTACCCTGGCTCTTTTACCTTGGTTCTTATTTAAAAGTATACCCCTTACTTTCCAACGCTTCTTTCAAAATGGCCATTCTGGCGAAAACACCATTTTCCATTTGTTTAAAGACTCTTGATCTTTCACATTCTACAAGATCTGAATCTATCTCGACACCTCTGTTGATCGGAGCCGGATGCATGACGATTGCTTCTTTTTTCATGGACTGTTCTCTTTCTTTGGTCAGACCATATCTTTTATGGTACTCTGAAGCAGTGAAGCTCATTGCTGCATCGTGTCTTTCATGCTGGATTCTTAATAACATCAGAACATCCACTTCAGCGATCAGCTCATCCACTGACATATACGTTCCGTTGATCAAGGCTCCTTCATCAAACCATTGTTCCGGTCCTGAGAAGTATACTTTTGCTCCCAGTCTTCTTAATGCTTCTGCATTTGAATTGGCAACACGGCTGTGTTTTACATCTCCTACAATTCCCACCTTCAGTCCTTCAAACTTTCCGAATTCCTGATAAATGGTCATCAGATCCAGCATACACTGTGAAGGGTGGTTTCCTGTACCATCTCCTCCGTTGATTACCGGAATCTTAATATTTTTCAATTCCTCGAAGTATCTGTCTTTCTTATCACGGATCACTACAAGGTTCACTCCTATACTTTCAATGGTCTTTACAGTGTCATAAAGACTCTCACCTTTGTTTACCGAACTGTGTGATGCATCAAAAGGAACTACCTGAAGTCCTAGTTTTCTTTCCGCAAGATCGAAGCTTGTCTTCGTCCTTGTACTGTCTTCGAAGAAAAGGTTTGAGCAAAAAACTTCTCCTTCAATTTTAGCAGTTTTACCATTTGCAAAAGCCAGTGCTTCTGTCAGTATACTGTTGATTCTCTCGGTGCTTAGTTCTGTAATCGTAAACATAATTCTAATTTTTGGGCATAAAAAAAGCGAAGACAACAATCTTCGCTAATAACAATAAATATCGTAAAGGGCGCTTTCGCCCGGTAAATCTAATGATATAAATGCTTTTTTATTCATTAGGTGCAAAGATACAACAATTTCATGAACCTACAAAAATTATGTTTAAAATAAATTAAAAACTTCAGTCTTTCCTTATTCTCATTTAAAATTAATATTTTTGTTAGCACACAACTTTATTTATGGATTTAAAAGACAAAATGATTCTCAGTATTATTCAAGAAGATTCTACATTATCGGTTAAAGAAATTTCCGAAAAGATAGGTCTTACCTTTACTCCTACGTATGAGCGAATCAAACAACTGGAGAAGCAGGGCATCATTGAAAAATACGTAGGTCTTTTAAACCGTGAAAAACTGGGTCTGAATATCATCGTTTATTGCAATGTCCGTCTTAAGGAGCAATCCAAAAAAGTATTGGAGACCTTTGAGGACAACATTTCCAAATACGACGAAGTTCAGGAAATCACCAGCCTTTCCGGGGAATATGATTATATGCTGAAAATTATCGCGAAAGATATCAATTCCTATAATGAGTTTGCCGTAAGCGTAATTTCAAACCTTCCCAACATCGGACAATATCACAGTTCTATTGTACTTCACGAGGTGAAAAAATCCACCAAGTTTAAAATTGATCTGGAATAATCCCTCTTATTTTAAACTCATTATTCATTCCTATTTCAATTGCTGAAAATCTTTGATTTTCTTGCGCCTTAAAAGTAATATCTATTATACAATTCCTTGCACCTTTGTGTATACCAACAATTTTCATTTCTACTATCTTGTTTAGAAAACGCAAAGACGCAAAAGAAATTTATTAATTTTATGCTTTAAGGCGCAAAGATTTTATCTCCGATAAAATTTTATACAGCAGATTTAATCTCAATTTCCAACCATAGTCAGTTTAAAGATCAATCATCAAATTCAAAGAGCGGAGTAAAATCCAACCATTAAGATCACTTAAGCAGTTAAGATTTATTAAAGATTAAGGTTTCCACAAACGAAAAGACAGCAGGCTAAAATATTTTTAGAATTTCCACTGATTTTTGCCTAAGTTTTTGACGACCTTAATGGCTTAGATTCTAACCCAATAATTTATTTTTCAGTTTATTGAACTGATATTCTATTTTGTCCAGGCAAAGATTTCCGATACTTCCCTGGTGGGTATGTTCAAGGTTTCCAGGTTCAAATTCAAACTCATTATTTTCAATCTCCTGCCCTACTTTTACATAAGCATCACGGAAAGAACTTCCGCTTTTCACCTCTTCATTGATCTTTTCCACACTGAAAAGGTATTTGTATTTCTCGTCCTCCAGAATCCCGTCTTTTACCTTAACATTTGGTAAAGTATAGCTTAGGATCTCCAGACATTCTTTCAGGGAATCAATAGCCGGGAAAAGAATTTCTTTGGTCAACTGTACATCTCTGTGATATCCTGAAGGCAGATTGCTTGTCAAAAGAATCAACTCATTGGGAAGTGACTGAATTCTGTTGCATCGTGCGCGAACCAGCTCAAAGATATCCGGATTTTTTTTGTGCGGCATAATACTGCTTCCCGTAGTAAATTCTTTTGGAAAGCTGATAAAATCAAAATTCTGGCTTAGATACAAACATACATCATAAGCAAATTTCCCAAGTGTTCCAGCTAAAGTAGCCATTGCCATTGATAACATTTTTTCTGACTTTCCACGGGTCATCTGAGCATACACCGAATTATAGTTCATCGACTGGAAGCCTAGATTGTAAGTGGTACTTTCACGATTGATCGGGAAAGATGAACCATAACCAGCCGCTGATCCTAATGGGTTTTTATTAATGATGTTCTTTACTGAAAATAACATTTCCACGTCATCCAAAAGCGCTTCTGCATAAGCTCCAAACCACAATCCGAACGAGGAAGGCATTGCAATCTGCAAGTGAGTATATCCTGGAAGCAAAAAGTTTTTATGCTGATCTGCCAGTTGAATTAAAATCTGGAAAAACTCATCTGTAAGGGCTGTGATCTCACGGATTTCATCCAATAAATACAATTTGATATCCAGTAAAACCTGATCATTTCTTGATCTTGCCGTATGGATTTTCTTTCCTGTATCTCCTAATTTTTCAATTAAGATTGCTTCTACCTGAGAATGGATATCCTCAGCTTCTTTATCAATTTCAAAAGTCCCATCCTCAATTTGATTTAAGATACTATTTAAGACAGATAACATCTGTTCTGACTCTTCCTGAGTGATAATTCCGGTTTCTGCCAGCATCTTGCAATGGGCCATAGAGCCTTTTACGTCATATTTGGCTAAACGTTCATCAAAGTCAAGGTCTTTACCGACTGTAAAGTTATTGACTAGTATATTGGTGGCAAGGTCATCCTTCTGCCATATTTTTTTCATATTCTCTGATTTAAAATACTGATGGGTCTTGACAAGCCCGGCAAGGCAATCCTTATTACTATTAACTATAAAAAAACATTTCCTTATGTGAAGCTTTCATTCCTAATTTTCTTTTTTGCATAAATCTTTTAAAAACTAAACTTCATGCCTGCCGGACGGAGTCAAAACATATATTGAGTCGGAAGTCTGAGGCTGGAGGCTGGAAGCTAATAACACACTGCTATAACTTCCATCTTCCTACACCCATCTTCCATTCTTATAACACTTTTTCTAAAATTCTGATGTAGATTTCTATTCCTTCTTCTATTTCATGGATATAGATAAATTCATCTGCAGTATGAGAGCGCCTGCTGTCTCCAGGTCCCATTTTCACTGATGTACATGGAATAATCGCCTGATCTGAGGAAGTAGGTGAACCATAGGTGGTCCTTCCGATTTCAATTCCTGCTTTTACAAACGGATGATCCATTTCGATCTTGGAGGAATTCAGTCTGAACGATCTTGCCGTTAATGTAGATTTCATCTGAGATTGGATGATTTCAAATGCTTCCTGATTGGAATATTCATCCGTTACCCTAACATCCAGTGTGAAATTGCACGATTCCGGAACCACATTATGCTGTACTCCTGCATGGATTCCTGATAAAGTCACTTTAACTTCGCCCAGATATTCTGAAACCTTCGGAAATTTAAAGGAAAGAATATTCTGCAGATCCTGCATACATTTTACAATTGAGTTATCATCATTAGGATGAGCGGCGTGAGAAGGAGTACCTTTCATTTCTCCATCAATCACAAGAAGTCCTTTTTCTGCAATCGCCAGATTCATCTGCGTGGGTTCTCCTACAATGGCGAGTTCTATGTTGTGTAGCTGCGGAAACAGAGCCTCTATTCCATCAAATCCTGAAATCTCCTCCTCTGCCGTCAAAGCAATAACTAAATTATATTTTAAATCTTCTTTATTATAAAAATGTAAAAAAACCTGTGCCATAGAAACCAAAGAAGCTCCGGCATCATTACTTCCCAATCCAAATAATTTTCCATCTTTTTCAATAGGGACAAACGGATCCAGCGTGTAAGCTTTGTTTGGCTTTACCGTATCATGATGGGTATTCAGTAAAATAGAAGGTTTAAAGACATCAAAATGCTTATTTACCGCCCAGATATTATTTTTAAAACGTTTGGTAGGAATCTGGTGTTTTTTGAAAAAATTTTCAATTTCTACCGAAGTATTAAACTCATCTTTACTGAATGAAGGAATCTCAATCAAATTTTTAAGCAATCCGACCGCATTATTCAATAGCTCTTCTTTATTATAAACAGATTTCAGTTCCTGCATGATGATTTTCTATATGGTTTTTCAATTCTGTTTCTTTGATCAGAAACACTTTGTCTACATTATTTTTTATAGCTCCAAGAGCATTTTCAAGTTTGGGCAAAATCCCTTTGTGAAGTTTTCCTTCTTCTTTTAGTGTGGTAAAATCTTCTTCAGTTACACTTTTAATCACAGATTCAGGATCGTTTATATCTTTCAAAACACCTTCCTTATCAAAACAATACAACAGTTCAACTTCATATTTCTCAGAAAGAGCCTGCGCCATCACAGAAGCAATGGTATCTGCATTGGTATTGAAAAGATTTCCTTTTCTGTCGTGGGTAATCGCAGAAAATACAGGAACAAGATCCAGTTTGATGAGTTTTGAAACCAGCTTTCTGTTTACACTTTTCTTGGTAATATCCCCCACAAATCCAAAATCGATTTCAGGATGTTCTCTTTTCTTAGCTTTAATTAAATTTCCGTCTGCTCCTGAGAACCCTATGGCATTGCATCTTTTCTGCTGCAACTTTTCAACGATATTTTTATTGATTCCTCCCGCATATACCATCGTTACAATATCCAGTGTTTCTTTATCCGTAATCCTCCTTCCATTGATCATCTTTTGTTCGATACCCAGTTTATCAGCAAGCGTTGTTGCCAACTTGCCACCACCATGAACAAGGATTTTCTTTTCAGTAATTTCGGAAAACTGTTCTAAGAATTGGCTCAATAATTCCTCATCATCTATTAAAGCTCCGCCAATTTTTATGATGTATAACTTTTCTTTCATTGTAAACGTTTTGTGATCTTTTCTTTTTTCTATCCTTGTCAACGTTTTGAACCTTGACAAGGATTATTATTGGGCTTTCAATTCATCTAAAATTTCACTGAACACAGCCTGTGCGGAGAAAATACGGTTTTTTGCCTGCTGATAAATGATAGAATGATCTCCATCCATCACTTCATCACTCAGTTCCACATTACGGCGAACCGGTAGACAGTGCATTACTTTCGCATCATTGGTATGCGCTAGTTTTTCATTCGTAAGCATCCACTCACCCTTTACTTCAGGCATTGCTGCGTAGTCATCAAAAGAAGACCAGTTTTTCACATAGATAAAGTCTGCATCTTTCAATGCTTCATCCTGATCATGGATTACTTTCACATCTTTTGTGAAGTTTTTATCTAAATCATACCCTTCGGGGTTTGTAATCACTAACTCTACATCCATTTCCTGCATCCATTCTGCGAAAGAATTTCCAACGGCATGAGCAATAGGTTTGATATGCGGTGCCCAGGTTAATACCACTTTTGGTTTATGGTCTTTTTTCCAATTTTCTGTAATGGTGATGCAGTCTGCTAAACTTTGCAGTGGATGGCGGGTAGCTGATTCCAGAGAAATAACAGGTACTTTTGCATGCTTTTCAAACTGGCTTAGGATGCTTTCATTCACATCATCTTCTTTGCTCTTCATCCCTGCAAAACAACGTACCGCAATGATATCACAATATTGATTTAACACTTCGATAGCATCTTTGATATGTTCTACAGTGTCGCCGTTCATCACCGCTCCGTCAGCAAATTCAAGATTCCAGGCTTCCTGTGCTGCATTTAATGTCAACACATTTAAACCTAAATTTTGAGCTGCAATCTGACTGCTCAGACGGGTTCTCAAACTTGAGTTTAAAAATACAAGTCCGATTGTTTTTCCCTTTCCTTTTTGTGTTCCAGTAAGGGGGTCTGCTTTTATCTGTAAAGCTTTTTTTATGATTTCCTGTAAGTTTTCTACATCACTTACAGAGGTAAATTTTTTCATTTGGTATTTTCTATTTTTTTTCAATGGACAAATGGAATATCCATTTCATTTTAAAGTAATTTTAAAGATTTTGTTTTTAAATCCCTTAGATATTTTCCAATACCCCCTTCAGGGCACTGATGAAAAGATCTGTTTCCTCTTTTTTGATATTCAGTGCCGGAAGAATCCTTAAAACACTTTTATCATTAGAGTTTCCAGTGAAAATATGATGATCAAACAGTAATTCTTTCCTTACTTCTGAACAGTCTCTGTCGAGTTCTATTCCGATCATCAATCCTTTCCTTCGGATAGATTTAATATGTGGTAAATCTTTAATTTCATTTTCAATATACTCACCCATCTGTTGTGCATTTTCAAGAAGATTTTCATCTTTCATGACATCCAGCACAGCAATTGAAGCTGCACAAGCCAGATGATTTCCTCCAAATGTAGTTCCAAGCAAACCATTGCTTGCCTCGAATTTAGGATGGATTAAAACTCCGCCCACAGGGAAACCATTTCCCATTCCTTTAGCCGTAGTAATAATATCTGCTTCTACACCAAATTCCTGATGCGCAAAGAAATATCCGCTTCTCCCATACCCGGACTGCACTTCATCCAAAATAAGAACAGTATCATATTTTTCACATAATTCTTTGATTTTAGATAAAAATTCCGGTGTTGGAATCATAATTCCTCCTACTCCCTGAATTCCTTCGATGATTACGGATGAAATTTCATTTCCAAATTTTTCAAAGGTTTCTTCAAGCTCTTGTATATCATTCCATTCTGATTTGATGAATCTTTCAGAAAAATTAACCGGAGCTACAATTTTCGGATTATCAGTCACTGAAACCGCTGCAGAAGTTCTGCCGTGAAATGAGCCTGAAAAGTAAAGCACTTTGCTTTTTCCGTTATGAAATGAAGCCAGCTTCAATGCATTTTCATTGGCTTCTGCTCCAGAATTGCATAAGAAAAGGTTATAATCTTCATATCCTGAAAGCTTTCCTAATTTTTCTGCCAGTTCAGTCTGTAATTCATTCTGAACAGAATTGGAATAGAAAGAAATTTTTTCAAGCTGATCTTTCAGCTTATTCTGATAGTGTGGATGGTTGTGCCCGATAGAAATCACAGCATGACCTCCGTAAAAATCAAGATATTGTTCTCCTTTATCATCCCACAGAAAAGATCCCTGTGCTTTAACCGGATTTATGTTGAATAATGGATATACGTTGAATAAATTCATGTCTTTTTATAAATGATAATTGATAAATAATGAATGATGCGGGATTCGGGTTTCGAGTTCCCATACATCCATCTACTTTCTATATTAGAATGCTATCGGTTTCAGGTTTAATCCTGCATTTTCTTCCCAGTTCATAGCCAGATTCATATTCTGTACGGCCTGCCCCGAAGCACCTTTTAACAAATTGTCAATCGCTGAGTGAATAACGACAACATTTCCACTCTTTTCGATTTGAATCACACAGCGATTGGTATTGACAACCTGCTTTAAATCCACTGCCTTCCTGCTTACTGTAACAAAAGGCTCCTCTGCATAAAAATCCTGATACAAATGTTCTATTTCCTCCAGCTCCAGCTCCGTCTTCATGGTGGAACTTGTAAAAATCCCTCTTGCAAAATCTCCTCTCCAAGGAACAAAGTTCAGGTTTACTTCTTTATTATTGAATGCAATCAGCTGCTGCAAAATCTCATCCACATGTTGATGAGTTAATGTTTTATAGGCTGAAACATTATCATTTCTCCAGGTAAAATGAGTGGTTGCCTGCAGAGACTGCCCGGCTCCCGTAGAACCCGTAATCCCTGTGGTAAAGACCTCATTCAACACTCCTTTTTCCGCCAATGGCAGCAAAGCCAATTGAATGGCCGTAGCAAAACATCCCGGGTTCGCAATACTTTTAGCACCCACTAGTTGTTTTTTATTAATTTCCGGCAATCCGTAGATAAAATTTCTGTTTCCGAAATTTCCTTCTAAGCGGAAATCGTTTCCAAGATCAATCACCAGCGTTTCATCCTTGACAGGGTTCTGCGTTAACCAGTTTTGACTTTCTTTATGAGGAAGACATAGAAAAAGAACATCCACGTCTTCAGGCTTATCCGTCAAAACCATTTCACAAACTGTCGTTAAATCCGGGTACAGATCCGAAATTCTTGTTCCCGAATTCGAACGACTATATAAAAAACTCAATGTCACATGGGGATGAAAAGCCAGTAAGCGTATCAGCTCACTTCCTGTATAACCGTTGGCACCAATAATTCCTACTGTTTTCTTCATTTTAATTCTGACAGCATTTTGTTCTGCCTTTCACTACATCGTCCTTGCGGAACTAGTTGATATTTTGGTTAATCTGGTGGTATATATTTAAAGAATTGCTTACAATCTTCGTATATCCTTTTACATCTTCTCCCGTCCATGCTCTGTTCGCTTCTCCATAGCTTCCGAATTTGTCGGACATCAGATCATGATCAGATTCAATTCCGTTAAGAATAAATCTGTAAGGATGAAGGGTTACAAATACTTTCCCGGTTACTGTTTTCTGAGAATCTACCAAGAACGACTCAATATTTCTCATGACAGGATCTAAGAAAAGTGCTTCATGAAGCCAGTTTCCATACCAGTCGGATAACTGCGACTTCATCATTTGCTGATATTTTGAAAGCGTATGTTTTTCCAATAAATGATGCGCTTTGATAATCACCGATGCTGCTGCCGCTTCAAATCCTACTCGTCCTTTAATCCCAACAATGGTATCCCCTACGTGAATATCACGACCAATTCCATATGCTGAAGCCAGTTCTTCTATTTTTTGAATGGCGTATACTGAATGTTCAAAGCTTTCTCCATTGACTCCTACCACTTCTCCGTTTTTAAACTCGATCTCCAGCTCTGAAGGCTGAGTTTCTTTAATCTGGGATGGAAAAGCTTCTTCCGGCAGGTAATTTCTGGATGTCAGTGTTTCTTTACCGCCTACTGAAGTTCCCCAAAGTCCTTTATTGACAGAATATTGAGCTTTTTGAAATTCCATTTCATAACCGTGTTCTTTCAAAAACTCAATTTCTTCTTCACGGGACAAAGCCATATCACGAATTGGAGTAATAATTTCAATATTTGGACACATCACCTGGAAAATCAAGTCAAAACGAACCTGATCGTTCCCTGCTCCTGTACTTCCGTGAGCAATGGCATCTGCCTGTACTTCAATGGCATATTTTGCAATCTCCTGCGCCTGAATAGTACGTTCAGCACTTACCGATAGAGGATAGGTATTATTTTTCAATACATTCCCGAAAATCAAATATTTCACACATGAATTATAGTAATCTTCCTGAGCGTCTACGCACCTGTACTCTTTTACTCCAAGGTTTAAGGCTTTTCTTTCCAACTCTTTTTCTTCTTCTTTTGAAAAACCTCCGGTGTTTACAGTAACGGCATACACATCATACCCTAGTGTTTCACTAAGATATTTAGCACAGTAGGAAGTATCTAAACCTCCGCTAAACGCTAAGATGACTTTCTTTTTCATCTGGACTCTTTTTATTTTTATTAATGGTCACATGGAATTCATCAAAATCTTTCTGAATCATTCCATCATATTTATTTTCAGGCAGATTATTCACTACCTCCTCTTTTTTTTTATCGTTTTCCGGAACAAATAACATGGCTGTACAAAGACAGTTTTTACGTTCCTTCATCATTAAAATTTCATAGTTTACACAATTTTTGCAGCCGTTCCAGAATTCTTCATCCTGAGTCAGTTCAGAATAGATCACGGGTTTATATCCCAAATCACTATTTATTTTCATTACTGCCAAACCGGTTGTTAATCCAAACACTTTCGCATCCGGATATTTATCTCTAGATAACTGGAAAACTTTCTGCTTGATCTGAGTCGCTACTCCCCCGTTCCTGAATTTCGGTGACACAATCAGCCCCGAATTAGCCACAAACTTCCCATGTGACCAGGTCTCTATATAACAGAAACCTACCCACTCTCCGTTTTCAGTGGCTACCACAGCATTGCCTTCTGAAATCTTTTTACTCAAATATTCTATAGAACGTTTTGCGATACCCGTTCCTCTGCGCTGTGCAGAATCGTACATTTCCTGCTGTATTTCACTCACATACATTAGATGTTCGCATGAGGAAATTTCTATTTCCATTTATTTATCTAATTTTTTTGGCAAATTTAAAATATAATTTCTTTTAAATCCAAATTAAAAAGATATTTTTTTTGTTTTAAAATTTTAAGCAGGTAAAATTATCTTTACACAAAAATGTACATTTGCTAATTTATTATATATTTGCTAAAATAATATAGTTATGGAAAACACCTGTCCTAAATGCAAGAGTATCAAAGTAGTAAAAAGCGGTATCATCAACAATAAACAACGCTTCCACTGCAAAGACTGCAACTATTATTTTACCGTTAAAAAACTGGGAAAGCAAATAGATGATTACTATGTAACCAAAGCTCTTCAGCTTTATCTGGAAGGCTTAAGTTATCGTGAAATTGAAAGAATTATCGGTGTTTCCCATGTTACCATAAGCTCATGGATTAAAAAATACAATATCACAAGGCCGCCCCATTCTGAATTCCATCCTGTTTATAAGATACTAAAGCAAAGCGAACTGATTGAGTATATCGCTCAGGAAGAGAATATTAAAAACTCCGGAATTATCATCACACAATTTGCCGATAAATATATGCTGATTAAGTGGGAACGGTTTAAAAAGTAGCGCGGGTTTCGGGATGTGGGTTTCGCGGGATGCGAGTCATGAAGTTTTAAAACCGAGGTGAAAATACTCTTACAAAAAAACTGTATATCAAATATTTAAAAAATTATAATTTTAAAATCTTAAACCCCAAACCTCGAACCCCGCATCACGAAAATCAAATTCTACTAAATATTAACTATACTATTACCACTAATATATATTAAATTTTCATAAATAAATTATTAATTACAATTTGGCATTCACAAAAAACAACGCCAAAAATTGATAATTTATGAAGAAATTACTTACATTCATTGGATTAGCTTTAATCAGCAGTTCCTTATATTCACAAGGCTCTCCTGATTATGGCAGTGGCTTAAAACTTAACCTCAACCAAAACGGGGATAAATTCGTCAGATTTATTTTATGGGACCAGTTTTGGGTAAGAAATACATCTATGAACCCCGGAACCATGGTAGGCAGTGAACCTGCTGACAACTCATGGAGTCTGGGAAACAGAAGGTTACGTGCATTAACATACGCACAGATCTCTAAGAGATATATGATCCTGCTCCATTTCGGAATTAATAATCAGACTTTCATCAATGGCGGCGCTTCAGGCACCTCAGGAACAGGAGGTTATGGAAACGGAAAGAAAACCCAGCTGTTCTTTCATGATGCCTGGAACGAATATGCAGTTATTTTACCTGGAGAAGCGGGAAAATTCAGTTTAACTTTAGGGGCCGGACTACACTACTATATGGGACTTTCCCGTATGACCATGGCTTCGACGCTTAACTTCCTTACATTAGATTCTCCTGTTTTCTCATGGCCTTTGATTGATAATTCAGATCAGTTTGCAAGACAGCTTGGAATGTTTGCCAAAGGAAAGTACGGAAAACTGGAATATCGTTTCAGTTTAAATAAACCTTTCGCCACAGATCTTGTTCCTGTGAATGTAACAGATCCTTCAAAAGCAGTCGCTGTTGATAATAACGGAAATCCCAGTTTTTCAAAAGCAGGGTATGTTGAATATCAGTTCCTTGATGAAGAATCCAACACACTTCCTTTTAAAGTTGGATCTTACCTGGGAACAAAGAAAGTCTTCAATATAGGTGCCGGTTTTTATCATCAGGCTGACGGAACAAGAACTTCTGTCAATTCAAACATTGAAAAACATGATATTACCCTTTTTGCTGTAGATGCGTTTGCAGATATTCCTTTGGGTGAGGCAAAAAATAAAATGGCCGTTTCTGCCTATGCCGGATATTATAATTACAATTTCGGACCGAACTATGTAAGAAATCTGGGAACCATGAATATTGGCGCTTCTGATCCTAATTTTATAGGGAATAAAGCCATTGCAGGACCAGGAAATCTACAGCCAACCATTGGAACAGGTAATATTATCTACGCCCAGGCAGGTTTACTATTACCGAGTCAGGCAGAAAAGCCAAAAATCAGAATACAGCCTTTTGCTGCTTATACTCGTAAAAGTTTTGAGGCTTTTGATAAATCTTCATCTCAGTTCGATGTTGGAGCCAATTGGTTTATAGACGGACATCACGCAAAAATAACGACACAGTATTCCACAAGGCCTGTTTATACAAATCCTACGGAAAGTCCTTCTTCTAAAGGAGAATTTATTGTACAGTTTCAGATCTACCTGTAAGGTTTTAATGGTTCAAAAAAATTATAATTAACATCCTATTCCACTAACATCAAAAACTAATCAATATGAGCGAAAATCATCACGAAAGCTACGAAAATATGACCGACAGGCAGAAAAACCGCACCATCTGGAGTGTGATCACTGCCTCATCTCTCGGAACATTGATAGAATGGTATGACTTCTATATCTTTGGAAGTCTGGCCGTTGTTTTAGCGACCAAATTTTTCCCTGCGGATAATCCTACTGCCGCATTTTTATCTACCCTGGCTACTTTTGCTGCCGGATTTGTAGTAAGACCTTTCGGGGCATTATTTTTCGGGAGACTGGGAGATCTTATCGGAAGAAAATATACTTTCCTGGTTACGTTACTGATTATGGGATTTTCCACTTTCCTGATCGGATGTATTCCAAGTTATGAAACCATTGGATTTCTGGCGCCGGTTTTGGTTTTAATTTTAAGATTACTTCAGGGGCTTGCTTTAGGAGGTGAATACGGAGGTGCTGCCACGTATGTCGCAGAATACGCACAACCTCATCGCCGCGGATACTGGACCTCCTGGATCCAGACTACAGCAACAGCCGGACTTTTCATTTCATTAATTGTTATTCTGATCACCAAGACCACTCTTTCTGCAGAAGAATTTGATACGTGGGGATGGAGAGTTCCATTCTGGATTTCTATTCTGATGGTTGCTGTATCTTACATTATCAGAAAGAACATGAAAGAATCTCCCCTTTTTGCGAAAGCCAAAAGCGAGGGAAAAACGTCCAAAAACCCTTTAAAGGAAAGTTTCGGAAACAAATACAATTTCAAATTTGTACTATTGGCTTTATTCGGGGCTGCGATGGGGCAAGGTGTAATCTGGTATACAGGACAATTCTATGCCATGAGTTTCCTTCAAAAGGTCATGAATGTAGAATCGGCGCAGGTAGATTCATTGATGGCTACGGCTTTATTTTTAGGAACACCCTTCTTTGTATTCTTTGGATGGCTTTCTGACAAAATCGGCAGAAAAGCAGTGATGATGACCGGAATGCTGATCGCTATTTTAGCGTACAGACCTATTTACGACAGCATGTTTAAAAGTGTAAACCTAGAAAACAAAACGATTGCAGCCAATGGAATTACAGAAAAAAGAACGGCTAAAATCCACAATGATATTGCGACAGACAGCCTGGTGACTTTTCACAAAGAAACACTTTATACAGACGGAACTTTAATTAAAAAAGACAGCGTAGTTCATTGGTCACCTTCAGGGATTGTTATGAAAGACGGAAAACCGGAAGAAGCCAAAGTTTCTCAAAGTTTAAAATTAAGTGACAACACCAAATGGTACCTGGTATTCCTTGTTTTCATCCAGGTGATCTTTGTAACGATGGTTTACGGACCTATCGCTGCCTTCCTTGTTGAAATGTTCCCTGTGAGAATCCGTTACACCTCAATGTCATTACCTTATCATATTGGAAACGGGGTATTTGGAGGACTTCTTCCAGCGGTAGCTACTTATCTGGTGACTACAGGAAAAGAAGCAGGACATGCAACATGGTATCTGGAAGGACTCTGGTACCCGATTGGAGTCGCTGCCGTATGTTTGATCATCGGATTATTTTATCTTAAAAATAAGAACAATAATCTTCACGATTAGGTACTGAATCACTCAAATTTTTATTAATTTTAAAACTACTAAAATGAACGGACTAAAAAAATATTAGGCATTCTCTGGATCGCAATAGCAGTAATTGTGGGTTACTTCGGAATTACCGTACTGGGAATCCCGAAAATAACTTCCGGAAAACAGGAAGATCTGGTTTTTGGCATCATCATTCTTTTTGTACTGATGCCGATTATCTCAGGCGGAATGGCAGTTTTCGGTTATTACGCCTTAAAAGGAGAATATTCTGACGATAAAATTTAAAAGCAAAAAACAGATCATTGATGAATGCGGCATTCATCAATGATCTGTTATCAATTATAAAAAAATGGATATCACGATTAAAGCAATTCCCCGTCCTTCTCAGGATAAGAACGTTATTGACCTCATCTGCAGATTAAATACTTCTCTTATTACAATCTCTGGTGAGAGTGGAAGCAAAAGTGCAGACCTTGATGACTTTTCTCAGGAGAAAGCTTTGTTCCTCATTGCTGTAAGTGATGAAAAACCCATAGCCTGTGGAGGTTTTCGCCCCCTTTCACCAGAAATATGTGAAATTAAACGCATGTTCTCCCTGGAAAAAAACATAGGCCTAGGCGGAAAGATTCTCTCAGCGTTAGAAAAAGCCGCAAAACAATTTGACTATAAATACATCTATCTGGAAACCCGTAAAAAAATGACAATGCCGTAAAGTTTTATCTGAAAAACGAATATAAGGTCATTGAAAATTATGGAATTTACATCGGACGTGAAGAAGCGATATGCTTCAGTAAGGAAATAAAATAATTATGAAAAAAAGACACGAACAAAAACTTATCATACTGAGCGTAGGGCTTATGATTGCTTTCAGCATTCCTATTTCACTTCTTTTCAATAGTGACAGGGAAGTTTTGGGCTATCCTATGATCCTTATTTATCTGTTCGTGGTCTGGATGATTTCCATTGTGATTTCTTTTGTAATTGTAAAAAGACATGATGAGTAGTTTCGCATTATTTTTTGTCGTTCTGTTTTATCTGGCCCTCCTTTTCTTAGTTGCCTACCTGGCAGAGAAGAAAAGAAGCAAGCTTTGGATCAATAATCCATACATCTATGCTTTATCTCTTGCTGTATATTGTACTGCCTGGACGTATTATGGAAGTATCGGTGTGGCAGCGACAAGCGGATTAAACTATTTGCCAATTTACATTGGACCTATTATGATTATTCCGGCATGGATCTATATCAATACCCGGATTGTAAGAATTTCAAGGGTCAACAAAATAAGCAGCCTGGCCGATTTCATTTCATTGAGATACGGGAACAGCAGAAGCCTGAGTGCCATTATCACGATAGTCTGCCTTCTGGCGATAGTTCCTTATATCGGGTTGCAGATTAAAGCCATTTCTGAAACCTTCCATCTGGTAACTGAAACTCCGATGTCAAAAGATATCCTGACTGATAATGCAACTTTCGTGGTAATTTTAATCGCTTTATTTTCTTCTTATTATGGAACACGATATGTGGATGCTTCAGAAAAACGGCTTGGAATTATCTCCGCCATTGCTCTGGAAAGTTTTTTAAAGCTGTTTTTCATTATCATTCTCGGATTTTTCGTTATTTATTATGTTTTTGATGGTTTCTCAGATATTTATGAGAAAGCCAGTAAATTTGAAGATTTTAAAGAAAAAAACACCTTCAACGGAATTGAAGGTGCCCTGAACTGGATGGTTCTCTGCATGATTTCCGCAACAGCGATCTGCATTCTCCCAAGACAGTTCCACACTGCTATTGTTGAAAACAGGCAGGAAAAGCACATCAGAACAGCTATTTGGTTTTTTCCGCTTTACCTTCTAATCTTTACTGTATTTATTTTCCCGATTGCCTGGGGAGGAAGATTAATTTTTGACGGACAGAAAGTAAATCCTGAGTTCTACTCTATTCTGATTCCACAGCATTTCGACAATACTTTGATCACAGTATTCGTCTTTCTTGGAGGATTGAGCTCATGTATTTCCATGATCATTATCTCTGCCATTACTTTATCCATCATGCTTTCCAACAATCTCATCATTCCATACGGATTGCTGGGAAAATTAAAATCTGAAAGCGAGGAGCAAAATACAAGAATCATCACCAATATCAGGAAGTTCAGTATTTTCGCATTGATCATTATGGCTTTTGCCTTCTACAAGTATTTCATTTTGAAAACTTCCCTGGATTCGGTAGGATTAATCTCATTTGTCGTGATTGCACAGCTGGCACCTGCATTTTTCGGAGCTTTATTCTGGAGAAGAGGAAGCTATAAAGGTGCTGTTACAGGACTTTTAGCCGGATTGGTAATATGCTATTTCGGGCTGATTATTCCCCAGTATTATTTTTCGTACAATCAGGAATTTAAAGGGGTCTTGAGGGATATGTATAATGCTTTCGGTTTTTTTACCATTCCTTATTTAGGAAGAATTCCACAGATCTTTTTCTGGTCGATGCTGGTCAATACAAGCCTGTTTACAATTGTTTCCGTAAGTTCAAAAGGAAATTACCGTGAAAGAAACTTTGCTGAGCTTTACGTAGACATCGATAAGTACATTCAGAATCACGAAAATGCTTTTATCTGGCGAGGAACAGCCTATATTTCTGATATTCAGAATATTCTGGAACGTTTCTTAGGTAAGAATAAAACGGAACAGGCCTTAAGGATTTTTAATTTAAAATATAACATCGACTCCAATACTGAGACAGCCGATTCAAGGTTTATCAAATTCTCAGAAAACCTTTTGGCCGGAAGAATCGGTACAGCTTCCGCAAAAATATTGATTGAAGGAGTAACCAAGGAAGATAAAATATCTTTAAAAGAAGTTTTAAATATTCTCGAAGAATCTCAGGAAAATATCAGCTTAAATAAAAAGCTTACCGAACAGTCTGCAGAACTTCAGAAACTATCTAATGATCTGAGGACTGCCAATGAAAGTCTGATTATTAAAGACCGCCAAAAAGACGATTTTCTGGATTCTGTCGCTCACGAGCTAAGAACTCCGATTACGGCCATCCGTTCAGCAGGAGAAATTTTAGCGGATGACGATGATATCCCTTTTGACATCAAACAGGAGTTTTTAAACAACATCATCACAGAATCCGACAGATTAAGCGAAATCATCAATGATATTCTTTATCTGGATAAATTGCAGCATGGTGAAATCTCTCTGCATATTCAGGAAAACAATATTGTTGACACGTATAAAAAAGCATTGAATCCGCTTCTTC
The DNA here is from genome assembly GCF_018924625.1 of Chryseobacterium sp. PCH239. Taxonomy (NCBI): domain Bacteria; kingdom Pseudomonadati; phylum Bacteroidota; class Flavobacteriia; order Flavobacteriales; family Weeksellaceae; genus Chryseobacterium; species Chryseobacterium sp. PCH239. Next base: position 1,393,621 of record NZ_CP073027.1, read on the forward strand.
ACCTGATACAGCAGAAAAATATTCATTTGAGTGAAGTTAATCTCCTGAATCAGTCTATATTTGAATATGATGAAGCAAGAATGATTCAGCTGTTTCAGAATATCTGGGGAAACGCTTTAAAATTTACGGAAGAACACGGCACCATTCAGACCAAATTGTTTGAAAAAGATCAGCAGCTGATCATTACCATCTTCAATACCGGAAAGCATATTCCGGAAGAGGATCTGGAAATGATTTTTGATAAATTTTATCAATCGAAAAACCAAAACATATTAAAGCCTACAGGAAGCGGACTGGGATTGGCCATTTCCAAAAAATTGTAGAGGCACACGGAGGAAGTATAAAAGCAGAAAACAGCGGGCTGGGCGTAACTTTCACCATCAACATTCCCAAAAAAACTAAAAAAGAGATTACAGATGAAGTTGAACACCATTAAAACCTTCTTATGAGAAAGATAATCATTGCGGATGACGAACACAAAATATTGATGTCGTTGGAATACAGCTTTAAGAAAAACGGATATGATGTTTATATTGCCCGTGACGGAATGGAAGTCCTTGACTTTCTGAAAACCATGGTTCCGGATGTGATTCTTCTAGATATCATGATGCCGAATCTTGATGGCTACAGCACCCTGGATCTTATTAAACAGGATGAAAAACTGAAAGACACCAAAGTGATCTTTCTAAGTGCTAAAAATAACCCAAGAGATATTGAAAGAGGATTGGAAATGGGTGCAGATGCCTATGTAACCAAACCTTATTCAATAAAAAAACTGATGCAACAAATTGAGGAGATGTTCTAAGAGATTGCTTCGCCTGCGGCTCGCAATGATACGACTACTTATCCTTGTCAAGATTTAAAACCTTGACAAGGATAAAAAACTAACACACAACTAATGATATGAATACAGATACCTTATTTAAACAAAGCATAGAAAACAAAGAAGACTTCTGGAAGGAACAGGCCGGGAAAATACAATGGTTTGAATTTCCGCAGCAGATTCTTTCCAATGGTGAAAACGATTACCCACAGTGGTTTTCTGATGGGAAGCTCAATATGTGTTACTTATGTATTGACAGACACATTGAAGACGGCTTCGGAGATCAGGTTGCGATCGTTTATGATTCTCCTGTAACCCATCAGAAGAAAACCTACACATTTCATCAGGCAAAAGAGGAAATAGCAAAACTGGCAGGAGGATTGGTTTCTTTAGGGTTAAAAAAAGGAGACACAGCCGTTATTTATATGCCTATGATTCCGCAGACACTTTTTGCCATGCTGGCATGCGCAAGAATCGGGGTGATTCACAATGTGGTTTTCGGAGGCTTTGCACCTCATGAGCTTGTTGTCAGAATTGATGACTGCAAACCGAAAGTTTTAATCACAGCCACGGCCGGTGTCGAAATTGCAAAGAGAATCCCTTATCTGCCACTGGTAGAAAAAGCAATTGAGCTGGCTCAGGACAAAGTAGACAATATTGTTGTATACAACAGAAAATTAGTAGATAATCAGGATGAAATGTTTGACGGACTTATTGATTATGAAGAACTGGTAGAAAAATCAGCTCCTGCGGACTGCGTTTCTGTAGAATCCACTCATCCGCTTTACCTTCTTTACACCTCAGGAACTACCGGAAAGCCTAAAGGGATCGTTCGTGACACAGGAGGTTATGCCACGGCATTACAATTCTCAATGACTTATGTCTATGGTGTTGAGCCGGGAGAAACGTATTGGGCTGCTTCAGACTTCGGATGGGCGGTTGGCCATAGCTTTTCTGTGTACGGACCCTTAATCAATAGAAACACGACTGTTATTTTTGAAGGAAAACCCATCATGACTCCTGATGCAGGAACTTTCTGGAGAATTATCTCAGAATATAAAGTTTCGGTGATGTTTACGGCCCCTACTGCTATCAGAGCTATTAAAAAAGAAGATCCGAACGGAGAACTGGTAAAAAAATACGATTTAACCCATTTTAAAAAACAGTTTCTCGCTGGTGAAAGATGCGATGTTGCCACTTTGGACTGGTTTGCAGAACATATTGGTGTTCCGGCAATAGACCATTGGTGGCAGACAGAATCCGGCTGGCCAATGCTGGGGTTGTTGACTCATGATGAAAATTATCAGATCAAAAGAGCATCTGCAGGAAAGCCTGTTCCGGGATATGATATTAAGATATTTGATGAAAACGGTTACGAACTCAATCCTCATCATGAAGGTTATCTGGTGATCAAACTTCCCCTCCCACCTGGCGCCATGCTTGGAATATGGAAAGACTACGCCCGTTTTGAAAGCAGTTATCTGTCTCAGTATAAAGGGTATTATTTTTCGGGAGACGGAGCTATTCAGGATGAAGACGGTTATATTTTCATCACAGGAAGAGTGGATGATGTGATTAATGTAGCAGGACACAGGCTTTCGACCTCCGAAATGGAAGAAATTGTTTCCTCACATCCTGATGTTGCCGAATGCGCTGTTGTAGGCATTGATGATGATTTAAAAGGACAGGTTCCTTTTGCCACGGTGGTGTTGAAAAACGGCTCGGCGATTTCTGAAGAAGATATTGAAAAAGACATCGTTCAGATGGTTCGCAACAAAATCGGAGCAGTTGCTTTTTTAAAAAACGTAATGGTTGTCAAACGTTTACCCAAGACGAGATCCGGAAAAATTTTAAGAAAGCTGATCCGGACACTGCTGGACGGTAAAGATTTTCAGATTCCATCCACTATTGATGATGAAAAAATCATTGAGGAAATCCAGGAAAAAATCAAGGTTTATAGAGCTTAAACGGGAAATTAAACATAAATTTAAAATATAATAAATTCAAATTTCAAAAAACGAAAGGGATATGAGAAATTACTTAATAGAAGATTTACCACAATATTTTGAAGACTATAAGAAGTCTATCAAAAATCCTAAAAAATTCTGGGATAAAGTTGCAGATCAAAACTTCGTGTGGTATCAGAGATGGAGCAAGGTTGTTAAGTACGACATGAATGAAGCGAAGATCACCTGGTTTAAAAATGCGAAACTCAATATTACCAAAAACTGTCTCGACAGACATCTTACCATAAGAGGGGAAAAAACAGCAATCATCTGGGAACCCAATGATCCTAAGGAAGAAGCACAGCATATTTCTTACAATGAATTATACACCCGGGTGAATAAAACGGCCAATGTTTTGCGTGATATGGGTATTGAAAAAGGAGACAGGGTCTGCATTTATCTTCCCATGATTCCTGAACTGGCCGTTACGATGCTTGCCTGTGCAAAACTGGGAGCTGTTCATTCTGTTATTTTTGCAGGATTCTCAGCTTCAGCAGTGGCTTCAAGGGTCAACGACTGTGAAGCCAAAATGGTTATCACATCGGACGGAAGCTACAGAGGTAATAAAGTTCTGGATCTGAAAAGCATTGTAGATGATGCGCTGGAAAAAACGCCGACCGTGGAGAAAGTTCTTGTGGTAAAGAGAACCCACAACGAAATTACCATGAAAGAAGGAAGAGATTACTGGATGGCCGATCTGTATGAAAAAGCTTCTCCTGATTTCGTTACTGTCATTATGGATTCTGAAGATCCTCTTTTCATTCTTTATACTTCAGGATCTACAGGAAAACCAAAAGGAATGCTGCACACCTGCGCCGGGTATATGGTGTACACCGCATATACTTTTAAAAATGTATTCAACTATAAAGAAAATGATATTTACTGGTGTACGGCAGATATCGGATGGATCACAGGACACTCCTATATTCTTTACGGGCCGCTGTTGAACGGTGCTACTACAGTGATCTTTGAAGGAGTTCCTACTTATCCGGAACCGGACCGCTTCTGGGAAGTGATTGAAAAGCACAAGATCACTCAGTTTTATACGGCACCTACTGCGATCCGTTCTTTAGCAAAAGAAAGTACAGAATGGGTAGACAAACATGATCTAAGTTCTCTGAAGGTCATTGGCTCAGTAGGTGAACCTATCAATGATGAAGCATGGCACTGGTTCAATGACCATGTCGGAAAGAAAAAATGTCCGATTGTAGATACATGGTGGCAAACGGAAACAGGAGGAATCATGATTTCACCGCTTCCTTTTGTAACGCCTACAAAGCCTACTTACGCTACCCTTCCTTTACCAGGTGTACAACCAGTTCTGATGGATGATAAGCGCAATGAAATCACAGGAAATCAGGTAACAGGAAATCTTTGTATCCGTTTTCCATGGCCCGGAATTGCAAGAACCATCTGGGGTGACCATCAAAGATATAAAGAAACTTATTTCACAGCTTTCCCTGGAAAATATTTTACAGGAGACGGAGCTTTGAGGGATGAAGTGGGCTATTACAGAATTACCGGGCGTGTAGATGATGTAATTATCGTTTCAGGACATAATCTTGGAACAGCACCTATTGAAGACAGCATCAACCAGCATCCGGCTGTTGCAGAATCCGCCATTGTAGGTTACCCTCATGACATCAAAGGAAATGCGCTGTATGGCTATGTAATGCTTAAAGAAACCGGAGAAGGACGTGATAAAGAAAATCTTAAAAAGGAGATCAATCAGTTAATTTCGGATCAGATCGGACCCATTGCGAAACTGGATAAAATACAGTTTGTTTCCGGGCTTCCGAAAACACGTTCCGGAAAGATCATGCGTAGAATTCTGAGAAAAATTGCAGAGGGTGACTTCAGTAATTTCGGAGACATCAGTACACTTTTAAATCCTGAAATTGTAGAGGAAATTAAAACGAAAGAATTTAAATTTAATCAATTTTTTAACCAATAGAAGCCCTGGAAGTTATTTTCAGGGCTTTTTATTTTAGAACAAGGAAATTATCAGGAGATGGAAACGAATATTATCCAAATTGTTAAAATTAAACACCCGTTCAACAATCATTCTTAAAACATTATCATCATCTATTGAAAACTGAATATTAATTAACAAATTATATTGACTTAAATGCAATGATAATCAGAAAATTATTACTAACTTTAATGGGAACTTTAAAACCAATTAACTATGTCACATATATTAGCTGGAGTATTTGGTCATCACAGCGACTACAAAAAACTGGAAAGTGATCTGGAAAATTCAGGATTCGGAACTTCAGATTACATTGTATACCTTAATGATGGTTCCGGTAATTCCCAATATTTGGCAAGTGTTACCGTTAATGATCTTACTCAGATTGACCTTGCACGGAATGCATTTGTTCAGAATGCAGCATTGAAATCCTACTTATTTGAAAATATGAACATCAATGAAACCAATTACGATACCATCAAAAGGTATATTGATGCAAGAAACAGAGCTGAAATCCACAGCAGCCCTGATATTAAAATCAAAACATCAAGTGACGGTATGAATTCTGAAGTCAAATTCTAATCGATATAAAATCTAATAACTGAAGATCCGTAGTGTATACTGCGGATCTTTTATGTTTGAAAAAACTAAAAAATTTCGTATTTTCGTCTAATTATAGGCATGTGCACAAATGAGCTACGATTTAGAACAAGAGAATAAAGAGATCCTTGCCAGATATAAGGACCTGATCTCTAATACATACAGAACATTGGATGAGGAAAATAATAAGCTCATCCGAAAGGCATTCGATATCGCGCTGGATGCCCACAAGGATCAAAGGAGAAAATCCGGAGAACCTTACATCTACCACCCTATTGCTGTTGCTAAGATTGTAGCAACAGAGATTGGTCTGGGTGCTACTTCTATTGCCTGTGCACTTCTGCACGATGTGATTGAAGATTCTGATTATACCTACGAAGATCTGAAAAAAATCTTTGGTGAGAAGATTGCCAATATCGTGAATGGATTGACGAAAATTTCCATCATGAACCATCAGAATATCTCTGTACAGTCTGAAAACTACAGAAAACTTTTACTGACATTATCTGAGGATTTCAGGGTGATTCTGATTAAAATTGCAGACCGTCTCCATAATATGAGGACTCTGGAAAGCATGGCTCCGGACAAGCAGAAAAAAATTGCTTCCGAAACGGTTTACATCTACGCTCCAATGGCTCACCGTCTTGGATTGTATAATATCAAATCCGAGCTGGAAGATCTTTCTTTAAAGTATAATAATCCCGAAGTCTATAACGAGATCACGGAGAAATTGGAACTGGCCAAGGAAAGCCGTGAAAGATATATCGAAGAATTTAAAAAAGAAGTATCTGAAAGACTTCATGAAGAAGGCTTAAACTTTAAAATCAAAGGCCGCGCGAAAGCTATTTCTTCCATCTACAGAAAAATGCTGAAACAGGGAGTTTCCTTTGAAGAGGTTTTTGATAACTATGCGATCAGAATTATTTATAAATCGGATGCAAAAAATGAAAAATTTCTGGCGTGGAAGATCTACTCTATCGTTACGGATGTATACCACAGTAACCCTTCCAGAATGCGTGACTGGATTACCCAGCCCCGTTCTACAGGATATGAAAGTTTACATTTAACGGTTTTAGGCCCTGATAAAAAGTGGATTGAAGTACAGATCCGTTCGGAAAGAATGGATGAAATTGCTGAGAAAGGAGTTGCTGCACACTATAAATACAAAGAAGGTTACAAACAGAGTTCTGATGACAGAAATTTTGAAAAATGGGTAACCGAGATCCGTGAAGTACTGGAACAGCAGCAGAATCTTTCCACCTCGGAGCTTCTGGATAACATTAAGCTTAACTTATATTCCAAAGAAGTATTTGTCTTTACGCCAAAAGGAGAAATTAAAATCCTTCCGACCAATGCTACCGCTCTGGATTTTGCCTTCTCTGTTCACTCCGATCTGGGAATGAAATGCTTAGGTGCCAAGATCAATGGAAAACTGGTTCCTATTTCCTACATCCTTCAAAACGGAGATCAGGTAGATATTCTTTCGTCACAGAATCAGAAGCCTAAATCTGACTGGCTGGAATTCGTAGTAACATCGAAAGCCAAATCCAAGATTAAAAGTTATCTGAACTCTCAGAAAAACCAATTGGTGGAAGAAGGAAAAGAAATTCTGCAGAGAAAACTTCGTCATGCGAAAATTAATTTTAATGATGAAGAAATTAATAAACTGCAAAAGTTCTTTAATTTAAAATCATCCCAGGAGCTATTCCTTAAATTCCAAAGTAATGAACTGGATGTAAGCAGCCTGAGAAAATATATAGAAAGTAAAAACGTATTCAACAATTTACTTTCAAGATTCAGAAAATCGCCTAATAAAAGTCAGCATTTCGAGGATCTGAAAGAGGAAAACCTTGACATGATTGTCTTTGGGAAGGACGAAGAGAAGCTTAACTATACGTATGCAAAATGCTGTACCGTAATTCCGGGAGACAAAATTTTCGGATTCATCACGATTTCAGACGGAATCAAAGTGCATAGTGACAACTGCCCGAATGCCATCAATCTGAGAGCTCAGTACGATTATCGTGTTATTCCGGCCAAGTGGGTGAATGCGGAAAGCTTTAAAAACAGAGTAAAAATTGAAATTGAAGGACTTGACAGAATGGGTATGATTAATGATATCACCACTGTCATCAGTGGAAGTATGGGAATGGATATGAAAAGTATGTCTATTGAATCCAACAATGGTGTTTTCACAGGAAATATCAACCTCGAAGTCAAAAATAAAGGTCAGTTAGAAGAGACCTTTAAAAAACTTAAAAATATTAATGGTGTTTCCAGAGTGAGACGAGTACAATCGTAAACATGAATTTATCTCTTTATTTTAAAAAATTTTTCAACAACAGTCAGTCCTCAGGAATTATTCTTATTTTCTGTGTACTTATTTCATTGCTTATTGCCAATTCGTCTGCTGCAGAGAACTTTCAGCATTTTTTAGACCAGGAAGTAGGAACTCATCTTTTTGGTTTGGAATATCCTGTCAGCATCTGGATCAATGACGGATTAATGGCAGTTTTCTTCCTTCTGGTAGGCCTTGAAATAAAACGTGAACTTGTAGAGGGTGAACTTTCATCCTTTAAAAATGCCTCCCTTCCTATTTTTGCAGCAGTAGGCGGAATGCTTGTCCCTGCAGTAATCTACAGCATTTTCAATACAGGAACGGAATACAGCAATGGTTGGGGAATTCCTATGGCAACCGATATTGCATTTTCTCTGGCTATCATTTCGATGTTAGGTAAAAAAATTCCTAATTCTATCAAGATATTTTTAGCGGCATTAGCTATTGTAGATGACCTGGGAGCGATCCTCGTGATTGCGATTTTCTATACAGAGCAAATCCACTGGAGCTATCTTCTCCTATCTTTTGGAGTGACTGCCCTACTTTTTATTTTAAACTTTTTAAAAGTAACCAAAACAATATTTTATATCATTCCGGGATTGTTTTTATGGTATTTCCTCCATCATTCCGGAATTCATGCTACGATAGCGGGTGTTTTGCTTGCATTTTCCATTCCTACCAATGCTTCGAATGTAGAAATTTCACCATTGGAAAAGCTGGAGCATCAGCTTCATATTCCGGTAAGTTTTCTCATTATGCCCATATTTGCTTTAACGAATACCAATATTACTTTCTCCAGTGAAATGGTCGCAGGAGTGACAAGTACGTTAGGTCTGGGAATTATCTGTGGATTGGTGTTGGGTAAGCTGATCGGGATCAATTTATTCTCATTGATTGCCATCAAATTAAAACTCAGTTCCCTGCCTCAAAACAGTAACTGGTTACAAATGATTGGTGTAGGGTTGTTAGCCGGAATCGGGTTTACGATGTCCATTTTTATTGCATTGCTTTCCTTCAAAGGAGAAATTCCGATTCAGGATGAAGCGAAGTTTGCCATCCTGATTGCGTCTTTTATCGCTGCCATTGCAGGATTTACCATACTTAGCGTAAGCTCAAAAGAAAACCCTGAACTGGAAGAGAATTAATCTTTCTTCCGGTTCTCCAATTTTCTTTTATGTTCCTCATCACTATCAAAGTCAGGTTCAGTAATCTGGGTGTGATATCCTGAAGCTTCCTTCTCAATCTCATCAGACAACAGCTTTTCTATTCTGAGTTTTCGGATCGCCATATTCAGCTCATTTCCGAATAAAAGGAGATATACATTGACATTCACCCAAACCATCAGCAGAATCATGCTTCCTATAGACCCGTAAAGAACGTTATATCGGGCTATATCTTTTACATAAATAGCAAAAATATACGTTGTAACCACAAATAATACTGTAGTCAGAATAGCTCCCGGAACCGCTTGTCGGAATCTTGTAATCTTCACAGTACCCAGCCAGTAAAATAAGGTCAGAAGTATAAAGTAAAAAAGCGGGAAAGAAACAAACCCGATAATCTTGGAAAGGTTGTCTACAAGCCACGTTACATCATAAGCCGGAGTAAAAAGTTTCATTACAACCTCTGCGTAATACACTCCAAACAGTGTTAAAAAAACGATGGTAATAAAGCCTATCGTGATAAAAAATGAAAGAATAAACTCTTTTACATCACTTAATTTTTCATCTGTATTTTCATTAAAACCATTAATTAGGGAAAATGTACCATTGGTCGCAAAAATAAGAGCCAGAAGAATGGTCAGGTTACTGATTCCTTTCATATTCGGAATGATATTGCTTACAATGTATCCTTTCACGTCTCCTTCCATGTTGGAAGGGAAAACATTATGCATCAGTACATCAAAAATATAAAACTGAAGCTCATCATATAGCGGCATATGAGGCAGAACAGAAAGCAAAAACAGAATAAACGGAAAGAGACTTATGGTAAAACTCCAAGAAATAGCAGCCGCTTTTCTTCCAATTTTTCCTTTAAAAATCCCGGAGATATAGATCTGAAACATCTGCCAAAGCGATATTCCTAAAACAGGAATATGGATGCTGTCAAAAAACTCTTGAATCTTTAAAATAAATTTAGGAACCTTTACACTCATCGATCTGTTTGTCTTTATACAAAGGTAGGGGAATTAAATTAAATAGGGAAAAGATATAAGGTGATAGGTGGCAGGAATTAGATAACAGGTCGCTGATGTTGGGTAGCAGGGATTAAGGGAGAATTTGAGAGTGGGAGGACTTTAGAGTTTAAACTAAAAAACTTACAACCAAAAAACCAGCAACAAATTAACTGCGAAACCCTATCTTTGCCATCTGAAAATTCTTGCAATGCGAATCAGTTTACTTTGTATCGGTAAAACAGATGATAAGGAAATTACCTCTTTAATCAATTATTATCTCAACCGTTTACCCAAACACTGGAATTTTGAAATTACAGAAATTCCGGATGTAAAAAATGCCAAAAACCTATCTCCTGATCTTCTTAAAAAGGAAGAAGCCAAGTTATTCTTAAACCATATTGATAAAAACGATCTGGTAGTGATTCTTGATGAAAAAGGAAAACAGTTTACCAGCCGGGAGTTTTCTCAGAAAATTGATACCTGGATGAATTCCTCCGTAAAGAAAATACATATTCTGATTGGAGGAGCTTATGGCTTTTCTGAAGAGATCTACAGTAGAGCGAATGAAAAAATGTCTTTATCGAAAATGACTTTTACCCACCAAATGATCCGTCTGTTTATTGTAGAACAGCTTTACCGTGCGGACCAGATTTTACAGGGAAAACCTTATCATAACGATTAAAAAAGAGGCTCCCGAGAATGTCATTCTGACGAAAGAAGAATCTCACCAATACAATTTATGAGATTCTTCACTCCATTTCTGAGCTACGTTCGCAGCCTTTCAGTCTGTGTTCAGAATAACAAAAGCCAAATAATTTGACTTTTGAAACAACTTATCTCTATTTCAGACTGATCTGTCTCTTTGCTTCTCCTACCACAAAAGCAACAGAATTAGCAATATTAAAGCTCCTGATGAGTTTCGACATAGGAATGGTAAGATGATTTTCAAACAGGTCCAGGACCTCTTTACTCAGTCCCACACTCTCCTTTCCGAAAACCAACCAATCTCCATCCTGAAAGTCCGTTTCAAGGTATGATTTTTCGGCATGTGAACTCATTAAAAATACTCGTGATACATCAGGAATTACTTTAATCCATTCTTTTACATCTGCATATTCAGAAACATCGAGATGTACCCAATAATCCAACCCGGAACGCTTCAGGTTTTTATCATTAATTACAAATCCAAACGGATGAATCAGGTGTAATCTGCTTTCAGTTCCTACACATAATCTTCCAATATTTCCAGTATTATTAGGTATTTCGGGTTCTACAAGAACAATATTCAACATCTTTCTATCTCTTTTCGTTTTTTAGTATGGATTTATTTAAATGATTGGGGTAGAGTGTTTTTTAATTTATTTCTTTACACATTTAGCATAAGAATCAGTCAGGACTGCTTTTTCATAGCCTAAAGCAACTGCTTTATCCAGATTTTCACAAGCTTCCTTAATTTTGGATGTGTCCATGAGAATCATAGCCTTGCTCACATAAGATTGGGCAAATTTCGGGTCTATGGAAATTGCTTTGTTGGCATCTGTAAGAGCTTCTTTATATTTTTTCATTTTAAAATAGACGTCTGCTCTTCCATTATAAAGCAGTGATTCCGGTTTTTCAGAAAGAAGTTTATTATAATCTTTTAAAGCTCCGTCCAGGTCACCATTATTTTTTTTCAGATTGGCCAGTCCTGTTTTTGCAAAAAGATTGTCAGGAGCAAAAGTCAGAATCTGATTAAGGTCTTTGATGGCCAGGTCTTTTTTCCCCTGACTGTCATAAATTTTGGAACGTGTAAGATACAGATCCGGAGTTTCAGCATTTACCTGAAGTCCTTTTTCTATATATTCCAGGGCTTTTACTTTATTTCCTTTCTGACTGTAAAGCGACGAAAGATTGACGTATACAGAAACCGACAGCGGATTTGCTTTCAGGGCAGAATCGTAGGATCTAAAAGCCTGCGTCGTTTTTCCAAGCCTTCTCTGAGCTGTTCCGAGATAATCGTAATATTCTGATTGAAATTTTTGGATCTGTTCTTTTTCTGCCAATTTTAAATACTGCTCTTCTGCACATTTATAATCAGCTTTTTGAAAACATTCTTCAGCCAGTTTTTTATCCTGGGCATAGAATGTTAAAGAAAAACAGAGGGAAATTACTACTGGTAAAGTTTTTTTCATGAAGTTATAGTTTGTTTGTTGATCACTTTTTTGGCGAGTGCACCAAATATCACTCCCAATAAAGATCCAACAAACGCCCCCACCAAAATATCTATCGGGAAATGCACTCCTAAATATATACGGCTGTAGGAAACCACTATAGCCCATACAAATATAGCATATGGAAACCATTTAAGCTTATTTTTTAATAAAATACTTAAAAAGGATGCCAAAAAGAATGTATTGGAAGCATGAGCAGAATAAAATCCAAACTGTCCACCACATTTCACAATTCTCATGTGATGCTCTAAAGTAGGATCATGACACGGTCTCAGCCTTGCCACACCATATTTGAACACACTGGCTAACTGATCAGAAACCGTTGCTCCAATAGCCAAAAATATAAGGATAAAAACTAATGATCTTAGTTTGTGGTTTTTATATAAAAAATAAAGAAATATAATATAAAGAGGCACCCAGATCCAGGTACTGGAAATCAGCATCCAAAACTGGTCGAAAGATGAATCGCCCAAATTATTAAGGTAAAGAAATACCTTCTTATCTTCCTGAATGATTTCCTCCATACTTATCTGCTTACAGGTCCTTCGTAAGTCTCATCATCTGCAGGCTTCGGTTTTGGAGGCTCATTGGAAGCAACAGAAGAAGGTTCCGTCAGAATATCTTTCTGAATATCATTCATCGGGTTGAAATCCTTTGCAGCATCTTTTACCTTCTCAATCTCACGTTTGATTTCAGAAACAGGATTATCTGTTTCCTTCATGATTTCAGTTTTGATATCTTCTACTGCTCCACGCATCTTTCTAACGCCTGCACCTAAGTCACGCGCAATCTGGGGCAGCTTATCCGGACCGAATAATACAACGATTGCAATGGCAATGAGTGCCATTTCTCCAATGCTTAATTCCATGGTGTAAAATTACGAAAGATTATTGCATTTATAGACTGTAAACTAAAAATTTAAACAAATTTTAAGATTTTATAATGAAGTTCAGGATTCAAGGTTCAAGGTTTAAAGTTCAAGGTTTAAGGTTTTTTAGACGGGTTGCGGGTTTTGAGATTACTTTTTTTACGTGGGGCGAGTTGCTCTTTCTTTTTATTACTGTTTACCCACAAACTTTAAACTAAGAACCTTGAACCCTAAAACTCTTCCACTCTCAAACTTAGTTAGCTAACATCTGCAACCTGCAACCTACAAACCCGACATATCAATTAACAAATATTTAATTCAAAATAATGAGAATTAAGCAGCAATTATGTATATTTATAATGCACAACCAAACAAATATTAATTATGAAAAAACTAGTGACTACTTTTAAAGTTTTCGCCGTGTTATCGGTAATGGCACTCTACAGCTGCCAGAATGAAAACAATGAAATGAACCAACAGGAAGCTGTTCAGGCTAAGACAACCATCGATGAGCTGAAAAAAGAAATTACTCCTTCGTCTTCTCAACTTATTCCTGAAGCAGTACAGCTTCAACTGAATGAATCCACCAAAAATCTTGAAACGTATTTAAAAAATGATTTACAGATTGTGGGAGTGGCTGTATTGGGAAAAATTTCAACCCAACAAGGGGTAGAACTGTCTAAAAAACTGATTACGGATAAAGATCAGTTCATTGCTTCCGGAAATATTTTGGATCCATCCTCTGTAAAAATGGGAAAAATTGGAGATTTATATCATGGTGAGGATTTAACAATCGCCCAACAAGGATTAAAAGAAGCCATCACCGGAGAAGTAAAAGCGGGCACCCAGGTTATGGAAGTAACATGGAACGGCAAAAACGGAAAATTTACCACCCTATGTTTTTATGGAGATTCAGGGATTATCTGGGACAATATCTTCGGAGGACTTGTGATGATGGATACCCGAGGAAATTCAGAAACATCTGACAGAGAAGCTTCAAAAGTAGCTTCTACATGGTATAAACAGTGGTGGACAGCCAATTGGCTTTGGGGTTCTAAACGAGGTGAAGCAGGATATAAGATTACCATTTATTATTCAGGATCCACCGTTTCCAATGCAGATGTAAGTGATTGGGGCTATATAAGCTTAGGGAAAGCAAAAAGCGAAAGTAAAATAACTAAAAAGACAGGAGCTTACGGGCAATGTCGCTATGCACTGGGGCTTTGTACACCAACAGGTTCTTTAAGCTTTAACTCCACTAATTTCTCTGTATCATTCTCCGGATTAGGCAGCAATATTGTAAGTAACGGGACAAAATCCCTTTATCCATAGCTATTTTCATAAAAATCAGATTTTAATCAAAACGGGAAGCTCAGTGAGCTTCCCGTTTATTATATTTTATAAGTCTTACCAGATTCTGACTTTTGACTTCAACGCTTCTATCGCATTTTCTTTAAGCCCAAAAGTATTAATCAATATTTCATAGAGCTGTATATCATTTTCTATCGTTATAGATTCCTTTTCACCATCACGAGTCCGGATATTCAGAACATGGTCTGTATAGGTATAACGAGCATTCTCATCTACTTTTGAAAGAATCAGTCTGTTCTTAAAATGAGAATCCGGATGAGTAGACAAATACCAGTTGGAAATATCAAGGTCAACAGGTTCTACATTTTCAGGAGTAAATCGATACACAGGAAGCCACTGCTCCTTCCACATCCAAAGCGTATAGGTTTCTTCTTTATGGGAAACTTTAAACATTCCGTTGGGTGTTTGCTGCTGCTCTTCTTCATTTAAAAGTACAGGTGCAGTGAGCGTGGCTGTTCCAAATCCACAATCTACTACATATTGATCTCCATCAAAATCGACAATAAGTAAAAGATGCGTCTGTGCAGCAATACTATCCTCCTGCCTTCCCCACACTACCCTTCCAAGCTGGAGCTTTACATTGAATCCTAATGTTTTTAAAACTTCACTTAAAAGCAGATTCTGTTCATAGCAATATCCGCCTCTGGATTCAATAACCAACTTTCTGAAAACATCATCTACATTCAAAGAAGGCACTTTTCCAGTATAAGAGTCTATATTTTCAAATGGAATATATTTAGGATGAAGCTGATGTATTTTCCTCAATGTTTCCATGTTCAACTCCGGAGTTCCGGAGAAATGAATCCGTTCAAAATACTTTTCCAGGTCTGCTATATTCATAATTTTGTTTTTCCTGTTTCAGCAATGAGCAAAACTATTCACTCCTGTAAATTTATTGAAAGATGTAACTCAAAATCACCTATATCTCATCAATAGAACAAATCTACGGCTTGTGAAAATCTTTTTCAGAGGTGATATCAACTAATTTTTTTTTTTTCTGAAAAGCAGAATAAGTAATTACCACACTGACCGCCATTAAAATAAATGCTAAAAAGAAAGGTGCCCCTGAAAATTTGAACGGTGCTTCATCATGCGTGAAATAGTAAAATAAATTAGTCATCATCGGAGGTCCTATAATGGATGTAGCACTCATTAAACTCGTTAATGCTCCCTGAAGCTCTCCCTGTTCATTGGAAGGAACACTTTTCGTGATGACAGACTGTAAAGCCGGTCCGCAAATTCCTCCTAAACAGTAAGGAACCAGAAACACAAACATCATCCAGCCTTCTGAAGCAAAGGCAAACAATAACATTCCTACTGCATAGAAAGCCAATCCGTAATAAATACTTTTCTGCTCGCCCAGTCTGGGTGTTGTATATCTGATAAGCCCGCCCTGTACAAGACCTACCAGCAAACCTACTACTCCCAATGAGATTCCTACCATTCTTTCTGTCCAGCTGAATTTATACATCGTAAAGAAGCTCCAGTTACTCTGTACCGCATGGCCTGCAATATAGATCAATATCAACGAAACAATCAAACCTGAAATTTCAGGGTGCTTGCCTAAAAACTTAAATGAACCAATAGGGTTGGCACGTTTCCAGTCGAATTCTCTTCTTTTATCTTTATCCAAACTTTCAGGAAGGATGAAATATCCATACAAGAAGTTAAGCAGACACAGACCTGCTGCGGCATAGAAAGGAACTCTGGCTCCATAATGTCCTAGAACTCCACCCAGAACAGGTCCTATGATAAATCCGAGCCCAAAAGCAGCACCTATCAGTCCGAAATTCTTAGCCCTGTCTTCATCCGTGGAAATATCAGCAATATAGGCACTGGCGGTAGTGACACTTGCTCCTGTAATCCCTGCAATGATCCTTCCTAAAAACAGCCACCAGATCGTTGGAGCCAGCGCAAGGAAAATATAATCGATTGCAAATCCGAAAAGAGAAATCAGAATGATGGGTCTTCTTCCGTATTTGTCACTAAGATTTCCGACTAACGGAGAGAATATAAATTGCGTAAATGCATAGGCAAATCCAAGCCAGCCACCATATTTTGCAGCTTCACTAATATCTGCATGAATAAGTTCCTCAATTAATTTGGGAACAACAGGGATGATGATTCCCCATCCCGTAATATCGATCAGTAAAGTAATAAATATGAAGCCTATAGCTGCTTTTTTCTTTGAATTTTCCATGATGGTGCAAAATTAATCAAATCTGAAAAATAATGATTCTAAATTATCAATAGTTAATATGTATACTAAAAAAAAGTAAAGCAATACGAGCACGAACAGCTGACCACTATTGGGGCTTTGATTAAAAAAAGGCCGTTTCTTTCGAAACGGCCCTTACTAATTTATTGTAGTTTGTATTACTTAGAAGCGAGTTCTTCTTTAGCAGAAGTAGATTTTCCATGTACCTCTTCTTCTTTCCCAGTCTTAAGGAAGTCATAAGCAATTGCAGACGCCACAAAGATGGATGAATAAGTACCAAATCCAATACCGATTAGCATCGCAAACATGAATCCTCTTAAGTTATCACCTCCGAAGATGAAGATCGCAAGGATCACCAAAATCGTAGTGAATGAAGTGTTGAATGTTCTACCCAACGTACTTGAAATAGAGTCATCAAACAGACCAGCTAGTGTTAATGATTTTTTCTCTCTCAGGTATTCTCTGATTCTGTCGAAGATAATTACCGTATCGTTAATTGAATATCCTAACACAGTAAGAATCGCAGCAATGAAGTCCTGATTGATCTCCATATTGAACGGCATATATTTGTGAAGCAATGAATATGCTCCTAAAATAATTACCGCATCGTGGAATAGAGCAGCAACTGCTCCAAGAGAGAACTGCCATTTTCTAAATCTTACAAGAATATAGATGAAGATCATTGCTAATGCAGCTAATACCGCATAGATACCGTGAGTCTGGATATCATCAGCAACAGAAGGTCCTACTTTCTCAGAAGAAATAATTCCTGCGTGGTCTTTATCAGCAGATTTGAAATCTTTCAATGTTGTTCCTGCCGGTAAGTTTGATTTTAAACCTTCGAATAATTTCTGTTCGATAATCTGGTCAGCCTTTAAAGATT
Source organism: Chryseobacterium sp. PCH239 (assembly GCF_018924625.1). Taxonomy (NCBI): domain Bacteria; kingdom Pseudomonadati; phylum Bacteroidota; class Flavobacteriia; order Flavobacteriales; family Weeksellaceae; genus Chryseobacterium; species Chryseobacterium sp. PCH239. Next base: position 1,411,086 of record NZ_CP073027.1, read on the forward strand.
CATCTTCGATAAGGTAATCCGTAGAGATCTTTAATTGTTTGTTGTTTCCGAAAGTTTTAGCTTCTACAGAAGAGTTCTTACCGTCTTCAGTTTTGAATAATGCTACTAATTTTTCTTCAACATCTTCAGCTTTTACATCTTTATCAAATCTTACCACATAGTTTCTACCACCGGTAAAATCGATACCATATTTGAAACCGTGTGTAGCGATTGAAACAATACAAATAACTGTAAGAACAGCAGAAACGATGTAAGCATATTTTCTCTTTCCGATGAAATCGATCCAGGTATTTCTGAATAGGTTCTTCGTAGCCGGAGTCCAAACAGAAAGTCCTTTTCCTTTATTTAATCTTGAGAAAATCATTACTCTTGAAAGCAATACAGACGTAAATAATGTCATTAAGATACCGATCATCAACGTCAATGCAAAACCTTTAATAGGCCCTGTTCCGAAGAAGAACAATACAACTGCCGTTAAGAAAGTCGTAGTGTGACCATCGATAATCGCATTTAATGCATGTTTGAAACCATCTTTGTAAGCTTCAAGAATACTTTTCCCAGCGAATAATTCTTCTTTAGTTCTTTCATAAATGATAACGTTCGTATCCACCGCTACTGCCATGGTAAGAACGATACCCGCGATACCTGGAAGCGTAAGGGTAAAGTCACCCGAATCCATAATACCGAAAATATAGAATAAGTTGATCACCATCGCAATTACCGCGTATACACCAGCTCCACCGTAGTAGAAAATGATATAAACAATGATAATAGCAAATGCAATGATAAACGACATTAAACCAGAATCAATAGCCTCTTGTCCTAAAGATGGACCTACAACGGTAGCCTGAACTACTTTTGCACCTGCAGGCAATTTACCAGCACCTAACACATCTACCAGTTCTTTAGCTTCTTCCTGAGAGAAGTTACCAGAGATCTGAGTTCTACCGTTAGGGATAGCATTTACAACGTTAGGAGCTGTGTATACTCTGTTATCAAGAGTTACGGCAACTGGTTTTCCAACGTTTTTCTCAGTTAATGTTTTCCATTCTTTTGCTCCTTTAGAGTCCATCTGCATATCTACCACTACTCTGCTTAGTTCATCGTAGCTGATGTTTGCAGTTTCTACAGCACCGTCTACCGGAGCTTTCTGGTTAATGTTACCTCTGATCGCATACAATACTAAACTTTCAGTATCGGTAGCTTCAGGTTTGTAACCCCACATGAACTGAGTATATTTAATGTTAGCCGGACGTAAAGACTGACCTACTTTGCTGTTTAAAATTTTGTTTACAACTGCAGTATCGGATAATTTTACGTTAGCAACACCATTTGTTCTTAATTTGTCAAGCTGTAAAAGGCTCATGAAGTCCACATTCTTTGCCACTCCCATAGAATCTCCTTTTGCAGCAACCATAGTTGTCAAAGTCTGGAAATAAGGTGCAATTTCAGGAACCTGCTGTACTTCCCAGAACTGAAGTTTTGCAGAAGTCTGAAGCATTTTCTTCACTTTATCGATGTCCTTCATACCAGGCATTTCCACAGAAATCCTCGCTGTACCAGGTACTCTCTGAACGTTTGGCTGGATAGCTCCAAGTTTGTCAATTCTAGTTCTGATTACCTCGAAAGCTGTTCCTACAGATGCATCGATTTTTCTTTTAACAATGCTTTTCACCTGCTCATCAGGCGTGTTGTACTTCACCTCAGTAAGGGTTGTATTTCCGAAAATTTCCGGATCCGCCAACTTAAGATTTGCCCCTTTAGCTTTGTTAATTACATCGAACTGCTCAAAGAAGTTGTCGATGTAAGGTTTAGTAGAATTCTTCTGTGCTTCATCAGTTTTGTTTAAAGCCTCAATAAGAACAGGATTTGTAGAATAATTGGTTAAATCATTCACAAGATCTCTTTGGTTAATTTCCAAAAGAACGTTGATCCCTCCTTTCAAGTCAAGACCAAGTTTCATTTCCTTGTCTTTGGCTTTAGTGTAATAAAGTTTTGTGAATCCTAAATTCAAAGTATCCTTAGAAAGTCTTGCGATTTCTTTTTGATACTTCTCCGGATTGTCTCCTGCAATAGCAGTTGCCTGCTTTTCAATTTTGCTGGCGTACCATGTTGGTAATAGCTCGTTTAAGCAAATCAACCCTAGTACAATAGCGACAATTGTAATAAGTCCTTTTCCTTGCATTTTGTTATAACTACGTTAAATTAAGTCGGCAAATATAATGATTTTCTTGTATTTTATGAATTTTTAACAACAGAAATGGTTTATTTCCAGATATATTGGTATCGTGATTTCTATTTAAGATTTAACAATTTTTTCATACTATCATAATGAAGTCTTCAAAATCGATTGGTATAAAATTTTCATTTACTTTTCCAACACACTAACTCTCAAAATATTATGAAAAAATTACTTTTTAGCATCAGTGTTTTTTCTTCCTTAATTGTTAATTCTCAAAGCATTAATTTGGAAGAATTTGTGACAGGACTTACCAGCCCTGTAGAGATTACGAACGCCAATGACAGCCGCCTTTTTGTGGTTCAACAAGACGGCATCATTAAAATTATTCAACCCAATGGGACTATTAACACAACCAACTTTCTGAATATCGGATCAAAAATTACTTTCGGCGGTGAAAGAGGCCTTCTTGGTCTTGCATTTCATCCTCAATACTCTACCAACGGGTATTTTTTTGTGTATTATAACAACCTTTCAGGCAATATTATTGTTGCCAGATACAGTGTGAGCTCTACAGACCCAAACGTAGCAGATCCTGCTTCTGAAAAAATACTGTTGAATATTCCCAAACCATTCGACAATCACAATGGAGGAAGCATTCATTTTGCTCCTGATGGAAAGCTTTGGATCATCACCGGAGACGGAGGAAGTGGTGGTGACCCGAATAATAATGCCCAAAATAAAAATGTTTTATTAGGGAAAATGTTGAGAATTGATGTGGATGCTACCGGCCCTTACAATATTCCGCCAGACAATCCTTTTGCCGGAGCCGGAGTGGATGGTGCAGACGAGGTATGGGCTTATGGTCTTAGAAATGCCTGGAAATTTTCTTTTGATCTGACTACAGGTAATGCTATGATTGCGGATGTTGGACAGGGAGCAATAGAAGAAATCAACAAAATGCCCATTACTACAGCCGGATTAAATTATGGCTGGCGTTGTTATGAAGGAAATAATGCTTACAATACAGCAGGATGCGCTGCACAGTCTACCATGACCTTCCCTGTTGCTGTATACAACCATTCTGGCGGGAAATGTTCTATCACAGGCGGCTACGTCTATAGAGGAAGCCAATACCCGTCACTTCAGGGAAAATATTTCTTTGCAGATTATTGTTCTTCTCAGATCGGAATGCTGGATACCAATAATACCATTACTTGGACGACTCCTTATTCCGGAAATAACTTTTCTACTTTTGGAGAAGATTATCAAAAAGGATTGTATGTCGCAGATTTGAGCAATGGAAAAATTTTCAAAATATCTACAGGAACTTTAGGAACTAATGAAAATACTTCAGGAGCAGTAAAGGTTTATCCTAATCCTGCTTCCAAGGAAATTTTCATTGATGGGGTGAAAGATAAAAAAGCAACCCTGGAAATCATCAGTGCAGAGGGAAGAAAAGTGATGGAAACGGATCAGATTATTAATGGCAAAGCAATTAATATCTCAGGGATACCTGCCGGAGTGTATTATATTAATCTAAAATCCGGGGAACTGAAATCATATAGTCAGAAATTGATTATTAAATAGTAGTAGCTGGTTTTAAACGCAAACGAAACGCTAAGGCTTTTAAATTCTATAAAAAAGGGTGGCAAAGGCTTTTCACCAAGCAAAAAACATTGGACTACTCTAGACACCTTAATACAATCTTAATGTTTCAAAAAAGTTTAAACAAGTTCAAAACAAACCCACGGGTCTATAAAAAAGCGGTTCAGAATTGAACCGCTTTTATTTTATATAGTCATTGAGAAAATCCTAGTTTCAGGTTTGTTTCTCATCATCCTCAGGTCAAAAACCATGGCTACATTCCTTGTGAATGCTCTTCCGGCTTCTGTAATTTTAACTTCAGTTCCATTGATCTCAACCAAACCGTCATTTTCCATTTCTTTCAGCATTTCCAGCGCATTGTCAAGCTCAGGGAAAGAGCTATTAACATCAAAAGTGGTTTCAAGCTGACACATAAGATTCAGAATATGTCTTCTTACCGTAAGATCCTCATCGCTCAGAACGTGTCCTTTTACAACAGGAATCTCACCTTGTTCAACCATTTTCTGATATTCTTCCACTGTTTTTACATTTTGGGCAAAAGCATACCATGAGTCTGAAATAGCAGACATACCAAGCCCAACCATCAGCTGGGTTTTACTAGAGGTATACCCCATAAAATTTCTGTGAAGCTTTTTATGAATCAGAGACTGATACAGATCATCATGCTCAAGAGAGAAGTGATCCATCCCTACTTCAATATATCCTAAATCCTGAAGAAGCTTTTTTCCATCTTCATACAAACGGCGCTTCTCTTCTCCACTTGGAAGGTCATTTTCATCAAATCCTCTTTGTCCGACACCTTTCACCCATGGAACGTGTGCGTAAGAATAGAATGCCAGTCTGTCCGGTTTCAGTTCCATAGTCTTTCTGATGGTATGTTCCATTGCTTCCCAATTCTGGTGCGGCAATCCGAAAACCAGATCATGGCTGATTCCTCTGTACCCTATTTCCTTTGCCCATTCTGTAACGTTTTTCACATTTTCAAAAGGCTGGATTCTGTTGATGGCTTTCTGAACTTTAGGATCGTAATCCTGAACTCCAAAGCTCACTCTTCTGAAACCAAGGTCATATAAGGTCTGAAGATGTTCCTTCGTCGTATTGTTTGGATGCCCTTCAAAAGAAAATTCAGGGTGCTCTGCAATGTCTACCGATGAAAAAATACCTTCCAGTAATGTTCTTAAATTCTCAGGAGAGAAAAAGGTAGGAGTACCACCTCCCAGGTGTAATTCTTTCAGTTTAGGTCTTTCGTTGAAAAGATCAAGATATAGTTTCCATTCCTTTAAAACACTTTCCAGATAAGGTATTTCAACACTATGCTGTTTGGTGATACGCTTATGGCATGCACAAAACGTACACAATGCCTCACAGAAAGGCAAATGGATATAAATAGAAATTCCCTCCTCTGCATTGCTTTCATGAAAAGACCTGATTACGGTTTCCTTCCATTGTTCCGGTGAAAATGTTGATTCATCCCAATAAGGAACGGTAGGATAAGAAGTGTAACGCGGTCCGGGAATATTATACTTATCTATTAAAGAGTTCATTTTGAAAATTAAAATTTTATAAGGGTATGAAATTTAACATAATTAAAATTCCACCCTACAAAATTAACCATTAGTTATGAATTTTAACCTATGAATTATATTAGGTTCTATTTTATAATGAGTCTAAATACGTATGATCAGGCTTTTGGCCAATAGTGATAAATTCTATTCCTGCTATTTAAAATTTTAATTTCATCACCGCAATTCTGTCATTTCCTGCAAGAACCACTTTATTAGCATCAATCCACTGGCAGACAAAGAATCCTTTTTCATCAGAAATTTTAGTCCATGTTTTTCCAAAATCTGAGGAATAACTGATGTGCTTATCTCCCACTGCCACTATTTCTTTTCCTTTGGATCCCGGTTTTATTTTCACACAAGTGGTATATCCCGCATTCTGTCCTGAAGCCTGAATCTGCCAGGTTTTTCCTGCATCATTTGACGTTGCAATATTATTGATATTAGCATCCTGTTTGGTATAATCTCCTCCTGCTGCTATTCCGAAACGGTCTTCAAAAAAATCAATGGAATACATTCCCTGGGAAGATTCTCCTTGTATGATTGGGGTATTGAACAGTTCTATTTTATCATCTTTCAGGTTCATTCTTAAGATTCTTGAAGCTTTTCCTCCAGTCGCAATCCATAAGTATTTTTTAGAGGATGAAATATTGGTATTGCTGGCGGCAAAAGCAGCTTCGCCATCATTTAACGTTACATTATTTTTAAACATGTTCCATTTCCCATCCTTATATACCGCCAGTTTCAGCAGGTGATCTTTATCTGCGTCACTGAAGGTATAGGCAAGTTTATCATTCACGAAATGCAAAGCATCATAAAACGCTGTTTTTGCAGTATCTTTAAAAATCACCTGTGATTTCAGATCTTTTTTATCAATTTTGAAAAAACGTGCCGGACTTTCAATATTGATTGCATAGAAAGAAGTTTTATTCTGTCCTAGTGTTCTGAACTGAAGTTTTTCTTCAGATAGCCTGACCTGTTTCTGGTTTTTATAGTCTTTAAGATCTACAAACCCGAATTTGGAATCCGTACCGCTGTACCATACTTTGTTGTCATATAGTTCAAGAGCCCTGATACTGATTTTATCGTTAAGAATGGTTTCAAGGCTTTCCACCTGTTGGGAAAACGCTGTAATTCCTACGGACAGGAATACAATGGAAAAAATATTTTTCATAGTAATAATATTGTGACAAAAAAAACCGCCGAAGCGGTTTATATTATTAATCCTGATTCTGATATTTTTCAGGGTTGTTAAGCTTACTGTTTGATTTTCCGTAAAGGAAGTATACCAAACCTCCTAAGAATAACCATACTGCAGAAAGTTCCAATGCATGAGCACTTAGGTTAAAGATCAAATATAGGTTGATAATTACTCCTAATGCCACTACGATTTTATAAGCAGGAACTTTGAAAGGTCTGATCAGATTAGGTTCTTTCTTTCTCATTACCCAAACTGCGATACAAACCAGTGTAAATGCAAAAAGGGTTCCGAAACTTGTCATATCTGCCAATGTAGAAATTGGTGTAAATGCAGCGATTAAAGCCACTACAATTCCCAACAGGATAATTCCTTTGTAAGGTGTTTTTGTTTTTGGGTGAAGCTGTCCGAAGAATTTAGGAATCAAGCCGTCTTTTGCCATACCGATGAAGATTCTGGACTGCCCCATCATCATTACCATTACAACAGAAATCAACCCTACAGTAGCAGCAATCGTTACGATATTACTCGCCCAGTGCTTTCCTGCAATTTCAAAAGCATACGCAACAGGTGCTTTGATGGCATCCGGATATCTTCCTTCAGGATTAAAGTCTGTATAATGCATCATCCCTGTCAATACAAGAGATACACAGATATATAAAGCTGTACAGATCAATAGTGAAGCGATGATAGCGAAAGGTACATCTTTTTTAGGGTTAATAGCTTCTCCAGCCTGTGTAGAAACAGCATCAAAACCGATATAAGCAAAGAAAATAGCTGCTGCTCCGGAAATAATACCTTTAATCCCGTAGGCAGAAACCAGATCTCCTTCAGAGTTCTTGATCTTTATCGGATCCGGAATAAAAGGTTTCCAGTTTTTAACCCCATCTACAGCATTATAAAGATCTGTATTAGAGAAAATGATATATACTCCGGCGATAATTACAAAGATAACAGCTGAAGTTTTCATTAAAACGATCAGGTTATTTGCTCCTGCAGCTTCTTTAGTTCCTTTTACCAATAATGCAGTAATTAAAAGAACCAGAATAAATGCTGGCAGGTTCATAGAAAAACCATCTCCGGTATAACTTGCCGGGTCTGATGTCAGATAGGCAGGCAAATGAATATTAAAAATCTTCAAAAATTTATTAAAATAACCGGACCAACTCACGGAGACGGCCATACTCGCCATCGCGTACTCGAGAATGAGACACCATCCCATGGCCCATGCAAAAATTTCTCCTACTGTTCCATATGCATAAGCATAAGCTGAACCCTCTACAGGAATAATGGATGCAAACTCTGCATAGCATAATGCAGCAAAAACGCAGGCGATCCCTGCGATGATAAAGGAAATGGCAAGTGCTGGTCCTGCGTGATAATAGGCTCCTGTTCCTGTAAGAACAAAGATTCCACCACCGATGATAGCACCTACTCCAATTGCTGTTAAACTCCATTTTCCAAGGACTTTTTTCAGCTCACTTTTCTTCATATCTGCCTCATAGGCACTTAGTGGCTTTTTAACCCAAATTTTCGACATGTTTTTTTATTTATTAAGGATTTACGAAAATATAAAAAATTTAGGAACTCCCACGTTTATCGTTAAACTTTCCTCATTTATTTTACATTAAAGGTTTAAAAACCTGAACAACACATTATATAATCCATTTTAAAAAGTCCATATTTTTGCTTATTTTTGATTGCATGAATTTATATGATCTTTTTGTAAAGCCTTATGAAAGCTATGATTCTTTACAAATTATGTTGGAAGCATCAGGTGCAATTTTCGGAATACTGAGCGTATTTTTTTCCATAAAGAAAAATATATGGGTGTATCCTACCGGCATTATTTCAACGCTGATCTATGTATATCTTCTTTTCAATGCCGGGCTTCTGGGAGACTGTATGATTAACGTCTATTATACTGTCATGAGTATTTATGGATGGGTTCTATGGGCAAGAAATTCTGAAGATCATGTTCACGTAGAAGTTACATGGGCTACCCGAAAAGAATGGATACATGCAAGTATTCTTTTTGTGCTGAGTTTGGCATTTGTTACTTTTATTTATTATTGCAAACCTTATATTGATCATTTAGAAGGTGGTTATTTGGGATTGTATCATCTCGACTGGGCCAATTGGATGGATATTTTTACCACTTCCATATTTTTAGTAGGAATGTGGTTGATGGCCAAACAGCGCATTGAGAGCTGGATTTTCTGGATTCTCGGAGATCTTATTTGTATTCCTATGATGATTTTTAAGGGACTTGGAATCACTTCGGTTCAATATTTGGTATTTACTATAATGGCGATCTTAGGATACGTCAATTGGAAAAAAAGTTTTAAAGAAAAAAAAGTACAATAAAGTCATGAAAAATTTATTTAAAATAGCAGTCAGTATTTTTGCTATTACCAGTTTAACCTCTTGTTTAGCATATACCGACGGATACGGAAGCAATAGTGGTTACGGATATGGTGATCCCTATTACAACAACGGGTATTATTATGCTCCTTCAGGATACTACGGAAGCGGAGGATATTGGGGCAATGATGGCTATTATTACAGAAACAACGTTAATTATTACTATGATAATGGCATTCCTTATTATTATGACAATTATAATAACTCCAGAAGAAAAGTCTATGTAGAAAGAAGATCATCTTCTTCGTCAAGACCTCAAAACGGATTCCAGAATACGCGTACAACGAACAGTAACGGTTCATATAATAATAACGGAGGATTCAATAATAATAGAAACTCTAACAGCAACAGCGGATTCAGAAACCAGAATAGTGGTTATCAAAACAATCAGGGAAATCAGAACAACAGTGGTTTCAGAAACTCCAACAGTAACAGTGGATTCAGAAATCAAAACAGCAGTAATCAGAACAACCAGGGAAACCAGAATAACAGCGGTTTCAGAAATTCCGGAGGCAGCAGATCAGAGTCTTCCGGCGGTGGATTCAGGAATAGCTCGGGCAGCCAAAGCACCAGTTCAAGCAGACAGCAGAGCGGCGGTGGCGGCTTTAGATAAAACGATTATAAATAAGGAAACGAACAGCTAACACTGTTCGTTTTTCATTTAAAATATAGTAATTTTGCTTCTTCATTTAACAAAAAAATATGGAATTTTATAAATATCAGGGAACAGGGAATGATTTTGTAATGGTAGACAACCGTGATCTCCAATTTACTAAAGATAAAGATAGCATTGAAAATTATGTGACAGACGTTTCGGAATAGGTGCTGACGGTCTTATTCTATTGGAAAACGATCCTCATTATGACTTCAAAATGGTGTACTACAATTCTGATGGCGGAGAAAGTACGATGTGCGGAAACGGAGGAAGATGCCTTGTCGCTTTTGCTTTTTTCCTTGACATCTTTGAAGACAAATGCAAATTCATTGCGACAGATGGTGAACATGAAGCTGAAATCCATAACGGAATCATTAAATTAAAAATGATCAATGTGGATACTATCTCCCAAGACGGAAATGATTTTGTTCTGAATACCGGATCTCCTCATTATGTAAAATATGTTGACAATCTGAAAGATTATCACGTTTATGACGAAGGATATGGCATCAGAAATTCAGAAAAATATAAAGAAAAAGGAATCAATGTGAACTTTGTAGAAAAAATTTCCGATAATGAAATTTTTGTAAGAACCTATGAACGAGGCGTTGAGGACGAAACTTACAGTTGTGGAACAGGAGTTACAGCTTCTGCTTTAACTTTTCTGCAAAAACATAATCTAACCTCTGTAAAAGTTAAAACTTTAGGTGGAAACCTTAAGGTATATGCTGAAAAAAGCGGTGATGCATTCCAGAATATTTGGCTGGAAGGTCCTGCAAAGCAAGTTTTTAGAGGTAAAACAGATCTTCTTTAAAAACAAAAAACTTTTAATCAACATTGATAAGAATGAAAAAAGCAATTCTCATTGTCATTCTGCTGGTTTTTGTAGTGGCAGGATTTTTTGGTTTGAGATTTTATAATAAATACTTAGGAAATAACGTAGAAAAGGATGGTTACGTTCTGATTCCTCATAGAGCAGGCTTTAAACAGATCCTGGATTCTATTGCTCCTTATATTAAAGACAGGGAATCTTTTGAAGCTGTGGCTAAAGAAAAAGGTCTTGATACCAATTTTAAAGCAGGACGTTATCACATCCAGAGCGGAACAGGTAACAAAAACCTTGTCAATATGATCAAAGCAGGTAACCAGACTGCAAACTCTTACAGAATCGGTGATTTTGGAGATATGTATCAGATGATTGGTAGGGTGACTAAAAAAACAGAAATTGATTCATTACATTTTGTGAATGATCTCGATGCTGTTGCACAGGAGAAAGGATATAAAAATGTTGAAGATTTAAAAAAATATTTTTTCATTGATACTTATAATTTTTTCTGGACGGTAAGTCCGAGAGAATTTTTTTCCAAGTTCGAAACTCAATATAATGATTTCTGGACGAGTGAAAGAAAAAACAAAGAACAGCAGTCCGGTCTTACAAGAGATCAGATTTATGCTTTAGCTTCTATTGTTTATAAGGAATCCGGAGGAAAAAAGGACGAAATGAAAACGATTGCAGGATTATATTTAAACCGTTACAGAAAAGGAATGAAACTTCAGTCTGATCCTACGGTAATTTATGCAATTAATAAGCAGACTAATTTTAAAGAACCTATAAAAAGGGTATTATATAAGCATTTGTCTACACCATCACCTTATAATACTTATGCCAATGCAGGTATTCCTCCGGGACCTATCTGTGTAGTGGATAAGAATTCAATAGATGCTGTTTTAAATGCCGAAAACAACAACTATATATTTATGTGTGCTGATCCGGCAAGATTCGGATACCATAAGTTTACTGCAAGTGCTGAAGAACATGCAGTGAATGCAAAGGCTTATCAGGACTGGCTCAACTCAAAAAATATAAAATAAGTTTAGAAGCACCAGAAAATTTAAACAGTTAGAAAAAAATATACAACCATAATGTTTTGATGTTCACACTATTATAGACACTCAAAATATTAAGGGTTATTCTTTCACGATCTTATACAAAAAAATAACCTATGAAGAATAAGACAGAAATTGTCACTATTTTCACCAGAAAAACTTTAGGACTTACCTTAGTACTTTCAGCGGCAGCACTGGCTTTTGCACAAGAAAAGGCTGGAGTTTCAGGAATCATTGTCAACAAAAAAAATCAACCGGTTCCTTACGCTTCCGTAACTTTCAGCAATAAAGCCAACAAGACTTTAAGTGATGCTGTACTAACTGATGAAAAAGGACAGTATCAGCTACAACTTATGCCCGGAGACTATGACATTACAGTAGAAGCTATTGATTACAAAAAAAGTGTAGTCAGCAAAAACATTGCAAAAGCAGGTAATATCGGTGCTCTATCTATTGAAGCAGAGTCAACCTCTACTGTAGATGGTAAAACGAAAGAAATACAGGGTGTTGTTATTACCGCATCAGCAACCAAAGCATATAAAGTAGAACTTGATAAGAAAACTTATGATCCTTCACAGGATATTGTAAGTAAAGGAGGAAATCTTCAGGATGTTTTGACCAACGTTCCCTCGGTTTCCGTAGACACAGACGGAACAGTATCGATGAGAGGAAATTCAAATGTAAAATTTCTTATCAACGGAAAGCCGTCTTCTCTTCTTGGAATAGACGATGGAGCCAATGCTTTGCAAAGTATTCCTGCGGATCAGATTGAAAGAATTGAGGTAATTACCAACCCTTCTTCTAAATTTGAGGCAAGTGGAACTGCCGGTATTCTGAACATCATTCTTAAAAAGGATAAAAAGATGGGATTCAATGGTAGCGTAACCGGAACTTTAGGTTACCTTCCAAGAACCAATCTTAATGCAAACCTAAACTGGAGAAAAGGTAACTGGACCTGGTTTTTAAATGGCGGCGGCGGTTATCAGAAGAATGAAAGTACCATGAAGAATACAACTACCAGAAAGGATGATATTGGCAGCTTAGCTTCAACAGCATTCCCTTTTACTCAGTATTCCCAACAAAATGGTAAGACAACCAGAGAAAGTGACACTTATAACGTGACGGCTGGTTTTACTCATGACTTCAGTGATAAGACTTCTATCAATTTCTCGGGAATGATCAGAAGTTTTGATACAGATCAAACCGGAATTAACACTTATAATGAAAGGCTTTATAAAGATGCTTCTACCGTAAATGATGTTGTTAGAGAAAGAAATAGCTTTGGAAATAACAAAAATCTGGCAACACAGTTTGATCTTGGACTTGATCAGAAAATTGGAGATAACGGCCAGTTATTATCCGCATCCGCAAGTTACCAGACGAACAAAACAGACGGAACCAATCAGATTGTACAGAGAACTTTTATCAATAATCTTTTACAACCTACCGGTACTATTAATAATGTAAGTACAGATTCTAAAACGGATACCTTTATTGGAAAAATTGATTATGAACTTCCAATAGGTGAAAAGTCTAAATTAGAAGCAGGAGCACGTTATGATTATAACAGAAACACGTATGATTATTTTGTGGACCAAAGTAATAACGGACAGCCTTCCTTTACAAGATTTGATTTTACAAGTAACACGGTATATTCTGAAAATATTCTTGGAGTGTATGCACAGTTTAAAAGTAAAATTGGAGAAAAATTTGCGTATCAGTTAGGATTAAGAAGTGAGACTTCAAAAATTGACGTTAATTTTCAAAATTATGATGTAAACGGAAACCCGGCAAATACTCCAGAGGTTAATAAAAACTACACTAAGTTCTTCCCTTCTGTATTTTTAAGCTATGACCTCGCAAAGAACAATCAGATCTTGTTAAACTATTCAAGAAGAATTAACCGTCCGAGAGCTTTCTCCCTGATTCCATTTATGTCTTTTGATGATGACAGAAACTACTTCAGAGGAAACCCGGATCTTAATCCAACCTACGAAAACTCTTTTGAACTTGGATACAATCTTTCAAATAAAAAGATTACGTTTAATCCAACTTTGTATTTTAAAAAGTCTGAAGATGAGCAAAACAGATATCAATACATCGATGAGACCGGAGCTGTCAATACCATGCCTTTCAACGTGGGTACGGAGACCAATTATGGTTTGGATCTGAATGGAACTTACGATCCTTACAGCTGGTGGAAAATAATGCTTTCTGCTGACCTTTACGGATATAAAAATACAGGAAGCTTTAACCTATTCCCTGACAATCCACGAACTGTAAATGATTTCTCAGGTTCCGGATTTTCATACAGAATACGTTTTAACAATACTTTTAAGCCTACTAAAAACTTAAGCCTTCAAATCCAAAGTTTCTACAGAGCTGCTGAGAAAACAGCTATGAATAACAGAAAGGCCATGTATGGTATAGATTTAGGAGTAAGCCAGACCATCTGGAAAGGAAACGGAATTATAGGATTCAACATCAGAGACATCTTTAATACCAGAAAAATGAAAAACTTCTCTGATAATGCCCAATTTACCAGAGAAATGGAAATGCAATGGCAGCCAAGACAGTTTGCTTTATCCTTCACTTATAAGTTCAAGCAAGGTGAGAAGATTGATGCCAAACCAAAAATGAAGAAAGATATTAATTCTAATACAAAAGGGGACGAAGAACAAGGCGGCCCAATGTAATACAGCAAAAATCCCGAAAGTTTCTTTCGGGATTTTTTATTTCTGTTATTTTACAGGTTCTGCTTTTGCGTATTTTTCTTTTTCAGCTTCATAAATTCTCCTTCTCAGATCGCTGGTGGAAAACCTATGGTCTCTTTTGTTGAAAAATAGCTCAATTCCTTTTTCTTCACAGTATTTCTTACCTGTAAAGTCTTTGTCCATGTAATCATCCCCGATGATTCTTACGTCAATCACAAATGATTTAAGAATATCCAAAAGGTCTTCTTCTGTGTAATAAGGAATTATCTCATCCACAGCATTCACCGCTTTCAGTTGGATATATCTTTCAACAATAGTCTGACTTGGCTTATTTTTGTTTGGACGATCGTGGGACGGATCGATTTGAAGTCCGACGATTAAATAGTCACATACAGTTTTAGCTTCTTCAAGCATTTTAATGTGACCTGCATGCAATAAGTCAAATGACGAAAATGTAATACCTATTCTCTGTGTCTTCATATTAATGTTAAATTAAAGCTTCGCTGAAATAAATGTTTTTTAAAAAGATAAAACACCAAATTTCAAGGAAGATGTTTTTGTAATTTGTTTTATGATCTTTTAAATTGCTCTTTCTATATAAGCATTTCTCAATGCTAAGTTATGAATTTCTGGTGTTCAGATATTTTTGCCATTCCCAAACTGTTCTTAAAGCTTCTTCAAGCGAGGTTTCAGACTTCCAGTGAAGTTCTTTCTCAGCTTTATCCGGGTTGGCATATGCAATAGTGATATCCCCTTCCCTTCTGGCACAGATCTGATAAGGCACTTCTACATGATTGGCTTTTTCAAAAGCTTTTACCACTTCCAGTACAGATGAACCCTTTCCTGTTCCCAGGTTGTAGACATCTATCACAGCATCCGATGAAGGATCCTCTATCAGTTTCTTTAATGCCGCAACATGTGCTTTTGCCAAGTCAACAACATAGATATAGTCACGAACGGCCGTTCCATCCTCTGTAGGGTAATCATCACCCCAGATATTCAATTTCTCACGAATTCCGGAAGCCGTCTGCATCACATAAGGTACTAAATTATTAGGAATCCCTATCGGCAATTCTCCCAGTTTTCCGGAAGGATGTGCTCCGATTGGATTAAAATATCTTAATAGTGATATTTTACTCTGATAGGCTTTTGCAAAATCAATCAGGATCTGCTCTCCCATTTGTTTTGTTTTCCCATAGACACTTTCAGGGGTTTTCAACGGGGTATTTTCATCTATCGGCATTACATCTGCCTGTCCGTATACCGTACATGATGAGCTGAAAATAAAGTTGGAGATCTTTCTTGCTTTAAATTCCTGAAGAATATTAATCAAAGAAAACAGATTATTCTCATAATAATCAACAGGAATGATCTGGCTCTCTCCTACCGCTTTAGAGGCAGCAAAATTGATACAACCATCAATCTGGTGAGCATCAAACACCTGAGTAAGAAGTTCTTTTCTTCTTAAATCAAAAGGATAAAAAACAGGCTTCTTACCTGTAATGTCCTCAATATTTTTTAAAATAAACCTTTCCGTATTGGATAAATCATCTACAATAACCACTTCAAAGTCGTTATTGAGAAGTTCTACAACAGTGTGAGAACCAATATATCCAAGTCCGCCGGTAACAAGTATTGCCATTTTTTTATCTTTTGCGCTTTCTTAGTCTTCGCTTTTTCCTATATTTTCTATTTCATTGATTCCTGTTTCTTCTATCTCACTCTTTTTATTAAGATAAAAAATATAAAAAACAATAAAACCTATAACTCCTGTATTAAAAGTAATTACAAAGTTATAATATGAGTTATTAACATAAGTTTTAACCAGGGTATATTCGGCATAACAAACCAGAATAAAGATCATTACTGCAAAAAAATTGAGGATAGTTTTTGCCCGTTTTATTCTAAAATAAATGATCCCTCCTGAAATTAAATTTATGATAATATAAAAAGAGTATTTTGCGACATTTTCATAAATACTCTCTTTATAATATGTGGAATAAGATGAGGAATTATAAGACTTCAATGTATTTATGATATAGATTGAATACAGCCCCACAATAAAAAGGTGAAATCCTAAAAAAATTTATATTTTCTCCCTTTTAAAAAAATTCCTTCATACTTATTTTTATCCCATAAACTCAAGCACTGCATCCGTAATATACTTCAGCTGTTCTTCGTCTAATTCTGTATGCATTGGCAACGAAATTACCTGATCCAAAAGCTTATCTGTATTCACAAAGTCTGCAGCGTTGCTTTCCTGGAAGTATGCTTTTTGCTTTCTTAATGCTACCGGATAATAGATCATTGCAGGAATTTCTTTTTCCGCTAAAAACTTCTGAAGCTCATTACGTTTTCCATTCAGAATCCTTAATGTATACTGGTGGAATACGTGAGTAGAGTTTTCCGCTCTTTTTGGAGTCAGGATATTCGGGTTCCCTTCAAAAGCTTCATCATAAAAATCAGCTGCTTTTCTTCTTGCTTCGTTGTAAGAATCAAGATGAGGAAGTTTCTTTCTTAAAACCGCAGCCTGAATACTGTCCAAACGTGAGTTTACTCCTACCTCATCATGGTAATATCTTTCGTACATTCCATGGTTTACAATTCCTCTTAAACGGTGAGCTAATTCATCATTATTGGTAAAGATAGCACCTCCGTCTCCGTAACATCCCAGGTTTTTGGAAGGGAAGAAAGAAGTGGTTCCCACAGTAGACATTGTTCCTGCCTGTTTTACACTTCCGTCAGAGAATGTATATTCTGAACCGATTGCCTGAGCATTGTCTTCAATAACAAATAAATTGTGCTCTTCAGCAATTTTTAAAATTTCCTCCATATTAGCGCACTGTCCGAAAATATGCACCGGAATTATCGCTTTTGTTTTGGGCGTAATTGCTTTTTTAATCTGTTCAGTAGAGATTGTGAATGTATCATAATCTACATCTACCAGTACAGACTTTAATTTAAGCAGGTGAATAACTTCTACTGTAGCAGCAAAAGTAAAATCAGCTGTTATAATTTCGTCTCCTTCTTTCAGATCCAACGCCATCAGGGCAATCTGTAATGCATCTGTACCATTGGCACAAGGAATAACATGTTTTACGTCTAAATAAGACTCCAATTCATTCTGGAAAGACTTTACTTCAGGACCGTTAATAAATGCCGCAGAATCCATTACATTCAAAACTGCATTGTCTACATCATTCTTTATTTTGTAATACTGACTTTGCAAGTCAACCATCTGAATTTTTTTCATATACTAAATATTTCTGTAAAAATAAGGAATTTAAAATCCTATCAAAAATTTTATTGATTTTGTTTTTATCTTTATACAAATAAATTTTATGAAAAAACTTTTACTCTTTTGTTTCCTAACTGGTTACCTTGCCGTTTCCGCACAAACGGAGCTCGTCTTTGTTTACTTCACGGATAAGCCTAATAAAGCTGCTTTTTACGCCAATCCGCTGTCGGAACTCAGCCAGAAATCACTCAACAGGCGTACCGCGCTGGGAATTCCCCTCAATGATCAGGATGCTCCTATTGAACAGTCTTATCTTCAGAATCTTCAAAATTTGGGATTTGTTGTTACGGATTATTCAAAATGGCTTAATGGTGCAGCAGTTAATGCTACTGCTGCACAAAAAACATTACTTCAGGCTCAAACTTATGTTTCCGCTGTTGAAAGTTTTGCCAGAAACAGTTCTGCTACTGTGAAACCAGCACCAGGAAAATGGAAAGACGATGCCAGCATCAATAAAATACTTACCAATTTTAATTACGGTTCCGGAGCCGGACAAATAGATCAGGTGAATATCCGGCCGCTTCATCTGGCAGGCTATACGGGAACAGGAATTTCCATAGCGGTGATTGATGCCGGATTTCCAACGGTGAATACAGGTGCTGCTTTTTCAAGATTGTGGACCAATAATCATATCAAAGCCTCTTATGATTTTGTAACCAAAACCGGAGACATCTACAATGCATCTCTCAGTACTCATGGCTCCGTCGTGTTAGGTGCTATTGGCGGATATCTTCAAGACGTTTTTGTAGGAGCTGCACCTGATGCTGACTTTTATCTTTACCGCAGTGAAAATGCTACCGTAGAGATTCCCGAAGAAGAACTCTACTGGATTGAAGCTGCTGAGGAAGCAGATCGAAAAGGAGTAGAAATTATTACTTCTTCACTAGGATACAATGTTTTTGATGAAAGCCGTTACAATTATACATATGCCAATATGGACGGGAATACTTCATTTATTGCCCGCGGAGCAGGTATTGCCGCTGACAAGGGTATTTTTGTTCTTGCTGCTGCAGGAAACTCCGGACAACAGCCCTGGCATTACCTTATGACACCCTCTGACAATGCAAAAGTATTTTCTATCGGATCTGTAGATTCAGCCGGAAATGCATCCGGATTTTCTTCTTTCGGGCCTAATGCTCTCGGGGTGGTAAAACCGGATGGAAGTACCCAAGGGAGCGGTACAACAACCGTGTATGATAATGCGACCTTAGTTGTAAACGGAACTTCTATTGCTACTCCTATTGCCGCAGGCGGTGTTGCATGTCTTATTCAGGCATTCCCAACAATGAACAGAGAGCAGATGAGAGCAAAGCTGAGACAAACGGCTTCACTTTATCCTGCCCATACCGATCAGATGGGATATGGTATTCTTAATTTCGGAAGTTTATACAATCTCGTTCTGAATACCTCTGAGACTGTAAAAAAAGACAGGTTCTCCATATTCCCGAATCCTGCAAAAAATATCCTGAATATTGCATCAGAGCAAGAAGTTCAATCGTTAGAAATATATGATAACCTTGGAAGACTCATCAGGAAAAGCAACAACCAGAAATCTATAAAAGTGGAAGATTTTTCCAAAGGAACCTATTATCTGAAAATTCAGACGAAGGACAAGGTTTTCTACGAAAAATTCTTAAAGGAATAATTTTGTTTCTCGCAGATTATTCAGATTGAGCAGATTTAATACAACATAAACATCTGTACAATCTATGGGAGATATATTACTATTTTTTGTCGTATTACAACATAAAAATAAGTTTGAGCTAAAGCTCATTGAATGGTTTATAATAAAAAACGGGCTAAAGCCCGTTTTTTATTGATATTGATTATCATTTCGTTATGATCATTCTTATTAAAAAATAGCTTATGCAGAGTTTCTGCTTGCATTAATATTCCCGAACAGTGAACGCGTTACCAGCTTTTCATAAGCTTCTTTGTTGCCTTCTCCTTTCTGAATCTTCATTAAAGCATATTGCTGAATACTCAGCAACGGAAGTACAATCTTCTCGCGGATCTTCACCGATTTTCTGGATAACGGATCTTCTTCCTGAAGCATTTTAAATCCTGTCAGTTCCAGCATAATGTCTCTGGAAAGCTCATATTCATCGAAAAGGACATTCCAGAAAGCACCGAACTTCGGATTATTTTTGATATAGTAAGTCAATGGGAAGTAAGACTTGTTCATACTCATCATGGAGTTCAGAACTAAAGTCTTAAAGAAATCTGACCCTTTGTAAAGTTCCCTTACCTCTTCAAATCTGCCCTGTTCTTTCATCTTTTGCATTGCATATCCAAAACCGAAGAACCCAGGTACGTTCTGCTTTAATTGTGACCATGATCCTACAAACGGGATGGCTCTCAGATCTTCAAACTTCAGTTCGCTTCCGTTTCCTCTTTTTGAAGGCCGGCTTCCGATATTCGTTTTTCCGTAATATTCAAGCGTACTCATTTCCTGCAGATAGGGAACAAACATAGGATGCGCTTTCAGATCTGAATATTTTTTATAGCTGATATCCGCCAACTCAATAATCAAAGCTCTTTCTTTTTCGGTAAGTTCTTTTTTTGAATTTTTGAATACGTCATTTTCTACACCGGCGGTCAGAAGCTGTTCAAAGTTGTATTTTGCCTGTTCTTTATTTCCAAAAATACTGGTAATCGTCTGCCCCTGAATTGTTAGTTCTATTTTATTATTCGCAATTGTTTTTCCCTGAGAAGCATAGAAATCGTGGGTCTTCCCTCCTCCTCTGGCTGGTGGTCCGCCTCTACCGTCAAAGAATACCACTTTAATATTATTCTGCTCGGAAAGTTTTGTCAGTACTTCTTTGGCTTTATAAATTTCCCAGTTGGCTTTTAAATATCCTCCGTCTTTGGTTCCATCTGAGAATCCAAGCATGATCGTCTGCTGATTTCCTCTTTTTTCAAGGTGTTTTTTATAAACAGGATTATGATACAGCTCATTCATTACATTTTCTGCATTGGCAAGTCCTTCCATGGTTTCAAAAAGCGGAACAATATCCATATTGATCGCTTCATCCCGATAACCGCAGATTTTAAAGAAGGCATATACATTCATAACATCTTTTACCGCGTCAGAATTGGAAATAATATAACGGTTCATTCCTCTCAGTCCGTTCAGATTCTGGATTTCTGTAACCTGAGAAACCGTTAATAAAGTATCTTTTACAATATCTTCGAAATCCTCCGCATGTACCGTTTCTGACATCTGAATCAGTTTACTGAACTTCTGTTCGTAATCAGCCTCTTCATTTCCGTAAACTTTTGCATAAACCTCATCAATCACTTTCTGATGAATTCTGCTGTCCTGGCGAATATCCAGCGTAGCAAAGTGAGTTCCGAAGATCATCACACGATCCCTGAAATTGACCAAAAGATCTAAAAATAAAGAATTATGCTCATTGATCAATATTTTTTCTGCCTCATTGGCTTTCTTTAAAATATCTTCGGCTTTAATGCTTTTCCCGTCAAAAATGGCAGCATACAGCTCTTCACTTAACTGGGTCAACACTTCGGAAACACCTCTGAAACTTAATCTTCTTCTGATAAATTTCAAATGGCTGTAATAAGACTTCAGAATGGCTGAGCGAAGTTCTTCCGCTACTCTTTTCGTTACCTCTGCGGTTACAAAAGGATTTCCGTCTCTGTCTCCTCCCGGCCAGAAACCAAGCTGGATAATATCTTCATGAAGGTGAAAATGTCCGTTTCCGAAAGTCTTTTTGATCTTTGTAAACAGTTCACCGATGGTATCATAATACACATATCTCAGGTAAGAAATAATGCTTAGTGCTTCATCTATCGGAGTAGGTTTTTCTTTATTGACAAAAGGAGTCTTCCCCAGCTGCTGCAGAAGCATATCAATCTGCGTCACTGAATCACCGGTAATCGCTCCTCTCAAATCCTGAATAATTCTTTGTACCGAACTTGGATAAAACTGAGTGGGGTGCGCAGTAAATACAACCTTAACACTAAAATCTTTTAATTTCTCACGTACTTTTTCAATTTTATGATCCTGAAAAGAACGTTCAAAGAGGTTGGTCACCGTTCCATTATCACTTTCTGAATGGAGATTAGGAAATGCTGCATCTTCAATACTGTCAAACAAAACAACCTGTCTTTCTATATACTGGATGATCTTGAAAAGCAGTTCAAGTTTCTGCTCTTCGTTCTGAAGATCGGTATGGTTTTTAAAGAATTCTTCGACGATATCTTCAGGAGTTTTTCCTGCTTCATAGCCGGTCCTGCTTTCCTCATAAAGAAATGGAAGCAGCATTCCGATATTCGTCATTTTATCATAAGGCAGGCTCATAAATAATGAATTATAGATCTGGAACTTATTTTCCACAATCTGCCTGAATTTTTCTGCGCGTTGGTCATGTATCATATTAACAAATGTAAGCGATTTTGAAATTAATTTAATTGACAAATGACAAAAATAAAAGATGAAAACTATTTTTTAAAAAATTTTATAAATACTTTTTCCAGAGTAAACAAACGATTAACTATGGAATACTTGTATAGATTTTAAAATTATAGAAATCCATTTTTACTCATTCAGATTTAATATAATTTTGATTAACTTTACTCTTCACACCATCCATCATCCATGAAAAAAATATTTACTTTTTTACTCGTAGCCCTTCTTTTCATCTCTTGTGAAAAAGATTGTTACAATCCACCTCTGCCGATCCTTTTTAAGTTTGTGGATTCTAATGATGAAAATCTTATTGCCAATGGAACATTGACCACTTATTCAGTTCAGGACGAAGATAACAATAGTGTCCAACTATCCAAAACATCTGACAATATGATCATTGTAGAAAATGTAGGTGCCTATAATGGAACAAAAAAGTATAAATTCTTTTCTAATATTAAAGACTTAGACTTTTCAATACAATCATCAGAATTTAACGGAGGGTGTGATGGCTATCAAATTAATAAATTAACGTTTACAGGTATAGATATTGATGTAACTGCTGAAAAAGGATATTATAAAATTGTACTGGAATAATTCTCTTTCTTACATTTGCACCGGAAACCCACTCTCTATGAAAGTAATCATCGCATTTTCCCTGATTCTCTCCAATCTGCTTTACAGCCAGATCAAGGTTCCTGATGATTATAAAAAAATTCCTGATATTCTTGATACAGTAGAATATCTCTATCCTTTCATTGTTCCTGATAAAGACTATGCTTACTGGCGTGTTCTGAGTAATGATGCGGACTATGAAAAATCAGTACTCTATGAAAGCCAGGCTCCTGACTTTATGACCATTAATGAACCAGTTCCTGAAAAAGGTTTTTTCCAGAAGTGTATTGGGAACAACTGCTTCTCATACATTCTGGCATGTAAGAATGAAAGATCGGTTTACTTTTCCAGTGAACAGCAGTTAAGAGATTTTATCGGAACAGTAGACAATCTTCCGGAAGCTATTTTACTGGCAAAAACATATGGGTATTCGGTGGATACCAGTAATCGCTTTACCGGATCATATAAAATTGAAGACCGCTATATTTCAATGTACCTCATGCAATCTAAGGGTTGTCCGGCTGTGAAAGAATCTTTTTGGGTTAAAATCAACAGAAAAACAGGAAAACTGGAGGCAAAAAGCAATGGCGTGTATGCGAAGGATGAAAACTGTAATTCTTTGTGATTCTTTTGAAAACGCAAATAATCCATTAAGATTTTTAAAATTGATAAGGATAGTTAAGGGAATGGCTAAAGCTATTGTATTGAGCTTTGCTTTTTATTGTCATCTCAGATGAATCTTAATTATTCTTACATTCTTCAAAAATCTTAATGGTTCAAATTTAATAGTACTTCTTTATATATTAATTGCTCCCTGTCCTGAAGCAATCAAATAAGCCTCTTTTAAAGTTTCAGAATAGGTTGGATGGGCATAGGAAATACGGAACATATCTTCTGCAGTCACCTCATATTCCTGAGCGATAACACCCTGAGCAATCAAATCTGCAGCTCTGGCTCCAATAATGTGAACTCCCAGCACTTCTCCATATTTCGGATCAACCAAAACTTTGGCAAAACCTTCCATATCCATTGAAGCACGGGCTCTTGCGCTGGCAGAAAAAGGGAATTTCCCTGTATTATATGCGATATTATTCTGTTTCATGTATTCTTCCGTATATCCTACTGAAGCTACTTCAGGCCACGTATACACCACTGAAGGAATACGATTATAATGAATATGACGTTTTTGTCCGTTAATGGTTTCTGCTACAAAAACACCTTCTTCTTCCGCTTTGTGAGCCAACATTGTTCCCCCGATAACATCTCCTATTGCATAGATAGCAGGCACTGAAGTCTGATTGTTTTCATTTATTTTAATAAAACCTCTCTCGTCCAGCTGTACATCCGTATTTTCAAGACCCAAACCTTTTACATAAGGGCTTCTTCCCACTGCTACCAATATATAATCTGCTTCCAGTTCACCTTCTGTTCCGTTTTTATCTTTAAAAAAGACTTTGCCCTTAGAGCCTACATTCTGGGTTTTATATACAGATTGATTGAGACGGATATCAATTCCTTCTTTTTTAAGAATCTTCTGCATGCTTTTTCCCAACTCATGGTCCATGGTGGAAATCAGATGATCGGCATATTCCAGAATAGTTACTTTCGTTCCGATGCGGTTGAAAATAGATGCCATTTCCACTCCTATCACTCCACCGCCTATGATTACCATAGATTCCGGTTTTTCCTGCAAAGAAAGGGCTTTTGTGGAAGTAATAATCCTTTTTTTATCAATATCTACTCCTGGAATAGTTGATGGTTTTGAGCCTGTAGCAATTATATAATGCTGTGCAGTAATCTCTTTAATTCCAGATTCACTGAGAATTTTTAGGGTAGAATTATTGATGAAACTTGCTGTCCCTTTTAACCTTGTAATTTTATTTTTATTCATTAAAAAGTCCAGCCCTCCTGTATTTTTTGAAACCACCTCTGCTTTTCTTTTATACATTTGGGAAAAATCCAGTTCAATAGTATCCAGCCTGATCCCATGTTCCTTGAATTGATGCTGTGCTTCAGCATAATGATGAGTGCTGTCCAATAATGCTTTAGTCGGAATACAGCCCACATTGGTACATGTTCCTCCCAATGTATCATACTTTTCTATAATCACGGTTTTGTATCCCAACTGGGCGCTTCGTATCGCCGCTACGTATCCGCCGGGTCCTGAGCCAATTACGGCAATGTCATAATGATCCATTTGATTTATTAATTTTTATGATTAAATTTACTTGCAAAATAAAAGCAAAATTATAATAAACACTTTCATTTTGCAAGCATTATTTTAAAATTAACAAAATGAGTAAAAAACGATCCGACTGCCCGATCAGCTGTTCACTGGAAATGTGGGGTGACAAATGGTCTCTGCTTATTATTAGAGACCTTATGCTGAAAAAGGAATGTACTTATGGTGACTTTCTTAAGGCAGATGAAAAAATAGCTACCAACATTCTGGTCACAAGACTGCAAAACCTTTTAGACAATGGGATAATTGATAAAAAAGACCATCCAGACAGCAAGTTGAAAATTCTTTATTTTCTAACTCAGAAAGGGATTGATCTTATCCCCGTGATCGTTGAAATCAACCTTTGGGGTGATCGGTATCTCACGATCCCTGATGACCGGAAAAAATTACTGGAAGAGATCAAAAAAGATAAGGAAGCCTTTATAAAAAGAGCAAAAGCCTATCTTTCTCCTGAAACATCGCATTTGGATTAGAAAGCAATAAAAAACATTAATCAAAGAAGTTCAAAGCAATAGCTTTCATAAAAATGAATAATAGCAATTTTAAAATTTCATTAACTCACTTTTCCTTTTTCATTCCGTAAATTTGACTTAAAATAAATTTAGAACAATGCTTAATTTCGAGTTTAAAAATCCAACAAAAATACTTTTCGGGAAAGGTGAAATCGCTAAAATTTCCAAAGAAATTCCTCAAGATGCAAGAATATTAATGATTTACGGTGGCGGAAGCATCAAAAATAATGGTGTTTACGATCAGGTAAAAGAGGCTTTAAAAGGACATGAATTATATGAGTTTGGCGGAGTTCCTGCCAACCCTGAATATGAAGTTCTGATCAATGCTTTAAATTTTATCAAAGAGAAAAATATTACTTACCTTCTCGCTGTAGGTGGCGGATCTGTGATTGACGGCACAAAATTTCTTTCTGCAGCAGCCAATTATGACGGTGAGCCATGGGATATCCTGAGAAAGTCGGTAAGAACATTTGAAGGAGAAGGAATGCCTTTTGGAAGCATTCTGACACTGCCTGCAACAGGTTCAGAAATGAATTCCGGATATGTGATCTCAAGAAGAGAAACCCATGAAAAATTATCTTCGGGAGGACCAGGACTTTTCCCACAGTTTTCTGTTCTGGATCCGGAAGTGATCAGAACTATCCCTAAAAACCAGATCGTGAACGGAATTACTGATGCCTACACTCACGTTTTGGAACAATATATGACTGCTCCTTCTTCTGCAGACCTTCAGGAAAGAATTGCAGAAAGCATTCTGATCAGCCTGCAGGAAACTGCTCCTAAAGTATTGGCTGATGATTTCAACTACGATGCTGCCGGAAACTTTATGTGGTGCTGTACAATGGCT
The DNA here is from genome assembly GCF_018924625.1 of Chryseobacterium sp. PCH239. Lineage (NCBI taxonomy): Bacteria > Pseudomonadati > Bacteroidota > Flavobacteriia > Flavobacteriales > Weeksellaceae > Chryseobacterium > Chryseobacterium sp. PCH239. Next base: position 1,437,256 of record NZ_CP073027.1, read on the forward strand.
TTAAACGGCCTGATCCAGAAGGGAGTGATTACAGACTGGGCAGTACATGCAATGGGGCACGAGCTGACGGCTTACTTCGGTATTGATCATGCAAGAACACTGGCAATTATTGCTCCTTCTCATTACCGTTACAACTTTGAAGATAAAAAAGGAAAACTGGCCCAGTACGCTGAAAGAGTTTGGGGAATCAAAGACGGAAGCGTAGAGGAAAAAGCTGAACTGGGTATTAAAAAACTGGAAGAATTTTTCCACAGTCTTCACATCAAAACCAAGCTTTCCGAATATACGGAAGACTTTAAAGGAACAGCTGAAAAGGTTGAAAAAGCCTTTACAGAAAGAAACTGGCTGGGACTTGGAGAATACAAAAAACTGACTCCGCAGGATGCTTATAAGATTGTAGAAATGAGTTATTAAGGGATTGGGGATACAGGGCACGAGGTTCGAGCTATGTTATTTCGAGATTCGGATGACAGTGTTTATATTAATTTTAAAGTTGAATATATAAACCCTGAAACTTGTATCTCTCATCACAATATTCATAAAATTATTTAATTTACAAACATTCGTTTAAAAAATCATTATTTCATTATAGATATTTCAAATTTATTTATATTTTAGCATATTCTTAAATTTGTGAAAATGAAAAAACAGCTACTTTTATTTGCCTTTTCTGCCCTGGCGCTTACTTCTTGTAAAGATGATAATCTTGAAGCTTATGATATGGATATCATGAAAGGAGATTGGAAGGAAGTTAAAAGGGAAGTAATTTCCGGAAAAGATAATAAAACAGTGCTTTATACTGAAACGTTAACCGGATGTGCAACCAAAAATACTCTTTTCTTAAGAACAGATTATTATGTGAGCTACACGGCGTATACGGGAGAAGGGGCCAACTGTACTCCAGCTCCCAAAACTGAAGGAAGATATACCTACGATGCCGATTCAAAAATTATTGGAATTAAACTTGGCGACGAAGGATCTGTCAATTACAGAATTGATATGTTAACAGCCAAAGATCTTAAACTTGCCCAGCAGTCAGGGATCTTTGATATGAATGGAGATAAAATTCCGGATATCCCTTACGTTACCTACAAAAGATAAAATATAAACTCCCGCTAATCGGGAGTTTTTTATTACTTTTATATCTAATTTAAAACTGAATATAATGAAGAAGATTCTATCAGCATTTCTATTGCTGTACTTTGCTATTGCCTTTTCTCAGGAAAAAAAACCGATGTTCTGGCAGGACATCCAGGAATTTAAAAAGCTGGACCAGCAAAATCCGCCTCAAAAGGATGCTATTTTATTTATCGGAAGTTCCTCATTCACCAAATGGACGGATGTAGCGGATTATTTTCCCGGCAAAACAATCATCAACAGAGGTTTCGGGGGATCCAGACTTACAGACCTTAATAATTTTGCAAATGATCTCCTAGCACCTTACCAACCCAAACAGATCATTATTTATTGTGGTGAAAATGATTTTGCTGATAATCATAAGCTAAAAGCCAAAGTAGTCGTTGACCGATTCAAAGCTTTCTACAAAAAGATACGTGAGCGATTTCCTGATATTGAAGTAGATTATATCTCCATCAAATATTCGCCGAGCCGAGAAGTGATCTGGCCACAGATGAAAATCGCCAACAAAAAGATTGCTGCTTTTATGAAAAAAGAACCAAACGCAGAATTTATTGATGTTACCAAAGCAATGGAAGATGCCAACGGAAAGGTAAGAAAAGATATTTTTGTGGAAGATATGCTTCATTTTAAGCCGGAAGGATATAAAATCTGGGCCAGGATAATCACTCCTTATTTGAAGTAAACTCAACCCATAACAAAAAAATAATATCAAATTCGATTAAAAATAAAAAAACGATTCCTGAATTGGAATCGTTTTTTTATTTTATTTCTTTCTTTTCGACTTTGATATTGCTTTCTGCTGCGCTCTGTTGGCTCCAAACTTCTTAGGAGCTTTTCTTTTAGAAGGTCCACCCCAGTTTTCTTTGGTATTTTTAGCCTTTTTCTCGTGAAATGCTCCGCCTCCTTCGTTCAGTTTTACCTGTACAGGATTTTTCATCACTACCTGATCTTCTTCGGCAGCAATCTTCTTAGGATTGATCTTAACACCTTCAGGGAATTCATTAAATTTCAATTCCTTATCCATCAACAGCTCGATATCAAGCAGTAAAGGTTCTTCTTTTTTCGTTACAAAAACCAAAGCTTTTCCTTCTTTATCTGCTCTACCCGTTCTACCGATTCTGTGGATATACTGCTCGGGAACTTCAGGGGTCTCAAAATTGATTACATGCGTAATGTTTGAGATATCAAGACCTCTTGCCATTACATCGGTAGTAATCAAACCTCTGATCTCTTCATTTTCAAAGCTTTTCATCGCTTTTAGTCTGTAGTTCTGTGATTTGTTGGAGTGAATCACATCAAACTGTTCAGGGAAAAGCTCATTGATTTTAGTAAAGAGCAGATCAGCATGCCTTTTATTATTGTTAAAAATCAATACTTTGGACATATCTGCATCATTCTTCAGCAAATGCTCAAGTAAATTGATTTTAGTATTAAAGTTTTCAACTTTGTACCCTGTCTGTTCAATTTTTTCAAGTGGAGTTCCTGATTTTGCCAATGAAATTTCTACCGGACTTGCAAAATATTCATCCAACATATCATCTACTGCTTCTGTCATAGTAGCTGAGAAAAGAATATTCTGTCTTTTCTCCTTCATCATTTCAAAAATGTGGGTAAGCTGTGGTCTGAAACCAAGGTTAAGCATCTCATCAAATTCGTCAATGATCAGCTTCTGAACTTCCTTCAGAGAGATTGCATTGTCTATGGAAAGGTCCATCACTCTTCCCGGTGTTCCTACCAGAATATCACAACCATCATTGAACAATAGTTTTTGAGTATTGATATTTTTTCCACCGTATATTCCGATTACTCTTGCAGTAATATTTTCCGTCAGTTTTTCAAGGATTTCAGTCACCTGTACTACCAATTCTCTTGTAGGAACAAGCACCAAAACAGTTGGATTTCCTGTCTTACTGTATTTCCATGTTTTCAGAACGGGTAAAAGATAAGCCAATGTTTTTCCGGTTCCGGTCTGTGCAATTCCCATTACATCCCTTCCCGAAAGAATAGGCTTTAAGCTCTTCTCCTGAATGGGAGTAGGTTCAAATAATTCCAGATCCGCTAAAACATCAAGAATTTTAACCGGAAGGTCAAAATCCGCAAAAGTGAGTTTTTCCATTTTGCAAAGATAGGTATTTAATTACAAGTTGAAAATTTGAGTTGGCAGATATTAGCCAGCAGGTTGCAGAGAGTAGCTATCTGATTATAGGGAATTACTACCAAATACACTGATGTTTCTAGCAACAAATAACAACCAGCAACAAATTAATTACTCATTTACCTTTACACTATTGACTTTGATTTTAATATCATCATCTTCCCATTTACTGGAGGTAATAATAACATATCCTTTCTTTTTAGGATCTTTTTTGATGGGGAATTGATCCTCTTCCCACTGATTACAATGCGTTGAAATAGAAGGCAATAATGGTTTCCAGCCCGTTTTACTTAAAGTATACACATAAAAAGGATGCCAGCAGCTGGTACACCAATTGGGATAAAATCCGATCTCTTCCTTCCCATCACCATTAAGATCTCCCAAATTATACAGACTTCCCTGGTTTGCAGGTGTAATGGTTATAGGTTTTATGTTTTTATCACTGAAATAAATGGTTGTTTCACACTTTCCTTCACATTCGTCACCACAGTCGCTGACTTTTGTATAGGCGTATTCTTTTGTTCCGTTTCCGTCAAAATCTCCCTGAAGTTTCTCTTCACGTCCCTGTTGAGCCATACAATATGAGCTGAATAAGGTGATTGTTGTTATAATAAGTGTTTTCATTGTTGGTTTAGTTACGAGTTTCGGCGTTCGGGTTACGATTTATAAGTTAAAAGTTAAAGATTTTACAATTTTTCATCCTGCATTATAACGTCAACTATGCAAGTCAAATCACATAATGCGTGTATTATTTTCTGGTTACTCTTAGCAGGAGGATTATAACTAAAAGGATTGAAAAGATAAAGCCTAAAACTGCTACTAATGACAGTTCTCCGATTCTTGGTCCGGACTCGGAAGAAAAGACAATGGCTGTGGCAATGATATTTGCTCCTAAAACCATAGCCAGAATCAGATTGATGACACTGGATTTGATCAGTTGGTTGGTCTTATCTATATTTTTGATTTCACTGGAAACCGTAAATTTATTTTCATCCAGCTTTTGAAGAACGGAACGGAGCTCTTTCGGAATTTCATCCACATTATCAGTGAAATTCATCATCCGGTCCATCCCTGTTTTCAAAAGATTTTTAGGACTGATTTTCTTGGTAAAAATCTTTTTGGTGTAAGGGTGAAGACTTTTAACAATATCAAGATCAGGATTAATACTCCTTCCCACTCCTTCTATCAGGCTGATTCCTTTGAACAGAAGATAGAAATAATCCGGCATATAAAGCCTGTTGTCTTTCAATATATCCTTCATCTTGTTGATAATCACCTGTACATTGATATCCTGTAATGACGAGCTGTGAACAAAATTCAGAATATCATCCACATCATTTTCAAACCTTCTTTCGTCCGGAATTTCATAGCTTATGGCCATTTTTTTGAGTGAACGGACTATTTTATGCGAATTTTTAGCGACAAAACTGACAATAAGATTTTCAAGAATTTCTTTATCATTAGGCTGAATTTTCCCTACTGCTCCGAAATCGATGAAAACAATTCTGCCGTCTTTTCTTACTAAAATATTTCCGGCATGAGGATCGGCATGGAAAAACCCATAGTCTAAAATCTGTGATACAAAGAGTCTCAATCCTGTTTCTGAAACCTTTACAGGATCGATATCATTGGCCAAAAGAACAGATTTATCGGTTACTTTGATTCCATCAATAAATTCCATACAAAGAATATTGTTGTTGGAAAATTCTTCGTACACTTTAGGAACGTATGTTTCTTTATTGTTCTTAAAATTCAGACGGAACTGCTGGATATTATTTTTTCATTGATCAGAGAGACTTCTTCGAGTAAAGATCTTTCAAAGGTAGAAATAGCCTGTTTCAGATTGAGTTTTTCTCCTATCTCCGAATAAGTGGATATCAGCTTTTCAATATCTTTAATCAACAGTAAATCATCTTCAATGACAGACTGAACATCAGGTTTTCTCAACTTTAAAATTACCGGACTGCCATCCAACAGAACAGCTTTGTACACCTGTGCAATGGAAGCCGTAGCCAAAGGTTTTTTCTGAATTTCACGGAAATAATCTTTGACGGAAATATTGAATTCACTTTCCAGCGCTTCTTCCACATCCATATCTACCGTATCCACTTTGTCCTGAAGTTTTTGTAACTCCTGGATCAATTCCGGCGGCAATAAGTCTTCCCTGTTACTAAATGTCTGACCCAATTTTACAAAGGTAGGTCCCAGCTCTTCTAGAGCGAGTCTTATTCTTTCATAAACGGTTCCTTTTGAAATGATTTCATCTGAATGACCAGAAGCTTCTTCCTGCTTATTTCCATTCATTCTGGCCAGAATATCTTTGAATCCATATTTACTTAATACGGAAATCAGTCTTGCGGATCTTTTCAGTTTTCTTTGAGGCTTGTCAAACATAGTGTATCAATAGTAGGTGCAATTTACTCCAAAAATTGTTCCTATTTTTTATTAAATTCGAGAACAAAAACAATAATAACTTCACCTATGAAAAAAACTATACTCTTGTTCTTTTTCCTCATTATTTCCTCCATCCTTTCAGGGCAGTCTAATTACAACCTTGGATATGCGGAATATATTAATGAACATTACAAAGAAGCAATCTCACTTTTTACTAAGGCCATCGAGAAAAAAGAAAAAACTTTTGACTCTTATCTTTACAGAGGAATGTCTTATTTATATTTGGAGGATATTAAAAATTCGAAAGAAGATTTTGATAAAGTTCTTAAACTGGACCCCAAAAATCGCAGGGTCTATTCTTTTTACGCTACTTATTATTCCTCTCTGGCCGATTTTGGAAAAGCACTGGAGTATTATAATATTGCGATAGAGAGAGATCCTTTAGACTATGATTTATATAGTGAAAGAGGGGGCGTTAAAGCAGAACTGGGAATGTATAATGAAGCTTTGGCTGACGCCAATATTTCAGTAGAAAAACAACCTAAAAATTTCAGCAATTATCTGAACCGCGGATATATAAAAATGCGAATGGATAATTATTCTGAAGCTATTGAAGATTTCAATACATCATTGTCCTTAAAAGAGAGCCAGAAAGGATTTGGAAACAGAGGGGCGGCTTTTGCCTTGCTAAAACAATATGATGCTGCGCTTAAAGATTTAGAAAGATCCCTGCAATATAATTCTGACGATCCAACGGTTCTTTATATTCGTGGGGAAGTGCTGCTAGCTATGGGGCAACAGGAAAATGCATGTAAAAGCTTTCTTAAAAGCAGGCAATTTGGAAATACAGGGATTGATGATGTCATTTCCCAGGCAAAATGCACAGAGCTTAAAAATTAAAAAATTCACACATAATCAATATTTTAAAGAATAAAATACACCAATATCAATAAAATCACATCATATATTGTAAAAATTAATATATTTACAACGTACAAATTAAAACAATTCAAAAGTATTAAAACATGAAAAATTTACGAAACAACAAACTTTCAAGAGAACAGTTAAAAGGAATTGCAGGAAGCGGAATCATTATCGGAAACTGCTCAAACCAATGCTGCCCTACAGACGGAAGACCAAAATGTCCTGGACTGATCTGCCCTGCTGTAGTATGCCCTCAGTATATGTAAGACCAGAGTTTATACAGAATTATACGGTACCCGAAGAAATATTCTTCGGGTATTTTTTTTACCCTGAAAAATGCCTATGTACCTCAATTTCTGGCACATTATTTCTATCTAAAAAGAAAAAAATACAACTCTATAATTACAACACTATGTTAAAAAAAATTATTTCAGCTGGTCTTATTTTATCAGCAGTTCTGTTTACAACACAAGTAAAAGCACAGGTAGCATCAGCGAGATCTATTGCAGAAGTGGCCACAAAAGAAATGAGTTATTTAGGGCTTACAGAATCACAGGCAAATAAGGTTACAGAGATCAATAAAATGACAGCAGATGCTCTTATTGCTCTTGATAACAAAGCCGGTGACAATAGCAGTTCCCAGAATAATAAAATGATTGCTGACGAATTTGTAAGCATCATTGCCCAGCGTCATCAGGCGATGGAGCAGATTCTTACTCCTGAGCAGATGGCTGTAGTAAAGCAAGACAGAGCAGAAAAGATTGCTCTTTTCAGAACATTGATTATGGTTCCTATTCTGGATCTGACTGAAAGACAGGTTGAGCAGGTATACGAGATCAACTTCAAAGGAGTACAGAAAGTTCAGAAAGATTTTGGAAAGCGTCTCAACAAGAAAAATGCGGGTCCTGAAGATGCTGACAGCAATAAGGCAAAAAAGGTTATTATAAGTGATTTTAAAGTCCTTGATAAAGATTTTAAAAAGATATTAAGCCCGGAACAATATGAGGTTTATAAAAACAATCAGGATTTAATCAGAGAATCTGCTAAAAAAGGATAGTTCGGTCCGTTTGGATAGTAAAATATCTGCGGCAGCTCCAACGGAGCTGCCGCAGATATTTTTATTTAAGGTAGGTTTCGTAAAGGTCTTTTCTTCGGTCTTTCATTACCTGAACAGAACCGTTATGATGGAGATCTTTCAACAGATTCAAATCTACATCCACAATCAGGGTCATTTCTGTGTTGGGAGTAGCTTCTCCTTTCACGGCATTGGATGGGAAGGCAAAATCGGAAGGGGTAAATACAGCAGCCTGTCCAAACTGAATATCCATATTATTAACCTTCGGAAGGTTTCCTACGCAACCGGCAATGGCAACGTAGCATTCGTTTTCAATGGCTCTTGCTGCGGCACAGTGGCGTACTCTCATGTAGGCATTCTGAGTGTCTGTAAGATAAGGAACAAACAGAATCTTCATCCCCTGATCGGCCAGAATTCTTGGTAACTCCGGAAATTCCACGTCATAGCAGATGACAAGACCTATTTTTCCGCAGTCGGTATCAAAAACTTTGATTTCATTTCCGCCTTTCATTCCATAATATCTCTTTTCGTTTGGAGTAATATGAATTTTTCTGTATTCATCCATACGTCCATCACGGTGAAGAAGATAGCTTACGTTGTACAATTCATTATTTTCAAAAACAGGCATACTTCCCGAAATAATATTGACGTTGTAACTGATGGCCAGCTCTGAAATTTTTTCTTTGATTTCCTCTGTCAGCTTCGCCAGCTCTATCATACTGTCCCTTTCGGAAAGATTATTGAAGGGAGCCAGTAAAGGCGTGTTGAACAGCTCAGGGAAAAGGACGAAATCAGATTTGTAATCTCCCATTACGTTTACAAAGAATTCTACCTGCTCGTAAAAAGCTTCAATATCTTTAAAATGCCTCATCTGCCATTGCACCAATCCGAGACGGATAATGCTATCCTGCATGGTATTCGGTTTTCTGCTGTAATAAATATTGTTCCATTGCAAAAGAACTGCATTTTCTCTTGAAGCTTCATCTTCCGGAAGATATTTTTTCAGGATTTTTATCGGAAGAAAATTATTGGAAAGCTGGAAAGACAATACCGGATCATAGATCTCCTTATCTCTTACTTTTCGGATATAATTTCTTGCAGAAAGCTCGTGGCTGTATTTGTGATAATTGGGGATTCTGCCTCCAAGAATAATCGATTTCAGGTTTAATAACTCACAAAGTTCTTTTCGTGCATCGTACAATCTTCTTCCCAAACGCAGTTCTCGAAACTCAGGATCTACAAAAACTTCAATTCCGTAGAGAACATTCCCCGTTGAAGTATGGGTATTGAATGTATAATTTCCAGTAATATCACTATAGGTATGATCGTCCCCGAATTCTTCATAATTGACGATAATGGAAAGCGCTACAGCAGCGAGTTTTCCGTCAACCGTGATACAAATTTGTCCGTTAGGGAATATTTTTGTCAGTTTATCAATACTTTTTTTGGACCATATAGACTCCGACATCTGTGGGTAGGCCCTTTTCATCGTTTCCGCCAGTTCATCATAATCCTGAAGGGTCAGGTTTCTTGTTTCTATTTGCATTTGATGTAATTTTACTTAAATTTAGTGAAAATATTTTACTTAAATCCTTATAGATAACTACTTCCCCAACTATTTATACAAAATATAACAGTGGATATCACCGAAATTTTACAAGCAGCAGTTCACTCAAATAATTATTGGAAACACTCTGATTTCAGTTCTGTAATCGAGGCGCTTTCATTTCCTTATCGCACTGATATAGAAAAGGAAACAGAAAAAATTGCTATTCTAAATTTGGGAAATAAAACTGTGGGATATATCTGTCTGAATTATCCTCTGATTTTTATAGAAAAGCTATATGCTTTACAGGTAAAAATATTCTGCATACATTTCGTGATATAGAATATATTATTGTCGATACGCTATCTAATCCGTATTTGACTGTAGATCCTGATATTTATAATGCTTATTTTGATTTTATAGAAAACCTGAATGCTTTTTCTGCGGAAGATTTTTATTTTTACAATGTAAATTAAAAATCATTCTTGTCCGATTAAATTAAATTTTTATTAGTTGATGAAACCATACGCAGTAATTTTACTCATAAGCGTCACCATTATGTTTATTTTAAGAATCTTTTATGCTGATACATCAGTCAATGTTTCGCATAATTTAAACTTGTTTTAAGCATCTGAAATAAAACCCCAGGAAGCAAAAAGTTTTATTTACTTCTATTTAATAGGTACTATGTTAACAAGTTATGTCATTTTCCATAAACATATACTCTTCAAGCTGATATATTGCTTGTTAATTGCTTTAAATATTTTACTGATCATTTCTTCATTGAAACAGTTTTAACAAAAAAATCCTACCCAAAATGGGCAGGATTTATATTTAAATTCAAGTCAAAAATTATTCCCACTCAATCGTTGCAGGTGGTTTGCTTGAAATATCGTAAGCTACTCTGTTGATCCCTCTTACTTCGTTGATGATTCTGCTGGAAACGGTATCCAGGAACTCGTAAGGAAGTCTGCTCCACGTTGCCGTCATAAAGTCGATGGTATTGGCAGAACGAACTACAGCTGTATATTCGTAAGTTCTTTCATCACCCATTACTCCTACAGATTTTACAGGAAGAAGTACTACAAATGCCTGAGATACTTTTCATAAAGATCATTTTTGTATAATTCTTCAATGAAAATATCATCAGCTTCCTGAAGAATTCTTACTTTCTCAGCATCCACAGCTCCCAATACTCTGATTCCTAATCCAGGACCTGGGAAAGGGTGTCTGTATACCAGGTGATGAGGAATACCCAATTCTTCTCCTACTCTTCTTACTTCGTCCTTGAAAAGCTCTCTTAATGGCTCTAATAATTCGAATTCCATATCTTCAGGAAGTCCTCCAACGTTGTGGTGTGACTTGATTACTGCAGATGGTCCATTAACAGACTGGCTTTCGATAACGTCAGGATAAATGGTTCCCTGAGCTAAGAATTTAGCACCTTCAATTTTGTGAGATTCTTCGTCAAATACGTGGATGAATTCGTTTCCGATGATTTTTCTCTTTGCTTCAGGATCGTCTACTCCGGCTAGTTTTGAAAGGAATCTTTCTTTAGCATCCACCATTTTAATGTTCATATGGAAATGCTCTCCATACTGATCCATTACTTTTTTCCCTTCATCCTTTCTCAATAATCCCGTATCTACGAAGATACAAGTCAACTGATCACCGATGGCTTTGTGGATCAAAACAGCGGCTACAGAAGAGTCTACACCTCCTGAAAGTCCAAGGATTACTTTGTTGTCTCCTACTTTCTCACGGATTTCCTCAACTGTTTTTTCAATATAGTTAGTCAGTTTCCAGTTTTTCTCTGAGTTACAGATGCTGAAAACGAAATTTTCAAGCATTTTTCCTCCTTCTTCTGTATGAGAAACTTCCGGGTGGAACTGAACGCAGAAGATTTTTTTGTCTTCATTGGAGATAGAAGCAATTACGCCTGATTTCGCATTTAATTCAAAACCTGCAGGCAATTCTCCTACTTCGTCAAAGTGGCTCATCCAAACAACAGAGTTCTGAGTAACTCCTTTTAATAAAGAGCTTTCTTTAACGATCTCTAAGTTGGCTTTACCGTATTCTCCTTTCTCTCCTTTGTTTACTTTTCCTCCTAAAAGGTGAGCCGTCATCTGCATTCCGTAGCAGATTCCCAATACAGGAACTCCCTGCTCGTATAATTCTTTCTCAACCAGGTGAGCATTTTCTGCATTTACAGAACTTGGTCCACCGGATAGGATGATTCCTTTTGGCTGTTTTGCTAAAATATCTTGTAATGGTGTATTGTAAGGCAAGATTTCAGAGTACACGCCCATCTCACGGATTCTTCTTCCGATAAGCTGGTTGTACTGGGATCCGAAATCTAAAATAATAATACCGTTGTTCATTTTTGATAATTGATAAATGATGATTAAATTAAAAGCTTTAAGCTATAGGCTTCAGGCAATAAGCTTTCTATAACGCAATAAGCATGCTGCCTGTAGCCTAAAGCTTATTGCTTACTTAACTGTTTTACAAAAAAAGACTTGGATTAGCTCCAAATCTTTTTTCGTGATTTTTATTAAAACTTTCCGATGTCTTCTCTATAGAAGCCGTAATCGAAATGTACGTGACCTGCGTCTTCGTAAACTTTCTTGCGGGCATCTTCGTAAGTAGCTCCTGTAGCCACAATGTTCAGTACTCTACCGCCATTGGAAACTACTTTATCACCTTTGGTGACAGCTCCTGCGTATAACAGTTTACTGTGTTTCAGTTTGTCTTCTCCTGTAATTTCGAAACCTATTTCGATATTTCTCGGATATCCTCCTGAACACATTACCAAACAAACTGCCTTTTCGTCTTTAAACTTAAGCTCAATATCTTTTCCTTCCATACAATCCTGAATCACATCCAGAAGATTGTTTTCCATCAACGCCATCAATACCTGAGTTTCAGGATCTCCGAATCTCATGTTGTATTCAAGAAGGTAAGCTCCGTTTTTCGTTACCATCAATCCGAAGAAGATGATTCCTTTAAATCCGAAACCTTCAGCTTTAAGACCTTTGACAGTAGGTTCTAAGATATTTTTCTCAAAATCTGCATAGTGCTCCTGAGTAAATTCCGGGCTTGGTGCTACTGAACCCATACCTCCTGTATTAGGTCCTGTATCTCCGTTTCCAGCTTTTTTATAGTCTTTTGCTGCTACACATGGAAATAATTTTTCTCCGTTAGAGAAAGCAATGATAGAAGCTTCAAAACCTTGTAAATATTCTTCAATAACTAAACGAATACCAGCATCACCATAGATTCTTCTGATCATGAAATCGTGGATTGTGGCTTCAGCTTCTTCAAGGTTGTCACAAATAACAACGCCTTTTCCGCCAGCTAAACCACTTGCCTTGATTACCAAAGGATACTGCTGTGTCTGCACATACTCTTTAGCTTCGTTATATGAATCAAATACTACAGCTTTAGCTGTTTTGATATCATAGGTCTGCATAAATTTCTTAGAGAAAGCTTTACTTCCTTCCAGGCTCGCTACTTTTTGAGTAGGCCCGAAAACCTTAAGATCATGCTTTTTAAATTCGTCCTTGATACCTGCTACAAGAGGAGCTTCAGGACCTACGATCGTAAGATCAATTTTTTCTTTAATAGCGAAATCTCTAAGTTCTTTGATTTCTGATAAATGAACATTTTTCCCTATTACATCGGTAGTAGCATTCCCGTTGGCAAAAAACATTTTAGAAATTCTTGAGTCATTCTGAAGCTTTGCCGCTAAAGCAGATTCTCTACCGCCTTCACCTATGATTAATATTCTCATACTTTATTTATTATCTAGTCTTAATTTACAAATATATAATTTTGAATGCTAAAAATACAATCCCTAATTATTTTTTAATTCTATTTTAATTAGTGGAAAAAGTGTCTGACACCTGTAAACATCATTGGAATACTGTGCTCGTTTGCTGCCTCAATACTATCCTGATCTTTTACACTTCCACCTGGCTGAATAATCGCCTTGATGCCTTCCTGAGCGCAGAAATCTACTACATCACGGAAAGGGAAAAATGCATCTGAAGCCAGTACTAAATCTCCTGAGAATTTTTCTTTTGCTCTTTCGATCGCCTGCTGTGTTGCCCAGATTCTGTTTACCTGTCCGCCACCGATACCGAATGCCTGAATTCCGTTGGAAACTACGATTGCATTAGACTTCACATATTTTACTACTCTCTGAGAGAAAAGTAATGCTTTTTTCTGCTCTTCTGTAGGCTGTACTTCAGTTACCACTTTGATATCATCTGAGAAGTGAAGGTCATTATCCTGAACAAGGATACCTCCGTCTACTTTCACCCAGGTCTGTTTGTCAGAAACAGGGTTTACGATTTTGATGATTCTCAGGTTTTTCTTTTTTCTTAAAATTTCAAGAGCTTCTTCATCAAATTCAGGAGCCATTACAATTTCAAGGAAAGTTTTGTTGAGCTCTTCCGCTGTTGCTGCATCAATTTTATAGTTCATTGCAACAATTCCGCCAAAGATGGAAACCGGATCACATTCAAATGTTTTCTGATAGGTTTCCAATGCTGAAGTTCCGATCGCAACGCCACAAGGGGTAGAGTGTTTTACGGCACAACAAGCCATTTCTTCTTTGAACTCAGTGACTACTTTCCAGCAAAGGTCCATATCACGAAGATTGTTGAAAGAAAGTTCTTTACCTCCAAGCTGTTCAAAGTCTTTCATCGCTCCGTTTTCGAAAGTAGAAACGTAGTAAGCTGCTGTCTGGTGAGGATTTTCTCCATATCTTAGATCTGCTACTTTTTTATAAGAAGCATTCAGATAAGTAGGATATTCTTCATCTAAAAGCATTCTTGAAATAGCCGCATCATATGCAGAGGTAAGGTTGAATACTTTTCCTGCAAGTTTTTTACGGGTTTCGATATACGTATCACCGTTTTGCTCCATTTCAATTTTCACTGCTGCATAGTCTTCAACATCAGTGATTACTGTTACAGAATCAAAGTTTTTCGCTGCAGAACGAAGCATTGAAGGTCCACCGATATCGATAAACTCTACTTTTTCATGTAAAGAAATGTCTTTGTTTACATTTTCAAAGAAAGGATAAAGATTTACGATTACCATGTCAATCAGACCAATTCCGTGCTCCTGAACGGTTTTCATGTGCTCTTCATTGTTACGAACAGCCAACAATCCACCGTGAACTTTTGGGTGTAAAGTTTTCACTCTTCCATCCAACATTTCAGGGAAATTGGTAACCTCATCAATCTGAATAGGATTTAAACCAGCGTCTTTCAAATGTTTGAACGTTCCTCCTGTAGAGATCAACTCATAATTCTGAGCTTCCAAAAACTGTGCGAATTCTATTAATCCACTTTTGTCAGAAACACTGATTAAAACTCTCTTTTTACTCATTTTACTTTCAATTTTTTACTTTTTACAGCTATTTCAAACTGTGTCCGGGTCTTTCACCTCCGAACTTACTTTTATTTTACTTAGATTTCTTTTTATTAATGTAACAATGTATCAGTCCAGCAATGTAACAATACCTTCAACATTGGTAAATTGGTACACTGATACATTGTTATATTTATTCATTTCCCAGGACCTTATTGATCGCTATCGGAAATATTTCATATTCAATCTGGTGAACTTTCTGAGCCAGCGTTTCAGGAGTGTCCTCAGCGGTTACTTCGAAAGACTTCTGAAGAATAGCTTCTCCTTCGTCAATCCCTGGTGTCACAAAATGTACAGTTGCCCCACTCTCTATTTCTTTCGCTTCAATAACTGCATTGTGAACGTTCATTCCCCACATTCCTTTTCCTCCGAATTTCGGAAGCAAAGCCGGGTGAATATTGATTATTTTACCATTCCAGTTTTCACAGAATTCAGATTTTAAGATGGATAAAAATCCTGCCAATACAATCAGATCTGTATTTTCAGGGATTACTTTGGCCAATTCGCTGCTGAAGTTCTTTCCTCTCGGAATGAGTATGTTTTCTATATTGTGATTCTTTGCTCTTTCCAGTCCGAAACATTCTCTGTCTGCTACCACCAGAGTTACTTTTGCATTCCGGATTTCTCCTGAGTCAATAGTATCAATGATTCTCTGCAGATTGGTTCCTGAACCGGATACGAGTACAACAATGTTCTTCATTATTCAGATGTTAGATGTCAGATTAAAGATTACAGACTTACATCTGATATCTAAGATCTGAAATCTGATGTCATTTAAAATTTCAAATTGATTTTCTCTGCTCCTTCAGTGATTTCACCGATTTCGTAAGCGTCATCTAAAAGGTGTAATACTTTTTCAGCATGTTCAGCATCTACAACGATTACCATTCCTACACCCATGTTGAATGTTCCGTGCATTTCTTCACGTGCCACTCCACCTCTTTTTTCAAGCTCAAGCATCACACTAGGAATTCTGATTTTTGATTCGTCGATAGAAGCACAAAGTCCTTCAGGAATAATTCTTGGAACGTTTTCGTAAAGACCACCTCCTGTGATGTGGGCAATTCCTTCTACTCTTACTTCTTCCAATACTTTGTGAATATCTTTGTAGTATAGTCTTGTAGGAACTAAAAGCGTCTCGTATAATGGTTTTCCTTCAAACTCTTCTTCAAAGTCCGGGAATACTTTTCTTACTAAAGAGAATCCGTTTGAGTGGAATCCTGAGCTTGGCAACGCAATAATTTTATTTCCAGCTTTGATCTTAGAACCGTCAATGATCTGGTCTTTTTCTACGATTCCTACACAGAATCCTGCAACATCATAATCTCCGGGCTGGTACATTCCAGGCATTTCAGCAGTTTCACCACCAATCAATGCACAGTTGTTATCCTTACAAGCGGCAACCATTCCTAAAACGATTTCTGCAGCGATTTCTGAATCAAGCTTTCCACAAGCCAGATAATCCAGGAAGAATAAAGGTTTAGCACCGTGGCAAAGAATATCGTTGGCACACATTGCGAAGCAATCTACCCCGATAGAATCGTATTTTTTGGTATCTAAAGCTACTTTCAGCTTTGTTCCTACTCCATCTGTTCCTGATACAAGAACCGGATTTTTGTATCCTCCGATTTCATAGAAAGCACCAAAACTTCCCAAGTGGTTCAGTACATTGGAATTGTGGGTTTCACCGACCGCTTTTTTGATCTTGTCAACCGTTTTGTATCCTTCTTCTTTGTCTACTCCTGCTGATTTGTAAGTGTTGCTCATGTCTGCTTAGATTTTTAGATATAGGATTTCAGATCTCAGATTTCAGATGATTCTTATCTTGTATCTGACGTCTTGCGTCTTCTTATCTTTTAATATTTCAATTACTTTTATACTCGATTTTAGAAAACAAAAAAGCCGACAATCTTTTCAGATTATCGGCCGTTATTTTATCTCAGAATTTCAGAGCCCACAACTTTCCCTTTATGAGAAAAACATTGTTTATAGGAGGTCTGAATTTTCATCTCTTTTCTTTTTGCAAAAATAGTAATTTTAAATGAATATTCAAATTCTATTTTTCAAGGATTGTTTCAATGGCTGCAATCTTCTTAATTTTTTCTTTTAACTCACTGTCTTTCTCTTCATTAGAAATTTTCTGAGCGGCTTTATCAAAGTTATCATTAAAGAAAGGAAGTGAAAAAGTTTCCACCACATTTCCTCCGTGGAAAGGGAAACGCTTTGATGCTGCTTCCAAAACACCTGCCCCACCTCTACCTCCGGGAGATGTAGACATCAATAGCATAGGTACTTCATTCCAGACTGTTCTGTCTTTGATTCTGGATACCCAGTCGAACACATTTTTGAATGCTGTAGAATACGTTCCGTTGTGCTCTCCCAAAGAAACAAGTAATACATCAGCACCGTCAATTTTTGCTGCGAAATCATGAGCTTCCTGTGGAACACCGCCTGCTAATTCTCTTTCGTGTTTATAGATAGGCATTTCGAAAGGGTTTAAATCGATTACTTCTACTTCTGCATTTTCAAATAACGTTGATGCATAGGCTACCAACTGCTTGTTCATTGAAACTTCTGAATTACTTCCTGCTATTGCTAAAATTTTCATAGGTGAGGTTTATTTTTAAGATTACAAATTTAGTTTTTTATTTAAGATAAGACGGCAGTTCCATAGGTACTTCCATTAATAATACTTCAGTGTCTTCCACGGCTTCTATATTAAAGCTCTGTGTATCCCAGATTCCCAACCCGTCTCTTTCATTCAGAACGCGGTCTCCGATTTTTGCACTACCTTTTAAAACAAATGCATACACTCCGTTTCCTTTTTTGTTTAGCATATAATTTTTACCGTTTCCTTTTTTAAAGTTGGCCAGATTGAACCATGCATCCTGATGAATCCAAACTCCGTCATCATTTTTATTGGGAGATAAGATCTGTTGGAATCCATTGATTTTTTCTCCTTCTTTGATACTTTTCTGATCGTATCTCGGTTCAACATTCTGTTCTTTTGGGAACACCCAGATCTGAAGGAATTTTACTTCTTCATCTTTATTTTTATTGTATTCGCTGTGCATGACACCTGTTCCGGCACTCATCACCTGGATTTCTCCTTTTCTGATTACTGCTGTGGTTCCCATGGAGTCTTTATGTTCCAGATCTCCTTCCAAAGGAATGGATATAATTTCCATATCTCTGTGTGGGTGTGTTCCGAAGCCCATTCCCTGCGAAACGGTGTCATCGTTCAATACTCTTAAAACTCCGAAGTTGGTTCTGTCTCTGTTTTGATAGTTGGCAAAACTGAATGTATGGTAAGAATTTAACCATCCGTGGTTGGCATGGCCTCTTGAATCTGCTTTATGATATACTGTTTTCATTTTCTGTGATTATTTATAGTACAAATGTACGAGATGTGGGTGTTTAAAAAGTTGATGTAGGTTAAGAAAGGAAATTGGAGAAGTAAAAATGGTGAAAAAGTGAAAATATAGGCTAGGTTGGATTACGCAAAGACGCGATTTTTTGCATTTGATATGTTTTTAGGGCGCAAGGATTTTATCTGGGATAAAATTTTATACTGGATATTTTTTCTTCCAATGATTAAACAAGTGCAAGCATCTGTGATATCTGTGAAAATCTGCGGGAGATTATTGCAATCTTAAGATCAAAAAAATAATAAGCATACGAAGGATAGGTTTTAAGTTTTGGCTCTAAAGCCAATTGATGGATGTTTAAAAAGAAAGCGGGCTAAAGCCCGCTTCTATTGAATTTTATGATGCTATTTTAAATTAAATTTCAAAACACATCACATTACTTATTTCTAACCTCTATTTTCTTATTAAAAATGTACCTGCTTGATTTCCTCTTCAATTTCCTTAGGGGTTTCATCTTCGGATTTCACAAAAATCATGGTTACTACGGCTCCGATCAGCATGCAAACACCTCCTACGACAACATAATCCATCGCCTGTTTTCCGAAAATCCCGCTTACGATAGGACCTCCGAACAAACCATTGATGATCTGAGGAATCACAATAAAGAAGTTGAATATGCCCATATAAACCCCCATCTTCCGTTGTGGAATCACCTCAATAAGCATGGCATAAGGCATTGCGAGAATACTTGCCCAGGCAAAGCCTAATCCAATCATGGAGATCCATAAATTGTTGACATCCTTAATGAAATACATGGAAACCAGTCCCAAACCTCCACACAATAAAGCTAAAGCATGAGTCTGTTTTTTACCAATCAGTTTAGCGATAGGTGTTAACAGAAACGCAAACGGAATCGCCCAGAGATTATACATTCCGAAAAGTTTTCCGGTAAGGTCTCCAGCATCATTGAATGCCTTGGAATGGGTATCTTCCGGGGAAAGTCCAAAATGATGGGTTGCCAGAGCACTGGTGGTAAATACCCACATGGTAAACAATGCGAACCATGAGAAAAACTGAACAATTCCCAGCTTTTTCATCTGCAAAGGTATCGCTGCAAAGTCTTTAAAAATATCTGAAAACTTAGAGTTATGTTGGTCTGCGTCTTTTCCAACTTCAAAATCAGCAAATTCCTGTGGGGAATACTCTCTGGTTGTCATGATGGTGTATAGAATTGATATGATAAGCAATGCAGCACCGATATAAAAAGAATAAATCACATTATCTGCTACAAATCCTGCTGGTGCTTCATTGGAAATTCCCATTTTCGTTAACCAGTCCGGCAGATAAGATCCTAATACCGCTCCGATTCCAATCAGAATTGTTTGTACAGAAAACCCTATCGTACCCTGATGTTTCGGGAGCATATCACCCACCAAAGCCCGGAAAGGTTCCATGGCAATATTCACTGAAGCATCCATCATGGCTAAAAATATTACCGCTAACAAAAGTGCATTGGCGGCAAACATCTGAGTAACGGATGCTGCATTAGGAAGGAGAACCAATCCTATCGCGCATAAAACAGCGCCAATCAGGAAATAAGGTTTTCTTCTTCCCAGCGGACTCCAGGTATTGTCTCCCATATGACCGATAATAGGCTGGACAATCAGACCTGTAATGGGAGCTACTAGCCAGAACCAGGATAATTCGTGAACATCAGCTCCTAAATTCCCCAAAATACGGCTCGCATTTCCATTTTGTAACCCGAATGCCATCTGAATTCCCAGGAATCCCATGCTCATATTGATAATCTGGAGCATCGATAGGTCTGGCTTTTTTCTTTTCCCGACTGCCCCAGTATCATATTTCCCCATCATGATTGCCATTATGATTTCAGTTTTTGAATTAATGCATCTTCAATAGGTGCTTTTTCCGTAACCACTTTGTCTACCACCTCATTAGGAACTGTCACAGAAAGAACATACTGTCTTACCTTCCAGCTTCCATTGATTTTCTCTACCACTCCTGAGCCTCTGCAGATCTTCATCTGTGTATCCAGCAATTCGTCAAACCAGGCCAGTTTCCCATCTTTACTGAAATAAATATTTCTTTTAAGAGCTTTAAAGTTCCAGGTTTTCTTTTTGTCAAAGTAAGGTTTTGCCCAAACCATAAATGCTTTTTTATCCCAGATTTCAGTTGCATCTGTTCCGATGAAGGTAGATTCCTCTGCAAACAGATTAAAATAGGCATCGTAATCTGCTTTTGCCGCCATTGCATTAAAGGTATCAAGCATGGTAGTGATTTCCGATTTTTCTTTTTCAAATCCGGTCTTCGACTGTGCTGTAAGTAAAGAAAATCCCAGTAAAAAAAGGATTAATGTATAAGCAGTCGTTAGTTTTTTCATAGGTAATTATTATTTTTCTAATTCAATGATGAATGGTGTCTTTGCAGGGATATTCATACTGTTTTGTAATGAAATTTCTTTTCCTGAAATTACTTCTTTTCCTTTTGTATATCCATTCAGTGATTCTGCGAATCTTTTCAGATCTAACGTCTGATCTTTTTCATTATTGTTGATGGCCACCATTACACTTTCTTTTTCATTATATCTGAAATACACAAAAACGCCATCCTGAGGAACGAAATTTTTAGTTTTTCCATGATGTATCACGTCTTTACCTTTTCTCCAGTTTAATAATTTCTGAGTAAACCGGAAAAATTCTTTCTGCTCCGCAGTTTGAGCGGATGGATTGAAAGCGTTTTGTGTATCAGATTTCCAGCCTCCTGGAAAATCCCTGCGGATATCCGCATCACCACCAGTTTTTTTATCACCTCTCATTCCTATTTCTGATCCGTAATAAATCTGTGGAATTCCTCTTACTGTCGAAATCAGAGTGAGTGCCATTTTATATGCATCAGGATTTGCATTAAAGATTTCATTCCATCTTTCGGTGTCATGATTTTCAAAGAAAACAAGGGTATTATTGATATCCGGATAAAGGAAATCGCTGGTAAAAGAATCGTAAATACGGATCATTCCTTTATCCCAGCTTTCTTTTTCTTTAAGGGCTTTAGGCATGTTTTCAAACAGCATAAAATCCATCACCGATGGTAAATTTGAATTGTAATTTTCTATCGCCCCGATCTTCGAATTTTTCTGCCACGCGGCAATTTGAGCTGCTGTATACAGCCATGTTTCCCCTACAATATTGAATTTCGGATATTCATCGGTGATCGCCTTTGCCCATTTT
Source organism: Chryseobacterium sp. PCH239 (assembly GCF_018924625.1). Classification (NCBI taxonomy): domain Bacteria; kingdom Pseudomonadati; phylum Bacteroidota; class Flavobacteriia; order Flavobacteriales; family Weeksellaceae; genus Chryseobacterium; species Chryseobacterium sp. PCH239. Next base: position 1,458,548 of record NZ_CP073027.1, read on the forward strand.
GCCATGGCGTCTTTATCATTGTAAGGATAGGTATCTACACGAAATCCTCCCAGCTCGGCATATTCGATCCACCAGATAGCATTTTGGATCAGATATTTCAGGACCAATGGATTTTTCTGGTTGATATCAGGCATCGTTGTATCAAACCATCCGTCCAGGGCATATTTTTTATCAATATCCGAAGCATTGGTATCAAACTGTGTCGTCGTTTTATAGTTTGACCGTTTAAATCCTTTTTCTCCTTCATCAAACCAGTGTATCCAGTCTTTGGAAGGAAGATCTTTAATCATCCAGTGGGAGCCGCCCCAGTGATTGGTTACATAATCCATCACTAACATCATCTTTCGCTTATTTAGCTCCTGGGATAATGTTTTATAATCTTCGTTGGTACCGTAGCGTGCATCAATTTTATATAGATCGGTCTGAGCATAACCGTGATAGGAATACACTTTTTCGTTATCCTCATTCACGGGAGTCAGCCAGACTGCTGTAGCTCCTAAATTCTGGATATAATCAAGATTATTGATAATCCCGCGGAGATCTCCTCCATGTCTGCCGTTGGGAAGACTGCGATCTGCTTTTTCGGTAAGCTCCGGTCTTGAATCATTCTTCTCATCACCATTGGCAAAACGGTCCGGCATGATCAGATACATGAGATCTTTTGAAGTAAAAGATTCACGATCAGCAGATCCCGGATTCCTTTGTTTCAGCTCATAAGTGTATGAACCCATATTCTTTTTGCCTTTCTTAATATTGATAGCAAACTTCGGAACGTTTATTTCGTTGGTATTGACTGTAATAAAAACATAGTTAGGATTATCTACTTTCCTTATGTCTTTGATCTGTATGCCATCTGAAAGCGTAATCTCGTTATTAGCCACTTCTTTTCCGTATACAAGAATCTGAAGTTCAGGATTTTTCATCCCCTTCCACCAGAAAGCAGGCTCTACTCTTTCCAGATTTTTCTGGGAAAAAGCAAAAGAAGCTATCGAAAGGGCGAATGCTGCATATATTGTCTTCATATTAGTGTTCAATTTAGCATTAAATTTTCATATATACGTTCAAAAATGTAACGGAAAGTCTCTTTTTTTAATCTTCATTTCTATAAGATTATCAGATTAAATGACTTCATTTTAATTTTTATAAAGAATAATTAAATTTTTCACAAAAAATTCATGCATAAACTTAATTTCCCATGCTTTTTATGTTTAGTTTTATAGAAAAAATGTTGGATTTCAGCAATATGTTCAAAACTGAAGGACCGGATGTTGTTTACACATGGACAATTCCTGTGTTTGCTGCTATAATTTTCCTGGAAATGGCCTACAGTCATTTTAATAAAGAGAAAATATATGAGACAAAAGACGTAGCAACAAATGTACTTTTCGCCTTGCTTAATTATGGACTAGATATCATCATGAAGGGTTTCTCCTTATTTGTTATGATGTTTTTTTACCAGCACCGTCTTTTCGACTGGCAGGAGGGGATCTGGTACTGGATTGCCGTATTCCTGGCTCAGGACTTTGCGTATTATGTTCATCATTATGTAGATCATCATTCCAGAGTTTTCTGGGCGGTACATATTACTCATCATAATTCTGATTATTTCAATATCAGCACGGGATTCAGAAGCCCTGTATTTCAGCCGTTGTACAGGTATTTATTTTTCTCTCCACTAGCTTTCATGGGTTTTCATCCGTGGCATATTCTGGTAGCCTACTCTTCTATACAGATTTACGGCACGTTTGTACACACCCAATCGATTAAAAGTATGGGATTTTTAGAATATATCCTGGTGACACCTTCTCATCACAGGGTACATCATGCCTGCAATATCAAATATCTGGACCGCAATATGGGAATGGGACTGATTATCTGGGATAAAATTTTCGGGACTTTTGAAAAAGAAGATCCTGAAGTTCCTGTAAAATATGGAGTTTATCCGAAAATAAAATCCAAAGATCCCGCAACGATGCTTTTCTATGAATGGAGAAGAATAGGGAAAGATATCAGACAGCCGGGAATTTCTTTTAAAGACCGCCTAAAATATCTTTTTTATTCGCCGGGATGGAGACATGACGGAACTGGAAAAACCGTCAAACAGTATCAGAAAGAATATAAAGAGAAAATAAAAACTCCTGTTAAAGTACAGGAACAACTATTAGAATCTGAAAATCAATATTCCCAGCTGATTCAACACGCAGAGGATAAATAAAAATACCCCGGCCATCGAAAATCCGATAAACCGGGGCACCTTAGTGTATCTTTACAATTATTTTACTGGTTTAATTGAAATTGCGAAACCGCCGCTTCTTACCATTTTAAAATTAATTTTCGACTTACTTGTAATCTCTTTTTTGTAGATGTTATAACTTTGAGGGTTATCGATATAATCAGCATCTTTTCCATCTTCATAGATGGTTGCCTCATATTTCTTTCCTTTATCCAGGAATGAGAAGTCTACAGTATACTCACGTTTGTTTTCATCCGTGATACCTCCTACAAACCAGTTTTCAGTGCCTTTTGCTTTTCTCGCTGTAACTACATAATCACCAGGCTCAGCAGCTAAGATTTTTGTATCATCCCAATCTGCTGCAACATCCTTAATAAACTGGAATGCATCCATATGCTTTTTGTAGTTCTCGGGAAGATCCGCAGCCATCTGAAGCGGCATATACATCGTTACATAAAGTGCTAACTGCTTTACCAGAGTAGTTTTTACAAAACGGTTATCTCCAGGGAAATAATAGTCAAGTTTTGTCTGGAAAATTCCCGGCGTGTAATCCATAGAACCTCCCATCCATCTTGTAAACGGAAGAACCGTCTGATGATCCGGCTTATTTCCTCCGAAAGCTTCATATTCCGTTCCACGTGCTGCTTCTGCAGAAATATAGTTTGGATAAGTACGGCTTTCTCCTGTAGGACGTACGGATTCGTGAGAATTCACCATGATTTTATAGTCGTTTGCTTTTTCAGCAATTCTATAATAATGGTTGATGGTCCATTGAGAATAGTGATGTTCACCTCTAGGAATGATATCTCCTACATATCCGGTTTTCACGGCATCATAACCGTATTTGTTCATCGTTTGGAAAGCTTTATCCGCCCATCTTTCATAGTTCGTGGCAGAACCTGAAGTTTCGTGGTGCATGATCAGCTTGATTCCTTTTGAATGCGCGTATTCATTCAACATTTTAATATCAAAATCCGGGTAAGGAGTAATGAAATCGAAAACAAACTCTTTTGAATGTCCGAACCAGTCTTCCCAACCGATGTTCCATCCTTCGATCAACAATCCCTGGAATCCGTTTTCTGCTGCAAAGTCAATATATTCTTTAACTTTTGTATTGTTGGCAGCATGTTTTCCGTTTGGAGTTAATTTTGCAAAATCTGTTTTACCTAAATGGACATTTTCAGCGGTAGAATAAGCCCATTGTGATTTTCCAATAATCATTTCCCACCAGACTCCCATGTATTTTGTAGGGTGAATGTAAGAAGTATCGGTGTACTTTGTAGGCTCATTAAGGTTGAAGATCATTTTAGAATCCATCACCTGCTCTGCTTTCGGAGCTACAATAATTGTCCTCCAAGGCGTTACTGACGGAGTCTGAATATATCCTTTCGCTCCCTGTCTGTCGGCAGTCAAATGCGTTTTGAATTTAAAATTCTGTGCATCTACCTCAAGGTGTGAAGCCGGATAATCCAATACAGCTGCTTCTGCAACGTTAATATACAATGGCTCTTTTCCTTCTTTTTTAAGCATCAATGGAGACTGCACTGCATTTTTCACCAATGACTGTGAAGCGTTGGCATCATATGCTTTATCCCATTTTGAAGGGATTTCGGATACTTTTGTTTCCTGATACTGATACTCCTGAGAGTCATAATCTGCAACCATCCACCATGCCTTCATATCGGTAGGGAAATCGATTTCAGAATCTTCTTCTCTGATGACGAAATAATTAAGGTTTTTCTGTTGTGGGAATTCATATCTGAAACCCAATCCATCATTGAATAATCTGAACTTTACCACAATACTTCTGTCTGTAGAAGCCTGATTCAGGGTGACTGCCAGTTCGTTGTAATGGTTGATATAATTTTTCTTTTCTCCTAAAACCGGCTGCCAGGTTTCATTTTTGGAGTCTCTTTTTTCATCTGTCTTTGCAAAACCGTTGTTCAGATCGTATTTTGCATCTTCTGGTTTGGCAATTTCAGAAGCGAATTTTATGGCTGTGTCTTTAAATAATCTCAATCCCAATTTAGAATCTTCCACCACTACTGCCCCATTGTATTTCAGGTTATAGTAAGGTACTCCTTCTTTCAGCTGAAAGTTCATTTCGAACTTTCCGTCCGGAGATTTTAAAGATTGGGCTTTCACACCTGTAAACATCATTGAGAGCAAAAGTGCTCCAACTGTAATTTTCTTCATAATGACTATTTATTAACTTAAAAAAATAAAGTGCTGCGGTAAAGCAGCACTTTGCTTTATTTTAGTTTGTTTAGTTTAATTTACAATTTAGTAATGGTTAACTTGTAATATGCTGAATTGTGTAGATCCAGTTCAATTTTATAATTACCTGCCTGTGAAACTTTATATCCAGGATCTCCTGTAACAGTTCCCTCTAAGCTTAAATAGGTCTGAACACCTGTCCCTGAAACTAAAGTCTGCTCTGCATCTTTTGGCTGGAACTTTATTGCCCAATCATCATTGGCTCTGAATTTAAATACTCCGGTATTGGATAAAGCAATTGAATTGATAACATATGTTTTGGTTGCAGGATTGTATACAAAGTCAGTATCTGATCCCCATCCCGTAGGCGTTGCATCACCAATAACTCCGAAGTTTGCTAATGTAGCAGAATAGGTATTTGCTGCCCAGTCTACTTTCATATAATAAGTTCCTGCTGCTGCCGGTACTATATCTGAACCATCAACTTTTAGTTTTCCGCTATTGGTTCCATCATCCCCTTTATTTCCCGGCCAATCCTGATTGATCGCAAATTTATATTTACCATTATCACCTGAAGCATCTTTGATGAAAATAAATCCTCTGTATCTATCATTTTTCTCAGGAGAAAACAGATTCGGTGAATTAGATGGAGTCCAGTTTGCATAACCAGCTGACCCTGCGTATGCTCCAGGAACATTGATCTTTGGATATACCAAATCAGGGTTTGGAGTATAAGGAGTTACTTTAAGAGCAATTACATTAGAATAAAAAGCTGCTGAGCCTACTGAAGTCTTCAATCTTACTTCGATATCGTTTACAACATCCGGAACTGCTCCAATGGCAAACATGGCGGCATTCAAAGCGGCATGTGTTGCAGAACCTGAAGTCATATCATTAGAAAAGTCAATGGCAGCACTTTTTTTGAAACCATCCCCTTTCATTCCAAATTCTACTTTCTGATTGGGAACTACAGCAATATTAAATGTTGGTTTTGCCCATGTAAAGCTTATTACGGCATCATTTGCATTAAGTTCATTAAGAACTATTGCACTTTTATCAGCAGATATTTTACCGGCAGATGTTTCATTAATAACCGCCTGATCTTCATCTTTTTCACAGGAAAAAACGATAAGACCTGTAAAAACCAGGGCTAATATTTTGAATAAATTTTTCATTTTAAACAGGATTTAAAATTAATACCCAGGATTCTGAATCAAATTAGGATTCGCTACAATATCTTTAGCAGGAATCGGGAACAGGTTTCTGTAGTTTTCTACTGCTTTTCCATCTTTTACATTTCCTTTCCATGGCCATAGATAATCCCCTGTGGTGAACTTATTGAAACGAATAAGATCACTTCTTCTGGTCATTTCCCATGATAATTCTCTGGCTCTCTCATCTAAAATGAAATTCAGATTGATAGAAGAAACATTTCCGCTTGTATCTCCATAAGCACGTTGTCTCAGTTGATTAATATAACCGATTGCTGTAGCCTGATTTCCGCCAGTTCCTCCTCTTAATACAGCTTCTGCATACATCAGATAAATATCTGCCAAACGGTACAATGGGATATCAGCCTCCACCCAGTTGGTATGAGCTCCGACAGATCCGTTACTTTTAACATTTTTAAACTTGATAAAAGCATAACCATCTGTAAATGAGCCTAAATCATTAATTTCTAGATTTTGCCCTGAAGTAAAGAATCTTCCTCTTTTGTCACTTCCATTATTAGGGAATAACCCTACAAATGCTTTTGTAGTTCTTAAACCACTCCATCCTCCATTCACTCCAAAATCAGCAGCTTTCATATCACCACCTATGGCAGCATGTACCAGATAAGTGGTCCCACCATTAGTCTGCGTATTGATTCCGTCAAAATTAACGCTTAAAATCTGCTCCGGATTATTGATATTATTATCAGCAAGGAATAAATCATCATATTTCGGTTTTAAAGAATATCCTGCTGCAATCACTTTATTACAGTATGTGATACAATCTGTATTTCTCTGAGTTCCAGTATAAACTTCAGCATTTAAATATAATTTTGCCAACAATGACCAAACAGCAGCTTTATCTGCTCTGCCATATTCATTTGTTTTAGGATCTTTTAACTCTCCTGCTATAGCAAGTAATTCAGATTCGATATAATTAAACAATGCTTTTCTTTCTATTCTTTGTGGCGGGTTTATAGATCCAGGCAGGTATGATTCATCTACAAAAGGAACATTTCCAAACATATCAATCGCATGAAAATATGACTGTGCTCTCAGGAAACGTGCTTCTGCTCTCATCAATTTTGCCTGATTAAGATTGTCTCCAGTAATATTATTGGAAGCTAACTTTTCATCGGTAACATTTCTTAAGAACTCATTACAAAAAGCAATTTCTGTATATATTCTATAGTACATAGCCGCAATAAACTCATTGGAGGCATCCCATGTCATTTTGTGCATGGTATGAAGATTTCCGTCATTCCATCCAATCACAGCTTCATCTGTTGTAACAACATTTAGTGTGTACATCAATCTGGTATATTGGGAAAAACCACCATTGATTCCGTTAATATCACTATCCGGCTGATCACCATCTCCACTTACCTGGCCACCCATTGCAAGTCCTCCATAAAGTTTTGCCAAAACATTTTTATAGTTAGCAAAATCCTTATAAATACTGGCTGAAGTAACATCTGTGATAGGTTCTCTTTCAAGATCTTTCACACAAGAAGTTGCTGTTAATAAAAATACTGCTGAAAGAGGCAATACTATATTTTTAAGTTTAATTCTATTTAGTTTCATTGAATTTTTATTTAAAATTGGAAGTTAAAACCTAAAGAGTAAATTTTAGGCATTTGGTAGTAACCGTTGTCTATTCCCCCAAAAACTTCAGGATCTACTCCAGAGTATTTAGTGATCACAAAAACATTCTGCGCCATCGCATATACTTTCAGGTTGCTTCCTTTGGTGAAGATTTCTCCGAAATTGTATCCAACATTGATATTATCCAGTCTCAGGAATGAAGCATTCTCAACATAAATATCAGATTTGTACTGAGGAACTGCAAACTTATACTGAGGAGCTGTAGAGAATACGTTCTGAAGGTATTCGTTGGTAGATGCTGACTGCAGTGAACTATTTGAAGCAGCATTATTATATACGTAGTTTCCTAATACGGCTCTTGCACTTAATGCAAAATCCCAATTTTTGTGAGAAACTTTAGTAGAGAAGCCTAAAATTGCATCCGGTGTAGTAGATTTGTAATAATACATATCTTTTGTATTGATTACTCCATCTCCGTTTCTGTCTACAAAGGCTCCGTCAACAGGTTTTCCGTTGGTATCATATACCTGCTGGTATACCCAGAATGAATTAGGTGCATATCCTACAGCATGAGCCTGAATTCTGTTTCCAGAACCTCCTTCAATACCTCCTACTTCCATGTTAAATGATTCGTCAGCTCTGTCTTTAAGCTTCGTGATAACCGGCTTGTAATGAGTAGCATTAAAGCTTACTTCCCAGGTGGTATTCTGGTTTTTAACAGGAATTACGGTAATACTTCCTTCAATCCCTTCATTTTTCATATCACCTACGTTCTGCCAGCTGGCATTACTTAAACCTCCAGCAGGCTCGTCAGCATATACAAGAAGATCTTTCGTATCCTTTCTGAATACATCTATTGATCCGGTAATTCTGTTTTTATTAAAACCAAAATCTAATCCTAAGTTTTTAGTGGTTGTAGTTTCCCAGGTAAGATTTGGATTATAGTTAGCAGGTCTGAACATAAAGTAGAATTCATTTCCAAACTGATATCCAGCTCCCTGATAACTTGGATTGTAGGCTGCAAAAGCCGGGTAATTATTAGGCTTGTTACCGTTAAGCGCAGGCAATTCCTGCTGGCCCGTTTTACCCCATCCCGCTCTTAGTTTTAATGTACTGATGGAAGATATATTTTTGATAAAATTTTCTTCATTAAGCTTCCAGGCTAAGGAAACTCCAGGGAAAACACCCCAAACATTATCTCTGGTACCGTTAAAGAATCTTGAAGAGCCATCTTTACGAACTGATCCTGAAATAATATATTTATTAGCTATGGTAAAAATAGCTCTTCCATAAAATGAAATCAGCGTATTTTGAGTTTTGAAATCTAAATCTTGCGAGTTAATTCCTGTTCCTCTATAAGTGATAGCTCCCGGAAGATAGATATTGAAATCCTGATAAGAATATCCTGCAGTAATGTCTACACCAGTATTAATAGCACTGATGTTTTTTACATAATTAAAATAGGTTTCCAAAAGCTTGTTTTTCTTTTCCATAGAATAGAAATTTGAGCTTCCTTTATCTTCGAAACCTGGTCTCAGACGAGCGTCTTTAAATTTATGTCCGTCACTTTTTGTATAATCGTATCCGGCATTTACATTGAAATGAAGGTCCGGAAGAAAATGAAACTTATAATCTAACTGAATATTTCCCAATCCTCTTAATACAGAGGAAACATCTCTTACCCCATTGATCATCCCAAGTGGGTTTGAATTGGCATTTACATTATAACCTGTTGCAGATCCTGAATCCAGCCATTCATAATACCCTCCGTAATTAGAGTTTCCTGAATACACCGGTTGTGTAGGATCAAAATAAGTAGCCGCCTTAATCACTCCGCCATCTACAAATCTGTTATCGGTAAATGTTCCCTTTGCATTTACATTCACTGATAAATGATTATCAAAGAATTTAGGGTTTAAGTTCAATCCTACAGAAGTTCTGCGGAAAGAATTTGATTTTACAATACCGTTCTGCTCATTATATCCTAATGATAAACGGTATGGCAGACCTTTAATCCCTCCTGAAAGGGCAACGTTATTATCGGTACCCCATGCTGCCTGATAAATCTGATCCTGCCAATCGGTATCAGCATTTCCAAGTTTGGTTTTATAACCTGCAGGTGCATACGTATTAACAAAATCTCTAAACTCCTGAGCATTTAATACATCTACCTTTCCCATTTTAGTAGAAACCGAAGTAACTGTTGAGAAATTAACTTTAAACTTTCCTGCTGTTCCTTTCTTGGTTGTAATGAGAATAACCCCATTGGAAGCTCTGTTACCATAGATCGCAGTAGCGGAAGCATCCTTAAGGATATCAAACGTTTCAATATCATTCGGGTTAATTAATGATAAAGGATCGGAAACACCATTCATTCCAACGAAATCCTGAGGAACTCCATCAATAACGATCAACGGAGAGTTTTCTCCACTTAAAGAAGAAGTACCCCTGATCCTGATTTTTGTACCCGATCCCGGAGCTCCACTGTTATTGGTAATCTGTACTCCTGGTGTTTTACCCTGGATCAGCTGCCCGGCAGAAGTAGCTCCTCCGTTGAAGTCTTTAGCCGTAACAGAAGTTATAGAACCGGTAAGGTCAGATTTTTTCTGTTTTCCATATCCAATTAGTACAACTTCATCAATCTTCTTCTCCTGAGGAAGAGAATCTTTTTTCTGCGCATGTATTACTGTACTGGCCAGTAAAAAAGCGGGCGCGATTTTTAATACTGTTGTAAAATTCTTCACAATCTTATTTTTTTATAGTTTCGTTTTTCAGTCATATTTTGGCCCAGAGCCAGACTCGCAATTTAAAAAAAAATTAGAATTATTATAAATTTAATATAATTTTAGTTAAAATTATGTATATTACGAAACCGATTTTAGTTAGTTTTTTAAAATCCAATAATTTACAACGTCTTATGCATTACATAATATTTGTTTTAAATTAAGAAAATGTTAAACAATTGTTTAACTTAATTTCATATTCAACCTTTCAAAATCGCTTTCTTCATCATAATAATGCCACTAATAGCGGTATTCAACAGATATTCCTTATCTTTGCAGTTAAAACTTTACTATAAATGTCAAACAGAAAGATGATTACGGCAGCTTTGCCTTATGCAAATGGGCCGGTTCATATAGGACATTTGGCAGGTGTTTATATTCCTGCGGATGTTTACGCAAGATTTCAGAGAAGATTAGGAAAAGATGTAGCGTTTATCTGTGGTTCAGATGAGCACGGGATTCCTATTACCATAAGAGCTAAAAAAGAAGGAGTAACTCCTCAGGATATCGTGGACAAATATCACGAGATCATCAAAAAATCTTTTTCTGATCTGGGAATTTCATTTGATGAATACTCCAGAACAACGTCTAAAAAGCATTATGAAACCAGTCAGGATTTCTTCAAAGTTTTATACGAAAAAGGAAAATTCACGGAAGAAATTTCTGAGCAGTATTTTGATGAGCAGGCAGGAGAATTCCTTGCTGACCGTTATATTGTAGGAACTTGCCCTAATTGTGGTAATGAAAACGCTTACGGAGACCAGTGTGAAAAATGTGGTTCTACCCTTTCTCCTTCTGAGCTGATCAATCCGAAATCAATGCTTAGCGGAAATGTTCCTATCCTTAAAGAAACAAAAAACTGGTATCTTCCATTAAATGAATACGAAGACTTTTTAAATGAGTGGATCATTGAAGGTCATAAAGACGATTGGAAGCCTAACGTATACGGACAGGTTAAATCTTGGTTAAATGACGGTCTTAAGCCTCGTGCCATGACCAGAGACCTGAACTGGGGAGTTCCGGTTCCTCTTCCAAATGCTGAAGGAAAAGTATTATATGTATGGTTTGATGCTCCTATCGGTTATATCTCTTTCACCAAAGAATGGGCAGAGAAAAACGGAAAAGACTGGAAAGACTACTGGCAGAGTCCAGAAAGTGATCTGGTACATTTTATCGGAAAGGATAATATTGTATTCCACTGTATTATTTTCCCTTCGATGATGAAAGCACACGGAGATTATATCATGCCGGCTAATGTTCCTGCTTTTGAATTCCTGAACCTTGAGAACGATAAGATCTCAACATCAAGAAACTGGGCAGTTTGGGCTCATGAATATGTGGAAGACTTCCCCGGACAGCAGGATGTTTTAAGATATGCGCTTCTTTCATCTGCTCCGGAAACAAAGGATAATAACTTTACATGGAAGGATTTCCAGACTAAGAATAATTCTGAATTGGTAGGGATCTTCGGAAACTTTATCAACAGAGTTGCAGTTCTTATTCATAAATATTATGACGGTGTTGTTCCACAAGGCGATGTAAACAGCCCTGAACTGCAGGAAATAAGTAAATCTGCAAAAGAAATCTCAGGATTCCTTGAAAATTATGAGTTCAGAAATTCATTAACTGCATTAATGAACCTTGCGCGTTTTGGAAACCAGTATCTTCAGACGGAAGAGCCTTGGAAAACCATCAAGGACAACCCGGAAAAAGCTGCTCAATCTTTATTCGTTGGAGCTCAAATAGCTGTTGCTCTGGCTCAGTTATGCGAACCTTTCATGCCTTTCAGCTCTGAAAAGCTATTGAACATGTTCAATGTTGAGAAGAAAGACTGGAACTCTATTGAAAACCAATCAGTATTAATTGAGACAGGTCACAAAATCAATGAATCTTCCCTTCTTTTCTCAAAAATTGAGGACGATGTCATCGAGGCTCAGATCCAAAAACTGGAAAACACAAAACAAAACAATAAAAAAACAAACCCTAACGCAAACCCTATGAAAGAAGAGATCACGTTTGATGACTTTACTAAAATAGACCTTAGAACAGCAACCATTTTAGAAGCTGAAAAAGTAGAAAAAGCAGATAAATTACTAAAGCTTACTGTAGATACAGGAGTAGATGTAAGAACTGTTGTTTCCGGGATTGCAGAAAGTTTCACTCCTGAAGAAGTAATCGGGAAGCAGGTAATGATTCTTCTGAACCTTGCGCCAAGAAAAATCAGAGGAATTGAATCTCAGGGAATGTTATTATTAACAACAAAACCAGACGGAAAATTATCTTTCGTAACACCGGATGACAGCAATGTTGAAAACGGTATTGAGATCGGATAATTAAAATCCTTATAAAGATAACAGGCTGTTTCACGAGAAGCAGCCTTTCTTTTATAGACAGCTTATGGTCAATAAAAATGTTTTAAGAAAGCTTTCCAATCAGGAATTAGAGGGATATTTAAAAGAAGGCAACCGCTTTGTTCCGGAGGCTGTTCAGGCAGCTTTTGAAATTCTGGAAGAAAGAGGGCGTATTTTCAATGAGCAGGAAAAAACAGCTGTTCAGCAATTAATTCAGCGTAAACAAGAAGCTGAAGCAGTAAAATTTACAGAAGAACGTGAACTTTGGAAAGATCATATCACTGAAGATACGAATGCTGTTAAACTTTTTCCGAGAGACCTTATCTTACTTGCTGGAGGACTTTTGGGAACAATTCCAGGAGCTTTATTGTTAGGACTGAATTTTGTTAAGCTTAAAAAGTATGGAGCAGCAATTCTAACATTTATTTTCGGAATTGTCTTTATGCCTATTCAGAATTTTTAGTTCCACTCATATATAAGGAAAGTATACAAGGATTTTTTACTTATAGAAAAAGTCCAGAATTTTTCATGGCTGCCGTAGGTGCTTTAATTTTACTGCTATTATGGGTTTTGTTTACACCAAAAAAGCTACCTTATAAGGCAGCTTCTTATATCTTACCAGGTATTATTTGCCTGATAATGTTAGCAATTATCATCAATTACCCTGAATGGTTTTCTGGTTATCTCTTAGTAAGCTTCGCTAAATAAGAATCTTCATCTTTCAATACTCTTTCTATTTTGAAACCATTATTTGTGGCAGCATTTTTCAAGGTATTGAAATCAAGATACAGCCAGGTAATCGGTTCTTCAGATTCCCCTTTATAATGAACCACATATTCCAGTTCTCCGTAGTATCCACCAGCCGGAATATACACTCCCCCATCTTTATCACGATCGAACATATAAAGAATATCCGTACTATCAATTAAAACCTGTCCTTCATCGTTCAGTAAAGTATGTAGTTTCTGAAGATAAGTATCAATTTTCGCAAGGCTTTCAAAAACTCCGGTACCGTTCATCAGCAATAAAATAGTATCAAAAGTTTCTCCGGAGAAATCAAGCATATTCTCACAAACTGCTTTTTTTATGCCTCTCAGCTTGCAAACTTCAACAGATTTGGGTGAAATATCCAATGCGGTAACCTCAAGATTTCTTTCATTTTGAAGGTATAAAGAATGAGAACCTGCACCCGCCCCGATATCCAGAACTTTTCCGTTGGATAAATGCAGTGCTTTCTGCTCAATATCATTCATTTCTTCAAAATCTCTGAATAAATAATCCACCGGAAGTTCATCCAGCTCAGAAATTGACGTTTCAGTCTGCAGATCTTCAGGATTGTCATTATGATAATAATCCCAGATCGCTCTGCCCATTAAATCTTTCATAGTGCAAAGATAATAGTTCAATGTTCAATGTTCAAAGTTTTTGGTTGAATGTTGCGGGTTTGCGAGATGCGGTTACGAGTTTCCAGGTGCAAGATTCGGTGTAGCTACAACTTTAAACCTTAAACCTTGAACTTTAAATCCTTGCCCTCTACTCCATCGAATCCTTCTCCTTATGTCTGTCAGCCTGAGATTCGTTTTCTGCTACGCCTGCTTTCCAGTAAGAATAAGCGTACAATTCCTGGGAAGTCCAGTTTTTCTCTTTTCTCAGATAGGTACGGATTTCTTTCACACTTGAGAATTCACAGGCTACATAACCAAACTTTGTTGATTCCGGAATTTCAATACTTTTTACCGCATTTGAAATTTCACTGCTGATCTGAGGCTGTGGATTGTGTAACCATTTAAAATCAATCTGAGCATTGGTTTCAAGCAATTGTTCGTCTTCTTTTCCGTGAACTTCAATGATACAAATACCTTTTGCCGTTTCAGGAAGTGTTTCCAGAATAGCACTGATCACCGGAATAGCTGTAGCATCTCCTACCAGCAGATACCAATCAGCTGCCGGATACAATTTTTTTCCTTCCAGACGCATCATCACTCCAAGCTTTGAACCTGCTTCAGCTTCTCTTACCCATCTGGAGGCTGGTCCACCATCTCCGTGGTCTACAAAATCGATGATCAGTTCATTTTTTTCCAGATCAATTCCTCTGTGGGTATAAGTTCTGATTGCAGGAGCCACTTCTTTAGGTGGATACACCCATTGATGATTTTCATCCAGTGTGGGAAAATGAACCTCATTCAGTCCGGCCGGAGGAACTGCGATCTTATTATTATCTCCCACCATGGTATTTTGGAACAAATGAACTTCCGGTGAGTACAAATACACTCTGATAAAATGGTCAGTAATGTATTCTTTTCTGGTGACTTCGGCAACGATCTGCCCTGTTGAAATTTTAGCCATAACTGATTTTTTTAAATTAAAATCCGGTTTCCGATTGATTCAGAAACCGGATTTGAAATACAATATGTTTTCAGATCAGGGTATTTTAAATCCCGATCATTTTTTTAAAATTCAAAAGTGTAAGAAAGGTTGAATGTTCTTCCTCTTCCTTTATAATTAAACAGTTCCGGAAGTCCGTAAGTAGCATATAAAACCTGGGAACGTTTGCTCCAGATCGTCTGGTAATCGGTATTAAACAGGTTCTGAATTCCTAAGTTGAATTTTCCCCAGTTGAAACGGTATCCCATCATCAGATCTGATGTATTATAGCCTTCCACTACATTATTAAGCTCGTCTTTCTGCTTGAAATTCTGTAACGACTGGAATCTGAATGACCAGTTCTTAATATTATACCCGATATACGTCACCAATTTTGAAGGGGAAGCATTGTAAATTTCCTGCTTCTGCCATTCTCCGTCTTTGTCTACTTCAGATTTAATCAAAAGTCCGCTGGCACCGAAATACACTCCATTGCTTAAAGAATAGGAAACCTCAGCTTCAATTCCCATATTTCTTAATTTCAAATCATTCACAAGAATCTGGAACGTCTTTTTATCTACAGCAACGGTTTTGTCTGAGTTACTCAAAAATCCTGCAATCTGAGCTCTTAGACCTCCTCTGTTCACACGGTATCCTACTTCAAACTGATTGGTTTTGATAGCCTGAAGCGGTTGTTCTTTCACATTGATACTGGATACTACATCCCAGTTTGTTCCTACCAATTTGTACTGTCCTATTCCATAAAATTTGGCAGGATCTGCTAAGCTTGCTCCCTGGGAAAATGTTCCCCAAACCTGATGCTGCTCATTGAATTTATATAATAAACCTGCATTAGCTAAAGTCACATTATAAGAACTTTCACCTCCGGGAATTGCCGATGCTGAATTTCCATACCCCATAGCAATCTGTGTCTGCTGCTCTGAGCCTACAAAATCATCCATTTTTACGTTGATATGCTGATAGCGGATTCCGGCATTCAGTTGTAATTTGGGAAGAATATTGTATTTTGCCTGAACATATCCTGCATAACTCTGTGAATGATTGGTTGGATATCTGCCAAGGCTGTATTTTGTTTCATTGATTAAACCTCCACTGGACATTGTTTTGGCAATATCATAAACAGACTGTGTTCCTTCAAATTTTTCAAAATCGAAATCTGCTCCGTAAGTAACATTTAAGCCTCTCCATGATTTTGACAACAAAGCTTTAATCCCGGAATAATAAGTATCTTGCTGCGAAGAAGACATATAAGGTATTTTTCCCGTCTGTAAGGTAACATTTCCCGGGAATGGATAGAATCCTAATTTTTCACCTCGGGTAGCCAATTGCACATATAAATCCTGGCCACCTAAAATTCCGTTTCCGTTATACGCTACGGTTGCCATATAACGTTCCGTTCCTACATTTTTATCGGATGAGAAACCATCTCTCATTTCCAGCAATGAAGCATTTTTTGTAGTAAATGCACTTAAATTTTCACCTAGAAATAAGCTTCTGTCTCCATTAAATTTAGAGTTGTAATACTGAACAGAGGCTGTTATTTTATGTTTATTGTTAAACTGATATCCTCCCGTAGCCAAAATGTCAATGGATTGGTTATACTGAAGATCGGTCTGGGTAATATCAGTAAAAAGCTGTTTCTGATCTGCCCCGTAAACACCTCCATTCTGCTGATAGGCTACTCCCAATCTTCCAAAGAACTTATCTCCTTTTGCGGCAATAGACTGAGCAGCACGGAAGTCATGGTCATCTTTTCCCATAAATCCTGTACGTACACCCAGTTCAGTTTCACCGCTGATTCCTTTTTTGGAAGGTGTTTTTGTAATGATATTGATAATACCACCGGTAGCGTTACCTCCATAAATTGAACTTGCTCCTGAAAGCACTTCAATTCTTTCGATATTAAAAGGATCAATAGCATCCAGCTGACGGCTGATCGCACGAATACTGTTCAGAGAAACGCCGTCTATCATCACCAAGGCAGAACGTCCTCTCATATTCTGACCATAATTGGTTCTTCCCTGCGGACCGATATCCATAGAAGGTATCAGAATTGATAACATTTCTTTGATCGGAACTCCACTTTTGGCTTGTTCCTGAATTTTTTCTTTCTGTACGACCCAAACTGTTCCCGGAACTTCAGAGATTTTTGTTGGTTTTCTGGAGGCTACGATTACCACATCTTCAATACCTTTGGAGGCAATAGAATCTTTTACGGTCTGGGAAAGCATTAGTCCCGAAACTAAAAGACCTATGAATGCATACTGCTTTTTCATTCTTTCTACTCAACGTTTTATAATCTTGCAAAGATAATTCTTATTTAGAAAGAATAAAAATAACCAAACATGAAATTTTCCCTTATTTTATGATAGTAAACCTCTTTTACAGAAAAGTTTTCTAAATCCGGATATATATACACCATTAAGAAGGATTTAAGGAATAAAGTATAGTTAAGATAAATCATTCTGTTTTTTCAGCTTAAGGCGAAGCTCATCTTAATACTCTAAATACCTTACTACAATCTTAATGTTTCCAAAAAGTTTAAAATTTGATATCTTCTTAAAAACGTAAAATCCCAGCCCAACTAAGGACCAGGATTTTACTGGTAAAAACAAGGTTTCTTTTTATACTGCAGGACCTGCAGCATCTTTTATTTCTTCTAATAATTTTTTTCTTTCGCGAAGTCTTCTTCTCGCAATGACCGATTTACCGCCAAGAACTCTTACAAATCTGAAATACTGGAATCGTTTTGCTCCGAAATGATGAGTCGCAACATAAATCAGTACTCCAAATCCGACTAAAATAATATATCCGAATATTTTCTTGGTGGCGATGATAATGGCATTAAGCTGAATGGCTTTCATATTGGCTGCTACATTCTGAGGAGTCACCGTCATTCCATCCATATAAACAGCAAGATCTCCTATTGCCGTAACCTGAAAACGGTATTGAAACCAGGAATATAAAGTTGAAAAAATTCCTACGGCAAGAAAAGTTCTCCAAACCAATACAAGCCCGATGGCCGCCAGCATTTCATCCATTTCAAGCTTATCCAGCGTATAAAACCATACGGAGATAAACAATGAACACATTCCGTAGCCCTTTAAAAACATAGGCAGATACCAGTTGTCATAACTGAATTCCAGAACCATAGAAAAATACATGATAATGGCATATGCAACCATTGCTGCAAAACCTGAAAAAATGTACATTTTCAAAGGTTTTTCTTTTTTGAACCAGAAAATGGCTATGATTCCTGCTAAAATAATTCCTGGAATCATCAGTAGACTCAGCCTGGTATTGGTCAATTGATCATATCCCAAAACTCCTACCGCAAACATATTCTGAATAGAAGCTGTTCCCAGAAACATTCCCAGCCAGAAAAGCATGAACAAACCGTGCTGCACATTATTTTTGGTGAAAATTTTGAATGAAAGATACGGGCGTTTTAAGGTCAGCTGACGGATAGAAAGCAGTGCAAAACTGACAAAAGCTGCAATACTTCCATAGATGATGTTCCTGGAGTTGAACCAGTCCTGCTGTCTTCCAAATGAATACACATAAGCCGAAAACATGAATGTTGAGATGAAAAGCAAAATACTCAGCCAGTCAATATAATGCAGGGGAACTTTTAATGCAAAATATTTGTCATGCATAAAAATCCAGTGTATCAATGCTAAAATAAAGCATAAAACAGCTGTAAGCAGGTAGAACTGCTGCCAGTTGTAAAGAAGGGCAAACTCAGCAGCATAATAGGTTGCCACCTGGTTCATGACAAGAACGAATGTATAGAAAGCTCCATAAAATACTCCACGATTTCCAATCATGACCATCAATGGCAGAAACAGTTCTATGGTAACCATCATTTTCATAAAGCCAATCATTAAAGAAGTAAAAATAAAAATCATTGGCTGTAAAGTAGTCCCGTTCACGTAGCTCAGCAACCCTAAAAGTACCAGAAGCAACACCATCTTGTCCCTTACTTTGAATCTCATTTTGATTCTTAGGACAACAGGCATGCAAGCTCCCATCCCAATGGTAGTGGCGTAATTGGCCCACATAAAATATTCTGTCATGGCACCCGTTCCGCTTACAAGAGAACTGATATTTCCTGTATACACCCCGCCGATGGGCATTACCACAGCAAGTAGTAATACAATCAGCAGCAGCTGTACGGGTTTCGGTACCCAATCGCTATATAATCCTTTGTTGTACATGATTTTTTAGGGAATAGACTTCAGATATCAGATGGCAGACTTTCGACATTCAACCTTAGCTTCCCATACGCATGATGTCTGAAATCTGATATCTTCCATCTTTTAGTCTTTATTAATATTCACATTCATATTCATTCCGGCACTCAGTTTATCCAGATCTTCTTTTTTGTTGGAATCGGTAAACTCTATTCTTACAGGAATTCTCTGTTGTACTTTGATAAAGTTTCCGGTAGAGTTATCTGTAGGTACATTTGAATATCTTGAACCGGTAGCTGCAGAAACTGCTGTGACTACTCCTTCGAATTTTTTACCGCCCAAAGCATCGGCTGTCATGAAAATTTTTTCTCCTACTTTGATATTCGGCATCTGGCTTTCCAGGAAGTTGGCAGTTACCCACTTCTGACCATTCAGAACGATTGTTGCCACCTGCTGGCCTGGTTGGATCAACTGACCTTCAGAAATTGTTCTTCTTCCCATCACTCCATCATACGGTGCCGTAATAACAGTATAAGAAAGGTTGATCCTTGCCATATCCAGAGCAGATTTTGTTCTTTTAATTTCGGCATCATTAATTCCTAATCTGCTTTTCACTTCAGTAGTGGAAAGGTTTGCGGATTGCTTTTGATTCACTAAAGTTTCATAAGCCGCCTTTTGAGCATCATATTCTGTTTTTACCTGATCATACTGCTGTCTGGTAACGGCTTCAGCTGCCAAAAGGTTTTTATATCTATTTAAATTCTGTTCAGCATTCCATAATCTCGCTTTTGCACCTGCGATATTAGACTGCATGACGTTGATATTGTTGGAAACCGTGTTCACTGAAGAACTTGTTGCCGTTTTCTGAGCCATTGCATTCTGATAAGCAGCTTCTGCCTGCCCCAATTGAGTAAGAATCTCACGTTCGTCAAGAATTACCAGTGTATCTCCTTTTTTCACACGCTGATGTTCGATAAACTTAATTTCTTTGATATAAGCAGAAACTCTCGTATTGATAGGGTTAATAAATTCCTCTACCTGAGCCGCTTCCGTGTAGGTTTTGCTTCCGATATGGAAATATTCACGAATTAACCAGAATAATCCGAATCCGATCACCAGAAAAACGATGATGTTGGAAATGATGGCTCTGATTTTATTCGTTTTATTTTTCTTTTTCTTATTTTCTACAGCAGATGCTGCCGGAGTTGGTGTTGTATTTTGAGTAGTTTGTCCCTTGTTTTCCATTGTTGATTTTCAGTTTTAAAAATTAAAGTGTTCCTGTAGATTTCAAAAGGTTGTAGTACTGATACAGAACATTGATTTCTGCATTTGCATAATCCAGTTCTGACTGTAGTTTCTGGTTCTGCGCATCAATCATTTCTGCCTGCACAGCCAGTTGGTTAAGATATTTGGCTTCCGTAATTTTGTAGTTTTCTTCAGCCAGTCTTTTGGAATCATTCAGAATATCTGCCTGCTGAATCGCTTCCTGATATTTAGTATAGGCTGCATTCACTGCCATATCTACATTCTGCTGTACCAGAGTCATGGCGTCATTCGCCTGATTCTTTTGCAGCTCACCTAATTTCACTTTTTCCTTTGTTTTAAAAAGAGTATCTATATTATAGCTCAAAGAAACTCCGGTCTGCCAGCCTCCTGAATACATATCCAAAACAGGGTTTCTTGTTGTAATCGGTCTTTGCAGCGTATATCCTCCGAACCCTGCCACCGTAGGCGCATTATCCGTTTTTATAATCTCTATATTTTTATCTGCAACAGCAATATTTTTTTGAGCCGATTTCAGTAACGGATTGCTTTCATGGGCAAGATCTGTATAATACTCCATACCTATTCCGGATTCTTTATTTTCGAGGCTTTCCGTAGGGATAATCTCCGTATCAGAGGATAGGCCTAATGCAATATTCAGATTATAATTAAGGATTTTCTTATTATTCGTAAGGGTAAGAATTCCCTGGTCCAGATTTTTGATGGCCAATTCGCCACGAATTACCTCGTTTCTTGTGACCATTCCCTGCTGATAAAACTTCTGGATATTTTTCAGACGTTCCAGAGCCAGTTTTTTGTTATTCTGAAATACTTCTTCCTGATTGATGATTTTATAGACATCCAGATAATTGGAAATCACTAAAAATTTCACATCCTGTTTATTTTTCTCTAAATCCAGTTCCGAAAGCTGTTCACGAAGCCCTGCCATTTCAATAGATTTATTCACCAATCCTCCTTTGAAGATCAGCTGTGTTGCCTGTACAGCATACGAACTTCCGTAATGCGGCATCGGAACGTTTGTAGAATTTGAAAAATCTTTATCAATGGCTACTGCATCTCCTAAGTAGAACTGGCTTGTAGAAGCTGTAATGGTAGGAAGTTTCTGAAGCTTAACCACATTGGTGTTCTGCTTTGCAATATCAATATTCTGTGCGGAGACTTTGAGCTGCTGGTGATTCTGAACAGCGAGTTCTGCCACCTCACCTGCAGTCATCTGCTTAATCTGTTGTGAAAAAAACAGCGCAGGAAAAGCTGCTATCAATACAGATAGTGCTGTTTTTATTTTCTTTGTCATTTTACCTTGTTTTACAGATGCAAAGTTAGGTCAACAACAAAATCAATCAAATGTTTGATTTTTGGAAAAAGATGTTCAAATGTAAGATTTTAATTTTCGAACTGATGTCTGTACTGTGTAGGGCTTACCTCAAGATGCTTCTTAAAAAAATGAGAAAATGAGTATTGATCGCTGAATCCGAGGATAGAAGAAATCTCCGAAACCGGTTTACTAGAAGAGTTTAAGAGTACTTTCGCTTCATTGATGACAATTAAAGCAATAATCTGGCTTGCAGACTTACCTGTGATGGTCTTGACCACAGAGGAAAGATGTCTGGTTGTAATGGATTGCCGTTCGGCATAAAATTCCACTGTCCTTTCTGTAAGATGATGTTCCGAAAGATCGGTAAGAAATACAAATACGATTTCTTCCTGTCTGGACATCTGATTCAAAGAACTGTTATCTTCCTTGGAAATAATTCCTGCCATCTGGTAACAAAAAACAGAGAAAAGATGCTCTACCATTTCTTTTTTATAGAGCATTTCAGTATCAGAATCCAGGATATATTTCAGGAAATTGACGCTTTTCCAAACGACTTCCATTTCGTCTTCAGGAAAAGGAACTCCTTTATTCATCTGCTGTCTGAAATATCGGTAAGTAATCAGCCGATTAAATTTCAATGATAAGGCAGAGATAAACTCTCTTTTGTAAGAAACCATTCTCGACTGAAAGTCATCCGTTACTCCCACCACTTCATAAATGGTCTGCGGATCGGTTACCATAAACATATTGGCAGAAACTTCAAGATCACTGAAATGCTGACGAAGTTTTATAGTCCCTGATTTAATAAATATAAATGCAGGATTTTCAGGACGGAAAGGTTTACCGACAGCGATTCTCTCGAAAATATTTCTTTCCGTAAAAATATCAACGCCAAATTTTTCAAGGGCAGACATAAGACAAATGTAAGCAATCTTACCAGTGATTACAAAATTTTATTATTTTAGCAGGAATCCAATTTCCCTTCAGCATGAGAAAGGTTGATCTATTATTTGCAGAATACAGTAAAAGCCATAGAAACGCGACCAACAAGTTCATTCACTGGATTTGTGTGCCTTTAATCTTCTGGACAATTCTAGGCTTTGCCTCCCTGATTCCCTCTCCACATTTCTGCGCTTCCTACTTCGGATGTGCAAGTATTATAAGCCTTTTGGTGATTACTCTGATCACTTTATTCTATATACGACTGTCTTTTCTGATCGCTATTATGATGATTGTGATCATGCTGGTCATGGAACATTTCATCTATCTTACCAATATCAGTGTCGGAAAACAATCATGGATAGTTTATCTTTCTGTATTCATTATCACATGGATTTTCCAGTTTATAGGGCATAAAATTGAAGGGAAAAAGCCTACTTTCCTCAAAGACCTTCAGTTTCTTCTGATAGGACCAATATGGCTTTTAGGCTTTATTCTTAAAAAGACAGGAATCAGATACTAGTCTTCCAAAGCATAAACCGCAAAACTGGCCAGCCAGTGGTCTCCACCATAATTTCCCTGGAAAAGCAGAGGTAATCCATTATTGAGAAATACATCTGCTGTCTTTCTGAAGTCTTTTTTCAAGGGATGATTGGTAGGAAGTGCCTTTGAAATTCCTTTCATACACCATGCTTTAGAAAAAGACAATCCTACGAGGTGAACCGTCTGATAATCGCTCAGATCACTTACCACAGGGATTTTTTCAACATTTTCCAGACTTCTTTTTTCGTAGAAAGCATTCAGCCACTGTACAAATTCTTTTTGAGGAAGCACTCTTCGCATCAGATCTGCAATTTCCAGACTTGGCGAGAAGAAATCTGAACCATCCGGTTCCAGATAAGCAGGTGTTTTCTGATCTTTTAAGAAAAAGTATTTAGCCTTTTCCATCAGCTGATTTTCGAAGTCTTTATCTTTATTGGCCCTTGCCCAATCTATCGCAAATGCCATAGCAAATGCAGTATTAGGGTGAACTCCGGTTCTGTTGGGATAAGTTTGTTTGGGAAGATAGGTCTTCCAGGATTTCAGAATCTGATCTGTTAACGGTTTCAGGTTTTGATGCCATATTTTAGCTTTCGGATGATCCCAGGTTGTGAGTTCTTCATCCAGTTTTAAAATCCACGCCCAGCCATAGGTTCTTTCAAAAGTTCCTGTCAGCTGATATTTTGTAAAGTAATCTGCTTCTGTCTGCAGTTTTTCTTTCTGAAATGATTCATCCAGAATTTTTTCAATCTCTCTGGCATTGGACAGATTAGGTTTTGTTTTTAAAAGTCTTGTCAGCATCCAATGTCCGTGAACAGAGCTATGCCAGTCGAAACATCCATAAAAACTAGGGTGAAGATCTTTAGGAGTTAAAGGAACTTCGCCTGCATTATTGATGATATGCGCTGTTTTATTCGGATATTCCTGATTGATACAATGAAGAGGTTTGTCGGATAATTTTATCGCCATCTCGTCTGTAAGTTTCGGAATTTCCTGGGCATACATCAGAAATGGAGAAAACACAAATGCTAAAAGACTTTTTTTCATGAATTAAAAATAGAAATAAATTACCAGTTCTCGTAATTTTTCAAGTTGGTTTTCCAGCATTTCTTCTATTTACTGATTTGATATTAAATTTTTTGTTTCATTTTAATTTTTTAATCAATCTTACCCATAATCATTTTTGTGCACACTTTTTGATCATACCCATAAAAAACTAATTAACCCATGAAAAAAATTATTTTACTGTTATCAGGTCTTATTCTGATCAATTGCAGCAAATCAGGTGGTGAAAAACAGGAAGTGAAAGCCGACCTGATGGAAGTTCTAACTGAAGATAGAACACCTTCTCCTGCAGCGGCGCCTCCACCTCCACCACTTCCTATCTCTGAAAAGGTAGTTTCTGATGAAAATGGAACCAACAAAGATGTTCACCCCTCAAAGAAAACAGATATAATCTCCAAAAAAATCATCAAAAACGGAGATATGAAGATTCAAGTGGGTGATATTAAAAAAACACAGAGCCAGGTTAATGAAATCATTAGAAAAAACAATGCTTATATCCAGAAAGAAGAGTTTCAAAATACGGATATGGATGATAACCTTAGTCTGATTATCCGTGTACCTCATAAAAATTTTGATGCTCTGATCAATTCTTTTTCAAATGGAGTAGGAACTGTTTTATCTAAAAATATTTCATCCAATGATGTCACAGAGGAATATACCGATGTAGCAATAAAGCTGGCCAATAAAAAGATATATCTTGAAAAATACCGTGATATGCTTAAAAAGGCTGCTACTACGAAAGATATGCTGGAAATCCAGGAAAATATCCGTGAGCTGGAAGATGAGATCGATGTAGCAGAAGGCAGACTTCGTTTTATTGATGACCGGGTGAATTACAGTACACTGAATTTGAATTTATACAAAGAAAAAGTGAGAAGTTCCGCCACTTCAAAAATAGGTTTTGGAAGCCGCTTTATGGATTCTCTGACGCAAGGCTGGAACAGTTTTGTAAGCTTTATGCTGGGAATGGTTTCATTATGGCCATTCTTTCTGCTTGTCCCCATTATTATTTTCCTTTGGAGAAAGTGGAGATCAGGGAAGAAAAATAAAAATTAAATGATAAAAAATCCGGGCATCTTCGATGCCCGGATTTTTACTGCATTATCAACAATTTATCCTGTTTCCAGTACTTGTTTAAAATCAATAACAATGCAATAGCCTTGTTAACAGCTGTTAAATATTTTTGAAAATTTACTTTCTGATGGTTTTGGTAATACGGGTTCCATCTTTATACTGAATCTTTACAAAATAGATTCCAGACTGAAGTCGGCTGATATTCATACTATTCTGTTCCGGATTCATGAAAGTCATGATCTGAAGTCCGTGAGGCGTGATGACATCTACCCTGCTTATTTTACCATAATAAGTTTCTGGTGCAAAATTGATCATATGTTCCGATACAATAATTGAAAGATCATTCTCTTTGTTAGCAAGAGACGATGTTTTGCAACTTTGACCTTCATTACAGTCATTTACCACTTTCCAGACAGCGTTACTTCCCGGTGCTTCTCCAGGATTTGCATACCATTTGTTTTCCCAGATTTTGCAGGCATGAAAAACCTTTATTCCTGCCGTTGGATAGGTTTTTGAAGGATCATATTCCTGTGCTCCACAATACGTAACCGGACCACTGGATTCACAACCAGGACCTTCGATACAAGTACTTATTTCTTCCCATACCATATTGACTCCAGGTAGTTCTCCCGGATTTGCATACCATTTGTTTTTCCAGATTTTACAGGAATAAAAGACTTTCGTTCCGGCTGTAGGATATGCGTTGGCAGCGTTATACTGCTCTGCTCCACAATAAGATTGACCATTTCCGGATGTAACTTTCTTAGTTCTGATTTTTAATTCATTGCTGGCATCAGATAACTGATCGTTCATGGCAACCGATTTAACCGTGTAACGATATTCTGTGTCTTGTGCCAATCCTGTTCGTAAAAAGTTTGTTTGTACAGTCTCTCCTACCTTGATCCCATTTTCAAAGATCTGGTAGTTTTTGATGCCCTGTGAATGGGTAGATGCCATCCACATGAGTGAAACTGAATTTTCAGTAACTTCCATTGAATGGAGGTTTGATGGTGCTGTAGGTTTTTCAATAGTACCTTCACTATTAGTTTTTATATTGAGTGGCGCACTTTTTCCTGACGTAAGTCCTGAAGAGCCTTTCGCCTGTATTTCATAGGTATAAATTGTGTTAGCAGTTAAGCCTGTATCCTGAAAAGTAGGTGTACTTACCTGTTGAATATTTTGTCCGTTGCGGAAAACATTATAGGACACTGCATCTGATTGCGTATTCCAGCTTATTTTAGCCGAAGAGCTTGTTACTCCTACTTGTGTTAATCCTGTAGGTGTAGCGGGTGCAGAAACTCCTGTTCCGGAGGTTACGTTCACATCAATTACATTATAGAATGCATTGGTGGTATCTGCTACATCCCAGACTGCTAAAATAATATGGTAGCCCGTACGGTTGGTAGGAACTGTAATCTGATGAGAAACATTGTCCTGTGGTGGTGTTCCATTATGCATAACTGTACCTATAAGTTCAAGATCCTGGCGGGAAAGCGGCTGATTGGGATTCCAACCCTGCTTTGTCATATAATAATGCCATTTCGCTGTCGCATGGTACGCCGAGTATTTCCAGATAAAGGCATTCACACCAGTGGAGATATTGGTTTTCTTCCAACGGTCGGCAGTCTGTATGTCCAGTGTAGTGTCTCCACCGATGCTTCCATTAGCAGAGGCGATCTTTCCATCTGCAGGACCAGCCGCAGGAAACCCTTTTGGGGCTTCAAGAGATCCTGGTTCATTAATAACAGATCCATAGATACTAAATGCAGCAGAATAACCTAGTGCAGCCTTATCAAGGCTTCCTTGATATCCTCTGGAGGCAGGACTCAGTACATATCCGTGCGCAGACAGATGAATTAAAGATGGTACCAGCATCGCCAGCATCAGCAATAGCGCAAAAAAAAATTTACTCGTCTTCATAACTAAATATTTTGGTGTTATTGATTAATCTTCCGTAAAACTATTTTCTGAAACCCTTTTTCTCGATATAACTAAAGAAATAGAAAAGAAAACAGCTTTAATTCATTAAATAATTTGAATTGTATAATTTTTAATAAAAAAACAAATTAGACTAAATGAAGTAGTCAATATTTCATATTAAAACATAAAATTACAATTCATAACATCTTATATTTAACATATAGTCACAATATGTTAAAACATAAATATACAAAAAACCACTTAATTAATCACACTTTATTGAAATATTTTTTTATATGAATTGATTGATAACAGAGGGTAGAGAGAAATGAAAATATAAAATGATGTCAGTTATATAATTTGCAAGCAGTACTGAAAACTATTTAATAAAAAAGCTGAAAGAATTGATCATTCTCTCAGCCAGTAGATTATATTCACAAAGAATTCAAGTTATTTCCCAAGTACGAAGACTGCAGGAATTTTATGAAGTTCCGGCTTTTGTTTCTGCCAGTCTTTTATGGTTTTTGTTTTGATGAATTCGTGTTCCGGATCGTTGATATTAGCTGCAATACAAAGCTTTGTATTCGGTGACAAAAACTTACACAAATCTTCAAACAGCTGGTTATTCCGGTAAGGTGTTTCCATGAAAATCTGAGAATATCCTGTTTTCTGTACAAGACTTTCCAGGTTCATGATCTGCTTCTTTTTCTCTCCTTTATCAATAGGAAGATAACCATGGAAGGTGAATTCCTGCCCATTAAAACCACTGGAAATCAAGGCAAGAATAATGGATGAAGGTCCTGAAACAGGAACTACTCTGATATTTTTTTCATGACACCATTTCACAATCAGATTTCCGGGATCTGCAATACATGGCAGTCCTGCTTCTGATAGTAATCCGAAGTCCTGCCCTTTCAGCATGAGCTCCTGAGCCTCCTTAATATCTGCATTTTCTGTGTATTTATCCAATAGAAATAACTTCAGATCAGCCTGTTTTTTTTCGGGAGCGAAAAATTTAACAACTTTTCGAGCTGTCTTCTCATTTTCCACAAAGAAATAGTCCGTCTGCATGATATAATCCTTCAGAACAGGGGAAAAGTGGTTGATAGAAGTATTTTCTGATAAATAAGCAGGGAGTAAAAAAAGCATTGTATTATTTTTTTAGTTCTTTCGTTAAGTGAAGGTTGTGGGAAATATTTTGCATTTTCATGCTTATTATTTTGATAATTGATTTTTGATAGCCTCACACCCTTTATCCAAAAGCTGGAAAACCTTTTCAAAATCGTTCATATCGCCCCAATAAGGATCCGGCACTTCAGCATTTTTGTGATCTCCCAACACCTCTAAAAACAAGGAAACTTTCTGACGTTCTTCTTCATTTTTAGTTTTAGAAACCACATCTTCCATTACAGCAATATCCATACAGTAAATTTTATCAAAGGTTTCAAAATCTTTTCTGGTGATGGGCCTTGATCTTTGTCTGGATATATCGATATAATGATTAGCAGCCGTTTTAATAGCTCTTTTATCAGGATGTTCACCTTCATGCATTGAAATAGTTCCGGCAGAATCTACCATATAATGATCCGGTAGTTTTGCTTTCATAATTCCTTCCGCCAATGGGCTTCTGCATATATTTCCCAGACAAACCATTAATAATTTCATATCCTGTGTATTTAAAAAGAGTTTTTTGTCACGACAAAACTAAATAAAAAATGAAGAATAAAACTATCCTTCATTTTAATTTATGTAAGCTCAACCTTAATTATTGTTTGATTCTTTCAGTAAGGTCTTTTACGTATTTCTTGATTTCTTTATCTATTTTAGAAACGTCTTTGATGGTATCACAGGCATACATTACTGTAGAGTGATCTTTTCCACCCATTTCTTCACCAATTTTAGTAAATGTAGAATTGGTAAATTCTTTGGAGAAGTACATGGCAAGCTGTCTTGGCAATGCAATTTCTCTTTTTCTTGTTTTTGAAAGCAGCTGTTCTTTTTTGATTCCAAAATAATCACAAACCACTTCCTGAATATAAGGGATATTAATAACCTTCTTCTGATTCGCAGCAATTCTGTTGATGGTTTCCTTAAGTAACTCAAGACTAAGATCTCTCTTATATACGGTAGAGTATGCAATCACAGAGTTGATAACCCCGATAAGCTCTCTCACATTCGTTTTTGCTTCGGCAGCAAGGAAGTCAAGCATATCTCCCGGAAGAACAATTCCGTCTCTGCTTAGTTTATCTTCAATAATCTGTCTTCTTGTCGATAGATCCGGAGATTTGATTTCTGCAGAAAGTCCCCATTTAAAACGGGAAACAATTCTGTCCTGGATATCCATAATATCAGCAGGTGCTTTATCAGAAGTAAGGATAATCTGTTTTCCGTTCTGGTGAAGGTGATCAAAAATATGGAAGAAACTGTCCTGTGTAGCTGATTTTCCGGATAAGAACTGAATATCATCAATAATCAGTACATCTACCATTTGATAGAAATTCGCAAACTCAGTCTGCTTATGAGCTTTAGCCGCAGAGATAAACTGCTGGATAAATTTTTCAGAAGACAGATAAAGAACTACTTTATCAGGAAACTGATTTTTTACTTCAAGACCCACCGCCTGTCCTAAGTGAGTTTTACCAACTCCATAACCTCCATATAAAAATAAAGGGTTGAATGCTGTTGCTCCAGGTCTTTTTGCAATGGATCTGGCTACAGTGGCTGCAAATTTATTGCTTTCTCCTTCTACATAACTATCAAATGAATAGTCAGGCTTCAGGTTAGAATCTATGTTTACTTTTCTAATACCAGGAACTACAAACGGGTTTACAATATTAGCAGAAAAACCTTGTGGCATGGTTTCCTGTGTTTTCGGAGTAGGAACGCTTTGTCCCTTGATGTTCATGGTAACAGGCTTTTCTTCACCTTTTGGTCTGTTTTCCATTACAGAATACCATAATTTCACTCCTTTTCCAATATTTTTCTTCAGGGCAGCAGAAAGTAAGGACAGGTAATTGTCCTCTATATATTCCTTGTAAAAATCGCTTGGTACGATCAACGTAAGGTTGTTGGCCACCAACGAAAGCGGCTGAACCTTATCGAATAGCATATCGAAAGATTTTTCAAGTTTTTTAAGGTCAGAATTGTCTTCAGCAGCGTTCAGGTTATCGCGCATAAACTGAAGGCATTTCTGCCATATCATCATTAAATTGTCATCCATTTTTTAAGCCCCGATTATTCTTTGTTTGTACTGTGTTTAGAAGGAAGACAAAGGTCCAATATTTTCTTTTCAAAAAAAAATATTGCAGGTATTGATTATTTAAAAATATATTTGTATGTATAATTTAACCCGTAAAATGATACACACAACACACTCAATACGAGTACGTTACGCAGAAACAGATCCGATGAAATATGTATACTATGGAAACTATGCAACGTACTTCGAAGTAGCGAGAGTTGAACTCTTCAGAAGCATAGGAATTTCATACGATGAAATTGAAAACCAAGGAATTTGGCTGCCGGTTTCGGACTACAAAATTAAATATATCCGCCCTGCTTTATATGATCAAAAATTAGAAATTCATACTTATGTTAAAAAAATTCCAGGGGTAAGGATTGAATTTGAGTATGAAATTTACAATGAAGAGCATACTAAAATAACAGAAGCCTCCACTACTCTATTTTTTCTGGATGCAAAAACCAATAAAGTGATCAAGTGCCCGGATTTCCTGATGGATCTGATTGAAAAGAACTGGAAAGGATAGATGCCAGATAGTAGGTTGCAGGTAGTAGGTGGTAGGAATTAGGAAATACCCGACGAAATATTAATGGAAGAGATTAATGTGAATGGTGAATTTTTGATAGAGCCAAGATGTCTATCTCAAATTATCCGGTCACAAAATAAACCCGCAACTCACAAACCATAACTATTAATTCACAACTAACAAGATTACACGTTAAACTCTAAATTTTGAACTCTATCCCTCCCTATTTATGAATTAATTCGCACCTTTGTACCCTTATTATAATCATCCCTTATATATTATATTATGAAGATTGCATTTTTGGGACCTCATGCCAGTTTTACCCAGCTTGCTACAGCACAGCTTTTCCCTGATGACGAAATAGTACCACAAGCCAGCATTCTGGATTGTTTTAATGCCGTTGAAAACGGAGAGGTAATAAAAGCAGTAGTACCTTTGGAAAACTCTATTGAAGGAACCGTCTCTATGACGCTGGATTATTTGTATAAGACTCCGTCTATTAAAATTGAAGCAGAAGCAGTAATGCCTATTGCCCATCATCTGATGATTCATCCGGAAAATTCTATTGAGAATATTGAGAGAATATATTCACATCCGCAAGCCCTTGCACAGAGCTTTCACTTTCTGGATACCCATTATAAAGAAATTCCAAAACAGGACTTTTCCTCAACTGCAGCCGCTGCCAAGTTTGTTTCTGAGAATCCGGAGACTCCTATTGCTGCGGTAGCCAATCAGTTTGCAGCCAATTTATATGGTTTGAATATAGTGAATCGTAATATTCAGGATTTCGAACAGAACCACACGCGATTTATCATCATTTCTAAAGAGCAGAATAAATACCAGAATGATAAACTGGAAACATTGGGTGAAAAATCAGGTATGCTGATCACTCTTCCCGAAGATCATCCCGGTGGATTGCATCAGGTATTATCTGTTTTTGCATGGAGAAAAATGAATCTCAGTAAGATTGAATCCAGAACATTAAAAACAGGACTGGGAAATTATTTCTTCTTTATCAATGTTGAAGGACCATGGGAAGAAGTCTTACATGAAAATGCATTGAAAGAGCTTGAGTCAATCCATGCCAATGTAGATTTTCTTGGGAATTACAAAGAATTTCTTCTGGAAAGCTAGAAAAAAACTAAATCTGTAAAAAAACACTGCCATTAAGCAGTGTTTTTTTTATTTACACTATAAAAAAACAAAATCTTAAAAACTTTTACAATAGATTACCATAATGACAACATCATCTGTTTAATTAAAAAATAACCCACACAATGGAGAGAATTATTTTTTATCAAAACCCTGATAAACAAAGTATTATAACAAAATTAAATATAATAAGTCGTAATTAAATTATATGGAAATATCAATCAAAATATAAACATATGTTTAAAGATATTACATCATATTAATGTTAAAAATGAAAATATCACAATGTAGAGTATAATTTTTATTGTATATTTGCTTAGCAACTAATTAAAATCTTGATCATGAAAACTAAACTTTACAGCTTAATGTTAGCATGTGCGACGTTACCATTATTCTCGCAAGTAGGTATCAATACAGCAACCCCATCCGCAACCTTAGACGTTAACGGGACACTGAAAGTTCGTGACACTCCCGCCGCTACAGCACTACCCGGATATCAAATTTTAGCAGTTAACCAGGGAACCACACAAGTGTTTTCGGTAGACCCGTCATTATTAAGCGCAGCTGCAGGAACCAACACATCTGTATATTCTGCAAAAAAAACAACAGGTATCACGCTTCTGAATTTAGGAGTTTTACCATCTGATTTCCAACCTGTCAGTTTTGTACAAGCGGATAGAACTATAGGAAGCGCAGCTTTGTTTACAAATGCTGACGGTTCTTATAATATTCCGTCCACTGGAGTATATGCGGTAGGATTCGCGTTCAGATACGGAACAGGATTACAGGCTTCATTACTATCAGGAACACCTGGTATTGCCATTGCAAGAACCAGATCATCAGTAACCACCTTGATAGACACACGTCCCTTCAGTGGTGTTAACCTTGCATTAGCAGTTAACTTAACACTTTCCGATTCCAGCATTAATTCTTTGTATTCATTCCAGGCGGGTGACAAAATATCTTTCGGACTTGTAGATTCCGGTGTTGTCACAGCAGGATTATTAGGATCCAGTATTGCATCATTCTACGTTTACAAAGTATCAAACTAGTAAAAACATATTGTTAGTTATCTATACCATTTAACCCATCGCTTATACCGCGATGGGTTAATTTTTTAATAGCATATTAAACATTTCTTTATATTTGATAAAAACTAATGAAATGAATGAATTTGTTGCGGCTATCATCTTTATCATTATCTTCATCATTTTCAATAATCTGAATACCAAAATCAGAAAGTTGGAAAAGGAGATTTCAGATCTTAATTATAAAATCAATAATACTCCTCCGGCTCAGACTGAAGTAATTCATAAGAAAAACTCAACAGAAGAGACATCCTTCCCTCAGCAAGAGCAATCTCCGCTGGTTCATTATCAAAATATACAACCCAGTGAAGTAAATGAAAACATTTCAACACCAGTTCAAAAAGACTGGCTTGCTCCTGTTTCTGATTTTTTAAAACAAAACGCACTTACCATTATCGGTATTTTTACCCTTGTTCTCGGAATTGGTTATTTTGTAAAATACGCTATTGATAAAAACTGGATTGGAGAAGCAGCAAGAGCGGGAATCGGTTTTTGTATCGGAGCAGGAATTATTATAACCGGACATTTTCTCAGAAAAAATTACCAGGCTTTTTCTTCCATTATTACAGGAGGCGGTGCTGCTGTTCTGTATTTCACAGCCACCATTGCCTTTCGTGAATATCATCTGTTTACCCAAAATACAGCTTTTATTATAACAGCACTGATTACCGCAGCCTCTATCATCCTGTCCTATTACTATAAAAATGAAGTATTGATTATCTTTTCACTGATTGGAGGTTTTGCAGCTCCCTTGATGATCAGCACAGGACAAAGTAACTACCTTTTCCTTTTTATTTATATTACCCTTTTAAATACAGGAATGCTGGCAACCTCTTTTCTGCAACACTGGAAAAGCGTGGGATGGACAGCTTATATTTTTACAACAGGATATCTCTTCTTTTGGACTAATGAAAGTCCTGAACTTTTAAGCATTACTTTTTATTTGATCAGTTATCTGATTTTCTACATTTTTGCCCTGCATGATTACTTCAGAAGAAATATACTTTCAACCTCTGATATTTTAATACTTGCTCTCGCTAATTTTTCAAGTATCCTGGGGCTTCTTTACATTTTTGATACATTAAAATATGACCCTCCGATTGTTTTCCCACTTATTTTTGCTGCTGTAAACGCTATTTTACTTTTCAGAGAATACACCCGCAAAAGCTTTGGAGTAGCTTATTCTGTATTTGCAGGGCTTGTTACCAGCCTTATAACAATTGCAGTTGCTATTCAGTTTAAAACGCATCTCATCACCAGTATCTGGGCCATAGAAACCACCCTGCTTCTTTTTATCTGGAAAAAAACAGGTCATAAGATTTTCAAAACCTTCTTTTATATCCTGTTTCCATTGGTGATAATCGCCCAGCTTATAACCTGGACTGAATATTTTGGAACAAAAGATTTCAATATCATATTCAATCCTCCATTCATCACCAGTTCCTTTACTATTGTTTCCATCATGATTAATCTGTATTTACTAAGAAACACCGTGAAAGAAACACAGGAAAAAAGCAATAACATTTTTGAAGATCTTATTACCGCGATCAGTTATGGGGTTATCTATATAACTTTTCTTCTTGAAATCACTTATCATATTTCGGAAATGCCCTGGTCAGCCATTACCAGCACAGGACTTTTATTCAGTATTTATTATATTTTCATTTTATTGCTTTTCAGAAAACTGCTCAGCATCAGAAATGATGTTCAAAACCTACTAATTTATCTGTTTTTCTTCCTGTTCGTAATAAATACATCGGTTTCGACTCTTTCAGTTGTGACCGCTGTCTTAACAAAAAAGCTCAATTTAAGTTTTTATTTTCTTCATCTTCTGCAATGGATTCCTTTTATATATATAGGATACAGAATTATTCCTACTTCAGCGTTTCACAAGCAAAAGATTTCTTACTGGATACAGGCTCTGGCACTAATCATTTCTGTAAGCTGCGAGCTGCACCATTCTTATATTTTAATGGTTTCCAATAATCTTCGTCATTCTTATAAAGCGAGTGAACATTTCAATATTCTTTATCTTCCTATAATATGGACAATTCTTGCCAGTATATTTATTTATAAAGGCTTGAAAAAGAGTATCCAGGAATACAACAAGATTGGCTTTGCATTGATAGGTCTGATGGTATTAAAACTTTATGGGTATGATGTATGGCAAATGGATAATATTTCAAGAATAAGTGCCTTTATTGCTCTCGGAATCATTTTATTATTAAGCTCATTTGCTTTTCAACGCCTGAAAAATATGATCAGAAATATGGTGGATAAAAAAGACAAAACAGAAGAAAACACCGACTGACAATCAGGGAAAAAGTTTTTATTTCTAAATAGAATGTAAAACAATTCGAGATTTTATTCAGATTTTATAAAAAATAACTATATTTATCACGTTTTTAACAGTTACATATTCTGATTATGAAAAAACTATTCTATTCTTTTTTACTACTATCTTCTGCTACTTTATTGGCACAGCAAAAAAATCCTGCAGTAAAGTTTGCAGTGGCCGATAATGCCATTGGGACAGTAGAATTGTTCAATACCAAAAAGAACGTATTGCAGGTTTCAAAGGTATACAATACTCCAGCTAGTCTTCCCCAAAGCTTAAAAAAATACAGTTCTGTTTTTACAAAAGGCGTAACTGAATATAAGTTTAAAAACGGAGAAAATGTACTTGACAGAATGGCATTATCCAATATGAATGTTCAATATAATATCCCAGCAGATAATCCTGTATTTATTGAAGGATATGAATTTGCAGACACCAACACTTTGATATATCCTGAAATCAAGAAAAGAACAGAAACTAAAGATTACAACGGTAAGAAAACATTATTTATTTACACTACCGAATAATTAATAACATAAAAAAGGATGTCGTTTTTACAACATCCTTTTTTATTAGTATTTATTGTTCCACTTTTTCTTGAGCTCTTCGTAAATCTTCTTTTCCGTAGAATTATTTCCCGGCTCATATAGTTTCACATTCCTGATTTCTTCCGGAAGAAAATCCTGTTCCACAAAGTTTCCTTCATAAGAATGGGCATATTTGTATTCTTTTCCGTAATCAAGGTCTTTCATCAATTTAGTAGGTGCATTCCTCAAATGAAGAGGTACCGGCAGGTTGCCCGTCTGCTTTACCAGAGCCAACGCATCATTGATAGCCATATAGGCAGAATTACTTTTGGGTGAAACCGCAAGATATACGGCTGTTTCACTTAGTATAATCCTTGCCTCAGGGTTTCCGATAACATTGATTGCCTGGAAGCAATTATTGGCGACCACCAAAGCGTTAGGATTCGCCAACCCTACATCTTCAGCAGCAAGAATAAGCATTCTCCTTGCGATAAACTTGATATCTTCTCCCCCGGCAATCATTCTCGCCAGCCAATACACTGCTCCATTAGGATCACCTCCACGCATGGATTTGATAAAGGCTGAGATAATGTCATAATGTTGCTCTCCGTTCTTATCATAAAGAGCCATCGTCTCCTGAAGAACTTCCAGTACATCAGAATTAATAATTTCAGTTGTACCCGAATTTTTATATTGATTCAAAACCAATTCTACAGAATTGATCAGTTTTCTGGCATCACCACCTGAGTATTGAATAAAAGCTTCTTTCTCAAGGATTTTAAAATCTGTTCCTTCATCTTTATTGTATCTTTCCGAAGCTATGTCTATTAATTCCTCCAGCTTTTCATAACTTAATGCTTTTAAAATATAAACCTGACTTCTTGAAAGTAATGCCGATACTACTTCAAAACTCGGATTTTCGGTAGTCGCACCAATCAATACAATCCAGCCTTTTTCTACCGCATGCAATAATGAATCCTGCTGCGATTTATTAAACCTGTGAATCTCATCAATAAACAAGATAGGTGATTTTCCGGAGAACAGATTCTGCTTTTTTGCATCTTCAATCACATCACGTACATCTTTCACACCGGAAGAAACAGCAGAAAGCTTATAAAATTTTCTCCCCGACTGTTCTGAGATAATTTCAGCCAGCGTTGTTTTTCCTGTTCCCGGAGGCCCCCATAAAATCAACGAATTCAAGGTATTATTTTCAATCATTTTTCTGATTGTTCCTTTATCGCCGGTAAGGTGCTCCTGTCCTAATACATCTTTCAGGGTTTTAGGTCTTAATTTTTCAGCTAATGGAATATTTTGATTCAAAGTACTTCTTTTTTAAGATCAATGTCCCGGATTTCCGAGCTCCGAAACTTATAACAAAATTAAACTAATTTTCATTTTTTTACCCTATTTTTGCATTGTTTTGAAACTTACATTCAATAAAATCATTACATTTCCGCTGGTAATTTTGATCAAATTTTACCAATGGTTCATCTCGCCCTTACTTCCCAAAAATTGCCGTTACGAACCTACCTGTTCTCACTATATGATTGAGTCACTACAGGTGCATGGGGTTTTTAAAGGTTTCTGGCTGGGATTTAAAAGAATTTTAAGATGCCACCCCTGGGGAGGAAGCGGTTACGATCCCGTTCCACCCAAACATAAATGTCAATAATCAAACTATTAAATCAATAGAAAAATGAATACACTCTTTTTCAGAATTTATCTTGTGCTGTTTGCGTTCACCACGCAGCTTCTTTTTGCACAGGAATACCCTGGAGGTTTATCTGACGGAACTTTAGATATCAATGGAAGCAATGTTCCTGTAAAAATCTACTCTACTACGGAGATGGGAGACCTTACGGCTTTTCCGGACAGAGAATCAGACAAGAACCAGTCTTTTGTTGTCATCCTTAATGAATCTAATTTTGAACCTTCTTATTACAATTATGTTGCTTCAACTTTAGCAAAGTACAAGGATTCAAAGTACCAGTTTTTCGATAAAAACTTTAAACTGATTGATACTGGTGTCACCAAAGAAAACATCACCACTTTCAAGTATGCAGTAAAATCTGTAAAACCCATCACTGATTCTGATAAAGTAGAACTTAAAACATCATTTAAAATCTGGGATCCTTCAAAAGGTATTCACATCGGATCATTTACGCTTCACTTTTATAGTTTGATGTTTGTATTTGCATTTGGTTTCGGGTATGTTTTAATGACGAGAATCTTTAAGATTGATAATGTGAACCAAAAATACCTTGAACCTCTGTTCACATGGACATTGATCGGGACAATTCTGGGAGCAAGATTAGGACATGTTATCTTTTATCAGCCGGAATTATTTAAAGAAGATTTCTGGAGTGTATTCCTGCCTATAAGCACAAAAAACGGTTTTAAATTTACTGGATTTTCAGGGCTGGCAAGCCATGGTGCTACCATTGCCTTGATTTTCACTACGCTTTATTATTCATTTAAAATCATTAAAAAAAATCCATTCTGGGTATATGACAGATTGGGTATTGTGGTTGCTTTAGGAGGAGCATTTGTAAGAATGGGGAACTTTTTCAACTCTGAAATCGTTGGAAAACCAGCTGACCCGAATTCTCCGTTTGCTTTGCTTTTCCCACAACAAAGCAGTGAGTATGGTCTTACTGTACCCCGTTATCCGAGCCAGTTATTTGAAGCCGTAGGATATGTTCTGTTGTTCATTCTATTATGGATATTGTACAGAAAAACAGATAAAAATACCAGCAGGGATGGTTATTCGGTCTGTTTTTCATCATTCTTTGGGCGATCAGATTCTTTGTTGAGTTCCTTAAGGAGCCACAGGGAGATGAATTCATCCAGATCGGTGGTCTGAATACAGGTCAGGTTCTTTCGATTCCTTTTATGATTGCAGGGGTTGTCATCATGATCGTTTCCAAGAAATTTAAGATTACTGAAGCAGAAAACGAGAAACCGGAATAAACCATTTAAACTAAAAAATAAAAAAGGCAAATTTGTAGAAATACAGATTTGCCTTTTTTATTAGCTGTTTACTTATAGATTTCTCTCCGCTTTCCTGTTCAGTTCTTCAAAAACAGACCCCAATGCATCAATGACATCAGTAGGCAGCATCGATTCTTTTGAATGTTTTTCTGAAGCAATATCGGCAGCTCTGCCATGTAACCATACACCAAGAATACAAGTCTCTTCTTCAGAATATTTCTGGGCCAGAAGCGAAGTCAGGATTCCGGTAAGAATATCTCCGCTTCCTCCTTTCGCCAACCCTGCATTTCCCGTTATATTATAGAATACTTTTCCCTCCGGAGTAACAACCTGGGTATGGTGGTCTTTAAGAACAATATAAAGACCAAGATCTTTTGCCTTTTTCCTTGCCATTTCAAGTCTTTTGAAAGAATTATCTGTACTTCCGAAAAGTCTTTCAAACTCTTTCGGGTGAGGCGTAATGATTGATTTTTCAGGAATTAATTTCAAATTTTTCTTATCTTTTGAAATGATGTTCAATGCATCTGCATCCAGAATCAATGGCTTTGAATAGTCTTTCAGAAAATTCAGAAAGTCTTTTTCGGTTCCTGAATGAGTTCCCAAACCAGGGCCTGCACCACAGGTAACATCTTTGTCCATCTCAAAATTTGTGATAAACTGCTCCCCTCCTTTTATAAACATTGCTTCAGGACATGAGGTCTGCAGAATATCATATCCACATTCCGGAGCAAGGGTAAAAGTAAGCCCTGCACCGGTTTTTAGAGCTGATTTTGTAGCCAGTACTGCCGCTCCTATTTTTCCATAGCTCCCTCCTATGATGGCTGCTTTACCATAGCTGCCTTTATGAGAAAATTCCTGTCTCGGAACGAATATCGAACTAATCAGCTGATCATCAATTACAGAGTAATCGGAATCGGTTGTGTCTGCATATATTTTATTTAAATCAATATCCAGTACTATTATTTTTCCAGAATATTTTCCGGTTTCAGGATGAAGGAAGGTCTTTTTCCAGCATTGGAAAGTAAGGGTATAATCAGCTTTCAGAATAACAGGATCATGGTCAAACATTTCATCAGCAGACAATCCGGAAGGAACATCAATGGATATCTTAATATTCTTTTTAGTATTCAATTGCTCAACAAGCATTTTATATTCTCCTTCCAGCGGCCTGGATAATCCTGTTCCGAAAAGAGCATCGATAATGATTGTTTTATCATCAAAATTATATTGTTCTTTAGGATCAAATTTCCTGACTGAAATTCCGGATAAATCACGAAGTCTTTTCAGGTTAACAGAAGCATCTTCTGAAAATTTCTTTTTGGAATCGCTTACAAATACATCTACATCAAAACCTTTCAGATAAAGTATTCTTGCGACAGCCAGGCCGTCACCTCCGTTATTTCCGTTACCACAAAATACAGCCAGTTTCTTATGATTTTTACAATGTTCCGAAATCCAATGTGCAACAGCCATTGAAGCTCTTTCCATCAGTTGAATGGAGGAAACCGGCTCTTGAGAAATCGTGAACTGATCCCAGCTGCGTATCTGTTCTGCTGTAAAAACTTTCATAGGCAAATCAAACTTTTAAGCAAATTACAAAAGATTTTTCATTATGATGCCACGTCAATAACAAAAATAAAGAGACCTCACTAATGAGATAATATATCTTAAAAAAGCTGAAATATTCATTAAATCAAATTCTATAAATTTCTCATAAAATTCAATATTTTGGGAATAAAAAACCATAAAAAGTAGTGTTTTTTACATTTTTAAATTATATTTTTGTGTATATACTAATTAAAAAATATAAATTATGGGATTTGTTAAAGAATTTAAAGAGTTTGCCTTTAAGGGCAATGTTCTCGATCTGGCTGTCGGTGTGATCATTGGGGCAGCATTTGGTAAAATTGTTTCGTCTTTGGTAGAAGATGTTATCACGCCTCTGATCTTAAACCCGGCATTGAAAGCAGCCGGTGCAGAAAATATTGCAAAACTTACATGGAATGGTGTTGCTTATGGAAACTTCCTTTCAGCAGTAATCAGTTTCCTTTGTATTGCGATGGTTCTTTTCTGGATCATCAAACTGGCTAATAAAGTGAACAAAAAAGAGGCTCCAGCTCCTGCCGGACCTACAGAAGATCAAAAATTACTTACTGAGATCAGAGATTTGTTGAAAAGCAAAAATATCTAATTTGTAAACTACATTTTAATATAAAAAGCACCTCGGTCTAACCAAGGTGCTTTATTTATAATATCATTTCCAAATTACTGAATCTGTAAGATGCTTGAAATCTGCTCTGCCAGGGAAAGACCGATTCTATCCTGCGCTTCAAGCGTAGAAGCTCCCGTATGAGGGGTAAGGGAGATTTTAGAATGAGTAAGGATTTCTTTAGAAGGTGTTGGCTCATTAATGAAAACATCTAATCCGGCAAATCTTACTTTACCTGAGTCCAA
Source organism: Chryseobacterium sp. PCH239 (assembly GCF_018924625.1). Lineage (NCBI taxonomy): Bacteria > Pseudomonadati > Bacteroidota > Flavobacteriia > Flavobacteriales > Weeksellaceae > Chryseobacterium > Chryseobacterium sp. PCH239. The sequence goes on from NZ_CP073027.1 coordinate 1,499,983, forward strand.
AGCTTGAATTAAAGCTGCTTCATCAATAACTCCTCCTCTTGAGCAGTTGACAACAGCCACTCCGTCTTTCATTATTTCAAACTCATTCTTTCCGATCATATAACCGTCCTTCTGTGCAGGAACGTGCAGAGTAATGAAGTCTGAATGTTTTAAAACATCCTGTAACGGCTCTGTTTCAATATCAACATTGATGAACTGGTTGTTGTAAAATTTCACTTTGATACTTGCTCTTCCGACGTTATTATCAGCTGCAATCACTCTCATCCCAAGTCCTAAAGCAATTCTTGCCACTTCCTGGCCGATTCTTCCCATTCCCACAATACCGATGGTTTTTCCTCTCAGTTCTATACCTGCAGCGTATGCTTTTTTAAGACCTGCAAATTCAGTATCTCCTACAACTGGCATTTTTCTGTTAGAATCCTGAAGAAATCTCGCCCCGGAAAACAAATGGGCGAAAACAAGCTCAGCCACAGATTCCGATGATGCTGAAGGAGTGTTGATCACATGAATTCCTTTTTCTCTTGCATAATCTACGTCAATATTATCCATACCAACACCCCCTCTTCCAATAATGTCGATAGACGGACATCCATCAATAATATCTTTTCTTACCTGTGTGGCACTTCTCACCAATAAGGTGCGGATTTTGTGCTCATTAATATAATCTACTAAAAATTCCTGGGGAACTTTTGTAGTAATCACCTCAAAGCCTTTTTCTGTCAATGCATCTATTCCAGATTGATCCAGGCCGTCGTTTGCTAAAACTTTCATAAAATATCAAGTATATTAAAAATGAAAGATTTAAAAATTAAAGGTACTGGTTCACATTTAATCTTTAAATCTTTGAATTATATTTTTATTCGCCGTCTTCTTTGAATACCTCAATGGTCACTTGTTTTTCTACCAAATCCGTAAATCTTCCTTTGTATCTTGTAGCTCTTACCAGGTGGTTGTCTATCCAGTGATAATTTCCTCCTCTTGGTTTTCCGCAAAGCACGCTGTGGTATTTGAAGCCATGCTTATCCAGCCAGTCGATCGTAATTTGTTTCAGATTTTCGGTTCTTGAAGTAAAAAAGCAGATCTGATGTCCTTCGTCATACCATCTGTTGATCGTTTCCAGAGCATCAGGGTAGGGTTCGCAGGTAACCATTCTTTCCGGTTCTTCATTGGGAACGTCATCGGTAATGGTTCCGTCGATATCTATTAAGTAATTTTTTATTCCATCCTTTAGAATAGGACTAATGTGTTCAATGTATTCTAATTCCATTACTAAATATTAAAAAACAAAGTTAGCGTTTTTACAACTATCAGGCATATTAATCTTAGTTTATGTTAATATTTTACTACAGAAACTATTATTTAAAGAATAATATCAATATTTTATTCATTATTTACCCTGAAATAGTTAATAATTTTCGTTTTGCATTTCTTTTTTTAAATAAGAAAGTGGAGGTTTTAAAGAAAATCAATCTGTGAATGGATGTATTATCTGTAAACTTTCATCATTTTATTAGTCTTATTACAAAAAGCATGATGTTTATCTAAAAATTTCCAAAATACATTTATTACTCTTACATTTGTAGGAATGGAAGAATTTGTCGTTTTAGTAAATCCTGAAGATGAGGTTTTAGGGCTGATGGAGAAACAGCAGGCTCACATCAATGGCTTGTTACACCGTGCTTTTTCTGTATTTCTTTTCAATAATAAAGGAGAAATGCTATTGCAGAAAAGAGCGTCAGGAAAATACCATTCTCCCAATCAATGGACCAATGCGGTATGCTCACACCCCCGAGAAGGAGAAACTTATCTGGAAGGAGCAGTACGCAGACTGAAGGAAGAATTGGGAATTGAAGCTGATCTTTCCGAAAAATTCCATTTTATTTACAAAGCAGATGTAGGCGGTGGTCTTTGGGAGCACGAGCTGGATCATGTGTTTGTGGGAAATCATGAAGCTGATTTCAATTTGAATAAAGATGAAGTGGAAGAAGTAAGATTCATTTCTATGGAAGATCTTGATAAGGAAATTTCCGAACATCCTGAAAACTTTACAGAATGGTTCAAAATCATCCTCGAAGAATACAAACACCATTTTTAATGATGAAAAAAATATTGCTTTTTTCTGCTTTTTTGACAGGAAGCCTGTTTTTTGCCCAAAAGGCAGGTGTATTTGACACTCCGAATTACTCTATCAATGTTCCTGAAGGCTGGAAATCCACAAACGACAGTGAGATCATCAATATTTTCCCTACCAGCCAGATAGGTGCTATTACCATCTCGGAATATCATGATCTTCCCCTTCCGAAAGAAGAAGTGAAAAAATTTATCCTTGCCCTTTATCAATCACATGACGAAGAGAAAAAAGTAAAAGAAAAAAAGAGCCAGAAAGGGTATACGGAATATTTCTATGAGCATTTCGATGAAAAAGAGAAGCTGTTCTGGGTAACCAAGGCTTTTCAAAAAGATAAAAACTTATATTTGGTTTCCATCAACTGTGGCCAGAAGTTCTGGAACGGAAACTATATGACCCTATTCAATGAGACTTTTAACAGTTTTAAAATAAAGAAATAAAATTAAATATGAAGAAAACAGCCTTGTACGACAAACATGTTTCTTTGGGAGCTAAGATCGTACCTTTCGCAGGTTTTGAAATGCCTGTTCAATATTCAGGGGTTACAGAAGAGCACTTTGCCGTAAGAGAAAAAGCAGGATTATTTGATGTTTCCCACATGGGACAGTTTTTCATCGAAGGGCCGGGTTCAAAAGACCTTTTGCAGTATGTAACTACCAACAATGTAGATGCACTTGAAAACGGAAAAGCTCAATATTCTTGCCTTCCGAACGAAAACGGCGGAATTGTAGATGACCTTATCGTTTACAAGATGGAAGATGACAAATATTTTGTAGTAGTAAACGCATCCAACATCGACAAAGACTGGAATCATATTTCAAAATACAATACTTTCGGAGCTAAAATGACCAATGCTTCTGATGAAATGTCATTACTGGCAGTTCAGGGGCCTAAAGCTACTGAAATTCTTCAAAAGCTTACGGACGTAAATCTTTCAGAAATTCCTTACTATCATTTTACAGTAGGAACTGTTGCCGGAGAAAATGATGTGATTATTTCAAACACAGGATACACAGGAAGCGGTGGTTTTGAGATTTATTTCAATAACGGAAGTGCTGAAAAACTTTGGGATGCCGTAATGGAAGCAGGTAAAGAAGAAGGAATCATTCCTTGCGGATTGGCTGCCAGAGATACTTTAAGATTAGAAAAAGGATTCTGCCTGTACGGAAATGATATAGATGATACAACGTCTCCGATTGAAGCCGGTTTAGGATGGATCACTAAGTTTGACAAAGACTTCGTTTCTAGAGATGTTTTCGCAAAACAAAAAGAAGAAGGGGTTACAAGAAAACTAGTAGGTTTCGAATTGACAGACAAAGGAGTTCCAAGACATGATTATCCTGTAGTGGATGCTGAAGGAAATGTAATCGGGAAAGTAACTTCCGGAACACAGTCTCCAATGAAAAAAGTAGGTTTAGGTCTTGCTTATGTAGACAAACCTCACTTCAAATTAGGTTCTGAAATCTTCATTCAGGTAAGAAACAAGAACATTCCTGCAAAAGTGGTAAAAGCTCCTTTTGTATAATCTGTTCAAAAGATATAAGAAATAATAAATCAGCCCCGCAATTTTTGCAGGGCTGATTTTATAAAATTTTAGTCTGAAATATATTTGACCAAGGAAGCTCCATTTTCAAGATTCAAATTGAGCCTTTCAATGAAAAAGCGGACATCTTTTATAAAGTTATCTTTCAGATATTCTTCTTCTATATCGTGCCCCCAGCTGATTCTTTTATAAAATTCAGGATTTTCTGCTAATGCATGTTCCAGTTCAATCAGTTTCACACGTAAAGGTTCTATACTTGTAAAACCTTCGTATTCTTCAGTATAATCCCAGAAATCCAACAAAGTAAGATCAACATTTAAAACTCTTTCGACTTGCCTTAACAGTCGATCTTCATCACCTGCATCCACATCTCCATCTCCTGTCATTATTAAGTTTAAGCCGTTTCTATGATCAAAATGGTAACGGTCTCTAAGCTCCAAATACTTTTCAAATGGTTCTTTCACATCAAAAATGAGATAGATCTCTAATCCAAATCCCATATACGCTATATCACACCAAAGAACTTCTGCAATTCTTCAACGTTCTTCTTATCATTTCCTACGAAAATCTCCTTGTCTGTCACAAAAACAGGTCTTTTAAGGAAAGTATAATGATCCAGCAGTAACTCTTTAAAATCTTTCTCTGTCAAAGACTTTACATCCAGCCCTCTCAATTTAATCTGAGTGGATTTTTTACTGAATAATGCTTCGTATGATTTTGTTTTCTTATGCATTTCCGCCAATTCCTCTTTTGTGATGGGCTCTTTTTTAATTTCGCGAAGTTCCCAGCCTGTAAGGTCAAATTGGGCTAAAATTTTTCTACATGTATCACAAGTGTTGAGATAAAATACTTTCTTCATTACGGGCTCTAAATCTGTTATGGGTTAAAATTCTCTTTCATTGAAAGTTTCGTCTTTCAAAAGTAGGATTTAATCTAAAACTTTGGAAATTATTAAATAACTTTATTCAAATTTTATAAAGATGCAGAACAAGCCTATTACTTTTCAGTTTATTTCGGAGCCTTCAGATGTTAATTACGGAGGAAATGTACATGGAGGAAGTGTTATGAAATGGATTGACCAGGCCGGTTATGCATGCGCGACAACCTGGAGTGGTAATTATTCTGTCACTGTTTATGTGGGCGGAATCCGTTTTTATGATCCTATTAAAATCGGGGAAGTAGTAAAAGTAGACGCTCAGGTGATCTATACCGGAACTTCAAGCATGCATATTGCCATCAATGTTTTTTCAAGAAATTTAAAACAGCCCAACTTTGAGAAGAAAACACATTGTATTATTGTATTTGTAGCTGTGGATGAAAATGGAAAAAAACTCCCTGTTCCAAAATGGACACCGGAAACAGAGGAAGAAAAACAGCTTGAAATGTATGCCAAACGCCTGATGGAGCTGAGAACGCAGATTGAAGATGAAATGAAACCTTTTTTGTAAGAGCGGGTTTCGGGATGCGAGATTGCAGGATTTGAGGTTTAAGGTTTTGGGAAACCAGTAACAAAAAACAACCAATCACATGATATGAAAAGTTTTTTTACTTTAACAGCATTGCTCGTAACAGCTTTGGTGCAGTCTCAGACACACCGGTTTATTTATGAACTTCAGTATAAAATGGATTCTACCGAGGCTGGATATGAAAAAGTGAATATGATCCTCGATATCACTCCGAAGGAAGTAAAATTCTATGGGAAAGATCTCGCCATCAGAGACTCACTGAATAAAAAATTCGGAACGAACTTCAGCTATACTGATATGACCGGACAGATAGTTAAAAGAAAGATCAATTCTTTTGATAATGAAAATTTCATCAATATTAAAAACGGATATTATAAATTTAAAACTATAGATAAGATCAATTGGACGATTGCTGATGAGATAAAAAAGGTAGAAAACTATACTTTACAAAAAGCAACTACAAAATTTGGAGGGAGAAGCTGGACGGCCTGGTTCTGTAAAGATATTCCATTTAATGAAGGGCCATTTAAACTGCGTGGATTGCCCGGTTTAATCTTTGAGCTATCAGATGCTAAGAAAAATTTCCTTTATACTCTCGTGAAAAGCAGAGAACTTCCGGAAGTTTCCCCTACTTCAGATTTCCTGGAATCCAGCTTTGGTAATAAAGCAATTCCTATTAACGAAAAGCAAAAACATAAGCTGCTCATGGAGTTTTATAATGATCCTTTTGCTTTTGAAAGAAATAATATCAGCAAATCCAATAATGACCTTAGAATTAATATCAACGGAAAGGAAATTCATAATGTTGATGAACTGAATACGCAAACCAAAAGCATGCAGGAGGTTATCAGAAAATATAATAATCCGATTGAAATCAATAAGGCGATGCATTATCCGGTATATTAAAGCTATGGTTATTTTAAGTTTAGGCTAAAGCCAATGGGATTTAAAATTTATTTGGCTGGGCTAAAGCCCACCCTTATTGAATTTTAACAACAAGATCTTTTATCTTTTATCTTTTATCTTTTATCTTTTATCTTTTATCTTTTTACCATAATTCATATATTTGCATCATCAAAAGGAAATGGTGTTCTTCCTTACCCAACCGCTTTACAAAAGCTGATGACGCCTGATTAAAAGATTATTAACAAATAACTAATCAGGATTACTATGTCAAAAAGTCAAAGAACACCAGGTAAAAAAGCAATTTTTCATACTCGTTTTTTCTTCAGAAAATTTCCGGCAGTTCCTTATATTTTAAAATGGCTGTGTATCAGTATCATCATTGGTATATTGGTAGGAACAGCTTCTGCAGGATTTCTTCAGTCTTTAGAATGGGCAACAAACTTCAGAGAAAATCATCTCTGGCTGATTGCTTTACTTCCTGCTGCAGGATTTCTGATAGGGCTTCTTTATTATTATTTCGGAAAAGATGTGGAGGCTGGAAATAACCTGTTGATTGATACCATCCATGAACCCAAGGGAATTATTCCTTTTAAAATGGCTCCTTTTGTCTATCTGGGAACAATTGTAACTCATTTTTTCGGAGGTTCTGCCGGCCGTGAAGGAACAGCTCTTCAGATGGCGGGTGCCATCGCGGATCAGCTCACCAGGCCTTTTAAACTTGACAGAAATGAAAGAAAAATATTAATTATTGCTGCTATTGCTGCCGGATTTGGCTCCGTTTTCGGAACACCACTGGCAGGAGCCGTTTTTGGTCTTGAAGTTTTTCTGATCGGAAGGATTCGTTACAATGCAATCTTTCCGGCATTTGCTTCCGCAATTCTGGCAGACTGGGCTACCAATCTATGGAATGTAAAACATACCCATTACCATATTGATTTTATTCCGAAACTTGAATTTTTACCAATTCTATACAGCATTCTGGCAGGAATAGCTTTTGGAATCTGCGCGGCCGCTTTCAGTAAAATCATCCACTGGATGGGCTCTGTCTTTAAATCAAATATCAAATACCCTCCGCTTCGTCCTGTAGTGGGAGGAATTATTATAGCACTTGCCGTTTTTGCGATGGGAACAACCCGTTATATCGGACTGGGCGTTCCTATAATTATGGAATCTTTTGAAAAGCAACTTCCACTGTATGATTTTGCTTTAAAAATGATTTTTACCATTGTTACCCTTTCAGCCGGATTCAAAGGTGGAGAAGTGACACCCTTGTTCTTCATTGGTGCTACCTTAGGCAGTGCTTTATCACTTTTCATCCCATTACCGTTCGGATTATTGGCAGGAATGGGATTTGTAGCCGTATTTGCCGGAGCTACCAATACTCCTTTGGCATGTATGCTGATGGGAATTGAATTATTCGGAGCAGAATGCGGTGTATATGTAGCTATTGCGTGTGTCGTTTCTTATCTTCTTTCCGGTCATAACAGTATTTATACAAAACAAAAGATTGGAGAGGCAAAAAACAGAAGATTTGAAAGTCAACAGGACAAGTCTGTTTCGGATTTTTTATAAGGGATTTCGAGATGCAGGGTGCGGGATGTGGGATGCGAAGTGCGAGGAGCGGGGTCACAATTATTTGTTTATTTTGTTGCTGGATGCGGTATGCTGGTTTTTATTAGTTCTCAGTTCTTCATTTATAACATCTTAAACCTGAAATCCCGAAACTCGCACCACGAATCCCGCACCACGAAACCCGAATCCCGAATCCCCGATCTCTCAAATACTAAGACTCCGAAACTCGCAACACGCATCTCATTACCCTCAAACCCTCCCACTCTCAAACTCCCTTCATCATTTCCAACTATAATTCGTAATTTTACCCCATGTTCGATTACAGATTAAAAGTTTTCCATACGGTGGCTACCCGATTAAGCTTCACCAAGGCTTCAGAGGAGCTACACATCTCGCAACCTGCTGTCACTAAACACATTAAAGAAATTGAAACTCAGATAGGCGCTAAGCTATTTGACCGTAAAGGAACTTCTATCCAGCTGACCCAAAGCGGAAAAATTCTGTTTGAACATGCAGAAAAGATCAGAAACATCTATCGTGATATGGAGTTTGAGATCAGCCAGATCAGCCAGCAGCATAAAGGAAAACTGATTATCGGGGCGAGTACAACCGTTGCACAGTATATTTTACCAGAGATTTTAGCCAAATTCAATTCTTATTATAAAGATATTAAGATTGAGCTTCTTACCGGAAATACGGAAACCATCTCAACACTTTTAAAAGAAGAGAAAATTGACCTGGGTATCATTGAAGGGGAATCACAGTCTTCTTATTTTGAATATAAAACGTTTAAGCCCGATGAGATTGTACTGGCCGCAAAGTCAGATCACCCTCTTGCCCATAAAACATTAAGCTTAAAAGATCTTTATCAGCTGGATTTTATCTTCAGGGAACAAGGTTCCGGAACACTTGAATTCATCCAAAACAGGCTTAAAGAAAAGGAAATCAATATCCATGAATTGAATACTGTTATGCAATTGGGAAGCAGTGAAAGTATCAAAAATTATCTTCTTCATTCGGAATGTATGGCGTTTCTTTCTATCAGTACTATCTTAAATGAACTGAAAAACAATGTACTTACGGTCATTGACATTAAAAATTTCAGTATTGAAAGAGATTTTCATTTTATCCTGCCTAAAGGCGAACAATCTGAACTGATCAAACTTTTTTTGAGGTTTGCAGAATAACAGGCAATAAGCAATAAGCAATAAGCAATAAGCAATAAGCAATAAGCAATAAGCAATAAGCAATAAGCAAAGATATAACTTTTAGTTATCCGATATAACAAAATACGATTTACTTTGTAATACTTTATTCCGGACTTTTGATGCTCATTTTAAAAGTTCGCGTTATGAAAGATTTCATTCAAAATGAAATAACAAGGAAAGTATTTTTTATTGTTTTGGCTGTATTATGCCTTACACCTTTTATATCTTCTCCCATTGCTCTTGCTTTGGGATTTGCCCTGGCTGTTTTTATCGGAAACCCTTTTGAAAAACACCTTCATCAATATATTCATTTACTGCTGCAGATTTCAATAGTAGGTCTTGGATTCGGGCTGAAACTTGATGAAGCGCTTCATGCCGGAAAAACAGGCTTGATGCTGACTGTTGTAAGTATTGTCACCGTTATGGTTTTAGGATATTTTCTGGGAAAATTATTTAAACTGGAAAGACCTTTATCTTATCTTCTCTCCGCAGGAACTGCTATTTGTGGCGGGAGTGCTATTGCTGCTGTTTCCCCCATCATTAAACCTAATACAAAACAAATTTCTCTTGCACTGGCTATTGTTTTTACCTTAAATTCGGTTGCCTTGTTTGTATACCCTGCAATAGGACACCTGCTGAATCTTTCACAGGAGCAGTTTGGACTTTGGTGTGCTGTGGGAATTCACGATACGAGTTCTGTAGTAGGTGCTGCCAGCAAATATGGAGATGAAGCCTTGAAAATAGCAACTACTGTGAAATTGGCTCGCGCTTTATGGATTATCCCTGTTTCATTGATTACCATGTTTATTTTTAAAAGTAAAGATTCCAAAATAAAGATTCCGTGGTTTATCGGGTATTTCATTGTGGCGATCCTTTTGAATACTTATTTCCCATTTCTTGACCGCTTCAGCACTTCAATTACTGTTCTGGCAAAATCCGGTATGAATCTGACCTTATTTTTGATTGGTTCTACCCTTTCTATTCAAACGCTGAAATCAATCGGATTAAAACCTTTGGTTATGGCAATTATCCTATGGATCACCATAAGTGTTGGCAGTCTTCTTTACATTATCTATTAAAAAGAGCAGAACCCTTTTGGAATCAAAAGGGTTCTGCATATTAAATGTGGAAATGTTTATTTCTAATTGAAATAATTTCTTAGATCTCCCCACAAGTATAAACCTGTGGACAGCCCATATATATTGAGCAATAGTCAGGACCAGTTACAGCACCAGAGCAGCTACATCCGCAAAGAGATAAATCCGGCTTACCGCTTACTCCTCCAGTAATATTTTTTAAATCTTGTTTTCTCAGTTTTTTAGCATTTTTCATAATGTTCATGTAGTTTAGTTTTGATTAAAAATATAGTTTTAGTTACTTCTCAAAGTTAAACAAATATTAAACACTCGCAACAAAAATCAGAATAAAATTTAATAATTTATTGATTATAACTTCATTGTTATATTCAAAACAAGGATTACCAGCATCTTATTTATTAAACAAGTTAAATTATTCTGTAAATTCAAGATCTCTGTCGTGGGTTTCAGAAATGGTAAGTGAAGAGTAAAATGCAAGCCCGAATACCACTACTCCTACTATGGCAGCACTTTCTACAACAGGGAAATGCCCTTTAAGGGAATCAAAAGCGAATATCATTACCGGCACCAACCCTCTTACCATATTGGGAACAGTTGTGGTTGCAGTATTTCTTATATTCGTTCCAAACTGTTCTGCTGCCAGTGTCACAAACATGGCCCAATATCCTGTTCCAAATCCCAGCCATACACAAAACATGTAATATTTTGTTTCCGTATTTGTATTACCAAATAACATGATTGCCACCCCAACCAGAGTAAAGACCAGCATATAAAAGATGGCCATTTTTCGTGATTTTAAAGCATGAGAAATAAACCCGCTCAACAGGTCGCCGACAGAAATACCTACATAAGCCCACATAATTGCTTTTCCGGGGTTGATATCTTTTATGCCCAATTCAGGGGCAAACTGATTGGCTAAAACAGCCAGAATCCCTATGCAATACCAAGTAGGTAATCCCACTGCAATGCATTTTAAATACCTTATCAATCTGTCTTTATTGGTAAAAAAGGAGAGAAAGTTTCCTTTTGAGATGTTTTTATGCTCAAGATTCTTATAAATTCCGGATTCCGATACGCTTATTCTCAGTATCAATAACATAATTCCCATGATCCCACCGATAATGTAAGAAATATTCCATCCTCCGGCCAGCTCTACGGTAAGCTGAGCTACAACAGCACCCATTAATCCAAAACCTGCAACTACTGAGGTTCCGATAGCTCTTAAATTCTTCGGCAGACTTTCAGAAACCAGCGTAATTCCGGCTCCGAGCTCTCCGGCAAGTCCAATACCCGCAATAAATCTTAACCCGGCATATTGGTACACTAAATGCTCTTTCGGAAAATAAGGCAGAAAACCACAGGCAATATTGGCTAATGAATAAACCAAAATAGATCCAAACAGTACAGAAAGTCTTCCCTTTTTGTCTCCAAAAATTCCCCAGAATACCCCTCCTATGAGAAGTCCTACCATCTGGCAGTTCAGTATGAAGGTTCCGTCTGCATCCGGATTAAGCCCTAATGCTTTTAAACTTGGAATTCTAACGATACCGAATAAAAGAAGATCATAGATATCTACAAAATAGCCTAAGGCAGAAATAATAACGGGAATAGAGAAAATGTACTTCAGTTTTGAAGACAGGGACAGTTCTTGCATTTTTAAGTTTTGATAAAAATAAAAAACCTTTCAATTTCTTGAAAGGTTTTTATCAAATATCTTTTTCTGATTATTATCTGGCAATATTCACAGCTCTTGTTTCTCTGATTACTGTTACTTTTACCTGTCCCGGATAAGTCAGTTCATTCTGGATTTTCTCAGAGATATCGTAAGAAAGCTGAGAAGCTACTTCGTCATTTACTTTTCCACTCTCTACCATTACTCTCAGTTCTCTACCTGCCTGAATTGCATAAGCACTGGATACTCCATCGAAGCTTAATGCTGCAGATTCAAGATCTTTTAATCTCTGAATATAAGATTCCAATACCTGTCTTCTTGCTCCCGGTCTAGCTCCAGAGATCGCATCGGCAACCTGAATGATCGGAGATAATAACGATTTCATTTCAATTTCGTCGTGGTGAGCTCCAATAGCATTTACTACTTCAGGATTTTCACCGTATTTCTCAGCCCATTGCATTCCTAAAAGGGCGTGTGGTAATTCTGATTCCTGCTCAGGAACTTTACCGATATCGTGTAAAAGACCTGCTCTTTTGGCTAATTTAACGTTTAATCCTAATTCAGCAGCCATGGTTGCAGCAATGTTGGCTACTTCTCTTGAGTGCTGCAGTAAGTTTTGTCCGTAAGAAGAACGGTATTTCATTCTACCTACAATTTTGATCAGTTCAGGGTGTAATCCGTGGATTCCTAAATCAATGATGGTTCTCTTCCCTACTTCAATGATTTCCTCTTCGATCTGTTTTCTAGTTTTTTCTACTACTTCTTCGATTCTTGCCGGGTGAATTCTACCATCGGTTACCAATCTGTGAAGGGATAGTCTTGCAATCTCTCTTCTTACAGGATCGAAACATGAAAGAAGGATAGCTTCAGGAGTATCATCAACGATAATTTCTACTCCGGTTACTGCTTCTAAAGCACGGATATTTCTACCTTCTCTACCGATAATTCTACCTTTTACTTCATCAGACTCGATGTTGAAAACGGATACTGAATTTTCGATTGCCTGCTCGGTTCCAATTCTTTGGATCGTTTGAATAACAATTTTTCTTGCTTCATTCTTGGCATTCAGCTGAGCTTCTTCCATGATGCTCTGAACATGTGCCTGCGCTCTTGTTTTTGCCTCAGCTCTCATAGTTTCCACCAATTCTGCTTTAGCTTCCTCTGCAGTATAATTAGAGATTTTTTCTAGTATTTCTACTTTCTTGGCAGTAGCTATATCTAATTCCTGCTGTTTTCTGTCCAGAATTTCGTTCTTCTTAGCATAATCTGCAATCTGCTTGTCTAAGTCTTTTTCAAGCTTTCCAGTCTTGCTAAGTTCATCATTCAGCTTATGCTCTTTGTCTTTTGTTCTCTTTTCAACTTCCTGCATTTTCTTTTCACGGGATTGAATGTCAGCGTCATGCTGTGATTTCAATTCCAGGAATTTTTCTTTAGCCTGAAGATTCTTTTCTTTCTTTATGGATTCAGCCTGAACATTGGCTTTTTCTATAAGGTTTTCGGCATTTTTCTTGGCATCATCTATGATGAATTTTGCTTTAGCATTCAGAGAACTTCTGGAAAAAAATATTCCCACTACAGCTCCGATTACTAAACAAACAACACCTACTATAACTTCTATCATAATTTATATTGAGTTTTAATTGTATTCATATCCTTGTTCAATAAAAAAAGCCCACAATAATCCAGAGATTGAGAGTAAACTCCTAATCAACACGATTTGAACTGATTTCCACTGTCTGTAATCCGGAAGTCCGGCACGCCATTCGATGGACATTTGTTCGGTAATTGTTTAGCGTTGAGTTTACCTTTAATGTGTTAGAATTATTGTAGGCAGTACTTTTCAGGAAAAAAAATCTATTTCCCGATTTCATTCAACGACTGATTAATCTGCGTTAATCTTTCGTTGGTTGAATTAATATTTTTTTCGTAGTTCAGAGAAACTACTTCTGCATTGGTTCCCAGTTTAAGGGCACACATTGCCAAAGCATCCTGTTTATCTCTTACATCGAAATTCTGTTCAAAATCTTTAATCATATTCTCGATCTGCTTCCCTACTTTACGCAAAGTTTCTTCCTCTGCTGCCGGTACGTTCAGCGGATACACTCTTCCTGCAATGTTGACGGTTATTCTCCTTACCTCCATTATAATCCACTGTTTTGAAGCTGAGCAATACAGAAATCAATTTCTTTCACCAATCTGTTGATATGGTTTTTCATTAACCTATTGTGTTCAGGATTTCCTGATATTGCTGAATAAAGTTTTATATTTTTTTGTTCTTCTGCTAATACCTGATTCTTTCTTCTTTCCTCATCATATTTCTTCTTCAACTCTTCATGCTCAAAATTTAATTCTTTTAAATTTTCCGTAAGATTTTTATAGTTCTTTTGCAGAGTCGAAATCTTTCTCTCTAATTCTGAAAAATTGTTTTCTAAATCTTGAAGCATTTCAGGTTTGTATATTCTAACTAAAAGCAAAAATAAAAAAATAATAACACTAACAAAAATAAAACACTCTATATTTTGATATAACAATAAAAAAGGAGGCGCCAGTGCACCTCCTGTGTATTTTTTGACACAATATTTTTATTCAAATTTCAGAACGAACATTACCGCTCTTGTCTGCAGTGTAGAGATCGCAGATGACCAGTAAGGAGGTGTAGTAGCATTGTCCGCCACTTTCTCGTTGTTCATGAAGAATGTTCCTCTTACGGCAGGAGTCAGCTTAAACTTGTTGAAATAAAACTGAATTCCCATTTCTGCAGACCATGCAAAGTTGTGCGTTGTAGATCTGTAGATTCCCTGCATGTTGTCATCTGTGGAACTTGAGTTAGACTGAAGGTTTACAACATAGTTCACCCCTGCAGCAACGTAAGGCCTTGAGTTGTACCATCTTTGACCATGAAGTTCCAGAAGTACCGGAATATCAATCAAGGTAGATTTAATTTCTCTTACTTTATCCTTTTCCTGTAAAGGGAATGGCATAAAAGGAGGATTGGTTAAAGATCCACCCGCATAAATGTCATTGGATTGAGTATTAAAAGTCAACTGTCTTTGTGCAAACTGTAACCCTGGTTCTACTCTTACATCAAGATAGTCATTCAGTCTCCATTTTGCAATAAGCCCGGCACCGAAACTATAACTTTCCTTTGAGGTAACAAGGTTTTCATTATCATTCATCCCATATTTCGGATGCAAAACAATGCGGTAATCCAGTCTGTTCCCGTTCAAATAAAACCCCCAACTGAATTTCTGTTCGTCGAAATCTTCCAACTTGTCCATTCTGTTTCGGGTTCTGAATTGCGCGTTTGCAAAAACGGCAACATTTACTGAGGTTAAAACCAGTGCTTTTAATAGAAATTTATTCATAGGTTACTTTGTTGCTTTATAAATTGTGGCTATACCTAAACTTAATTTTTTATATTCAACTTTCTTAAATCCCGTATCTAAAAGAATTTGCTTCATCTTCTCCCCGAAAGGAAAAGCATTTACAGAATCCGGAAGGTATGTATACGCCCTATTATCCTTAGAAACCAATCTGCCGATGGCAGGTAATATATTTTTGAAATAAAACATATAAAATGGCCCCATGAAACCCTCAACCTTTGAAAACTCCAGTATATAAACACTTTTGTTATCTTTAACTACTCTTCTTAACTCTGCCAAACCTTTGGTAAGGTTTTCAAAATTCCTTACTCCAAATGCAACGGAAACAGCATCAAATCTATTGTCCTCGAAAGGTAAATTTTCTGCATCTCCTTTTTGCATGGAAATTTTGCCGTCTAATTTAAGTTTTTTTATTTTAATAACGCCAACATTCAGCATTTGTTGTGATAAATCTAATCCAACTACTTTAGAACCGGTTCCTTTTTCAATAGTAATTGCCAGATCTCCCGTTCCTGTAGCCACATCCAGCACTTCCTGCGGATTATCATTTTTCATCCATCTTACCAGTTTATTTCTCCATAAAACATCAATTTTCATGGATAAAACATGGTTCAGAAGGTCATACTTCGGTGCAATGTTGTCGAACATATCCTCTACCTGGCTTTTTTTGGTAGCCTCTGAATTGTAGGGAGTAACTTTGGTGATATCTTTTGTCAAAACTTAAAACTTGTAATATTCTTTGTAATAATTTAGGTAATCCTGCTTTCTGAAGATTTTGGATCGTGATTCCACTTTCTGGATATTTTTGATCACTTTGTCATAGTCTTCATCTACATTGTAATAAAAATCTTCTGTGTAAAGCTTATTGAAGCGTCTTGCTCCTCCGTAATAATCCTTTCCGTCGATAACCGTTTTATCAAGTGCTGTCAGCAACGAATCTTTTTTAAGATTATATCCGTAATACTGATCATTTACGTAGTAATCCTGATGGGTAATATTAATCAGACCACGAAGTTTATTGACTTCAAATGCTGAATCGTAAAGCATTTTCTTATTCTGATCAAAAACCTGAATAGAGTTTTTCCCTTTATTCAAATCCACATGCACATACTGCCCCGCTGAAATAATTCCTTCAGATCCGTTATTGATCTTAAAGTAATACGTATTCGGGGTAGGATTATCTACCACATAATAATTCTTCTTGGCTAAAAAAAGGAAGTAGATCCCAAAGGCAACGATAAACGCCACAGCTGCAATAAGTAAGCCTTTTAAGGACGAGTTGTTTTTCATAGATTGTAAAGTACAATTTTTGCAAATTTAATAATATTTTTAATTCTCCGTTATTAATATTAATTATTAACTTTGCATCTTTAAAAAAATCATATAAACGAATGCCGAATACGATCATTATTGGCTCTGGATCTTATATTCCGAACAGAGTTATTGGTAGAGATTACTTCATGAATTCCGAGTTTTATACTGAAGACGGAGTAAAGATTGAAAAGCCTGTGGAAGAGACCATTGCGAAATTTGTAGAGATTACAGAAATCGAAAACAGGAGATTCATTGAGGATGATCTTTCCAATTCACAAATCGGTTATGAAGCTGCAAAAATCGCCCTTGAGGATGCAAAAGTAGACGGCGAACAACTGGATTATATCATCTATGCAAGCAATTTCGGGGAAGTTACAGAACACGGATATGCTGATTTTATGCCTACAATGGCAGCGAGAGTAAAGAATAAACTGGGAATCAAAAACAGAAAATGCGTAACATATGATATGCTTTTCGGATGTCCGGGATGGGTGGAAGCTATGATTTTGGCAGATAACCTTATTAAAGCTAAAGTAGCTAAAACAATTCTTGTTATAGGAGGGGAAACTTTAAGCAGAGTAACAGATCCACATGACAGAAACAGAATGATCTTTGCAGACGGTGCAGGAGCTGTAGTAGTAAAAGCAACAGATGAAGAGAATGTAGGGATTATTGCCCACAACACGATTTGTGACAACGGACCTGAATTAAATTATCTTGAAAACCAACCTTCCATCAATAAAGAAGTAGATCAAAAACGCCTATATGTAAGAATGTTAGGAAGAAAAATCTATGAATACGCTCTAAAAAATGTACCGGTTGCGATCAAGGATACCATTACTGATGCCGGTCTTTCTATTGAAGATATAGACAAAATCTTAATTCACCAGGCAAACGCTAAAATGGATTATGCTATGATTGAAAGACTTCACAGACTTTATGATGTAAAAGAATACGATCATGCCATCTCTCCTATGACGATCCAGGATCTTGGAAACACTTCTGTAGCAACAATTCCTACTATGTATGATTTAATAATTAAAGGAAAAATGGAAGGTCAATCGTTTAAAGATAATGGTAACATTGTAATGACTTCGGTAGGTGCCGGAATGAACATCAATGCTATCGTTTATAGATTTCCTAAAAAGTAATATTTAAACCATTAAAATACAAAAGCACAGGGAAGTTTATTCTTTGTGCTTTTTTTGATCAGACATGCAAAAGAATTTTTTAATCATCGCCGGAATCTTCCTTTTTTTGGAAGTGTATATTTATCAGGCCATCAGAACACTTACCGATAATTTCTGGATCAGAATCGGATATTGGATAATTTCTTTGGTTGTGTACGGGATTTTCGCTTACGAAGTCACTCACTATCAGAGATCAGATAGAAGTATGGCAAGAACCCAGATCATGATTTCTTTATTTTTGATCTTTATCCTTCCTAAAATTTTCATAGTTCTGTTTTTATTAATTGATGATATCATCAGAACCGGAGGTTATTTAATCGGCTTCGCCAAACCCTCCGAGAATTTCTTCCCGGAAAGAAGAAAGTTCCTGAGTCTGGTTGGATTAGGAATGAGCGGAGTACTTTCTGCTCTTTTCATAGACGGAATTACGTTTGGAAAGTACAGACATAAAGTAAGAAGAGTAAGAGTAAATTTTGCTAACCTTCCGAAAAGCTTTAAAGGATATAAAATCATTCAGATTTCAGACGTTCACAGCGGGAGCTTCTCAGATCCGGACAAATTACAGCATGCGATTAACCTGATCAACGAACAGAAACCTGATTTGGTATTATTTACCGGAGACATGGTGAACAATGTTGCAGACGAGTTCAAACCTTTTATTCCCTTGTTTTCAAAAATTAAGGCCAAAGACGGAAAATTAGCCGTGCTAGGAAACCATGATTACGGAGATTACGTGACCTGGGAATCACCTGCAGCTAAAAAAGAAAACCTTGACACCTTAATCGGCTATGAAAAACAAGCTGGTTTCGACATGCTGAGAAACGAACACAGAGTCATTGAAAAAAACGGAGAAAAACTATACATTCTGGGAGTAGAAAACTGGGGATTAAAACCATTTCCTCAATTCGGAAGAATAGATGATGCTTTAAAAGGAGTGCCAGAATCCGCTACGAAGATTCTGATGAGCCACGACCCTACTCATTTTGATTATGTGGTTAAAAAGCACCCTTCAAATATCCACTTAACTCTTTCAGGGCATACCCACGGAATGCAGTTTGGTTTAGATCTTAAAAACGTAAAATGGTCACCCGTACAATACAAATATCCAAAATGGGCTGATTTATACGAAAGTGAAGGGAAACTATTATATGTAAACAGAGGGTTTGGTGTATTAGGATACCCAGGAAGAGTGGGTGTACTGCCGGAGATTACGCTTTTTGAGTTGAGCTAGAGGTGCGGGTTTCGGGATGCGAGATTCGGGGTTCGAGTTATTATTTGCAAATTGTTTGGTTGCGAGTTACAACTACACAAAATTAAACCTTGAATTCTCTCCCTAATCCCTACAACCTAATATCTGCTACCTATCACTAAAAAATATAATCTTTCATACGGGAAGTAGCCATTTCCCTGCCATTGAGAAAAGTAAGGAGGGCATCTAATTTGTCCTCCATTTTTTTGCCCGAAAATAAGCTCCGGTAAAAAGGAATATCAAAACGGTATTTTTTGAAATCTGTAAACTGCCATGTGTTCAGATAGATCAGTACAAATTCTTCATTCTGCAAAGTTTCCAGCACCATGTTCTGGTAATATTTCATCGGCAGGATCTGAAACACGAAATCATTATAAGGAAGCTGACTGTACGGAGAAATACTTTCAGGGACAATACTCAAACCATCCTCTTCTGTAATTTCGGTATCTCTTTTGAGTCTTTTAAAAGGAAAAAGAATATTGGCATTATCGATATTTGAGACGTAATTAAATTCCATCAGCTTTAAAGTTTCCTGAGCAACTTTTACATCTTTCTGACGAATTCCTCTGATCTGTTTTTCCAAAAGATCCTGAATATTCTTCTTGGCATTTTCTATTTCTTCAGGATTTGATCCTTTATTATAAAAAGCAATTTCATGCCCTTTGGATGAAATTGCTTTTATTAAATTCTGAAGTTTTTCGGTAAGAGAAACCTCTACAAAAAAACTTGATTTGATATCATGAATATCTAAAACTCTAAGAATCGCTTTGGTATTATCTTCGGTGATTTTCAATCGCTCTTCATCAGTAATTTGAGAGCCGTTTTTTACTTCAGCCTCAATACAAGTGATGTTAAAAGTTAATAATACCATTTAAATTAAAGTTTATATAAATTCTATAATATATTAAAAATCAGATGTTAAAATCAAGAACAATTAAAGTATTACTTTATATTATCAATCCTTTCCTAATTTTACTTTCAGATTCTTAATCATATCTTTTGTCATTTCCGAAATTCCGAAATCATAAGTCAGACCCCAGTCTTTTTTCGCTACTGAATCGTCAATAGATGCCGGCCATGAATCTGCAATTGCCTGTCTGAAATCCGGGTTATAATCAATCGTAAAATCCGGAATTTCTTTTGTGATTTCTTCTGCCAATTCTTTTGGAGTAAATGACATTCCACCTAAATTATAAGAAGAACGAACTGTCAAACTTTCTTTTGGAGCATCCATTAATTTCAAGGTTGCATTAATGGCATCATCCATATACAACATCGGCATTCCTGTATTTTCGGAAATGAAACTTGTATACTTTCCGTCTTCAATCGCTTTGTAGAAAATCTCAACAGCATAGTCGGTAGTTCCACCTCCCGCAGGAGTCTTCCATGAGATCAATCCAGGATATCTGATACTTCTTACATCCACACCATATTTGTCGAAATAGTATTCACACCACTTCTCCCCTGCCATTTTAGAGATCCCATAAACAGTTGTTGGATTCAATACCACATCCTGTCCTACCTCATGCTTTGGAATTCCTTTTCCAAATACCGCGATAGAACTTGGCCAGAAGATCTTTTTAAGAAGTCCTTCTTTAGCCATTTCACAAAAGTGAAGCAATGGTTCAAGATTCAGCTTCCACGCAAAAACAGGCTGCTTTTCCGAAGTTCCGGATAAAAGTGAAGCAAGGTGATACACTGTCGTTATCTCATAATCATGAATCACCTGTCTTACCAATTGAGTATTGGTAACGTCCATTCTTTCGTAGTGTCCGGCAGAAGTAATTCCTTCCTGCCATCTGTCCAATCCTGAAGCAACAACGTTTTCCGCTCCGTGAATTTCAACAAGTCTGTTCGTAAGTTCGGTACCAATTTGTCCCAAGGCACCTGTAATCAGTATTCTTTCCGTATAGGATTCCATTTTTCAGATTTTTTTTAGAATTGTACAAAAGTAAAAAAAACATGCCAACCATAATAAAAAAGGTGTATTTAAAAAACATAGCCCTGACAAACTACAGATATTTCAATTAGATAATCTCAATGAAAGAAAAAATCAAATGCAATGATCATCAGGCTGTGATTAACTGAAAATTCAATAATTTTGTTGTAAAGAAAAAACAATCATATGAAGAAGATTTTAATTGCTTCGATGCTTTTGGCAGCTCAGCTAAGCTGGGCTCAGTTCACAGATATCAATATTATCAAAGAAGTACAGGTAAAGAAGAAAGGTGTTGTCGTCTCTGCGCACCCGTTAGCCAGTGAAGCGGGAGCTAAAATCTTAAAAATGGGAGGAAACGCCTATGATGCCGTTACTGCAACACAATACGCCCTTGCTGTAGTTTATCCTCAGGCAGGAAATATCGGAGGTGGCGGATTTTTGGTAGGTGTAAAAAATAACGGTGAAAAATTTACGCTGGATTACAGGGAAACTGCTCCTAAAAAAGCCTCCAGAGACATGTATATTGATAAAAAAGGTAAAGCAGATACTGATCTTTCCCAGAACGGAAGACTGGCCGTAGGTATTCCCGGAAGTGTAGCAGGATTCTTTGCTACTCTGAAGTACTGTAAGCTTCCTATGGAAAAAATCATCCAGCCTGCTATTGATCTTGCCGAAAAAGGATTTGCCATTACCGACAAGGAAGCGGAAATGCTGAATAATCAAAGAGAAAAATTTCAGAAGCATAATAAATCTTCGATCATTTTTGTAAAAGAAACTCCGTGGAAAGCCGGAGATCTTTTGGTTCAGAAAGACTTAGCTGAGACATTGAAACTGATCCAGAAACAAGGTGCTAAAGGTTTTTATGAAGGAAAAACAGCTGATCTTTTAGTTGCCGAAATGAAAAGAGGAAACGGAATCATCACTCTTGAAGATCTTAAAAATTATAAAGTTGCTGAAAGAAAAGCGCTGGAATTTGATTATAAAGGAAGCAATGTTGTCACGATGCCTCTGCCTTCAAGCGGCGGAGTTCTTCTTGCCCAGATGCTCAGAATGGCTAGTTTTGAAAACCTTGAAAAGTATCAGCAAAACTCTACAAAAGCAGTTCAGATCATGACTGAAGCAGAAAGAAGGGCTTACGCCGACAGAGCAGAATATATGGGTGATCCGGATTTTATTCAGGATAAAACCTCTTATCTGATCTCGGATGAATATCTGAAAGGAAGATGGAAAAGCTTCAGTTTTGATAAGGCAACTCCAAGTGCAGAAGTCGGTAAGATTATAGAACAACCTAAAGAATCTATGCAGACTACTCATATTTCCGTATTGGATAAAGATGGAAATGCTGCTTCTGTAACCACCACACTTAATGGATACTATGGAAGTAAAGTTCTTGTTTCAGGAGCCGGATTCTTTTTAAATAATGAAATGGATGATTTCTCTATCAAACCCGGAGTCCCGAATATGTTTGGAGCAGTAGGTGGAGAAGCTAATTCAATACAACCTAACAAGAGAATGCTCTCTTCGATGACCCCAACCATCATCCTTAAAAACGGAAAACCTTATATGGTCGTGGGAACACCAGGAGGAACTACAATTCCGACTTCGGTGTATCAGTCTATCGTGAATGTAGTGGATTTTAAACTGAATGCGAATATTGCGGTGAATGCACCCAAATTCCACCATCAATGGTTACCAGAAACTATCACCGTGGAAAACAATTTCCCGGAAAGCACTATTTCTGAACTGAAAAGCAAGAATTACATCATTGAAAAGACAAAATATATTGGTAAAACAGAAATGATTGTCCTTGATGAAAACGGAAATATTCATGCTGTCGCTGATGGCCGTGGAGATGATTCTGTAGCAGTAGAATAATACTTATACAAAAATAACAAATACAGCCTGGGCTTCATTCTCCGAATGAAGTCCAGGCTTTTTTAAGCATTTTAGAAAACCCGCGCTACAGATTCTTTTCAATGACTTTTGTCATGTTTTTAGATAAATTTTCTTAATTTTCGCCCTTAAAAAAACAAAACGACTGTTCTTTGAAAGCAAAAAAAATACACAATCAGCTTTATTTCCAGGTGATTATCGCCATCATTGCGGGTATTCTTCTGGGAAAATTTTATCCTGAGTTAGGAGAAAAGATGAAACCTTTGGGAGATGGATTCATCAAATTGGTAAAAATGATTATCGCTCCGGTAATTTTCATTACACTTACGTTAGGAATCGCCCACATGACCGATTTGAAAAAAGTTGGCAGAATTGCAATCAAAGCAATGATCTATTTTTTTACCTTTTCAACTCTGGCTCTTATCATAGGGTTATTAGTAGGAAATATTCTTCAACCGGGTCATGGTTTAAATATTGATCCTTCTACTCTTTCGGGTGATGTTTCACAGTATCAGGCAAAAGCTCATGAATCAACACTTACGGGATTCATTATGAATATTATTCCGGAGACATTATTCAGTCCGTTGGTGGGTGAAAATATTCTTCAGGTACTTTTGGTAGCAATTCTAATGGGAGTTGCTTTGGTTTTAACAAAAGAAAAGAGCCAGAAAGTAACCGATTTTTTACAGGATCTATCAACTCCGGTATTTAAGATCGTTCATATGTTGATGAAACTGGCCCCGATAGGTGCTTTCGGAGCAATGGCTTTTACGATCGGCAAATATGGACTACATTCTGTTCTTAATTTGATATTCCTGGTAGGTACATTTTATATTACATCAATCCTGTTTGTGATTCTGGTATTGGGAGCGGTAGCATGGTATAACGGATTTAATATTTTCAAACTCCTTTTCTATCTTAAAGAAGAACTACTTCTCGTTTTGGGTACAAGCTCATCAGAATCTGCTTTGCCCGGAATTATGGAAAAACTTGAAAAGGCAGGTTGTTCACGCGCCATTGTAGGCCTTGTGGTTCCTACCGGATATTCTTTCAATCTAGACGGAACTAATATTTATATGACCCTGGCCTCTCTCTTTATCGCGCAGGCCTTAAATATTCATCTTCCTATCGAAAAACAACTGATGCTTCTTTTGGTGGCTATGCTAAGTTCAAAAGGGGCAGCTGGCGTTACAGGCGCCGGATTCGTTACCCTTGCCGCAACATTGGCAGTAGTTCCTGAGATTCCGATTGCAGGAATGACTTTGATTCTTGGAATTGATAAGTTCATGAGCGAATGCAGAGCTCTGACCAACGTAATTGGGAATTCTGTAGCTACCGTAGTAGTTGCCAACTGGGAAAAACAGCTTGATAAAAAGCAACTTCAATACTGCCTGGATCATCCGGCTGAAGTGGAAAAGAAACTGGAAGTGTAAAGAGATTGCAGATAGCAGGTTTAGGTTGCAGGAATTAGGGAAAGAATCAAGGTTCAAAGTTCAAGGTTGTGTGTAACACCTAACCCGAAACCCAACAAACAGCAACGAGTAAATCCGAAACCAAATTAACCTGCATCCAGTACCATAAAGCTTTAAATCAAAATACTTAAACTCGCGGGTTGAACTTTAACATGGATTGGTGATTTGATCTTATTGAATTCACCGTCCAGATGCCAGTTTTTGGTATTGACCTTAAATGATATTTCAGAGACTGGAAGATAGGTTACATATTCATCATCTTTCAGTCTTTTAGTAAACATTCGGAAAGCAAAAAGTGCTGAATAAGTAAGTGGAAACTTTTTTACCAAAACCATGTCAACCAGTCCATCACTTTTACTGGCTTTCGGAGCAATATATGCATTGTTACCAAACTGACGGGTATTGGCAATGTTCATCATCAGATACCTTCCATTGTACTGTTGATATTCTTCATCAAAAAATTTCACCTTGATAGGTTTGTAATTGAAAAAGGTTTTCAGGGAAACTTTGATATAATTTTTGAATCCACGGCTTGTTTTTTCAAATTCCTTAACCACTTTACCGTCAAATCCTGTTCCCGAAACATTGATGGATAGCCTGTCGTTTACCGTAAAAGTATCAATCTTTCGGGAGTTTTTAGCTTTTATTTTTTCTAAAAGTTCATCCAGATTTTTACTGAATTGTGTTTCATTGGAAAATCCATTTCCTGAACCTGCGGGAAAAATTGCCAGAATTTTATCTGTGTAAATAAGATTTTTGGCTACTGTAGAAATAGTACCATCCCCTCCGATGGCCACAAAAATATCAACCTCTTCAAAATGGGACTGAATAAATTCATCTGTTCCTGGAATAGATTCTGACACATAGTACAATGGGTTATTAACCTTTGTTTTAAGTTCGTTTAAAAACGGCTGATAATTTTTTTTGGCCGAAAAAGGATTGATAATAAAAGCTACTTTGTCCATTACCACAAAATTAAAAAATGCTTCCAAAACTGGAAGCATTAATTTACTTAATTTTCATTCTTTCTTTAAATTCTGTATTTAATGTACCTTTCAGATCTTCCCATGAAACCGGAATTGTAATATCTCCGGCAGCAAAAGCAGCAATTTCATACGGACTGTAGTGAAAATACAGGTTTTTATCATCAAAATAAAAGTTGTCTGATGCCGGAATTTTATCCACTAAAAGCATTTCTGAGTTCTTCACTTCTCCGTCACCATCCATTGTACCACTATTTATTTTATCAATATTTTTCATCAGAATGGCTTCAATTTTATTTTTAGGCATTGAAGTAATGTCTTTCAGTTCTAATTTTTTGTTGTTTTTAAGATCAAAAACCCTTTCGGAAAATCCGTAGTTATCATGTGCTCCTCCTTCATACCCGCTTCCCAGATACTGAATATGCATATAACCGTTAGAATTAGAAATAAGATTCATATGCGAGCTTGAATACCAGTTTTGAGCATAAGTAACATCTGAAACCCAGTCTTTATTATCATTTTTTACAGAATTGAAATAATTAGTTTTTTCATTATCCAGATAAGTCTGAAGACCAGCTTTGGAAAAATCTTTAATCTTTTCATTCTGGAAATAGATGCTGTCTAACAGTTTTTTATCTTTTAAAGTTGGAAAAACCAAAAGCTTTGAAGTAAAGCTCACTTTTAAAGAATCCGTAATTTTTGTAGAGTCATTGACTTTCACAGAGTCTACTACAAATTCTTCAGCGGCTTTGTTTTCTATTTTTTCTGCTGATCCTGCTGTTTCATTTTTTTTACAGGCAGTAACAGCTAAGAAAGAAGATAATGCTATAACAGCAATCGTATTTTTCATAATTCTATTTTTGGGGTATCAAATACAAAAACCATTCAAAAGATGAATGGTTTTTGAAAAAAAAATATTTTTTTATTTAAATCCTGTTAACTATTACTTTTTTACAAGACTGATTACCTGATTTTCAAATTTAGAAGCAACGCCCCAGATTTGTTTGAATGCAGGGTAATATTCTTTCGGGTAGTCTGAACTCCCAATTTTGGTAGTTGTAGTCACCTCCAGTATATTTCCTTTTTGTTCTACAGAATAAGTATATGCTATTTCTTTATCTTCTGTAACGATCCTTTTTTCTTTAGGCATTTCCTCTATCTTGTATCCTTCAGGAATTTCAAGAATGACCTTTTTTGTTCTGGTTATGGGTGATCCAAAATCAATTGGATATTTTCTTACTTCGGTTTGATCAAATTCATTAGAGTTTTTACTTAAAAACAGCATCGGATTAATGATCATTTTCTTCCCTACTCTGTCAATAAGGTTGGACGAAGAGAATTTCATCGTGCTTTCAAAGTCGCCATTTTCCAACACTTTCGAATTGATATCCGTGAAATCCATTGAGAAGTTTTCTTTATACTGCTTCTTGTATTTTTCTGCGTTATCATCGTAGTTGTCTTTAGCATACATCGCGTATGCACCTGTATCTTTATCCGAATAGGTACCGGAAATACTACCGTCATCATTGATTTTGGCATTCGCTGTAAGATAAGTATTGCTTGATTTTACATTGGACATCTGAATCTGCAAAGCCTTATCTTTAGTCACAAGGATTCCATATTGATTCCAGTTTTTTAGAGGTATTTCATCCAATGAAGATTGTTTGGAGGTAGCATCATAAATATGCAGCTGCTTATCTATATCAATTGCTGCCAAAACAAAGTTCATATTGGAAATATTAGGGGACACCATATTGATCAATCCGTTCTCTACCGTAGAAATAATCAACGGATCAGCTTTAAGACCTGCTTCGCGAAGCATCATAACAAGGAAAAGATTAATTTCTGCGGCGTTGCCGGTTTTAGTTTCCAAAAGTTTTTTGATACCATCTTCTGTATAAACCCCTTTGTCCTTATTCCATGTAAAGGTTTTCTGAACGTATGAAAATATTGCATTGGCTTTTTCAAGATCTGTTTTCATTTCCGAAACTCCTGCCGGAATATTTTCTCTTGCCAGTTTTGTTCTTTTTATTTCACCTCCAAAATCATCACTATCATACAGTCTCTTTGCAATCTGATCCCATGAAGATGAATACAATTTAAGCTCGCCGAAATTAGTAGAATTTAGCTCAGCACTGATTTTTGTTCTGAAATTTCTATCGTTTCTTACAAATTTTTCAGTTTTAAAACCAGTCAAATTCTCATAAGCAAATCTATAGGTTTTATATTGAGCACCATACAGATATCTTTCTTCCATTTCTCTATACTTAGGACTGATTCCTCCCGTATAGTTTACATTATAAGACATATTGATGGGTGTATCAAAAACATATTCTGTATTCAGTGAAGGAGTATCAGATTCTATCAATACCTCTGGAATCATAAAGCGGAACGGAGATATAATTTCATATTGATATTCTATGACAGATCCATTTTTCACACTTGGAAAAGCAAATTTTGTTAAAGTAACATATTTATTCTCTTTACTCTTATATTGAGAACTTTTTTCCACTTTTACTGGAACTGTAACTCCATTTTCAAGATTATAGGTAAAAGCTTTGAACTTTCCCAGTGATTCTCTGTTGGTTCCAACATTATAAATAGGAATTTCAAGATTCAACCAGTCTTCGGCTTTGTCTTTATTATAAATCTTCACTCTGTAAAAATATCTTTTGTGGAGATTTCCTGTATTGGAATCCACCATAAAATAAGCAGATTTGTATAAAATTTCGGCAGGAGCATTTTCATCTAATAAAGATTTTGCTTTTGACAGATCTGCCTCATTAAATTTGGGAGGGTTCAGAAATTCATATTTCTTCTGAGCACTGATCAATATGGTATTGGCAGAGCAAAAAAGCAATACTATAATTTTTTTCATGGTTATATTTTTGTTATTAAAATTTTCGAATTATCCATATTCAGAATCTTTTTTCTGAAACTTATATAATCGTTGTATTTTTCTTTTGGATATAATCCTTTATTGATCTGTACTTTTCTGACCACCTTTACCTGTCCTTCACTTTTAACAAAACTTAGTTTGTAAGATCCAAATTCAGAAGTGATGCTTGAATTATCAGGAGTTTCATCCACCTTATACCCCAAAGGAAGTACATAAGCAATTTCATATTCGTCCTCATAAGACATACCGACTTCAAAAGGAAGCTCGCGGGTTTCATCAGTTTTAAAGACAGCATCATTAAAAATAGGCACAGATCTGAACAGAAGGCTATTTCCAGCTTTTTTGGAGAAATTATTGGTCTTAAAATCAAGGTCGTAGGTAATAACAGCATTATCTCTGTCATTGTTAAAATTTTTCATTTCAACCTTTTCAAAATTTAAAACATTAAACCTCTCTTTTACCGCATCATTTTTTTCAGTGGGATTAAGACTGGCAAACCTCAAATTATAATCATATTGATTTCCCGTATAGGAAAAATTTCCAGTCCCGATAATACTGTTGTCCTCATTAAGGTTAACTCGCAATATTTGTTTTTCTTTATTTTGTTCAGCTTTATAAACCGGTGTATTGATAAGTTCTATTCCCTTCGGAGTTACAGCAAGCACATTTCTGTCTGTGGTATTATAGCTTAAATGATTAAAGGCTATTTGTTGAGAAGTATTTTCAAGCCAGATATTTCCTTTTTCAGTCGGGATCATCAGAATAGCGTGATTTCCTCCCATAGAAGGAAATTCGGGATCAAAAGAAACCTGTGAGGAACTGGAATTGATCACACAGTATTTAGATGGAATTCCTGCTTCATTCAATAGAATTCTCATATAATTCGTTAATGCTTTACAATCTCCATATCCTTTTTTGTGGACTTCATCCGGCTGCATAGGAAGCCAGCCCCCAATTCCTAATCCTACAGCGATATATCGGGTTTTGTTCTGCATGTACTGATAAATTTTCTTTACTTTATCTTCTACAGATCCCTGTAATTGTAAGGATGCTACTTCAGCTTTAATAGCCGGAGTAGATACCGAAACTGGTTCTATCAGATCTTTATAATACCAGGTTCCAAAATCCGTCCAGTTATTTAAAGTCCCTTGTTTTCCTGCCAGGTTAAATTTTGTTAAAGCAAAATTTACTGAAGGTAAGATTTTAACAGGCTCCGGAATCATAAAAGCATCATCAATGGCAGGTACATTTTTATAGGAATAGGTCTTATCATTTTCACTTCCGCTTTCTACAACAGACGCATAGTTATACTTTGAAGGGTATATCTTGGTACGCAGTTCAATTCCTGATGTATTAATGATTTTGAACTGAGCCTCTTCCAAAGACATTTTAATAGAGTGAAACGGTACAAAATCCTGAATAAAGATCGTATTCTTATCTTCGCTTTCATAAGAAAAATCAACAGTATAAGGATACTGAACTGATGTGTAAGAAAATACCAGAATTCTGTTATCAGAATAGAAAACTCCCTGAGGATTATTAGCAAAATCTTTAAAATCCGACTTTGAAAAGCTCTTAACCTTTTTTCCTGCTTCATCATAAATCGTAACTTTTATATTAGAAATACTTTTTGCTTTATCATAAGGTATATACGCTACAGCTCGTTCATCACCATCTTTATTTAAAACTGTAGTCACAGTATTATATTGGTATTTTATTTCATCAACTTTGTTGATCTGAACCGTTGTAAATTTTTTTCGTATAACAACGTTAGCATTTTTCTTTAAATTCTCAGGAATGGCAGAGGCAGGATAGCTCTGTGCGAAATACAATGAGGCGGTAGATAAAGCCCCCAAGACTAATATTTTCATCATAGTTATTAAGATGATACAAAAATAATAAAATCTTAATAACTGTTAAAAAAAATATAAAAGGCTTCAACATGTGAAGCCTTAACCTATTACTTAAAAAAGTACTATATTAAATGTACCTATAAGAAAATGAACACATTATCAACTTTTCATCATTAATTTTGAAAAGTTAAAAACAGAATATTTATACTCATTCTATATTGGGAGAAGGGTATACCTATTCTGTGGCATGAAGGGATAAACTTCATATTATCTTCATTTCAAATTTAAAATAAATTACAATTCATGCAATTTAAATAATGTAGAATTAATAATAGGAAGAAGTACAATAAATTCTACAGCTTAAAATTATTTATAAAAAAAGACCTCAAAAATGAAGTCTTTTAATTTTTTTGTTTCTTTTTTAATCATTCGGGACCAGTTTACTATCAAACTGATCACTTCCGAGTCCCAATACAGGAATAAAAATAAATCCGAAAAGGAGAATCAGAATCGTGTAAAGAGGAGTTTCTTTGGCAAAGCCTTTGGCTAGTCTGTCATATACAACCCAGCAGGCATAGATATTCACCAATGGAATAAAGAAAAGAATGATCCACCAAATTGGTTTTTTCACAATTTCCAGCAATACGATGGTGTTATAAATAGGAATAAAGGCAGCCCAGGCATCTTGTCTTCCTGCTTTCTGGAAAATTTTGTACATGCAATATCCGTAGAAAATATAGCAAAGTAAGCCGAAGAACATCGTTCCGATCCCCAATCCTGCAGCTACTGCTCCAGAAGCCGCATCTGCCCCGTTGTAAGGGTCTGTTTGTAAAAGAGTTAACATATTATTGTTTTTTTGGTTTATCCAAATATAAAAAAAGCTTCTAAATAATTAGAAGCTTTTTTTGTTATATTTTTAAAAACGTTTATGCATCAATTTTGGCATATTTCGCATTTTTCTCAATAAATTCTCTTCTTGGCGGAACTTCATCTCCCATCAGCATTGAGAAAATACTGTCTGCTTCCACTGCATTATCAATGGTTACCTGTTTAAGAATTCTGTGTTCAGGATTCAATGTAGTTTCCCAAAGCTGTTCAGGGTTCATTTCTCCAAGACCTTTGTAACGTTGTACTTCTACTCCTTTACCATCCGGAGCCATGTCTAGAGTAAACTCTTCACGTTCTTTTTCGTTATATGCATATACTTTTTTGTTCCCTTTCTTTAATAGGTATAAAGGAGGTTGAGCAATATAGATATATCCATTCTCAATAAGTTCCTTCATATATCTGAAGAAGAAAGTAAGGATCAATGTAGAAATGTGAGATCCGTCAATATCGGCATCGGTCATGATAACGATCTTGTGGTATCTCAGCTTAGCCATATTCAATGCTTTGCTGTCTTCTTCTGTTCCTACAGAAACTCCAAGAGCTGTATAGATATTTCTGATCTCTTCATTATCATATACTTTATGAAGCATAGATTTCTCTACGTTCAGAATTTTACCTCTTAAAGGAAGGATAGCCTGGAAGTGTCTGTCTCTTCCCTGCTTAGCCGTACCCCCTGCGGAATCTCCCTCTACAAGGAAGATTTCAGATTCTGCCGGGTCTTTAGAAGAACAATCAGATAATTTACCTGGAAGACCAGAACCTCCCATGGGAGATTTTCTCTGAACCATTTCACGGGCTTTCTTCGCTGCCTGTCTTGCTTTTGCTGCCAAAACAACTTTCTGAACGATCAGTTTTGCCTCAGAAGGGTTTTCTTCAAGGAAATTGGTAAGCATTTCCCCAACAATTTTATCAACAGCTCCGGAAACTTCAGAGTTTCCTAGTTTTGTTTTAGTCTGTCCTTCAAACTGAGGCTCCATTACTTTTACAGAAATCACAGCTGTTAATCCCTCACGGAAGTCATCACCTGTAACTTCTACTTTCTCTTTCTGCGGAATACCCAGATCATCAGCATATTTCTTAAGCGTTCTTGTTAAAGCACGTCTGAAACCTGCTAAGTGAGTTCCTCCTTCATGAGTATTGATATTGTTTACATAAGAGTGAAGATTTTCGTTGAAAGATGTATTGTAACGCATTGCTACTTCTACAGGAATATCATCTCTTTCTCCTTCCATGAAGATTACATGTTCCATGATAGACTCACGGTTACCATCAATGTAAGCAACGAATTCTTTTAACCCACCTTCTGAATGGAAAACTTCCGAACGGAAAGATCCGTCTTCTAATTTCTCTCTTTCATCAGTTAATGTAATGGTAATTCCTTTGTTAAGGTAAGAAAGTTCTCTTAAACGGCTTGCTAATGTATCGTAATTGTAAATTAACTCTGTAAATATACTATCATCCGGCTGGAAAAACTGCTTGGTTCCTCTTTTTTCGCTGTGACCAATCTCCTCAACACCTGTCTGGGCTTTTCCTCTTGAATAGATCTGCTGGTAAACATTTCCATCTCTGTAAACAGTAGTGATCATCTCATTGGAAAGTGCATTCACACACGAAACCCCAACCCCGTGAAGACCTCCTGAAACCTTATAAGAGTCTTTGTCAAACTTACCTCCGGCTCCAATTTTCGTCATTACAACTTCAAGGGCAGATTTCTGTTCTTTTTCGTGGAAATCAACCGGGATACCTCTACCGTTATCACTTACCTCAATTCCGTTTCCTTCCTTGATGCTAACGAAGATCGTGTCGCAGTACCCTGCCAATGCCTCGTCAATAGAGTTATCTACTACTTCATAAACCAAGTGGTGAAGTCCTCTGACTCCTACATCACCAATGTACATTGAAGGACGCATACGTACGTGCTCCATTCCTTCCAATGCCTGAATACTACTAGCTGTATATTGTTTTTGACTCATATTAAAAATTAAAAATCCTGCTGTATGCAAAGACTCACAAATATCGTGATTTTTTTCGAGGTATGAAAGTTAAAAAGTGTCAAAAAAATGTAGAGTTTTCTTATTAAAAACATAAGAAAAAGGAAGCCAATAAAAGATTCAAAATTAAAAGGTATTGCTGAAATTGCAACTGTTGTAAATCATATTCAACATCAATAATTTATGCTTAAATTTATTAACTGAAAAGTTGAAATTATGGATGATTTTATAGCAGCACGCGCTCAGATGGCTCTCTCTCTGGGCTTTCATATCATATTCTCTTGTGTGGGTATGGTGATGCCTTTTTTGATGGCTTTTGCCCATTGGAAATACCTAAAGACCAATAATGAAGTATATAAAGGACTGACAAAAGCATGGAGCAAAGGGGTAGCTATCCTTTTTGCTACCGGAGCAGTTTCAGGAACCATGCTTTCCTTTGAACTTGGACTTCTATGGCCTGGATTTATGAAACATGCAGGTCCGATTTTCGGGATGCCGTTTTCTCTGGAAGGAACAGCCTTTTTCATTGAGGCTATTGCTATCGGTTTCTTTTTATATGGATGGGAAAGATTCAATAAATGGTTTCACTGGTTCTGCGGATTTCTTGTAGGAGTAAGCGGGCTGGCTTCCGGAATTCTGGTGGTAGCAGCCAACTCATGGATGAATTCTCCCACCGGTTTTGATTATATTAACGGACAGTACCTTAATATAGATCCTATCAAAGCAATGTTCAATGATGCGTGGTTTCCGCAGGCTCTTCACATGACGGTTGCGGCATTTTGTGCAACAGGATTTGCCGTAGCTGGAGTACATGCCTTTATGATTATGCGAAAAAGAAATGTTGAATTTCATACCAAAGCTTTTAGAATTGCCGTAGGATTTGCTTTGATTGGGGCATTCGGAGCACCTCTAAGCGGTGATGTTGCTGCAAAGTCGGTAGCAGAAAGACAGCCTATCAAACTGGCAGCTATGGAAGCTCATTTTGAAACGGAAAAAGGGGCTTCATTTGTGATTGGAGGAATTCCTGATGAGGAAAAAGAAGAAGTGAAATATGCAGTGAAAATTCCGAAAGTTTTAAGTTTTCTGGTGAGCAATGATTTCAATTCTGAAGTAAAAGGTCTTAAGGATTTCCCTAGAGATGAATGGCCTCCGATTGCTGTGGTTCATTATGCTTTTCAAATCATGATTTTCTTCGGAGTGATCATGATTGTTATTGGAGCTATTTATTTATATGCTTTCTTTTTCAAAAAAGAATGGCTGAATAAACACTGGCTATTGAAAACATTTTTAATAGCAACACCTTTTGGATATATTGCGTTGGAAGCCGGATGGACAGTAACGGAAGTAGGAAGACAGCCCTGGATTATTTATGGAATTATGAGAACAGTTGACGCTGTAACTCCTATGCCGGGAATACAGTATTCATTCTATTTTTTCACGGCTATTTTCGTATCATTATCACTGATCCTTGTTTTCCTTTTAAAGAGACAGATTCAAATGGTACCGAAGCTTTACGATCCTACCGATGCTCAGTTTAACGATAAAAACAAAAAATCATGATTTACATTGTAATAGGTTTTCTCTGGCTATCCATTTGTCTTTATATTATTCTGGGAGGAGCTGACTTTGGAGCAGGTATTGTAGAAATGTTCACCAATAAAAAAGCCCGTCATAAAACCCATGAGATTATGTATGAATCTATTGCTCCTGTTTGGGAAGCCAATCACATGTGGCTGATTATTGCCATCGTTATCCTTTTTGTTGGTTTTCCGGAGATTTATACCACTATGTCTACTTATCTTCACATTCCTTTAGTCTTAATGCTTTTAGGAATTATTGCAAGAGGAACAGCTTTTACGTTCAGGCATTATGATGCTGTAAAGGATAACTGGCAGGTTTTATATACCCAGATTTTCTATTATGCGAGTCTTTTAACTCCTTTCTTTTTGGGATTAATTGCTGCTGCTACGGTTTCACATTCTATCAATCCTGATGCTGTAGGTTTTCTGGATTTGTATGTATTCAGCTGGCTGAACTGGTTTGGGGTTTCTGTGGGCTTATTTACTGTAGCCCTTTGTGCTTATCTTGCTTCTATATTTTCATTAAGAGAAACACGTGATAAGGCCGATCTTTTGTTAATGATCAGAAAATCCAAGCAGACCATGATCTTTGTTGTGGTCACAGGAATATTGGTATTCGTAACTGCTTATATTTCAGATATTCCCCTTTTGATGTGGGTATTTTCAAAGCCTTTGGGGATTATGGCGATTGCTTTTGCCACCATTGCCTTGTTGCTTATTCTAAGAGCGATGAACCGTCAGAAGCTGCTTCCTGTACGTGCTTTGGCAGGATTCCAGATGGTGATGATTTTAGTAGCGGCAACGTATCAGCATAATCCGGATATTATTTTATTAGGAAACGGACAGCATCTTTCATTACTGGAACATATGGCTCCTGAAAAAACTATCGCCGCATTGGGATGGGCATTGATGCTGGGCTCATTGTTTATTCTTCCTTTCTTATTTTATCTGATGGCTTCTTTCAGTAAGTTGAGAAAATAGTAAGT
Source organism: Chryseobacterium sp. PCH239 (assembly GCF_018924625.1). Lineage (NCBI taxonomy): Bacteria > Pseudomonadati > Bacteroidota > Flavobacteriia > Flavobacteriales > Weeksellaceae > Chryseobacterium > Chryseobacterium sp. PCH239. The sequence goes on from NZ_CP073027.1 coordinate 1,535,195, forward strand.
ATGCAGGGTTATAAAGATAAAACAGAATTCATTGAAGAGCTAAAGAAAAGATATCTGCTCTATGATCAGGAATTTAATGATATAAAAGAAGAGGAAAAAGATCTTCGGCAGCCGGGAGTTGATAAAACTCCATCACAAAATATTTCCTATCAATTGGGTTGGACTCACCTCCTTTTACAATGGGAATCTGATGAAAGCAAAGGAATTGAAGTGAAAACTCCCACTCCTGAATATAAATGGAATAACCTGGGAGGATTGTACCAGTCTTTTTATCATGAATACGGTTCTTATAGTTTACAACAGCAAAGAGACTTGCTGAGAAATCAAGTTGATAAAATTATCACTTGGATAGAAAATCTTGACGATGAAACACTATTCACTCCGGAACAGAGAAAATGGGCAACTACTCCCGCCCAGTGGCCGGTTTGGAAGTGGATTCATATCAATACCGTGGCTCCGTTTAAAAACTTCAGGGCACAGCTCCGGAAATGGAAAAAAGAAAAAGGTACAGCATAGCACTGTACCTTTTTTATTTATGTTTTCTGAGAAATCTTAAGACAGTTTCATCAAAAGATTTTCGTCAATTTTCTCTACTTTCACAATATTGTTTTTTGTCAAAGTCTTGGAAGCTTTATCCCATTTTTTACCGGATAACTGGCTTCTTTCTTTTACTTCAGCCAAAGCCATTGGCTCTTCCTGAGAATTAAGGATTTCAAGGATTACTTTTTCATCCTCGCCCAGTTCAATTTGCGGTGTTGCTTTTTCAGGTCTCATCTGAGGGAAGAATAATACTTCCTGAATAGAGGCATTATTCGTTAAGAACATGATTAATCTGTCCATACCGATTCCTAATCCTGAAGTTGGCGGCATACCGTATTCCAGCGCTCTTAAGAAGTCCTGATCGATAAACATCGCTTCATCATCTCCTCTTTCAGATAAAGCCATCTGTGCTTCAAAACGCTCTCTCTGATCGATCGGATCATTAAGCTCTGAATAAGCGTTAGCGATTTCTTTACCGCATACCATTAATTCAAAACGTTCTGTTAAGCCTTCTTTGCTTCTGTGTTTCTTTGTCAGTGGAGACATTTCGATCGGATAATCCGTAATGAAAGTCGGCTGGATGAAGTTTCCTTCACATTTTTCACCGAAGATCTCATCGATTAATTTTCCTTTACCCATCGTCTCATTTACTTCGATACCGATAGACTTGGCAAAATCGTATAATTCCTTCTCAGTTTTTCCAGTGATATCGAACCCTGTAAATTTCAGGATTGCTTCTGTCATGGAAACTCTTGGATAAGGAGCTTTGAAATCTACTTCATGTTCCCCAAAGGTAGCTTTTGTAGTTCCGTTTACCTGGTTAGCACAGAATTCCAGTAATTTCTCAGTGAAATCCATCATCCAGTTGTAATCTTTGTAAGCTACATAGATTTCCATAGCGGTAAACTCAGGGTTGTGAGTTCTGTCCATTCCTTCATTTCTGAAGTTTTTAGAGAACTCGTATACTCCGTCAAAACCACCTACGATCAGTCTTTTCAGATATAATTCGTTGGCAATTCTTAAATATAATGGAATATCTAATGCATTGTGATGCGTGATAAACGGTTTTGCTGCTGCTCCACCAGGAATTGACTGTAGAATTGGTGTTTCCACTTCAAAATATCCTGCATCATTAAAGAATGTTCTCATGGCATTGAACAATTTTGTTCTCTTCACGAAAATTTCTTTTACCTGTGGGTTTACCGTTAAATCTACATAACGCTGTCTGTATCTTAATTCAGGATCTGTAAACCCATCGTGTACAACACCGTTTTCATCAGTTCTTGGTTGAGGAAGTGGACGAAGAGATTTAGTAAGAAGTACAAAATTTTTCACTAAAACCGTCTTCTCTCCTACCTGAGTGGTAAACAGTTCTCCCTCAATACCGATAATATCACCGATATCCAAAAGGTGCTTGTATACTTCATTATAGAGTTCTTTATCTTCACCCGGACAGATCTCGTCTCTATTGAAATAAACCTGAATTTTTCCTTTAGAATCCTGCAATTCTGCAAAAGAAGCTTTTCCTTGAATTCTGCGGGACATCAATCTACCAGCGATCTTCACCTGTTTACTTTCAGAAAAATCCTGTTTTATAGATTCTGTAGTATCTGTAATTATATACTCATCCGCAGGGAACGCATTAATCCCCATTTCAGTAAGCTTATTCAGCTTTTCTCTTCTAATGATTTCTTGTTCTGATAATTGCATTTCTTATTTTTCTAAAAGCGTACAAATTTAGGCATTTTTGACATGACCGTCAATGGCTTTTTTAAGAAATTTTAAAAAGTGGTAAAGATGCGGGGTATTGGGGTTCGGGATACGTGTTTAGAGATCAAAGATTTGAATGATTGTGCTATAACATTAAACTTTGAACTTTGAATTTTAAACCAACCAGATTTTTCTGTCTTTTTGAGGAATAAACGTCCACGCCAGCATTCTGCTTACTTTTTGTCCCTGAGCCATATCGATGGTTTTCACCTCTACAGCATTTACTTTCTTTAAAAGATTGTTGAGTTTATTGAGATTATCTTTTTTGGAAACCAGACACGTGAACCAAAGAACCTGTGATGAAAACAATGTACTTTCATTGATCATTTTAGTAATAAAAGCAAGTTCCCCACCTTCACACCAAAGTTCAGACTGCTGTCCACTAAAGTTAAGAAGAGGTTTCGTTTTTTTTGATTTACTAAGATTTTTTGTTTTTCTGATATTCCCTTTCATGGCAGATTCTTCAGAATCATGAAAAGGAGGATTACACATGGTAAAAGTGAATCTGTCTTCCGGACCAATGATATTGGTAAAGATATAATCAGCATCAGGCTGGCTTTTTAATTGAATAACAGAAGAAAGATCTTCATTTTGATCCAGAATGTGTTGAGCATTTTTCAAAGAATCCTGATTGATATCCGTTCCCAGCATTGTCCAGCCGTAAGATCTGTGGCTGATTAAAGGATACACAAGATTAGCTCCTGCTCCTATATCCAGACCTTTTACAGAATTTCCTGTCGGGATTTTATTAAGTTGTTCACTTAATAAATCAGCAATATAATGGACGTAATCTGCTCTTCCCGGGATGGGTGGACAAAGATTGGTATCGGGAATATCCCAGCCTTTAATGTTGTAGAAATGTAAGAGTAAGGCTTTATTGAGCAGTTTAACTGCTTGAGGAATGCTGAAATTAATGGTTACCGTCTGATAAGCATTCACGAAAACATAGTGTTTCAGTTCCGGCACACAAGAAATAAGCTGATCAAAATCATAGGGATTACGATGCAGATTTCTTGTGTGCAGACTGGATTTTTCAGCGGACATATTTTATTTCTTCTGACTTAAAATATATTCCACCATTTTTTTTGCATCTTCTTTAGATACCTGTGGATGGGCAGCCATAGGCACACTTCCCCATACTCCACTTCCGCCCTCTATAATTTTGGAAGCCAGCAATTCCGTATCCTTTTCAGTATACTTTCCTGCAATTTCCTTATAAGAAGGTCCTATCATTCTCTCATTAACAGAGTGACATCCTGAACAGTCCAATGTTTCGATGATCTGATCACCTGAAAGTTTAGATTGAACTGGTTCTGAAACAACTGCCGTTTCAGAAGAAGATGCCGCTTCTGCTGTATTTTCTTTTTTAGAACAGGAAATGATCATAAGACCTAAAGTTCCTGCTAAAAGTATTTTTTTCATTATTTCTTAGCTGTAGAATCTGTTTTAGCAGCTTCAGGTGCAGGAGCAGCCGGAGTTGCAGCAGCTGGAGCAGCAGTTTTAGCCGTAGAATCAACAGTAGCTACTTCTGGCTCTGGAAGCATTGTGTTTGTGTCCTGTAAAGAGTGATCTACTTTTTTAGAACAGCTTGCTAATAATAAACCTCCGATAAATGCGATTGCTAATACTTTTTTCATTTTTTTCTAATTTGGAAGCAAAAATATAAAAAATAACCTTTTAAACTTATGACAAATGTTTTCTTTGAGAAATATTTTTGGGATCGAAGCTTTAATTTAACAATAAAAAAATAATTCAATACATAGGGAAATTTAAAATAGGTTATTATTTTTGTATATTGGATAATCCGAGCCAAGACCAAAATATAAATATGAAGCTTATGGCTAAAAAAAAATTGTTGGCTACAACTTTCTTTGTTGTATCCTCATCCCTCTTCCTTTCGTGTGACAATTCATCTAACGAACCACAATCAGAATATTCTGATAAAATTGAATCGGTGACACTTTTAAAAACAACCAAATCATGGGATGGAACGGTATATCCGGCCTATCCTACCACACAGCCGGAAATCACAGTTCTTAAAATTGCCGTACCTCCGAATTCTGCATTGAGTTGGCATAAACATCCTGTGATCAATGCAGCTTATGTAGAAAAAGGTGAAATTCAGATTGAAAGAAAAGAGGATGGAAAAACGCAATGGATAAGAAAAGGTCAGGTGCTTCCTGAAATGGTTAATACCGGCCACAGAGGTAAAACCGGAGACCTCGGAGCAACGCTGATTGTTTTTTACAGCGGAACTCCTGACATTCCTTTATCTGAACCGGTACAATAAATAGTTCAAACGCTATGTTCGCAAAGTAATTATCATCAAACTCTATTTTGGGTTCACAAGGGCACTTCATTTAACTAATGATATTGTATTTTACTGAGTGTAACGCCGTTGCGAACGTTTTATAGTTATTTTAATAACATCTTTGCGAACATAGCGTTTAAATAAAAGATTATTATAGTTATCTTTAATCCATGGTTTTAATTTCAAAAATTCTGTTTTTCACCAGTCATCATGGTTTTTATACTGTGGTTCTGTTGCTGGTATTCTTTGTAGGGCTTTCGTATATGACCAAAAAAACCTGGCTTTTAATACCTATCATTCCACTGGCTATATTAAATGGTTTTGGCGGACAGTTTTTAAACGCATGGTTTTTAAATAAATATGGAGTGGAAAGCACAGCTATCATCACGTCTGATGTAGAAACCAATTCTACCCTGAATGATATGTACATCCACGATTATGAGGCTATTGTGAAGAAACAGGACGGAAAATATACCACTACTTTTTTCTCCACTACTACTGCAGCGATTTATCCCATCCGAAATTCAATCAGAATACCTGGTGACAAGGATATACCCGTAAAATACATCCCGGGATATGAAAAAAACATTGTTATCCTTTATGACCAATCCAGGGAAGGAAAAATTGTATTACAAAATGAAAAACTGGCTCCTGTGAATTCTGCAAAAACCAAGTATGAAGCAGACAAAACGAATAAGGAATTCATTGAGGAGTATATTGCTACATTGGAAAACTACGTAAAATACTACAATGATGAAGCTTATAAAGAAAAAATCAAGGAATTAAAACAAGAGCTCAAGCAGCTTAAATAAAGGATTTTTATATTAAATTTTAGTATTTTCTGATATTTTTTAGTTTTTTTATTAAAAAAATTTCTACATTTGTCCCATGTTAAAAATGAACAACAATATTTGGTGGTGGCTTTCAAACTCTTCGTCGGGTCTGGAGGTATTGTCATGTTGTTAACTACAGCAGAAATAATCAAAAAACAATATATAGGCTTTGACGGATACCGTTAAAGCCTTTTTTTATTCCTTAATCTCACAAAAAACAATAAGATGTTGACCAACGCAATTACAATAAAAACTGTTTCGAAAAAAACACTGGGAGACCTTCATACTCCCATGAATATTTACCTTAAGATCAGGGATAAATTCCGTGACACCATTCTTCTGGAAAGTTCGGACTCAAAAAGTATTGATAATAATTTTTCCTTCATTGCAGTGAATGCCATCGCCGGAATTGAAGTGAAAAACCTCAACGAATATGAAATCAAACTTCCTGCCTCTGCTCCCGTAAAACAATTTATTATGGAACGAAATATCACAGATATATTTGAAGAGTTCCGAAAAATTTTTAACTGCAAAGAGACCAATGATCCGATTGAACAAACTGCTCAGAGTCTTTTTGGATATACAAGTTTTGAAGCGGTACAGTTCTTTGAAAACATCAATCTTAAACCACAGAGCAAGGAAGTAGAAATCCCTGTGATGAGATACAGATTGTACCAATATGTAATTGCTATCAATCATTTCAATGATGAAATGCATATTATTGAAAACTTTATCGATGGAGTAAAATCTGAACTTCATCTGTTGGAAAATCTTATTAAAAATCAGAATACTCCGGTTTATCCTTTCGAGAAAACCAGTGAGGAAACCTCTAATATTACAGATGAAGATTATCTTGAACTCGTAAAAACAGCACAGAAACACTGTATGCGTGGAGATGTTTTCCAACTGGTTTTAAGCAGAAGGTTTGAACAAAAATTCAAGGGAGATGAGTTCAATGTATACCGTGCTTTGAGAAATATCAACCCTTCTCCTTACCTATTCTATTTTGATTACGGAAATTACAAACTATTTGGATCAAGTCCTGAAAGTCAGTTAATCATTAAAATAATAAAGCAATTATTCACCCGATTGCCGGAACTTCGAAAAGAACCGGAAACTTTGAAGCGGATCTTGAGTCTATAGAAGTGCTAAAAGCTGATCCCAAAGAAAATGCAGAACATACCATGCTGGTAGATCTCGCTAGAAATGATCTTGGAAAGCTTGGGAAAAATGTAACGGTTACTAAGCTTAAAGAAATCCAGCTTTTCTCTCACGTTATTCATATGGTAAGTGAGGTGACTGCAGATGTTGCTGATGACATCAATCCTCTGGAAATGGTTTCCGCTACTTTCCCTCAGGGAACATTAAGCGGTGCTCCAAAACATAAAGCGCTTCAGCTGATCAACCAATACGAAAAAGATTCCCGTGGATATTATGGTGGCTGTATCGGAATTATCGGGTTGAACGGAACCTGCAATCAGGCCATCATGATCAGAACCTTCTTAAGCAAAAATAACACGTTATTTTATCAGGCTGGTGCCGGCCTTGTGGCAAAATCTGTTCCTGAAAGTGAACTGCAGGAAGTCAACAACAAACTGAATGCTCTTAAAAAAGCCGTAGAAAAAGCTGAAAAAATAGTTGAAAAATAAATCCGTCAACCAGCAAACAGCAACAAAAAAAATAGCAACTCTCTAACAAAAAAGCAATGAACAACAATATAAACACTCAACAACCACAGCTTAAAGTCCTCGTTTTCGACAATTATGACAGCTTTACCTATAACCTTGTCCAGATTATCGAAAGAATTCTGAATCAAAGAGTGGATGTGGTAAGAAATGATAAAATTACCCTTGAAGAGATTGGAAAATATGACAAAATCATCCTTTCTCCAGGTCCCGGAATTCCTGAAGAAGCCGGTATTTTATTAGACCTTATTAAAGAATACGCTCCTACAAAAAGTATCCTTGGAGTGTGCCTGGGTCAGCAGGCTATCGCTGAAGCTTTCGGAGGAAGTCTTATTAACCTTTCTGAAATTTTCCATGGAGTAGCCACCACTACTGAAATAGTAAAAGAAAATACTAAAGTTTTCAAAGATCTGCAATCAGGATTGGAAGTAGGAAGATACCACAGCTGGGCAGTCAATCCGGAAGGTTTTCCGGAAGAACTGGAAATCACAGCTGTAGATAAAGACGGAATGATCATGGCTTTGCAGCACAAAACATATGATGTACACGGAGTTCAGTTTCACCCTGAAAGTATTTTAACACCGGAAGGAGAAGTAATCATTAAAAACTTTCTGTTGTCATGAAAATCTTAGAAATCCCTTCAACAAACATAAAAACGCCACAAATGAAAGAAATACTGCAATATCTGTTCAATCATAACACACTCTCAAAATCAGAAGCAAAAGCGATGATGATTGAGATTGCACAGAATAAGTTTAATGCCGCAGAAATTACTGCTTTTATAAGTGTCTTCCTGATGCGGAATATCACCTTGAAAGAGTTGGAAGGCTTCAGAGAAGCACTATTACACATGGCTGTTCCTGTAAAGATCGACACCAATGATGCCATTGATATTGTAGGAACCGGAGGTGACGGAAAAGACACCATCAATATCTCAACCCTGGCCAGCTTTGTAGTAGCCGGAGCCGGACAAAAGGTAACAAAGCATGGAAATTACGGAGCTTCCACCACTACTGGTTCATCGAATGTACTGGAAGAACTGGGATATCAGTTTAAAAACAGTTCAGAACAATTGAATGAAGATCTTGAAAGAGCCAACATTTGCTTTTTACATGCTCCTTATTTTCATCCTGCTCTGCAATCAGTTGGATTACTGAGAAAATCTTTGGGATTGAGGACATTCTTTAACCTTTTGGGTCCATTGGTAAATCCGGCAAAACCAAAATTTTCCATGATTGGAGTTTATAATCTGGAAATTGCAAGAATTTATCAGTATCTTCTTCAGAAGGAGGAACGTGACTTTACTCTGGTCCATGGTCTTGACGGATATGATGAAATAAGCCTTACTGACGATAGTAAAATCATTACAAAAAATGGTGAAGAAATCTATTCGGCAGAAGATTTGGGTTTCAATCCGGTAACACTGGAAGATATTAAAGCAGGAAGTTCTATTCAGGAAACCGCAAAAATATTTATGAATATTCTGGAAGGAAACGGTACGGAGCAGCAGAACTCAGTAATTCTTGCCAATGCTTCAGTAGCGCTGCACAACACCCATAAATTCGGAACGTACGATGACTGTCTTCTGCTTGCTCAGGAAAGCCTGCAAAGCGGAAAAGCATTAAACAGTTTTAATCTCCTGATTAATTAAATTCATTATTCACTTGCGAAGCAAAATTCACCATTGACCAAACTTAAACACAAAAATGACTATACTGGATCAAATTATTAAACGAAAAAAAGAGGAAGTTGCTGCTGCAAAATTGCGCATTTCTCTTGACCGATTAAAAAATACCGCCTTTTTTGGAAGACCAACCTATTCACTGAAGGAATCCATCAAAAATAAAAGCGGAATTATCGCTGAGTTTAAAAGACAATCTCCTTCAAAAGGAATTATAAACAATAGTGTACAGCCTTTGGAGGTAGTTTCTGCTTACGAAAATTTTGGAGCCAGCGGAATTTCAATCCTGACTGATCATGATTTTTTCGGAGGAAATTTAAATGATGTTCTGGATGTAAGAAATGAGATTACCATTCCGATTCTGCGAAAAGATTTTATGATTGATGAATATCAGTTTTATGAAGCCAAAAGTATTGGAGCTGATGTAGTATTACTGATTGCTTCATGTCTTTCACCAGCTCAGGTACAGGAATTTACCGAATTAGCTCACCAACTGAAATTGGAGGTTTTACTGGAAATTCATACAGAAGATGAACTGAAGCATTTCAATTCAGAAATTGATTTGGTAGGAATTAATAACAGAAACCTTAAAGATTTTAAAGTTGATCTTCAGCATTCCGTTCAGCTGAAAAACCAGCTTCCAAAAGAAGTTTTATCTGTTGCTGAAAGCGGTATTTACAATCTTAAAGATTTTCAGTTTTTAAAAGAAAAAGGATTTGATGGTTTCCTGATGGGTGAATATTTCATGAAAAATACAGATCCGGCCAAAGCTTTTGAAGAATTCGCTTCTCAAATTTTAACTCAATAATAATCAACAATGAACCTGCAACCTACAACCTCAAACCTGCCATCTCGCCTGAAAGTCTGTGGTCTTACAAAACCGGATCAGATTCAGGAATTGATTGCTATGAAAACAGATTTTCTCGGTTTTATCTTCTACGAAAAATCACCGAGATATGTTTTGAACCATCTGAGTCTGGAAGAGATCTCAACTATTAATCATCAGGGAAAAGTAGGTGTTTTTGTCAATGAAAAAGTAGAGATCATTGTAAAGATCGTTCAACATGCAGATTTGAATTTTGTACAGCTTCACGGTGATGAAAGTAATGATTTCATTGCTGAACTAAGACAAAAACTAAATCCTGAGGTTGGAATCATTAAAGTAATCAGAATAGGGAGTAATACGGCAGAAAATCAAAATAAAATAACACAAATTCCTGATCTGAAACCTATCGCCTACTACCTATTCGATACTGACAGCAAAGCCTTTGGCGGAACGGGAAAACAATTCGACTGGAATATTCTGAATGAATTTGAGATTCCTCTGCCCTACTTTTTAAGCGGCGGTATTTCTGAGGAAAATATAGGGAATATGGATACATTGAAACAACAACCTTTTGCTTTGGATATCAATTCGAAATTTGAAACAGAGCCCGGAAATAAAAATATTGACAGCATAAAAAAGTTTAAAACTTTATATCAGCAAAATAAATAACACATAAAAACACACAAGGATGAATATACATTTGCTCAAAAAGACATTTTACAAAACCTTATTTCCCCCTAAATTCGGGAATGAAAAAATCCAGAATCTGTATCACTTTGTTTCACAGAACGACAGTAATACAGAACATTGGGAAGTGGGTGGATTATTGTCTGATTTCATTTGTATTATTAAAGATTTTGAAGAAACAGATATTCAGTATTTTTTTGAAAGAATCAGCTTATGGAACAGCTATTATCTGGTGATTATTTCAGATAAATTTCTGGAAACTCATGTCAGATCAAGTATAAAATATGACTTAGGATTAATTTATGCCAAAATATTCCTGTTATATGAGGATTCCGATCCTTATTTTATGATTGATAATCTGGAAATTGCCATTACCATGTATCAGTCCAAAATAGATAAAGCAACCTTAATTGATTTAATGCATAAAATAGAATTACTGTACTATAAAAAACTGATTACCAAACAGCAAAATGATTACCATCTCACATTTATTAATAGTTTAAACCCATGAAATATCAGGTAAAAGAAACGAAATATTTAACAGAAGCCGAAATAAAACACATCCTGGAACTTTGGGATATTTCTGCATGGAACACCATGAAATCATCCTACTTCCGCTCTTTTTTTAAAGACTCGGAATTTCATTTTCTGATGGATACGGATGAAAGCATATTGGCCATTATGAGAGTGAATTTTGATTTCACCTTACAAATAGCAGACACCGGTTATTCCTTTGCGGAAGCCGTAGGGCTTGTTTCTGCTCATAAAAAGAAAGGGTATGGAACCGCTTTGGTGAAACATTTCAAAGAAAATGTTACTCAGAGAAATCTTGAGACAATTGGTTTCTGCCACGCTGATCTTCGTTCCTTTTATGAAAAATGTGACATAGAAATCCTCCATGACAAGGCCAAAATGATCAAAGAAAGTATCGGCTCGGAGTGGGTAAATTCTGAAGATGATGATATCTTGATTTTTCATACCTCACAGAAAAGAAAAGAGCTGCTCAACCAGCTGAGTGTACAAAACAACGCTTATTTAATGAATAAAGAATAAAAAATGAATTATAAAAACCCCGATGAAAACGGATATTATGGAGAGTTTGGAGGTGCTTTTATCCCCGAAATGCTCTATCCTAATGTAGAAGAACTGCAAAAAAACTATCTTGAAATCATAGAATCTGAAGATTTTCAGACAGAATATCAGGATTTACTGAAAAATTATGTAGGAAGAGCTACGCCCCTCTATTTTGCTAAAAACTTAAGTCAAAAATACCAGACACAGATTTATTTGAAACGGGAAGACCTCAACCATACGGGAGCTCACAAGATCAATAATGCTCTGGGGCAGGTTCTGTTGGCAAAACGTCTTGGAAAAACCAGAATCATTGCTGAAACCGGAGCAGGACAACATGGTGTTGCCACAGCTACAGCGTGTGCTTTGCTTGGTCTTGAGTGCATTGTTTATATGGGAGAAATTGATATCCAGAGACAAGCCCCAAACGTCGCAAGAATGAAAATGCTTGGGGCGGAAGTTGTAGCAGCAACTTCAGGATCAAAAACCCTTAAAGATGCCGTAAATGAAGCGTTAAGAGACTGGATCAACAATCCTGTGACGACTCATTATGTGATTGGAAGTGTGGTAGGACCTCATCCTTTTCCGGATCTTGTGGCAAGATTTCAAAGTATTATTTCAAAAGAAATTAAAGAACAGCTGAAAGAGAAAATCGGAAGGGAAAATCCGGATTATGTGATTGCCTGTGTGGGCGGAGGAAGTAATGCTGCGGGAACTTTCTATCATTTTGTGGAGGAAAAAGAAGTAAAAATCATTGCTGCTGAAGCCGGAGGGATGGGTGTAGATTCAGGAAAATCGGCTGCGACTACATTTTTAGGAACCCTTGGAGTCCTTCACGGAAGCAAAAGCCTTGTGATGCAGACGGAAGACGGACAGGTTATTGAACCCCACTCTATTTCTGCCGGACTGGATTACCCGGGAATCGGGCCTTTTCATGCGCATTTATTTAAAGAAAAAAGAGCAGAATTCTTTAGTATTAATGATGACGAAGCTTTACAATGTGCTTTTGAACTTACCAAACTTGAAGGAATTATTCCTGCATTGGAAAGTTCTCATGCGCTGGCAGTTTTAGACAAGAAAAAATTTAATGAAGATGATGTTGTCGTTATTTGCCTGAGCGGACGTGGAGATAAGGATATGGAAACGTATCTGAAGAATTTGTAAAATGTCGGATGTAAAATGTACAATGTACTTTCTCACCTGAGTTTAATACTATTTTCTACATTGTACTTTGTACGTTATACTTTAATACAATAAAAAATGAAAAAACTAAATATATACTTCACAGCAGGAATTCCACAACTGGAAGATACCGCTGATATTATACAACTGATTCAGGATTCCGGAGCAGATATGATTGAAATCGGAATGCCTTATTCTGATCCTGTAGCAGATGGACCGGTGATCCAGAAAGCTCACGAACTGGCTTTACAAAACGGAATGACGATCGAAAAACTGTTATTTCAGCTAAAAGCCATCAAAGACAAAATCAACATTCCAATTATTCTAATGGGATATATCAATCCGGTATTGAGTTTCGGATTTGAGAAATTCTGTGCAGCATGTTCGGAAAGTGGTGTTTCAGGGCTGATCCTTCCTGATCTTCCTCCTATTGAGTTTGAGAAAAACTATCAGCATATCTTAAAACAATATAATCTTAATTTCACTTTCCTTGTAACACCGGAAACCTCCGATGAAAGAATGATCTATCTGGATTCATTAAGTTCAGGATTTCTGTACGCAGTAAGCTCTTCTTCCACTACCGGAAATGAAAATGCGGTTTTAAAGAATGAGGACTATCTTTCCAGGCTCGCTGCTCTTCCACTTAAAAATCCGGTGATGATTGGGTTTGGAATTAAATCGAAAGAAGACTTCGAAAATGTAACGGAAAAAGCAGATGGCGGTATCATCGGAACTGCTTTCGTAAATATTTTACTTCAGGATAGAGACTGGAAGAAGAATGCCATAGATTTTATCCATTCCATAAAAGGGTAAAATTCACTAAATTTGTATATCAAAAATTGAAATGAATACAAATCAAAATAAAGCAGTAGAATTTGAAGATTTAGGAATCAAAGAATATCAGCCAGCCTGGGATTATCAGGAACAGCTGATGAAAAACATCATTGATACCAAAATAAAAAACAGAGATCTTCCTGCAGAACAGCATAGTATTACTCCCAACCACCTTCTTTTCGTAGAGCATCCTCACGTGTACACGTTAGGAAAAAGCGGACATGAAGAAAATATGCTTGCCGGTATTGATAAGCTGAAAGAAATTGAGGCTACCTTCGTGAAAGTAAACCGCGGTGGAGATATTACGTATCACGGTTACGGACAGGTTGTGGGCTACCCTATTCTGGATCTTGAAAACTTTTTCACAGATATTCATTTATATATGAGGAATCTGGAAGAAGTGATCATCAGAACCATTGCCGAATATGGTATTAAAGGAGAACGCTCACCAGGAGAAACCGGAGTATGGCTGGATGTGGGAAAACCATACGCCAGAAAAATGTGTGCCATGGGAGTGAAAGCTTCCCGTTGGGTAACTCTTCACGGCTTTGCATTGAATGTGAATACGGATATGCGTTATTTTGAATACATTATTCCATGTGGGATCAAAGATAAGCAGGTTACTTCTTTAAAAAGAGAGCTTGAAAGAGAACTGACACCAGAAGAAATGGAAGAACTGAAAGCAAAGATCAGAAAGCATTTCGCGGATGTTTTTCAGGCAGAATTGATTTATAAATAGTCAAGTTTACTTACAATAAAATGAGCCCGGTTTCAATCGTTGAAACCGGGCTTTTAGTTTTATGATAATGTTATTTTTATTCACCTTGACTATCCACAACGTTTGTTATTCAGTAGGAATCCAGACTGCAAGGTTAAAAAAACATTATTTTAATTTTTTTTATTTTTCTTGAATATTTCTATAAAAATGATCATTTTTTCATCTTTTTAAATATTATAAAATCAATAAAACAACAGAATAATGTATTTTTTTCAAAAAAATCTTGCATATATTTTAATTTTTATTACTTTTAATGTCACAAATAAGTGAACTATCATAATTAAAATGTTCACTGAAAATTAACCACAAAATATAAAAACTATGAAAAAATTTCTGTTATCCATGATGGTATTCATGACGGTACTGTCAGTGAATTCCTGCTCAGATTCAGCTGCCAACCAGGATCCTAATCTTGTTGCCAAGGAGTCTAATGAAATCGCAATGAAAGATTTTGGCAAAACTGTTCCGGTAGGGATTGAAAAAGAAGATGGAAAATTTAAAGTTTCATTTATGGTTTCCGCACAGCCCTATCAAATTAAGGATACCAAAGAAAATGCAGGATTTATCTCCATGATCAAAGAAGCAGTAGAAAATGAAACGCCTGTTCAGGTTTTCCTGAAGGTCAATTCTAATGAAATTGCTAAGGTTGAAAAAGCGACAGCTGATGACATCCGTTATTTTAAAACTGTTTTCAACAAAGAAGAAAGAGGTGACAGCAAAAAAGCAGTAAGCGTTATTCCTAATCTTGCAACGCTGAACAGTTTATTCACTCAGATCAAAAATCAGGCTTGTGGAACTTCTACCGCATCTTCACCATGTATCACTTTCAGATATCCTGTGGATGGCTGCTATGCAAGAGCGCACAAAATGAGACAAATCCTTTTGAATGCAGGCTACGATTGTGAAAAGCAATTCGTGTATGGTAACCTTAGAGCATCTACAGGAACATGCTGTGTTTCATGGGTATATCACGTAGCCATTTTGGTAAGCTTCAAAAATGCTTCAGGAATTGTTGAAAAAAGAATCATTGATCCGTCATTATTCTCCAGCGGACCGGTAACCGATTCTGCATGGAGAGCTGCTTGCACCAATACAAGCTGTGGATCTGCTTCAGTATCTTCTTATGCCAATACTGCAGGAAACGTATACTACAGAAGTCCATCAGGATCTCTGTTATATGATAACAATTATGTGAATACCAACTGTGTATTAAACATATTCTCATCCCTTTCCGGATGCTCTCCTTCCCCTGCACCTAGCGTAGCGAGCTGTGGATTCTAACTAATTTATGTAGAGCTCCTGCCGATATTTTGATATATTGCAGGAGCTTTTTACTTAATCCTTTTTATTATGAAAGCCTGGTCCTATTTACTATTACTTTTTATTATGATTACATCCTGTTCTGGAAATTCCACTCCGCAGAATTTAACCTGGTATAATAATGCCACTATTTCCGATATTACTGAAGATCCGGACAAACCCAATGAACTGGTACGTGTTGCTATAGGAATCAGTGCGCAGGTATTTTATCTTTCAAAAAAATCGCCGGAATATAAAAGCCTCATGGAAAAAGCGACTCAAAGCTTTAAAAAAGGTAAGGCCTATAATATTGGTATTGAAAATAAAACCAATATCATCAAAGAAATTAAAGAGGTCAAATAATCAGGATTATCTGATCACAGAAATTCCGGCATCCACTTTTATCTCCGCTCCATGGATATAGGACGCTTCTTCTGAAGCCAGAAACAGAACTACACTGGCTATTTCTGAAGGCTCTCCCTGTCTTTTAAAAGGAATTGTCGGAATAATATCATCAATAGCGCTTTCTATCTGCTCTCCGGTTAAACCTGTATTATTAAAAATATTGGTTTTGATATGTCCGGGACTTACTCCATTCACACGGATTCCACGTTCTGTAAGTTCTACAGCAAAAGTTTTGATCATTGACTGCACTGCAGATTTGGCTGCAGAATACACCGAAAAATTAGGCATCGCAATATCCGTTGCCACTGAAGTATTGAAAATAACAGAGCTTCCGCTTTTCATTAATGGCAACATCTGCTGTACCGTAAAAAACGGTCCTTTCACCAGCATATTAAATAATTCGTCAAACTGATTTTCATCCACATATTCCACAGGTGCAAATCTTCCGTATCCTGCATTGGCAAAAACCAGATCAATATGTTCTGTATATTTTCTGACTTCCTGCTGAAGATTCATCAAATCTTTTATATTCCCAGCGTTAGATACGATTCCGAAGGCATTTTCTCCAAGCTTTTCCAAAGCATTATTCACGGTTTCTTCACTTCTGCCTGTAATAATGACTTTCCCTCCTTCTTCTATAAATTTCTGAGCGGTAGCCAGACCCATTCCATTGGTTCCTCCCGTAATTAAGGCGGTTTTGTTTTTAAATCTCTGCATTGTTTTTAGTTTAAAATTCTATGACAAATATTGGAATTCATAGGCTTTGAAAAAATCCGAATCATGCGGAAATGAATAAAATTGAAACTAAAATTTCTTACTGTCATCTTCATTATTTCACCTTTTTAAAGTTTATCAATAATTGCTATCAATAAAATCATTTAAAATTAAATTGTACACAATTAAATTGACTGTATATTTGTACTGTTAATTTACTTCAACAATAAATAGAGGTGATAAAAAACAAAGTAGTTTAATTTAAAAACAAAATAAAAATGTCATTAATAGAAAATCTAAACTGGAGACACGCTGTAAAAGCTTATGATCCTACCAAAAAAGTTTCACAGGAAGACCTTAATACGATTTTAGAATCAGCAAGACTGGCTCCTACTTCGTCGGGCTTACAACCGTTCAGAATTATTGTAGTGGAAAACCAGGAACTGAAAGAAAAAATGGTAGCAGGTGCTTTAAACCCTGAAGTAATGAGAGATTCTTCTCACGTTTTGGTCTTTGCAGCATGGGACAGTTATTCTAATGAAAAAATTGACAAAGTTTACGATTATCATACAGATGTAAGAGATCTTCCGAGAGGCCGCTTTGGAAGCTATACCGATAAAATTAAAGAAATATATGGCGCACAGACTCCTGAAGAGCATTTTGCACACACTGCCCGTCAGACTTATATTGCCTTAGGAATTGCCCTTGCACAAGCCGCAGAGCTTAAAATCGACAGTACTCCGGCAGAAGGATTCAGCAATGAGGTGGTAGATGAAGTATTGGGATTAAAAGAATTAGGACTGAAAAGTGTAAGTCTTTTATATCTTGGATACCGTGATGAAGCTAATGACTGGCTTTCTACTATGAAAAAAGTCAGAATTCCAATGGATGAATTTATCATAAAAAAGTAATACCTTCATCGAATCTTTCGTACTCAAAAATTATGGAAAATCCGAAAACACCCAAACTGGAAAACCAGATTTGTTTCCCATTGTATGTCATTGCCAAAGAGATTACAGGGCTTTACCGTCCTTTTCTTGATGAACTGGGCATTACCTATCCGCAATATCTTGTGATGATGATATTATGGGACGGTGACGGACTTACGGTAACCCATATCGGAGAAAAACTGTTTCTGGACAGTGGTACTTTGACCCCTCTTCTTAAAAGGCTGGAGTCTAAAGGATTTATTATCCGAAAAAGAAAAAAAGAGGACGAAAGAGTGGTTGAAGTATTTTTAGACGAAGCAGGAAAACAGCTTCAGCAGAAGGCATGTGAAATTCCGGGAAAAATTCAGGAAAAACTGGGAATACAACCGGAAGAGCTGTTGCACCTTAAAGACACCGTCTTAAAAATCTTAAACAAAATAGAAAATAAATGAAAACGTTATATACAACTCAGGTCACTGCTCAAGGAGGAAGAAACGGACATGTGAAGAGTGAAAACGGAGTTCTGGATCTTGATGTAAGAATGCCGAAAGCTTTAGGAGGAGCCAATGATGATTTTGCCAATCCTGAAATGCTTTTTGCAGCGGGATATTCTGCCTGTTTCGACAGCGCTCTGAACAGAGTGATCAGTCTTTCTAAAGTAAAAACAGGTGAAACAACAGTGACTGCTCAGGTGAGCATAGGTCAGCTTGAGAATGGAGGCTTCGGACTAGCAGCAGAACTGGATGTGAACATCCCTGGAGTTTCTATTGAGGAAGCACAGGCTTTGACAGAAAAAGCACACCAGATCTGTCCTTATTCTAATGCGACCAGAAATAATATGGAGGTGAAACTATCAGTCACCAACAACGATTAATCCAATTTTTTTAAGCATAGTTATAACGAAAGGAGCTGTTTCCATGGAAACAGCTCCTTTTTATTTTAGTTTCCCACAGATTTCGCAGATGGGCACAGAGGATTAAGGATATTTTTATGTATATAGTGTTTAAGAATATCATTCATCATTTATAACTCAATATGATATAAAATAGAGTAATTTTGTGTCATGGAAATCATTATAGATATTGTATGCCAGGTGTATGCAGGGCAAAAATCAAGAGAGACGATTGATCTTGTTCTAAACACATTCCTTCCCGGATATGAAAAATTAAATCTCGATTATACTTTCCCAAGGCACGACAAAGATTATATTTTTAAAACAGAAGATGAAATGATTGGTTATTTCATCGAAAACCCTGCCCTTGACCAAACTTTTTACTGGAATAAATATCATGATAATCCGGACAAAATAATGGTGGGTGCCAATATTACAGATGATGACAGGCTTATTATGAGCCTAACAATGGACACTACGGAAGAGAAAAGAGATATGTACTTCAATAAACTAAAAGAAGTTTTACAATCAGATATCGGGGTAATTACCTATGTATATCCCGCAGGTTATGAAGATGGAGAAGATTTCATTGTAAAATATGGTTAGAAACATACATTTACTTAGCCTTATAACAACTTCTCATCATTCATCATTCATTATTTATAATTCATCATTACCTTCTGTCTTTATTTACATCACTTTTCTGATAGGCATCTACTTTTTTATAGGAATCATTTTTCTCTTTTTCCTTTTTATCGGAAATCAGGATGCCGAAAAGGTGGTCGATTTCATGCTGGAAAATCACCGCAGTAAAACCTTCTACGATTTCTGAATATTTCTGTCCTTTCAAATCCACATATTCCAGTTGGATAACTTTGCTTCTGTAAAACTGATCTCTGAAATCAGGAATAGATAAATCACCTTCGGGGCCAAGATTCTGCAGATCGGAACGCCATACAATGACCGGGTTAATAAAATATTCCAGCGGTGTACCTTCCTTATCAAAACGCTGTACCCAAATGATCTTTCTGTTGATTCCCACCTGAGGAGCAGCAATGCCTACTCCACCATCTGTTGAAAGAAGAGATTCTTTCATCCTTTTTACCAGAACAGCGGTGTTAGGATCAAGAGGATCAGCTTCTGAAGAAATGTTCAGCAGGGTTTGGTGCTGATTATTATCTGTCGTCTGATAGATGGGTAACGCCGTGTTTACATCTCCCTGATTGATGATTGAAACTTCACTGGAGGTGAGTTTCTGAGCATTAAAAAATCCGGTAAAAAAGATCAGCAGGATAGGGATTTTTTTCATATGTTTTTGAATCTGATACAAAGGTAAATATTGTGGTGTAAAAATAATTTATTTAGCAATGAATTTTAAGTTTTGGCTAAAGCCAATGGAATTTTGATATAAAAAAATGAACGGGCTAAAGCCCGTTCCTATTGAATGAATGCAATTGAAATTATTTAATTCATAATAAGATCTGCTCAATCCGCATCATCTTCTTATTAAAAAGTCTTCGTCATATCCGCAGGAATAATCAGATTGAAATCTGTCGGGATATAATCTTTGGCAGGTACTTTCAGTTCGGGATCGTCTGATTCAAAAACAGAAATTACGGCCATTTTCAAATTAGGATTTTTCTGTTTGATATACCAATAGATTCCTCCAAATTCTTTACTGTGATAGTTACCGTTGTAGTGGATGAAGGTTTTTCCGGCCTGGTAGCTTTTCAGGATAGATTCAGCCATTGTAGCATCTTTTGTAGCCTGAGCTGAAATAAAATTCATCACTTTGGTTCCTTCTGCATGATCTCCCATCATCTTTTTCATTTCCGGATATCCAGGAGTGTCTAATGTTACTTTAATCGGCAGCTGGGCAATGTAGGCTTTCTCTTTTTCGCTTAATTTATTCAAGGATTCAAGACCTTCTTTGGCGGTTTGAGAGGCATATCTTCTCGGGATATTCGTCGCAATAAAATTCAGTTTTTTATCTTTGGCAAAATCTACCAAAGGCTTGTAATCGGTTGCATAATTGTTCCACAAACGGGCAGAATCTTTTAATGTTTTTGCATCAAATCTTCCGTTTAAATATTGATCCAACTGCGCCTGATTATCTCTCTCAAACATCTCTGCTCCTAAGATCAGCTGTCCGTTCTTTTTCACAAACAAAGCTTCCGTAATCTTCAGCTGAAGCCAGTGATTGATAGAACTGTTATGATTTTCGCCAAAAAAGACCACATCATAATCCGCCAGTTCTTTTACCAGCTTTTCTGTCTTTACTTCTTTTCCTTTTTTATCGTAAAACTGATATGCTTTTAAATCCTGTGCCTTCAATGCACAGAAACCAGCCAGCAGTATCGCTATGAAAATATTTTTCATTTTTTATATTTAGTCACAAATTACACAAATATTCCTGCATTTGCAGATTGTTTCAATAAAAAAGACCGTTTTGAATTTTACAAACAAAACGGTCTCATTCAAATCATCTAATTATTATTTCTCTAAGGCTGCTACAAGGTCCTTCCACTCTTGAAGCTCAGGAATTCCAGGTTTTCTTTTTCCGAAGAACTGAACGATAAAGTCTCCTTCTTTGTTGAATACTTCGATAGCGGTTACTTCTCCGTCTTCAGTCGGTTTTTTCACGATCCACGCTTCTGCAATTTTCGTTACGTCAAGATGTAAGTTGAAATCAGGATCCATCACATTGAACCATTGCTGGTGCCAAAGTGTTTTCTTCACATTTCCTGTGTGGATCTGGATAATGCCTCTGTTTCCAACGAAAACCATGATCGGAACGTTCTTTTCAGAAGCATCTTCAAGGATATTCACCACTTTCGCATTATCAATTTTCTTAGCAAATCCTTCCGGAGCCAATCTTAATGCCTGCGTTCTGCTTACTCCATATTTTCTGGTCATCATGAAGAAATCATGGGTGTCTTTCAATTCTGTCCATGCTTTTTTAAAGCCT
The DNA here is from genome assembly GCF_018924625.1 of Chryseobacterium sp. PCH239. Classification (NCBI taxonomy): domain Bacteria; kingdom Pseudomonadati; phylum Bacteroidota; class Flavobacteriia; order Flavobacteriales; family Weeksellaceae; genus Chryseobacterium; species Chryseobacterium sp. PCH239. Next base: position 1,556,600 of record NZ_CP073027.1, read on the forward strand.
TCTACATCAATGTCTGAATCTGCTTTTTCAGCCTGTTTTGGAGCGATTGCTTCAAAAGCCAATGCCTGATTCTGATCTTCTGCTCTGAATTTTTCTACGATCACATCGAAAGCAGCTTCATTACTGTCTTTTGTTAAATAAATCTTGTGAAGTGCCAGACCATCTTTTCCGAAAAACTGAAGGCTTTTCTTCTCTCCTTCCAGTACTGCAAAAGCAAATTTCCAGTGGTTAAGGAAAATTCTGAGATCAATATCTTCACCCACAAAAAGCTGTGCATGAGGACTGCTGAAATCTCCGTTCAGATAAGTCCCTTTTCTTTCATGAACACATTCATCATTACGGGTAAGAGCCATTACTTTTCCTAACTGCTCAGCTTCTGTAAGGATTCCCTGGAAATCCGAGTTCAGGACAGTTACTCCTTCTCCTATGCTTGTTGCCAATAATTCTGCCTCACTTACTTCTAACTGTGCTGCTGCATTTCTTATTCTGATATGTGGATTTTCTGCTTTCAGAGCTTCCCATTTTTCCTTTAAATCATTAACTAATGTGCTCATTACTTTACTTTTTTATGGTTAAAATTGTATAAATTCTTCGTATGGTTTCGTTTCCTGTTTTACTTTTTATTTCTTCTTCTCTTTCAGAAGTTTTCATCCTTTTAAATTGGCTTTTGGAGACCAGCTCTTCCATTTCACTGTTGCTGTACAAAGTGAAATCATATTCCGTAAACGGCAGTTTTTCCATGAATTCTTTTTGTCCGAATGTAAGAACAAATGTTCCGTCATCTTTTAAAACTCTATAAATCTCGTTTAGAAATTCAACCGGATTTTCCCAGAAATAAACTGTGTTTACGGTAAATATTTTATCAAAAGTTTCATCTTTAAAAGGAAGCTTATTCCCTTCGTATAAAACAAATTCTGCCTGGCTTTCAAATTCTTTATTGAGCCTTTTGGCTTCATTGTGCATGGTTTCAGAAATGTCAATCCCTGTGTATTTCAAGTTTTTGGCAAGGCTCATGATACTTTTCAGGTGTGCGGCATTTCCGTGTCCTATTTCAAGGATTTGCTGGCCGTCATCAATCACAAGTGTTTTGATGCTCTCTAACGTCATGCTGATGTTAGTGGCATTCATCATTTCACCAATCTCGATGCCTTTTTCACCCTGAGGATTGGCAAGATTCTGTGCGAGGATTTTGAGTTCTTCTTTTTCCATGGTTATCCAAAAATGATCATTGGGTTATTCGTAATAGGGTGTCCGCAGATGGTACAGGGGAAGTTATAGGCATTGCTGATATTTTCTTCAGTAAAAACTTCCTGTGGAGTTCCATAGGCAGAGACTTGTCCTGATTTCATTAATAAAATCTTATCTGCAAACTGTGCAGCAAGGTTCAGATCATGCAAAACAACAATAGCACTGTTGGCTTTTTTGGTGAAATTTTTGATAATTTCCAATGCTTTGTACTGATGTTTTATATCTAAATTATTCAACGGCTCGTCCAGAAAAACCAGTTTATGGGCAATTTCATTTTCAAGCTGTGCCATCACTCTTGACAGATGTACACGCTGCTTTTCTCCTCCCGAAAGGGTATTGTATTCTCTTTCTTTGAGATGAAAAATATCGGTTTCGTACATCATATTGTTCATGGCTTCAAGATCTTCTTTTCCTGGTTGGGCATCAAAATAAGGATATCTTCCCATCATGATCACGTCCTTCACTTCAAGCGGAATATCATTGCTGTTATGCTGCGAGAACTTGGCTTTGTGTTTAGAAAGTTCCCGGATATTCCATTTTCTGATGGGTTTATCTTTAAACAGAACTTTGTTATTTCCGGATTTCACTTCATCTGCCAATACGCTCAGAAGACTTGATTTTCCTGCTCCATTGGGTCCCACAATGGCCAGGAATTCACCATATTCCAGTGAGACATTTACCCCGTCCAGAATTCGGAATTCTTTATGTTGATAATTAATCTGATGTGCCTTGATCATTACAGTGATTTTTTAAATTTAACCAAAATAGCGATAAAAATAGGGCCTCCCATTAAGGCTGTTAAAATCCCTATCGGCAGTTCTGACGGTGCCACAATACTTCTGCTGAAGGTATCTGCCGTTAATAACAAAATGCTTCCGCACATTGCCGATAATGGCAAAATAAAAACATAATTGGATTTGAATAAAAGCCTTAAAATATAAGGTACAATAAGCCCTACAAAACCAATTGTTCCTGAAAATGCCACGCAGGTTCCCACCATTAATGCCACGGTGATGATGATCTGCTTTTTCAGTCTTTCCACATTGATTCCCAGATGCTGTGCATCTTTTTCTCCCAGCATCATTGCATTTAAGGCTTTTCCTTTGGGTAATAAAATGATGTAGGCGATGGTGATCACAATGGCGAGAATGATATTCTTCGTCCATGTTGCTGCGGCCAGGCTTCCCAGGTTCCAGAAAGTAAGATCTCTGAGCTGTTCATCTTTTGAGATATAGATCAAAAATCCGGTTATCGAAAATCCGATAGCTGTAATGGCAACTCCGGTAAGCAGCATCATCACTACATTGGTTTTCCCTCCGCTTGTTGAAATTCTGTAGACCAGCATCATGGATAAAAAAGAACCGATAAAAGCGGCTATTCCTACCAGTGAAAATTGTACAGCTTCAGGAAGATATTCTTTGAAATGTCCTCCTAAAACAATCGCAATGGCTGCCAGCAACGTTGCTCCTGATGTAAGTCCTATTAAATCTCCCGTTGCCAGAGGATTCTTGAAAAGTCCCTGAAGACTCGTTCCTGAAACCGACAACATACTTCCTATTAAAATAGCCATGATAATCCTGGCTGCTCTTACGTCCCAGATCACATATTTATCACTCAGCGATAAACCGGGATCTTCTTTTATCAATTGCCACAGAGCCCTGAACGGAGAGTTTTCTCCGAAATCATAAACTCCTGTATTAAGTGACAGCACTGCTATAATGATAAGCAGTACCGCACTTATAACAAGATAAAAGTATAGTTTACTTTGTGCTTTCAATTAAAAGTTTGTTTAATCCTACTGCTGCTTCTCCTACTCTTGGTCCAAAACCTGATACCAAACCTCCGTCCATTGCAATGATTTTCTTGTTCTTACCTGCATTGGTCTGAGATACTCCCGGCATTTTTAGCGCACCTTCGTTTCCTCCTGCTCCCTGTAAACCGGTTTCAAAGAAGAATAATACATCAGGATTAGCTTTTACAACTGCTTCCGGTGTCAATGGTTTGAAATCTTCAAAATCGGTTACTGCATTTTCTCCCCCTGCAAGGGTGATCAATGAAGCCATTGGGGTATTTTTACCACTTACCATCAACATATTTCCTCGGGCGTAGATGAACAATACTTTTGGTTTTTTAGCGATAGGCTGTACCTGCTTAAGGTCAGCATCAATTTTATCGTTTAGTTTCTGATAATCTGTATTTCCTATAGCTTTTGCTACCTGCTCGATCAGTTTTTTAGTTCCTTCAACCGTATATTCCTGTTTAAAAACTTCGGTTTGAATCCCTGAAGATTTAATTTTCCCCATTAATTCCGGATTGATATCTTTATCAGAAGCCAGAATCAATGTTGGGTTTACAGCCATGATCGGTTCAATTGTCATTGATCTCATGTGTCCTAAATCTTTCGCTGTAGCTTTTAATGAAGCAGGATAGGTGCTGGTAACATCAGTTCCTACGATTTCTTTTTCGTGACCTAAAGCAGCTACGATTTCAGTAATTCCTCCATTTAATGTTACTATTTTATTGTTGGTTTTGGGTGCTTCTGAACTGGCTTCTGTTGTATTTTCTTTTGCTCCTGTCTCTGTTTTTTTGCAAGAATATACTGCTACAAGAACAGAAGCTGCAAGGATGAATTTTTCATGATATACTATTATTTGATTATTTATAAAGGTTCGAATTCAAAATTGGTGTATCCTCTTTCTCCTTTTGTATTTTTCATGGTATTGAATCTCAGCTTGAAATAAAAGCCTTCAGCATCTTTCAATACAAAAAAACGGTCTGCATACACAAAAGGAACAGGATTGGATGCCGTACCGGTAGTGGTTCTCCATTTATCCCCGATAGCCCTCTGGTCATTGAAAACAAATTTTGAAGACTCTACATCTTTTAGTTTAAATGCATTGTAAGCAGCATCAAGATTTCCTGTAACCGTTACCTGGTAAGCACCTACTCCATTCAAAGTATTGGTTGTTACAAAATCTGCATAAAAATAGCTTCCTGCACTGGTTGTAGGTCCCATGAACACTTCATTGGTAAATGTTGTGAATGCCAGATCCCATTTCTTTTTCTTTGGCTGAATCTTTACCGGCGTTCCTGTTTTCAGGTTGAAGAATGAGAAGCTGTATTCTGTATCTTTGGTAATCATATATTCTTTGATGTCTGCTTCTGCTGCGTTCACATAACCATAACGGATTTTGTATCCATTCTGAGCTCTCAGTATCTGAATTTTTTTCCATCCTCTCGGATCACCGGACAATGAAACTGAACCTGCCCCGATATTGGCAGCAGAAGGTATCTCTCTCCCGAGATTGATCAGATACACAGGATTATCCGCATCATTTTCTTTGATGGCATCAATTCCTGAAGTCTGATTCAGGAAGTCACCATTAGGATTGTCAACATATTTCATATTGGCAGCATCAAATGTTCCTACCTGAGCAATATCTTTTAAACTTGAAATATCAGCTTCCTTTACTTTACTGATGTCTGATGCGTTGGGTATTTTGATCACCGTCATGGCAAGAGATCCGTTCATGATCACTCTGTAGGCATCGCCGCTGTAAAAACCAAGATCCCAGTCTGTCCTGCTGTTGACCGCCGGATTGGTGTAGTCACTTAAGTCGATCCAAACCTGATTAGGTTCTGTAGGGCCGCCAATTGGCACACTTACTTCAGATCCCGTCATAGGCGGAACCGGAACCGGATCTTCGTCTGCAGAAAGACAAGACTGTGTGGCTGCCATGATGGAAAGAACAGATACTATTTTTAAATACTTCATAATCGTAACTTATTATTTAAAATTGAAACATTAATCGGGCAAAATAGCTTCTGCCATAATATAAATTAACAAACCCATTGGCAGCTGTATGAGCTGAACCGGCCACTGCCGTAGAGTTTAACCTTGTTACATCAAATATATTTTTCACTCCTGCAGAAATTTCAAAATGCTTATTCCAGAAAGGTTGGCTTACAATAAAATCCATCATATGGAAACTATCTATTTTTCCAAGGCGGAAGTCATTAGCTCCATCGGACACATAAATTCTGTCCGGACCTGTGAATTTGTAATAAAGGGCAAAATTAGTGTCGGTACTTTTCAGTTTGTAAGTTGCTGAAGCGCCTGCCTGTACCAGATACTGAAAGTCTGTTGGGGAAGAAGATTTCAAATCAATCATCGATACTGATGTTCCGTTTACTGATCCTCTTAAAGACAGGGCAAACTGATCTTTTCTGAAATCTACATTAGCAGAGAATAGTAGATTTTTATAGGTATTAAGGTTCATATATTTATAGGTGGAAGGCTCCTTTACCATTACCATTTCAATCCTGTCACGTACATCGAGGTATAATGCGTCTACTCCATAAGCGATCTTCCAGCCATTATCTGCTGAAAAGTTCTGATTCCAGAAAAGTCCTGCAGAGAATCCCTTTTCAGGATTCAAGTCCGGATTTCCCTGTACATCATGGTTAAGATTCACAAAATAGGTGTACAACTCGTCATATTTTGGGAAGCGGTTAGCCGATCCCACCACTGCTCTAAGATTTGAATTCTCAGAGGTTTTATATCTTGCTGATAAAGAGTAGTTGTATTGATTATTAAAGTTTTCGCTAAGAGAAAGTCTTACTCCCGGTCTTAAAGAGAATTTGTCTGACACATTCCATTCTGCAGAAAGGAAATTGGAATAGGTGAAGATCTTTCTTTTTACCGCTTCACCAAAGAAATCTCCGGCAATTAAAGCGGCATAGCCATTGGTATAGTCTAATTCATATCCTAACTGGAAATCAAAAACCTTGCTGTCGAGGAAGTTGCTGAACATTCCTCTGGAGTAGATGACATCGGTCTTATAATAAGATTTTTCTTCCTGACGGCTTTTGATTTGTCTGTTCGGGATATCGTAATTATAGTCGTAGTATTTCCTATCCTGGTTCTGATACGAGAAGTCTCCCATGTATCGGATATGTCCCAGATTAGTCTGAATATTGAACTGGTGAATCCATCGGTCCGTGTTATATCTTCTGTCTCTGCTTTCATACGAAACACCGCCCAAACCATCATTAAGAGGATTTCTGTTGACCTCCGGATTGTAGAAGTTGAATTTTTCATTCAGATAAGACAGTTTGTAAAAGAATGTCGTTTTATTTTTGGTATATCTTAATAAAGCAGACGCATCATACTGATCTTTCGGGTTCCATTCATACCCTCTCTGGTTATCCTGCCCGAAATATTTGTAGCCTTTGCTTTCTCCTTCATATCCCATAAACTGATTATGGTTGAAATTGATACTGGCAAACCATTCATTGCTGATGTTATAATCTACATTAAGGTTCTGAATATGCCTTCCGTTTCCTCTTTTCTTAAGATCATAGTTGTCCCTTACTGTTTCTTCCTGTATCGAACCTCTAACACTGATCTTTTTTGTACTGTTTTTTTTGGTAATAATGTTGATAACCCCGGCAACGGCACCATTTCCATATTCAACCCCCATACTTCCTTTTACAATTTCTATTCTTTCGATATTGCTTAGAGTAATTTTGGTAAGGTCTATATTACTTCCCAGTCCTGTATCCCCTACTACCGGTATATTGTCTATAAGGATTTTCACATAGTCTCCGTTAAGTCCCATGATGTTGGCGGTGGAATTTCCTGAACGCGTATCCGGAGTGATCTGTATATTCAGACTTTGATTCAGAACCTCGGCAACATTCGTTGCTGCCATATTTTTAATCTGTTCTGCATCAATAACATCAACCTTATATATCGATTTGTTAATGGACTGCTGCATGTACTGTCCTGTAATAACAACTTCTTCAATTTTCTTTTGATTAAGAGAATCCTTTTTTTGTGCATTTACCCATAAGGCCACGGATAACGATAGAACGGAAAGCACTTTCTTCTTCATAAGGGTACAAATTTTCAGCAAATATAAAACTTTATTTAGACTCATTAAAAATAATTATATATTTTTGTGGAATAATTCTAAATAAAAATAATCTTATGAAATTACAATTACTTTTAGGAGCTCTGATGTTTACAGCCTTAACGGCGAATGCTCAGGTATCTAACATCAATGAAAATTTCAACAATTTTACCGCTGGGAATACTACTTTCCCTCAGTTTGGATGGTCTGCCATCGTTGCACCGATAACGGGTGAGTTCCCTCCTGTACCTCCAAGAATGATTGTAGCAGGAGATTCCAACAGATTCGTTCAGTCGTACGCAGGAAACAATGCAACAGGTTCTTCTTATCTGATTACGCCGCAGATTGAAACTCCAACAGGAAATAAAACTCTGACTTTTGATACTACCCTGGTATCTCCATCTCCTGGTCCGGGAAGCATTCAGATAGGAGTAGCCTCCAACCCTGCAGACATGTCAACATTCGTTCCTGTAGGAAGCCCTATCAATGTATCGGTTATTGGTACAGTACAGAATATCAGTGTTAATATTCCGGCATCCACAGGCTCATACATTGTATTTAAGTTCACTCCTACTGCTACTCACGTAGCGATTCAGGTAGATAATGTAGTGTATAACACGACTGCTTCTTTAGGCGTATCAGACAACAATAAATCAACAGAAAATTTCAGATTTGCCTTAAATTCTGATCAGTCTGCAATAGAATTCATTGCCAAAAAAGATCCTAAAAACATTCAGATCTATTCTGCAGCAGGACAAAAAGCAGCGGAAGGTAAACTGAACGGACAAAGATTTGATATCAGCACACTTCAGACAGGAGTATATTATATGAATATTGAAACAGCAGAAGGAAAATTCATTCAATCAAAATTCATTAAAAAATAAGGTTCATCAGACTATTATTGGCCTTTATTAAAGCCGGTAGGACTGTTCTTACCGGCTTTTCTATGCTTTGATTTTTATTATTTTCTGGTAGTGATTAAAATAAAAACACGATAAAAATCATGTTTTTATTTAGACTGATTAAAAATAATTATATAATTTTGTGGAATCATTCTAAATAAGGATTTAAAAAATAAATTATGAAAACAAAACTATTATTGGCATCAGTACTGGCACTGTCTGTTCAGCAGACTGTTTTGGCGCAGACTGACGCGTTGGGATATTCACAGGTCAATATGACCATGGGAAGCGGATATCAAAACCGCGTGTTTGTGAACCTTGCAGATGGTAATATGGTTTCTCAGCCAGCCAATACGTGGGATATTGCTTTTTATAGGAACTCAAACTATGCGTTCGGATCAAGAGTCAATGATGCTAAAGATATTGAAGTATTCACTGCATCAACCAACTTAGCAGACTGGGATAACATCAGCATCAGCAATGAAGCTTCATGGGGCGATCCTCTTTATAATCCGGACCAGACCACTGACTGGAGCCAGGGCGCTTTTGAACAGGGACCAGTAACCTCTCCAAACCCCAATATTCCTTCAACCGGCTGGGGCGTTTATAACCCGGTGAACCACCACATTCAGGGGAAAGCAATTTTTGTTTTAAAATATGCTTCAGGAACCTATATCAAGTTTGCCATTGAAGATGCTTTTGCAGGATATACCTTCAGATATTCAAAATGGAACGGGACTTCATGGGGAGCTACAGAAACCAGAACCATCGCCAATGGAACAGATGATTCATATTTCAACTATTTCTCATTTGATACCGGAGAAAAAGTTCCCAATCTTGAGCCTTCCAGAACGGCATGGGATTTCGTATTCACCAAATATTACACGTTCTATATGGGTGTGCAGATGTACCCGCTTTCCGGAGCGATTCAAAGTCCGAACGTAAAAGTGGCAATGGTTCAGCCTGAAACACAGCAAACCGCATCGTATGCAATTCCTGCTAATGCAAGTTTCTCATCTGCTATTACCACAGTAGGACATTCATGGAAGGGGATCGGGACAGTAAAAAATGATGTGGTCTACTACGTCAAAAAAGGAAATGATTACTACAGAATGTACTTCACAACCAATGGTGGTGCCAGTACAGGAAATATGTATTTCAAATACAAAAAGATCACGGAAACGTTAGGGATAACTGAAGTTGGAAAAAAAGCATCATTCGGTATTTATCCTAATCCAGCTACTGCGGATAAAAAAGTAACGGTTCTTTTTGATGTTAAAGAAAAAACAGGCAACAAAGGGAATGTAGAAGTGTATGACCTTACCGGGAAAAAGGTATATTCGGATGAACTTACAAACCAGGCAGGATTCTACAAGCAGGACCTGAACCTTTCTACACTTCCATCAGGAAATTACCTTGTAAAAATTACTTACGGTGGTCATTCGGAGACGAAAAAGCTTATCGTGAAATAAACTTTCTATTTTAATACTTTCTATTTTTTCTAATAAAAAGGCGGTTTCAGATTGTTGAAACCGCCTTTTATTTTTTCTTCATTAAAGAACTTAAAAATATATAAAACAAATAGTTATATAAGATTCTTCTTTAAATCATTAAATTTTTAAATCTTTAAACCCTTCAATACCATCAATATATTTTAAATCCTTTATAAACTTCTGCAGAACTTTCCATAATTTTGGAAGCATCCTTACGGAAATCCAAAAGGTGATCCTGACCGTTATGCCTGTTATGATGTTCTACACTTTCCCAAAGCTCGATCAGGAAGAAAGTTCCTTTATTATCTTTATCTTCAATAAGATCGTACTGCAGACAGCCTTCTTCTTTTCTTGTTTCTTTCACAAGGTTCTGAAACAGCTCTACAGCGTCCATCAGATAATTTTCATTAAACTTAAAAAGTGCAATGATATGTAAATTCATGTTCTAATATTTAGTGATGTAAAAGTAAAATATTTTCAAAACCAAATATCTTTTTAGCCCTTTTATTTTTCCACACCAAGTGTAATTTTTAATTAAAAACTGATTTATAAATAGTTATAGAACTCATCACAATCACCAGAGTTCCGATAATCACAAACATTTTCTTCACAGGAAGCCTGGCAGTAAGCATTGCTGAAAAAGGAGCGGTCACAATTCCTCCGATCAAAAGCCCGAGAATGATATTCCAGTGCTGGATTCCCAGGGTAAAGAAAAAGGTAACGGCAGCCGTGATGGTAAGAATAAATTTGGCCACTGTAGAGCTTCCTACGGCAAATCTTGGGGTGAAAGCATTTTTAATCAATGTTCCGGTTACCAAAGGTCCCCAGCCTCCTCCTGCAAAGGAATCTATAAAGCCTCCGATCACACCCAGCCTTGTCAGATTGGTTTTTCTTTTCAGGGCTTTGCTTTGTTTTTCTTTAAATGCATTTGATAGAATCTGGAATCCGAGGTATAAAGTGTAAAAAGCAATGAGTGTTTTCGTGATCTTCGCATAATACTCTCCCAGATAAGTAAGACATACTGCACCAATAACAGCACCAATAACAGCCGGAATGGCGAGCTTTTTCACCAGACTTTTGCTTACATTTTTCAATTTAATGTGGCTGAGACTTCCTGCGGCGGTGGTAAAACTTTCCGCAGAATGAATACTCGCACTTACAATATGCGGTGGAATATTAAGCAGCATAAGGGTTGTAGTACAAATAACACCATATCCCATTCCCATGGAACCTGCAACAATTTCAGCAAAAACGCCTACCAGAAGCATCCAGTAAAAAATATAATTATCTTTTGCCAGAATGGTCTGCAGTTCTTCCAGATATCCGAGTTCGTACATGGAAAAAACAGCAATGGATATAATAGCAGCCGTCACCAAAAGGACATTCAACCTTACCTGAATTTTTCTTGAAATCACCATATTACAAGTGTTTTAATCCATACTCCTTCAGCATCGGGGCGTCATTGACAACTGAGGCATTTAAAGTTGAAATGTTCTCTGTAGTTCTGTGCGAGGAAATATTTCCGGATATAATACATGCAGCCACGGAATGCACTGCGGTAATAGAGGGCGTAAGCTTTTGTAATTCGGTTACCTCTTCTTTTGAAATCATAGTTTATTCATTTGAAGTAGTGCAAATATCTGATAAAATATTTATCCTACAAAACAAGTAGACTATCAATTCAAAAAAAAGGATCAGGTTAATCTACCAGATCCATTAAAGTTTTACTTTCCAGAATATTCAGAGAGGCATCGCGAACTTCTATCAGGACATCATGAAGCCCGCAGTGATCTTCATTGCAGTCATCACATTTTTCATAAAAATTGAGACTTACACAGGGAAGCATTGCAATAGGGCCGTTTACAAGACGGATGATCTTTGCCAGTTTCACATTTTCCGGACTTTCTTTGAAAAAGTATCCTCCACCCTTTCCTTTTTTACTGTCGAGAATTTCCGCTTTTTTCAGTTCAAGAAGGATGTTTTCCAAAAACTTTAAAGGAATCTTTTTATGTTCCGCAATTTCAGAAATAAGAATCGGGCCTTCATTTCTTTTTTCTACAAGATATGAAAGCGCCTTAAACGCATATTGAGATTTTTTTGAAAGCATTAGAGCAAAAATACGAAAATTGTTTAATATTTGAAAAAACCTGAAAACAGGAATAATAAACGAATAAAAAGGTAAGTTTGTCTATCCGTAATTTTACGGTTTTAGGTACCACACTTTTGCCTTTCTCCTATTAAATCATTATGTTTGCGCTATGTTCAGTAAACAAGAGGCACAGCAATTAAAAAAGGAATTTTGGACAGCTTTTGGAAGATCATTTCCCAGAAAATGGATTCTTTATGATACCAAAATCAAGGACATGGCATTTAAATTTTCTGCCGACAACAAAAAAGCAGAAGTTTCTCTGGATATCGAAATGAAAGATGAAATCTTCCGAAACGCTTATTACGAGAAGATCTGGTCTTTAGAAGATATTTTAAAAGATTTTATTGGAGATTTTCAGAAAGAAGAATATTTCACCCTTGAAAACGGTAAGGTCATCAGCAGGATATGGGTTGAAAAACATAATGTTTCTATTTTTAACAAAAACACCTGGCAAGAAATTTTTGAATTCTTTGTGGACAAAATGGACGGTTTTGAAAGGTTTTACTACGAATATGAGGATTTTATAAAGGATATATAGAATACTTACGAAATAAATACTACTTTACACTTCAGGTTAAGATAAAAAAGAAAACTTATCTTTGCCCTACCACTTAAACTAATAGATGAAACAAACTAACATGATTAAAAATGAGAAAAGTGTACAAAAACATTTTTGGAGAGATCATCTCCAAAAGTAATGCTGTGAAGCTGAGCGAATATCATCTGTATTATTATGAGGAAGGTTCCGATTTCCTGAAAGAAATTGAATTTATTAACGAAGACAGTGTTTATAACATCAATTATTTTTTAAGTGACGAAGAAGACGAAACTCAGGTAGTCAATTATCTTAAAGAAAAGTCTGACTTTTTTGATATTGAAAAAAAAGAAACCACCGAGGGCTTTATTATTTCTACCAATAAATTGTATTCCTTATCCGTAGATGAACTGCCTTTAATTTCTAAAACTGTTTTTAAAACAGAAGATCCTGAAAATTTTATCTGTTCACAGGTTATCGATAACGAAACCCATCAACCACAGCTTGAAAGAACCATAAAATGCTGGTATACCAACGACGAAAGCGGTGAAAAATATGCTGCCATAGAATGCAGCTATCAGGAAGACGGAAAACTGGAACTGGCTGTAGATAAAACACCCGACCCGGACAATGAAGAAAACTGGATTCATTATGATTATGACACTTTCCACAACCTTCAGGCACAGATCCCTAGCGACATCAGCTATTACAAAACAGCTGCCTTACTCCCAAAAGAAGCCTATCAGCAGTAATCTATATTCTTTAACACACCACAACCCGATTATTAAATGGAAGAGAACCCAATTTTTTTTGCAGACGGAAATGATCCGGAAATGATTAAAGCTTACAGAAAAGCTCAGGAAACCTTTAAGTATTTCTGGCGCGAACAGTCCTGGGAATACAGAAGAATCATTCCCGGACTTAATGTATCGTGCGTTAAAACGGCTTTTGAAGAACAGGATGAAGAAACCGGAGAAAGCCTGGTAGAACATATGTGGATTAATGAAATATTCTTTGACGGAGATCACGTGAGAGGATATTTGATTAATGAACCTAACAGCCTTAAGAACATCCAGGTGGGTGATTATGTGGAAATCCCTTTAAGCAATATCAGCGACTGGCTTTTTGCCATCACTCCGAGTGTACAAAAACCCAAGGGACTTTCCAAGCTATTTTCATCATCATCTTCTCCACTTCCGAAAGCTTACGGAGGGTTTACCATCCAGAAAATGCGTGCTGACATGTCTGATGCAGAAAGAAAAGAACACGATAATGCCTGGCAGCTGGATTTCGGAGACTTTAATGATATCCTCGTTGTGAATAACCAGAAAGAAAATCCGGAAAATCTTATTGAACATCCGATGAGTAAAAATATGAAGGAAGAATTTGCAAAGTTTTTACAACAATATCCGGATGAACTTACCCAAACCGATGAAGACGGACTGACGCTTCTTCACAAAGAAACCATTGCCGGGAATCTAACCACTGTAAAAGTTGCTTTAGAAGCCGGAGCGGATAAAAATATCCAGTCTAAAAAAGGAAAAACAGCTTTGGATTATGCAAAACAGCTGAACTGGGAACACCTTATTCCTGTATTGGAAGGGTAAATTATTAATTAAGATGGTTACAACTCAATAATAAAGTTGTCAAAATAAAAATTCCGGAAGAAAATCTTCCGGAATTTTTTATGTTTTATCCAAATTTCTTTTTCCTTAGCCAGAAGAACAGTCCTCCGATAAGACCGATAATAGCCAGTGGAAGCAGTAAATTGATCCACTGCCAGGTCGATTTCTCTTCAGTGATTCTTTGCCTGTCGAGAAGTCTTTCTTCAATGTTTCTGTTTCTCAGTTCCATCAGATTGCTGTCATCAAGAAGATAATCTAAAGCATTTCTCAGAAACTGTTCGTTTCCAAACTGTTCGTTCGTTAACAGATCTACCCCTAATGGAAGTGGTTTTCCTTTGATTACTTTGTTCCTTCCTACATCTCCGTCTGCAATCACGATCATTTTGTTTTCCGGGCTGGAGGTTTTGAATCCAGGGTACGATTTTCTTTCAATTCTCGATGCATAGGCAGAATTGAATTTTCCTTCCAATGCAACAGCGAAGATCTTCGGTGTACTTGGTTTCTCCATTTGTCCAAGACTGTCTACGCTTGCAATTTCCTTCAGATCAACATAATTAGGAACCTGTTTCAATAAAGTTCTTTCACTCGATTCGAAAAGGACTTTTGTTTTGATATTCTTTCTTCCTCCTAAAGTATCAATAGAAGTCGGGAATTCAAATTTTACAGGGTTGATATTCTTTGTAACCGGATTATTATTTTCGGCAATTCCAAGCGGATAATAAGGCCAAGGTAAGCTTGTGTACTGAGGATTTCCACTCACTTCTCCTGTAACCAGTCTTAACAGGGCAAACTTTTTCACGTCTTTTACCAACGCTGGATTGATTCTCAGTCCGTAATTAAAAAAGAAGTCTGTCATATTGATATCGACAGGGAAAGGCATTACTTTTTTGGATCTTGTTAACGTATCCATTTCGGCATTCACAGCATCAATCATCCAAAGGGTTTTCCCTCCGTTCATGATGTACTGGTCCAGAATTACTTTTTCATTATCTGTAAAAGCTTTTCTTGGTTTTGCAATCACCAAAGCACTCATCTGCTTTAACAGCGGAACATCTTCCAGTGAAAGTTCAGTCTGATTTTTAGGAATTATAGGTCCTGCATCATAGTTTTCCATTGCCAATTGTACAAATCCCTGGAATTCATCCGGATTCAATTCATCGTGGTTGACAAGAATCCCGATTTTCTTTCTCTTGGCAGCTGCAATATTTTTAATATTGGAAACAAGATTGTACTCCAGTCCTTCAATCGATCTTGTCAGCTGCTGATCGGCATCAATTCCGGCCTGCTGAACCACTAAAGGAATAGAAACCCCGTCATTTCCATATTTAATCACAGCGTAAGGGAAAAGCGTGATCTGTGAGATTTTCCCGTCTTTTACATCCGGAAGAATAGATGGCTGCATTCCCATGGCCATCAAAGTGTCCTGAGACATTTTTGTTTTAATCGGATCGATGAATTTAAAATCAATCTTCGGATTAATTTTTCTGAATTCTTCCAGCATGAATTTCGTTTCGCTTTGCAGCTGTTTGAAACTTGCCGGAAAGTCACCTTCCAGATACACTTCTACCGTCAGAGGCTTTTTAACAGACTCCAGTACTTTGATGGTGTTATCAGAAAGGGTATATCTTTTTTCTTTTGTTAAGTCTAATCTGATTCCCGAATAGGTCAGGATAATAACCAAAGGAACAATTGCAATTAAGAAAATTCCCAGTGGAGATTTAGCATTGAACTTCTTCATGATTCTACTTCTTTTTGTTAATAAAATGATTAGCCAATACTAATGAAGCGCCGATGACAAGTACAAAATATGCCACATCTTTAGCATCAATAAGTCCTCTTGTGAAGCCTAAGAAATGCTGATAGAAGCCAATATTCTGCAGGATAAAATCTGCACCTCCCAATAGTTTATAGCTCGCCAGCTGCTCGATACCAAAATACATAATGAAACACATAAAAACACCCAGCAGATAAGCCATAATCTGATTCTGAGAGAGAGAGGAAGCAAGAATTCCCACTGCTGAAAATGCTGCAATTAAGATAATCAGTCCGATATAGCTTCCGAAAGTCATTCCCAGATCAATATTTCCTGCAGGAACTCCCAAAACATATACCGTATAAAGATAAATTAATGATGGAATAAGACATAAAATTCCTACAATCCATACGGAAAGGAATTTACCTGTTACCAGTTCTGAAACTTTTAACGGTTGTGAGAAAAGCCAGTTTAATGTTCCGGTTTGCTGTTCTTCCGCAAAAGTTTTCATGGAAAGGGCGGGGATGATAAACATTAACAGCCATGGAACCAATACGAAATAGCTCTGCAATGAGGCCATTCCAATCTCAAAAATATTAGAATCGTTGTCGAAAAAGAACAGAAAAAGAGTCGCTATCAAACTGAAAGCGGCAATGATCACCCATGCACTCCAGTTTCCAAAGTAACTCCAAAGTTCTTTCTTTAAAATTGCAATCATAGTTTTTTTGTAAGATGTAAAAAGGATGCATGTTTCAAGACATACGCCCTACTGTACAATTATTTGTTTTTTTTATTTTTATTAACCAGTTTCACTGTCATCATAATCAGAAATACAAGAACGAAAAATCCTGCAATTAATTGCCACCAGTATTCGATCACCATTGATTTTAATATAACGGTAAATACCACCAGAAACAGAATGAACGTTGCAATTTCATTCGCCTGTCTCAGTTTGATATTGGCAATCGGCAGTGTATCTCCATGTAATTCTTTTAAATGAAGGACTTTTTTCCAGCACCAGTAATGGTAGATGGCAAGCCCGATCAGGAAGGTCAGTTTCAAATGAAACCACGACATTTTCATCAGCCCGATATTTAAAAAGATCATGACCAATCCGCAAACTGCCATGATTATCCCCGCAGGAACGGTGATAATATTCCACAGCCTTCTGGCCATAAAAGTGTACTGCTCTCTCAGAATTTTCTTTTTTTCTTCCGGAAATTCATCGGTATCTTTATAATATACGAAAATCCTCACGAGATAAAAAATTCCCGCAAAGTAGCTTACCATAAAAATAATGTGCAGCGCTTTGATTATTGTGTAAAGCATTCAGAAAAAATTAACAGCAAAGATAAGCTTATTATATAATTGTTAAAAATAAATTTCTTTTGATCAGGAAAAGATAAGTAAAAACAGTTTTATATAAAAAATAGTTCGGCTCGGGGCAGCAAAGCTGCCCGAGCCGAACATTATATTTTTATTGTGGTAGCCACTTCAATAATTAAGAGATCACTCCTAATTCTTTTCCAACCTTTTCAAAAGCAGCAATCGCTTTATCCAAATGTTCTCTGGTGTGAGCCGCTGATAACTGTACTCTGATTCTTGCTTTTCCTTTCGGTACCACAGGATAGAAGAATCCGATAACGTAGATGCCTTCATCCATAAGCTTTTCAGCCATTTTCTGAGAAAGTGGTGCATCGTAAAGCATTACCGGAACAATGGCAGCATCTCCATCAGGAATATCAAAACCTTTTGCTTTCATTTCCGTTCTGAAATATTCTGCATTTTCCATTACTTTATCACGGAGAGAAGTATCATCAGAAATCATATCCAATACTTTCAAAGCAGCTCCTACGATACCCGGTGCCAGAGAGTTGGAGAATAAATAAGGCCTTGAACGCTGTCTCAGCATATCAATGATCTCTTTTTTACCGGAAGTAAATCCTCCTAAAGCTCCTCCTAAAGCTTTTCCTAAAGTAGAAGTAATGATGTCTACTCTACCCATTACTTCATTAGCTTCGTGAGTTCCACGACCTGTTTTTCCGATGAAACCTGTTGCGTGAGAATCATCTACCATTACCAAGGCATCATATTTATCGGCAAGGTCACAAACTCCTTTTAAGTCTGCTACGATACCGTCCATTGAAAATACTCCGTCCGTAACGATGATTTTAAAACGGTGATTTTTTTCAGAAGCTGCAATCAACTGAGCTTCCAGATCAGCCATATTATTGTTTTTATATCTGTATCTCGCTGCTTTACACAAACGAACACCATCAATGATTGATGCGTGATTCAGCTCATCTGAAATAATAGCATCTTCTTCTGTAAACAATGGCTCAAAAACACCTCCGTTGGCATCAAATGCTGCTGCGTAAAGAATAGTATCCTCAAGACCTAAGAAATCAGCAATTTTTTTCTCCAAATCCTTGTGAATATCCTGTGTTCCGCAGATAAAACGTACAGAAGACATTCCGTATCCGTGAGATTGGATCATTTCCTGAGAAGCTTTCATCACTTCCGGATGGTTGGATAATCCCAGATAATTGTTCGCACAGAAGTTCAAAAGCTTTTTTCCGTTTGCTTCTATTTCTGCGCTCTGCTGAGAAGTGATAATTCTTTCTCTTTTGTAAAGTCCGTCATTCTCAATATTCTGAAGTTCGTTCTGTAAATGTTGAAGGTATTTTTCAGAGATCATTTTTAGTAATTTTTTAGATATGCTAATTTACTAAAAAGGCAGTAAAATAAAACCTTTTATATGCTTAATTCTAAAAAATGAATATAGATTTCAGTTTTAACATTATTAGTCTATAAATTTAGTAGGATAATATTTATATTTGTTTAAAATTTTAATGCATGAGATTAAAGCCGGTACAAAAAATAAAGATGATCAGTTCAGAAACCTTTATTAAAAACTATATGAAGCCAGGAGTTCCGGTTATTATTGAAGACTTTGTTCATCCGGAAAGTCCAGCTTTCAAAAAGTGGAATTATGAGTATTTCAAAGAAGTTGCAGGAGATCATATGGTGAATATCTACGGCAGTGAGCTTGATTCCCTGGACAGAGTGGCCAGTGATCCTATTGCACAGACTACATTTTCAGAATATCTGGATCTCATCCAATCTGCTCCCACTGAACACAGGCTTTTCTTATTTAATTTATTAAAAATAAAACCTGAATTGAAGAATGATCTCATCTACAATGATGTAACGAATGGTAAAATACTGAAATGGCTGCCCTTTATGTTTTTTGGAGGAGAAGGTTCTGTAACCAGAAATCATATTGATATTGACATGTCCCATGTTTTTATCACACAATTTCAGGGAATCAAAAGAATCTGGCTCTTCCCGTGGGAACAGTCTGACTTCATGTATAAACTCCCCTACAACTTCCACAGTCTGGCTCAAATTAAAAATCCAGATTACAGAAAATATCCGGCGCTACTTTATTTAAATGGTTATGAAGCTGTCATTCATCCCGGAGAAACCCTTTATATTCCTTCCGGCTGGTGGCATTATATTCAATATGACACGGAAGGTTATTCGATATCAGTAAGAGCGCTGCCGTCAAGTGCCCTTGAAAAATGGCGTGGATTTAAAAATCTGGTCATTACCAGACATTTTGATAATCTCATGAGAAAAGTGTTCAAAGAAAAATGGTTTGAGTATAAAGTGAAAACAGCCAGAAAAAGGGGAGCCAGAGCAGCAAGAAAACAAAGAAGCTTTCAAATCTGAAAGCTTCTTTTGTGATATTTTGATTGATTTTGGTAAAAGTAATCATTCATACTTTACCGTTTTTCATTTTAATGTTTGATAAATTTAATATTCTTTTCATCAATCGTAATGAAATAAGCTCCCGGAACTAATTCTGCTATTCCAATCGCTTTACCTGGATGATATGTTCCTTTTCCTACCAGTTTTCCGTCTATGGCATGAATCGTAAAGTCCATAGCCTTATTAATTCCTTTCAGATTAATTTCATTTTTTGCAGGGTTCGGATACAAACCAAATTCTTCTTTCTCAACAGAAGAAACACTTAATGTATTATCCTGAACAACAGTAGAGTTCTTCTCAAGAATCTGGTATTCATAATTAAACTGAACACTTGCGATCGGGAATGTTACCGATTGTAAAAAGCTTTGGTTATTGGATGTATTATTAAGAACAAAATAAGCAGTCTGACCTGCAGTTCCGGTTACTTTAATAGGTAAAGGCATTTCAAAAAAGCTAACGTTAGCACTGCTTTGCGTCTGAGAAACTTTAAATAAAGCCTGATTTCCGCCCTGCATCCACTTGATGGTGTAAGTAGGATATCCTTCGCCATAAACCCAGTCATTGAAAAATTCTGTAAAGTCTTTTCCGGTAGACTGAAGCAAAGAAGCATTAAAATCAGCTGTACGCACATAGTTGTATGCCAGGTTCGGCCTCGCATGATAATCTTTAAGTGCCTGATAAAATGCAGCATCACCTAAAATCCACTTCAGCATTCTCAAAACATATCCTCCTTTAGCATAAGACAATCTGCTGTCAAATATCCTGTTGATGCTGGAAAGTCCGGAATCCGGGACATATACAGTTCCTGTTGTACTTGCAGTAATGTAGTTAGATTGACCTTGCAAGTAATTCAAAAATTCTGTATTGGTCATCAATAGTTTTTCATTGGCAAGGTGTTCTCCAAAAGTTGCAAAACCTTCATTCAGCCAGATATCATTCCATGCACCACAGGTTACTTTATCTCCAAACCACTGGTGAGTAAGCTCATGGGCAATCAGCTGCTTGCTCCATCCACCCATGGAAGACATGGTCTGATGCTCCATTCCTCCACCATACATAAATTCCATGTGTCCGTATTTTTCATTACGGAAAGGATAAGTCCCAAAATAGGTTTCAAAAGTATCCATTACCTGCTTTGTCCAGTTGATATTCGCAATGCTCGTTGCATTTGAATTTGTGGACGGATAGATATAGTTGACAAAAGGAAACGGAGGGTTTCCAATGGTATCAGTAAGTTTAACAAAATTGGTAATCGACAGTGCTATCAGATAAGCCGGCGTAGGATACATTGTTCTCCAGAACGTCAGTTTAGTGCCACCGGTAGGAAAAGTCTCAGACATCAGTTTTCCATTGGCTGCCACGCTGTAGTTTGAGGGAGTTGTAATTTTAAAATCAAATCTTTCAATTTTATCATTTAAACTCTGCTTTGTCGGAAACCAGTCCTGGGCGCCATAAGGTTCATTCAAAGTAGAAAGTACCGGAGTTCCGCTCTGAAGAGCAGTTTTGAATGCATCATTACTTGTGGACGGTGCTCCAGCATAATAAATGGTAAGAGAGTCCAGTGTATTGGCAGGAATGGAAGCCGGAAAATCAATCTTCAGTTCTTTTGAAGGAAGCTGCTGAAAGCTTGTAATGTTAGTTCCGTGGTATTTCACCTGAGAAACCGTTAACGAATTGGAAAGATCAAAATAAATGCTTCCCATATTTTGATTAGGTTTAAAATGTGAAGTTACCGAACCGGAAATATTATACACCGCAGGATCCAGGCTCACATCCATTCTCTGATACTGCAAGTCATAATTCAGCGTATTGGGATTGGTATTCCCGATATTCATTTTTTGAGTGAAGGATTTTTTCTCTTTTTCAATGAGTCCCTTCATATCAATGTTTTGTTCTTGCTTCTGGCTATAGAACTGTTGGGAAAATAGAAATCCCAACACCAAAAGGTACAATTTTGTCATGTTTAGAAAAATTTAATCAAATATAAAAAAAACCTTTTAATCAATGATTAAAAGGCTGTTATAATATATAAAATAAAAAATTTTTAAAGATCTAATGCGGGTTCAAGAATTTTTTCCATTCTTTTCTTCACCATATCTACTGATCCGGAATAGTTATTCACCATTAAAGAAAAAACCAACGTTTTTCCTGAATTGGTTTTCAGATAACCGGCTAATGTTTTTACTTTGTTCAAAGTTCCTGTTTTCGCAAAAACCTGTCCGTTACCTCCTGCATTGAACATTCTTTTCAATGTTCCGGATTGTCCTCCGATAGGCAAAGAAGTCAGATAAGATCTGTAGTATTTCTGATCCATCAGAGAAGTAAGAAATTTCACCTGGGAAATCGGGGTTACATTATTACTTCTTGACAATCCGCTTCCATCGATGTAATTAAGTCCAACCATATCAAAACCTGCCTCTTTCAGGTGATTAGTCACCACTATTCTTCCGGATTCTGAAGTCTGGTCACCCATTTTCTGATATCCTACCGTTCTCAGCAAAGCTTCTGCCAATGAATTGTCACTGTGCTGGTTGGTATAATAAATAATATCATTTAAAGTAGGTGATTTATACGCTGAAAGCATTTTTCTGTTTTCCGGCGCAGCATCTGTCATTTTCGGAGTTACTTTTCCGGTAACAGGAATTCCGCTTTTCACCAGTGTTGTTCTGAAAGAGTTGGCAAGATAAGCCGGTGCATCAGGAAGTTTGGTTGTTAAAACTCCGTTTCCTTCGTATTTGTCAGCATACACCATCTGATGATTGTAAGGAGAAACGTAGAAGAATTTTTTTTCTGTAGAGAAACCTCCTTTTTTAACGATCAGTTTTTCGTTAGCCGGGTTGATATCGCGGGTACTTCCTGCAGGCAGATAATAATTATTGTTTTCCAACCATACAACATTTTCCGGAAGCACTGAAATATTGCCTTTGAAAAGCGCTGTCTGAATGATAATATCACCATTTACCTTTTTGATTCCCTCTCTTGAAACACCGCCTACGAAATCTGAAATAATATCTCTATAAGATGCTGCACCAGCTTTGTTGGTTCCCAAAGAAGGGTCTCCGCTTCCTATTACATAAAGATTTCCATTCAACACTCCATTTTCATCTATTGTTCCTGAGTACTCCAGCTGAGTCATCCAACGGTAGTTTTCACCCAGCATATTTAATGCCGTTTCCGTTGTAAGCAGTTTGGTAGTAGAAGCAGGTACTAAAGGAGTATTTTCGTTGTACGAAGAGATTACCTTCTTCGTTTTAGGATCATACACTACGAATCCCCAGGTTGCATTTTTCAGCACAGGATCCGCCATCATTGTGTTTACATTAATGTCTACCAGTTCTTTTGCTGACAAAACAGTTTTCTCCACCATCGTGGTAACGGGTGAAGGCAGGTTTAAACTGCTTTTCTGATTGTCATAATTCTGGGAATAAAGAACGGTAGATACGGTAGATTGAGCCAGGAAAAGACCAGAAGCCAACACCGCCGCACTTGAAATATATTTTCTGAAATTTACCATCTATCTTCTTTTTGTTCTGTAGTTTTGACTCTATAAAAAATGAAAGGTTAAATCATTCAGTAAAAGAGCCAAACACTTAATCAACGTCCAAAAGTAGAAATTATTGTTATATAACGGACCACCGCCCCGTTATAAAAGAGTGTAAAGTTTGTTAAAAATTGTTAAAAATCAACAAAAACATCTTTTTTAATGCTTTGATACGCAGTGATTTCATCAAATTCTTTCAAACTTATCAAAACCATGTTTTTGAATTTCTCATAGTTTTTCCCACGGGGAAGCTTCAGCATAATCTGGAACTGATAGAAGTTATTCAGTTTTGCAATCGGTGCTCTTTCCGGACCTAAAACACATTCTTCAGGAAGATATTTTCTGAGAATAGAGCCCAGAAACTGTGATGCCCGATCGGCTTTATCCTCTCTTCTGTGTTTCAACTCAATCATAATGAGCTTGGTGAAAGGCGGATAATGAAATTTCTGACGTTCTGTAAGGATATATTTATAGATCTTGGCAGGATTATTCATCTTGATCAGCTGAAATACGGAATGATCAGGATTAAAGGTCTGAATAAGGATTCTCCCTTTTCCGGAAACTCTTCCAGCCCTTCCCGAAACCTGTGTGATCAGTTGATACGCTCTTTCTTCCGCTCTGAAATCCTGTACATATAATAAGGAATCCGCTTTAGGAATTGTCACCAGTTCAATATGATCAAAATCCAGTCCCTTGGAAATCATTTGGGTTCCTACAATAATATCTGTTTCTCCGTCTTCAATCTTCTCGTACAATTTTTCGTAGGCGAATTTTTTGCGCATGGAGTCTACATCCATCCTGTCTACTTCATTTTCCGGAAACAATTTGGTAACCTCTTCATGAATCTGTTCTACACCTACTCCTCTTTCGTTCAGCTTTTCAGAATTACATTTCGGGCAGGTTTTCGGTTTTGAAGCTCTTTGCCCGCAATAGTGGCATTTCATTTCATTTGCCGCTTTGTGATACGTCATGACCACATCACAATTAGAGCAGTAGTTCACATAGCCACAGCTTTCACATTCTATGACATTGGAATAGCCACGACGATTGTGTAAAACGATTGCCTGATTCTTTTCATCCACCGTTTTCTTAATCTCTTCGATAAGCTTCAGAGAAAAATTCCCTGAAACCTTTTTAGATTCCTGAGCTTCCTTGAAATTGATCAGTTCATATTCCGGCAGATTGACATTCCCGAATCTTTCATTCAGAAAAACGTATTTCATTTTATCTTTCCTGGCACTGTAGTAGCTTTCAACAGAAGGGGTAGCTGATCCCAAAATCACTCCTGCGTTATACAGCCTACCTAAAACCAGAGAAGCGTCTTTAGCATTAAAATAAGGGGAAACTTCCCTTGGTCTGTACGCAGAATCATGTTCTTCATCAACCACAATAAGCCCAAGATTCCGGTAAGGTAAAAACAAAGCATTACGGGTTCCGATCAGAATACGGATGTCGTTCTGCTTAATTCTTCTCCAGACTTCTACCCTTTCAAAATCGGTCAGTTTTTGATGATAAAAACCGAGCTGTCTTCCATACTTCTTTTCTAATCTCTGGGTGATCTGTTTGGTAAGCGAAATTTCCGGAAGCAAAAACAAAACATTCTTTCCATCACGGACGCACTCATCAATTTTCTCTAAATAGATATGGGTTTTCCCTGATGAAGTAACGCCATGAAGCAGAACATTCTTCCCTTCTTCAAAAGCTTCATCAATTTCAGCTTTTGCTATTTTCTGCTGTTCGGAAAGCTCTTCAAGTTCCTCAATTTCTCCTTCATAGCTTTCAATCCTGTCTTTCTGCATAAAGTATTCCTCCACAAGACCTTTGTCTGCCAAAGGTTTGAAGTGGGAACTTCCGAAATAACCGTCTTCAAACAGTTCAGATTTTTTGAGGGGAACATCAGGATGTTCCGTCTGTTTTTCCAATATAAGAAGGAAAAGATCTTTCTGTTTTTGAGCTCTGTTCAGTTTTAAAAGAATATCCGTAAGATTTTGATTGGCCAGAACCTCATCATTAATTCTTACGTAAGCCACTTCTTTGGCCTTATACTTTTCAGCAATTTTCTCATCAATTTCAATATACTGAAGATCAATAAGAGAATTGATGGTTTTGATGATATCTTTTTTAGGAATAAAAGCTTCAATATCCGTCAGATTGATTAGCTGTCGTACTTCCAATGCCTGAACCAGATACATTTCGTTAACATCCAGATTTTCAAAATCTATAATGGCTCCTGGTTTTAGTTTTAAATAGGTTTCACTTTCCAGTTTTAAAGAAGAAGGAAACGAAAACCTGTAAATTTCTCCGAGGCTGCACAAATAATACTCCGAAAGCCAGTTCCAGAAATCAATCTGTTCCTGAGGAAGAATCGGTTGATCATCCAGCATGCTGATGACTTCCTTGGCTACAAAGTTTTCCGGTGCATTATCATGAAGCTCAAACACGATTCCCGTATAGATCTTCTTCCCGCCAAACGGTACCAGAACACGCATTCCAGGCTGGATTTCAGACATCATTTCCTGAGGAACTTTATAAGTGAAAGATCCTTTCAGGTTGAGGGGTAAAACAATTTGAGCGTATTGCAAGGGAAATATTTAAAGTGTAAAATTAGAATTTTCCTGAGAGAACTGCAACTTTGTGGAGATTCTTTAGTAATCTTTAACCAAGAACCTGAAACTGCATTCTATTCTTTACTTTCTCCTTATTTTTGTCTATTCCGTAGTAATGTAACCCATTCAGATATTTTTTAATGTCTAGAATTACATTGATCAAAAATAATGATATGACAGGCTGGATTTCTGCGGAATGACAAAGTGTGTAGATAAAAGAACAACCACAAATTCAGAAAGGATCGAAGAAAGGATTCATGAATGACTAAAAAAGAAGTTCTGTAATCTGATACCAGAATGCAGACGTAATAAATCCTACAATGATACTGACTCCAATGATCAGGTTGGTCAGTTTTGAGTTCAGCCTGAACTGTTCTGCAATAATACTTGAAGTAACCAAGGTTGGCATCGCTGCTTCAAATACTGTAATTTTAGCCACATCTCCTTTTATTCCGAATAACAGAGCCATTCCCAGAACAATTGCGGGTGCCAGAATCAATTTATAAAGCATGGACATCGACATTTGAGGAATCAGTTTTTTCCATCCGTTGAATTTCAGCTGTAACCCGACTGAAAACAGAGCTAACGGACTTACCGTTGCTGCCAGCTTATCAAAAAATGGTTCCGCAACAGTAAAGTCAATAAACTGAGACAATACCAAAGCAGAAATACAGCCAATTAATGGTGGAAATGTTATTAATCTCTTTAAAATAAATGCTGCACTCACCTTTCCTGACTTACTTCCCCCTTTTACTGCAGCAATAATTCCCAGGGTTGAAAGGGCAAAAAACATGGTCTGGTCACAGATAATGGCAATACTCAAAAGTCCTTCGCCATAAAAAGCACTGATCAATGGAAATCCGATGAAAGAGGTATTACTATATCCGCTTGCCAGTTCTAAAGTACTCCTGGACCGCCTTGAATATCCTCTGCTCTTACTGTAAAACATCATAAAAAAGAAACAGAACACAGAAATTAAAAATGTGGCTGCAATCGGGAACAGCATTTCTGTTGTCCATTTTACTTTGGGCAGATATTTAAACGAAACTGCCGGAAGAGCAAGATAAAGAATCCAGGTATTGATGCCTTTGTGAGCATCGGGGTGGATAGATTTTGTTGCTTTGAATATCATTCCTGCAATGATACACACTGCAATCAGAACAAAATTTACCATAACTGTAATAAAATATGAGGCAAATTTACGGCTGATTTTTGAGTTGGAAGGGTAAAATTTATATTTTTTTCGGTAGAATTTCTAATGAAACTTTCCAGTATAATACCTTACAGGTTTTCAAAACCTGTAAGGTTGGGAGATCTACCTTCCGGAAATTCATAACTGTTTGAAATAATTTTTTCAGAATATATTTTACTTCTTTATCACCTCCCAAAGACTCATCACCTCTATATTTTCCAAAGGTTTTGAAAGGGTAATTCTTTTTGAAGTTCCCGGAAGCAGGTCAAAGAAATTATCGCTGAAGTGAGTATCGCCGATTAAATAAATGTCCTTAGCCAGCTTATCTGTTGAAATTTCAATTTCAGTGGGTGATATTTTCCTGATTTTAATATCAGGTTGTAAGAGTTTCAGATCTTTTGGTTTACTAAAGAAGAACAGCTTTTCGAATTTTGTGTCTTTTTCGGAACTGACCTTTAAAACAGTTGCGGACAAATCAAACTGACCCAGTTCTGATTTAATGATACTTCGTATTTTCTTACTTACATCAGCTTTTACATTATCTGACTGACTGCTTTTCCAAAGTATTTTTCCTTTGAAATCAATCAATTCAAATTTTGTCTCTGTTTTCAGTTCTTTCAGGAGATCGCTTATCAGATAGACATCATAGCTTTTTTCGGTTTCCGCTATTGATACCAAAACAGGTTCAAAGCTTCTTTTCGCCTGATAATGGAAGGCTTTCCAGTTTCCAAGATAATCAATGGAAGACCAGGAAACTACCGGCCAGCAATCATTCAGCTGCCAATACAAGGTTCCCATATTGTAAGGCTTTGCACGGCGGTGAGCTTCAATAGCAATCTGCATTCCTCTTGCCTGTAACAGTTGTGAAACGTAATTGTATTGCGTAAAATCTGTTGGAATTTTATAATCACGCTTCAGATATTCATTAATGATGTTCCAGCCACGGGCGTGCTTTTCGTGAGCTTTAATGGTTGGATTCTGAAAGCTTAAATCCAGAGTTCCGGAGAACATTGATTTTGTAGTTTCAAGGCTAGGTGTACCCTGAAAGCCATATTCAGACATGAAACGCCCTACTTTTTCGTTGTAAATTTCAAAAGGCTGCTCACCCCACCAAACGCCCCAGTAATGAGAATCTCCTTCGGTAAGACTTTCTTTATGTCCCCAACCAATGGAGGGAGAACTTGGCCAATATATATTTTTATCCGATTTCAGATTTTCTGCCAATGCATTAGGAATTACCTCATGAAACAGCTTCTTATAATCTTTCCAAACCTGAAGAGAGTCATTTTTTGAATATTTAAACTGTTTCTGATAGCCCCAGTTGACAATCGCTTCATCAATTTCATTATTTCCGCACCACAGAGCAATGGACGGATGATTCTGAAGTCTGTTCACCTGATCTTTTACTTCTTCTTTTACATTGTTTAAAAATGCTTCATCTGACGGATAAAAGCTACCTGCAAACATAAAATCCTGCCAGACCAGGATACCGTTTTCATCACAGGCTTTGTAAAATTCATCCTCTTCATATATACCTCCGCCCCAGATACGGATCATATTCATATGGGCATCTTTGGTATCTTTGATCAGTTTCTGGTATTTTTCTTTGGTCATCCTAGGTGAAAAACTATCTCCCGGAATCCAGTTTGTTCCTTTGATATATAATGGCTGTCCATTCACTTTAAAATAGAATGATTTTCCCTTTTCGTCTTTTTCCTGAACCAATTCTACCGTTCTTAATCCTATTCTGAGATTTTTAGCATCAATGTTTTTCTGATCTTTAGCTAATTTTACTTCAAAATCATAGAGATGAGCCTCACCACGCCCGTTAGGCTGCCAAAGCTTCATTCCGCCAGTTTCGTAAGGAACAGAGACTGTATTGATTCCTTTTTTCAGAGATACTTTTCTGTGGGTTTTATTAAGATCTAAGGTATAGTCTCCTGCATTTTCAGCATAAATTTCTATGTCAAAATGTAAGTCTGTAGAAGCTCCAGAGGTGCTTTTCTGAATATCTTTAACAGTTATAATTTTGGCCTTATTCCAGAATTCCAGCTGAACATCTTTCCAAATTCCTGCCGTAACCAATCTTGGTCCCCAATCCCAGCCAAACTGATATTGTGCTTTTCTCACAAAACTTCTTGGTGATTCCGGTAGGGTGAACGGAATTTTTTTCGCTAATTCCTTTCCGGTATTCACTGCAGATTTAAACTTAATCTGAACTGTATTTTTTCCTGTTTTCAGATATGGTTTCACCGGAATTTCCCATTTCCTGAACATATTATCTGTTTTCTTTAACAGTTTTCCATTAAGATAAATTTCTGAAAATGTATCCAGACCGTTAAAAACAAGATCAATATTGTCGTTCTTTAGTTCATGAGGTGAAATAGTAAATGAGGTCTGATAATCCCAGTTCTCATTTTCAACCCATTGTACTTTCTTTTCATTTTCATCGTGATAAGGATCGGGAATCACCTTGTTATTCATTAAATCCAGATGAACGGTTCCCGGAACTTTCGCAGGAAGCCAGTTTTGATCTTTTGAATTTTTAAACTGCCAGTTCTCCAAAGACAAGCTTCTTTGTGAAAACTGCGCGGAAAGGATATTCTGCACAAAAAGGAAAACAAAAAGGATCGTTTTATTCATCAATAAATTTGTTTTGTATTGTTACCATAGCAGTGATTTTGTCATTCCGAAGTACGAAGGAATCTCTATTTTTATTGGTTAAGTTCCCGCTACGCTTGGAATGACAACCAGAGTGCATATTATTTATTCTTCAATGCAACCACTTCATCCGGGTTGGCAAAAGCCCCACCATCCGTAATGGCTGAAGAATGGAAGTATCCGGCATGGGTAAAGGCTCTTATCCCTTCGATATTGGATGAGCGAAGTCCGCCTCCAACAAGGATTTCTATTCTTCCACCGGAAAGTTCAACAAGTTTCTTAAGATTTTCTTTTCCTTCAGATACATTCGGTTTCTGACCGGAGGTAAGAATGGTTGTAAAACCACATTCGATTACTTTTTCCAGAGAATCTTCCAGATTTGCGGCACGGTCAAAGGCACGGTGAAAAGTACATGGAAGCGGTTTTGCCAATTCGACTAAAACTTTATTCTGCTCTATATTAATCTCATCATTTTCATCCAGGATACCGAATACAAAACCATCTGCATGTAAAGATTTTAAATGAACCAAATCATTTTTCATCTGCTCAAATTCCGAATCCGAATAGGTAAAATCTCCACCTCTTGGACGAATCATCACAAAAATCGGGACCGTAATTTTTTCACGAAGCTTCTTCATGGTTTCGAAATCCGGAGTAGTTCCACCTTCACTGAGTCCATCACATAATTCGATTCTGTCTGCCCCATTTTCAAAAGCAATTACTGCTGATTCAGGATTAAAACAAGCTATTTCTATTTTTGACATTGTATTGTATCTATTAAATTTTATTTCGGTTCGTCTTGCCATACATCCGCAATCAGAAAAGAACCGTTTTCTTTTACTACTTTTATCACAGAGGGATATTGAGCTTTGAAGCCATCATCTCTCAATACTACATTGAATATATATTCATCCCTTGAAGACGACTTTAAATCGCAACTTTCTACTTCAATACTGTTCCAATCCTGAGCAGAGATCAAAAATCCTATGCCGACTCCAGCTTTACTGGTATCAAACTTAGACTTCCATTTATCCTGAAATTCTTTGTCGGTAAGACTTCCGTCTACATCCAGATTAACATTTGTTGCATCAGTTTTATAATCAAAATAATCTTTTGTGGTGATCTTCTGCATATTCTTTTCTTCACTTCCAATATCAGCTTTAAAATAGTAGACAATACTTTTTTCCAACCATTTTTGGGCTTCTTCAGCTTCATTGGAATCATTATGCAAAACTACTTTTTCTTTTATTGGCTGGATTTCACCATCTTTTTTTATCTCCTTCTTTTCTTCCTTGCAAGCAATAATCATAAACAAGGAAGCGATAATCGTTCTTTTCATATTTGTTTTATGTTTTGGCTAAAGCCAATGGGTATCTTTTATTTGTTTAAATGGGCTGAAGCCCATTTCTATTGAATTTTTAATTATTTCAAAGCAAATTCAGGAGTTTCAAGGCGGTTTCCTTTCTGATCATAAACGGCAAAGTTGAATCCATCCTGAATACAATAAGATCCATATTCTCCCTGTTTATTGATGGCTATAAAACCTACCTGAATATCTTTCAGATTTTTATTTCTTCGCTGATTGATTTTTACAATTCTCTCTACAGCTTCTTTACAGGCTTCCTGTGGATTTCTGCCCTGTCTCATCAACTCAACCACAAGATGGGTTCCCACGGTTCTTATCACTTCTTCACCATGACCTGTTGCTGTAGCCGCTCCCACTTCATTATCTACAAACAAACCTGCTCCAATAATTGGGGAATCTCCTACCCTGCCATGCATTTTGAAAGCCATTCCACTCGTCGTACAGGCACCGGAAAGATTTCCTTGGGCATCCAAAGCAATCATTCCTATGGTATCGTGATTTTCAATATTGGCAATGGGTTTATATTGGCTGGTCTTTAACCATTCTTTCCATTCTTTTTCTGATTCGGGAGTGAGAAGATTTTCTTTTTTAAAACCTTGTGAAAGGGCAAACTGTAATGCTCCGTCACCAACCAGCATAACGTGTGGTGTCTTTTCCATGACAGCTCTGGCTACAGAAATAGGATTTTTAACATATTCCAGGCAGGCTACAGAACCGATATTATAATTTTCATCCATGATACAAGCATCCAGCGTTACCCTTCCGTCTCTGTCCGGACGTCCTCCATATCCTACACTTCTTTCTTTTGGATCTAATTCTACAAGACGGACTCCTTTTTCTACAGCATCCAAAGCTCTTCCTCCTTTTCCAAGGATTGTCCAAGCTTCTTCGTTGGCTTTTAATCCGAAATTCCAGGTGGAGAGTACAATAGGTTTGTTGACGATTTTTTTACTTTCAGGCAGATTTCCGGCCATCACATCTAAAGGATTAATGGTAAGGGCTGCTGTGGCAATTCCCAGTTTTTTAATAAAACTTCTTCGGTTATTGTTCATTGTATGTCAAAATTATTTAATACAAAGCAAATATCTTAAAAAAATTCGTTGAAAGTCTTATGGCTTTTTCACTATTTTTTCTTTCCTATTTTTTCTTATTTTTATATTGGTTATTATAATGAATATTTATGTTTAAAACGTTTAGAAGAATGGATTGCTTTAAGGAATTATCTGATGAAGAAATTCAGGTCCTTGCAAGCATCAGTACTCCCAAACTTCTTCGGAAAAAAGAAAAACTTTTAGAGCCTGGCCAGCCATTTAACCATTTATTTATATTGACAGGTGGTCTTCTGAGATTTTTCTTTGATGATGAAAACGGAGTTGAAATCAATACTTTTCTGCCCTCAGAAAAAGAGGTTGCTTTTATGGAAAGCCCGGAATCTTATTCCCCGGAAGGCACAAAAAAGTATACCATACAGGCTGTCATTGATTCTCAAATTTTTCTTTTTAATAAAGGCGAATTTGAGCAGACTGCATTTCAGCATAAAGGAATTTACAATTTGTACTTAAAATCTTTAAAGCAGATTATCAGCATCTTATCCGCACGTACAGAACAGTTTTGCAAAAGTTCTCCGCTTTCCCGCTATGAAGATTTCCTGAGCAGCCATCCGTTTGTGTGTCAAAATGCAAACAGAAAGTATATTGCCAATTTTTTGGGTATTACTCCTAATTCTCTTTCCCGTATAACTGCCCGTGACAATAAAAAAAAGAATCAAGGAAAAAAATAACTTAAGAATATTTTTAATTGTTGCATTCAGTATAATTTTGTCCGGTCAAAAACTTGTTCTTCACACATAAAAAAACCAAATGAAAAAAAATATAATCATCTTCAAAGCATTCCATCTTATAGAATAGTCTTTACCTCTTAACAGGATTAATATGTGATTGTCCGGATATTCATCGGGATCTGAATCTGTATTTTCTTAAGTCAAAATTTTATTACCATTATATATTTATGCAAAGAATAACCACCATTCTCTGCCTGTTACTGGCATGCAATTTTGCTCAGGCATCTACAGGCAATATTGAAGACAAAATAGCCGACGGAGCATCCTGGCTTATCTTATTTGTATTGCCTATTGCAGGGATTTATCTCTTCTGGAAAGTTCATATTTACCCGGAAAAAGTAGCAGAAAAGAAAAACCATCCCCAGCTGAACGCTATCAAAAGTATGTGTCTTCTTTCTCTGATCTTTGGCGGTCTTTTATGGCCGGTTGCCTTAATTTGGGCCAACTATGACTATGGAAACCAGACGGCTCCTGAAAGAGAGAAAGACAACACAGATTTGCCTGAAGAAGAATTAAAACCTATCGAAAATTAAAAAACATGCTGGAATTACTAGTTGCAATATATGCCGGAATATGCTGGCTTCTTATTAAAAAATTAAAACTGATCCCGTGGACATTTACCACACAGGTAATTGTATATTCATTGCCTATCTTCGGATCTATCGCTTTGATATTAAGTTTAAATTATTATTGCCCTATTACCTCTGATGTAAAGGTGGGAAACAGAAGTGTGGATATTACTACGCAGGTTTTGGGAAAGGTGAAAAAAGTATATGTGAGTACCAACCAGGAAGTAAAAAAGGGAGATACTTTATTTATGCTTGACAGGGAGCCCTATTTACAGGAAATTAAATCACTGGAAGCTAAACTGAGCAGTATGAAAGCCACTGTACATTCTTATGATGCAGACATTTCGGCCTCCAGAAAAAATATTACGGCATTACAGTCGCAGCTTGATCTTGCCAACAAAAGAGTCTCTCAATATCAGGAGCTTGTACAGGCAGGAGCAGCCAACAAGTTCGATCTTGAACAGGCGATCACGAATGTCCGCGATCTTCAGTCAAGAATCAGTGCTGCACAATCACAACAGCAGTCTTTGGAAACAAAGTCCAATGCTTCTTATGGCGGAGAAAATTCATCAGTATCTGAGATTCAGGCTAAGCTGGATCAGGCAAAATGGAATCTTTCCCAGACCGTTGTTTTAGCACCAACAGATGGGATAATTCCGAATGTGCAGCTGAATGAAGGAGCTATTATGGCCCCATTCAAATCAGCATTTGTTCTGATTCAGAAGCAGCAGTCAGTTATTGGATTTTTTGCTCAGAACGAGCTTGAATCTGTAAAAAATGGAAATGAAGTAGAGCTTGCTCTTAAAACAGAACCTGGAAAAGTGGTAAAAGCTAAACTTGAATATGTAATTGATGCTACAAGCCAGGGAATCATGAATAATGCAGGAGGAATGCTGGGTGGAAATGGTTCTACGGCAGGACTTCCTGATACGGCAAGACAATTACCTGAGACCGATGGAAAATTGATTGCCAAGTTTGTATTGGAAGATAACCAGAAACAACTTACAGTGGGAGCAAGAGGAATGGCTGTGATCTATTCTGATCATATTAAACCTCTTCATCTTATCAGAAAAGTAATGGTGCGAATCAACAGTAAAATCAACTTCCTGATTCCTAAACTTCATTAACATGTATAAAAAGTTAGTTTTATTGAGCGTGCTCTCTGTAAGCTTAAGCTCATGCATCGGTTATAAAGAAGCTACGAAGGAAAATATAAATGAGCTGAAAGAAAAAAGTGAAATTGCTTCTCATATACAAATTCCGGATGACTGGATTTTTGACAGAAAAGCAAATTCAAAATCAATTTCCTATGACTGGATCAATGATCTTAAGACCTCACAGCTTGAAGCTTTGATTAATGAAGGAATGTTGTATAATGCAGATCTGATTATTGCCAGAGAAAAGCTTAACCAGATTGAGCTGGCAATGGAAATTGCCGGAAGCGACCTTTATCCAAGCGTAAGTGCTGTAGCCAACACTTCGAATAATCTGGTTAGTGGCAGTCAGGTTCAGCGTCTTGCGTTAAAAGCCAATTGGGAAATTGACCTTTGGGGCAAAAATAAATCTTCACAGATGGCCAGCACCAGCAGCTATTTTTCTGCAAAACATCAGAATACACTGCTTCATCAGTCTATTGCAGGAATGATTGCCAAAGCTTATTTTCTGAATATTGCAGGAAACATTCAGGAAAATAAGATTGAAAGTTATATTCAGAAGACCAAAGACCTGGAAAAACTCTACATTATTCAAAAGAAAGTTGGAACGGCAAATGCTATTGATGTGTCCAATATTTCTGCCGAAATTATTTCCCTGCAGGGTTATCTTGAAAAGATTAAAAATGCCAATATGCAGTCGAGAAGGTCTCTGGAACTTCTTACCGGAAAGTATCCGGAGGGAAAACTGGCAACCCAGAATTTCTTTAATTCTGTAAAAAGCAGTATTCCTGAATCTTTTCCTCTGGAGCTTCTTGAAAACAGATCAGACATACAGGCGAGTCATTTCCAGATCGAAAAAGCTTTTTATGAAGTACAGGAAGCTAAAGCGGCAAGACTTCCATCATTAAATATAAGCTCATCGCTTGGGAGTGCAGGAAGTAATGTGGAATCTATTAATTCTTTATTTTCCAACCCTTTAATAAAAGTGGGCGGAGGATTAGTTTCTCCTCTATTCAATGGTGGAAAGCTTAAAAAGAATGTAGAAGTAAAAAATTCTCAGCAGAAACAAGTCGTTGAAGAATATTCTAAAGCTGTTCTGAATGCATTGAACGAAGTGGAATCTTCTTTAGCAAATCTCCGTTCTATTGAAAAACAGATGACTTATACAACTAATGCTGTCAATGAACTGAAAAACAATATTTCTCTTACTGAAAAACAAATAAAGGTCGGTACCAGCAACAGTTTTGTACTGATTCGTAAACAAAGGGACCTATTGAAAAATGAAATGAACCTCATCAATCTGGAACTTCAGTACAGAATAGAGCGTATAAATCTTTATATGGCTTTAGGTGCGGAGAACTTCATTTATTCATAATTTTTATACTTGAGAGACTGCAGATTTTTTCTGCAGTCTTTTTTATAATTTATCTGATATTAATGAGGCAGTTTATCTCTGAAATATCCATATACCCATGTTCCGGCAATTGCACTTAACAAAGTAACAGATACTGCTAAAGCTCCTGTTCCAATCTGAGCAAAAAGAGGTCCGGGACAGGCTCCAGTAATGGCCCAGCCAAAACCAAATATCAATCCTCCATAGATCTGACCTCTATTAAACTTTTTAGGTGCCAGAGTAATAGGTTCCCCATCAATTGATTTTACCTTAAATTTTTTAATCAGCCACACTGAAATCATTCCTACCAATACGGCACTTCCAATGATTCCGTACATATGGAAAGACTGCAGACGGAACATTTCCTGTATCCTGAACCAGCTGATCACTTCTGCTTTCACAAAAATAATCCCGAAAATAATTCCAGCGGCGAGGTATTTCAGATTGTGATACCATGGATGGTTAGCCGTACTTTCGTTTACACAAGTGGTATATATATATTGTTCTTTTTCTTTGATCATAATGCAATTCTCTTTTTAAATTATACTTATAGGGAAAGGATGATAGGCAAAATAAGGTTAGCCATTAAAAAGCCACCGATCATAAAACAGACTGTTGCCACCAAAGAAGGCCACTGTAAGTTGGAAAGTCCCATGATTGCATGTCCGCTGGTGCATCCTCCTGCGTATCTTGTTCCGAAACCAACCAAAAACCCACCCACTACCATCATAATAAATCCTCTCAGGGTCAACAGGCTTTCGAAATTCATCAGTTGTTCCGGAACCAGATTACTGTAATTTGTGATTCCATATCCTGCCAATTCTGCTTTCAGATTGGGATTGACTTTTATTTCATTAGGATTCACTAAAAATTGGGATGTAATCAATCCTCCGAAGAAAATCCCCAGTACAAAAAATAAATTCCAGGCCTCTTTTTTCCAGTTGTATTTGAAAAAATTTACATTGGCAGGAATACAGGCTGCACAGATATGTCTCAGCGAGGAACTGATTCCAAAGGATTTATTTCCCATAATCAATAAAGCAGGAACGGTAAGTCCAATCAATGGTCCGGCAACATACCATGGCCAGGGTTCTTTTATAATTTCTAACATTTTTTTTACTTATTTAAAATTTTAGTCTGACACACAAAATCACTTTTAGGAATCTCTGTAGAGCTAATTGCTTTAAAACCTCCTTCAATTTCTGAAAAGTTTCTGTATCCTCTTGCCTGAAGGATGCTTGCTGCCATTGTACTTCTGTAACCGCTACCACAATGCATGTAGAAATGTTCTGTTGGTTTTATCTTATGAATCCATTCGTTGATATAGGCCAGAGGTTTGCTGTAAGCTTCATGAATATGTTCTGCGTTGTATTCACTTTCTTTTCTTATATCAATGATTTTGGCTTCTTTTTCTTTGATTTCGGTTTCAAACTGTTCTGCAGAGATTCGGTTGACAAAGTCTGTTTCCTTTCCGCTTTTTTTCCAGCTTTCAAAACCTCCATCCAGAAAACCTAAAATATGATCGAATCCTACTCTGCTCAAACGAGTTACCGCTTCTTCTTCATATCCTTTTTCAGTAACCAGCAGAATAGGCTGGCTGACATCAGCAATTAAAGCTCCTACCCACGGGGCAAAATCACCATCCAATCCTATATTGATAGACTGTGGGATAAAACCTTTGGCAAATTCACGATTGGATCTTACATCTAAAATCAAAGCACCTGAGGCTTCAGCAATTTCCTCAAACTGTTCAGGAGAAAGAGCGTGCAACCCTTTTAAAAGTACTTCATCAAAACTACTGTACCCTTTTTTATTCATCATCACATTCATTCCGAAATAAGCTGGCGGAGGCAAAAGCCCATCTGTTACTTCTTGTATAAAACTCTGTTTATCCTTTTGATTCAAGGCATAATTGGTTCTTTTTTGATTTCCCAATGTATCTACGGTTTCTTTCTGCATATTTTTGCCGCAGGCTGAACCGGCTCCATGAGCGGGATAAACCGTAATATCATCTTGTAAAGGCAGAATTTTATGATACAAACTATCATATAAAAGACCTGCTAGCTCTTCCTGAGTCATATTTGCTCCTTTCTGTGCCAGATCAGGACGGCCTACATCTCCAAGGAACAAGGTATCACCGCTAAAAAGAGCCTTTTCATTACCATTTTCATCAATCAATACATAACATGAACTTTCAAGCGTGTGTCCTGGTGTATGAAGAACCTTAATTTTAATATCTCCTAGTTCAAATATCTGTTCATCTTCTGCAATAACAGCATCAAACTCGGGATTGGCTGTCGGTCCATAAACAATTGGAGCTCCGGTTTTAAGGCTTAAATCCAGATGTCCGCTGACAAAATCTGCATGAAAATGAGTTTCAAAGATGTACTTCAATTCTACTCCATCTTCCTTCAGTCTGTTGATATAAGGCTGTGTTTCTCTCAAAGGATCAATAATTGCGGCTTCGCCGGCTGAAGTAATATAGTAAGCACCCTGTGCAAGGCATCCTGTATAAATCTGTTCTATTTTCATTTTATTTTATTTTGATTTGTTATCTGATACAAATTTCCAGCTTTCTGCTTTCCCGTACAGCTACTTTTGTTACATAAGAACATTAAAGGAAGATTTCTTTCGTAATGATATAAATACCCATGATCAGGATAAACCACCCAAATGCAGGTTTCAGTTTTTTGCCGTCTATCTTTTTTGATAGTTTTGAGCCCATTATAATTCCTGCAACAGCAATCACCGTAATAGAAACCAGCAGTTTCCATTCTATTTTCACCTGGTTTACTGAAGAGAGGAAACCGATTAAAGAATTGAAAGAAATAATCATTAAGGAAGTTCCTATTGCAGTTTTCATGGGCACTTTTAATAGATTCACTAATGCCGGGATAATCATAAAACCGCCTCCTGCTCCTACCAATCCAGTTAAAACACCTACTATTGAACCCTGTCCTGCTGCCAGAAAAGCACTATTCTTATTCGTAATGCATTCTAAAGATTCTTCTGAAGAATTTCTTTTTATCATTTTATAGGAAGCCAGAATCATTAAGCCTGCAAAAATCAGTAGTAAAAAAATATTTTTGGTAACCGTAAAGTTCTGTATCTGGAATACGTTTTCAGGAATTAAAGGAAGAAGATATATTCTGGTCAGAAAGATAGAAATTACCGAAGGAAGTCCGAATACCAAAGCCATCTTAAAATTAACCAATCCCTTTTTAAAATAGGATACAGAGCCTACAAGACTGCTGATTCCCACTACAAAGAGAGAATATTCTGTTGCCAGAAAAGCATCAATCCCGAAGAGATAAACAAGTACGGGAACCGTGAGAATACTTCCTCCACCTCCTATTAAACCGAGAGAAACTCCTATTAAAATTGCGGCTGCATATCCTATAATTTCCATTTTTATTCAACTAATTCTGATGCAAAAATGGGAATGCGGAAAGAAAGCTACAGCTACTTTTGTTACATAAGGAGATTTTTAACACAAATGAAGACTAATGGTTTCACAAAGGACACAAAGAATTTAGAGTAATTCCGCTTCTTTGAGATTGCTTCACCTTTGCTTCGCAATGGCTTTAACTACCCCGTCAAAAATTCTTTGAACTTTTGCCACCCTTCCAAGAAAGGGAAATATGAGTATTTTTGATTAAATTGAGAGAGAATTTATGAGTTCAGGGCTTTCAGGAGGGTAATTTTATTTCTGCCTAACATGAGTTTTCCGTCTTCTTCCAGTTGCTTCAAAAGTCTTGACACCACTACTCTTGCGGTTCCCAGCTCATTGGCAAGCTGCTCATGAGTGGTATGAATGGTTTCAGAGCCAGTGAGTTCAGATTTTTTCTGCAATAGGTTGAGAAGTCTTTCGTCTACTTTTTTGAAAGCGATGGCATTGATGATATCTAATAGCTCTTCAAATCTTTTATGATACAGTCTGAAGATATAATCCAGCCATTCCGGATGTTCTTTGATGAATAAAGAGACTTTGTCTACCGGCAGAAAAAGAATTTCCGCATCTTCTTCAATCTCAGCTTTTACAATGCTTTTTTCATTATGCATACCGCCCAGAAAAGACATGATACAACTTTCTCCTGCTTTGATGTAGTACAGTAAAATTTCACGCCCATCTTCTTCCGTTCTGATCACTTTCAGCATTCCTTTCATCACAATAGGAATGGAACGGATGGAAGCATTTTCATCTAGAATAATATCTCCTTGATGGTAATTCTTCGTTATACCATATTGATACAGCTTTTCTACCAATTCTGGTGATGATGAGAATTCTGAAGAAAGTATCGTGTCGTTCTGCATTTTTTTATTCTAATTTACGCCAATTTCATCAACAAACAACCATGCTTTGGAATCTGCACCAGGATTTCCTGCCGGAATAATGCCTGCATTTTCAATAGTTACTTTCAGGTATTTCGCGTTCTGCGTTCCTACATTCACTTTGATTTTTCCGCCGGCCTTCTGAATTTCAGGCGTGCCGATCTCTTTAATCAGTTTGAAATTCTTATTATCATCAGAAACAAAAATCTTTGCAGATTTAGCCAGATGAATCCAGCTTCCTTTATTTTCAAGGGTATTGAAATACACTTCTGAAAAAGTTGTTTTCTGCCCCAAATCTATTGTTGCCACTACATCTTTTCCCTGAAAGCCCAGCCATGTTTTACCCAGTTTTTTTACATTTCCGATAATACCATCTACTAAGGTGAAAGCACCTCCAAAAGAATAGTTTTCGCTAGGTTGTTGTTCTAAAGTTATCTTTTTTCCGGTAGTCTTTGAAATGATAAATTGCTGTGTAGACACGGCACTTTTCAACTGCCCCTCTTCAAAATAAGCTGATTTAATGGTTAAAGAATTAGGAATCTCAACTGCCGTCTGATACGTTTTAGAATTGATGGAAGGGTCTGTTCCATCCAGCGTATATCGGATACTGTTTGAATTCTGCGAAGTAGACAGTTCATAAGCAATTCCGTTATTGGAAGGAATTACTTTTCCGGTGATGTTATAAATGCTTCTGGCATAGTTGACCTTCATACCATCCAGAACTTTAAACTGGTTAATCACTCTGTTTTCAAATTCTTTATAGTTCTTAGGATCTGATGTTCCCCATCCTACTTCAGAAAGCGCCATTAATCTTGGAAAAATCATGTACTGTACCTGCTTAAAATCTAAAATATATTCCGTCCACAGATTCGCCTGAACTCCCATAATATATTGGGACTGTTCTGCATTCAGTTCGGAAGGGATAGGATTATAGGAATAGACTTTTTCCAGCGGAGTAAATCCTCCAAAAGCATTAGGTTCAGACTGTGGATCTCCCTGATAATGGTCAAAATAACAGTAGGCACCAGGAGTCATGACGGCAAAGTGTTTTGATTTTGCAGCTTCAATACCTCCATTCACGCCTGTCCAGCTCATCACAGCGGCGTTGGGAGCTAATCCGCCTTCTAAAATCTCGTCCCAGCCTATGATTTTTCGCCCTTTACTGTTAACATATTTTTCAATCCGATGAATAAAGTAGCTCTGTAAGCCGTGTTCATCTTTTAAATTATTTTTCTTAATCAGTTCCTGGCAGTGCGCACATTCCTTCCATCTTGTTTTCGGGCACTCGTCACCTCCAATATGAATGTATCGGGAAGGGAATAATTGGATTACCTCATCCAGAACATTTTCAAGAAACGTAAAAGTTTCATCTTTCGGGCAGAAAACATCATCAAAAACGCCCCATTTTGTAGCAGGTTCAAAAGAACCTTTGGTACATGCCAGTTCAGGATATGCAGACAGTGCGGCCAAAGCATGCCCAGGCATTTCAATTTCAGGGACCACAGTAATGTGTCTGTCCTGAGCATATTTCACCACGTCTTTTATTTGTTCCTGTGTATAAAAATAAGGTCCGTAAGGTTTTCCATCAAATGTATTATCAACGTAAGCTCCGATCATTGATTCTTTACGCTTTGAGCCAATTTGCGTCAGTTTAGGATATTTTTTGATTTCAATCCTCCATCCCTGATCATCCGTTAAATGCCAATGGAAAGTGTTCAGTTTATACATTGCCAGATAATCTATATACTGCTTCACTTCATCTACTGTGAAAAAGTGGCGGCAGACATCCAGGTGCATTCCTCTCCATGCAAATTTCGGCTGATCTTCGATTTTCATAGCCGGAATATTCTTTCCTTCTTTATACTGTTCAATAAGCTGGATCAAAGTTTGAAGAGCCAGAAAGTATCCTTGTTTAGTGTAAGACTTTATATGTATCTGTTTTGGAGAAATTTCTATGGAGTAATACTCTTTTTTCTGTTCAGAATCTGTTCCTGATGCCTGAGGAATTATAGAATTCGTTAAATGAATTTCACCACCCTTCTTAGCATATTGAAATTCCACCTGAGAACCTATTCTCTTTTTGAAATATTCTGTTTCCTCTTTTGGCAGATCACCACTTAATACGAAAGCTTTTGGTATTGCAAATTCACCCTGTAAAAGTTGAACTTTTTGAGGATAAGGGATTAGATTTAATTTATTTTGGGCAAAAATCATGTTTGAAATCAATACAAAGAGTACTAGAAAAGTCCGTATCATGAGATGGGGTTAAGGTTTGAGCTAAGATAATTATTTTTCAAAACTCTTTGAGCCTTTTTAAAAACAAATTAAATACCCTATTTCAGACTCCTGTAAAATGAATAATTTGCAGTTTGCAATCATTCTATATAGATATTATTGTGGTTTGCTTTTTGATCAATGTAGTCGACTTAAAAAAATTAAAGGTTTAAATTTGTAAAAAAATAAGATGAAAAAAAATATTTTTCTGGCAGCCGCTTTATTATTTTCTTTATCAGCTCAGGCACAAATTTTTGATATTATAAAATCTGCTGTTAAAGACAAAACAGGTGTAGATCTTAATGTTCCTGTTAAAAATAATGGTACGGTAACTTCTACTAAGACGACGACTACCACTTCAGGTAATTCATCTGCCAATATTGGAAACCTTACTTCAAGTCAGATTTCTTCAGGATTAAAAGAGGCCTTAAGTATGGGCGTAACGGATGGAGTAAAAAAACTAGCGGTAACGGATGGTTTTTTCAAGAATGAAGCCGTAAAGATTTTAATGCCTGAAAAATTAAGAAAAATTGATACAACACTACGTTCCATCGGAATGGGAAGCCTTGCGGACGAAGGCGTAAAATTGTTAAACAGAGCTGCTGAAGATGCCGTAACAGAAGCTGCACCTATTTTTACAAATGCTATTACTTCTATGACGATTACAGATGCCAAAAACATTTTATTAGGGAGTAATAACGCCGCAACAAGTTATCTGCAGGGAAAAACCCAGACTCAGCTGTTCAATGCCTTTCAACCCAAAGTAAAAGCTTCTTTAGGGAAAGTAGGTGCTGATACGCTTTGGAAAAACCTGATTTCAAAATACAATACGTTTACCGGACAGGCTGTTACTACAGATCTTAACGAATATGTTACTACAGAAACCATTAATGGAGTTTTTAAAATGGTAGCAGATAAGGAAAGCGGAATCAGAAATACACCTGCCATGAGAACTACAAGTATTTTGCAGAAGGTTTTTGGAGCGCAGGATGGGAAATAAATAAGATTAGACTAAATATATAAAAGCTGTTTCATGATGAAGCAGTTTTTTTATGTTTAATTTCTTTTGTCTTGAAATCGAAGATTCGACGTATTCAAACAAAAGAAACAAAAGTTCAAGACCTGGACCTCTCCGCTAAAAATAAGTCCTGTTCTCTAAAAATTCTAAACTTGCGCGAATCATTATTCTTTATCGGTTCTGATTTTGCCTCGCGCTTCGGACAGGAGA
The DNA here is from genome assembly GCF_018924625.1 of Chryseobacterium sp. PCH239. Lineage (NCBI taxonomy): Bacteria > Pseudomonadati > Bacteroidota > Flavobacteriia > Flavobacteriales > Weeksellaceae > Chryseobacterium > Chryseobacterium sp. PCH239. The sequence goes on from NZ_CP073027.1 coordinate 1,600,150, forward strand.
ATTTTCTTAACGTTCACAGGACTTATTTTTTTGACGCTGCGAGTTTCGATGTCGTCTTTAAAAAGTTTCGGCCTCACTTTGTGAGGCCGAAACTTTTTTTATTTATTATCAGATTAGAACTGCATTTCAGGAATTTCTCCTTCAATGATCAGATCTGCTTCTGTTGCTTTAATAATGTCTTCTACCGAAACACCTGGTGCTCTTTCCACCAGCTTGAATCCTTCCGGAGTTACATCCAGAACAGCTAATTCCGTCACTACTTTTTTCACACAGTTTACACCCGTTAAAGGAAGTGTACATTTTTTAAGAATTTTACTTTCTCCTGCTTTGTTCACGTGCATCATGGCTACAATAATATTTTCAGCAGAAGCTACAAGGTCCATCGCACCTCCCATTCCTTTTACCATTTTTCCGGGAATCTTCCAGTTGGCAATATCTCCGTTTTCCGAAACTTCCATCGCTCCAAGAATGGTAAGATCCACTTTCTGACCACGAATCATCCCGAAACTGAAGGCTGAATCAAAGAATGAACCTCCTTCCAGAATAGTAATAGTCTGTTTTCCGGCATTGATGATATCAGCATCTTCTTCTCCTTCGAAAGGAAAAGGCCCCATACCCAATACTCCGTTTTCACTCTGGAATTCTACGGAAATACCTTCCGGAACATAGTTGGCAACCAAAGTAGGTATCCCAATTCCAAGGTTTACATAATAACGATCTTTCAGTTCTTTTGAAATTCTTTTGGCAATTTGTTCTTTTGTAAGCATAATAAAAACTTAGACTGCAATTTAATTATTTTCACGTGAATACAAAAGAGCTTTGTTGTATTCAACAATTAACACTGTTAGTTAAAATAATATCTGTAATTTTGTTCTATTATTTTTAATAGAATGAAAATACTTTTTAGATATCTAAAACCTTATCAGTGGCTGATAATCATCTCTTTATTTTTGGCTACTGTCAATCAGGTTTTTTCTTTATTTGCTCCGGCGATCACAGGAAATATCCTTGATCAGCTGGTTACCCATCCCAACTTTTTTGATAAAGAAAAGCTATTGCCCAGAAGCCTGAATGAATATTTATACGGAAGTTCTGTATATCATGGGGCTTTTTACTTTTTGGGGCTTCTTATCGGAACTGCAATGGTAAGCAGAATTGCCAAAGCTTTCCAGGATTATGTGGTAAGCGTGATCACTCAAAAGTTTGGAGCGAAAATATTTACAGACGGCTTAAAGCATTCGATGGCACTGCCTTATCAGGAATTTGAAGACCAGAGAAGCGGTGAAACGCTGTCTATTTTAACAAAAGTAAGAGAGGATACGGTAAAATTCATCACTAATTTCATTAATATTTTCTTCGGAATTCTCGTCAGTATTATTTTCGTTTCCGTGTATGCGATCCGTTTACACTGGTCTATTATGCCTGTTTATATCTGTGGAATTTTCTTTATTGCCATTGTTACCAATTTGTTGAGTAAGAGAATCAAAGTGATCCAGAAAAATATTGTAACGGAAACCACCGCTTTAGCCGGAAGTACTACTGAAAGTCTTAGAAATATTGAAATTGTTAAAAGTTTAGGATTAACCAATCAGGAAGTAATCCGTTTAAATAACAATACGTATAAGATTCTTGGCCTTGAACTGAGAAAGGTAAAAAGCATCCGTTCTTTGAGCTTTATTCAGGGTACCATGGTCAATTTTCTTCAACAGATGATTACTCTGACTTTATTGTATTTAATTTTTAAGAATATTGTTACACCAGGTCAGTATTTATCTCTGATATTTTATGGTTTCTTTATTTTCGGGCCAATGCAGGAAATTGGAAACATTATTATTTCTTATCGTGAAGCAGAAGCTTCTCTTCAGAATTTTGACCGTTTGATGAAAAAAGAAGTGGAAGAAAAGCCGCTTCACCCAAAACAAATCGGGGCTATTGAGGAACTGGAATTCAAACATGTTTCATTCAAGCATCAGTCTGCACAGTATAAAGCTTTAAATAATATTTCTTTTGATCTTAAAAACGGTGAGACCATTGCTTTTGTAGGACCCAGCGGTTCCGGAAAAAGTACCCTGGTGAAACTATTGGTTGGATTGTACAGACCTCAGGAAGGAAATATTTTTACAATGGAATCAATGGAAAGGAATTTGATTTTGATGAACTGAGAAACCAGATTGGTTTTGTAACACAGGATACTCAGTTATTTGCGGGAACTATTAAAGAAAACCTTCTTTTCGTTAATCCTTCCGCTACGGAAGAGGAACTGGCAATTGCTTTACAGAAATCAAGCTGTACCGCATTATTGGAAAGGGCTGAGAAAGGAATTGAAACCGTTATCGGTGAAGGAGGTCTGAAACTGAGTGGTGGTGAAAAACAAAGAATTGCCATTGCAAGAGCTCTTTTAAGAAAACCTCATCTTTTGATTTTTGATGAAGCCACTTCTGCTCTTGACAGTATCACCGAAGAAGAAATCACTACGACGATCAAAGAAATTTCGAAAGAAAGAGAACAGATCACCGTCCTGATTGCCCACCGTTTAAGTACCATTATGCATGCTGATAAAATTTATGTTCTTGAACGCGGACAGATTGTAGAAACAGGTTCCCACGCCAATCTTATTGACGAAAAAGGATTGTACTACGCCATGTGGAGACAACAGATCGGAGAAAGAAAAACACTTACTCCTCAAGCATAAAAAAAGCGCTGAACATCGATTCAGCGCTTTTTGTTTTTATTGTTTTGAACTTATTCTTTAGTTCTTACAGTTCTCTGCTCAATTCTTTTTTCAAATTTTTCTCCCTGGAAAATTCTCTGAACCATGATTCCCGGAATATGAATTTCGTTCGGGTCTAATTGTCCCGGTTCTACCAGTTCTTCCACTTCAGCAATGGTAATTTTTGCCGCACCCGCCATCGGATGGTTGAAGTTTCTTGCTGATCCTTTAAAAATAAGGTTTCCTGCATGATCACCTTTCCATGCTTTTACGATAGAAAAGTCTGCATCGTATGCATGCTCCAGAATATGAGGTTTTCCTTTGAATTCTTTTACCTCTTTCCCTTCTGCTACTTCAGTTCCATACCCTGCAGGTGTATAAAATGCCGGAATTCCGGCCTGGGCAGCTCTGCATTTTTCAGCTAAAGTTCCCTGAGGAGTAAGTTCTACATCCAATTCACCTGAAAGCATTTGTCTTTCAAATTCAGCATTTTCTCCTACATAAGAAGAAATCATTTTCTTAATCTGCCTTTTGTGAAGCAATAGTCCTAATCCGAAATCATCTACTCCTGCATTGTTTGAAATACAAGTCAGATCTTTCACATCGCTTTCTACCAAAGCATTGATTGAGTTTTCAGGAATTCCGCAAAGTCCGAATCCACCTAGCATCAGTGTCATTCCATCATTAATTCCTTCGATGGCCTCCTTTGCATTTTTTACTCTTTTATCTATCATGAAATATTAGATTTTTCTGTTGGCTAAATTTAATAAATTTTCTTGTATATCCTATGAGGAGAAACATTACTGAATTTGATACATTTTTTAAAAATCGATCTGAAACTTTTAAAAACATCATAATCAAAACATTACATCAAAAACTGAACAAGTCTGTTCATTTTTTATCTTATTTCTCATCAATTTCATCTATATTTGCCCTCTCAAAGCCGGAAATACTGTTTTTCAGTTCCGACAGAAATTTAAACACAACTTTAATGTAGAAATTATTTTATGGCAGATTACTACTGTCCTCATCACTTCTTTTGATCTCTATAAAGGTCTCTTTCAATATCTGCCATCTCACTAATCATATAAAAATATCAAAGCTTACATAAAAACATGAAAAAATTATTTACCTCAGCATTACTTGCACTGGTACTCAGCATCAATGTATGCGCACAGGAAAAAACGTATTTCGATGAAAACTGGGAAAAAACTACTCAGGACAATATGGAATATTACCGTGAAACGACTCCTAAAGGAAAGCTTACTCTTATCAAAGATTTCTATAAGGACGGAAAACTTCAAATGGAAGGACTGGCTTCAGACACTACTCCTAACAGTGAGGTTTTTGAGGGAAAAGTAACCTGGTATACTGAAGAAGGAAAGGTTCTGAATTTTGCCACCTATTCCCAAGGACAGCAGGTTGGCCCGGCACAGACTTATGATATGAATGGCAGGCTGACAGAAGATGTAGTATATAAAGCTGACGGAAGTTTTTCAGGAAAGATGTTCAGTTATAAGGATGCTGAGGATGGAATGGTCTTTAATATTCTGGTCGATTACGAAAACTCTACGCCTGTAAAAACAACCGTTTATGATGATGACATTAAAGGGATCAGAAATGAAACTATCATTGATAAGGACGGTAATACCGAAACAAAATATTACGGTGAAAAAGGGAAATATCTTGGCAGCAGTACTACTTCCGGTGCGGGTGAAAATATGATGGTGGATTACTATTCCAGCCCAATGAGGATTTCTAAGATAGAAAAATACAGAAAGGACGGCAGTGTAAAAGAAGGCGTCATTTATAGCAAAAGCGGAAAGATCTTACAGGAACAGAAAATGAATAAAAAAGATGGCTATAAAACCACTTACGATGAGTCGGGAAAAAAAATAGGTCATCTTGTATACCAATATGATAAGGAAAATGATATTTATAATCCAATAGACGGGGATGATTATCATCTGGCTTATGAATATTCACAGATTTCCTCTATTGATACTTATGACAAAGGCTCAAAGGTAACCAGTAAATATTTTGATGAAGACGGAAAGTTATCCTCCGAGCAATTTTTAAAAGATGATCTTATCCAGGAAATCAAATATTATTCACCGGATGGAAAGCTGAAATCTACATTAACATACAAAGATGGTATCCCTTATAATGGTACTACTTATGAAGGTTTTAGTGAAACTGTTTATAAGGAAGGTATTATCATAAATATCAAAAACTTTTTTGAGGGTGACAATACAAAACTGAGTTTTGAAAAAAAGCTGAACGCTAAACAAACAGGCTATGATGCAACCGTTTACGATCCCAAAGGCACTATTCTATATACATTTACACAACCTATCACTGAAGACGGGGAAGATTATTCCTTCACAGCACAAATCACACAGTATGTAAAAGGAAAGCCTGCCAATAAGTCTTCTGTAAAAGCAGGTGTTATTCAAAGTGGAAAAATCAGAATAAAAACATGGGATGGAGCTAAAGAACTTGAACGCAGCGGGAAATGGATCTTGTTAAAACTTTATAATATGGATGGAAAGCTCATTCAGGAAACTAAAACGCTGGCCGATACTCAGGAGGAAGATGCTTCTGCCGAAAACCAGACGCTGATTAACGAGGATGATCTGCACCATTTATTTGACTAATTACCACAACTATATATCAAAGGCGGTTTCATTTTTTTGGAACCGTTTTTTGTTTAACCGCAAACGGGCACAGATTTTCACAGATAATTATGGAAAATTATACTTTTTTACATCCATAAAAAAGAGGCTATCATTGTTGACAGCCTCTTCATAATAATTGTGTTGTGTTTATCTTACTGAATAATCAGTTTTAAAGTAAATAGTTTTCTTCCGTGTACTTTTACATAGTAAACGCCTGCCGGAAGATTTTCATTCACCAAAGAGAAACGTTGGTTATTGATATTTTTCGATACATACAGTAATTCTCCCGAAGCTGAAACCAGTTCTATTTTTTCAATCGGATAATCACTTTTAATAAAAGTAGGCTGTCCCGGTTTGGTTGGATTAGGATACAACACTACATTTTTCTCTGTACTTCTTGTTTCTTCCGTTCCTAAAGTAGGTGAAGCCACCTGGAATTGTACTCTGTTCGAAACTTCTGTGTAGGAATCATTGGTAAACATCACCATGTAGTAATTTCCCGGTGTTGCAGGTACTGCTGTTCCCTGAATAGTTTTTGTTCCCTGAGTTATTCCGTCAAAATAGGTATAAGAAACAAAATTATCATCCGGTGTCTGAACACTCTGAGGATATATTCCCAACCAGTCTTTGATGATTCCCGGAGAATCCGTCCATGAAGCCGTAATATTTTCACCCAAGGTATAAACAGGTTTGTTGATCCAAAGATCAGTAACGATATCTCCTACTTTGAAGAACACCTTCTCCCCGATTCCGTTATATCCGTCTTCCAATAAATACTGAGCATAATAATACCCTTTTGGAAGTCCTGTGAAATTAAGAGTTCCTGAAGCCGTTGTTACATAGCTCCATTTGATAGAAGCTGTAGTTCCCGGAGTTTGTCCCATTTTGTAAATTCCGATCCAGTCTTTCTGTAAGTTGGGTCCGTTTGTAAAATTAATAGTAACGGTTCCTCCCACAGGATACGTATCAGCAGTAGTCTGCAGCTGTACTTTCGGTCCTACATAGAAATTTTTTCTTGGAGTGATTTCTGTATATCCTCCATTTGCAAAGAATCCTGCAAAATACTGACCTTTAGTAGCCAGACCATTATTGAAAGTTACTGTTCCTGCAGTCTGCCCGTTCGTATAAATATAACCTTGTGAAGTGGTAGAAGCAGGAGTCTGTCCTTTTTTATAGATTCCTACCCAATCCTGCTGATTTCCCGGACCACCTGTAAACGTAGCCGTAATTGCTTCATTTTGCGCATATTCTGTTTTGTTTAAAGTAAATATAGGATTAGACACTACACTTCCTGTAATTTCGAACTGCTTCACATCACTCCAGTCGCTCCACTCAAGGTTTCTGTCTCTGTAACGTGTTTTTACATAATAGATTCCGTTGGGAATAGAATTCGCTGCCAATGTCGCTTTGGTGATGTCTATTCCATCATTTAGGTTTTTCGTTTTATCAGGAGTTCCGTTTCCGTCTTTTCCGAACCAGTTTTCAAAATCGCGGTAGAATTCCTTTTCAATCACAGAGAAGTTCGAGGCTTTACTGATCTGGAACTGTGTTGTATTTAAAAGCTCTCCGTTAGAAGATGAAAATGCACTTCCATTTAATGTCAAAGGTAAAGTAATGGGTCCTGAGAACGTATTGGTAATGGATGGTTTTGCAGGTTTAGGTTGATTTTTATATCTGTGGAAAGAATCTACCAACACATTGTTTTTCTTATTGTAAATTCCACCGATTGAATAACATTCGACATCTACTTTTCCGGTTGGGACATCTACTTCCACGATCTGATAGGTCCAGTCTGTCAAAGTTTTCTGGACATCGTCAAAATCCTGTTCATTAGACATTCCCCAATACTGATCCCATGCAGTTCCTCCTGAAATAATCTGGTAATTCGGTGTGTTTTTAAGCTGACCTCTGTGGTATAAATGATGGTGGGCTCCTACGTGCATTAAATATTTATCAGAAGTTACCAGAAGCGGTACTGCATTTTCTCTTACCCATGTAGAAATATCTCCCACATACTGCTCAGCCTGATAAGGTCTGTGACTTAAAGAAATAATCCAGTCTACCGTAGAATCATTGTTGGCTGCCGTTAAAATCTGCTGAAGCCACGTTTGCTGTGCTGATCCTGTATGTTCAGAACTTAAGCTCACAAATAATACATTTCCTGCCTGCTGGGCATAATAATTTTCATTTCCTGAGCTTATACCTTTATAACTGATTTCATCAATATAAAAATGAGCATAGTAGGAATTCATTCCCATCGTTCCGTAAGTTTCATGATTTCCTACCGTTGTCTGAATAGGCAGATAAGGTGATAATTTGATATTCTTTTTAAAGTGAACATTTTCATAATGGTCCAATGTACCTACGTCTACCTGGTCACCTACCATAAAAGTAAGCGCAATATTATCTGACGGATCTGAAGCAGCTCCGAATTTTTCCTTTAATTTTTTATAGGCATTCAAAGTAAGCGTATCATATCTCGGTTCTGCTTTGATCTGGTTGTCCCCCATAATAAGGAAGCGGATCTTTCCATTGGCAGTTACAGCCTGTCCCGGTAAAGGAAGTGTTCTAAAATTGTAAACAGCAGACTCACTGGTTCCTGTTTTGATCTTATAATAATATTTGGTATTCGGCTGAAGGTTCGTAATCTTTGCCGTGTGATAATAGTAATTGTTGTTGTATCCCGTATCTGAGAAGATGTTGGTAGTTCCCGTTACGGTAACATTCAGATTCGCTGGAGAATCTCCGTAGATCACTGTTGTTTCATTATTGGAAGCTGTTTTCCAATTGACGATCATAGAATTCGGAGTCGGGTTTTGTAAATAAGGGAACAAAGCCTGCCCGAAAGCCATCTGGACCGCGAAACAAAAAAAGAAGAAATAATGTTTCATAATCGTTTTCGTTTTAAAATAACATATAGAATTTCGAATTGTAAATCAACTATTTAAAAATCCTTGCTAAGATTTTTTACTTCGGGCAAAAGTAGAGTTCCCATATAAACTCTGTCTGATGGTATTTTAAAGAAACCGTTAATTTTTCAGCGAAACCGGAATGAAAAAATTATAGTTTTTAGCACATTAAATATTTGGTGTATTCAAAAACTATTTTGTACATTTGCAACCTGTTATTCAACCTCTGACGAAGAACGTGTAAGTTGCTTAGCTTTAACATTTTATTTTATTAATAATGGATTTATTAAAGTACGTACAAGACAAGTACATTGCGAAAAAAGAATTCCCTGAATTCAAAGCAGGTGATACAATTACTGTGTATTACGAAATTAAAGAAGGACAAAAGACCAGAACTCAGTTCTTCAAAGGAACAGTTATCCAATTAAGAGGTACTGGTTCTACAAAAACTTTCACTATCAGAAAAATGAGTGGTGATGTAGGTGTAGAAAGAGTATTCCCTATTAACATGCCTGCACTTCAAAAAATCGAAGTTGATAGAAGAGGTAGAGTTAGAAGAGCTAGAATTTACTACTTCAGAGACCTTAGAGGTAAAAAAGCAAGAATCAAAGACGCTGCTTACAAGAAGAAATAATTCAGACAACAATACATACAAAAAGAGGCTGTTTACGTGTAAACAGTCTCTTTTTTTGTTTCAATATTTTTTACTTTTTATAGGGAACTCCTTCTCCGGTTTCCAGAAATTTTTTCAGACTGCCTATAAATTGCAGCCAGCCATTGGAGCAGATCTCATAGCATTCAACAGCCGGGTTCAGACCGATATGAGTAAGTTTTATCTGGCACCCCCCTTTCTTTTCCTCTATTTCCCATACAATTGTTGTTCCGATCCATTCTGTTTGGTTCTTTAAATCGGGAAGAGCAATTAATGAGTCTTCAACAGACCATACAACTTTTACATTGGCGGTTAATTCTTTCACACGCATTGTTTTGTGAATCTGATCTCCAAATCTTATGGTGAAAAGATTTCCCTCCTCCGAAGATGAACCTTCAAACAATTCAGTCCACCAAAGAGGAATTTCATGAGTCAAAGCATGGTACATTTTATCTACAGTAGTGTTGATCTCAACTATATGCATGTAATTCTCAACGTTACTGGTACTCATTGTTTTCATAAAATATGTATTAGGTAATACAATTTTATGAAATTTACTATGAATCAGGCTTTTCATAAGACAAGAAATATACATTGAAATTCTTGAGTAGAGTAATTTTAATCAGTTGCAAAAAGACTATTCATTCTTCATAAGATATTGCAAAGGTGTTGAACCTGTGTGTTTTTTGAAAAACTCAATAAAAGCACTGTCTGATGAAAAGTCAAGGATATGCGACACCTCTCCTATTGAATTACCTTCTACCAAAAGTTCAATAGACCGCTGTAACCTCCATTGCTGTCTCCAATCCTGATAAGACAGTCCGGTTTCTTTTTTAAAAATACGGCTGATCGTTTTCCCCACTGCTCCGGTTTTTTCTGCAAGATTTTTCAACATTGGAGGTATAGACTGACGTAGCGTCCACTCTTCAACGATTCTCTTAAAACGTCTGTCCTGCGGCATTTTAAGTTCCAGTTTTTCTTCCTGAGCCCTTTGCATTTCATCCCAGAATACGTTTAAAAGATTGGTTTGGTCACTTTTAAGAGCTGACCACTCCCAAAAGCAAATCCTTTCTATGATTTCCTTTAACAAGGTGTTGACATGAAGAACTTTCAGATCTGATTTTATATACTTTTGGGAATAATCTTCATCAAAATAGATGGATCTGTAGGCTACAATGTTTCTGAAATTCACCCGATGAACTTCATGGGCAGGAATCCAAAGCATTCTGAACGGAGGAAGAACCAACTGTCTGTCAGAAGTAGTCACTGTCATACAGCCTGATGGCGCATACAACAACTGAGACTTTGTTTTATGAAAGTGAAAACCGGAATCATGCAATACCATATCAGAAGCTATTCCAATTACATTTTCGTGAAGGGTATCTGCATTAAAACTTTCATTTTGCTTCAGTATAGCCATGTCCTATTTTTGATACTTTTTGTTTTTACATCATTATAAATATACATGGATTTTTTGGAAACTTTGCAGAAAAAAATGAAAAAGACAAATCCTATCTGGCTGCTGACTCTACTTGTGATGCTTCCTCAGTTTGTAGAAACCATCTACAGTCCAGTTTTACCAATGGTACAGGAGAAATTTGGAGTGAATGAAGAATCAGTTACCTTAACGATCAGTTTATATTTTATAGCATTTGCGCTGGGGGTAGCATTCTGGGGCATTCAATGCGACAGGATCGGAAGAAAAAAATCAATGGAATATGGTCTCATTACCTATGGAATCGGAACCCTGGCAGCTGTTTTTGCTTCTGATTTTATAATTCTTCTTACAGCCAGGATTATTTCAGCATTTGGAATTTCAGTGGGTTCCATTGTGACTCAAACCATTTTAAGAGACAGCTATGACAAAGATAATCTGAGTAAAGTATTTTCCTGGATCGGAATCGGCTTATCTGTAAGTCCTGTAGTAGGAATGATTACCGGTTCAGCATTGGCTTCTTCCTTCGGATATCCGAGTGTATTCATCACATTATGTATTCTGGCAATCCTATTCTTCATGCTCTCCCGACAGAAAATTTCGGAAACCCATCATTCGGAAAAGGAAATCAGCATGAATATTTTGATACGTTTGCTCAAGCGGATGCTCTGTGATCAGGACATCATCAGATGCTGTTTATTAATCATGAGTTTCAATGTTTTATTATTTTCATACTATTCGCTGGCTCCTTTTATTTTTAAAGAAAATCATTATTCGTCTTATGTCTTTGGGTACAGCAGTATGATACTGGCAACAGGTACATTTGCAGGAGCAAAAATTAACAGATACCTGTTATTCAAGAATATACAACCTAACTATTTAGTAAAAGCAAGTATATGTATAGCATTTATCGCCTCTATTTTCGTATGGATTCTGACAGGTACAGGTATATACTTTTTAATTCCTTATTTCTTCATTGTGATGGCATTCAGCATGGCTATTCCTAATATCTTGAGTACTGCCCTCATTCATTATAAAAGTGAGACAGGAAGTGCCGGAGCTTTATTGGGATTGATTTATTATATCCTGATAGGTTCAGGACTAATAGCGATTGGTTTTATACAGAACCTGGGAATTGCGTGTGTCTTGTTTTCTGGAATTGGAGTTTGTACTTTATTGCTGTTTGGGAACAAAAAGAATTGATTTTGAAACATTAAGTTAATGAAGTTAATAAGAATAGTTAAGTTTCATCAAAGATGAAAAATTAAGTAAAATGTTTATAAAGCTTATTATTTTTACTCACTTGCAAAAACTTAATGTTTCAAATATTTTATAGTTTACAATGAAATTATTGTATAAAATTATACAGTGCTTCAATAAATTTAGGATAGACTTCGATATGAGGAAGATGCCCTACATTTTCAATTTCGACAAGCTTTGAACCCGCAATTTCACGTTGAGTTTTCTTTCCCAATTCCTGATATTGCCCCATTTTAGGTTGAAGTTCTTTAGGAGCTCTGTCCTTTCCTATTGCGGTTCTGTCTCTTGTTCCAATGATAAGCAAGGTAGGAACTTTGATATTTTTAAACTCATAACATACCGGCTGATTGTAAATCATATCTGTGGTAAGTGCAGCATCCCAAGCTACCTGAGGATAATCTTTATGAAGAGTCCATCCTGCGATTAAGTCAAGCCAGGGTTGATATTCTTCTTTCCATTTGTTGTCGTAATAAAATTTAAGCTGATAATTTTTATACGTTTCGGCTGTATTTTTAAGTTCAGACTGATAAGCCTGATCAATGGTCTGGTAGGCTGCAAAAGTTTTATAATCTTCCAGTCCGATCGGGTTTTCGAGAATCAGTTTCTGTACTTTCTCAGGATGTAGTAATGTAAATCTGGTGGCCACCATTCCTCCCATTGAATGTCCCAATACTATGGTTTTATCAATTTTCAATACATCCAGAATTGCCTTTGTATTTTTTGCCAGTTGCGAAAAAGAAAATTGGTAAGTATGAGGCTTTGAAGATTTTCCAAATCCTATCTGATCAGGAATCACTACCCGGAATCCTTTGGCAGAAAGGTCTTTTGCTGTTCTTTCCCAGTACGCTCCATTAAAGTTTTTGCCGTGGAGAAGCATGACCGTTTTTCCGTTCGGTTTTTGCGGTCTTACATCCATATAAGCCATTTTCAAATCTTCGCCCTGAGACTTGAAATTGAGATAATGTACTTCGTAAGGGTATTGATAATCAGACAGCATTGCATCCAGAGGTTTTACCTGTGAAAACATAAAACCGGAGACTGTCAAAGAAAAAACAGTCATTATATTTCTGAAATGTTTCATGAAACGTTTATTTTAAAGATAAAATTAAAAAAAACCGCTCCAAAAGGAACGGTTTCAACTGTTATTTTTAGTTAAATATTTTTTAGACAATTATGCCATTGAAACTTCTTTTTCTTTTTTTGAAGGTAAATTCATCAAAACAATGGCAAAAAGAATCAGAACAATTCCTACCCACTGGATCAGAAATACTTTCTCTCCCAACAAAACAAAAGCCATGGTAACAGAAACCGGAAGTTCCAGTGATGAAACGATACTTCCAAGTCCCAATCCTGCATTGGGAAACCCAACATTGAATAAGATTGGCGGGATAATAGTTCCAAAAAGAGCCAGTACAAATCCATATGTGAGAAATATTGAATAATTAAATGAATGGATATGTTCTGTATTATCAGTAAAATTCAGGTATAATGATTTTAAACCATCAAAATACATAGGCCCTATCTGGGCAAAGAATAAGAATGCAAAAACTACAACAGAACCACCTGCCAGCATAATAATACTCTTTCTGAAAACCGGAAGATGAGTAGCCAGTGTGTTTGAAGTGAACATCGTCAAAGTATAGGAAGCTGCTGCCATCAGTCCCCAGAAAACCCCATGCCAGTCCAGTTCTATTTCCATATTAATAAGATTCGTTGCCAGAACCGTTCCCAATAATACGATAACCACAGAGACCACTTTCCTTGTATTAGGCAGCTTTTTTGTAATAATACTCTCTACTACCACACTAAACCATACCGACTGCATCAATAATACAATAGCAATGGAAACATTGATATATTGTACGGCAATATAATAAAATAAACTGGTACCTCCCAAAGAAGTTCCTGCAAGCAAGAGCATTCTTACTTCTTTAGAACTTGGCATTGATAATTTCTGCTTTGAGGTTATGGTCTGAATAAAGTTGAGGATCAAAAGTCCTGTCAAACCTAAAACGAATTGGGAAGTAGTAACTTCTGAGGTTGTAAAACCATCATGATAAGCCATTTTCACAAAAGTGGCTAACATACCGTATATACTAGCTCCAATCCCTACAAATAAAACACCTTTTAGTATATTTTTCTTCTTCATAATTTTTTTAACAGCCTGCAAAGGTACGACATATTAATTTAATCATTCTGAAGTGTCATGGTAATAGATAAATAAAATCGCCGCAAGCAAGCTTGTGGCGATTTTGAGATTGTTTATAAAAGTAAATTATTTTTTAACCATTACTTTCGAAGCAGCTTCGAAACCTAGTCCTTTGATTTTAACCATATAAGTTCCGTTAACAAGATTGCTTGTAGAAATTGCTTTCTTAGCATCCGGTGAGATTTTATCTTCTGAAGAAACCAGCTTACCAGACATATCGTAAAGTTCTACACTTACTTTTCCAAGAGTATTGCTTGGGAACTTAATATAGAACTCGTCCTTGGCAGGATTTGGATAGATAGAAACATTATTGTTCTTATCTGCATTTACATCATTAGTAGCCAACAAACATGCCTCCGGAACATTAAAATCCTGAACCTGGTCATTAATATTATTTTTAACTCCCGCTGATGCATTTACCCCTAAACCTCTTCTTGCAAACACACCCCAGATCATACATTTATCCTGTCCCTGAGTAGTTGCCAGCTCAGCTGCTAAAATTGCATTTCTTCCATCAATAAAGCTAGGGTTACAACCCTGAAGTTTAAGAGCATCCGTTACTAACTGTAATACTTTTGTGCTTCCATTAGGCGTTGTGGACAATACGTCTGAAGAATAACCATATTTTTCAACATATTTCCAGTGAAGATCCCATAGCATGGTTGCCCAAACAAAACCAATGGAGTGTACATCCGGAACAACAGCTGATCCGTTATTGTATTCCATTCCGTTGGTATTTCCGTAGGTAAATCCGTTAACAGCAAGATTTGTAGAATATTTCGCAGGTCTGATACCACCGCCTGTTATTGGTTGTCCTATTGCATAAGTCCCTGTACCTCTAGCCACTGTAGCATCGTCTCCAGCTTTATTAGTCAACATTAAAGCAAAGAAATCAGACCATCCTTCTCCCATTTGTTCTTTACTAATTCCTGAGTTCAGACAGTTGTATCCGGTGCCGGTCATTCTGTTGGAAATTCCGTGACCATATTCGTGAGTTACGATTCCGTTATCAAAGCTTCCGTCAGGGGTCATATTTCTTTTTAAGGTAACATTTACTACAGTACTTGCTGCAAGCTGAGTTTTGATATATTCACCTTCTGCATTGGTAATTAATACTGAAGGGATTGTAATTGCCGGATCATCACCCGCCATATTTCCCAAAGTAGAACCATTTACTGCGTTATTGTAAACAATAGCCGCTTTAGCTCCTGCATCCTGAAGGTTTTTCACTTTTATGGCAAAAGCACATGTTCCTCTCTCAACCAATCCTATTTTATCAACCAATGAACTTGCAGGCAGAGCCGTACATCCATCTAACACTGATGAAAGTGCTACATCTCCTGTTACTCCATTTATAGGTAGTGGGTTACCAAACTGTGCAGTTCCGGCTCCCGGTGTACGGGAAACAGCAGCGGTAGGTGCATTATAATAGAAAATTCTTCCAACAGAAGACCATAGGTACATCTGCATTTTACCATTATATCCGTCTGGTGGTGAAGAGAAGTTAGCATTATTTAATCCACTTCCATCCTGAGCCTCTGCATATACAGAATCATCTTCTCCTGTTGCAGCTCCATTTCCAAAATTGTTCTGCTGAAAGTTTCTTCCGGTTTCTGTAAATCCAAATTTGTAGAAAACATCATGAATTCTATTATTCAGATAAAATAAATTCGTAATAGAAGCATTTCTGTTGTTTAATGGAGTTTCATTAATATTAAAAGGAAAATCAAAATTTCTTGTTGCCCCACCTTCTGCCGGAGTTCCTGTAAGATAATCCGGTGCTGTTAAAGCTGTTCCTGCTGCATCTTCATAGGCAAAAACATTATTTCCTCTCGTAATGGTATAATGATTAGTTCCGTCAGAATGCCATCCTTCAGGAGAAGCACTCAGAATCCATGGATTGTTAATGATGGATCTTGAACCAAAAGTGGGTGCTTCAATTGGTAATGGAAATACGTTATATGATGCATTATCAGGTAAAAGCAATGGAATATTATTATTCTGTGCTACACTATTCTGAGGCCCAACTAATGTATTTTGAAAATGATCAGCATGGCTTTCCCCTACTTCTGAACCGTAAGCATCATGATGGAAATTACATGATAGTGTCAGATTGTTTTTCAACAGGATATTTCCATTGTTGGCATCTACTAAAATATTCCAGTAATTGGGAGATTTTGGCTCCATTAAAATATATTCGTAAGCCAAACGCAAGTTTCCATTCTCGTCATTTGTATAAACTAATCTTTGATTAGCAGATGTAGCTCTTTTCTGAGTCTTTTCAAGATATCCGAGAATCGTGAAATTCGCAATATCAGGATTCTTCAGATCCTCGGCAATTTTTTGAAGAGCTGTATTTTTATTAATAGCAGCTGTACCTGAAGTAGATGTAGTATAATCTGTAACAAAATTATCTGTGTAGTAAATAATTTTATTGTCCCTGATCAATGCTGTTCCTACAGAACTGTATACCGGCAAACCATTATAAGTCTGTAAAAATTTAACCACATTACCATTCAATGATTTTGACGGATCTATATTATCAACAATGATATTATTAAGATCAGACTTTTTATATTCCCTTATTTTATTTTGAGAAATATAATCTTTAATCAGTTTTTCATTATCCTGTCCGAACAATATTGCAGGAAATGCAGAAAATACTGCAAATAAAAGAGGTAGAGCTTTGTTTTTCATATCCATTATTAAAGGCGCTAATCTACAAATAATTCACAAAACTTTACGTTTTTTTTAACAAAAATAAATATGTAAATAAATACCTATATAAAACAAAAAAATCAAACTATTTTACATATTCCTCAATTAATAGAATAAAATAATATACTTAGATATTCAAGATTGTTTTTATTCTGTTTCTTTGATTTTTTTAGTTTAAATATTTCACAATACAAATAAATCTTTAATATAAAATTCTCATACAAACAAGACTCAACTATTTTTTATAATGTTATGTCTAATTTTTAAGAAACTCTCCTTTCCAATATCTTACATACAATTCTGCTATCCTATGTATATTCATAAAAAAAGCCGCTCGGATGAGCGGCTTCATATTTATATATGGTTCAAAGATTATTTACCTTCTTCCATTTTTCTTTTCAACTCTGCTAATGCATCGATGTCTCCAAGAGTAGATCTTTCTTCGTTGTTAGAAGAAGAAGTTACGTTTCTAGAAGAAGCTTCTTTTACGTTTTTCTTCTCTTCGTCTCTGAAGATACCTGTGTGAGATACTACTACTCTCTTGAATTCTTTGTTGAATTCGATTACTTTGAACTGAGCATCTTCACCTTTTTTGATTTTAGATCCATCTTCTTTCTCTAATAATCTTGAAGGGCAGAATGCTTCTACTTCAGCATCTTCGAATTGAACAGAAGCTCCTTTATCGTGAACTTCTACAGCTTTACCAGCGTGGATAGTTCCTTCAGCATATTTAGTTTCGAATTTATCCCATGGGTTTTCAGTCAATTGCTTGTGACCTAGAGATAATCTTCTAGCTTGGATATCTAATTCAAGAACTACAACGTCTAATTTATCACCTACTGCGCAGAACTCAGATGGGTGCTTGATTTTCTTAGTCCAAGAAAGATCAGAGATGTAGATTAATCCGTCGATACCTTCTTCTAACTCTACGAATACACCAAAGTTAGTGAAGTTTCTTACAGTTCCTACATGCTGAGATCCTACCGGATACTTAGCTTCGATGTTTTCCCATGGATCTTTAGACAACTGCTTGATACCAAGAGAAATTTTTCTTTCTTCCCTATCTAAAGTTAATACTTCAGCTTCTACTTCATCACCTACTTTTACGAAATCTCCAGCAGATCTTAAGTGAGTAGACCAAGACATTTCAGAAACGTGGATTAATCCTTCAACACCTGGAGCAATTTCTACGAATGCACCATAGTCAGCAAGAACTACTACTTTTCCTTTTACTTTGTCACCTACTTTCAAGTCAGCAGAAAGAGCATCCCAAGGATGAGCTTCTAATTGCTTCATACCTAATTGGATTCTTGTTTTCTCATCATCGAAATCAAGGATTACAACTTTTACAGTCTGTCCGTCCTCTAGGATTTCAGATGGGTGGTTCACTCTAGACCAAGAAAGGTCTGTAATGTGGATCAATCCATCAACACCTCCTAAGTCAATGAATACACCGTAAGAAGTAATGTTCTTAACAGTTCCTTCAAGAACCTGACCTTTTTCAAGCTGAGCGATGATTTCTTTTTTCTGACCTTCGATATCTGCTTCGATCAATGCTTTGTGAGATACTACTACGTTTTTGAACTCAGGGTTGATTTTCACAACTTTGAACTCCATAGTTTTTCCTACGAACTGATCGTAATCTTTAATTGGCTTAACGTCAATTTGAGAACCAGGTAAGAATGCTTCGATTCCGTGAACGTCAACGATCATACCACCTTTAGTTCTAGATTTAACAAAACCGTTAACGATTTCTCCAGTTTCGTGAAGTTCGTTTACTTTATCCCAAGCTTTAAGCGTTCTAGCTTTTCTGTGAGATAATTGTAACTGTCCAGTTTTGTCTTCTCTCTTGTCAACCATTACTTCTACCTCGTCACCTACTTTCAGGCCTTGGTTGTAACGGAATTCGTTTAGAGAGATAACACCTTCAGATTTGAAGTTGATGTCTACGATAGCTTCTTTATCAGTTAATCTTACAACTTTACCAACTAAAACGTCGTTATCGTCAAGGTTGTTTAATGATCCGTTGTAGATTTCTTCTAAATCGCTTTTTTCTTTTCTCGCATCTGCATCAAGACCTGATTCGAATGAATCCCAATCAAATTGTTCTGGTGCTACGTTTTGGTTTAATAAAACCTCTGCTGAATTTGTCTCTTTTGACATTTTCTAATAAAATTTGTATTCCTTCTTTTTTAACGGTTTGAATAAATGCGGATTAAAAAATACGGAAGTAATTAATTGTAAGTAATTTACTCTTCAAACCTTTTTGCCCCAAAAGTGGGTGCAAAGATATGAATTTTATTTAAAATAAGCAATAGATTTCAGTAGACTAATATTTAATATATATATTTAAAAATCAATACTTTGATTAAAAGAATGCTTCAACTGAGCCCAACACGGCATCCTAATATTAACTGCCTTACATTCAGAATGAAGCAGTATCAGCTGTTATGCCGGGCATGAGCTGAAAGTTTACGAACGTAATTCACGAATCACCTGTAATAAGTAGGATAACTCAATGTGCTTCTTCATTTCGCTACCCTTCATTCAGAGTGACAGAAACACAGAAATAAAGAAGAGCAATACTTTCCTACTCTAAAACTCTAAGGCCCTACCACTCTCAAACCCTCAAACTCCAAAATTCATTACCTTTGCAGCATGGAATTAGAATCAATCTATCAAAAACTGCAGATTCAGGATATGAATCAGATGCAGAAATCTACTTATAAAGCTTCTGAAAACAATACAGACATTGTTTTACTTTCTCCTACAGGATCCGGGAAAACGCTTGCCTTTTTATTTCCTGTTCTCAGAAATCTGAAAAAAAACGTTCAGGGAGTTCAGGCATTGATATTAGTTCCGGCAAGAGAACTTGCTTTACAGATTGAGCAGGTTTTTAAATCCATGGGGACAGATTTTAAAGTTTCTGTCTGCTATGGTGGACATGACAAAAAAATTGAGGTTAATAATTTGATTGAAGCTCCGGCTGTATTAATCGGAACTCCTGGAAGAATTGT
Organism: Chryseobacterium sp. PCH239; assembly: GCF_018924625.1. Taxonomy (NCBI): domain Bacteria; kingdom Pseudomonadati; phylum Bacteroidota; class Flavobacteriia; order Flavobacteriales; family Weeksellaceae; genus Chryseobacterium; species Chryseobacterium sp. PCH239. The sequence goes on from NZ_CP073027.1 coordinate 1,619,738, forward strand.
TTACCATTTAAGAAATAATAATTTTGATCCGAAAACGATTAAAACATTAGTTCTTGATGAATTCGATAAAGCTCTGGAATTGGGGTTCCATGATGATATGGAATTTATTTCCAATTCTTTAAAAGGTCTTTCTCAAAGAATTTTAACATCTGCCACAGCTATGGATGAAATTCCTGCTTTTACAGGCTTAAAAGATGAAAAAATAATCAGTTTCCTTAAAGAAAATGATGTAAAACCGGATCTCCAACTGAGAAAAGTAATGACGATTCCTGAAGAAAAACTGGATACGCTTTTCAATCTGGTTTGTAAAATCGGGAACAAAAGGACTTTGATTTTCTGCAATCACCGTGAGGCTGTAGACCGTATCTCTGAACTTCTCAACCAAATGGGAATCGACAGAGAAACCTTCCACGGTGGTATGGAACAGGATGAAAGAGAACGTGCCTTACTGAAATTCAGAAATGATTCTGCAAGAATTCTTATTACCACAGATCTGGCTGCCCGCGGGCTTGATATTCCTGAAGTAGAATCAATTGTTCATTATCAGCTTCCTCCAAAAGAAGATGCTTTCATTCACAGAAACGGCCGTACAGCAAGAATGAATGCCAAAGGTTTTGTGTACCTGATCATGACGGAAGATGAAAACTTTCCGTTCATTAAAAACAATACTCCTGAAGAAAATATTGCCGGATTTACTAAAGTTCCACAAAAAACACCTTTCCAGACTGTTTATATCAGTGCAGGAAAAAAAGATAAAGTTAATAAAGTGGACATTGTGGGATATCTGCTAAAGAAGGGAGAGCTGCAAAAAGAAGATGTTGGAATTATTGAAGTAAAGGACACCACATCCTATGTTGCCGTTGCCAGAAATAAAGTAAATGCTCTTTTAAGAAAACTTCAGAACGAAAAACTGAAAGGTAAGAAAGTGAAAATGGAGGTTGCATATTAAACCTTCCACTCTGCACTTTATTGTCATTGCGAGGAGCACAGCAACGAAGCAATCCGCCCTCCCCGCAATGACATAATATTATTTAATTCCTCTCACCCTTGTAGGGAAAGTATATACAGATTTCGAGGCAGTAATGAAGAGAATATCATTGTTTTTGCCACCAAAAGTCACATTGGATGTCCATTTCTCAGGAATAGAAATATGATAGATTTTCTTTCCCAAACGGCTAAAAACATGTACACCATCTCCCGTTAAGTAAAGATTTCCGTGTTTATCCAGTTCCATTCCATCTGAGCCCATTTCGCAGAAGAGTTTTTTCTCAGACAATTTTCCTTCTCCCAGTATATCATATACGTAGGTTTTTCCGGCATCAATATCAGAAATATAAAGTTTCTTTAATTTTTCGCTTCCAACAATTCCATTAGGTTGTGTGAAGGTATCCAGTTTCGTTACTTTTCCGGTTCTATCCCTGTAATAAAGGCTTTTATGCTGGATCTCCTGTTTAAAACCAATCCAGTAATCTCTTTCATACAAAGGGTCTGTAAAATACATTCCTCCAAATTCATCATTCCATACATCATTAGGCCCATTCAATCTTTTTCCTTCAAAACCTTTTAACAGGACTTCTACTTTTTTATCTTTGGAAATCTTCCAGATCTCACCCTGATCGTCTGAACAGGTAATCAAATAGCCGTCTTTGTCAAAATGGGTTCCGTTGGCTCTTCCTGTTTTATCTAAAAACTCTATCACTTTATTGCTTTTCCAATCCCAATAATAAATTTTATCATTAGGCTGATCGGTAAAGTAAACATTCCCTTCTTTATCTGCTGATGGTCCTTCTGTGAAACTGAACTTATCGGAAACCATTTCCGGTTGTACTCCTTCATAAAACATTTTACTATAATTTACTGATTGACAGTTTACCAATGCGAAAACCAAACCAATCATACTTATTTTAAAGATATTCTTCATACTTCATTTTTAAAGCTGCAATTTACGATATGACCCAAAAGCATCAAAATATTTTCTCACTTTGACACAATAAAAATCACAGAAGTAAAATGTCTCAATTGTCCTATTTTGGACGTAGATCATATTAGTAATAAAAAGATATAATCCGGAGCTTTGCAGTAACAGAACCGGTCACTTTCTTCAAGAAAAAATATCTTAAAAAATGATGAGTCCGGACGAAAATTGTACCAAAATACTTTATAGCATACAACAATGAGCGCAGAGTCCAACAATATCAAGTCTTTGGAAATTGAAAATGAAGATTTCAGAAATTCCGTAGGAACTATGGATGAAACCGGGAAAAGAAAATGGATTTTCCCCAGAAAACCAAAAGGAAAGTATACCAACTACAGAAATTACACCAGCTATATTCTTCTTGCGATTTTCTTTGGGTTGCCTTTTGTAAAGATCAATAACAATCCTTTTCTTCTCATTAATGTGATCGACAGAAAGTTTTTTATCATTGGACAACCTTTCTACCTGCAGGACTTTTTTATCCTGGCTTTAGGAGCAGTAACCTCCGTGATTTTTGTAATGTTATTTACAGTAGTCTTCGGAAGAATATTCTGTGGCTGGCTTTGTCCACAGACCCTTTTCATGGAAATGGTTTTCCGCAAAATCGAATACTGGATTGAAGGTGACCGAAATAAACAGATGAAGCTTGACAGACAGGAATGGGATGCGGAGAAAATAAGAAAGAGGCTGACTAAATGGTCTGTTTTTCTTCTTATTTCACTGATTATTTCTCACTTTATGTTCATGTATATTGTGGGCTATGAAGAAGTTTTCCGCATTATGAGTGAAGGACCGGAAGGAAACTCACTGAAGTTTCTTGTGATGATCTTCTTTACCCTGACGTTTTATTTTGTATTTGCATGGCTTCGTGAGCAGGTCTGCACACTGGTTTGTCCTTACGGAAGACTGCAAGGTGTATTGATTGACAAGCAAACCATTAATGTATACTATGATTTTAAAAGAGGGGAAGGCCGTGCAAAATGGAGAAATAACGAAGACAGAAAAGCAGCAGGAAAAGGAGATTGTATCGACTGTAACCAATGTGTTGTGGTATGTCCTACAGGAATCGATATCAGAAACGGACAGCAATTGGAATGTGTAAACTGTACAGCCTGTATCGATGCCTGTGATGAAGTCATGGAAAAGGTTGGTTTGCCTAAAGGTCTGGTACGTTACGCAACAGAAGCCGAGATTGAAAACCAGGATAAATTCCGCTTTACCCCAAGAATGAAAGCAACAACTGTTATCCTTGCATTGTTAATCGGATTCCTTGGATTTTTAATGTACGACCGTGGTTCTATGGAAGCAAAATTCATCAAACCGGCAGGTTCTACATTCTTTGTTAAAAACGGTAAAATCACCAATACCTTTATTTATACTCTTCTGAATAAATCTAATGAAAAGAAAACCCTTTTCATCAAAGTGATTACTCCAACAAATGCAGAAATTACTTACTTCGGTTCTGAAAAAATTATATTGAAAGGAGATCAGATCCTGAAAGGAAACATTAACATTTCCTTCCCTGAAGAAGAAATTAAGTTCTCAAAACAGAATATGGTCATTGGCGTGTTCGATGAAAAAGGAAAACTTGTAGATTCGTTTGAAACGACTTTTGAAGGACCATTTAAGTTAGCTCTTTAGATTACAGATGATAGGTTGCAGGTCGTGGTGATTAGAAAAAGTAGTTGATGCTTCCCTAATTCCCCTCCTCTGGAGGGGTGGCAAAAATTCTTTGAATTTTTGACGGGGTGGTTTACAACAATCTCTCCATTAAACTTTAAACTGTTAACCTTAAACCTTAAACTTTGAACTCATTAAGCCTTATATTTCCTCATGAACTGTGTAGGAGTCATTCCGGAGCTTTTCCGGAATACTCTTACAAAGTAGGAATATTCTTCGTATCCCAGTCTAAAGGCAATTTCCACCAAACTCTCGTCGAGATACATGAGCATTCTTTTGGCTTCCAGCACTACTCTTTCGGTGATCACATCAGTCGCTGTTTTTTGAACAACAGTCTGGGCAATCCTGTTCAGATGTTTGGATGAAATACCTAACAAAGAGGCATAATGCGTAATGGACTTGTGTTTTGTGAAGTTTTGTTCAATCAGATTTTCAAAATCCTGATAATGTTTAAAATAAGAAAGTCCGGCAGCAGAATCCATTGTATCAAAATCTTTTGAAAACAATCTTGCAGCATTAATGAAAATCTGAGACATTAGTGATAAAATCAGGCCTTCTTTCATGATTTTTTTAGCCTGATGTTCTTCTCCCAGTTCTTTAAATAAACTCATGTTTTTCTTCAATTCCTGAGCGTTTAATTGTAGTTTTCGCGGGAATGATACGGATCCGAAAAACGGAAAATTTCTGAGTTTCTGATTCACATAATGCATTTCATAAAATTCCTGGGAACAAAAGAAAATGTAACCGTCTATATCTTCCGAAAGCTCCCAGCTGTGAATCTGCCCCGGTGACAAGAAGAAAAGACTTCCTTCAGAGACTTCATATCTTTGAAAATCGATCTCATGCACTCCTGTTCCTTTGGTAAAGAGAACTGCTGCATAGAAATCATGTCTGTGAGGCTTCTCTATATGACGATGTCCCAGCACCAAATGACTCTTCATGGTGTTAAAATAAAAATCTGAAGTATTTTTACCCGCCTGGAAAAGATCTATATGAAGAACGGAGATCGGATTCATTGATAAATATCTTAAGGATTCACAAATTTAGATAAAAAGAACCGGTAATAGCTGCTCTTCTTCTCTGTGATGACCAAATGGCTGTTTTGTGATGATTTTACATCTTTATTTTTCCTTTAAAACAAAGTCTGACCGCACTTTTTACAATATATTTTGGATGAAACTTTAAAAAATTTTTATCTTTGAAGTTTAGGAGTTGTAAAATGAAAATAAATTTACCTGATAAGCTGTATTATTCTATAGGAGAAGTTGCGAAAGCATTCGATGTAAACACTTCATTAATACGTTACTGGGAACAGGAATTCCCTATTATCAAGCCTAAAAAAAACAGAAAAGGAAACCGGTATTTCACTCCTGAAGACATCAAAAATCTTCAGATGATCTACCATCTCGTAAAAGAAAAGGGATATACCCTTGACGGAGCCCGTATCGCTCTGACCACCAACAGTAAAATTTCCGAAACCATCACCCTGATCGACCGCCTGGAGTTTGTAAAAGCTGAACTGATCAAGCTGAAAGAGTCTTTAGGAGAACGGGAAGAGGATTAAATGCTTTGAAAATATAAAACCTCCGCTGCAATTCATTGCAGCGGAGGTTTTTATTCATAGTAACACATGGGAAAACCAATGATTCATTATTGCTTTTTGTCCAAAACTATTCTTCTTTCTTAAAACTCACCACCAGATATTTTCCGTTTGAACAGTATTTCTTACAGCTGTCATCTTTAAAATTTTCAGGCTTTTTGGTGTATTCTTCAATATACCTTGCACTTTCAGCTGTATCAGCCGGAACTATAACAATATGGTTAATGTTTTAATTTGTTTTTCTGTAACAAATTCAAGTTTATTTATTTTACCTGATTGTATATCAGCAACATCGTTTTTAGGATCAGCAAATCTAAATTTTTGCTTTGTACTTCCATCACTTTTTACGACTCTTCCCTTACTTCCATTCCATAAGTTATGCCACCAATTATCCTTTGTAGTTCCAGTGTAGTTTCCATTTTCATCAAAATTAATAAATTTTCTTCCATCTGGGTCTATATACCTTATAGGATTATCACCCGCATAGGTGTAAGGGCTAAATCTTCTCATTTTTTCCGCCAGCGGAGCTCAAAGTCTGGAGACTTTGCGCAGCGGGGGTTTCCGATGGATTCCTGTAGATGTGTTTTTCCTGTTCCGCTACTTCCTAAACTCACTACGTGCAAAGGATGGTTTCTTTTTCTACTGCAAAAAATCAAGAACATTATTAATCTGTTGTCTGTTTCTCCGATTACTCCGCTTTGTCCTATCAGTTCATTTGTACGTTCTAAAAGGTTTTCAGATTCCAAGAGTTCTAAGGATTCTTTTCGCTCCTCTTCTGATAATGGTCTTATTTCCTTTTCCGTATGCTGGTTTTCTAATTGTTCTAACCTGTATTTTTCCAGTTCTTCAATAAGCTCATTGATACACGCTTCTATAACCGAATGTCCGACTTCTAATTTTACCGCCGTTTTTCTTATCAGCTTTTCTACCTGTGTATCATTGTATAAATCCAGATTGTGTCTTACTGCGATAAGGTGAGTTTCGGGATAAGGTTACTCTTAATCGGTCTAAACCTTCTAATCGGATTCCGCCTAATACAGATATGTTCAGGATTTGGTTTTCGTAAGTGAGTTGGTTGGGGTTGTCATTCGTGAACACAGGAAAATTATTTTTATAGAACTTTTCAGTTTTAAAAATAACTAATCCATTTTAAACAACAAAATTTTTTGGAGTTGTTTAATACTTTTTCATTCTTTATTTTTGTTTTATTATTGGTTTAACCGTATTAATTAGAACTTATGAGTTTCGGCAAACGTTTATCGGAGATAAGAAAAAGCAAAGGTCTTTCGCAGGAAGATTTGGCTAATCATTTGGGAACTAAATCGCCTGTGATCGGAAGATATGAGCGTGACGAGATGAAGCCCTCCATTGATACGGCTAATAAACTGGCTTCTTTTCTGGAAGTGTCTTTGGATTATTTAACAGGCAATGCAGATGTACTGCTCGATATGCAGACAATGGAAAGGATTCTGGAAGTGCAGGCTTTACCCGATGATATAAAGGAAAAACTTTTCTACTTCATTGATATGACAATAAGAGATTACAAAGCTAAAAAAGCGTACTCGTAAAATAAAAACCGCCACTCGAACAAGTGGCGGTTTTATTTTAGGGATATTCAAAACCAAATATAATTTTATACAGTTTGCTATCTTTTAAATAAAATTCCATAAAATACGGAGGCATTTCATATTGCTTTATTTTAGGATCATTAGGATTGTCAATCGTATATCTGATAATTTTTTCGTTAGATTTTTTTTCAACTTTATAGTTACTACCTTTTATATTGGTTATTTCCTCTAAAGTCATTCCTAATTTGAGCCCTGATTCTGTATTAAAATTATCGTATTTAGTTTCTGCAACGTCTTTCTCAAGTTTTCGGTCATCTTTTAAATACCCTACCTCGAAGCAACTAAAACTATTCTTCACATCTCCCTCATATTGATAGACAAGTAAATATTCTTTTTTTTCTTTATCTGTAAAAGCAATCACAGGAGAATATCTTAAGTTATCTAATAATCTTACATTTTGAGGATAAAAATTATTTATAGAACCTTCTTCTCTTAATTGTAATTGATTCACTTTAAAATCTGGTTTAAAAAAATTTTCTGTAATAACAGTTTCATTTTCTATCTTTCCTTGTATCTTTTTTTCTGATTGATGACAACTAAAAAACAGAAAAAATAATAACAAAAGACTATTCATTAACATTTGGTATTTTCGTTCCACTTTTTCCATTATTATTTGGATTATTCTGAATATTAATATTTACAGGTACTGGACCTCCTGTTTTTATCATACTTCTTAGAGTATCTCTAAAATTGGTTAGAACAATTTTATCCCCAGACATTCCGATACAACCTAAAGTTCCCTCATTATTTCCATCAGGATGTATTCTTAATAAACTTCTACCTGTACTAAATTGTGGATTAAGATTAAAACTAAATCCGACTCCGTCCCGATTCATTCCTTTGTTATACCATCCATTTGGACTTCTGTCTTGATAACTATCCACAGTATACTCCCCATTTTCTGGTGCGCCATTTCCAAAACCTCCTGCAACACCATCATAAGAACCTAATGTTTTTGTTTTCCCATTTTCAAATGTTACATTTAACTTTACATCCACATCGCCAATTTTAGAGTTTCTCATTTCTCCATCTATCTCAACACTCATTTCTTTTGCTGCAGAATAACTCATTTTTCCATATGTATGATAACTTTCTAATACAAGTCCTTTATGCTTTTTATTGTCCCAGGTTTTAGTGCGTTCATAGTAAGTTCCTCTATATGTTTCACCTTTTTGAAGTACTCCTTTATCTTTATGGTTTTTAGCTGTTACATCATCTCGCCAAGTAATATCTCCATTCGCTGCTTCAACCCAATCCATTCCATCTGGATCTACAAATCTTATTGGATTATTATTAGCGTACATCATTGGATTTAAATCAGGATGTTTTTCAGAAAGTGGATCTGGTACAACCCAACGAGCAATATCAGGTAAGTATTGGCGGGCTCCGAAGTCATAAGCGCCAGTTTCTTGCAGTTCCTTGGAGCTATACTTGTAATTCTTATAAGTTCCCTGCCCAAAATAAGCATTACCGGTTTTCAGATGGTTCATCCCAAATGGATAATAATCATTACTGTCCACGATTTCAAGAGTGCCTGTGCTGTTTTTTGCAAAGCTCACACAGACATTTCCTAGGTGATCTTTGTATTGATAAAATTGTTAAAATACTACCACACGAAAGGATTCGTGCGGCAGCTTGGGTTTTGTTATAATTGTAAAAAGTATTAATGTGTAAACATCGAGCAGTCAGCAGAAGGATTAGAAAATGTAATATCTTCGTATGTATCCGAGAATTTTAATTTTCTATTCATTAAAATTGACTTCATACACCCCGAAATCGGAACTGGTGATAGAAAAGTTATTTCATTTTTTTTGTTTAAAACAATATGCCAATTCTCAAAATCATCAGTAATCATTGTTTTCTTTTGATTGAAATTTTCATATTTGGTTTTTTTAAACATTTTCTCTATGCTTTTACATTCATTATCAGGTAGTATAAGTTTATACCCTTCAAATATGTAAACATTCTTATATTGAATACCTTCCATAAATTCAGGTTTGAAAAAAGCTACATCAATTGAATATTCATTTTTTTCTTTTGTCCGGTCGTGAAAAGTTACTGCTAATATTTCATTCTTATTATCAACCTTTCGTTTTTTAGAAATATATTCTATATATCCTTTAATAATATTATGCAAATCTTGTTTCTTAATAGCACTTTTATTAAATGTAAAAAAGAAAACAAGAGTAACCAAAAGTATTTTTTTCATAGATTTGAATTAATTTATTTTTTCTTTCCTGTATATACTGCTTCATTGTAATTATATTTTACATATCCACCCTTTGACCCATTATTTTTTAGCCATGTATTGTATACATACTTAGATATTGCATTATTGCTTTTTGAACGTCCCTTATCACCTGCATCTTTATATGCTATATCAAATGTTGGATTTCCTTTGTTCCAGTTTCCTTCACTAAATCCAGAAGGATTATATTCAAATCCGGGATGAGAGTGAACAGCTTCAGAATACACACCATCTTTTGTTATATGCATGGTACCAGACCCAACACTCAGATTATGATTCGCTAATACATCAGCAGCACTTGAATGCTTAGTTTCATTGTAATTTGTACTTATTACATTTGTAGAAAATCCGTCAGAAAAATCAAATTTATCCTGTCCAAATTCTACAGAAGTATTGTCTGCTATAAATTCAAAAACTTGTGTAGCTGTATTATAATCATTTATTTGGAAATAACCGAAATCAGGCCCAACTCCTGCAATTGAAACCTTTTCATTCTTTAACTCGCCTATTTGCGAATCTCCTGTAGGATTTGATTCTGTGACATTAGTACGAGCTATTTTTATAGAGGCGGATTCATCTTCATTGGTAACTGTATCATAAGCATTATTATCTTTTGTTCTTTCTATATTACCATTATTGAAAATCTTAATCTTATCTTCATTCTGCATTCCATCTGGATCAACAAATCTAATAGGATTATTGTAAGCGTATGTATAAGGTGACCAACGACGAGAAGTTTCTGCTAATGGATTAATAACACCCCATCTACCCAAGTCAGGCATATACATTCTTGCCCCATAATCATACATTCCCGTTTCCTGCAATTCCTTACCATTGTACTTGTACTTTTTAAAACTATCCTGTCCAAAATAAGCATTACCGGTTTTCAGATGGTTCATCCCAAATGGATAATAATCATTACTGTCCACGATTTCAAGAGCGCCTGTGCTGTTTTTTGCAAAGCTCACTCTTATATTTCCTAAGTGATCCTTGTATTGGTAAATGTACTGATTTTTCTGATAATCATAAAATCCTTCAGAAGTAGGGAAAAACTGTAAATCCGGAGTTTTGGCTGATGGGAGAGAAACGGTAGTATTTTCCAATGAGAAAGCCTGAGGTTCCATTGCTCTTGCTGTCATCAATTCAATTTCCCCACCTCCTCCTGAAGTAACGATATCTCTTTTAAAATACTGAAAACCATCCAGATACTCTGTCTTTTCTATTAGCAGTGTCAATTTTGCTAGCTTCTATACTGTTTTAGGAACCTTATTTATAAACAACCCTTGCCATATTTGCAAGGGTTGTCATTTATTCAACATTGGAAACCAAACCATAGGGTAAGTTTATTTAATAAGCTCAAAGTCTGGAGACTTTGCGCAGCGGGGGAAAGACTACCTCAAAGGTAGTCTCTCACATTTATTATATAGTTTTATTCTTCGTAGTCCTTTGAAAATTTTATTCCTTTTATCATAAGCAATTCTTTTATTTCTTTTGATTTTTGATATGGAGATGTTATGCGAATAATTTCATTTTTAGAATTAAATATAATATGCCAATTTTTTACATTGTAATCTATTAGGTCTTTTGCTAAATTGAAATTTTTATATTTAGTTTCTTTAAAAGAGTTTTTTAAAATATTTGATTTTTTAGATGATTCATCTATAACTAATTTATAACCATCTATTTGATAGACTTTAGTGTATTTTGCATCTTGCAATAACATTGGACTTACAAAAGTAACATCCACCCAATAGCTATTTTCATAATATTTACTGGTATTAGCTCCAATTAATAATATGTTTTCCTCTTTACTTAGAATCTTTTCTGAGTTTCTATATTCAATATATGTTTTAACTATATTTTGATACAAATTATTTTTCTTTTGGCTGTTAAAATTATTTATACAACTACAAAGAATTATAATGCACATTAGTAAGAAAAATCTTTTCATATTTCTATTTTTTTGTTCTACCTGTATATACAGACGCTTCATTACTATATCTAAAATAACCTACATTAGGCGTATATTGATATGAATTTTTAATATTATCATACTTTACACGATCACCTAAAGGTAGTGATAATTCACTTACCCATGTTCCATTTCTAAGAAAAGAAGTAAATCCTGATGGACCAGGTTCTGAACCTGGTATATGAGAGTGAACCCTTTCTTGAATAGTTGCCATATTTATAAAATGAGAAGAGCTTGACCCTGGTAGACTTACATTAACATAACCAATTGTTTTAGCTATACTAGAACTCGAATTAGCTGTATGATTGGTAGTTATAATATTTGTAGAAAAACCATCTGAAAAACCTAATCTATCCTGTCCAAATTCGACTTTTGTATTACTAGCAGCAAATTCAAAAAACTGGGTTGCAACATCATAATTTTGTATTTGCAAGTAGGTATATCTAGATGATCCTGCTTCTCCATCATGACCTTGTGTTACAATGTTTTCTGTCTTAGCATCTCCTATCTGCGAATCTCCTGTTGGATTTGATTCTGATACGTTTGTTCTTGCAATTTGTATAGACTTAGATTCATCTTCATTAGTAATTGTATCATAAGTATTATTGTCTTTTGTTCTTTCTATAGTACCATCATTAAATATCTTAATCTTATCTTCTGCCTGCATCCCATCAGGATCAATAAACCTAATAGGATTATTAAAAGCATAATTATATGGTGAAAATCTTCTACTTGTTTCCGCTAACGGATCAACAACACCCCATCTTCCAATATCAGGCATATAAAATCTCGCTCCATAATCATACATTCCACTCTCTTGCAGCTCTTTCCCATTGTACTTATACTTTTTAAAACTATCCTGTCCAAAATAAGCATTACCGGTTTTCAGATGGTTCATCCCAAATGGATAATAATCATTACTGTCCACGATTTCAAGAGCGCCTGTGCTGTTTTTTGCAAAGCTCACTCTTATATTTCCTAAGTGATCCTTGTATTGGTAAATGTACTGATTTTTCTGATAATCATAAAATCCTTCAGAAGTAGGAAAAAACTGTAAATCCGGAGTTTTGGCTGATTGGAGAGAAACGGTAGTATTTTCCAATGAGAAAGCCTGAGGTTCCATTGCTCTTGCTGTCATCAATTCAATTTCTCCTCCCGGATCCCCTCCTGAAGTAACAATATCTCTTTTAAAATACTGAAAACCATCCAGATACTCTGTCTTTTCTGTAGTGGTGGTAACGGTATAATATCCTGAAACACTGGTTACAGCGGTTTTTTCCAGCTTGGTACCATCTGCTCTATACATGGTATTGATAACTTTACCGGAAGGGCCAAAATCTATACTCATTTCCTGAGGAAGATTTAAATAATTATACCTGATCACTGAGATCAGCTTATCCTGCATGGAGGTCATATTTCCATTGGCATCATATCCAATAGGTAATCCAGCTGTACCTTCGTACCCTGTACTATTACCGCTGTTATCTTTAATTTTGACAGCCTGATTACCTGTGTATGAATACGTAAGATTGTCAATTACCGTAGCGGTATTGCTTCCATTCTCCATCACAGAAGTCCTGTAAAGGGCGGTAATATTACCATTTACATCATACTGCAGAGATTCTGTATTTTCTTTGCTGTATGGGTTGTTGGGATTCTGATAGTATCCGGCCGTCAGCCTGTTGAGTTTATCGTAAGCATAACCGTATCTCTTTGGTGTTAACGAAGGATTTACACCCAATGTTTCAACAGATCTCCAGTCTACTTCTGCGATATTGCCGTTGTATCTTGGAAGTACATCTTTACCCGAAAATAGTGCAGGGTCAGCATTGGTAATACCTTCTTTCTGAGTATACTTGATTTTATAAGAAAAAAGCTTGGCTCCTAAATCTGCAAGACTCATCTGGTTTTTGTTGATGTCAGTCATCCACCCTCTGATATTGTAAGCGTAATCAATACTCTGAAGGTTGTTTCCTACCTGCTTGTTGACCAGTTGAGAGAGTTCATTATAACTGTTTTTAGCCAATAGTTCTTCAGGATTGCTGTCTACCTGGTGATAATGTTCCTTCAGCCTGTTTCCATTATCATATACAAAACGTTCTTTTACCGTGATTCCTGTTTCCCCTGCCTTTCGTAAATGAGTAGTAATGGTTTGTAAAGCAAGCCCCGTAAAATCCAGTTTGGATTCTGTGTGGGTATATCCTCCCAAATGATTAATAGAGTGACTGCCAATAGCTCTTCCTTTCTGATCATAATAGGTATAGTTCTTTGTCCACTTGTCATCATCAATGTTTTTTACAAAGCTCATCACAGGAAGTCCTTTGGTACTTCTCCCATCAGCTGCAGGAGCTGCTGGCAATACTGGCTCTCCCTGAATAGTTGAAGGAAATGCAGGATTAAAACCGTAGGCAGGATAAGAGTCATAATAATTTACCGATAATAAAGTGAGCCACTTAGAGGCATGAGGATAGGTGACACCAGGATCGTAATAAACATCCATTCCCTGCCTGGTAAAGACCACAAAATTAGTCCGTGTCATATTATTTGAACCATCAGCCAATGGTTGCTCTGCATTTCGGTCTCCTCCTGTCGCAAGTCCAGTAATCACAACTCTTCCAAACTGATCGTACTGAGTATACAGCCATTGCCCTTTTGTTCTTAATAGAGCATCCTGAGTTCCTACAAGTCTGTCCTGTTTGTCATATACCATATATTCCCAGCCTTTGCCAGGAAGCTTTTTTTCCACAAGTCTTCCCCTGCCATCATAACGGTATTGATAGCATAAAGTATTGAGAAGATCATCCGTAATAGGCTTATGAACAGCCAGAGGAGGAATAACAAAAGCCAGCTGGTCATATTCATTGTAAACATAATAGGTATCGATATGTTCTGCAGAACTCTTTATTTTCCTTACCAACAGAACCTGACCTTTACCATTTTTAAATTCTATGGTTTCATTATCATCCTCATCTTTGACAGAGTTTTTATAAAGCTGGTTAGGGGCATACACTGTAGCAGGCGATAAGCTCAGTACACTTTTAGTAGCCCTATCTATCCAGCTTGTGGTCGTGGTAAACTGATAGACTTCATTCAATCCGTTAGCATCATACTCGAATTTAACAGGTTTAGTGCTCCAATCATTACCTACCTGAATCTGCTGTTGAATCCTGTCCAGAGGTGAGTTTTCCAATTTTTTTTCAGAATAGATCTTTTCATTTCCGTAGGTGGTAGGATAAACACCCAAAGGTCCTGAATAATAGTTCCCATTGCTTGTGGAAAGTTGAGGAATAGGAAGATAGTCTTTCACCTGTCTCCCGAACGCGTCATATTCAATGTGGGTGACAACATCTCTTCCCAAAGGTGATGCTTTTACATTAACAATCTGCTTGGGTCTTCCCAGCCCGTCAAAATACTGAACGGTTTCTGAGGATTTGGTTGGAGAAGTTCCGTTATAATCGAGATACGTTTTGGACTGAATATAGTTTTCATTGCTTGAAATCGTGGAAAGCTGGGCGTAGGTTATATTGGATAAGAGCAACGCTCCTATCGGTATTATCAATTTTTTCATCAGTTTTAGTTTTTATAGTTGTATTTCATTTCCTTCAACACTTTGCCATTCACATCGATCACTTTCTGAAGCCTGTTTGCGGAATCATACACATAGCTTTCCCTGATTCCGGATGGTGGCGTGATGCTTCTTACTCCTACTAATGGATCATACGTAAATGTTGTAATCTGATAAGCGGATAAGGCCTTATTAGCTCTGAAGGTATTCAATGCTGACAAGAAAGATGTTTCATCATTGTTGGGACCAGCTAAAGCGTCTGTATTGGAAGCATTAACAATGGAATCAATTAAAGACTGCTGGATGTCTGTTAATTTGGCTCCTTCTATTTTGGCAATAGGCTGGGTTTGGTTGTAACCCCAGATAATTACCGTTGAAATACCATCTTTTGTGGTGTATTGCTGTAAGTTTCCTTTGTTGTCATATTTATCGTAAGTGACTTCAGTAGAAACAACATTTTGTAAATCGGTAGAGAGTATCGTGTAAGGCAATACTAATCCTGAAGTTTTCAAATCTGCCTCTGATTGATTAAACGGATATAAGGTTTTTGTCTGGGATAATATCTTACTTGTATTACCCACTGTTTTACTGCTTATAGTTTCTAAAGGAATTCCGATCATATTTTTGGAAATCATGAGCTGGTTACTTTTTTCATGGGCGTATTCAAATTGAGTAAGTTGGCTTGCATCAGAAAAATCTACATTTACAATTGTTGGGTTAGTATGTCTATAATTATCGTCATAAGTATAACTGGTAATTTGACTAATCTCACTGTTATTAAAATAATCGGTTGTTGTTATCATTTTCTTTTTAACCCAAGCTGAAGATATTTCATAACGATCTACTGTAAAGGTATAATTACGTCCTAAACAAACTCCATTAGCGTCATGTACAGCACAGGCCATAGACTTTACTCCTATATAATAAGGTCTTATCGTAAGACTCGGGAATCCTGTACTGTAATCATTTGAAAGATTA
This sequence comes from Chryseobacterium sp. PCH239, assembly GCF_018924625.1. Lineage (NCBI taxonomy): Bacteria > Pseudomonadati > Bacteroidota > Flavobacteriia > Flavobacteriales > Weeksellaceae > Chryseobacterium > Chryseobacterium sp. PCH239. The sequence goes on from NZ_CP073027.1 coordinate 1,635,384, forward strand.
TTGAAATGATTATCAAATTCATAGGTGTATGAATCTTTTTTTATAAGTTTATGCTGAGAATTATAATATTTTCTATCAGTTAATATACCACGGGCAAATTGATTATTAGCATAAGTAAAAATTGGACTTCTTGCATTCTTAGGATTGGTATGAGACAGATTCATATATTCATCTGTTATTTCATAGCTTTCTGTGTTATTATTTATATTCTTATTTCTGGTAATAACCTTATCATAAATCGTTGGTTTTCCGTTGATGGTACTGATATTAAAATTTCCAGAATTACTAATGACCATTTGCTCACAGGTGTACCCAAACTCCTGATCCTCCGCTACCTCCTGAATATAGGAATATTCAATATCATCTGCCATGTATCTTCCTGTAGATTTATTGTTTTCATCCCTATAAATAAACTCTGTTTCATGAGTCAGTTGATCTGCATCATTTTTTGTTATTTTTTGTATCCTTATTCCTCCAACAGATTTATTGTACTGTTTAACTTCTGAAACTTTTTCATACCATTGTGCATTCAGAGTAGCATAGTGACTACTACTAACATTTCCTACCTTCCTGATTCTGATTTTATAGGACGGTTTTATATTTTCGACAAATTCATATTCTTTGTTGATAAGAAATGTTCTGAGAACAGTATTGGCATTATCCAAAAGCTCCCCCACAAAATGTGGTCCTTCCGGCAAAGAGCCGATCGGGCCTTCATCAGGGTTGGCTGTACTTTGAAAAGTAATTCTGAAATCTACTGTGTTTCCATTTGTATTAACGTTAAATATACCACCTAATGGCTCAAGGTTAGAAATAAGAAAGTGTTTTTTACCTATTTGTGTTTCAGTACCTTTAAAATAAAAATCATCTAGCTCATACTGCAATCCCATTTTCCCACCCGTAGGATATTGTATTTCTTTTAAACTACCAGAAACAGCATAATTAATATCAGGATTTTTATCATCTCCAAACCCATAAATTTTATCACCATATGCAACAAAAGGAATTCCATGATTGGCTAATTTACCATTATAAAAGCCTACAAAGTCTGTTTGATCTGATAATCTGTTAGGTAATGGATTATTCTCATAATATTGAAGTTTATATTTTGAATTGTCTTTTAGGTTTACCACTTCTTTTAACTTCAGCCTTTTCATCAGATAGGGGATTTCAGAATCATAGCCGGGAGCCGATGGAGAATCTGTACTTGTAAAATAATCTTTTACCAAACTATAATCTGATATTAGTGTCTGCTGAGGATTTCTGACTTCTATTTTATTTAAAGAAAGTCCGTTATTAATATCTTCACGATTACCATAGATGAACTTTACTTCACCACCTTCAAATTCAATGCTTTGCAACACGCTTTCAGAAAGCACATTGGTCTTTGTGACAAATTCTTCATAAGTTATACCGTTCTGGTATACACATGCTCTTGGAATTTTAAGCCCTTTATAAAAGTTATTCAGGTAACTGTAACTACTTGCCTGGTAATTAAACTTTATTTCTTTTCCTGTTGGTAAAAGAATCCTTGTAATGATAAAATCTGTATTACTGAAGTCATGAGGAGCAGGAGTACCACCACCTACAGTTTGTGTTTGATTTCCTACTTTGAAGAAATACTTTATACCCTGATCATCAGTGAAAACAAATGCATCTTCTATTTTTACAGTACTAAAGGGAATCTGAATAATTTTCCCTGAACTGTCATAATAAAATTCTCCTGAAACGTTTCCCAAAGAGAAGGAATAAATATCAGGCTGGGTATCCAGTTGCGAAAATTCCTCTTTGATACTTTTTGCTAAATTATAATCATGAAGATTGCTTTGAACAGGATTGAAGCTATCCGGATTTATATACTGAATCTTACCTTTATCTTCACGCCCTAAAACCTGTTTGGAAAGGGATATTCCTCCTACGGACAGAGACCAGCCAAGACCTACCTTAGAAGCTGTTTCTTTTACCTTTACTCCTGATGCATGATATTTCAAAGAAATCGGAAGGGTAAAATCTCCTACTTTTATGGTATATATTGGGATATCAATACCAACAGTTCCTGTATGCGTAGATGTTGGAATATCTGTATGCTTTGATAGTTGGCTGGCATCAGGTGACTTTATTGTCAGATTATATTTACTTTCCTTTGCTTCTACAGATTGTGAATAGCCAAGGGCATATCCACAGATAATAAGAGAAGCTGCAATTATCTTTTTCATCGTAGTTTATTTCTTAATTAATTTAGCATTTGCCGTTTTATGGTTATCTGTTTTTATCGTCACCAGATAAGCTCCCTGAATTAGTGCCTGGGTATTTAGCTTTGTGACTTTGTTTTTGGTAGTAATGTTTTGAAGCTGTCTTCCAGACATATCGTATAACAGTATAGTGGCATCCTTAAAATCAAAACCGATTTCTACATAAGCATAGTCAGATACAGGATTTGGATAGATCTTGATATCATATTTTTCAATCAGCTGATCAACCTGTTTGTCGCCCAGCTTTACAATTTTCCAGTTTTCTTTACCCAGCTCTTCTGCACTGGTTCCAGCAAGAATAATGGAACCGTCTCTGTTGAGTTTTAAATCAGAAAGTCTTTCTTCTTTTTGTCTGGATTCTCCTTTTACGTGTTTTCTCCACTGCTCATTGCCATTCTGATCCAAATACAGCATCCAGAAGGTTTCATCATCAGTTTGAATTCTTCCTTCAGCCTGGGTATAACCTCCTAAAAGAATACCTTTAGAAGATTTATCGTCAGCAGAATGAAGAACACTCATACCCATCAAAATATCTCTGTTTTTGAAATTGTAGGATTTCTGCCACTGCTCTTCTCCTCTTTCATTGAGAGCAATCAGCCATAGGTCTGTTCCTTCTTCAATGCCTACGGTTTTGTTTCCTGATCTTTCTGATCTTGATTCTCCACCAATGATAAAACCTGTAGAGGTTAGTGCAAGGGTTCTCAAATGATCATCTCCTTTGCCTCCGAAGTTCTTTTCCCATTCTACTTTTCCGTTTTTGTCCAATTTTACGATCCAGTAGTCGCCTTCACCGAAATTTTCCGTGGATTTTGCGATTCGAGATACGGGGTTCGGGTTTTGAACGTTGGATGCAGAATCTGCGCCTCGCATCCCGGAATCTTTTTCAGAACTAGAAATATGAACCTCGGAACTTCTTGAATAAATCCCCAGTAGCGCTCCTCCATCTCTCATTGGAATCATCTTCTCTACTTCATCCAAGCCTTTTCCTCCTAAAATTAATTGGGAGAGTTCTTTTCCGTTTTTATCGAGTTTGGTAATCCAGACATCTTTAGAGCCATAGCCTTTTGCTGAATTCTGTACGTTTCCGGCCACAAAAAATCCTAAATCAGTAGTCTGGATAACCGCTCTGGCTTCTTCATCTGAAGAACTTCCCAACGTTTTCTGCCATAATTCATCTCCAAATTCATTGATTCTGATCAGCCAGATATCGGAACCTCCTTTGGAATCGTCTTTTTTGTCTAACCCTTTTCCGGAATAAGATGTTCCGGCCAAAAGAAATCCTCCATCCTGAGTAGTAACGGTAGCAGAAAGATAATCATGGTTCTGTCCTGAGAAATATTTCTCCCAGACTTCTTGACCTTGTTGATTGAGTTTTAGTAAATGAAAATCATAACCGTTATTGTGCTTACTGCCTGAAGCCTGTTGCTTATTGCTTTGAATAGAACTTCCTGTGATCAAATACTGTTGATCAATGGTTGTAGCGACCTGGCTTAGAAAATCCTGGGTAGAGGATTGGATGTCTTTTTCCCACACCACTTCCTGGGCAGATATGCCCAGGCTCATGCATAAAGTAAATGCACTGAGATAAAGTTTTCTCATCTTTATGTTGTTTTTTGAGTTAGTAATTAGTTTATTAAAACGCAACGAATTTAACACTTTTTAAGATACGAAAATCACAATACTTTAACCTGCTATAAATCATATTATTAATAGTTAGATCTTATTAATATTGTATTGCAATTTGTATCATTATGATGCAAAAATATATGCTCGCTGCGACAGAACCTGTCGTGTTAAAAAATAAATATCTAATCAGAATATTTAGTATCAATTACGAAATTATATCGCCCAAAAGGCAATATTCCCATTAGCTTATCAACAATAAAACACTTTCTCTATATCATATTTAACTAATTCATTATCAACTATTGTCGTGATTTATTTTTATCAATAAGTTTACTGCATGATGAGAAAAAGCTATTACCAAAAACTGGCATTGATGGTCACATTGCTGACTGTTTTATTAGCCTATCAGAAATACACCAGTCGTGAAAAAGAACCTTTTCCTGAAGTTACCTTTATTAAAGATTCTTCAATACGGGATCTATCAGATTTTGATCCTAATATACTGGACAAAGAACAGTGGCTGAAACTTGGATTTTCAGATAAACAAGCTGCTACTATCCTTAAGTATAAAGATATGGTAGGAGGAAAATTTACGTCAAAAGAGCAGTTGAAAAAATGTTATGCTATTTCCGAAGAGAAATTCAGTGAGCTAGCCTCTTTCATCTTGCTTCCTGAAGCAGCAGAAAAAGGAGATTCCAAAAGATTCACTCCATACGGGAAGAAAGGAATTATGATTTCAGCGAAATTCAATCCTGATAGGTTTTCTGTCCACGACTGGCTTAAGATGGGTTTCAGTGAAAAGCAGGCAGAAGCTATTATAAAGTATAGAAATTATCTCGGGGGAAGTTTTATCAGTAAGGAAAAGTTTAAAGAATGCTTTATCATTTCCCCGGAAAATTACAGCAAAATCGCACCTTATCTTTTGCTGCCGGAAAACACTCCGGAAAACTTCAGGAATTTTGCGAAGGATAATACTGTAAAATCCAGAATTCAATATCATATTTTTGATCCTAATCAGCTTGATTTAGAGGGTTGGAAAACACTTGGATTCTCAGAGAAACAAGCAATCATAATCCTCAATTACCGGGACAGAAATTTACGGGGAAGTTTCAAAAGCCTAGAAGATCTGCAGAAATGTTTTGTGATCTCCGCAGAGAAATTTCAGGAGATGAAACCCTATATCAAAATTCAGGAAAAACAACAGGAAAAACAACAGGAAAAACAACAGGAAAAAACAGATTTTTCAAAAACAGATCTTAATACCATTACTTTCAAACAGCTTATAGAATTTGGTCTGGATGAAAGAAGTGCAGGCTCAATAATTGGCTTCAGAAAGAAGCTGGGAGGTTTTATGAATAAGCAGCAAATTTTAACCACCTACAACATAGATCAGGATCTGGTTCAAAAACTGATTTCAATAGCCCCGTTGAATATATCAAATGTACCCCGGTATTCATTAGTAGACGCACCTGAGGAATGGCTTAAAAATCATCCTTATTTCAAATATTCAGCAGACAAAATCATATTCTACCGGATCAGTAACCCTGATGATAAGAAAATATGGAAACTTTTGAAACTGAAACCTGAGTATGAAGAAAGAATGAAATTATATGTAAAATAACATGAACCCTAAAATAGGCGTAAACTCTTCCAAAATATTCCGGAAGAGTTACGTCCTGTAAAATAATATCTTCGATTTTAGTGATGCATGTAGTTGCTTGGCCCATTAGTCCCTTCAATGGATTCCGGCAGTATTCCGTATTTATTACGTAAATCTACTGTGCCTAATTTTTTTTCCGTATTAATATCAATTATACTGATCGTACCGGAATTTAAGTTGGGAAGATCCAATAAATTATTCTGTACTGCTACAACTTCTTTTCCTGATTTGGTTTTAAAGAAAGCCATATGATGTGCGCCTTTATCCGCATCCAGAGTCTTCAAAAGCTTTAGTTGAGGAAGATTATTAATATCAAAGACAAGTACTTTTCCAGGTTCTGCAAAACTCACGTACAATTTGTTGGTATCATCGATATACATTTCAAGTGCCCAGCCTAAACCTTTTGTGCTTCCGTCAAAAATCTTAGTAAAAGCATCATATTTTTTGGTTATAGCATTATAGGGAGCTATCCAGATATCTCCACCAAGCATTGTAGTAGCAAGTGCATATTGCGGGAACTTTCCGCGCAGTAACAAGACTTCTACAGGAGCAGATAAATCAGTTGGAGAGTCTGCAACCTGATAGGTTTGCTTTATTTCGTAAGTATTGAGATCTAATAAAGTACAGGTATTACCCATTCCGGTAGTAAGATCAGGGTGAATAGTGGATGATACCATCATCAATCCTTTTTCCTCATTGATGGAAATACCGTGTGGATACATGATAAACTTATTTGGGTTAGTCTGAATGGGTGCTTTAATCGTTTTGATAAGCTTATTATTAGCCGCGTTAAAAACACCTATACTTCCGTCTTTTGGACCTCCTGCTCCACCCATAAAGGTCATAAAATATCTTCCGTCATTGGTAAAAAATAAATTTTCGCCTACCGTATTCTCACCCGTATCAACAGGAATTGCGTTCAATAATATGGGTTGTCCGTTTTGGTCTTGCCCGGTTTTTACTTCGTAGAGATAACTGCCTCCCAAAGCAGTTGTGAACATTTTGTTGGCATTTTGATTGTAATAAATATGGTGAGGCAATACACCGACACCTAATTCAAGCTTACTGCTTATATTTCCAAAATTGGGTGCTTCAGGATCAAGTTCAATAACGGCAATTCCGTCTGGTAATCCTTTTAAACTTCTGTAATCAATGTAAAATGAAGAATCATGTGGATGATCCGGATAATGATTATCATTTTGACAACTCACTAATATTACCAAAGTAATACATACTAGAACTGAATTAAGACTTAATTTCATGATTTTCAGGCTATTATTGTTAATATTATAAATATAAAACATTTTCACTGAAAAATAAAATATATTACACCAATACGTGAAAAAACAATAAATAACATTAAAAAATAATGCTTCCCATAGGTAATACAAGGAAGCATGAAATTAAAAACCGTTAAGTATTTTAGATATTTTTAATCAATTGTTTTACTGGAATCTGCCAGCAGGGAGTTAAGTGTATTCAGTTCCTCATCCGTCATATCTCTCCATTTCCCGATAGGTAAATCAAGTTTGATATTCATGATACGGATTCTCTTAAGTTTTTTTACTTCGTATCCAAGATATTCACACATTCTTCGGATCTGTCTGTTCAGTCCCTGAGTAAGAACAATTCTGAAATTCATTTCATCAATCTTTTCTACCTCACATTTTTTAGTCACGGTATCAAGAATTGGAACACCGTTTCGCATTTTTTCCAAAAATCTTGGTGTGATAGGTTTGTCTACCCGAACAAGATATTCTTTCTCGTGGTTATTTCGTGCTCTAAGAATTTTATTAACGATATCACCATCGCTCGTTAAGAAAATAAGTCCTTCACTTGGTTTATCCAGTCTTCCGATCGGAAAAATTCTTTTGGGGTGATTGATATAATCTACGATATTATTTTTTTCACGTTTTGTATCCGTGGTACAAACGATTCCTACCGGCTTATTAAAAACGATATACACCGGTTTTTCCTGAGGCTCTCTGATCGGTTTTCCATCTACTTCTACAAGATCTTCATCAGAAACTTTGGTTCCTAACTCAGGAATTTTCCCGTTTATCTTGATCCTTCCTTCTTCCAAAAGTTTATCTGCTGCTCTCCTTGAACAGTATCCCACTTCTGATAAATATTTATTGATACGCGTTTTTTCCATTAGTCTTTTCCGTAGCCGGTATAATTTTTATTACTGAAATCGGAGGTCCATAGTTTAAATCTATGAAAAATCATTATCCCATCTTGCAGTTTATGTGATTTGAAAACGATTCCTCCTTTTGGCTCAATATTTTTGAATAGGAAACTTGTATTTTCAGTATTTCCCAATGCAAAGTTAGGAAGAAAATGATATTCTTATGAAAGTAATACCATAATCAATATTTCCTGATGGTGTATTATTTTCAATCTCCTGAGAATTGCTGGTTTAATTTTTACAGACCTTCAAATCTGTACTCGTTATTCAGGAACTGATCTGTAGCATCTTCAATGGCATAGTCACCAATCTTGGTACGTCTCAGCTGTGTCAGATAAGCTCCTACTCCCAATTCCTGACCGATATCATGGGCCAGACTTCTGATGTAGGTTCCTTTTGAACATCCTACCATAAAACTCACCACAGGAAAATCAATTTTAATATCCTTGATGTAATGGATCGTTGTTTTTCTTGCTTTCATTTCCACTTCTTCACCAGCTCTGGCAAGGTTGTATGCTCTTTCACCATCAATTTTAATAGCCGAATAAACAGGTGGTTTCTGTTCAATTTCTCCAACAAATTTTTCCAACACTTCTTTTACCTGTTGTTCAGTAATATGCGAGATATCCTGTTGAAGAATTTCAGGCTTTTCAGTATCATAGGATTCCGTCTGTACACCAATCTTGATCTCTGTCCAATATTCTTTGGGAGCATCCTGAATTTCAGGAATTTTCTTTGTAAATTTTCCACAGCAGACGATAAGAAGCCCAGTTGCTCTGGGATCTAAAGTTCCGGCGTGTCCGATTTTAAATTTTTTAGGAAGATCAAACTCCCTTTTAAGTTTATATTTCATTTTATTGACAGCCTGGAAAGAAGTCCAGTCCAAAGGCTTATCCAATAAAAAAATGTATCCTGATTTCAGTTCTTCAGCAGTCATTCTTTTCCAATATTGTCTATTTCTCTCACTTGTTTGAAACTAACTTTATATTTATTTACAAGATAAAGAAGAATTATTAAAAATACAGTTATTACAGCTTTACAATAATAAGGGGTATAATCATAATAATGATTAAAAAATAAAGCAATAAAAGATTTAATATTTATTAATAAAACTAATATGAGATAAATATTTATTAATCGTATTGTAATTCTTTTTTTGTTAATCAAGAAAATGAAAATTATAATTGCAAAAATAAGAATACTTGTTACAAAAATATCATGTTCTAAACCTACATTATAAGCAAAAGGATGGATATTTAAAGGAATAAAGATAAAGCCACAAAGGATGAAAAATAACAGACAAAGTAGATAAACAAATTTCTCTTTAAATAATATGTTTTGCATTATTTAAAGAAATAAAAATAAATCAACAGGGCAACTCCAACAAAAATACGGTACCAGCCCCAAGGTTTGAATCCATATTTGTTAAGCACACCAATAAATGCTTTAATGGCAATAAGTGCTACAATAAATGCTACAATATTTCCTACCACGAAGATCATAATGTGATCCTGTGAAGACATAATCATTTCATATCCTTTCTGTGGATTTGCGGTTTCTTTTCCCCAGGTCTTAACAAAAACTGAGTACACTGTTACCGCAAGCATGGTAGGAACTGCAAGAAAAAAAGAGAATTCTGCAGCAGCCTTTCTGGTAAGACCTTGGGCCATTCCTCCAATGATGGAAGCAGCACTACGGCTTGTACCCGGCATCATTGCAAGACACTGCCAGAAACCAATGGTAACAGCATTTCTTATCGTAATTCCTTTTTCATCATCAATCTTAGGATTCTTAAACCATTTATCGGCAAACAATAAAACTACACCACCCAACACCAGTACAGAAGAAATCGCAATCTGGTTCCCAAGAACGGCTTCAATTTTATCATCGAATAAATATCCCAACACCAAAGCCGGAACTACGGCAAATGCAAGTTTGAAATAGAACTGAATATTATTTAAGTCAAAAAACTTTTTCCAATAGGCTACTACCACAGATAAAATAGCTCCAAACTGAATAGACACCTGAAACATTTTTAAAAATTCTGTTTCTTCCAACCCCATAAGATTCGCAGTAAATCCCATATGTGCTGTAGAGGAAATCGGAAGATATTCCGTCAAGCCTTCTACAATGGCAATAATAATTGCTTTGATTAAATCCATATTCTTTTAAAAATTAAAAAGATTAAAAGATTTAAGAATTAGAAAAATCAGCTCATTGGCTTACATCTTTCAATTCTTAAATTTTTTAATCCTTAAATAAAATTATTTTATTTATTTTCTTTTTAAGATCGCGTACACTTCTATTGCAAATCCTATAACAACAAACAGAGGTGCTATTCTGATTCTTCTGATAGAAAAGATCCCGTCATTCCATGAGTTAGGATCAAATTTTCCATCTACAGTATTGGCATCAGGTCCCATCATCAGTAGAAATCCTACTACAATAAATGCTAATCCGATCAGCATCCATTTGAAATTCTGCTGTCCGAAATAGAAAGTGTTTTCCTGTGGTACTTCAGCTTCATGTCCAAAGTCTGAAGCGGAAAATTTATTTGTTTTTTTGCTCATTATTAAGAGTAATATAAATCGTCAACGTTTGATTTTAAGAATCTCCATGTAGCGAAAATGGTACTTAAGACAGAAATAAAAATTCCAACACCCAATACCAGGATAACTAACCAGAAGTACTGATTGTTGTCCTGCACGAAAGCTGAACCAATCTGACTTGTGAAATAATACCAGACTCCACCTAACGCAATAAGACCTATTACAGAACCGATAGCTCCCAGAATAATAGCTTCTACAATGAAAGGTTTAAGGATAAATCTTCTTTTCGCTCCTACCAACTGCATTGTTTTAATAATAAATCTCTTCGAGAATATCTTCAGACGGATAGAGTTGTTGATCAATACAACTGCCAATATCAGAAACAGAATCGAAAATCCTAAAATCCATTTCAGAATTCTGCTCAGGTTATTGTAAACATCTACCATCAAAGTACTGTCATTTTTAACATCGATAATCCCTGGAACAGATTTGATCTCTTTGATGGCTTCATCAATTTTTGCTGGATCTACGAATTCCGGTTTTAAAGCTACTTCAATAGAGGAAGGGAAAATATTTTCTTCGAACAATGCATCACTGTCGATTCCCATACTCTTTTTGGCTTCTTTAGCCGCCATATCCCTTGAAATATAAGTCGCTTTTTTTACAGGAGCTAATAACTGTACCTTTTTAAAAGTTTCTTCCTCAAGTTTTGCAATTTTTACAGAATCTTTAGCGTCATAGTTTTCATCAAAGTAGGCATTCACCACCAACTGTTCTTTGATATAGTCAGAATACTTCTGGGCATTAATCAGAATAAGCCCCATTAATCCTAACAAAAATAACACTAAGGCAATACTTATCACTACTGTAATATTGCTGGACCGAAGCCTTTTCTTATTAAATTCATCTACAGATTTAGCCATTAATATTAAAATTTTTGGCTAAAATAGAAAAAATCTTCCGAAATTTGGGACGAAATAAAGAAAATCACTGTTAATAAAATCATAAAAAACTTTGAGTGTAAAAGCAAAAAACATCTTGGACAGCACTTCCTGACAGATGAAAATATCGCAAGAAAAATTGTAGAAGGTCTTAGTTTTGAGAACTATACCAACATCATGGAAGTAGGCCCTGGAATGGGAGTTCTTACCAAATATCTTCTTGAAAAGGATCAGAACATTTACCTTGCAGAAATAGACACAGAATCTATTGAATACCTGAAAAACAATTATAAAAAAGTAACGGAAGAAACTTTTGTAGGAGATTTCCTGAAACAGGATTTCAGTTTTATCAAAGACGATCAGATTGCTATCATTGGAAATTTCCCTTATAACATTTCGTCACAGATTCTGTTTCAGATTGTAGATCATTACCAATTGATCCCGGAAATGGTGGGAATGTTCCAGAAAGAGGTTGCTGAAAGAACGGCTGCTGTTCCCAGAACTAAAGATTACGGTATTCTTTCTGTTCTGATACAGGCGTATTATGATGTATCTTATATGTTTACGGTACATGAGAACGTCTTCAATCCTCCGCCAAAAGTAAAATCGGGAGTCATCAGACTTACAAGAAACCCTAAGGAAGGACTTGCGGGCAATGAGGTTCTGTTTAAGCAGATTGTTAAGACAGGTTTCAACCAAAGAAGAAAAAAACTTTCTAATGCTCTGAAATCATTAAACATTCCTGAAGCCTTAAAAGGACATGAATTTTTAGATAAGAGAGCGGAAGAACTTAGTGTTGCAGATTTTATACACTTTGCGAATCTCTGGAAAGAAAATCAATAAACAATTATTATAAAAAGCTCCTCTATCAGGAGCTTTTTTGTTGAATAAAGTACAATACCCTTATTCGTTAAAAGTAGAAAGCCTTTCAAATAAATTCGAAAGGCTTTCTTTTATAGTACATTATCAATTTTAGTTTCTGTTCTTCAGCATGATCCATCCTGACCAGTTCATCTGAGCTTTTGATTTTGGATACTCAAAGTTGAATTTATACCAGTATGTTGCTGTAGGAAGTCTCTTACCACCTACTGTTCCGTCCCAGGTAGGATTTTCTTTTGAGAATCTGAACATTTCTACTCCATACCTGTCATATACAGAACCTGTAAAGTTTTTAAAGTCTCCAAGAGCCTTAAGATCCAGTACATCGTTGATTCCGTCTTCGTTCGGCGTAATGATATTGTTAATCTGCAATGTAAAGAATTCAAGAGATCCCACACAATGTGTTCCTACTCTTCTTACTAAAACAGTGTAGTTTGTATTATCTAAAAGGTTAGTAAATACATTAGAAGCCTGCCATGTAATACCATTGTCAATAGAATATTCCAAAGTACTTGGTGTATTGTTCATTGGCGGGTTTTCCGCTGTAATTGTTACTGACTTTTTGATACTTTCATAATTTAAAGCGGTAACGAAAGGAGTTGCTGCTCCCATTACTTTAGCTTCAAAAACTTTCTTACAGATACCGTTATCAATTTCCACTGAGTAAATACCCCATTGGTTTACATTAATTTTCTGCGTTGTAGCACCTGTGCTCCAAAGATATTTATAACCGTCACCAGCTCCTGCATCCAGGGTTACAACATCACCTACACACATTTCAACATCTTTCAATGTAGAGGTAATTTCTGGTGTCACTTCAATTCTAATTGTTGCCGGATTCAGAGATTTACATCCTTTTGCTCCAATTGCATATACTGTAAATGTGGTAGTCTGATACAGAGTAACGGTCTGCATATTCCCTGTTCCCATAAAATTGCTCCAAAGATAAGTATCTCCTCCTTCAGCAGTAAGAGTTACAGATTCTCCTGGACAGATTTTTATTCTGGAAGCTTTCACTTTAGCGGTTGGGGTTGCTTCTTTCTGTAATGTCAGTTCTACAATTTTGCTACAGAATCCTCCATTGGAAACCAAAACATACAAAATCTGTCCATCGTTACCATTATAGTTTAAAGGAGTCTGAATATAGTTGTTATTCTGTGCAACAGCATCCGCCTGATTTTCGTAGAATTTAAAGATAGCTCCAGGCGTTGGGCTGATGGTAGGCATAATTGTACTTAAATCAAAAGTAGTAATATCCGGTGTGGTACAAAGCAGCAATGTTGCATCCTGAGCCTGAGGTGTTGTTCCTCCGTGAATCTGTATGGAAGCTTTACCCGGACATGGATTACCTGGAACACTTACTTCGATAGTATAAGTACCAGGCTGTATTGCAGTAATTGTATTAGTAGTTGCATTAGGTATTGGTGCACCGTTATAGAACCACTGATATACAAGGTTAGGGTCATTTACAGAAGCTGTAATTACCTGAGGGACATTATCACATACATTGATATCTGAAGGCAATTTGGTTCCTGCAGGATCTAAAAGATCTACCCCGATATTGAAAGATCCACCTTCAAGGAATACGGCAGAGTCATAACTGTGGTCACTGTAATCGGCAATTACCATTTTGAAGTGGTATTGCTGTCCTGCTACTACGGTTGCCGTAGCAGTCAATGGAATCGTTCTTCCGTTAAAATTTGTTTCAACGTTCCCGGTGTTATATCCTGCAAAATATTGTTCGTTTACGGCACCACAACTCCCTGCAATTGCAGGGTGGATATTGGTAATACTTACCGGTCCTGCTCCTCCCGGAAGTACAGCCATATTTACATAAGGTCCACCTGAAGTAGGTCTCAATAAGATGGCAAATGCATCTGCAAAGGTACAAGGGAATGAGCCTGTATATTCTTCTGAGGCAATCAGATAATTAAATTTAATCTGAGAGGTGGTTGGAACGAAGTCAAACTCCAAAAGCACAGCATCATTCAATCTGCTTTCCACTACCCCAATCACCTGTGCAAGGTCAGCATCTGATCCTCCACCGTTCACATCACTAAGGCCACCCTCAAAGGTGTTACCAGCTCTTCTTGCAAATCCTGTGGAAAGAATAAGTCCATCTTTAAACGGAAAATTGGTTGCAGCCTTATGAAAATATCCCCATGCTCTGTTTGCCTCACTTGCAGCATGGTTAGGTGTAATCTTCACATTGGTTACATTGGGAGTAAGACAAGTATTGGTCCCGGATGAGATCAATACATCTTTAACCATTTTTTCAATAGTATAAGCTGTTTCAGGATACTGCGGAGCATTCACATCAATAAAAGCACCAGCCCTTCCGGATAGATTGGAAGGAATTTCTTTTGCCTGTTTTCGCGGAGGCAGATCTTGTGAAAATAAAAAAGTCGAGATGACTAAAAAAAATAAACAAAGCGGTAGATATCTTCTCATAATATTTTTGTTTCAACAAATTTAATTTTTTTTTAAATATATCATATACATATTTATATTTTTTACCACAAAAAAACAAAATAAGAACCTCTTACAGTAAATTTTCATTAATCAATCCCTATTCGGACAAATCATAAATAGTGTGGTAGCATTGTATTACAAAATATTTTAACATATTCTTCCCCTATTCCAAATAATTCACAAAACGCAACAATCTTTATTCCTAAAAACAACAAAATCTTTCATTGCTGAAAGATTTTGTTGTTGATTTTTTATTTTAGTAAATTCTAGTTTCTGTTCTTTAAGAGAATCCAACCTGAACGTTGTTCCATTTTCTTGCTGGCCGGATTTTCCCATTGTACTCTATACCAATAAGTAGCGGTAGGAAGATTGATTCCTTTTAAAGATCCTGTCCATATAACATTACCTTTAGTTGCTTTAAATACTTCCGCCCCGTATCGGTCGAAAATTGAAGCTGCAAAGTCTTTGTATCCGCTGATTCCAGTAAAGTCAATGGTATCATTTACACCATCCATATTTGGAGTAATAGCATTGCTGATAACAAATGTAAAGTAATCCAGTGAAGTACCACATTTGGCACCTTTCACTCTTACCATTACAGAATACATCGTATTATTCAAAATACCTGTAAATATATTGGATGGCTGCCATGTCAATCCTCCATCTATAGAATATTCTAAAGTTCCACCTGTAGGATTACTTGCCGTAAGTGTAAGAATATGGTTATCATAAACAATATTGGTAAACTGTGGCAGATCAGGATTAATAAGCTGTGCAGAGAATGTTTTGGAACAAACCCCATTGCTGATTATCACAGAATACGTTCCGGGAATATTAGTGGTTATCGTCTGAGTCGTTGCTCCTGTACTCCATACATAAGTATAGTTGGGTCCTGCCCCGGCATCCAGAGTTCCTTTATCTCCGGCGCAGACAAATACATCTTTTAAGGTAGAAACAATCGCCGGAACTACTTCAATAGTAACTTTAGCCGGATTCACAGAGCTACATCCGTTTCCTCCTAATGCATATACTGAATACTCTGTTGTTACGGTAGGCGTCACTACCTGTGTGTTTCCGTTTCCTGTAAGTCCTACCCAGTTATAAGTAATTCCTCCTGTGGCAGTTAATGTTACAGATTCTCCTTCACAGATTTTTAATTTAGATGCTGTAAGACCTGCTATAGGTGGTCCTACCTGAACTGTAACAGTTGCGGGCGTTGCAGAAATACATCCGTTAGCTCCAACTGCAAATACCGTATACACAGTAGTTGTAGTAGGTGAAACAACCTGAGTATTTCCATTTCCTGTAAGACCATTGCCCCAGTTATAGGTTACCCCTCCGGAAGCGGTCAACGTCACTGATTCTCCCACACAAATACGAGGTTGTGATGAAACCAATGCAGCAACCGGTTGTACTTTATCTTCCTGAACTGTTACTGTAGCAGTAAATGTACAGCTCAGGTTTCCTGGTTGTGAAATGTTAGTAACCGTTAGAGTATAAGTTCCTCCAGAGCTTACAACAGGGGTAAGAGTATTACCTCCTGATACAATAGTTCCTCCGGTTGTTGTCCAGGCAATTGTAGATCCTGCAGGAACTACTGATGCCGAAGCATTGATAGTAACCTGAGGAGTTGTACAGGTAATTGTTTGTGGTGCAGCAATAGTAAGAGTAGTTTGGGCTGTGCTTAATAATTGCAGAGATACTACATAGCTGCAGCCTCCATTGCTTACTAATACATAAATAGTCTGGCTTCCTCCGGGAGGTGTATATGTTGTAGGTACTGCAATAAAGTTTCCGTTAGCTGCATTGGCATCAGCCTGATTGATATAGTAAGTAAAAGTAACGCCTGCAGTAGTTGTAATCTGAGGCTGAGCTTCAGTAAGATTATAAGTTAATCCTGGCTGATAACACTTATGCAGTGTTGCATTTTGTGCTGTAAAAGGCTCTGAAACTTCTATTGTTATCGTTGCAGGGTTTTGAGAGACACAACCATTTGCACCTACTGCTGTTACGGTATAAGTAGTGGTAACAGTAGGTGAAACAACCTGTGTACTTCCGTTTCCTGTAAGGCCATTACCCCAGTTATAGGTAGCCCCGCCTGAAGCGGTAAGTGTTACAGAATCTCCTTTACAGATTTTTATTTTGCTTGCTGTAAGCCCGGTAACTGGCGGGGCACTGTTTCCTGTTACAGTTACAGTTCCTACAGCGGTACAGCTGATATTTCCAGGCTGATAAACTTTTGTAATAGTTAAAGTATATGTTCCTGCCGCATTAATGACAGGGTTTAAAGTAGTTCCTCCTGAAACAATATTTCCTCCTGTAGTTGTCCAGTTGAAAGTAGCTCCTGCCGGATAAACAGAGGCTGAAGCATCCAGTGTAGTCTGAGAGTTAGCACAGGTAAGTACAGCCGGAGGAGCAATAGTAGGCGTCATTTGTGGCGCCTTTACCAATTGCAGCTGTGCTACTTTTGCACAGAAACCGTTTGCTACTCTCACATACACCGTTCCACCTGCACTCTGATGAGCTGTTGGATTAGGAATTGTATTTGCATTTCCTGCATTAGCATCCGCCAATGTGGTATAGTAGGTAAACACAGCACCCGGTGTGGTGCTTATTGAAGCTTGTGCTAATGTTAAATTAAAAGTTGCATTTCCGGCAGCATAACAGGCTGTTAATGTAGCATTCTGTACTGTAGGAGATGTTCCGCCAACTACTGTAATAGTAGCTTCCCCCGGACAGGTATTCCCCTGGATGAAAACCTTAACGGTGTATACCCCTGGTGCTGTTGCCGTGTAACTTGCATTGGTAGCTCCTGCAATCGGAGTGGTACCCTGATACCACTGATACGTTATATTAGGTCCCTGTACAGAGGCTGTAAAAGTCTGTGGCGTATTATCACACATATTAACAGAATCAGGAAGCTGCACGCCAGCCGGATCCAGGATTTTCACCCCGATATCAAATGATCCTGCTTCAAGAAATACTGCTGAATCGAAGTTGGGATCCTGATAATCCGCCAACACAATTTTAAAATGGTAGGTTTGCCCGGGAATGACAGTTGCTTTTGCTGTCAGAGGAATAGTACGTCCATTAAAATTGGTTTCAATCTGAGCGGTATTGGTTCCTCCGTAATAGGCTTCATTCTTAGGTCCGCAGTTTTGATATTGCGGGTGAATATTCGTTACACTTACAGGTCCTGCTCCTCCGGGAAGCACTGCAAGATTGGTATAAGTAGGATCAGATGCCTTTTTTAACAGCAAAGCGAAACCATCTGTAATAGTACATGGAAAGTTTTGCTGATATTCTTTAGAAGCAAATAAATATCTGAAAGTAATTTCAGTAGAGGCGGCTACAAAGTCAAACTCTATAGAGGTTGCATTGGTTAGGTTATTGTTAGCAATCCCTAAAGCGTTCGCAAGATCTACATCTCCTCCGGTTCCCAGATCATCACTTAATGTTCCTTGAAAAGTATTCCCTGCTTTATTGGCATATCCGGTTGAAAGTATAATCCCTTTACTAAAAGGAAAGTTGGTATTTGATTTATTAAAATATCCCCAGCTACGGTTCTGATTGGTGGCAGACAAGTTAGGAGAAACGGTTACATTGCTTACCGTTGAACTGGTACAAGTAGAGCCTCCTGATATAAGCACATCATTTATAAGCTGGGTTATAGGATAGCCGGACTCCGGGTAACTAGGTGCATTTACATCTATAAAAACACCTGCCCTCAAAGAAGCAGCTTTAGGTTTTGCAGCAATTTCTACCCTTCCTTTATTTTGAGCCAAAACAAAGTTCCCCATGAAAGCTAAAAATAACGCTAAAAATAAATTTCCTCTCCTCCTATTTAACATTTTATATTATTTTGAACAAAAATACTATTTTTTTTGATTGAAATTCAAGTTAACACAATTTACATTATTACTAACGCAAATTTATTTATATTAGAATATCAACTCTGTTTATTTTAAAATAATAAAAAAAGACTGACGAAATAGTCAGTCTTTCAGTTATAGTTTAAATTATTCTATATTTTTAAGTAATATCCATCCTGTTTTTACAGTAAGTTCTTTACTTGCAGGATCTTCGAAGGTTACCTGATACCAATAGGTAGAAGTAGGAAGCTTTTTACCCTGGAAATATCCGTCCCAATATGGATTGATCTTCGCTGCTTTGAACACTTCTCTTCCATATCGGTCGAAAACCTGTCCGCTGAAATCTTTATAATTAACCACACCGCTGAAATCAATGACATCATTAATATTATCACCGTTTGGAGTAATTACATTTTTCATCACGAATGTAAAGAATTCAAGGAAACCTACACAGCTGGTAAATTTAACCCTAACTCTGATCGAAATGACTTTATTTTTAGGCACATTGTTAAATACATTTGAAGACTGCCATGTAACCCCGTTATCTACTGAATATTCCAGGATACCATTACTTGGATTACTTGCTGTAACGATCATAACTCCATTCTCACTATAATCCACTTTTATCACTTCAGGGATCACGGCCTTAATAACCTGAGTTTTGAACTCTTTTGAACAAACTCCGTTACTGATCGTTACCGAATATTCTCCAGGTGTAGAGACTGTAATACTTTGACTTGTTTCACCAGAACTCCATTGATAAGTATATCCTGGACCAGAACCTGCATCCAGAATAATTTTATCACCCTGACAGATATGTCCTCCTTTTAAGTTGGAAACGATAGCCGGAACTACTTCAATGGTAATACGTGCCGGTTGAAGAGATTTACATCCCTGTGCCCCGATAGCATATACAGTATAGGTAGTAGTTTGAGTTGGGCTTACCGTTCTGATTCCTCCGGTAGTGGCTGCTGAATCACTCCATTCATAGGTTACACCGCCTGTAGCTGTAAGCAAAACAGATTCTCCGGCACAGATTTTCAATCTTGGTGCGGTAAGTAAAGCCGTTGGTGTCTCTTCTTTTCTTAAAGTTAATGTTGCAATCTTACTACAGAAAGCTCCATTGGAAACCAATACGTATAATATCTGTCCATCTGTTCCTGAGTAGTTTGTGAGATTAGTGATGTAGCTGTTATTTTGAGCCTGTGCATCGGCCTGATTTGCATAAAAACGGAATACTGCTCCCTGCGTTGTACTGATTAAAGGTTTTGCTGTTTCCAGATTAAAACTGGTAATTGCAGGTGTAGTACAGAGTTTAAGTTCAGCATTCTGTACGGTAGGGCTCGTTCCTCCGATAATGGTAATAGTAGCTTCACTTGGACATTGATTTCCCGGGACCATTACTTTTACAGTATAAACTCCCGGTTGGGTAGCTACATACACAGCACTTGTTGCCCCTGGAATAGCCACTCCATCTTTATACCACTGATAAGTCATTCCCGGAATTGCTGCTACCTGTGCCTTTAACTGCTTCGGAGTATTATCACACATGTTGATAGTACCTGGTAACACAACTCCTGTTTCATCTACAATTTTAATTCCCACGTCGAAAGATCCTCCTTCTAAGAAAACTGCTGAGTCATGAGACGGGTCTTTGGCATCTGCCAATACCATTTTGAAATGATACGTTTGTCCTGGGATTACGTCTGCCACAGCTGTTAAAGGAGTTGTTCTTCCAAAATAATTGATTACTAAATGTGGATTTGCCAGTGCTCCAAAAAAAGCTGCATTAATTGGCCCACAGCTGAATCCATTTCCTGCAGGAACAATATTGGTTGCACTTACAGGTCCGGCACCTCCCGGCAATACAGCCAGGTTAGTATAGGTAGGATCTCCAACTTTCTTTAATAAAAGAGCAAAGGCATCAGAATAGCCCAGACATGGATAATTGGAAGTATATTCATCAGAAACGAATATGTAATTAAATTTCACCTGGTTTGAATTCGGAACGAAATCAAACTCAAGGGCTACCGCATCGGTTAAACTTACATTGGCTCCGGTAGCGGCTACAAGATCCGCATCACTTCCTGTTCCTACTGATTGTCCTACAGCGGCTACATAGTTGTTTCCAGCTTCAGATGCATATCCTGTAGTAAGGACAATCCCATCCGTAAAAGGAAAATTAGTAGTTCCTTTATGAAAATACCCCCAGAATCTGTTGCTGTTTGTCACATCATGATTAGGAGATACAGTAACGTTGGTAACATTGGCTGTTGTACAATTGGTACCGCCATTGATCAAAATATTCTTTACCAACTGCTCGGGAGTATAATTTGAAGGGGTGTAAGGCGGTACATTCACATCTATAAATGCTCCGGCCCTGAGAGCGGCGGCAGAAGGTTTTATTCTTTCTGATTTTCTGACAGGTCTCGTTTGAGAAAATGCAGAAACAGAAATCAATAAAAAAGAAAAAAGGAAAAAATAGTTTTTTAGTCTATAGATTAACATTTTGTTTTCATTTGTTCAAATGTAGCAAAAATAATCATACCAAATCAGCCTTTAACATTACTATTTTATAATCCAGCAGGTAGATTCATAACATTTTTTTCTTATTATTACATTTTCCGCAAATCATTTTGAACAGAAATTAATCCATAAAAAAACAGATCAACGTATTGATCTGTTTAAACTTTAACGGCCATTATTCCGGTTCTTTATCATCTTTTTTCAACTGGTCTATTTCATTCTGCAACTGAGAGATAATATCTTTTAAGGCTTTTATTTCGTTTTTGTTCGAGCTCACATTACTCTTGAGCATTACATTTTTCGCTCTTTCATTGTGGTCTTCTTCATCTTCGTCTTCGTTAATTTCTTCAATATCTTCGCTGATTTCCTCAATGTCTTCCTGGATATCTTCAATATCTTCATTGATCTCTTCAATGTCTTCGCTAATTTCTTCTATATCCTCGCTGATTTCCTCAATATCTTCCTGAATGTCTTCAATATCTTCCTGTATATCTTCAATTTTCTCGTGGCTTTTATTCACAGACATCTGAATGAAGATTGCCAGATAAATAGCTTCCAGGGAAAGTACGGTCGTAAGAATCAGAAGCATTTTATCAAAATCAACGATATTCAGCATCGGAAGTAAAAACGAGGTAAGGAACAGCAGAGTATGAACAATCAGGGACTGAATAGATCCTATCCAAGATGTAATGCTGTCTGCTATTTTTTCAAGAACTTCTGTTTTTTCGTTATATTTTTTCATCCTTTATATTTTTACAACAGTTCCTTTGTTACTCCTAATCCAAACAATGCAAAGTCATATTTTGCCGGATCTTTTTCATCAAATTTTCTGATGGCAATATCAAGCTCTTCTACTGTTTTCCAATCATTCTGTGTTCGGAAAACCAAGCCTAATTTTCTGGAGATGTTTCCTGTATGCACATCCAGTGGAATGGAAAGATTTTTTTGGTCTATATTCTTCCAGATGCCAAAATCTACTCCCCTTTTATCTTTACGCACCATCCATCTCAAAAACATAATAATCCTTTTGGCAGAGGAATTCTTATAAGGTGAACTGATGTGTTTATGGCTTCTGTGCTTCTCTGTTTCCAGGAAACCACTTCTGAATCTTTCTATAGCGTGGAGAAAGTTATTCTCTGATTCTTTTACTTTAAATAAACTTTCCAGGCTTTCATTTTCATTATAAATTCTGTTGAACTGTCTGATGAAATAGGAAAAATCCTGTCCGTTGAACGTTCTGTGAATGCTTTTATCCTGAATACTTTCCAGATCTTTTTCTGAATAATTCATGACAAAATCATAGGGTGAATTTCCCATAATATCAAGCATTTTATCTGCAGAATTAATGATGGACTTTCTGTTTCCCCAGGAAATTGTTGCTGCCAGAAATCCTGCAATTTCAATGTCCTGTTTTAAAGAAAAGCGATGCGGAATCTGTATCGGGTCATTTTCAATAAAATCAGGAGCGTTATACTGATCTGCTTTTTCGTTGAGAAAATCTCTGAGTTCTTCAAATTTCAACATATTCATTCTAAATCTTTACACTTTCCAATGCTTTTGGTAAAAATGTATTGGGAAATATTTCTCTTGCCTCATCAGTAAATACTGTCAGATCTCCATATCTGTTGGAAAAGTGACCTAAAATCAGTTTTCCAACCTGAGCTTTCTGAGCAATGGTAGCTGCTTCCAAAGCTGTGGTGTGGCCTGTATAATCTGCCATTTCCTTCAGATCATGTAAAAATGTAGATTCATGATACAAAACCGTTACATTCTTAATGATAGGAATCACAGTTTCAAGATAACGGGTATCACTGCAAAATGCATAGGATACCGATGGAGCCGGATCAACAGTCAGAATTTCATTTTTAAGGACATAACCATCGCTTAGTACAAAGTCCTTCCCTGCTTTGATATTGTGATAATCGCAGGTTTCAATTTCGCTGTACTTTGCAATCTCTTTCATATTAAGATGCCTGTCTTTCGGTTTTTCTTTAAAAAGATACCCATTACAGTAAATCCTGTGATCCAAAGGAATAGTGTATACTTCTACCCTGTTATCCTCGTATATTTTTTCAGAATAATCTTTATCCAGTTCATGATAAATCACTTCAAAACCACGGTGGGTTTCTGTAATCTGAAAAATGGTTTCCAACATCTTCTTAATTCCTTTAGGACCATAAACATGCAAGGGCATATCTCTTCCTAAAAGACGGAAAGAGGCTATAAGCCCCGGAAGTCCGAAACAATGATCTCCATGAAGATGGGAGATAAAAATATGATTGATTTTTGAAAATCTTGCTTTTGCCTTTCTCAGCTGTACCTGTGTACCTTCTCCACAATCGATCAGGAAGAGTCTTTCTTCCATTTCCAGCAGCTGTGCTGTGGGTGATGTATTGATGGTCGGAATCGCAGAGTTAAAACCTAATATTGTTAAATAAGTACTCAAATCAATAATTTATGATAACAAATGTACAACAGAAAATATAAATGGGGATTTCGTCCTGATATTTAAACTTAATCAGTTACTTTTAAAAAATCCATAAATAGGTCTAATGCCTGTTTACGGTGGCTGATCTTATTTTTGTCTTCAGGATCCATTTCTGCAAAAGTTCTTTCATATCCTTCAGGAACAAAAATCGGATCATATCCGAAACCTTTGAAACCTTTATTTTCTGTCAGTAAATTTCCATGAACTCTGCCTTCAAAATATTGAGCGCCATTTTCATCATAATAACACAGAACCGTCACAAAATAAGCCTTCCTGTTTTCAATTCCCTGCATTTCTTCCAATACCTTTTCGATATTTTTTGCGAAGTCATGATCTCCGGCATAACGGGCTGAGAAAATTCCAGGTCTTCCATCCAAAGATTCTACTACCAAACCGCTGTCGTCTCCCAAACTTGGAACCCCTGTTTTTTCAAAGCAATATTTGGCCTTGATCAGGGCATTGGCATGAAATGAATCTCCGTCTTCTACAATTTCTTCGTGAATATTATAATCGGTAAGACTTTTCACCACGCAGTCACTTCCCAGGATCTGTTGGATTTCTTCTTTTTTATGTTCGTTGTGTGTAGCTACTAATAATTCCATTTCTATATTCATTTTCAATTTTATTTTTTAATCGGGTTACTTACATTTCAGCATAATGTATTTTATACTTTTTCATAAAAAGATAATAGAACAAAGAGAAAAGTACAATTCCAACAGCCAGCACAAGCCATTCTGAAATATGAAGAACCTTTGCAAAACTCTCGTCTTTACCATAAAGCACCAATAGCGACAGGGTTAAATTATTAAACGCATGCAGTAATATCGGCATCAGCAAAGACTTTGTTTTATGATAGACCAATCCCAGTACACAGCCCAACATTACAGCGCTGATAAACTGCCATGGATTTCCGTGAACCACGCCAAAAATTATAGAAGCATACAGAATCGCCTTCCATGGTTCTACTCCTTTATTGATCAATCCTTTCTGGATAATTCCTCTGAATATAATTTCCTCAAAAATCGGAGCCATGATTACCGTCATGATAATCATTACAACAGGATTATCTGTCAATTGGCTCATCAGCTGGATAAAATATTCATAAAAGTCACCGAAAAACGGTCCTGTGGTTGGGATCTGAGCGGCAATAAATTCGGAAATAAACATCATCCCCGCCATCATTGGAAAGATGAGAAGATAGGTAGAAAAATTAACCGATGAAAAGTTGAAGTTAAGCCTCTTTTGAGTAGTACGTCTTACAATGAAAAAATCAAAGAAAGCAATAGCTGTAAGAAATCCTACAGAATTTGCTACCATCAGAAACCAGTCTTTCAATTCAATATTTTCTCTGAAAACAACCTTCCAGAAAGTGCTGAATAAAGAAACGGCCATTGTTCCCACGAATAATCCAACCACCAAAACAACACCGCCAAACCATGTGAACGTAAACTTCGGATATTTGCTATTTTCCATCCTTTCTCTGTAAAAGTTTATGAGAAACAAAGATAATTTTTTTGACTGCTACAGGCAACTAAAAAAGGAATTTCTTATTTTCGTTCCTTTATCCATGAACATCACAAAATGAATACAGAATTTCCATTCCAAAGATTTGAGTCTGCAACCAACAGGTGGATGACTGTTGTTCTGAATGCTCTTTTCTTTGTGATGTTTATTTCTTTCGTTTTGCTTTTTGTTTTAGGTCCTGCTTACGGAATTTACAGAAGAGGGTTTGAAACTATGCTGTACCCTGCCTTGATCAGTTGGGGACTTTCATTGTTGATTTTGATTCCTGCGATCCGTTATATTATTAAAAGGAAAAAGCCGGCCCATACAATTGTGGTTGATGAAACCGGCCTCTTATTTTATAATTCAAGAAATGAAATTGCAGATCAGATCCTCTACACAGATCTCCGGCCTTCAAAACAGAATTTTGATATTTACACAGTCAATCCGGTAGGATCAGGAATCACTTCTTTACTGCAGGTAACAGTCTTATCAGATAAAAAAGAAGAAACTCTAAGACGTATTGATATGAATCTCCCTTTGAGAGTGGTAAAAAACAAATCTGCTTTGTATGCCCATTTTCTACACGGCATCAGCACTTTCCGTCCTGATTTGAAGATAGATCCTCTCGTTTTCCGCAGCTATTCTATTGATACGGAAACATGGAAAGTGAACAGTAAAGGGATCTCTTTGGGAGGCTGGCTTTTATTTCTGGCAGCACTTGTTATTACAGCACTTATATGCGGGCTTGTTTTTTTGTTAACTTAGGCTAAGAATTAATATGATTGAAAAGTTCCAGACCATAGAATCCAAAATCAGCAAACCCACTACTTATTTTCTAATGGGAATTCTCTGGATCGCTGTCATTCTGATTATGGTAGTAATCGTGGTTGTTTTCAATCTTATTTACAATAATTTCAGACAATATTTAGAACAGGATCTGGGCATTTTTTTCACGCTTATTATTGCACAACTGCTTCTTATATTTTGTTGTATCGCTTTGATAATGGCTTTAACTTACAGAAAAAAGCAAAAGATACGAAAAGCCATTGTAGATGAAAAAGGAGTAACATTCTATAACAACCGAAATGTAATCATTGAAACCATATTATATCATGAACTTCAGCCGGCTCAGAACTCATCCACCGATGTACATGTATCCAATACCCAAAACGTAAAATATAGCAAAACGACATTGCAGATCTACCTGAAAAATAAAGCAGGAGAAATTGGACCAATACGTGTTGATTTCAATTTTGAACTGGTAATTTTAAGTAACCAATATGATCTATACCATCATTTTCTAAAAGGGATTCAACACTTTCGTCCGGATCTGAGAATAAGTCAACAGGCGATTGATCAGTACAATATCAGTTCAGAACCACAAAAAACAGAATTTGGGATATTTGAATATATCATAGCAGCCATTGTTATCCTGATTTCTGCCGGACTGGTGTATGTTTTTATGTTCCTCGTAAAAATAATAGTTGATAAGCTGCATTGAAGAAAAGCCAGCTATTGGCCGTTTCACAGCTATATTCATCATTCAGAAACCTGAGTATCCTTCTATTATTCTGTCTAATTAATATTGTCTTCATTTAAATTTGAAAACCTCGTAAAAAATCACGATTTTTGCAACTTCAAAATACGATATGTCAGACTTAATCAAAGAAATACAAAAAAGAAAGACCTTCGGGATCATTTCCCACCCGGATGCCGGAAAAACGACTCTTACAGAAAAGCTTCTTCTTTTCGGGGGAGCTATTCAGGAAGCGGGTGCGGTAAAATCCAACAAAATAAAAAAAGGAGCTACCTCCGACTTTATGGAAATTGAAAGACAGAGAGGAATCTCTGTAGCGACTTCCGTATTAGCTTTTGAATATAGAGACCACAAAATCAACATTCTCGATACTCCGGGTCACAAAGACTTTGCTGAGGATACTTACAGAACATTAACTGCTGTAGACTCCGTAATCGTTGTAATTGACGTTGCAAAAGGGGTTGAGGAACAAACTGAAAAACTTGTTCAGGTTTGTAGAATGAGAAACATTCCGATGCTGGTTTTCATCAATAAACTGGACCGTGAAGGTAAAGATGCCTTCGATCTTTTGGATGAGGTAGAACAAAAATTAGGATTAACCGTTTGTCCGCTTTCTTTACCAATTGGTATGGGAAGTGACTTCCAGGGAATTTATAATATCTGGGAAAATAATATTCAGTTATTCTTAGAGGAGAAAAAACAGAAAGTTGGAGATTCTATTAAGTTTGATGATATCAATGACACATCTATTGATGATGTGATTGGTGAAAAAGCGGCAAAAACATTAAGAGAAGAGCTTGATCTGATCCAGTCTGTTTATCCTGAATTTAATCGTGATGATTATATGAAAGGTGATCTTCAGCCGGTATTTTTCGGTTCTGCTTTAAATAACTTTGGAGTACGTGAATTATTGGATGCTTTTATTGATATTGCTCCAATGCCACAGCCCAAAGAAAGTGATACGCGTCTGGTAAAACCTGAGGAAAGCACTTTCACAGGATTTGTTTTCAAAATCCACGCGAATATGGATCCTAAGCACAGAGACAGGCTTGCATTCGTAAAGATTGTTTCAGGAACATTCAGGAGAAACGAAAACTACTTACTGGTAAGAGAAGGTAAAAAAATGAAATTCTCCTCTCCTAACGCATTCTTTGCAGATAAGAAAGAAGTGGTAGAAGAAAGTTTCCCTGGTGATATCGTCGGTTTACATGATACGGGAAGTTTCAGAATCGGAGATACATTGACTGGTGGCGAAAAATTAAGCTTCAAAGGAATTCCTAGCTTCTCTCCTGAACATTTCCGTTATATCAATAATAACGATCCGTTAAAAGCCAAGCAATTGGCGAAAGGTATTGATCAGCTGATGGATGAAGGGGTTGCGCAGTTATTTACGCTTGAAATGAACGGAAGAAAGATCATTGGAACGGTTGGAGCCCTTCAGTACGAAGTTATCCAATACCGTTTAGAGCATGAATATGGTGCAAAATGTACTTATGAACCGTTATCTATGCACAAAGCATGTTGGGTAGAAGCTGATGAGAAGTCTGAAGAATTCAAGGAATTTGCAAGATTAAAGCAGAGATTCCTGGCAAGAGATAAGTACAATCAATTGGTATTCCTTGCAGATTCTTCTTTCACGATTCACATGACGCAGGAGAAATTCCCGAATGTGAAATTACACTTCATCAGTGAGTTCAGAGAAAATTAAATGAAAGACAAATCGCAAAAAGGCGAAATTGTTTACAATACAGATCCGCAGAATTTTTCTGCGGATTTTTTTATAATATATATCGTATGAAACCACCTCGTCTAAAATTCTTCGAATTTTTGCCACCACTCCGGAGGATGAGAATTTTTAGATTTCCGAACTAATATTTAGTGAAAAGACAAAGCTTTCGAATCATTTCAATACCCCAAAATCAGAAAAACACTTTGTAAATCTTTTGTAAAACGAATACAAAAGATTGAAAATACAGCACTTATAATTTTACCAGCACAATACATTTCATTTACAATCTTTACAAGAACTTCCCTTCTAATTTTACTTCATCAAAAAAATTAATCTTATGAAAAAGTTCATCTTACTCACTGCTGCAGCAAGCACTTTCATTATGTGTAAAAAAGCGGAAGCTACACAGGATAAAATACATGAAGCCATCCATTCAGCCGACAGTGCGGTTACAGTGGCTACAGAAACCGTTGAAAATGCCAGTAAAACAGTAGACCAGGCTATGGATTCTGCAAGTATTAAAATAAAAGACTTTGAGAATACAAAAAATGATATCCGGCAAAATATAGAGAACACTTCCAAAATGGTAGATTCTTTATCGGATAAAATTGCCAATACAAAACTGGAATCAAAAATTGAGAAAAAAGATTCTATAACAAAGAAGACTGAAAAGATTGCAGTAAAAGCTCCGGCTCCAAAGGTTATTAAAGAAACCAAAATCATTTATAAAGAAAAGCCTAAGAATGACAGTTACGAACTGAATATGCCTAAAGATAAAATGGTAAAATCAGGATATCTTTCTATAACCGCAGAGAATGTGGAAACGGTAAAGGAAATTATCCGGGACGAAGCGAACAGAAATAACGGTTATATCAAAAGTGAAAATCTATCTTATGTGGAATCAGCCAGTCCTCACGGAGAGGATCAAAAAGTATACAGTCTGGATATCAAAGTTCCCATACAGCATTTTGATGGGTTAATGGAGGGTATCAATAGCAATGTTGGAGATATTGATACAAAAGATATTCAGGTTTCAGGACGAAACTACGCAGACAATACCATCTGCACAATCAGTGTAAATATCAGTGAGAAAGCCAAAACAGAAACAGAGCCTAAAACCTTTGGTGGAAAATCACTGGCTGCCATTGAATCCGGCTGGGATGTTATTACTTCCATATTCCTGTTTATCCTTCCATTATGGCCTTTATTCCTAATTGCCGGCATTGGGTATTATTTCTATAAAAAGAAGAACAGAAACATTCCTAATAACGATTCTCACTAAGTTTCAATCTTTACTCAGCATAGATTTTAATAATTTTTTAATGAGGTTTAGAATAGAAGTTCGATACTAATGTTTAATTTTATCAAACGTTAAAAGAAAGTGCTTGCTTATTAGAAAAATAACTCTTAACTTTAAGTATAAGCAAAATGTAAAGAATCTTCGTTGTGAAACAAGGTTCAAAAATAAATTTGGAAATTTTATTTCATATATTAATATTTTGTGATTTGGTGTAAAATAAGGCCCTCATATTGAGAGCCTTATTTGTTTTTATTTCATATTCACTACTTTATCTACAATGAACTTTGTGTTTCCTCTCCAGGGAAGCGCGCCATTATACTCTTTGTAATGCAGGTCAAAAGTTTTACCGCTGTTGGTTTCCAGTTGTTTGAAAACTTCGGGATCATCTACGGAAAATTCAAACTCATAGCTTGTAATAGTTCCTGTTTTTCCCCTCCCAAAACCTTCCTGAATCAGCTTGCCTTCATAAGTTTTGAAAACATAACCTTTTTTCATCGCATAGTTCAGGTATCCGGACTTTACTCCTTCTCCGAAAACAAAATAATACTTATACCAGACAAATACGCCCAGTAGCAGCAATACAACCCCAAGGGTGATCCACAAAGATTTTTTCATAGGTAGTGTGTTTTATAAATGTTATTTTGCGATGCTTCTGGAGATCACGATTTTCTGAATTTCAGAAGTTCCTTCATAGATCTGAGTGATTTTCGCATCTCTCATTAATCTTTCTACGTGGTATTCTTTCACGTATCCATATCCTCCGTGGATCTGTACTGCTTCAATAGTAGTATCCATTGCCACCTGAGAAGAGTATAATTTGGCCATAGCTCCGCTTTCAGAGATATCTTTTCCTGCATCTTTTTCACACGCAGCTTTGAAGCACAGCATTCTTGCAGCAGTGATCTGAGTCGCCATATCAGCCAATTTGAATGCAATCGCCTGGTGGTTGATGATTTCAGTTTTGAAAGCTTTTCTTGTTTTAGCATATTTCAACGCCAGTTCGTAAGCACCTGAAGCAATACCCAGCGCCTGAGAAGCAATACCAATTCTTCCACCGTTCAATACTGCCATAGCAAAGTTGAACCCGAATCCGTCAGCACCAATTCTGTTTTCCTTCGGAACTTTTACGTTATTAAAGATCAAAGAGTGAGTATCACTTCCTCTGATTCCTAATTTGTCTTCTTTTGGTCCGATTTCAAATCCTTCCCATCCTCTTTCAACGATAAAAGCATTGATCCCTTTGTGCTTTTTCTCAGGATCTGTCTGTGCAATTACGATATAATAAGTAGCTGTTCCACCATTCGTGATCCAGTTTTTGATACCATTTAAAAGATAGTAATCTCCTTTGTCTTCCGCAGTAGTTTTCTGAGAAGTAGCATCAGAACCTGCTTCCGGCTCAGATAATGCAAATGCTCCGATAACCTGCCCGCTTGCCAGTGGAGTAAGATATTTTATTTTTTGCTCTTCAGAAGCGAATTTTTCAAGACCGGCACAAACCAATGAGTTGTTTACAGACATCACAACAGCCGCAGAAGCATCCACTTTTGCAATTTCTTCCATTGCAAGTACGTAAGAAACGCTATCCATACCTGCACCGCCGTATTTTGGATCTACCATCATTCCTAAAAGTCCCATTTCTCCCATTTTCTTCACCTGTTCTGCAGGGAATTTCTGGTCACGGTCTCTTTCAATCACTCCAGGTAAAAGTTCGTTCTGTGCAAAGTCTCTTGCTGCCTGCTGAATCATCAGCTGTTCTTCCGATAAATTAAAGTCCATAAAAAAAATAATTAGATAGCCGTAAATTTACACTTTTTAAGCAAATCTGAAAAAATAAATTAAAAACGGGAAAAAGGCAGGTTTGGGGAGATTTATTGATGGCGGATACCCGTTTCGGGATTCCGGATAATGGGTTAAGAAGGCAATATAAAAAACCTGGAGAAAAATAAACCATTATAAAAGAATCATTGAAAATATAAAATCCCTACTTCAGGGCTTCCGGCCTCCTTTTTGATTCAAACTATTATGGCAAGCATTTAACTAATTTCTAAATCTTACCTTCGGATGGTTTCAATTAAAAAAAATGCTTATATTTAAATTTCTTTATAAATTACGTAAAAAATCATGACGATCAAGAGATTATTCGATATTCCACACTATGCTTTAGAAAAATATCCTAAAACGGATATGTTTGTAACCAAATATCATGGGGAGTGGAAAAAAACTTCTACACAGGAGTTTATTAATGAGGGAAATAAGATATCCAGAGGATTATTGAAACTTGGTATAAAACCAGGTGATAAAATTGCTTTGATTACAACCAATTCCCGTACAGAATGGGCTATCATGGATTTTGGACTTTCTCAGATCGGCGTTGTTTCAGTACCGGTTTATCCAAGTATTTCTCCTGAAGATTATGAATTTATCTTCAATAATGCTGAAATTCAGTATTGTTTTGTTTCTGATAAAGAGCTCTTGAATAAAGTAATGAAAGTAAAACACAATATTCCGAGCTTACAGGGAATTTTTACTTTTGATACTATCAGTGGAGCAGCCAACTGGAGAGAAATTCTGGATCTGGGTAAGGATGAATCTACCCAAATTGAAGTAGAAGACCTTTCTAACGCAATCAACACAGAAGATCTTGCAACTATTATTTATACTTCCGGAACTACAGGAAGACCGAAAGGAGTAATGCTGACGCACAATAATATTGTTTCAAACATATTGGGATCTATTCCAAGAATTCCAAAAAAGAGAGGCTTTGATTACAAAGATGCCAGAGCATTAAGCTTCCTTCCTATCTGTCATATTTTTGAAAGAATGCTGTTCTATCTTTATCAGTACAATGGTTTTTCTCTTTATTTTGCTGAAAGCATCGAAAAAATGGGTGAAAACGTAAAAGAAGTGAAACCTCATTATATGACTGTAGTACCAAGACTGGTAGAAAAAGTATATGACAAAATCTATAATACCGGATCTTCAGCCGGAGGTTTAAAATCAAAAATATTCTTCTGGGCCCTGAATCTGATTAGCAAAAAGAAAACCATTTCAAAACCGTCCGGACTTCAGGAAATTATTGCTGACAAGCTTGTATTTTCTAAATGGAGAGAAGGTTTAGGTGGTGAAATCGTGACTTTGGTTTCAGGATCTGCAGCATTATCTACAAGGCTCAACCTGATGTTCCAGAATGCTGGTATTCCAATTCTGGAAGGCTATGGCTTAACAGAAACTTCCCCTGTAATTTCAGTTAATAGCTTTGATAAAATGAGAGTGGGAACCGTAGGAGTTCCATTGGATAATTTAAAAGTTAAAATTCAGGAAGACGGGGAGATTACAGTAAAAGGACCGTCCGTATTTAAAGGCTATTTCCAGAATGAGGAAATGACAAAAGAAGCCTTTACAGAGGATGGATTCTTTAAAACCGGAGATATCGGACATATAGACAGCGACGGATTTTTACAGATCACTGACCGTAAGAAAGAAATGTTCAAAACTTCCGGAGGAAAATATATTGCTCCTCAGACTATTGAGAACTTAGCGAAAGCTTCAAAATTCATAGAGCAGATCATGGTGGTAGGTGACGGTGAGAAAATGCCGTGTGCTTTGGTACAGCCTGATTTTGAATTTGCTAAAAACTGGGCTCTGAGAAACAATCTCAACATCAGTTCCACACCTGAAGAGATTGCAAAAAGCCCTGAACTTAAACAAAGAATTGAAAAAGAAATAGAAGGTATCAATGAACACCTTGGAAATTGGGAAAAAATCAAAAAAATTGAACTTACTCCTGAGGTATGGAGCATTGAAAGCGGACTGCTTACTCCAACTTTAAAACTGAAAAGAAAGGCCGTAAAAGAGAAATTTATTGCTTTGTATAATAAGATGTACGATCATCATGATTAATTATTCAATGAAATTATGTAAGCATAGATTCATCTACCAATCCACTTTTGTAGGATTGGTATTTTTTATGTTTTCATGTAAACAACAGATAGAAAACACAAAATCAATATCTGAGAAAAAAATTGAAATTCCACAACTTTTGTCAGATTCCACTTTAAAAGAGAAAACATTGAATGATTATATTCAAACTGCTGAAACCATAAAACCCAATGTAAAAAACGGGGTTCCTTTTAACAAGCTTGATTATGATAAAATTATTGCTTATGATTTTGCTGGTGACGAAGAGACCTATCCTAATCCTATTGATAGAAAAGGAAAATTTACACCTGTGATCTTGAAACAACAGTTTCTGACTCAAAAACAAGCTGATCAGATCTTATCTGCTTTAGCAAAAAATTCAAGCTATGGTGAAAGCTCTGCGGCATGTTTTCAACCTCATCTGGGATTAGTATTTTTTAAAGGCAATAAAAAAATCAATCAGATCAGTATTTGTTTAAGCTGTAACACTTCGATTACAGAAATTGAAATTCCCGCCAGAACACATAAAATATTTAATAAGGGAACAGATAATGAGTATTCCTTTACTGGTTTCAAACCGTCTGGAAAAACAGCAATCATCAAACTGTGTAAGGAGATTAACTTTCATTATGGAAACAAGAAAGAGTAATATATTAATAAAATAGATTGAAGAATAACTTTTTATTTATAACAAAGTATTTTATTTCGGATATTTCTATAGTTTTGGCTAAAATTTTATTTTGATTAAACAAGCTAAAGCCCGTTCCTACTGATCCCCATCATTTAGTTTTTTAATCAATTACAACACTATCACCGTCATTCCGTATGAATCCATGCTATGTCGAAAAAAGAGCCGAGATTCTTCGGAATGACAAAGACTCTGATTAAATTGTACTGCTATGTTTAGATCAGTTCAGATAAAAAAAAGCTGCTTCATTTTTGAAACAGCTTTTGTATGTTATAAAATCAATAATTAGAATTTAATTACAGATTTCATTTTTTCGTTTTCTTCCATTACCAATTCATCATCAACAAGGATTTTTCCAGAGTGCTCATCAATAATGATTTTCTTTCTCTGAGCAATTTCCATTTGCTTTTGAGGAGGGATAGTGAAGAATGATCCTTTTGGAGCTCCTCTTTCTAATCCTACTACAGCAAGACCGTTGATAGAGTTGGTTCTGATTCTGTTGTAAGAAGCTAATAATCTCTCATCAATTTTACCTGCGAATTCTTTAGACTGCTCTAAAAGATATTCTTCTTCTTTCTGCGTTTCAGAGATCAGACCATCCAATTCTTCTTTCTTGAATTTCAAATGGCTTTTCAAATCATCGATCTTAGAGTTCAGTTCGCTTAAAGTTTCGTTTTTGTGAGCAATTTTAGCTCCGAACTCTTTAATTCTTTTTTCAGCAAGCTGAATTTCCAGATCCTGGAATTCCATTTCCTTCCCTAATGCTTCAAACTCTTTATTGTTTCTTACATTATCCTGCTGAGATTTGTATTTCTCAATTAAAGTTTTAGCATGGTTAATCACTTCATGCTTTGTTTTGATCTGATCCTCCTGATCTTTGATATCAGCATGAAATTTTTCAGCTCTTTTTTCAAGACCTTCAATCTCAATCTCAAGATCTTCAACTTCAATTGGCAATTCTCCTCTAGTATTTCGGATTTCATCCAATCTTGAATCAATGATCTGTAAATCGTATAAAGCTCTTAATTTTTCTTCAACTGAAATATCGTTGGTTTTTGCCATATTTAAATGAAATAATTTACTGGGTTTGTTTTTTCAATAGATTTTGAAATTGCAAATGTACTAAATTTTTGTGATAAAATTTCAAATAATTGTTGACTAACAAATTGTTCTGATTCATAATGTCCAATATCACAGATCAGCATTTTAGACTCAGCCAGAAAATAGTCGTGATATTTGAGGTCTCCGGTAAGGTAAGCATCACATTTCCTGGCAGCTGCAGATCGTATTCCACTTGCCCCAGATCCTCCCAGAACCCCTACTCTTTTAATTTTTTTATTGTTAAAAGAGGAATGTTTAATCACTTCCAAACCAAATTTTTCTTTTACCAATCCAAGGAAATCTTTTTCATCCATTTCTTCTTCAAGATCTCCATACATTCCCAAGCCGGCATGATGATTTTTATTATCCAGATTATAAATCTGATAAGCTACTTCTTCATAAGGATGCGCTGTCTTCATTGCGCCCACAATCTGCCCTTGTTTAAAACCTTCAAAAATCACAGAAATCATATCTTCATCTGCATTTTCGCGAATTCCCTGTTGTCCTGAAAACGGATTTGAACCTTCTGCAGGCCTGAATGTTCCGTTACCATTCACTGTAAAACTGCATTCGTCATAAAATCCGATATTTCCAGCTCCGGCAGAGAACATAGCTTCTTTTACTTTTTCTGAATAGTCTTTGGGAACAAAAACCGTTAACTGTTTTAAATTATTTTCTTTAGGCTGCAGAATTTTCATATTCTTTAATCCCAACTGACTGCATATCCCATGGTTCACTCCAAAGAAATCATTATCAAATGCAGTGTGGATGGCATAAATAGCTACTTTATTTTCAATAGCTTTTAAAACAGCTCTCTCAACGTAGTTCTTCCCTGTTAAAGATTTTAATCCGGAAAATATAATGGGATGAAAGCATACGATCAGATTGCAGTTTCTTTCAATAGCTTCATCAACCACATTTTCCAATGCATCATGGCAAACCAGAATTCCTGATACATCACGGTCGTAAACCCCGCACAGCAATCCTACGTTATCAAAATCTTCTGCCTGTCTGATACTTATTTCCTCTTCAATCTTTGCAATTACAGTTTTTAGCTTCATTAATTTTATATTTTACAGTTACAGCGAAGATATTAATTTTACGGTAAAAATTTCCAACCCCATAAAAAAACCGGCTTTCATAAACCGGTTTTATTTTGATATTAAAAAAGAATAAAGTAACACTGTTAATCTTTGAAAAGAGATACTCTTGTAAAGGATTCCACAACAACACTACAGTTGATATCAGACTCCATAAAAAGCTGATATCCTCTTCCCGGATCAAGACTCGCAGGGTCTGCAATGGTATAGAAATAAAAGGTAAGAATGTTACCCGTTCCACTGGAACCACTCGGAACCAGCTGGATAGAGTTAATTTCAAAGCCTGAATCAGGATTTTTAAAAGTAGCTTTTATAGATCCTGAAGAATTGGATCCTGGAGTGATGGTAGCAATTACTCTCCATACATGTACTTGCCCGTAAATTTCATTTTCTCGCCATTTACCAGTTGCCGAGATATAGATATTACTGGTTACTCCGGGAAATGGAACAGTGGTTTCCGGCCAGCTTGTAGTAGGGCTTGCGGCAAATACTAACGGAGTAGCATAAAGTACCTGTTGTCTTGGGCCGTAGCCGCTTCCTGCTGCACTTAAACTGAATGAGGGTTTTACATTTGCGTTTCCAGAATTGATTTTAACGACACCATCGTTACCAGCCTGAGAAGATGTGGGAACAAAAAGCTGTCTCCAGAGGGTACCGTCCCAATACTGGAAGTTATTTGTTGTCGTATTAAAAATAAGGGTTCCTGCAGTAAGGTTAGGGTTTACCACACCTGCAGGAGGTACTGTGGAAACGTCATTATCAGCCAGGTTGGTATCCCGGTCAGTATCTGTAAGACGAGGAATAAGAATTCCTTTTTGGTTGGAAACTATATCCAGTACTGAAGCCCCATTCGGTGCTGAAGTATTAATCCCAACCTGAGCGTTAACAAAACTGTTTATAAAAAACAGAATAAACAAGGTTAAAATTTTTCTCATGATATAAAGCTTTTGTAGAATAAAATTACAAACTTGGATGAAAAAATGTTAAAAATTTAATTTTTATATGTCATATTTTATTCGTATTTTACTAAATATAACACATTGAAAACCATACAATTAATACTAAATAATTCACTTTTTAATGATAGATTTTCTTTTAACATTTGCAAGATTCTTTTAACAATCATATATTTACCGTATACATTATAGAAATTATTAACTTCGCTGTGAAATAACCTTATATAAATGGAAAGAGAACATAATCTGATTCCTGAGGATACTCTATGGAAAAGATTCCTTTACCGGATAATTTATCGCTCCGATACGAAGCTTGGAAAACTGTTCGACATCATATTATTGTCATTGATTCTTGCCAGTACTGCTATTATTATGATGGAAAGCGTACCAAAGCTTGATAAAAAATTCCATTATACCTTTCTGATCCTCGAATGGGTTATCTCTATTTTTTTTACAGCAGAATATTCTATGCGGATTGCGGTGGTAAAAAATAAACGTAATTATATATTCAGCTTTTTCGGAATTATAGATTTCCTTGCTCTTGTTCCTTTTTATCTAAGCTTTATTTTCCCTGTTACTAAATATTTTCTGATTTTCAGAATGCTGAGAATGCTGAGAGTATTCAGAATTTTCAATTTGCTTGATTTTATGAATGACGGGTATTTTATTGTGCGGGCTCTGAAAAACAGTTCGAGAAAGATTTATATTTTCCTTTTATTCCTGATTATATTCTCTGTGATTGTAGGATCACTTATGTTCATGGTAGAAGGTGGAAGACAGGGCTTTGAAACAATACCGCAATCCATCTACTGGGCAGTTGTTACGGTAACTACCGTAGGCTACGGTGATGTATCACCCATAACCCCTTTAGGGAAGTTCTTTGCAGTTATTCTCATGCTGGCAGGTTATTCCATTATTGCAGTTCCTACCGGTATTGTAACAGCTGAAATGAGAAACAAAAGACAGAACCTGGAAATGGTATGTGAACGTTGTGGCAATGAAGATATTGATGATGATGCAAGATACTGCAAGAAATGTGGCAAGAAATTAGCTTAACATCTGGTATAAGTAAAATTTATTCACTAAATACCACAAAATCATGGAACCAAAAAAGAAAAACAGACCCAATAGCTTAGTGATTATTCTTTTTGCACTGATTGTGCTTATGATCATCATCTATTTTATATTAGCAATGTTCTTCCCTACCGTATTTGACCTTATGAATAAAGGAGAAATACAGCCTGTACCCAATAAATGATGAGTGATGTATGCTGGGTAATATGTGATGGAAAATATTCGATAATCGATAACGGCCACAGGATAAAATAAAAAAGATGAGTGAAATATTTTGCTCATCTTTTTTCATTCAAACATTTAATAAGATTCTATTCAATCTCCATAAAAAAGACGGATCATCAATGACCCGCCTCCCTTTTTTTATTTAAATGATGAATTATTTTTTAATAGCTTTAATAGTCTGCTTAGATCCGTCTTTCATTTCAAGTGTTATTAAATAAACTCCTTGCATCAGATCTCTTAAATGGATTATAGATTCAGGGTTGGTAATAGTTTTCACCAATCTTCCTGTCGCATCTGTCACCATTACATTTTTTACATTTTTCACATCAGAGATATTCAATACATCCGTAAATGGATTAGGATAAAGTTGGATATTATTTTTCGCTTTAGCAACTTCAGCTGTTGCCAGATTTGCGTTATTAATACTGATATCGTCAATATACAGATTATACTGGTCTGGATCTGAATAAGCATTAAATCCAAAGAAATATACTCCTGTTGTAGGTACAGTAAACGTTATAGATTCTGTATGTGCCATTTCATCATTGATTGAAGGATAATCTGCAATAGAACCTGTCATAGCAGCTGCAGCTGGTGAAGTTCCGTATGCTACCTTCAATTTTTCGACATAGGTTGATGAGTTATTACCATATTTATAACTAATAGTATACTGCACTCCTGCTGTCAAATTCAATCCTTGTGTAAAGAACCATGCATTACCAGAATTGGAAGAGTTATACTGGTATTTCAACACATTGGTGGTGAATCCCTGGCTATCGGAAGGAGGATCCATTGTTACCCAATCATTTCCTGTTCCCGCATTAACATTATTTGTACAACCAGGTAGATCTGGAACAGTAACGTTTTCAAAATCTATCGTGTAAGGAAGATTCGTACTTGAACATAATGTTGTAAACGTAGCAGAATCACTCCATATACTTTTACTTGTTGCGCTACAGGCAGATCTCACCCATACGTAATAAGGAGTGGAAGCAGCTAAGCCTGGAATATTATAAGTGGTTGCTGTAACTCCTGTAAAGTTAGGTGTACTTGTTGCCGTAGGTGCTGTATTCGTTGTACTGTAATAAATATCATAGCCGTTAGCCGGAACCGGAGTGGCTGCTGCCCAGGAAACTGTAGCTCCTGCAGCGGTAATATTTGAAACAGCTAATGCATTAGGTTCGCTACAAGCCGGTGCAACATCTATATTAATATCATCAACGTATAATTTATTCATATTAGCATCAGAATAGGCCTGGAATCCAAAATAATATACTCCGGTAGTTGTTGGTGTGAAGTTCGTAAAAGAACTTGTTGCAGTGCTGATCACAATATCCGAGTGGTCTGCTAATGTATTAGTCATTCCTGCACTGGTAGCTGAAGTCCCATAGGCTACTTTCAGTTTTTCAGCATATACGGTTCCTTCCGCATTGGCATATTTATATTTAATTCTGTAAGTCACTCCTGCAGTAAGATTAATTCCGTTGGTAAAAAACCAGGTATTCGCATTCTCTGCATAGTCATATGAATACTGAAGAACATTTCCTGTAAATCCCTGAGCATCCAGATCACCTGTTTCCCATATATTTCCTGCCCCATCATTCACTACCGAGGTACAAGTTGGTATATCTGGTGGAGTTATACTTTCGAAATCCAATGCATAAGGCACTCCCACAGCAACACACGAAGTCATAAATGTGGCCATTTGAGACCATGCACTCTTATTAGAAGCACTGCATACAGAACGTACCCAGACATGGTAAGTAGTGGCTGGTGCAAGAGAAGGTAGATTTGTAGTCAATCCATTGATAGACCCGGAAACTACTGTCGCAGCAGTAGGATATGTACTGGAAGTTGAGTAATAATATTCATAACCACTTCCTGGAGCAGAAGACGGAGCTGTCCATCCTAACTGAGCTGAATTGGCAGTAACAGCAGATACTGTTAAAGCAGACGGAGCAAAACAAGTCGGAACCGCCCCAATTACTACTGTATAATCATGAGCCTCTCCATATCCGTCTGTATTACAAGGAATAGGATCTCCGGAGAATCTATCCCCTACTCTCATTCTGTAAGTACCTGGAGTTACAGTTGAAGGAATTGTGATAAGCCCTGCGGTAATATCATTCCCTCCTATAAGTGTACTGCTTGCAGAAGCCACAAGCTCCGGAGCTGCATCATCAAAAGTTCCATCGTTATTGAAGTCAATCCAGATACGAACATTCTGATCACTGTAATCATGTTTAACGCTAAAATCATAACTTAAACCTGCACTGAGATTAATCGTCATAGAAGTATAATCTCCATAAGCATTAGTAGAGCAACCTGTATTAGAATGATCAAATCCGGCACCCGGAATTGCAAAAGTATCTATCATATCCCCGCCACTACAGCCACTAGCGAAAGCAGGCGTACAATAGGTTTGCGCGGAGGATAAAAAGCCAGTTATTAAGAAACCAACGAGTAAAAAATTTTTCATATAAATCAGTATTAGTTAATCAAATCTAGTGAAAATCAGCAATAAAAAAAATATTTTTTTCATCATATGACAACAAATATAAATTTTCTTTCAACAAAAGATAATCCCCCTTATAAACAAAGAGACTGCTCAAATTGAACAGTCTCTTTTTTCTATTTTTAAAATAAATTATTTATCTTTTAATTGCCTTAACCGTTTGTTTAGATCCGTCTTTCATATTTAATACTACAAAATACATTCCTTGTTTCAGATCTCTTAATTGAAGTTCAGAAGAAGGATTATCAATTGTTTTCATCAATCTTCCGGAAGAATCAAGAATGGAAACTGATTTTACGTTATATGGTTTTACAATGTTCAGGATATCTTTAAATGGATTTGGGTATACTTCTATAGTTTCTTTTTTATCATTAACTTCAAGAATACCAAGACTGGTTACTTTTTCTATAGTAATAGTAAAAACATCTTCTACTGTATCAGTATTGCCCCGATCTCCAACATTTATATAATATACAGTTCCCGCAACAGTTGGCAAATCCATTACAACCGGACTTGAACCAGTAAAATCTACTCTTTTTACACACGTTAAGTTTCCACAATTTCCTTTATAGGCACCAATACCAAAATTAAAGGTGCTATTTAAAGGTCTTGAAACTGTAATCTTATGCAGAAAACCATCACCAACGAAGGTAAACCATGTCCCATCATTCATCGCAGAATTACAAGAATTTATAAATCCATTATTATTGGTAGTATGCTCAGCATCAACCTGTGTATAAGTATATGGAAAATTTGAAACCGTCAAAGCACCAGTACAGTCATCATTAACGGGAGGCTGCAATGTTCCCACACAAATATTGAATTTAACACCAACACCAACACCTGTACTGTACACCCTTATATAATAGGTTTCACCCGCAACCAACCCTGAAACATTATTAATATAACTAGAACGATTAACACTTCCGCCGCATTTTACACTTGTTAAAGCACCACAACTACCTTTGAAAACTTCGAATCGTATATCTTGCTGTGTATTACTCACTCCAACATCTATAATATTTTTAAAACTAATTCTGTGGCTGGCTTCTGTTGCTACAAATTTAAACCATACATCATTCTGAACCCCGATTCCGCCACACGAAACTGCAGGTAACATCGCTGAAACTGTTGCCCCCAAAGTACTTCCTTCAAGTCCCCCAACACAGGTCAAATCCGGATTAACACTCAAAGAAACAGCATTTGTACATTCATCATTTACCGGAATCGGTGTCAAATCTTTTGTAATACATAAATCAAAATTGAAACCCGATTGGGGTGTTCCCTCTACATCAAATATTCTGAGATAATAAGTTTCTCCCACCGTAAAACCAGTAACAAGTCCAACAGTCCCTCCTATTCCTAAACATACAGGATTAGCACAATTGCCACCAAGCACATTAAAACTTAATCCTCCCAAGGAGTTTGGTTCTCCCACAGCAACTTTATTAATTAATTTAATGATATGTTTGGTATCAGTTGCTATAAATTTATACCATACATCATATCTGGAGAAATTGTCACAAGATACAGCAGACTTTGTTGATGATAAAGTCGTTCCGGAAGTAACAATTGTACAATCCGCTCCAGAATTTACAGGAATACTTATGGCATCAATACAATTATCATTGACAGGCGGTTGTGGCAGTGTTCCTACACATATATCAAATTTATGAGATGAATAGCCTGATCCACTAAATACTTTTATATAATAGGTCTCTCCTACAGTAAGGTTATTAACAACAGAAACAGGACATGATGCACTTGTCACATAACCGCATCCATAACCAGAACATAATA
The DNA here is from genome assembly GCF_018924625.1 of Chryseobacterium sp. PCH239. NCBI lineage: Bacteria > Pseudomonadati > Bacteroidota > Flavobacteriia > Flavobacteriales > Weeksellaceae > Chryseobacterium > Chryseobacterium sp. PCH239. The sequence continues at coordinate 1,678,286 of NZ_CP073027.1, forward strand.
TACTTGTCAAATTACCACAATCACCTTTTAAAACCTGAAAATAAACATATCCACCTCCTAATGGTACAGAGGTTACATCCTTCAGATTAACTGTATGCCTAGAAGAAGTAGCTGTAAACTTATACCATACATCACCAGTACTCGTATCACATGATGATGCAGGAGACGATACAGTTGACATCACAGTAGTCCCAGAGGTAAAACTCACACAACTCACATCTGGATTTACAGTAAGGTTTATAGCATTTGTACACTCATCATTGGTAGGTATAGCTGGCACTGTTGTAAATTTCTGATTAACACAACCGGAAGACTCTCCTGCCGATCCCACTGCTGTTACTTTAAGATAATAAACTGTACTTGCCAAAAGTGGAGATGACGGAGTAAAGTTTGTTGTCGTTACCGACTGTTGATTAACAATATCTGTTCCTCCCGGAGTTGTTCCGACAGAAACTTTATAACTTGTAGCTCCCTGTACAGCGGCCCATGTAAAAGTAGGTAGAACCGGTACATTCGAAGCATTGTTTGCAGGATAACTGATTATCGGACAATCCGGTAAAAGATTGGGAACCAATCCCATAAGACTCACCACAGGCTTATAAGGTAAAAAATGGCCAATTGGAGGATTAGCAGGATCAGGATTAGCAGTATTACTTTCAGTATAAAGAGCCTGCTCCATAGTATTATATACAAAAAACGGATTATTTGAATTAGAATTAAATCCATTTTCATCTACTGCAACAACTAAGTTTCTTACATTATCATATGGAAAAGGAGTAGAAAATGTAACCTCTGCAACTCCGTTTACATTAGTAACCGTACCTGAATAAACCTGAGTCATTTCCCCAACAGAAATCCAACCGATTTGATAATCTAAAGAGTTTTTTGTAGTATGTCCTAAATAAACCACCCAATTTGATAAATAAGAGGGATTTGCAGAAGGTGTTAAGTAAAATTTAAGCCCTGTAATATTACCTGCTGCATCAGCATTGATTTCTTGTTTTGTATAAATCTGCTGGGAATAAGAGAAGGCAAAACCACTGTTGACCGGAGCATTACCCGGGTCTGTACTTCCTGCTCCTAATTTGATTTGAGCACTTAGTACAATACTTAACATCAGTAAGCATAAAAATAAGATTTTCTTCATGTATAAGTTTTTGGTTATTAATACGTCCACGAATTTACAATAAATTCAAAACACCTTTTTAAAAAAATTAAAAATAAAAAAACGACAGCTATTTAGCTGTCGTTTCATGTTAGATAATTAATACATTTTATCTTTTAATCGCTTTAATCGTTTGTTTAGACCCATCTTTCATATTCAGTACCACTAAATACATTCCTTGTTTCAGATCTCCAAAATGAAGCGTAGAAGAAGGATTGTCAATAGTTTTCACTACTCTTCCTGCAGTATCAACTACAGAAGCAGATTTTACTTTAGCAGCATCTGAAATATTCAGAACATCTACAAATGGATTAGGATAAGCTTTAATCTCATTATTTTTCTTTTCAACCTCAGCTGTTGCAAGCCCCGAACAACCTTGCGTTACCGAAATACTATAGTTACCAACTCTGGTTGCAGTATACCCTGTAAGCAAGATATAATAGGTAGTACCAGCAACTCCTGTAAAGGTTAATGTCGGAGCATTATAAAGAGAAACTGTACATCCGGCATCAGCATATCCCACACCAGAACTATTACTGAAGCAAGTAAGTGAACCACAAGTACCTGTGTATACTCTTAGATATGCATCATATTGTGTACCACAAGCATCAATAGTAATAGGTCCATTTTCAGTAGCTTTTACTGTGTACCAAACTCCTTTATAAGATGCAGTAGAACCTGTACTACCACATGATGAAGCTGGAAGAGTTTCATCACCGGCCAGCGCATTTACACCCTGAACTGTTCCGTTACAAGCTATAGCAGTAGCTGTATCACATGTATCATTAGCAACAGGTGAAGGAGTAGTCACAGCAATCTGGAAATTAGATGTTGTAGTTGCCGTACTTGTAGAAGAATATACTCTTACATAATAAGTTTGACCTACAGCAAGATTTTGTAACAATATGTTGGAATTTCCATAAGCACCATCAAAACAAGTCATAGCTGTTAAAGCCCCACAGGCTCCAGAATATATCTGTGTACTTGTTGCATTATCAGTATATAAAACATGTACAAGATGTGTAGCAGCCGTTGCAGTAAACGAATACCAAACATCATCATTAACTCCAGATGCGCTACATGTAGGTGCCGTAACTCCTGAACTCTGAGTAGCACTTACAGTAGAACCGTTCACAGCGTTTAGGAAAGCATCAGTACCGCTCACAGAAAGAGCTGTAGCGTTTGCACAGTCGTCATTTGCCGGAGGAGGCGGAGGCGTACCAATACAAATATTGAAGCTATTAGCATACAGCGTAGTACCATTCGTATTAGAATTATAAACTCTCACATAATAGGTCTGACCTGCAGTAAGACCAGTTAGTGGAGTATTCACAGAAGTACCACATTTAATACTTGTCAAAGTACCGCAAACACCACTGAATACCTGTGTATACAAACTCGTTGATGAAGAAGTTCCAACCGCAGTAACATTTGAAAGCATTACTACATGATCAGTACCTGTAGCTGTAAATTTATACCAAACATCATCATCAGCCGTTCCTGTACATGGACTTACTGCCAACCCTGAATTAGTTGCACTTAAAGTTGTTCCCGACACAGGCGTAGCACATGCCAAAGTAGGATTTACCGATAAGGAAACAGCAGCTGAACACTCATCATTAGCAGGAGCAGCAGGAAGCGTTCCCATACAGATGTCAAAAGAATTTGCATAAAAACTTGCTCCTGAATTAGCATCATACGTATACACTCTCACATAATAAGTCTGACCTGCCGTAAGACCTGTTAAGTTTGTAAAGTTTGTATTTGAACTGATACATGTAGTACTTACCAAAGCTCCACAAGCCCCACTGAATATCTGAGCATACAAAGATGTAGTAGAAGCAGTTCCGACAGAAACTACATTCTTCAACTGAAAAGTATGACCAGTACCTGTAGCTATAAATTTATACCAAACATCATCATCAGCTGTTCCTGAACAAGATCCAAGAGCAACTCCTGAACTTGTTCCTCCTAATGTTGTTCCTGATGTTATACTTGTACAACTCATATCAGGATTGATTGTAATTGCCACTGCATTAGCACAGTCATCATTCGCTGGCGGCGGTGGCGGTGTACTTACGCAAATATTAAAGCTAGCATTAGCCGTAACCGTAGTAGAGTAAGTATAAACTCTTACGTAATAAGTTTGTCCCGGAGTAAGACCGGTAACAATATTTGTCTCAGCATCAGAACACAGTAGACTTGTGAAAGTACCACAGTTTCCTGACAATACCTGGAAATACATATCAGTAGTTCCTGTTGTAGTTCCAGTAGAAGTTATATTAGATATTGCTATTACATGACTTGCTGCCGTTGCAGTAAACTTATACCATACATCATCATTCGGACCTCCGAAACAAGTACCTGCAGCCATAGATTCTGTAGCACCCAAAGTATTACCAGGAGTTGTAGCAGTACAAGTTAAAGAAGGATTCACTGTTAAATCCACAGCACCTGAACAATTATCATTTACCGGAGGTACTACAGTAGTCGTGAAGTTTCTTTCAGTACATCCTGTTGAGACTACACCACCGTTATAAGCTGTAATAGTATAATAATATTGAGTTGTCGGATTCAGTTGCTGCGCAGGAGTAAGTGTATAAGCAGTAACATTTCCCATATCAAAATTACTCAAAACATTGAAAGTGCCAGCAGACGTTCCGATACTTAATCTATACCCTAATGCTCCGCTTACAGCAGACCAAGAGAAAGTAGTTAATACCGGTACACCGACCTGAGCACTTGTAGGTGCAGTCACAGACGGACATCCCAATGTAGCCATTGTTGTAAAAGATCTTTCAGCACATGCAGTAGATGTCCCTGCGGAATTTACAGCATATACCGTATAGTAATATTGAGTATTGAAACTTAAGGAACTGGTTAAAGTATAAGAATTAGTAATCCCTACATCCTGCATATTCATAATATTTGTTCCTCCAGGTGTTGTTCCCATGCTAATCTTATATGATGAAGCATAATTGGAAGCCGTCCAGGTAATTGTAGGCATTACAGAAACATTGGTTGCTGCAGCTGCAGGTGCGGAAACCGCCGGACAAGCTGGAGCTGCTGCCGGAGTAAGTCCCAACAGACCTGTAACTGATTTTGTAGTTGTTCTTGATCCTGTTGGAGGTGATGCCGGGTCTGGATTCACAGTGTCACTTCTATTATACAGCGTTGAATTAGAAGGTCCGGTATAGGTGTAGAATTTGTTTGTGGTTGCTGTATAATCAGCAGTATTCTCATCTATAGCAAACACAAGGTTATCTGTATTGTTATAAGCAAAAGGAGTTGTAAAATTGACAATCACTTCTCCTCCTGAAGCACTTACAGTACCAGCAAAAACCTGTGTCATACCAGACACAGGAATCCAATCCGATGTACTGGAAAAAGAAGTCTTAGTAGTATGAGCTACATACACTACCCAATCTACAGATTTTGAAATATCTGCATTGTTTGGAAGATAAAACTTCATCCCGGTAATAGTACCCGCAGCACTCGCATTAATTTCACTTTTAGTAAAAATCTGCTGGGTGTAGTTATATCCGTAGTTGACATCAACCGGGACGTATCCTCCCTGGGACGTCCCACTGCCGAGTGTTACCTGGGCATTCATAATAGAAGCTATTAAAAATAGACTTAATAGTAGTAATTTCTTCATAAATAGTAATAATATAAATTAGGACGGTAAATGTATAAATATTATATTAAAATTTAAATGAAATATTTAAAAATATCATAAAATATTAAATAAAAACACTTAAAAATAACGATAGAACACAATAAAATTAAACATTTATTTAAATTTAACAATTATTTCGCAATATATTGAAAAATAATAATCACATGAAAATCAAACACTTAAATACTATACAAACAAAATAGACTTCAGAAAATTTTTCTATTTAACATAAATAAATATTTAAAATTTTTCATCAATATCATCAAATAGCAAACAAAAAAAGAGCGACCTAAGCCACTCTTTTATATTATTAAGTATTTTCTAGTTTAAATAAAACTCATATTTATTAAGAAGTTGAATTTCTTTAATCAAATCTCCATTAAGATCCACCGAATGTTTCATAGACTGCACTTCAATATGGGAGTCATCTTCGAGATTTTTAATAAAGAATTTCAGTTTTTGATTTCCTTTGTTTCTGTCGAGAACTGTTCTGAAAAAGTCAAGATCCTCAGGTCTTACATCCATTACATCCATTACTAAAGATATACTTTTTGCAAACCGTTCAAATGCTTCCTGAAGTTCTATCACATCATTTACATTCACGAAGACTCTCCCATCTTTTACCTGAGCAAATTTTATTTTAAAAATAACAAATCTCTGAACTTCCAGTTTCTCCTTCAGCCTCATATAATCTCTGTCTCCCAGCCTGAATGAATATGATCCTGAATAATCTTCGAGCGTAACAAAAGCTACTTTCTCACCACTCCTGAAACCATCCTGAACTCTGTATTCAGTAATAAGACCAGCTACAGTATATTCTTTTCCTCCGCCGCCATTTTCTCTTTCTTTCTGAAGCGTTTTCCAGTCTTTCTTTTTCTCTTCAAACAACTCTTCCTGTTTATTAGAAAAAGCCTGTTCTTTATAAGCATCTACCTCATCCAGATTCAGGAATAAGAAATTTCCTTTTGGTTCTGCTTTTTTAGTCACTTCCTCCACTACTTCCTCTTCACCAGCCACTACATCATCTGAGACAATTTCTATAAGATCTACAGCATCATCCTGAGCATCCTTCTCCAATACGGGTGTTTCATCCGTAACTACTTTATCTTCCTCATTTTTCTCAAGAACAGATTTTTTAGAAAGCCGCCCCTGCATAAACTGGAACTGATATTTAAATTCATCCAGCGGATGGGCAGAAAGATAGAAACCGATAATCTCCTTTTCTTTATTAAGTTTATGCATATTTGGCCATTCCGGACAAGGTGCCAATTTCGGCTGCTCAATCTGAACTTCTTCCGCAAAATCTGCAAATAAAGAATGCTCCATCTCATTTTTACTTTCCTGAAAGCTCTGCCCGTATCTGATAAGCCTTTCAAGATTGGTCTTTCCAGCCATATCAATGTCAAAATACTGTCCTCTGTGGAAAGAATCCAGTTCATCAAAAGCTCCGGCAAGCACCAAACTTTCTGCTACTCTTTTGTTCATCTGGGAAGGCATTATTCTTTCGAAGAAATCGTAAATATTTTTAAATCTTCCGTTCTCTCTTTCTCTTGTAATACATTCACTCGGTCCTTCACCAATTCCTTTGATTGCTCCCAATCCGAAACGGATCTGCCCCTTTTCGTTTACGGAGAACTTGTATTGAGATTCATTTACATCCGGTCCTAATACATCAACTCCCATACTTTTACAATCTTCCATGAACATGGTAATTGCATCCGTATTGTTAATGTTATTACTCATTACACTCGCCATATATTCCGCCGGATAATTCGCTTTTAAATAGGCAGTCTGATAAGCAATAAACGCATAACAGGTTGAGTGAGACTTGTTAAAGGCGTATTCTGCAAAGGCCTTCCAGTCGTTCCAGATTTTCTCTAATCTCTCCTCATTCAGGTTATTTTTTCTCCCTCCTTCAATGAATTTCGGGTACATTTTATTAAGAACATCGATCTGCTTTTTACCCATCGCTTTTCTCAAAGTATCGGCTTCACCTTTGGTAAAGTTGGCCAGTTTTTGAGATAAAAGCATTACCTGCTCCTGATAAACGGTAATCCCGTATGTTTCCTTTAAATATTCTTCTGTTTCTGGTAAATCGTAGACAATTTCTTCAATTCCATGTTTTCTGTTGATGAAGTTTGGAATGTATTTAATAGGACCCGGACGGTACAATGCGTTCATGGCAATAAGATCGGCAAAAACCGTTGGTTTAAGCTCCCTCATGTATTTTTGCATCCCTGGACTTTCATACTGGAAAATCCCTACTGTTCTTCCTTCTTTAAATAGCTGATATGTTTTAGCATCATCAAGAGGAATAAGATCCGGATCAATATCAATATCATATCTTGCTTTTACCAGCTTCAATGCATCCTTAATAATAGTCAGAGTTCTCAACCCCAGGAAATCCATCTTCAGAAGTCCCGCACTTTCCGCCACTGAGTTATCAAACTGTGATACCAGGATATCTGCATCTTTCGCTGCAATAGTCACCGGAACCAGGTTACTCACATCTTCCGGCGTAATGATTACACCACAGGCGTGAATCCCGGTATTCCTGATACAACCTTCCATCTTTTTGGCGCTTGCCAAAACTCCGTGTCTCGCATCATCAGGAGTATCAAGAACATATCTCATTTCATCAACGAGCATCTGTTCTTCCGGCTTTAATTTATCATATTTTGCTAAAGCTTTCGCAATGTTCATCCCCGGACTCGGAGGAATCAATTTAGCAATATTGTTCGTGTCAGGAATTGGGACATCCAAAACTCTTCCGGCATCTTTAATGGCAGATTTTCCTCCCAACACGGAGTATGTGATAATCTGTGCTACCTGAGTTTTTCCGTATTTTTCAACTACCCATTTGATAATTTTATCTCGTCCTTCATCATCAAAGTCGATATCAATATCGGGCATGGAAACCCTTTCAGGATTCAGGAATCTCTCAAAAAGGAGATCATATTTAATAGGGTCTACATTGGTAATTCCGATACAGTAAGCCACCGCAGATCCCGCAGCTGACCCCCTTCCAGGACCAACCCAAACCCCCATCTTACGAGCTTCATTACAAAAATCCTGTACAATAAGGAAGTATCCCGGATAACCGGTATTGGCAATTACTTCAAGCTCAAAGTCCAGTCGTTCTTTAATTTCATCAGTAATGCCTGTATCTTCATATCTTCTTTTCGCTCCTTCATAAGTAAGATAGGTAAGATAAGCCATCTCCCCTCTTTTTCCTCCGTCTACCTCATCTTCCGGATGGATAAATTCTTCAGGAATATCAAATTTTGGAAGGAGAACGTCCCTTTTTAAAGTATATGGTTTAAACTTTGCCGTAAATTCTTCATAGGCATCAAAAGCATCAGGATACGCTAGAAAGGCTTCTTTTATTTCATCAGAATTTTTAATAAAATATTCACCTGTTGCCAACCCTCTTCTTTTACCGAATCCCTTTCCAATAGGCGTTGTCAGCTTTTCACCATCTTTGATGCAGCTTACAATGTCCTGGATATTAGAATCATCTTTATTGGTATAAAAAGTCTCGTTCTGAGCAAGAATTTTAACATCATATTTATCAGCCAGATACAAAAGAACTTCATTCAAATGCTCTTCTTCAGGCAGTTTGTGATTCTGAATCTGAACATAAAAATCATCCTCAAAGGTATCTTTCCACCATTTGAAAAGCTCTTCCCCTTTCTGTTCACCGGTATTTAAAATCGCATCAGGAATATCTCCCATAATTCCGGAAGTCAAAGCAATGACTCCTTCTTTATACTGCGCAATCAATTCTCTGCTTACCCTTGGAACCCCAAAATAGAAACCTTTCAAAAATCCGATACTGGAAAGCTTTGCCAGATTTTTATAACCATTGAAATCTTTTGCCAAAAGCACTACCTGGGTTCTCCTGTCCGGATCATCCTTGGTAAATTGCTTTTGTTCATAACGTTCTGAAATATAAAATTCGCAACCTACAACCGGGATAAGCGGTTCGGAAACAGGTTCAGCTTCATTAAATTCCGTTCCGTTTTCTTCTGCTTCCTGCTTTTTCGCCAGGTATTCTTTATGTTTCTTTGCCCTGTCACCATTAGCACTCTCAACTGCTGACACAAACTTGAAAGCTCCCATCATATTTCCCAGATCCACCATACCGACAGCCGGGAAGTTTTCATCAGTAGCTTTTTTAATCAAATCATTGATACTCGAAGTAGCGGTAAGTGTAGAGAAAACACTGTGATTATCAAAATTGAAATATTTTCCTAAATCAATTTCATCAATACTTCCGAAATCCTGTTGTTTTTTCTTATTATGAAAATCAGCGACCTGCCTTCTGATCACAATATTGAAAGGCTTAATAGGATCCGGATAAAGGCTTCTGAAATAAGCAAGCTGATCTTCTGAAATCTTTAATGTCTCAGCCGGTACTACTCCAATTCTTACCATTTCAAAGAAAGCTCTGGCAGTAGCATTTACGTCGGCAGCAGCATTATGGGCTTCATCAAATTTGCTCCCATAAAGTTTTTCATACAGTTCTTCAAGTTTTGGAGGTTTAAAACGGCCTCCCCGGCCTCCGCCCAGCTGGCAGAAGTCAGTCCCCAAAATCATGGTATCTGCTTTGGGTTTTTCCTGAAGATTATCTTTCAGATTTTTTCTATAAAATTCTGCTCCTACAATATTATAGTCGAATTCTACATTATGTCCGGAAACCACCCTTACCCTTTCAAGGACTTTAGAAAACTCTTCAAGAATTTCCTGCAGATCCCGTCCTTCTTCATTGGCAATTTTGGTTGTAATCCCGTGAATACGTGCTGCATTGAAGGGAATATCGTACCCTTCAGGTTTTATGATATAATCCTGGTTTTCAATCAAGTTTCCATCATCATCGTGTACCTGCCATGCAATCTGAACCATTCTTGGCCAGTTATCCGAGTCTGAAAGCGGAGCGTTGAAATTTTTTGGTAAACCGGTTGTTTCTGTGTCAAAAATTAAATACATATAATGTTCTAACTTTTTTATAAAAAGAGAATGTAAAGTTACTTCATTTTTTCTAATTATTAGTTTATGACAAAAACTCACAATATTCAGAATAGCTAAACAATTTCGTTTTGTAAAAAAAACAACCAACTCAAACAATGTTGAAATAAAATATTAAAATGTAATTAAAAAAATTAGAATTATTCATTTAAAACTATTAATTACTAAATATTTACCATATATTTGACAAATTACAATTTTAATATTTCAACAACTAAAATGAAGAAACATCTACTTCTCATCAGCACATTAGCAATAGCTTTAGTAAGTGCTCAAAACAACGATGGTTTAAAGAGAGAATTTGAAAGACAAAACAAAGAGAATAATGAAAAGTTTGACTCTTATGTTTCTAGAAGATTTGGTAGTGATAGAAATCCTGAAACTCAAAAAATAATTCAGGAAATGAGAGAAAATCTGGCCGGGTTTAGTGGAAATGTTCCCAACTTTTACCAGTCAGAAGATCAAACTCAAATTTTAAATAACAATGTTGATGCCCTAACAACTGCCGGAGGTGTCAATGGTCTAGCCGGATCATTTAAAGGTGAAGGAATTGTATATGCAATTTTTGATGGAGGAAGAATTTATGAAGCTCATACCGCTTTTAATAACGCGGCAGGTAGAATTTCCAACAAAGAAGCAGCCACTAATGCTTATAGTGCCCATTCAACAGGTGTAGCAAGTATTATTGGTGCTAAATCTTCCCCTTTATCAGCCACAAGTAATGGAGTTGTAGTCACAGGAAATGCAATGGGAATTGCATTAAATTCAACAATGGATTCTTACAGATTTGCAACCACAACATTACCTGGTAACTCAACTACAAGTACTGTATTTGATAAAATCTTGCTGGCCCAACCTAAAATATCCAATCACTCTTATGGTATAAATGCTGCCTGGGATTATAAAACTACGGCAAACGGATATCCTGCTAACGGATGGTATTGGGGAGGAAATTATATTTCCGGAACTAATTACGATCTAATGGGAACCTATTATACAAACGACAGATCTTATGACGCTATCGTTTATAATAACCCAACTTATACTATCGTGAAATCTGCCGGAAATTATTTCGGATTCGGACCAGGATATTCAGGCAGTACTACAACAGCTTATTATTATAATGGATCGGGGTATTCTACCTATGCAACAGGTACAGAACCACCTGCTAACTGTGCACAAGGTTATGACTGTATAGGTTATGGCTCATTGGCTAAAAATATTATTGTAGTTGGAGCAACAGATCCTATTACTACAAATAACAGTAGATACAGTGCCGTTACAGATGTTTTAAAGTCTGATTATAGTAGTGCAGGACCTAGAGATGATGGTGGTATTAAACCAGATATTTCCGCTCCGGGCACCGATGTCTGGATGGCATCTACTGCAGAAAATACAACAGGAAGTACAACCTGGCAGGTGAATAGTGGAACCTCAATGGCAGCTCCTCAGGTAGCCGGAATTATTGGACTTTGGATGCAGATTTATAAATCCCTGTTCAACAATGCTCAGCTTATTGCTTCTGCTTCAAAAACTTTAATGGTGCATTCAGCTCTTGAAGCTGGTCAGATAGGTCCAGATCCATGGTACGGATGGGGATACATTAATGCCAAAAAAGGTGCTGAACTTCTTGTAGGAAAATCCAACAACACCATCATATTTAATGATGAAACATTAAATAATGGTGCAGTTAATACCAAAACAGTTAAAGCATCCGGAACTGAACCTTTAAAAGTAACCATATCCTGGATTGATCCAGAGTATACCAACATTACGAATCAATGGGATAATCTATACAACAACAGAACCTCAAGATTAATTAATGATTTAGATGTAAAAATTATCAATACAACAAACAACACAACTTACCTTCCGTGGAAACTGGATGCCAATAACCCAATGTTGCCAGCAACAAAAGGAGACAATACAGTGGACAATGTTGAGCAGGTAGTTATTGATACTCCGACACCAGGAGCTGTTTACAGAATTGAAATTTCTCATAAAGGAACATTAAAGAATAACGCTTCTCCAAGTGTTACTTCTCCTCAAAACTACTCTGTTATCGTAACAGGATTTACTGAAGTATTGGGAACTAAAGAAACCGGATTCGCAATGGATGCTGTAACAGTAGCTCCAACTGTTGTAAAAGACTTTACCAATATATTAAAAGCGCCTAAAAAGGCTACTTTTAATGTTTATGATCTTTCAGGTAAAAAACTACAGACAGGTATCATTAACAATGATAAAGAAGCAGTAGATTTATCCGCTTACACAAAAGGAATTTACATCATTGAAATAAAAACAGACAAAGATGTTATTTCTAAAAAAGTGATCAAGGAATAACCTATATCAACAAAGATTTTACACAAAATACTAACAGTTGTTAGTATTTTGTTTTTTTATGTATATTTGCTTCCTATGGAAAATGCACTTCACGAAAAAGTTTCTCAGGATATATTACTCAAAGCGTATAATCATATGATGCTGGCAAAAGCCATGGCAGACATCTACGAAGAAAACAGAAATGTATGCAAATACGTTCACAGTACTTCCAGAGGTCACGAAGCTATTCAGCTTGCAACAGCTTATCAACTAAAGAAAGAAGATTGGGTTTCTCCTTATTACAGAGACGAAAGTATTCTTTTAGGAATTGGTTTTGAACCTTATCAATTAATGCTTCAATTACTAGCCAAAGCTGATGATCCTTTTTCGGGAGGAAGATCATATTACTCACACCCTTCAAGTAGGGATGAAAACAAACCAAAAATTGTTCATCAGAGTTCTGCTACAGGAATGCAGACCATTCCTACGACAGGAGTAGCACAGGGTATCAAATACATTCAGGATTTCAACCTTCAGCAATTTGAAAATAATCCTGTTGTGGTTTGCAGCCTTGGAGACAATTCCGTTACAGAAGGTGAAGTAAGTGAAGCTTTACAATTTGCAGCTTTACACCAGCTTCCTATCATCTTCCTGGTTCAGGATAACGAATGGGGAATTTCCGTAACAAAAGACGAGGCAAGAACCTGTGACGCTTATGATTTCGTAGCTGGATTTACCGGATTAAGCAGAATGAGAGTAGATGGAACTGATTTTGTGGAAAGTTTCGAAGCTATGAAAAAAGCCGTAGATTTTGTTAGAACAGAAAGAAAGCCTCTTGTTGTCTGTGCCAAAACGGTATTGATCGGCCATCACACTTCAGGAGTAAGAAGAGAATTCTATAGAGACGAAGAAGATTTAACAAAACACAGGGCCAAAGATCCGGGAGAGATCCTTAGAAAACATTTACTGGAAACAGGTGTTGATGAAGATCTTTTAAAGCAAATCACTAAAAAGGCGCGTCTTGAAGCAGAAGAAGCTTTTGAAAAAGCTAAAAATGCAGAAGATCCAAAGCCTGAAAGCGTAATGCAGCACGTTTTCGCTCCTACTCCAATTACAGAGGAAACAGGAACTCGTGAACCTGCCAATGGAGAAAAGATTGTAATGGTAGATGCTGCCATCCACGCAATACAGGAATTGATGTGGAAACATCCGGAAGCACTTCTTTACGGACAGGATGTAGGGGAAAGAATTGGTGGAGTTTTTCGTGAAACAGTTACTTTAGGAAAAAAATTCGGTAGCAAGAGAGTATTCAATACAGCCATCCAGGAAGCTTATATCATTGGATCTACAGCAGGAATGAGTGCTGTTGGGCTTAAGCCAATTGTTGAGGTCCAGTTTGCAGATTATATTTATCCGGGAATCAACCAGTTGATTACGGAAATTTCAAAATCAAATTATTTAAGTGGTGGAAAATTCCCTGTAAGCAACATCATCCGTGTTCCTATCGGAGCTTATGGAGGTGGTGGTCCTTACCACAGTGGAAGTGTTGAAAGTATCTTAGCCAATATCAAAGGAATCAAAATAGCATACCCAAGTAACGCTGCCGATTTTAAAGGATTATTAAAAGCAGCATATTATGATCCGAACCCTGTAGTAATGCTGGAACATAAAGGATTATACTGGAGTAAAGTTCCGGGAACTGAAGATGCTAAAACGATAGAACCTGCTGAAGATTATGTTCTTCCATTCGGAAAAGGTAAAGTGATCATTGAAGCTGATAAAGATGAAACTGAAAAAGGCAGAACTTTATTAGTGGTTACTTACGGTATGGGAGTTTACTGGGCTAAAGAAGCAGCCAAAAACTTCAATGGAAGAGTTGAAGTAATTGATTTAAGAACATTAATTCCTCTGGATGAAGAACTTGTTTTTGAAAGAGTAAAAGCGCACGGAAAATGTATCGTTCTTACAGAAGAGCAACTCAACAACTCTTTTGCAGAAGCTTTTGCGCACCGTATTTCTAAAAACTGCTTCAAGTATCTTGATGCTCCGGTAGAGACGATGGGATCACTGGATGTACCTGCTGTTCCGATCAATCTTGTGCTGGAAAAAGAGATGCTCCCAAATGCTGAAAAGCTCAGCAGTAAGATCGAAGAAATGCTGAAATATTAATTTTATATAAAATTAAAACCTCTAAAAATATTTAGAGGTTTTTTTATGCATTTTTTTCACTACTTTTATTTAAGATTATCAATCTCAATTCTAATCTATTATCAACCAAGAAAACACAATTATCCATTATCTGAGAGTTACTACAAAATACAATTAATCCCAGTTTGGTATTTATTTTGTCTATACACGCAAAACACATCCATTTTTATGATCACTACAAAATACGTCAATTATAAACAGGTTCTCAATTTATCGGGTTTTCATCTTATACTGATTTCAATCTGGTGTACTCTGATCGCTGTCCTGTTCTATTTTTTCAACTGGCAGTGGATGACGATTCCATGGGTTCCTGTAGCTTTAATTGGTACGGCAGAAGCCTTCCTTGTAGGTTTTAAAAACAATCAGGCGTATGACAGACTTTGGGAAGCCAGAAAAATCTGGGGTGGAATTGTGAATTCCAGCCGTTCATTTGCCTCTATGGTATATGCCTTCGATACTAAAAATGAAGAAATTGGAGTTTTTGATCTTGAAGACCGTAAAAAAAGAATCGTCTACCGTCACATAGCATGGTTATATACTTTCCGGGAACAGCTTTTGATTCCTACAGAATGGGAGCATATCAGCACAGAAAATAATAAATTCGGGAATATCAACCTGAGAAGAAACAGGTTAATAAAAGCCGGTTTTCCTGACTACGGAAGAGCTCCTATTTTCCTGCACAAATATCTTTCGGAAGAAGAATACGAACTCAAAAACGATTATAAAAACTTCGCCACCTATCTGGTTGCCCAACAGGCAAAAGATATCAATGAGCTGAAAAACATGAATGCTATCACAGATTTCAATCAGACTCAGCTTCAGAACGCACTGAATGAATTCTACAATTTTCAGGGACAGGCAGAAAGAATCAAGAAATTTCCTTCTCCAAGACAGTTTGCCAGCACAGCCTTTGTTTTCAATATTCTCTTTATCATGCTTCTTCCATTAGGATTAGTGAATGAGTTTGCAAAGCTTGGCGACTGGGGAATCTGGACTTCTATTCCTTTCTGTATCATTATCGGATGGATTTATATCATTATGGAACTGGTAGGAGATTATTCTGAAAATCCTTTTGCAGGATTAATGTTTGATGTTCCGATGCTTTCAATCTGCAGAACGATTGAAATAGACCTTCTTCAGATGAGCGGAGAAACAGACCTTCCGGATCCTATTTCTTCTAAAAATGGAGTGTTGGTATAATTTCTTAGTTATCTTGAAAACCTAAACTTTATATCAAAATCATTGTAAAACTTTAAAATATTCTCTAAAAAGTATTCAAAAAGTTCATTGTTTTTCATAATTTAGAAGCATTGAAAGCATAAGCTATATTGATTCATCCGAATTGATTTAGCTTTTACTTTTTCCATCAACTAATAATTTTATCCTTCCTTTTGTAAACAATGAAATCCAATCAACTCCTGCAGGCTATCGCAATGTTATGTCTTGCCTTATTCTCCCCTAAAGTGAAATCACAGGCAGCTTTCAACAAAGAGTTACCCAAAGAGTTTACGGACGGATTTACCAAAGAAATTAATGACAGCATTTCTTCTTTGGGATCTTTCATTGTTTCACAAAATAATAAGGTAATTTATGAGCAGTATTTCCATGGTGCCAATAAAGAGACTATTTTCAGTATAAAATCTGTTACCAAAAGTATCGTTTCTGTGCTGGCAGGTATCGCACAGGATAAAAACATACTTCCCAACCTCAATACTCCGGTTTTAAAAATTCTTCCGGAATACAATATATCGAGAAGCAGTTTCAAAAACATTTCCAATATTGAAGGAAAAGTAGCTCATGATTCCATCAGAAATACATTAACGTTAAAAAATCTATTGACCATGCAGGGTGGTTTTGACTGGGTTGAAAATTCAAAAATTTCAACAGCTATGTCATTTTCCGGTGATCCTGTAAAGTTTGTACTGGATCTTCCTTTTGAAGAATATCCGGGGACAGTCTTCAATTATAATAGTGGTGAAACCCATCTTTTCGGTGCGGCATTAGCTAAAATCGTAAAGACTAATCTGAAACAGTTCGCTACAGAAAATCTTTTCAGGCCGTTAAAAATGAATACTCCACGATGGGATACAGACTCCATGAACAGGAATATTGCAGGTTCAGAAATGTTTATGAAACCTGAAGACATGCTGAGGTTTGGTACAATGATCCTGAACAACGGAAAATTTAGCGGCAAACAAATCGTCTCTTCAAAATGGATTCAGGAATCTATTTCTGAACAGGTACAACTCGATACCTGGGATGTCATGCCGAATGCCAACGGTTACGGCTATTACTGGTGGCGAAGAAAAACCAATGGGCACCAGGCTTTCGTTGCAACCGGATATGGCGGACAGCTTATCTGTGTCATTCCTGATTTAAAAATGGTCATTGTAACCACTTGCTTTCTGAATGATAAAAATAAAGGCAGAACAGAGATTAAAAGACTCCATTATTTCATTGATAAAATAACCAAAGCAGACCAATAACTGAGTGGGAAATTTATCTATAATATGATTGCCGTCGTATTTTTCACTTCGGAAATCATAAAAGAACTGTGCGTACTTGCAATGTGTTGGAGCGTTGTAAGTTTTGTTAACATAAAACTGCGGTAATCTTCAATATCTTTCACTCCTATTTTAAGAATATAGTCATAATCTCCGCTTACGTGAAAGCATTCTGTTACTTCCTGAAGATCCATCACTTCCTTTTCAAACTGCAGTACAAATTCTTTTTTGTGCTGACTTAGTTTTACATGACACAACACGATAAAATTTTTCTTAACTTTACTCTTGTCCAGCAAGGCTACATATTTTGAAATAACACCTGCATTTTCAAGCTTTTTTACACGCTCATAAATTGCTGTAACAGACAATCCAAGCTTGCCGGACAGCTCTTTGGTGGTTTGCTTACAATCTTCCTGTAAAAAAAGTAACAGTTTCTTATCTGTTTCGTCAAGTTCCATAGATATTTTTTTGGTAAAAATTTAATAATATCGAAGATACTAAATATTTTTTCTAAATAAACAATATTTTACAGTTTTATATTCTACAAATTCAATTTTATATTGTAATTATTAGGAAATTAATGCAAATTGGAACGATAAAATAAAAACAATATTTATGGAAAACTTTAACGCAGCCAATGAGATCCAGGATCTTCAGTATTTTGGTGAATTCGGGGGAGTGAATCCTTCTATCTCTGACAGCTCTACCTATACCTTCCTTTCCGCAAAGACAATGTTTGATACCTTCGAAGGAAATGCGGAAGGATGCTATCTGTATTCCAGACATTCATCGCCAATGAATCTTTATCTGGCGCAGGCTCTTGCCAAGATGGAAAACACAGAATCCGCCAACGTTACAGCATCCGGAATGGGAGCGATTACTTCTGTTTTGATGCAGGTGTGCAAAAGTGGAGATCATATTATTTCAAGCCGAACGATCTACGGAGGAACTTATGCTTTTCTTAAAAATTTCTTCCCTCAATTCAATGTAGCGACCACTTTTGTAGATATCAATAATTTTGAATCTATAGAAAAAGCTATCACTCCAGATACTAAAGTCATTTATTGCGAAAGTGTAAGCAATCCGCTGCTTGAAGTAGCAGACCTTAGAAAACTTTCCGAAATCTGTAAAAAACACAATCTGAAGCTGATCGTAGATAATACCTTCTCTCCTCTTTCTATCTCTCCGACATTATTCGGGGCTGATGTAGTAATTCACAGTTTGACAAAGTTCATCAACGGAAGCAGTGATACGGTAGGAGGAGTATATTGCGCCACTCAGTCATTTATTGATGACACCAAAAATGTAAATTCCGGTGCGTGTATGCTTCTTGGTCCAACGATGGACAGTTTAAGATCTTCAAGCATTTTAAAAAACCTGAGAACATTACACATCAGAATCAAACAGCACAGCCACAATGCCATGTATCTGGCTGAAAGATTTGAAAAAGATGGCTTAAAAGTATCTTATCCGGGCTTACCATCCCACAAAAACCATGAATTAATGAAAAGTATGATTCATGAAGAATACGGATACGGAGGATTACTGACTCTGGACGCCGGAACAACAGAAAAAGCAAACGAACTGATGGAACTGATGCAGACAGAAAATCTGGGGTATCTTGCCGTGAGTTTAGGATTCTATAAAACCCTATTCTCTTGCTCAGGAAAATCTACCTCATCTGAAATCCCTGAAGAAGAAAGAGCTTCCATAGGGATTTCAGACGGACTGATCAGGTTCTCCATCGGTCTTGACCACGATATCAAAAGAACTTACCAAAAAATGAAGGAATGTATGTTGAAAGTAGGAGTTCTTAACCACCATGAAAACATTTCCATTTCCTAAATTTATTGTAAAAGGCTGTTTCATTTGCGAGAAACAGCCTTTTTTATTTATCTACTTACCTGTTTTGATATTGATTAACAAATGTTGTTTGTAATCTTTTATAGGTTTAGGCTAAAGCCATTGAAAGATTTTATTTATTTGATGAATGGGCTAAAGCCCATTCCTATTAAAATTCGTTTATAATAATTATCCCTTCTATTTCTTATAATAGTGATGCGGAAAAGCCTCCTCAGGCTTCATTCGGAAAACATTCAATAAAATCCATGATTTCAGGAAACCATACCCGTAAGAAAACATCTGAATATAGGTAGAAATAACTGCCATTCCGGCAATGCTGATATTTTTAGTCAACAACAAAGCATGAAACAGCACCAAAAAGGTATACAATCCGTAGAAAGCAAGGATAATTCCTCTGCCCATCACAAAATACTCCAGAAAGCCCATTATATATCCCAGCATAAATAAGGTAGGAAATGCAAAGGAAATCTTTACATAATTCGGGTGTCTCTGGTTAAGAATCGGTCTTGCACAGCCAAACTGATAGACCTGTTTGGAGAATTTTCCAAAATCAACCCTACGTTTATGATATACAGCGATATCATCAAAAAAAGCAGTGGTAAAGCCATTTTCCCAAAGAGTCATGGAAAGATCCGGATCCTCACCTATCCTCATTTCTGAAAATCCGCCTACTTTTTCAAAAACAGCCTTTTTCACGCCCATATTAAAACTCCTTGGTTGAAATTTTGAAACGGCTTTCTTACTTCCTCTGATTCCTCCGGTTGTAAAAACAGAAGTCATAGAATACGAAATAGCCTTCTGCATCAGATTAAATCCTTTATGCGCTTTGTCAGCTCCTCCAAACGCATCACAAGGAATAGTCTGAATATCCTTTTTAATATGTTCAATATAATCTTTTTCAACGATGACATCACTGTCTACAAATACCAGCCATTCGTTAGTGGCTCTTGCTGCCCCATAATTTCTTGTCAGTCCGGGTCCTGAGTTATCTTTTCTGAAATATTTAATATCCAGGATTCCATCAAAATTTTCAATGGTAGGTTTCAGATCGATTAAAGAACCATCATCCACAATAATGATCTCAAACTCCTTATCTGTCTGCTGAGTAAGAGACGTCAGTAACTCGAAAAGTTCATCTTTTCGGTTGTAAATAGCAACGACAATAGAAATAGTAGGCTTCAAATTGAAAATTTTTCAAAATTACTTATTCGCAGAACAACCTACAAACAGTTTAACAGCTTATTCAGATAAATTAACGATAGAGAATTTTATCTGCCTTACTACATGGAGATTACAAATGAAATTCTAAGCCAAGTCATTTGACATTTTAAACAAAATAAACACGAAAAATCCCCCCTAATTTTGCTATAGAAATTTAAACCAATAAAAAATGGAAACAATGATCAGCACATTACAACAACCTATTCAATCAGGTTTTGATGCATCTTCTACAGCTCAGGAAGTTATCAAAGGAATAGATCTTACAGGAAAAACAGTCATCATTACCGGTGGTTATGCAGGAATTGGACTTGAAACTACCAAAGTTCTTACTTCAGCCGGAGCGCATGTTATTATTCCCGCAAGAGATATCGAAAAAGCAGGAAAAAACCTTACAGGACTAGAAAATTTTGAACTTGAAAAAATGGATTTAATGGATCCTGCCTCTATTGATGCCTTTGCAGAAAGATTTATAGCGTCAGACAGAAGCCTGGATCTTCTCATTAATAATGCAGGAATCATGTGGGTACCACTCCGAAGAGACAGCAGAGGTTTTGAATCCCAACTGGCAACCAACTATTTTGGACAGTTTCATCTTACCTCAAAATTATGGCCCGCTCTGAAAAAAGCAAATGGTGCAAGGGTTATCAGCGTTTCTTCTTATGGGCACCAGATGGCACCTTTTAATTTTGAAGATCCTAATTTTGAAAAAAGAGATTACGATACCCTTTCCGGATATGGACAATCTAAAACAGCTTGCAATCTGTTTGCTGTAGAACTCGATGAAAGAGGAAAAGAATTCAATATCAGAGCGTATTCACTTCATCCTGGTTCTGTATATGGAACTGATCTGGGCAGAGAAGAACCTGTTGAACTTTTTAAACAGCTTGGAACGCATGATGAAAATGGAAATATCAAACCCGAGGTGGAAGCACGATTAAAAACTATCCCGCAAGGTGCTGCAACAACAGTCTGGTGTGCTGTAAGCCCTCAACTTAATGAAATAGGTGGAGTTTATTGCGAAAACTGTGATATTGCTGAAATAGACGAAGGACAAATTGAACATAGATTTGATGAACCGGCAACCATTCGAGGAGTACAGCCCTACTCTGTTGATAAAAACAATGCTGAGCGTTTATGGAAATTAAGCGAAGAAATGCTGGGGTTTAAATTTGATACCAAATAACTGTTTTTTAAATACATTTGTAATGAAAAACTTTTGACAATGGATTTCCAGATACAATACCTCACTCCGGATATCAAAATTTCCAGTTATGACGACAAGCTGTTCAAAACGGAAACGGTTTTTGAATATCATATGCTGGTATGGTTCATATCAGGAGAAACGAAAATTATTCAGGCAGACAAAACCTATCTGTTCAAAGCAGGAGATATTTTTCTGATTCCTAGAAATCATCTTGCTACGATTATCAATTATCCCAAGGATGGGCTTCCACATAAAGCTGTAGTAATGCATCTTACCACAGAACGGCTGAAGAATTTTTATAGCTCTGTTGATTATGAAAGGAAAAACGGACATCGGGAATCCAGCATTCACAGTTTCAACAGCCATCCGCTTCTGAACAGCTGTCTTGCGTCCCTGATTCCTTACTTTGAGATTGAAGGCTCACTTCCTGAAAATATCGCCCATCTAAAAATCACTGAAGCCATCAGTATTGTAAGGGAAATTGATCCGGATATCGATACTTTACTTGCAGATTTTGAGGAACCTGGAAAAGTAGATCTGATTAACTTTATGGAGAAGAATTATATGTTCAATATGCCATTGGAACGATTCGGATATCTGACAGGAAGGAGTTTATCAACTTTTAACCGTGATTTCAGAAAGATTTTTCAAACAACTCCGCAGCGATGGCTTACTCAAAAACGTCTTGAACTTGCCTATTATCATTTATCAGAAAAGAATAAAAAACCTTCCGATGTTTTTCTGGAAGTAGGTTTTGAAGACCTTTCCCATTTTTCACATGCCTTTAAAAAACAGTATGGCTTTGCGCCTTCACTGGCTCGATAAACAAAACAGGTTGTACACATTCGTACAACCTGTTTTTTATTTTAATTACCACTGGAATTATTATTTTGGTAAGCTATCCGGATCTTTTGAATCCTTCTTCTGAGATATTACATTATGATTTAAAGCTTTTCTTTCAGGTTGTGAAGATGATTTTGAACGTGACGATTTTGATCCAGAACCCAACAGACCGAATAAATCAAAAACTACATCAAATATGTCAAAAAAATTCCAGGACATTAGTTTATTATTTTAAATCCTACTTATTCTCCTCCAACTTATATACTTTCTTGGTTCCTTCATACATTTCATATTGTAAAAATCTCGTTTCCACCTTTCCGTTGAAAAGTCTGATCTTTCTTGAAGGACGTCAATCGATTTTCTTCACTGTTTCAAAGTCTTGGAACATCAGCCGGCTATATGTTCTATATATTTTACTAAACCTGATTCGTTCTGTTATATAAACCATCCTGACTTAAAGTAAGCACACGATACTGTAGAAATAAAAAAAGTAATCACTGAACAACTGAAAAGAAGCAATTTGAACGGGGTTTTAAAGTAATAAAGTTCCAAAATATAGAGCAC
Organism: Chryseobacterium sp. PCH239; assembly: GCF_018924625.1. Classification (NCBI taxonomy): domain Bacteria; kingdom Pseudomonadati; phylum Bacteroidota; class Flavobacteriia; order Flavobacteriales; family Weeksellaceae; genus Chryseobacterium; species Chryseobacterium sp. PCH239. Next base: position 1,700,887 of record NZ_CP073027.1, read on the forward strand.
AAAAAACACTAACAGCGAAATACCGATTCCTATTAAAGAAGCTACTATTAAGGTTTGTGTATAATTTTGTACCGGTAAAGGATCTTTAAAAACCATAAAAAAACCAAATGCCACTAATACCAAAGCTACAGCACTTACTTTCTCAGTAAAATATTTAGATCTTTTTGATTCCTTTTTTCTAGGTTTTTCATCATAATTAAGACTCTTTCTGTCAGAGGTTGAACTTAACGAGCCTGAGCCCGAGCTAAACAATCCCAACGCGTCTACAATTATTCCCAATAGATCTAATAACATCAGTTTATTATTTTAAATCCTACTTATTCTCCTCCAGTTTATGTACTTTCTTCGTTCCTTCATACATTTCATATTGTAAAAATCTCGTTTCCAGTTTTCCGTTGAAAAGTTTGATCTTTCTTGAAGGACGTAAACCGATTTTCTTCACCGCTTCAAGATCGGAAGAGATTAACCAGGCTAGTGTATTCGGGTAATGCGTTTTAAAAGTATCTCCGATTTTCTTGTAAAAATCATCATCATTAATAGAAATTCTCTCATCGTATGGAGGGTTGAATACCATTAATAATGGGAAAAGTTCTTTTTTAGAATCAAAGAAGTTCTGTTTTTTAATCTCAATAACATCTTCCATTTCTGCAGCTTCTACATTCATTCTTGCAGCATTCAGCATTCTTGCATCAATGTCATATCCAACAATTTTTCCATCAAATTGCCTTACTCTGTTAATTCTGAATTCTTTAATTTTTGCAAATAAGTCTGCATCATAGTTATTCCAGTTCTGGAATCCGAATCTCTTTCTGAAAATCTGAGCCGGAAGGTCCATCGCAATCATTGCTGCTTCAATTAATAATGTTCCGGAACCACACATAGGATCAAGGAAATTTCCTTTTCCATCCCAGCCTGCCAGCTGAAGCATTCCGCTTGCCAAGACTTCGTTGATAGGAGCCTCTCCCTGTTCTCTTCTGTATCCTCTTTTAAACAAAGGATCTCCTGAAGAATCCATTGAAATCATTACCAATTCTCTGTCTATGTGAAGATGGAATTTGATATCCGGATTTCTCGTTTCTACATTAGGACGTCTTTTAAATTTTTCCTGGAAATAATCCACAATAGCATCCTTCATTTTCAAAGTCACAAACTGAGAATGCTTGAAGGTTTCAGAGTTTACAGTGGCATCAATAGAGAAAGACTGGTCAACATCCATAAAATTCTCCCATTCAAATTTAAACAATCTATCATAAAACTGATGCTGATTAAAAGCTTTGAATTCATGAATCGGCACCAGAATTTTCAATGCTGTTCTCGCAGAGTAATTGATTTTATAAAGAAAACCAAGATCTCCTTCACAGTTTACCGCTCTGTTTTTAATTTCAACATTTCTTCCACCCAATTTTTTGATTTCTTCTGCCAGAATCTGCTCCAATCCGAAGAATGTTTTTATCTGTATTTTAATATTTTCTGTATCCATAAGTTTGAATTAAAAGATTTAAAGCTTTAAAAATTAAAAGATTAACTATTCAACTTCTTGTCCAATTGAATTTTTCAATCTCTTAATGTTGTAAAATACTTTGCTTTTAACCGCACAAATTTAGTTATTTTTGCATTATGGAATGGTTTGAATCTTGGTTTGATACCCCTTATTATCATTTGCTTTATAGCAACAGAGACTATACTGAAGCAGAAAACTTCATTACAAAGCTCACAGCGGACCTTCAGTTGCCGCCTCAGTCGAAAATCATAGATCTTGCCTGTGGAAAGGGAAGACACTCTGTTTTCCTTAATAAATTAGGGTATGATGTTTTGGGACTTGATCTTTCAAGACAAAGTATTGAATCCGACAAACAGTACGAAAATCAAACTTTACTTTTTGAAGTTCATGATATGAGAAATCCTATTGATGCAGATCCAATGGATGCTGTATTCAATTTATTTACAAGTTTTGGGTATTTTGACAATGAAAGCGATGATAAAAAAGTATTCCAATCAGTTTACAATGCTTTAAAACCAGGAGGATATTTTGTTCTAGACTATCTGAATGAGGAATTTGTAAGAACTACCTTAGTTCCTGAAACAACGATCACGAGAGGGAATATTGAGTTCAGAATCCTAAAGAAAATCGAAGGCAGACACGTCATCAAAGACATCCGTTTTGAAGCCGATGGTAAACCGTTTCATTTCTTTGAGAAAGTAAAACTTCATACTCTGGAAGCCATTCATACCTATGCTTCTGAATGTGGGTTTGAAAGAATAAAAATCTGGGGAGATTATCAACTGAATGAATTTAAGAAAGAAAATTCCCCGCGATGCATCAATTTATTTAAGAAAAAATAATGACAACAGTACTTTTACTGATTTTAAGTGTCGTAACAGGAGTATTTCTGGGAAAACACTTTGGTAAAAAAGAGAAACTGGCTAAAAATCTACTGATATTAAGTGCCGGTTTTTTGATTACAATCTGTCTTAATGAAGTGTTTCCGCAGGTTTATACCTCTTCCGGAAGCAGTAGTCTTGGGATATTCGTAATCGCGGGAGTTCTGCTGCAGATGATCCTGGAAGCTCTTACCAAAGGCTTTGAACACGGGCACTTCCATCATCATAGCGAACACAATATTCTTCCTGTTGCTTTAATGGTAGGATTATTTATCCATGCTTTTATTGAGGGGATTCCTTTGGCTAACGAGCAACACGAAATGTCGCCTTATCTTTGGGGAATTGTATTTCATAATCTCCCTATTTCATTTATTCTGGGAGCATTTTTATTTAACAGAAAGGGAGAATCTAAAAGTTCTTCATCTTATCCTTCTATTCTCATTGTAGCCTTATTTGCATTGGCTTCTCCCATGGGAATGTTGTTAGGTAATTATTTCAATCCTGATCTTCAGCCTTATTTTCTGGCGATCGTAGGCGGAATTTTCCTCCATATTTCATCCGTAATTATTTTTGAAAGTAATAAAAATCACAATATTGATTGGGTAAAAATCGGGCTGGTTGTTTTAGGAGTTTCACTTGCATTGATGATGCATGTTTTCCATCAACATCCCACTGCTCATTCTCATTAAATATAAAAAAAGCTCTGAAATCCAGAGCTTTTTTTATTATATTTCTAGTAATGATCCACGTTTTTCATGATCATTATCCTTAATCTATACTCATTCCTCTTTAGACTCATCAGTTAAAATTTGTTTTTTTTAAAATATTTTACACGAAAAAATTAATAAAAATTAAATATTTACACTTTAAAACAAAATAAAACACAATGTTTAACATTTTTTAACATATATATAACACCTATACATTGTTTTTTGTACATTAGCGACATTACCATCATCTAAAAATTGTATGAAAAAACAAAAGAAATTAACGACATCAGTCTGTTTTTTTTTAATGACAGGTTTTATAGCAGCCCAGACCACAAAGAAAACAGATACTTTAGAAGAAAAAAAAATTGATGACATTGTAATTATCGGCTACAAGGCACAGAAAAGATCCAGCCTTACAGCTGCCGTTTCTGTTATTTCTGACAAAAAACTTCAGGATTCCAATACCCCAAGCGTATCCGGTCTTCTGCAGGGAAAAGCCGCCGGAGTTCAAATCTTACCCGGTGGAGGTTCTGCAGGTTCTGTAGCCACTGTAAAAATCAGGGGTACTTCTACTATCAATGGTCCCAGTTCTGCCCTTTGGGTGGTGGATGGCGTAGTAATGCCCTATGCTCCCAATCTGGATCCCAATCAGATAGAAAGCATCAATATCTTAAAAGATGCCGCTTCAACAGCCTTATATGGCTCTAAAGCAGCAAATGGTATTGTACAGGTGTTTACCAAATCAGGAAATTCAGGGAAAGGAATATTAAGTGCATCTCTTAATAATTCTTTTAATGTGTTTAACAACGGGCGCTTCAAGCTTATGAACGGAACGCAGTTGTATGATTATTTCACCTCATTAAAAGGAGCACCTGAAATCCCTAAAACCCTTAGAAACGATGGCTACAACTGGCTGAAAGGCGGTACACAAACAGGAGTTGTACAAAATTACACTATTGATTTCAGAGGTGGCTCAGACCATTCCAAAACCTATATTTCAGGAAATTATTATAATGAAACCGGAACAATAAAAGGAGATGAATACAACAGGCTATCATTCAGAATCAATCATGAACAGACTATAAAGCCTTGGTTGATATTGAAACCAAAACTCAGTTTATCATACACCACGGGAAAAGATACTCAGGCTTCCCTTTATCAGATGTACCTTAATATGCCATGGGACAACCCCAGAGATGCCAATGGAAATCTGATCCGGGTGGATGAGGATTACGCAGATTGGTACGGAAGGGATAAAAGCAGTTACCTTTATGACCTTCAATGGAACTATGGCAAAAGTAATCAGCTGGATCTCATAGGAAATCTGGATGCTGAAGTCAGATTTACTGATTATCTTAAATTCATTACCACTAACAATGTTACCTACAAAAACTATGATGATATGTACTATACCGATCCCAGATCGATCAGTGGAACAAGTAATAAAGGGGAATTAACAGAAAACTATCAAAAAGACATCAGCAAATTTTTCAACCAGATGCTGAGATTTGACAAAGATTTTGGAAATCATAACATCAACGCATTAGCTGCATATGAATATACCGACAGATTCTATAAGTCATCAAGAGCTGGTGTTTATGGCGTAGTACCCGGTACAGATATTTTTAATACCGGTGCTTCTACAGGACAAAAGCCAACAGGAAGAAAGTTTGACCGCGCTTATAATGCATTCCTGTTTAACACAGAATATGTATATGATAAAAAATATTTTATCCAAGGGTCTTTAAGAAGCGAATCATCTTCTGCATTCGGTGCCAACAACAGAAACGGCTTATTTTATGCGTATAGTGTGGGATGGAATATCCATAAAGAAAATTTCTTCAAAATAAAACCTGTTAACGAATGGAAATTACGGGCAAGCAGAGGACTTGTGGGAAATACACCCAGTCCGGATTACGGATGGCAAGACCTATATAGACTTACAGAAAAATATGATGGACAAATAGGAGCAACATGGTATCAGCTCGGAAACCCTGCGTTAACCTGGGAATCAATCTATCAGAATAATATTGGTATCGATATCAAGGCATTTAATAACAGACTTACTTTAAATATTGATTATTTTAATAATAAAACAAAAAACCTGCTGATGCTTGTCCCTCTGCCATCATTGACTGGAGTTGACAGACAGTACGTGAATATCGGTGACGTCAGAAACAAAGGCTGGGAGTTCAATGTAAATTATTCCATTATCCGCTCAGAAGATATCAACTGGGATCTGGGGTTTAATATCAGCACCTATAAAAACAATGTCCTTTCAACCCGTAATAACGGCACACAGGTCTTGGACAATTATCATGTAGCTATACAAGGATATGACGTTAACTCTTTCTATATGAGAAAGTGGCTGGGTGTAAATCCAGAAAATGGTGAAGCACAATGGGAGATCATTAATCCGGATGGAAGCAGAAGTGCGACCTCAAAATACAACCTGGCTACCGTACAAGTGGTAGGAGCTGCCACACCAGATTATTACGGCTCTGTAAGTACTAATCTGAACATCAAAAATTTCTATCTTGCCGCAAATCTTTATTTCTCTCAGGGTGGGCAAGTATATAACTCGTACAGAGAATTATTTGATTCAGACGGTGCCTATCCGTATTACAACCAGATGGTTTTAAAAGATGGATGGACAAGATGGGAAAAGCCGGGAGATATCGCAACCCATCCGGCTGCTGTATACAACAATAATTCATTAACAAATAAGCCTTCATCACGGTATCTTGAGGATGCCAGCTTTGTCAAGTTAAGATCCTTGAGAATAGGATATAATTTGCCTGCATCTCTAACAGAAAAGATGAAAATAAAATCAGCGAATATTTATATTATGGGTGAAAATTTATTTACCATCACCAAATTCTCCGGAGTGGATCCTGAAGTTGGTAATGCAGATAATCAAAGCGTCTATTCTGGCAATGCAGGAGCTATCTACCCTATTCCGAGAAGATTTTCCTTAGGCTTAAACTTTTCTTTTTAAAAAAATAATTATGAAAAAAATACTTATTCCCATTCTCATAGTATCATTAACGGCATGTAACATAGACCGTTCACCGTATGATTCAAAGGAGTCTGATGTTATCCTTGCAGATGCAACCGGACTCAAAACCATAACGCTGGGAAATTATGCATTGCTTAAAGGGGATGCGGATGGCGGTGGTTTTTACAACAACCTATACAGGATCAGTGAATATGGTGGTGATAATATTGATATCAGCGGAACTACCACCGATTCATTTTTTTATTATTATAATTATAAAAGCATTAAAAACAATGCCCGCACCAATACGATCTGGAACTCGGGATACAAAGCTATTATCGGATGTAACAGAGTGATATCAAAGGTTACGGAAGGAAAAGACACAGAAACAGATCAGCTCATAGGCGAAAATTATTTTTTAAGAGCTTATGTATACTTTTCTATGGTCAATGTATTTGGAAGACCCTATAATCAGGGGACAGGTAATCCCGGAGTACCCTTAAAACTATCTGACGATGTCAACGATTTACCTGCCAGAGCCACTGTAGGAGAGATATACAATCAAGTGGTAAACGACCTTCTGAAAGCAGAAAAACTGATGACCCTGGACAAAAACAATATATATGCATCCAAAGAAGCAGCACAGGCTTTACTTTCCAGAGTCTACTTATACATGGAAAATAATGATAAAGCGATTGAATATGCAAATAAAGTCATCAATTCCGGGAAGTATACTCTTCTGTCTAAAGCAGAATTGCCTGCTTATGCTACCAAAACTCCTGAATCCAATACCGAAACTATTTTTGCATTTAAATACAATAAAGATGGAGACTATAGTGATGGCTGGTATACTATAGGCTCAATGTATGCTACCATACAGAATGTGGGCTGGGGTGAAATGTATGCTTCTTCCTCTTATCTTGACCTGATCAATCAGAATCCTCAGGATGCAAGGCTGAAGTTTATTTCTCCCAAATACAGCAGTCCGGCGGTTCCGGTTGCATATTGGGTACAAAAAGGAACCAACTCATCCGGTGCCACCACCTACAGTTATCAATTTCAAAAGACTTTCCAGCAGAATGGAAATACTTACTTCACCATGAATAATATCAATTATCAGGTACAATCTGAGGCAGCACCCAATAAAACAAACTATTATTTTGTTAACGCAAACGGTGGAAAAACTTATGTTTACTTAGATAATGATATGGATAAAAGAAACGGATATCCTAAATTTTATGTTTTAAAATGTTCCTTACAAGAGGGAGTTCCGCAACTGTGGTCTCCTGTTGTTATAAGACTGGCAGAAATATACATGAACAGAGCCGAAGCCTATTCGAAAAAAGGAAATACTGCTTCAGCACTCGCAGACATAAACATTATCAGAACAAGAGCAGGAATACCTGTATATAATTCAGTCCCTGCAGGGCAGACTATTCTGGACGTTGTTCTACAGGAAAGAAGGTTGGAAATGGCTTTTGAAGGACATAGAAGATACGATGTCTTCAGAAACAAACTGGATCTCGACAGACAATATCCCGGAACTCATTTAAGTGGAAATAATGCTTTTTATACAGTACCTTATACCCATAACAGAGTGGTAGAATATATTCCCGAGCAGCAGATCCAGATCCAGCCAAATCTGGTGCAGAATCCGGATTAAGAATGATACGGAAATCAACAGCATTCAAAAATTTCAAATCAACAAAAAAGAGGCTGTCCTAAATATAGGCAGCCTCTCTTTATATATTTTGATATCTTAACTTAGAATTTCCATCCAACCGTAAGGAAGAAATTATTTCTGTTGTTTTTCACCTCACTTGCCGCATATGCTTCACTTGCGAAGATATTTTTAGCAGAATAATAAGATGAATCAGAATTACCATCCATATATCCTCTCATAAAAGGATTAGTATACTTAGATGAGATATTCTGATAAGATGCATCTACATAGAATGATTTGAAATCATACCCGATACCAAAAGAAAGGGTATTTCTGTCACTTAGCATCATATTGCTGTACGATTGATCTCCTACAGTACCTGCATCATTAAATCTGCTGATCGTAAGGGCATCAAAAGGAGTTGACTGGTAGGCGTAACCTCCTCTCAACCTGAACTGCTGTACTCTGTACTCAGCTCCCACTCTTACTTCTGAAAGATTCTTGTAGTTTTCTTTGAAGAAATCATTTAATTCTCTTTCTGCACCTCCATATACTTTATAATCAGGTTTTGTAAGTCCAAGAGTATAGTCTACGTTCAATGAGAAGTTTTTACTTGCTACAAACGCAGCACTCACCGTTGCTTTAAGAGGTGAAGTGAACTTTCTGTTTTCAGCTCCAATATCGTCTCCATAAACAGGATCATTATAGAAATAATAATTTCTGTCTATTGTCCAGAATGTAGGAGTTTCAAGAGAGGCTCCGACTCTGAAGTTAGGACTCAACTTTCCAATCACCCCTAATGAAGCAGAAAAACCTGAAGATCTTTCTGAGTACGGAGTATCCTGCTTACTGAATGCTTCTGTAGAACCATTGGCAATGTTTCGGTACAACAAAGTATCATACTGATCCAATGAAGCATTGAAAAAGTTGAAACCTGCTCCTAAATATAAATTATGATTATAGTTGGCACCAACTCCAAAACTCATCTTTGACAAGTTACCGTATCTTTCATACATATGCCCCGCTAATGCAGCATCCTTGGTAATATCATCCTTATCAAAAGCATAAACGATCTTATTATTTCCTGGTGACTGGATTACATTGTCCAAAGTCTGATTAGAAAAATTAATACCAATGTTGATAAACTTCCATCCGGTTTCTGTCATCAAAGGAAAAGCAATTACACCTCCTGCATTCCCAAGGTCTCCTCTGGTTTTGCTATAATCTATTGTAGATCCTCCTAAAGTACTTTTGTTTTTATTTCCTAAAATAGATAAAGTTCCTGAAACCTCGCCTGAAATAGCTACTCCTAAACCTGCCGGGTTCGTAAGCAAAGAGTTTGCATCACCACCTAGCGCACCATTAGCTCCAGCCATCGCATTAAACTTAGCTGATCCCACCATAGGAGTACTTGAATAAACCTCTACCGTATTTCTTATGACAGAAACATCCTGAGCCTGTGCATAAAATGCAGCAGAAATACTCATTAATACTAAAGATTTTTTTAACATTATTTTTTAATAGTTTATTAATTTGAAAAATTATCTGAAGCCACCTCTGCCTCCGCCGCCGGATCTCATTCCGCCACCTCCTGAAGAACCGCCTCTAAAGCCTCCTCCTCCGGAGTTGAAGCCACCACTCGATCTGAAACCTCCTGAATCATTAGATCTGAAGCCTCCGTTATTATTGTTATATCTTGGTTGTGGTTGCTGATAATTGTAATTAGGTCTTGTTTGTGGCGCAGAGTTACGGAATCCACCATTAGACTGTGTATTTCTGAAACCTCCGGAATTACCGTTTCTAAAACCTCCGGAATTGCCATCTCTGAAACCGCCATTACTGTTTCTGAAGCCTCCGTTTGAGTTGGTATCTCTGAAACCACCATTATTATTAGTGTTTCTGAAACCTGAATTATTTGTATTCGTTCTGTAAACTGCGTTGGCTACCCCTGTATTCTGGAATCCACCTCCACTGATGCCACTTCTTCTGTAAACAGGTCTGTTGTAGTAGCCACCACCCCAGTAACCACCTCCGTAACCCCAGTAGGGATTTCCGTAGTATCCGCCCCAGAATGGATCATAATATCCGCCATATCCGTATCCCCAGTATGGACTTCCCCATCCGTAAGAGCCTCCCCAGCCCCATCCGAATGATCCGCCCCAACCCCAGGACATACTAACACCCCAGCCCCAGCCACGGTTCATACCCCAACCCCAATACGGGCTGTAACCACCATACCATCCCCAAGGAGATCCCCATCCCCATGAGTTGTCATAATAGTTGGTCTGAGAACCTGCATAAAGTCCCCAATCCGAGTCTGTAGCGTTGGAATTCCAATTGGTGTTGGTACCACTCCAGTCATTATATCTGTTTTGTTGCTCTCTGGAATTCGTCTGTGCATTTTGAATTACATTGGAATCCTGATAGTAATCATAGTATTCTCCTACTCTGTTTCCGCTATCATTGATGATAACTCCTTCAGGTAGCGTATCCTTATTGGGGTCGTAATACACCCCGTCTGTCTCGCTATACCCTCCCATCTGAGCACCACAAGACACAAGTAATAATCCGCCCGATATAGCCAATATCCCTTTGGATCTTAGCAGACCAAGCAAATTTTTATGTATATTTCTTTTCATGATAACGTAAAAATTTTTAATTTAAATTATATTTGCAATCTGTACCAAAAATGTACCAAAATACTGGTAAAAAAATCTATCAAAAATAGATTTTTATTTTTAGATAACAATAATGTACAAAAGTTAAAAAAATTTAAAAAAATAATGGCAAAATTAACCTCAAGAAGCGAAGATTACAGCAAATGGTATAATGAGCTGGTTGTAAAAGCTGATTTAGCTGAAAACTCAGGCGTGCGTGGATGTATGGTGATCAAACCGTATGGCTATGCGATCTGGGAAAAAATGCGTGATGAAATGGATAAAAAATTCAAAGAAACAGGTCACGTTAACGCATACTTCCCGCTTTTTGTGCCCAAGAGCTTGTTTGAGGCTGAGGAAAAAAATGCAGAAGGTTTTGCAAAAGAATGTGCTGTTGTTACCCACTACAGGTTAAAAACCGATCCGGACAACCCTTCCAAACTGATTGTAGATCCGGATGCAAAACTTGAAGAAGAACTTATTGTTCGTCCTACTTCAGAAGCAATTATCTGGAATACCTATAAAAACTGGATTCAGTCTTACAGAGACTTACCGATACTAATCAACCAATGGGCCAATGTTGTTCGTTGGGAAATGAGAACACGTCTTTTCCTGAGAACAGCAGAATTCTTATGGCAGGAAGGGCACACCGCTCACGCTACAAAAGATGAAGCTATTGAAGAAGCAGAAAAGATGAATAAAGTATATGCAGATTTTGCAGAAAACTTTATGGCTATTCCTGTAATTCAAGGGTTAAAAACGCCTTCTGAAAGATTTGCAGGAGCTGATGAGACTTATTGTATTGAAGCATTAATGCAGGATGGAAAAGCTTTACAGGCTGGAACATCTCACTTCTTAGGTCAGAATTTTGCAAAAGCATTTGACGTAAAATTCACCAACAAAGAAGGAAAAATCGAACATGCATGGGCAACATCATGGGGAACATCTACCCGTCTGATGGGAGCTTTAATTATGACGCACTCTGATGATTTCGGATTGGTATTGCCTCCTACCCTTGCGCCGATTCAGGTGGTGATTGTTCCTATCTTTAAAGGAGAAGAGCAACTGGAACAAATCAGTGAAGTGGCTTTAGATATTCAGGCTAAACTGAGAGCAAAAGGAATTTCTGTGAAGTTTGACAATGATACTCAGAACAAACCAGGATGGAAATTTGCAGAATATGAATTGAAAGGAGTTCCTGTAAGAATCGCTATGGGACCAAGAGACCTTGAAAATAAGTCTGTAGAAATTGCGAGAAGAGATAATCTGACTAAAGAAGTTCGTTCTATTGAAGGAATTGATTCTTATATCGAAGATTTATTGAAAACGATTCAGCAGGATATTTATAATAAAGCATTTGAATTCAGAAAAAATAATATCACGAAAGTGGATACTTATGAAGAATTCAAAAAAGTTCTGGAAGAGAAGGGAGGATTCATTTATGCACACTGGGATGGAACGGCTGAAGAAGAGGAACAAATCAAGGATGAAACGAAGGCTACAATAAGATGTATTCCTTTGGATAATGACGTAGAAGAAGGAATTTCTTTGATTTCAGGAAAACCATCTAAGAGACGTGTATTATTTGCAAAAGCTTATTAAAAATTTTAATGATTTAGAAAAAAATCATTAATTTTTAAAGAAATATTCAAAAAAAAGTGACATTTGGACGGATTTTTGTTTAAATTTATCTCAACATTAATCAAAAAAATTTATTATTATGTCTTTAAATGTCATTGATTTAATTAAAGGACAATTAGGTCCCGCATTGGTTTCACAGGCTGCATCGCAGTTTGGAGAAAGTGAATCTGGTATTTCTAAAGCAATTGGCGGATTATTACCTGCTGTAGTAGGTGGATTAGCCAATAATGCAGATAAACCTGGCGTTGTGGATGCTATTACACAAGCCTCTTCAAGTGGAATTTTAGGAAATTTATTAGGCGGTTCGTCGAGCAGTCCTGTTATTTCAAACTTATTATCTTCTATTTTTGGAGATAAAGTAGGTGCATTAGTTAATTCTATTGCCAGTTTTTCAGGTGTCAGCAATACCTCTGCAGGTTCTTTGTTAAACCTGGTGACTGGAGCTACAGTAGGCACTATTGGAAAATATGCAGCAGACAATAATCTGGGTGCTTCAGGTATTTCCAGCTTACTGCATGATCAGAAAGGCATTATTTCTTCTTTATTGCCTGCAGGTCTTTCTTTGGCTTCCTTTGGATTAGGAGCTGAAAATTGGTTTGGCCAGGCAAAAGAAACGGTTTCTTCAGTAACATCTACTGCTAAAGATAACATCGCTGAAGGTGTAGCTACAGCAAGAGAAAATGTTTCAGAAGGAGCAAGAGAAGTAAGAGAAAGATTTGAAAATAATAACAATAATAATCAAGGCGGAGGTTCAATCTGGAAATGGTTGCTTCCGCTTTTATTATTGATCGCTGCTGCTTATTTCTTATGGAAGCAGTGTGAGAAAAAACAAACCACTACAACCACTACTACAACATCTGATTCTACTGCAACCAGCACAACTACGGATACTGCTGCTACAACAGTAACACCTGCTCCTGCAACAGCTAAAACAGATGAAGATATTGATCTTAATGGAGTGATGTTAAAAGGTTACAAAGGAGGAATGGAAGATCAGATGATTACATTCCTGAAATCCGGAAACTACAAAAATGCAGCTGATGATGCAGCATTGAAAGATAAGTGGTATGACTTCGATCACGTCAATTTCAAAATGGGAAGTGCTACTGAACTTGAAGCAGGTTCACAAGGGCAATTGGATAACTTAGTGGCTATCCTTAAAGCTTTCCCTGATGCAAAAATCAAAATTGGAGGTTATACAGACAAAACCGGAAACGAAGCCAACAATGTAAAACTATCAAAAGCCAGAGCTGAATACATCAAGGCTGCTTTAGTAAAAGCAGGAGTTGGTACTCAGGTTTTAGAAGCTGAAGGCTATGGAAGTAAATTTGCTAAAGTAGATGCAAAAGCTTCTGATGCTGAAAGAGCTGCCGATAGAAAAATGGCTGTAAGATTTGCAAAATAATCTTTAGAGTCAATAAAAATTAGGTCCCGGGAAGCAATTTCCGGGATTTTTTTATGCCATGATTTTTCTGTTTACATTTATTTAATTAAATTTGTTAGTCATTTCTAACATTTATGAATTTCAATATAAAAAACGCTTGGCGAAAAGATAAAACAAACCATTCCTTATCAGAGGTTTATTCATCAATCAAAGTCCCTAAAAATGCAACTTTCTGGAGGAAATATCTTGCATTTGCAGGACCAGGTCTGATGATTGCCGTAGGTTACATGGATCCAGGAAACTGGGCCACAGATATTGCCGGGGGAGCTCAATTCGGTTATACACTCCTTTCGGTCATCCTTATTTCCAATATCTTTGCAATGGTTTTACAGCACTTATCCGTAAAACTTGGTGTTGTTGCAGAAAGAGATCTTGCTCAGGCCTGTAGAGACCACTTCAATCCTACCACTAATTTTATTCTCTGGGTATTCTGTGAAATAGCCATTGCCGCCTGTGATCTCGCTGAGGTCATCGGTTCAGCCATTGCATTAAACCTGTTATTCCATATCCCGCTGACTTGGGGGATTGTCATTACAACAGTGGACGTTTTAATCATTCTTTTACTTCAGTCCAAAGGTTTCCGATGGATAGAGAGTATTGTAGGAGGGCTTATCTTCATTATTCTAGCCTGTTTTGTATATGAAATCATCATTTCGCAGCCTGCTTTTAATGAGATTCTGGGAGGTTTGGTTCCGCAAAAGGAAATTATTCAGAACCCGGCCATGCTTTATATAGCAATCGGGATTTTAGGAGCTACCGTAATGCCACACAATCTGTATCTGCACAGCAGTATTGTACAGACCAGAGATTATACCCGTGATACCGAAGGAAAAAAAGAAGCCATAAAGTTTGCCACCATAGACAGTACCGTTTCATTAATGTTGGCATTTTTCATCAATGCAGCAATTCTTATTCTGGCTGCTGCTACATTCCATACTACAGGTAATGAACATGTGGCGGATATTCATGATGCCTATAAAATGTTAACTCCTATTCTGGGAGCTTCTATGGCCAGTATTGCATTTGCCATTGCTTTATTAGCATCCGGGCAAAATTCAACATTAACTGGAACTCTTGCCGGACAGATCGTCATGGAAGGCTTCCTGAATATCAGATTAAAACCATGGCTGAGACGATTGATCACCAGACTTATTGCTGTAATTCCGGCACTTATTGTTGCCATTCTTTACGGAGAACAGGGAACAACTGAATTATTGGTTTTAAGCCAGGTAATTCTTTCCATGCAGCTTAGTTTTGCAGTTGTTCCATTGGTGATGTTTACCAATGACAAAGCTAAAATGGGAGAATTTGTCAATAAACCATTCCTGAAAGTCTGTGTATGGATTATTTCCATCATTATCATTGTTCTAAATCTGTACCTTTTGTACCAGACGTTTACAGGAGAATAGAAAATATAACTATAGTTTTAAAATTGACTATTGGACATTCTTTAGTGAATAGTCAATGGTCAATTTTTGCTTCGCAAAGTCAATTATCAATCCCTCCCCGCAACAAATTCACAAGCAAAACGAATTGACGTATTCACGATTCACCACTACTCCCTTTTTCTGCCTTAATGTCCAGATTTTAGATTTGGCAGGCTCTTTGTCAAACAATCAGTAAATAAATATTGAATTATGGAAAACCAGGATATTAACGAAGAAAGCATCAATAATCAGGAAGAAAACAATGTTCAGAATGACGCAACGTCTCAGGACAATGTGACAGTTACTCCTTCTCCAGAGGAACTTTTGGCAGAAGAGAAAGACCGTTACATCAGATTGTATGCTGAATTCGAAAACTATAAAAAAAGAACAAGCAAAGAGAAGATCGAATTCTTCCAGTATGCCAACCAGGAAATGATGGTTTCAATGTTAGGAGTTTTGGATGATTTTGAAAGAGCTTTAAAAGAAATCGCTAAAAATGGAAATCCGGCTGACCTGCAAGGTGTGGAACTTATCTATCAGAAATTCAAGAATAAACTTACCGAAAAAGGACTAAAAACAATGGAAGTAAAGGCTGGTGACAGCTTTAATGTTGATTTCCATGAAGCGATTACTCAAATCCCTGCTCCATCGGAAGATTTGAAAGGAAAAATCGTAGACGTTATTGAAACAGGATATACTTTAAATGATAAAGTGATCCGTTTTGCAAAAGTAGTAACAGGAAATTAAAATTCATAAATGATAAATGGTGAGTGATAATTGATAAATGTTTCACTTATTAGCTTTACAATATCTTTTATCATTTATCAACAATCAATTATAAAGTTGTCATGTCAAAAAGAGATTATTACGAGGTTCTTGAGATCAGCAAATCTGCATCGGCCGACGAAATAAAGAAAGCATACCGTAAAATGGCCATCAAATTTCACCCGGATAAAAATCCGGGAGATAAAGAGGCTGAAGAAAAATTTAAAGAAGCTGCTGAAGCTTACGAAGTTCTGAGCGACGATCAGAAACGTGCAAGATACGACCAGTTCGGACATGCCGGAATGGGTGGAAATGGTGGTTTCGGAGGCGGAGGCTTCGGAGGCGGAATGAACATGGAAGATATTTTCAGCCAGTTTGGAGATATTTTCGGTGGTGGTTTCGGAGGATTCGGTGGTGGCGGTGGAGGCCGTCAGCAGGTGAAGGGTTCTAATTTAAGAATCAGAATCAAGCTGAACCTTGAGGAAATGGTAAATGGTACTCAGAAAACCATCAAAGTAAAGAAAATGAAGATGGCGGAAGGTGCCACTTCAAAAACATGTCCTACCTGTAACGGTTCCGGTGTTCAGTTAAAAGTAATGAATACCATGTTTGGTCAAATGCAGACTCAAACTACATGTAGTACTTGTCAGGGAATTGGAAAAGTTGCTGACAAAATTCCTGCAGGAGCCAATGCACAGGGACTTATCAAAGATGAAGAGGAAATCGCAATCAACATTCCGGCAGGAGCAAGAGACGGTATCCAGCTTAATGTAAGAGGAAAAGGTAATGATGCTCCATTTGGAGGTGTTCCGGGAGATCTATTGGTGATCATTGAAGAGGAAGTAGATCAAACGATCAAGAGAGAAGGTGATAATCTTCACCAGGAATTATATGTTTCATTTGCTGAAGCTGCTTTAGGAACGAAGAAAGAAATTCCTACCGTAGGCGGAAAAGTAAAAATTACCGTTGATCCGGGAACTCAATCCGGAAAAATCTTGAGATTAGCCGGAAAAGGGCTTCCAAGTATCGACAGCTATGGTAAAGGAGACATGTTCATCCACATCAATGTCTGGACTCCACAGAAGCTTACCAAGGACCAGAAAGAATTCTTTGAAAAGCAGATGTCCAGCGGAGAAATGGTTGCAGAACCATCCGGAAAAGAAAAAACTTTTTTTGATAAAGTAAAAGATTTATTCAATTAGTATAGAAAAAGAGACTTTTTACAGGTCTCTTTTTTGTTTAACGTTCAAAGTTTTATATTCAAAGTTTAAATCTAATCATAAAAAATCCTGCACTCTCTCGAGTACAGGATTTTTTGGTTATTTAATTCTAATTCTGTTTTATTTTTTTGTTGCCAGGGAATAGATTCCTTTTCCTAAAGTGAAGACAGCAACCGCTGCCAATCCGCCAGCAACTCCAAGTGTAAGCTCTTTCAAAACATCCGGCCAGGTTGGTAATATGCCATGGAAAAATTCGATCCTATGCAGAAAAATTCCACCAGCAACCATTATTAAAGCAATTGTTCCTACGACTCCTAATATTTTAATAACAATAGGTAAAGCCTTCACTAATAGATGTCCAAGTCCTCCGAAAAAGCCTTTATCCTTACTTTTCTTTATTAATCTAAACCCAGCATCATCCATTCTTACGATCAAAGCTACAATTCCATACACTCCAACAGTAGCAATAAATGCAACCAGACTTGTTACTAAAATCTGCGTAATGAAAGGATGACTTTCTTCCAATACGGTTCCTAAAGCAATAATAACAATCTCGATGGATAAAATAAAATCAGTTGTAATTGCCGATTTTACTTTCTCTTTTTCAATTTCTTCAGAACTTTTTTCGTCTTCTTCAATTTCCTCTATAACTTCATGCCCCTTTTTGTCACGGTGAAAAAGAAATTCTATAACTTTTTCAACGCCTTCAAAGGCCAGATAGAATCCTCCAAGGATCAATACATAATTAATAGCCGGAGCATATAACCAATTAAGTAAAAAAACGATAGGAAGAATAATCAGTTTATTGATAAATGATCCTTTGGTAATTGCCCATAAAACGGGAATTTCCCTTGAGGAAAGAAAGCCAGTGGCTTTTTCTGCATTTACAGCCAGATCGTCTCCTAAAATTCCTGCTGTCTTTTGGGTAGCAACCTTACTGGTAACCGCTACATCATCCATCAATGCTGCAATATCATCCAAAATTGCAAAAAAGCCTGATGCCATATTTTAATATTTTTTTAATCTTTGTTAAGTTCAGCAAAAATAATTATTTAATTCCGTTTTTGGATTCATAATCTAACAATTATTTTGAAAATTATACGAACCTTTCAACAATCCTTCACTTTCAATATTTTATATCTTTGTTTAAAATCTATTGGATGAATAAAAACTGGGAAAATCAATTACAAAGTATATGGCTAAAACTTGGAACCATAAACAGTGAAGAGTTTATTGAGCAAATTAAAGATCATGTAGAATTACTTACAGAAAAGGATTCCCAGGCTATTGCTGATTTTGAAAGAGCCTGTGCTTTTGATTCCACCGGGCACGAAAAGGAAGCAGAACCTTTGTACAGATCAGCATTAGAAAAAGGATTAACTGGCTTACGAAGAAGAAGAGCAAGAATTCAGCTCGCAAGCACCTTAAGAAATAATGGAAAAATAGAAGAAAGTATCCATATTTTAAGGGAGGAAAAAGCCCACTATTCTGATGAACTGGATGATGCGGTAGATTCTTTTTTAGCACTGTCCCTTTCTTCAGCCGGGAAATATGAGGAAGCATTATCATTAACTTTAAAGGCACTTTCCAACCATCTGCCAAGATACAACCGGTCTGTTTACAATTATGCCAAGGGTCTGCATAATGAATTGTAATAATATTTTTTTATTTTTACTTTATGAAAAAACTCATTCTCCGGTATCATTTTTTCGCTATGGGATGTGTTGGCTTCGTGCTGCAGTCTTGTAATACTAAATTCAGAGTTTGGGTAGGTCCCGGCGGACAACAGAAGATTTACAATCTGAAATATGGGGAACATAAAAGACAGAAAATGGATGTTTTTCTTCCCAAAGATTATTCTGAAAATTCTCCTGTTGTACTTATCGTTCATGGTGGTGCCTGGACTTTGGGTAAAAAAGAGCATATGATCCAGGTTCAGAAAATGCTTTTTCAAAACAACATTCCGAGTATCAATATGAATTACAGGTTTGTTTCTACCAAAGAAAAGATCACTTATAAACAACAGCTTGAAGATATTGGGCTTGCCATTGAAAAATTCAACTCTTTAGCAGAAAAAGCAGAGCTTCAACCCAACAATTACATTCTTCTGGGAGAAAGTGCCGGTGGCCATCTAGCCTTACTTTATGGTTACCAGCATCCTGAACAAATAAAAAAAATAATCTCCTTAAGCGGACCAACAGATTTTTACAGCTCTGAATATCTTAAATCTTTTTATTCAAAATATACCTCTCCTACTTTTCAAAAGGTAGTAGGAACTAAGTTTGACCGGAAAAACGTTTCTGAAGCTTTTAAGGAAGCCAGCCCTATTGCTAATATTACAGATGTTCCGACCATGTTATTTCAGGGAAATAATGATGTACTGGTAAATCAACACCAGGGAATTGCGATGGACTCTGCGCTTACCAAGATGAACGTTCCACACAAATTTATTTTTATGAAAGGAGCCGGGCATGCACCCAGATTTTTCAGTAAAAGAAAAAGAGACAGCATTATCTATCCTAATATTCTGGAATGGATTAAAAAGTAAAGGTGTCTAAGAGAATTTTTTTGATTATTAAACGCAAAGGATAATAATTACAACACATCATTGTAAAAAAGCAAAGAAGTCGTGACTTTGTCACTGATGAAGCTCACGAATATATATCCATACGCTTAGAAAGAATCAATTTCATTGATTCCTACCTTTGCTCTCTCAAAATAATACTCAATACAAATTAATCTTTGCGTTTAAAAAATTTATTGATAAGCAATAAAAAAGCCATCTCATGATTGAGACGGCTCTATATTTTTGATTGAATTCTTTATCTATTCAAAGTCCTGATCTTCATATTTTTTTGAAAGGTCTTCTTTTTTTCCGAAAACAAACTTGAAGATGACCGGAAGTGTCGTTACCAATACAATGACGATAATGATATATTCCAGTTTCTGTTTTAGATTGATTCCAAACTGGTCCATGAAAAGTTTATCCAGATAATGCCCTGCAAAGATCAAAATGAATGACCATAATACAGCTCCAATAATATTATCTCTTAAAAACTCTTTTTTATCCATTTTTACAATACCTGCCACAATGGGTGTAAAAGTTCTTACAACCGGTAAGAATCTTGCCATAATAACTGCTAATGCACCATGTTTTTCAAAGAAATCGTGGGCCTGATAAAGGTATTTCTTCTTAAAAAGCATTGAATCCGGTCTTTTATATAAAGCAGGACCTGCTTTTCTCCCGAAATAATATCCAACTTCATTTCCAATAACAGCAGCAAGAGCTACACCAGAAGCTAATATTGTAGTATCTAGGAAATCGCTCCCTGTAGAGCCAAAAGTCTCTTTGATGATTTCAACAGCATAAATTCCCGAAACGAACAGTAGTGAATCTCCAGGTAGAAAAAATCCTACAAAAAGACCTGTTTCAGCAAAAACAATAAACAAAATCAGCCAAAACCCTCCCATTTTTATATAAAACTCCGGGTTTAATAAATCCTTCCAGCTATTGAAATCTTCCATAAATATCGATGAACAACAAAAGTAAGTCTAAAATGTCTGAAACAAAAATTAATTATAAGATTTTAACTAAAATTCAAACATGATTTTTATAAGTCCAGATCATCATCGGAAACTGCCGTTCCATCGGCCATTAAGAATGCTTTCAGGAATGGGGTAATATTTCCGTTCATTACGGCATCCACATCTGAAGTTTCATGACCGGAACGTACATCTTTTACCAGTTTGTATGGATGCATGACGTAGTTTCTGATCTGGCTTCCCCACTCAATCTTCATTTTATTGGCTTCAATCTCATTTCTGGCTTTCATACGCTCTTCCAGTTCCATTTCGTAAAGTCTTGAACGAAGGAGCTGCATGGCCTTTTCTTTATTCTGAAGCTGAGAACGGGATTCTGAGTTTTCAATGATAATTCCTGTAGGAGCGTGGCGAAGACGTACAGCCGTTTCCACCTTGTTTACGTTCTGTCCTCCGGCTCCGGAAGCTCTCATGGTTTCAAAGCTGATATCGGCAGGATTGATGTTGATTTCAATGGTATCATCCACCAAAGGATAAACATATACCGAAACAAAACTGGTATGGCGTTTCGCATTACTGTCAAAAGGAGAAATCCTTACCAAACGGTGTACTCCGTTTTCACCTCTTAAATATCCAAAAGCAAATTCGCCTTCAATTTCAAGGGTAACAGTCTTCACACCTGCTACATCTCCTTCCTGGAAGTTAAGTTCACGGATTTTATAGCCTTGTTTTTCTGCCCACATGGTATACATTCTCATCAGCATAGCTGCCCAGTCACAACTTTCTGTTCCTCCTGCTCCTGCTGTAATCTGAAGTACTGCAGAAAGTTCGTCCCCTTCATTGGAAAGCATATTTTTGAATTCCAGGTCTTCAATTTTTTCTACCAATTGCGGGAAAGTCTCATCCAGTTCTTTTTCAGAATCCGGATCTTCTTTAGCAAAATCAGCCAAAACCTGTAAATCTTCAAACTGTGTCTGAATTTCGTCATAACTTTCTACCCATTTTTTCTTGGAACGAAGCTGTTTTAGAAATGCTTCAGCAGTTTTTGGATTATCCCAAAATTCGGGTGCCGCAGTTTTTTCATCATCATTGGCTATTTCAATCTTCTTTTTTTCAATCTGAAGGTATCTGTGTAAGTCTTCAATTCTGGATTGAACTTCTTTTATCTGGTCGTTGTTAATCACGAATGTTTCTTTTTTGCAAAAATAAGGAATTCTTTTAGAGTGGAGAGGTGCGGGGTTAAAGTTCGGGCTTAAAGTTTTGAATCCGAGGTTCGGGTTCCGGGACGTAGAGTTCAGGTTTGAATTTATGGAATGTAAATTATCCTTTATATTTATATTTTAAAACAGGTTTAAAATGGATATCAATGATTGGATCAATGAGCGTAATGGAAATTTTGCTCAGTTAAAGAAGCTTATTATTTCAATGAATTTAATGCCCGGTCTTTCTAAAAACAGTTTTAATCACTTAACAGAAAAACTTCTTCAACAGCTGGAAAAAGGGGCTGATCAGGAAAAGCTGGAAACTATTATAGAAACCGAGTTGGGTGTCACTTACGGTCTTTACAGGTCTGAGTTTAGTGCCGAAGATGTAGCAAGAGATATTTTAAAGTGGTGGGAAAACGGCTAAATCACTCTTTGATAATTTCAGCGTCAAAGCTTCTTCTAAGATATTCTTTTGCTTGTTTACTTTCCGATTTGAACCCTGCCATAGTTAAAGCGTAGACAAACAAGAGCATACCCAGAGGAAGAAAAAGTTCTACTGATATTTCTTTTTCCCTTATAGTTTTTATAGAGACACCTATGAAGAAAATCAGGGCAAATGAGCACCAGACTATTAAGAAAAAGAAGACAAAAGCATGTAATGACATGGTCACCTGTATTTGGGTTCCATTATTTTCATTTTGAATTTTACCGTTGATCTGAGGAAGAAAAGAGTTTCTGTATTGTATCACTCTGCTTATTTCAAAGCTATTATTATAGATAGATCCTTCATATTCTTTGATATAATTTTTCCCCAAACCAAATTTTTTAGGTTCTACAAAACCAGAAAGTCTTGTTAAAACTTCCTTTTCAGACAAATTTGTTTTGTAAGTAATACGTTCAAAGGGTAAGTATTTCATGTTTCCCAACGTTGTAATTATATCATTTCTGCCACCATTTCACCTATCTTCGGGGCCAGGGCCACTCCCATTCCGGAAAGTCTTACCGCGCAAAACTGTCTTTCTGAAAGCTGTTTTACAATGGGCGATTTTTCTTCACCCATAGCCATGATTCCTGACCAGCGGAGGGCAATTTTAAAATCTTTATGAGGAAGTATGACTTCTTTTAAAAAGTTTTCTAAATGATTCTGCAGAAATTCTGTCGTTTCAAAAGCTGTTGTTTCTTCTGTCTTAAAATCCTGATTTCTTCCGCCACCCAGTAATATTCTGTTTCCTATATTTCTGAAATAATAATAGCCTTCATCATAATGAAAAGTACCTTTAAGTTTTAAACCGTCTACTGGTTCTGTCAGGAGAACCTGTCCGCGGGCAGGAATGATATTCTCTTTTTCCAGAAATTTTGAAGTGAATGCATTGGTACAATAAATAAGCTGGTCGGCGATTACAGAAAGATCTGTTGAAAGCTGCACCTCAACTTTGTCCGTTTCTTCAATATTTTGAACTTCCGTTCCAAATAAAAACTCAATTTTCAGTTCGTGGCATTTCTCCAGTAGTTTCTGTACTAACTTTCCGGAGTGAAGACCTCCTTCACAGGGATTTTCAATCAGGAATTCAGATTTTCCAAGTCCGAATTCCTTTATTTTATTCTGTTTTAAAGTATAAGTCTGATCCAGTCCGGTTATTGTTTTCAGTTTTTTATTTACAGCATCAATCTGGGTTAAAGGCTCTTCAGTGTTTACAATTTCATAACCTCCATTCAGTTCAAAATCAATTTCATCATGTTTAAAATAATGCTGGATTTTCTGAAGTCCGTTAAATCTCATTGTAACAAGCTCCAGTGTTTTTTCCCAGCCCATTTTCTCAGAATCGGCAATCACTTCGGTAAGACTTCCAAAGCAGGCAAACCCGGCATTTCTTGTGGAAGCACCCAATGGAATAGTATTCCGTTCAATAATAAGAACAGATTTTTCAGGATACTTCTCCTTTATGGATATAGCTGTCCAAAGCCCGGAAAACCCCGCACCAATAATGATGATATCTCTTTTTCTGTAGAATGTATCCAATTCCCAAATACTGTTCATAAATAATGAGTAATTAGGTAATGAGTAATTTTTATAAAACCTTAAACAGTTTATCCTTTATCTCCTTCTTCATTATGCTGGAATCCGATTGCTCTTTGCGGCTCTTCGACAACTCTGTAGGTTTCCAGTTCATTTTTCAGAGCCTGAATCCTAAACCTGAAGTCATCAAAATTATTGATAATGGCATCCGCAAGAAATCTAGCTACCTGATCAAGATATTCTTCGGTAAGTTTTGACCCGGCATCCCTCAGCGCACTCTCCAAAAGTTTCTGATCAATTTTCAGCTTTTCGTTTCTGGTTCTCTGATAAAGGTTTTTAATTCTTTTCTTTAAACTTTGGGTAAAGTCTATCAGCATAGTGTTACTGAAGGCTTTCATCTTTGAAGAGATTTCATGCCAGAAAGGAACCTTATCAGCTTTGTTATTTTTAAGTATTTTGTAGAGTAAAGAATCTTCTTCCAATCCTCTGGTCATGGCATAAAGAATGATTTCCGAGCGCTCAGAAGCATTGGGAGGAAAAATAGGAATCAACACATCAAATCTTCCGGGCGCCAGAATTTCCTCATCAATTTCAGCCACAGAATTAGCTGAACCTACCATTAAAACACCTTCTTTTTCAAATTTTCCAATGTAATGCAGAATCAGCTCCTGAGCCTCAAGATTGCAGGAAGCAATATCTGTTTCCGCCCTTCTCTGCATCATAATTTCATCGAAATCATCCATAAAAAGAAGCATTTTGTTTTCCTTCATCATGCTCACCAGGAAATCACTGAAATTGATCTCATTTCCATCAATCAGCGAAGTTCCCAAATAGTGTTTTTTAACTTCTTTAAACTGATATCCGATGATTTCAGCAATTTTATTGGCCCAGAATATCTTACCGCTTCCCGGAGGTCCGTACAGAATAATCCCCGCAGGTTTGTTGATGCCCCAGTCTTTGATCTGCTGTGGATTCAGGAAGGGTTCCAGAACAGTGGATGTATAAAAGAAAAGGTCTCTGTACCCTATAAAATCTCTTTGCTGAAGGCTGGTTTTATGCCCAAAATAATCGTAGACAAACTGATAATTCCCTCCAAGTTTGTTATCAATTCCATAGCTTGATATGGAGGATTTGAAAAAACCATTATCGAAAATATTGAGATTATTGTCTTTAATCACCTTTTCCACCTTATCTTTTGGCTGCTTAATGACTTCGGCAATCTGTTCCAACGTTTTATTTTTATCAAGATCTTTTTCATATAACCTCAAAAAATCTACATTCTCACGGGCAAATTTTTCAAAATCTTCTTTTACGTCAAAATTTGTACTGACACAGTCTACCAGTTCAAGATCAAAATCCTGGATAAACTGTTTTATGGCTTCTGCAGATACATTTAATTCTTCTGCCAGTTCAATTAGCTTCATAACTGTTGATTAATTCTATCAAATTTAATGTATTTGTCCATAAATTAATATTGATTTATGATAATTCTGTAACATTCTCTAATTTATATAGACTACTACTATGTAAAACAAATTACATGGAAAAGATTTTATCAGTAAAAAATTTGACGAAAAAATTCAAAAGAGTTGTGGTGAACAATATTTCTTTTGATGTCGAAAGAGGAAATGTTTATGGCCTTTTGGGTCCGAACGGAAGCGGAAAGTCCACTACTTTCGGGATGCTGCTTTCAACCATCAATCCCACCAGCGGAGACTGGTTCTGGTTTGGAAAAAAAGGAACTGATCCTGACACCTTAAAAAAGATCGGAGCAATTATCGAACAGCCTAACTTTTATCCTTATTTAAGCGCAGAAACCAACCTTAAGATTGTCGCTGAAATTAAGCAAGCACCCTATTCAAGGATTGACGAAGTGCTGAAGACCGTTAATCTGTACGAAAGGAGAAAAGATACTTTCAAAACTTTTTCTTTGGGAATGAAACAGCGTCTTGCCATAGCTTCAGCGATGCTCAACAATCCTGAAGTGATGATATTGGATGAACCTACCAATGGACTGGATCCTGAAGGAATCATTCAGATCAGACAAATCATCAGCAATATTGCCAAACAGGGAATCACCATTATCATTGCAAGCCATCTTCTGGATGAAATTGAGAAAATCTGCAGCCACGTGATTGTATTAAAAGAAGGAAATTCCATCTACTGTGGAAGAGTGGATGAAATGACTTCCAATAATGGATATTTTGAACTGAAAGCTGATAATAACACATTGCTGTTAAATGCTTTGAATGAACTTCAGTGGTTCTCTTCCATTCATCAGGAAGGAGATCTTATCAAAGCCCAGATCCGTGATGATGCTTCTGTTTCAGCTTCAGCGATGAATCAGAAACTGGCAGAGAAAGGAATCTATCTTTCCCACTTGACCAAGAAAAAACTGTCTCTTGAATCTCAATTCCTTGAACTTGTAAAAAACACTAATTAATCATGATCAAATTATTAAAACTGGAATACTACAAAAACCTTAACTATCAACCGTTTAAGGTTTTCACTATACTCTATTTCGCCATTCTTATTGCGCTGCTTTTCATAGGATTGGTTGACTTTGATATTTTTGGAGGAACCATTAACTTAAAAGAACAGGGGATTTACAATTTCCCGGAAATCTGGAACTTCACCACATGGATTGTTGCCTTACTGAAAATTTTCCTGGGACTGATCATTGTTTTCTCTATTTCACAGGAATTCAGTAACCGGATGTTCAAACAGAATACCATTGATGGATTGAGCAGAAAGGAATTCATCACTTCAAAATTACTGACAATAAGTATTTTCACTATTGTTTCAACAGCCATTGTATTGGGTATTACTTTGTTTCTAGGATATCAATATTCGAAGACAACAGAATCTACAAAGGTTTTTGCTGAGATGTTCTTTATTGGAAATTACCTGGTAAAACTATTTACGTTCTTCTGTTTCTTAATGTTCCTTTCTATTTTACTGAGGAAATCTGTGTTTGTATTTCTTGCTCTCTTTATTTTCTGGATTGGTGAGGGAATTTTAAAGGCTCTTGAAGTCTATTCAAAAGTAAAAGGAATGCAGGGGCCCCAAAGAAATGAGGTTCTTCAAAATGATTTTTTCATCTCGCATCTTTTACCACTGGAAAGTATGTCTAACCTTATTCCCAATCCGATGATCAGATTGGATATGGCAAAAATGATGGGATTAAAATATGAATTCCACTACCCTACAGAAAGCCTTATCGCCTGTCTGGTGTGGTGTGGTGTTTTTATATTCGGTTCGTACTGGATTCTGAGAAAAAGAGATTGGTAGATGGTAATATCTGGAATTTAAAGATTTAAAAATTACAATATTTAAAGATTATTTTTTAAGTGGTTCGTTTTCGGATCACTTTTTTTTGGCTTAAAATTTTCATTCGGTACTATCAAAAACCAGCCATGAAAAAAATATACTACTTTCCAGGATTGATCAGCGCCTTGCTGATTCCTGTTTTGTTTTGGTATTATGGAAGCCAAAAGTCTGAAGATATTAACGTTTCTGTGATAGATATTGGACTTCCTGCCAAAGAAAGAGAAGGGAGTAAAAATACATTTGAAAGTTTTGAAACTTACAGAAACTGGGATTACAAAAAAATAAAAATAGTCCCCGGTACTGCCAAAGA
Organism: Chryseobacterium sp. PCH239; assembly: GCF_018924625.1. NCBI lineage: Bacteria > Pseudomonadati > Bacteroidota > Flavobacteriia > Flavobacteriales > Weeksellaceae > Chryseobacterium > Chryseobacterium sp. PCH239. The sequence continues at coordinate 1,728,196 of NZ_CP073027.1, forward strand.
AAATTCAAAATCATATGTTTCTGAACTGAAAAAGCTTCAGGAAAGAAATGAGAAAGAGTCTGGTATTGAGTTTATTTTAGATCAAAATAATAGCTATGGTGATTTTGTCTCTGTTTTGAATGATCTGGCAATTGCCAAACAGGAACAATATGCCGTTGACCTGGAGAAAACAGGACATATTTTTGCGGGTTATAGCTATATTGATCCTAAGGTGCAATATCCTGAATATGAATGTTTACTTTGTAATGATACTATAGATTGGGGGCCAGCAGAAACTATGAATGCTTTTGAATCTACCTGCTATGGGCAAATCTTTAACCTGTTTACAACCGCTTCCAAAGAAACTTCCTACATTATTTTCGGGTTTCTTATATTTCTGAATATATCCATGTTCAGCATTAAGGAAAGATTTCAATTGCACTATTAATTCAAAATAAAAAGGCTGCCAAATGGCAGCCTTCCTTTCACATTACTTTTTATCTAACAACGGAAGATATTTTCCGTATCCTTTTGTTTCCATTTCAGCTTTCGGAATAAACTTCAGAGAAGCACTGTTGATACAGTAACGAAGTCCTCCTTTATCCTGCGGCCCGTCTGTGAAAACGTGTCCCAAGTGGGCATCTCCCGTTTTACTTCTTACTTCTACTCTATCCATACCATGGGAACGGTCCAGCTTTTCATCAATCAAACCTTTGGTAATCGGTTTGGAGAAACTTGGCCATCCGCATCCGGATTCAAATTTATCGGTAGAAACAAACAAAGGTTCTCCTGTGGTAATATCTACATAAATTCCTTCACGGGTTTCGTTCCAGTATTCATTCTGGAAAGGTCTTTCGGTGCCGTTTTCCTGGGTAACATTATATTGTTCTGCTGTCAGTTTTTCTTTTAAAACTTTTTTATCCTGCTTTTGATAAGCCGGTTTTGGAAGCGGGTTGGCTTTTTTGGCCATTTCAAAAAGTCCCGGTTCAATATGGCAGTAACCGCCTGGATTTTTATCCAGATAATCCTGATGATAGTCTTCCGCTCTGTAGAAATTTTTCAATGGAATAGTTTCTACGACTACGGGTTTATTATAATTCTTTGCCAGCTTCTGAACTTCATCTTTTACCACCGCTTCATCCGTTTTATCAGTGAAATAAATTCCTGTTCTGTACTGGTTTCCTCTGTCATTTCCCTGCTGATCCTTGCTTGTAGGATCAATGGTTTTAAAATACAGATCAATCAATAGTTTCAGATCTACCTGTTCAGGATCATATTTTACTTTTACGGTTTCTGCGAAACCTGTTGTATGGCTTACGACTTCTTCATAAGTAGGATTTTTGGTATTACCGTTGGCATAACCAACTTCTGTTCCTACAACACCACGAATTTGTTGAAAAAAATGTTCTGTTCCCCAGAAACATCCACCTGCAAAATAAATCTCTCTAACGTTTTTGTTATCCATAATTTTCTCATTTTCTTTTTTTACTTCCACTACATCAGGCCTGTTCTTTTTGAAGAGCCCGGATCCCGCAGCAAAGACTGCTATACCCAGAATGATTCCGAGTACAATTAATATATTTTTCATTTTTACCTTTTTATTCATTACTTATTATTTTGAACGATCATGAATCCAAATCCTAAAAGCATAAGGTCTTTTAAAATAAAGAAATCCGTCACAGGAACTCCGTCCACTATTTTCCATATTCCCGGTGTTGTAAACAAATAGCTTAATGTCACCAGAAAGGTTACGATCATTCCTATCCCTGCATACTTTTTCAATACAGCAAATTTCGCACTAAATATCAGGAGTAAGGCAATGATAATTTCTATCGCTCCGATAAGATTTGACACTGTCTGGACACTTATAATTTTATATACGAAAAAAGTTAAGAAATGGTTTTCTACCAAAGGTTTTATTGCAGCTGCTTCTGTGGGAGTGAATTTGAAAATACCAATCCACAGTAAAATAAGTGCTGCTCCGAAAAGCGAAATATAATACCCGATTCGGATTAATTGATTTTTAGATTCCTGTACTGTTCCGACCATATTTTTAAGATTTTAAATGAATACTTTATTGTTTTCAAAAGTATAGTCGGTGCTATTTTAAAATCCTGACAGAAATTATCCTAAAAATTTAATTTATCGATCATTTTATTTTTAAAGTCCTGAATTTCAGAATCATTAATTTCAGTTTCTTTTTCAGAAAAAGTCTTTTTAAAAGCTTTATCCAGAAGAGCCAGCTTTTCATTGTACATCCTGCACCATTTACAGATCATCAGGTGCATGCTGAGCATCCTGTTTTCTCTGGCAGAAATAGATTGGGCATTCCTTTTTTCCATCAGTAAAGTAGCTTCACTGCACGGTAAAAATAATATATGTAGTATTCTTCGTATCATGATTTCTTATGATTTTGAAAACCAGTTAAACTCCAGACATTCTCTGAGCTGCATGCGGCTTCTCTGCAAAATCTTCCAAAGATTAGTCGTAGAAACGTCTAATTCCTGACTTACTTCCGGTGCTTTTTTTTCTTCGATATAATACATTTTCAACAGAATCTTCCATTTGGAGGGCAATTCCTCAATGCACTCTTCAAGTGTTTTATTAAAATCCTTGTTGTCTAAAAGCTCATCTTCCTCTCCTGATACATTCCAGTCATTTAAAACATCATTATTTTTCCATGATCCGGTTTCATCAAAAAAATGATCAAGTCGGATATTGGGTTCCGATTTGTATTTTTTCCGATAAAAATCGGCCACTTTTCTATTCAGAATAGCCATCAGCCACGTAAGCGCATTACTTTTCCCTTCAAAAGAATCATAAGCAGAATAAGCTGCAAGAAAAACTTCCTGAACCACATCCTGTGCATCTTCTTTATTCGAAAGTACATACAGTGCCCGCTTCAAAAGCGGCCCTGAATACTGTTCTATCCAGCTTTTCAGCTCTTCATCTTTTGTCATTGAAAGTGTTTTGCCTTATCTAAGATCATAGCGAAGGTAGTAAGTTAAGCCGGAAAATGCAAAACAAGATAGATTATTACAAATTATAGCCGTCTCAAACCTCGCAGGTTTTGAAAACCCGTGAGGTTTTAGGACACATCCATATCCAAAGCCGGGCACCATTCAAAACATAGCATAAAATTATTACAAATCGCTTAAAAATAGTAAATTTGCATCTTATCAAAATTTGATACTAAAAAAGCAAAAGCAATACTATGACATCACAAGAGATACGTCAAAAATTTTTAGATTATTTTAAAAGTAAGGAGCATTTAATCGTTCCTTCAGCTCCTATTGTGCTGAAAGACGACCCTACCCTTATGTTTTCCAACTCCGGAATGACGCAGTTCAAGGATTTTTTCCTTGGCTACAAAACCCCTACCGCCCCTAGAATTGCCGATACACAGAAGTGTCTGAGAGTTTCAGGGAAGCACAATGACCTGGATGATGTAGGGAGAGATACTTACCACCACACTATGTTTGAAATGTTGGGAAACTGGTCTTTCGGGGATTACTTCAAAAAAGAGGCTATTGCTTTTGCCTGGGAATTACTGACTGAAGTATACGGAATTCCAAAAGAAAATTTATACGTTACCATTTTTGAAGGTGATGCTTCAGAAAATCTGGACAGAGACCAGGACGCTTACGATTTCTGGAAATCTCATATTTCAGAAGACAGAATCATCAACGGAAATAAAAAAGATAACTTCTGGGAAATGGGTGAAAGCGGACCATGCGGACCGTGTTCGGAAATCCATGTTGACTTGAGAACGCCTGAAGAGAAAGCGAAAGTCTCCGGACTTGAATTGGTAAATAATGACCACCCTCAAGTAGTTGAAGTATGGAACCTGGTTTTCATGGAATTCAACAGAAAGGCAGATAAATCTTTAGAGAAGCTTCCTGCTCAGCACGTAGATACGGGAATGGGCTTTGAGCGTCTTTGTATGGCGCTTCAAGGGAAGTCTTCCAACTATGATACGGATGTTTTCACTCCGCTTATTGCTAAAGTTGAGGAACTTTCAGGTAAAAAATATACCGGAATTTTACAAGACGAAAAGGATATTGCGATCCGTGTTGTGGTAGACCACATCAGAGCAGTTTCCTTTGCTATTGCAGACGGACAATTACCTTCCAACGGAGGTGCGGGGTATGTTATCAGAAGAATTTTAAGAAGAGGAATTTCTTATTCTTACCGATTCCTGGATATGAAAGAGCCTTTCCTTTACAAACTGGTAGCTGTACTGCAGGAGCAGATGGGAACTTTCTTCCCGGAAATCGAAAAACAGGGAAAACTTGTTGCTGAAGTGATCAAAAGTGAAGAAGATTCTTTCTTAAAAACTATTGAAAACGGTCTGATCAGAGTAGAAAAACTGATCCAGCAGACTATTGCCAATAATCAGAAGGTATTACCAAGTGAAGAAGTTTTTGAATTGTATGATACTTATGGTTTCCCTGATGATTTAACAAGAATTATTGCTGAGGAAAAAGGATTAACAATTGATGAAGCAGGTTTCAAAGCTGAAATGGAGAAACAGAAGCTTCGTTCAAAAGCTGATTCTGCTCAGAAAGTTTACGACTGGGTTACTTTGGAGGAAAGAGATGAAAACTTTGTAGGATACGATCAGATTGAATCCGAAACCTATATCACAAGATACAGAAAGGTAGAAAATAAAGACGGAGAATTTTACCAGGTGGTATTAAGCAGTTCTCCTTTCTATCCTGAAGGTGGTGGACAGGTTGGAGACAAAGGTGTTCTTGAAAATGCGGTTGAAAGCTTTGAAGTATTGGAGACTAAGAAGGAAAACGGATTGATTATTTCGTTGATCAATGGTCTTCCAAAAGATGCCGGTGCTGTTTTCTATGCTAAAGTAAACGCTTCCGAAAGAAAAAATTCTCAGGCCAACCACTCTGTAACTCACCTTCTGCACGAAGCTTTAAGAGAGGTGTTAGGAACTCACGTAGAACAGAAAGGTTCTTATGTAGGCCCTGATTATCTTCGTTTCGACTTCTCTCATTTCAACAAAATGACTGAGGAAGAATTAGCACTTATTGAAGAAAAAGTAAATAAAAAGATCAAAGAAAGTATTGCTTTACAGGAGTTCAGAAATATTCCGATTCAGGAAGCTCTGGATAAAGGAGCAATGGCTTTATTTGGTGAAAAATATGGTGACAGTGTGAGAATGATCCAGTTTGGAAGTTCAAAAGAACTTTGCGGAGGAACTCACGTAAAAAACACCAGCGAAATTGGTCATTTCAAGATCACTTCTGAAGGTTCTGCAGCTGCGGGAATCAGAAGGATTGAGGCTATTTCGGGAGACAAATCTGAGGAGTATTTTAACAATCTTGAAAAACAGATCACTGAACTTTCTCAGTTATTAAAGTCTAAAGATGTGGTAAGATCAATCGAAAAACTGATCGAAGAAAATACTTCATTGAAGGCTGAAGTAGATGCTCTTAAAAAGGAAAAAGCAAAAGGAGAAATCGGAGAATGGAAGAATGCTTATGAGCAGAAAGGCAACAAACAGCTTTTAGTAAAGAAAACTTCTCTGGATGCAGGTTCTGTAAAAGACATCGTTTTCCAGCTGAAGAGAGAAATTCCAACTTCAGTAACGATTATTCTTTCTGATGCAGATGGAAAACCAATGATTACCGTTGGAGTTTCTGATGATCTTGCTGCTGATTACCAGGCTGGAGCTATCGTAAAAGACCTTGCTAAAGAAATTCAAGGCGGTGGTGGTGGAAACCCTGGCTTTGCAACAGCTGGTGGTAAAAACCTTGAAGGGTTGGAAAACGCTTACCAAAAAGCTTTGAATATCTAAAATAGAAACCTCTATTATAAATTTTAAACCGCGGCTGTCTCAGAATTGAGACAGCCGCGGTTGTTTTTAGTGCATATCATATTATTTTAACACAAAGTTTTTTCTATATTACTTTATATTTCAAGTGGCAAAGAATGGAATCAACTTCATTGATTCTGACTAAGCGTGTGTACTATTCTTACTTCTCGCAGATGAAAAAATTTGAAAAATTACATAAGCCGGATATAACGCTCATGCTATCATCAATATTTTCGATCGCAAATGCCTTTGCGATCGAAAAAAGCAGGAAATAAAACTTTTGCGTACTCTGCGCTATACCATACTATTCTTTATTCCTAAGATTTCATCACAGTCTTTTTTATTTATACCCGTTCTAATTATTGATCTTATCTTAACAAACCATTACTTAATCTTAAACTATTTGTTTTATCTTTTTAAAACTCAGTTAATACAAGACCTTTAGTTTTGCCATAATCGAAATTCAAAAAATATAATTATGAAAATAAACAAAACTATTGGAGCGCTAGTCTTTGCTTCTCTTGTATTTCAAGGCTGCAATGATGACAACGGTAACTCGGACACTCCTGTCAATGATAAAATCAAACTTGAAAATTTTTCTAAAGAACCCGCTTTCGTTTATGGAATGAAAGATTTTGAAAATTTAAATATAACTACCCTTATTTCCAGTTCTGACGTTCTTCCAGGTTCTCCCGATTTCGTTTTCGGAGGCCAGCCGGACGGAATGGGTCTTATGAAAGATCCAAACTCAGACGGCTATCTGATGATCACCAACCATGAGATCAAGCAATCGGTATCAAGAGTCTATTTAGACAAAACTTTTAAGCCTGTAAAGGGAGAATATATCTTAAACGGAACCGGAGGAATGACAAGATTATGCTCCGCTACATTGGCAACTCCGGAAATTCATGGTTTCAGTGCATTCCTTACCGCCGGAGAATCAGGTGAAGAAAGTATGGTACATGCTTTAAACCCTTTGGCACCAGTGTCTCAGGCAACTGATAAAACAAGGGTAAAACCGGCATTAGGAAAGGCTTCTATGGAAAATGCAGTTCCGCTTCCTAAAGATGTTTCTAACGGAAAAACCTATATCATCATTGGTGAAGACCAGTCTTATTCTTCTTCTCACCAGTCTGCAGGACAGCTGATCATGTATGTAGCAGATACACAGGGAGATCTTGATAACGGTAAGTTGTATTCTTTAAAAAGAACCAACAGCAACTATACTGAAACGGATATGACGAAAGGAAGCAGCTACGACGTAGAGTTCGTAGAAATTCCTAATGCTAAAAACCTTACCGGAGCTCAGATCAACCAGAAAAATATTGACAATAATGCGATCCGCTTTTCAAGAGTGGAAGATGTAGATTACAGAAAAGGAGCTGGAAAAGGAAGAGAAATCTACTTTACCGCTACAGGTGAATCTTCTGACGGTGTTAATCCAAAAGCCGGATTAACCATGTGGGGAAGAGTCTACAAGCTTGTTCTGAACGCCAATAATATGCTGACAGGAAAACTGGAAGTGGTGGCTGAAGGTGATTCTAATCCGGGAAATAATCTGATCAATCCTGACAACTTATGTGTAACTGAAAACTTTGTATACATCCAGGAAGACGGAGATTCTTATTACAAAAATGCCAATCACGATTCTTATATCTGGCAGCTGAATATTGCCACCAAACAATACAAACCGTGGCTGAATATGAGGCACAACAGAGGTGACTCTGCATGGCAGACAGCATACAACCAATCCGGAGATCTGCAGAAGTACGGTTCATGGGAGTTCGGAGCAATGGTTGATATTTCAGACATCATCGGAATCCCTAATACCTTCTCTGTGAATATCCATTCTCATACATGGCAACTGGATAAATTCAAAAATCCTGACGGTTCCGGAATCAACGCCAACAAAGAAGGCGGACAGATTGTAATCATCAGAAACGTAGAAAAATAGTTTTAATTCCTTCATATCCAATTAAAGTATCAATAGAAAATCTCTGTTGATACTTTTTCATACCTATGAATAAGCATTCAAAATACCCGATACTCCTTTTTCTTTACTGTGCAGCAGCGCTTTTTACCCTTTATTACTGTAAAAACGATAAGCAGCAGCCGATATACGAAGATCTTGGTTCTGTCAAAAACAGGATTATCAAAACCAATGTTGATTTCGAAAAGCAAATTAACGAACTGAAAACTCTGGTTACTAAAAACGCTGATGAAAAACTTCTTCAGGAGAAATTCCAGAATATCCGAAAAACCTACAAAACAATTGAATGGGCGGTAGAATACTTCCTGCCCCACTCCGCAAGGTTTATCAACGGCCCTGCCCTGCCTGAAATAGAGATGGACGAACATACGGAAATAGAACCCGAAGGGCTTCAGGTTTTGGAAGAAATGTTGTATCCATATGATAAAGGAAATAAAGAAGAAGTAATCCGGATGCTCAATAAGCTCATCAATAAAAGCAATACCATAGAAACCAACTTTCAGGTTATTACTATCAGTAAAGATCAGGTTTTTGATGCCTTAAGACAGGAAGCTTTCAGAATTTCCAGCCTGGGAATTTCAGGTTTTGACACACCCGTTTCAGGAGTATTTTTAGAGGAAATGCCATCTTCTCTGCAAGGAATAAAAGAAACTTTGGAACAGATCTCCACTGATCGTTCGAAAAATAAAGCCTTAAAAAGTCTTGTGGCAGAGATCAGTTCAGCCATTAATGTACTGAAGAAAAACCCCGACAAAAACACATTTGATTATGTCAATTTCATTCCGGATCATCTGAACAGGATCACAGCTCTGATGCTTGATTTTAAAAAGCAGGAGAACATTCCTGATGTTGACGTAACGACCGCTTTAAACAAAAATGCAGCTACATTCTTTAGTAAAAATGCTTTTAATCCTAATGCTTTCACTCCCGGAAAAGAATACACCTACTCTGAAGACAAGGCAGCTCTTGGACATCAGCTTTTTAATGATAAAATATTATCCAACAGCAATAACCGAAGCTGTGCAACATGCCATATTCCAGAGAAAGCATTTACAGACGGTCTAGCCAGAGCAATGTCCCTTGAAAATTCAGAACTGGCGAGAAATACACCTTCACTCAACTATGCAGGATATCAGCATGGCCAGTTTTGGGATATGAGAAAGGATGATCTGGAAGGACAAAGCTCAGATGTGATCTCCAATAAAGAAGAAATGCACGGTGACCTGAATATCATTCTTGCCAAAATCAATCAGGATAAAAATTATCAGGCCGCATTCAAAAAAATTTATCACTCCCAAAAAACTGAAGTATGGCAGCTTCAGAATGTACTGGCGAGCTATATTCGTTCGCTCGCAAAATTCAATTCAGATTTTGATGAATATATGAGAGGAAATAAATCAGCGATGACAGACAATCAAAAGCGTGGTTTCAATCTTTTTGTGGGAAAAGCCCAGTGTGCCATCTGTCATTTCCTTCCTTTATTCAATGGAACGGTTCCTCCGAATTTCAAAAAAACTGAGCAGGAAATATTGGGTGTGGCAGTAAATGCAGAGAATAAAACATTTGATGCCGATCCGGGAAGAGGAAAATTTCATGAAACAGTTCCTTCTTTGCAGCATTCTTTCAAAACACCAACTCTCCGAAACATTCAAAAAACAGCTCCTTATATGCACAACGGAGGTTACAAAACATTGAAAGAAGTGATGAATTTTTACAACAAAGGTGGTGGAAAAGCTTTTGGATTTAAAGTGGAAAATCAGACTCTTTCTGATAATCCGTTACAACTTACTGATAAAGAAACAGATGATATCATTGAATTCATGAAAGCGCTCAATGATCAATAAAAGACGATTCTAAAACACAAAACAACGAAAAACCACAAAACTCCTGAATCTTAATTGCTAAGGAGTTTTTTTATTTGAAAATTCCTTTAAAATACAGAAAGACTATCTGATCATTTTTTCATTTGTCTTTGTCTTTACAAAGTCCATGAAAACATTAGATTAAATCAATGTTATACTCTGTTAAAAACTTTTTTACAACAATAAATATCATTATTTTTGACGTAGTTTTTTTACATGAAAAGGGGTTTACTGTTATTATTTTTCCTGATCTGCTTTTTGGGGTATTCACAATCAAAAATTAAGGTTGTGGATGACGCCAGTCAAAAGCCTGTCTATAAAGCAAAGGTATCCTGTGACAATACAGTTATCGGATACACCAATGAACAGGGTATTCTGGAGTTTAAAACAGGATGTAAAAATATTGATATTGATGCAGATTCTTATCAGAGAGAAACTATCACAGTTGAGAGCAGCATGGAAGTTTCCCTGCTTAAAAAAACATCAAAGACAACCAATATTGAAGCTGTAGTTATTGAGGATAAAAGTGACCCCAGAGCTCTGGAAATTCTTAAAAAAGTCAATAAATTATTCAAAGAAAACTCACCCAAAAGTTTAGGTTCCTATTCTTACAAATCCTACGAAAAAATCTCTCTTGATATTGATGAGGACAGTCTTTCGCAGTTTAATCAGTATTTTAATGATTTAAATATTTTCAAGAAAAAAAGGGAAAAAGACTCGCTGAATAATATCAACGCAAGAAAAATATTTTCAAAAAGTAAACTCTTCCTTTGGGAAAGAGCTCAGGAGTTTTTGTACTCCAAAAAGTATGGTGAAAAGATCAATATTCTGGACAACAGAATCTCCGGTCTGAAGCAGCCTATTTACGAAATGATCGCACTCCAGCAAAGTAACAGGGATGTTGTTCCCGAACAGATAAAACCCGAAAACAGAGGACTTTACAGATTCTTTCTTTCAGATACGGTTACCCTTGACGGAAGGAAAAACTTTGTAATCCGCTTCCGTGAGGTAAATTACAAAAAGCCGGACAGAAAACGAAAGTATAACGGTGCTATTTATGTAGACACCGAAACGTACGGAATCAAAAAAATCGAGAATTTCAGTAAAAATAAAAACGAAGGAATTATTACCAGTACCTGGGTATTCTACAATAACAAATGGTTCCTTGCCCATGAAAAAGCCAAGCTTAAAATGGGTAAAATGGCCATGGATGACAAAGTGCATGCCGATGATAAGAAAGACAAAAAAAGCTTTGGGACCTATGCTTTCCTTACCTCAAAATATTTTGATTTCGAATCTCCTATTGAAGAAGATCCAAAGGATTTTAAAGGCTATACTTTCTCGGTAAAAAATATTGACGGTCAATCTCTGGACCGCTACAGGACAGATCCCCTTACCGAAAGGGAACAAAATACCTATAAAACCATCGACAGTTTAGGTAAAAAATATAAAATCGACAGCAAAGCACAGATTTTATCAGGTTTACTGAACGGACAGATCAGAGTCGGTTCTGTAGACTTTGCTGTGGATGAAATTGTCAATTATAACTCCTATGAAGGTTTCAGATTAGGTTTAAAAGCCAAGCTGAATGAAAATTTCAACCCTTATTTTTCACCCGACTACTATTTTGCATATGGTGTGAAAGACCGAAAATGGAAGTATGGAATGGGGCTTGATATGAAAACCACACTGGAAAAGAATTCCTTTTTCAGATTTGAAGTGTATGATGATGTAACAGCATCCGGAGAATTCAACCGAAAGATGTGGAATTTCAAGATGAGAATGATGAACTTCGGGAATAATCTGAATAATGACCGGTATTTCCACTTTAAAGGAATGTCATTATCTTACCTGAACGATGTCACCAACGGACTTACCGTTGCTCTTGCCGTAAGAAGAAACACAGAAGAAGCTGAGTTCGATTATCAGTTCAGAGACCGGGGAACATCTTACAGAAACTTCAATACCCTTTTCACCCTGAAATATTCTCCGAATTCTACCAATATTATGACCCCTCAGGGAAAATCTCTGATTGATCAGAAATATCCTGAACTGTATTTTAATTATGAGCAGAGTTACAAAATACTGCAGGGGGATTTTAATTATTCCCGTTTTGATGGTTTGTTTGTTCATAATTTCAAAACACCGATCGGAACTACAGGGTTCCGATTATATGGAGGTCTTGTTCTTGGTGGAGCGCCTATCTGGAAAAACTTTACGATGAACGGACTTGCGTCTCCGGGCAAAGATTTTAATTTTAACCTTACTTCTTATCTTGGGTTTGCAACACTTGAAGGTGGGAAATACTATAATGACAGATTTGTTGCATACTACTTTACGCATAAACTTCCATGGTATCTGAAAAGTTTCGGACACAATGTTTCCAGCTTTGACTTTGTCCTAAGAGGAACTATAGGAGACATGAAACATCCGGAATACCACCAGTTTAAATTCAGAAAACTGGATCACCTGTATCAGGAAGTCGGTGTGGAATGGAACAATTTCCTTTCCAGCTATTTTAATCTTGGGGTATTCTACAGAGTGGGTTATTATGCAACGCCACATTTCAAAGAAAACTTCGCCATCCAATTTAAGCTGAAGTTTCTCGAGTTTTAATACTCTTTCCAATACAAAATCTTTATTTTTGAATCAGAATTCAGAGGTATTCAACGACAATATATAAAAAAGAACATGCAGAAAATCGAAATCAAAGCAGAACAGTTTTTTGAATTATTAAAATTAAAAGACACTCCGATGTGGGAAATTTTCTCACAGATGATCGATGGAAATGAAAAGGAAATTATCTTTTTGGACAATGAAGACAAGATCCTTTTTAATTATATTCTACCTTCTACACAGGAAAAACTGGAAGAAGACAGAAAAGAATTTTCAAAACAGTTTTCAGAGAAACTAGCTGAATTTAATTAAGCAATGTTATGAATAAAAATTATATTTTTTCTCTGTTAAGCCTTTTCCTGTTTACCCTCGGAAATGCTCAGAATTATAAAAAACCTTTAGTTTCTGCTATCAAAGAATCTGATCTCCGCACCGATATGTATCAGCTTGCTGCAGACCAGTTCTGGGGCCGTGAAGCAGGAACTCTGGATGAATTGAAAGTTTCTATGTGGTTGGCTGACAAAGCGAAGGAAACCGGAATGAAACCTGCCGGAGATAATGGAACATTTTTCCAGTTTTTTGATATGTACAGGCATCAGGTGATTCCACAAAGCAGCCTGAAAATCGGAGATACCAGTTTGAAATTATGGAAAGATTTCCTTGTCGCTGAACCTGTAAACGCTTCATTAGATGCTGACATAGTGTATGCCGGAAACGCAGAGCCTGAAGAGCTTGCGAAATTGAATATCAAAGGAAAAGTTCTTGCTGTAAACGCTTCTGACAAGAATATTTCAAAAGATATGACACTTTTTGTAAGAAGATATCCCGGATTTGTAAGAAATAAATATTACAATAAAGCTTCTGAACTGGGAGCCAAAGCCATTATCTTCATCACCGATGATATCTCCGAGCAAAGCTGGGTAGAAGTACTGCCTCAAATGACAAGAGGAAGCTATGGCGTAGAAGGATTAAGAGAAAAAATCACCAATAATATTCCTGTTGTGTGGATCAAAAGAGAAAATGCTGGCTGGGTAAAAAACAATCCTAAAGCTTCTCTGAACCTGATCACTGAAACTTACAAATATCCATCCGTTAATATTATCGGAAAAATTGATGGTACAGATCCTGTTCTTAAAAATGAATATGTTCTGTTAAGCGGACACCAGGATCATGACGGGATCAGACATCCTGTAAAGAATGACACGATCTACAACGGTGCTGATGATAACGCCAGTACTTGTGTTGCCATGTTAGCAATGGCCAGAGCTTACAAAAAACAGCCGGGAAAAAGAAGCATCCTTTTTGTTTTCCATGGCGCTGAAGAAAGAGGATTACTGGGTTCAAGATGGCATGCAGCCCATCCTGTTGTTCCGAAAGAAAAAATTGTAGCCGTACTGAATGGTGACATGATCGGGAGAAATGACAATAATGAAGCTGCTTTATTAGGAGGAAATGCTCCTCACAAAAATTCTGAAGAGCTGGTAAAAATGGCCGAAGATGCCAACAATGAAAGTACAAAGTTCAAATACCTTAAAGATTGGGATTCTCCAAGCCATGCTGAGTATTTCTATTTCAGAAGTGATCATCTTCCGTATGCTAAGATGGGAATTCCTGCAATATTCTTCACAAGTGTACTGCACGATCAGTATCATACTCCGCAGGATGAATCAGAAAATATCAATTACAAAAAGCTGTATAAAATGACGGAATGGATGTACAGAACATCCTGGAAAGTAGCTAATGAAGCTGAACGTCCGAAAGTAATTTCGAATTTTTCGCTTGAAAGATAATTTATAAAAAGAATTATATTTCTTTTGTCTTGAAACAAAAGAAACAAAAATTCAAGACTTAGAAACTTCAGCTAAAAATGAAATCTGTTCTCTAAAAACTCTAAACTCGTGCGGAAACGATCTATGTTTAGAATCATATTTTGTCCCGCACTCAAACAATAGAGTTTTTTTAACGTTCACAGAATTCATTTTCTTAACGCTTCAGTTTCTTATGTCATTTGATATTGCCAGAAACATAAAAGCTTCACAAAAATTGTGAAGCTTTTTTCATCACTGAAGCCATCCTGCTTACTAAATATCGAAGATGTTTTCTTCACTATTCTTAAAAACTTTATTATTCTTAATGGTTCGAAAAATTATTTTTAATCTACTTCTTTTGTCTTGAAACAAAAGAATCAAAAATTCAAGACTTAGAAACTTCAGCTAAAAATGAAATCTGTTCTCTAAAAACTCTAAACTCGTGCGAAACGATCTATATTGAGAATCATATTTTGTCCCGCACTCAGACACCAGAGTTTTCTTAACGTTCACAGAATTCATTTTCTTAACGCTTCACTTTCTTATGTCGTTTGAAATTGACAGAAACATAAAAGCTTCACTAAAATTGTGAAGCTTTTTTCATCATTGTGTTTTTAGAATCTGATTTGTGTACGAAATAATTTAATATTGAATATAATTTTAAATAAGCAAATTCATCAGTGAAGGATCATTGTTCAGATAGTTGACAAAGAAATCATATTGTTTCATTTTATCAATTAAAGGAGTGAAATCTTTGTTTTGTTTTAAAGCAATTCCTACTACTGCGATTCCCTTTTCTTTTGAATTTTTCTGGGTATATTCAAAATAAGTGATGTCATCATCAGGTCCCAGTACATCCATTACAAAGGTTTTCAATGCTCCGGGACGCTGTGGAAATCTGACAAGGAAATAATGTTTTAGTCCTGCAT
Organism: Chryseobacterium sp. PCH239; assembly: GCF_018924625.1. Classification (NCBI taxonomy): domain Bacteria; kingdom Pseudomonadati; phylum Bacteroidota; class Flavobacteriia; order Flavobacteriales; family Weeksellaceae; genus Chryseobacterium; species Chryseobacterium sp. PCH239. The sequence continues at coordinate 1,743,216 of NZ_CP073027.1, forward strand.
GAAGCAATGCTTTTTCCTTGATTTCTTCCATCCGGGTAATGTCATTATTGCTTCCGCTGATAATACATACTACGTTTTTACCTTTTATCTCTTCTCTATATTTGTCCAATACTGCTACTGAAAGTGCCCCTGCCGGTTCTACAACAATAGCATCTTTATTATACAAAGACAATATGGTTTCGCAGACAAGCCCTTCATCCACTGTTGCCATATCGTACAGGATATCTTTACAGCGTTCAAATGTAATATCTCCCACTTGCTGTACGGCTGCTCCGTCTACAAAACGGCTGATCTTTTCAAGAAGAACAGGTTTTCCCTTTTCAAGGGCTTTTTTCATGCTTGCTGCTGCGGAGGGCTCTACCCCGATAATCTTTGTTTGCGGAGACAAATGCTGAAATACTGTGCAGATTCCTGCTGCCAGTCCGCCGCCGCCGATCGGTACAAAAAGATAATCAACCACACCTTCTGTCTGTTCCAGAATCTCCAGTGCTGTTGTTGCCTGTCCTTCAATAATCGCCGGATCATCAAAAGGATGGATAAATACGCTGTTATGGTCTTTACAAAACCTCATCGCAGCATCTTTAGATTCATCGAATGTGTCTCCAAATAAAACAACATCAATGTATTCTCCACCGAACATTTTCACTTGTTCAAGCTTTTGTCCGGGAGTTGGCAAAGGCATGAAAATCGTTCCTTTCACCTTCATGGTCTGACATGCAAAAGCAACGCCCTGGGCATGATTTCCGGCGCTGGCACAAACAACACCTTTTGAAAGTTCTTCCTCAGACATGGTGGCCATCTTATTATAGGCTCCTCTTATTTTATAGGATCTGACCCTTTGAAGGTCTTCTCTTTTAAAACAAATATTCGACTCATAAATAGCTGACAGATTATTATTCACAGCTAAAGGTGTTTTTACCACTACATCTTTTAATCGTTCCTCCGCTTTATAGACATTTTCTAGAACGGAGGAACTTACTTCCTCTTTCATCATCTGTTTAGTAATTAATTGTTTTCGGGTCTCAGGCTTCGTACCGTCTTACCTGCTTTCCACATTTCGCTTTCTCTCAGTTCTGCAAGTTCGGCTTCCAATTTTTCACGATAATCCGGTTTGCTATTGCTATCAATCGAACGTTGTGCTTCGTTTCCTTTGGCTACATTGTCATACAGCTCTTCAAACAAAGGTGAAGTAGCATCTCTGAAACGTTTCCACCAGTCCAAAGCTCCTCTCTGAGCGGTTGTACTGCAGTTGGCATACATCCAGTCCATTCCGTTTTCTGCTACCAAAGGCATTAATGACTGAGTCAGTTCTTCTACGGTTTCATTAAAGGCTTCAGAAGGGCTGTGTCCATTTTTTCGCAATACATCATACTGAGCGGCAAATATTCCCTGTACAGCACCCATCAAAGTTCCACGTTCTCCAGCTAGATCACTGTAAACTTCTTTTTTAAAGTCGGTTTCAAAAAGATATCCGCTTCCTATCGCAATTCCCAATGCTGTTACTCTTTCTCTGGCTTTTCCTGTAGCATCCTGATAAACGGCAAAACTGCTGTTTAAACCTCTGTCCTGCAGAAACATTCTTCTCAATGAAGTTCCTGAACCTTTAGGAGCTACCAGAAATACATCTACATCGGCTGGAGGAACAATTCCAGTACGCTCGCTGAATGTGATTCCGAAACCATGAGAGAAATACAATGCTTTTCCTGGGGTAAGATGCTGTTTTACTTTCGGCCAGTATTCTATCTGTGCGGCATCACTCAAAAGATAGCAGATAACAGTTCCTTTTTCCAGTGCTTCTTCGATTTCAAATAAAGTTTCTCCCGGTACAAATCCGTCTGCGACTGCTTTATCCCAAGATTTGGAGTTTTTTCTCTGCCCTACAATCACATTAATTCCGTTATCTTTTTGGTTTAAAGCCTGTCCAGGTCCCTGTACTCCATAACCAATCACTGCTACGACCTCATTTTTTAATACTTCCTGAGCTTTTTCCAGCGGAAATTCTTCTCTTGTTACTACATTCTCCTCTACTCCTCCAAAATTCAATTTTGCCATTTTTTTTGATTTTTATTTATTATTGATTGTGATGTTTAATTTTTACACTTAGCTGGCATATTCTACTGCCGTCAGGTATGGATTTCTGTGGTAATGTACTTCCAGAACGTCTACCTGTTTTTCCATTTGTCTGCTGATCTTCTGAACAGAATCTTCTGTTTCTCTGATTACGATCACAAACTTTTTTACTTTTTCTATTTCTGAAGGCCCTACATTGAAGGTCACCATAGAAATTCTTCTTCTTGAAAAAATAGCATTGATGCGGCTGATCAATCCTAAATAATCTTCTGTATACGCTGTAATGGTATATTCTTTATGATCTGTTTTCATCTTTTTTATTTTTAAACTTTATTATTTAATACAATTTCCGAAACACTTTTTCCCTGAGGGATCATCGGAAATACATTGTGTTCTTTTCCTGTCATTACTTCAAGAAGGAAAGATCCTTTGTGATCCAACATTTCACGGAGCGCCCATTTTAAGTCTTCCCTCTCGGATACTTTTTTTCCGGGAATATTATATCCCTTTGCCACCTGAACGAAATCGGGGCTCTGGATATCTACGGAGGAATATCTTTCTTCGTGAAACAATTCCTGCCACTGCCTTACCATTCCCAGATAGCAGTTATTCAGAATTAAGATCTTCACTTCCGGATGATACTGCATAATGGTTCCCAGTTCCTGAATATTCATCTGAGCTCCTCCGTCTCCCATCACAGCAATAACAGGACGGTTTGTTTCTGCATAAGAAGCTCCTATCGCAGCGGGAAGACAGAATCCCATGGTTCCCAGCCCACCGCTTGTGACATTGGTTCGGGAATGTTTGAACTGGGAGTATCGGCATGTCGCCATCTGATGCTGTCCTACATCCGTTACAATAATTGCTTCTCCATCTGTGATCTCATTCAACTCGCGGATAACCTCTCCCATTGTGATCTCCCCTTCTTCAGGGTAGAGCTCCGTATGAATCAGATTGATGCTTTCAATTTCATGACATTTTTTAAATCTTTTATGCCAGTGATGATGTTCTCTTTTTACGATCTTTTCTGTAAGAAGAGGAAGCGTATGTTTGCAGTTTCCCAGAACGGGAACATCTACTTTTACATTTTTATTAATCTCTGCGTTATCAATATCCAGGTGAATAATCTTTGCCTGCTTTGCATATTGATCCAGTCTTCCGGTCACGCGATCATCGAACCTCATTCCGACAGCAATTAAAACATCACATTCATTGGTTAATATATTCGGGCCATAGTTTCCGTGCATTCCTACCATTCCTACCGCTTGTGGATGATGAGTTGGAATAGCACTCATTCCCAGAACCGTCCATGCTACCGGAATTCCTGATTTTTCTGCAAACTGTAAGAACTCCTTTTCAGCTTTCCCCAACATAATCCCCTGTCCTGCGATGATAAATGGCTTTACAGCATTATTGATCAGCTGTACTGCTTTTTCAATACTATCAAAACATGGATCAGGATCGGGTTTATAGCTTCTCAGTGAAGAACATGGAGAATATCCTTTATAATCAACAGACTGCAGCTGGGCATTTTTGGTAACATCAATCAGAACAGGACCTGGGCGACCTGACTTTGCGATGTAGAATGCTTTTGCCAATACTTCGGGAAGTTCATTAGCATCGGTTACCTGATAATTCCATTTGGTAACCGGACTTGTAACGTTCATCACATCTATTTCCTGAAAAGCATCGGTACCGAGAAGATGTTCAAAAACCTGTCCTGTAATACAGACCAAAGGGGTATTATCCAATAAAGCATCTGCCAATCCTGTTACAAGATTGGTAGCTCCCGGGCCGCTGGTAGCCAATACAACACCGACTTCTCCTGAGACTCTTGCTAAGCCCTGTGCTGCATGTACTGCTGCCTGCTCATGGCGTACCAATATATGTTTCAGATTTTCTTTATAATCATAAAGGGCATCATAAATAGGAATAATGGCACCTCCCGGATATCCGAAAACGGTTTTCACCCCTTCCTGAAGAAATGCTTCAAGAATAATCCGGCTTCCGCTCAATTGTATTTCTGTTGATAGATTCAGATTTTCCATATTTTTTTATTGAGTGATTTCGTCTGTTACACAGCCTTCTGCAGCTGATGATACGGTTAATGCATATTTATAAAGCAATCCTTTCTGTACTTTAAGAGCTGGTTTCTGCCATCCTCTCTTTCTTCTTTCGATCTCTTCTTCTGAAACTTTAAGCTGTATGGTGTTGTTGACAGCATCAATTTCAATCAGGTCATCATCGTTTACAAAAGCGATAAGACCTCCTTCATGAGCTTCGGGAGTGATGTGTCCTACTACAAAACCATGAGTTCCTCCGCTGAATCTTCCATCTGTAATCAAGGCTACACTGCTTCCCAGTCCTGCTCCAATCAGTGCACTGGTGGGTTTCAGCATTTCCGGCATTCCGGGAGCTCCCTTCGGACCTTCATGACGGATGACAATGACATCGCCATGCTGTACGGTTCCATCCTGAATTCCTCTGATCAGATTTTTTTCGCCATCAAATACACGCGCTTTTCCTACGAAACGTTCTCCTTCTTTACCTGTAATCTTTGCTACACTTCCTTTTTCAGCAAGATTTCCGTATAATATTCTCAGGTGTCCTGTTTCTTTTACAGGTTCTGATAATGGCTTAATAATCTTTTGAGTATTAAAATCCAGATCGGGAACATCTTCTAAATTTTCAGCTAATGTTTTTCCGGTTACTGTTAAACAATCACCGTGTAATAATCCCTGGTTCAGAAGGTATTTCATTACTGATGGTATTCCTCCGTGCTCATACAGATCCTGCATCAGGTATTTCCCGCTTGGTTTTAAATCTGCCAGTACCGGAGTTTTATCACTCATCTTCTGGAAATCATCCTGAGTAAGCGGTACTCCCACACTTTTTGCCATGGCTATAAAATGCAGAACGGCATTGGTACTTCCTCCAAGAATAACAATCATTCGCAGCGCATTTTCAAAAGCTTTTCTGGTCATGATATCCGAAGGTTTAATATCTTTTTCCAATAGTACTTTCAGATATTTTCCTGCTTCAAGACATTCTTCCTGTTTTTCTTTGCTTAAAGCTGGATTGGAAGAGGAATACGGAAGACTCATTCCTAAAGCCTCTATAGCGGAAGCCATTGTATTGGCTGTATACATTCCACCACATGCACCAGCTCCGGGACATGAATTTTTTACAACCCCATCAAAATCTTCTTCCGTAATTTCTCCTGCAATCTTTTTCCCTAAAGCTTCAAAAGCTGAAACGATATTAAGCTGTTCACCTTTATAGCAACCGGGAGCAATCGTTCCTCCGTACACCATGATGGATGGTCTGTTCAGTCTTCCCATTGCGATGATAGTTCCCGGCATATTTTTGTCGCATCCAGGCAATGCGATTAATCCGTCGTAATATTGTGCTCCACAGATGGCTTCTATGCTGTCTGCAATTACATCACGGCTTACCAGAGAATAGCGCATTCCATCTGTTCCATTACTCATTCCGTCACTTACTCCGATGGTGTTAAAAATCAATCCGGCTAATCCATGATTCCATGTTCCTTTTTTTACGACCTGAGCCAGATCATTCAAATGCATATTACAAGTGTTCCCGTCATAGCCCATACTGGCAATTCCGACCTGAGCCTTATGCATATCTTCTTCTGTAAATCCTATCCCGTACAACATGGCTTTGGCTGCGGGTTGTTCGCTATTTTGCGTGAATGTTTTTGAATATTTATTTAACATACTTTTCCTACATTTTCTATTCTTTTCCTTTTCTTCAAATAGAGTTCTTTACTAAATTTTGATCCAAAACTACATTTTGTAATATTCTTTTCATTTTCATTTTTTCTAAAAACTACAATATTCAATTATTAAGAAAATAGAACCATTCAACTGATAATCAAATATTTAAATTCATAATATTTACAATGACAGAACTCTTACTAATTTTAAATATGCCTGTTGTACTCTCCCACTTGCTGTGTTTTCCCAATCTTTGGTAAAAGGAACATCATCAAGTGAATCAAGGGCAACAATTTCTGCTGCCGTACCACAGAAAAATCCTGCATCTGCACCACGCATTTCCTGTGGTTTAAAAAAGGTTTCTTTTACCGGAATGTCAAGCTCTTTACAGATCTCCATAACGGTTTGTCTTGTGATTCCCGGAAGGATACTTCCTTTAGCCGGAGTATATAAAACCCCGTCTTTCTCATAGAAAACATTGGCACCTGAGCTTTCGGCAACATTTCCGTTTTCATCCAGAACCAGTGCTTCATCATATCCTTTGTCTTTGGCATCCTGACAGGCCAATATGGAGTTTACATAATGTCCGCCTACTTTGGCTTCCACCTTGAAAGCCTTAGGATTAGGACGTTGAAAAGGGGAAGTCATGATTTTCATTTTATCTGCCAGATAGCCGTTATTCCATTCCCAGGCAAGAAGTGACAGATAAGATTTTTGTCCTTTTGAGAGTGACATATTAGGCGAACACGTAACCAACGGACGGATATAAGCATCTGTAAATCCATTACAATCCAGAAGTTCATAGGTAAGTTCTGTAAGCTGATTTACGGAATAATCAAAAGGAATATGCATGAGTTCTGCCGATCTCTTAAGTCTTTCGTAGTGCTCTTTTGCTTTGAAAATTTGAGTTCCATGATCTGTGCTGTAGGATTTGATGCCTTCAAAAACAGAGTACCCATAGTGAAGTGACTGGCTGTAGAGATCTGTTCCGGCATCTTTCGCTTTCATAAATTTTCCGTCAAAGTAGATGGTCGTGTCGTCGTTGTAATACATATTATAGAGGTTTAAAAAATTAGTAAATGGGAATAAAAAAAAAGCCCTCTCACAGTGTGAGAGGGCTCAATATATGTACAGTCATACATGTTCCTTCTCACAGCCGTAAGGGAATAATAATGACGATAATAATTACTGATAATAACTGATACATACTTTTATACTATAAAAAATTAAAAACAAAAAAAACCGTTTCATAGTTTGAAACGGTTTTATATATAATTTAAATTAAAATCTATTTAAAATGCCGTTTCCTTACTGTTGTTAATGACAACAGCAATAATAGAAATGACAATAATATTTTTCTGATTCGTAAAATTCATATTGCAAATGTATAAACTTTTTAATTACTCACAAGTTTTTTTTGCACTTTTTATTTTTTTCGTAAAAACTGGTTCAGTGTTTCCTTCGCTTCAGCCACATCATGAACCCTCAAAATTTTAGCTCCCTGTTCCAATACTTTCATGTGCAGTTTCTGTGTTTCCTCATTGATGTCCAGCGGTGATTTTCCAAGAGGTTTGTAGATAAATGACTTTCTGGAAATACCTATTAAAAGAGGAAATTGTCCGAATCCCAGATATTCAACTTCATGGATCATTTTCATCTGATCTTCTACTGTTTTTCCGAAGCCAAAACCAGGATCAAGAATGATATCATTCACTCCTTTTTCTAAAAGTTCTTTTGTTTTTTTAGCAAAATACTGGTTCACTTCCAGCGTAATATCTTCAAATTTTATTTTATCATGCATGGTTTCATAAGAAGGATTTACATGCATCAGAATGTAAGGCAACCTCGTTTCAGCAGCTCTATCAAACATTTCTGTATCATACTGACCTCCAGAAATATCATTAATCAGATCAATTCCTTCATTAAATCCAAATTTCACTGTTTCTGCATAAAAAGTATCCAGGGAAATCAGGGCTTCCGGAAATTCTTTTTTGATCAGAGAAATCAGATTTCCAATTCTGTTTTTTTCTTCGGAAGCACTTAAAAATTCGGCATTGGGACGTGTAGACTGAGGGCCAATATCCAGTATTTCTGCTCCATCCTTCAACAGTTTTTCAGCATGCTTTAATGCTGATTTTTCATTATTGAACTTTCCGCCATCGGAGAAAGAATCCGGTGTCATATTAAGGATTCCCATGATTTTTGGGGTGTCCAGTTGTACTAAACGACCATTGCAGTTGATTGAGTATGTTGGAGAGCTGGAGGGTTGGAGGGCTGGAAGGTTGGAAAGCATGAGTTTAGTATTGAGAGATGATGATTTATAAATGATAATTGATAATTGATGAATGATTTCTGTGCTGCAAAATTAGTGATTTATGAGTTTTAAAAAGAGATTAAATTGAGGATGGAAGTTGGAAGCTGGAGGCAGGAAGTTAAGTAAGCCCTCTCAAACACTAAAACCCTCTTACTCTAAACCACGGTAACACGAATCCCGAAACCCGAAACTCTAAAACTCTCCCACCCTCTCACTCACAAACTCAGCTCATCAAATTCAAAAATCTAAAACCGAATTCGTATATTTGGAAGATTAAGAAAATTTATGCTAAAAACATCAGTACAGTTCGAGAAAGTTATCAGTCAGTGCCGTGATCTTTTCGGTAAAAAATTACAGGATTATGGTGCAGCATGGAGGGTTTTAAGACCAAGCTCTATTACGGATCAGATTTATATCAAAGTCAACAGGATCCGTACCCTGCAGATGACTGATAAAAAAATGGTGGATGAGAGTGAAGAAGATGAATTTATCGCCATTGTGAACTATTCTATCATTGGACTTATTCAGCTAGAGAAAGGCCTTTCCAATGATTTCAATGAAAATAAAGAAGAAATTTTAGGTCTTTATGATAAGTATGCCAATGAAGCAAAAGCTTTGATGGAAAGAAAAAATCATGATTATGGTGAGGCATGGAGGGATATGAGAATTTCTTCAATCACAGATCTTATTTATCAGAAAGTATTAAGAACTAAACAGATTGAGGACAATCAGGGAAAAACCATTGTTTCGGAAGGGCTTGATGCCAACTATTTCGATATGCTGAATTATGCAGTCTTCTGCCTGATCAAATTCTCAGAAAAAGAAAATCAATTCGAACCCAAAAATATTTAATATGCTCAAAGGTTTATTACGCTTTATTATTGCTGTTATTTTTATCCTTTCAGGCTTTGTAAAAGCCGTGGATCTGGTAGGTTTTTCTTTCAAAATGGAAGAATATTTCGCACCTCCGGTTTTCAACATGCCATTTTTAGAAAAGTTTGCCCTGTTATTTTCCATTATTGTAGTGGTACTGGAGCTTTTCTTAGGATTTATGCTGCTGCTTAAATTAAAGCTTAAATTTACCTTATCCATATTAATTGCACTTTGTATTTTCTTCGGATTTCTTACTTTTTACTCAGCGTATTTCAATGTTGTAACAGATTGTGGATGTTTTGGAGATGCTATCAAATTCACTCCTTGGCAGAGCTTCTTAAAAGACGTTGTACTGCTGGTAGGATTGATTATTTTATTCATCCTTTACAGAAAAGATTTCCGTAAAAAAGATGAATATGGAGTTACTCCGAAAGAGTCTTCCAACACATTTAAATATATCCTTTTAACAGTATTTTCTTTAGGAATGATTTATGTTATGGCTCAAGGAATTATGCATGAACCGATCATAGATTTCCGTGATTATAAAATAGGAACAGACATTAAAGCTGAAAAAGCAAAAATTGATAAAAATCCTTCCGAATATAAAACTTTCTACACATTGAAAAATCAGAAAACAGGAGCTGTTGTAAAAGTAAATCAGGATGATTATATCAAAAAAACAGAATACTGGGCAGAAGGCTCTCCATGGAAAATTGAAGATGGGAAAAATGAATCTGTCCTGATCAAAGAAGGATATAAATCTGAAATTGTAAAATTCAAGATTGAAGATCCTACAGGAATGGAAGTTACCCAGGAAATCATCAACGCACCAAAAGCCGTTCTTGTTTTCTCCTATCATCCAAAAGATGTTCCTGCAGACCTGCTTCAGAAAGTGGAAACGAAAGTAAATACACAGAAAGGTGCTCTTATCTACGGAATTTCTACAGAACCGAATACTTTTAAAACTATCAAAAATGTACTAATGGACGGAACTGCCATCAAAACAATAGCAAGAAGCAACCCATTTGTACTGATTCTTGAAAACGGAAAAATTGTAGACAAACAACCTGCAAAGGACTACGTTGATTAATTATAAATGATGAATTATAAATGATATGTTACGACAGATATTTGTATCAAATTATCAATTATCAATTATCAATTATCAATTATCAATTATCAATTATCAAATTTAAACACTAAACTTAAACATACAACAACTCATGCAAAAATCAAATAAATCAATCGCCGGTTATCATTTACTTATGATCCTTTCTTCTGTAGATGGAGAATTTGCTCCTGAGGAAGGAATGCTGGTACAGCAATACATGGCAGATGAATTTCCTTTCAGAATGAATCTTGATAATGAACTTGAAACCCTGGCTCTTTTACAGCCTGAGGAATGGAAAGATCATTTTGAATTCCATGCAAGATGTTTCCACGAAGATTCTACAGAGGACGAGCGTGTGAAATTTGTTCAGTTTGCAAAATCACTGATCAAAGCAGACAATAAAGTAACGGAAGAGGAACATACGTTCTACGTACTGTTGAAAAATCTTTGGGGACTATAATCTAAGAACAGATCCAAGCCAAAAAATACCATGAAAAAAATTTATCTAGGACTATTAGTAATGAGTGCATCTACATTTCAATCTCAGACATTTCCCAATATGAAGACTCCTGTTGCAGAAAAGCAGGAACATATCAGAGAAATCCACGGTGATAAGGTTAATGATCCTTATTACTGGATGATTGATTATTTTAAAAAAGGAAAAGATTCTACCAAAGTTGTTGATTATTTAAAGGCTGAAAACACGTATTGGAAAGGCATGATGAAGGATACTGAACCCTTCAGAGAAAAGCTTTTCCAGGAAATGAAGGCCAGAATCAAGGAGAAGGATGAATCTGTACCTGTTTTTAGAAACGGATATTACTATTACAGCCGCACAGAGACCGGAAAACAGTATTTTAAATACTGCAGAAAGAAAGGCAGCCTTACTGCTCCGGAAGAAGTTCTTCTGGATGTAGATAAAATGGCAGAAGGTCATCCATATTATTCTGCTGCTGGCTTCAGCATCAGTCCGGATAATACCAAAATGATCTACGGAGTGGATGATGTTTCCAGAAGGCAGTACAAATTATTTTTAAAAGATCTTTCTACAGGAGAAATCACGGATCTTGGTATTAAAAATACAACAGGTTCTGCAACATGGGCCAATGATAACAAAACAATTTTCTATACTTCTAAAAATCCTGAGACTCTTTTAACAGAAAAAATTTTCAGACATACGCTGGGAACAGATTCCGGTAAAGATATTCTGGTATATGAAGAAAAAGATAAAACCAACTATATCAGTGTAGGAAAAACAAAAAACAATAAGTTTATCCTGATTGATTCCCGTGCTACTACTTCTTCTGAAACCAGGTATCTGGATGCCAATGATTCTAACGGAAATTTCAAAATTTTTCAGCCCAGGATCAATAATGTACTTTATGATGTAACTTCACTTGAAGATAAATTTTTGGTAACAACCAATAAAGATGCTCTTAACTTTAAGGTTGTAGAAACTCCTTTAGATAAAACGGGAGTTGAAAACTGGAAGGATTTTATTCCGCACAGAAAAGATGTTCTCATGGAGGATGTTACTGCATTTAAAAATTATCTGATATTCAGTGAAAGACAAAACGGACTTTCCCAACTGGTAATTTATGACAGAAAAACAGGAAAAAAGGAGTTTTTAAAGTTTGATGAGCCTACTTATACTGTTTATTCACTGGATAACCCTGAATATAACACGGATAATTTCCGTTTTGGGTATACTTCTATGATTACACCAAGTTCTCAGTATGAACAGGATTTAAAAACCGGAAAACGAGTTCTTTTAAAACAACAGGAAGTTCTGGGAGGTTACAATAAAGACAATTATACAACGGAAAGACTTTTTGCCACAGCAAAAGACGGAACGAAAATTCCAATCTCCATTGTTTATAAAAAAGGGTTCAAAAAAGATGGGAACAACCCTCTTCTACTCTACGCTTACGGTTCCTATGGAAGTTCTATGGATGCCAGTTTCAGCAGCACCAGACTGAGCCTTTTGGACCGGGGTTTTGCATATGCAATTGCTCATATCCGCGGAGGTCAGGAAATGGGAAGACAATGGTATGAAGATGGAAAAATGATGAAAAAGAAAAACACATTTACCGATTTCATCGATTCCGGAGAGTATCTGGTTAAAGAAAAATATACTTCACCTAAGCATCTTTACGCTCAGGGAGGAAGTGCAGGTGGTTTACTGATGGGTGCTATAGCCAATATGAGTCCTAATTTATGGAATGGGGTTATTTCACAGGTTCCATTTGTAGATGTAGTGAATACGATGTTAGACACTAGTATTCCACTTACGACCAATGAGTATGACGAATGGGGAAACCCCAATAATAGGGAAGCTTATTTTTATATGAAATCTTATTCTCCATATGAAAATGTAGAGAAGAAAAACTATCCGAATCTTTTGGTAACAACAGGATTACACGATTCTCAGGTACAATATTTTGAACCAGCGAAATGGGTTGCCAAGCTAAGAGATATGAAAACGGACAAAAATGTACTGTTATTGAAAACAGATATGGAATATGGCCATGGTGGCGCTTCCGGAAGGTTTGATTATCTGAAGGATGTAGCTTTGGTATATGCTTTCATGTTTAAACTGGAAGGGATTACTAAGTAATAAGTTTTGCAAAAAGAAAATTAAAAAATAAATAAATCTATATTTAAATCTTATGAGAAGAAAAATAGTTGCAGGAAACTGGAAAATGAACAAAAATGTAATTGATGCACAACAATTAATGATTCAGTTACTAAGCTATAAAAACAACAATGCAACGAACTGTGAGGTTTGGATTGCTCCCCCAGCATTGTATTTGATGATGGCAAAAGACGTTTTTGAAAAGGATGAAATCGGAGTATTTTCTCAGGATATGAGCGAGCATGAAAGCGGCGCTTATACTGGTGAAATTTCTGCAGATATGCTGGAATCCATTGATGCAACCGGTTCATTAATCGGGCACTCTGAAAGAAGACAATATCACGGAGAAACAGATTCTCACTGTAACAGAAAGATCAAATTAGCTCTTGACAAAGGTCTTATTCCTGTTTACTGTAACGGAGAAACTCTTGAGCAGAGAAAAGCAGGACAGCACCTTGAGGTAGTAAAAAACCAGACTGAAGTAGCTCTTTTCACGCTTTCTGCTGAAGAAATCAAAAAAGTAGTGATTGCTTATGAACCGGTTTGGGCTATAGGAACCGGAGAAACGGCTAGTCCTGAGCAGGCTCAGGAAATCCACGCTCACATCAGAAATATTATTGCTTCAAAATACGGACAGGAAGTTGCTGACGAGGTTTCTATCCTTTACGGAGGTTCTGTAAAACCAGACAATGCAAAAGAAATTTTCTCTCAGCCGGATATCGACGGTGGTCTTATCGGAGGAGCAGCTTTAAAATTAGAGGATTTCTCTAAGATTATTGAAGCTTTTAATTAATAGAGGATTGATATATTATCCAATAAAAAGCGGCGGAATCTTCGATTCCGCCGCTTTTCCGTTAAAAAAATCTAATTATTGAATATCGACTACATACATTGTTCCTTTGTCTACTTTACCCGTTTTAGGCAAAATTTTAGCTTTTGGATTTCCGTTTCCATCATCCACTACTCCAAAGTCATCATCATTGAAAACAGCCAGTTTATTATTTCCTAAATAAACAATTCCCTCGAATTTATCATGTTCATAACCCAGTTTTGCTACCAGATCTACGGCTAATGTTTTGGTAACAGCTTTTATTCCGGCATTGGTAATTTCATCCCATGAACATTGCTCTAAAGCTTTTCCGTTAACTTTCATTCCGTCCACATCGGTGATATCGGCTCCGTTTACATCTGTTGCATTGCTAAGATTGATTCTGTATACTTTTTTTATTCCTCCCTGAGAACCGAAATTTCCATCTCTTTCAATCACCAGGAATTCATTATTGCTTAATGCGGTAATATCACACACTGAATCAGAAGCTCCTCCTTCCTGCTTATATAGAAACTGTTTAGTCTGCCCTGTAACCGTATCAAATGTGACAATTCTCGTTAAAGTTTTATTGGTAGCCAATGCCTTACTGGGAACATACATCATCGACTGCATGGTTCCTACCAGCGTTCTTCCGTCCGGGCTCATACAAAGTCCTTCCATTCCTCTGTTGGCTCTTCTTTTCGCTAAAACAGCAGGTAGTTTTCTTGATCCTGTATTTACTCCGATCGGGCTTATTCTTTCCATCTCCATTCCATCAGCACTGTAGTGTACAATATGCGGTCCATATTCATCAGAAACCCAGAATGTACCGTCAGCGGCAGCAACAATACTTTCGCTGTCAAGACCATACTGATCAGTACCTAAGACATTTCCGGAAGCATCATATGCTACTTCCCCTGTGCTCCCCATTCCAACAGGATTTGGAAGTCCGGTAATAGGCTGTCCGGATGGATTTTTAAGTTTAATATATTTGATGACCTCTACATTTCCGTCAGCATTGATTTTAAAATGCATAATGGTTGGAGTAAAATTAGGAGTAAGAAACTTTTTCCCATTCTGGAAGTCGGTGTTAGGTCCTCTATCGGTAATGACATAGAATTCGCCTTTTCTGGTAGGATGAGCCGCAGCTCCGGATCCAAAACCTCCGTTGATAACATCCACTCCGTTTATCGTAGTCAGTTTTGAAAATGGAAACTCCTGAGGGAGTTTGGAATAATTAATATCCTGATTAACCATTGCGGTATCGTCATCACTTTTACATGAAGCCAATACAGCCAGTATACCCACAGAACATAGTAATTTTTTCATATGCTATTTTATGGCTGCGAAAATAGGACTTGATTGTAAACTGATCTTAAATACAATGATAATTGTTTTTTAACAATTGAACAGACAGAATGCATTGAAGATAAATAAGAAAAGAATCTATTTAAAAATGAAAAACCAACAATCCAACCAAATTATTAATCAATTTGAAAATCATTTTTTAAAGGAAAATAATTCACAAAACAGACTTATCAATTTATATGATATATTTGCAGCGTTTTAAGGCTGAACAATGTCCATTAATAGGGAATCAAGTGAGAATAATATTCAAATCTTGAGCTGTACCCGCAACTGTAAACTGTTTAAACTTACTGCACAAAAACCACTGGATCTGAAAATCCGGGAAGGAAGTTGTAAGATGTGAGCCAGGAGACCTGCCTTAAAACACCAGATTCAGAGAAAGAATTAGTTCTGCTCTGAAGATAAGTTTCGGGAATAAAACTTTAAATTAATTATATCATGAGAAAAATCTATCTTTTTTTCTTACTGCTTTGCATGCAGGTATTGTCGGCCCAATTCACAGAAAACGACATTAAATTTTGGGTAGGAACCGGTTCTAAAAAAGCATATTTCATTGCAGACTTTAATGATGACAGCACCCCAAATTCTTATGCTTGGGGATACCGTTTTGACGGAAATGGCTTAACCATGGAAGACATGATTACTGCTATTGCCGCTGCAGAACCTAAAATGGAAATTGAAATACCATCCGGATTTCTGTACAGTTTAAATTACAATCATCATACTCCCAGCCTTGACGACTATTGGTCAACCTGGTCAGGAAACACTCCATCAACTATGGCATTCAATAATGGTGTGAACAATGATCTTTTAGTGGACGGAAGATGGTATGGAGCTTCTTATAGTTTTTCCCCTCCTACAATGCCTTCCCCACCAGTTCCAGCCTACAGTTCTGCTTGGTTTGTTCCCTCGCAGGTTACAAACTGGGTAGGAAGCGGAACTAATAAAAGTCTTGTCGTTATTGATTTCGGAACTGATAATGCCAACGGAAATGCCAATTCTTTTGTTTTTGGAATTAAATATAACGGAAGCATAATTGCTGAACAGGCGTTACAACTGATCCAGTCTCAAGCTTCCTATTTCAATTTTGCATCAGCGAATAATCAGATTACTAATTTAACATTGAATTCATTTACTGGGAATACTTCCGGATCAGACAGCTGGAAGTTATATAAAGGAAAAGATCTATCAAGCTGGCAAACAAAAGCCAATCTTTCTCAGATTCAACTGAGTAACAATGACTGGTTTGGATTAAGTTTCGGGCAAAGAAGACCATTTACCCCCACCGAGGCACAGCTGACTTTAGGAATTTCTTCTGTGACCAAGAAAAAATTCAATATTTATCCAAATCCGGCAAGTGATTTCATTCAGATTGAAACGGCTGAGAAACTGAAAGAAGTGAATATTTACTCTGTGACAGGACAAAAAATAATGACTTCTCAGGTTACTAAGATTGATATTCATTCTTTAAACTCAGGAGTTTACTTTGTGGAGATTAAAACAGCTGAAAGTGCTACGGTACATAAGATTGTTAAGAAATAGAGAAAGTGCCTCAAGGCGCTTTTTTTGTGAGGATATGGATAAAATATACTGTTACAACCGCCCCGTCAAAAATTCTTTGAATTATTGCCACCCCTCCAGCGAATATAAAATGAGTGATTAAAATATAATCCAACAAAAAAACCGCACCAGATTGGTGCGGTTTTCTGATGATGTTATCATCAATTATTTTTTCTCTGTGGATCTTTGTAAAACCTCATCTACCATTCCGTAACCTTTAGCTTCTTCAGAAGTCATCCAGTAATCTCTGTCAGAAGATTTTTCTACCCACTCATACGTTTGTCCTGAGTGATGACCGATGATTTCATAAAGCTCCTGCTTCAGTTTCAACATCTCTCTCAAGTTGATTTCCATATCAGAAGCAACTCCCTGAGCACCTCCTGAAGGCTGGTGGATCATTACTCTTGAATGCTTAAGCGCAGAACGTTTTCCTTTTTCTCCGGCAACCAGTAATACAGCTCCCATTGAAGCAGCCATACCTGTACAGATTGTCGCTACATCCGGCTTGATGATCTGCATGGTGTCATAAATACCTAGACCTGCATATACACTACCACCAGGAGAGTTGATGTAGATCTGAATATCTTTTGAAGGGTCAGCACTTTCCAGGAATAAAAGCTGAGCCGTAACGATGTTTGCTACCTGATCATCAATACCTGTTCCAAGGAAAATAATTCTGTCCATCATCAGACGGGAGAAAACGTCCATCTGAGCAACGTTTAATCTTCTCTCTTCCATGATGTACGGAGTAAGATTCGTAGGCCCATACATTCCCATATACTGATCGGTAACCAAACCGTTGTTTCCTAAATGTTTTACAGAGAAATCTCTGAATTCTTTTTTAATGTCCATATTTCTATTATGTATTATTTTTTAAATATTCTCGAAGTTTAAATTACAATATTTATTCCTAAAATTTTATAGGACTTTTTGTCACAGAATATTAAAATAACTGACTTAAAAATTACCGTTTTCTACCATAGATTCCTTTGATAGGTGAATATTCAATGATATTACTCAATCGCATGGAAGCCTGTTTCAATAACGTAATTTTCTTGATAAGCTCATAGTACTTTCCTTCATCAGTATCCCTGTACACATCCAGCTCTTTATCTGTTTCTGTAATTAAATAATCAATATATCTGAATTTGTGCAGCAAAACATCTCCCTTGATCTGATCTGCCACTTTATCACCGTAATTGGGAGGATAAATATTTCTGGAAGCCCAGTTTTCAAGCTCATCCAACGGGATCAGAGCGTCTACAACCTTTGTGGTAATTTCTTCGTCCATAAAAGATACAAAAAAGTTTCCACTTCTCAACTCATCTTTTTGAATTCCTTCCCTCACCTGAGTAATAATGATTTCATTCCCTTTAACTAAAAATTCATACTGCTCTTCTTCAAAATGATGAAGAATTTCCTCAATTACTGTAATCTGATATTCTTCTCCTTGTTCATTTCTACGTTTCAGAATAATATCTCCAAATGCCAGCATGTGTTCAACAAGTTTGTTCTCCATGAACAATACATCATACAGAAAAGGATCTTCTTTTTCCTGATCCAAAGGCACAACCTCCATCTTTGGAGCGGCTGTTTTCTCTTTCTGCTGCTGTTGAACATGATGGGTCTGATTCTGTGTGATCTGCTTCTGAACATCCAGTTCATTGAAAAGACTCTGCTCAGAAAGCCCGAATTTATTGGAAACCTCTTTCAGATAAACCTCTCTTTTCAGGGCATTTTGTACGAAAGAGACAGATTTCACAATATCTCTGATTGCTTCAGCCTTTTTAATCGGATCATTTCCGATATCTCTCAGGAGAATTTCCGCCTTGAAATCGATGAAATCCATCGCTTCATTTTCGATATACTTTTCAACGTATTCCTGCGGGTGTTTTCTGGCAAAGGAATCCGGGTCATCTCCATCAGGGAAAAGCAGAACACGGATGTTCATTCCCTCAGTCAGTAACATGTCAATACTTCGGAAACTAGCTTTGATACCGGCATTATCACCATCAAAGAGAATCGTTACGTTTTCTGTAAGCCTCTTAATCAGTTTGATCTGCTCTGTCGTCAAAGAAGTTCCTGAACTTGCCACTACATTTTCAATTCCGGACATATGAAGGGAAATCACGTCCATATATCCTTCCACCAAAAGACAGGCATTCTTCCTGGAAATAGCCTGCTTACTCTGGTTTAATCCGTAAAGAACATTGGATTTATGATAGATCTCGGTTTCCGGGGAATTGAGGTATTTTGCAGTTTTGACATTATTCTTCAGAATCCTTGCTCCGAAGCCTAAAACCCTGCCAGAAAAACTGTGAATAGGGAAAATAACCCTTTCCCTAAAACGGTCTACGCCTGCAGGAGTATTTTCAGGAAAAATAGAAAGTCCTGATTTTTCAAGAATTTCTTTATTATATCCTTTTTCCAAGGCATAAGCTGTAAAAGCATTCTTCTTCTCGGGAGAATATCCCAGCTGGAATTTCTTAATGATATCATCCCTCAACTCCCTTTCTTTGAAATAAGAAAGTCCTATACTTCTGCCTTCCTGATCATCCCAAAGGATCTCCTGAAAATAAGTATTGGCAACCTCATGGATTTTATACAGCAGATCTTTTTCTGTCTGGGCATTTTTTGCTTCTTCAGAAATTTCACGCTGGTCTTCCTCAATTTCAATTCCGTATTTTTTTGCAGCGTGGCGGAGTGCCTCAGGATACGTAAAATTTTCAATTTCCATAAGGAAAGAGATCGCCGTTCCTCCTTTTCCTGTGGAGAAATCCTTCCAGATCTGCTTACTGGCAGAAACTACAAAACTGGGTGTTTTTTCATCATGAAAAGGACTGAGCCCCTTGTAATTAGACCCTGCTCTTTTCAACTGCACATATTCGCCCACAATCTCTTCAACGCGGATCGTGGAGAATATCTTATCAATGGTCTGTTTGGAAATCATAGTACAAAAATACACATAAAAAAAAACCTTACAATTATATAATACAAGTGCATTATATTTAGTAAGTTTTATCATTATTTTTGCAAAATAAATTTGCTACTATATGCAGTTCACTATCAATACAATCGAAGACTGGCAGGAAGTTGTTGACAGCATCATTCCTCAATTACAACATAATATTCTTTTATTAAAAGGAAACCTGGGCGCAGGTAAAACCACATTCACTCAATTTCTGCTTAAAAATATGGGCAGCAAGGATGAAGTGAACTCTCCCACTTACTCTATTGTCAATGAATACAATACCGAAAAAGGGAAAGTATTTCATTTTGATCTTTACCGCTTAAAAAACATTGAAGAAGTCTATGATATCGGAATTGAAGAATATCTGGACAACTCTTTTTTATGCATCATCGAATGGCCGGAAGTCTATGAAGAGGACCTTTACGGTCTTAACTACCATACAATGAGCATTGTAAATACGGGTGAAAACAGAGAGATTTCATTCGATTAAATATTATGTATCTTTGCTCATTAATTGAGTGTAAAAAACAATCTGTAAGACATAATTTAATTTAAGGATGAGTACAAATATTTTTACTCCTTTCACAGAAGAAGAATTAATGCCGAAAGAGGAAAAATTGGAGGTTATAAAGAAAGGGAAACAGTTCAGTATTGGAATTCCTAAAGAAACCTGTCTCAACGAAAGGAGAACCTGCATTACTCCTGACGCCGTACAGGTGTTGGTAGAGCACGGCCATGAGATCATTATTGAATCAGGGGCCGGACAAGGTTCATTTTTTACAGATTTACAGTATTCCGAATCTGGAGCGAAGATCACCAATGATCCAAAAGAAGCTTTCGGGCAGGATCTTATCCTGAAGGTGAACCCTCCTACAGAAGATGAAATTGAGTACATGAAGCCTAATACGTATCTGGTTTCAGCTCTTCAGATCAATCTTAGAGACAAGGAGTATTTCTTAAAGCTTGCAGAGAAAAAAATAAACGCCATCGCTTTTGAATTTATCGTTGATGAATACAAGCAGCTGGCTTTGGTAAGATTAGTCGGGGAAATTGCAGGAACCGTTTCAATCTTATATGCCTCCGAATTATTAGCCTTATCAAACGGGTTAATGCTGGGAGGAATTACAGGAGTAAGACCTGCAGAAGTTGTTATCCTTGGAGCCGGAATTGTAGGTGAGTTTGCTACAAAGGCAGCCATTGGTTTAGGAGCAAGTGTAAAAGTTTTCGATAATTCTTTATCCAAGCTTAGAAGGCTTCACACGATTGTTGACAGCCGTGTACCGACTTCTATTATTGATCCTAAAGAACTCAGCAAAAGTCTAAGACGTGCTGATGTAGTGATCGGAGCTCTTCCAAGATTGAACATGACCCCTATCGTTACTGAAGATATGGTGATGAAAATGAAAAAAGGCAGTGTCATCATCGATATTACCATAGATAACGGTAAAGTGATCGAAACTTCAGAGCTTACTACCATGGAGGATCCTTATGTCATCAAACACGGTGTCATCCACTGCGGACTTCCGAATCTTACCTCAAGAATGCCGAGAACTACCACTAAGGCCATCTCGAATTTCTTCCTTTCCTATATTTTAAATTATGACGAAGAGGGCGGCTTTGAAAACATGCTGATCCGCAAAAACGAAATGAAGCAGAGCTTATATATGTACAAAGGAAGACATACCAAGAAGATCATCTGCGATCGTTTCGGACTTACGTACCACGATATCAATCTTTTAATTTTCTAATGAAGAAACTGAAATTTTATGCAATAGGCTTCGTTCCGGGGCTTTTGATCGTATTTTTTATTTTAAACAAAAAAGGAGCAAGCTGCAGCGGATATTTACCGAACAGCCGTGTGATTGCTGAAAGTCTTTCCAAAGAATTCAAATATTCTGAAGAAGCTAAAAATGCAATGGCAACCTACAAGATTGATGAGAAATTTATAAAAGACAGCATCATTACCAACGGAAAGGTAGATTTTGACCGCAGCCATGCACAAAAGAAACCATGTCCGGACTATCTTTTAACCTATCCTGAAAAAAATCCGTCTTATGAGATCACGTATGAAAAATGTGAAGAAACGGTGACGGTAAACAGTCTTAAAAAACTGAAATAGTTTCAAGTACAAGCTATGGACGGCAATTACTACATGATTCATGATTATCTGATATTCATCGGAGTTTTTGCCATTTTCCTGTTTCTGACTATCAGTATTTATCTCTTCAGCCAGAATCAGAAGCTGAAACAGAGGAATACCAAATTATCAGAAACCAATAAACTTATTGAGCAGCGCCTGAATGAAGTCCGTCTGGAACATATCGGCACAAAGCTGAATCCGCATTTGTTTAAAAATATTCTGAATTCGGTGCAGTCTCATGCCTATCAGACGTATATGTCGCTGGATAAGCTGGCCAATGTGCTGGATTATATTTTATACGAAAGCAACAATAAGTATGTAAGCCCGAAAGAAGAGCTTAATTTTGCTTTAAGCCTTATTGAGATTAATAAAATCAAGATCAATCCACTTTTTGACTTCAGAATCAAATCAAAGATTAATAAATCAGATGCTTTGTATGAAGAAAAGGTATTTGCCCCGCTTATCTCTGTGGATCTTATTGAAAATGC
Source organism: Chryseobacterium sp. PCH239 (assembly GCF_018924625.1). Lineage (NCBI taxonomy): Bacteria > Pseudomonadati > Bacteroidota > Flavobacteriia > Flavobacteriales > Weeksellaceae > Chryseobacterium > Chryseobacterium sp. PCH239. Next base: position 1,765,291 of record NZ_CP073027.1, read on the forward strand.
CTTCAAACATACAGATTTTCTTGCTCAGGATTCTTTTATTTCTATTTATATGGAGCTTGAAGATGGAATTTTCACTATGAAAGTCAGCAATAAAGCTTCTCTGAAAAATATTCTGGAAAAAGAAAAAAGCGGCTTTGGAAGCCAGTCTTTTGATCAAAGGCTTAAAATGATCTACAGTACCCATTATCAGCTGGAAAGAAGTTCAAAAAACGGAATCTTTACGGCGGAATTAAAAATCAATTTAGGAGAATTCTATGATAAAATGCGTTATTCTGGATGATGAATTACTGGCCATCAGTTATTTAAAACTTCTATGTGAGCAGATTGAGAATGTAGAGGTGGTAAAAGCATTCAATGATCCTAAAATTTTTCTGAATGAAATAGACAACCTCGACTGTAATCTGTGCATTCTGGATATTGAAATGCCCGGAATGACAGGTCTTCAGGTGGCTGAGATTATTTCAGGTTCTAAAAAAATCATCTTTACAACAGCTTACAAAGAATATGCTGCTGAAGCTTTCGATTTGAATGTGGTGGATTATGTAAGAAAACCCATCAAAAAAGAAAGACTGATTCAAGCTTTCGAAAAAGCTAAAGAACTGGTAGAAAATGCTCCTAAAAAAACTTTTATCGAGTGGAATACCAATATTGGAAAAACCGTTATATTCACAGAACAGATTTCCTACATCAAAACCTCTGAAATCGACAGCAGGGATAAAGATATTATGCTTATTGACGGAACAACCATCGTTTTAAAAAACCTGAATTTCAAAAACCTTCTGGAAATGCTGCCATCAAAAGATTTTGCTCAGGTCAACAAAAAAGAAATTATCGCATTGTCTTCCATTAAGGTATTTTCAACCAACGAAATTATTACCACCATTCCTGCGGAAGATCACTCTTTTCTGAAACTTCAGATCGGAGATGCTTATAAAAATTCATTGATGGAGCTCTTCGGAAAATAGATCTTTTCAAATCTTTCCGGTTTCATTACAGAATATAAGTCCTTTATTACAACTCCCCTTTTTCAGTATTGAATCCCTTTAATTTTGTATGGAATTAATTGATTTTATAATGAAAAACTTTTTCTATGCTGCAGGACTTCTCCTATCCGGCTTGTGTTTTTCCCAGGAAGCTTCTTCAAAACTGAAGATCTCTTTTTTTGACGGAATAGCAATAGGCGGATATGTAGATCATGGTGCTTATCTCAACTTTACAGGTCCAAATGTAAGTCTTACCCATAAAAGCGTAAAATTCATTGTTGGAATGCTTCCTTCTCTGAGAATTAAAGAAGACCATTCTTCCGGAACCAAAAACAGTCCTATTATGCCTACACTGGGAGCAGGTCTTACTGTGGTCTATAAAAAAATAGCCTTCCAGATTCCTGCCTACTATAACGCTAAGACAGCAGATCTGAATGGGAACTGGAAAATAGGATTTGGAATGGGTTATTCGTTCAAATAGATTTTATTACATTTTTTAGAACATTCATTACATTTTAAAAAAAAGAGTATTTAACATAACTATATTCTTTTCAACTTTGCATAAAATATTGGAATCATGAATTTGGGGAAATACAAAAATTTAATTTTCTACATTACCACCATCGCAGTCTTTTCCGCTCTGATGTATTATTTCATCATCGAAGGGCAGACGCTGGAAGTAAAAGAAAATATCGTTGCCAATACCAGCAGCGGCTCTACCTGGGATAATTTCCTGGAATCATTCAAAACCAATCTTCACCATCCGCTTGCGCTATTATTGGCGCAAATTGTCACTATTATTATGACAGCAAGGCTTTTCGGATGGATTTGTATGAAAATAAAACAGCCTACGGTTATCGGAGAAATGATTGCAGGGATTGTACTCGGTCCTTCACTTGTGGGAATGTACTTCCCTGAGTTTTCCGCTTTTCTTTTCCCAAAAGAATCATTAGGCAACCTTCAGTTTCTGAGCCAGATAGGTCTTATCCTGTTCATGTATATTGTTGGAATGGAGCTGGATCTGAGTGTATTAAGGAAAAAAGCTCATGATGCGGTTGTCATCAGCCATGCAAGTATTATTATTCCTTTTGCTCTGGGAATAGGCCTTTCTTATTTTGTGTATCAGGAATTTGCTCCGGATGGTATCCAGTTTACCTCTTTTGCTTTATTTATAGCCATTTCGATGAGTATCACAGCATTTCCGGTACTGGCGAGAATCGTACAGGAAAGAAACCTCCAGAAAACCAAACTGGGAACAATTGTTATTACCTGTGCTGCTGCCGATGATATTACAGCATGGTGTATTCTTGCTGCCGTAATTGCTATTGTAAAAGCAGGTTCTTTTGCAAGCTCTATCTATGTGATTATCATGGCTGTTGCTTATGTATTTTTAATGATTAAAATTGTAAGACCCTTCCTGAAAAGAGTCGGAGACCTTCAGGCCGGAAAAAATACGATCAGCAAACCCATGGTGGCTATTTTCTTTCTGACATTGATCTTATCTGCATATGCTACTGAAGTAATCGGTATTCACGCTTTATTTGGAGCTTTTATGGCCGGAGCTATTATGCCTGAAAATACAAAGTTCCGTACCCTTTTTATTGATAAGGTAGAGGATGTGGCATTAGTACTTCTGCTCCCATTATTCTTTGTATTCACAGGACTCCGTACCCAAATCGGCCTTCTTAACGACAGTCATCTGTGGATGACCGCCGGATTTATTATTCTGACCGCGGTTCTCGGAAAGTTTGCAGGAAGTGCGTTGACGGCACGATTTGTAGGTATTAACTGGAAAGAAAGTCTGACGATAGGAGCTCTGATGAACACACGAGGCCTTATGGAACTTATTGTACTCAACATTGGATATGACCTTGGCGTTTTAAGCCCTGAAATTTTTGCAATGCTTGTGATCATGGCTCTATTCACCACTTTCATGACTGGGCCTGCACTGGATTTTATTAATTTTATTTTTAAATCTAAAAAAAATCAGGACGAATCCATTCAGGATAATGATTCCAAATACCGCGTTCTTCTCTCATTTGACAAGCCGGAATCCGGAAGTACTTTGTTGAAGCTAGCACACAATTTCACCCATAAAATGAACGGCAATAAAAGCATCACTGCGATGAATATTGCTCCGGTAGATGAAATGCATGCCTATGACATCAATGAGTATGAAGAGTCACAGTTTCAGAATGTCATTGAAACCTCTCAAGATCTGAATCTGGAAGTTACTACCCTCCTCAAAGCATCTACTGATATCGAAAGTGATCTTACCAGCATTACCAACAAAGGACATTATGATCTTCTCCTGATCATGCTTGGGAAATCTATGTATGAGGGAAGTTTATTAGGAAGGTTATTAGGCTTTACCACCAAGATTATTAATCCTGAAAAACTATTGAACACGGTAAAAGGCAAAGGAAATATATTCAACAATTCTCCTTTTGACGATTTTACGCTTCAGATTCTCGACAAAACCAATATTCCCGTAGGAATTTTGGTGGAAAAGGACTTTAAAGCGGCAGATAAAGTATTTGTTCCGATCTTTAATCTGAGTGACTTCTACCTTCTTGAATATGCTAAAAGACTGATCAATAACAATAATTCTCAGATTATCATTCTGGATGCGGCAGGACAGATCCGAAATAATATTGAAGTAAAAGAACTGATCAGAAGCATTGAACAGGTAGCTCCAAACCACATCACTCTGTACAATGAGAAAAAGATTGAAAAAGATTTTCTGGGTTCTCAGGATCTGATGCTCATCAGCAGTAAAAGCTGGAAAAACCTGATCGATACAAAAAGTCTATGGCTGTCTGACATCCCATCAACATTAATAATATCAAATCCATAACACAATAACACACACCGATATTTCTATTTCTATTGAAGCTGTAAATATTATTCGTTGTCTGTAAAGAAAAAACGGGTATATTTATGGCTTTAATTTTTTGGGACATGCTGATTAACAGTGAAAATGGAGTTATAGAGCTGGAAACCTTTGCTACCAGACTTTATAAAGGAATGAGTCTTGATCAGCTGAAACAGTCTGATTTTTATAAAGAAAAGTATCATGATCTGTGGGATGTAAAAACCGGATATTTTTGGTATTATTTTAAGCCTGTAGAAATAAAGGGATATCAGGTATCTTTCAGTCTGTGCTTTTTTAAAGATCATCTGGACATCATCCATATGAATACATGGGAAAACAGTGATGCCAAAGACTGGAATGAATGGACAGAGGAAAAAGAAATGAATATTTTCCGCCGGAATAATACTTTCCTGACCAAAGTCCTTGGAATATCACCCACCCAAAAAAAGAAAAAACCTTATCCCGGCTGCACCTTCAGATTTCCCTGGGGAGATGTGTGGTCGGTTTACGACCCGAGAAGCGCCGCCAGCTTTATGGGAATCAATTTTAATGAAGAGGAATAACAAATAAAAATAACTTATAACCAAAGAATAAGAGAACACTATGTGCCGATATGCCATGATGGTTTACAAAGGTCATTATGCCTGTTTCAACTGCCAGAAAACATTCAAACGCCGCCACCTGAAAAATGTGGACCGGGATGCTCAGACCTCTGTGGAAGCCAAGTGTCCGGAATGTGGGAATCTGATGGCCAATATGGGACTTGACTTTAAATCCCCGCCCAAAAATGATGATAAGCAATGGGCTCATATCCGGGATTTGTATACGGTTGGAATCACTTTTCATTCATGTGGATGCTCTGGTCCCGGATATATTCCCCAGGACCGTAAGGCCATTATTGATTATCTGGAAAAAGTTCGTTCAGAATACATGAAATCTCTGGTATTCTGGAGATACCGCATAGAGCCTGAAAATAAAAAAGAACGCGAACTGGACTATCAGAAAAACAGCTCACACCTATGGGCCGTCAACCGTAATGCTTTCAAAGAAACAGTGACCAATCAGGAAGGAATTAACTATTGGCTTAAAAGAATCAATGAAGTTGAGGAAAGACTCAATATCATCAAGGCTGATAAATCATAACGCTGCTCTAGTTTACAAGCTTCAGAAGCCTTTTAAAATCCTCTTTGATTTTTTCCTCCTGCTCAGCGGGATAATCCGCACCGATACTAAATCCGCGTCCTGTAGTATTGGTGATCATAATGATATTTCCGTTTTCAAAATAATTCCTTGTTGTGATAACCTCGGACTTATTGAAATCAAAGGCTTCCGTATCCTTATTCTCTTTCATTGCTTTAGCATTATAGAAAAGCGGCCGGTTATACCTATACTCTTTCTCGAAAACAAAAGAAAGCTGTCCGTTAAGAAGATAATATTCTGTCAGCTTCTGCCCGATTTCTCCATAATGTTTCGCAATTACCTTTTGCAGACCTTCATCTGTGTAATAAAATGTGGCCTCCCCGCCTTCTGCAGATTCTCCTTCAATATCTTTCTTTTTGACAGCAGTCCATTTTGTCACGGAATTGATTCTTTTAAAATTTGCCTGAATAGGTTTTATCCTATTTTTTAAACTCTTGTTTCCTGTTGTATCTTTCTCATTGTATGCTTCTCCCTTCTTTACAGTATCCTGTGCTTGGATAGTGAAAAAAACAGGCGACTGATCTCCGGACTTCTGAGCATATGCAAAACTCAAACTGATCAATATTATGCAAACTCCATGCAAGAATCTATTCTTCATATTTTCTTTTTTATAGCTTTAAAATTAATAATAACTTTTGGTTGTACTGCATATAATGAAACCACAAAAGTTACAAATAACTGTTTTAGCTTTGAAAATCCTTATACCAGCTAAGATTCCTACAGAATGATACAATTGGAATGATTGTCTTACCATACAGTTTGCCACTCCGTAGAAATCCAGCCACATTAAACCAACAAGAAAAGCATCAACAAAAACTCCAATCCTGACCAGCACCACAATTGAAGACGTACAATTCCCATCCTCCGGAGAGGTGGCGAAAATTCAAAGAATTTTTGACGGGGTCGTTTTCGGGGTGGTTTCTTCACACCATCAGTTTCATGTCGTAATTCTACTACAATTTTTAAAATTTAACCCCAAAAATTTATTTCCAACAGTGTTTTTTAATAGCTTTATCTGATAATTCACATTGGATGGAAATTGATTTCTTACAATATCAGGTACGAAACGGAGACACACTCACCTCCATCGCTTCCCGGCTGGGTATGACCGGTGAGGAGCTTAAGCTGTTTCATAATTCCCATTGCCCGAAAATGGATAAAGTCTGGTTTGAAAACCTTAATGACGTTAAAAATATTTTTGTCCCTACTCATTTTAAAACAGAATCACAGAAGGAAAATGAAAGGAATAACAGTCTTCCCGGCCAGTTCTCCGATTCCTTTTGGGCCCAAACTTATAGTATTAATGAGACTTTTGAAACGTCTTTTGAATCTTCAGTTAACATCGATTATACCATTGATGTAAATCTCCGAAAAGACCAAAACACAGGTTTGTATATCCTTAGCTACAGTCAGAGAGACTTTAAATCAGGAGGAAATGAACCTGATGATAAGGTAAGCGGCCTTTCGATAGCCTGCATGAAAAGTATTATGCCGCTTGAATTTATTCTTAATGAACAAGGCAGGATAAAAGGATTGGCAGATCATAAAAAAATCACGGACACTTTTACCGGACAGCGTAAAGATCTTGAAGAGTTTTATGTAGGTGAAGTCTCTCGAAATTATATGGATTCTTTTGAAAGGAACATCAGCAATGAAGTGTTTTTATTACAGCAATTTCAGAGTACACTGCTGTTTCAGACTCTTTTCCCCAAAACAGACTGGTTCAGGAGAAAAATAAAGTGGACAGAATCTTTTTATTTTGTACAGAATTCATTTCCGGTAGCCTGTGAAATTAAACCTGAACATAAAAATAAAGAAGAGGACTCTGTTTTAACTATTTTAAGCGGAAAAATCACTGAATTATGTACCTCACAGGAGATCATGCGCGGGATCAGGCTCAAAAAACCGGCTGCAAGACCGGCTTCAGGAAATATTGTATTAGAATACACCACTCACACTAAAAATAAGAATCTTCTTCAGGCTAAAGCCTCGGTTTTACTCAGCCATGAAGAGGTATTGATACACCAACATCACATCAATATAACACAAGGATAATATGAAAAATTATGTCACACAAAAAGGCGATACTTTCAGTTCTCTGGCCCGGCAGTTTAAGCTGAAAAATGAAGGTATTTTAAAAACTTACCATAATCTCCACTGTCCGCCGGAAGATGTCATGCAGGAACCTGTTCCGGGAAAAACGATCTTGATTCCGGAAGATCCACAACTCATGGCTGAAAAAATAGAACCTCAAAATATGGCTGCATCTTCTCAGGAGCAATCTACAGAAAATGTAGGTTCTGATGAAGGAGATTCAACGGAAGAAACTCCACAAAATCAAGAGCAGTCATCGGGAAAAACGGAACAACAAAGTGATAAAGAAGAAAAGGAAGATCAAAAAGAAGACAGTGGTTCCAGTCCTCATGAAGGAAAATATTTCATTGTGCAGAAAGGAACCGTGCAATGTAATCAGGGATTTAAATTTCCAAAATTTAAAGTGACCAGCCATCAGAAACACTACTGGAATGATGAAGAAGGAAACGCTAATTACCTGGCCGTAACAGAGGATGATCTTCAGCTCGATCCTGCGGCACAGCCGTTTGGACAATGCAAGCTCAAGCCAAGTTCGGGAGGATATCTTCCGTGTGCTTATGCTCCAGCCGGAAAGTGGCAGAAGACGTATGAAAAAGTAAAAGTGATGGGGAAAAGTTGTCTTACGGAAATCTCAGAACTCATGTGCAGTACGGGAGGGAAAATTACCATCCTTAAACATGGACAGCAAAGCGAAGTCGGTAAAAGCCAGGTTGCCAAAGCGAATACGCAGGAACAGCAGGTTTATAATCCTATTGTGGATTTTGATGAATTCAAGGAAGATACAAAAGATACAGACCAACTTTATTATAGCTAAGCCATGACAGGAACAATTATCGGGAATCAGAATCCTCTGGTAGGAACAACCTATACCTACGAGATAAAACCTTCAAGCCTTTCATTTGGTCTTAAAGGTGATTATGAATGGTATCTTTTTAAGAAACAAAAGAACGGAAGCTGGAAAGACATCACCGGAAAGCCCAAGACTGGTGAAAAGGTAACGTACAATTTTGGGGAAATAGCACTGGGAATAGAGTTTCAAATGAAAGTCTATGAAACTAAAAAAGGTCTTTTACCTGATCTTCCCTCTACCAGAGAACTGGCTGGAAGCTGTGTATTAATACCAACAAGCAACAAAGTTCCGAAGATTGATAAAGTAGTACTCTTCAACAGAGGAGCAAAAGACGTCAATAAAGCCAGCTACCGTGATACTCTTATTGCGCAGGCTCATTGTATTGCAATGTTTAATAAAGAGATTGAGTTTCATCTTTGGGAAGATGACGCTCCTGGAAAAGGGCACGATGCCAGTATTAACAAAAACAACCGTCACACCCGCAGCTATAAGGCTCGCGTCAATGAAAAAGGGATTGCAGAAGTGTCAATACCCCTGATGTCTGATGAAAAAATCCTTCGTCAGATGGCCAATCAGTTTCTGATGAAAGGTGACAGGAATGAAGGTGCCAATCATGAGTATTATGTTACAGCCACTTATTCAGGGCAAATTCAGGGAGCCAGCCAGGTGAATGTAGCTGTAGCCAATCCGGATTATAAAGGCCAGCCTCAAAACCAGCCAAAACCCAAGCCGCAACCTGAAAAACACACGCCAAAATTTCCGGCCGGACAAGGAGGTGGTCCCAAACAGCCGGATCCTAAAGGCAATATTATAGAAGCTGTTTTCATTGATGATAAAGGAAATGAACTTTCCAAAGTCGCTGTAGGTGATAAAGTAAGGGTAAGAATCCACTCCAAAAATATGGTGGGAAAACACATCCAATATGTAGTCTGGGAATATGATACCACTTCCAATGATGAAGTTTACAGAAGCGGAAATATTAAAATTCCTGCCGATGTATGTGATACTTCAGGATTTGTCATTACCAAAGACATTTTCGGAAAAGGAATAGACTCCCCTATCGGCGATCCGGACTCCAGTACACAAAATTATTTCATCGAAATTATCTCCAAGGACCTTTCTGCGGAATCTCAGAAATTTGGGGTAAATTCGGAAGGACTGATGAAGGTGGAGAAGGTGAAGAGTGCGGCGGGGGTACAAAAAACGCAAGATCCCAAACCAGAAAATGGAAAATGTCCGAATTGTGAGAAAGATATAACTGTTGAACAATTACAAAGGATATATTCAGAGGTTAAAGATAAAACTTTATTATCTGAACTTGCAGAAACTTTAAACAAATACAAAAAGATCTATAAATTAGATACTTGTGCACGGAAAGCTCATTTTTTTGCTCAATCGATTGAAGAATCTGGGCTAGATTTATCGGGTGCAATACATGGAGAAGGTTTAAATTACTCAGCAGAAGCATTACCAATTCAGTTTAAAGCATTTAGAAAAAGAAATGCTCAAGGAAGAGCAGTTGATAAACATGGAAATCCAACAGATGATAATTCTAAAACAGTTCCAAATGATCTAGCCTATCAGTACGGAAGAAGCTCAAGGAATGGATATGTAGCGAACCAAAAGAAAATTGCAGAAATAGCATATGGAAATCGGCCAGAGTTGGGTAACAAATCTGCTGAAGACACTTGGAATTATAGAGGAAGAGGACTGCTCCAAATAACAGGTAGAACTACATATGGCGAAATTCAAAAAAGGATTGATAAATTTGCCTCATCTGAGAATATTAAAATAAGTGATGGGATTGATAGAGACTATACTCCAAAAGAGGCAGCCCTAACAGGTATGGCAGATTGGTATAAAGAGGATATGTTTGATAAGGCAGATGAAACAGGAAAATTAAAAGATGATGATGTTGTAGATTTGATTGTTAATATTATAAATAGAAATACCAATTCAAGAAAGAAAAGAAAAGATCATTATAAAATAACTAAAGTAGTTTTTGAAGTTGATAAATGTCCTGAAGTTAAACCACAAAATAAAACTGGTGATGATAAAAATGCTATCTGGAACAACCCATTAGAGAATCCCCAGATTACTATATATACGTTCGGTGGCTTAAAACGACCATGGCGATCTGCTTTCGGAAGAGTAAGAACAGATATGCCTGGAAGTGACAATGGAAAAAGGCCTCATCATGGCATAGATTTGTTTGCAGAAAAAGGAACTCCCGTATATGCATGCCTACCTGGTAAAGTAGTTAGTTTGTCTCCTGGAACTGGATACGGAAAAGGTTTAGTTTTAAAAGTAGATTCTCAATATTTAGAAATATTTAAGAAACAACGTCGAGCTTACGAACCCTACTATGTAAAATCAAAAAGGACTTATGATAAAAACAAATATGATATAGAAGGATATGGTGATTTTGACGAATATGAAGGAATTACAGAAAGTAAAGATGTTTATTTGATGTACGCACATTTAAGTGAGCTAAATGTTTCACAAAATGAAGAAATTACGATTGAAAATTATAAAACAAAACGATTAGGAAAAACTGGCGACACTGGAGCAACTGGTACTAAAGGGCCACACCTTCATTTTGAAATAAGAAGTGCTCAAAATCCTTCTGGATATTCCGAACGCTATAATCCAGCTTTCTATGTTAATTATAAGAATGAGACTCAGCTTTCGGAAGCTGAAAGAAAAAAACAAGATAAAACAGCAGGTAAGTAATATGAAAAATTTAACGAATCTATTTATACTATTATTTTTCTTTAATCTATTATCGTGTAAGGAAAATAGTCCTAAACAAGAAAAAATAGATAAACTCACAACATTATATTCTATTGATTTTAAACAGGAACAATTAAACTGTACTGGTGAAAAGTATAGTTCAAATAAATGTATTGATAAAAATAAAAACTTATCAATTTCTTTTGATAAAAATTCGATCCTATTTACCAATAATAATAAAAATTACATTGATAAATTAAATAATTCAAGTGATCTAGGATATGAAACTTTTTTATTTGGAAGCAGCAATGATGAAAAAATTATTTTAATAGATAATTTTTTAGAAAACGGACACCTATTTCTTGTCTATTATGTTAATAATAACAATATAAAGTTCTTAGGAAAAAATGAAGTAATCAACAACACCGAAGAGAACAATGCATATAATTTTAAAATAAAAAAAACAGACGATAAAGTTGATATATTCTTAAATCCTCAGCTTGGCAACTTTTCACTTGATATAGAAAAAGCAGCTAATCTTAATAACAATGATGATAAGAAAGCTATCTTAAATATTAATTTTCTTAATGATAATATTGCAACTCCAGATAAGATTACCAGTGAATTAATTTTCACAAAAGACAAATCGGGAAAATTAATAATTAATACTGATATTCTAGATTACATACAAAAAAACACAGCTAGTAGTAATAATTCATATTCCATGTCATTATCGAAATATGTAACCCAACTTATTATTAATTTTTATGATAATGAGAGTACAGAATGGAGGGAAGAAGACTTATTTAGAATAATTGGATATGCTGCAAATACCACAGATCCATTGTTTAAGAAATACTGGAAAAATAATCCTGAAGAATGGAATAATGGACAGGGGGGATATATTTTAGGTTTTTGTAATGTTGCATATCATGATCAAATCTGGGCTAAACTAACTAATAATTTCAAACAAAACAAATATTATAATTTACCTTATTTAGAAGAAATGGTGTGGTATGGAAGCGATTTTGATAAAGCAGGAGCACCTTAAGATTAGTCCATAAAACTTCAATTAATAATGAAAAACTTTTTAATCCATTTAATATTATCATCTTTCGTCTTTTGGAGTTGTAAAGAAAGGAACAAGAAGGAATGGGAAAATGCTAAAAAAGAACAAAACTCAACTTTGATTGAGGAGCAGTTTCAACCTGCCATGAAAACAAATGTAAATATGAATAAAGAAATAATTGATTTCAAAGGCTTTTATAACATTTGTAAAGCAAATCTGAGAAACGATTCTATTAAATCCGAAACCTGTTATGAAATAACAATTACACCAGGCTTAGCCTATATAGACGCCAATACATCATTGTGTAAAGGAAATTATAAAATTAAACAGATCCAAAACAATGAAATCAATTTGATAAATGAACATGATAACAACTGCGGTTTTAATATAAAAAAAGAAAACAACGCCTATTTTATTAAAAGAGAAGGAAGTGAAGCAGTATTACATGAATGGACAGAATTAGAGAAAGTAAAATAACGTTTATAAAACAAATCAGTCTTTCGTGAAAAGGTTCTTCATACTATTTGTACTTATACTTGTTGCATGTTCAGACAAGCCAAGAGAAACATCAACATCTGAAGTTTCAAGCAAGTCAGATAACACTAAAAAACTACTTCAATTAACTAAAATCAATTGTGACGAAGAAAGTACAGAATCAACAAATTATACATTAAACTGTAAAAACTTCACTGTCTCAAATACCCTTATTGAAGGAAGTGATCAAAACAGATATGAACTTATAACTTTTGTTTTTAATGACATAGAGAAGGCTATAATTAGGAAAATCAATAATGAAGATCTGGAAACCTCTTCTCCTATTGTATATTTTTCAAATACCTCTAAAAACTATATCATCTTGTTTCCTATAAATGGTGAAAACCATTTTGGGTGGAAATTATATCTGTATAAAAATAAAGTTTTATACCCGCTGGGACAAAGGGTATTGTACTGGAAACCAGATTATGAAGAATCTAATATTAATTATTCTGATATATTAAAAATCTATGAAACAGGAGATAGTATTCTTGTTGAAATACCAAGTAAGTACATTATTAAAAATGATAATGATTACAAAAATTATCCTAATTATTTAGATGGAAAATATTATGAGAAAGAAGAGAAATCCTACTTTGAATTTTCAATATCAAAAATAGAATATTACAAAAAGTATAAAAATGGACTTTTTGAAGGAGATTATAATAAAATGATTAATAATAAAATAATTGATCTTATAAAATAAATCCGTTATATCATCTAAATATAACAAGCAAATGATGAAACCCGTTTTAACTTTATTATTTATTATATTTTTCCTTTGCTCCTGTAGAGGTCAAAAAAGAGAGATAATGATATAAACTTTCTGGATGTAAAATTCCAAGCAACTGGTTTTTTCATTCCAGACATCTCCAATCCTTACCCAACATACACCTATTCAGATAAAAAAATAGGTTTTTTCAGAGTAGACTTTATTGGAAAAACAGATGAAACTCAATATTTTTGGAATCCTAATAATTCGAGAGGTTATTTTTCAAAATCCGCGAACCTTGAAAATGATGCCCAAAATTCAAAAGCGATAAAAAATCTTATTAAAGAAAATGATTATTATGTACTTGCCTCGTATTTACCTGTTAAATTCATCACTTATACAGGAGGGGAAGATGGAGAATTTGAACCAAAACAAAATGCAAAAACAACATTTTATTTATATGAAAAGAATAAATGGGAACAAATAGGAGAAATAGAAACTGTGAAAATTCCAGAAGATATTTTAACATTTGAAACTGACCTTGTCAAAAAATTTCAAAACTCAATTAATAAAAAATAAGTAGTTGGCCTACTCCTACCTTCAAAAAAACAATTCATCCCAGCTCCAGATAATTTAGAAAAGAAAATTTCGTCTCATTAAAAAAAATATTTATACCTTTGCTCTGTGATTTTTAACAACGGAACATATTATTATAGAATTTTTACCTCAGCTCTGGGATAGGGATTCTTATGAATATAATTTAAAACCTCGTCCTAGGGACGAGGTTTTTTTATTTTAAAAAATAGAAAAAGATGAAAATAAGTATTATTGGAGTGGGATTAATCGGAGGTTCGATGGCTTTGAAATTAAGAGAGAAAAACCTGGCCAGCTTCATCTACGGAATCGATAACAATACACAGCATATCAGTGACGCACTGGAACTTAAAATCATTGATGCGGGAGTAGATCTTGAACATGGAATTAAAAATTCGGATCTGATTATTCTTGCTATTCCTGTAGATGCTGCACGAAAACTATTGCCTTCTGTTCTGGATCTTGTGTCTGACCAGCAGACGGTAATGGATGCAGGTTCCACCAAAGCAGGCATTGTACATGCGGTAAAAAACCATCCGAAACGGTCAAGATTTGTAGCGTTCCACCCGATGTGGGGAACGGAAAACAACGGTCCAAAATCCGCTATTGCTGAAAGTTTCTCGGGAAAAGCTGGTGTCATCTGCAACAAAGAAGAATCGGCAGACGATGCTCTGGCTACCGTTGAAAAAGTAGTCAATGCTCTCGACATGCACATGATTTATATGAATGCAGAAGATCATGATGTTCATACTGCTTATATTTCCCATATCTCCCATATTACATCTTATGCCCTTGCCAATACCGTATTGGAAAAAGAACGTGAAGAAGAAACGATTTTCCAGCTTGCCAGTTCGGGTTTTTCAAGTACCGTACGTCTTGCCAAGTCGCATCCGGAAATGTGGGTTCCTATCTTTAAGCAAAACAAAGAAAATGTACTGGACGTTCTGAACGAACATATCACTCAGCTCAGAAAATTCAAATCCGCTCTGGAAAAAGAAAACTATGAATATCTGGAAGAATTGATTTCCAACGCCAACAGAATCAGAGGAATTTTAAGATAAAAATTCTTATACGATACTAAAAGCCCGACGGTTTTTACTTTTATTTTATTAAGAAACCCTTAGTCATAGTGGCTAAGGGTTTTATATTTTGAAATAAAATAATTTCTATTAACATTCCGGAACGTTGACTGCAATGGCCAGTCCGCCTTCCGAAGTTTCTTTAAAACGGTCACTCATAGACTGAGCTGTTTCCCACATGGTCAGAATCACTTCATCCAATGTTACTTTTGCTTTGGTGGGATCACTTTCCAGTGCAATATTGGCTGCCGTAATCGCTTTCATCGCGCCCATCGTATTCCTTTCAATACATGGAATCTGTACCAGCCCTTTAATTGGATCGCAGGTTAATCCAAGGTGATGTTCCATCGCAATTTCTGCCGCCATCAACACCTGTCCTACACTTCCTCCTAAGATTTCTGTAAGTCCGGCTGCTGCCATTGCAGAAGATACTCCGATTTCCGCCTGACATCCTCCCATTGCTGCAGAAATGGTTGCATTTTTCTTGAATAAGGTCCCGATTTCTCCCGCTACAAGCAAGAATCTTATAATATCCTCCTCACTCGTAAATGGGGTAAATGCCTGAGAGTACATCAATACCGCCGGAATAACTCCACTTGCGCCATTGGTAGGTGCGGTAATAATTCTTCCGAAGCTTGCATTCTCTTCATTCACTGCCAGTGCAAAACAAGCAATCCATTTGTTGATATTCGTAAAGTTCTCTTCAGCGTCTACTACCTGCTGGAACCATTCGTCTTTGTTTTTATAGATTTTATCTCCGAGCAGCTTTCTGTTGATTCCTGCGGCTCTTCTGGAAACATTCAGTCCGCCAGGAAGAACTCCTTCCTTATTGACCCCTTTGTAGATACATTCTTTGATCTGCTGCCAGATATAAAGTGCTTCCTGCCTAGTTTCCTCCTGGGTTCTCCAGCTTTCTTCATTCATGAAAATCAAATCTGACATTTTATCAAATCCCAGCTTTTCACAATATTTTGCAATATCTGAAGCTTTATGACAAGGATACAGCGTACGTACACACTGCTTCTGAATAGAGTTTTTTTCCTGGCTGGCAATGAAACCGCCACCTACAGAATAAAAATCCTGCACGAGTTCAGTTCCGTCTTCGAAAACAGCTCTGAAGATCATTCCGTTCGGATGAAAATCAAGGCTCTTTTTCATGTTTAAAACCAAATGATGTCCGTAAATGAATGGAATTACCTTTTCACCACCAAGGTTAATGGTTTGAGTACTCTTGATGTAATCTATCTTTTCATCAATTTTTGAAGTATTGATCGTTTTAAAATCTTCTCCATTCAACCCAAGCATTCCCGCAATATCAGTTCCGTGCCCGATTCCCGTTTTTGCGAGTGAGCCAAAGAATTCAAGAAAAACCTCTTTAACTTCTTCTATTGATCTTTCTCTTTTTATAATCCTGATAAATGCTGCTGCTGCGTTCCAGGGTCCCATCGTGTGTGAACTGGACGGACCTATTCCTACTTTAATAATTTCAAAAACCGATATTGATTCCATAAATGATTCGTCATTTTCCTCAGAAACAAAGATACATGATAAATCCTGAAATATACCTTCAAATTTTTAATGATATCAACATATCATCACAATATAAAAGCTATTGCAGGCATTCTTCATGCTGCGAAAGATCAAGCCCTTTATTTTCAGACTCTTCAGAAACTCTTAATGTGATCATGGAATCTGTAAGTTTATATAAAATTAATGATCCTAAAAAAGTAAAAATAGAAACCAAAACAAGGGCTGCCATATGATGAAGAAAAACATCAATTCCACCATGAAGCAGACTTGCTTTTTCACCATGAGCAAAAATGGCGGTAAGAATCATTCCCATAATCCCTCCTACTCCATGGCAGGCAAAAACATCGAGGGTATCATCTACTTTCTTTAAAACCTTCCAGTTCACCATCAGATTGGAAACGATTGCTGTGATAAATCCTATAAAAAGACTCTCCTGAATGCTTACAAAACCACATCCGGGAGTAATGGCCACCAAACCTACCACTGCTCCTATGCACGCTCCCAAAGCAGAAACACTTCTCCCATTGATTCTGTCAAAAAATATCCAGGTCATCATCGCCGAAGCAGATGCTATGGTAGTTGTTCCAAAAGCGGTAGCCGCAGATGCAGAAGCACTCAAAGCAGATCCGGCATTAAATCCGAACCATCCGAACCACAGCATTCCTGTTCCCAGAAGCACATACGGAATATTGGACGGCTCATGATGAGGATTCTTCCTGTTTCCTACCACCAAAGCTCCGGCAAGCGCAGCAAAACCGGCACTCATATGCACAACGGTTCCCCCTGCAAAGTCTTTTACCCCGAAATATTTGTTTAAAAGCCCCTCAGGATGCCACACCATATGACAAAGCGGCGTATAAATAAATATACTGAAAAGAACAATGAACAATAAATAAGATATAAAACGAACCCTTTCTGCAAAAGATCCGGTAATAATTGCCGGAGTAATAACTGCAAATTTCATCTGAAACAAGGCAAAAAGAATAAAAGGAATCGTGGGAGCCATCAGTTTATGAGGTAGATTTCCTACCCCGCTAAAAAAGGGATAACTGAGCGGATTTCCAATGATACCGTAATGCTTTCCGGCTATTGTAATCCCGATAGATTCACCGAAAGATAAAGAAAAGCCTACGACTACCCACACCATGGAGATAACGCCTAAGGCAATAAAACTCTGCAGCATGGTAGAAATTACATTTTTTCTCCCGACCATTCCTCCGTAAAAAAAGGAAAGTCCTGGCGTCATGAGCAAAACAAGTCCTGCCGCGGCCAGAATCCAGGCAACATCAGCGCCGACAATTTTATCTTCACTTAAAAATTCCCTTGTATCAGGAATATCGGCAGCCGGATTCCAGAATAAACCACCAATGGCAACGATTGCGATAACAGAGAATGAAACGATCCATTTTAACCCTACTTTCATAAAATTTATATTTAACCCTATCAAATTTAAATATAAATTCCATAAAAACTACATTTTTAAATCAAACACCCCTAAAAAAATATTCAATCTGGAACTTTTTCAATTTTTTCAGAAAAAATCTCTGACAGTATTTTGGAAACTTCTTTGGATTTAGTGGCCGGAAAAAGATGTGTTCCTCCTTTTACCACATAATTCGGATTTGAATAGCGGATAGGAAAAACAATGTCTTTATCACCTAATATCTGAATGACATTGGGATTCTCTTCAAATTTCCATTCGGAAACTTTTTCTACGGACCATTTGAGGTAATAAGGATCTCTTACTTTAAAATATTGAAGAAGTTTAGGATTTTTAGGGTCAAAAAGCTTTCGGACAACAGCATATACATTGGCCGCTTTGTCATTGAATAAACCTACCGGAAGTATTCTTGGGATTTTGGTAAGCTCACCTGTCTTTATGAATCTGGATTTTTCCTTATCGGATTTTATACTTCCAAGGATCACCACCTTTTCTGCAGGTTTCAATTGATTAATCTCCTGAACAATGATTCCTCCGAAAGAATACCCCAACAGGCAGAATGGTTCTGAATCATCCACTTTCTCTGCCATTCTTTTGACATAAGCATCGAAAGGCTCATTTTTTTCGGGAATAAGCCAGTCTATAAAAATCAATTCACAGTGTTTGGGAAACTCTATTCTTTCAAGGACTTTAAAGTCTGCTCCCAGACCGCTTACGATATAAATTTTCATACCACTAATTTATAAAAAATAAGGAAATAAAGGATGAGCCTCCTGATTTAACAGCATTAAAAAAGAGCAATTCTCACGAACTGCTCTTCTGTATTAATAGAATATATTTTACTTTTTCTTTTTCGGTACTCTATTCTCATTATCCAGCATTTCTGTGGAAACTTTGAACTGAATATCCATTTCGTTCTTAATGAAATAATCTTTCAATGAAGACTGATAGAATACTTTAAAGTCTCTTCTATTCAGGGAGAACTTAGCAGATTCAATAGATGTTGTAAACTGAGTAACGTATACATTCGCAGGGAAAGAGATTGTTTTTCTCACCCCTTTAAGAGTAAGGTCACCGTACACTGTAGAATTGTATTCACTGTTTGCTAAAGGAATAATTTTAGTCAAATGGAATTTTGCAATGGGGAATTTTTTTACTTCAAAAAAGTTTGGGCTCTTCAGATCGTTGGTAAGCTTGATCTGATCCTCATCAGAAACATCTCCCGCCATCATACTTCTCATATCGATAATAAACTCTCCATCCACCAGGACCGTATGGTCAAAGTTAAATTTTCCACTTTTCAGCTTTACTGTTCCTGAATGGGAAGTTTCTTCGGTTTTTACCACTTTATACCCCCACCATCTGATCTCTGATGAAGTCACTTTTGAAACTTTATCAAATTTCTTCTGGGCAGAAACAAATGACATGCTTGCGCACACCATAGCAAACAATAGTAATCTTTTCATTCTTTTTTATTTACAATTCAACAAAAATAAAAAAAAGTGTAGAACTTCTACACTTTTAATAATCTTTTTTTGATTAATTTATTGAGCAGTTACCTTTACAAGCATATCAATATCATCTTTCACAAAAACATCCTGCATCGTAGACTTGTAAGCTACGTCAAATTTTTGTCTGTCGAAAGAGAATTTGTTAGATACTAAACTTACTACTCCTTTGCTGTAAGAAATCTTAGCAGGGAAAGAGATTGGGCTTGTTTTTCCTTTTACAGTAAGGTTTCCTGTTACAAGAGAGTTGTAAACTTTATCATTGTTTTTCTTTACTCCTGTAATTTTGAAGCTTGCTGTAGGATATTTTTCAACTTCAAAAAAGTCCCCGTTCTTAAGGTGCCCGTTTAATTTCTGCTGATATTCTCCTGTAAGGTCAGTAGAAGTAATAGAAGTCATATCCAATACGAAGCTTCCGCCTACCAATTGGTTTCCTTTCATTACCATATCTCCTGACTTCACTTTTACAGTACCGTCGTGAGAACTGGCCTCAGATTTTGCTACTTTGTATCCCCACCAGTGTACATCAGATGCTACTACTTTTTTTGACTGTCCGAAAGCTAAACCACCAGCTAAAACTGCTAATAAAAATATTTTTTTCATTGAATAGAGTTATTTACTTATTTAATGATGCAAATGTAAGTATCTTATTCAATAGATTTCATTGATGTATATCAATAAAATTTATTATTTTCATGAATAATATCATTCCATAAAAAAACTCCGAATTTCTTCGGAGTTTTATTTTATAGCTGATAGTAAGCGGTGTAAAGTGCTATACCATTTAATGCTGTGTGATTTTGCTTGACCAGATAGATGGGAATATTTTTAAGCATTTCCTCCATTTTATCACTGATCTTGAATTTCTCATAGAATTTCGCCTTATCAATATATTCTGCGATCATCTGTGGAATATCTCCGGCAATCAGTAATCCTCCGGTAGCTTTTAATTTTAATGTTAAGTTATTGGCCTCTCTTGCCAGGAACTCAAGGAAAGTATCTAAAGCAATTTTGCAGATCAAAACATTTTCCTCTACAGCAGCTTTATAAAGCTCTTCCACAAAATTCCCCTTCGCAAGGCGTTCTCCTAACCATTCCGGTTCCGGGTGTCTTTTCACATCTCTCAGGAATCTGTAAATATTGAATAGTCCTGACTTGGATAATACATTTTCCCAGCTTACAATACCATAGATATTATTTAAGAACTGGTAAAATTCAACTTCTACGTTGGTTCTTGGTGAAAATTCTGAGTGCCCTCCCTCTGTTGCGAAAGGTCTCAGGTATTTTCCGTCAAAGAAATAGCCTGCTTCTCCTAATCCGTTTCCGGGAGCAAGAACCGCCACATTTCCTTTTTCAAGATGTCCGCTGGTATAAATGGCTTCAAGATGGTTATCTTCAAGAAGAGCCATTCCATAGGCAGAAGCTTCCAGGTCATTCAGCATTTCTACTTTTTCAAACCCGAAATCGCGTGTATACTCGGCAATATCTAAATGCCAACCTAATCTTGCCGGACTGCTTTTCCCGTCCAATACAGGACCTGGCACAGCCATTCCCAGACGTTTTACATTTTCAAGCTGATTATCCTGAATAAACTTCTTTAAAATATCTGAAAAGGAAGCATATTCTTTGGTTGCATATTTATTTTCTACTTTTATCTCAAGACCTCCGTTCCCGGAAACAAAATAGCCTAAGATTGTTATATCTTCACGGAGACTTGCTCCAATGATAGAAACACTATCATTATTACTGTTCTCTACTCCTGGTAAATAAAGTGGAAATTTTGGATTCAGAATCATAACCTCAAATTTTACCAAATATAATAATTGTTTTTGTAAATCCTGCACAGAACAAAAAAACCTTTCCACTTTCGTGAAAAGGTTTTGGTTAATAATTGTTTATATATTAAATCTAACTACTTTCCTAATGGGATATTGTAACCGAATCCTACTCCGATATTCCCCACATTATAGTCCTGACCTGGCAAATCTCCCTTGGTTCCTACAAAAACCTTTTGGTATTGTACGAAGAAATTCCAGTCTCTGTTGTGGTATCCGATCTCCGGTTTAAGGTAGAAACCTCCGCCAGCTCTTTCAACATTGGTGTTTGACGCCACTGCTTTATCACCAACAAGGAATCCGTATCCTAAGTCAGTTCCGAAATAGAAACCGGTTTGTTTTGGATAAATTCTGATTAAAGCTGCTACAGGAACTACTCCTACATCATTGTTTTTATATCCGTTGTTCTCTTTTCCAAAATAGTGAGTATATCCTGATGCAATACCTAATCCAAACCCTGGGGTAATCAAATTCTGGTACGCTACATCCACTCCTACTGCAGCGGAAAGATTATCTGCGGGAACTGCTAAACCAACATTTGCACCTACCTTGATCATATTGTTCATTTGAGCACTTTGGGCGCTTGCGATACCCGCTGTTAAAATACCAGCCAGTACTATTGCTTGTTTAAACATTTTCATAACTCTAATTTTTAAATTTTACTAAACAAGAGGATGTAAAAATCATGCCAAGCAAGGGTTTTTCTTGTATTTTAACATTCAAAAAAACATAAAACAATGACTATCAATATATTAATTTTAACAAAATTTAAATAATTGTTTAACAAAATTTATCAAAAATGATAGTTAAAAAGTGAATTAAAGGATGGAAGAAAGGAAGCCGGATACTGGAAGAAATATAATTCATAAAATCAACTCTATTTCTACGATCTAAAACTTCCTGCCTATTGCCTCCTACTACCAGCTTCCAGTCTAATACAACAATATTAACAATGCTTAACCCGTTGTTATTTTAACCTTTTTGTTCAAAATACATCAAAAAATAAATTCTCCATGATGGCTGATTCATTATTAAAAAACAAGCATCTTCTTTGGCGGGCAGGTTTTGGTGTTAGCATTAATCAAATTGATGGTTTGAAAAATAAAAACATTAAAATGCTGATGAATGAATTATTTAAAGAAGAAAGCTTCAGCGAAATCACTTATGACACTCCAGATCCTGTTTCTGTGGCAGACTATATGAACAGTACAGCTCCTGCAGAAAAGAAAAAAGAAATGCAGCGGATCAACAGGGAACAAAATAACGAACTGAACCTGAATTTTCTAAACTCCATCGTTAACAGTAAGGAACAGATGAGGGAAAAGATGGCCTTTTTCTGGCATGGGCATTTTGCATCACGAGTGATCAATCCAAAGTTCAACAAACAGCTTTTAAATACAATCAGGAAAAACGCACTTGGCAATTTCAGAGATCTGCTTTTTGAAATAAGCCAGTCGCCTGCCATGTTGAATTTTCTGAATAATCAACAGAATAAAAAAGACCATCCTAATGAGAATTTTGCCCGTGAAGTGATGGAACTGTTTACCATGGGAAGAGGAAATTACACTGAAAAGGACGTAAGAGAAGGAGCAAGAGCTTTTACAGGATGGAGTTATGATAAAGAAGGGAATTTTAAAGAAAGAAAAAATCTCCATGATGAAGGCAGCAAAACTTTTTTAGGAAAAACAGGCAACTTTGACGGAAATGATGTGCTCAATATTATTCTGGAACAGAAAACTACAGCACAATTTATTACGACAAAGATTTATAAATTCTTCGTCAATGAAAAACCGGACCAGGAGATTGTTAATCAACTCAGCGCCAATTTCTACCATTCAGGATATGACATCAAAAAGCTGATGACTGAGATATTTTTAAGCACCTGGTTTTATGATCAGAAGAATATCGGAAACAGGATAAAATCACCTATAGAACTGATGGCAGGAATCATGCGAATCCTTCCAATGCATATTCAGAACCCTGAAAACCTCATCGTTTATCAGAAATTATTGGGTCAAATGCTGCTTTACCCGCCCAATGTAGCGGGATGGCCGAATGGAAAGTCATGGATTGACAGCTCTACTTTAATGCTCAGGCTTCAGGTTCCGCAGATCTGGTCCGGACTCCGCCCTTTGGAATACAGCCCACGGCAGGATGATGATATTGATATGGGAATGAAATCCCGTGAAACAGCATTAAATAAAAGCTTTAAAAACCCGAATATCACCATCGACTGGGATCGTATTGAAAAGCTTTTCGCCTATAAAAACTGTGAAGATTATCTTCTGCAGAATACCCAAAGCCTCGATATGAACTCTGTAAGTAATTTTTCAGACAAGAGTATAAAAATGACTGTCATCAACCTGATGTCTACTCCGGAATATCAGTTATGTTAGGTAGGAGGTTTTAGGTTGCAGGCAGCAGGTAATAGCTGTCGCAGTAGAACTTGGCTCCTCCCTGATTTAGTTTTCACTGCTATAAAAATAAAATGTGGTCCAGCCCTATAATTTACAACCTGCAACCTGTCATCTGCCACCTGCCATCTTAACCCCTAAAAACAAAATTATGCTAATCAAAAGAAGAGAATTCCTCAAAATAAGCTCACTGGCTACTGCTTCTATGCTGATGCCTAATTTCTTAAAAGCGATGACGCTGGATGAAGCGCTGAATCCTGGTCAGAACATTCTGGTAGTCCTTCAGTTTACGGGAGGAAATGATGGTTTGAATACCATTATTCCGGCCAAAAACGATATTTATTTCAGGGAAAGGAAGACATTGGCTATTCATGACTCTATACCGCTTACAGATGAGGCTGGAATTAATCCGTCACTTTCCTATTTTAAAGAACTTTTTGATAACGGAGAGCTGTCTGTGATGAATAACGTAGGATATCCCAACCCGGATAAATCCCATTTCCGAAGCATGGATATCTGGCAGTCGGCAAGCAGAAGTGATCAGTTTCTGGAAACAGGCTGGCTGGGACGTTTTCTGGACGAAGAATGTTATCACTGTGATCATCCTACGCAGGCACTGGAAGTAGATGATA
The DNA here is from genome assembly GCF_018924625.1 of Chryseobacterium sp. PCH239. Taxonomy (NCBI): domain Bacteria; kingdom Pseudomonadati; phylum Bacteroidota; class Flavobacteriia; order Flavobacteriales; family Weeksellaceae; genus Chryseobacterium; species Chryseobacterium sp. PCH239. The sequence continues at coordinate 1,789,374 of NZ_CP073027.1, forward strand.
TGCTTAGTCTAGCCCTAAAAGGTGAAAATAACAAAGCTTTTGCCTTTAAAGATCCCAAAAGACTGTATCAGACCAGTCAGGAAAAGTATTTTAAATCTCTCTACGACCATCATCATGATGATGAAACGGTGTCTTATCTCTATCAGACTTTAGGTTCTACCATCAACAATGCTGATTATATTTTTGAAAAAAGCAAAGCTAAAAAAACAGAGCAGGTTTACCCCAATTCTCAACTGGGAAAAGATTTTAAAACGGTTGCTTCTTTGATAAAATCTGACATTAATACCCAGGTATACTATCTTTCGATCGGAAGTTTCGATACGCACGTCAACCAGAATGACAGACAGAAAAAGTTATTTGATGATATCAACGAGTCGGTAAAATCATTTGTTGCAGATATGAAAAGCAACGGACTCTTTAAAAATATACTGCTCATAACATTCTCAGAGTTTGGCCGTCGTGTGGCACAGAATGCCAGCAACGGAACCGATCACGGAACTGCCAATCAGATGTTCTTTATCAGCGGAAACCTTAAGAAAAAAGGACTGTTAAATACACTTCCTGATCTGCAGAATCTGAATGATGGCGATCTTATTTATAAAGAGGATTTCAGAAAAGTATATGCAACAATTCTGAAAAACTGGCTTAAAGCGGACTCTTCCAAAGTATTGGGATGGAAAGACGGGATCTATGACTTTGTGTAGGGAAACCGAGATTCCTACGGAATGACACAATTGGAATGGTGATGTATCCACACAATTTGTCATTCCATAGAAACTCAGCCTTTGCTATAAGGAGTACAAAAACAATCCTGTCCAATACACCAACTGAAGACGTAAAAATTCCCATCCTCCGGAGGGGTGGCGAAAATTCAAAGAATTTTTGACGGGGTGGTCTTCAGCACTCATTAAAAAGATCCATTAACAACAAAAAAAGAAACTGTACATTGTTATGACAGTCTCTTTTCAATAATTTCAAATTTAAACTACTTTTACGTTTAAGCCGTAATCTGCTTTTTTTCGTTCTCTTTCTCTTCTTGTTTTTTATCTATCTTCTCAGATATTTTTTTTACGATATACTCTATCGCCAGCGGTGCTATAATTGCAATTAATGCTTTAAATATTCTTGATTTCATAATTAATTTGGTATTGTTAAGTTAATACTACAATTTCCAAGCCAAGATAAATTATGAAAATAAATTATCTTCAACAAAGCCCTGTGAATGGTACATTTAAATTAATTTAGTTTTCCTCAGGAACAATCAGATTCTGATAATTTTTACTGCCTGCCCTGAACTTTTCCTCCATTTTCAACCGTAGTTTTTTGGGCTTATGTACAATCAGAGAGTCTCCGAACCCAAGCAAGAGTCTTTCCAGCTCAAAATTGATCTGCACACATATTTTAAACAGCGTGCCTTCACGGTCTTCCTTTAGGATCTCCTGACTTTTATGCAGCGGTTTTGTTTTCACATAGGGAGCATTTCCCGAATCCACCCAAAAGACCACATTTCTGGGGTCCATTGACTCTGCAACAGTTACTCCTACAATATCTTTAAAATATTCATCTCCATCCAGATCCTTGTCAATATAGAGAAGACTATCATCTGTTTCGATACTTTCCATTCTGTCCAGTGCCAGATTGTACATTTTTTGTTTGTAAAAACAGATCAGAAACCAACGGTTGTTGAACTCTTTCAACAGCTGCGGATGTACTGTAAAGATATTGGATTCCCTTGCCGTAAAACTTTTGTAAAGGATCTTCAACACTTTTTTATTAGCAATACTTTCGTACAGAATATCAATATGTTCCAATCCTTTCAACTGTTCATTTTTATCCAGATGAATAATAGATTTCTGGCTGGTGGCATGAATAGAATCTTCCAGTTTCTGAATAACCCCATTCATCTCCTTGAACATGGAAAAATCCTTGAACTGTTTTAAAATCTGAACCGCATTATTCATCGCCTTCAGATCACTTTCATTCACAGAAATATTATGAATACTGTATTCCGGATCACTGTAACGATAGTATTTTCTTTCGTAAACTTCAATAGGGGCTTCATATCCGAATTTTTCACTCCGCATATTCTGAAGATCAAGCTGAACAGTCCTCTTACTTACATACGATTCTTTTCCCTCAAATTCAAACAATGCTTCCGAACATTCATCAATAAGATCCTCCAGCGTATACTTTCTGTATTTGTTTTTAAGACATTTATCTAATGTTTTATACCGGATCAGAGCATTTTTATTGGATGACATACCTTAGTGTTTAATGATTGGTGTTTTTTTAATAGCAATCTGCTTTTATTTCTGCTCTTTTCCTGAAAATTATTTCTCTCTCAAAGCATTTTCGTCAAAAGTAATCCCTTCCCAGCCGAATTTCATAAAGTTTCGGATATTTTGGTGGTCAGTTCCTTCAGGATTTTTCAAAACATCTTCTCTGTAGAACTCACCAAAAAGCCAAAGGGTTTGTTCTTTCGTCAGATCCTGAATACTTGCAAAGCTGAAAACCTTGCACGAACCATTGTTCTGTCCGGCCTGATTGGTTGTATCTCCGTTTTGAAAGGCAGTAGGAGTAAATTCATAATGTTCATCAATATGAGCGATCACATCATTAAACTGAATCGTTTCCGGGAAATGTTTTAATTGTTCTAATAATACCATGAGCCTTGTTTTTTTAATTTTATACTATTTTTACGAGTCTGCCACTGGGCTTTTTCGTCTTTTTAATTAATTTTTGTAAAAATAATTAAAATTTCTTTATCTACGCAAAACTATTGCGCAATAATGATATTACTTTGCATCATCAAAATGAAACAAAATGGAATTTAATGGAAATCATTTAATCGAATTAGGATATAGACCGGCAAAATGGTTTAAAGATGCCATTACCTATATCAACGAGAATAAGTTGGATGAACATCAGATCGCAGAATATCTGGTACAGTTCAAACAGCCAGATCTTATTCCGCTTCATGAAACAGCTAAAGATTTTATAATCAATATACGTGCAGAGCACGAAAGTGAGAATGATAATGTGGAAAAAGTAATCAAAACCATGAAAGTTCTGATGAAAACTCCCACTCTGATTGGTGGAGCTTTAATGCCGGACGCCTGCCCTACAGGTCCTGAAGGTCAGATTCCCGTTGGAGGTGTGGTCGTGGCAAAAAATGCTATTCACCCGGGATTCCATAGTGCGGATATCTGTTGTTCTGTGATGCTGACGGATTTTGGAAAAACAAATCCTAAAGAGGTTTTGGATGCAGCACATTCTGTCACTCATTTCGGATACGGAGGAAGAGCAAGAGGGGAACAGATGCCGATGTCTCAGGAACTGATGGATGCTTTCAGAGAAAATGAATTCTTACAGGATGAAAAACTGATCAGCATTGCCCGTTCTCATATGGGAACTCAGGGAGACGGAAACCACTTCCTTTTTGTCGGAATTTCCAAAAATACTGGAAATACCATGATGGTAACCCATCACGGGTCAAGAGCTCCGGGTGCTGCTTTATATGATAAAGGAATGAAGGTTGCCAACCGTTTCAGACAGGAAATCTCTCCTGAAACTTTAAGAGAAAATGCATGGATTCCTTATGATACAGATGAAGGTAAATCGTATTGGGAAGCACTTCAATTAATAAGACAATGGACAAAAGAAAACCATACTTCCCTTCATGATGCCGTGCTGAATAAGCTGGAAATGGAGAAGGAAAACAGATATTGGAACGAACATAACTTCGTTTTCAAAGATGGAGACCTGTTCTATCACGCGAAAGGAGCTACTCCGCTGGATGATAAATTCATGCCTGATATCACCGGACCTAGACTGATTCCGTTGAATATGGCCGAACCGGTACTGATTGTTCAGGGAAAAACAAATGAAAGAAACTTAGGTTTTGCACCGCACGGAGCAGGAAGAAATTTCAGCAGAAGCCAGCATAAAAAATCTTTAGCTCATAAAACGACCGAGGAAATCTTCAATGAGGAAACAGCAGGATTGGATATCCGTTTCTACTCTAATGAGATTGATATTTCTGAACTTCCAAGCGCTTATAAAAGTGCGAAGAATGTAAGAGCACAGATAGAAGAATACGGACTTTGTGAAGTTCTGGATGAAGTGATGCCTTACGGATGTATTATGGCCGGAGATGTTCAGAAGAATGCTCCATGGAAGAAAAAAAGAAATTCAGAAAAGCATAATTTTAATAGTATGTTCAAACCTAACGGGTTTTAGAAACCCGTTAGGTTTAAATAAAAACAATAACCAAATTTCACAACACTAAAAATATTAGAAAAATTCAAGGCAAAGAAAGTTCCTATATTTCCAGATTTACTTTCCGCCTTTTTACAAATTACAAGGCAAACGGAGTTCCTATATTTTTTGGAAAAATACTCCCCGCTTTTTATAAACTATAGGTAAAAGGAGTTCCTATACCTTTCACTTTTAATGAATCTACTCCTCACTTATTTTTTAAACTTAAAACAATGAAAACACTACAATTATTCAATGCTGTACTGGCCAGAAAATCTGATGAAAAGCCATTTATTTCTAATGATGGTTTCATCATTGAACCGGATGCTCTATGGGCAAAAAATGAAATCATCTCTTTTTACGCAAAGGAAAAGCTGAATGGTAATAATTTGAATAAAACCTTTCATAAATCCTGGGAGAAAATAAAGAACACTTCCAGAATTGATTTATTTTTTGAACAGATCACTCATTATATTTCAACCTATGGAAGCGATTTTCAAAGTGAAATCTATATTCCTAATGAAATTTTGAATGTTCCTGATATGAAGCTGGTTTTTAAAGTAATCAAAGCCTACTCTGTAGAAGAAATGCAGGAAAAATGTCTTGCTCTTTTAAGATCAGGAATTGCTTTAAAACAGGAAACCATTGATGATTTGCTTTCTATTTTACATACGGAGCTGGAATATGATTTTACCGGAAAAGAAAACATCAGAAATAAAGAAGCGGTTATAAAAATTGCTGATCTATATGATATCTATCCTGAAAATCCCGTTGAGTTTTTCCGTTATGTTATTTATAAAACGACGAACACTACGCTTTTAATCAAAAATGATGATTTGATTAATTTAATCAAGCAGAGTAATTTTAATCCAACATATTTGTTTGAAAGTTTTGGATTGGAAAAAATGGCGGAAATTTTCAACAGATTCAAGCCGTTATTTCTGGCTTATAAAAACAGAGCGCCCAAAGCGATCAACAAAATATCAAAGTTATCTAAGGTTCATCATAAACCATTGATTTCAAACCCATTGAATGACGCTACAAATACTCTATTGGAAAACAGCGATTGGCACTGGCTGGAAAATGCGACACCGTTTGCATTATTCAAAGCATTATCAGCATGTTACTCCAGAATGTATGGTCAGGATACCTTTGTCTACAGAATCCGAAACGGAAAATCATGGACTAAAAAAGGTAAGGAAACTTACGTGAATCAGTTCAATTATGATTTCATTCTGGACTTTTTGAAACTGAAGTATGAAAACCTGTCCGGAAAGAAATTCTATTTCCCTGAGAATATAGAATTTGCATTGCCAACTTCTGAAAAAATGTTTGTTGGAAATATTCCTACCGGAACCCGTTTTTATGCGGATAGACTGGCTGTAGGTATTTATTGGGAAGACCAATGGGGTGCCAATGACCTTGATCTTTCAGGATTGAACATCGCAGGAAAAATAGGTTGGAATGCCGCTTATAACCATGGTAACGGACAATTGATGTACTCCGGAGATATGACTTCTGCTCCTAATGGCGCTGTTGAATATCTTTATGCCAATAAAGGCCTTTGTGAACCAACCCTTGTTATGAACAACGTTTTCAGTGGAGATGCGAACTGCGGATATAAAATTGTGATCGGAAAAGGGGATAATATTTCCTACGATTATATGATGAATCCTAATCACCTCTTTGCTGAAGCCAGATGTAATTCTGTTCAGAAGCAAATGATTCTAGGAATGCTTGTAGCGAAGAATGAAAAGCAATGTTTCGTACTGTTGAATTTCGGAGCCGGACATTCGCATGTTTCAGGAAATAGCCAGATTTCTGCAATGGCAACAAATGCATTATACCAGCAATGGTATGAAGCGATGTCTTTCAATGAGCTTATCAAAGAGCTTGGCGGTGAGATTACCACAGAAAAAGCGGAAGCTGATTTTGATTTCTCACTGGAAAACCTGGAAAAAGATAGTTTTATCAGAATTTTTAAATAAATTCTATGGCGTCATCTGATGATATCGGGTGGCGTTTTTTGGTGGCGGTTTGGTTAGGTAAACGTTGAGAACCACCCCGTCAAAAATTCTTTGAATTTTCGCCACCCCTCCGAGGGAGGGGAATTTTCACGTCTTCAGTTGGGAGAATAGTCGGGATTGTACTATTTCTGTGTATGTTTTTTACAGGAATTCGGCCTACAAACTAATCTTTAACAAACGGACTAAAGTCCGTTCCTATTGAATACAAGCCTTTATGGTAATTATACATTCACCTTTTTCACAGAAAAAACTCCTTCATTCACATGAATGATCACTTTCCTTCCATAATCAATCTGAATAGTAAACATATTCTCCAATGGGAACTGAAGTACCGCCTGAAGGATCAGACGAATAACTCCGGCATGCGTAACTATAAGTGCTTTTTCCAGATCTTTTCTTTGAATAAATTCATTCCAGAAGCTGAGAACGCGGGTTTGCATTTCAAGAAGATTTTCACCACCCGAGGCTTTTACACTGACAAAATCTTTGTACCACGGATTGATTTCTTCTTCTGGAATATCCGTCCATTTTTTTAATTCCCAGTTCCCGAAATTCATTTCGCGAAGTCTTTCATCTGTTTGGTATTCAAATTTAAAATAATCAGCCAAAATACGGCATCGCTCAGAAGGACTTGAAACAATTATATCATAATGACCGTCAATATCCAACAATTTAAAATCTTCGATACACTCTTTCCGTAAAGGCATTTCAGCAAAACCATAACACAGGTTTTCAGGATTGTCCACAGCAGTATGACGGATCAAATGAATTTCCATACGATGATTGTTCCTAAATAAAATAAAACTTCACAAACCTGCTGTACCGATCCCAGACAATCACCTGTATACCCTCCGATATGTTTTTTAAAATACCAGCCCATATATATTTTTCCTAAATAAGCGAGCGCAAAAGCAAAAATCAAACGCCAGTCCGGAAACAGGGCAAAAGTGGCTAAAACACTGATGAAGCTTACCAGCAAAGCCATTCCATCCAATGGTTTATTGGCCAGAGGCTTTGACTTACTGACATCGATATCCGTAACATACTGGTGAGTATAGATCATCGTTCCTGCAATAAAACGGCTTACCGTATGCCCTAAAATAACAATGAGTAAAACTCCCACCGGATTACTCATTCCTAGGGTTTGAATACTATAAAATTTTAAAGCAAAAAGCAAAATGATCCCTATCGTTCCATATGCTCCTACCCGGCTGTCTTTCATAATCGTCAGGATTTTTTCCTTTCCATATCCGCCTCCGAAACTGTCGCACATGTCTGTGAAGCCATCTTCATGAAAAGCTCCGGTCAGCAAAACATTGGAAATCATCATTAAAACAATCCCGATTTCAAGATTAAAAAGCAGTGTAGAAAGATAAAGAACCAAAGCGTTGATGAGCCCTACAATCAAGCCTACCCAGGCAAAATATTTCTGAGATTTATTCATAATCTCGCTGGAGTACGGAATGGTAAACGGAACCGGAATTCTCGTGAAAAACATGAGTGCCGTTGCAAAGTAAATCAGTTCATTTTTTATAGCTTTCATTTAGTTTTTATTTGATACATCTGCATCTTCGAAACTTGACATTTCATTCAGAAAATTAACGGCACTTTGAATAATCGGATAAGCCAATGCACAGCCTGTTCCTTCACCAAGGCGCAGATTCAGATTGAGAATGGCCTGTTCTCTCATTAATCCCAACAGCTGAGGATGGGCATTTTCATTGCTTACATGGCAGAAGATACAGTTATTCAATACTTCAGGATTCTTTTTCCAGACCGTGGCTACCGCAACTGTTGCAATAAAACCATCCACCATGATCAGCATATTGTGATGATAAGCTTCTTCTATGGCTCCAATCATCTGGGCTATTTCCAATCCGCCAAAGGTCTGGGCAATCTCATCCTCAGTCATTTCATCCGGGTATTTTTCAACAGCTTCTTTTAAAATACTGATCTTATTGTCAAGCTGATGATCATTCAGTCCCGTTCCACGTCCGATACAATGGATAATAGGAATATCAAAAAGCTTGCTCATCATCAAAGAAGAGGCGGAAGTATTCCCGATTCCCATTTCTCCAAAGCCAATGATATTGCAGCCTTTTTTAGCAATATCATTCACCACAGACTTTCCATTTTTAAGTGCCTGCTGATATTCTTCGAAAGTCATGGCAGGTTCTTCCAGAATATTACGGCTGGATTTTCTGACTTTTTTATCAATGAGATTCAGCCCTTCCGGGAAATCAAAATTCACTCCTGCATCTACAATTTTAATGTTGATACCATTCTGTCTGCAAAAAACATTAATGGCAGCACCTCCGCCAAGGAAGTTCATCACCATCTGATAGGTGACCTCCTGTGGATAGGCACTGACGCCTGCAACAGCAATCCCATGATCGGCCGCAAAAACCACCATATGAGGGTTAAGCAACTGCGGAGAAGTGGTTTTCTGAACCATTCCGATTTTGTGGGCAATATGTTCAAGATGCCCTAATGCACCTAACGGTTTTGTTTTAAAATCAATTTTATGCTGTAATTCTGATGATAACATGGATGTTTATAGTTATGTTAAATGGAAAAGTGCAATATTAGTAAAATTCAATGAGTCTTTTTCTTTTGTCTTGACACAAAAGAAACAAAAGGTCAAAACCTTGAAAATTGAGCTAAAAATAAAATGTGTTCTCTAAAAATTCTAAACTCGTGCGAATTCATTATTACTTTTTTGAATCAATATATTCGTCGCACTCAGACAGGAGAATTTTCTTAACGTTCACACAATTTATTTTTTTAACGCCCAATTTTCAAAAGTCAAAAAATTTTAGCCCGCAATATTCACTTACTCTCAAACCCGAACCCAGCAACTCTCAAACTCTCCCACACTCAAACCCATCCCCACGAAACCCGGATCTCGTAACAAAAAAACAACGTAAGAACATTGCGCACTTCACCCTTTACTTTGCGCCATCAATCAATACCAATGACACCGAAAATACTTGAAAAAATAAAAGAAATAGAAGCAACACGGTGCGTAGAAGTCCTTCTTGCTGTAGAATTAGGGAGCAGAGCCTGGGGTTTTGCGTCTCCTGACAGTGATTATGATATACGTTTTATATACCGTCACGACAAAGATTGGTATCTTTCTCCCTGGGATAAGGATGAAACGATAGAATTTATGACAGAAGATGATCTGGATGGTTCCGGCTGGGATCTGCGAAAGACGTTTCATCTCTTACTGAAGTCGAATGCGGCTTTGCTGAGCTGGTTTTATTCTCCTATCGTGTATAAAGCGGATGAAAGGTTTGTAGAACTCTTTAAACCTTTGGCTGATGCCTGCTTTTCTCTGGTTGCGGTTTCTTATCATTATCTGAGCATGAGCAAGAAATATCTGGAAGCCTGCAGACATGATGAAGTAAAATTAAAAAGTTATTTTTATTGTTTACGAACCACATTAACAGGAAAATGGATCATAGAAAAAGGAACGGTTCCTCCTGTACTGTTCAGTGACCTACTTGTTTTAACAGATGAAGCCACCAAAAGAAAAATAGAAGATCTTGTCACCTTAAAAGCAACCAAAGGAGAATCCTATTACCATCCAAACGATTGGGAACTGTTTGATTTTCTGGAGAAAACGATAGCAGATATTGAAGAAAAATCGAAAGATTTATCAGGAGGAAAGGCGGATAAAGGGGAGATGGAGAGGGTTTTTAAGGAGATATTGGAGAAATGTTAAGGATTACGGGAAGCCGTAGTGTTTTTTTATGGATTGGGAATATATTTGTTGGTTGAGCAAAACTGCTCAATTAGTTAGAAATTAATATATTAGGAAAAACTAAAAATTATGAAAATAAATAGAGGTTCAGAATGGAGAAAATGGGATTTACATGTACACACAAAAAATACAAATAAAAATGATCAATTTACGTCAAAATCATTAGATGAATATTTTATTTATTTGTTTAAAAAAGCCTATCAAGAAAACATTGCATGTATAGGAATAACTGATTATTTTACAATTGACAGATATCTTGATGCATTAAAGTTTATAGATGAAATACAATCTAAAGTTGATGATCAAGATAATCCAATATTTTCAGATGAAGAGAAAGAATTTATTGAAAATATTTTTTTACTTCCAAACATAGAACTCAGGATGTTACCAACAACTGACAAATCTAGGCTTATAAATATTCACTGTCTGATAAATCCTGATTATGTACCAAAGCTTAATAATGCCTTATTTAATACTTTAGAAAATGAAGGTAGGTTCAAAATGAACCATGCTGGATTTATAGACTATGCTAAATCACTTGGACAAACTGGAGATGATAATAAACTTTTTAAAGAAGGTTTAAATAGATATACAATAGACCCTAAAACATTAAAAGAGGTAATAGATAAAAATTTAGAATTAAAAGATAATATTTTAATTATAGTAAGTAACTCAAACAATGATGGTAATTCTGGCTTACAGAAACATTATGATTTATTTGAAAACGAAACAGGAAGTTTAGACGGAATTAGGAAAAATATTTACAAATTATCACAGGCAATTTTTTCAAATCAAGAAAAAGATACTCAGTACTTTTTAGGTAAAAGACTTGATAACAAAAAGGATATAACTTTTGAAGAAAAATATAATGAAAGAAAACGTGTAATAGAAGAGCAAGGCCATTTAAAAGCATGTATTGTAGGTTGTGATGCACATACAGAAACTGATATTTTTAATCGTTTTACATGGATTAAATCCCATCTTACTTTTGAAGGTTTAAAACAAATTCTGCATGAGCCAGAACAAAGAGTGATTATTCAAGAAAATATTCCGAATGAAAAGGATAAAAAATTAATAATTTCTCAAGCTTCGTTTGTAAGCTCCAATAATCTTTTTACACCTAAAATAATTTATTTTAATGATAATTTAAATGTAATTATTGGTGGAAAATCTTCAGGAAAATCTATATTATTGTATAATATTGCAAAAGCGCTATATAAAGATAGAAGTGACGAAGGAGTCTTAAAATATTTTGACACTACTGATAATCGTTTTAAGTACTTTTATGACGATTTACAAAATGAATCTGATTTTATTGTTAAAGTTAAACTAGCATCTGGCTTAGAACAATCTTCCGATAGGGATAATACAGAGCCTAGCATCCTTCCTGAAATTAAATATATCCCCCAAAATCATTTATCTAATCTCGTAGACAGAAGTAAAAAAAATGGTAGTACTTTAAAAGAGCTTATAAAAGAACTTATTTTAGAAGACCCCTTTGCAAATGAAAGATATAAACTATTTGAAGATAATAGAGATTCTAATAATTCTGAAAAACTAAGAGAAATTGATACTTTCTTTGATTTTCAAGATAAAATAAAAGGATTAAAAAAAGACATACAAGATAAAGGGAGTAAAGATATTCTCACCACAAGTATCACTTTTAGACAAAATGAAATAATAACTTTACAAAAAGATATTTCAGAGGAAAACAAAAATCTTTATAATAAATACAACACCGAAATACAAATCCTTATAAATGAAAATGAAAAGATCATTTCAGATTATCGTAAACTTAAAACTCTAAACCAAAATATAAAAGCATCTTTAGAAAAAATACAAAATGATAAAAATAGTTTATTAAATACATTAGAGAATATTGACATAAAATCTGAATTTACAGAACAGTATGGTTTTATACAACAAGCAATTAATAAAATAAATGAAATTGAACAATTATTTCTTTTGGATGATAATAATCTGATCAATGAAAGTTCTATTAAAAAGCAATTAATAAATAATAACAAAATAAAAAGAGAATTACAAGAAAAAATTAAACCATTACTTGGTCAAAAAGAATCTCAAGACAAAATACAATTATTGCAAACTGAAATTCGAACAGACCAAGAAAAGTTAAATAGCATAATTAAAATTGAAAATGAAATTAAAGATTTACAAAATGAGTTAATAATTCAAAAAGAAAAATTTTTAATAATATTGAAATCAATTTTAATGAGTATCAAAGCTTAGTTCATGATTTAGAACCAAGGACACAAGATATTGAAAATAAAGACAATGATCAAATTGATATCAAAGGGTCTACTAAATTTAATTTTAAGAAATTTAAAGAAAGTATGAACAGTATAAGTGACTTAAGAACTTTGAGATTTCAAAATCCTTTTAATTATTTATATAATGAAAATTTAAATAACTTATCTGAAATTAATAAAGATGATATTATAAGTGAATTAAAAAATGTATTTGACTCTATTCTTGAAGAAAATTATCCATTAATCAAAGATTTTAGCTTAAAAGAAGCTTGTAGAATATTACTTGAAAATCACTTTTTTGATCATTGGGAAGTAAAATCAGGCAATGACACAATACACAATATGTCTACTGGTAAAGCAAGCTTTATATTACTTAAATTGATTATTAAATTGAGTAAATCAGAAGCTCCAATTTTAATTGATCAACCAGAAGATAATTTAGACAATCGCTCAATTTCTACCGATCTTGTTGATTATCTAAAAGATAAAAAACTGAAAAGACAAATTATTTTAGTAACTCATAATGCAAATATTGTAGTAAATGCAGATGCAGAAAATATAATAGTTGCAAATCAAAAAGATGAGAACAATACAAAGGATAAATGTATTTATACTTTTGATTACATCAATGGAGCACTCGAAGAAACTAACTATAACCCTGATGGAAATTTTTTAAAATCTATGAGCATTAGACAACATATAGCCGATATTCTTGAAGGAGGAAAAGAAGCATTCAAAAAGCGTGAAGAAAAATATGGATTCTAATATGACCATCCAAGACCTAAAAAACAAAAACCTCCTCCTCTTCGAAGCCATTTCCGGAAGCAGAGCTTTTGGGCTGGCGACGGAGAATTCTGATACGGATATCCGCGGGATATATTATTTGCCGAAGGAAGATTTTTTGGACTGAACTATATTCCGCAGATTTCCAATGAAACAAATGATATCACCTATTATGAAATCGGAAGATTTGTAGAACTGCTTCAGAAAAACAATCCTAATATTCTGGAAATTCTGGCAAGTCCTGAGGATTGTATTCTGTACAAACATCCGCTGATGGATCTGTTGAAAACAGAAGATTTTCTTTCAAAACTATGCAAAGATACATTTGCAGGTTATGCTGTTTCCCAGATTAAAAAGGCAAAAGGTCTCAATAAAAAGATTGTCAATCCGATTGATAAAGAAAGAAAATCGATCCTGGATTTCTGCTTTATTTTGGATGGACAAGGTTCTGTCCCATTGAAAAAATGGCTGGATGAGGATGGTCTTTCGCAGGAAAAATGCGGATTGATAAACATTGATCATACCAAGGGAATGTTCGCTTTATTTTATGATGAATCGGGAACATTGGGATATAAAGGAGTTATTCAGAATGAAGAAGCGAATCAGGTTTCTCTATCCTCTGTTCCTAAAGAGGAAAAACCGGTTGCATATCTGTATTGCAATCTGGATGCCTATTCTGTGTATTGTAAAGATTACAGGGAATACTGGAAATGGGTTGCTGAGCGTAATGAAGACCGTTATAATGTCAATCAGACTCACGGGCAGAATTATGATAGCAAGAATATGATGCACACCATCCGCCTGCTGCAGTCCTGCGAACAGATTTTTAAAACCGGTTCACTAACGATCCGTGTAGAAGACCGTGATGAACTGTTAGATATCAAAAGTGGCAACCAGTCGTATGAAAGTGTAATGCAAAGGGCAGAAAACCTGATAGAATCCATAGAAAGTCATTACTCTGCCAGCACTCTTCCCGACTCTCCGGACCTGAAGAAAACCACAAAAATATTAATTCAGATCAGAGAAAAACTGTACAATAATAATGAATGATGAATTATAAATGATGAGTTATGAATGGTGGGACTGTTGAAATCCAACGCTCCCACTCTCTCACTCACCTACCCTAAAACACTCTCCAAAACCGAATCCCGAATCCCGAAACTCTCCACCACACTCTCATACCCTCAAACGCTCCCACTCTCCAACCCTCCAACCCAAAACTCACTTCTTCGCCGCCTTCGCCAATGGATTATAATCCAAACATATTTTAATCCAATACTCAAAATCATCTGCTTTTTGGAAACCCATGGGTTCTACATAGCAATAGCCATTTAACTGTTTCCCTTTCATGATCATTGGGAGAAAACCTTTCTTCTCCGAAACCTCATCTTCCAACTCCGGGTCATAACGGCACATCAGATTATCATGACTGATGTTGATGCACAACTTTCCGTTCACCAGAAAAGACAAGCCGCTGAACATTTTCTTTTCTTCAATTTCTATATTATTTTCCATTGAAAGCCATTCACGTACGCGGTCTGCAAGTTCAATACTGTAAGCCATGATTTCTTTTTTTTTGATCTATCCTTTTTAATAATGGCTTCGACAGGCTCAGCCTGACAGTGCTTAAAAATTGTCGTTGGTATTCCAGTTGCCACCCTGAGCCTGTCGAAGGGCATCAATAAGAAAATCTTTGTTAAGCATTAAGCTCGAGTATTAATTAAAGGGATAAGTTGATCAGCTTTTCTCTTATTAAAATTAATAAAAAACTGTGATTAACACCTTATTTTTTTAGTATTATTGATGATCTCAGAATTAAAAATTAAAATTTCATTTAAACAAATTATTGTTTTACGATAATTAATTATACATTTGTAATAGTAATTACAATTCATACCATGAACCAGACCAAAATTATTGCAAGAATTTTATTCTATATCTGCGCCTTACTTTCGGCCGGATATTTAGTCACTTTTGGGTATTCCTTATTCTGTCTGATGAGCGGATTTGCGGTCACGCCTTATAAAGAAGGCCAGTTCCTTCACATCAATTATCCGTTTACAGAACAACCGTTTCTGAATATCGAAAACAATTATCCTTATATGATCTTTTCCTTTATGTTGGTGCTTATCACTTATGGAATCTTTTTCTGGTTATCTGCCAGGGTTTTCAAAGTGTTTTTCCAACAAAAACTGTTTACTCAGGAAAATATCATTCAGCTTAAGAGATTTTACCTGTACAATATTTTCATTCCGCTTCCTCTGGTTATTATCGCGAGTTTCTTTGTGGAAGTAGAAAGTATCATATGGGGACTGGTGTTTATTCACTTTATGCTTGGAATTTTCTGTCTGTTTCTTGCGAATATCTTTAAGCAAGGACTACATTTGCAAAACGAACAAGACCTATTTATTTAAAATGCCAATTATAGTCAACTTAGATGTGATGCTTGCCAAACGAAAAATGCAGAGTAAAGAATTGGCAGAAAAACTGGGTATCACGCCCGTGAACCTCTCTATCCTGAAAACCGGCAAAGCCAAAGGTGTCCGTTTCGATACTTTGGAAGCCATCTGCAAAATCCTGGAATGCCAGCCGGGAGATATTCTTGAATTTAAAGAGTAGACGGGATTCGGGTTGTGAGCTGCGGGGTTTGATTTGAAGTGTTTTAGAGTGGAAGTGTAAAAAATTCTCTTCTAACTTCTAACTTCTAACCTCTAACCTCTAACCTCTAGCTTCTAGCCTCCAGCCATTAACTTCTAAACCAGCTGCCGAAAGGCCGCCTGTCCTTCCATTCCCCAAACACAACGTTATGAATACATTATCCATCAACAACCTTAGCCTCACCTATAAAAATGGATTTCAGGCTATTAAAGACATTTCACTCGACATCAAAAACGGTATGTTCGGGCTTCTTGGTCCCAACGGAGCCGGAAAATCTTCTTTGATGAAAACCATTGTCGGACTTCAGAAACCGACCTCCGGAACAATACTTTTCAACGGAGTGGACATCGCCAAAAACCCTGATTATATTAAACAGAATCTCGGATTTCTCCCACAGGATTTCGGAGTATATCCCAAAGTTTCAGCCTATGATCTGCTAGAACACATTGCCATTCTGAAAGGCATTAATGATAAAAACCAACGTAAAAACCAGATTCTGGGTTTGCTGGAAAAAGTCAACCTTTCTGATTTTGCTAGAAAAGAAGTTCATACCTTTTCTGGGGGAATGAAACAGCGATTCGGTGTTGCTCAGGCCTTATTAGGAAATCCGAAGATCATCATTGTAGATGAACCTACTGCAGGATTAGATCCTGAGGAACGTAACCGTTTCAATACGCTGCTCAATGATATCAGCCAGGAGGTTATCGTCATTCTGTCCACGCATCTCGTTGAAGATGTCAGAAATCTTTGCTCAGAAATGGCAGTGATGAATCATGGGCAAATCCTCCGAAAAGGAAACCCCGGAACACTCATTGCAGAGCTTGACAACAGAATCTGGTCCAAATCTATCGACAAAAACGAACTGGAAAGTTATCATTCCAATTATGAAATCATCAGCAGGCAGCTTCTGGAAAGAGAACTCCACATCACTGTATTTTCTGAAGAATCTCCGAAAGATTTCAGCCCTGTAACCCCTTTGCTGGAGCACGTTTACTTCCATACACTCACCCAAAAACCTTAATCATGAACGCAATATTCTTATTTGAAGCCGGACGCTCTTCCAAGCACTGGCTCACCTATCTTGTGGCCTTACTTTTAATAGGAATGGGCATCTTTTCTGGCAATCAGTTCAATCTTTCAGTAGGAGAAGGGATTTATTTAAACTCTCCCTACACCATTGGTTTTATGACCGGAATGCTGAGCCTTGCCGTGATTTTTTTCGCTACGGTTTATGCATTGCAGCTGCTTTTTAAAGATCAGGATTCAAAATTTGACAGTATTCTGTTTTCATTCCCATTGTCAAAACTCACTTACCTGAAAGGGAAATTCTATGCTTATTTTTTACAGACGTTTTTAAGTTTTTCTTTCCTAATGACAGGATTTATCATAGGTCAGATGATGCGGACGGGAAGTGAAATGCAGGAAGGTTTTAACATTGTCCATTATTTATACCCTTTATTCATATTCGGTTTTATCAACAGTTTATTTGTCTGCAGTTTCCTTTTTCTCATTGCATTTATTGTCAGGAAAAAACTGCTGATTGTAGTAGGCGGACTGCTTCTGTATGTTTCTTACATGATTATCCTGCTGTTTTCCAATTCACCCTTTATGGCGGGAAGTCTTCCCCAGTCACTGGAAACGCAACAGTTTTCGGCTTTAATAGATCCTTTTGGATTATCCGCTTATTTTATGGAAGCCCGTGATCTCACAGCTCATCAGAAAAATATTCAACTGGTACCTTTCTCTGGTTATCTTTTGTTTAACAGAATTTTATTCTCTTTTATATCTGTTGGAATTCTTCTGCTTTCACATAGATTATTTTCTTTCTCCAATACCTCAGGAAAGAAAGTAAAAACATTAGGAAATACTCTTATATTTTCGGAAACAAATGGAGCTGAATACTCCACTGTTACACCCAGATTCAATGGATGGAGTTCTTTCCGGTCCGTATTGTCCTTTACAAAAACCGATCTTACCTATTTGTTTAAAAGCATTGCCATTCCTGCTGTATCGATTCTTTTATTATTCTCTGTGGGAATGGAAATGTATGCCGAAATTGAAAAAGGCATCCGTCTTCCGCAGAAGTATGCGAGTTCAGGTCTTATGGCGGCCACCATTTCAGAAAACTTCCATTTGCTTGGACTTCTTATTTCCGTTTATTTTTTAAACGATGTCTACTGGAGAAGTTCTTCTTCAGGATTTTCTCTGATTGAAAACAGTACCTATTTATCAAAAAACAGATTAACCGGCCATTTCATTTCCATCAGTTTTCTGCTGTTTTTCTTCACCGGAATTGTAATTATTCAGGGCATTATTTTTCAGGCGGCTTATCAGTATTTTCATATTGATTGGAATGCTTATCTCGGTGTTTTTCTTTTCAATACTTTCCCATTGATGCTGTTTTCCGGATTGATTCTTTTGATAAATGACAGAATTCCCAACAAATTCATAGCCCTTGGAGTTTCCATTCTTGCCGTTTTTATAGTATCAGGTCCGGTTTCAGGGAAATTGATACCCTACCCTCTTTTCAGAATATTCTCAGATTTTAAAGGGACTTACAGTGAGTTTAACGGCTATGGAATCTATGAAGAAGCTTTTCTACAAAGACTTTTATTCGGAACAGGGATTATCAGTATTTTATGGATGCTCAACAGCATTATAAAAATTAAAAAAGTTCCTGTACTTGCATGTGGCTTCAGTATCATTCTGCTCATCTCAGGAATCTTTGCCGGAACATTGTTTATGAAAGGTTATATCCCAAAAATGAAGATCAGGCTATTCTAAGCTCGGAAGCATATGAAAAAAACTATCGAAAGTATGAAAAACTTCTACAGCCGGATATCACCGATATTGCTACAGAAATTAAACTGTATCCTTCGAAAAATGCTTATCAGATCATTGGAAAATATACCCTTAAAAATCAAACCAATCAACCTATCAATAAGGTCCTGATCAATTTTAATAAAGATTTAAAACTGGAATCTGCTGTGATAAAGTGTGGTACTGAAATCTCAAAAATTAATAAGCATGTTACAGAAGTTTCATTACAAAAGCCTCTCCGGCCTGGTAAAACAGCTTCTCTTGATTTTAAAATCTCCTATCAATGGTTTGCGGTCAACGGACACCGGTCTTTCAATGCCATTATTGAAGACGGATCTTTTATGAGGATCAGCAGGTATTACCCAACAATTGGATATCAGAAGGATAATGAAATTCAGGATGAAAAACAACGCAGCCAATTCAGCCTTGGAAAACTTACTGAACTGAAGAAACCGGAAGCCCCTGAAGTTTCAAAAAGGGATTTTATCAATCTTACGATGATGATTTCCACCGAAAAGAAACAAACAGCCATAGGAACAGGAGATCTTGTCAGAAAATGGTCACAGGCCGGGCGTAACTATTTCAAGTTTAAAGCAGATCAGATTCCTTTCCGGTTTGCCGTTTCATCTGCTGAATATAAGATCAAAAGCGTGAACTATAAAGGAATTTCCATCAATATCTTTTATCATCAGAAACACTTTGAGAATGTGAATCATCTTCTTGAAAACGCAAAGCTTACTTTAGATTACTGTCTGCAGAATTTCGGGCAGTACCCTTTTAAAAGCATCAATTTTGCGGAGATTTCTTCTTTTACCAGAGGTTTTGCCGCTACAGCCTATCCTTCTGCCATCTTTATGCCGGAAGACATGATTTTTCACGCCAATATTCTGGCGGATAAGAAACAGGATGTCATCAATGAGCTGGCAGGCCATGAACTTTCCCATCTCTGGTGGGGCAGCAGCCAGATCGACCCTGATGACAGAGAAGGTTCTGTGATGCTTACTGAAACCCTCGCCATGTATACCGAGATGATGCTCTACAAAAAAATGCATGGCAAAGAAAAAATGATGGAAAGAATCAACGTACATCAGCAGATCTATGACAATGAAAAAGGACTGTCTGAAAATGTTCCGATTTATAAAGCAACCGGAGATGTTCCCCATATTTCGTATTCCAAAGGAGCTGCCGCAATGGTACAGCTGAGTAACTTAATCGGTGAAGATAAAGTGAATCTGGCTTTGAAAAATTTTCTCAACAACAATCAATATCCCAAAAAACCTGGTTCATTGAATCTGATCAATGAGTTTTACAACATTGCTCCGGATATTTCCACCAGGAAGCAAATCGACAGATTATTCAAAACCACAGAAAATATAACTTTTACTTCAGAGTCTAAAACTGCTTCTGTAAAGGCAAAGTCCAAAGAAACCGGTAACAGCTTTTAATTTTTTTTGAAAATATTTTTCAGGAATTGTAACAAAGTAAAATGATGATTTACTAATTAATTGACATATCAATAATTGATACATCATTTTAAATCTGAAAATATGGAAAAGTTAAATTCAATCATCTTCTACAACATAGACAAAGCGATCAGATCTTACAGAAACTATGCTCAACGCCAGCTAAAATTGCATGGTTATACGATCACTATTGATCAATGGCTTATCATCAAAGCAATTCTGGAAAACCCGGGAATTACCCAGAATGAAATTGGTGATCTGGTTTTTAAGGACAATGCTTCTGTCACGAGAATGATTGATTTAATGGTAAAATCCGAATACATTATCAGAAAAGTTCATCCTGAAGACCGAAGAAAAACCCAGCTGGAAGTGACAGATTCCGGGGTAAAAGTAATTAAAGAGGTTCAGAATATCGTAGAAAAGAACCGTAAAACTGCTTTAAAGGGCATCAGCAATGAAGAACTGGAAGTGATGTATTCAGCTTTACTGAAAATTTCAGAAAACTGTCTCAACCCTAAAAAGTAAAACGCTATGACCAGAATATTCTCACTTATTATTGTCTGTATGCTGATGCTGTTCAGCAGCAGGATCTCTGCCCAGCAGGCAATGAAGAGTTTGACTTTGTCAGGAAACATAAAATCCGACAAAGCAGAGCAGATGGAGATCAATCTCTTTGATGCTGATCAGAAATTGATCAAAACAGAAATTGCTGATAACAGCGGTAAGTTCAATTTTAATGATTTAAAAGAAGGAACTTATCAGGTAAAAATTAATAAAAACGGTACTGAGGTTTATCACTCGGAAAATATTTCATTAACCGAAAATAAGACCCTCAGTTCCATTGACCTGAATGTAAAATCGATTGAAGGAGTAACGATCACCAAAACCAAGCCTCTCATTGAAAGACAGGATGGAAAGATGATCATGAACGTTGAAAACAGTATTGCCAGCACCGGAAATTCCGCTTTTGAAGTTCTGGAAAAGGCTCCGGGAGTGAATATTGACAATAACGACAATATCAGTCTTCGCGGAAAAGGAAACCTTCTGATCCAGATCGATGGTAAAAATACTCCCATGACGGGAACTGATCTTGCCAATTATCTAAAGGGAATCCCCTCTTCCACCATTGAAAAGATAGAGTTCATCACCAATCCTTCTTCAAAATATGACGCTGCCGGATCCGCCATTATCAATATTAAACTTAAAAAGGAACAGAGAAAAGGAACTAACGGAACTATTTCAAGCTCTCTGGGATCGGGTAAATATGTGAAAAACAACAACAGTTTCAGCATCAACCACAGAAATAAAAACATCAATATTTTCGGAAATTACAGCTTTGCGTACAGGGAAGCTTACAACGGATTGGTTCTCGACAGAAATTTCTATGAAGCCAATACCTTTAAGAAAGCGTATGTGCAGGATAATTATCTGAAATTCAAATTCAACAGCCATGTGGCCAAAGCGGGAATGGATTATTATCTGAACGACAAGAATGTGCTTGGATTTTCTGTGGGACTTGTTTCCAACAAATTCAACATCAACGGAGACAATTCCAACGTCACACTGGGCAGCAGCTACCTTCCTGAAAGTACTTTTACAACAGTCAACAGATCGAATGACCGCTGGACCAATGTTTCATTCAACCTTAATCATAAATATACGATTGATTCGCTGGGTTCTGATATTTCTACCGATTTTGACTACATTAATTACGCTAACTCTTCTTTGCAGAGCTTTGATACAAGAACACATGATATTTCCAGCAATACGGATAATCTTGACATTATTAAAGGTGATATGGACGGAAAACTGAATATCTATTCTTTAAAATCTGATCTTACAAAAAATTTCAGCAACGACTGGAAGCTGGAAAGCGGAGTGAAAACCAGTTTTGTAAAGACAGACAATGATTTGAAATTTTTCAACGCCAGTTCTGGTATTCCTGTTCCGGATCTTGGGAAAACCAATCATTTTATTTATGAAGAAAACATCAATGCAGTGTACGGAAATGTGTCCAAAAAATGGGAAAAATTTAAAGCTACAGCAGGTTTAAGAGTTGAAAATACCAATGTAAAAGGAACTCAGATTACCACCCATCAAATCAATAAAAGAAATTATACCCAACTGTTCCCAAGCGCTGTTCTGAGTTATGATCTGACGGATAAAAGCAACCTTGAAATCAATCTCAGCAGAAGAATTACAAGACCAAGCTACAACCAGCTGAATCCTTTTAAATTCTATCTTGATCCTACTACAATGAAAGCCGGGAATCCTGATCTGAACCCTCAAATCACGATGAATTATGAATTAACCTACAGCCTGAGTAATAAATACTTTGCCACTTTAAGCTACAGCAGGAATTCTGATAATATCACAGACATCCTAAAACCTGTCATAGAAAACGGGCAGATTGTAACCGTACAGACCATTGAAAACCTGAATTCTGCTTCTTATTTCGGATTAAACCTGATCGCTCCGGTAAAGGTGACCCAATGGTGGGATATGAATAACAGTGCTAATTTCTATTATGGCTCCTACACAGGAAATGTCTCCGGAACCCAGATCAATAATAAAGGGAATTTTACATTCAGCATCAACAGTATTAATTCCTTTAAACTGGGAAATGGTTTCACTGCTGAACTTACAGGAAATTACAAAGCCAGAGAAATCTATGCTTATCTGAATGTGAGCCCGAACTGGTATCTGAATATCGGAGCGCAGAAGAAGTTTAAAAACAACAGTGTTCTGAAGCTTTCCTTCACTGATGTCTTCTTTACCAGCAATATCAAAGGGCAAACGGTGTATAATGATTATTTAGAAAACTTCGCTGTAAAAAGAGATACCCGTGTGGCAACCCTCTCCTATACTTACAATTTTGGTTCTTCCAAAAACGGACAGCCCAGAAAAACAGGCGGTGCTGAGGACCTGAAGCAGAGAGTGGGAACGTAATAATGAGATTACTTCAAAGTTCTGCATTTCGCAATGATGCAAAAGCAAAAATCCCTCAAATTGAGGGATTTTTTATGTTTAAGAATGAATCTTATTAAGCTTCGTTAGATGGAGTTTGGTTTTCCACGGGTTTTTCGCTTTGTGGCTTTTCACCTTGTGGTTTCTGTCCTTCCGGTCTTCTTTGTCCTTCCGGTCTTCCTTGTCCTTCTGGTCTTCTCTGCCCTTCAGGTCTACCTTGTCCTTCCGGTCTTGGAGGTCTTGGTAAAAGAACTTTACGGGAAAGTTTCATTTTCTTACGATCATCATAACCCATGAACTTCACTTCTACCTCATCACCTTCTGCATAAGGAACTTTGTCCAGACGAGCCCACTCAATTTCAGAAATGTGAAGAAGTCCTTCTGTTCCTTTAGCGATCGCTACGAATGCACCAAAGTCCATTACTTTCACTACTTTACCTTTGTAAACTTCGCCTACAACCGGTACGAAAGTAATTTCATTGATCTTAGCAATAGCTGCATTGATTTTTTCTCTGTCTGTTCCTGCAATTTCGATACGTCCGATTTCTCCCATCTCTTCGATAGCAATAACCGTATCTGTATCTTTCTGTAACTGTTGAATAATTTTTCCACCAGGCCCGATTACAGCTCCAATGAAATCTTTTGGAATCTCCATTACCACCATTTTCGGAGCGTGAGGCTTCACATCTGCTCTTGGCTGGGAAATCGTTTCCGTGATTTTATTAAGGATGTGTAATCTTCCGTCTTTAGCCTGCATCAAAGCTTTCTCCATGATATCCATAGAAAGTCCCTGGATTTTGATATCCATCTGACAAGCTGTGATACCGTCTGCAGTACCTGTTACTTTGAAGTCCATATCTCCAAGGTGATCTTCATCTCCTAAGATATCGGAAAGTACGGTAAATTTACCTGATTTTGTATCGGTGATCAGACCCATTGCAATTCCTGAAACAGGTTTTGTGATCTGAACCCCTGCATCCATCAATGCTAATGTACCTGCACAAACTGTTGCCATTGAAGAAGAACCGTTAGATTCTAAGATATCGGAAACAATTCTGATTGTATATGGATTTTCTGCCGGAATTACTGCTGTTAAAGCTCTTTGAGCTAAGTTTCCGTGTCCTACTTCTCTTCGTGAAGTACCTCTTAAGGGTCTTGCTTCACCTGTAGAGAATGGAGGGAAGTTATAGTGTAAGAAGAATCTTTCGTCGTGCTGCGTGATTACGCTGTCGATCATGTTCGCATCTTTTACAGAACCCAGAGTTACCGCAGTCAGAGACTGAGTTTCTCCTCTTGTAAAGATCGCAGAACCGTGAGCTCCCGGAAGGTAATCAATTTCTGACCAGATTGGACGGATCGTCTGAGGATCACGACCATCAAGACGGATATTGTCTTCAAGGATCATCTGACGCATTGCTTCTTTCTCTACGTCATGGTAATATACTTTAACGAATGGAGTTACTCTTGCCAATTCCTCTTCGTCTTCAGCATATTGTGCTAAAAACTCTTCAAGAACCGCTTTGAATTTTTCTCCTCTTTCTTCTTTATTTGATGGAGTTTTTGCTACTTCATATACTTTATCATAGCACTCTTTCCATACTTTTTCACGAATTTCTTCATCGTGATCTTCGTGGCTGTATTCTCTTTTAGGGAAAGATTTTCCTACTTTTTCAGCTAATCTCTCCTGAGCTTCAATCTGTTTTTTGATCTCAGCGTGAGCGAAGTTGATGGCTTCAAGCATTTCCTGCTCAGAGATCTCCTTCATTTCTCCTTCTACCATTACGATGGAGTCTTTAGTAGCTCCCACCATAATGTCGATATCTGATTTTAATAAGTTTTCATAACTTGGGTTAACAGCCAATTGCCCGTCAATTCTTACTACTCTTGCTTCAGACATTGGTCCGTTGAAAGGGATATCTGTAATTGCAATAGCTGCAGAAGCTGCCAAACCTGCCAATGCTTCAGGCATTACTTCTTTATCGTAAGAAATTAATGAAATCATCACCTGTACTTCCGCATGGAAATCTTCAGGGAAAAGAGGACGTAATACTCTGTCCACCAATCTCATTGTAAGCACTTCATCATCAGATGGTTTTGCTTCTCTACGGAAGAAATTCCCAGGAATTCTTCCACCTGCATAAAATTTTTCTCTGTAATCTACCGTTAATGGTAAAAAGTCTACACCAGGATTGGCTTCTTTGTTGGCTACAACTGTTGCTAAAAGCATAGTTCCGCCACATTTCACCACTACAGATCCGTCAGCCTGCTTAGCCAGCTTTCCCGTTTCGATAGTGATTTCCCTGCCGTCTGCAAGGATAATCGTTTCTGTAAACGCTTGAGGTATACTCATAAATTTGCTTCTTTATACTCCGTATTGAGTATGATTAATATTTAAACTCTTTAAATTTTCGTTTGCAAAGGTACTATATAATAATGATATATTAAATTTTTCGATTGCTTTAATAGGCGTTTAAAATACAAAAAATTGGCTATCAATTGATGAAAGTTTGAAAATTTGCATTAGTAATCTGAACTTATACACCATTTACGAAAATAAAAAAGTGTTTTTTTGAGGATAATGTATTGAAAAATCCCGTCGTTTTTGTATTATTGTCTCAAAAAATGAAAATAACATATTGATCTTAAAAAAAGTATTTATTTCATTTTAAAAATGATTAAAATTATTGCAAACCAATAGGCTGATCCCTATATTTGCCCTACTTCACCAATTACAATGCTGTAGGCTAAAAAAGTTAAGGAACTATCCTTATCCAGATAAATAAATGTTTATGATTAATAAAGAAGTACAATCTCAAAGCAGGAATTATACGGTTCCGTTGATTACCATCACCCTGCTGTTTTTTATGTGGGGATTCATCACCTGTATGAATGATATCCTGATCCCGTATCTGAAACAACTTTTCAATCTTACCTTTTTCGAATCCATGCTGGTACAGTTCTGTTTCTTCGGAGCTTACTTTATTGGGTCACTGATTTATTTTATGATTTCCATTACGAAAGGAGATCCTATCAATAAATTAGGCTATAAGAAGGGAATCCTGTTCGGAATTTTTCTGGCAGCATTCGGCTGCGTTCTGTTTTATCCGGCAGCTACGTTCTCTTATTATCCGCTGTTTCTGGGAGCTTTGTTTATTTTAGGACTTGGCTTTACAGTACTGCAGATTACAGCCAACGCTTATGTTTCATTGCTGGGAAGTGAAGAATCTGCATCTAGCCGACTGAACATGACTCAGGCATTCAATGCCTTCGGAACCACCATTGCACCGGTACTTGGAGGTCACCTGATTTTTGAATTTTTCTCATCTCCGGACGGATCATTCAGCGCGGTAGCGACAAGAATTCCTTACCTTATTTTTGCAGGTATCCTTTTACTGGTAGCTTTATTGATTTCCAGAGTGAAGCTTCCTTCATTCCAGATGGGTGAAGAAGAAATCGTAAAAGGCTGGGGAGCCCTTGAATTCAGCCACCTGAAATTCGGTGTATTCGCTATGTTCTGCTATGTAGGCGGAGAAGTTGCCGTAGGAAGTTTTATCATCAGTTTCCTTGAGCAGCCACAGATTATGGGTTTTAATGAGATCATCAGTAAAAATTATCTTTCCTTATATTGGGGAGGAGCGATGATTGGCCGTTTTTTGGGAGCCATTTCTTTAAATCAATCCATAAGCCAAAGCAAAAAGGCTCTGTATATGCTGGGAGCAGCGGCAGCAGTTTTCCTTGTGATTTTCAGCATTGTCAATCTTACTTTCAGTCAGATCAGCTTTTTCATTGTGTTTATCATCCTTAATTTCATTGCTTTTTTCGTGGGTAAAGCAGCTCCGGCAAGAACATTATCCATTTTTGCAGCAATCAATGTTGCCTTGTTGATTTCTGCAATGGTGAATCATGGTGAGCTGGCGATGTACAGTATTTTAGGAATCGGAATTTTCAATTCTATTATGTTCTCAAATATTTACACACTGGCTATTTCAGGACTGGGTAAATATACCAGCCAGGGATCTTCATTAGTGGTAATGGCTATTCTGGGAGGAGCTATTGTTCCTATTTTCCAGGGATATCTTGCCGATCAGTTTGGAGTACAGCATTCATTTATTATTCCTGTATTCTGTTATCTGGTAATTCTGATATTCGGAGCGTACTGTACCAAATATCTGGGTCATGTAGAAAGTACCGAAACAAAGTCCGGGCATTAAAATCAAATTCAAATCAAAATGTATAAGGCGGAATATCTCAAAGGTATTCCGCTTTCTTTATTCAGATTTTAAAATGTAACTTTTCATGAGAAAAAAGAACTTATCGTATAAACTAACACAATCATTATGAAAATACAGTTAAAGCTTGAATATGCCGCATTTCTACTCTTAGGTATATATGCTTTTGCACAAACGGAATATTCGTGGTGGTGGTTTGCCGGACTTTTCCTTGCACCCGATATTTCTATGCTGGGATATACCATGAATAATAAAGTAGGTGCTTTCTTCTACAATCTCTTCCATCATTTTGGAGTAGCTGTCATTGTTTATTTTGCGGGAACAGCCTTGTCTCTGCCCTATTTACAAATGATCGGAGCTATTCTGTTTTCTCACTCTGCGTTTGACAGGATTCTGGGTTATGGATTGAAATATCCCGATAGTTTTCAGAATACGCATTTGGGGAAGATTGGGAAGAAGGCTGAATAGTGATGTTGAAAACCACCCCGTCAAAAAATCTTTGAATTTCCGCCACCCCTCCGAGGGAGAATTATCGCACCTTCAGTTAGGATGGCTGTTACAGTTGTAATCATCTTCAGTATTTTTTCAAGATAATAAAGGCTGGATTCCTACGGAATGACACAATTAGCGTATTAGTCTATCCATACAGTTTGTCATACGTAAGAATCTAAATACTCTTTTATTATCACATGAAAATCAAAGACTTTAAGAAATTTAAGTGTTCTTCTCAACCATTTCGTATTTTCTAAAAAAACTTTTTGTGACTTTTGCGGTAAAAAATCCCCTGTTGCGTAAAAACAAAAAAGCAACCTCTTTAGAAGTTGCTTTTTATTTTGAAAATCTTTATAGATTATTTTCTTAAACCTAGTTCAGCAATAATTGCTCTATATCTTGCGATATCTTTGTTTTTAAGGTAATCTAATAAACTTTTTCTCTTACCTACCAATTTCACTAGAGATCTCTCTGTGTTGAAATCGTGACGGTTAGCCTTTAGGTGCTGAGATAAGTGGTTGATTCTGAAAGTGAAAAGAGCGATTTGTCCTTCAGCACTTCCTGTGTCTTGTGCAGATTTCCCGTGTTTTGCGAAAATTTCCTGCTTTTTGTCTGTTGTTAAGTACATTCCAATATTGTTTAATGATTATTATGTAACGGGTGCAAAATTACGACTATTTTTTGATTCTGCAAACATTATTGATTTCATATATCAAATTTGATAGAAAAAAATGTTAAAAATTTCTTAATAATTTGTATGCAATACAACGAAAAGGCAGTAATTTTGCATACGAATTACAAATGAAAAAAATTATATTCTTTACAGCGGTTACTACTTTTTTATTCATCGGATTTACTTCGGTAAAAGCCCAGAAGAATGCTGATGATAAAATAAAAAAAGTTCTTTACTTCAATCCTGAGGTAGAGCCTGATATCGACGAAATAAAAGACCCCACCAACAATGCTTTCTTTGATGCTGTTACCGATAATTTCAGTAACAGAAGAAATAAAATGCTCCGGGCGGAGGTTCAGGTTCCCTTCGACAGTATAGACAAACAGACTATTGCAGATTACTGTCTCAACAATGATGCAGATTTTGCCATTGTTTCCAAAGTGAGATATTTCAAAGTGGGATTTGGAAAGTATGTTTTCTCCAATCAGGTGGTTGTGAGTATGAAACTCTTTGGTGCTGACGGAACTCTTGTTACAGAAACCGATCATGATACTTATCGTAAAAATATGCGTCTTCTGGGTTCTACAGTCAACTCTGTTAAAATAGGAACCGAAGGAGCAATAAAAGGAATCATTAAGAAGCTGAGAAAACTGAAACCTACAGAAGCAGAGCTTTAAGATTTGAGGTTTAAGGTTGGAATTGACAGTCATTTATCGTCAATGGTCAATTTTGCTTTGCAAGTCAATGGTGAATTTTTTTCATGCAGGTCAATCCACATATCAGACTGATTCATAATCATAATTCTTTTATAGACACTATTCTGTAGTGTATCTCTATCCTTATCAATAAGTTGAAAGCTTTCATTAGTTTAGTTTTATCTTAAATCTAAATTATTATGAAAAATTCAAATCTAAAAAAACTAAGCAGAGATAGCCAGAAAGAAATCCTGGGGAGTATCATACGTCTTCAGAAATGTCAATATCATTTCGAATGTCCTGGCGGTTCATGCTGCCACAGACTATGTGTTGTGTATGCATGCCCAGAATTATAAATATTTCATGTTAAATAAAGTACTTGTTCATCCTTACGAACAGGTGCTTTTTATTAAAAAAACCACCATAAACAACTGATACACAATTAAATATTTTCACCAAATAATGATTTATTAAATATTTTTCACTAATTTAGACCAACATTAAAACCAAAATTTCATGAAAAATCTAAAGAAACTCAGCAGAGAAAAAGCAAAACAAATTAATGGAGGAACTATGGAAAGATGCAGCGAAACTAATCCATGTACCGTTGGATGGTGTTGCTTTGGAATCTGCTCTCCTTTCATCTGCCTTGAATAAAAGATAAAACTAAACCATATAAAATCAAAATTTATGAAAAATCTAAAAAAACTCAGCAGACAAGTACAAAAGGAAATTAAAGGCAGCGGACCTTTCAAAAGATGTACAGAACATTACGAATGTCCGGGAGGATCGTGTTGTCACAACACCTGTGTTGTTAATCCATGTCCCCTGGAATAATATATGATCATTACAGACACCTGCCTTAGTAGGTGTTTTTTTATTTAAAACATAAATAAAACACTGATTACTAGCAAAATATTTTCACTCCAAAATGAATAATATAGAAATATTTACTATTTTAGTCTGACATTAAATCTAAACTATAACAGTATGAAAAATCTAAAAAAACTCAGTAGAGAATCTGCCAAGCAAATTAACGGCGGTATCGGACCTTTCAGATGCAGCATCACAAGACCTTGCTCTGTTGGATATTGCTGTAATGGAGAATGCCTTGACCATGACTGCATGATAGAGCCTTAATTTAAATACAATCATAGTATGAAGAATTTAAATCTTAAGAAGCTCAACAGGCTTGAACAAAAAAACATTAAAGGAAGCGGGATAAAAAAGTGCGGTGACAATTCAGATTGTGGCCCTTACCAATGCTGTACAAACGCTGTTTGTACATACATTCCCACTTCAGAATGCGAACCAATATAAAGAATATTGGAATTTAAAATTTAATTTTTGCACATCCGCTTCGGCGGGTGTTTTTTTTACCCTTATACTGAAACAATAAACTTTAATTAATCCTTAATTTTGCCAGTTTATTACTCAGTCTTAAAAATTTGAATTATTTTTGCATATCCAAAAAATTTCACGTTTTGAATTCTAGAGACGAACTTATCTTCAACCCTGCCGATATTGCCGAAACTCTCAGCGAACTTCCTGCTGATGAGAGGCTGCTCGCGTTCCTGAAGGTTCCGAAAGAATACAAAGCAGAAGTTTTTTCACATCTTGACCCTGATTTTCAGGAAGAAACCATCAGAAGTATCGGAAGCGATGAAGTTTCCGAAATTCTGAATGCCATGACTCCGGATGACAGAACTGCTCTTTTCGAGGATTTCCCGGATGAACTGATCAAGTATTCCATCAACCATCTTAACCCCCAGGAAAGAAGGATTGCTTTAAAGCTTCTTGGATACAACTCGGATTCGATTGCCCGTCTGATGACACCTTACTATATCCAGATCCGTAAGGAATGGACGGTAAAAAGATGTCTTCAGCAGATCAAAAAAGTAGGAAAAAGAGTGGAAACCATGAACTACCTGTACGTGGTAGACGAAAGAAACCGTCTGATTGATGACCTTGCCATCGGAACTTTACTGCTGGAAGAGGAAGATACTTTGGTTTCCGACATCACAGACAATCATTTTGTGGCGATTACTACAACGACTTCCAAAGAAGATGCGGTAACCTATTTCGAAAAGTATGACCGTGGTGCTCTTCCTATTATTACGGAAGCCGGTGTTCTGGTAGGAATTGTGACTATTGATGACATTCTCGATCAGATTGAGCAGCAGAACACGGAGGACATCCAGAAGTTCGGGGGATTGGAAGCATTGGATCTTCCTTACATCCAGACTTCATGGACAGAAATGATCAAAAAAAGAGCTACCTGGCTGATCATTTTATTTGTTTCGGAAATGCTGACGGCTTCTGCTATGGGATATTTTGATAAAGAAATTGAAAAAGCAGTTGTTCTCGCTCTATTTGTTCCATTGATTATTTCCAGTGGAGGAAATTCCGGATCACAGGCTGCAACGTTGATTATCAGAGCAATGGCGCTGCAGGAAATCAGTCTGAAAGATTGGTGGTACGTCATGAAAAAAGAAATTATCTCCGGATTATGTCTCGGAGCAATTTTAGGGGTTATCGGATTTATCAGAATTATGCTTTGGCAGCAAATTGGCTTGTTTGATTACGGTCAGTATTGGGTATACGTAGGATTGAGCGTTTCTGTTTCCCTGATTGCTATTGTATTATGGGGAACATTATCAGGTTCTATGATTCCGTTTGTTTTAAAGAAATTAAATCTTGACCCTGCTACTTCTTCTGCACCGTTTGTAGCAACATTAGTGGATGTAACGGGACTTATTATCTATTTTACCGTAGCCGGACTTTTCTTAACCGGAAAACTTTTGTAATTTTAGGCATCATCTAACATGCCAATATGAAAATCGTTTCACTTGTACCTTCTATTACTGAGGCTTTATTCGACCTTGGACTGACCGAAAATGAAGTGGTAGGAAGAACCAAATTCTGTATCCATCCTCAGGATAAAATAAAAAATGTACCCATAATCGGCGGAACTAAGAATATTAATATTGAAAAAATTAAAGCATTACAGCCGGATCTTATTCTTGCCAATAAGGAAGAGAATGTAAAAGATCAGGTGGAAGCTCTGATGGATGATCACAAGGTAATGGTCACCAATATTGATACCATTGAGGATAATTATTACCTGCTTAAAAACCTCGGAAAACTTTTTGGAAAGGAAGACAGAGCACAGCTTTTCAATCTTAAAATTTATGATGTTCTGAATCAGGCAAAACTGGAATCTCCTGTAAAAGCAGCTTATCTTATCTGGAAAAATCCTTATATGACCATTGGATCAGATACTTTCATCCACAGAATTTTATCTGAAATTGGTTTTGAAAATATTTTTAAAGACAAAACCCGTTATCCACAAATTACCACTGAAGATCTGGTAGAGGCAGACGTCATTATGCTTTCATCCGAACCTTTTCCGTTTAAAGAAAAACATATTGAAGAACTGCAGGTCTTCTATCCTGATAAAAAGATAATGATTGTAGATGGTGAAGCCTTTTCCTGGTATGGAACCCATATTGCCAAATGTGAGAATTATTTTAAAGAACTTCTCACAGAAATTCATTCAATGCAGCAAGGTTAGTTTTTCACCTCATCTTTACACTTTAAATATTCAATTCACATGTCTGGTACAGTTATACTATCTGAAGGAACAGAATTCAATCATGTTATGCAGGAGGTTTTAAAATACATCAATCTTTATGTAATGGCATTTGGAAAGGAAGAAAGAACCATCACCCGTTTAGAAAAACGTGAAAATATGTATGGAGGAAAGGGAACGGTTTATATGATACAGATGTTTGATCAGGAAGAACTGGCCAATAACCGCCTGGCGGCCTACATGGTTTTACTGAATAAAGGAGATGAATCTGGATTCCACACGCACAATCTAAGAAATGAACAGGAATTGTACGTTGTAGTGCATGGAACCGGAGAATATCGTGAAAGAACAGGAACAGAAGGAGCAATACGCAGGAAAGTGCTGCAGAAAGGCGATATTACAGCGATCAGTTCTGTAGGATATCATTCTGTTGAAAACACTGGAGATGAACCTTTAATTATGTTTGTGATTACCACCAACAATCCATAAAAAACTCCGGCTGATATAGCCGGAGTTTTTATTTTTTTATAGTAAGTTTTGATTATAAAATCTTAGAAACTTCATTACAAAGCCATTCTAATAATTCACGGTCTTCCTGCGTGAAAGGATCAATGGTGTGAGAATCAATATCGATCTGACCGATATTTTTTCCATCCTTAAAAATCGGAACTACAATTTCTGCTTTTGTATCAATTGAACAGCTTAAATAATTGCTTTCTTCGTGTACATCAGGAACTACAAATGTTTCATTGGAAACAGCAACCTGGCCACAAATTCCTTTACCGTAAGGAATAATAGTATGATCTGTTGGCGCTCCTACATAAGGGCCTAAAATCAATTCATCCTTATCTCCGTTTTTGAAATAGAAACCTGTCCAGTTGAAGTAAGGAATCTCCTGATCCAACAGGTGGCAGACTTTTTCAAGTTTTTCTTCTGTATTATGTTTGGGACTTTCAAGAATTGAGGAAAGTCTTTTCTTTAATTCTGACATTGTATTTATATTTTAAGAGAATTGTTTTAGGGAAAGCTCTTCTTTATATCCGAACATTCCACGCTCTTTAATCATTTCTGCTACGCCTTCCGGAACCTGAGTTTCCCAGCCTTTCACACAACATGCAATTTTTCTCAATATCTCTCTGGAATAAATTTCCAAAAACTCAGGATTATAGTTGGTAATATCTACGATACGGTTGTTGTGTTTGAAGTATTTGTATAATTCTTTCAGATTTTCTTCTACCTTCAGGTTGGAAGAATCCAACAGCTGATGAGTTTCCGGATCTTTGTAAGGATACAGATACACTCTCATTCCGTTTCTGAAAAACTTACCGAATGCTTCAAGAATTCCTCCTGAGAGATTTTTATAATATTTCTCATCGAATACCATCAGCATATTATTTACTCCCATGGCGACTCCGATGTCTCCACTTGTGTAAGATGCGAAGTAATCAATCAGTCTGTAATATTCAGAGAAGTTTGAAATAATAACGGTGTACCCCAGTTTTCCAAGAATGTCTACTCTATCCAGGAAATCCCTTTCATCAATATCTCCGTCTGCTCTCAGATTGGAAATGGTGATTTCAATAAGGACCTCCGTTTCTTCGTGGGTACAGGTAGCATCTTTGAAGAACATATCCATACCATTTTTAAGCATGTCAATGTTCACTTTCGTTACTGGTCTGAAACTTCCTCTTACCGCGAAAATATTTTTCTTGTACAAAACATCTGCAGGAAGCATATTGTTTCCTTGAGAATTGAAAATTACCGCATCCGTCATTCCATTCTTTACCAATTGAAGAGACATCAGTCTGTTATCAACATAGGCAAAAGCAGGTCCGCTGAAGTCGATCATATCAATTTCCAGATTATCTTTTGCAATATCATCATAAAGAGATTCTACTAAAGTTCTTGGATTGTCAAAATAATGAAAGGCTCCAAAAATAAGATTTACTCCGAGGTTTCCTAAGGTTTCCTGCTGAAGTGTAGCATCATTTTCTTTGAATTTTACGTGGATAACGATCTCATTATAATCTTCATTTTCTTTGGTCTGAAAACGGATTCCTACCCAGCCGTGGCCTTTTACCGTTTTATCAAAATTGATGGTCGTTACCGTATTGGCGTAAGAAAAGAATTTCCTGTCAGGATTATTATCTCTTGAAATTCTCTCTTCAATCAAAGCGACTTCATATCGAAGCATTTTGCGAAGCCTGTTTTGGGTTACGTACCTGTTTTTTACTTCTTTTCCGTAGATGGCATCACTAAAATCTTTGTCATAAGCAGACATTGCCTTAGCAATCGTACCGGAAGCTCCCCCTGCTCTAAAAAAGTGGCGAACAGTCTCCTGCCCGGCTCCAATTTCTGCGAAAGTACCATAAATAGTAGGATCTAGATTAATTGTTAATGCTTTTGTTTAGGAGTTAGTTTCTGATACATTAGGACGTGAAATTTTTTGTAAATTTACCAAAATTAAACCAACCTCAAAACAAAATGAAGTTGAAATTTTTAGGAACCGGTACTTCTCAAGGTGTACCCGTTATAGGCTGTACATGTGAAGTGTGTACTTCAGAAAATCCCAAAGACAAACGTTTGCGTTCTTCCGTAATGATTACTACGGAAGAAAATAAAAAAATACTGATCGACTGCGGCCCGGATTTCAGGCAGCAAATGCTTACCAACCATGAACATACCGTAGACATTGCACTAATTACCCATGAACATAATGACCACGTGATCGGTCTGGATGATATGCGGCCCCTGATTTTTAAAAGTGGAAAAGATGTACCGCTCTACTGCTATTCAAGAGTGGCTCATGAGATAAAAAACAGATTTCCTTACGCTTTTGCTGACGTAAGGTATCCCGGTGCACCCGCTTTT
The DNA here is from genome assembly GCF_018924625.1 of Chryseobacterium sp. PCH239. Taxonomy (NCBI): domain Bacteria; kingdom Pseudomonadati; phylum Bacteroidota; class Flavobacteriia; order Flavobacteriales; family Weeksellaceae; genus Chryseobacterium; species Chryseobacterium sp. PCH239. The sequence goes on from NZ_CP073027.1 coordinate 1,824,937, forward strand.
GAGCTACACGAAATAGAAAATAAGCCTTTTGAGGTATTGGACACAGAAATCACTCCTGTGGAGGTGATTCACTATAAAATTACTGTTTTCGGATATAAGTTTAAAAAGCTGGCTTACATTACGGATGCCGGGTTTATTTCTGAAACGGAGAAGGAAAAACTGAAGGATCTTGACATTCTGATCTTAAACTGCATCAGAAAATTTGATCCCCATCCTGCCCATTTTATCCTTCCGGATGTTATTAAATTATTTGAAGAGCTAAAACCTAAAAAATTATTTTTAACCCACATCAGCCATCACCTGGGGCTGCATGACATTGAAGATAAGGAGCTTCCGGCCGGAATACACCTTGCCTACGATGGTTTGGAATTTAATTTTTAAAAAAAAATCTTCAAAAGCTTTTGAACATTGAAAAAAGTTCCTATATTTGCACACCAATTTGAAACAAACATAACGTTTGAAATCAACATCAAGCCCAGGTGGCGGAATTGGTAGACGCGCTGGTCTCAAACACCAGTTCTTAGGAGTACCGGTTCGATCCCGGTCCTGGGTACAAAAAACCTCTGAAATCATTTGATTTTCAGAGGTTTTTATTTACATATTATACTCAATGAAACACTGCACTAAGTACCATAATATACAATAGTTATTGATCCCTGAGTTATTCTAAAAGTTCTGGTATAAACCGCTGTAACTTTAACAACATCTCCAACATTAAAAAACTGTGTTCCTGCCACGTTATGTCCTATATCTGTTGTTCCATCCCCATGCCCCGAAAGACTATATGTAAACGCAGTACCGTTTTTAAAGATCTCTGTTTTAGCAGATCCTCCTGTTGGGGAGTTCATGGAGATGTCATATTTTACAAAAACTGAAAAATTATAATATCCTGCTTTATTTATGGTAAAATTGCCACTACTATAGGTTACATTGGCGGTATTATTTTTATTAATCGTAAAAGCTACTAAATAAGGAGTATTTGCTGTCTGATTAGCAGATGTATTAGCAAAACCTACTGTAGCAATAGCAGGGATATTCAGGTTGCTTCCATCTACCAGATAGCCGTTAGCATCAGTCCCTAATACCCCGATATCTTTGTATTTCTCAAGACGAACCGTTCCGTCATCTGCCACCTGTAATAATTCTTTATTCGTATTATCATTAATCTCCAGGGCTTTGGTTGCACTAGTAGCCCCTTTACTAAGAACATCAAGCGTTGCGCTTGGAGTAGGCGTCCCAACCCCTACACTCCCGGTGGAAGTGGCGGTCATTCTTACCGTATTGTTGGTAATCAGGCTCAGATCATTTGCTGTAGTGGTTCCCAAATAACCAGCCCCACTTCCAATGTACGTTTTCAGGTTGATTGTACCATTGGTGTGATTCAATCCGAAAGAGCCATCAGGTGTACTGATCGTCAATTTGGTATCCGGTGAAGATGTACCCACACCAACGCGGTTGTTAGCGGCATCTACTGAAAAGGTTGTGTTATCTACTGAAAAAGCATTGGTAGCTGTTCCGGTAAATGCTAATGTATTACCTGCCTGCGAAACGGTACGGTTACCGGTAAGGGTACCATCCGCATTGTAAATATTAGCAGCTATTGAATTGGTTGGATTATGAAGTTTTACCCACGCTGTTCCATTATAATAATAGTAACCAACAGTATCAATATTGATAGCATTTCCCGTTTGTGATCCGGTAGCAATACTGTTTACGTAAACTAAGGTTGAAACAGGAACTCCAGTCATACTCTGGGCTCTCTGCCGATCTAAACGGGTAATTAAAACACCATCCACATTGGTAGAAGCACCTGTAGCATTCTTGGCAGTAATATCAAATGTAGCAGCAGGAGTGGTTGTGTTAACTCCTACTTGTGAATACATTTTACAAAAAGTAAATAATAAAGTCAAGGGTAGTAATTTTTTCTCATAAAATTGGTTTTAAATGATTCGTAACCAAAATTAAGTACAAACCAACATTCAGATTAAAATTACCAATACATCACAAATACATCAAGAGCATATCGAACATACATCACTACACATAAACACCTGTAAATCAAAAGACAAAGACCTTCATATTTAAATATTTCAACAATTAATGATTTACTAACAATTAACCATATCCTAGTAAAAATTTATGTTACACTTACTCCAAAAAGCTTTCCTCCTAAAGCTGTAATTCCCATCGCACAATTCCCCAGAAACAAATCCTCAATACGGCTATTGTAATACCGGAACCACCGACTCTGCCAGAAACTATCCCTAAAAACATTAAAAATATAATTGAAAATCCATACTGTAAATACACCATTTTTTAAGAGAAGCCCAAAAAGAAACAGTAAAAAGCAATAAGACTTTTATAAAAACAAGTTATTAACATAAAGCTGGTTAAAATTTAAATTCTTCAATTTCTAATTCATAATAAGTATATCCTGCTATATCAGGCTGTATTTTTGATTTTCTAACCTTGCCGCTCACCATTACTTCTGTATTTTCACGGAAAGCTTGAAGGTGGGTTACAAATATAATATACTGATACTTCATTAACAGTTCCCGGTGTGTGAATATTAACGAAGGATGTTCGGGAACTGAAAGCTCATATTCCAACACAAATACACGCCATCCTTACAAAAAAAACTACTTCAGCTGGCATTTTTTCATACAATGCAGTATTTATACGTAATCATAAGACCTAAAATAAAAATAAATTTGTGGCTTAGTTCATCATTTTTTTATTAAAATCATTTATTTTAAAATACAAACACCGACAAAATAAAAACTAAAATAAACTTAAATATGAAAATTAAACGTTTTTATTCTCTGATCACGTTATGCAGTACAATCGTAATTACACATGCACAGGTAGGGATTAACACCGCCAATCCACAGGCAACTTTAGATGTTGTAGGAAGTACAAACACCAATATGAGGGATGGTATTCTTCCTCCCAGAGTTTCCAAGCAACAATTAGCATCAAAAGACTTCGGAACTTATGGTATTGATCAGAAAGGGGCTATTGTTTATATCACAGACGTTACTTCACCCACCGGTACGACGCCGAGTATAGCAGAAGTTGGCAGCATTGACAGCATCGGATATTATTATTTTACCGGATTTCAATGGGTTCCTTTTGCCATGAATCTTTACAATACAGACGGAAGTCTTTCAGGTAACAGAGTTGTGACTCAAAACTCCAATACTCTGACATTTACAACCACCGCCAACAATGGATTCTCTATTGACGGTACTACATTCTCTGTAGATGGAGCCAATCACAGAGTCGGATTGGGAACAAGCTCTCCTGAAACAAGATTCCATGTAGTGTCCACCACTCCAGTTTCAAACCGATACAATCTGATTGATGCTACTGCAGGAACCAACCAATACGGAATTGTTACTTTAAGAAACACTTCTGCTTTGGCCACAGGAAATTTTTCATTGCTTGGTTTTACCAATAACGGACCTTCTTCAGGAGGCGGAAACTGGGCATTAGGATCTGTAAGAACAGGTTCAACACTCACTAATGGTTCGGAAGAAGATTTTTACATTGGAAATTCTACCGGAGGCGGTTTGATTGAAAGAATGAGAATCAATCCCATATCAGGAAATGTAGGAATCGGAACATCTTCAGCAACCAATAAACTCCACATTAATGCTACGAACCCAATAAGACTGGAAGGGTTACAGACTTCTTCAGGAACTGCGGGAAGCTTAACCGTGAACAGTACAGGTGTTGTACAATTACAAAACTCATCAAGCATCAGCGCTGCAAGAGGTACCGGAATAGTAGTCATTACAACAAACAATACTTTTGTAAATACAGCAACATCAGCAAAAACTTTTGATAATCTCAGTGAAATGACGGGTAATACTTTTACTGCTTCTGCAACAGGATTATATAAGGTTGATTTTGTAATTAATTATCCTCAAAGAGGAGCAACAGAAGATGGTGGAGACGGGTATTTAGGATATGCCCAGATTAGTCTGAACGGGATTCAGCAGTCATTTACCAATACTAAAGTTTCCCTGCCTGAAGCGTCCGGGGCACCCTCATTTGTTACGTGCACAAATACTACATTACTAAAAATGAATGCAGGTCAGGTTCTTTCATTTCAGGCACTTACTTTCGGATCAACACCCAATTCAACCAATATTATAGCTCCGTTTACAATCAACGTCGTTCGTATTGATTAATCCATTGAAAAAAGGTAAAAGTTCCCATTTACCTTTTCAGGCAAAATTCTATCAACACAAATAGAAAAAGACCACTTGCAAAACACAGGTGGTCATATTTTTATTTAAATAATCTGTTTTTAGTCTTTACGTTACATTGACTCCAAAAATATGCCCCACAAATGCTGTAATTCCCATCGCCACGGTTCCCCAGAAACAAATCCTCAATACAGCTATTTTAATACTGGAACCTCCTGCTCTGGCAGAGATTGCCCCTAAAAGCATTAAAAATATAATTGAAAAGCCATATTGGAAATACACCATTTCTTTAAGAGGAGCCAAAAGAGACACCAAAAATGGCAATAAGGCTCCCACCGCAAATGAGCCGAATGAAGCCATTGCTGCTACCAAAGGTTTAGCCTGCGTTATTTCATTAATTCCGAGTTCATCACGGGCATGTGCTCCCAAAGCATCGTGCTCTGTAAGTTCAATAGCTACCTGCATGGCTGTTTCTTTAGTACAACCTCTTTTTTCATATACTTTGGCCAATTCTCTGAGCTCTATTTCGGGCATTTCTTCAAGCTCGCGTTTTTCACGGAGTAAATCTGCTTTTTCTGTATCCTCCTGAGAACTTACAGAAACATATTCACCCGCTGCCATAGACATTGCCCCGGCAATCATCCCTGCTAATGCAGCAAGAATAATGATATGACGCTCCGGCTCTGCAGCCGCAACTCCTATAACGATACTTGTAGTAGATAACAAACCGTCATTCGCGCCCAATACCGCTGCACGAAGCCAGCCTACCCTGTTTACATAATGTTTCTCCAGTGGATGATACATAACTTTTATTTTGGTGGTAGGTTAAAGTTACCCAATATTTCATCAAGAATCATTTTAAATTATATTCATTCTTATAGGCATAGTTTTCTTCCGTGACAGTATGTAATACGCTATAAATCAAAATATACCGTTATAAAGCATCACCATTCTGTTCAGAAAATCCTATTTTCTTATCTTTGCGGCAATGAATTTATTATACATCAACTGGGATATTAATCCCGAAATCGTCAATATCTTAGGACTTCCCATAAAATATTACGGATTATTATTCCTTGCGGGACTTGTTTTATCACTCAATATTTTAAAAAGAATTTATAAAAAAGAAGGTCTCAGCACTCAGGCACATGAGGCTTTATTCTCCTATGCCCTGATCGGAATTCTGGTGGGTGCAAGGCTGGGACACTGCCTTTTTTACGATTTTGATTATTATTCACAGTATCCGCTTGAAATATTTTTACCGATTCAGAAAGGGCCGGATGGTGTCTATCATTTTACGGGATTTGCAGGTCTTGCCAGTCATGGTGGCGGTATAGGTCTGGTCATTATGCTTCTCATCTATGCAAGAAAATACTCTATCCCGTTCATGACGGTTCTGGATGCTATAGCAATTGTACTTCCGTTGGGTGGTACTTTCATCAGACTGGCTAATCTTATGAATTCTGAAATTATAGGAATTCCTACTGATGTTCCATGGGCTTTTATATTCCGTCAGGTGGATGATCTTCCGAGACATCCTGCCCAGCTTTATGAGGCCATCTCTTATTTTATTATTTTCCTTGCGGTGTATTTTACTTATAAGAAGAATATTTTTAAGATCGGAAAAGGATTTTATTTCGGAATAAGCATTCTGCTGATCTTCATTATGAGAATCCTGATTGAATTTATCAAGGTGGATCAGGTAGAATTCGAACATGGAATGAGCTTAAATATGGGACAGCTTCTGAGTATTCCATTTGTTCTTCTCGGATTATTCTTTATGATCAAAAGTATACTGGAGAAAGGAAAGGTTAAAACCACTTGATTTCCTTATTTCTTTTACCATAAAAAAGCTCACTGAAAGTTGTTTTCAGTGAGTTTCTTTTTTAAATGGAATTACAAATACTATCTTGTTGTGTATCCGCCGTTGGCAAATATCGTCTGCCCGGTAATCCACCAGCCTTCTGTTACCAGGAATTCTACCAGCGGAGCGATGTCTTTAATATCGGTAAGACCTCCCAATGCGGATGCAGACTTATGATAAGCGACCGCATCGTCAGTTTCCTGCCCGTAAAAGAAAGGAGTATCCATAGGACCTGGCGCTACTGCCGTTACAGAGATACCTCTTGCTCCAAATTCCTTGGAAGCCGCTCTTGTAAAATGCTCTACCGGTGCTTTTGCTCCTGCATACGTAGAATACAATCCTGTGTACGCTGCCAGCAATGAAGTAACAATCGTACAGATTTTTCCGTGATTGTTTAGTTTTTTACCCGCTTCCTGTAAAAAGAAATACGCAGATTTCGAGTTTACATTGAACATGGTGTCATATTCAGCCTCCGTCGTTTCGGAAAATGGCTTTTTAAGTACCATCCCTACAGTATTGATTGCAATATCAATTCCTCCGAAGCGGGAAATAGTTTCGTCAAAAAACTTCGTGATATGATCTACTTTGGTAAGATCTCCCTGAAATAAAAATGCTTCAGCTCCTAAAGCCTGCACTTCAGCCAGTGTTTTTTCGCTTTCGGCTTTTGAACTTTCGCTGTTGTAATGGATGGCCAGCTTTGCCCCCTTGGATGCAAAATCTCTGCTTAAGAGTCCTCCTAAATTTTTACCTCCTCCAGCAATTAAAACAACTTTTCCTTGTACATTTTGTGTTGACATGTTTTTATATTTAAATATTAATGAGACAAAGATCAATAATAAAAACCGCCTCAACATGGTGAAATTTTCGGGAATTTCTATTTATTATTTTTAAACCAAAAGAAAAATGTTTATTATTTTATGTAAACAATAGTTTTTAATAGAATGTTATTTACCAACCAGATACGCTTTGGCACATGCCATTTCTGTTAAACACTTTTGTATAATTCACAAACACGCATCAATTTTAGGCATAACATTTGATACCTTCCTCCCGTATCACGCACCACCACTTCATTTTTAATATATTTTTTTATAATCCTCAGGTTTCTGAGGATTTTTTTATACAATTATCACAACTTACTTTATACTCTTCCTACAGATATAAAGTGTCACTTAAAACCATTTCTGATAATCAATCATTTAAATCCTGATTATTCATTTTATTGTTGTATATTTGCATATTATAAACCAAGTCTTTACTTTGTTTTCTGTAACGACCCGAATATTTTTTATTCAGTCTTTGCCTTTTGAGCAGCCATCTTTTTAACTTTTATTCTTCTATTAAAGAACAATACTTGTCGGAATTTTAAAGCTCTGTATGATTGGGATTATCCAGGACAGAAAACATAGCCAGGCTTTATAGGGGTCTAACAGACCAGTTTGAACTCATTAATTTATAGAAACTAAATACTAAAAATAATTTATGGCAGATTCTTTTTCTAAAAAGGAAAATTTCAAGAAAAAAATTCAAAAGCAAAAAGAAAAGGCGCTAAGACGCGAAGAACGTAAAACGAACAACAACAAAGGAGCAGAAGATGTCTTCATGTATGTAGACGAATTCGGAAGATTAACATCTACTCCACCTGAACAAAGACAGGAAGTAAATCTTGATGACATTCAATTGGGTGCTGCACCTATCATTGAGGAAGATCCAAGAAAAACAGGAATTGTTACTTTCCTGAGTGAAAAAGGATATGGTTTCATTACGGAAGATAATTCCAAAGAAAACATTTTCTTCCACAATAACAACTGTGCAGAGCCGGTGAAAAAAGGAAATAAGGTATCTTTTGAAAAAGAGAAATCTCCTAAAGGATTTTCTGCTGTTGAAATTCAGCTTGTTAAATAATATGTACTTATAAAGTGTTTCTGCCCTGAAAGCAGATTCATTTTAAACCATATACAAAGAGACTGCCCATTAGGACAGTCTCTTTTTTTAGGGACATATAAAAAAAGTTAACTCAACTTATAAAAGTTAGATTGTATGCAAGATCCTGGAATTATTTCAATTATCATTACGGGAATCCGTAGAATCCTATAAAACATAAAAGAAGCTGCCTAAAGAGACAGCTTCCTTCATCGTAAAAAAAGTAAAAATTAATCCAGTTTCCCTCCCAGTGCTTTAAACAGCAGGACGTTATTTCTGGTATTCTGATGCTGAAACTGCAGTAAATCCAGTTCAGCAGTTAATTTGCTCTTCTGAGAATTGATCAGTTCAAAATAATTAGCATATCCTGTGAGATACAGATCGTTGGAAACCTCAACACCACGGTCAAGGAAACCAACTTCTTCTGATTTAAGCTTTAAGACACGCTCATAGATCTTAGTCTGTTTCAAAATAGACTGAAGTTCATTAAAAGCAGTGGTAATACTTTTCTGATAGTTTAAAAAAGCAATTTCCTGTTCTTTGCTGGCTACCTTAAATTCATATTTCAGCTGTCCTTTATTGAAAACAGGAACCATTAATCCTCCCAACAGCTGCCCGGCAAGAGAACTTGGTTTGAAAAATGTTTCCACAGAAAAAGAATTCAATCCGAAACCTGCTCCCAGATCAATTTTAGGATAAAAAGCAGCTCTTGCTGCCTTCGCATCAGCCTGAGAAGCTTCCAGAACATAATAATTGGCAGCAACATCCGGTCTGGAATGAATCACATTTTCTACATTAATGGTTTTATTCAAGACTTCCATATTGGTAGGCATCAGTATTTTTCCGCGTTTTACCTCTCCACCGTAGCTTCCTGTTAAAGTAGTGATTGCCTGTTCTACCGTAACAATTTCTACTCTGATATGTTCAATCTCTGCCAGCCAGTTGTTATTCTGAGCTTTGAACTGCTGAACTGCCAATTCCGTGGCTTTTCCCACTTCACGCTGAGCCAGAACAATTTCAAAGGCTCTTTGCTGAAGTTTATAGTTTTTCTGATAAATCGCAAGACGGTTATCTAAAGCAACCAGCTGATAATAGAGATTCGCAATATCCGTGAAAAGCTCTACTTGCAGCAACCTCAATCCTTCCGTTGAAGCAAGATATTTCTTCTGAGCAGCAATCTTTTTATTTTTCAGCTTTCCCCAGGCGTCAATTTCCCAGCTGCTTCTTGCTCCCAGCCAGTAATTTGGAGTAAAATCCCGGTTAATTTTCTGATTTTCCGTAATATTAGGGGAAAGATTGGTATCATAGTTTCCAACGCCTTCCATTGTATATTTTCCGTAGTGGTCACCGGAAGCCTGTACTCCCACTTCAAGAGATGGCAATAGATCCATCTTTGACCTTTGAAGGAAACTGTTGGCAATCTCCACTCTTTGCTGGGCAATCTGAAAATCAGGATTAGCCTGAACTACTTTATCGAAAAGTTCAAGCAGGTTTGGATCTGTAAAATAAGCTTTCAGGTTGATCTGCTGGAATTCATCCGGAGATTTATTTTTATCAGCTTTAAGAATCTCTTCAGGTAATTCCTGAGCTTTTTTCAACTCCGTTACTTTGGGAACAGCACACGAAACCAGGCTCAGTGACGCTATTCCATACAATATATTTCTATGATTTAATCTTTTCATCTTTCTTCTTATTTTCAAGTTTTGCAAAGAATATATACAGTCCCGGAATCACGACCAGTCCGAAGATCGTTCCTATCAGCATTCCTCCTGCTGCTGCCGTACCGATAGAACGGTTACCGATGGCTCCGGCTCCTGATGCAATACATAGAGGAATAAGCCCTGCTACAAATGCAAAAGAAGTCATCAGAATTGGCCTCAGACGTTGCCTTGCGCCTTCAATAGCTGCCGGAACAATATCAAATCCCTGTTTGTTTCTTGCTACCGCAAATTCTACGATCAGGATGGCATTTTTTGCCAGAAGACCGATCAGCATGACTAATGCTACCTGTGCATAAATATTATTATCCAGCCCTGCAGCCACCAATGCAATGTAAGATCCGAAAATTCCTGTCGGAAGACTTAATAATACAGGCATCGGAAGAAGGAAGCTTTCATATTGTGCTGCTAATAAAAGATACACAAATAAAAGACAGATCGCGAAGATATAAACGGTTTGGTTGCCTGATAAGATTTCTTCTCTTGTCATCCCCGACCATTCAATATCGAATCCTCTTGGCAGGGTTTCTTTGGCTACACGTTCTACCGCTTCAATGGCATCTCCGGAACTGTAACCGTCCGCGGGCTCTCCGTTGATCATCGCAGACATATACATATTGTACCTTGTCAGTACTTCAGGGCCATATACCTTCTCGATAGTGATGAAAGTTGAGAAAGGAACCATTTCACCTTTATCATTTTTTAGATATAAATTCAGAATGCTTTCCGGGGTATCTCTGTGTTCCGGACTCGCCTGGACCATTACTTTATACATCTGGCTGAAGCGGATAAAATTCGTGGCATAATAAGATCCCAACATGGTCTGTAGGGTAGACATGGCGTTGTCTACCGATACTCCTTTCTTCGCTGCCATATCATAATCTACATTGATCATGTATTGCGGGAAAGTAGCATCAAAGCTGGTAAAGTTGTTCTGCAGTTCAGGAGCTTCGTTTAATTTCTTAACAAAATCCTTCGTGATCTTATCTGTATTTTCAATCGTTCCTCCGGTTCTGTCCAGCAGACGCAATTCAAAACCGCTGGTATTACCGAACCCCGGAACCGTTGGTGGTGCAAAAATCTCAATCTGCGCATCTGCAATGCTTTTTGTTTTGTCTGAAAGTTCTGAGATCAGATCATTCACTGAAATACTCCTTTCTTTCCAGTCTTTAAGGTTAATCATCGCCATTCCGTAAGAAGAACCTGCAATTTCAGTTACGATGCTGTACCCTGCAAGCGTGGTCACGTTTTCCACTCCTTTGATCTTCTTGGCAATAACGGTAACTTCATCCAGTACTTTTTCTGTTCTTTCTACTGTTGCTCCCTGTGGAGTCGTTACACTTACATACACCATTCCTTGGTCTTCCATTGGAATAAATCCGGTCGGCAGGAATTTGCTGGTCACGAAAGTAAGTCCGACAAATAAAAACAGCAGTCCGAAAGTTACCGTAGTTCTTGTAGCAAATTTTGATAAAATACCTACATAGCCATTTGTCAGTCTTTCAAAACCAGTATTGAAACTCTGGAAAGCCCTGTCGATGATCGTTTTCTTCTTATTGTGGTCATGAGGTTTTAAAATAATAGCACAAAGTGCCGGAGTAAGTGTCAATGCATTCACCCCAGAAATCACGATACTGATGGCCAGCGTTAATGAAAACTGACGGTAAAATACACCCACCGGGCCATCCAGGAAAGCTACAGGAATAAATACAGCAGACATTACGATCGTAATCGCTACTACAGCTCCTGCAATTTCTTTAGTGGCACTGATGGTGGCATCCATCGCATTCATTCCTTCTTCCATTTTCACGTGAACGGCTTCAACGACGACAATGGCATTATCAACCACAATTCCGATGGCCAGAACCAATGCAAACAATGTTAAAAGGTTCACAGAGAAATCCAGCATATTCATGAACGCAAAAGTTCCTACCAATGCTACCGGTACAGCCAGTACAGGAATTAATGTGGAACGCCAGTCCTGAAGGAAGATAAATACTACAATTCCTACCAGAATAAAGGCTTCAATAAGGGTTGTCAGTACTGCACTGATGGAAGCATCCAGGAATCGGGAAACATCATAAGCCATGTTATACTCCATTCCGGGAGGGAAAGAGGTAACTTTTAATTCTTCCATTTTTGCTTTTACGCTTTCGATCACTTCGGAAGCATTGGAACCGGGACGTTGTTTCATCATAATCGACGCAGAAGGTCTTCCGTCTGTTTTGGAAACCATTCCGTAGTTCATGGCTCCGAATTCCACTTTAGCAATGTCTTTAAGCTTTAAAATAGTTCCATCCACGTCAGATCTGATAGGAACTTCTTCATATTGCTTAGGCTCAAAAAACTTTCCCTTATATTTGATTACATACTGAAGCTGACTGGAGGTTTTACCAGAGGTTTCACCTACTTTTCCAGGCGCAGCGGAAATATTCTGTTTTTGCAGGGAAGTGATTACCTCATCTGCTGAAATATTATAAGCTGCCATTTTCTGAGGATCCAGCCAAACTCTCATGGAGTACTCTTTCTGCCCCATAATTTCAGCACGCCCTACTCCATCAATACGTTTCAGCTCCTGAAGGACGTTGATATCCGTAAAGTTATAAATGAACTGTTCATCCTGGCTCGGATCTGCACTGGTGATGTTAAGGTACATCAGCATACTGTTCACCTCTTTTTCAGTAGTTACTCCGGCTCTGATTACCTCTTCGGGAAGTTCATCAAGAATAGTCGTTACTCTGTTCTGAACGTTTACTGCAGCCACATCAGGATCTGTTCCTACTTCAAAGAACACCTGAATAAGGGTAAGACCGTCATTGGAGGTTACCGTGGACATGTACGTCATCCCCGGCACTCCATTGATCGCACGTTCCAAAGGCAGCGCTACCGCATTGGCAGACACTTCGGCATTCGCTCCTGTATATTTTGCTGTAACGGTTACTGAAGGCGGTACAATATCGGGAAACTGAGTGATTGGCATTTTCAGCAACGCCATAATTCCCAGCAATACAAATAATATGGAAATAACCAACGAAAGAACCTTTCGTCTTATAAACATTTCTACCATAGTTAGTTGATTTAAAGATTATGAAAGGTTAATACTTCTTTTTGATTTTGATAATATCACCATCTTTCAAAGACTGAGTCCCTTCATAAATGATTAAATCTCCTTTTTTAAGCCCGCTTTCTACCATATAAGAATCTCTTAAAGTAGTTCCGATCTTAATGTTGGTCATTTTCACTTTATTCTGTTTATCTACCACAAAAACATAGGTTTTATCCTGAATGGAAAAGGTAGATTTTTGTGGAATAAGGATCGCATTATTCTGTTGCTCAGAAATGATAAGTTTCCCAGAAGTACCGTGTTTGATCAAACGGTCCGGATTCGGGAAAAGCACTTTATAACGAATAGAACCTGTGGTTCTGTCTATTTCCCCTTCTGCTGTTTTCAAAGCTCCGTTGAACTGATAATTAACTCCATTAGGCAACGTCAATTCAATTTTTTGATGATTTCCGATCTTATCATTAGCTAAAAGCTCAAAATATAAGTTTTCAGGAATGGAGAAATAGGCATACACTTCGTTCAGTTGGGACAGTGTGGTTAACAATGTTCCATTTTCCACCAAACTTCCGTCTTTATGGGGAATTACATCAATTACTCCATCAAAAGGTGCTGTAATTCTTGTAAAGCTTATTTTCTGAAGAACGGTTCTTTTTTCTGCATCGGCAAAGGCATGTTTTGCTTTTGCAGAAGATAGTTTAGCCTTTACCATTTCCAGTTCGTTGTTTGCAACAAATTTTTTAGCATGAAGACTCTGAATCTGCTTCAATTCTACTTCTGCAATACGAACATCTGCTTCAGTCTGTTTTAAAGCTGCATTTGCTTTCAGGAGTTCCATCTGAAGTTCGGCATCATTAATTTTAAATAAAGCCTGTCCCTGATGGACAAATTGTCCCTCATTTACATAAATATGCTGTATAATACCTCCGATTCTGGAGCGCATTTCAACATTTTTTTTAGCCTGGATATCAGTAACAAACTGGTTGCTCACCAAGGTGTCTTTTTCCTTGATTTCCAGCACGGGAACTTCTTTGTCTTTCTGATTGTCTTTTTGCTTGTCTTTACTGCATGACACAGCGAATAATGTTGCAAGAATGCAAATTATTACGTTTTTAAAATACATTTTTAAATGTTTAAGTTATAAGATTTCCGTAAAAATGATTTGGTATTCAGAAACTTAAACCTAGTACAGCTGGAGGAGATGGAGAAAAGATTTAACGCCACAAATAATAGAAATTGCGATCTCAGGAAGCGTAACTTTGGGAATAGCTTTTAAAATTCCTGAAAAATCTGCAATGGCAGTATCGTTTTTTTTGACAGAATGTTTTACAATTTTGGCAGCCGCAGGCAATGCATGCGTATTCATATCTGCCTCTTCGTAAACATCCAGAACATGAATGTTGGTTACAGGAGGAACATGAGGGATATTTCTCAATGATTTTTCCGCCCAATTCGAATTGAAAAGGGAAAAAACCAGTATGATATAGAATAAGAAAAATGACCTCAGACTTGCCATGTCAACCAGAACACATTAGTTTTTAAGTAAAAAACGATAGTTTGGCAAAATTAGGAATTTTTACCGGAAAATTCGGCCATTGAACTGTTAAAAAAACTTAAACAATGGATGAATAATCTTATTTATTTGTATTGGGATTCCTACGGAATGACAAATAGAATGCAAAGTCTATTCATGCAGTCTGTAATTCCGTAGGAATCTAATTGGAATCGTTAAAGTTTCGGCTAAAGCCAGTGGAATTTGGGTTATCGTTTTTAAACGGGCTCCCTTCATCTAAGCTCAGGATGATAAACCGTTTCTATTGAATATCTAGAACAGTTTACTCAATATTCTGAAACGATAATCAAAGATATGTTCCAGTTTCTTTTTCACGAAAAGACCGTGGGCAATTTCACCTAAAAATCCCATGGGAAGTTCATAGTCTATAGTATCCTTCATCAATACGCCTTCTTCATTGGAAATAAATTCATGATAGTGGTTCCATAGTTTGTACGGACCTTTTTTCTGAAAATCAATGAAACTTTTCTGAAAATCTACGTGGGTGATCTCCGTCTGCCACTTCATTTTGATACCGAATAATGGAGAAACATAATAATCGATGAGCATTCCTTCAAAGATTTCATCATCTTCCATTTCCGTTAATACGACGAAGCCCATATCCTTCGGAGTAATTTCTGAAAGATTGTTTGCGGAGGAAAAGAACTTCCAGGCGGTTTCTATATCACAATTGAGCTGTTGTTCACGGAAAAGAGTATGCTTCATAAGACCGGATCAGTTTATCTGATTGTTGTGAAACAAATGTATGACAAAGATTTAATTATAGATCCACATCAGTACTGGTTTTCCCGATTTCTGAATCATCGGATCAATTTCTTTCATGGCATTGTTGGAAACAGTCGGGCAGCCCCATCCTTCGGGAGATCCGTCAGGAAACACTTCCTCATCGCTCATAAGATCCCAGGAATGAAAGACAATATATCTTTTTAAAGCATTGCTGTTGGTTTCTTCAAGGCCGTGCATAAGGTATTTTATATTGATTCCCCAATCGCTGTAGCCTCTTCCTTCCAATTTATACTTTCCTAAAGATGAAAGGTGGCTTCCATCTTCATTGCTGAAACCCGGATTGGCTTTAGAATTATCTTTACTCCAGGAATTGGAACCGCAACCATGCCCTACCAGATATTTTTTAGTAATCTTATTATTCTTAAAATCCCAGACAAAAAAACGGTTAACGCCGGAGTGAAGGCTCATATCAATGAGAATACAGAAATCTTTGCTGAGGTTCTTTGAAGCACAGAATTTCAGGGCTTCTTCTGCTTTTATTTTTAATTTAGAAAAATCAGCTTCAGGTTTCTTTTCTGCAACTACTGATGTTTCTACCGTTCTTATTGTATTATTTCTCCTTTCCTGAGAACATGAACAGATCCAAAAGATGGTGAAAAACCAAAAAACCTTTTTCATATTTTATTTATAATGCTGAAAGATTCCGAAATCAGAAGGAGTCCAAAGTGCGGCTTTTTGCCCTGCTGCCTTCAAAGCGTTATTTGACCAGGTGTTGCAGGTATACAGAAAGCTGTAAGTCCCTTTTGCATCATAAAAAGCATCGTTATCACCGTAAACAGCATTGGTAGGGATCAGCATAAAATTTCCGTTCTGATCTCTGTCAAATTTATCTTCCACATATTTCACCAGATTTTCATACTGACTTCTGCTAATCATAATCATTTTACAGTCATCGCCTTCTTTCATCGTATTATAATAAGTACAGTGCATAGCTGAATCACTTAGCCAGAATGCAGCTTTTATAGCTGTTGAAAATTTCAGGTCTGCCCACGTAGGTGTATCAAGATAAAAACCTTTATCTCCCCATCCTATCCCTATATACTGATAGTCTGTTCTTTTTGATTTTGTATTGGCAAAAGGAATTTTCCGGCTCCAGTCCTGCAAATCGTTTTTCACAGGCATTACAATATCGGTATGCACTCCGTTGGTATAAATGTAGATTGGAATTTCTTTCTTTTGTCCATCATTTTTTGCGGAAACAGGAATATAGGGAATCAACAACCCAAGGATGACATAAATAATCACAATCCCTAAAATAATTCCTATCACTTTCAGGAGATACATAAATATTGTTTTCACAGTCATGTTTTTTAATAAAATTTAATCTTTAATTTTTAGTAAAAGTATTTGTTTTAATCGAAAAATTAGCTATATTTAGTTACGAAATATTCACAAATATGCGTAAAAATACTAAATCCCAAAAAAGGTTTAAAGTAAGAGTAAAAACTGCTCCTAAAAGAATACAAAAAAGACGTTGATTTTCGGTGAGATTCTGATCTCCTGAAAATCAATTTTTCTTTATAGGAAAGGCTTTTTAAGAAACTTATTAATGTAAATCTTCACCTCCTTAAAGCGAAAAATTTAAGGAATGGTCGACCATCAGCTCTGGTTTGGAACTTCAAAAAATTCCAAAAGAGGGATTGTCACCAAAAGTTCAGAGAAAACTCAGTCAGAAGATTTCTGTAAAAACTCAATATTTCTTTTGAGTCCTGTAAATTTAGTACGTTTTACGGGAGACTTTCTAAAGATTTCTGAGAAAATTTCCTGAGTAAGTTCCTTCCATTCTCCTTTTTTGAAGTTTTTCAACGCTTCATTGGGTTGGAAGCGGCTCTGTTTGTTAGGCGCTGAGAACCTGTTCCAGGGACAAACATCCTGACAGATATCGCAGCCAAACATCCAGTCTTCCATTTTATCTTTAAAATAATCCGGGATTTCGCTTTTGAGTTCTATGGTTGCATAGGAAATGCAGCGGCTTCCATCTATAATTTTTTCAGAAACAATGGCATCTGTAGGACAGGCATCGATACATTTTCTGCAGCTTCCACAATGATCTGTAGTGGCGTGGTCAGGAATCAGCTCCAGATCGCAGATGATTTCGGCCAGAAAATAAAAAGAACCGCTTTGTTTGGTAATGAGGTTGGCATTTTTCCCTACCCAGCCTATTCCTGATTTTTTAGCCCACGCTCTTTCCAAAACCGGCGCAGAATCTACAAAGACACGAAATCCAAATTCCCCTATTTCTTCCTGCAGCTCTGCAACCATTTCACGGAGTATTTCTTTGATTACTTCATGATAGTCTTCTGCATAAGCATATTTTGAGATTTTAAAGTTCTCCAGCGTTGAAATTTTTTCTTCAGGAAAGTAGTTGTAAGAAAGTGAAATCACAGATTTTGAACCTTCTACCAATAGTCTCGGATCAAGTCTTTTGTCGAAATGATTTTCCATATACTTCATTTCGCCGTTGTAATTATTCTTCAGCCATTTTTCAAGATGAGGAGCTTCTTCCTCGAGAAAATCAGCTTTGGAAATGCCACAACTCTGGAATCCAAAACTTTTTGCCTTGGACTTTATGAGTTGGGAATATTTTTCAGCGTCTGCATTCATTAATTTCACACTGCAAAATTAAGATTATTTTATCAATCTTCAGATTTATGCCAAAGTACCTCCCACGAATGGTTCTTTCTGAAAAAATTATGTTTTAATTAGGATTTTTTTCAAAAAAAAATACGTAATTTCGTTTCTAATTTAATGTTTAAACCAACAACTATGTCTTTAATAGAAGTAATACAATCAGGAAACTATGAATTAATCGACGTTCGTGAGCCAATGGAGCTTGAAATGGACGGTAATATAGATGGTGCTAAGAATATTCCTTTAGGCGAAGTAGAAGACAGACAGGATGAGATCCTATCTATTGAAAAGCCTGTTATCTTATTCTGCAGAAGCGGAAACAGAAGCGGAAAAGCATTGGATTATCTTAACGCTCAAGGATTAAAGGACGGTTATAACGGCGGAGGCTGGGCTGAGCTGAAGGCTGTTCTGGAAGCAAATCAGGGAACTTTTTAAAAGTTCCTTTTTTTATATCTTATTTCTATGAATCTGAAAAACTATTTTGAAACGCTTTGTTCTTCTTTCACCGAAAACAAACAGCTGATCGACAGTCTGTGGAACGAAGTTGAAACCAGATATTCTGAAAAAGGCAGACACTACCACAATCTTCTTCATCTTGAAAATATGTTCAGTGAACTCGAAGCTGTGAAAAGCCATATTTCAGATTTTACAGCCATTTCTTTCTCCGTGTTTTACCATGACGTTATCTACGATGCTTCTTCTAAGTCTAATGAGGAAAAAAGTGCGGCCAAAGCAGAAAAAAGGCTTGGAGAACTTCATTTGAACAAAGACAGAATTTCACTCATTTCTGCGCAGATTCTGGCAACAAAATCACATCATCAATCCGATAATGAAGACACCAATTATCTGCTTGATGCCGATCTTTCTGTATTGGGTAAAGATTTTAAAACTTATTTAGAATATACTCAGAATATCAGAAAAGAGTATGCTATTTATCCTGACTTCCTTTATAAACCGGGACGAAAAAAAGTGCTCAAACATTTCCTTGAACTTGAAAGTATCTTTAAAACAGAATATTTTAAGGATAAATATGAGGCTCAGGCAAGGGAAAATATTGCTGCCGAGCTACAGTTATTGAAATAAAAATAGATCAATCTGTTGATTTAACAAAGACACCCGTTAACAGGTGTCTTGTTGATATTGTATATTAGAAATAATTGCTGATAAATCCGGCCGCTTTCTCCAATACAAGCTCAGGCACTTCTTTATGCGGTGTATGGCCTATACCGGGAATGATATATTTTTCTGCACTTCCACCGACCTGAGTAACTGTTTTTTCTACCTGATCCAATGTGCCATATTCATCGGCTTCTCCCTGAATAAATAACAATGGAGCTGTAATATCTTTCAGGAAATACTCTATATTCCAGGTTCTGTAATCATCCCGTGTCCAGGTTTCGGTCCAGGCTCTGAAAAGCATTTCTACTTTATCACCATGATATTTCTGCAAACGTTCCGGAAGATTGGTCGTTTTGTAAGCTTCCCATGCGTCGTAAACTCCTTTTAAAGTTGTTTCTTCTACAAAAATATGACCAGCTTCACAGATAACGGCTTTTATTCTTTCGGGATATTTTGCAGCGGTGATCAAAGCAATTGTTCCCCCATCACTGTGCCCGAACAGGACAACGTTATCAATATTCATTTCAGTCAATGCATCATTCAACAGATCTGCTTCCAGTTCCATATAATGTATCGGCCTCTCATGAGTAAGCATAGGAAACGATTTCCCATAGCCTAAACGGTCATAAGCAAGAGTATTGCATTGTGTGATCTCAGCCAGCTTAGCCGGAAAATCTCTCCAGAGCTGCACAGATCCTAATGAATCATGCAGAAAAACAATGGTAGGCCTGTCTCGAAGTTGATTATTGTGTTCGATATATAATTTTTGTCCCTTTACATCAATTATTCTTCCTTCCATCGAATATGATCATATTAAAAAACCGGCATTTTCGTTTCTTCAAATTCTTTTAAAAGATGGCTGAAAACAGTTTCCACCGGAAGAATTTCATCAATTAAAGCAGAAACCTGGCCTATTTCAAGTTCTCCCTCTTCCATATCTCCTTCAAACATCCCTTTTTTTGCTCTGGCTCTTCCCAGCGATGCGATTAAAGCATCTTTGTTTCTTCCGTTCACATAAATATCTTCCAGCTCATTGAAGAATTTATTTTTAACCATTCTTACAGGAGCCAGTTCTTTCAACGTAAGGTGTGTATCTCCTTCCTGGAGTTCTGTAATTTTCTTTTTCCAGTTTTCATGGGCGCTAGCTTCGTGGGTAGCAGCAAAACGGGACCCGATTTGTACACCGTCCGCACCAAGAATCATTGCAGCCTTAATTTGTGAACCTAAAGCAATTCCTCCGGCAGCGATTAACGGTTTAGAAATATGTTTCTTTACATTCGGAATAAGACAGAATGTGGTGGTTTCATCTCTTCCGTTGTGGCCTCCTGCTTCGAAACCTTCTGCAACAACAGCATCTACTCCTGCGTCTTCGCATTTTACAGCGAATTTGGTGGAAGAAACAACGTGAGCTACTTTGATTCCTTCTTTCTGAAGGGTTTCCGTATAGGTTTTCGGGTTACCGGCTGATGTAAATACAATTTTCACTCCTTCTTCAAGGATGATCTGAATGATTTCATCAATATTAGGATATAACATCGGTACATTTACCCCGAATGGCTTATCTGTTGCCAGTTTACATTTCCGGATATTTTCTCTCAGGATATCAGGATACATACTTCCTGCTCCTATTATTCCTAATCCTCCACAGTTAGAAACTGCAGAAGCAAGTCTCCATCCTGAATGCCAGATCATGCCTGCCTGGATAATTGGATATTTAATATTAAAAAGGTGTGAAATTCTATTGTGTGTAGCCTCCATGTCATGAAGTTTTTTTGCAGCGTTAAAATCTATAAAATTGCTCATGTGTAAAAATAATAAAAACAACTGTTTTCCGGGAAAAATATGTCAATATTTTCTATCATAGCTTATTATTCTTTAAAGCTTATTATAAAAAAAACCTTCAGAAATTCTGAAGGTTTTGATTTTATTTTGTTAAGGATTGTTTCTTCCAGTTAGACTTAAAGTTACAGGTATCGTAACGTCCGTCAATTGAAATAAAGGTTGTCGGTAACTTTGAGTTGACAAACTTTTCAACCATTTCACTTTTCTTTTTATTCAGTGCCATCTGCTTGATTCTGCTGAAATCTGTTTCCAGAGTAATCTGGTGAGAAGGAATCACATCTTCAACTTTGATGATCTTGATTTGTTTTCTTTTGTTCTCTTCATCTTCAAAAGCAGTAGTGATATCACCTTTGTTTAAACCTGCCAATTCGTAGCTGATTGTTCCCGGGATACTTTCTCTTTCAATTTTATCAGAACCATCAGCTCCAGGAATGATCCCTGCGTTGAACTTCGTTCTTTTATCATCTGAGAATTTAAAAGCGGCATCTTTGAATGTCATTTTACCATCGATAATAAGACCTCTGATACTGTCTAATTTTGCTTTTGCCGTTTTGATCTCATCATCAGTAGGAACAGCTTTCAACAAGATGTGTCTTGCATCATATACTTTACCGGATCTTTTCACCAACTGAATAATGTGGAATCCGAATTCAGATTCAACAGGATCTGAAATTTCATTTTCCTGAAGGTTCAATGCAGCAGCTTCGAATGGCTTCACCATCTGCCCTTTATTGATATTTTTATATAATCCTCCGTTGGCAGCTGACCCCTCATCTTCAGAATAAATTCTTGCCTGGCTTTCGAAAGTTTCCCCTCCGATAATATCCTGCTTGATTTTTTTCAGTCTGTTGATAAGGTCTTGTTTGTGAGCTTCTGTAAGTGACGGATAGATCATAATCTGAGCTAAAGTAACTTCATCTTTTACCTGTGGCAGCTGTGTTTTATACATATTGTAGAAATCAGTTACCTCATTTGGAGTTACGTCTGCTTTATCAGTAACTCTCTGGTACTTCGCCTGTCCGTAATACTGGTCTGTATCTATTTTCTCGATAGCATTTTTCAGTTCATAAGAATTTCTGAACTTATAGGCTGCAAGCATTGTTTTTTCATCCGGAAACTGAGAAAGCATCTGACGGTATTTTGCATTAGCCTGTTCTTTGATTGCTGCAGAACGGTTCTCAATTAAGGTATCTTTTTTTGCTTCGTATACAAGAAGCTTATTGCTGATAAGATTTTCCAGGAACTCACATTTGTCTGTATTGGCAGCACCCTGCTGTTTACCATAATTCATCTGCTCGATTACATCAGATTCCAATACAATCTCATCCCCGATAACAGCTGCAATACCATCCACCAGATCTCCTTGTTTTAGCTGGGCATTCATCATATTTGAAGAGAATATCATGATGAAAATCCCAAGAAGAAAAGTGATTTTTAGTTTATTTGTCATTTTACTATTTTAACAAGTTGCAAATTTAGAATTCTTAACGAATTTCACTCAATTTTTTATTATAAATATTTCTTAAAAAGACTTATTTACTGCAGTTCAACATCAAATGTCGTTAATTCTTTGAATTGTCTCAATCTGCTGAACATATCTGCTTCGTTTACTTCTTCTATTCTTTCTGTTCCGAATTTCTCTACAGTGAATGAAGCCATTGCAGATCCTACGATAAGAGCAGATTTCATCGTTTCGAAATCAATTTTTCCTTTTTTGGCAAGATATGCCGCGAAACCTCCTGCAAAAGTATCTCCAGCTCCTGTCGGATCGAAAACATCTTCCAGTGGAAGTGCCGGGATAGCAAATACTTTATTATCATGGAAAAGCAAAGCTCCGTGCTCTCCTTTTTTAATGATCACATATTCAGGACCCATTGTGTGGATCTTTTTAGCTGCTTTCACTAAAGAATATTCTCCTGAAAGCTGTCTTGCCTCTTCATCATTGATGGTAATAACATCTGTTTTAGCAATCATATCCATTAAGATATCCCATGCAGAATCCATCCAGAAGTTCATGGTATCAAGGATAACCAGCTTAGGACGGTTGTTCATTTTTTCAAGTACAGATAACTGAACTCCAGGGTGTAGGTTTCCCAGTAGTAAAATTTCGGCATCCTGCATTGAATCCGGGATTTTCGGATCAAAGTTCTCCAACACGTTTACTTCTGTAGCCAAAGTATCTCTTGTATTCAGATCGTTGTGGTATTTTCCGGACCAGAAGAATGTTTTTCCTTCTTTCACAATTTCAATTCCTTCGATGTTTACCTCTCTGTTTGTGAACATATCAAGATGTTCCTGTGGAAAGTCTCCTCCTACTACAGAAACAATTCCGGATTTAACGCCTAAAATTGATGAAGTGATCCCGATATAAGTGGCTGCACCTCCTAAAATTTTGTCCGTTTTACCAAATGGTGTTTCAATTGCATCAAATGCAACACTTCCTACAACTAAAAGTTTCATATATTTTTCAATGTATATTAAAAGTAATTATTTTTTCCATTCAAAAGTGTCCAGCAGATGTTTCATATCATTTTTGATATAGTTCACTGCAGGCGCAAGAGAGTCCGGTTTCGGTCTCGTATTAAAGTATAAGTAAGCAGTCACGAAGTGTTTCGTACTGTCTGTAATGTAAAACTGAAGATTGGAAGCACTCTGCCCTTTCAATTCATAGAAGTTCCCATATACTTTCTTTTCAGGGTATTCAAAGGATTTTGTATCAATGGAACTGGCTTTGATGGTATGCTCATATACCATTTTTTCAGCTTCCTTAATATGGTCAGCAAAGTCGTTTTGTATAGGGTAATAGGTAATGAAAAGCTTAGCTTTCATTTTTGGATAGTTCAGATAAAACCAACAAGGTTTCTTCGCTGGAGCAATCGAAGCAAAGTCCGAATACTCAAAGGTATAGGCGCAATCGTTTTCAAACTTCTGGTATTTCGGTGCGGGATATTCAAGACGCAGTTCTCCATAAGGTTTTGGTGAAGGATCTTTTCCACATGAAATTAAAAGCAGCGATACAAAAATAAAAATGACTTTTTTAATCATTTTGCAAAAGTACAAATTAGATTTCAGATTTCGGAAGACAAATTTCAGTCTTTCAGTGCGTTTTGAATGTAAATTTCCAAAGGCTTCGGAAAGGATTTTTCATGAGAGCCTTCAAGGTCTGTAATCAGGTATTGATTTTCAGCGATAAAATCATTCCATTGTTTTTCTGAAGTAACCTCAACATTCCAAATTTCAATGCTTAAATTCTTATGAGTCAGTTTATGGGTAACTGTTTTTGAACCTGTAATGAAGGGTTCCATATCGGAAGGAATAGCTGTGGGAAACTCAAATAATTTCTTCCATATGAAGTCATCTGCTCTCTGACGGATCAGAAATTGTCCTTTTCTATGAACAAAATAATAGGTCAAAGCAAGATCTTCTGCTTTTACTTTTTTCGTTTTTACAGGATAATATGAAATTTTTTGCAAGGAAAATGCCAGACAATCTTCATTTACAGGGCATTCTCCGCACAACGGATTTTTCGGTTTACAGATTTCCGAGCCGATATCCATCATAGCCTGATTAAAGTCTCCTACATTTTCCGGCATTACCAGGGCGGCCAGTTCAGAAAAATAGGTAAACGCTCTTGAATTTGAAATATCAAAATCATCGGCAAAAAGACGGCTCAAAACACGGTAGAAATTCCCGTCAACCGCAGGCATTCTTGCACCGAAGCAGATGCTTGAAACAGCTGCTGCAGTATATTTCCCTACTCCTTTCAGTTTTAAAATTTCTTCATATTCGTGAGGAAAGATACCCTGATAATCGTTCATGATCTGCTGGGCCGCTTTATGAATATTGATGGCTCTTGAATAATATCCCAATCCTTTCCAATAGAGTAAAACTTCGTTTTCTTCAGCTTCTGCCAATGTTTTTACATCAGGAAATCGTTTAATGAAATTATTATAATGATTCAGCCCCTGATTGATTCTGGTCTGCTGAAATACAATTTCACAGATCCAGATTTTGTACGGATCTTTTGTCTGTCTGAAAGGCAGATCTCTTGCATTATTTCTGTACCACTCCAAAAGCCTGTTTCCTATATGAAGGAATTCTGAACCTGTTTTATTTTTTTCCAAAAACCAATCTTATTTTAAATCATTGAAGAGATGATTTTCTCTTCATCCTGAACATTGTTTCTATGCTGCAAAGATAGGTTTATTTTATTTTTCCTGTTTTTGATGTTGAAGGAGTATTTTTGTGAATCTGTTATTGTATAATTTTTTTACTCTTATCTATTCCTACTATTTGCGTATGAAAAAAAGATAAATAATTAAAAAGTTCTCATCAGGATATATAGTTTATGAACTAGTTGATATTTATTAGGATTTATTGATAATCATCATCTTGGGGTGAAGTTGTACTCTCGTTTTCTAGGCCACCGCTTTCAATATATTTTTTTAAATATGGATAACCAAAATAGTTGTGTTTTTTTAAAATATCTAGTACTTCAGGGTGATTCATTGTGCTTTTATTTTGAAGGTAGAACAATGTAGTAGCTTGCGAGTTCCAAGAATCCGTATTTAAACCTTTATAGTTATTGAATGCAGGGATTTCTATATTGGATATATTTGCTACAATTTCAGCCTTTTCATCAGGTGAAAATAGAGATTTTATACTGTCATTATAAAGTATACCAATCACATAATTTGATAATGCAGAGACATATTTATCATTATTTTTAGTTGTGTTTTTTTCTATATACTTAAGTAAGTTTTTTCTAATACTTAGTTTTCCTTCACAATTTTTTACAAATAAAATATTTCCTATTTTTTGAGAGGATTCTGGCGTTTCTTTGGAATATTCTTGAAATAGATCATTTAGAATTACTTCATTTATTTTATCCTCTTTATCAAAGCCAAAATTTACAAGTAATATTTTTAAAAAATCCTTGTCATTAGCTAATAACCAAGCCAAGTCTCCTTTACTGTTGTTAAATAAATATTTGTTTCTAGCAATAATAGTTTGATTTAAATTTACTTTCAAATTATTGTTTTTTAACTCCACAATATCATTTAAAAGAGGCAGATCTGTTAAAATTTTAAGATTGGGATAAACATATATATGATCATAAGTGTAATCAAATTCTGTTTGTTTAATATTTTGTTCCTGTGACGAATTGACAAAATAAGTAGTGAAATTTTGATGCTGCTTTACTGAGGTACATGAACAATCTTCCTGTGTTTCAAAAATATCCTTAATTTGCTTTGAAAAAAAGCTGTTTTCAGGTACTTTATAACCATTTTCTTTCAATCCTTGTAAGGTTAACTCTCCACCTAATTCTAAATCTTTATCTATTAGCTTATACTGATTTGATGTATTTGTGTCATTTTCAGAAAGCTCAATTTTTTCTTGAAGCCTCATATGTTTTTTTATAAAATCTATATCATTATTTATATTTTCAACTGTTGTATTTTTCTCTTTATTTTGACAGCAAATAAGACTTGTTGCTGAAAAGAAAATGATTACAAATTTTTTCATTTTTTATTATTACTAATTATCTATATCCGATATGAAAATGATCTTGATGAACACCGGTGGCTTTGCCAGTTGTGTTCTTTATTCCCTTTTTATATGCGTAGTTTTTTATAAATTTCCATTTGACAGCTACATCTAATATATTTTCTAAATCTTTTATGAATGCTTCTTCATTTTTATATGTTTTCATAGCATCCTTCCAAAGTGTTTGTGCGCCATTTGTACTTCCTGGATATCTTATATCAACATCATTTCCTGCTATGTTGTGTCCCGCATGTCCAATATTTCTGCCATCGTAAGCCGAAATATCATTAAAATATAGTGCTTTAGAATACTTATTTAATGGTAAAGAGTAAAAGAAACCTAATAATGCAGCACAGACTTTTTCATTTACCCAGTTATCTCCACCTTTATCTCTTGTTCCAAACCTTCCCCAATTAGGTCCTGTTTCGGGAAAAGGTAAAAGATTGTGACTGTTTTTTTTGATATTATAAGTTTTGATTTTCTGCCCTGATTGATAAATGTTATATTCATAATCCATACTATCGGATTTTGTGGTTATTTTTTTAACTTCAAAAGTATCTACATTAATGTCATATTGATTTTTATCTCCTTTTTCTGTATCATTATCTTTCTTTCCATATATGCATTCGTTTACTTTAAATAAAATAGATGTTATTTCATCGAATGATTTTTTCTTTCCCTTCCAATCTACATCTGTTCCAATTAATTTTGAAATTAAATTTACATTTTTTCTCCATTAGCTTTTTTCTGAATTGTTCTTTCATCTGCAACCCAGTATCCCATACAAGCTAGCATTGCAACTTCTGCATTAGTGCCTACTTTATTAGCTCCTTCATCAGATATAATTTCAATATTAGCATATTTTTCAGTGTATTTACTAGCTGCTGTATAATTATTTCTACCTGTTAGTTGAATGAATCCTCTTCCTCGATATCTCCAACCATCTCCATCTTTTGTATTTCCTAATTTGGCTTTAACTGGACGGTTCTTATCATCATATACTAAATTTGCTATCATCTCCTGATTAGCTTTTGTATACCATTATCATTCGCTTTGTTTAAATCTTTTCGACCATATTTATTAGCATCTTCTTTATGAGTGTCAAAATATGAGAAAGGCCGACTTTTAAATTCCCCGTCAAGATAGTAGCCTCCTATTTTTTTATTGGGTCTCCCTTAACCCAATTTTTGCCTTTATATCTGTCACCTTCAATTAATCTCTTAACAGAATAATTTAAGCCTTCATCTTTAATATGTAAAGATGTTCCAGCTTCTATTCTGGTTTGTGCAAAAAAATGAGCCTTATTCCAACATGTATTCATCTGAAATTTTGACATATATTTATTATATGCTTCCATGACTGATTTAAGTTTAGTTTCATCTTGACAGTCAGGGAATATTTTTTCATTTGATCTAAAGTAATATCTTTATCACAATTCGGACATTTTCCGGTTTCCGGTTTAGGAGCTTGAGTCTTCTGCACTCCCACCGCACTCTTCACCTTCTCCACCTGCATCAGGCCTTCCGAATTTACCCCAAATTTCTGAGATTCTGCAGAAAGATCTTTGGAGATAATTTCTATAAAATAGTTTTGTCTACCGGAGTCAGAATTGGCGGTAGGAGACCCTGTTCCTTTTTCAAAAATATCTTTTGTAATGACAAATCCTGAGGTATCATATACATCGGCAGGGATTTTAATCATTGCACTTCTATAAACTTCATGAGTGGATGTAGAATCATATTTCCAGATAACATATTGGATGTGTTTCCCTACCATGTTCTTGGAGTGAATTCTGACCCTAACTTTATCTCCTACCGCTACTTTGGAAAGCTCTTTTCCTGTATCATCTATGAAAACAGCTTCTATAATATTGCCTTTAGGATCCGGCTGTTTGGGACCACCTCCTTGTCCGGCCGGGAATTTTGGCGTGTGTTTCTCAGGCTGCGGCTTAGGTTTGGGGTGATTTTGAGGCTGACCTTTATAATCCGGGTTGGCTACCTCTACATTCACCTGGCTGGCTCCCAGAATTTTCCCGGAGTAGGTAGCCGTAATATAATATTCATGATTGGCGCCTTCATTTCTGTCACCTTTCATCAGAAACTGATCGGCCATCTGACGAAGGATTTTTTCATCAGACATTAAATGAATAGATACTTCCGCAATTCCTTTTTCATTGACGCGAGCCTTGTAGCTGTGGGTGTGACGGTTGCTTTTGTTAATACTGGCATCGTGCCCTTTTCCAGGAGCGTCATCTTCCCAAAGGTGAAATTCAATCTCTTTATTAAACATCGCAATACAATGAGCTTGTGCGATAAGAATATCATGATAACTTGCTTTATTGAAATCTTTTACTCCTCTGTTGAAGAGGACTACTTTATCAATCTTTGGAACCTTGTTGCTGATAGGAACAATTATAAGGCTGCCAGCCAGTTCCTTGGTAACGGGAAGGCCGGGTAAAATACCTTTTTTAATTTCATACACCTTCATTTGAAATTCTACTCCCAGCGCTATTTCTCCAAAGTTGTATGTCACTTTTTCACCGGTTTTTGGTTTTCCGGTGATGTCTTTCCAGCTTCCGTTTTTCTGTTTCTTATAAAGATACCATTCAAAGCCTCCATTCAGTACAAATGAAAGTACTGAAGGCTTTATTTCGTAGGAACATGTTGTTCCAACCCGAGGATTCTGATCCCCGGCAATATTCCCTGTCATGGCTGATAGAATTTAACGAACTCCCAGTCGGAAGCTATTTAGACAGGTACTACTTTTCAGATTAAATGGTTGGAGACGATAGAGGGAGATATCCTCATACAAGGTTACATTCTTTTTCATTTTGTTTTTGTGTTTGTTCAAAAACAAAAGTAAAAAAATCATGATATAGTGATATAAAAAACTTGAATTTAAAGTTAATTCTTCTCAACAGAATATACCGGAGCTGCTTTTAACCACTGATACTTAAGGTTTCTGTCTTTGGCTATAAAACGATACCCTTCAAGCTTCTTCAGATACACATACATAGAATCTGTATTTTTAATCTTTAATTTGTATTGAGATAAAAACAGCATTGGCATATCTACCGTAGAATCTCTTACTGTTTTCAATACTTTTCCGGATTTTACTTTATAGAGATAGAATGATTTTCCACGGCCTTTTGAACTGTCTGAAAGTTTTACCTCTGAACTTGCAAGTACGAGTTCACTTCCATCAAAACATTCATCTTCATTCATGATGTATGCTTTTCCTTCCTGACGTTCCTGTGCGAAAAGATCATTTTCGTAAGTGCCCGGACTTTGGTATTTTTTTTCACAACTTATCAAAAGAACCATTGATAACATTGGTAAACCAATGATAAGTTTCTTATTCATATTCAATTTCATAGGTGTTGGTTGAAAAAAAACCGATGTAATATTGCATCGGTTTTTGTTATGTAAAGTATGTTTATATTACTCCTGAGTATATTCTGCATCCCATTCGTTACCATCATCTCCTTTGTGCCCGTCCAATTTAATAACGAAACTTTTTGTAGGGAAATAAGGGGTCATACGGATATCCAGCCATACTCTGTCTTTGT
Organism: Chryseobacterium sp. PCH239; assembly: GCF_018924625.1. Taxonomy (NCBI): domain Bacteria; kingdom Pseudomonadati; phylum Bacteroidota; class Flavobacteriia; order Flavobacteriales; family Weeksellaceae; genus Chryseobacterium; species Chryseobacterium sp. PCH239. The sequence continues at coordinate 1,854,783 of NZ_CP073027.1, forward strand.
TTACTCTATCCTGCTCGAAACGAACAATTTTGAATTTCTCAATCAGCTTGTCCGGTCCTTTGATGTTATCCAGGAATGTTACAATCTGTCTTCTCAAATCATCCTCATTCTTAGCATTCCAGTTTTCGAAAGCTCTTCTATTAAGGAAATCAAGTAATACTTTAGTTACATAGTCGAATACACGAACTACGGAATACGTCTGAAGACCGATATTGTCTCCTGTAAATAAGGTCTTCGCTGAGAAAGCCATAATTTTTCCGTATTCGTTAACCATTGGTACAAGACCCATTTTTTCCAACTGAGAAATTTCACTTTTCTTAAGCTCGAATTTTACAGCGTCTACTTCGTTGATATTACCATGTTTTTTACCTGCTGCTACCTGAGACATCAGTGTTTTATGGATTTTTCCTGCTAATGAAGTGGAAGGCGGAAGTTCTACGTTTTCTTCTTCCCCTACTTCTTCAGCTTTACCACGTCCTACCAGCCAGTTACACGTCATGATAACGTTACTTCTGTGAAGCTCACCTCCTGTAAGATTGGCAGAGTGGAATAAATCTACCACGTCATCCGGCTTATCAAGGTTAGCGAAGTCTGTAACCATCATTACTTTGTTTTCGTTACAGATTTTTGCCCACTTCTCGATGACCTTGTTTGATCCTAAATATCCAGGTATGGCAAGGATTGAGTAGTTATCTCTAAGATCAAGACGGTCATAATAATTTTTGAATTCTTCTGAAATAGCATCAATGAACAGAGGATTATCCAGATCGGAAACCTGCTCAAGGCTTGCATTCACGATACTTACGTTATCCACTTTATCCAATTCCGTATTTTTGTAGAATTGGGCTACTGTTCTGTAGTTGGTTTCCAACATACGAACGGCATCCAGTGTATTTTTTAAGTTTTTCTTTAAATTCTCGTCGGCCTGTTGTGCTTTACTTTTGCACGTATCAGCCATTTTATCAGCAGATTCGCTACCTTCTAAAAGGTTTACCCAAAGGTTGATCTTCTGAAGAAGTTCTTTTCTTTCTTCTGCTTTATTGCTATCGTTCAGGAAGATTTCTTTTCTTGCCTTTCTTGTGGGGTTCATATTGGCAATACCGTCTACAACGGATTCAACAAAGCCAAATCCTCCCATTTTATTGAGCTCTGCAAGCGGGTTACCCTTCGGCTGCCCTGCGTGTTGCTGCTGACCCTGCTGCTGGCTTTCTTGTGCCTGTAATTTGCTATCCATGATTTAATGTAAGTCTTTAATTATTTTTCAAGTTCTTGTGCCACTTCTTTCAATACCTCTATGAACGCCGCTCTTGTCTGATCGTTCTCCAGCATATTGCGTAGAATTTTGTTTGTTTTCAGCTGACGTACTATTTTATTGTACTGCTCCTGTTCCATGCTCAATTGCTGCAGATAATCTGACTTCTGAGTAAGGCTTTTAGGGGTAAAGTCTCCAAGGTTTTGAAAACGGAATTCTTCTTCTATCACTCCACCATCTTCTGTTTCGTGCTGTACCGATACTGAAGGCTGGAAATGTCTGAAAACGTCTTCCACTGTTTTTAATCCTGTTACGATTTCAGGGGTATAAGACTCTTCTGTTGTAAGCTGGCTTACTATCAGTGATTTATTTTCCTGTATTTCCTGAATAGCTTCATTAGCGTCTACTTTTACCTCGTTTCCGCCAACACCATAATTAAACATTGCCATATTATTGTTATTTTGAGATTTACTATTTTGGTTTGGATCTGTCCTCGAGTAATTTACCGATGAATCAAATAAATTACCAATCCAATGTTTAAATTTAAAAAAAAACTGTAACATACAAAATTTTACTAAGATTTTTCTTGGATCATCTAAATTCTTCTGCATTTATTCAACATAAAATCACCGTATTACGATATCACTAAGCTATGAAAAAATAAATAAAGTCTTCCAAGAAAAATAAAATAAAATTTTTGTCCGCTTTACTCTTTTAAAAACATGTCTGATAAATGTTAAAATAAGAATTGCTAAGATTTTACAAAAAATTATTCTTTATATTTAAACAAAGTGAACAGTGTCATGAAAGATGTAAAAATAGCATTCAGAAAACCGATATTTCCTGTTTCAGAAGCATTACAACAATATTTGGAAAAATATAACAGAACGACCAAGATTAAGTTTCTGTATGAAGATCTTTTAAGGTTCAGCGACAGTGTAAGAATTCTGGATAAAGATGGCAAAGATACTTTGTGGCTTGGGGTACTGTATTCTGAATATGAGTTTAAAGAAATAGAGGCCAATTTAAATAAAATCTATACCCTCCTTCATTCTGATGGAGATATTGCTACTTTACCTTATCTGAAAGTTGATACGATCGACTTTTGTACGTTCGGAAATTCTAAACCTTTTCGTATTCGGGTGAGAAATATACTTAACGATAATTACACCTATTTTTATATTAAACAGGCAGATGCTTCCCGAATATTCGGGCTGGAACTTGAAGATCTGCTTTCCCCCAACCGAATAAACTTTCTGGTTTACAAAAACACTTTGATCGAGGAACATATTTTAGGAATTCCCGGAGACGTTTTTATTCAGAAACATTTATCCAACTGCTCCGAACTTGAAAAAGCACAGATTTCCAAAGAATTTGTGAAATTCAATGAGCGTTGCCTTATTGGACTCCTTGGTGATATGCGTTCTTATAATTATGTGGTGATTCCGATACACGATTTTGATCAGGTTATTTACAGAATCCGTCCTATCGATTTTGATCAGCAAACGTATGAGGGAAATCTGAAAGTTTATCTTCCACAGTATTTCAAAGAAAATAATCAAATGGTGAATATGGTATTGGAAAAGCTAAAGCCAAGTTCCATAGAACAATACCGCAAAGAAGTACGTTCACAAATTGTAAAAAGAGTAACGAGCAGTCAAAACAGATTTGATGAACTTATTTCTATTATGAAAAAAGACAATCTTGCACCTGAAGCCAATGTCATAGAACTAAGAACAGCTTTACAAAAACTCACCTATGATGTTAATTTCAAATATTGTAAAACCATGGGAGATATTATAGAAACCGGAATAAAGTTTGTGCTCCGAAACTATAAGAAAGAATATTAAAAAAGAGAATCCGCTTCGTATTGAATCGGATTCTTTCTTTTCTAACAATTTATGGTAAAATTACCAGATTTTTATTCTGTCCTGAGGAGCTTTATACATTTTGTCTCCCGGTTTGATATCAAATGCTTTAATGAATGAGTCCTGATTAACCAACGGACCAAATGCTCTGAACATTCCCGGAGAGTGGGGATCGGTTTTCACCTGGTTGATCATATACTGATCGGTAGCTTTCGTTCTCCAAACCGTTGCCCAGCTCATGAAGAATCTCTGATCCTGAGTGAATCCGCTGATCTTTCCAGGGTTTCCTTTGTCTTTTAAATACATCTGAAGGGCATCGTAAGCCACTGCTACTCCACCTAAGTCACCAATGTTTTCACCACTTGTAAATTTACCGTTCACGAAGCTTCCTTTTACAGGTTCGTAAGCACTGTACTGAGCAGCTAACTGGCCTACTTTTGCATCAAAGTTTTTACGGTCTGCATCCGTCCACCAATTATTCAGGTTACCGTCTCCATCGAAACGTGAACCGCTGTCGTCAAATCCGTGGGAAATTTCGTGACCGATAACGGCTCCGATTCCCCCGAAGTTCACTGCTGCATCTGCTTTAGGATTGTAGAAAGGAGGCTGAAGAATGGCTGCAGGGAATACAATTTCGTTGTTTGATCCGCTGTAGTAAGCATTTACAGTTTGTGGAGACATTCCCCATTCTGTTTTGTCAACCGGTTTACCTACTTTATCCAAGCTTCTCTGATATTGCCATGCTGCTACATTCTGAAGATTAGAATATAGTGTAGCCCCTTCTTTGGGTGATTCTACTTTCAACTGAGTATAATCTTTCCATTTGTCGGGATAAGCGATTTTCACTGTAAACTTGGATAGTTTTTCCTGAGCTTTTACTTTGGTTTCAGGAGACATCCAGTCTATGTTTGCGATGTGTGTTTTAAATGATTTTAAAAGGTAATCAATATACGTTTCCATCTGCTTTTTAGCTTCTGGAGTGAAGTATTTGTCTACATACAATTTTCCGAAAGCTTCACCCAGAACACCATTGACAAGGGTAAGTCCTCTTTTGTTCATCGGACGCTGTTCTTTTTGTCCCTGTAAATATTTAGCATAGAAATCGAATCTGATCTGCTCCAAATTGTCATCCAGATTACTTGCGTTTCCATTGATAATATGATATTTCAGATAGTCTTTCAGTAAAGGAAGGTTTTTCTGGGTAATGAACTGATCCATATTCTGGTAATATTTCAGTTCTCCGATGATCACCCGGTCTGTGTTTACTCCTGCATCTTTCAGATATTTTGCCAGGTCAACGTTTTTCACAAGCCCAGATAATTCTGATACTTTTTTAGGGTTATATCTTAAATTGGCATCTCTGTTCTGCTCAAGAGTCAATAAATAATTAGCAAGCTGTTTTTCAAAGTCTACCACATTCTGTGCCGCCTGAGTAGTATTTTTATATCCTAAAACTCCGAATAACTTTCCAACGTAGGTTTGATATTCCGCCAGTGTTTTAGTATTGGCATCATTTACTTTCTGGTAATAGTCTCTCCCCAAACCAAGATCCGGACCGCCAAGATACACCGCATTCATATTGGAATTCTTCATATCAGCACCTACTCTCCATCCATAGAAAGAATTATCGCCTAATCTTGTAGCTTCTAAAAGATATTTCTGAAGATCACCAAGACTTTTAATAGCATCTACTTTGGCAAGATCAGCTTTGATAGGAGCCAGACCTTCTGCATTTCTCTTATTGGTATCCATAAAAGAGGCATACAGATTCTGGATTTTCTGTCCTTCTGACCCGGAAGGATATGATTCTGTAAGAATTTTGTTTAATATATCTAATGAAGCATCATCTACATTTTCTCTCAATGCATTGAAAGATCCCCAGTTTGCTTTATCTGAAGGAATCTGAGTCGTTTTCACCCAGTTTCCATTCACATAGCTAAAAAAATCATCTTGTGGACGGACACTGGTATCCATATACGATAAATTGATTCCCTCTTCTTTTGCTTCTTCTTTTACCGGTTCAACTACTTTTGCTGTAGCTTCTGTTTTATTGTCTGTCCCTACAGTCTTTGCTGCACCACATGAGTTAAGAAATACAATACCTGAAAGGGCAAGTATTCCAATATTTAGCTTTTTCATTAAAGATAATTTTTGATTTTACACAAACTTATCAAATATACAAACTTTAATGATATGTAATGAATGATAATTGATAATTCGGGATTTAAAGTTTAATGTTATTAGACCACCCCGTCAAAAATTCTTTGAATTTTTGCCACCCCTCCGAAAGAGGGGAATGATGGAAACCGTTAATATAAAATTGTCACTTAGATTCCTAATCATGATTCCTATTACTTATTATTTATTACCTATAATCTGCAACCCATCACCTGCTACCTAAAAAAACAAAACCGCTCATTGCTGAGCGGCTGTTATTGTTACCAGATTTTGATTCTGTCTTCCGGAGCTTTGTATAGTTTATCTCCTTTTTTAACGTCGAATGTATTATGGAATGCATCAATATTGATTAAGGGAGCAAAACTTCTGAGATATCCCGGAGAATGTTTATCAATCTTGATCTGAAGAAGAAGATATTTATCCGAAGCTTTTGTTTTCCATACACTAGCCCAGCTCATGAAAAATCGCTGATCCTGAGTGAATCCGCTAATCTTTCCTGGATTTCCTTTGTCTTTTAAATACATCTGAAGAGCATCATACGCTACTGCTACTCCGCCCAAATCTCCAATATTTTCACCGTTTGTATGGATTCCGTTGATAAAAAAACCTTTTACAGGTTCATATTTGTCGTATTGTGCTGCAAGAGCTTTTGTTGCTTTCTCAAAATTAGCCTTATCCTCAGGCAACCACCAGTCTACTAAATTTCCGTCACCATCAAACTGGGCTCCAGAATCGTCAAATCCATGGCTTATTTCATGACCGATCACTGCTCCTATTCCTCCGAAATTAACGGCTGCATCAGCTTTAGGATTAAAGAATGGTGCCTGAAGAATCGCTGCTGGAAATACTATTTCATTGTTTACTGCTCTGTAGTAAGCATTTACAGTTTGGGGCGTCATTCCCCATTCTGATCTGTCAACAGGTTTGCCTATTTTTTCCAGTTTTTTACTGTAATTCCAAGTGGCAATATTCTGAAGATTACTGTATAAAGAACTTCCCGGAATAATCTCTAGAGCTGAGTAATCTTTCCATTGATCTGGATAGCCCACTTTTACGCTAAATTTATTAAGTTTATCCATTGCTTTCTGTTTAGTGGCTGGTGACATCCATGTTAATTTTTTGATGTGAACAGCGAAGCTTTTCTTCAAATAATCAATCAGTTCAACCATCTGAGCTTTGGATTCTGCAGGAAAATATTTTTCCACATAGAGCTTACCGAAGGCTTCCCCAATATTTTTGTTAATCAATTCAAGACCTCTTTTATCTAATGCCCTTTGTTCCTGCTGTCCGAATACATATTTTCCAAAGAAATTAAAGTGAAGAGTATCGAGTTTTCCGCTTAAATAAGTGGCGTTGCTATTGATCAGGTGAAACTTCATATAATCTTTAATCACAGCAAGTTTTTTTTCATTGATTAACTGATCCATATTTTTATAGTAATTCAGCTCCCCAATAATCACTTTATCTGTATTCACTCCTGCTTTTTTAAGATATTCCGGAAGATTTACACCTTTTACCAGATCTGAAAGCTCAGCCATCGTCTGTGGATTGTATTGAAGAATATTATCGCGGCTCTGCTCGTTAGTCAGATAGGTTTTCGCAATGCTTTTTTCATATTCTACCACTCCTTTTGCTGCTTCATCCGCATTGGTATATCCTAATTCTTTTAGCATCAAAGCTACATACTTTTGATATTCCGCCAGGGTTTCCGTATTCTTCTCATTAACTTTCTGATAATAATCTCTTCCCCAAAGTCCCAAAGCAGGAATCCCCAAATAAACAGCATTCATTTTTGAGTTTTTACGATCTGCACTTACAGACCATCCATAGAAATTATTTTCTCCATCTTTTGTGACAGAGATCAGATAATTCTGAAGATCAGCAAGATCTTTGATAGCATCAATTTTATCCAGTTTTTCCCGAATGGGTTTAATTCCATCTGCATTTCGTTTTTGCATGTTTATATAAGATGCATAGAGCTCCTGAATCTTTCTACCTTCGCTTCCTATAGCAAAATTATCCGTCAAAAGAGAATTTAAAATCATCATAGAATTGTTATCTGTGTCTTCTGCAAGTTTATCAAAGCTTCCCCAAACAGGCTTATCTGAAGGAATTTGAGCAGTTTTCATCCAGTTTCCGTTCACATAATTATAGAAATCATCCTGTGGGCGTACTGAAACATCCATTGCAACAAGGTCTAAACCTCTGTCTTTACTATGCAGTGCTGTTTTAATCGTTTTTGCCTGTGCATTCATCAAATTCTGAGTGAATATCCCTGTGATTAAGGATAGGGAAAGTATCAGTTTTCTCATAGTATTAACTTTATACTATCATATGTCTACACTGATTTACAAATCGTTACACTACTTTCAGATAAATACTCACTATTTCTCATCTTTTCAGAAAATTCTAATAAAAAAACCGCTCATTGCTGAGCGGCTGTTATTGTTACCAGATTTTGATTCTGTCTTCCGGAGCTTTGTATAATTTGTCTCCTTTTTTCACATCGAATGCTTTGTAGAAAGCGTCAACGTTGATAAGCGGACCAAAACTTCTGAAGTATCCTGGAGAGTGTGGATCGGTTTTCACCTGATTCACCATATATTTCTCACTTGATAACGTTCTCCAAACGGTTGCCCAGCTTAGGAAGAATCTCTGATCCTGAGTGAATCCGCTGATTTTTCCTGGGTTTCCTTTATCTTTTAAGTACATTTGAAGAGCATCATAAGCGATATTTACACCACCTAAATCAGCAATATTTTCACCATTTGTGAAAGTACCGTTTACAAAAGTTCCTTTTACAGGCTCGTATTTGTCATATTGAGAAGCAAGAGCTTTTGTTGCTTTTTCGAAGTTTGCTTTATCTTCCGGAGTCCACCAGTCTACTAAGTTACCATCTGCATCGAACTGTGCACCTGAATCATCAAATCCGTGGCTCATTTCATGACCAATAACCGCTCCGATACCTCCGAAGTTTACAGCTGCATCTGCTTTAGGGTTAAAGAATGGCGGCTGAAGGATCGCTGCAGGGAATACAATCTCGTTGTTTACCGGGTTGTAATATGCATTTACAGTCTGAGGAGTCATTCCCCATTCTGTTTTATCTACCGGCTTACCAATTTTAGCCAAATCTTTGTTATACTGCCATTCACCGATGTTCTGAAGGTTCTGATATAGATTTCCTCCTTTAGCTTCAGAAACGATATTTAATTTTGAATAGTCTTTCCATTTGTCCGGATAAGCTACTTTTACAGTGAACTTATTCAGCTTTTGCATTGCTTTTTCCTTAGTTGTTGAAGACATCCAAGATAAGTTATTGATGTGAACAGCGAAACTTTTCTTTAAATAGTCGATCAATTCCACCATTTGAGCTTTTGCTTCAGCAGGGAAATATTTCTCAACATATAATTTTCCGAAAGCTTCTCCTAAAGAACCGTTGATCAACTCAAATCCTCTTTTGTTAAGAGCTCTTTGCTCCTGTTGTCCTCTAAGGTATTTACCATAGAAAGCAAACTTCATATTTCCTAAGTTTTCGCTTAAGTAGGAAGCGCTTCCGTGGATCATGTGGAATTTCAGATAATCTTTGATTACAGGAAGATTCTGAGCATTTACCAATTTATCGAAGTTCTTATAGAATCCTAATTCACTGATAATTACTTTGTCAGAATTTACCCCAACTTTTTTAAGATAACCTGGAAGGTCAACATTTTTTACCAAAGCAGAAAGTTCAGCCATCGTCTTAGGATTGTACTGAAGCGTGTTATCACGGCTCTGCTCATTGGTCAGGTAAGTTTGTGCGATGCTCTTTTCATAATTAACGATACCTTTTGCTGCTTCATCAGCATTTTTGTATCCTAATTCTTTTAGCATGGAAGCTACATATTTCTGATATTCAGCGATAGCTTCAGTATTTTTTTCGTTTACCTTCTGATAGTAATCTCTTCCTAAACCTAGAGAAGCATTACCTAAGTAAACTGCATTCATTTTAGAATCTTTAAGGTCTGCATCCACTCCCCATCCGTAGAAAACATTTTCACCTTCTTTCGTTACAGAAGTAAGGTAGTTCTGAAGATCAGTCATGTTTTTAATAGCGTCAATCTTGTTCAGGTTTTCCTGAATTGGTTTAATTCCATCGGCATTTCTTTTCTGCATGTTCATATAAGTAGCATACAGATCCTGAATTTTTTTTCCTTCACTTCCATCAGCAAATTTATCTTTCAGAAGAGAGTTCAGGATGGTCATGGAATTGTTATCCGTATCCTCAGCCAGTTTGTTGAAGCTTCCCCAAGTTGGTTTGTCAGATGGAATTTTGGCAGTTTTCATCCAGGTTCCACTTACATAGTTGTAAAAATCATCCTGCGGACGTACTGAAGTGTCCATCAAGCTAAGGTCTAAACCTTTATCTGTGTTATTCACTGCTACTTTAGCAGCTTTAGCTTGTGCGCTCATTGTAGTCTGAGTGCAGATCCCTGCTATTAAAAACAAAGAAAGCGTTATTTTTTTCATTATGATAACAATTTTTAGAATATGTATGATTTATTTCAGATTTGTTACTTGAATATGAAAACAAATTTAAATAAATAACATGAAAGTATCCTAAGTGGGAAGTTGGTGACAGAAAGCTGGAAGTTATGAAAGTCATGAAAACAACCTCCAGCCTCATTCTTCAGCCACCAACCTCATTAAGAAGTTGCTATCTCTTTTACATTCCCGGTTCTTTTCAGGAATCCCCAGGACTGCATTTCGCCTTTCAATGCTTTTCTTAAACTTTTAAATAATACAATATACATCAGCCATCTATACCCAAATCTCTGTGGAATAATATACAGGAGATTGATCAGTTTTTCCCGCTGCATGATGAATGCTACTAATGCTAATGAAGCATCTACCAAAAGGAAAATCAGATAATAGGTGAATATTTTGTCTCCGTTTCCGGACAGGATTCCAAAGAACATAATTACATCTGCCAATGGCGAGAAAAATGGGATGATGTATTGGAATAATAAAATATTCGGCATTGCCCAAAGTCCCAATCCTTTATATTTGGGGTTAAGGAAAGTCTGTCTCTGTTTCCAGAACATCTGCATAATTCCATAAGTCCAGCGGAAACGTTGTTTTAAAAACTGTTTTGTGGTTTCAGGAGCTTCCGTTACTGCTATTGCTCTGTTTTCGTTCGCTACAGTATATCCGGCTTTTAATATTTTCACCGTAATATCACAATCTTCTGCCAGAGTATCGGATGAATAGCCTCCTGCTTCAATGATCACGGATCTTTTAAATGCTCCGATAGCTCCGGGAATAACTGTAATGGCATTGATATGTGCATACGCCAGCCTGTCAAAATTCTGACTTGTTGTATATTCTATAGCCTGCCATCTGGTAAGCCAGTTCACCCTGTTTCCTACTTTCACATTTCCTGCTACAGCGGCTATTTTTTCTTCCGTACTTGAATTTAAAAATCTTGCAATAAGATATTTCACAGCATCCTGTTGCAGTTTCGTATCAGCATCAATACATACTACATATTCGGCATCGCTCTGTGATATTCCGAAATTCAAGGCAGTGGCTTTTCCACCGTTTCCTTTGCTAAAGATTTTCAGTTTCGGGTGATCCGGAAATGCTTCCAATGCTTTTTCATAAGTAGAATCTTTACTTCCGTCATCTACCATAATAATATTAAAATTGGGGTAAGTCTGTTTCAACAAATTCTGCAGGGAAGACACAATATTCACTTCTTCATTATAAGCAGGAACTATGATGGAAACCTTCGGATAAGATTTTAGAACCGGAAACTCACCCAGTTTTTTTTCTTTGCTTCTTTCTTTAAAAGCCCAATATGCCATCAGCAGTAATCTGATCACTCCTAATACAATGAAAATGGTAAACAATGCAACCAGGAAATGGCTTATTCCGTAGATAACAGTAGCCAATACAAGGTTCAGCTGCATGATATAATACGATCTTGTTTTAGGAACTTCAGGCATCAACTCGTTTCTGCTTTTGTGCAGAATATTCGTTAGATTGGTAAAATGATAGCCCTGTTTCTGAAGTGTCGGGATCAGAATTTTTAAAGCTTTTACCGTTTCTTCTCTGGTATCTCCGCCTGCATCATGAAGAAGAATGATATTTCCTCTCTGCTGCTTGATTCCAGCCATTACACGTTTTACAATTTCATCTGCTTTTATCCCCGGCTGCCAGTCTTCAGGGTCTATATTTTCCCCAATATCAAGATAGTTTTGCTGTCTGGCCAATGCTACCGGAATAATCTCTTCTGAAGTGGTAGGCTCAGAGTCTGCGTTATAAGGAGCTCTGAACAGAATGGTACTGTGACCAGTAATACATTCGATCAGCAATCTTGTCAGTTTCATTTCCAGCAAAGCTCTTTCCGGGCTTACTTTTGCTACATTTTCGTGGGTAAAGGTGTGATTTCCTATTTCATGTCCTTCTCTGTAAATTCTTTTAACAAGCGGAAGATTTTTTTCTGCATTCAATCCTACCAGAAAGAAGGCTGCCGGAACGTGGTATTTGGAAAGAATATCCAATACCTGCGGCGTATACGTTTCATCCGGACCGTCATCAAAAGTGAGGACAAGCTCTTTCTGAGGAGCGCTTCCGTATTTTTTTACTTCATATGAACTTGGGTAAGTGACATAATTTTCGTCTGTGATAATTTTCTCTTTCGGATCAATCTCCAGTGCAATTTTTCCGTCATGAGGGGTATTCAGAACATCCAGAACTTCTCCGTCTCCGATATAATCCACCATGGTCTGCCCTTTTACATTTTCAAGTGATTTCAAATTCACTTTTGAAAGTCCGGCGAAAGTAAGATCTTTATCATAGAAATTCCAGACTCTGCTGTCTTCACTTCCCAATCTCCAGAGCGCTGTTCCGGCCAGAGGATATTCTGAAGAGAAACGCATTGTGTTGAAAATAGAAGCGGCGTCATTAAAAAATACGGTATGGGTTAAATTTTTAGAATCAGTATAAGAATAATTTAAATTAAAAGTATTGTCATTAAAATCAATAACTGCTTTACTGGCACTGGCTTTGGTAATTGCCTGCATATAAGTAACAGAAGTATTATCATCCTTATTGGAACTCCAGTCGTAACCGTATGCTCCCAACCCTAAAATAATCTTTTGAGGAGAGGTTTGTTTTACAATTTTTCCAGTCTGCTCTTCAATCCATTTTTGAGAAGAAACCGGACCTGCATCACTTCCTGCTGAATATTCATCATAAGCCATCAGCACAAAATAATCTACATAAGGATTCAGCCTTGGAATATTGTAATCATCATTATCCGTCATGATATCCATCGTAACCAGTAACTGATTTTTTTTGAAAGTCTCTGAAAGTTCTTTCATAAAGGCGATCAGATTCTCATCAGAATTCAGATTCATATCTTCAAAGTCAATATTAATTCCTTTGAAGTGGTATTTTTTACATTGCTGAGTGATTTTTTGGATTAGATGAGTTCTTTTCTGAGGATCATTCAGAACTTTTACCAGTCCTTCTGAACGGAATTCTCTGTCGAAGTTATTACTAAGCATCGGCATGGCAGCCACACCTGTTCTTTTGATCACTTTATATCCTTCCGGATCTACATTGGTTTTCAGATCTCCTGTTTTGGGATCAAGGAAAAACCATTCAGGGAAAACAAGATTGACGTGTCTGATATTTCTTTTCAGTGACATCAGCGATTGAGGATCCCACGCTACATAAAATGCAGAACGGATTCCTCCCGGAAACTGGGCCCAGTTTCGGTTCTGATTCTTGTATCTTTCTGCTCTCGCCTTCTCAATTTTGTCGAGGCTGGTATGGATTGTTTTTTCAGAAATAAAGCTTCTGAAACCTTTATATTCTTTTGAAATTTTATTCTCCTGAAGATAAGGTTTATTAGCTGTAATTACCGCTTTATAATCTTCTTTAAAAGGTATTTTAGGACTTCTGTCCAGAGTCATCATCAGACCTAAAGCAAGCAGAAGCAGTATTCCTATGAAAATAAAAATACGGCTTCCCCATTGGACACTTTTCCAGCGTTTTTTGCTGCTGGTCTGAAAAATCTGTTTGGAATTTTCCACGATTTTTGAAATTTATTGTAGGGCTTTCAAAAAGCGTGAAAAACTATATAAAAATTAATTAAAAAAAATTAAAAAGATATATCGTATTTAACTGTTTACGAGAAGACTTACCAGATCCTGAATCACCTTTTGGGAAACAAAATCCATAAAGTCTACTCTTTCCAGATGTGGCATATATAATCTGGAGGTGACTTCCTGATCATTGATCCTGATTGTATAGTAAACCGTTCCTACATCTTTACCGTCTTCTCCTTTTCCTGGCCCGGCAACGCCTGTTGTAGAAAGGGAAATATGAGTTTCAAACAATTCCTGACACCCTTTGGCCATTTCCTGTGCCACCTGTTCACTCACTACAGTGAACTCATCAACGGTTTCTCTGGAAACATTTAGAATTTTAATCTTTTTCTCTGTGGCATAAGCTACCATTCCCCCTAGAAAATATTTTGAGCTTCCGGAAACTGAAGTAATCATTTTGGCCAGTTCACCTCCTGTGCAGCTTTCTGCAGTAGAAATCGTCAAATTTCTTTCAGTGAGCATTTCTGCCAGAATATTTTCTATTTTATCTTCAGTTACGGCAATTACATGACCTTGTACCAAAAGAAGTAATTTTTGAATTTCTTCTTCTGTTCTTTGTTTCAATTGTTCTTCATTCTCACCGGAAGCTGTCAGACGGAGTTTTACACGTGTTCCTACCGGAAGATAAGACAGTGCAATATTTTCAGGAAGCGCCAGTTCCCATTCTTCAATTTTGTCTGCAAGGATACTCTCAGGAATTCCTACTACAGAAACAATTCTGGTATGGATATAATGAAGGCTGAATCTTTGCTGTAAATAAGGAATAATCTGATCCTTAATCAGTGGTTTTACTTCATAAGGAACTCCAGGAAGACTGTAGCACAATTTCCCGTCCTGTTCCATCATCATACATGGTGCCGTTCCGTAATGATTCTGAAAAACGATGGATTTTGTAGGTACAAAAGCCTGTTCTTTGTTTCTCTCCAGAATATCTGCGCGTCCTCTTCTTTCCATATAGCCTTTCAAATGATCGAAGGTTACCTCATCCAATGCAATTTCATCATTGAAATATTCAGCAAGTGCCTTTTTGGTTTTATCATCTCTGGTTGGCCCAAGTCCTCCGGTTGTAATGACTAAGTCTCCGGTTTCAAAGGCAGTACTTAAAGCATTTTTAATAGTTTCAATTTCGTCTGAGATTGTAAGAATCTGAATAACTTTTATTCCAATATTTTTAAGTTCAGTTGCAATAAAATTAGAATTGGTATCTACCGTATTTCCGGAAAGGATTTCATCACCGATAGTAATCAGAACAGCTTTTTCCATATGTTTTTTTGTTGAAAAAAATTCTATGCAAATGACGGAAAATTCTATGGCAGCGGCAATATAAATTGATTTTTTCTATTTTTGCCAGAATTATCAAAAACTACAATACAAATTATGTCTAAATATGATGATGCGTCATGGCATTATGGTGGTGATTTTCCGGAAGGACTTCCTCAGAAAAACGGGGCAACACATACAGGAATGTTTCTGAACTGGTGTATTCATAACAATCTGATCTCCGATGAACTGAAAGAAGATGCTGCAGAAGAAATAGAAAAGGTAAAACGAAGAGAAATGACTGGAGCAGAATTTGTTATGGATTCCTGCGATGGAAAATTTTCCGAATATGATCTGAATGAACTGGGAAATCTTTTTGCCAAAGACTATTATGCAGACGATACTGATTTCGGTAACCGATACAGTTCATTTGCTGATGATTATGTGAATATTTTTGATGCCAAAGCAGAGGAAAGCGACTACGAATACGAGACATTCTACCACATCGAAGACACCTACGAAAATTATGATCTGATGAAACAGGTTATTGACCACCGTTTTGAAGAATGGAAGGAATATATAAACAGCTAAAAGCTTAGAATAAAGAAAACAGAGAGCAAATTAGTTTAGGAACCTCATCTGTTTTCTTCGTTTTTTTATTGGTTATGCTTTACCCAGGTCAGTTCATCAGTATTATAGCCTATTTTTTTTGCTTTCTGAATGAAACGCTGGCGGATGCTTTCAGGAATATTGGTAGTACGGGAAAGAATCCATAAATATTTTAAACTGCTTCCTGCTACAAGAGCATATTGATAGTCTTCATCAATATCTATAACGTTATAACCCGCCCATATTGGTTTAAAAAATGAAACTTTAAGGCGTGCTTCTGTCGGGTCTTTTACAAATTTTGCCTCTCCAATAGATTCATTCCATACTTTTTTAACGTAATCATACCCTTTATTTCTGACCTGAACTGTTCCATCCGGATTCTCTGTATACTCTGCAGTAACATTGTCCATATTTTTCTCGAACCTGTAATCAAAACGGGCAATCTCATACCATCTGCCCAGATATTTTTTAAGATCAAAATTCTTTACAGCAGATGCACCTCTGGGAATCCTTACAGAATAGGAATTGAAAACGATAAGCCCCAATGCTCCTAACGAAACGGGAAGTATAATTTTATGAATAGTTTTCATGACAGAAAGATTTTGTATGGTTGTTATAAAAACGTCAAAAATAATGCCTTAAGTCTGTTAAGGTACAATAAATTCTATGAAAATACTTTCAGGAAATTATCTTTAAAGCTTCCTGAAACCTCAATTTCTGTATCATCAGACAGCATCACTGTTCCGCTTTTATGGTAGGATTTCACAAAACCTGTATTGATAATATGGGAACGGTGAACCCTCACAAACGGATTTTCCAGAAGATCATCAAAGTGTTTCAGAAAGCGGCATACCATCTTCTTTGAACCATCCGTAAGATATACCTGAGTGAAATTTCCATCCGCCTGAAGTCTTACAATATCTTCGGTTTTTACGACGTCAAATCCTTGTAAAGTTGGCAAAATCAATTGCTGTTTTTCAGGTTTTAATTTCAGGTTTTCAAGAAGGATTTTATTCCGGTTGAGTTCATCTTTTTTCTCAAGACTTTCTGTTACTTTATTGACTGCAAGAATCAGTTCCTGAATATCAATAGGTTTTAGAATATAATAACTTGCTGATTTATTTAAAGCCTGTAATGAATATTGTGAAAATGCAGTAATGAAAATGGTTTCATAGGAGAATTCTTTGGTAGCTTCCAGTACATCAAAGGCATTTCCAAAAGGCATTTCCACATCCAGGAAGACCAGCTGAGGCTGCTTTTCAGCGATTAATGGCACGGCTTCTTTAATATTTTCAGCTTCACCCAGAATTTCCACTTGCGGACAGTATTTGGTCAGATAGTTTCGTAAAACTTCTCTTGCTATGAGTTCATCATCTATAATTACAGCTTTTATTTTCATCAGATCAGATTTTAGGTAGTAGATCATTAGATTGCAGGTGCAAATTAGGAATATTTAACCAACCTTACAATTTGCTGACACAAGCTCTCTAGCCATACTTTTGGTCACTTTTATTGCAGGAAAGATACAAAAGAATTATTTTAGAGATTAAAATTAATAAACCAGACAAAATCATATGAAATCAAAACTTCTTATTCTTTGCTGCATGAGTGTATTCAGTTTTTCTTTTTCACAGATGAAAATTTCAGAAAGAGAGGATATCAGTAAGATCAATAAAAACTGGAGACTTACAAAAACCAATTCCGGAACGTATGGAATTTCAGATGTAAGCGGAAAAATCATCACTCAACCTGTGTATTCCAGGATTAATAAATTCGGTGAATACTCTGAGGATCTGGCATTGGTAAAAAACATAACGGGGACCTATGGATTTATTAACCGTTCAGGTACTGAAATCATTCCTGCCCATTATGAACTGGACTATATCAAAAAGAATTTTTCTGTTTTAAAGAAAAAATATATCAAATAGAAACCACAGATCGATTTGAATTCAATTACTTCAAATTGACCTGGATAGTTACCAAAACACCATTACTATTTTCCTTATCCTTTACAGAGCAGGTGATCTCTTTTTTGTAGAGATCATTCAGAAGTTGAATTCTTTCCAGCGTATTTTTCATCCCTCTTCCCTCTCGGGTCTTTTGGTGCTGGGTTTTCTGCTTTTTACTTTCTTCAATACCTATTCCGTTGTCTTCAATAAGAATGTTCAGATGAGACTCACTTTTTTTAAAGCTTAATTTTAAAAATCCTTTGTCAGTTCTGTAGCGGAGTCCGTGCCAGACAGCATTTTCCAGAAACGGCTGTATCAGCATTCCCGGAACTTGCAGATTTTGCATATTCAGGCTTTCATCTACTTCAATTTCATAATCAAATTTATCTGCGAAACGCGTTTTTTCCAGAGCAAGATAATTCTGAAGAAGATCCAGCTCCTGCTGAAAAGGAATAAAATCTTCAGTGGAATTTTCCATTACACCGCGCATCAGCTTCGAAAATTTGGTAAGATACTGATTCGCTTCCAGTTCATTATTGGTGGCTATAAAGTGATTGACACTATTTAAACTGTTGAAAATAAAATGAGGATTCATCTCACGGCGTAACGACTGAAGGGCAATTTTCTTATTTTTCGTCTGAACCTTTTTCAGGGTGCTAAAAATAAACATGATTAGTCCTGTCAGCAAAACCAATGCACCGATCAGACTGTAATTAAAGACATTTTTCTTTCGTATAAGTTCGTCTTTAAGCTCTTTTTCTTTTTCCAGCTGTGAGATTCGTTGCTCTGTATCTTCGAGAATTTTATTATCAACAAGGCTTCTGTCTTTGGAAACAAGATTCGGAAGTTTTCCCAAAAAATCTCTGTACAGCTGAACTGAGGCATCCACATTTCCTGAAATCGCATAAAGGCTATCCAGTTTCTTTACACTTCTTTGTGCTTCCAGCGTATGACCTTTGTCTAAAGCAATTCCGTAGGCATTTTTCAAAAGGTCTACGGCTTCTTTAGGATCATTCTTTTTGATATAGATATCGGCCAGCTCCTGAATCTGATTCACTTTTTCCTGTGAGTTCTCTTTCACAAAATCCTCCTTCAGAACTTTCTTTTTAGCTTCAATAGCTTTCTCAAAGTTTTTATTTTCCACATAAAGATCTGCCAGTTTCTGATTGATGGCAAGCGCTTGCTGAGGAGCTTCTTTTTTAGAAATTTTATAGGCTGTATTCAGATTTTCTTCGGCACTGGAAACGTCTTTCTGTCTCAGATTAACATCTGCAAGCTGGCTGTAACTTTCTGCAAGATCGCCCTGTTCATTTTCTTTTTTGGTCAGATTGATATTATTCTGAATGGCTTCTGCTTTGAGCTCCGGTGTGGGAGAAGAAAGTCTTGCTACATCATTAGCATTGACCGCTTTACTTTTTTCACTATAGCTTACCTGTGCAGCCATGCTGTAATTGCTGATGGCTGGTGTTATTTTATTCTGCTTTTCCTGTGACTGGGCTAATCTTCGGGTAGCTTTCTCAATATTGGGCTTATCGTTGAGTTTTTCATACAGCTTTTTGGCTTTTGTATAATATTCTTCACTTTTCGCAAAGTTTCCGCCATTGAAGAATGTTTCTCCGATATTATAATAAGAATCTGCCTGGGCAGGTTCATTTTTCTTGTCCATTGCTTTTTTCAGCTTCTTCGTTTCTACCTGTACTTCTTCCACAGCAGCACTGCTGTTAGTAGTGGTTTGGGAATAGATTATATTTCCCAAAAGCACAAGTAAAACGATAGTAAAGAGTTTAAGCATTTTCATAAAACAAAGATATACATATATATAGTCTGCTCAAAAACTATTCACCAAGTGAAGTTTCCCTTTCACCAAGTTGAGTGTTTGATACTCTGGGGTAAGATGATTTTTTTTGAAATAAAGAGAAGGTCACCACTTAAGCATTTAAACAAAATTAAGTCTCTTGATTCTATTAATGGTTTAAAAGATTTTTTTTCAAAACAATACTTTTTTCAAGACTCACCAAGTGAAAACTCTATTTCACCAAGTCTCCCGGAATCTGGTTTCTGATCAGCGTAATTTTACATCAGAATTAAAAATTTAAAAACAGGAAATTATGAAATTGAAACATTTTTTATTAATCGGAATTTTAACCCTTGGAAGCTTTGTAAATGCTCAGGAAGTAAAGAAAAACGCCATTGAAGTAACAGGCGTTGCCGAAATGGAAGTGGAACCGGATGAAATTATCTTTAGCATCGGGATAAAAGCTGATAATAAAAACGATCTGGCAGATAATGAAAAGAAGTTATTTGATATTTTAAAAAATGCAGGAGTAAAGAACGAGGATATCAAATTCAAAGCGATGTACCAGAATATCTATTCTAAGACAGCTAAGTTTTCTAAGAACTATCAGTTTAAAGCCGGTACAAAATCAAACCTCAGCAAAATCTTTGAAGACCTGAATCAAAAGTGGGTAAGCAGCCTGAATATTGCAGAGGTAAAGAATACTAAAATTGCGGATTTCAAAAAAACAGTGAAGATCAATGCTTTGAAAGCCGCTAAAGAAAAAGCAGACTACCTACTGGAAAGCATGGGTAAAAAAACAGGAAACGCTCTTGAAATTGTAGAGATAGAAGACTACACCAGTGATGTGATCATGCCTGCAGCTTATAAAGGAAGATCTTACGGTGTGCAGGTGGAAATGGCTGACGCTCCTGTAGATTATTCTTTTGATAATATTGAAAATATCAAGCTGAAATACAGCATCAAAACAAAATATGAAATCCTTTAAAATAACAGATGTGAGAAAGCTGCCTTTTGGGCGGCTTTTTTGTTTTTTGTACTATTGGGTTATCGGGTAATGGCTGAAGAAAAATACCTGTCGGTCTTTTAAAGTTTTTCGAATGGTAAAGGCCTCGACTCCACTCAGCCTGACAGTATTGAAATGATACATTAGATTTATTACTATCACACTAAACATACAATTAGAACCTTCCTTATTTTGTCATCCACCAAGTGAAACCTTCCGTTCACCAAGTTTCGTGATTTCAAGCCTCAAATAGGGATAATTTTATTTCAGGAATTTAAAATAATAAGGATTTAAAGATTTCCGATTACAACAAATAACCAATAAAAAATAACAATATGACAACTTTAAAAATCTTAGCGCTTGCAGCAGGTACAGCTTTCTTAAGCTCCGGAAACATTCAGGAAAACCTTGCTGCAAAAAGTAATACTGACGATCATTTACCGGTACAAAAAGCAACATTAATTCCGCTAACCTCAACGGTAAAAGACAATAAAATTCAGGTTGCTCTTCTCCTTGATACTTCCAATAGTATGGACGGACTGATTGATCAGGCAAAATCCAGACTGTGGAATATTGTGAATACGCTGACCACTCTTAAATACAACGGAAAAGCTCCCGAGATCGAAATTGCACTGTATGAATACGGCAACGACGGAATTCGTGATGAAAATTACATCCGTCAGGTAACTCCCCTCACTCAGGATCTGGATCTTGTTTCTGAAAAGCTGTTCGCATTAAGAACCAATGGCGGCAGTGAATATTGTGGTGCTGTGATCCGTGATGCTGCTGCCAACCTGAACTGGGACAGCAATGAGAAAAGTATGAAACTGATTTATATCGCAGGTAATGAAGCATTTGATCAGGGAAAAATAAATTATAAGGAAGTTGTTTTAAAAGCGAAAGGTAAAAATATTTATACCAACACCATTTTCTGCGGAAGCCGCGAAGAGGGAATCCAAACGTTCTGGCAAAACGGGGCATCTCTGGGAGGTGGAAAATACTTCAATATCGACAGCGACAGAAAAGTGATGTACATTGAAACACCTTACGACAAAAGAATTTCCGAATGCAATGCCAGGTTAAATGATACTTATATCTACTACGGAAATCATGGTTCAGAGTACAGGCTTAAGCAGATCACACAGGATAAAAACGCAGAAATGCAGTCAGCTTCCAATCTGGTAGAAAGAACAGTTGCCAAATCTAAAAAGAATGCTTACAAAAATGATCACTGGGATCTGGTAGATAAAGCTGAAAAAGATGCCGGATTTATCGCCAATGTTAAAGAAAGTGAACTTCCTGCCGAGTTGAAAGGAAAAAGCAAGGAAGAAATTCAAAAAACGATTGCTGCCAAATCTGCGGCACGCGATACAATTCAAAAGGAAATAGAAGAACTTTCCAAAAAACGCCAGGGTTATATTGATTCCGAAATGAAAAAAAGAGGAACAGAAGATTCTGATGATTTGGGAAAAGCCATTGAGAGTTCTATTGTTGAACTTGCTAAAAAGAACGGGTATAGTTTGTAGTTGAACAGGCAGTCTTTTTGTGACTGCCTGCTTTTTTAAACCACCCCGTCAAAAATTCTTTGAATTTTTGACACCCCTCCTGTGGAGGGGAATTGGGCACAACAATTGGAGTATTGTCATATATAAGATAAAGCATGAAAATTTACCTTCCAAACTTAAAATATCTTGATAACGAATGCTTTTTGCCTTTCATGAACAAAGAAGTCATTTCCATTCCCGCGACTGAAAAAGTAATTCCGTTTCCTCCGAAGCCTAACACAAAATAAGAGTTTTTAAATTTTTTATGCTCACTGATATAGGGTAAGCCGTCTTTTGTTTCCCCAAAAGTTCCAGCCCAGACAAAGTCTGTATAGAAATGATAATCGGGTTTTATTTTCTTTAAATTTTTAAGAATTTCTTTTTCTTTTTTATACAATATAGCATCACGTTTTTCGGCATCATAAAAGTCTTCGTCTCCTCCCCCAATGAGAAGTCTTCCATCATCAGTAGTTCTCATGTAGAGGTAAGGATCATCAGTATTCCATACTAATGTGCTGCTGATGTTTTTGAACTTGTCTTTATCAATTTCAGAGACGACCGCGTAGGTACTTTTAAGGTTGACAAAGTTCTCTTTGATCAGATTTTTGCTTTCGTATCCTATACAGTAAATCATTTTTTTTGCTTTGATCTGAAATCCGCTGTCTGTGGTGACCAGATTAAATCCTTTATGCTCCTCCACTTTTACCATTTCAGTTTTATCAAATATCTTCAATCCCTTCTTTACATTATGCATGAAAAGCTCATGAGCGAATTGGAAGGCATCAATGCTTGCGCCCTGTTTTGACAAAATTCCGCCATACGTATTTTCAAACCCGAACTGGTCCATAACACGATCCGAAGACAGCCACTTTACTTCAAATCCTGCGGCTTTTCTCGCTTCATATTCTTTTTTCAGCCATTCCAGGTCTTTCTTTTTCGAGGCATAGTATAATGATTTTTTGCGTTTGAAACCTGCTTTGGATCTGATGGTTCTTGTGATTTTCTCCAATGTATCAATAGAATCGCTACAGGCTTTATAACTTAAGACTGCTCCTTTTTCCCCAATCTGATCGATCAGTTCATAAAGAGGAACATCTATTTCGTATTGTAACATTGAAGTGGTGGCGGAAGTACTTCCGTTGCAAAGTTCACGTTTATCAATCAGGATGGTTTTATACCCGTCTTTTATCATCTGATGAGCGATCAGGCTTCCAGTAATGCCGCCTCCTATAACGAGAACATCACATTCTTCATTTGATTTTAAAGATGGATAAGATGCTAACAATCCGTTTTTTAAAAGCCAGAAAGGTTCATTTGATTTGAGATTCATATTAATATTTTACACTGAAACTAACAACATTTATACCTTTTTTAACAATTTTCTACTAAATTATGGTGTAATTATTGTTATTCTTTTAAACTGAACCACCATAAAATATTGATTATGATAACAATTATTCCAGAAGCCCCGGAGAATGTTGCGGCATTCAATGCAACGGGAGAAGTAACGAAAGAGGATTTTGAAAAACTGGTAATTCCGCGCGTAAAAGAGAAGGTAGAGCAGTTCGGTGAGCTGAATTATTTATTGTATTTGGATACCGATCTGGATAATTTTACCATGGGTGCGTGGCTTGAAGATTTATTGTTGGGACTGAAAAATCTTACCAACTGGAACCGGTCAGCCATTGTTACGGATAAAGAAGGAATACGTGATTTCACCAGTGTTTTCAGTGTTCTGATGCCGGGAGAGTTTAAATCTTTCCCCAAAGAAAATTTATACAATGCCCTCTACTGGTGTAAAAACGGAGATGAGGTAGAGGCATAACATTTATTTGATAAAAAATCGCCTGTTTCTTACTGAAACAGGCGATGTTATTTTCACTATGACTCATTTTTATTTATCGCATGAGACGCATTCTGCAGCTATTTCTTCTTCATTCTGAGTTTTTGAGCCGTACAGGTACATATATCTTACGCTTATAACCAATCCGATAAAGGTCATCCCTACTCCCACCAACGATGGATAGTTGAAGGAGTAACCATACTCCAAAGGAATTCCTCCAAGGAACGCTCCCATTGCATTGGCAATATTGAACCCTGCCTGCATAAAAGCCGCGGCCATCATTTCACTTTTCGGGGCAGCTTTCATCATCATAATATTGATGGGTGATGCGATAGACATTGAGAGCGCACCACACATGAACGTCAGTATCAAAGCAATATTCTTGTATTCTGCAAGGAAGAAAACACCTCCAAGAGAGATCATCATAAGGAAAATCAGTAATACACAGGTTTTTTCCGGGCCTAATTTATCTGAAACAATACCACCCACCAGGTTTCCAACTACCATTCCGGCCCCGGCAAGGACCATTACATAAGCCATCTGGCTGCTTTTAATCCCGGCAACAACAGTCATTAAAGGAGTAATATAGCTCAACCATGTGAACAATCCTCCAAATCCAATGGCTGTAATAGCCAATACCAGCCACGACTGTTTATTTTTAAGGAATTTCAGTTCTTCCATAAAGTGGGTATTCTGGTTGGATTCCAGATTCGGAAGCCACAGTTTTAAAAATAAGATGGCAAAAAGTCCGATAACAGCCACAATAGCAAAGTACAGCCTCCAGTGGAACGTATGCCCGATATAGGTGACCAGAGGCACCATTGCGAGATTGGCAACCGTAAGCCCTGTAAACATCATCGATATATAAAATGCTTCTTTTCCTTTTCCTGCCATTCTTGAAGCCACTACTGTTCCTACACCGAAGAAGGCTCCATGCGGAAGTCCGGACATAAAACGGATAACCAGCATACTGTTATATCCCGGTGCAATAGCCGAAAGCGCATTAAATAATGTAAAAAGGATCATAAAAGCCATCAGGACTTTTTTCGGAGGGAATTTTACAGAATATCCAATCAGGATTGGAGCTCCGATAACCACGCCCATGGCATATGCTGAAATCAAATGTCCGGCTTGCGGAATCGTAATCTGTAATGTTTTGGCAATATCCGGCAGCAGTCCCATGACGGTAAATTCCGTAGTTCCTATCCCTAAACCACCAATTGCCAGTGGTATTATTCTTTTATCAATCTTCATTGTCTCTAAATCTTTTTCTGAATTAATTTCCTTCAAGTTAAAGGATCACCTGAGTATCTTTATTTTGAAAGTGCAAAAATCGCAAGAAAGTTTGAATTTCACTCCTACTTGAATGATAAAAATTTGCTCCATATTAACCTTTTTACTTAATTTTAAATTCAGAAACAATCAAATAAGAACAAAATGAAGATCCAGAAAGAAATTATTGAGTTTGAAAAAGGGAAATCCTTCAAGCTATTTTCTCCTTCTCTGAAAAACTGTTTTTTCTGGCATTATCATCCGGAAATTGAACTGGTGTATGTAGAAGCTGTGAATGGAATCCGCCACGTTGGAAAAAACATTTCCGGCTTTACGGATAGCGATCTTTTACTGATTGGTTCCAACGTTCCTCATCTTAATTTTGACTATGGTATTCAGACCGAATGCAGGCAGCTTGTATTACAGATGCGGGAAAGCTTCCTTCAGGATATTATCCTTCCTGTTCCGGAATTTGAGAATATTAAGAACCTTTTGGAACGTTCCTATCTCGGACTTTCATTTTCCGGAGAAACCAAAAATACAGTTGTTGAAAAACTACAGGCTATTAAAGATAAAAACTCTTTTGAATCCTTGGTTGGGCTGATTGAAATTCTGCAAATTCTTGCCCATTCCACAGAAGTGAAAGAATTGAATAAGGAAGATACCCGGATCAAATGGTTTTTGAATGACAAAATCAGAATGGGAACCATCTACGATTATATCCACGAAAATTATGACCGGAAGCCCAATGTCAATGAAGTGGCCCAGGTTGTCAGTTTGAGTACTCCTGCTTTCTGCCGGTATTTTAAAAAGCAGACGAATATGACGTTTACTGATTTTGTTAACAATTACAGGATCAATCAGGCTAAAATATTCCTGCTCAAAGATCAGTCTGTGACAGAAGTTTGTTTTCAGGTAGGTTTTGAAAGTCTTTCTTATTTTAATAAACTTTTCAAACAGCATACGGGAGAAACGCCTTCGGAGTTTAAGAAAAAACATTTCAGACCGATTGAAATAAATGGTAGGATTGGAGTGATTAAGAAGGATACGACTTGTTAAGTAGGGTTTGTTGAGTGTTGTAGGAACCACCCCGTCAAAAATTCTTTGAATTTTTGCCACCCCTCCAAAGGATGGGAATGATGACAGCCGTATTGTAAATATTGCCGCCTTCATTAGCAACCACTAATACCTGCAACCTATCACCTTTAATCTGCTACCTAAAAAAACAAAAAACCGCTCATTGCTGAACGGTCTGTATTTTTAGTGAATATGTTTTTCTGCGTGGTAAGAACTTCTTACAAGAGGAGAACTTTCAACATGTCTGAAACCTAGGCTTCTTGCAAAATCCCCGAATTCATCAAATTCTTCAGGAGTGATAAATTTCTTTACCGGAAGATGTTTTTTAGTCGGCTGTAGGTATTGTCCAAGTGTAATGACATCTACATTGGCATTTCTGATATCTTCGATCGTCTGGAAAACCTCATCTTTAGTTTCACCTAATCCAAGCATTACCCCTGTTTTGGTTCTTCTTTGTCCGGCTTCTTTCAGGTATCTTAATACTTCAAGGCTTCTTTCGTATTTTGCCTGAATTCTCACTTCTCTGGTCAGACGTTTTACGGTTTCCATGTTGTGAGAGATTACTTCAGGAGCAACTTCTACTAATCTGTCAAGGTGTTTTGTGATACCCTGAAAGTCAGGAATCAATGTTTCCATTGTGGTTCCCGGAGAGATTCTTCTGACAGCATTCACTGTTTCTCCCCAAAGAATAGAACCCATATCTTTCAGATCATCGCGGTCTACAGAAGTAAGCACGGCATGTTTGATCTTCATTAATTTGATGGATCTTGCTACTTTTTCAGGTTCGTCCCAGTTTACGTCAAGCGGTTTTCCTGTTTTTACGCCACAGAATCCACAGCTTCTTGTACAGATATTTCCTAAAATCATGAAAGTAGCTGTACCTTCACCCCAACATTCTCCCATGTTCGGGCAGCTTCCGCTTTGGCAAATGGTATTTAATTTATATTTATCAACCAAAGTTCTCAGCTCTCTGTAATTCTTTCCGGTAGGAAGTTTTACGCGGATCCATTTTGGTTTTTGAACGGTAGTGTCTTGAACTGAATTTTCCATTTCTAAAATTGAAGCTCAAAGTTAAGGATTTTTTAATGGAAACCATCAACCGGATATATTGATGAAATTGATCATTCAAATTTCATTTGTATATTTATCTGTTCAAAATATTCTTATGAAAAAAATATTCTTTCTTTTATTCGCTGTATGCGGAACATTTTGTCTGGCCCAAAAACAATTTCAGCCTGCAGGTTCTTCAGTTATTGAAACAGTAGATGGTGATCTTGATGGTGATAAAATTCCTGAGAAAGTAATTATTTACAATACAAAGGATACGACTGATATGGGAAACATCCGTGAAATTCAGATTCTGAAAAAAACAGGTGGAGCATGGACTATTCTTGAAAAATCCAGAAACGCTGTTATGGAAAGCAATGGCGGAGGGATGATGGGTGATCCTTATGGAGAAACTAAAATAGAAAAAGGAATTCTGATTATTTCCCAAAACGGCGGAAGCAGCTGGAAATGGGATGTTACAGATAAATATAGATTTCAGAACGGGCATTTTGAGCTCATAGGAACCTCCTCCACTTCCGGAAGACCTGGTGATTACTGGAAAGAGATAGATTTTAACCTTTCAACTGGACAGCTTAATTATTCAAAAGAGGTAGAAAATACTGCGGAATATGGTAAGTCTTTAAAAGAAACTTATATTAAAAAAGGGCTGAAGATCAATCTGCAGAACAGAAATCAGAAAAAGCAGCAAAAAATAGTTCTTCCGAAAACAAAAGAAGAGGTTTATTTTTAATCTTTGGCTAAAGCCAATTTTGAATTTGTATTTTTAGTAAACGGGTTAAAATACGTTTCTATTGAATAGTATGTATTGAATTATTGAGCTTAATGATCATCAAATTCATTATTCTTCAACAGTTCGGCTAAGACTTTTTTGGCTCGCATTACTCTTACTTTAGTATTGGCAACGGAGATTCCCAGCTCTTCAGCAATTTCTTTGATGCTTTTTTCTTCAAAAAATCTCAGCTTGATAATGTCCTGATAATTGGCATCCAGAGATTCTATGGTTTTGATGATTTTCTTTTGTTCTTCTTCAGAAATCAGAAGCTCTTCAGGTGATTTTGCATATTGGTTTTTGACTTCATCAAGGTTTTCAACAGCGTCTTCGTTATCCCGATTCTTCTTTCTCCAGAAATCAATAACAGTATTTTGGGCAATGGTCAATATCCAGGTCTTGAACTGAAAATGAGGATCAAACATATCCAGTTTTGACAATACTTTTGAAAAAACATTGACGGTAATTTCATCCGCATCATTTTCATCTCTTACCTTTTTCATGACAAAAGAGAAAACATCTACCCAAAAAATATTGATGAGTTTAGTCTGGGCCTTCTGATCTTTATCTTTTGCCTTCTGGATGAGCAGGAATAGCTGTTCGTCGTTCATTAATAGCAAATATAGATTATTTGGGGTGAAAAACAAAGGAGTAAAAGGGCAAAAATGTGAACTTGTTCAATTCTTAAAGTTAACAAAGATTTTCATGATTTGTGACTTTCTTTTCCCTACATTTTTGCTGTTTCGCTTTTACCCTTAATACTTATGAATTTACTATCTTTGCATCTTAAAATTTTAAAGTTAAAAATCAATGAATTCCTTTATAGAAGAACTAAAGTGGCGTGGTTTGTTTGCCGATATGATGCCAGGAACCGATGAACAACTGAATAAAGAGGTAACTACTGCATATATTGGTTTTGATCCTACTGCCGATTCTTTACATATCGGAAGTCTTATCCAGATAAAAATTTTAGCGCACTTCCAGCTTCATGGCCACAAGCCGATTGCATTAGTGGGAGGTGCAACGGGAATGATTGGTGATCCGTCCGGAAAATCTGCTGAAAGAAATCTTTTGGATGAAGAAACTCTTTTACACTATGTTGACTGTTTAAAAAACCAGCTTTCGAAATTCTTAAACTTCGAAGGAAACGAGCCTAACAAAGCTGAGCTGGTAAATAACTACGACTGGATGAAGAATATTTCTTTCCTTGATTTTGCTAAAAATGTAGGAAAAAATATCACAGTCAACTATATGATGGCTAAAGATTCTGTAAAGAAAAGGTTTTCTGGAGAGTCAGGGGCAGACGGAATGAGTTTTACAGAATTTACGTACCAGCTCATCCAGGGATATGATTTCCTCCACTTATACCAAAACAATAATGTAAAGCTGCAGATGGGAGGTTCAGACCAGTGGGGAAATATCACTACAGGTACAGAATTGATCCGTAGAAAAGCTCAGGGTGAAGCATTTGCATTAACGGTTCCTTTGATCACCAAAGCAGACGGCTCCAAATTCGGGAAGTCTGAAAGTGGAGAAAATTACTGGCTGGATAAAAAGAAAACTTCTCCTTACAAATTCTACCAGTTCTGGCTGAATGCTACTGATGAAGATGCTGAGAGATTCATTAAGTTCTACACTTTCTTAGGAAAAGAGGAAATTGAAGCTTTAATTGAAGAGCACAAAACAGCGGCACACGAAAGAAAACTACAAAAGAAACTGGCTGAAGAAGTAACAGTTTGGGTACATGGAAGAGAAGAGTATGAGAAAGCACTGAAAGCTTCTGAAATCCTTTTCGGACGTTCTACTGCTGAAGATCTTGTAAGTCTTGATGAGGAAACATTCCTTGAAGTTTTTGATGGAGTTCCTCATAAAGAAATTGCAAAAGCTGATGTTTTAGGAGTGAATATTGTTGATCTTCTTTCTGAAAAGTCAGGGTTCTTAAAATCTAAGAGTGAAGCTCAAAGAGAGATTAAAGGAAATGCAATCTCTGTCAACAAGCAAAAAGTAAATGATACTTTTACAGCTAATGAAACGGATCTTATCGATGGTAAGTTCTTATTATTACAAAAAGGTAAAAAAAGCTACTTTATTGTAAGAGCAAATTAGTAAAAGATACATATAAAAACGGGCGCTGAGATGAATCTCAGCGCCCGTTTTATGTCCTAAAATAATTTAATATTAAAATGTATAGCTTGTAGAAGCCGACAAATACTGTCCGCTGGAAGTCCCCTCTTTCTTCAGTTCTCCGTCTACCCAGATCTGAACTTTCAAAGTTGCAGAAGCATCCGGTCCGACAGCGTTTACTCCAACGGTGGCATTGTATGCTCCCGGTTCTGATGTTACCTCAGGGCTGCTCCATGTTGTTCCGCTAAGACTTGTTGCAGTGGTAGGATTACCGTCAATTCCATAAACCGCTACCTCAATATTACTACCTGAAGAAGCGATTGCTTTAAAAACCACTTTATGACTTTTTCCTGCTCCATTCTCATTGTCATCGTTATCTTTACTGCATGAAGCCGTAAATCCAATAAGCATTGCTGCTATTACTGCAACAAATGCTCCTCTTAACAGCTGATTCATTCTCATTTTTTTCATAATCTTTTTGTTTAAATTTTAGTTACTATATTGAATATTCTATGATTCATGATTTGATGTTTGCAAAGCTATGAGCATCACGTACGTCTATCAATCCTGAAAAACCAGTAATTTTTTCTACCTAAATTCAGGTATTTTTTATGCTAAAATTTTTAATTAAATTGAACGTTTTAAAAAAACATTTTACAGAATTGATCCATAATGAAGAGATTACTTGTCCTGTTAAGTCTATTTTTATCTTTTACTTTACAATCCCAACAAATCATTCCGCTTAATGAGAAAGCTTATATAGACAGCTTACAAAACATTACAAAAGGAAATCATTCCGATCCTTCAAAAGCAACGGCCTCTTTTCTTTTATCAAATTATTACAGGAACAGTGATTCGGTTTTGAGTAAAAAATATCTTGCAAAAGGGAAAATACTGGCTCAAAACAATCCTTTTATTTCGGCAAAATATTATTATTACGAAGGACAGTATAATCTGGACAGGAATAAAAACAAAGCTGCTGTTTCTTATCAGCAGGCTATTCAATTTTTATCAAAATTTAAAAATGAAGAATCCGATTTTCTTCAGGCTCTTGCCTGGTACAGCTACGGAGTTTCTCAAAAGGATAAAGAGGGGTATATTCCGTTGGTTAAAATCATGCTTGAAAAGAGTATTCCATTGGTTGAAAAATATAAGAACAGCAGAAACCTGGGATTCCTGTATACTCAGCTTGCAGTTATTCTTACTTATAATGCCCAGTTTAAAAAAGCTGAAGGTTATAATAACAAAGCCCTTGAAATTCTTGAAAAACAATATCCGAATTCTGCGGAGCTATTTTTTACCTATCTCAATTCTGCCAACAATTTTTGTTATCAGGCCAATGGAGACCAGGCTGAAAAGTATTTGAATAAAGCCGAAAAGCTTGTCAGGACATATCCTGAATCTTCATCCAATGCTTTTTATTATTACAGCAAAACCCTGTTGTATATTACCCGGCAGAAAAATGAGGAAGCTCTTCCTGTGATAGAAAAAGGAATATTGTATACCAGAAAGTACAATCAGAATCTTCTGGCTCAAATGTTTTATTTCAACAAGTTTGACATTTTAAAGAAACTTAAAAGATATAAAGAAGCTAAGACTACCCTGGAAGATGTTTTAACGGAAAAATCTCTGGCTATTGATCTTAATAACAGAAAAACTTTTTATAAGCAGCTTTCCCTGCTTAATGAAGAACTGGGAGATACTAAAGAAGCGCTCCTGTGGGAACAAAGATATTCCAAACTCAACGATAGTTTGAATACAGAAAATGTAAAGCTTGAAATCAACAAACTCGAAACTAAATTCAATACTGCTGAAAAAGAAAGAAAAATAGCAACTTTAAATGCTGAAAAGAATCAAAAAGATCTGGAAGTTAACAAGAAAAACTCTTATTTGTGGGGAATGGGTCTTGTTTTATTGCTGGCGTTAAGTCTTCTGATCTTCCTGTTTATTATTTTCAGAAAAAACAAAAAAATAAATGAACAGAGAATCAATGATATTAAACAAAAGGAAGAATTATCGTTAACCAAAGCCATTCTTGATGGCGAAGAAAGGGAAAGAGAACGTATTGCAAGAGACCTTCATGATGGTCTGGGGGGAATGCTTGCCGGCGTAAAGATCAACTTTTCTACGTGGTCTTCCAGTCATTTAAACCCTGAAAAAGATCGGGAGTTTTATAAGATACTGGGGCAGCTGGACAGCTCTGTAAGTGAACTCCGTCATGTAGCGAGAAATTTAATGCCAGAATCATTGCTTAATTTTGGTTTGGAAACCGCGATACTCGACCTGTGTGAATTTTACAAGAGAAAAAACCTGGAAATTGATTTTCAGGCTATTGATATTGACAAAGCATTACCTTTAAATATCCAGCTTAATATTTACAGGATTGTACAGGAGTTACTGGCCAATGCTGTAAAACACGCCGAAGCCAGCAGTATTCTGCTTCAATGCTCCCAATCCGGCGAGAATTTTCTGATCACGATTGAAGATAACGGAAAAGGATTTGATAAAAATATAGAAAATACCACCAAAAGTATGGGACTTCGTAATCTGAAAAACAGAGTCAACTACCTGAAAGGAAAAATGGAAATCAATTCTGATGATCAAGGAACAGCAATTAATATAGAACTTAACATCCATGGAGAATGAAAAAATAAATATTGTCATCGTAGATGATCATCCCATTGTCATTGAAGGATTAAGAATGATGCTGAGAAGCCAGCCTTTCTTCAATGTTGCAGGAAGTTTTGCATCCGGTGCAGAAACACTAAGTTTCATCCGGTCTGAAATGGTAGATATTGTTCTTCTGGACATTACGCTCCCAGATTCCAACGGAACAGAACTCTGCCGAGAAATCAAAAAAATATCGCCAAGCACCTCTGTCATAATGTTCAGTAACCGTTCAGAACGAAGCATTATTATGCAGTCTATACAAAACGGAGCAAGCGGTTACCTTCTCAAAAATACGTCCATTGATGATCTTGTGATAGGTATCAGAGGAGCTCTTTCGGGAGATATTGTTTTCTGCAATGAAACCAAACAGATTATCAGTCTTCCTTCTCAGACTACCCTTCCTATTCCAAGACTGACTAAAAGGGAAAAACAAATTCTACAGATGGTAGCACAGGGAAAAACAAGTAATGTAATTGCTGAAGAACTTTTTTTAAGTCCTCTTACCGTGGACACTCACCGTAAGAATCTGCTACAGAAATTTCAGGCAAAGAACTCAACAGAATTGATTAACCTCGCAGTACAGCAACGTATGATTGAAGAATAAAAAAACCGCTTTAAAAGCGGTTTTTTATATATTGTTAAAGTAATTTAAGGTTCTAAGAAGCTATAATCAATAGAAGCAACCAATACCCCTTTACCTTTCTTCTTCACTGTTCTTGCTATCTCACCATCAATATAAAGATTGATTGTCAATTCAGAATTATCATCCGGCATTGATGCATTCGCATCAAGATTAAGCTGTGCCTGGCTGGAATTCACAAAGAATTCTCCACTTGTCCATGGTGAAGTTACAGGAGACTGCGGAGTATTGTATATGGTATTCTGAGCTGTACCTACCTGTGTTACAACACTTATAATGTTTCCTCCGGCAGTGGTCTTCACTTCGAATTGAACCACATGATCCTGAAATTCTTCATCATCATCTTTTTTACAAGAATTAACAACGGTGATTACAGAAAATAATAAAACGAATAAAAAAGAAAGTCTAAGTAAACTTTTTGAATTGTAAAATTGCTTCATTTCTCCAAATAGATTTTTTAATGTTTCAAATATAAGTTTTTTATTAATATAAAAATAACTTTTATGAAAAATTTCCAATAAAGATTTCCAAATAATATCAAATCAATAAAAACAGAAAGACCCGGAAATATTCAAAAATATACTCCAAATAATTAATCATTACACATAAACCCTCGTGCAACAGAAGTTCATTGTATGAATAATAAAAGTTAAGATTCTGCAGGTAATTTAATTATCTTTGCTGTATGAATTTAGATTATCTAGTAAGAGAGCCGGAAAATATTACTTCCCAAACTCCCATTCTTTTTATGCTTCATGGCTACGGCAGCAATGAGCAGGATCTTTTCAGTTTTAGAGAAACTCTTCCCAATGACTGGATCATTGTAAGTTTCAGAGCTCCACATGATACTCAATTTGAAGGATATTCATGGTATGATATCAATTTTAATGATCCTGAAAATTTCATTGATGTTCCCCAGGCCAACGAATCTTTACATGCAGTTCTGGAAAGTATACTAAAGATTGTCAACCACTATGGGCTTACGGAAAGCAAAGCTCATCTTTGTGGCTTCAGCCAGGGTGGTATATTATGTTATGCTTTGGCTTTAAAACATCCTGAGCTTTTCAATCGTGTTGCCTGTATGAGCAGTTATCCTGAAGATAAAATTCTGGAGGGTATTGTAAAAGATAAAAAGAAACTGGAGGGGCTGCGTTTCTTCATTTCTCATGGTACGGATGATGCTGTGATCCCTCTGGAATGGGGAAGAAAAGCAGCTGATCTTCTTTATGATCTTAGCTGTTATTTCACGTTTAGAGAATATATGAGCGGGCATGGGGTTAACCAGAAGAATTATATGGATTTAATGGACTTCTTTTCAAAATAAACAAAACCTATTTTGGAATAAATTTAATAAAAAACATTACTTCATTGTAACTTATATAAACATTCCAGTTTTTGGAATGTTTTTTTTATTATCATATAGATAAATTCAGTAAATTCAGTAAATGAAATTTAAATTGCTTTTACTGGGATTATTTCTAAGCATTTTTGTAAATGCTCAAAATACTTTTGAGTTAATTAATACTAAAAAAACAGTCATTCCTTTTCAGCTTATCAACAACCTTATCTTTATTCCTATTAATATCAACGGTGCTGAACTCACCTTTCTTCTGGATACGGGAGTTTCTGAAACCATCCTTTTCAGCCTGGAAAACAAAGAAGTGAAGCTAAGCAATGTTGAAAAAGTCAAATTTTCCGGGCTTGGGGGTAGTTTAAGTATTGATGGACTGAAGTCTGAGCGCAATATAGGCAAAATAGGTGATGGGATTATCAATACCTCCATGTCTCTTTATATCATTATTGATGAAGAATTTAATATTTCGCCTCACGTAGGAATTCCTGTAAATGGAGTGATTGGCTATCATTTCTTCAAAAATCATCCTATTTATATCGATTATTCATCCAAGAAAATAACTGTATTTGAAAATGCTGCTCTTTTAGAAAAGAAAATCAGAAAATTTGAAGAATTCCCCATTACCATTGAAAGAGACAAGCCCTATCTGTATGCAGGTGTAGAAATGACAAATGAAAAGAAAGACTCAAAACTGCTGATTGATCTTGGAAACAGTGATGCGATATGGCTCTTCCCCACACTGATTAAAAATTTTGTTTATAACAGGCCTAATATTGATGATTTTCTTGGCCGTGGTTTTAATGGAGATATTTATGGTAAAAGAAGTCGTATTCATAATTTTTACCTTGGAAATTTTAAGTTTGAAAAGCCTCTCACTTCTATGCCGGATGAATTCTCTATACAACACGTCAATTTAGTAGAAAACAGGAAAGGCTCTATAGGCAGTGAAATTATGCGCAGGTTTACAGTCATTTTTGATTATCCTAACAAAAAGTTATATTTGAAAAGAAACAGATTCTTTAATGATCCTTTTCACTTTAATATGAGCGGATTGGATTTCAAACAGGACGGGCTGGAATGGCAGCAAGACAGAATAAATATTGAAACTCAAAAAACGACAACTATAGTAAACGGCGCCTATAAAAATGCTTTTCAATATAAATTCAGTCTAAAACCTATATTTTCTATTGCCGGAGTAAGAAAAGATTCGCCGGCCTATGAAGCAGGTCTGAAAAAGGAAGACAGAATTCTAAGTATTAATGGAGATCCTACTTCCGAGATGACCCTTGAAAAAATTGTAGAGCTTATGAAATCTAATGAAGGTAGAACTATCAATATGCTCATTCAAAGGAAAAATGAAAAACTTACACTAAGTTTTACCCTTCAAGACCCTATTCCTTATCAAGAATAATAATATGAATACTGAAGAAACCACCTTAGACAGAATAAGAACCAGACCCAGATTTAAAATGTTTACTCATCTTACTAAGGAAGAGTATGCTGAAAATCTGAAAAAATATATGGAAGAGCATAAAGATGAGTTTTCAGGCAATATCAATAAAGAAGTGGCTACCATCTGGGTAAAAACAGAATATGATAATTACTGGAAACCCAGCCTTGCCTTACGGATAGAAATGGAAGATGAGCATACGACCATACGTGGAGTTTTCGGTCCCAGTTCTGCGGTGTGGACCTTCTTTATGTTCCTGTATTTTTCTTTTTCTATTCTTTGGATGACCTTTTTCACAATGTATTACGTAGAAAAGCAAATAAAAAGCGCCGAATACCCTTGGGCACTGAGCGCTTCTTTTATCATGTTATTTTTTATTCTTCTTACGTATATCGCTGCCAGATTTGGGCAACATAAAGGTAAAGAGGAAATGCTTAAACTTAGAAAGTTTGCTGAAGAATCTACTTTACAATTTGAAAAGAAAATTAATTAGACAGGGGTTCTACAGGCTTTTCATTTTGAATAAGAGCTGCTGCTTTTGCTGCTTTGATAGAATCTGCAACTTTTTCTCTGTTGCTTTGTTCTTTAAGCATCTTCGGAACGTCTGGTTCTAAAAGTTTCGTCAATTCTTCAACGGAAATATTGTTGGCATTAGGATCATCCAAAAGATTTCTCCATGGTTTTCTTCCTCCCCATTTATAATCTCCGAATACCATTACTGCTGTACCTCTGGCTTTAGTAGTAGCTCCACCGGGATTCAAAATCCAGGTATCTGCATAGGAATACAACCATTGGGCATCTTTTCTCAACAATCGTAAACATGAGTGTGAAGCAGGATATCCGGGAAGTGTATATTCATGCCACCCGATTCCGCCTATATTGTGAATATTAAAATTGTAAGGAAGTTTCCATTCGCTGCTTACAGTGGAAATAGCCAGTTTCTTTTTCCAGTTGGCAAAAGTAAGGCCTCTTGTAGTCTGGGCTGCTTTTTTACCCATACTTGTTGGTCCCCATTTTACAAGACTTCCATTAGAGTATACCGCAAAAGCCTGTATAGGATATGAGAAAATGACAAACTTTTTCACTCCGCTTAACACATCCAGTTGCATTGGAAACGGTGAATAGGCCATCAGCGTGGTATCTATTTTTGCAGGAACTACCAAGGTGTCGGCATTCCATTTACTTTTAGAATCCAATCTGTTTAAGGCTAAAATAGCTGTTCTTTCTTCCACACTATATTTCTTGCTGAATTCTGCGTAAACAGAATCACGCATCTTTTTATCTTTGGGAAGAACAAAGGCATTATAAAAGCCATTCTCCTGCATAACAGGCGGAACAGATTCTTTTTTAACGACAGGAACAGAATCTTTCTTTAGAGAATCCTTTTCTACCTCCGCAACTTCCGAAGAAGAAACTGTATCTTTAAAAGTATCACTTATTTTTTCTATTTCCTTTTTACAGGAAACCAGAAAAAAAGCACATAAACAGATATAAAAAAAGGATTTTTTCACAGATATGTTTTTCATAAATAAATCGGCCATTTAGTTTGGCTACCCAGTACAAATATCAGACCTAAATTTGAATCCTAGAAGACATTCTTAAAAATACCGTAAAAAAACGGAGGCTTTATTACTGTAAATGAGGAGTTATAGTTGAAAAGCCCAAAGAAAAACATAATTACTTACTTAATTTTAAACCAGAACTTTACCTTCATCAAGAAATTTTCCACAAAAATATAAGTCTCAAAAGTAGGAGTAATAAATAAAAGAGCCTTCTAAAAATAGAAGACTCTTTTGCGATCCGGACGGGACTCGAACCCGCGACCTCCGCCGTGACAGGGCGGCATTCTAACCAGCTGAACTACCGGATCAATTTTTTAAGGTAGCATTTGCTTTTTAACTGGTGCAAATATATAGATTTTTTTAACTTTTCCAAAGAAACGTATTTCTTTTCTTTCAAAGTTATTGTTAAGATACAGATTGTCAAAGATAAAAAAATTAATATAGAGCTGTACTTAATACTCTTCTGCCCTATTTTACTTAGAAAATTTAAGAAAGTCGATTATAAAAAACACACAAAATCAACATTCTTGTTACTTTAAATTCTAAGATAACACTTTATCTATAATTTGTACATACAATAGATTCTTTCTCTTGATCATTTATTCTGTTTGTTCGATGACTTCAACAAA
Source organism: Chryseobacterium sp. PCH239 (assembly GCF_018924625.1). Taxonomy (NCBI): domain Bacteria; kingdom Pseudomonadati; phylum Bacteroidota; class Flavobacteriia; order Flavobacteriales; family Weeksellaceae; genus Chryseobacterium; species Chryseobacterium sp. PCH239. Next base: position 1,892,858 of record NZ_CP073027.1, read on the forward strand.
TTTTTTACACAAAATGGATTTATCATAAACTGTTTCAGCCAGTTTCCTTGCATTCTGTCCCATTTCCTTTACCAATTCAGGATTGTCTTTCAGATAGAGTACTTTTTGTGCAAGTTCTTCCGGACGGTTTGGGTTTACATAAAATCCGCAATGATATTTTTCGGCTATATCTTTCGTCCAGCCGGCAGAGTTTACAATAATTGGTTTTCCTGCAGACAACGAATCGAAAAGCTTGTTTGGAGAGTTGGTATACAAAATAGGAATATCCAAAAAGGAAATCATCGAAACATCCGAAAAATTGACAATCTCAGATACGTCAGTCATAGGGAACTTTCCGAGAAATTTCACATTTTTAAGATTACTTTTTTCTACTTCTTCTATTAAATCTTTTTCGGTAGAACCTCCTCCTACAAACAAAAATTCTATATCTTCTCTATTGTTTAATAATTTGGCGGATTCAATAATTGTCTGAGCCCCATTTGCCAATCCCAAAGAACCAAAGTGAACTATTTTGAAGGAATCTTTTTTTAAGCCGAGCTTTTCCATCAGTTGATCATTTTTTCCCCTAGGCCAGAATTCGTCCATTTTAGCCATATTAGGAATCATGGATGTTTTTTCTTTAGGAATATACTTTACAACTCCAGCCTGCATACCCGGAGAAAGAGCAATAACACGGGAAGCATTTTTATAAATCACTTTTTCCAGCAGACGAGTCGTTTTTATTGTCCAACTATTTTTTATGGCTCCCATCTGTATTGGCACCTCCGGCCAGAGGTCTCTTACTTCAAAAACAAAAGGCTTCTTTTTAAACCACTTTAATATAAGTGCCGGAATACCTATTGTAAGAGGAGTAGATGTAGCAATTACCAAATCGATATCTTTCTGTTTCATTCCTACTACAGATGATTTGTACATAAATTTCAAGAAGGCCTTTAACCTTCTGGAAACACTCATATTCTGGTCGTAGTCTTCTTTTATATAAACGACTTCAATACCATCAATTTCTACAATTTTAATATCCTCTGAAAATTTGGATGATGAGGTGAGCATAGTAACTTTATGCCCGTTTTTAATAAGTTCTTGTGCCAGCCAGTACGATCTTGTTCCTCCTGGCTCCTGAGGAGTTACGAAATATTGGTGGATGTATAATATATTCATTATTTTTTTTCTATATATAATTGTTGATATACTTCAGCTATTCTCTTCCAGTCATGATTTTTTAACAATTGTTCCATATCAAAACTATAATGATCTCGTTTTTGGATTAACCGTTCAAGCCCTCGTTCGATTGCAGAAACAGAAGTGTCCTCCACTTTTTCTCCAATAGAATCATCATAAAAACCGTCGATCCCTTCATTTTGCGTGTACATCACCGGTAAACCTTGCAAAAGTGCTTCTATATAGACCAAGCCAAAGGTTTCTGCTTTGGAAGGCATTGTAAAGAAATCGCTTCGTTCGTAATAGGATTTTAGAACAGGCAGACTGTCTACTTTTCCTACAAACTCAAAGGAATGATCATTTTTAATGGAATCCAGGATTCTTTTCTCGTCATTTCCTCCCCCTCCAATCAGTGTTAATTTTATTTTATTCTGAATTTTGTGATTATGATTCTTAACAGCATTAATAAGGTTAAAAACATTTTTGCCCTTATTGAATTTCCCTATATAAAGCAGCTGAATGTTTTTTTCATTCTCAACAATTTTCCTGTTCATAACCTTTGATTCTATCCAGAAAGGGTCTACACCATTTGGGATCACCATTAGTTTTTGCTGTATATCGCTCATGATATGAGACAAGCGGGGATCTTCAAGCATTCTTTTTTTATAGACTGCCGAAATGGTTATGATCTTATTTGCATTCTGAAGTATTTTTTGTCCGTAGCCTCTTTCGTGCAGAAAATACTTCAAAAACACGTTAAGATCTGTATTTCGTACTGCTAATATGTATGGAATATTATATTTTTTATGAAGCTCATAGGCCACCCCACCATCGCTGTACCAGGTGTGAGCATGAATAAATCTGACGGTCTTGAGGTCTATTTTTGCTTCAATGTCCTGTACTATTTTTTTAATTTTTCTTTTATACAAAATCCGATCTGCATATTTTGATAAAATATGGCTATAGATAATTTGAGAGCGGGTATTTTTAAAATCTATTTTATTTTTCCCTATTCTGGAAGATTCTCGAAATGGATTATATACAATCTGCTCTAGCCCGTTATTATCCAGCTCCCTCACCAAATTTTTATAAACTGTAGATCCTGAGTAATCGTTTGTAATGTGAAGTATCATTATGGATAAATTGAATTAAACTGCAGCTCTAAAGAAGAGTTGCTAATTTTATTACTGTAATTCGAAAGGTTTTTTTCGACTAAAGGGTATAAACTTGCATCAAAATAGATAAGTTTCATCCAGCCATCCGATATTTTCCATCCTGTATTCTGCACACTTGGATCTGTAGTACCATCTACATTATCGGCAATAATGTTCCCTTTAAGAATCTTAAGCTTTAAGGTATTGCATAAATAATTGAAATTAAAGTCAGCCCAATTGGCATTTCCCAATTCTTTTGCCTTTATTAAATATAAAACAACATGATTTCCATGTGACACATCCTGTACAACCGGTTTATAATTCTTAATTTTCTGTAACGCCTTACAAAAAGTATCAGGATATGTACTGTTCCACGTATAATACAAAACGCTACCTGCGCTCTTGTTTAAAACCAACGCTTTTTTCAGCTGCTGATCAAACTGATTTACAAATAAAGCATATGAATTTTTATCAGATTCGTCATACTTCATCAGATAGAGTGCAACAACAGCCCAGTTTGCTCCTGTATGAAGCCTCTGATGAAACAATAATGAATAATCTCCATATTGGCTGAAGCTTCTGGCTTTCCATTTATCGAAGGAGTATTTTAAACCACTTTCTATCGCTGGTTGATAATTCGTATACAATTTATTCTTAGCTAGAATATCCAAAAACTCACCAATATATCTGAAAAAATATCCTTCCGAAATTAAATGCTCCTTTCCGTTCGCTACTGCATTCTGATTTCCTTTTGCGACATTCATCACCCAGCCATTCTTTTGATACGAGGTATTTGAATTCGTATCAATCAGGATTGGTTTTATGACAGAAATATTAGTATCAATATATTTTTTATCTTTTGTTTTAAGATACATATTGTTATTTGCATTGATAAAATATCCTAATGCCATGAAATCATAAGTATTTTTACTCTTTGATGACAGTTCCATTTTCTGCAAACCATAACTTTTGGATGCCTGCATATCTGCATTATACCTGCTTACTCTGTTTTGCTGAGCAAAAGAAAAGCTAAATAATAATAACGCACTAAGCTTTATAAAATCACTTAAATATTTCATAATTATTAATATTATAATTTTGAATCAGATTCTGTAACTGCTTATCGTTACCTCCATCTGCAACGTTTTCCTGACTTAACTTGAAGAGTGAATTTTTATTTTCAATGGGAATTAAGTTTGAAAAATAATTGGATTTCACTGTCTTTGTCCTATTCAACTGAGCCATAATATTCAGCCAGACATCATCTGCCATAAAACATAAGCTGACAAATGCATCTTTATTTACAACTTCTTCACTAAAAAAATTACTTTTATATAAAGTTCCTCCCCCACTTGTGTGAAATAGATCAAATGTCGGTCCACAATTTCCGAAGACTTTTTTCCATTTTGAATATTTGCTTATGGTATTATCATCATTTCTAATAACCTTATGTGCTCTGTGGCAACAAATTGTATCGGGAAATTTCTTATGTAAATCCATTAAGTCTTTAATGATATTCGACGGATAAAAAATATCATCATCTATGGTTATAATAACGTCGTTTTGATATTCCTTAAAGGCATAGTAATACTTTTTATGAGACCTTAAATCTTCCTCTACAAATATTATTTCTAATTGCTTCTTATTATAGTAACCCAGAAGATTATCCGGTATATCTTTCAACTCATTCGGAAATTGATCTTTTGCCAGATACAATACAATTTTGTTTGGAAGAAGACTTTGTCGTAACATACATTCTACAACCATCCATAATTTGGATATTCTTCCCGGAAATGTTGTGAGTGATACGATAATATTTTCCTTATTAACTAATTGCAACCTTGAATCTTTTTTTGTAAGATTAAGATACAATGGTAATATCAGATTGCTTAGTTTTCTAATAATAAACCGAAATAATGATTCGATCTTATTTTCTTTAGATCTTAATGAAGAATAAACCCTATCTAAAAAATCAATTATCATTTTATATTTTATTTTTGATCATGCTACTTTGCTTAGCAACAACATTATTAACACCTAATCCAATAAAAAACAACAACAAATACATGTTCAAATTCGCTAACCCTTTAAAATTTAAAACAATAATCCAAGATAATACGATTAAACAAAATGCTTTGAAGATCCACGAAGGGCTTTTTTTTGATAGTAAATAACATAAGTATGCCTGATACATCATATAAAGTACAGTGAATATTATCCCAAAATAGAAAATCATTCGAACATACCCTATATCTGATCCCATATAATATGAACCATTTGGGTTTTGCATCCTTCCATCTCCAATGATCCATGTTTTTAATGTCTTTGGAAATTTATACATACTTATAGACCCTTCAGTTGAAGAACTTGTAAGCTCTCCACTTTTTTGATAATTAATAAATAATTCAAAAACAAAATTAAAAACTCTGTCAATACGCTCTTGATTTCCTATTGAAATCATTATTGAATATAGTAACATTGTTAATACCAAAACTGATGGGATAACCTTATATATAAGTCTAAGGGTATTTCGGGGATCAATCAAAAGGTATAAAACTAATCCCAAGCAAATAGCAACGAAAAATGTTCTTCCTGTCATCAATCCAGCAATTATGATTAACACAAAGGATATTATATAAATTGTTTTCCTTTTGTATAAATCGGTTTTTAAATAGGGAAGAATAATAGCTATGAAAAAAGCAACAGCATATTTTATTACACCAGTAAAAAAAGCGCTTCCAACACCTATTAATCTTTTTTCAACCTGTCCTAATCTACTTGTTAAACCCTGACTTGCATTTTGAGATAATAAAGAAGTATAGGCGTCAAATATAGGTGGAACAAAAAAGAAAACCAACGAAATAATAGCCTGTAACGCTGCAATGATAACAATTGAATCTAATAAATTATTAACAATTTTATTCTTATTAATTTTAAATAAAATATAAATGATAAGATAAGCTGGAAAAAAATACAAAAAGATATCAAAATGATCTTTAAAATAGTAAAGATCAAGTGAACTATAGTTCCAGTTCTGAACAATTAGTATTACAATTAAAATTAATAATGAAGCAAAATAAAATAAGCTGAGATTTTTAATCCTAAAAACTAATTTTCTGTATGGAATATCCATGAAAATAAATCCTAACCCCAATATTTGAATAATTCTATCTGTTGGGATAGGGAAAAATTTCATATATATAGGATATATATAGCAAAATAATAATACATATAAGAATATTTTATATTTCATTTATTTTACTGAATAATTTTTGAATTTTTTCTAATATGATTTAAGATTATAGTTTTCTTAAGAGAATTAGGTATTCTATTATTAAAAAAATCTTGTGTTATAAAATAAAACAGACTAGAAAAACTATATTTATCTAATGATAGATAATAACAAATTATAAAATTTGTAAGCTGATTTCTAAATAATAATTCACTTCTATCTTGAAAAACTTTTAATTGTTTGATTTCGTTAATTGTTATTTTAGAAGGAATTTTATAATTTCCTTTAGTATTTTTACTAATAAAAAACTCTATATGATCTTTTATTATTCTACTTTTATTTGTTCTCTGTAATTGCTTTTTATTACTAGTAATTTGATTATCTGTTATTCTATATTTTAATAATATATCTTCAAGATTACCAATCTTTCCTATCTTAATAATAGTATTCCACAATTCATAATCTTGAGTCACTAAAAAGTCCTCATTATAGCGTACTCCCATTTCAAAAAAGACCTCTCTCCGAATGATAGCAGTAGGATGTGGTAATGGAGGATAGAGTGGACTGGGAATAACAAATTTTTCCAAAATTTTTATCGAATCCGTCTCAATTTCTAGGAGCTCAGTTGTATTACCAAATTTTTCAATACTACCGCCTGAAGCTAAAATGTCTTCATTTGAGTTCATAAAGGCTATTTGCTTTTCAAACCTATCTTTTAAAGAAATATCATCAGCATCCATTCTGATAATATATTGCCCCTTAGACATGCTGATCGCTTTATTTAGTGACTTTGTTAAACCTATATTGGATTCATTAATAATGAAAATAACTCTGTTATCACTTTCACAAACTGAATGTATATATTCTTTTAATTCAATATTATCAGGTTTATCTAATACTATTAAAAACTCAAAGTCTTTAAAAGTCTGATGAATAATGGATTCGATTGATTCCTTAACCCAATCAATCTTTTCATTATAAACAGACATTATTACACTTGCACTAACCATACTATTTTTTTTCAATCTTTTTTGCAGGTACTCCTGCTACTATAGAGTTCTCTTCTACATCAGTAAGAACTAGCGAACCGGCACCGATGATGGCATTATTTCCAATTGTCACATTACCTATTATTATACTATTAGGATATATCGTTACATTATCACCTAAGGTTGGATATTTACTGGTCTTATAGTTTGCCGTATCTTTAGATCCAATAGTAACATTTTGATATATAGTACAATTATTTCCTAAAACAACTTTCTGGCCTATCACAATTCCTATTGGGTGAGGAAAGTTTGTTTTTTGTTTTTTTATATACTTAAGACCTACTGTAATGTGATTATTAACAAAAATTCTAACATTATTAAGGCAAAATATACTATAAAATAAGTTGTACACATATTGGTACAGTTTTATTAAATTTCTATATAACTTCTTCATATTAAATTAGTTTTTCTTTTTTACAGATAATATATCTATAGAAAGTATCAACAAAAAACGATAATAAATAAACACCAACAAACACATATATGTTGAAGTCTACTTTTAGAATAGTTTTAAGTAATAAGTAAACTAGAATATATATGAAACTTGATATAATCATACTGTAAAGTACATGTCTGTCATATCCATAGACATTTAAACAATTTCTTCCTAACATTGTTCCGATGGAATATATAGGAACCATCACACTCATTAAAATCAAAACAGGATATGCATTTTTTATTTGATTATTTGAAAGAAGATCAATAGCCATATTTCCAAAAGCTATATATAAAAGAGTCATAGCTATAGATATTACTGTAACGAATTTTAAAAGCTTTAAAAAGAATTTTTTATTTTTTTCCTTCGCTAGCTTTGGAAAAACCGTCTGACTAATTAAATCTATTACAGTATTTGCTATATTTAACAACTTTGAAATTAGATCAAATACGGCAACCTCATTAAAGCTAAGAACATTTTTAATTAAAATAAGATTTAAATTTGATTTCAAAGAATTAGAGCCAAGTGCCAGTCCCATTATATAGGAACTTTTTATATGATAAATAGTCTCTTTAAATGAGGGCTTTATTAGTCTTATTCCGTCTTTATAAAGAATATAAAGGGAACAAATAATTCCAACGAGTGAACCTGCCAAATTTATTATAGGAAAAAGTACATAGTCACTTTTTGATTTGATAAAAATAAAAATACAAATAAAGAAAATCACCCTGCTGACAAGAGTAATCATCGTTATATATTTCATTTTTTCAACTCCCTGAAAATAATATATTGGAAAAAAAACTTCAAATAATCCTAGCCATAATAAAGTATATAAAAATAAAGAAAAGTGCTGATGAATATCATTTATATATATGCTCAACAAATACAAAATTAAAAGCGAAATAACAAAAAATAAAACTTTAGCAAAGTAAGTAGCTGATATTATCTCAGATATTCTTAATAAATTATCTCTATTTTGGGAAATTTCTCTGGTTGTCGTAATACTGAATCCAAAATTTACGAAAATAACAAAATATCCAACAACCGCCTGAGAATATATCAATAATCCATAGTTACTTTGACCTAAGGTTTTCAATAAATAAGGGTAAGTAAAAAGCGGTAAAAACAATGTTACAATTTTGATAATTGATAAATAAGAAAAATTCTTTACCAATCTTTCGTTGTTTTTAATTATGCTGATTAGCTTATTCATTTGTATAATCACTAAACCATTCAACAAATTTTGAAACGCCCGTTTCTATAGGTACAATACACTTATATCCTAATTCATTCAACAGAGTAGTGTCTGCCCAGGTTCTTACAACGTCTCCCGCCTGCATTGGCAGCATTTTTTTATTTGCTTTTAATCCTAAAGAATTTTCCATGCACTCAATAAAATATAATAATGATACAGGAGATCCATTTCCAATATTGAATAATTGATAAAAATCATCTTTATTAGGATGGTTAAGAGTTACGATAATTCCCTCTACAATATCATCGATATAGGTAAAATCTCTACTCATTTCTCCATTATTGAAAACCTTTATTTCTCTATTATTGGTCATAGCATCAGCAAATAGCATAGGTGCCATATCTGGTCTTCCCCAAGGTCCATATACTGTAAAAAATCGCAAACCAGAGGTTGGAAGTTTATATAAGTGACTATAAGTATGTGCCATTAATTCATTTGCTTTTTTAGTTGCAGCATACAAACTTACTGGCTGATCCACTTGATCGTTTTCACAAAACGGAATTTTATCGTTTTCACCATATACAGATGAACTTGAGGCATATACCAAATGTTTAATTTTATTGTGTCGGCAGCATTCTAATACATTTACAAAACCTACCAAATTACTGTCAACATAAGCCATTGGGTTTTCTAAGCTGTATCTAACGCCTGCCTGAGCTGCCAAATTAATTACATAGTCAAAATTTTGTACTTTAAAAATATTTGGCAAATTTTCTCTATCCTCTAAATTCAAACGGATAAAACTAAATTTTGAAAATGTAGAGGATTCAACTAAATTATTTTCCTTTTCGGCTTCTGATCTATGAATACCTAATTCTTTTAAACGATCATATTTCAGGTTTATATCATAATAATCATTGATATTATCCAGACCTACAATGACATATCCAAGATTCAAAAGTTTTTTACATAAATGAAAACCAATAAATCCAGCGCAACCTGTTATTAATATTTTTTCCATTAGTTATTTCCAAATAAATCTCTAGTATATACCTTACTTTGAACATCCGATAGTTCAGTAGTATTACGGTTAGATATAATTACGTCACATTCTTCCTTAAACTTCACTAAATCTTTTACCACTTTGGAACCGAAAAAATATTCTTCCTTAAGAGCCGGTTCAAACACTTCAACTTCCACGCCTTTAGCTTTAATCCTTTTCATGACACCCTGTATGGCAGACGCTCTGAAATTGTCTGAGCCTGCTTTCATAATCAGACGGTAAACGCCTACTTTTTTTGGTTTTTTAGCAAGTACAGAATCTGCTATAAAGTCTTTACGGGTTCTGTTTGCATCTACAATTGCCTGAATAATATTATTAGGAACAGCATTATAATTTGCCAAAAGCTGTTTGGTATCTTTAGGCAGACAATATCCTCCGTAGCCAAAAGAAGGATTATTATAATGTGAGCCAATTCTTGGATCCAGACCAACACCTTCTACAATCTGGCGGGTATCCAGTTCATGGATCTGTGCATAGCTGTCTAATTCGTTGAAATAAGCCACACGCAATGCTAAGTAGGTATTTGAAAACAATTTAATTGCCTCTGCTTCTGTAGGATTTGTAAATAAAACCGGAATATCTTTTTTTATGGCACCTTCTTTCAATAATTCTGCAAAAATTTTTGCGCGCTCACTCTGTTCCCCGACAATAATTCTGGAGGGATATAAATTATCATACAGGGCTTTGCCTTCTCTTAAAAATTCAGGAGAAAACACCACATTATTTATATTTAGTCTGCTTTTTAAATCTACAGTATAACCCACCGGAACCGTAGATTTAATAATAATTACAGCTTCAGAATTATATTCTGCAATTTCATTTATTACATTTTCAACACTGCTTGTATCGAAATAATTTGTTGTAGGATCATAATCTGTTGGTGTGGCAACAATAATATATTCAGCTTTATCATAAGCTTCCTTTCTATCTAAAGTAGCTTTAAAATTAAGATGTTTCGTACTTAAAAATGTACTGATCTCTTCATCCTCTATAGGGGATTTTTTAGAATTAAGCAATTCTACTCTTTCCTGAACAATATCTAAAGCTACAACTTCATTATGTTGCGCCAATAAGATGGCATTAGACAAACCTACATATCCTGTTCCTACTACTGCTATTTTCATTTTCTAATTTCTTTTTATAAACGATTATCGTATTTCTCTAAAATTCCTTTAACATCATATATCACCCCACCTTCTTTTAAATAACTGGAAAGATCAATATTCAGGAATTCATCATGAGAAACTGTGAGAACAACTGCATCAAACTTTCCTTTGACATCTTCCACAGAATTTGTAGATTTAATGCCATATTCATGCATCACTTCTTCCGGATTCGCCCATGGATCATACGTTGTTACGTTGATAGAATAGTCTTCCAGTGCATTAATAACATCTGCAGCTTTCGTATTTCTTACATCCGGACAGTTTTCCTTAAAGGTGATTCCAAGATTCAGCACTTTGGCATCCGGAATGTTGATTCTTTTCTTAATCATCGTTTTTACCACCTCGGAAGCTACAAACTGTCCCATAGAATCATTCAGTCTTCTTGCTGTAAGGATAAGCTCAGAATAATATCCTACATCCTGTGCTTTCTGGGCAAGATAAAAAGGATCTACCCCAATGCAGTGCCCTCCTACTAATCCGGGCTTGAATTTCAGGAAATTCCATTTCGTTCCTGCAGCTTCCAAAACGGAATGTGTATCGATATTCAAGAGATTAAATATCTTTGCAAGCTCATTTACAAAAGCAATATTGATATCACGCTGTGAATTTTCGATTACTTTTGATGCTTCAGCTACTTTGATGGTTGGTGCCAGATGGGTACCCGCTGCAATTACAGATTTATATAACTCGTCTACTTTTTTACCAATTTCCGGTGTAGAACCTGAAGTTACCTTTAAAATTTTCTCTACTGTACGTTCCTTATCTCCTGGGTTGATTCTTTCAGGAGAATATCCTGCAAAAAAATCTTCGTTAAATTTCAATCCCGAAACTTTTTCCAGTACAGGAATGCATTCTTCCTCTGTAACTCCGGGATAAACAGTAGATTCATAAATAACAATATCCCCTTTTTTCAATACCTTCCCTACTGTTTCAGACGCTTTATATAAAGGCGTTAGATCCGGACGGTTATGTTTGTCTACCGGTGTAGGAACAGTTACAATATAGATGTTAGCCTCTTTAATATCTTCAAGATCAGATGAGCAAAGCAAACCTTTTGATGAACCTGAAAATGGGTTCTCTTTTACTAAAACCGGCTGCAATACGTCATCTTCTACCTCCAAAGTAGAATCTTTTCCGCTGTTAAGTTCTGCAATTCTGGCGTGATTGATATCAAAACCAACGACCGCGTATTTTGTTGCAAATAAACGGGCCAGAGGTAATCCTACATACCCCAGTCCGATTACCCCAATTTTATTCTGTATATTCATATTATATGTGATGTTCTTACTTTATTTTAATGTATATTTTTGAAGATAAATGGATTATTTATTAAAAAGCTTTTGCCACCAGTTTTTCTTCTTATCAGCCGTATACCCGTAACCGTAACCATAGTTGTAACCGTAGCCATATCCTCCTACATTTTTAGCAACATCATTAATTACAAAAGACATGTTTTTTATTTTTGATTCTTTTACGAGTTTATTTGCAAACTCTATTAATATTCTTCTTGATACTCCTGATCTTACAACATATAGAGAAGCATCGGCTGTATCTGAAATACTCAACGTATCTGAAACAAGCATCAGAGGAGCCGAATCAATCACAATATATTCGTAACGGGAGGACATCTCACTGATAAGCTTCTGATAACGACCGTTGGAAAGAAGTTCCTGAGGATTTGGAGGGATAGATCCCGCATAAATTACATCACATTCAGGATTGGTATCGGAAATATGTATAAGATCTTCTATATCTGTTGTCTCATCATATAAATATTCCGTAAGACCAGCATTCTTAACTCGCTCATCATCATATCTCTGTATCTGCGGATTTCTAACATCCGAACCAATTAGTAATGATCTTCCGTTTTTACTTCCCAATGTCAGAGCGAGATTCACTGAAACCAATGTTTTTCCTTCTCCTTTCACTGAAGAAGTTACCAATATAACTTTCGCCGAGTCTTTCTTAGGAAGGAGAAATTTAAGATTGGAAACCAATATTCTGAATGCTTCAGCCAATTCTGAAAAATCATTTTTCTGTACAAGGTGAAGCTGATTATCTTTAAGAGCAGGAATATCTGCCAATACACCAAGAGATGAATTTTCTGAAATATCTGTACGGTTGTAGATTTTATCATCCCACATAAAGAAAAGATAAAGTACCCCAGCAGGTAAAAGCAACCCTAATATAAGTGCAGCCAAAAGAATTATAATCTTCTTTGGAGAAACAGGTCCATCAATCGTATAAGCAGGATTTACAATTTTAGCTTTAGGAACATTAACAGAAAGATTGATCGCGTTTTCTTCTCTTTTCTGTAAAAGGAAAAGGAAAAGCTGTTCTTTAAGATTCTGCTGCCGTTCGATACCTCTGTAAACTTTCGATTGTCCGGGAACCTTTTCAATCATTCCTGTATTGGCAGAAATCTGACTGTTTATCTGCGCAATAGATGCCTGAATTGTAGCCTTTTGCTGGCTTATATTATCTCTTACAATTTCTTTCAATGAAGAAATTTCTTTATTCATTTCTATTACCGCAGGGTTCTCATTGGTTGCCTGCTTCAAAGTTTTGTTTCTACTGATAACAAGACTATTATATTGTGAAATTGTCTGTTCTAAAGAAGGGTTTAATCCTAAATTAGAAGGCATAAGTTGATTAGAACCCTTTGAAGCTTCAGATTGAAGAGAGTTAAGGAGATCCAGCTGCGTTTGCTGCTGAAGAAGTTGTTTTGTGTTGTCGGTCGTATTTTGAAGTGCTAACTGCGCCTGTGCCTGCAAGTCCACTATACGGTTACGGTTCTGAAAATCTTCTTTCTGATTTTCAACTCCGGAAAGATCACGCGAGATAACTTCTAATCGTTTATCAATAAATTCCTGAGTATTTTGAGCTTGTAAATTTTTATCTCTTAGCCCATCCAGATTATACTGTTTGGTTACTTCATTAAGAATGGCTTCTGATTTTTCAGGAACAGTTCCTATGATGCTAATGTCCATAAGCATCGCTTTCTGATCCGGAAGATCAACCTGAATCTTTTTTTCCAAAGATTTTACCTTCTCCAGAGGATTCCAAAACACAATTTTATATTTATCCTTAAAGATAAGTCCTGGAACTTTCTGAAGAACTACAGTTCCGAAATTAAGAGCCAGATTTTTATTGAAACTGCCTTTTACTGTTTTCTTATCTTTATCCTCTAAAACGAAATCATTTCCATTGACTTCCTTCACAAGATATTCGGATGAAACAAATTTCTTGATATCAGTTTTATAAGATATAATTTTGGCTTCGATAGGTATTTTTGTGAATAATTCAGAATCCCTTATTTCACCAGAATTATAATATTGTACATTGAGATTAAGGTTTTCGACAACCTTCATCAAAATAGGCCTGGAACTTACTACAGCAACCTCACTTTTAAGCTCATCTGCATTTCCCAAGCCAAGGCCAAGATTATCAAGATCGATCAAAGCACCACTTAGATCCGATTGTTTTTTATCAAATTTTAGAGTTGTGGTAGACTGATATTGAGGTATAGCATACCGAAGATATACAAAAGCTACGATTACAAATAATAATACAGATGCTATAAACCAAGGCCATTTGCCTAAATACTTTCCAATGATCTTTCTAAGATCTAAAGACTCTTCACTTTCCTGAAATTCTATCTGCTGCATATTTTATTTTCGAGTTAAAGCAATAATAAGTGTACCAGCTGTCAGTAATGCACCAATAATCTGGAATGTAAGGGCTCTGTTCGGATTAGAGTTGGCCTGAACCTGTTTGTTTTTGTCCGGCTGTACATACAATATATCGTTCTGCCTCATATAATAGTATGGTGAATTTACAATATCTGATCTAGTAAGGTCAACGTTGATAACCTGATCTGATCCATCATCTCCGGAACGGATCAATTTTACATTGGTACGGTCTCCAAAATCTGTCATATCACCTGCAAGACCAAGAGCTTGGAAAATATTGATCTTTTGGGAAACACTTTCTTTCTGTCCAGGATTTTTTACTTCCCCTAAGATGCTTACATTAAAATTTTTCAGGGTAATCGTAACCAAAGGGTCTGTCAGGTATCTTCTCAACCTGGCTTCTAGGTCCTGTTTAAGCTGTATCTGTGTCATTCCCTTTGCAAAAACATCTCCCAATACCGGGAAGTTTATATATCCTTCCTCATTCACGAGATATTCGCTTGGCTGTACATATTGATTAACTCCAGTACTGCTTACACTTCCAACTTTATTGGCAGTATTAAGATTGAAGGGTTTTACCGCAATTTCATCTAATGCAGAAACAAGGATTAACAGCACGTCACCTTCCTGAATATGTAATCCCTGAAATTTTGCTTTCGCAACTTCCTCTTCCATATTATGTTTCGACATATATACCATATTCTGCTTCGGTCTGCATGATAACAAAATAACCGATAACAATGTTATATATGTAATAATCTTTTTATTCATATGTTGTTTATTCTAAGTCTACTTGTGTTATTATTTAAAATCTATCTGAACTAAATTTAATTTAAGATACCTAATAGGAAGAAAACTAACCACATAAGTATTCTATATTTATAAGAAGTTTACGAATGTGAGAGGTATTTAATCTTTATATTTAAATCAATTCTTTCTCTAGCAATTTTCATTCCGTTTGGAATTAAAATAGCAAAATTATTATTTTATATCAGTTTTTTATGTATTTTATTCTTTAATTTCATTCATATGCTTCATGTTCAGATATCTTGTCAAGAATTTCAAATTCAGAGTTATTGCTTTTAAATTCCGGCACAATTATTTTTAATATTCTTACAATCTGTAAACTATCTTTATTCATTGCTGAAAGAATAATTTGCGAGCACAAAATATCTATATCTTCAAACTTCATCAATGGATCTCTGGATATCATAATTTTCTCATGATGGGTAGGAATAGTTGTAGAATTATTCGTTAAAAGTTCTTCATATAGTTTTTCACCAGGTCTTAAGCCAATAAAATCAATTTTAATATCGATACCTGGAGTATATCCTGATAATTTGATCATTCTTTCCGCTAAATCCAAAATTTTAACCGGTTTACCCATATCAAAAACATAAATCTCTCCTCCCTGTCCCATTGTTCCTGCCTGAAGTACCAATTCGCAGGCTTCAGGAATCGTCATAAAATAACGAATGATATCGGGATGAGTAATCGTCACCGGACCTCCTTTTTCAATTTGTTTTTTGAAATGTGGTATTACAGAGCCATTGGAACCTAATACATTTCCAAAACGCGTTGTTATAAATTTTGTTGTATTCTCCGAAGAATTTTGTAGAGACTGTACAAAAAGTTCAGCAGCTCTTTTAGAAGCTCCCATTACGTTGGTGGGATTTACAGCTTTATCTGTAGACACCATCACAAAACGATTTACATTATATTTTTTCGATAAGAGTGCCACATTTTTAGTTCCTCCAATATTGACAAAAATAGCTTCATGTGGATTATCTTCTATTAATGGTACATGCTTGTAGGCTGCCGCATGATAAACTATTGAAAACTGATAATCATCAAACAATTTCTCCATTCTGGAATAGTTTGAAATATCAGCCAGTATAAATTTGAACCTTTGATTTGGGAATCTTTCTAATAATTCAAGCTGCAACTCATATAAAGGAGACTCAGCCTGATCTACCACAACAATCAATGATGAATTTAGCTGAGCAACCTGCCTTACAATCTCACTTCCTATAGACCCGGCACCTCCGGTTACCAGAATATTTTTACTAACATGAAAACATTTTACCTCATTGTTTTCTATTTTAATTGTCGGACGATTCAGTAAATCTTCAATCTGAAGAGGACGGATACTTCTCACCTTATCATCCTCTTTTATGATATTGGTTACGGGTACTTTTAATACTTTCAATCCTTTATCCAATGCAAAGCTAGTCCATTCTTCTATCTCTTGCTTTGTCATCACGTCTTTGATTAAAACCGCATCAAATTGTTCTTTCAGAGTATCACTCTTAAGAAATTGCTTTTTATTATAAATTTTATAGCCAAGCAACCTTGCTTTTTTAGAATCTGATCTTGCAGTGAGAAATCCTGCCAGCTGATAGGGATGGTCGGGATTGTGAATAATAGCCTTTGCTAATGACACGGAAGTATCCTCTACTCCTACGATAGCAATTCTAGCTTTGGATAGAGTATCCTTAGAATCTATTAAGACACCGAAAAGCTTTTTGATTGCCATTCTGAAAAAAAACATCAGAAAAATGGAAACAAAGAAAAATAAAAAAAGAACAGGATATAAAAATACGGGTTTGCCCAATATCAGTTCTGACATAAAATTCAGTCCAAGCAAGACAATAAGAGCACTCCCTGAAGACCATACAATTTTAAAAAAGTCAAAAAAAGTAGAGTGTCTGATAATTCCTGCATAAGTTTTGAACAGAACTATACACAGAATATTAATAAGCACCACTGAAAATATCTTTTCCTTTTGATACTTAGTAAAGTTAAGTTTTACCTCCAGACTATTCAGAAGAAAATATGAAACTAAAATTGAAAAAAAAATGACTGAAACATCAATAAGAAAAACCGACCACCTGGGTATATATCTTAACTCCCTGATTTTAAAAACATTCCCCATACACAAATAAACCTAAAGTATCTTTTTCATTATTTCAACAATTGGTGGTTTTATTATCAGGCGAAGATAATAATTATTATTAATATTTTTAATAGCATACGTTAATTTTTATTCAAAATATAAATTACTAGTGCCATAAAATATTTTAACCTAAAATTAATACGCATATTCCAAAAAAAAATACTGTAAAATAAGTATTTTACAGTATTTTGACTACTTTGATTGATAGTTGCGATCCGGACGGGACTCGAACCCGCGACCTCCGCCGTGACAGGGCGGCATTCTAACCAGCTGAACTACCGGATCAATTTTTTAAAAAAGAAATTGAGAAAACTTCTGCGATCCGGACGGGACTCGAACCCGCGACCTCCGCCGTGACAGGGCGGCATTCTAACCAGCTGAACTACCGGATCAATTTTTTAAAAAAGAAATTGAGAAAACTTCTGCGATCCGGACGGGACTCGAACCCGCGACCTCCGCCGTGACAGGGCGGCATTCTAACCAGCTGAACTACCGGATCAATTTTTTTAAAGTAAATTGAGAAAACTTCTGCGATCCGGACGGGACTCGAACCCGCGACCTCCGCCGTGACAGGGCGGCATTCTAACCAGCTGAACTACCGGATCATTATTTTAAAGAACGTCGTTTCTTTTTCGTGGTTGCAAAATTACAACTTTTTTTGTTACCTGCAAATTATTTTAAAAAAAATGCCTCCCAATACTGGAAGGCGTTCATTATCAAACTTATTTTTTTTATAAGTGAGCACTTAATTTTTCAGCAATTACCTCTTTTGGAGCTACACCTACTAATTTGTCTACTACTTCTCCATTCTTAAAAATAAGAACAGTAGGAATATTTCTGATACCATACTGCATAGAAATCTCCTGGTTGTTGTCTACATCTACTTTTCCAACTACTGCTTTACCTTCAAAATCTGATGCTACTTCTTCGATGATCGGTCCTAAAGTTCTACAAGGTCCGCACCATACTGCCCAGAAGTCTACTAATACCGGTTTTTCTGATTTTAAAACCGTATCCTGAAATGAGCTGTCTGTAATTTCTAAAGCCATTTTTGTTTCTTTTATTTTAATTAATATTATTTTCTTTTAATCCTTTATTGGATATTCAAAATTACGCTTTTTAGAGCACAAGCCTATCTATGCTCAACATTAGTTTTTTCTATAGTGTAATCACTTGAAATTTCCTTTAATGCATTGACCAATGTATCAATCTCCGCTTTGGTCGTCATATGGCTGAACGAGATACGTAATGGAGTACAGTGATCCATTTCATCCTCAGAAAGCACCATCATCATAACCATTGAAGGTTTTGAAGCTCCTGATGAGCATGCACTTCCCTGAGAGATGGCAATCCCTTTCATATCTAATTGAAGTCCTATGAGTGGATTTTTGTAAGGTAATAAAGCACTTAAAACTGTATAAAGACTGTTGTCCTTTTCAGCACTTCTTCCATTGAATTTAATTCCTTCTATTTCAGCAGAAAGTCTTTCAATTGCATAATCCTTTATACTCTGCATATGGTTGGTATATTCCTCCATATGATTCAGAGAAAGTTCTAATGCTTTTCCTAATCCTACGATACCACAAACATTTTCAGTTCCCGCCCTAAGGCTTCTTTCCTGAGGTCCTCCGGTAATAATTCCTTTTAAACCTGTTGCTTTTCTGATAAACGCAAATCCAGCTCCTTTTGGCCCATGAAATTTATGGGCACTGCAGGATGCAAAATCCACAGGAATATCAGAGAAGTCAAGGTTCATATGAGCCATTGTCTGGACCGTATCTGAGTGGAAAAGTGCATGATGTTCTTTGCACAGCTGGGCAACCTGTTTAAGGTTGATGATATTCCCAATTTCGTTGTTGGCATGCATTAAGCTTACCAATGTTTTTTTATCTGAAGCTTTTAAAAGTTCTTCCAATTTAGCAAGATCAATATCTCCTTTTTCATTCGGGCGGATATAGTTTACTTCTACTCCTTTTCTGCTTTTCATATCCAGAATACTTTCAGAAACGCATTTATGTTCCAGGGGAGAGCTTATGATTCTTTCTACTCCAAGGTGTTCTACCGAGGATTTAATGATCATATTGTTTGATTCGGTACCACAGGAAGTGAAAATGATTTCAGCAGGAGTTACATGAAGATAGTCTGCAACCTGTCGTCTTACATTTTCAATAAGGATTTTTGCTTCCTGACCAAAACTGTGTGTGGAAGACGGGTTTCCGAAATTCATTTTCATTGTGCCCACCATTGCATCTATAACTTCTTCTGCAAGCGGAGTGGTTGCGGCATTATCTAAATATACTTTATCCATTATTATTTTGAATATTTTAATTCTACAGAGGTAAATTTGTAATCTGTGGGAACAGTAAATATAAACCAAGGGCTTGAGATCACCTGAATTTCCATTCCACCGGAAGGTTCACCAGCCGGAACTTCTACATACAGAATCTGATTTTTCACAGATATACTTTTAATCTCCTCAATTTTGTGGCTACCAGATCTGAAGGTTCCCAAATTGTATAAAACGACTTTTTTATTTTTTGGAAACTGCGGATATTTGATATAAGATTCTTTTCCTATTTCTGAGATACCAAAACTTCCACTGATAATATTGCGGAAATCCTTTTCTTCCTTAATAATTCTAAAGCCAGGAGTGTCTGCCCCTCCCTGGGATTCAGAGACAATAAGTTCAGCATTTCCCTGTCCAGGAGAAGACTTCTGAGATGAAGTGCTTGCACAGCTCATGAAAATTGCTGTACATGCGATTAACAGGCTTTTCATTTTTTACAATTTTATCTCCCAAAATTAGTGAAAAAATTGGTAATGTCCCTCATTTGCCCATTTCAACATTGGCCGATCTCCTGAAGTATCACCAAATGCAATAATTTTATCGTATTTAGAATCGTTGATTTCCTCTTTAATTCTTACCAGTTTTTCTTTCCCGTTACAGTTTTTTCCGACAAAATTTCCTGTGAAAACTCCGTTCTTAAACTCTGCCCGCGTAGAAACAAGCTCCATTTTCAGTTCATCAGCGAAAGGTTTCACCCAGATATCTAATGAAGCGGTTACCAATAAACTCTGTGTATTATTCCTATCGATATTTTTTATAAAGTCTAATGCATTTTCCCTCACTATTTTAGGATAATGCTGTTCAAAAAATTGTTTAGACTTTTGCTCTATTTTATCCTGGGTCTGTCCTTTTAAAATAGAACCGATAAAGCTTTTTTTCACTTTTTCTGTTTCAGCCAGTTTCAGCTTCAGCAGGATAAAAAGAGGTACATGTCTTAAAAATTGTATACGATATTTTGTAGAATCGTAAAATTTAAGATACATAAACATAGTATCTTTATACGTAAGGGTTCCGTCAAAATCAAAACAATACAATTTTTTCATTTTTTAAAGCTTTAATTTCTTGAATATAAACTCAGGGATATTCCTGATAATCATCATAATAATACTCCAAACCGGCAAAACATATGCCACATTCCTCTGCTTTTTGAAGGCTTTGTAAATACAGGAAGCAGCCTGTTTGGGAGTGGCTGTCAGTTTCGGATTTAAAGGCAGACCTTCTGTCATCTTAGTTTCCATAAACCCTGGTTTTATAGTAAGAACGTGTACTTTTTTATCAAAAAGATAGTTTCTCAAACCACTCAGATAAGCAGTAAAAGCTGCTTTTGCACTTCCATAGATAAAATTACTCTGCCTTCCCCGGTCTCCTGCCACAGATGAAAGCCCGATAATCGTTCCTGATCTTCTGCTTTCAAACTTATGGGCAAAATAATTCATCACAGGAACCAGTTTTGAATAATTGATATCAATGATACGTTCTGTATTTCTGTTATCATACAATCCTTCCTCGGTTCCTTCCCCTAAATATCCTACGGCACAAAATAATACATTTGAATTGATATAATCAAATCTATTGTAATCAATTTCTTTTGTAAGATCCAGTTCAATAACTTCCGCCTGCTGCAGAAACTTTACATCAATGTGTCTCGCAAAACGCTCTGTAGTTTCTTTATTTGAGGTGAAAAGATAGATTTTTTCAAACTTTTCTCCTTCCTGAAGTGCTTTTTCCACAAAAGCCTGTGCCACTTCAGATGTACTTCCCAGAACTATCATTATGAATTGTTATTTATGATTCTTTTGTGCTGTAAAGACACAAATTTAGGATTTTGAATATTTTTCAGGTAACTGGTAAGTGACGATCTGCTCATGCTGTCTTTGGTAAGATAGATTCTTCCCCCGAACTCCTGAACAATCGCATCCAGCTGATCTACCAGTTTTTTCAGTTTTGAATTAACTTTAAAATCAAGAGCCAATGTATACCCTTCCACAGGGAATGAGTTGTAAGCCTGCGGATTGTTCTTTCCAAAAAGTTTTAAAACTGCCAGGAATGATCCGTTTCCGCTTTTGGCAATCGTTTCAAGGATTCTTTTCATTCCTTCTTTTCCAGTCTCTTTAGGAATGACCATCTGATACTGTATAAAACCGGACTTTCCATAAATCTTATTCCAATCTGTGATCGTATCCAAAGGATAGAAAAACGTCTCATAGTCGATAAAGTTTTTCACTTCTTTTTTAGACTGTTTTTTATAGTACAACCAGTTGAATATTTTTACGGTAAGGGCATTCAGTACAAATCCCGGAAAATAAAAAGGAACTGTAGGCTGCAGTTTTTTCTTTAACCGTAAAGGCGTTTTGGAAAAACTTTGGGGAAGCTCATGCTGAAATGCATGCTCTCCTCTCATGAGAATACTTCTTCCGATATTTTTTCCTTTCTGAAGACAATCAATCCATGCAACAGTGTAGGTCCAGTTTTCACTTTCATCGAACAGCTTAAATATCTCATCAAGATTGTCTGCTTTTATACTTTCCTGACGGATGTATGCGGACTCTATATTTTTAAGTTTAAATTTTGCGGTAAGAATAATTCCTGTAAGTCCCATTCCACCGATGGTAGCCCAGAACTTTTCTGAGTTCTCTTCTCTGGAACAGGTAATAATTTCACCTTTCTCAGTCATTAGCTTAAACTCGATCACATATTCGGAAAAACATCCTTCTGCATGATGGTTTTTTCCATGAACATCGGAAGCGATAGCTCCTCCTACTGATACAAATTTTGTCCCTGGAGTAACGTATAAAAAGTATCCCTGTGGAACTGCTATTTCCAGTACATCTGAAAGCAACACTCCGGATTCACATTCTATGATCCCGTTCAAACGGTCAAAATTGATGAATTTATTTAATTTTTTAGTTGAAAATATAGATTCTCCCAACGAAGCATCGCCATAGCATCTCCCGTTTCCTCTCGCAATAACCTCGTTGTGACTGAGTACAAATTCTTTTATTCTTCCGAAACTGTCCTCAGATCTCATCTCCTTCTCCACTATTGGGAAATTTCCCCAGTTTGTAACTTTTTGTATGAAATTCGGTTTCATTTCTTAAAATAAATTTGAATTAAAAATGCCACTACCCAAAGTAATAAAGTAACCTGTATATAGCGGTCTCTGTAAACAATTTTTGTAGGAGATTCCGTTCTGTTATAAACCAGTGTCTGCTGAAGATATCTTAGCAACGCGAATACCACGAAAATCACAGTATAAAAAACTCTTTCGTGAAACCTTGCCTGAACTTCCGGAGAGAGTGTAAACATCAGATAGCAGACAATAGCCAGAGTAATAGAAATGGATAAAGCAATATCTGCAAACTGCACGTTATAGCCATCCAGTGCTTTTCTTGTTTTTCCTGAAACCTGGGCATTGATAAGCTCCCCCTTCTTTTTCCTATAGCCAGTACCAAAGCCAATACAAACGTCAGGAGAATCGCCCATTGTGATATACTGATTCCGGTGATATAACCTCCAGCCAGTACACGCAGTACAAACCCTATGGCAATAATAAAGATATCAATAATAGGAACATGCTTCAACCTGAAAGTATAGGCAAGATTCATCATCACATAGAATCCTACAATGGTCGCAAATTTCCAAAGATACTCGTGGAAATAGATCTGTGTAAAAAATACAAGAGCAATATCTGTAATGACCAAGCCTATAAGAATTCCTATCGCTTTTGATTTTGAAATAGCTCCACTCGCTAATGGTCTTCTTCTTTTTTCCGGGTGCTTTCTGTCTGCTTCAATATCATTGTAATCATTCAGGATATAGACAACACTTGCTGCAAGTGAAAATATAACAAATGCAAAAATGCTTTTGAGAAGCAGATCTATATTGGTAATATTACCTGAAAAGAACAGAGGGACAAATACAAAAAGGTTTTTCACCCATTGCTCCACACGGAGCAGTTTTAAATATTTCTTCATTTATGTTATTTCAAATACAAAAATAATAAATTCAAAATTTCTAGCATAAAAATACAAAAAAAACCGCCGGGGCGGTCTTTTACGAAAATATTTATATATTAAATTAACTATTGCCCTTGCTTGGCATCGTTAATCATTTTTTCATTGGCAGTAATAGCAAACTCCACTCTTCTGTTTTTAGCTCTTCCTTCATCGGTATCATTACTTGCTACAGGCATTGCTTCACCTTCACCTTTTGTAAACATTCTGCTTGATGCAATTCCTTTTCCGGATAAATATGCTTTCACAGCGTCTGCTCTTCTTTGAGAAAGTTTAAGGTTATAATCATCAGAACCTTTGCTGTCTGTGTGACCATAGATATTGATATTGGTATCTGGGTTATTAGCTAATACTTCTGCTAATTTATCAAGGTTTGTCTGTGCTACAGAAGTAAGGTTTGAAGAATCAAATGCAAAGTTAACAATACTTTCATTCATGGTTACTTTAATACCATCTCCTACCCTTTCTACCTGAGCTCCTGGTAAAGTTTCTTTAATATCTTTAGCCTGCTTATCCATTTTGTTACCGATAACGTTACCTGCAACACCACCGATAATACCTCCTAATACAGCTCCGATAGCTCCATTTCCACCTTTACCTACATTGTTACCAAGGATACCTCCAAGTACTGCTCCTGAAGCAACACCTACTGCTGTACCTCTTTGTTGATGATTTGAATTCTGAACCGCTTCACAGCTTGTCAATAATAATGCTGATGATAAGAAAAGGGCTCCTACGTATGTTTTTGTAAATTTCATTTTTTTTGATCTTTTATGTTGATAAATTATTTCATTCCTGTTCTCTGGAAGTTGTAAACTACTTTTACATTACCTCCTTCAAAAGGAACATCCTGCTCCAGTGAAAACTGATCTGTACTCTGATTGATCATGGTAAGGCTGTAACCAGCTGTATTCTGTTTTGCTTTTGTACCTGAAGCAATTTTTTTAAACATAAACGTATTACCGCCTTTTACTTCAAATTTGATAGGCTGTGTAATTGCCGGGCAATCTCCACCACCGTTTAAAGTATACGCTCCTGTCCAGTTATTAGGAATCAATCTCCAGTGACTTCCTACGAAGCACTGTGCGTCTGCACCTTCGTCAAAAGGTTTAATTTTATAACCTTTATCATAATCTATGCTCACAATCTGCCAGTCTCCTTTCATTTTAAGGAAGTCGGCTCTTTGATTTTGAGATGTAGCTGCTTTGTTAACAGAGGAACACGAAACTGCAAAAAGTGATGTTCCCAACATCCCTGCAAGTAGTAACTTTTTCATTTTGTTGTTTATTATTTTGTTACTATAAAGTTACAAAAAACCGTGCCAAAATTTAAAATAAAAAATAAAAAGTCCGAAAAAATTCGGACTCTTTATGGTTTCTCCTTAAACAGAGGGAGATAAATTATTTTTTAACAGCCTTTTTTACGGATTTCGAAGACTTGGCAGTGCCTGAAGGTTTCCCTTTGTAGAAATTCGTATATGCATATTCTGCTGCTTTTTTAAGGTCGATAACTCCACCAGCCTGAGATTGGTCTCCAAACCCATCTGCTGTACTTGGATTGCTGCTTTTCACAAGGGCTTCGATAATCTGGTAAGGTTTCAGATCAGGCATATAAGCCAATAAAACAGCTGCTCCTCCGGCAACGACAGGCGATGCCATAGAAGTCCCCTGAAGGTATTTATATTCGTTTTTAGGAACGGTAGAATAGATTTCTTCTCCCGGGGCAAAAACGTTTACCATCTTTTTATTGTAATTAGAAAAATCCGCTCTCAGGGCATTGTTTTTATTGGTACTTGCTCCCACTACAAGAACGTTGCTTACAAACGGTTTTTCGTCTGTAACATTTTTAAAGTTGGTAGGATATGCCAGATGTTCTGCTACATCTTCATTTTCGTTACCTGCAGCCTTTACTAAAAGAACTCCTTTATCTTCAGCATATTTAAAAGCATCCCAAACTACATTTTTACCAGGAGAAACAGGTTTTCCAAAGCTCATATTTAATACTTTCGCACCGTTATCTACTGCATATCTGATAGCATTCGCAACGTCTTTATCTCTTTCATCACCATTAGGAACTGTTCTTACAGACATGATCTTCGCTACTTTGGAAGCGACTCCGTACTGAACTTCTTTTCCTTGTGGAAGCCCTGCAATAATACCTGCTACGTGGGTTCCATGTTCTGCATCCGGTCCTTCATAATGATTATTTCCGTAGATTTTTTCAGAATAGTCATCATAGTTGTCCCCTACAATTTCTTTTCTCGGATCGTATGAAAGGTCATATTGTTTTGCCGCAGGAGCAAAATGATCGATAGCTTCTTTCATTTCGTCCTTCATCTTTTTTTCAAATTCAGCTGCTGATTTTCCTTTGAATTCTGGGCTTTGTGAAATCTGGCCTAAAAAATCCAGGGCAATCGCGTCTCTCTGATCCGTTGGAGCTTTGATTGCAGCAATAGTTTCAGCGGTTACAGGCTTACCTCCTAACAGCTTTACCATATTAGGAATCAGCTCGTTCAACATTGAATAGGTCTGGAAGTTTTGTTTTGCCTCAACACTTTTTTTATTGAACATATCTTTGGCTTTCATGTACATCTCAAACTCATCCTTCATTTTAGCCTGGTTGGCTTTATTTTTTGTGGAATCATCTCCTTCGAAAATAGGCTTATATTTGGCAACAACTCTTGTTACTTCCATATTATCGATATCAATATCACCGTTTTTACCTCCTATGAAATTCCATCCGTGTACATCATCAATATATCCGTTTCCATCATCATCTTTACCATTTCCGGGAACTTCATTAGGGTTTGACCATAGGTTCTTTACCAATCCGGGATGATCTACCTGTACTCCACTGTCTAACACTCCCACCACTACGGTTTTCGGCTTCAGCCCTTTAGATTCCAAGTATTTATAAGCATTTGCTGTATTTACTCCATACACTTTCGAAGTTGCAAAATCTTTATGATACCATGTCATCAGATCTTTATCTTCGTTGGGATCAATACTTTTAGCTTTAGATTCCTGTGCAAAAGAGAAACTAAAACCTGCTAAAAAAACTGCAGCTAATAATACCTTTTTCATATGTTGATATTTAATTTTTTAAAGACATATTCCAATCGCCACCTTCATGTTTTCTATCCTGAAAATTTCATCAAAAGCGATTGTATGCTAATATGATTGTTTTATATTTTTTATATACACCAATGATTCCGGGCCTTTATTACAAATAAGGTCAAGAACCGAAAGATCTTCCAAAAATCCTAATTTATCAGAAAATGTCTGGTAATATTCTTCCATCTGAAATTCTGAAGGAAGCTTTGCCGAAAACTTTTCTCTGAAATTAATACTCTCCGGATTTTTGATATATTCTTCATTCAAAGAGTGTGCCTTTTCTGTTTTCAGTATCTGTTGGATCACTTCTATCCCTTTAAGGTTAAAATCCAAAAGGAATTTTTCTTTAAGGTCAAATATTTTTCTGAACTTATCTTCATAGTATTCGAAATAAGGAGAGCTCTGGTATGCTGTTTTGATTGATTTCCAGTGCAGGGTTCTCCAGTCTTCACGGTAAGAGATTTCAACATCTTTGAATTCTCTTTTTCCGTTATGGTTAATAGGGATTATTAATGACAATTTTCCGTTGGCACCATAAATATTGGCTCTGTTTCTATACGTCTGTTTCGGGAAATTTTCAAACTGTTCAAATACAATTTCATTCTCAGGATTCAAAAACACTGAGAACCAAGAGATTGGGGGCATATAAAATGCCGGTAATAAAATATTTTGCATAATAATATAATCTAGTTTTTAGGATAAAACACTCTTCCTACAGCATCTTTCTCGTCAACAAAGCCTAAATAACGGGAATCTAAGCTTGCGTTACGATTATCTCCTAAAAAGAATAATTTTCCACTTGGAACTCTTACCGGACCAAAATTATCGGCACTCCAGTCTTTATGATAAATTTTACGAATGTCCTGATTGGTATTCGGGTTTATAAACCTTTCATGAAAAAAATTATCATTAAGCTCTTTATCGCTTAATTGAGTGATGAAATAATTGTCATCAATCTGAAAGATTTCACTTTCTTCAGTACCTTTGGATAGAAGATCATTTACATACCCTCTGTCTATTTTGTAAGAATGTTTCACATTAAATTCATCTATCAATATACCATTAACATATAAATCACCATTCTCAATTAAAATCACATCATTTTCAGTTCCTATTAATCTTTGTACATAGGCACCTTGGGGATAATCTAAATTATTTTGATTGTAAGCAATCATTTTAAACTTTTCATAAGGAAGGATATTGGTCATAAAAATAAATGACTTTCTTTTGATCGTAGGTTCATTACCTGCCAAGGGTACAAAAGCATATTGCAAAACCCCAGAGAGTTTTGCAATAATAAAAAGAGTTACAATAAAGCTGCCTGTTAAAAGGACTCTATTAAATATTTTACTTTTAAACACTATTCTTCAGTTTTTTTCTTTCTGAATAATTTCATGAAATAATCCCATCCGAAGAATAAAATCAGGATCATCGCTGCAATCCACCAGTAAGAAGTTTTATTGGCTTCTCCTGTATTGGTAGCTTTGAACATTCTTTCCCAACGGATTTTAAATGGTGCCTGATAAGTAGAACTGCTGTCAGAGAATGCACCCTGAAGACTCATCCATGTAAACATTGGTTTTCCAACAATATTTTCTTCCGGAACGAAACCAAAGAATCTTGCATCTAATGAAGCATCACGGTTGTCACCAATCATCATATAATAATCCTGCTGAATAGTATACTGATTCGCTTCTTTTCCGTTGATGAAAATCTTTCCGTTCTTTTTCTCCAAGCTGTTGTGTTCATATTCAGAAATAATCCACTGGTACATTGGCAGTGTTTCCTGATTGATCACTACTACATCTCCTTTTTTAGGAATTCTAACCGGGCCGTACCAATCAGGATTCCAAGCTTTATTAACTGGAAATATAGATTGTGCAGTATCTATACTTTTTGTATATGCTGTTCTATCTGAATTCAATTTATATTGGACAGCAGCCGTTCCTTTAGGCAAAATGCTTTCTTGCATATCAATTACACTTGGTAATTCTTTAATGTCTTTAGCAATTTTATTAGTTAATCCTTGGAAAGTATATCTAAAACCACTGTTTGTTTGTTCCTCATTTACAGGTAAAAAACCATAACCTTTATATAACGTAGGAATATCTAATTGTTCTTTAGTATTAACAACATATGCGTGCTGTACTTCCTGATCTCCCAAAACAGTCTCCGGCTTTCCGTTAACGAAAAGTCTTCCGGCTCTCATTTCAAAAGTATCTCCTGCTGTAGCCACACATCTTTTTACGTAAGGATCTTTTCTGTCAATAGCAGTATGTACTGAATCCTGAGGATAGTTGAAAACAACCACATCATTTTTCTGTGGCTTATTGAATTGTAAAATTCTTGTATAAGGAAGCTTCACTGCATCTACGTAAGACTTTGGATCATCTTTAGGATTTCCTTTCTGGCCTGTATCCATAATGGTTCCCTGAAGGAAAGGTATTGCTACCGGACGCATTGGAAGTCTGTACCCGTAGCTCCATTTGTTTACGAAAAGGAAGTCACCTACCAATAAAGTTCTTTCCATAGATCCTGTAGGAATCCCGAAAGGCTGTGTTACAAAAACGTGGATAATGGTAGCAAAGACTACGGCAAAAGTAATGGAACCAATGAATGTATCTTTCTTCTTATCATTTTTCTCTTCATCTGTAAGAAACAGATCGTTTGTATTTTCATCTTCTAACTCTACATCTTTAGAATAGTTGATGACCGCCATATAAATAAACGGCAGAATCACGGTAAGAATCTGATCTTTGAAAAGTGTTTTGCCGAACTTCTTCACTAAGTAAAGGTGGAAAACCGACATCATGATTGGTCCTACTATCGGAAGATAAGAAAGGATTGCCCACCATTTCGGATGTTTTGTTTCTTTAAGAATAATGAAATAGTTGTAGAAAGGGATAAAAGCAAATAAAGGGCTATATCCCATTTTTTTGAACAGTTTCCAAGATGAAATCCCCATCAACACGGATAGTATGATGACATATACTGTATAAGTTAAAAAATAATTCATAAATTTTTGTGCCTATTCTTATGATATAAATGATAAATGATGAGTAATAAATGATAAAAGCAGTCCGCTGTTACAATTCACTATTCATCATTTTCTGCTTATTGGTCTGCAATTTACAGAATTTGTTACAAATTAAAGCCCCAAAACGTCTTTCATTGCGAAGTTTCCTTTTTTATCTTTAATCCACTCGGCAGCGACTACCGCTCCCAGCGCAAAACCGTTTCTGTTGAAAGCGGTATGCTTGATCTCGATTTCGTCTACTTCGCTTCTATAATATACGCTGTGTGTTCCAGGAACTTCGTCTTCGCGTACCGCAAAAATTCCCAGCTGCTTGCCTTCTGTTTCTTCCAGTTTCCATGCATCGAATTTCGGGTTGTTTTGAATGATTCCTTCTGCTATGGAAATGGCTGTTCCACTTGGAGCATCTTTCTTGTGGATGTGGTGAATTTCTTCCAGCTGGCAAGAGTATTCATCTACGTTCTTCATCAGGTCCGCAAGCTTTTCGTTGAGAGCAAAGAATAAATTCACGCCTAAACTAAAGTTAGAGCCATATAGGAAAGCAGTATCATTATCTATCGCTAATTTTTCAATTTCAGCTTTTTGGTCAAGCCATCCTGTTGTTCCGCAGATCACCGGAATTTTATTTTCAAGACAAGCTTTGATGTTTTCAAATGCTACTTCCGGCAGTGAAAATTCAATCACAACATCCGGATTATTAAGATTCTCAGCAGTTGGGGTTTCCTTCAGACGGGCAACTACTTCATGACCTCTCTTCTGTGCGATCTCATCAATGATCTTACCCATTTTACCGTAACCGACTAATGCTATTTTCATATAATCTTTTTATTTTTTAATCTGCATCTGATCCTCAGAACTTCTGCAGGTGTATTGTCTTTTAAAATCTGTAACTTAAACTGAATCCTGTTTTTGGTGCGCTATACCCATACTGATCCTGAATAACCGATGGTTTAAAAACCAAATCCGGATCATGGCGGCTTTCGTAAAGGTGTGCATCTACTACAGCATCTACAATATTCAGGATATAGATCAACCCTGTAATGGCGATGGCATAATCCCTTTGTCTTTTGGCTCTGTCCTGTGCGTTACCTAAAGCTTTTTTGTCCAGCCACGGGTGACTGTCTACAAATTCATTAGGAGTTCCATTCAGTTTTGCCACGTAATACTCACGGTATTTTTTGTATTGATTGTCATTCCATACGGCAATACCAACCCCAGCACCTACGGCTCCCCAGACAATGGGAATTTTCCAGTATTTTTTGTTATAAAACTGTCCTAATCCAGGTAAAACTGCGGAATATAATCCCGCTCTGGTAGGGTTTAGCTTTATGGTTTTTGCTGTGGGACCGTTCGCTTTTTCAAGATCTTCAATAATCTTTGCTTCTGTTTTGCTTGGTTTTACCACACGAGGTTCTTCTTTCGGAAGAGTCTGCATCCGAACGGTATCTATAGGTTTTACTTGTGAGTAAGCCATTGCAGCGATACACAAGAAAAATGTGAAAAATATTTTCTTCATTTATTTAATATGGGATAAAATATATTCCAGCTCTTCTTCATTTTTGAAGTCCAGAACAATTTTACCTTTTTTACCATTTCCAGAAGATTTGATCTCTACTTTTACGTCTAAGATATCTGCTATGGTCTTCTGGGCTTTTTTATAGTTATTGGAAAGCTCGACTTTTGCTTTTTTGGCAGCAGGAGACTTCGGGTTCTTCAATGCAGCAGCAGCCTGTTCGGCCTGACGAACGTTTAATTTTTCTTTGATAATAAGATCAAATAAAACCTGCTGATCTTCTTCACTCTCAAGACTGATGATTGCTCTTCCGTGTCCTGCAGAAATCTCACCGCTTCTGATAGCATTCTGAATATCCGGATTTAATCTTA
Source organism: Chryseobacterium sp. PCH239 (assembly GCF_018924625.1). Taxonomy (NCBI): domain Bacteria; kingdom Pseudomonadati; phylum Bacteroidota; class Flavobacteriia; order Flavobacteriales; family Weeksellaceae; genus Chryseobacterium; species Chryseobacterium sp. PCH239. The sequence continues at coordinate 1,924,350 of NZ_CP073027.1, forward strand.
ACAGTCTGATAGAATTGGTAATCGTACTTCTGTCCTTTCCTATTCTCTGGCTCAGGTTTTCCTGAGTAAGGCCGATTTCTTCAAGAAGCCTGTGATAAGTCAGGGCAATTTCGATAGCATCCAGGTCTTCTCTCTGGATATTTTCAACAAGAGCCATCTCAAGAAGCTCCTGGTCATTTACTAAACGGATATAAGCAGGAATAGTTGTTAACCCTGCAATTTTAGTTGCCCTGTAACGTCTTTCCCCGGAAATGATTTCAAACTTTTCACCGTCTTTTCTAAGGGTAATCGGCTGGATTACGCCTAAGTTTTTAATGGACTGTGCAAGTTCGTTTAATGCTTTTTCATCAAAATAAGTTCTCGGCTGCGTTGGGTTCGGATAGATATCTTCAAGCGCAACTTCCACAATATTTCCCACAAACTTATCTGCTCCTTCATCAGTAGCGGAATTGATAGTTGCTTTGGATTCTGCACTTAAAATGGCGCCCAAGCCGCGTCCCATAGCTCTTTTTTTGTCCTTCATAGATATAATTGATAAATGATGTTTGAAAAGTGATGTCTAGCATTCACTTGTTGGCCATTTATTATTAATTTAATTCTTTATTAAGTTTTCATTCTTCAAAAGAACTTCTTCAGCTAACTGAATATACTGAACAGCTCCTTTACTTTCTGCATCATAATTCAGGATGCTTTCTCCAAAACTTGGTGCTTCACTCAATCTTACGTTTCTACTGATAATGGTTTCAAAAACCATTTCAGGGAAATGTAAATTTACTTCTTCCACAACCTGATTGGATAATCTCAATCGGCTGTCATACATGGTTAAAAGAAGACCTTCTATTCCAAGATCTTTATTGTGAATTTTCTGAACATTTTTAACGGTATTCAACAATTTACCAAGCCCTTCTAATGCAAAATACTCACACTGGATTGGAATGATTACAGAGTCTGCAGCTGTAAGCGCATTGACGGTAATAAGACCTAAACTCGGCGCACAGTCGATGATAATATAATCATAATCATCTCTTACACTTGCCAGCGCTTTTTTCAGCATATACTCACGATCTTCCTTGTCTACCAATTCAATTTCCGCTGCTACCAGATCGATATGTGACGGAATAATATCCAGGTTCGGAGTTGCAGTTCTCTTGATACAAACTCTTGTATCTGCACTGTGCTCCAGAAGATTATAGGTAGAATACTGAACATCCTCAACACCCAGACCGGATGTTGCATTCGCCTGAGGGTCAGCATCAATGATTAATATTCTTTTTTCCAATACTCCTAATGCTGCTGCCAAATTTACAGCGGTGGTAGTTTTACCAACACCTCCTTTTTGATTAGCAATACCTATGATTTTTGCCATTATTAGAACTTTAAGTTTCAAAAATACACTTTTTTCTTTGCTCTCGGTGAGTGGGGAAAATCAAAATTGAGTTAAAATATTGTTAATAAGCAATTTAACGATAAAAAAAATTATCCACAAAAAAAATTCTTTGTGGATAACTATTTGAAATTTACTTTTCCGTATTAATTCTCAAATTTCATGGAGATAGGAAATTTGAAATAACTTCTTACGTATTCTCCTTTTTTGTTTTTGGCAGGGATCCATTTTCCTTTATTGGAAATCATTTTAATTGTTCTCATTGCCTCATTATTAAAATCGGCGTTGGTTCCGTTAGCTTTTACCCCTGAGATCGTTCCGTCCATTTCTACAATAAAGGTAACTGTCGTCTTTACAACATCTTCTGATTCAAATCCTGAACCATCGAAGCTGTTCATTACTTTATTTCTGAAGGAGTCTATTCCTCCTGCAAAACTAGCTTCTACACTAGGATCCTTATCAATAATTGTAGGATCTGTCTTTTCCACTACCGGATCAGCCTTTACAGCGGGTGGCCCATCTCCTCCGATAACACGTGGAACAATTGGAATATAGGTTGTATTTGGTACTTCTTTGCCTTCCGATGTTTCTGTGCTTGCTACTGCATTCGTTTTATCTACAACTTGTTTTTCATTGGTAACAATTGCTTTAGGCTCTGGCAATCTTTCATCGTATGTTTTTACTGCGGGAGCTGGCGGCGTTGGTTTTACAATTTGTACCGGCGGATCTTTCGGTTTTTCTATCTCCTGAATTTCAACAACTCTCGGAAGTTCATATACCGTTCCTACAGGCTCGTCCACAGGTTTCATTGCAGAAATCACAAACGGTGTAATGGATACTGCAGCCATTAAACTTGCTCCGATAAAAAGCGCTTTGGTTAATATTCTATCTGATTCGTTTCTTAATACATAGGCACCATAGTCTTTATTGCGGTGCTCGAACAGGACCTCGTTGAACCGAAATTCCTGGTTTTGGTTATGTTGTTTCATCACTACTACTATTTAAACTGTTAAAAATTTTGATTATTAGTTTTATTGTTCTTATCGATAAGTAGTGTTTCAATATCAAAACATCTGCCAAAATTTTATCAAAACAACATAATATTAGAAAATTTTATGATAAAGTTTAAATTTTAACATTTACGAGTAAAAAGTTTATAGAAGAAAAAGGAGTTATTTCTTCTCAAGTAAATGAGGAATAAACTTAATGACCTCTTACCCACATCAAGGTTTAAAAACTTGACAAGGCTCATAAAAACAAAAAAAGAGACCATCAATGATGATCTCTTTTTATTGTATGTTCTAAGAAATATTAGAATAATTCTTTTCTGATGATGTTCTGACTTCTTTCAGGACCTACAGAAACTAAGTATACGTTGATTCCTAAGTATTTCTCAATAAACTCGATGTATTTTTGCGCAGTATCAGGAAGTTCATCATAGCTTCTTGCTTTGGTAATATCTTCGCTCCAGCCTGGTAAATCCTGGTAAATTGGCTCGTAGTTGTATAGCTTTTCTGTTGACGAAGTGAAATAATCGATGATTTTTCCGTCTTCAGTTTTGTAATGGGTTACTACTTTCAGGTTCTCAATTCCTGTAAGAACGTCAAGCTTAGTGATCACAAGGTTGTTGATTCCGTTGATCATACAAGCATGCTTTAAGGAAACAAGGTCTAACCAACCTGTTCTTCTTGGTCTACCTGTAGTTGCTCCGAATTCACCACCGATCTGTCTGATTTTTTCACCCAGTTCGTTATCCAGTTCAGAAGGGAAAGGTCCGTTTCCTACTCTTGTACAGTAAGCTTTTGCTACCCCGATAAGGTTCTGAAGTGAAGTTGGCGGAACACCTGCTCCTGAACAAACACCTCCTGTAGATGGAGAAGATGAAGTTACGTATGGATACGTTCCAAAGTCAATGTCAAGCATTAATGCCTGTGCCCCTTCAAATAAAACGTTTTTACCGTCTCTGATCGCTTCGTTAAGCTCTAATTCAGTATCAACAATTCTGTCCTGAAGCTGTTTTCCGATTGCTAAATATTCGTTGTAGATTTCCTCAACGTCTAACGTTGGCTTTCCATAATATTTTTCAAAAAGAGAATTCTTAACTTTTAAGTTTTTCTCAATTTTATCTCTTAAAATCTCAGGATTTAAAAGGTCTACCATTCTGATTCCGACTCTTGCAATTTTATCTTCATAACAAGGTCCGATTCCTTTTTTGGTAGTTCCGATCTGAGTTCCTCCGTGTTCCTCTTCACGGTAAGTATCCAAAAGGATGTGGTAAGGCATGATGACATGCGCTCTTCTGCTGATAAAGATATGATCTGTTCTCAAGCCTTTGCTCTCGATCTGACCAACTTCTTTAATGAAAGACTTAGGGTTTACCACTACTCCATTCGCAATGATACATTTCCCTTTGCATTGAAGAACTCCTGAAGGAAGAAGGTGTAGAACGAATTTTTCTTCACCAACATAAACCGTGTGACCAGCGTTATCTCCACCCTGGAAACGTACTACATAGTCCGATTTTGCTGATAAAACATCCGTGATTTTACCTTTACCTTCATCTCCGTACTGAAGACCTACAACTACATAAGTTGACATATTTTACTTTTGTTTTTAGATTCGTGCAAAATTACTTTTAAAAAATTGGGTGAGCAAATTTGAGAAGGATTTTATTTTTGGGTGGGGTGGAAATCATGAGGGTACAGATATCAAGTTCTTTATATAATATTAAAATGAATATATTTGTAATAATAATTTAAGAGAAGAAGATTAATTATGGTTTATTGCATTGGATATGATTTAAATACTCCTGGAAAGGATTACACAACATTAATCGAACAAATTAAAACATATGATATTTGGTGGCATCATTTGGATTCAACTTGGTTTATTGTTTCTGATAAAAAAGCATCAGAAATAAGAGATCATCTAAGTAAATATATTGACTCTAATGATGAATTATTAGTTTTTAAAACAGGAGATACATGGGCCGGAAAGGGATTTTCTGAAAAGGGATACAAATGGCTTCATAATAATTGGAAAAAATAGAATATGCAAGAAACAACCTCAACAATATCTACATTTGATTTATTTAATTTAATAGCAGCAATTTCCTCAATAATACTTGCAGTATTTGCTTTAGTTTTGTCAATTATTTTTTACAAATGGTCAGATAAGTCAAATAAAGAAATTGTTTCTGTAGCACAAGCTATAGATAATAATACTAAAAAAATTGAAAATCTTTTTGATAGATTATATAGTGATACCTTCGGAATCATGAAAAGTAATGTAGAAGCAATGCAGAGGCAACTATATGATTTTAAAATTTCAGAAGGTGATTCCTCACTTAATAATCAGGAAATTATAGAAGAAAATATAACTTCAGTTCTATCCAAATCTCAAACAATTAACAAAGAATCAATATATTATATTATTCAGAAATTTTTCCCTTCAAAAAGAATAACGGACAATGAGATTGATACTGCCCTAAAAAATTTAGCAGAAAAAGGTATAATATCTATAAATCAAAGTCTTATCATTTTAGTTTCTAAGGCTAGTTTAGTTGAGGAAAGTAAGTAAGGGAATCTTGAAAAAAATTTTTCACTATATTCTTAAAGTTGTTTCAAAATATTTAAGTAATAAATATAAACTTACTAAAGGTTTTTATTAGTAAGCATTTTAATAAATATTAAGATATGGCTACATATCAAAAACCAAACTATATCTCATCAAAAATAAACAGTGATTCTCAGCTTTACTACACTCTGTTTTCTCCAGAAACAACAAAAGCTACTCTACTCATTGTTCACGGCATGCAGGAACACAGCGGAAGATATGCTGAGATTGCAGAATATTTTGCGTCTCATGGAATTGCTGTATTGACCTATGATCACCTGGGACATGGAAAATCTGTAAAAGAGAAAAAAGATATTGGTTTCTTCCAGCTTGAAAAACCGGATGAAAGGCTTGTAGCCGATGCCGAAATGATGGCAGATTATCTTGCAGAACAATATCAGGATGTTCCTCATTTTATTCTGGGACATTCCATGGGATCTTTTATTACACGATGTCTTCTTCAAAAAGAAAGCAGTAAATTTTCAGGAGCTATCATTACAGGAACCGGCGGACCTTTACCTGGAATAGATATATTGAGAGCTTATCTATCATTAACAAATGCCATCGCTCCCCGTCATCGTACTTTTTTGAATTCTGTTTTTACGAGCGTCAATAACAAACATTTTAAAAAGGATAAAGATTTCAGTGATACCAGCTGGCTCAGTGTAAATCCTAAAAACCGACAAGCTTTTGAAAAGGATGAACTTTGTGGAATTCCGTTTACCCATAATGCTTTTTATACTTTATTTACCATTTATAAAAAAGCGACAGCGAGAAACTGGGCTGCACCTATTTCTAAATCGTTTCCTTTTTTATTCGTAAGCGGGCAGAACGATCCGATTGGTGATTTTGGAAAAGGTGTCATGCAAACCGTCAACAACTTAAAAATTGATGGTTTTCAAAATGTAGACGTAAAAATCTATCCGGATATGCGTCATGAGATTTTAAACGAATCCATAAGAGAACAGGTTCTGAAGGAAATCCATAACTGGATCTTAAAATAATAAGAACAAAATAAAAATTCCAGATAGCATTGATCTGGAATTTCTGTATAAGTTTCGGCTAAAGCCGATGGAGTTGTTTTGATGTTGAAGGCGGGCTAAAGCCCACCCCTATTGAATATCTAAAGGATTTTGTCTGATTTGTAAGAAATATAATAATTACCCCAGCATCAATTCTCTGTCAATTCCAATCTCCTGAAGAAAAACTTCATCATGGGAAATCACCAGTAGAGTTCCATGATAATCTTTTATAGAATTGGTGAGAATTTCCACATTCTGGAGATCTAAATTATTCGTAGGTTCATCCAGGATAATCATATCGGGTGCTTTATTACTAATGGAAAGACCGCAAAGAAGCAACCGTAAACGCTCTCCGCCACTTAGCATTCCACATTTTTTGTCCCAGGTATCTTTCCAAAATAAAAATCTGGACAGTAATGTTTTCACTTCGGATTCCTGCATGGCATTGTCATTGAAAGTCTGTACAAAATCGTAAAGCGTTGAATCATTATCAATAAGGGAATATTCCTGGTCAATATAGATACTGTTGAATTCTGTCTTATTTATTTTTCCTTCCAAAGGTTTAATATTTTCCAACAGAAGCTTTATCAGGGTAGTTTTTCCGGAACCGTTTGAGCCTTTCACTGATATTCGGTCTCCGCTTCGCACCTCCATACTGATGTTTTCTTTCCAGAGTTTTTCTTTTCCGTAAGTGAAATTAATATCTTCAACGGTAACAAGGATCTTTCCTGAATGCAGATTGGAATCATTAAAATTAACTTTCATCTGATCAGAATTCTTTAAGGAGGAACGCAGATCTCTTAAGTCACCGGAAATCCCACTAATTTTCTCTGCGTGTACACTTTTAAGTTTTGAACTGTTTTTTTCAGCATTATTCCGAAGCGTATTCATCATAATTCTGGCGACTCCGGATTTTTCCTGCTTCCCTTTACCTCTTGAATCCAGTTTTTGCTTTCGTTCCAGAGTTTCCCGCTCCTTTTCTTTTGCTTTTTTCAGAGCACGTTCTTTGGAATGGATATCATTTTGCAATGCTTCCTCCTCCACTTCTTTCTGTTTGGCATAAAAGTCATAGTTTCCACCATAAGTTGCAATTCCCTGATTGCTTAATTCGAATATAGTATCCACAAGATTGAGCAAAATACGGTCGTGGCTTACGATAACCACTGTTGCATCTGTTTTGTCAATAAGATCATACAAGAGTTTTCTTCCTTCCCTGTCCAGGTGATTGGTCGGTTCATCCAATACGATAATATCAGGTTGGTTGATCTGAATTCCAGCGAGAAAAACTTTAGTCTTCTGTCCTCCGCTCAGGTCTTCTAGTTTTTGAGTTAATTCAAAATTTTCGAGTCCCCAATGCTCCAAAGCATTCTGGCATCTTTCTTCAATATCCCAGTCGTCATTGAGCGTTTCAAAATATATTTCGTCCACCTCTCCATTGGTAATTTTTTGAAGAGCATGGAGTTTCTGATCTATCCTCAGGCATTCTGCAATGGTAAGATCATTTAAATTTCCAAACATCTGCGGTACATAAAAGATATTACCCCGGATATTAGTATTGCCGTTTAGAGGCTGTATTTCTCCCGCGATTATTTTCAGCAGGGTTGATTTTCCCACGCCATTACTCCCTACCAGAGCAGATTTGGTATGAGACTGTATTGTTAAATTGATATGATTAAATAGAAGATTTCCTCCAGGAAACCCAAAGGATATATTTTGCAGTAAAATCATGATTTCTTTCTTAATAAAGGTTGAACACCAGCAACATTCTTGTTACCGTTTTATTGAGTCTGAAAGAAATGATATCCTACATGTCTGTTTTTTTGGGTTTTGAAAGAACAAAGATACTCATTTTTCTGAATATTTGTTTTCATCAATAATCAGGACATTTATCATTATCCTTTTCTTCCTTATTTCAAACACCTGCTTTTCAAAAGTATTTTTAAAATCTATTTTTTGAGGCTATACCATTCTATCTCATTAAAAAGCTTTTTGTTATGAATGTTTAAACAGACTTCATCAGGATATTGAATTTTGTGATCCGGAAAACATCAAACTTTCAAACTGATAAAAACAGGAAAGTATTTTAATCAAAAATCCGTAACTTTGCCAACTACTAAAAATTTTATGGAAAGCATTAAAGTTCACGACAAAACTTTCGTTCCTTATTTAAAGGATGCCGAAATTCAGGAAATTGTAAAAGAGACAGCGTTAAGAATTTATGAAGATTACAAGGATGAAGTTCCTGTTTTCATAGGGGTGTTAAATGGAGTGGTGATGTTCTTCTCTGATCTTTTAAAATATTACCCGGGAGAATGCGAAATTGCCTTCATTCAAATGAGTTCTTATGTAGGAACAGAATCTACAGGGATCGTTTATCAGAAAATGGAGCTTACTAAAGACGTAAGAGACCGTCATATTATTCTTGTGGAAGACATTGTAGATACAGGAAATACCGTTGAAAGTCTTTTCAAATATTTCAAAGAAACACAACGTCCAAAATCTGTAAAACTGGCTAGTTTCTTATTGAAACCTGAGATTTACAAGAAAGATTTCAAACTGGATTATATCGGAAAAGAAATCCCGAACAAATTTGTACTTGGATACGGGCTGGATTATGATGAATTAGGAAGAAACCTTCCGAATCTATATCAGTTGGAAGACGGACAAATCAACCATTAAATGCTGTTGGCTATTAGCTGATAGCTTTTAGCTTAAAATTATATAAAGAAATAAATTTAATAATAACTTAAAAAAGCTGAAAGCAAAAAAGCAAGCCGCCAAAAGCCACAAGCCGGAAGCAAAATGCCCATTGCTGGAAGCGTATCAACATTATGATAAACATTGTTCTGTTCGGCCCTCCAGGAAGTGGAAAAGGAACACAAGCTCAGAATCTAATCGAGAAATTCAATTTAAAACAGGTTTCAACAGGTGATCTTTTCAGATACAATATGAAAAATGACACTGAACTTGGAAAACTGGCTAAGTCATACATCGATAAGGGAGAATTGGTTCCGGATCAGGTAACAACAGATATGCTGATCGACGAGATCAAAAAACCTACTGATACCAACGGTTTTATTTTTGACGGATATCCAAGAACAACTGCTCAGACAGAAGCTTTGGAAACCATCGTTAAAGAAGTACTGAATGATGAGATTGACATCTGTCTTTCATTGGTAGTAGAGGACAAAATTTTGGTTGAAAGACTTCTGAAAAGAGGTGAAACCAGCGGAAGATCAGACGACAGCAATGTAGAGATCATCGAAAACAGAATTAAAGAATATTATACCAAAACAGCAGAAGTTGCCGAGCTTTATAAGCAGCAGGGTAAATATGTAGAGGTAAACGGTGTTGGAGAAATTGATGAGATTTCCCAAAAACTTTTCGCTGAGGTAGAGAAAATTAAATAATCGGGATATGGCAAGGGATAAGAAGTTTCATCCCTGCAACCCGCAACACAAACTATATGTCTAACTTTGTAGATTACGTAAAGATCCATTGTAAAAGCGGACACGGAGGTGCTGGTTCTGCCCACCTTCGCCGTGAAAAGTATATTCCTAAAGGTGGTCCTGACGGTGGCGACGGAGGTCGTGGCGGACACGTCATCATGAGAGGAAATGCTAATGAATGGACTTTGCTTCCACTCCGATACACTCGTCACATAAAAGCTGAACGAGGTGAAAACGGAGCGAAAAACCAGCTGACAGGAGCTGACGGTTCTGATATTTATATTGATGTTCCAATTGGGACTATCGCTAAAAATGAAGAAGGTGAAATTATCGGAGAAATCCTTGAAGATAAGCAGGAAATCATTTTGATGCAGGGAGGAAAAGGAGGAAAAGGAAACGAACATTTCAAATCCTCTACCAACCAAACTCCAAGATATGCTCAACCCGGAATGGAGGGTGAAGAAGGCTTTGTGGTTTTCGAACTTAAAATTTTGGCCGATGTAGGACTTGTTGGATTTCCAAACGCTGGAAAATCTACACTTTTAGCATCTGTTTCTGCGGCAAAACCAAAAATTGCCAATTATGCTTTTACCACTTTAACTCCTAACCTTGGGATTGTAGATTACAGAAATTACAAATCATTTGTAATGGCTGATATTCCCGGGATTATTGAAGGAGCAGCAGAAGGAAAAGGCTTAGGACATAGATTCCTGAGACATATTGAAAGAAACTCTATCCTTTTATTCTTAATTCCGGCTGACTCTGAAAATCATTTCCAGGAGTTTAAAATTCTTGAAAATGAATTGAAAGAATATAACCCAGAATTACTGGATAAAGATTTCATTGTTTCTGTTTCAAAATCTGATCTTTTGGATGATGAACTGAAGAAGGAAATTGCAGCAGAGTTCCCGGAAAACAAACAGCCTCTGTTCTTCTCAGGTGTTACCGGAGAAGGTCTTATGGAGCTGAAAGATGCTATCTGGAAACAATTGCACGGATAGAAATACATTGATTTATCAGTTTTATTTTGAAAATAGAACTGCATTATAAAACAACAGCCTTAGGAGAACCTGAGGCTGTTTTCATTTATACAATTTCTTCCATTCAATATTTTAAACCATTAAGAATGGATATAAGAAATGAAGTAAAGTTAAGATGAATCATCCTGATTTCTTAAGCATACGGCAAAGCTTATCTTTATATTCTTAACACCTTAATACAATCTTAATGGTTCAAAAAAAACAAAGGCTTAAACAACTTTCCTTTTCTATATTTAACATAAAAACATAGTAAGATGAATACTTTTGGAACAATTATTGGGAGACCTTTTCAAATTGAAAAAACTATGAAATATTTGTTAGCCATTTGTGCATTTGTGTTGTTGACATCGTGTATAACTTCTCAAAAAGTAAGTTCAAAATATACTAAAATTGAATATGAGGCTACTCCATGTTTTGGATTCTGCCCTGTTTTTACAATGACAATCAATCCGGACAGAACTGCAGTTTTTGAAGCGGAACATTTTAATTTTAATGATAAGCCTTCAAAAGATGAGTTTTCAAAGCCCCGTGAAGGTACTTTTAAAGGAAACATTAAAGAAGAAGATTACAATAAATTAATCAGTTTACTAGATGGCTTACATGTAAAAAGTTTGAATGATAAATACGGTGAACACAATATTACCGATCTTCCAACGTCTTATTTAAGAATCAAATTTGCTGACGGAACTTCAAAAAATGTGGAAGATTATGGAAAACGTGGAAGTGAAAAGCTTTCGGAAGTGTATCAGTTTTTTGAAAACTTAAGAAAGAATCAACAATGGGATAAAGTGAAATAGCTTCACTAAAATATTTAAATTATCTTTGTAAAAGTAATTCCTTCGTTTGGAGGAATTATTTTTTTATAAAAACTTTTAATCATTTAAAAATAAATATGAAGAAGAACATTTTCTTTATCACAGTATTTGCTTTCTCAGCAATATTTAAAGCACAAGAAAACACAAAAGATCAGGCATCTATGAGCTTTGGCGTCAAGGGAGGATATTCATTATCCAATATGAAGTTTTTTGGAACCGGGCTGGATTCAAAATCCTATTTTTATTTAGGTATTGCAGCAGAGCAGCCTTTATCTTCTAAATTTGGCTTACAGGCTGAATTACTATATACTCAATTGGGTGGTAAAGACGCTTATCCCTGGTATGAGTTGGTAGGCAATGAAGTAGTAGACGTGGGTGATATGCACTTTGATTACAAATTCAACCAGATACAGGTTCCCATTTCAGTAAAATATTATATTGTTCCAGAGCTTTCTGCTTCTGTAGGGATGAACTTAGGATTTAATATATCATCCAAAGTAAAAATGAATACTGTTTTTGATGAGGCTGAAACCCACAATTACGAATCTTTAAAAACCTTGAATTTATTTCCTTTTCTGGGTGCAGAATATAAGATTAATCAAAAGTTTTTTGTTGACGCCAGATACAATTTCAATTTTATAGAAATGAATAAAAGCAACGCTGTTCCTACTAAAATTGGATTTCTTCAGGCTGGTGTAGGATATAGATTTAAATAAACTGCAGATATGTAACAGAAAAAAATGGCGGCTCATATTCGGGTTGCCATTTCTGTTTTTCAATAAGCAATAAGTCTAAAAAAAGTGGAATAAGATACTTAAAAATATTTAGACTACCTTTGCAGAATGTAATTCTTTCAGACTGAAGGAATTTTTATTTAAATTTTAAAATAATTCATTTGAATTTTACAGACTTAAACTTAATAGAACCTATTGCAAAAGCAATTCAGGAACAGGGATACACGACTCCTACTCCTATCCAGGAAAGATCTATTCCTGATATCCTGGAAGGCAGAGACTTTTTAGGTTGTGCGCAAACAGGAACAGGAAAGACAGCAGCTTTTTCTATCCCTATTTTACAGAATTTATCTAAAAATAAAATTCCCAATAAACATATAAAAGCGTTAATCCTTACTCCCACCAGAGAACTGGCGATTCAGATTGAGGAAAATATTAATGCTTACGGTAAATATCTTCCCTTAAAGCAACTTGTTATTTTCGGAGGAGTAAAACAAGGAAATCAGGAAGCAGCTTTGAGAAAGGGTGTTGATATTCTGGTAGCAACTCCGGGAAGACTTCTGGATTTTATTGCACAAGGAATCATCAGCCTGAAAAATCTTGAGATTTTTGTTCTTGATGAGGCAGACAGAATGCTGGATATGGGTTTTGTACATGATGTAAAAAGAATCATTAAACTTTTACCTCAGAGAAGACAGACTTTATTCTTTTCAGCAACAATGCCGACTGAAATTCAGAAACTGGCTAATTCGATCCTGAATAATCCGGTAAAGGTAGAGGTAACTCCGGTTTCTTCTACTGCAGATACTATCAAACAATCTGTGTATTTCGTAGAAAAAGACAACAAACTGAATTTGCTTTCTCATATTCTTCAAAATGATATTTCAGACTCTGTATTGGTTTTTGCAAGAACAAAACACGGTGCAGATAAGATTTCCAGAAAGCTTCAGAAAGACAATATCTCCGCAGAAGCGATTCATGGTAATAAATCTCAGAATGCGAGACAGAATGCGTTGAACAATTTTAAATCCGGAAAAACAAGAGTTCTTGTAGCGACTGACATTGCTGCCAGAGGGATTGATATTGATGAGCTGAAATTCGTGATCAATTTTGAGCTTTCTGATGTTTCTGAAACCTATGTACACAGAATCGGAAGAACAGGAAGAGCAGGAGCCGAAGGTAATTCTATATCTTTTGTAGACGGACTTGATCTTTTGAACTTAAAGAATACTGAAAAACTAATTGGAAAGAAAATTCCTGTAATCAAGGATCATCCGTTCCATACTGATGACCTGGTAGCACAGAAAAGGGATTCTAATAACAAACCTGTAGCTGCAGGGGGTGGAAAACCTAAAACAGGTAATGGTAATAATTCAAGGCCAAATAATAACCGTAAAAAGCCTGCAGCGGGGGCTTCAGTAGGGTTTAAAAAACCTAAGAATAAGAATTTCACCAGAAAAAAATAAAAAAAGTCCTTTTCAAAGAAAAGGACTTTTTTTATTGATCGTTTATTATTATTCCATTCTTTGCTTTGTATAGCAGTAACCTATAATACAAAATGGTAAACAGGCTGCCAGATAGGTAGTAGAAAAGAAATTATTCTGGTAAGAAAATCCTAAAGTTACATACTGCTCACTTACAAAACTCAACATCACAAAAAAAGAATATAGGCTGAAAAGTAAAATACTGTTTCTATTTTTTTAACATAGAAGGAAAGGATAACCGACAGTATCATAAAGAACAGCATAACAAATTTATTGCTTTGTCCCTGAAGATTAAGAGGATTATATTGCAGCACATGCTCAATACTTTTGGCAGGCAGCAGAACGGATGCCAATAAGATTGCTACCGTTAATAAAAAGCTTAATCCAAATTTTATTTTATTATTCCAGCTGGTTTTTAAAAAGGGATTTAATAAAAAGATGATCAAAGGAATGATCACTACGCTTCTTGTAAGACATAGAATTCCTATGCATATTCCTAACAGAAAGGATCTTTTAAAATAATCATCTTTAAACATTCTGTTCCAAAAGACAATAAAGGCTGCCACTGCAATAAAGGAAGAGATAAAATCACTCTTACAGACCACTTCATAAATATAAGCCAGGGAAATACCTAACATTCCTATTGCAAGAAATCTATGAAAATTGCTCTTAAATTCTAAAAAAACAACATAGGAAAATAGTAAAAAGGCAACAACCTGTAGGTAGCCAACATTCCCTAAAAAATAAAAAACACTTGACAAAAGTAATTGCCCAGGAAGATATGATGATAAATTTCCCATGAAATTTGGAGTATCATAGATGTATTCTCCTTTTGCCCAATGTTGCACAGAAAATTCTAACGTTGCCCATCTGTCAATATTCATTTTATAAGGATCTTTCATCACATGGCACATCGCAATGTAAGCAATCGTGATAAAAACGATAAGAAGATATACGGATTTCCTGGTCCATACTTTTTCCAACCAGGACCACTTTCCTAAAGAAAATAACAATAAATTTCCCCCTGAAAAAAAAATAATTAAAATCGTAAGAGGAACAAAAGACTGTCTGATTCCATATTTCGTCAGAAATAAAAGATTAACTATGAAATAAATGGCAAACAGCAATATGCCATTCAATTTGTTGCTCCTAATAAAATTTAACAGGGCACTCATTAATTATGGTATTTGAAAAATGTTTTTAGCATTTTCTGTCGTGATGCGGTCTATCTCAGAAAAATCTTTTCCATAGATATTCACCAGCTTTCCGGCAACCAGGTCCAGATAAGAGCTTTCATTCCTTTTTCCTCTGTGGGGAACCGGTGCCAGGTATGGAGAATCTGTTTCTAAAACAATTTTATCCAACGGAACTTCATTCAGAAACTGGTCTATTTTTCCGTTTTTAAAGGTCACTACTCCACCGATTCCTAAAATGAAGTTAAGGTCAATAGCATGCTGCGCCTGTTCGAGATTCCCTGAAAAACAATGGAAAATTCCTCTTAGTTTCGGATGCTTTTTTCGTTCTAAAACTTCAAAGGTCTCATCAAAGCTTTCTCTGGTGTGGATCACAATCGGAAGGTCTCTTTCTATTGCCCAGTCAATCTGCTGTTCAAAAGCTTTTACCTGAATATCCAATGTCGTCTTATCCCAGTACAAGTCAATTCCGATCTCTCCAATTGCTGGAAAATGTCTTTGATCAAGATATTTTTTTACAATTTCAAGTTCTTTTTCCCAGGATTCCGGTTTTACATAGCAAGGATGTAATCCCATCATTGAAAAAATCTGTCCCGGATATTCTGTTTCCAGCTGCAGCATTTTTTCATGTGATTCAGAATCAATAGCAGGAAGATAAAATTCTGTAATTCCTTTATCTACTGCTCTTTGAATAGCTTCTTTTCTGTCTTCATCAAATTCTTCTGCGTATAAGTGTGTATGTGTATCAATCATTTTATTTAAAATTTCAATAGATCTTCGTAAGGATTTTCAAGTCCCAGCAATATTCCGAAAGCGGGCTCCGTTTTTATTCCCTGTTTTTTAAGTTCTATTATTCTTTGTTTAAATTCTTCTCCTTTTTCTTTTAATATTTTGTATTCGGCCATCATATGAAGATAAGCGTTCTGCTGTTTTGTAGGCTTATTCTGTCCAAAGATCTCAATGGGAAACCCTTCCAGCATAAAATTTAAAGTCATGCATTTTTCCCCGTTTACAATAGGATATTCCACTTCTACATCGTGAGGAATAAGCTGACAAAATAGTAAATCATCCAGAAAATCCTGTTCACATTTTAAATCCACCTCGAAAATAAGATCCAGATCACTTCCTTTGATATCAATCTCTATAGGAACAGTTCCTGCTAAAATAGGAGAATAGTCCTTCAATTTATCAAAAACACGATATTTTGTAAGAATTTCGTAAGCTTTTTTCTGTCTTTCATTTCCATCTTTCAGATAGTCAATTCTGGTGAAATCAAGCATTTAAAATATTTTATGTTTTACTTTTTTACGCTGTACTTCAATTCTCTGATCCAGTTTTTCTCTGAACTCGATAAACTTAGGATCTTTCTTATCACTGGTTTTATGTTCCAGGGCTCTCATAATCTTAAAGTTTTCTTTGATAAAATTCTGAGTTTCTTCTGAAAAATAAGATTTTCCAAACTTCTCAAAAATATAATTTACCGCCTGTGTACTAGGATGAATCATATCTTCTTTATAGAAACGATAGTCCCGGAGGTCATCCATCAAAATCTCATAGACAGGCAGATAATGACAGTCTTCAAAGAGAGAAATAGACTCGTGGATAGCAGTGATTAATTTGGACTTACTTAACTGATTTTCTACCATTCCATCTTTGGTATGCCTTACAGGTGAAACAGTAAATAAGATTTGTACTCCTTCTTTACAAATATCTTTAAGATCCAGAATCGTCTGGTAAATTGAAGTGGTGAGTTCCTGATGAGATAGCAGTCTTTTCTCAAAAAACTTTTGCGGAATTTTATGACAGTTGGCTACCAGCTTTTTCTTGGGAAGGAATTCATAAATAAATGAGGACCCGTAGGTAATAATAATCCAGTCGGCTTCCTGAAGAAAGGCATTTCCTGCTTCAATAGCTCCATTAATCTTATCCAGGGTCTGATGAATATAACGGGTATCAAAACTGGTATGATGATCCAGAGAGATATATTCTTCATTGTAAGTGATCAGTTCCTCTTCTGCGTAAAATGCAGAGTCATGTAATCTGTTGACTGCATTATTGATAGAAAAAGGGTTAAAAATAGTCCCAAAAGGATTATTAAGGGTCTGAAGTTGTCCGTCCTGAAGTAAATCCGTCATTTCAGAGGCAAAACATGAGCCTATTGAAAATATTCTATCTTCAATTTCAATCTTCTTTTCTGATGCGGGAATATCAACTTCTGTTCTGAATTTCATTGTATAAGGGTTAGGTTGCAGGAAATAAGTAGCGGGCAAATTACTGTTACCTGCTACCTATCATCTGCTGCCTATATTAACTTTCTCTTCTCAACAAATAATTGGCCAGTTCAATAAAAGGTTTTTTCTTTTCTTCCGGCACATCAATTTTCTGAAGATAACTTTGTCCAATCTCATTATGTTTTTCAATCAGACGTAATGCTTTTTCATCTACTTTTGTTCTTCTGAAGATCTTTTCTACTCCATATACTTTATCAACATTTTCAGTCTTCTTAGAATACCAGTAGTCCAATTCTTTTCTTTCTTCGTCTGTAGCGTGTTCTCTTGCTAGCAGATACAGAACAGTTTTCTTGTTTTCGTAGATGTCTCCGGCATGTTTTTTACCAAACTGCGCCTGATCTCCAAATACATCAAGATAATCATCCATAATCTGGAATGCGATTCCGATATGTTTTCCGAAATTGAAAATAGCTTTGGCATCCTTAAAATCTGCTCTTGCAATTAAAGCTCCGATTTCAAATGAAGAAGCACTTAATACCCCGGTTTTATAAGTAATCATTCTGATATAGTCATCAAAAGTAACATTTTCCTGAGTTTCAAAATTAATATCGTACTGCTGACCTTCGCATAACAGAAGACCTGTATGGGTAAATATTCTGATACATGCCTTGAATATTTCAGGTTCCAGATCCTCAAAAAACTTATACGCTTTCAACATCAGTCCGTCTCCGGAAAGAATTCCTACATTAAGCCCGTGTAAAGTATGAATAGTAGGCTTGTTCCTTCTTAAAGGAGCCTCATCCATAATATCATCATGGATCAGGGTGAAGTTATGGAAAAACTCGATAGCCAATGCCGGCTTGATTGCCTGCTTAAGATCTCCACCGAACATATCACATGCCATTAACACCATAATAGGACGAAGGCGTTTTCCACCATGGGAAATAATATAGTTCATCGGATCATAGAGCTCCGAAGGTTTATCTTTAAAAGTATATTTAGTGATGGCATCTGCAACAATCTGCTGGTATCTGTCTAAAAATTCCATAAAATCTTATAATTTGAACAAAAATACGATTTTCCAAGGCTTTATAAAACAAAAAAACATCGTTTTGATGAGGATTTTTATGATTATTCGCTATTCTAAAAAATTATTAAATTTCTTCTTATTTTCTTCAATTCTTTTTCTGTACTCTGGAGTATTAATTTTACCCTGGGAAGGGTCATTAATGTATTCTTTACGCTTTTCTATGTATTGAACTTGAGTAATCAACAATCCTTTTTTATATTCTATAGGTAAATTCGTTTTAGTTATAGAAAGAAACTCAAAATTAAAATATTTTTTTTCATCGCTGACCTCTAAAATCAATCCGGGAAGACCTTTAAACTTATAAGGACCATCATTAACAGGTATTTCATGAGTAAACCATGCTATATATATTCTCTTTCCAACTTTAGCAACAGCTTTTGTACATTTATATCCTTGAATAACTTTAGTTATCAAGTTATCAATCTTCCAATGAATGTTTTCTGTACGAAAGGTATAAAAGTCATTACCTAAGTGATTTGATATGTAGATAGAATCATTATCCTTATAAACACAATGTCTTACTTTCGATTGTAGTAATTTACCTGGTTCTACAATACTGCCAGTCTTTATTGCAGTTTCCAGCTGTTTCTTAAAACCATCAGAAAATGCTTTATAATTCTCACTATAATAAACAGATTTGTTACTATTAGCCAGGAGTATCATTGGTTCTGAAACAACGCTTTCTATATTCAAAGTATCCGTTATATATGAAAAGTTGTATCTGACTTCCAGTATAGAAATATCTCTTTCTAATTTAGGAGATTGACTTTTAATAAAGATTAAAAGAAAATAAAAAAATATACCTAATTTTTTTTCATAAAAAAATAAATACAAGGTAGGTCAAACAGCTTCAGACAACATTAAACAGGCGGATTCTCATAGCTGGCATGGCCACAATCCTGTTGATTATACATTTCCCATTCATTATTTACACAATCATACGTATCGAAATCAGTATCTAGAACAGTTTGATAAGTAGTTCCACAAACAGTCTTTAGTGTTATTAAATAACGTGTAAATAAAACGGCTTGGGCTGTTTTTTCATTCTTAAAATTAAAATTATTGGCTTTAATAAGTGCTGCCAACATAAATGCTGAAAGAAGTAATAGTTTTTTCATTGTAATTTGTATTAATAAACTTTTTTGTTCAAAAGTATTGCAAAGTGTTTATCTAATGTATAAAACAAATAAACTATAAAACAATAGAAATCAACAAAATAAGAAACTTATTTTAAACAAAACACAAAAACATGGATCACAACAATAAATATCTGTTCGTTGATTAATAATTTAAATTTCAACATTGCACAATAAAAAAACTTTGCCCAAATGGACAAAGTTTATATAATTGTATGATTTGTTTTTTTAGAAAAGGAAGGTTACCGCAAGATAAGTAATTGCTGCTACTATTGCAGAGATTGGAATGGTAAGAACCCAAGCCCAAAGTAAGCTTACAGTGATTCCCCATCTTACCGCTGAAATTCTTTTCGTTAATCCTACCCCGATGATAGAACCTGTAATCGTGTGTGTAGTAGATACAGGAATACCGAAGTGGTCTGTGATGAATAAGGTAATAGCACCTGCCGTTTCTGCACTTACTCCTTCTAATGAAGTTACCTTTGTAATCTTTGTTCCCATTGTTTTGATGATCTTCCAACCACCACTCATTGTACCTAAACCAATAGCAAGGAAGGAAACCAAAGGAACCCAGATATAATGCTGTGCAAAATAATCAAAACGTTCTGCAGAAGGAATATTCAAATACTGCGCATCCTGAAGCATATTTACGTGATAATAGATTACTGCTGCACCAATGATCCCCATTACTTTCTGAGCATCATTCAAACCGTGTCCCAAGCTGAATAAAGCTGAAGAAGCCAGCTGTAATCTTTTGAAAGACTGGTCTGCTTTGTGGGGGTTTGATCTTTTATAAAGATGTACAATAATCAGAGTAATAATGATCGAGATAATCATCCCTATGATTGGTGCCATGAAAATGAACAGGAAGATAGGAATTACTTTATCAAACTTTACGACACCCTGTTGTGTTACCTGGCTGAAAGCTTCTTTAATGGTATCCCACATCCCAAGCCCGGGTCGTGCTGCAGCTACATCATGATAATCCATCATGAAGGCATGCATAAGAGCCGCTCCTAAGAAACCTCCAATCAGCGTGTGTGAAGATGATGAAGGGATCCCGAACCACCATGTCAAAAGGTTCCAGGCAATTGCGGCGATAAGGCCGGAAAATATAACCTCAAGAGTGATAAAATTCTCATTAACTGTTTTGGCAATTGTATTACCAATTTTGAATTCTCCAATAATATAAGCAGCAATAAAGAACGCTGCAAAGTTCCAAAGTGCCGCCCAAAGTACAGCCTGGAATGGAGTTAAAACTTTTGTAGAAACTATAGTTGCAATTGAGTTGGCTGCATCATGGAAACCATTGATATAATCGAAGATCAGGGCCAGCGCAATAATAACTACAAGTAAAATCGGAAATTCCATTTTTTGCTATGTATTAGGCGTATTTAATCATGATGTTCTCAATCGTATTGGCAACATCTTCTGCTTTGTCTGTTACAATTTCAAGGTAGTTTAATACAGATGAAACTTTAATAATGTTGATGGCATCATTAGTTTCAAATAATTCTACCATTGAGTTGGAAAGCAAATCGTCAGCAATATTCTCAATAGAGTTCACCTTAATACAAGCTTCTTTCACCTGTTCCATATTTTTGAACCCTTTAAGGTTTTTCATTGCATTCTGAATTTCAAGACATGCTTTGTGGATTAATAAAGAGAAGTCTGAATAAGCCTTCATCTCCGGTGATTTGTAAAGGAAAATATATTTTGTGGATGCGTAGATATAATCAGCGATATCATCAAGTCCTGTTGCCAGTGTGTGAATGTCTTCACGGTCAAAAGGTGTAATGAAGTTCTTCCCTAATTCTACGAAAATTTCGTGAGTAAGTTCATCATTCTTGTGTTCAAAGTCGCTCATTTTCTTCAACATTGAATCGTCATTAAGATCGAAATCCTTGATTCCTGTGTTGAATTCTTCTGACATTGCAACTAGATTTTCAGTTACTTTTTCGAAAAGTACAAAGAAGATTTTATCTTTTGGTTGAAAAGCGTGGAAAATATTACCAATTCCCATTTTTTAGTATTTATAATTCGTGTGCAAATTTCTTAAAAAAGGATTGTACGTGAAACTATATAACATTAAGTTTTGTTAACATTCGCTTAACTACTGATTATCAAACAAAAAAACCGGCATCAATGCCGGTTTTGTATGGTATAAGAAGAGATTAGTTTGCTACTTCAGCTCTCATATCTTTTCCTTTGAACTTCATCGATTGAATATTGCTCAATACATTGTCTTTGAACGATTTTTCAACTTCGAAGAAAGAGAATTTCTCTAAGATTTCAATATCACCGATTTCCGCTCTTTTTTTGGTTTTTCCGCCAGCAGTAGCTTTGTTGATAATATCTAAAACATCAAGTTTCTTCAAATGGTCTTTTTTACCAAGGTTGAAGAAAAATCTTACCATGTTTTCATCTCTTCTTCTTGGCTTTCCACCACGATCTCTGTCTCTTCCACGGTCTCCACGATCTCTGTCGCGACCTCTATCTCTGTCTCTGTCACGTCCGCGATCTCTTCTAGAATAGTCATCGTCTCTGCTGCTTAATTTCTGCTCAACAAGGTCATGCTTGTCTTTGTAGTATAAAGCAAGATCTTTCAACTGAAACTGTAGAAGCTGGTGTACCAGTTCTTCTTTTGTAAAGTTGCTCAGATCCGGGATTAAGCTATCATCAAATTCAAAAAGATCTTCGTGCTCCGTTAATAATTTCTCGAATACACCACCTACCTGAGCTTTGATAATATCTTCACCTGTAGGAATGAATTTTTCGTTAATTTCAATTTTCGTTGCAGATTTGATCTGTTTCAGTTTTCTGCTTTCTTCAGGCTTTATTAAAGCCATAGAAATACCATCTTTTCCAGCTCTACCTGTTCTACCGCTTCTGTGAACGAATACTTCAGGATCATCTGGTAAAGAGAAGTGAATAACGTGAGTTAAAGAGTTTACATCCAATCCTCTTGCTGCAACGTCTGTAGCTACAAGAATATCAATATTTTTCAATCTGAATTTCTTCATTACCGTATCTCTCTGTGCCTGAGAAAGATCACCATGAAGAGCGTCAGCTGCATATCCGTTCTGCATTAAGAAATCAGCAACCTCCTGAGTTTCCATTCTCGTTCTACAGAAGATAATGGAGTACTGGTTAGGGTTAGCATCAATTAATCTTTTTAATGCTTCTTTTTTCTGACGGTATCCTACAACATAGTATTCGTGAGTAATGTTCTTCTTCACTTCGTTGATAGAACCTACTGAAATACGATGCGGCTTTGTAAGATAATTTTTGGAAATTCTTTCCACCTCTTTATTCATCGTTGCAGAGAATAAGAAAGTTTGTTTAGTTTCCGGAGTTTCGCTTAGAATGGTTTCCAATTCGTCTTTGAAGCCCATAGAAAGCATTTCATCAGCTTCGTCTAATACTAACCAATGAATCGCAGAAAAGTCTAATGCTTTTCTGTTGATAAGATCAATTACTCTTCCCGGAGTTCCCACAATAATCTGTGGTTTGTCCTTCAAAGATCTCATCTGCTCTACAATACTACTTCCACCATAAACCGCAGTTGTCTTGATGTCTTTCATATACTTAGAGTAATTCTTTATGTCCTTCGAAATCTGAAGACATAATTCCCGTGTCGGACAAAGCACCAATAATTGGATTTTGCGACTCGTATCGTCAATCATATCCAAAATCGGAAGCGAAAACGCTGCTGTTTTGCCTGTCCCTGTCTGCGCAAGTGCGATCAAGTCGCGAATATCTGAAAGAATAAAAGGGATAGTCTGTTTTTGGATTTCTGTTGGGCTTTCGTAACCCAGTTCGCCAATTGCCTTAAGGATATCAGGACTTAAATTGGTTTCCGTAAATAAATTCATTAACTATTTTAAAATTTTTGCAAAGATACAATAAATATTTGATTTGTTTTTGAATAAAGTTTTAAATATACAATCTTAAATTCAGAATCTTTTAATATTTCTTTGATTTTTTGAAAATTAAATGTAAAAAAAACAGCCTTAAACTAAGGACTTGTTAAACATTATTTTTTTTATTAAATTGGATTGATTTTTTCTGTGATATTAATGAATTTTCAAAAATAAAACCATAGAACATATATTTTTCTCTTTTTATATTATTATGCAAAACATTGAATCTATCACAAAAGACCACTTAAAATAACATAAAAATTTCTTCAAAAGAATAATGAGAGCTTCAGGCATCCGGTACCTGGCAGCACCTTACTTATCAACCTGTTTTGATTCCCAATCTGCCACTGCAAATTCCTTTATCATCTAATATCCGTCTATTATCCCTACTGAAAGTATAAAACCTAAATAGATTTTGTACATTTGAATTGTGGTATGAATTTCCAATTCTAAATTTCGGGATTGAATAGCCTACCCAAATCTGACTTAGCAACAACACTAAAAACACCTCACATAATATGTCTGCAAGCATTTCTTCTAAAACATTTGATTTTTTAAACAAATTAAATAAAAACAATAACCGCGAATGGTTTACTGAAAATAAAAACCTGTACACAGAATCTCAGCAAAATGTTGTGTCATTTCTTGATGAACTGATTAAGGAGATGTCTGGTTTTGATGAAGAACTTGCTAAAATAGACAGTAAAAAGGCCTTATTCAGAATTTACAGAGATACCCGCTTTTCAAAGGACAAATCGCCTTATAAAACCAATTTCGGAGCTTCTCTGGGAATGGGAAAAGGAAATCAGAAAGGAGGTTATTATCTTCACATGGAACCTGGAAAGTCCTTCTTAGCAGGAGGAATCTATATGCCGGAATCTTCTGTCCTGAAAGAAGTCCGCAAAGAGATTTCTTTGTATGGAGACGATTTTCTAAAAATTCTCAATAATAAAGATTTCAAAAAACATTTTCCGGAGCTTGACCAGGACGATAAACTAAAGAAAATACCTCAGGGTTTTGAAAAAGAAGATCCTATGGGAGAATATCTCAAACTTAAAAATTTTATTGTAGTATATTCTCTGAAAGATGAGGAAGTGCTGGACAAAAATGCTGTAAAAAACATGACCAAAGTTTTCAAACTGATGAAACCTTTCAATGATTTTCTGAATACACCTTTTCTCTAGATAGTTTTACTTTTTCAACTACCGATCACTCGTTTTTCATAGATCATTGGGTGCATTCTGGTTGAAGTTCTATTTCTACAGAATGTCATAATCAGATGTTAAGGGGATACAGGTGTCTCTGTGACAAATCAAAATTATAGTAAAACTCCCCAGGTTACAAAAACAAATTTCAGAAATCCATCCTGAAAATCAAGCCATTATAATTAACATTTTTTAAGAAAAGTTTTACATTTTTACGTATCTTTGCTGTTCGCCAAAAAGCCAAAGATGTCTTTATACCAAAAAATTGCAGAGAAACTACAATACATAAGCCCGAATTTCTACAAAAAAAGATATTTTAAAGCTCTAAATAATCTTAATAAAAATAACTTTTCGGAACGTAATGTAGAACCGGAATTGGTATGGATCAAAGAATACCTTCCTAAAAATGCTGTGATACTGGATATTGGTGCCAATGTGGGAACTTTCCTTTATCAGCTGGAAAATACATTGAAGCATGAGCATATTTATGGTTTTGAACCTAATAAAAAGCTTTACAGAAGACTGAAAAGACTGTTTTCTGACATGCATATTCTCCCTCTTGCTCTTTCGGATGAAAACAGGATTGCAGAATTCAAAGTACCCATCATTAATGGGAAAACTATTGCTTCCCGTGGTACTTTAAACACTTCTTACAAAGAAAAAGGAGAAGAGAAAAGCTATACGGAACAAGTAAAAGTTATTAAACTTGACGAATGGGCAGCACTGGAACATTTCAACAGACTTGATTTTATCAAAATAGATGTTGAAGGAAACGAAATAAAAACTCTTTCCGGAGCGAGAGAAACTATTAGGCAATTTAAGCCGACCTTAATGGTTGAAATGGAGCAAAGACACCATGAAACTCCTATATGGAATGAAATATCCGAAGTGATGAGCTGGGGATATGATGCCAGATATCTAAACAGAAACAGCTTTACGCTGGAAAATCTTACAGAAGATATTATAACACAAAATACAAACGACGAAAAAATAAAACTCAGTACATCAACAATATTATTTTTATACCTAAAAACATTTAAAACAACTTATGAGTGTAGTAGCGAGACAAGGCTTCAAATATTCCATTATCGGTTATATTGGTTTTTTGCTGGGCACCGTTTCCGCAATATTTATATTTCCGAATGATTTTGAATTTTACGGAAAGCTACGCTACATTCTTCCCACAGCTGAAATGCTGGTTCCTTTTGTTGTTTTGGGTATTTCTTATTCGAATGTGAAATTTTTTCACAAAGTAGAAAAAGATGGTAAAAAACAGAATATGCTGTCACTGTCACTACTGACGGTTTTTATCAACTTTATTATTTTCACGGCTGTATTTTTTATACTTCCCTATTTTTATCCGAAATTCAGACATTCAGAAGCATGGAAGATCAAGGAAATGATTCTGCCATTGATTTTAATCCTTTCATTCTGTGCTATTTTCAATAAATACACATCCAATTACAAAAGAATTGTAGTTTCCAATATCTTCGACAATCTGTTTCCGAAAATAGCGAACCTGGGAGCATTCTGTCTTTTTTTCTTTGCTTTATCACAGAATGTTACAGCTTCTACGTCACAGATCATTGCATATGCTTTCTTTTTTGGAATTTTCTTTTTAATGCTTTTGGGATATATTTATTACACCAACAAACTGGAAAAAATCCAGCTGGATTTTAATACCGATTATTTCAAAAAGAATAATTTCTGGAAAGAGTTTTTCAATTACAGTTTCTTTGGATTCCTGGGAACTTTTGGAAATTATCTGGCGATCAACAGCTTTATGATCGGAGAATTTATGGGAATGGAAGAGGTTGGAATTTATTCTGTTCTGTATGCTCTGATCTCGTTAATTTCTATTCCCCAGCTTGGATTATTTAATATTTCAGCACCTATCATCAACAAAACTCTGGCAGACGGAGATATGGTGGAACTGGACAGGTTCCATAAGAAGACATCCTTAACCTTATATTTCCTTGGAGCCGTTTTATTCTCCTGTATTATGGTAGGATTTCCTTATCTGACGCAATTTATGCCAAAAAACGGAACCATGCTCAGAGAATATGAACCCGTAGTCTGGATCTGGGGTTCTGCAGTATTAATAGATCTTGCTACCGGATTCAACGGGAATATTATTTCACTCTCAAAATATTACAGATTCAATATTCTGGTGATGCTTTTGCTGGCCGGACTGACTATCGGACTGAATTATTATTTCATTAAAAACACGGATCTGAAGCTGATCGGAATTGCTTTATCTACGGCTATTTCACTTACTATTTACAATGTTGTGAAAATTGTTTTCAATTATATTGTATTTAAGGTTTCGCCGTTGAGTATTGAAATGATTTTCGTCTCTATTATCTGTACTTTAGCTATTACAGTAGCCATTGTTCTTCCCAACTTCAACAGCAATCTGCTTAATCTGATATACAAACCTGCAGTGGTCTTGATACTGATCTATGTCGGAAATTACTTCACCAGGATTTTCCCTGTTGAGGATTACCTGAATATGAGATTTATTAAGAGTGTATTTAAGATAAAATAATTGCTTTTAAGACAGAAAATAGAATAATCTAAAGCTTTTTATAGCAAGCCTTTGAGAAATTGCTCCAGTTTTTTCTGAACTTTTTTCCTGCTGTATGTTGTATAAAAATCAAATGGATTTTCAGAAACGGTTTTTAACTGTTCGAGAATATTTTCTTTTTCAGGAATAATAAAATTCAGTTTTGAAGGATACTTTCCCGGAAAAACAGCCAGTTTTCCATAAGCTATGGCATCGCCAAGGTTTCCTGTCATTTTAGTAAGTCCATACGTTTCTTTCATACCAAAAAATTCTGTATCCTGTTGAATCGGACACCATAGAACATCTGCTTTTTGCATCCATTGTTCAAATTCTTCTGAAGAAACTCTTTCAGAAAAATAGGTGATTTTAATATTTTCAGGTAATTTTCCAGACAGATTTTCAAGTTGTTTTAACTCGTGTCCGGTTGATTTTCCAAGGAAAACAAATTGGCAAGATTTATCCGGATTAAGTTTCCGAATGGTTTCGAAAATAGAATGATAATCTCTTCTTTTCTGCGAAACACCACCGGGAATCACCACCATAAGGTCTTCATTTTTTGCTTTATCAAAATCTCTTGTGTAAAATAGTGGCAAATAATGATATCTCCCTGATATCAGAGCTTCATCCAGCACGAAAAGAGTTCTTGAAGTATTATAAACTTTGGTTTTGTAGAACAAACCTTCTTTCAACCACAATTTTAGTCTGAAGATAACGTCTCCCTTGAAAACACTTTTCATCAGATCCAGCTTGGATGCTTTTATGAAATTAAGATTATGGGAAATAACTGCCGTATTGTACCTTTTTGTGACTGCTAAAAATGTATTAAAATAACGGTGTACAGTACCTATGATCACAAGATCATATCCTTTTCCCTTTAACTGATCCAGAATCATAGAACTATCTGATAAAAACACAGCTTCATGGCGGTGGCTTACCTGATCTTTGATTCTTTTTGAAAAATAATAGTCTACCGTAAAATCCTGAGAACCTTCCATAATATCCATGAAAGCCTGGGAGATTTCTGCGTGGGTATCTATTTCTATGTAAGCTATTTTTTTCACAGTTTAACGGGAGTTATATCTTAAATTTTGGCTAAAGCCAATGGAATCTTTACTTTTTTGATTAAACGGTTAAAACCCATTTCTATTGATGGGCATTTACAACGTATAAAAAATCACCTTCTACATTTTCAGCCATTTCTTTTTCAACATTCTCCAACGTTGATCATTAACGGCCTTCTGTTCTTCTTTGGTAATTTTCAGTTCTAATTTCTTTGATCTGCAGTTTTCATAAGATGTAATAATATCAAAGAAAAATGAAACAGATTTACTTTTCATAGCTTCTTTTGAAGAGGCAATATAAGCCAGAAACCTGTTCAGTCCCAAGAAATAAAAATATCTTCCGTAATAATCAGCAGGACGTATGGTGTAATCGGCTCCTTTTACTTTAATCAGCTTTACATGGAGCTCCGGAAGTACAACTTCTTTCCATCCATGATTTTCCAACAGTATGGAATCAATATTATCCCAGCCCAATGTTTCCCTTAAACCACCAATCTCTACAAAGCATTCTTTACGATAAGCCTTCATAGGCCCCCTCACGTGATGTTTATTGGAATTTCCTTCGTACACCCAGTTCCCATCCTTTTCGATATACAAAAGTCCTCCCACAAGCCCATATTCAGGATGATTGATAAAAGCTGTTGCTACTTCCGCCAGATAATTTTCCGGAAGAATGATATCGGCATCAAATTTACAGATGATATCAAATTCATCCATAGCTTGAGTCTGAAGTCCGTTTTTAAAAGCGTGAACGACTTTAGATCCTGGCTGATGTTCAGATTTCTGTAGGTTGGTTATTTCAAAACGGGAATCAGTTTCTGTATAGTTTCTGATGACCTCAGCTGTTCTGTCTGTAGAACCGTCATTCACTACCACTACTTTAAAATCTTTGCTGCTTTGCTGTTGCAGAGAGTTAAGAGTAAATGGGAGGTTGTCTTCTTCGTTATGGGCAGGAATTATGATTAAAAACCTCACAAATTATAGTATAAATGATGATGAATAAATGATCAATGATGAGAAGCTTTTGAGGGCATCAATTATCATTGATCATTTATCGTTGATAATTTTATTTGTTATGCGGTTTCAGCATGTTTTTCGGATCAAGAATTTCATCCAGTTTTTCCTGAGAAAGAATTCCCTTCTCCAAAACAAGGTTGTATACGCTCTTTCCTGTTTCCAATGCTTCTTTTGCAATCTGTGTTGATTGTTTGTATCCGATGTAAGGGTTCAATGCTGTAACAATACCGATGCTGTGTTTCACCATATTCAGACAAACTTCTTTATTGGCAGTAATTCCAACCACACATTTGTCACGAAGCGTATCCAAAGCATTGCAAAGGAAGTTGATGTTTTCCATGATGGCATGTGAAAGTACCGGTTCCATTACATTCAGCTGTAATTGTCCTGCTTCTGCGGCAAAAGTTACGGTAAGATCATTTCCAAATACTTTGAAACAAACCTGGTTAACTACTTCCGGAATTACAGGATTTACTTTCCCTGGCATTATAGAAGATCCTGGCTGCATTGGCGGAAGATTGATTTCAAAAAGACCAGCTCTTGGACCTGATGAAAGTAATCTTAAGTCGTTACAGATTTTGGATAACTTCACCGCAAGACGCTTTGTAGCTGAAGAATAAATTACATACGATCCCGTGTCAGGAGTAGCTTCTACTAAATCCGGTGCTGAAACAATAGGGAATCCTGTAATCTGAGCTAAGTTTTTAGCACAAAGCGTGGCATATCCTACCGGAGCATTCAAGCCTGTTCCGATAGCTGTAGCTCCCATATTTACTTCTACAAATAGGTTGGCGTTGTTATTCAGTTTGGAAATATCCTCTTCTAAAGTGGCAGCATATGCTTCAAATTCCTGTCCTAAAGTCATTGGAACAGCATCCTGAAGTTGTGTACGTCCCATTTTAATAACATCATGGAACTCCTGTCCTTTTGCACGGAAAGCCGTGATAATTCTTTCCAGTTTTTCTACCAGCCCAATGTTCATCTGAAGCAATCCCATTTTGATTGCTGTAGGATAAGCATCGTTAGTAGACTGAGAAAGGTTGATATGGTCATTGGGTGAACAGAATTCGTATTCTCCTTTATTTTTTCCTAATTTTTCCAACACGATATTGGCGATCACCTCATTCGCATTCATGTTGATGGAAGTTCCTGCACCTCCCTGAATCATATCTACCGGAAACTGCTCATGATATTTCCCTTCTACAATTTCATCACATGCTTCTGCTATTTTAAAATACAGGTTTTCGTCTAGAAGTCCAAGTTCATAATTGGTTTTAGCTGCTGCTTTTTTTACAAAAGCCAATCCTTTTATGAAATCCGGATATGAAGACAAAAGCTGCCCTGAAATTTTGAAATTGTTAATAGCTCTTTGTGTCTGAACCCCATAATAAGCATCTAAAGGCACATTCAGTTCGCCTAATAAATCACTTTCTTTTCTGAAATTTTCCATTACAGATATTTTACTGTTTTTGATCGTTTAAAGATAGCAAAAACGCATCTAACCGATGCGTTTTAATTTGAATTATTTTACTGGATATTTTTGATTTAAAGCCTGGAGTATTGCCCATGTTTCTCCATCCATAATTCCGTCATAATTCTGTGGACGGAAATGATATTGGAATGCTTCAATTGTTTTCTTCGTAGCATCATCCCATTTTCCGCTAAGATCAAGTGCATATCCGAATTTCTGCAATGACGTCTGAATAAGGAAAATAAAGCTGGAATCATTATATCTTGCTGTAATATCAGCCTGTGCTGCCTCAAGATAAGTCTGTTTAGCCGCTTCATCATACCACATTCCAATCTGGTACTCATCATAAAGCTTTTTCCATGGAAACATTGGTCCCGGATCCTGTTTTCTTGTAGGTGCAATATCGGCATGTGCCAATACATTCGTAGGCTGGATCTGATATCTCGTCACAATATCTTTAACCAAAGCCGCTACTTTTTTCACCTGGTCATCGCTAAAAGGAGCAAAGGTTCTTTTCCCGGTAGCATCCGTGGTATACCCTGTATTTACAATTTCAATACCGATAGAATTATCGTTGAGATTTTTGTCATTTCTCCACGCGCTTACTCCTGCATGATAGGCTCGCTTATTTTCATCCACCAATTGATAGATCTCGTTATCTCCTGTATTA
This sequence comes from Chryseobacterium sp. PCH239, assembly GCF_018924625.1. Lineage (NCBI taxonomy): Bacteria > Pseudomonadati > Bacteroidota > Flavobacteriia > Flavobacteriales > Weeksellaceae > Chryseobacterium > Chryseobacterium sp. PCH239. The sequence goes on from NZ_CP073027.1 coordinate 1,955,456, forward strand.
TTTACCAGATAATGGGCACTCACCGCCTGTTGGGTAAGGACGGTAAGAGATTTATCGTCCGGAAGGGCTGTATAATGTAATATAAGATAACGTTGTCTGAAATTCTGGGCTACCGCAGGAAAATAAGTTTTCACCACTTTATATCCGGCTGGTTTCGCAGATACAATAGAACCATAACTTGCCGTATTATCATTTTTTGTTGGGTCTGCTATATTAGTAGTAAAAAAGTCTACTCCATGATCAGATACAACTTTTGGTTTTGAAGCCACCGGAGGAGTTGTTTGAACCGTCGGTTTCGCCTGTGTTATTGGGGTTTTCGGTTTGTAAGTATTTTTTTTCACATTTTGTTGGGAAGTACATGAAAAAACAAAAGTGCTTAATCCGATGATATATAATGTTTTACGCATCAGTTTGGTTTTTGAATGATTTATTACCTCAAAAATACACAAAAATTTCTTGAATTTTATTTGGTAAATAAAGAAATCTGTTCTATATTTGCACTCGCAATAACGGAACAACGATCATTAAAAAATAAACAAAAAGGAGGGTTGCCGGAGTGGTTAACGGAGCAGTTTGCTAAACTGTCGACGCGAAAGTGTCGCAAGGGTTCGAATCCCTTACCCTCCGCTCTTCTTATATATTCGGGGCGTAGCGTAGTCCGGTCATCGCGCCTGGTTTGGGACCAGGAGGTCGCAGGTTCGAATCCTGCCGCCCCGACTTTTTAATGTGCTTATTTACTAAGCGAGAATCAACTTCTAAGGGTGCGTAGCTCAGCTGGATAGAGCATCTGCCTTCTAAGCAGACGGTCAAAGGTTCGAATCCTTTCGCGCTCACAAAGACCTCACAATTTTTATTGTGAGGTCTTTTGTTTTTAGAAGGCTACAGATCTTATTTTACAATCAAACAATATCACAGAGAAATCGTACTCTTAATTTAAAACTGAAAAACTTCTATTTAATCCCTGATAAGCTGTTTAATTTCGTCATGATATTTCTTATTCTGCTTTCTGATTTTCATAACAAAATAGAAAAAGATACTCAGTATAAAAAGTCCAAGAATTATCATGCCAGCCATAAAATAATTATATCGGGTGGCTAGCTTTTTACTTTTCTTTTGAGTTTCCATATTGTGGACATCAATAGCGTGATTGATGGAGCTTAGTTCGCTCTGCTCTCTCTTAAATTTTGTTTCAAAGTATTTTCTGCTGTAGACCTGATAAAGATTAGGATTTCCCATCGCCAGATAATTTTCCGCCATTTCTTTATAAATCCCTTCATCGAGGGACAGATCACCTGCTTCCTTACCTAAGTTTTCAGCTTTTATTAACAGTTTCAGAGCTTCCTGATTCTGATGTTTTTGCTTGTTCATCTCTGCAAGGCCTTTTAAAGCAAACGCTTCAAGACTTTTTGCCTTGATCATACCTGCAAGATTCATAGATTTCATAAAAGCCGTTCCGGCATTGTCCGGCTGGTTAAGATTGAGATAACAATGACCAATATTGTAATAAATGATACTCTGGTTGAAATAGGTTTTCTCTTTTTTCTCTTTTATTTTTTCAAAGTTTCTGATCGCGATTAAAAACTCCTGAAGAGCGATTTCCGGATTCGACTGGCTTTTATAGATCATTCCGCGCAGGGCAAAGCTTCTGGCTGTTTCAAAATTTTTCAGATAGGAATCTTCAGGCAGTTTTACCAAATATTCGTCAGCTTCGTCCAATGTTTCAAGGCTTTTGCTGAAAAGTTCCATCTGTTGGTACTGCACAGCTGCTGCAATTAAAAAACTGGTTTGGATCTTAGGATCATTGGTTTTCTGAACCAGTTCTCTTGCTTTTAGAATATATTGCAGAGATTCGTCAAAGTTTCTCTTGGCAATTCCTGCAGTAGATAGAATCAGATAGATTTTAATGGATTTATTGAGGTCTCTTTCTTTTCGGAGCAGTTTCTTTCCAATGTTTATAGCATTGTCCGGATTATTATAAATTTCCAGATTGGCAATCTTCATCAGGGAATCATCAGAAATTTTCTGTCCGGCAAGAGTTGTCTGAAAAAGCAGAAGACTCATCAAAACAATATGGATCCAGAATTTCATCAGTTTTTATTTTTTATAATTTCCTGGATGTAGGTATTGGGAGACATTCCTGTAATAGATTTGAATACGTTCGTAAATGCACCATGAGATGAAAATCCTGCGTATTCTGCCAGATAGCTTACTTTATAATTAAGATAAGCAGGATCTGTTTTCAAAAGACGCGCAATATGATCAATTCTCAGCTCATTAATGTAGCCGTTAAAGTTCTTTCCTTTATTGTTATTGATGACTTCAGATAGATATTTAGTATTTATCCCCGTCTGTGCGGAAAGAATAGCCAGTGACATGTTTTTATTCAGGTAGCCGTCAGATTTTTCCCAGTCTTTAAGCTTCTGTAAAATTTCATCTTCTTTTTCTTTTGAGATTTTAGAAGGATCCTTTTCCTGATTTTTATTTTCTTTTACAGGATCTTCTCTCGGCCCGCCAACCTCTACAGCTGAAGGCTCTTCTTTTATTTTCAGTTTTTCAAAGAAATCAAGCTGTTTTTTGAGGTGTCTACTTCTTGATGATTCGCTCAGGAGATAAGCAACCATTCCCGCAATAAGAATCAAGATAGCAATACCGGCAGTTTTAAGCTGCTTTTCTTTCTTCTGTTCCTGGAATTCAAGGTTTTTGTGATGGTAGGTTTCAAGCAATTTCACAACATATTGTATTCCTTCCTTTTTATTGGAATCCAGTTTTGCTTTTAAACCGGTATATAAATTATTGTAATAATAGTATTTCTCATCATTATTGAGGGCCAGATAGCTCCGTGCAAACAATTCATAAAATATGATTTTCAGATCATTATAAGGAAGATTTTCAATTTGAGCAAATCCTTTTTCCAATTGTTTTACAGCTTCGTTGTAATCTCCTTTTAAAAAATAATATCGGGACATACTTTCATAGGCAAATGCAGAGATAAAGGCATTATTTTCATATTTTTCAACGTCCTGAATAACATCATCAAGTAATTTCTTTGATTCTCCCAGCCTGTTCTGCCGCATCAGAAATGTAGACCGGAAAATGATATTTTCCCATTTGATAATCATGTTTTCTGCGTTATGACTGTTCAGGTAGGAGTTACTTTTATCTATATTCTGTAAAGCAGAATTATAGTTCCTCACAATCCCTGCATTTATAGCCTGAAGCTGGAATAGTTTTGCAAGCACCATCCGTTCTTTGGGATTATTGGTTTTTAACAATTCTGAATCCTTTAAAATATCTGCAATGATTTTCTTCGACTGTCCGTACAACCCTAAATTCTGATACTGATCAGCCAGATTATAATCATCAAACAACTGAATAAAATGGGAAAGACTTCCTTTTTTATCATCATCTTCTTTCTGATTGGAAATACTTACAGACTGCACATAGTTTCCCTGAAGGGCATAAGCCTGGGAAATAATGTTCCGCAGAATGACTTTATGCTCCACATTTTTATCACTGATCAGAAGGCTCTGTGAGTAGCTGATACACTCTTCGGGATTCTGATATAATTTCTGAAAAGCTTTGTCGGTTAAAATACTGAAATCCGGAATCGCCTGCCCCTTTATAAAAACCGGGCACCACAGAATGAAAAACAATATTGCTATATTACTTTTCAGTATTTTTTTGAACATAAGGATCATTTCCCCACTGTTTTTATCTGATATTTCTATCATTACTCCTTTTAAAACACTCAAATACAAATTACTGATTTACAGTATTTTATCCTTCAAACTCTTGTAAATTCAACGAATTATGCAAGCGTATTCCTTGACGAAGGGCAAATATAACGCTAATATTGTTCAAACCTTTAAGTTGATTCAAAATATTAGACTTATTCTCAAATTTCAATGAAACCATCACACTTATTAAGCATTATCATTATAAAAAATTAAAGATAATCTTCTAATCATCTAAGATATGATTTTTAAGATATAATTCAATGAATCAATATTTACTGATGTAGAAAAAAGAAGTAAAAAAATACACTGCACAATTAAGTATACCGCCCAAAATCTGATGATAAAGCCGGTACATCTAACCCTTAAAAATAGAAATAAAATGAGAAAACACTACTTATTATGGATGATTTTCCTCTTTTCAGTTCTTCAACTGAATGCACAGACCTACTGTGTTCCTACAGCCGGCACTTCCAGCCAGTCTAACTATTTAAAGAATGCCATATTTTCTGATCAGGGAGCTTTATACTATACAGCATCTTCATATCAGGCTTATGTTGACAATTCTTCCAGCCAAACAGTATCTTCATATCCTGGAGGGACAGTGAACGTTCATCTGGATTTTGCAGGATCGGGAGTAAAGTCTTATGTCTGGATCGACTGGAATAATGATGGAGATTTTGATGATTTTTATGAAAATCCACTAGGACCTTCAAGCTATTCAGTTGTGGATGATCTGTTTTTTATTCCACCTTCTCAGGCCGCTGGAATATATAGAATCAGGGTACAGAGCGGCACTTCATTCCCGAACCCTGTAACCCCATGCGGGTCTAACAATTATGGAAATTTTGTAGATTTCAGTTTGAAGATCGATGCTTCACCAACCTGTTTTGTTCCTTCAACACTTACTTCTTCCAATATAACCAACAATTCTGCAATGATTTCCTGGAGTGCTCCTGCAACAGCACCAGGAAGCTATGAATATTATTATACTTCTTCCACCACTATTCCGGATGCCTCTACGCCAATATCAGGGACCAGTAATACAATCTCAGCACCCATCAGCGGACTTTCACCTTTTACAACTTACTATTATTATGTAAGATCAGTTTGCGGTACATCTAATAAAAGTGCATGGTCTTTAAGGGGGATATTTAAAACCAAGTGCGATGCTAAAACTTCAATGTTTGAAGACTTCGAAAGTGCAGTAAACGGGCCTAATAATGCTGACTGCTGGGATAGAATTATTTTAGGATCAGGATACCAGACAATTGGTTCCGGTAGTGGTGTGAACAGTAGCAAAGCGATGTATCAGAGTGCCAATGGTGCAGCTAACACAGTAATTGCTGTACTTTCGATGTTCAGTAATGTAAATGCGGGAACCCACTGGTTAAGATTTAAAGCAAAAGTAAGCAGTACTGCCGGTGTATTAGATATTGGTTACGTAACCAATGATACGGATGCTTCTTCTTTTGTGAATATCCAATCTGTGAATATCAGTAATACTGTTTTCGATGGATTTGAATATAGTGTTGTAATTCCCAATACCATTCCTGCCAATGCAAGGCTGGCCATAAGACATGGAGGTGTTCCTTCTGTAAATATTTACTGGGATAATGTATATTGGGAGCCTAAACCAACGTGCTTTACTCCAACAAATATCGTTTTATCCAATGTAACCAGCGCAACAGCGAATATAGCATGGACAGCTCCTTCACCAGCACCAGCAATGGGGTACGACATTTATTACAGTACCAACAACACCGCGCCAACCTCATCTACCGTACCTAATATAACAGGGGTAACAGCTAATCCTTATACTATCCAGGGATTAAACTCTGCAACAACCTATTATATATGGATAAGATCAAGATGTAGTGCTTCAGATCAGAGTCTATGGAGCAATATTGCATCGGTACAGACTCTTTGTGCACCAGTTGCAACACTTTTAGAAAATTTTGATTCTTATGCTACGGGATTATTAACCAATGCTCCATGCTGGGGAAGAATTGTGACAGGAATAGCAAGCTTAAATATTAATGGAAATGGTGCTCTATCCGGAACGAAACATATTTTACAACGCAGTATTTCTGCAGGAGATATATCCATTGCTGTATTACCTGAGTTTACCAACATCAATGCAGGAACTCATTCTCTGAAGCTGAATGCTTATTGCAGTGTGAATACAGGAAAATTAGAGGTGGGATATATGACCAATCCTACTGATGCTTCTACTTTTACATTGATCCAGCAATTGAATATTACCAATACCTCGTATACTCCAGCTACAGGAAGTGAGTACACTATTGTCATTCCTAATACCGTTCCGGCAGGGGCAAGACTGGCTATCCGGGATACATATGCAACCTCAGGGAATGCATTGTATTACTGGGATAATGTTTCTTGGGCTCCCACACAAACGATGAATGTACAGGACAACGTAGTGAAATCAAAAGCAAGCATTTCCCCTAATCCTTTCACTGATGTAATTATGATGACTGACCATAAAAACATGCAATCCGTTATGATATATGATGCTTCGGGTAAATCCGTCACTGAGATCAGGAATCCTGACCATACAATTTCATTAAAAGATCTGGCATCAGGAATATATTTAATAAAAATGATCATGAAAGACGGTACTTCTCACACCGTAAAAGCCATAAAGAAATAAATGTTGTCTCTGTCATCAAAAGCGGTGGAAACTTGTTCATCGCTTTTATGACAGTTTTATCCTCCTTAAACTTATTCAATGAAAGATTTTTACTTCGTTTATAAGCCTGCTTCCGAAACAGGAAAGCACTGGCTTTTATTGCTCAGAAAGCTTCTTTTTACAGTGCTCATTTTATCATTTGGAAGCAATATGCTTTTTTCCCAGAGAGATACGGAACATTGGTTTGCCCCGATGATGTCCAGACTTAATGATTCCAATAAACAGGCTTTATTTTTATCGACAGATTCTACAACTCCATTTCCCGTCACGATCTATAACAATAATACAGCCATTGGAAATGTAACAATCAGCAAAGGCAATCCCCAATCTTTTGACATTCCTATGGATAAAATGATTACGGGGTCACAATCAGAAGTTTTTAAAGTAACCGGACGAGGTATTTATGTTAAAGGAGAAAAACCTTTTTTCTGTACTTTCAGATTCTCTACAAAAAATCATGGAGAAATACTTACGTCCAAAGGAAAAGCTGGTATTGGAAACAAATTTTATGTTGCTTATGGGCCTATTGCTACAGCTTCTTCCAATAACAATTTCACCTGTGGAGTACTTGCTACTGAAGATAATACAATGGTAACAGTATCTAATTATGGAGCTTCCGTTCAATTCTCCAATGGGACTACTGGTACCAATACGCCTTCAATGACTTTTACCTTACAAAAAGGGCAGTCGTATATTATAGAAGGTACAGGAAACCAGACAGGAAACCAAAGCGGTTTTATTGGAGCTAAAATTGAGTCTAATAAACCTGTAACTGTTACTAACGGAAATTTCAACGGTCAGATTGTTAACTCCAATAATGGCGGTGATATTTTAATGGACCAGTCGATACCGGTAGAACGTTTAGGGGATGATTTTGTCCTTGTTAAGGGCATGGCTCCGATCGCATCAAATGTAGAGGGTGCTGTAGTAACCGCTACAGAGAATAATACACAGGTATATCTCAATGATGATGTGAACCCGATTGCCACTCTTAATGAAGGGCAGTTCTATCGGATCGGCTCTTCTTCTTATATGAATCAAAATAGTACCGGACATTATAACATGCACATCCGGACTACCAAAAAAGCCTATGTTTATCAATTGATGGCTGGAACAGCAACATCATTTGTTGAAATTACCATCGGGGCTAATTATATTCCTCCTCTCAACTGTTTTCTTCCTAAGAAGATTGATGAAATAGGTATGATCAATGTATTACCTTATTATACTGCTATCACTCCTGCAGTAAAACTCAATATCATCACTGAGACAGGAGCTACAGTAACTGTTAACGGAATACCTTTACCTCCCGCACAAGGACCGTTCCCCGTAACCGGAAATACTAATTGGGTTACTTATTCTGTACCGAATGTTACAGGTAATATTACCGTAGAATCTACTAAAGCTGTGACGGCTGGTATTGCTGCCGGTGAAGGAAATGTAGGCTACGGTGGTTATTTTGCCGGATTTTCTTCTATCCCTGTTATTGCCAAGAAAAACGGAACCTGTATTCCGGGAATGACACTGGAAGTAGATGATAGCTATACAACTTATCAATGGAATTTTAACGGAAATGCTATTCCGGGAGCGAATACCAACACATATACTCCTACTCAACCGGGAAATTACACCGTTACCGTATCTGTGGGTGGAAGCTGTCCCTCTGTCACAACACCGGTTTATAAGGCATTTTCATGTCTAGCTCATACCACAAAAGCATTAACGGTGTGTTCAACAGGAACCCCGGTAAACATAACGCCTTCATTTACGAATTCATCCCAAACTCCGGTTCCGGGAACGGTACAAATCATCAGTCCGCCTGCCAATGGTACACTCACAGTAAACCCTACAACAGGAATACTTACTTATACAGCCAGTACCGGAGCTGCAGATACTTTCACCTACAAATTCTGCGGCAATGTTCCTGAATTTACAGATTGCGAAGAAGTAAAAGTCAATATCACTGTCCAAACAGTCACAGTAACGAATACCTCCATTAAAGCATGCAGCAATAACGGAAGCGGACTTTTTGATCTCACTTCTGCCAATGTGGGAGGACCATCGGGAAGTAGTAAGAAATATTATCCCACCGCCGCAGATCTGGCTGCCGGTACTAATGAAATTATTCCAGCCAATGCTTATGTATCATCTGTTCCTAAAGACATTTATGTAAAAGTAACAACCCTTGAAGGGTGTTCTGCCCAGGCAAAGATCAGTCTCCTGTTTAATCCTTCCCCGCAGGTTCGGAATACATCTTTAACGTCATGTTATATTGCTTCCGCTCCGGATAAAGGAAGCTTTGATCTCACCCAGGCATCTGTTACCAGCGAAACAGGTATTGCAAAAGAATATTATAAAACACTACAGGATGCTGGAGCAGGTATCAATGCTATCCTGAATCCCAGTGTTTACATTTCCTCCGGCGGAACGGTATACATTAAAATCATCAATGCTACAGGATGTTACACTATTGCGACAGTAACTCTTACCGTCACACTGCCTCATCCTTCCCCATTGCTTAAAGATCAATTCATATGTTTTAATGCTACAACAACACTGGATGCAGGATCCGGCTATGAGTCTTATGAATGGAGCACAGGAGATACAACTTCTTCTATTTCTAATGTAAGAGTAGGAAATTACTGGGTGATTTTAGGACATGACAACTGTTTTACAAAGCAGCATGTTTCCGTAAAAAAAGCACCTGACGTTGTTATCAGGCAAATTGATTTCGACAATAATAAAGCAACACTTACTGTAATAGGAGGAAATCCACCCTACTTATATTCCATTGATGGGATTAAATGGCAAAATTCAAATGTGTTTACAGGCCTGCCTAATGGTCAGAATAAGTTTTATGTAAAGGATTCTTACAACTGCGAGCCCATACAGGTAGAACTGACAATGATGAACATCATCAATGCCATTACACCTAATGGAGATAATGTTAATGATAGCATTTCTTACGCAGAATTTGCTTACAAGAAAGAGTTATCCTTTACGGTACATGACAGATATGGAAACAATGTTTTTACAGGTACACGTTTTAACAATTATACTTGGGACGGCATGTTCAATAATAAAAAACTGTTCACCGGAACTTACTGGTATGTAATCACCTGGAAAGAACCCACCCTGAAAGACACCATCATCAAATACACAGGATGGATCTTACTGAAAAATTAAAGATTAATCTAAACACAATCAATCAACTGTAACAAAGCTGGCTTTCATGAAAAGCTGTCTGCCTCATTTAATCTAATCTTCCTTAAAGCTTATGAAAAGGATCTTATTTATCTTTATATTACTATTTGTATCATCATCTGTTTTTGCACAAAGGGATACAGAGCATTGGTTTGCTCCTATGGTGGCGAGTTCTTCGAATGGTTCACCCAAACAGGCATTGTATCTTTCTACAGACAATACAACACCGTTTCCTGTCAGTATTTATAATAATAACACTGTAATAGGAACAGTGACTATCAGCAAAGGAAATCCGCAGACATTTGATGTCCCGATGAATCTGATGATAGGACAAAATACAACCGATGCAATGAGTGTAAAAACAAGAGGGCTTTATCTTCATGGAGACCTTCCTTTTTTTGCCACCTACAGGTTTTCGGAAGTTAATCATGGAGAAATTCTGACGTCCAAGGGAAAAGCCGGTATTGGTAATAAATTCTATGCAGTATATGCTCCATTGATGAATAACCAGTCTTCACAAAATTTTCCTGTGGTATCCTGGCAACTGAAGACAATACCCAGGTCAAAGTTTCAGGATATGGTATGACAACGTGGTTCTACAATAATTTTAACGGACTTACCCATCCCAGTATTACAATCACTCTGAATAAAGGACAGTCTTATATTTTTGCAGGCTACGCCAATAAGCCCGGAAATAAAGATGGTTTTATCGGAGCTAAAATAGAATCTACAAAACCTGTATCTGTTACCAATGGAAATTATCATGGTCAGTTTGGAATGACACCTCCTTATAACGGGGAGGATATTATCATGGATCAGTCTGTTCCGGTTGAACGTTTAGGACAAGAGTTTGTTCTCATTAAAGGAATGGGAAATCTCCTTCCTGAAATTGAAGGAGCCATTATTGTTGCGACAGAGAACAATACAGAAATCAGGCTTAACAACAACCCTGCACCTGTAATAACACTCAATGAAGGGCAATATTACAGAGTAAGTGCAATGAATTATGTACTCAATGGGCCTTCTCATCATAATATGTATATCAAAGCATCAAAGAATGTTTATGTCTATCAATTATTATCAGGTATTGCAGACAATGATGCTACGGAAGGTTTTAATTATATACCGCCTCTTAACTGTTTTCTGCCTACTGTTATTGATGAAATAGGAAAAATAGGAGAACTTCCTTATTATACCACATTCAATCCGCCTCTTTCTGTAAAGCTTAATATTCTTACCCAAACCGGGGCCGGAGTCGCAGTAAACGGCGTAACTCCCACCGCAGCAGAAGGGCCATTTCCTGTCACCGGAACTCCAAACTGGGTTTCATACTCAATTCCCAATATCACTGGAAATATAACAGTAACTTCTACCAAAGCCGTTACAGCCGGTATTATCGGAGGTAGTGGAAATCTTGGCTACGGAGGATATTTTGCAGGTTTCAATTCCATTCCGGTAATCAGCAAATCCGCCGGAGAATGTATTCCGGGAATTGTGTTAGAAGTGGAAAGCGGTTTTGACCATTATCAATGGAATCTTAACGGCACCCCTATTCAGGGTGCGAACAATAATACCTATACTCCTACCCAGGCAGGAAATTATACCGTATCAATTACTAAAAGCACCTGTAATCCTCTCACAACATATCCCTACAAGGTATACACCTGCCTTGTCAATACTGTAAAATCAATGAATGTCTGCAGCGCCGGGACTCCTACCGCCATCACTCCTGCATTCTCCAACTCTACACAGACTCCGGTCCCGGGAACAGTACAGATCATTGCTGCTCCGGTGAACGGGACTTTAACAGTAAATCCTTCAACAGGAATTCTTACTTATACAGCCAATACTGGAACAAGCACCGATACTTTCATTTATAAATTCTGTGGAAACGACCCGGATTTTATAGATTGTGAACAGGTAAAAGTCAATATAACAGTACAGCCTCTGATTTTAACGGATACGACTGTAAAAACCTGCGAGACCAACGGAACAGGTATTTTCAATCTTACTACAGCTGCTGTAGGAGGACCAACCAATGCCATCCGAAAATATTATCCTACCATGGCTGACTTAAATGCAGGAACCAATGAAATTATTCCTGCCAATGCATATCCATCAGTCGCTCCTGCGACAGTATTCGTAAAAGTAACTACAGTGGAAGGCTGTACGGCCAATGCTAAAATTACCCTTCAGTTTTATCCTGCTCCTAATGTGCAGAATGCAACCCTCAACGGATGCTTTGTTCCAGACAATCCTAATACTGGAACTTTCGATTTAACCACAGCCCTTGTTACAAGCACTGCTCCTGTGACAAAAAAGTATTATCCTACTTTAACGGATGCCACAAACGGGACGAATGAAATAACTACTCCTACCGCTTATATTTCTTCAAATACAACAGTATATGTAAAGGTAATTACTGGCAATGGTTGTTTTGATTTTGCCCCAATTACTTTAACTGTGATTCCACCCAAGCCTTCTGCTCTTCTGGTGGATCAGTACATATGTCCGGATGCACGCGTTACATTGGATGCCGGGCCGGGCTATACCTCTTATTTATGGAACACAGGAGCAACTACTCCATCTATCACCGCTTCCATAGGTAATTATTGGGTAATCCTGACTTCCAATGGATGTGAAACGAAACAGTTTGTAAAAGTACTATCTGTTCCTGTTCCAAAAATTAAAAAGATAGAAACTACAGGAAATACAGTTACCCTTACTGTGGAAGGCGGTACACCGCCTTATCAATATTCAAGGGATGGAATGATATGGCAGGATTCTAATATATTTACAGGTCTTCCGAGAGGTAAAAATATTTTCTACGTAAAAGATTCCAATAATTGCCGTCCTGTGGAGACTCAGATTCTGGTTCCAAATCTCATCAATGCAATTACACCAAACAGTGACGGCATCAATGATAGTCTGGATTATTCAGAGCTTGGATTTTTGAAAGATCTGAAGTTTGGTATTTTCAACCGATACGGACAGCTTATTCATTCATCCGATAAAAATAATAACTTAAAATGGGATGGCACCATCGGTGGTACTCCAGTGAGCAGTGGTACTTATTGGTATGAAATAAAATGGACAGATCCGGATACCCAAAAGCTCATTTCCTATACCGGATGGATCATGGTCAAAAATAGGAATTAATTCAAATACAAAGCCTAATCAGGATTGTAATACTTTTTGTTTAAAGAAACTGTCTCATTTTTTTGAGACAGTTTCTGTTTTTCTTCTATCCTTAGGTATATACTGGCGTTTAATTATTAACGCCCTCTCCTATCTTCAAGCTTCCGTCAGAATATTATGCAGCTCCTTTTATTTTTGTACCGTTCTTTGCCGCTTCGATTTTCTTATTATTTCTAAGCTCACGTTTCATTTTACGGTAGTCCCAGGGAGCAAGAGCATTACTATCCTGCCAAAGTCCCATTTTTTTAAGCTTTGCAGTTTCCTGAATTTTGCCCAGAGACGCATCTTTTGAGTAGGAAAAATACCACCATCCTAATCCTGCTTTGATAAGCTCTTTGGAAAGATATTTCCCGTCATCATAATATACTTTCGCAATGGATCTTCCATAACGATCTGTAGTTGTTTCAACAAAGTTTACCGTTTTTCCGAATACCTGAGCAGAAGTAAACTGTTTCGCATTTTTACCAAATGCCTGCCCGCTTTCCGGACAATCAACTTCGGCAAGTCTAATTTTCTTTTGTTGATTTCCTTTTAAGAGTAAAGTAATGGTATCTCCGTCTGAAATTTTGATCACTTTTCCGGTAGTCTGTGAGAATAGAAATAAAGGGAAAAGTACATACAGCAGCATTAGTCGTTTCATGGAGCAAATATAGGGATTAGAAAGACTTGTTTAATTACAAAAACCTCGCGTTTTGCGAGGTTTTTTATATTGAATTAAGTTATTTCATTTTTTTCGCCTCAAAGTCGGGAGACTTTGCGGAGCAAACTATTCAACATCCAATACTTTATGAACATCGTTAAAATTATACCAGCGTTCTTTTTTACCGGGATAATAGTAGTACAATTCATCCAAGTATGTATCTTCTTTAAGAAAGGTAGTCCCTTTATTTAGCGGTAATATATAATTGTCTAAATTGTTAATGAAACTAATGTATTGACTGTAATTATATTTAGTTTGTGAAGAAATGGTTTCGCATAGTATATCTTTATTATCAATTCTATTACCATCATCGCTGATACGTCCACTACTTGAAACATATTCATCAATCAGTTTATTACTAAAAAAAGAGGCTATCTTTTGAGCATCAATTGCTACGAAGAATAAATATCCTCCATTTTTTAAAACTTGAAATAATTCATTTAAGTCTTTAGTAGAATGATTAGTTTTTTTTACAGCCCTACGCTCATTAAGAGTCAAAAAATTCTCTCTGCAAAAACATTTTTTAGCCATTAAAAACTGTTGAAATGCCAAACTATCTTTTTTTAAAAATGTCTTTAACTTTTCATATTTGGTATTTCCGACAGGAGTTTGTCCCCAAATGATCACATTAAATAGCAAAAAAACTATAACAATGAATATTTTTTTCATCACTTACTTTGTTTATTATTTTTATCTGCAACGTACAAGTAAACTGCTTGAGCATACTTTAGATACACATGGTTGTTTCCCTTATTGTTTTTCTCAAAGAGGGAAAACTACTATAATTGAAGCAATTAATCCTGAAAGACTAAATGATCTATGTAAATATTAAGACCTGTTCTTTTTAAGAGCTCCAGAGATGTTGTAAAATAATTAACTCCTAAGGCATCTTCTATGGCTTGTGCAGAATTGATATATAGATGAAAATCTTTCATATTATTATTCTTACTTACGGTATGATCATGAAGTGAATCCAACCCACTTCCCATAAAACCTTTTTTTCCAAAGAACAATTCACCTAGTTGTCTTTAACAAGATCTCCCTCCATTTTCATGATGTTATTCTCTTTACTCATTGTATAAAGACCGTTATTCCAAATAAAACAAGCCTGGAGATAAGAGTTTTTAAGTTCACTGTTCTCAGTCTTCCGCCAGTTAAATTCTGAATGATTGAACCAATCGTAAAAAATTTTCATGAGATATTGATCATATCCACTTCCCGTAATACTCATTTTATTAATCATAGTTCCATAAAGAACAATTCCATCTGGCTCATTATAGTCTTCTTCAGTTAAAACATAGTCTATGATAAATCGGGTTTTATATAATATTCCTTTTTTACCTGCTTTATTGTAAATTTTTACAGTTAGTTTGATTTCAGGCTTTTCTAATTCATCTAAAATAATGGATTTAGCTTCAGGCTTAACTTTCAGTAATAATTTATCATTAACAATTTTCTCATCTCTAGTAATATCTAGATAATCTATTTTAATATTATTTAAGAATATCTCCATTTTTATTAAATTATTCTATTCATAAACAGACTTTACTTCTATGATCTTATCCGGCAAAGTCTGTAAGTTTGTATAAGTTTTTTGATATTAGCTAAAACCAAATATATTAAGTTATTGCCCCTCTAAACCAAATTGATTTTCATAATCCAGTTTTTCAATTTTATCAGAATTTTTTATAATCACTTCTAAAGATCCTTTTGGTTTTATTATCGAGTCTCCAACCACAACTTTATCCCACCAATCTCTGTAAACTACAATACTATCTTGATGGCCATACACCAGAAATGGTATATTGTGATTATCATGATTCATATACTTTTTTCTAACTATTGATTTTATATCCTTTTCTCTAATTTCATCAATAAAACTGCCTTCATTTTTTGAAGAAAATATCAGTTTGTATAGGAATACTATAGCAATAATAACCAACAGGATTACAAAACTCTTATTTCTATTCATTTTTCCTAATTAAAAAAACAATTAAAATTCAAAAAAAACAATCATAAGGTTAAAAGCAATATCAAAAATACCATCATCAGCAGAATTGTAGTTTTACCAATTAAATGGCATCGCCACATAGGTGTTTTCAAAAATAGGTAAGGACAATACTTCCTTTGTTTTTAAGCCGGTTTCTCCCTTCTTCACAATGCAAACTTTAAGTAATTCTCCCCGATGATGGTAACCATTTAAGATGAGCGCCTGAATACCATCAGTATCCAGAATCCTGATCAACGCTCGAAATTTATCTGCTGTATCTGTTACTTCCAGAAAACTTAAATCAATATCAGTAAAGGAGATATTTTCATCGGCTACAATCTGAACAAAACGTTGTCCGATATCATATGCAGTCAGGTCTTTAAATTTTCCATCTGCCGTTACAAGACTGGTTTCCAGGCAATCCAGATATACTTTTCGCTCTTGTGACAAATAGTTTCGGATATGCAACTTAGCTTCTTGCACTATCTCAATAGCATTTCTTCTGAAAGCTCTTTTCCACTCATCAATTTTTATTAAAATATCTGTATCCGCATACTCCCACAAAAAAGAATAAACCTTCTGATCAGGAAAAAAAGTTTCCATTTGGATTCCGTCTTCATAGTTATAAAACAACCATAAGCTATCATAGTTCAATTCACTGTGTTTAAAAAAATTGGAAAGGTAATAATGATGGGTATCTCTATATTTCTTCATAAAACACTAATGCTTTTTTGGAGATATTTCAGTTTTCGCCGGAATAATTATAATTTCCAACAGCCAATATTGACAGGTAGAGAAGAATAATTTTCAATAAAAAATCATGATCAAAACGATAAAAATAAAAATCTTCTATATCAATCTCAATTTTCTGGATCGTAATTTCCAGGTGTAAAAAAAATTCAACAAATTCTTTCACAAAATCATTGATATTAATTATTATATTCTCATCAGTATATAATCCTCCATTGATCTGATTATCAGAACAGCCACCACCCCAATATACTGAACAACCTTCAATAAAAGCAATGAAACGGTCTACCAGATTCTCCGGCATATCTTCATGAATTACAATTTTAAATTCAAATATATCTTTCATTAATTCTTGTTTTAGTCAGTAACTGCCTGCTTTCTACAAATCTCTATCCTGACAAGTATATAGTGTTGAAATATCAACAGGAAGCATAATCGTTCTGATATCTGAATTTCTCACTTTACTAAAAGTAATATCCAAACCCACGGATAATGATAATGTTCTCAATAAAAATACATTATCACTTTTGTTATTCTCTTCAAAAATACGATTTATGGTACTCCAATCCCTTTTAGTAAAAGTCTTTTTCCCTATGATATTCTGCATCTCTTTAGATGATTTTTCATCTGTTTTTACACCATAATATGTTTTCTCTCCATCTGTAAAATCCTTCTGAACACAAGTAAAAATATAGGAATCATTTTCCAGTGAAACCCATGATGTTATAATATCATCATACCAGTCAAGTATATGTAATTGAATAATGGTCACTTCTATTTTATTTATTTTTCGTCAAAATTAATGGTAAACCGGGCTGATCAATTTTCATGATTTTATCAAATCCAACCTTCATGTACTATCTCTGGTGGGTAATATAATTGATAAAAAAATTCATCACGATAGTAAACTTTGCATATTGGGTATTTACGGATTGAATTTAATAGTTTTAAAAACTTTTAAAAATAATTCTTTATTCTCTTCACTTAAATCATTGATAATTATTGCCATTTTATTTTGATGAATATCTACACTGTCAAAATGAATCCCAATAAGTCCTTTATCCATTTTTTTCGGCATCATAATCTGAGCTCTGTGTTTATTGATTGTATCGTAGTAATAATAATTAACATTATAAATTCCGTTTCTGTAATCTCTATCAGAATTATCAGAAAGATAAGCTCTGAATTCTCTGTTATTCTTAAACTTCTCAAAAAGCTCAGGCTCTACCGTAACCATATAATTATCTTCCACAAAAGGTTTGTAATCACCATAGTAAATATAGCCAACATGCCTATTTCCAGCATTAATGCTGTATATCTGAGAATCTTCGGCTCTTTCTTTTTTAATGCTCATTGATTTGGGTAAACTCAGTGATGCATTAGCAATAGTGTAATTAACAAATTCATGATCCTTACAGCAAGAATACAGCATCATCAAAAAACAGAACAGAAGAAAACGAACTTCTGTTTTCAAGGTTATTTTTCTATATTTTGGGGTAAGAATGTTTAATGTGAACAAAAAAAAAGAAAATTCTTTCATCATTTTTAAGAGGGCTAAATCAATGGTTATTAATAGGGTAAAGGTAATAAAAAGAGTTCATAAAAAATTAATTAAAAATTATACCTCATTTTCTTTTTTTATTCCAAAAAGAATTGCAACTTTGCAGCCCTAAAAACGATGTAAAATTCGTTATCGATGATCCTTCGGGGCGTAGCGTAGTCCGGTCATCGCGCCTGGTTTGGGACCAGGAGGTCGCAGGTTCGAATCCTGCCGCCCCGACTTATAAATTTAGGGTGCGTAGCTCAGCTGGATAGAGCATCTGCCTTCTAAGCAGACGGTCAAAGGTTCGAATCCTTTCGCGCTCACTTAAAGACTTACTGGAAACAGTGAGTCTTTTTTGTTTTTGCTCAGGCCCTGCTAAAAGTTCTCCATTTTAGTGAGGAATAATAAAATAATATAAGAATATGATTATTAAACAGGTACAACGAATCAAAGAGCGTTCACGAAAAAATAATTAAAAATTATCTCTAATTTTATTTTTTTTATTCCAAAAAGTATTGTACCTTTGCAACCGCAAAAACGAAGTAAAAATCGTTACTGATGATCCTTCGGGGCGTAGCGTAGTCCGGTCATCGCGCCTGGTTTGGGACCAGGAGGTCGCAGGTTCGAATCCTGCCGCCCCGACTTATAAATTTAGGGTGCGTAGCTCAGCTGGATAGAGCATCTGCCTTCTAAGCAGACGGTCAAAGGTTCGAATCCTTTCGCGCTCACTTAAAGACTTACTGGAAACAGTAAGTCTTTTTTGTTATATTCAGGATCTTTGGAACTCATACTCGTAGTCACTCATTCTGGCATGCTGCTGAAGAAGTTATTATTCTTAGTATTAAATATCACTAGGAAAACCCGTATCTGCTACTTAGATATTTCTACATCATAATTAAGAAACTCCCATTTAACAATATAAAATACTGAAGCTTTTATTTTCATTCGTATGCCGATTTACATCTAATAGATTGGAAAAATATTGGTAAAGAAAAAGACATACCGAACATTAAAATTATTTTTTCTTTTCTTTTTTTAAACTTCATGCAAAGTAAGCATAAGCACAACATCCATTACAAAACCACTATACAATGTATGCACGCAATGAACCTACACCATACATACAACCTAATAACAACCCTTACAGATAAAGTAAAACAACATGATGTACCTATGATGTATTCTATAATTTTCTTATTTCCTTTCTTTTCTTGAAATTGCAGCAAATTATCGATTCTAAAACACAAAATTGATCAAAAAACCTTTATGATGCCTAACGGGTGGGGTTAATAATCCCACCTGTTTTTTGTGGATATTAGTCATAATTACAAGAGTTAATAAACAGTAGTTTATATTATAATGAATTCACTTTTATCTTGCATTATATTTAATTTTTGTATTATTCTCAATATAGTATTTATTCTATGATGATGAAATCTTTGAAAAATTTTAATAGAATAATCTATTGTATTGTTTTTACATGCGGTTGTTCAAAACTATTTCCACAACACTATAGTATACAGCAAATAGATACTTTACTCATAAAAACAAATGAAGAACTCAGAACCCAAATATCTAACAAGGATCTGATCATTTGGAATCAAAAAATTATAAAAGAAGCACAGCAAAATAATTACCTTAAAGGAGAAGCCTGGGGTTATGCCAATATTGCGAATCGTCTATGGCTTACAGGAGAATTTAAAAAGGCCATAGAATATCTGAATGATGCTGAGGAAAAATCAAAAGATATCAATGATGATTTTCTTGCCGGTAAAATCAATCAGGAATATTCACAGGTCTACAACAGGATGAATCTCCCTAAAATGGCTTTAGGTTATAATTCAAAGGCCATGAAATTTGCTTTAAGATTGAAAAAAGATAATCAGGACTGCCGATTTTTTTTACGGTATGTTTATTCAACCCGGGCATCGTATTTCGACGGAGTTGAACAGTCTGATTCATCACTCGTCTACCTTCATAAAGCAATGAAAATAGATCTGAATCCTTTAGATATAGCACTTATAGCATATCATTATACAAAGTATGATCGAAATTTAGATTCAGCCAATTATTATTTTAAAAAAAGCCTTAACCTGATAGAAACCAAAAGGTTTAAAAATAATAAATACCAGAGAGCGGTTATTTTATATAATTATGGCTTTTTTCTGTATGTTCAGAAAAAAATAATGAGGCTATTGATATCTATCAACAATCCCTTGAACTGGCAAAGGAAGTAAACAGACCTTATCTGGTCTTAGATAATTACAGATGGCTGGCCACAGTTTATAAAGACCTTAAAGAATCTGAGAAAGAATCTGAATATTTAAGCAAGGCCACCTCACTAAAAGACAGCTTAGACAATGACCAAAGCAAAGCTATCACATTAGCTTTTAATAAAATTTCAAAGAAAGAAGAAGAAAAACAAAAAAACAAATTCCTGTCATTTTTATGGTATGGAGGGGTTCTGTTTGTACTTATTTTTTTACTATCTCTTTATTTTTATCTACAGTTTAAAAGAAAGAAAAAAAGGCTTATTGAAAGTAAAACAATTATTCTTCGGCAGGAAGAAGAAGCAAAAATTCTAAAAAGAAAGCTCAATGAAAATCATGAGCAGATCATTCAACTGGCAAAAAAAAACGATGTTGGCTTTTTAGCATTATTTCAGGAAACATATCCTGAGGTCTGCCAGCAACTTTTAAAAATCAACGCTAATCTTTCCCCCTCTGACTTATCTTTCTGTGCTATGATATGGCTGGGGTTCTCTTCAAAAGAAATGGCACAGTATTCTTCTATGGAGCACAGATCTGTACAAACGAAGAAATACCGATTACGCAAAAAACTACACCTTGAAGCACAGACTGATCTCTATCAATTTATAAGATCAATATCTGAGGTTAAATAATCTTCACGAACATAAAACATAATGAATATGATGGTTATTCTCCTCAAAAGTAATAAGAGTTTACCCCTGACACTATATATAAAATCCCTCATTCTTAAGTGAGGGATTTTTAATTTTCGTCAATACTGATTTTATTTCAGTTTGTAAGTATTTCCATTCCAAAGGTAAGTTCTGAAAGAATGTTTTTTCTTCTCTCTATCTCTTTCATCTACTTCCATATCTTCCACTTTTAAGATAAATGCATTGGGAACTCCTCCTTTATCATTGGGAAAAATAAATTCTTCACTATGATAAAAAACACCGGCATCCCCTACGTTTGTCAATTGCGGAAGAGCAATTAACTTTTTACCTTTAAAAAGAACATACTGATCATAACTTGCTATTCCACAAGCTTCTCCCGAAACCATTGCTTTTAAGGTGAATTCAACATTTTCCAGTTTATGATTGCTTTCTATATTGAATGCTGCTGAACTCAACTCCTCCCCTCTTCCGGTATCAAAATACACCTCATCAATAAGTGTATTTCCTTCCAGTACTTTTATTCCTGCAATATTCTGCTTTTCAATCTCATTGATTTCTTTATTCTTCCGGTCAATTGTTTTGGAAAGCCCAAAGAGGAAGTCATACCCATTCTTATTACGGTAGCCTACACAAAGATTGCCACCCCAGATATATCCTTCCAATGTATTCTCTCCTTTCTGATAAGAGATTTTATACCAGTTAGCATTTCTTTCTCCCAGTTTCAGGACTGCATTTTCTTTTTTAAGAATCATTACCTGTTGGTTCACCTGCAATGAATCTACAATCTGAGCATTCACTCCGGGATCTAATCTCACACGCGTCCAATCTGTAAAGATTTTTTGAGTTTTATTTTCTTCAAAGCTAAAGATACCATCTGCATACACTTCATTTTCCTGTGCTGTAAAAAACTGCAGCATCAGTAAAAATAAAGCTGTCCATAAAGTTTTCATATTCGTATTTTGTTTTTGGTGTGTTATTTTTCAAGCAGAAGGCTTACCCACTCTTCACGCTGTAATTTCTTTTTAAGCTCCAGACCACTTTCTTTGCATACTTCCAGAATATCATCTACATCAAAGAAGCAAAGGCCTGAAAGTAATAATTTTCCACCGTCATTCAATACTGAAACATAGGTTGGGATATCTGAAATCAGGATATTTCTGTTGATATTGGCTAAAATGATATCGTAATTCTCTTTCCCTAAGTTTTCTGCAGTTCCCTGTTCAATATCCAGTTCTACATTATTTCTTACTGCATTTTCTTTTGAATTTTCTACTGACCATTCATCAATATCGATAGCTTTGGTATCTCCTGCACCCTGCTGTTTTGCATAAATAGCTAATACAGAAGTTCCGCATCCCATATCCAATACTTTTTTACCACTGAAATCAATATCCATCATTTGCTGGATCATTAAATGGGTTGTAGGGTGATGACCTGTTCCGAAAGACATTTTAGGTTGAATGATAATTTCATGCATTCCCGGTACAGATTCATGGAATTCTGCCCTGATCAATACTTTATCATCGATATTGATAGGAGAAAAATTCTTTTCCCATTCTTCATTCCAGTTGATGTTCGGCATTTCTTCGAAAGAATATTCGATTTTTACATTTTCGTTTTCGAAAATTGGAAGTCCTTTCAACTGATCTTCGTGAAACAAATCTGTCTGAATATATCCTAAAATTCCGTCAATTTCTTCTGTAAAGCTGTCAAAACCTATTTCTATAAGCTCTGCCATTAATATCTCGTTCCAAGGTTGCAATGGAGAAATCTTGAAATTGAATTCTAAATAATTTTGCATGTGAATAATTTCTGCAAAAATACTAATGTTATTACGGTAAAAAAAATGATGGAGTTAATTTTGGCTGAAACCGGGGAGTTTTATGTTTTTTTAAATTGTGGATGTGGTAAAAAAGTTTATTTGTTAATTTTTTCTCCCACAAATTATACGGATGACACGGATGATTGCATCGTATTTTCAATAGAGGCGGGTTTTAGCCCGTCTTCAAAATCATGACAAATTTCCATTGGCTTCAGCCGAAACTTATTTTTTCTATCCTAAAGGCTATGTAGATTTTTTAAAATGCGAAAGATTGTAAGTTTGGGCTAAAGCCTAAGAAACATACAAAATAAAGCGGGCTAAAGCCCGCTCCTATTGAATTTTATCATTCAAGTTAGATTAAAATGTCCTTTGCCGAAAGCTTTAAACATTAAACTCTCAACCTTGAACTTTAAATTTTAAAACCTTATTAAGGATTTGTAGAGAATATAGAACCGTTTGCAATCAGCGCTCTTCTGTTCATTTTCAGGATATCTCTTACCCATTCTGCAAAATCTTCCGGCTGTAATACTTTATCAGGATTTCCATCTGTAAGACCGCCCTGGATGCTCATATCAGAAGCAATAGTACTTGGAGTCAGCGTAATGACACGGATATTTTGTTTTCTCCATTCTGCCATCATAGATTGAGAAAGAGATACTACTGCTGCTTTTGAAGCGGCGTATGCAGACATATTAGGACCTCCTTTCAGACCTGCAGTAGAGGCTACGTTGACTATATCACCTTCTCCTTTTGCTTTCATGAAGGGATAAGCTGCTTTGGCTGCATAGTATACTCCGAAAAGATTGGTTTTAATAACCTGCTCCCAAGTTTCAGAAGGCATTTCTTCGATAGAACCAAAGTCTCCGATTCCTGCATTATTGATCAGAATATCAATTCCTCCCAATTGTTCTGCTAAAGATTCTATTCCAGCTTTTACCTGAATTTCATTGTCTACAGAAAATACTGCGTAGGCTGAGTGTACTCCTAATTTTTTGATTTCTTCAACCGTCATTTTAAGGTTCTCTTCGTTTCTTCCTGTAATGGCAACGTTTACTCCTTCATTGGCTAAAGCTAACGCTACAGCTTTCCCCAGTCCTCTTCCACCACCTGTTACAATGGCATTTTTTCCGTTTATATTCATAGTAATGATACTTTTCTTGATACAAAGTTACGAAAGAACATTTTTACGAAACAGCGAAAACATGGATTTAATAGTTTTTTAATTGTTTATCGTAAAACTCGATAAAAATTAAAACCGGCTCATAAGAACCGGTTTCAAATCTAAAAAAAGGTATAGTAAAAAAATAAAAAGCTTAAGGAATCTGGATGGCGTTCTGAACTTCAAATTCTTCTGAAGCTGAGAATTCATTTCCATACATGTCTACAGCTTTCACCTCAACCTTGTGTTTTCCTAATGATAATTTCTTAGGAAAATCCGCTTCCCAGATATGTTTTGACATTTCAGGGTTTGAAGGTCTTCTGCCCGGAAGAATTTTCTCTGTAGAATCCCATTTGAAAACAGAAAGAGCAAAATTCGGGTCGATGGTTTCATCGTACTTCATTTCTTCCCATTTTCCACCGTCTATTCTGTATTCTACCTTGTCTTTTTTGCTTCCCATGAAGAAGTTAGCCAGTACTTTGGCAGAGGTTCTTGAGGAAGAAATCACTTTCGGAACATATAATTTGATCTGATAGTCTTCCGGTTTCCCGGCTGTTCTGTACTTAACTTTATACTGATTGTCTGTAAAACTGATGAAAGAGTAACCTTTTGCAGTCCCATCTCTCATGGTTGAGGTAGGAAGTCCGGCTTCATCCGGTGTTCCTGAATACCAGTCGCCACAAGTAGTTCCTACGTTATATTCGTGTAATTCTTTGATTCCGTTCCAGCCTGCTTTTTTGCCATAGAAAATCTGTTGCTGGATGTGAGTATGTGCTGACAAAAGCAATACATTCTGGAAAGGATTCAGAAAATCAAATAATTTCTGACGGTCCGCATTTCTGAAGTTGTCTTCATTATTATGTTCCAATGGAATATGGAAAGAAATGACGATCAGTTTATTTTTATCAACCAGTTTCAGATCATTTTCGATAAACTGAAGCTGGTCATCACGGAATCCGCCCCAATACCCTTTGCCGTCTCTCGGGTCCGGATAAAGAATATCATCTAAAATGATGAAGTGTACATTACCGTAGTTGAAGGAGTAATTGGCAGGACCAAAATTAGATTCAAATGTTTCATCGGAAAGCCTGTCTTCCTTTGCATCATAGTTCATGTCATGATTTCCCATCACATTATACCAGGGTAGTCCGACTTCTTTCATCACATCTGCGTAAGGTTTCTGAAGACTTAGGTTGTCTCCTACCAGATCTCCCAGACTGATACCCAATACTGCATTTTTCTTTGTATTCTTTACTTCGTTTACGATTCCTCTTTTGAAGTAATCCAGTTCTTTTTCTGTGTAAGGCTGAGGATCACCGAAAACAAGGATGTCAAAATTTTTGTTTTCGTTTTGCTTATAAAGCGGGAAGTTCAGTTCTTTGGGAAGGTCTCCTGTGGGAGCTACTCCTTTGTATTTAAAATCTGCAGGAGATCCATTAGGTTTATGATGATAATAGAACTGTGGAAGATTGTTTGCATTTAAAGCAGTCTGATACCCTGAAGGCTTGATCACAAAAATACTCTGATCTTCCTGAACCGGAAGACTGTATCTACCGTTTTTATCCGTAAGAACTACCTGCACTCCATTAGAGACAGCTACGCCTTCAATTCCTTTTTCACGGTTTTCTTTCTTTTGATTTTTGTTGAGGTCTTCGAATACATATCCTGAGACAGAAGTCTGTGCGAGCGCCATTGCTGAAACCAGCATACAAGGCATGATATATTTTATATTGATAGTCATAATTTTTTAAATCTTTAAATTATTTTTTAATCTTTCAATTGACACTTTTATTTATTCCACCACATTTTCACGTTGATATTGTCTCCTCCCATCGATTGTACGGCTGCGTTATAATTATCTGTATTCATCACTTTTGTAGCCGTAGGATACATGAATCTCACAGGCATTTGCCCTCCGTTCTGAAGCCCTCCGTTATTAGGGAGTACAGGAAGTTTTGTACGTCTGTATTCATACCATTGCTGATGGTCAATAAAAAACAGGGATATGTATTTCTGAAGCATAATTTTTTCCAGAGAGCCGTCATACGCCACTTTAGGATTACTGAAGTAATTGGCAGGAACTGTTGCTCCCCATTGTTCGATTATAGATTTCACCCCGGTTTCGTAATAGGTTTGCTGGTTTCCCGCGATGATTCCTTTATTGACTAATTCTGCAAGGATAAACTGAACTTCAGAATAAGTCATGATTAAAATCTTTAAAGGTGCTTTCGCCAGATTCTGATTAAGGTTGGAAGGCTGATAGTTGAAAGATGTTCCCAAAGCGTATCCTGAAGGAGCTCCTTTATAACCAAGATCTTCTCCTGTTCCTGCTTTCGCTTTTGTGAAAAATAGGCTCAGTCTTGGGTCATTATTATCTTTCATGGCATTCACAAAGAATTCACCTGCAGCCCTGGAAGCGGTAAAATCCTGTGGGCGGGCTATTGGCGGCAGGTAGGGAGATATTCCGGAAAGCGGCAGCACTGCACTGTCTGTATTATTCTGAAAAATGGGATATTGAGCCGGATTATTGATAATTTCCTGAATTCTTTCATAGACATTTACTTCTCCGTTTCGGCTTAGAATTCTGGTTAATAATCTTAATGAAAGAGAATTACAGAATTTTTTCCATCCTAAAATTCCGGTCTGGCTGTTGGTATTGGCATTATAAAACAGATCGGTTTCCGTTAATACCTGATTGGTATTGAATAACGAGTTGGCTGTTTTCAGATCATTTAACAGCTGAATGTAGATCTCTTTCTGCTTATCATATTTTGGTCTTAAAATATTTTCTTCAACTTTAAGCGCTTCAGATAAAGGTATATCTCCGAAAGCATCAGTAAGGTTGGAGGCAATCCATGCATTCAGGACCATTGAAATAGCAAGGTAATTATTATTCTGTTCTTTGTCTGCATATTTTCTGAGATCATTTACCTGCTTAAGCCATCTGTAAGAAGTATTCCAGTATCCGTTACCACTTTTTTCATCCATATAATATCTGCTGTAGGAATTTCCTTCATTGGGAAAGTCTAAAGCAATCTGCATCATATCAAAAGTGAAATCATCTGCTCTGTTATAGCCGTAACTCGCCATTTCATACTGAATGGGAGCAAGAAGGCTTCCAACGGAAGGGTCTTTAATCCTGCTGGTGTCTGTATTGAACTCCTCGAAAGTTCTGTCACAGGATTGAAGCATGAAAACCGAAACTGCCAATGTCAGATTTATAATTATTTTTTTCATTTTTAAAATTTAGAATTTAAGATTTAACTGAAAACCAACTGTTCTTGCTGCCGGGAGTTGTCCCATTTCCACTCCGGGAGTAATGGTTGCATTATCCAACGTAGCCACTTCGGGGTCAAACATTGGAAATTTGGTCCACATCCACAGGTTCTTTCCGAAAATGGCAATGGTAAGATCATCCAGACCTATTGATTGTATGGTTTCTTTCGGGAATGAATAGGCAATTCTTGCGTCTCTCAGCTTAATAAAGTCTGTGCTGAAGCTGTTGG
The DNA here is from genome assembly GCF_018924625.1 of Chryseobacterium sp. PCH239. Taxonomy (NCBI): domain Bacteria; kingdom Pseudomonadati; phylum Bacteroidota; class Flavobacteriia; order Flavobacteriales; family Weeksellaceae; genus Chryseobacterium; species Chryseobacterium sp. PCH239. The sequence continues at coordinate 1,982,698 of NZ_CP073027.1, forward strand.
TTTCCACATTGGCCCTTCTATAATAATCTCCGTAATAAGAAGATACCAGTACTCCTTTTGTATTCGTACTGAACGATCCGTCAGGATTTTGGACAACACCGTCTCCTACAATCATTCCGCCAGGATTATCTCTTCCCGGAAGGGTAGATTTCAGCTTACCCTGTTCAGACATTTTATGATGTGACTGAGAATAAGCAATACCACCGTACTGACCGTCAAATGAGAAACTGATCGTAAAGTTCTTGATTCGGAAATCATTCTGAAGACCGGCTCTCCATTTCGGGAACGCATTTCCTACTTTTTCAATATCTGCAGGTCTTGCAGGAAGTCCGTTATCGCCATAAATTACTTTTCCATCCGGAGTCCTTAGTAGTTTAAAGCCATACATATCGCCCAATGAACCTCCTACTTCCATTTTATAGAATACTACATCTCCTACGTTGGAAACAATACCGTCAAAGCCTTCAGGTAAGGTCATCACTCTGTTTTCGTTGGTAGACCAGTTTCCACCAACTTTCCATGAGAAGTCTTTACCTTTTATGGCTAAGATATCCGCTGAAAGTTCAAGGCCTCTGTTTCGGATTTTTCCGGCATTGATGATCCTTTTGGAATATCCGCTTTCTGTAGGCATCGATACCGGAATAATCTGGTTTTCACTGAAATTCTGGTAGGCAGTAAGATTAAGGTTCAATCTGTTTTTGAAAAGGCTGAAATCCATACCGGCTTCAATATTGGTATTTTTTTCAGGTTTAAGAGATGGATTATTAAAAGTGGTAGGCGCCACTACACTCCCTGTAATATTACTTGCTGTATAATAGTTATCCAAAAGATAAGGATCACTGTCTATCCCTACTTTTGCCCATGAAGCTCTCAGTTTCCATAGGTTCAGATTATTGCTTTTCAGATTAAAAATATCTGATAAAATGAAACTGGTACTCACCGAAGGATAAAAGAATGATCTGTTTTGCTTCGGAAGCGTAGAGCTCCAGTCGTTTCTTCCGGTAATATCCACAAATATTTTATTGTCATATCCCAGAGTAAGCAATCCGTACACACTGTCTACATGTTTATCTCTGGGTGCCGGATATTTAACCGGAATAGAAAGTGCGTTGGTAAGGCTGTATTCTCCTGCTGTTTTCAGTCCGATGGCCTGATAATCATTAAGCAGGTATTCATTATAACGAATGCTTCCCCCTGCTGATGCTGAAATACTGAATTTATTCCAATCGGCTTTATATGAGAACAAAAGGTCGTTATTATATTCCTGGTTTTTGATAAACTGTTCTCTGTAGAAACCTTTCAGGTAATTGGCAGAGCTCCAGGGTCTTTTGGTCGTTCTTTTTTCATTCAGGATTTCAATTCCTGACCTCAGCATTACACTGAAATTCTTATTAAACTGATAATCCGCTGTGATATTTCCTGTAATAGTCTTCTTTCTAACTCCATTCAGCATTTCATAAGCAATCATATATGGATTGTCAATATAGGAGCTGAACGGATGGATTTGGTCAACCTGCTCCTGCCCAGGCTTCCAGATAGGCTTATACCACTCCAGATCTACATTGGGATTCTGGAAGATCATGAAATAGGAAATCGACTGGTTGTTGTATCCTGTTGCAGGAAGATTATCACTGGTAGTAGTGTTATAGGCAAATTTTGTTGATATTTTTAATTTTTGGGTAAGCTGATGGGCAAATGACAAAGCAAAATTGAACCTGTCGAAGCCTGTATTTGGCATCATCCACTCATTATTAAGGTAAGTAAGTGAAGATCTGAAGCTGGTTTTCTCGTTGGAGCTTTCTACGGAAATACTGTTCGAGTAGGTAGAACCTGTTCTCCAGAAACCTTTAATGTTATTTTCATAAGGTCTCCACAATTGTCTTTCCTTGCTCTGCCCCATTACGTTAGGATCGTATTGGAAATAATACTGTCCGGCGAATTTAGGACCAAAAGCACTACTGGTTCCTCCGGTATTTGGTCCATCCGGAGAAAGGCCATAAGAATAGTAGAAGTTTCCTGCTGTATTGGTTGCCAGTGTTCCCTGCCCGTATTCGTATTGCCAGTCCGGCCATTTCAATACAGAATCAAAGCTTGAGGAAGAGTTAAAAGTAACCCTCAGTTTTCCGTTTTTAGTTTTTCCGGATTTTGTGGTGATCATTAAAGCTCCGTTGGCAGCGCGTGATCCGTATAATGCGGCTGCAGAAGCTCCTTTCAATACCGTTACGGATTCAATATCATCCGGGTTGATGCTGTTCAATCCATTCCCAAGATCGATGGGAACGTCACCTCCGGAACCTGCTCCATACGCAGCCGTACCGGAACCTGTGGTAGAATTCCCCAATGGCACTCCATCCACTACAATAAGAGCGTAGTTGTGATCCATCATAATGGATTTTTCCCCTCTCAAAGTAATTCTGGAAGTTCCCAACGGCCCTGCTCCGGCCGTCTGGATTTTAAGACCAGCGACTTTTCCTTCCATCGACTGTGCCCAGTTATTATTCTGGGTTTCTTCAAATGTTTTGGCATCTACTTTCTCAGCAACATACCCTAAGGCTCTGTCATGCCTCTTGATTCCCAAAGCAGTCACTACTACTTCATCAAGTCCTTTAATGGTATCTTTTTTAGCTTTCTGCTGAGCTGCCAGATTAACGCTGACCAATCCTAACAGCGACAAAACCAACAGTTTTTGTGTCTCTTTACGCATTTCCTTTTTGTTTGCGCAAAATTAGAACGACATTACAAGGAACGTCTTAACACAATTTTAACGTTTCTTAAAAATTTATTAAACCAAATATTAATCGAGCCTTAACAATATTGAGTAAACACCTCAATAGTAAACACTTAGACAATTAAGTATTTTTAATACGGTGGTAAGGCTGTATTTATGTATCTTTATTGTCTTGCTTTGAGATAATAATACGCGAAATACATAAAAACCTGATTTGAAACTTATTAAAACAAATCCAACCACCTGTTTATATCGTTTATTATTAAAAGAAAGGGCTTAGCTGCTAAAAAGAAACAGTCTGCCTCTTGATAATGGGCAGACTGTATAAATTATTGGTTATTTGTAGAGATGGTTAAAAATTTCGTTTGACCACCCCGTCAAAAATTCTTTGAATTTTCGCCACCCCTCCGGAGGAGGGAAATATTTTGTCCTTCAGTTGTTATATTTCTGAAGATGTTAAATCTATTTATTCTTCAATTGATCAGGAATATTGGTTGTTACGAATCCTATTCCTTGTTTTTTCAATTCTTCGTAAACAGCAATGTCATTTACGGTCCATGAATTGGTAATTAACCCTAATGCTTTTGCATCAGCAATCCATGTTGGGTTTTTCTGGAAGACGCTGTAGTGGTAATCCATACCATCCAATCCTTCTTTTTTGATCTGCTCAGGTGACAGTTCACCGTTCAGATATTGTACTTTAAAAGACGGAGCCAGTTTTTTGATCTCTTTACAGATATTAAGGCTGAAAGAAATAAACTCACTTTGAGATTCCAGCTTCATATCTTTAATCATTTTGATCGTTTTCTGCGTGATCTCATTTTCAATTTCCGGAGTCTTAGCTGGTTTGATTTCAACAATTAACTTCAGAGATTTATCTTTTTTCCCCTGCTTTAAATAGTCTTTTAAGGTCGGGAATTTTTCTCCGTTGGATAATTTCAATGCTTCCAGTTCTTTGAAAGGAGTTTCTGAAATTTCCATTTTACCATGGTGTTCATCATGATTGATCACCAATACACCATCTTTTGTCATTCTTACATCAAATTCCGCCCCATATATTTTTAATTTCTGGGCATTTTCCAATGATTGAATTGAATTCTCTGTTGTTGGAGGCTGAGCCTGGAAATATCCTCTATGGGCAATAATCTGGGTTTGTGCTTTCATCATAACTGTACTTAAAACTGCTAACCCTAAGATAAAATTTTTCATAATATAATTTTAAATTATTAAAATAAAGTCGTGAAACTTCCTGATAAAGGTAGTTATTACAAAATAAAAACCAAAAGACATAAAAGATTTACTGATTAAAGCTAGGTGAGATTTACCATAGCCTGCTCAATTTCTTTTATGTCTTCAGTGGTTAAAAAAGGTAAAAGTTAGAAACTGTATTTCGCACCGATCTGGATCTGGTAAGGATTTCCTGTCAGAGGAACCAAACCGCCTCCACTTACGTTTTTGGTGTATTCGTACTGCATCGTATCTTTATTGAACTTGGTTACCTTATACAAAGAAGTATTTGAGTATGATTTGTTTACCCCCCATTCTTTGTTAAGAAGGTTGGCTACGTTGAAAATATCAACAGAAAGTTCAAAAGCTCCCACTTTATCAAATTTTATTTTCTTAGCTACACGTACATCCCACACGCCATAGAAACCATTTTTTCCACCATTACGTTCTGCAATTTTTCCGTTGTATTCAGTGATATAATCTTTCAGGGCCTGCCCTACCTGCGGATCATCCAGTATGGATTTGGTAAGATTAGGGAAGATAAAAGCAAGATCGTTGGAATCTACGAAGTCGCCGTTGATGTTTCCTCCTGTGGTTGCTGAGAAACGCGTTCCTCCGATTCCTGAATACCTGATCCCCAATGTAAATCCTGCAATGGTAGGAGAGTTTCCATAGATCACGACTTTGTTTCTGAACTGGTTGTCAGAATAGGTCATTCTCAAATCTCTAGGATCACTCTGAATCATGGTAGACAATGTTGCAGAGTTGGCTACGTTTCCGTTGTATGAAGTATTGTCTTTGATATCAGACCATGTATAACTTGCGGTGATTTCTCCATCTTTCCAGTAGCGGTAACTTGTATCGATTACGAATGAGAACTGGTTTACTTTACCATCGCTCACCAATTCCAGTACTCTTCCGAAATTATTATTGATTCTTCCCTGTTTCCAGTCGAAACTTACACTGTTATTGGCATTATTGGTAATAGCTCCTGTAGGAATAAATACTCCCCTTCCACCTTCGTTAGCCAGTGTAAAGAAAGGATTGGCCACCATGTTTCTGTCGTAATAATAGTAATTGTTTCTACCTAAAGCCATATATCCTGCAATTCCTGCTCTGAACCTTTCATTGAAGAAGTGGGTATAAGAAATATTGGCTTTATAAACGATCGGGATTTTTGCATCCTTACCGGTATAGTTGATCGTCGGAATCTGCTTCTGGGAAAGTGACGGAACCGTATTATAATCATCTCTATAGCTGTTGAAATCCGGGAACGGAACATCTTTACCCGTTACATCCACAGTAGCCAGATGTTTTCCATCAAATACAAGGTTATTGATGATCATATAATTGTTGATATCGGAAGAGAAAATTCCGGCACCGAACTTCAGGAAGTCTTTATTTCCTTCATTGATGTTCCAGTCAAACTGGAATCTTGGCTGGATGACAAATGATTTGATCTGGTTATCCGTTCTGATTCCCATTTCATCAAACAGTTTCTGGTTGAATTCTGCTTTCGGGTAACCACCATAATCTAATCTCAAACCAGCCATTAAATCAAGTCCTTTAGCTACTTTGGTCTGGAATTGCCCATAGAGACCGATGTTCCAGATATTTGATCTGACAGACGGATCGGCCACCAAAGGAACTTCTCTATAGAATCTGTAAGGTGTCATGGTCTCAAAATTGCTCATTCCCTGGAAATGGAACCTTCCGTTCACCTCACTTCCGTATACCGATTTTGCTGTTGTATACATAAGGTCTGCCCCAAACGTATATTTTACCTTATCTGTATTGTAATATAAATTATCTACAATCTGGAACACATTATTTCTGAAGCTTTCCTGAGCAAAGCGGTGTCCTCCGATCTGAATATTCGTAGATCCCGCGCTGGAAGATACTCCTTCAACAATAGCTCTCGGTACAGGTTTTCCTAATTGATTGTTCTGGTAACTGTCCTGGAAAGTATAGAGATACTGCGCCTTTAATTCGTTGGTTAAGTTAGGTCTCAGATTTGATCTTAAGGTCAATAATAAACTGTTATCAAGGTTCTTATCATTTCCGTACGACTCAAAAAAGTTGATATTGGTATTGTCACCTAATCCGTTTTTGTTAAGATCGTAAGTAAAGTTATTTCTAAGCGTTAATAAATGCTTTTCATTAATCTGCCAGTCTAGACGTAAGAAACCGGCATCAGAGTTTCTCACTTTATCAAAAGTTCCGAACTGGGGGCTGCTTCCTACTCCATATTTTGCTCTTGCAATATCCAGGAACTGATTAAGCGTCTGCGTAGTTGTGTTGAATCTCTTCTCATCATCCGGAGATTTGATATCAGCAATCACTAAAGGTCTTGAATCCAGCTGATGATCCCATGCTACGAAGAAATGCAATTTATTTTTAATGATCGGACCTCCCAATGAAAATCCGAACTGCGAAGTAGAGAAGTCATTATTTCTTTTGTTTCCTCTGATGTCATATGGACTGGAAAGCCAGTTTGTTCTTAAATATTCCCAGGCACTTCCGGAAAATTTATTGGTTCCTGATTTGGTAACAGCACTTACTGTTCCTCCTCCACTTCTTCCCAATGTAACATCATATTGGTTGGTAGTGATTTTGAATTCACGGACCGCTTCAATGGAGATGGAAAATGGTGCACCGCTTCGGCTCGTTGTTGATCCTGCAGAAGTAGGATTTTTTGCGGTCATCCCGTCAATCGTAAAGTTGGTAGAAGATCCAAGCTGGCCGGAAAGGTTTCCTCCTTTTCCGCTTAACGGAGATAGTTCCGTAAGATTGGTGAAGTTTCGTCCGTTCACCGGAAGCATGCTGATGTTTTTCGCAGAAATTGCAGTAGCTGCTCCCAGGTTTCCGATCTTGTTTTTAAGGTTTCCTGTAATTTTTACTTCCTCAATAGTCTTTTCGTTCCCCAGATCCATATTCACGGTCACCTGATCTCCGAAGTTGACATTATAACCTTCTTTTTTATCATCATTGACAATAACCGTGTAAGGCCCACCAAGAGGAATTTCTTTAAAAATATATTCTCCTTTTGAGTTGGTTTCCGTTTCCGTTCTGAATCCTGTGGACTCGTTCACGATCGTCACTTTCACTTTTTCCTGAGCCGTACTTCCCGGTCCGGTAACTTTCCCTGTAATAGAAGCCTGCGTGGTCTGTGCATAAGCCATTGTCCCAAGCCCTAAAAACAATAATCCCAGTACAATCTTTACTTTTTTCATTTCTTCCGAAGATCTATATTATTAATTTTTTCATGTTAGCCCGGAAACCTCTTTGATTTTCACGATGATAGATCATTATGAGGTTTCTTTCAATCAGATGTGCAAAGGTATTTTGACTTTAAGAGCGGGGTGTTTAAGAAAGTTTTAACATTCTTTTAATTAAATCAGAACTTTATGTTAAATTACTTTAAACACGTGTTTTATTTTCTGTAAAACCAGTAGGTTAAGACATATTAAGCATTTTTAATTTTCCTATACTATTTTATTCTGTTATTTTTTAAATGCAATTACTTTAGTTATTTTTGCTCAAAAGATAGAAAAGCAATGTCTGAAAACATTCAACAAAAGATAGAACAGCTTCGTAAGGAACTTCACCAGCATAACGAAAATTACTACCAACTGGATACTCCCACCATTACAGATTATGAATTTGATATGCTTCTGGAGGAGCTACAGGATCTGGAAGCCAGGTATCCCGAATTCTATGATGAAAATTCTCCTACCGTTCGTGTAGGTGGCGGTGTTACCAAAGTTTTCCCTACGATTCAGCATAAGTTCAGGATGTATTCTCTGGACAATTCCTATGATTTTGACGATCTTGAAGACTGGGAAAAGAGAATCATCAAAACGATTGACGATCCGGTAGAATTCGTTGCTGAGCTGAAATACGACGGTGCTTCCATTTCTATTCTTTATGAAAACGGTAAGCTTTCACAGGCTGTGACCCGTGGTGACGGTTTCCAGGGTGATGAGATTACCCCGAATGTACGTACCATTTCAGATATTCCTCTGACTTTAAAAGGTGATTTCCCTGCTCATTTTTTTATGCGTGGTGAAATTTATCTGACCAGAAAAAACTTTGACAAAATCAATAAACTTCGTGAGGAAGAAGGGCTTGATCCTTTCATGAATCCAAGAAATACTGCCAGCGGAAGTTTGAAAATGCAGGACAGCGCTGAGGTAAGAAAGCGTGGACTTTCTTCCGTATTATACCAGTTTATTTCTGATGAAGTTCCTGCGGAAACCCATTGGGAACTGCTTCAGAAAGCTCAGAGCTGGGGCTTCAAAACCTCCCAGCAGGCCAAATTATGTAAAACAATGGCTGAGGTACAGGAATTTATTACTTTCTGGGACACAGAACGTCATAATCTTCCTTTTGAAATTGATGGTATTGTTTTAAAAGTGAATTCACTACAGCAGCAGAGACAACTTGGCTATACGGCCAAATCTCCGCGTTGGGCTATGGCTTATAAATTTAAAGCGGAAAAAGTAGAAACAGAACTTCAAAGCGTTTCTTATCAGGTGGGAAGAACCGGAGCTATTACTCCTGTTGCTAATCTTAAACCTGTTTTACTGGCCGGAACCATTGTGAAAAGAGCTTCTCTGCACAATGAAGATATCATCAAAAAGCTGGATCTTCATGAACATGATTTCGTGTATGTAGAAAAAGGAGGTGAAATTATTCCGAAAATCGTAGGCGTAAACACAGATAAAAGAACTGAAGAAAGCAAAGAAATTGAATATATCAAACATTGTCCTGAATGTGGTACCGAGCTGGTAAAAATTGAGGATCAGGCCATCCATTTCTGTCCGAACGAGCTTCACTGCCCGCCACAGGTTGTAGGAAGAATGATCCACTATGTTTCCAGAAAAGCTTTGAATATTGATAATCTTGGAAGTGAAACGATTGAACAGCTGTACAGAGAAAGACTGATTGAAAATCCTGCCGACTTCTATGTTTTAACAAAAGAACAACTTCTTCCACTCGAAAGAATGGCTGAGAAATCGGCTCAGAATATCATCACAGGAATTGAAAAATCCAAAGAAATTCCTTTTGAAAAAGTTTTATACGGAATCGGGATCAAACACGTGGGGGAAACAGTTGCCAAGAAACTGGTTAAAAACTTCCCAACGATTGAAGAATTGAAAAATGCAACCGTAGAAGAGCTCTGCCAGGTAGAAGACATCGGAGCTAAAATTGCAGTAAGCATTGTCGATTTCTTCCAGAATTCTGAAAACGTATTGATGATCGAACGATTGAAATCTTACGGAGTACAGCTTGAAAAAGGAGAAAGTACCAATGAGGTTCTATCCAATGTTCTGGAAGGAAAAACTTTCCTGTTCACCGGAAAATTGTCATTATTTACCAGAGAATCTGCTGAGGAAATGGTAGAAAAGCATGGCGGAAAAAATATTTCTGCAGTTTCAAAAAACCTCAACTATCTTGTAGTAGGTGAAAAAGCAGGAAGTAAGCTGAAAAAAGCACAGGATATCGGAACAATTGAAATCCTGGATGAGCAACAGTTTCTGGATTTGATTGAGAAACAGTAAGAGTAATCATTTTAAAACAAAAAGACTGTGAATTTATCACAGTCTTTTTTCTTTTAGCCATTCTTCAATATCCTGATTGGCCTGATTGATCTTCCGTAAGGTATGCTTTGTTCTTATATTCTTCTCTCGCTTCAGCAGTTCTTTCCTTTTGTTCAGCAGTAAGAATATATTCATTCTGATCCAATTCAAAATCCAGAATCTTTTGAATTTCTTCAATAATTCTGGCTTCTTTTAATTGGGTAATCCTGTTAATTGAATCAATTTTTAAATCTGATGTATTCATCTTATGTGATTTAAGATCAAACTTAGAAAATTTAAGTATTACATTAATTAATAGACAAATCTTAATTCTTACAAATAATAGTTTTTCTACTATTTAATATCTCCATTAAAGCACTTGCTTTCACATTCAACAGGTCTGTGTTTATAACACTCCCTTTTCTGCCAAAAGGATCTGGATTACTCTTTATATTAATATAAATAGACTCACTTGTTTTTATTCCCCGGAATGTTGTATTTGAAATATAAAATGAAGAAATATCTTCAAAATTAATTGTTGTTGGTTTTCTCAATAGGTTATAAATGATGATCTGCTTATCAGTAACTGTTAATAAAGGTTTTGTTCGAAATAATAACAAAATTGAATAGACAACTCCTAATGAACAAAGTAAAAATCCAAGATAAAACATGACTATAAGACCCAGACCTGCATTTCCTAATTTTTTATTTAAAAAAGCTAAAATAAAAATGAATGAAATAATCAATACTATAAGACTTTTTATCTTATTCGAGTAAAAGTGAACCTCTTTAGTACGCATTGAGTTCTTATTAAATATTACTTGAAAACAATAATAGTATATGGAGTATTTTGTCCAGATTTAGGTAATATCATCCTGATATGTTCTTTATTCCTGTAGTAATCTATATAAAGTTCTTTGGTGATAATCTTTCCTTTCTCCGTTTCTTTATATCCGGCAGCCAATATCAGTTTAAGATACTGCTCATATTCTTTTTCGTCCTTAAACTCAAACTCAATCCGATCTTCTGATTTTTCTTCTTTGTATTCAAACTTTCCGATTTTCGAGCTATAGTCTGGAGCTTCGTATTCGGTTAAAAGGAAGCTTAAGCCTTCAGTTCTGTCATAAAATTTGAACTGAAGCTGTTTCATTTCCTTTTTAAACTCCTCCATTGTCAGTTTATTGAATCCTTTAAGCTGTTCTACTGTGAAGGTTTGTGCAGAGACCTGAATACCCAGTACAGCTGAAAATAATAAGAGTCCTAAACTTTTTCCCATTGTTATTTTTATCGCAAATATAAAAAATAGGATTTTCAGTTTTGTACTCTCCAGTCATGAAGGACAAGGGTAATAATAACGTCGTTCCATAACTCAAAGCCTATCAACTTAGGTTTTATTGGAAGAATGGAGGTTTCAACCCATTTAGGATCCTCTACAGTATACATTGTCGCATCATATAAGAGATTTTTATCAAAGGGATTACTTACCTGAAGCATCATTCCTTTATGTTTTCTGCCTTCAACATCCTGCGAAAACTCTATTTCTATGGTCTTTGACGGGTTTACATTCTCTTTAACCACCTTCATATATTCCAGTTTTCCCTCTTTAACATCTGCTTCAACAAATAAGTGTTCACCAGGATAAATTTGCAAAGTATTTTCTTCAACAAAATAGGGAGATTTTTTAACTTCTTGCTGATAGTATCTTACAGAATCCACCGGAAGTTTTAAAGTAAAGTTTTCACGAAATTGTTGCTGACTAAAGCAAAAATTCGATATAACTAGTCCCCAAAAAAGAGCAATTGTTTTAATATTCACAGGTTTAGGTTATTTAATTCTATAGCGCTAAAATATAACAATAATCCTTACGAAACCGGCAGTCTGAAATAAAACGTACTTCCATTATTCAGAGAACTCTTCACTCCTATTTCTCCATGTTGCTTCTCAATAAAATTCTTGGAGATTGCTAAACCCAGCCCGGTCCCGTTCTGATGTTCGCCGGGAACCTGAAAATAACGGTCAAAGATCTGGCGGTGGTATTTTTCATCAATTCCGCTTCCGGTATCAATAATACTGAACTGAATGAATAAGTTCTGTTTTTCTACCACAATCTTAATATTTTCATCCTGAAAAGAGTGCTTTACCGCATTGGTAAGAAAGTTATTCATCACCCAGACGGTTTTATCAAAATCTGCGGTCACCGCATCACTGTCTTCCAGAAGATATTCTGTGCTGATGGAGATATTTTTCTGCTCCGCCAGTTTTTCAACATTCTTTACAGCAGTCTGTACAATTTCTTTTGGGGAACATTTTTCTACGGTCAGTCTGATATTTCCGGATTCTACCTGAGAAAGATTCAGCAATTCTCCAGTGATATCCAATAAACGCTGCCCGTCTTCATTGATACTTTTCAACAATTCCTGCTGCTGCGCATTCAGTTCTCCGAACTTTTGGTTTCCAAGAAGCTGAACACCCATTTTGATCGCAGAAATCGGGGTTTTCAATTCATGGGAAATGGTTGCAATGAAGTTGGTTTTGGCAAAATCAAGCTCTTTAAAAGGCGTAATATTTCTCAACAATATTACCTTTCCTATATTTTTTTTCTCCTTTTCCCCTGTTTTTACAATATTGATGGGAATAATATCCTGTTCAAAATAGTTTTCCTTATTATCGCGGACAATTTTAATCGGATCTTTTACCGGATGGTCGATATTTTTCAGCAGTTCACGCATCAGATCATTATTGATGGCTACTTCATGAGCTGTTTTTCCAATAATATCTTCTTTATGGAGATTGGTGATCTTTAAAGCTTCATCATTGATCATGTAGATAAAATGATTCTCATCCAGACCAATTACCGCATCATGCATATTGTTAACCAATGTTTCGATACGTTTTTTATCCATAAGCTGCTTGGAAAGCGTACTACTTTCGTACTCCTGAAGTTTCTCCGCCATGGTATTGAAGGAATCTGCCAGACTGTTGAATTCTTCACTTCCTTTAAAATGAACCCTCTCGCTATAGTTTTTATCGGCAATCTGTTTGATACTGAAGGTCAATTGATTGATAGGCTCTGCAATGGTTTGCGGCAAATTGAAAAGCAGAATAAAAGCAATCAGAAAGCATACCGTACCTAAACTTACGATCCAAAAAGTAGCATTTTCTGCTGTTATAATCGCAATGTCACTTTTTCGTTCTATTCCCTTCATATTCAAAGACATGATCTTCGAAAGATCTTCACGGATAAGCTTTTCTTTATTGATATCGGGAGCTTTAAGGTAGCTGTTGAAATGCAGATTCAGATTCTGAGTGGCTTCTTTTTCTCCAAATTCTGTAAGGTTCTTTTCCTGAAGCTTATTATTTTTTCGAAAATCTGCTATGGCAACGGTACTGTCTGTACTGATATTATCTAACGCCAAAAGCATATTTTTGGAAAATTCCAGGCTGTTGTAATTGGCCGTAAGGATCTTTTCAGTATCGGATTTTAATTTATTGATGTATACAGAACCTATCACTGAAAGCAGAACGATCAGTAAAAATAAAAGGCCCACGCCTAAGGTAAGTTTCGTTTTAAGTTTCATTACTTTTAAGATAAAATAATAATATCTATCTGTCTTTCATTCAGCCTGTTCATAAGGGTATAGATCCAGCTGTATCCCAACATTCGCTGCCAGAAACTGGCGTGAGGTTTTCCAATACAGACCGTCGTGATGTTATGAGCAATCACATATTCCAGAATCCCGTTGTGGACACTGCTTTCTTTGATGCGGACTACTTTGGCACCTAATTCCTGTGCTAAATTAAAATTATTAATTAAATACCGTTGTTTGTCCAATGCAATTTTTTCCGGATTTTCAGAAGGCTTCTGAACGTACAAAACAGTCCATGGACTGTTATAGTAGCTGGCTAATCTGGCAGTTTTACGGATAATTGTTTTGGCAATCTTCTCATTACTGCTGATGCAGGCCAGGAATTTTATGGGCTTAAAATTTTCGGTTTTGATCTCTGTCTCTACCTTTCTTTCCACGTGGGTGGCTACTTCTTTTAAAGCCAGTTCACGAAGTTGAAGAATATGTCCGCTCTGGAAGAAATTACTAAGCGCCGTCTGAATTTTTTCTTTTTTATATATTTTTCCTTCTTTTAAACGGGTCAGCAGCTCATCAGCCGTAAGGTCAATATTGACTACTTCATCTGCTAGCGCCAGTATTTTATCCGGAACCCGCTCTGTTACTTCTACCCCGGTAATTTTCTTTACCTCTTCATTCAGGCTTTCGATATGCTGGATATTCATAGCACTGATGACGTTGATTCCGTTATCAAGAATTTCCAGTACATCCTGCCATCTTTTTTTATTTTTAGAACCTTCTACGTTGGTATGGGCAAGTTCATCTACCAGAACCACTTCAGGATGCTCGTTGATGATAGCCTGAAGATCCATCTCCTCAAGGTTCTTTCCTTTATAAAAAACTGATTTCCTTTCAATTTGAGGAATTCCTTCTACCAGAGCTTCAGTTTCTTCACGGCCATGTGTCTCAATATAGCCAATCTTTACATCAATGCCATTTCGCAAAAGAGAATGAGCTTCCTGAAGCATACGGAAACTTTTTCCTACCCCTGCACTCATCCCGATATAAATTTTGAATTTTCCTTTACGGGATTTTTGAATCAGTTCTAAAAAATCTTTTGCTGATGACATTGATTTTATACTTTTTAATTTTACTTTAAGCACTATTCTCTGTGACTAAACCGATATTAAAACCAGACCGCTAAACTCGATGTTATAAAGAAATTTCCTTTTTTAAATTCATCATTTTTAGCAAAAATGGCATCTTTTGAAGTAAAACCTCTCGCTTCTGTACGGAAAACTACATTTTTGAATATGGCATAGTCTACATTGAGAGAATATCCGAAGGTCTGAAATCCATTGGGAGTTTCTGTACTGATAATCACGCCGTTTTTATCATTATAATATTCCAGTCTTCCCGCTAATGCCCATTTGCTGTCCAATTGATATTTCATCTGAACATTCGGACTGTACCAGATATTATACTGCTCGCTTCCTTTTGATTTCTGCTCAGCGCCAATATCAAATCCCAATACAGCCGAAAACTGATCTGTTATCTGAAAGCTTCCGTACAAATCATGGAAGTAACGCATTCTTTTGTCCTCTTTTGCTTTATCATTCCCTATGAATGAACTGCTGTTCAGGGTAATTTTATCAGTTGGTTTATAGGTTACCTGGTGACCAAAAGAAATACTCTGGTTTCCCTCAGGTTTGGCTATTCTCTGCCATCCGTTCAATACCAGTCCGCTTAAAAACCATCTCCCATTATCTGAAGTATAGGAAATCTTAGCTCCGGTTTCAAAATACGGAGAGTTCTCTGCAGCTAAGCTTCTTGTCAGATTAACATTGTCTTTTCCTATAGCACTTTCCCATCCAATATGGGAAGGCATGATCCCTGCATCAATCCATAAATTCTTATTCTTTGATAATCTGATTCCTACATTGGCTTCGTTTACATAACGCAGTGCATTTTGTTCTGCTGCCATATTATCCTGGGCATAGGTTCCGGCCATTAAAGCTACATTAGCACGGATATTTTCGCTCTGATAATTGGCTTTAACCAATCCCAGGTTAAGGTTCATTTCATTGTGCCTGTTATAGGAATACAAAAAGTTTTGACGAATATGATTACCAGGCTCATTAAAATCATACGTATAAAAAAGTTCTGCATAAGCGGAAAAGGTCACTTTATTACTTGTTTTTAATGAATCTGATGATTGGGCTTTTGAGAAAAACATTCCCAATACGGCTCCTATAACTAAATATTTTTTCACGTTATTTTTATATTATTTAAGAGTATAAGAAGAATTTAGCTATTAAGAAAAGATAAGGATTTACCAGCGAATTATAAATGAGAAATATTTTAAAATCGTAGATTTTTTTGTGTAGCTCCTTCAATCATCTTAATGGCTTCAATTCTTCTTTTTATCATTGTATGATTTGAATTATTTTAATTGATCTAAAGCAATATTAAGCTTCAGAACATTTACTTTTGACGGTCCGAAAAGTCCTAAGAAAGGCTTTTCAGTCTGATTATTAATTAAGCTTTTGATCTCTTCCTCTGAAATACTTCTCACTTTTGCAATTCTTTTTGCCTGGTATAAAGCCCCTTCTTGAGAAATATCCGGATCCAGTCCGCTTCCGCTGGCGGTTACCAATTCTACAGGAACTTTAGCATTACCCATTTCAGGATTGTCCATTTTTAAAGTATCAATTCTTTTCTGTACAATTTCCAGATATTCTTTATTGCTTGGACCTTTGTTGCTTCCTCCACTTCCCGCTGCGTTATAATCGACAGAGGATGGACGACCGTGGAAATATTTTTCAGACTTAAATTCCTGACCGATATTGGCATAAAACTTCTGCCCTTTATTGTAAACAATTTCTCCGTTTCCTTTGTTAGGAAGTATTTTAGAACCTCCATAAACCACTGCCAGATAAATACCAGTAACTAGCAACATGACAAGAGTTAATCTGAATGCTGAAACAATATGATTTTTCATTTTTTTTATTTTAATAGAATAAACTGATTACCAGATCAATGATTTTGATTCCGATGAACGGAACGATTACTCCGCCTAACCCATAGATCAAAAGGTTTCTTCTTAATAATGCACTTGCACCGATGGGCTTATAAGCAACTCCTTTCAACGCCAGCGGAATCAAGAACGGAATAATCACCGCATTGAAAATAACCGCTGATAATATGGCTGTTTCAGGACTGTGAAGGTTCATAATGTTCAGCTTCTGAAGAGAAGGAATAAAAGTGATAAAGAGCGCCGGAATAATGGCAAAATACTTTGCTACGTCGTTTGCAATACTGAAAGTGGTCAACGTTCCTCTGGTCATCAATAGCTGTTTACCGATTTCTACAATTTCGATCAGCTTTGTAGGGTCATTATCCAGGTCTACCATGTTGCCGGCTTCTTTAGCAGCCTGCGTTCCGCTGTTCATCGCAACACCTACATCTGCCTGGGCTAGTGCCGGAGCATCATTGGTTCCGTCTCCCATCATCGCTACCAGCTTACCTTCCTGCTGTTCCTTTTTGATGTAATTCATTTTGTCTTCAGGTTTGGCTTCAGCGATAAAATCGTCTACTCCGGCTTTTTCTGCAATGAATTTTGCAGTCAGAGGATTATCTCCGGTTACCATTACCGTTTTTACACCCATTTTTCTCAGTCTCTGGAAACGTTCCTGAATTCCGGTTTTAATAATATCCTGAAGTTCGATCACGCCCCAAACTTTTTCATTAACCGCTACTACTAAAGGAGTTCCTCCGTTTTCAGAAATTTTGGTTACCGCATCCTGGGTTTCCTGTGGGAAGATATTCCCGGCTTTTTCAGTCAGTTTTTTTATTGTATCGTAAGCTCCTTTACGGATTCTTGTTTCATCAAAATCAATTCCTGAAGTTCTTGTTTCTGCAGTAAAATCGATATAAGTAGGGTTAGCAACTAATAAATCTTCAGGTTTTAAAGCACTTAGTTCAATAATAGATTTCCCTTCCGGTGTTTCATCCGCTACGGAACTTAATGCAGAAGCTTTAATAAATTCTTCAAGCTGAATTCCATTCGCAGGGTGAAATTGGGTTGCTTTTCTGTTTCCGATGGTAATTGTTCCGGTTTTATCCAAAAGCAATACATCAATATCTCCTGCAGTTTCCACTGCTTTTCCACTTTTAGTAATCACATTCGCTCTCAGCGCTCTGTCCATCCCCGCTATCCCGATTGCAGAAAGCAGGCCTCCGATGGTTGTCGGAATAAGACAAACGAAAAGAGATATAAATGCCGCTATGGTAATCGGAGTCTGCGCATAGTCTGCAAAAGGTTTTAAAGTGAGGGTAACAATAATAAATGTAAGCGTGAATCCTGCTAAAAGTATGGTTAATGCGATTTCGTTGGGTGTTTTCTGTCTTGACGCTCCTTCTACAAGAGCAATCATTTTATCTAAAAAGGATTCTCCGGGTTTTGTGGTTACTCTTACTTTAATTCTGTCTGACAATACTTTCGTTCCTCCCGTTACAGAACTTTTGTCTCCACCCGCTTCACGGATGACAGGTGCACTTTCTCCGGTAATAGCAGACTCATCAATGGTAGCAAGACCTTCAATAATCTCACCATCCATCGGAATCTGATCTCCGGCTTCACAAAGGAAAATATCACCTAAGGTCATTTCAGCAGACATCTTCAGTCTTGTTTCTACCTGAAATCCCGGCTTGTTATCAAGTACCAGTTTGGCCGGAGTTTCTTCCCTTGTTTTTCTAAGGGTATCAGCCTGCGCTTTTCCCCTTGCCTCTGCAATAGCTTCTGCAAAATTGGCAAACAAAACGGTGAAAAATAAAATTATAAATACTAAAAAGTTGTAGGAAAAGCTTCCCTGGGTTTTATCACCGGTAAGGCTGAACATGCTTACGATAAACATGACGATGGTTCCGATTTCCACCAGGAACATTACCGGATTTTTAAACATAATTTTCGGATTCAGCTTTACGAAGGACTGTTTTATCGCTTCGTTGACCAAATCTCTTTGAAACAATGTTTGTGACTGATTTTTCATTTTTTTGAAAGAATTTATATCATTGTAAATCAATAGTAACCATCAAGGTCTGCCGGATAATAAGGATAGATATGGATAATATTAAGTGAACGTTTCGTAAGTGTCATACTAGTTTCCTTACACTTTTCAGCTTCCTTAATGGTTGAATATTGATTTTAATTTTTAATGTTCAAATTTATTTTGAGAAATACTGAATCTGCTCTGCAATAGGCCCTAGAGTTAATGCAGGGAAGAAAGACAATGCTGCAATCAGTAAAATCACTGCCAGAGTCATGAATCCGAAAGTTGCCGTATCTGTTTTCAATGTTCCTGAACTTTCAGGGATATATTTCTTCTGTGCCAACAGACCTGCAATGGCTACCGGTCCTATGATTGGGATAAATCTTGAGAGTAACAGTACAATTCCCGTTGAGATATTCCACCAGGGTGTATTGTCTCCCAACCCTTCAAATCCGGATCCGTTATTCGCTGCAGAAGAAGTAAACTCATACAGCATTTCACTGAAACCATGGAAGCCGGGATTATTCAGTGTCTTTGCTCCAAATTCCGGTAGATAAGCCGTTAAAGCGGTTCCTGCAAGAATCAGGAAAGGATGGAATAAAGCGACGATCATAGCAATTTTCATTTCCTTTGCTTCAATCTTTTTACCCATAAATTCCGGCGTTCGTCCTACCATCAGACCACTGATAAACACAGCCAGAATGATAAAGATGAAATAGTTTAGAATTCCGACTCCACAACCTCCGTAGAAGCAGTTGATCATCATCGCAAGCAATTCATTCATTCCCGAAAGCGGCATTGTACTGTCATGCATTGAGTTCACAGATCCTGTTGAAATAACTGTGGTTGCAATACTCCAGTAGCCGGACGCTGCACTTCCGAAACGGATTTCTTTACCTTCCATAGCTCCCAGGCTTTTATCTGTTCCCATTTTTGTGATCAAAGGATTTCCTCCTGTTTCATTCACGATATTCGGAATGGTAAGTGCCAGAAAACCGACCGTCATTACCGTAAAAATCACCCATGAAAGTTTTCTTTTATTCAGATAAAAACCCAGTGCAAATACCAATGCAAACGGAATGATCATCTGAGCGATCATCTCTGTCATATTGGTCATATAATTGGGATTTTCAAGCGGGTGCGCAGAGTTGGCTCCGAAAAATCCACCTCCGTTAGTTCCCAAATGTTTGATCGCAACAAATGCAGATACAGGCCCTCTGGAAACATCAGCTTTCTGACCTTCCAGTGTTATAATGTGATCTTTTCCTTCGAATGTCATCGGACTTCCGTTAATAGAAAGTACTAAGGCAACAATTATACTTACCGGAACCAGAATTCTGATCATTGATTTGGTAAAAAAATCGTAGAAGTTCCCAAGTTCGGTACTTGTTTTTTCTTTAAAAGCCTTGAAAAGGACAGCCATTGCCGCCATTCCCGTTGCAGCCGTAACAAACTGTAAAAACATCAGATAAAGCTGGCTCAGATAACTTACTCCTGTTTCTCCTGAATAATGCTGTAAATTACAGTTCACTAAGAATGAAATGGTTGTATTAAAAGCAAGATCGGGTGACATATTTGGATTCCCATCAGGGTTCAAAGGAAGCCATGCCTGATTCAGCAAAAGAAGGAAACCTATGATGAACCAAACCAGATTGATCGCCAGCATGGCATACATATTCTGTTTCCAGTTCATCTGGCGGGCAGGATTAATTCCCGAAACTTTATAAATTAACTTTTCAATGGGTTCAAAAACCGGATCCAGAAAAGTCTTTTTGTATCCGTAGACATTAGCTATATATTTCCCTAAAAATATTCCGATAACTAATGTGATAGCAAACATTGCTATAATGCCTAAAATCTCTGTATTCATGACTAATTAAAATTTTTCAGGTTTCATTAAAACATAACAGATATACACAAAGGCAAGTATTGAGAGGAAAAATAAACTCCACATAATTTATATTCTATCAAAAAATTCAACTGATTTATACAAAAGCCAAAACAATACTGCAAAAAGCAGAATTAAACTTATGAGCATCATATTTTAATCATTAGGGTTAAAAGGGTCAACAATACGTACGATACAATCAGCAGACTAAAAGTCGAGTGCTCCCGTTTTTTAAACGTTTTTCTTGAAATTGTCATTTTTAAATATTTTATTCGAAGACTATATGCCAAAAGAAAGTCCATTCTGAAAAACAAGCACCCAAACAATTGAATAACAATATATTAAAACTAAATGCTAAACTATATAAAAACAGAAAAGCCTATCAAAATGATAGGCTCTTTATTAAAATGATAAAAGGTTTATTTTAATCCGTATTCTTCAAGTTTACGGTACAATGTGGCAATACCGATTTCCAGTAAACGGGCAGCTTCTGCCTTGTTACCTTTTGTATACTGTAGAACCTTCTGTATGTGTATTTTTTCCAGTGATCTGATACTTAAAGAATCACTTTCAGGAACAGCTTTTTCCGAATAATGGGGAAGACTTTCTGCGTCAAGGATATTGTTATCCATCAAAATCAAGCTGCGTTCCACGGCATTTCTCAGTTCACGGATATTTCCTTTCCAGTCGTTTCGTTCCAGTACTTTATAGTAATCAGGATTTACCTGAACCCCTGTCAGATGAAGTTTATGAGAAAAAATATCTATAAAATGCTTGGCAATAGCTTTCAGGTCTTCTTTTCGTTCTCTTAATGGCGGAAGCGTGATCTCAAAGACATTCAGCCTGAAATAAAGGTCTTCTCTGAAATTTCCCTGCTTTATTTCATCTATCAGGTCTCTGTTGGTAGCAGCAATTAACCTGAAGTCAGATTTAGAAACTTTGGTTTCACCCATTTTGATAAATTCCCTGGTTTCTAAAACTCTGAGCAGTTTTGCCTGAAGTTCTATTGGCATCTCACCGATTTCATCCAAAAACAGAGTTCCTCCGTTAGCTTCTTCAATCAATCCTTTCTTATCTTTCAAAGCTCCAGTAAAAGCACCCTGTTTATGACCAAAAAGCTCGCTTTCCAGAATTTCTTTACTGAATGCTGAACAATTAATCGCTACAAAACTGTTTTTCTTCCTTTCACTTCCTTCGTGAATGGCACTCGCAAAAACTTCCTTACCCGTTCCGGTTTCCCCTGTAAGAAGAACAGCAGCATCCGTTAAAGCTACTTTTTCAGCCAGTTTCTTAGCCTGCAAAATAAGTGGTGATTTACCTATTATCTGATTAAATCCTTTCGTCACAGCCTGCTGAACAACCCTCGATTTATTGTCTTTTACCTTATCAAGAGCCTTATACACCAATGGGATTATTTTCTCATTATCATCTCCTTTCACCAGATAATCATAAGCACCATTCTTCATAGCCTGTACAGCATCCGTAATATTACCGAATGCCGTCATCAGGATAATTTCAAGCTGTGGATATTTAGTTTTGATAGCCTTTACCAGCTCTACCCCAAAAGCATCAGGCAGACGAACATCGCTCAGAACAACATCAAATTCATATTGCTCCAGCATGGTCATTGCCGAACGTGCCGTAGAAGCTTCTTTTACATTAAAATTTTCTTGGGAAAGGATCATTCCTAGTAATTTAAGGAGTTTGATCTCATCATCGATGATCAGAATATTTCCTGACATTGTAATTATTTTTGAAAAACTAGTACAAACTTATTGAATTTATTCGAGGAAAACGGGGTAATAGAAGGAAATAGTTTACTTAACACCATTTGAGATATCAGGAGCTGTTTCCCGCTATCCATTCATACTCCTCGCGCCTGTGCTCCCGCCCTGAGTAAAGCCGCACGTCTCCATGCCTGCTACGGGGTAACCATTCCTATCGGGGCTAGGATGATGAATGAATCATCAATGATAAATTATAAAATGATGTAACGAAGTTCGGGATACGGATTCAGTGGTTATCTTTTCCAATGGAGTTATTGGTTGCAATGGCGTCTTTCTTTTTATTTGGCCTGCTTCTTTTCTACTGTGTCATTCCGCAGGAATCCAGCCTCCTTTATTATAGTCTTTAAAGGATTAAAAAGGTAAAAGTAATATTTGAGTTATGTGCTAATACTTTGTTGAGACTCCTACTGAGTGACAATTGGAGTGTATGCTGTCCAGCATAAGTAATAAATGATAAGTGATAGTTGATTGATGTATCGTTTATCAATTATTATTCATTGCTCATTACTTATAAGCTTAACTTGGGTATATAACAAAAAAACCTTTATCGTAAAGATAAAGGTTTTTTAAAAATAAAATAAAAACTGGCGGCGGCCTACTCTCCCGCGTTAGCAGTACCATCGGCGCTGGTGGGCTTAACTTCTGTGTTCGGAATGGGAACAGGTGAGCCCCACCGCTAAAACCACCCTAAAGAAGGTATATAAGATATCAGAGGATAGATTTCAGATTTCAGACTTCAAGGTCTGGTATCTGATGTCTTATATCTGACATCTGTTTTAAGCGATAAAAACTTTCACAAAGACAAAACCTTCACTGCGCATAAAGCACCTGGTTTATATTAGTAACCATAGACTATAAATCTACGGGTAATTAGTACTACTTGGCTATGACATTACTGTCTTTACACCTATAGCCTATCAACGTCGTCATCTACAACGACCCTTAAAAGATGTCTCATCTTGAGGCGAGTTTCGCACTTATATGCTTTCAGTGCTTATCTCTTCCAAACGTAGCTACTCAGCGGTGCACCTGGCGGTACAACTGATACACCAGAGGTTTGTTCAATTCGGTCCTCTCGTACTAGAATCAAGCCCTCTCAAACATCTAACGCCCGCAATAGATAGAGACCGAACTGTCTCACGACGTTCTGAACCCAGCTCGCGTGCCACTTTAATGGGCGAACAGCCCAACCCTTGGGACCTTCTCCAGCCCCAGGATGTGACGAGCCGACATCGAGGTGCCGAACCTCCCCGTCGATGTGAGCTCTTGGGGGAGACTAGCCTGTTATCCCCGGAGTACCTTTTATCCTATGAGCGATGGCCCTTCCATACGGAACCACCGGATCACTATGTCCTGCTTTCGCACCTGATCGACTTGTAGGTCTCACAGTCAAGCACCCTTATGCCATTACACTCTACGCACGGTTACCAAGCGTGCTGAGGGTACCTTTGAAAGCCTCCGTTACTCTTTTGGAGGCGACCACCCCAGTCAAACTACCCACCACGCAATGTCCTTCTGAAAGAAGTTAGGCTCCAAGTAAGTAAAGGGTGGTATTTCAACGTCGGCTCCACAAACACTAGCGTGCCTGCTTCAAAGCCTCCCACCTATCCTACACATTACTTACTCAAAGTCAATACGAAGTTATAGTAAAGGTTCACAGGGTCTTTTCGTCCCATTGCGGGTAATCGGCATCTTCACCGATACTACAATTTCACCGAGCTCGTGGCTGAGACAGTGCCCAGATCGTTACACCATTCGTGCAGGTCGGAACTTACCCGACAAGGAATTTCGCTACCTTAGGACCGTTATAGTTACGGCCGCCGTTTACTGGGGCTTCAGTTAATGCCTTCGCTTACGCTAAGCACCTTCCTTAACCTTCCAGCACCGGGCAGGTGTCAGACCCTATACAGCATCTTTCGATTTAGCAGAGTCCTGTGTTTTTGATAAACAGTCGCCTGGGCCTCTTCACTGCGGCCAACATTGCTGTTGGCGTCTCTTCTTCCGAAGTTACGAGACTATTTTGCCTAGTTCCTTAGCCACGACTCACTCGAGCACCTTAGGATTCTCTCCTCGACCACCTGTGTCGGTTTTGGTACGGGTTGCTTCACTTCGGCTTTTCTTGGATCAGATTACACTACAGCAGCTTCGCCCGAAGGCTAGGCCTTGACTATTCCGTCAGTCTCCAGCAGCTACATCCAACCGTCCCCTTTTATTGTGAGCAAGTATGGGAATATTAACCCATTGTCCATCCACTACCCCTTTCGGGTTCGCGTTAGGTCCCGACTAACCCTCAGCTGATTAGCATGGCTGAGGAAGCCTTGGTCTTTCGGTGAGCAGGTTTCTCGCCTGCTTTATCGTTACTTATGCCTACATTTTCTTTTCTATCCGCTCCACAATACCTCACAGTACTGCTTCGGCGCAAATAGAATGCTCTCCTACCAGATATATCTAAAATATAAATCCATAGCTTCGGTAATATGTTTATGCCCGATTATTATCCATGCCGGACCGCTCGACTAGTGAGCTGTTACGCACTCTTTAAATGAATGGCTGCTTCCAAGCCAACATCCTAGCTGTCAATGCAGTCCAACCGCGTTGCTTCAACTTAACATATATTTGGGGACCTTAGCTGTTGGTCTGGGTTCTTTCCCTCTCGGACATGGACCTTAGCACCCATGCCCTCACTGCCGTAGAACATTTATTAGCATTCGGAGTTTGTCAGGAATTGGTAGGCGATGAAACCCCCGCATCCAATCAGTAGCTCTACCTCTAATAAACTTATATACGACGCTGCACCTAAATGCATTTCGGAGAGTACGAGCTATCTCCCAGTTTGATTGGCCTTTCACCCCTACCCACAGGTCATCCGAAGACTTTTCAACGTCAACCGGTTCGGTCCTCCACTCTGTGTTACCAGAGCTTCAACCTGCCCATGGGTAGATCACAAGGTTTCGCGTCTAATCCTACTAACTATGCGCCCTATTCAGACTCGCTTTCGCTCCGGCTCCGGTACTTAATACCTTAACCTCGCTAGTAAAATTAACTCGTAGGCTCATTATGCAAAAGGCACGCCGTCACAGCATTACGCTGCTCCGACCGCTTGTAGGCGTACGGTTTCAGGTTCTATTTCACCCTTCTATTCGAAGTGCTTTTCACCTTTCCTTCACAGTACTTGTTCACTATCGGTCTTTCAGGAGTATTTAGCCTTGGAGGATGGTCCCCCCATATTCAGACAGGATTTCACGTGTCCCGCCCTACTCATTTATCATCTCTATATGCCTTTCGAGTACAGGATTATCACCTTCTATGATTGTTCTTTCCAGAACATTCCTCTAAACATAAAAAGACTTTTGGGCTAATCCGCTTTCGCTCGCCACTACTTACGGAATCTCTTCGATTTCTTTTCCTCCGGGTACTTAGATGTTTCAGTTCTCCGGGTTTGCTCCTCTTACGAGGTGACATATCTTCAATATGCCGGGTTGCCCCATTCGGATATCTGCGGATCAATTCGTGTGTGCCAATCCCCGCAGCTTTTCGCAGCTTACCACGTCCTTCGTCGCCTCTGAAAGCCTAGGCATCCGCCATACGCCCTTAACGATTTCTTTCCTATTGGTTACTCAAGCGCTTTATGCGCTCGGTTTTCTCTTTGTGATGTCTTTACCGTTAATGTCAATGATCTTAATTTCTTTCTTTCAAACTGATGAACAAATGTTGTTTTTGGCTCCATTCGTAACTTTTAAATCAGTCTTCCAAAACTGTGGAGAATAAGGGAGTCGAACCCTTGACCTCCTGCGTGCAAGGCAGGCGCTCTAGCCAGCTGAGCTAATTCCCCTCTAGTAGACTTTAGATATCAGATTCCAGATCTCAGACCTAAATGTCTGATGTCTAATAGCTGATCTCTTCCTGTCTTTCAATTAGTAGTCTCGGGCAGGCTCGAACTGCCGACCTCTACATTATCAGTGTAGCGCTCTAACCAGCTGAGCTACGAGACTGTCTTTTAGACGTAAAAGATGATAGACTGATAGATAACAGACTAATTTCTTCGTCTTTCTCTCTCTGCTTTTATCTTCTTTGCCTCTCTCAATCCCTTTACTAATTTCTAGTGGGTTTTGTATTTTTATATATCAACCAAACAAAAAACTAAAGCTATACTTTAAGTAAGTATTTTGTATCTTACGATACTGATTTTGTTTAACGTCCTAAGACGCTCTAAAATGAGATGTTCCAGCCGCACCTTCCGGTACGGCTACCTTGTTACGACTTAGCCCTAGTTACCTGTTTTACCCTAGGCAGCTCCTGTTACGGTCACCGACTTCAGGTACCCCAGACTTCCATGGCTTGACGGGCGGTGTGTACAAGGCCCGGGAACGTATTCACCGCGCCATGGCTGATGCGCGATTACTAGCGATTCCAGCTTCATAGAGTCGAGTTGCAGACTCCAATCCGAACTGAGACCGGCTTTCGAGATTTGCATCACTTCGCAGTGTAGCTGCCCTCTGTACCGGCCATTGTATTACGTGTGTGGCCCAAGGCGTAAGGGCCGTGATGATTTGACGTCATCCCCACCTTCCTCTCTACTTGCGTAGGCAGTCTCACTAGAGTCCCCAACTTAATGATGGCAACTAGTGACAGGGGTTGCGCTCGTTGCAGGACTTAACCTAACACCTCACGGCACGAGCTGACGACAACCATGCAGCACCTTGAAAAATGTCCGAAGAAAAGTCTATTTCTAAACCTGTCATTTCCCATTTAAGCCTTGGTAAGGTTCCTCGCGTATCATCGAATTAAACCACATAATCCACCGCTTGTGCGGGCCCCCGTCAATTCCTTTGAGTTTCAAACTTGCGTTCGTACTCCCCAGGTGGCTAACTTATCACTTTCGCTTAGTCTCTGAAACTTACATTCCAAAAACGAGTTAGCATCGTTTACGGCGTGGACTACCAGGGTATCTAATCCTGTTCGCTCCCCACGCTTTCGTCCATCAGCGTCAGTTGTTGCTTAGTAACCTGCCTTCGCAATTGGTGTTCTAAGTAATATCTATGCATTTCACCGCTACACTACTTATTCCAGCTACTTCAACAACACTCAAGACCTGCAGTATCAATGGCAGTTTCACAGTTAAGCTGTGAGATTTCACCACTGACTTACAGATCCGCCTACGGACCCTTTAAACCCAATAAATCCGGATAACGCTTGCACCCTCCGTATTACCGCGGCTGCTGGCACGGAGTTAGCCGGTGCTTATTCGTATAGTACCTTCAGCTACCCTCACGAGGGTAGGTTTATCCCTATACAAAAGAAGTTTACAACCCATAGGGCCGTCGTCCTTCACGCGGGATGGCTGGATCAGGCTCTCACCCATTGTCCAATATTCCTCACTGCTGCCTCCCGTAGGAGTCTGGTCCGTGTCTCAGTACCAGTGTGGGGGATCACCCTCTCAGGCCCCCTAAAGATCGTAGACTTGGTGAGCCGTTACCTCACCAACTATCTAATCTTGCGCGTGCCCATCTCTATCCACCGGAGTTTTCAATACCGAATGATGCCATTCAGTATATTATGGGGTATTAATCTTCCTTTCGAAAGGCTATCCCCCAGATAAAGGCAGGTTGCACACGTGTTCCGCACCCGTACGCCGCTCTCAAGATCCCGAAAGATCTCTACCGCTCGGCTTGCATGTGTTAGGCCTCCCGCTAGCGTTCATCCTGAGCCAGGATCAAACTCTCCATTGTATGTTTGTCTGACTCACTCAAAGTTTTTAACGCTTTAGTTTTTCCTTACTTGGTTGTTATATTGTATGTCAATGATCTTTATATCTTTCGCTTTTCAACGAAGCAATCTCTCTGTCAGTGTCGCTCCGTATTTGCGAGTGCAAAAGTAAAACTTTATTTTTTAATGACCAAATGTTTTTGAAGAAAATTTTAAAGTTTTTTAAGTAACCTTAATCCTTCTCAAAACTTCAATCTCTATACTCCTGCGCTCCCTCTAATTGGGACTGCAAAGATACAAACTCTTTTTAAACTGGCAACTTTTTTTTACAAAAAGTTTTAAAGTTTTTTTCGTCCGTCTCTTTTTGGAAGTAATATCGTTTCTGCCCATCTAAAGGCTCTTCTGCGCTACTGAATGTCTTTCGTTTTTCAGTGGGGCAAAGATAGTAACTTCATACAAAGCAAAACAAGTTTATTTAACATAAATTTTACATTAGGGTGATATTTGTCCCTAAAGGACTGGGTAGCAGGGTGAAAAATTTTAAACATTTGTTTGGAAGATCGGGGTGAGAGCGTGGGAGTGTGGGAGAGTTTGAGCGTTTGAGGGGGAGAGAGGAGGATTCGGGGTGCGGGATGCGGGGTTGGGGTGGCTATGATCAAATAAAGTATATATTATATAATAGAGAGACTAGACTAGAGAGCTGACTTTCCTCGACGAAGACTGAAGAGTATATTTAATATATAAATATAGAGTAATAAGATTTAACTCCTGTACCCGTAATTAATTATAATGCTTCGACTCAGCTCAGCATGACATGGCTAATACTAACTGCTAAAAGACCTTAGATATTATCCTGCCAACTTACAAGCGTTCTTGTAAAGAATTTGGATTCCTGCGGAATGATACAATGGGAATAGGGATTTATACTCAATAATATGTTTCCATAGAATTCTGCAATATGAAAATTCAAACCAATATTCCTTTTATACATGGAGACCCAAATCTCGAAACACAATAACCAGAACCTCATCATTCATCATTCATCATTCATCATTCATCATTCATCATTCACCACTTATCATTAACGACTCCTACCCTAGCCCTGATAGAAATGGTTACCCCGCAGCTTGCGTCGGAGGGTGGGTTTTAGGTGTGGAGCCCTTCGGCTTCGCTCAGGGTGACAGCGTTGGAGTGCACGGGCGCGAGGAGTAGGAATGGATAGCAGGAATTAGCTCCTAATAAAGTTCGAGGGTTGGAGTGTTGGAGTGTTGGAGAGTGAAAAAGTTTGAGGGTATTGGATGAAGAATTAAAAAGCTTATTCCTTTCTGCATAGCTGATTCTTGCTTATAATTCACTTTTTCAACCGTAACAATAGATGTAATAATGATAAAAAGAGGCTAACATTTTTTTTGATTCCTTACATTTGTAGTGCATTCCGGTTTCTAAGGGATGAAATGAGTTTTATATATGACAGACAGAAAATATAAGGAAACGGTACATACAGATAACAACCAATACGACTATATTACGGTAACCCATGACGAAAATAACGTCAGAATCTATACTTTGAAAAATGGATTAAAGGTTTTTCTTGCTCAGAATTTTGATGCCCCAAGAATACAAACCTTCATTCCGGTAAGAACAGGAAGTAATAATGATCCGGCTGATAATACAGGGCTGGCACATTATCTTGAGCATATGATGTTTAAAGGAACTTCAAAAATCGGAAGCCAGAACTGGGAAAAGGAAAAAGAACTTCTTGATCAGATCTCGGCTTTATATGAAGAACATAAAGCAGAACAGAATCCTGAAAAGAAAAGGGAAATCTACAAAAAGATTGATGAAGTTTCCCAGGAAGCCAGCCAATATGCCATTGCCAATGAATATGATAAAGCGATTTCTTCTCTGGGAGCCAGTGGTACCAATGCGCATACCTGGTTTGATGAAACGGTTTACAAAAACAATATTCCGAATAACGAACTTGAAAAATGGCTGAAAATAGAAAAGGAAAGGTTCTCTGAAATTGTCCTTCGTCTTTTTCATACTGAGCTGGAATCGGTATACGAGGAGTTCAACAGGGCGCAGGACAATGATACAAGACTTGTGAACTACGAACTGATGGATGCTCTTTTTCCCACTCATCCCAACGGACAGCAAACTACCCTGGGAAAACCGGAACACCTGAAAAATCCATCGATGAAAGCTATTCACAAGTATTTTGATGAATATTATGTTCCCAATAATTATGCTATGGTATTGGTTGGGGATCTTGATTTCGATGAAACAATCCAGTTAATTGATCAATATTTCGGGACTTTACCTTATAAGGAACTTCCTGCAAAAACACTCATTACTGAACAGCCTATTACAGAAGTTGTAGCCAGAACAGTAAAAAGCCCTACTACTCCACGTACTCAGCTTGCATGGAGAACAGATAGCTATGGAACAAGAGAAGCAATGCTGGCTGATATAGTTGCCAATATTCTCAGCAACAGAGGAGAAGCCGGATTATTGGATTTACACATTAACCAGACGCAGAAGATGCTTTGGGCTCAAGCCTTTTCTGTAGGACTAAGACAGTATGGATATTTCTCCATTGTTGCGGTTCCTAAGGAAACACAGACTCTGGAGGAAGCAAAGAATATGGTATTGGATGAAATTGAGCTGATCAAGAAAGGAGATTTTCCGGACTGGATGCTGCCAGCCATCATCAATGATTTCAAACTTCAGAGAATGAAAGGTCTTGAAACTGCCGAAGGTCTCGCCACCAATCTTTACGATTCTTATATAAAAGGAAGAACCTGGGAAGAGGAACTGAATGAAATGGATGAGTATGCCTCTTTCACCAAAGATGACGTAGTGAATTTTGCCAATGAGTTTTTCAAAGAAAACTATGTGGTGGTCAATAAAGAAAAAGGGGTAAACGACAAACTGATCAGAGTTGAGAATCCAGGTATCACTCCTGTTAAGATCAACCGTGATACACAATCTGAATTTTTGAAAGAGATTCTGGCGGATAAAACGGAGGATATTAAACCTGAATTTATTGATTATCAAAAAGAAATCATTACGGATCAGCGTAACGGAAAGAAATTAAGTTTCGTAAAGAATAAATACAACGATATTGCTCAGCTGCACTTTATTTTTCCTTTAGGAAGTGATCATGACAGAGATTTAGGGATTTCAACTCAGCTTCTTCAGTATTTGGGAACTGATACCCTTTCGCCGGAGGATTTAAAAAAGGAGTTTTTCAAAATCGGAATCAGCAATGATTTTAAAACAACGAACAATCAGCTGACCATCTCGTTGAGCGGACTGGAAGAGAATATAGAAAAAGGAATTGCCCTTCTGCAGCATTGGATGCGCAATGTGCAGCCTGATCAGGAAATCTATAATCAGTTTGTGGGAACAGTACTGGAAAACCGTCAGGCCATGAAGAAAGATAAAAACCGGATTATAACAGCCCTGAACAATTATACAAAGCTGGGCAGCAACTCACGTTTTACGGATGTTATTTCTAAGGAAGAACTTGAAAACTGCAGTGCTGAAGTTTTTACAGACAGAATGAAAAAGCTTTTCCAATATCCTTATCAGGTATTTTTCTATGGTAAAAATTTTGAAACCTTTAAAGAATACATTGGTGAATACATAGAACCTGAAAGCCTTCAGATACCAGCTGCTAAACTGTATCCGGAACCGGCAACCGGAGGAAACGTGTATTTCATCAACTATGATATGGTTCAGATGGAAATGAGCAAGATTGGTAAAGGAAGCGAGGTGAACCCGCTTCATTTCGGAAAGATCAATGTGTTTAATGAATATTTTGGAAGAGGGTTATCTTCCATTGTTTTCCAGGAAATGCGGGAAAGTAAAAGTCTTGCTTACTCTGCTTATGTTTCTTATGCAGCGAACTCTGAGCTGAACCATCCTGATTATGTAACGACTTATATCGGAACCCAGCCTGACAAGCTGATGATCGCTGTAGATACCCTGAATGAACTGATGAACGAGCTGCCAGAAGTCCCTATTCAGTTTGAGAATGCCAGAAATGCAGCTCTGAAACAGATTGCTTCTACAAGGGTTAACCGAAACAATATATTTTTCAATACCTTAAGATTGCAGAAATTAAATATCTATCATGATTTCAGAAAAGATATTTATGAACAGATCCAGCACTTGGCATTTGAGGATATCAATCATTTTTATCAGACAGAAGTCAAATCAATACATTTTAACACCGCTATTATCGGCAAAAAAGAGAATCTTGATATGAAAGCTGTCAACAAAATGGGAATATTTAAAGAAGTAAGTCTGAAAGATATTTTCGGACATTAAAAAACAAACCGCCAGATAGAATTATCAGGCGGTTT
Organism: Chryseobacterium sp. PCH239; assembly: GCF_018924625.1. Classification (NCBI taxonomy): domain Bacteria; kingdom Pseudomonadati; phylum Bacteroidota; class Flavobacteriia; order Flavobacteriales; family Weeksellaceae; genus Chryseobacterium; species Chryseobacterium sp. PCH239. The sequence goes on from NZ_CP073027.1 coordinate 2,014,600, forward strand.
GTTTTTTTATAAGTGATAAATGATAATTGATCACGTGTAGCTCATCATTCATCCTTCATCATTCATCATTTATAATCTATTACGTCATCATACAATCTCCGTCACCATCCTGATATTTTGGATTAAAATGATCGGGAAGTAATTCCAAAAGATTTTTATGAAACAGATACTCTCTTTTAAAATCACGTTCATAGATAGGGGAAAATACTTTTGACTGTTGTATTTCCTTGTTTAATGCGGTTTGATAAGAAGTAAAGCCTTTTACTTTATGACTCACGATGAAATAATGTAAAACCCGGATAACCTCATCGAAATTACCGTCCGTAAAAAGGTAAGGTATTTTAAGATAGCCATCACGGAGCTGCAGCAGAAAACAGGATGTAATCTTGTTATTTTTATTTAAAATTTTGATCCAGAAATATTTAAAGCTGTCAGCAAAACTTGAAAACAGGTATTTTTCATCTTTTTTGCCTTCTAAAACCCAGGGATAATTGATAAAAGTATTGATTTCATCTGCATTACGCATCCCGGGAAACCTGTTCATAAAACCTGCACTTTCTTTGTCGATGTGATCCAGAACTTCATATTTAAAATCCGGTTTTGATGCTGTAAGATTCTTTATTGAGATCACTCCATTGGCTGCAGCATCCAGAATTTGAAAAAGAGGTTTCAATGGTTGTGTTCCCGGTTTCTTTTCAGGAATCATTTTGGCGGCATCGGTTCTGAAGTAATAGCGTTTCCCTTCTTTAGGAAAAACATAATCAAAAACACCCATAATATTATAGAGGGCTTCTGCTTCTTTGGTAAATTCTGTAATGGCAATCCGGCCTTCGTATTCTTCAAAAACTTTTTTCAGCAATGCTTTCGCCGGTCTTTTTTTTCTGTATTCCGGGTTTACATACAGGGTACTGAGCCAGGCATAGCGGATTTCTTTTCCATCAATGATAAAACAATCCGGAAAACATCCCACATAACCGATCAGTTTTTCTTCATAAAAAGCTAAAATAAGAAGCGTATCCCCATCTGATGCTTTTGGATTATGAATATGAGACAGCGAGCGATGTCTTGTAATGGGAAGAAAATCATATTGCTGAAAATTTCCGGAGGATATAAAATCTTCCAGTTCTCTTCTGTTGTATGTTTTCAGCGTTATCATTTTCTAATAATTGTATTTTTATGGATAAGCTTTTTAAGTCGGAAGTATGCTATTTCTTTTTTTAAAGTCTGTACTCCACTCTCTCCTGTTTCCATAGGAATTCTTTGAAAGTTTCTCTTCACACTGTCCAGTTTTATACCAGCGCAACCAAAACTGCAGTAGATCTCCTCATTTTTATAAAGTTCATCAAAAAAATCTTTCCTTACTTGAAAATCAGTGAATGGAAAGGCGAAACTTTCATAGAGGAAACCATTTTCTTTTAAATAAGCAAAAGTCTTATCTGTTGTTTCCATCTGCTGTTTCAAAAATAAGTCTCCGTATTTCGGGTGATCCCAGCTGTGCGAAGAAATTCCAAAACCTTTGTTGGTAAGTTCTTTTAATTCTTCTGTTGTTAAATAAGGTTTAAATTCCTTTGAATAGGCATTAAAATCTACCTCAAGTTTTTCATCAAGCTGATCCAGAATATCTTTTTCCTGATAATTTATGGATAAAATTTTCTTTTGTAAAACCCTTCTATCCATATTTTTCAACGACAGGATAAAATAAATTTCAGGATCTATTGTTTTCATTTTTTCAGCAGCATCGGCAAGAAGACTCGCTTTGCATCTGAACATCATCTCTTTATTGTCTATGAAAGCCGGATTGATAAAATTACAGGCATATATTCCTTTTCGTTCCAGGATGGGAACTACAATATCGTAAAACTCTCTAAAACCATCATCAAAAGTTAAAAGGGCAATTTTTTTCGAAGGTTTAAAACTTCCGGCCATATAATCTTTGAACTCCTGCCAGTTTACAAACTGAAAATGCTTTGCGATATAATCCAGATCATTCTCAAACTGTTGAGTCGTCTTATAACGGATCACATGTTTTAAATGAGGAAGTTCTTTGTCTGAAACACTGTGATAAAGTGGCAGACAATAATCCAGCGGAAATGATTTTCCGATATTCCCAGTTTCAAAAGCTGCCAAAACATTGATGATGCTGTCTTTCATCCTATTGTAAATAAAAAGAATCTATTCAAATTTAAATTCAAATAGATTCTTAAAGGTATAACTTTTAAAATTATTTTATGATCTTCATTTCATCAACAAGCCATCTTGAGTCTGCGAACTTATCAATGATGAAAAGGATATATTTTGTATCTACCATGATGTTTCTGCTGAAACGCGGATCATAGTTGATATCACTCATTGTTCCTTCCCACTGTCTGTCGAAATTCAATCCTACAAGGTTTCCGTTGGCATCCAAAGCCGGACTTCCCGAGTTTCCTCCGGTTGTATGGTTGGTAGCAGTGAATCCTACAGGAACATCACCTGTTTTATCTTTATAGATTCCGAAATCTTTTTTGTTGTAAAGGTCAATCAGTTTCTTGGGAACATCAAATTCGTAATCTCCGGGAACATACTTTTCCATTACTCCTGCAAGGTGAGTCTGGTATCCGTAAGAAACAGCATCTCTAGGAGTAGAACCTTTCACTTTACCGTAAGTCACACGAAGCGTTGAGTTGGCATCCGGGAAGAATTTTCTGTCTTTATCCGTCTTCATCTGCTGCGCCATGAATTTTTTCTGCAAAGCATCAATTTTTGCCTGCATTGAAGTGTATTGCGGATCTGCAGTTTTCATATAGGTTTCTTTCATCGAAACATATAATTGATAAATAGGATCTTTCTTTAAAGTCCTGATCAGTTTATCCTGATTAGAAAATGCTTTATCAATATCGGCAGTTAATGTTCCTCCGTTTACAGCTGTTCTTCCTGTGATAACAGAGTTTTTAGACATATCTTCTATAACAGGAATATTAGCATTCTCATCTTTATATTTGCTGAATCCTGCCGGTAAAAACTGAGGTGCCGTTTTATTCACATATAAAGCCAATAGTTTCGCAGTTACTTTTGCATCAAGCTCAGCACTGTAATCTTTATAGAAAGAAGTTAATTTTGTTTTTAACTTTGAAAGTTCCTTTTCATCCATTCTTCCTGCTTCTACAGAAGCTACGAAGTCATAATAATCTCCGGCAAGCTTCAAAGTCTCTGCATTTCTTATCACTTCTGTGTAGTAAGCATTGTTTAATGCATAAGGAGCCTGATCATTGTACAGTTTATTCAGCTGATCCAAAGTAGTCTTGATCTCAGGATTTTTAGCAACCAAAGAACCTTCATACATTACTTTCTTTTCTACAGCATTGGATTTTTTCAATCCTTCTACTTCACCGATCCATTTTTTCCAATAGTTGGCTACTGAAGCATATTTTGAAGCATATTTGATACGCGTTTCATTGTCAACACGCATTTTTTCGTCCAAAGTTTTTAAAGCAACATCACGTACCGCAATTCTCGCAGGGTCAATATCTTTCATGATCTTCTCTACAGCGATTGCAGGAAGGTATTCTGTAGTTCTTCCCGGGAATCCGAAAACAAAAGTAAAATCGTTCTCGTTTTTATCTTTGATAGAAACCGGTAAATAGTGCTTTGGAACGTAAGGTACATTGTCTTTAGAATATTCTGCAGGTTTGTTATTCTTGTCTGCATAAATTCTGAACATAGAGAAATCTCCGGTGTGTCTCGGCCAAACCCAGTTGTCCGTATCGCTTCCGAATTTCCCGATGCTTTGAGGCGGAGCTCCTACAAGACGGATATCTTTATACGTTTCGATGGTATAAGCATAGTATTTGTTTCCATAATACATTGGTTTTACCATGATTGACTGGTAAGATTCAATTTTCTGAGAGTTTTTATACACCTCAATATTGTTGTTGATCTTTTTAGTAAGTTCTGGTTCTGTAAGATTGTCTGTACCTTCTAATATCGGATCAGTAACTTCTTTTATATCTACAATAAAATCTACTTTTACTCCCGGATTAGGAAGCTCACCTTCTGTATTTTTTGCCCAAAATCCGTTTGAAAGAAGATCATTCTGAACGGTAGAGTGTGCCTGAATCTGCCCAAAACCACAGTGATGGTTCGTTAAAAGCAATCCTTTAGGCGAAATAATTTCTGCAGTACATCCGCCGTTAAACTGTACAACCGCATCTTTAATGCTTGGTTTCTGAGGATTGAAAATATCTTTTGCAGAAATCTTCATTCCTAAATCCTTCATTTCCTTTTCATTCAGCTCTGTAGGAATCCACATTCCTCCATATTGTTGCGCAAATGCCATTGCAGCTGGCAAAAGAAATACAGATAAAAGTATCTTTTTTGTCATAATCAAAATTTTGCCCCAATTTACAAAGAAAAATAGGAACAGGCTTTATAAAACGGGTGGAAAAGTTACTAAGAGTTCGTTTTTGGAAAATAGTGATGGTCAATGGTGAATTTGCTTCGCAAGTGAATGGTGAATTTTTATAATCAAACAGTAAGTAAATTCATTAAAAATTGACAAGCGAAGCGAATTGACTATTCACTATTCACAATGCGTTCAAAAATTGGATTGTCAATGATGAAGCTTGCTTCGCAAGTGAATGGTGAATTTTTATAATCAAAAAAATAATTAAATTCATTAAAAATTGACAAGCGAAGCGAATTGACTATTCACTATTCACAATGCGTTCAAAAATTGGATTGTCAATGGTGAAGCTTGCTTCGCAAGTGAATGGTGAATTTTTATAATCAAAAAAATAATTAAATTCATTAAAAATTGACAAGCGAAGCGAATTGACTATTCACTATTCACAATGCGTTCAAAAATTGGATTGTCAATGGTGAAGCTTGCTTCGCAAGTGAATGGTGAATTTTTATAATCAAACAATAAGTAAATTCATTAAAAATTGACAAGCGGAGCGAATTGGCTATTCACTATTCATTCAAACATTCTATCCCTTCCCTCTGGCTCAGTTTTTGTTGATTGGAAGTATATTATTATAAAAAACATCCTTAAATTAATTATTATGATGAAAAGTAAAATGCTCATGTTGGGAATGGTATCTGTTCTATTCCTTGCTTCATGTTCTAAAAAAGAAACCACTGAAACAACAGCTACTACAGATTCTACAACGGCTGTACAACCTACTGCTACGGACAGTATCACTAAAGCAACTCCTACAGCAGCTGGTGACACTTCTGAAAATGCTCTGGACTGGGCAGGTACTTATGAAGCAACAGTTCCTTGTGCAGACTGCCCGGGAATAAAGACTTCTTTGACATTGAATGATGATAAAACATTCAGCATTACTGAAGAATATCTTGACAGAAATTCAAAGAACCAGGACAAAGGATCTTTCACCTGGGAGGCTACTGGAAGCATGATTACTTTAAAAGGGAAATCTGCCAACTATAAATACAAAGTGGGTGAGAATATGCTGATCCAGCTGGATATGGAAGGCAAGGAGATCGATGGTCCCAACAAAGATCTTTATGTATTTAAGAAGAAATAAAAGTAAAGGCTTCGGCCTTTATTTTTTTGCTCTTTCACTGTCTAAAACTGATACGCTTTAATTTTCGGATCATTCACCAGACGTCCGATGACTTCCTCATGATGGCTATTTTTTCCGGTAAGTCTCCATATAATGGTAAAGCTTTCCTGAGAATACTGCTGTTTAAGCATCTGATATCTTAAGTGATTTTCTTTGAATATATTTTCACAATATTTAATATCCTGGGAGTCTGTTACAGCAATTCTGTATTCCCTTACTTTATTATAATTATCAATAAAATTCTGGAGATAAGTCAGGGCACTTAAAATAAGTAATACCAACGTAGTTCCCAACAATGCAATATAAACATAGCCGGAACCTACAGCCATTCCAATAGAAGCAGTTGCCCAGATAGTGGTGGCTGTGGTAATTCCTTCAATTTTATTATCTCCTTTGAAAATAACCCCTGCTCCCAGAAATCCGATTCCTGTAATGATATTAGCTGCCAGACGATCCGGATTGGCCACGCCTATTTTTATAGAAAGTATGGTAAACAGACAGGCACCAAAACACACGAGAATAAAGGTCCTGAGGCCGGCCGACTTATTACGGTATTCACGTTCAGCACCAATAAACAATCCTAGAATAACTGAAATAAGGATCAGCAGCAATTCATTTTTAATAATATAGTGGTCCTGAAGAAAATCCATCTTTTATAATTTAAACAGAGAATAAATTTACAATAAATACTATTAAGGAACTATCTTTGCTGAGGAGATTTTGCGTTGCTGCCTCAAAAAATTTATTGCATGAAAAACTTTTGCAATGTTACATTTTAATTGCGGAAATTTTCTTGTATAAAAGGGATATTCATCAATGCGGAAAAATGTCACTTATTAAAAAATCAAAAAAATAATACTTATATATATAATTATGGATAAAGAAATTTCACACTTCTGGTTAGGATATTTCAAGAATGAAGAAGATTTTTATAGCTTTATAGAAGAGGATGAAAACTACTATATAGAGGAAGAAACTGATGATCAGTATGTTTCCAAGTTTGCAGAATCACAGAACATCAAATGGTTTGATGATGATTTTATAGAATATGGTTTTGAGGATGAAAGCCTTAGTCTTTATGATAAGTTTGCAGAGTATTCTTATGCTGACCAATGGCTTCCGGTTCTGGAAAACAAATTAAACGAACTCAGTCTGGATACGCCCGTAAATGCTATTATTTTTGCAACAAGATTTGTAATTCCTAATCCGGTTTCTGTAGAAAATGATGATTTTTCACTGCATTATGTGGGGGAAATAGAATACGATATTTAATAACCAAAGCAAAACTGCTTTCTCAACACCGGCAACAAGTGATTTCATTATATATAAATCATCTGTTGCCATTTTTTATCAATGAACACAATAAAGCTATATCTTAGGAATGACGAAATAATTCAGACATTTGAACATCATGAAAGAATTCAAACTTAATCAGTTCTACTCTTTTCTGAAGAGATGGTTCATTAGTACCACCTTTATTTCAGTGGTTACATTCTTACAATTTTACTGGTCAATGGGAACCTTTTCAGAACGTGTTTCAAGCGGCTGTATAGACTGTTCATTTTTTGAAGATGCGGTGTATATATCCCTTATAGCCGGTGGATTCTTATCAATTGTCTTTTCTCTGCTTTTCTTTGTTAAAAAGATTTTCTTCAAGGCTTCAGTCGAGTTCCTATTCCTGATCTTTGTCTGGTTATTTTGGAACTACACTCTATTTGTAGACAGGGAATCTTCCTGGAGTACTTACGATTTCAATTCGGAAATCCAATATACAATTTCACTTTCCTTTCTACCTGTTACCGTACTGGGATGTTTGTGTGTTGTAATTTTACATTATCAGGAAATAAAAGCTAGATTTGTATCTTAAAAACAAAAACCATTGAAAAAAATCATTTCTACTTTACTTTTTGCTTCTTTAATTGCTTATTCATGTAACAAAACCAAAACCCAGGCTCCGAAAAATTCTTCGGGCATTATAAAAAAGGATACGGCACCAGTTGAGAAGGAACAGTCGACAGCAGGAAAACAAGTCTCAGATTTTGTATCCAGTCAATATGAAATTCAATACGAAACCGAAGGTGATCTCAACCATGACGGACTTCCTGATAAAGCTTTGGTTTTAAGAAAAAAAGACGACACTTTAGCACAGAGAACTATGATAGTCCTTCTAAAGAATCCTGACAAAACATACCGGTTATTTAAAAGTTCTGAAACCGTTTTTCCCGATGAATACAATGAATCTGGTTATAAAATGCACGATCCTGAAGACATCAGTATTGAAAAAGGAACATTGAATATCAATCTCTATGATATCGGACCTTATGGTAATCAGTTCAGTAAATTCAAATATATGAATGACAACCTGATTCTTACCTATATTGAAACGTATAATATGGGTGCGGGTTCCCACTCTGCCCTCTATTATGAGCCTATGAAAGGTAAAGTAATACTGGAAACGGTAAATACCATGGAACAAGAAATGCCATCAGAAACTAAAAAAGTACAGGTAAAAAAAGAAAGATTTTTATTTGAAAATGTTTCTCCTGATGATGTTGTCACCAATGTTTACAATTCTGTAGAACAGGAGTAAGCTGTCCAGTTCTAACAAAATAAAACTTCCGCCTAAAAGACGGAAGTTTTTTATTTAAAGTATGATTTACAGTATTGATTAATGTGCTTCTAACCAGTTATCTCCTACTCCAATTTCTACCAATAAAGGAACCTGTGTTTTCAGGGCACTTTCCATTTCAGTTTTGATTAGTTTTGAGGCTGTATCAATCTCATCTACCGGAGATTCGAACACCAATTCGTCATGTACCTGAAGCAGCATCTTTGTTTTAAGCTGTTGCTCTTCAAGTTCTCTGTCTATTTTAATCATGGCAAGCTTTACAACATCTGCTGCACTTCCCTGAACTGGTGCGTTTACAGCATTTCTTTCCGCATGACCTCTTACCACAAAATTATTGGAATTAATATCTTTCAAATGACGTTTTCTTCCTAAAATAGTTTCAACATATCCTACCTGGCGTGCTTTGTTCACCTGCTCAGCCATGTACTCCTTCAGTTTCGGATAGGTTTCAAAGTAAGCTTCGATCATCTGTTTGGCTTCTGTACGGGATAATCCGGTTTGTTCTGCCAAAGCAAAAGCTCCTTGTCCATAGATAATTCCAAAGTTTACGGTTTTAGCCTGACTTCTCTGGGTTTTGGATACCTCAGCCAAAGGAATTTTAAAGAGTTTTGCAGCGGTAGAAGCGTGGATATCTTCTCCATCCTGAAAAGCTTTGATCATATTATCCTCTCCGGAAATCTCAGCAATCAAACGAAGTTCAATCTGAGAGTAATCGGCAGAAATAATCTTCTTCCCTTCTCCGGAAACAAATGCTCCACGGATCTGCTGGCCCCTTACCGTTCGGATCGGAATATTCTGCAGGTTAGGGTTTACACTCGCCAAACGGCCTGTAGCAGCTGTAGTCTGTGAGAAGTTGGTATGTACTCTGTTATCTTTTTTCTCAATCTGTGAAGGCAATGCATCCACATAAGTTGATTTTAATTTCTGATAGGTTCTGTATTCCAGGATATGCTTGATGATTTCATGTTTTGAACTTAATTTTTGAAGAACATCTTCTGAGGTTGCATATTGTCCTGTCTTTGTTTTTTTGGCTTTGGGATCCAGCTGTAATTTTTCAAAAAGAATTTCTCCCAACTGTTTAGGGGAATTCATATTGAATTCTTCTTCTGAAAGTTCAAAAATCTTTGTTTCCAGCTGTTTCAGATCATTTTCAAGGTCAACACTTTCCTGTGCCAACCATTTTTCATCCAAAGAAATCCCTGAAAGTTCCATTTTTGCAAGTACTTCCATCAGAGGCATTTCAATATTAAAGAAAAGCTCTTCCAGGTTTTCTTTTTTCAGCTGCGGTGCGAAAAGTTCATACAGTTGGAAAGTGATGTCTGCATCTTCCGCCGCGTAGTCTGTCTGCGTTCTCAGATCAGCATCTCTGAAATTCCCCTGTTTTTTCCCTTTTTTTCCGATGATGGTTTCAATGGATACCGGTTTATAGTTCAGATATACTTCTGAAAGGTAATCCATCCCGTGTCTTCCATCCGGATTCAGCAGGTAGTGGGCAATCATGGTATCGAACATAGCCCCTTTAACGGTGATGTCGTACTGTTTTAAAACTTTATAATCGTATTTTAGATTGTGAGCAATTTTAAGCAGGTCTTCTTTTTCGAAAAACGGTCTGAAAATCTCCATGGTCTGCAACACTTCTTCTCTGTTTTCAGAGAGAGGAATGTAGTAGGCAAGTCCTTTTTTATAAGAGAAGCTCATTCCTACCAGTTCTGCTTCCAGTTCGTTTAATGATGTCGTTTCCGTATCGAAACATACTACTTTCTGCTGCAGCAGGTTGTCTACCAGTTTTTTCTGAGCTTTCGGATTATTGATAAACTGATAAAGGTGATCATTATTCTCAATCGTTGACTTTGTAGAAGTAGCCTGTTCCAGTTCTTCAAAATTGGCAAAAAGGTCAAGCTGCATCACCTGTCCTTTTACTTCGGTTCCGGCCGGTGTCTGCTTTACTTCTACTTCACTTACAACCACTGTTTCTACAGCCGCAGGAGCAAAAGCCCTGTAAAGGTTTTCGTATAACCTTCTGAATTCTATTTCATCAAAGACCTCTTTTACTTTTTCAAAATCCGGAGTTTCCAAATCGTATTGTTCCTGATGAAATTCTACAGGAGCGTCACAAATAATGGTTGCCAGTTTTTTAGACATAATACCACGTTCTGCGGAAGCTTCTACTTTTTCTTTCAGTTTTCCTTTCAGTTTATCCGTATTGGCTAATAAATTTTCAATGCTGCCGAATTCTTTCAGGAATTTCATAGCCGTTTTTTCTCCTACCCCTTCTAATCCAGGGATATTATCTACTGCATCTCCCATCATAGCAAGGAAATCAATCACCTGCTTAGGATCATCAATCTCATATTTTGCCTTTACTTCTTCTACTCCTAAAATTTCAATGTCGCCACCTTTTAAACCTGGCTTATAAATTTTAATTTTATCGGTAACCAGCTGTGCAAAATCTTTATCCGGCGTCACCATGAAAGTGGTATATCCTTCTTTTTCTGCTTTGCATGCGATAGTTCCAATGACATCATCGGCTTCATATCCTTCCACCCCAAGAATCGGGATGTGCATTGCTTCCAGAATTTTGTGAATATATGGAATCGCAATTTTGATTGCTTCGGGAGTTTCGCTTCTGTTGGCTTTATATTCTGAGAAATCATCAGTTCTTACACTGGCCTGTCCAACATCAAAAACTACTGCCAGGTGTGTTGGTTTTTCTCTTCTGATCAATTCGATCAAAGAATTGGTAAAACCAAAGATGGCAGAAGTATCCAGACCTTTGCTGGTAAGTCTCGGATTCCTGATTAATGCGTAATATCCTCTGAAAATCATCGCATAAGCATCGATGAGAAACAGCCTTTTATCTTGTGTTGCGTCCATATTTTGAATAATGAACAAATATAAGAAAATAGGAGTAAAAACTGGCAGCCCGTTGAAGGGTTTCGGGAATGGAGATTCGGGTTCGAGGGTTCAAGATGGGGTTAAAAAAACAAAACAGCATACCCGAAGGCATACTGTTTCTTTTTTTATTTAAGTTTATGGGATTATTTACCTGAAGAAGGCCATAGTCCTGCGTACTGAGAAGTACCGTAGTCAATGGTTTCAGCACTTACTACAAAGCTGATCAGCATACTGTTACTGTCTACTGCGTCGAAGTCTACTTCGTGTTGGATCACATATCCGTTCTCCCATTTCAAAGTAATCAATGTTCCTTCTTCGTGAGATTTGTTGAAAGTGATCTCTCCTACTGTCGGCTTGTATTTACCGTTTAGTAAGCTTTCAAGGATGTCTGACTTTTCAGTAGCTTCTACTGTCACCTTAATTAATGCATTGGAAGGATCTGATGCTACACGTCCTGATACGTCTGTAGATCTTGATACACTGTAGTTCATTTTTAACAGTTTCTGCCCTTCACCGTTGTTGAATTTTAAGATTCCTCTTGAATTTCTTTCTGCCATGATTGTAAATTTTAATCGTTAGTAATAAATTGTAATTCAATAATTATATAACAAAGATAGCCTCCTTGGGTTTGATAAAAAAGCAATTGAAGGGAAATCTGAAAAAGTGTCGTAATTGTACGATTTGATGTAGTAGTTCTACGATTTCGTGTCGTAATTCTACGATATTAGATTTAAAACAAAGCACAATACACTGTAAATAAATATTTTAAAAAGGATTAAAAATCTTCAACAAACACCAACTTATTACACTATTAAGAGAAATAATATACATAAAATTCACTTATATACATAAAAAAAGACCTTATACAGGTCTGGTTATTTTATCTTTTAAAAATCAAAAAATTGGGTTGAGTCTAGACATCATTTGCTATTACATGTATTCCGTTTCCGGCATCTTCCGCCATTGCATTGGCTAATATTCTTCTTGAGTCTTCAGAAAAATACGTAGCGATAAATGGGAAAAAGAAACCGATGAATCCACCACCTTTTACGCCAAGTTTACCAATATTTTTGATATTCTGCATTTTTATGCTGGGAAGTTCTTTGGCTAAATTCGGTAAGTTTCGGGGACGTACTCTTCCTAAGCCGTCTTTTGCTGTGGCAACCAGAGATTCTGAATATTTGCCGTTACGGATATTTTCTACAATAGCCTTTCCTTCAGATGTTTTCCATACTTCACGGGAATCTACACCTTCTAAAGCTGTCAAATCTTTAGATAAAGCTGTCCCTTGTTTTATTTCAATCAGGTTTTTTTGCCAATCCTGGACATACCATTTTCCGTTAAAGAAAATAGGGGTTTTACCGTCTCTGCTTGCCAATCCTCCTTTTTCATTAAGTTCCAGAATATCCGGGCTGGCAAGATCTGAAGGAGTTATGCCCGTCACATTTTTTGGAAAATCCTTTAGGTATCCGGGAACTCTGCTGTTTTCATCTGCTTCTTTATTCATATCCTGATAATGGCTATTATCTTCCAATGAGTTGCTTCTGATGATTTCTCTTTCCCAGTAACTTCCTTCGTTCATTACTGCCATGGTTCCACCCATCCACAATAGCGTCTTACCGATTCCCATTTCTACTCCTGCAATAACGATCCCAGCTCCTCCGAAGAAAGAAGCAGCGGCATTGAGAACAATTTCCTTTCCATTATTACTCTCGATCTGCTGTGCGTATTTCTTGGCCACAGAATAGCTGAATATGGGGCTTAATAGTCCTCCGGTATCACAAACCAGTATAGAGTTCTGGGTGATGGCCATAAATTGATCAAATTTTACTTTTTCATGTTCAATTTTCCAGTTTCCTTTTCCTAAAGATTCAGTACATAAGTGGTTTATTTTTGTTGCATGATATGCTGCTGCTGCTCCGCATGCCAGAACACCAACTCCCACTGCTAATGCAGCCCAGCCAATAGGTCCGGATAACACAAGCAGTGCACCAACAATAAGGCCTGCTCCAAAGCAAAGAAATCCCCACATGGCATTTTTAGGACTTTTACAGGGAAATTCTTTATTGATATTTCGATCTTCTTTTGTTAATAAGGGCCGGGTTTTATCAGATCCATAGAAAACAGTAATGGGTTCTCTTGTAGGAATTAATTGTCTTGGTTCTGAATCGGTTTGAAATGTACACACTGTGTAAACATCTTTGGGTATATAGGAAGCACTCATAATGTTACATTTTATTGATTAACACATCCTGTAAATAGTGAATTTGTCTTTTAAATTTTCAGAGTTTATATGTCTTAATTATATTGTGAATACCAATAAACATTCTGAAGACTTTTCTTTTCTGTTTTTGAAAAATGGAGTTCTTTCTGAGCTGATATCAGAAATTTTTTAAGTTCGTTTCCTTTCTCTTCTTCGTATTTGTTTTTGTATTCAACATCATTTAAGTAAATGTCTGTCTTATTTTTCAAGCGGAATCTGAAGTATATTTTTGAGCTTTGCAATGACGGTGCTTTGGTTTCATAATCATAAGCATAAAATCCTTCAATATCTGTCTTGGAATATTTTTCAGGAGTCTGGTTTCCCTTCTGTATATAAAAATAGTTTTCATCAAACCAGATTTTCAACTTCACAGAAATTGCTTTCAGGATCAGATAACAGCTTCCAAAATAAAAAAGGAAAAAAAACATAACGAAAGAAAGTCTGAATACTCCTTTGAAGAGAACATAATACAATGCTCCATAGAAAACCAGGCATGGGATAATAACCAGAAGTGTTCTGGCAATATGATAAGGCAAAACGTTATTGAATGTAAACACTTTATTTTCGGCCATACTTAAAAATTACTTTTAATATTCAATTTGTTTTAGATCAAACTGGGTAACAAACTGATAATTATTTTTTACTTCTTCTTTCATTAATGCTGATGCATTGATAATAGTTCCTGTTTTTTTATCGACCATTCTTCTGATTCTATAATCATAATTATATTCACTGAAACCATATTCAATAATAGGTTTGTAGAATTTGTTGTATTGTTCTTCCAGCACAGCATTATCTATTTTATCTTTTAAAAGTGTCCCCACAGTTCTGAATTCTATAAAGTAATCATCTTCTTTTATAATGGTATGCTGCAATTCCAGTTCAATAGGAACATTGACAAATATCTGTGAAATAAACTTTAAAACATCATTTTGCTTTCTCTTTTTACGGGCATCAAAATCATTAAACAAGACATGATAAAGAAGAGACTTGTCATAGGTTTTTCTCAGATTGGCTTCGTTCTCAAATTCCAGTCCGCCACCTTTGATGATATCTTCAGCAGCTTTGGAGTTAATTTTCTCCACCTGTCTGTAAAATTCCGAAGCTTTTAATTTGGGTTTAAAAAGTTCCCATTTTTCCTTTATCTGGGGAAAATTTTCTACTCCTTTTATGGTATGGTCATCATTTAAATTGAAAATTACATCTTCTTTATCAAATTCCAGTTCTTTGACAGCTTCTATAGCAAGAGCCATATTTTCGGGATTTATTTTATATAAATATTCCTTAAGCTTTACTTTAGCTTTAGTATTGGCTGCATCTTTTTCAACAACATATTCTTTTTTGGTATTGCAATGAAATGTGATTCTATCTTCAACCTTTGTAGTATTGAACTGTTCGCATCTGTATCTTGCTTTTTTGGGAAATTTCCTGTCTTCTATTGCCTTATTGATTTCTTCACCTGTTTTCTTTTCTAAAAAAAGATATTGTAGATGAATAGGCAGTTTTTCTCCAATAATAAAATTTGTGGTTCCACAATAGAGGTTATGAAAATTGATCAGTTCTTTAACGGATGTCCCTTGTTTCTCTGCAAGAGATTCCAGGGTATCTCCTTTTTTAATCTCGTATTTTATAAAATCCATTCTGTTAATTGATATCTACCTGTGATCCTGTTATTTTTGTCAAGCCTTTAAAATTAGCTGTTGCACCGCCTCCGTTGATGTCGATTTCATCACTTTTAATAGAAACCTTCGTTCCGGTAATGATAATCTCACTGTTACCTACTTTAATGGTAATTTTCTGGGCTCCGGTTAAATCAATCACTCCGGCATTATCCATTGTAAATACACTCTGGTCTTTGCCTACTGAGACTTTATGGGTATTGCCTACGTCTGAAATATGATCGCAGCCTACTTCCAGTTTTTTATTGTTTCCAATCTTATCTGTTTTATCATTACCAACAGTTTTAGTGCTGTTGTTATTGGCATTATGTATAACATTTCCGGATCCGTCAAAAAACATATTTGCACCACCCTGATCTTTAAGATTCATCGATCCGGCTCCGTTATCATACTTTAATTCTGCACCACTTCTACCGCTAAAGCTCATTATATTATTTCCAGCTCCGCCACCGGCTCCTATACTACCATGAAACATTCCTCCCATTACGAAAGGACGGTCAGGATGCTGATGTACAAAATTGACAATTACCTGGTCTCCAACTTCAGGAACTGACATAAAGCCTCTATTTTTATTGACCTTATCACTGCTTCCTGCATCCGGAGACATTACACGGATAAATTCTGTACTGTCCGGCCCGTTTTGCCAGTCAAACTGTACCTGAACTCTTCCCTGATTCATAGGATCTGTATTGGAAATTACTTTTGCAAACTGAGCCTCAGCTCTCGGAGTTTCGAATTCAGGCCGTGGTATAAAACCTGTGTCTGCGGCAATTGCTTCAAATTTACCGTCATAGTAACCTCTTGCATCTACTTCATGGGTTACTTCGATAATCATCAGCTTGGTAAAATAGGAAGTTTCATTTGTTGAAGATTTCCGCATTTCAATATCTGCTGTACATCCCGGATATAAAAACGGAAAAGTAGTTGTCCCCGATGTAATAAATACTTCCGAGGCTTTACTTCCTGCTGTTCCTTTCTGTGAGGCATCAATGTCCATAAAAGAGGTTGCTTTTATTGGGGCTACTCTCAAAGAAGGTGTGGTGAAGATCTTTTCAGATATTTCGTAGGCTCTTCTTGCAATATCTGAAGTATGGCTGATTTTCGAACTTCCAGTGGTCAGTTTTTCATTTTTACTGCTGTTATAGCCATAAAATGTAGGGTTGACATGCTGTGCCTTCATTTTGACAGCAATATCACTTACGCTGCTTCCATAGGTAAGTTTAACAGGTTTTTCCTGAGGTGGAAGTTTTCCAAAATGTAATACTTCACCATCATAATAAAACTGCTCACCATAAGCCTCAGCTATTCTCGCAAGATAATTATAATGAGTTTCTTCGTATTGTGAACTGTAGGCCACATTTCCGTGCTGAGCATCTATTCTGAAGTCGAATTTATTTTGTCCCAGCCCTTCACGGATCACCTGGTCGGCAATACTATTCAGGCTGACAGGCTGTCCACCTCCAAAACTCTGAATATGGGGAGCCGCATCCAAAAGTACTGTCGGGCTAAAACCTTTAAGAACGATATTTCCAAGGCTTCCCTTTTCCTGGCTGAAACCTACTTCTGTAATGACTCCTACAAAATTACGTTCAGCGCCTTTTTCTACATCTTTATATTTAAATACAACAGTAATTCTTTTTCCTAAAAAGCTTTGGGCCTCTTCAAGATTGTGATTTTCTGCATTGCCAAGGGCATCATGAGCCAACATCAGGTTGAATTCATGATGTTTTGCAGCACTCTGGGTAAGTTTGAAATGCTTAAAATGTTTGATAATTTGTCCTTCAATAACCACATCCAGCTTTACCACACGATTGATTCCTGCAATAAAACTTTGAGCAATAGCTTCAGCATTGTGTATTTTTGAAGTTGGCTGTTTCGCCCATACTTTATTATCAACAATAGAAGGATTGTTCGGTACAAAAGTCTGGTTCATAAACATATCAGCACCTTGAGCAACATTTAAACTTTGCTGTCCTGCTTTTGCTACCTTTTTTACTTTTTCATCTGCCTTATTCAATTTTCCTTCTGCTTTTTTGGTAACATTCTCCTGCACTGTATTTTTCAACTGTTGTTTGCCCGCGTTTATCTCGTTTTTCGGGTTTGCTACTTTAATTTTTTTATCATCCTGAAACATAGCGTTTTGTATTTAAGTTAAATCGTAAATAAACTGCTGATACTTACAGCATAGAAAGTGTGAGATTGATAAATCATTTGTGCATCTATCATTTTCCTTTTGAAAAATGATTTTCGAAATTCTTTTAAACGGAAAAACAGAACAGTATACCCGAATGAGCGTACTGTTCTGTACCAATTTTATTTTTACTAAGATGATGAATAGGCTTATTTACCTGCTGAAGGCCATAATCCTGCGTACTGAGAAGTACCGTAGTCAATGGTTTCAGCGCTGATTACGAAGCTGATGAGCATACTGTTGCTGTCTATTGCGTCGAAGTCTACTTCGTGCTGGATTACGTATCCGTTTTCCCATTTCAAAGTAATCAGTGTTCCCTCTTCGTGAGATTTGTTGAAAGTGATTTCCCCTACTGTTGGCTTGTATTTACCGTTTAACAAGCTTTCAAGGATGTCTGATTTTTCAGTAGCTTCTACTGTTACTTTGATCAATGCATTAGAAGGATCTGATGCTACACGTCCTGAAACGTCTGTAGATCTGGAAACACTGTAATTCATTTTTAACAGCTTCTGTCCTTCTCCGTTGTTGAATTTTAAGATTCCTCTTGAATTTCTTTCGGCCATGATTAGTAAATTTAATCGTTAGTAATATTTTGTGATTTGGTGATTGTGTTAGCAAATATAGAGGCTCTTTTTCGCTAAAAAAAACTTTTGAATATAAATCTGAAAATTTGTAGTAGTTCTACGATTTCTTGTAGTAATTCTACGACAATTGATTTAAGAACACCAACCAAAAGCCTATCAATAAAAGGTTTTAATTGATTGAAAATTAACACCAAAAACAATAATTTTCCACATCAGTGAGAAATATTAAGATTTTCTTAATAAAATATTAGGATGTTTTTAACAGATTATCCAATAAAAAAGCAACCGTTTTATGGGTTGCTTTTTTATTGTTATCGGATATTATTTTACTGTTGAGCCTTTCCACCTTCTTTTATGGAACGGACCAATATTTTGTTTTTTCTCAGCAGAAAATCAGGCATCAGATCCACAGGAAGATAGAATGGACTTTCTCCTTTTTTCTGGAGTTCTTCTACGATTCCCGGATTCCAGGCAAGGATTTTGTCTACTTCTACGTTCAATTCTGCAGCAACAACGTTCAGATTGAATCCGGCATTGATCTCTGTTTCTGAAAGCGCTGCAGCAGTTTCTTTACGATCTCCCTCAAAGAAAATCTTGTTGAGCCTTGCAGAATTATAATTATTCAATACACTCTGAAGTTCTCCTGTTGCATAGCATGCATTAAGATATTTCTTCACATGATTAATGGTTTCTCCCGGAAGGTATTTATAAAACACATGATATTGAGTAGAGCCAGCAGCTTCCATTGCTTTGGCAATATTTCCTTCACCACAATTATAGGCTGCAACCACGGTCACCCAATTATTGTACTTTTTATAAAGATTACTTAAGGAAATGGTAGCGGTTTTAGTACTTTTATAAATGTCAGTACGTCCTTGCTCTGTAAGCCCGTATTGGTTGGCATGTGCAGTCATAAACTGCCAGATTCCTACTGCTCCGGCACCTGAGGTAATATTTCTGTCAAAATGGGATTCAATCAGGGCCAGATTTCTCAAATGCTTGGGAAGGCCTTTCTGAAGGAGTAATTGTTCAATAAATTCTACAAGATCCTTATTGGCATTAATGATACCTTTATACTTTTTCACACTGCTTTCAGAGGTATCGGAAGCAGCAAGAAACTGTCCGTTGATCATGATAACGGATCCTAATAATAGAAAACCTGTAAAGATATTTCTGACAATTGTTTTCATTTTAATTTTATTTATAAGCTAAAAGGCAAAAGTGGGTAACAAATTTGCCTTTTTACTTTATACTTAATCTACTTTCCAGCTTAATTTTTCTTCGTCTTTATTCCAATCTACATGAATAGTCTGGCCGGATTTCACTTCTTCTCTCACAATCATTTTAGAGATTGGTCTTGCAAGCTGAGCACGGATGACCCCTGAGATCTGTCTTGCACCATACTTACTGCTAAACCCTCCTAATGCAAGGTTTTTCACAGCTTCATCGGTAATTTTCAAAGCAATTCCCAATCTTGTTAATGAAGTATGAAGTGATTTCAGCTGAATATTAAAGATTCTTTCTGCAATAGATTCTGTGATCGGTGCAAAAGGAATAATTTCTGTAATTCTTGCCAGGAACTCAGGTCTGAATCGTCCGGAGTTTGACATAATCTGCATGAGTGAAGATGATTCCGGAATTTTTCCTTCTTCAAACTGTTTTACAATTTCTTCACTTCCGATATTGGAGGTAAACAGGATCAATGCATTGCTGAAATCTCCTTCTTTACCTAATTTATCATGAACTTTCCCTTCATCCATAATCTGAAGGAATACATCAAAAACAGAATGGTGGGCTTTTTCAATCTCATCAAATAACACAACAGTATATGGCTGTTGTCTGATTTTATTAACAAGCATTCCTCCTTCTTCATATCCTACATATCCCGGAGGCGCTCCGTATAGCAACGCTGCGGAATGTTCTTCTTTAAATTCCGACATATCAAAGCGTACCATTGCCTTTTCATCGTTGAAAAGTAATTCTGCCATTGATTTTGCCAGCTCTGTTTTACCAGTTCCGGTAGGTCCAAGAAGGAAGAACGATCCGATAGGCTGTCCCGGTTTGTTCAATCCGCTTCGGTTTTCAACAATAGCATCGGAAAGGATTTTTAGTGCATGATCCTGCCCTACAACCCTGTTCAATAGAAGGGATTCCATATTCAGGAGTTTTTCTTTTTCCTGAGCCTGGATTTTCCCGATTGGAATATTGGTTTTAGCGGCCATTACAGCTGCCAGCTCCAATCTGTCTACTTTTTCTCTTTTCTTAGCTGCATGCTGCAAAAGTTCTGCGTAAGTATCTTCAATGATTTTCTGAATCTGATCTACCGGCATAGAGTTGTCGATGGAAGGCTGCTCGCTGAGTGATCCCCACAAAATTGGGCTTATTTTGTCTCTTAGCAGGTTATATGTCCAGATCAGTTCATCAGCTTTATCTTTGCTGTCTGTATATTCTTCCTTCAAAATCGCATCATAGCTTTCTTTCCAGCTATCCAGTTCTTTTTCTGATAATTCATCAAGCATTTTGATCGCAGCCATTGTTCTGTCTAATAAATCAATAGCGGCATCCGGTAATTTTTTACCTTTTGCATATCTTTTTGCCAGACGTACACATTCCGGAAGGGCTGTTTTTTCCACTTCAATACCGTGGTGCTTTTTGTATCCTTCAAGGAGTACATCGATCATTTTGACGCATGTTTTCTCATCCGGTTCAAGAACGGTTAACACCTCAAAACGACGGTTGAAAGCCTGTTCCGGCTCTATAATTTTTCTGTATTCTTCCTGCGTAGTAGCTCCGATTACGGTAATTTCGCCTCTGGCAAGCTCAGGTTTCAAGAGATTGGCAACGTTTCCGATGCTTCCTTTCGGATCTAAAAGGGTGTGGATTTCATCAATGAAAAGAATGGCTTTTTCAATTTTCTTACATTCATTGATGACTTTTTTCAGGCGGTCTTCAATTTCCCCTTTATAAGAAGTTCCGGCTAATAATGCTCCGGTGTCCAGTTCTAAAAGGGTACCGTTTTTAAGCATTTCAGGAACATTTCCTTTAATAATTTCTGTAGCAAAGCCTTCTACCAAAGCTGTTTTTCCTACTCCTGGCTCCCCGATGATGATCACATTCGGTTTGCTTCTTCGGCAAAGGATTTCCACCAGCATTCTGAGTTCTTTGTCCCTGCCGATGATATTTTCTATTTCTCCTTTTCTTGCCTGCGCCGTTCTGTCTACACAATAGCTTTTAATGGAAGGAAAGGAAGAGTCTGAATAGTCTGAACCATTTGAAAATAATGATGAGAAGTTCCCATCTTCTGAAACGGTAAACGGAGTATCTTTTCTGTATAGATTAAAGATCTCATGTTCTCTCAACGGAAGTGACTTTAACTGCTGAAGAGAGAATACAACCTGTGGTTTTACAATGGCTGTCAGGATACAGATAGGAGTAATCTCATCCAATCCTAATTTTAAACGGATATCATCAGCTTCTTCAATAAGGGTATCCACTGCATCATCCTGTCCTACTTCATCGGGAAGATGGCTGGTTTTCGGATATTCTTCGATACGGACATCTGCCCATTCATAGAAATAGCCCGGATCTTTATCTATGCTTTTCAGGAATTCATTAAGTCCGATATCTTTATGCATTAAAGCCTGCAGGATGTGCGGGCCACCATAAGTTCCATTATAATTTTCCTTCGCTATCGACTGAGCAATGTGAAATAGTTGCTTTACTGTTTCGTTGGTTACTAGTACTCCCATTTATAATTTTCTTATATTAATATATTGGCATTCTGTTGTGCTTACGATTTGATGATTTTAAAGTATATTTTTCATCTCTTTTTTCAAAGAATTAAAACTTATTCTTTTTGTGCAGCTAAAATTAGCTATTTTATTCTAAACGATATAAAGATAGTTAATTCTTCAATTAGAGAAGTAACAACGGTGCTTTTTGTTTTTAATCGTAGTTCTGATGGTGACATATTACTTTTCTGGATCTCTTTCCGGCCAAAATAGAAAAAAGATTAACCTATTAACGGCTCACAAACGGAACCACTTTTTTCTCAAGTTCTGTACCTGATTGACCATCTAAAACAACTTTTTGAATATCTCCATCCGGGATAAGGTATTCTATTACCCAAACTTTTTTACCATCAAGAACATCCTTTCTAACCCGGGTATAAAACCCAGAATCATGATATCCTTTCGGAAGCGCGATTTTATTCTTTTCACAATACTTCACTACCTTTTCAGGAGTAAAACTATATCCTTCATCTGTATATTCTTCCTTAGTAAGCTTACCTGATTTATCAAAATGATATAATATTCCGACGGGTGAGCCCGTGTTAAATGCCAATGATTTATTTTTTATGTACCCATTTTTATAATAGAATTTATCTGATTTATAAAAAGAATTCTCATAGTAAATACTTAATTTATATCCACCTTCAGAAGTAGAAAAGATTTCTTTTCTTCCTTCTGGAGTTTCAATACATCTGTCATCATCTTTTTTCTTAGAATTCTGTATGGTAATCTTTTCAAATTCATTACTAATTTTTGGAATCATTGTCTTTTGTAATTCCTGCGATTGAAATTGAGTAAAAAAAACTAACCCAGCTAATATTATTATTTTATTCACAATATTTTTTATAGGTTATTGTTTTTTTACATTGGGAAAAATAAAGGTATAACAGTAAAAAAAAACTTTTAATTTCATAATTTAAGAGCTACTTAACTTCATCAAAAAAAGCTGGTTATACTTTTCTATCGTTTTATCATCTGAAATATTATTAGCTTTATAAAAATCGTTTTTTGGCATCAATGTTTTCATAAACCCATGATGCTTAACCACATCTGATTCTCTTCCGATATAAATAACGTTTATGCTATTATTTTCTTCATTCAAATAAATATGATTAATATGATCATTTGCATTTCTCATTACATTTTCAAATTTCAATATATTAACTAATGAATCTTTATAAGAAACATAAAGTTCATAGGTAGCACCTGCTTCCGTTTCTGCATTTATGTCATATTCTTTTCCTAAAAACAATAATGTATTTTCAGTTTTTGCTCCTCTATCATCTATCTTTATGATATTAATTTTAGTATTCTTCAATATATCTTCTTTTCCAAATACTTTAAATGTTTGTTCATTCATTTTTGTACAAGCTACAGTAGTTATTAATAATAATTGTAAGAAAACCTTAACGATGGTTGTTGAAAATCCCTTGATGTGTTGATTTAATAAGTTTTCCATTTTTATAGCAATTCATATTGTTAGCTTTTAAATACCTTACCATACCAGCTGTTCTTTTTTCATCAAGACTTATTACTAAACTAAATGCTCTAGTAATCTGTTCATAAAAGTATTAGTAAAAGTCCAACTTGCTTGTTTCTAAGCCCTTCTCCTAAGTAATTTCTTTGTGTGATTTTTTTTAAAATATCTAACCCTGAAGGATAGAATTAACAAACAGTTTACATGTATTAATATTTTAAGATTTCATTATTATATAATAACTCTTCTTACCTATCAGAAAAATATTCTTTTTGGAGAGAGTCTTTTATTTTTTCATGAATAGGCAAATTTTTTACATCATCAATAGATAATTTGACTTCATTATGGAAGATACTTTCACCATCGAATCCCAAATAAATACTTTTACCATTAATTGAATTCATATATTTTTCGGTTTTAAATGAATTTATTTGGACACCCTCCAATTTCTGACAATTTATCCCTCCATAGCTATAAATATTCTTTTTATCTCTAATATAATTACCACTTAATAATTTGACTTCTGGAGACACTAAATCTAATATTATATATGGAGAATTATTATTTCTCGAAGTAGAGTTATAATAAATATTATTTACATCCTTGTATAAAATATTCTTTTCCACTTCCTGATAACTTGCTGTTTTTATAATAGCATCAGTACTCCATAAAGAATTTGTTTTTAAAGAAAAGATAGAATCCTGTAAAATTAATCCTTTATTTTTTGTCATTATCTTTTCATTAGTTCCCGCATATTGTATAGTATAATCTGATGAAATATTCACTTTACCATTATACATATATAGATTTAATTTTAGTTTTCTAATATTATTACTGTTATTAATTTCCTTTAATTGTGTATCATAATAATTGATCTGTTTTTGTCCATCACATGAAAGCATAATTAATAAAAACAAAATACTATATCCTATTTTTTTGTATTTTCCATATTCCAAATTTTGTTGATGCTGTTTTATCTCTGGTTAAACTTGCTGCTCCAGACCAATTATTAACATTCATCTCTAACAACTTATCATCTATCAAAGAAAAATTTTGATAATCTCCTCTATCTCTTAATTGATCATATATTTTAAATTTCATATCACATGGATTTGAAGCATTTACAACAAGCAGCAATACATGATAACCATTTAAAATTGTAAAATAAAATACGTGATAACCAATTTTACTACCAATTGCATTTTTCAAATAATTTGATATTACATTTTGTTTTCCAGTATTATATTCCTTTGGTTGGTAATTACCTCCACCCTTAAAAGTACTTTGTTCAAAAATTTGAAAATTCTTAACAAAACCATAATCTTTAATTTGATCTATTCTTGTATAAGCATTATAAACATTTGCTTTATTATTTGAAGTTTCAGTTATAAAGTTTTTATTGTCCAATAATAACTTTCCTAATTGTTTGTCAGCAGCGATTATACATGCTGTATGTCGAGAAATAGAAATCTTATTTTCCTCAACTAATCTTTCCACATCTTTTTCAGAAAATACGTCTTTATAATCAACACATTTTATTTTAATCGTATTTAACGTCTTTCCTTCCACTTTTACCGTAATAAGAGTTTCACCAAGCTTTTTGCCCGTCACTTTTGTCTTTATTACCCATTCATTTTCAACACTCCAATAAGAAGTAGATAATGATATATTTGAATTATTAAGTTCAAATTTCAGATCACGCTTCTTATCATCATTTTTCCCACCTACCTTAAATCTAATTTCTCTTGTTTCATTCAAGCTAATGTTATACTCTACTATTCTTGTACATTCAAAATTTACAGAGGTAGGAAATATTTCTCTCGTGACTTTAAACCAAGTATTATAACTAACCCCTGCCATCTGCTTTTATTTTTTTTGCGCTATTGAACTCCAGATTATCTTCGATTGCATCGAATATCATTTTTTTACTGGTACTCATGTGAATTCTCCCAGCTAAAACAGCGTCCTTATTTTGAGTAATAATTTTAATATTCGAAGCTTTTCTTATAATTGCCATAGACGTTAATTTTTAATGATTAGTCCCTTTTTCACCACTATTCATATGTACAGTCTTAGCACTTTGTATAAGAATATCATCTTCTGAACTTATAGCAGTCATTTTTTTTGCAAAAATATCAGACGTTGAAGACTGTCTTGTATAATCATTATCCACCATCTCTGTCCGGTTATCAGATATTTCCATTCTATTACCCGTAGCAGTTTCTATAATATCATTACCAGCAGATATTGTAATATTATTTCCAACGTTTGTACTTTGGTTATTTCCCACCGTCGTAGTCATATTCTCTCCTACATTAATATTCATATTCTTACAGTTCAGGGTCATGGTTTCCGGTGCCGTGATATTAATATTACTTCCTGTTGTATCCAGATGGATTTCATTTCCGCTTTTATCTGTAATAATAATGCTTTCGTCTTCTGTAAAAACGATTCTGTGGCCGCTTCGCGTTTGTATAGATTTTACACGATTGTCTGCACCTCCACCAAGGCCTATTCCGCCATGAAACATTCCTCCCATCACAAATGGTCTGTCAGGATGACTATGTACGAAATTAACCATCACCTGATCGCCTACCTCGGGAATAGCTACATAACCACGATTTTGAGTGATCTGATCGGTTCCTCCTGCATCGGGGCTCATTACTCTTACAAAGTGAGTGTTATCATTCATCTGCCAGTCGAATCTTACCTGAACTCTTCCCTGACCTTCCGGATCGGTATTGGAAATTACCGTTGCAATTTGTGGCTGTGCAGCCGGTACCGTAAATTCCGGTTTGGGCAGAAAACCCGTGTCTGCGGCAATGGATTCGAAAGTTCCCGTATAATGTCCGATCGTATCAATTTCATGAACGGCTTCTGTCACCATAACCTTCGTAAAATAAGATGTTTCACTGCTGTCCGGTTTTCTCATATGAATATCAGCAATACATCCGGGATGCAAAAAAGGAACGGTTGTAGATCCGGAAACCGAAAATACATTAACCGCTTCACTTCCTGACGCGCTTCTTTGAGAATGCTCCACATCCAGATGCGTTGTTGCTTTGATAGGCGCAACCTGCAGTGCCGGAGTTTTATAGATTTTATCGTTATGAGTATATGCTGTGCGGGCCAAATCACCTAAATGATCAACCGGAGTTTCCCCTGAGGTCAGTTTTTCATGTTTACTGCTGTTATAGCCATAATATTGAGGTCTTGTATGAACCGCTTTAAGCTCTACTTTAATATTATCTGCATTGCTTCCGTATAAAAGTTTTATAGGCTTATTCTGTGGAGGCAGCTTGCCAAAATGCAAAACTTCTCCATCATAATAAAATTGTTCTCCATAAGCTTCTGCCATTCTCGACAGATAATTATAATGGGTTTCGTTATACTGGCTGCTGTAAATGATCTGGGAATAATCATTGGTATCGACTCTTATATCAAACCGTTCTTTATCTATTCCCTGTTGTATTACTTCTTTGGCTATGATTCCCATATTAACAGGCTGGCTGCCGCCAAAGCTCTGGATATGCGGAGCACCGTCCAGCAGGATCGTTGGGCTGTATCCGGAAAGTACAATATTTCCCAGACTCATTTTTTCCTGACTGAATCCTACTTTGGTAATAACCCCGACAAAATTCCTTTCCGGACTCTCTTCAATATCTTTGTAGGAAATAACAGCCGTAAGACGTTTTCCCAGAAATTTGTTGGCTTCTTCAAGGGTATGGCTCTGCCTGTCTCCCAAAGCATCGTGAGCAAGAATAAGATTGAATTCGTGGTGGTGACCCGCTTTTTGTTTAAGAGTGAAATGTTTATAGTACTTAATAATTTTACCTTCTACAACCAGTGATAATTTAACCAGCCGGTTGATCCCTGCGTGATGATTCGCGGATATCCCGTCTGCATTCTGAGATGGGCGGAAAGAAGATCCTTTGGTCTTTGATTCGGTTTTCATATGCTTTGTGTTTGTGTTTGTGTTTGTGTTTGGTATTAAAGATAACAAAATTTATGTAACAGACACTATATAAATATGTTATAAAATAAAATTCTCAGGTATAGTTTTTTTATTCAGGCAAAAAAAGACCGTCTTAAATAGGGACAGTCTTTCTTCTTATGAATGTTGATAATGTGTGTCAGTATTTAGCTGGATGGCCATAGCCCAGCATATTGAGAAGTACCATAATCTATTGTTTCAGCACTGATTACGAAGCTGATCAGCATACTGTTGCTGTCGATAGCATCGAAATCTACCTGATGCTGGATTACATATCCATTCTGCCATTTCAGTGTAATCAATGTTCCTTCTTCGTGAGATTTGTTAAAAGTAATCTCTCCTACAGTCGGCTTATATTTACCGTTCAGCAAGCTTTCAAGGATATCTGATTTTTCAGTAGCTTCTACTGTAACCTTGATTAATGCGTTGGAAGGATCTGATGCTACACGTCCTGAAACATCTGTAGATCTGGAAACGCTGTAATTCATTTTTAACAGCTTCTGCCCTTCTCCATTATTGAATTTTAAGATTCCTCTTGAATTTCTTTCTGCCATGATTAGTAAATTTAATCGTTAGTAATATTTTGTGATGTGGTGATTGTGTTAGCAAATATAGAGGCTCTTTTCCGCTAAAAAAAACTTTTCCCTATAAATCTGAGATTTTGTAGTAGTTCTACGATTTAATGTCGTAATTCTACGACAATGGATTTACACACCACACGATAACATCCATTAATACAGTGTTTTAAATTATCTCTCCATTTTTAGATAAAAAATAATTTTACACATGAAGGAGAAATAATGAGGTTTAAAGTCCGAGGTTTCAGGTTTATGTAAATCAATTTTTTGGTCAATCTGTCTTTATGCGACAAAAAAAGCAGAAGTATATACTCCTGCTTTTAATATCATAAAATGAATTTTTTAATGTTTTGTGTATTCCGGTTGTTCTGTTGGAATTCTTGATGGAGTAAAGTACTCATTAAGCCAGTAGAAAGTCTGTCCGTTCTGCTGAATTTTTACAGCCGGATTGTTTCTGTTGGCAAGCATTCTGTCCGCTAAGTTTTTATAATGCTGGAAATAATTCTTTACCGTTTCACTAGGAACAACTTTTGATTTTTTCCAACCTTTCAGCTTATATTTAGCCATCAGTTCTTCTTCAGAAAGATCAAATCCTGTACTCATTCCGATAGCGTAAGACATTGGCAGCTCATAAAGTGCTCCTTTATCTAAGAATTTTATTGTAGGATTATATTTCTTCAACAGCTTCACATATTCTTTCACCGCTCTTGCCTGATTAAAGTCTGCACGGTCCGCCTGAGTGTTTCTGTAAACTTCAGTGTAGAATGCTTTTAAGTTATCATATTCGGATTCAGAAATAAGGATTCCCTTTTCTATTGCTGGAGTATAATCTTTCAGATCTTTTGGAATATATCCTTTCACAAGGAATGGACTTCCGTAGTTGATCAGCTGTGCAGCAATTCCGGCAGAAACAGGATTGGTAAGTCCTGGATACAGATATTTATATTTCAGATCTACATCTGTTCTTCCTGCGCCTACCGATGAATGAAAATATTCATTCAGAGATTTATCAACAGTCTGATTGTCTAAAGTAACCTGCGCAATAAGGCTGTCAACAGATTTTTTCAGGAATCCCGGAGTGGTAATATCTCCTTTTTTAGGGAAAATAACGAATCCCTGAGACATACTCTGCTTAGGATAAGCTAAAGAGAAAAATCCTTCATCACCTTCCACAAGGTTGAAATTGTTTTTGGTAAGTACATCATATTGGTTGATGATCTTCTGCTTTTTAAGCTCAGCAATATTTTTAGCTGTATTGGTTACCACATTTTCTGCCATCAATACAAAATCATTATAAGTATCAGATGATCTTGCACTGGTCTGGAACATGATTAACCTTGCCTGAGCCTGCGTCAATGAGCTGATTACACTGTACATATTTCCGCTCTGGTTAGCAGAAGTACCTACAGTCACTACAATATTGGTTTCATCAGGAACATTTGAAAGAAGATTTCCAGCTGCAGTAAGAGCTTCTCCTACCGGCTGATAACCATTGTTGCTTGCGCAGTTCATTTCATTTGTTTTCTGATCGATAAACGAAGAAATCTTGCTGTAATCTGTACTTAAATTGGATACAGAAATATTCTCCCCACAAGGATTATTTTTATATAAAACCACTCCATATTTAACATTACTAAAATAAGATGGTTTTTCAAATCTAAGCTGCAGGTCCTGTAATAATGATTTTACAATAGGTGCATAAGGTGCATTGGCTGCACTTACATCTAGCGCGAAAACAATATTGATATTTTTATCTCTTTCCGTGATTTCTCTGTAACGGTCAAAATAGATGGGTTCTCCCAATACATTGGATACAAAGTTTTTGCTGTAATCTAAAATATTGGTGAAATATTTTGTCTTTGAATCAGGAGTTGGTGTTTCTTCTAAAGGAAGATTTACCGGGAAGATATTTTCAAGAGGAGTTCTCTTGTTTACATCAGTAAGAAGAACTGCGGTTTTGTTGTCAGCATCAGAAGCTGATCCACCTGGATGCCCTTCATGAATTCCCAGTGTTGTATCATTAATTCCTGTTGTATTTTTTAGTTTGATTGCAGAACGTTCTCCCCAGCTGGAAATTACATTTGAGCTTACCCATCCGTAAAGTCCTTTGTTGATACTGTCCATATCAACAGATGGTTTTTTACCTACCAGGAAACGTTTGTTATTTTCAGCCATCTTGTATACGTAAACAATTTGTCCATTAGGAATTTTCACGTTGGCTGTTTCAATAAGGCTTGGTGAGTTGAACACCATAATAGAGTCGTTTTTGTAGTATCTTTCAGCATTTCTGATGACTTCGCTGTTATTAGGGACTACTGCGACTCTTACAGGATAACCTGTTTTTTCGCTTTTTAAGGCATTATTCCAAAGAAGGAGGTCAGATTCCTGAATCCAGCCGTATGTTTTGACTGATTTTGGGGAAACTTTTTTCATTAAAGCATCCGGAACATATTCCGCTACTTTTACCATTCCGTCTCTATGTTTTAAAACCATTAAAGGTTCAAGGAATTTCACTTCTTTGTAAGACTTCTCATCATCTTTATCCAAATAAGCTGTATTTCTGGATCTGTCTGAAATAACAATCCATGGCACTGACTTTTTTGGATATCCGTTAACGACAGGTGAAGCATCCACCTGCCCATATTGTGAAGGCTCCGGGGTTTTCTTTGACGGCAGTTTTACCTGGCAACTCGTCAATAATACTGATAACCCTATATAATATGCTGCTAGAGGAAATTTATTTTTCATCCTATTTAATCTTTTTATGATTGGCACATCCGTAAGACCGGACGAAATTATTTGCTTTGATTAATATCTACTTTAGTTACACAGTTCTGCGTATCATCCAGGTTTACTTTTACCGTCTGGATTACCGTATTTTTGTCAAACTGAAGGCCTGCACAATACATGTAGAAGTTATTCACTTTGCTGTCATTTACTTTTACCACTGTATTTTCATTGTTACACAGATAAGTTTTCAGCAGGTAATTGTAGTGCATATTGAAACTGTTTCCGTTGGCAATCTGCTGCAGGTGATATTTAAAATCATTGTCTACTTTGGCATAAGAGTCTTCTACTGAAACTTCATCTTCTGCAAGAGCATCATAAGCCGGAAGAATTTTGATACGGTGATAGATAGGATCCTGGCTTTGTTCTGTGTAAAGAGTCACCAGATACTCTCCAGGTTTTTTATAGGAATAGATGGTAAATTTATCCTTCGCATCTGTATTTCCAGACTCACCGAATTTCCATGCAAACTGTTTTGCATCAGAAACAGCGCGGAAAGTCACATTTTCATTTTGCATCGCCTGACTCACGGCTTCAATAGTCGTTTTTGTCGTTGCAGTATCTTTAGGTTTCTGAACGCTTCTTGCGCCTACCATTACAGGGAAAGATTTCGTGTACTTGTTGTCAACGATCAAGCTCACCTGATAGTACCCTGGTTTATTATAGAAGTGAATACCACTATTTTTATCTGAAGTTGTTCCATCTCCGAAATTCCATCTTTTGGTTTTCGCAAACTGGGTTTTATCTTCGAATAAAAGCGTGTCTCCTACCGCCAATGAAGACGGATAAACCACCC
Source organism: Chryseobacterium sp. PCH239 (assembly GCF_018924625.1). Taxonomy (NCBI): domain Bacteria; kingdom Pseudomonadati; phylum Bacteroidota; class Flavobacteriia; order Flavobacteriales; family Weeksellaceae; genus Chryseobacterium; species Chryseobacterium sp. PCH239. The sequence continues at coordinate 2,045,831 of NZ_CP073027.1, forward strand.
CAACAATATCATCGGCTGAGTGTATTACCTTTTTCTGCAGCCACAGAGCAACCAATGCTGCGATCAGCAAAGTTGCAATAACACCGATAATAATGTTTTTCTTGTTCTTTTGAAAATAATTCATAGTTAGTAATTGTGATGTGTTTTATTTAAAGTTCCTAGTATTTATTGCTTACTGCATTCTTGCTTTCAGATCCTGCTCGCGCTGATAGAGCTTATTCTGCTTATCTTTAAATCCGATTCTGCATTCATCTACCTGTTTCTGGAAAATTTTAATGTCTTCAGAGGTGGTTGAAATGACTTTTTTGTCATCAAAATACATTTTATAAAATTTTGCGATCTGTGGATAAGCATCTTTGCGGATATCCACAACGTCAGTACTATTGAAATAGCTGTTAAGGTCGTTAACACCCAGTTGGATATTGTTTTCGATGAAAGGCTGTGGCCCGTCGTCCGTAAGTTTGGTAATCATGGTATACGTACTGTCCATGATAGGAAGAACAACTTTCTGGTGTTGTTCAAATTCGGCTTTCTGCTCAAGATTCTGAATTCCTCTTACATCTTCATCAGAAAAAGGAGATACAAATCCTTTTAAAAAGATCACTCCCAAAAATAACATTGCAGTTACCAGCATCAGTATTAAATAAAAAAACTGATAATGCCTTTCTTTCTTAGATAATGTGATTTGTCCTTGCATATCTTTTCTTTTTATCTTCTTCTTTTACTTCCTGTGAAATTTCTTGTAGGGTCTTTTCTCAGTTCATTATTGGTCACTTTGATCTTCCCCATGCATTCATCAAGATCTCTTAAAACTGTTTTCTTCTGATACTCCACTTCAATGATCTTGGCTTTTAAAGTCATCATCGGTACAATTTGCTTCATCAATAAAGCATAATGTTTAAAGCTCTGCACACTGTCTTTCCCCATAATGTTTTTAGCATCTCTCACATTATCCATAATACTGGTTCTGAGAAACACTTCATTCTCCACCTTATTAATGCTAAGCTGGTTCATTTTGTCGTAAATATCATCAATGTGATCTTTAAGCACGTCACTTCGAAGCATCAGTTCTTTATAAGCTTCAGCTTCACGGCTAATCCCTTCGCGCTGTATGTCATAACTCTTAAAGAAGAGAAATAAGCACGTAAAAGATACAACCGACAAAACAACAAATGACAGAATAAACTTCCAAATGCCCGTTCTGACGTCAGATTTGTTTAATTTTTTTTCCCTGTTAGAAGACATAATTTGCGATTTGTTTGGCCTGTGAAAATATAAAAAAAAAATTTTATGCACAATACGTAATTTCCCCAACCCTGTTTCGTGAAAACCCTGATTAAATTAATATTAATTTTCACTTTGATAAGTTTTTCATAAATTAGACCTCTGAATTTTAAATATCATTCGCCAAATCGATATTAAGAATGAGTAAAATATTATCTAATACCGTACGTTTTTCCATTGCAGACAGTGATTTTTATTTTAAAAAAATAATGATCAAAACTCTTATGGAAAATCCTTTCTATATGCTTCTGAATGATTGTAACAATGGGCATGAACTGGTAAACAGAATCTACAGAAGACAGGAAGATGTGTTCATTATTGAACTCTTCATGCCGGTATTAAGTGGAATTGAAGCTATTAAGTATATCAGAAAAAACAATACTGAAACCCCTATTATTACGTATTCCGGCACTTATCAGGAAGATATGGCGGAAATCCTTTCGAAGATTCCCAATATCTATTACTGTCAGAAAAAAAGCACCATTATAAAGGATATTATTAAAGGAAGTATTGCCTCTGACGACTTCGACTATCAGGCTTATTCCAAAGAATGGGAACAGCAACCTCTTGCTGTACAGGAATACATGGACAGGCAGAAAAAAGGACAGGAAGAGCTGTCACCGGCAGAAATACAGCTTATGAGATTCTGTTATGAAGGATTCAGTAATAAAGAAATTGCAGAAAAACTGAATCTGAGTACCAGGACTATAGACACTTATATCAACAGGCTAACAGAAAAGCTGGGCTTAAAGACCAAACTTCATCTGATACGTTTCTGTGTAGAAAACGGATATTATAATTCCAGTTTATAAAAAATTTTGATTTCACTAAAAAAATCAATTCCTCGTGATGTATGAGGACAGAGAAGAAGATTTCAAAATATTATAATCAATATTAAAAAGTACTGTAAAGCCTGCTATAACCAGCATTTATTAAATTTTGTTCACCAAATTTCTGTACCTTTATCCGGCTGTATTATTTTATTGTTAAATAATCTTCACCGTACCTTAATATAGTGTATACATAAAAAGTCCAACTCTTTGAATAAAAATATTTTGCCACTAATTTGCTAGTATTCAATTTTTTTAACTAAATTTGCACACCTAAAATTTAAAATTAAAATAAGGAAATGACAAAGGCAGAATTGGTAAACACCATCTCAAATAAGTTGGGAACAGAAAAGAATGAAACACAGAAAGTTGTAGAAGCTTTTATGCAGGAGATCAGAACTTCTATGTATAATGGGGATAACGTTTATCTAAGAGGTTTTGGATCTTTTATCATTAAAACAAGAGCTGCTAAAACAGGAAGAAATATTTCTAAAAACACTGCAATTGAGATTCCTGCTCATAACATTCCTGCTTTCAAACCTTCAAAATCTTTTGTTGAGAAAGTAAAAACTAAAGTTGCAGTAAAATAAGAACATTAACTGAATATTAACTAGTTACTAAAAAATTAAAATTATGCCAAGCGGAAAGAAAAGAAAAAGACACAAGGTTGCGACTCACAAAAGAAAGAAAAGAAGAAGAGCAAACAGACATAAGAAAAAATAATCTCTTTTTCTCGAGATTTACAATATAATAATATAGTTGGTGGATTTAAATTTTTAAAGTTCACTAACTATATTTTTGTTTGCAACTATAAGATTCCGCGGAAAACGGAGGGTTTCAAATATTATTTTAATAAACATATAATGATTTTCATTCAAAATCCTTATATTTAATAGATGAATTAATCGATAAAAAACATCCACTTCCTATAATCTTAACAATTTTATCTTATTAAAAAATGAAGAAAGAACTAATAGTTTCGCATGAAGATGATCTTACAAAGATTGCGCTGCTGGAAGACGGAAGACTATGTGAACTTCATGAGCAAGAAGACAAAAGCGATTTTATAGTTGGAGATCTGTTTATAGGAAAAGTAAAAAAACTGGCACCCAATCTGAATGCAGCATTCGTCAATATCGGATATGACAAAGATGCATTTCTGCATTATCAGGATCTGGGACCTCAGTATCTTACGTACAGAAAGTTTTTAAAAGATACTATTTCTAAAAAACAAAGCACTTCGAGCTTAAAAAATTTCGAGATACAACCCGAAATAGACAAAAACGGAACGGTAGACAAAGTAATTGCCAAGGACGATCTTGTTCTGTTACAAATTACCAAAGAACCTATTTCTACCAAAGGTCCAAGAATTTCTACCCAGATTTCATTAACAGGGCGTTTCCTGGTTTTAATTCCTTTTGACAATAAAGTTTCTATTTCCAAAAAGATCAGAAGTTCTGAGGAAAAAGAAAGACTGAGAACCCTTATCGACAGCATTAAACCTGAAGGATTCGGAGTAATCATCAGAACGGTAGCAGAAGGAAAAAAAGTAGCAGACCTGCATAATGACATGAACCAGCTGGTTCAGAAGTGGGAAAGCACTTTCAAAAACATCCAGAGAAATAAAGTTCCGTCTAAAGTTTTAAGCGAAGAAGACAAAGCTTCAGCTATTCTAAGAGACAATTTTAATCAGGATTTCGTGAATATCATCTGCGACGATGAGCAAATGGTCAACGAAATGAAAAATTACATTGAAGTAATTGCCCCTGAAAAGAAAAACATTGTCCAGTTTTATGATTCTCATATTCCACTTCTGGAATATTACAATGTTGAAAAACAGCTTAAACAGAGCTTCGGAAAACACGTCAACATTCCGAGTTCCAAAGGAGCTTATCTTGTTATTGAACACACAGAAGCACTTCACGTAGTAGACGTCAACTCCGGAAACAATATTACTACCGGAACTGCTGTCAACAAAGAGCATGCACTGAAAGTGAACAAAATGGCTGCTACAGAAATCGCAAGACAACTTCGCCTCCGCGATATGGGAGGTATCATCGTTATCGATTTCATAGATATGCCGAATTCTGATCACAGAAGAGATCTTTACGAGCATCTTAAAGAGGAAATGAAGCGCGACAAAGCACGCCACAAAATCCTTCCTCCAAGTAAATTTGGTCTGATCCAGATTACCAGACAGAGAAACCGTCCGGAAAAACAGATCGACACCAAAGAAGAAAACCCGAACAAAGACGGAGAAATTGTAGCTCCTATTGTTATCGTGGAAAGAATGGGTGAAACCTTAAGAAATATCCTGCAGAAAGAAAAAGGAAAAATCTACCTGCACGTACACCCATTTGTGGAAGCCTACCTTACAAAAGGCATTAAAAGTATCCAGATGAAATGGTTTATCAAATACAAAAAGTGGGTAACCATTGTTCCAAGGGATTCTTTTAAATATTTAGAATACAAAATCTACAATGCCAAAAAAGAAGAATTGATAGAATTCTCTAATTAAAAAATTTAAAACCTTCAGTTGTACTGGAGGTTTTTTCGTTTTTATAATGTATTGCAAATATAGAACATGATTAATAATTTAAGTTTTGCCTCAAGACAATGGACGATTAGATTATTACACTAGGCGGGCTAAAGCCCACCCTATTGATATTGATATCCAGATGTATAATAGTTGTTTAACAACAATATCTTTTATCTTTTATCTTTTATCTTTTATCTTTTATCTTTTATCTTTTATCTTTTATCTTTTATCTTTTATCTTTTATCTTTTATCTTTTATCTATGAAAAACCACCATTACAAAATTACCGTCCAATGGACAGGAAATAAAGGAACAGGAACCAGCGGCTATAGAGACTACGAAAGAAATCACACCATTTCAGCAGAAAACAAAGTTGTGATTGAAGGTTCATCAGATCCTGCATTCCGTGGTGAAAGAACAAAACATAATCCGGAAGACATGCTGTTATCTTCACTTTCCTCCTGTCATATGCTATGGTATCTTCATTTTTGTTCTGAAGCCGGCATTATCGTTACAAATTATACTGATGAAGCGACAGGTACCATGGTAGAAACAGCCAGTGGAAGCGGTCATTTTACAGAAGTAACTCTACACCCAACAGTAACAGTTGCTGAAGAATCTATGATTAAAAAAGCAGAACAACTTCATCATAAGGCCAGCGAATTCTGCTTCATTGCCAACTCCGTTAACTTTCCGGTAAAGCATATCCCTACCACGTTAGTTAAATAGTACCACATTTCAAAATAACGTTTAAAAACAACGATGAATAATAGATTTCAACAATAATAACTCCAAAAAATTCCACAAAAAGAGAATTATTTAGCGAAAAATCAATAAAAATAATATTTTACCATCAATAAAAACATAATAATTTGAAATTATTTGTCAATTTTGTTTAAAATATGAAGTTTTTTTCCTATTTTTATATAAACAAAATAAACCATGATGAAACCAAAATTGACTATTTTTGATGAACCGATGCTCTATACAGAAGGATTATCAAGACTACTTACTCAAAGCAAAATTTTCAGTACAATTGATATTTGCAATTCTCTAGAAAACCTCTCAAAACATTTAAAAGAAGAACCTCCGGAAATGCTTGTGATGAGTTCCAACATGCTTATGCTTTCAGAAATATGCAAGCTTGTGGAGACTATTATTGCAAAGCATAAAAATACCAAGATTACTATCATTGGAAGTTCATATGATGTGATTGACATCCGAAAACTCTTCAATAAAGGTATTAAAGCTTATCTGGATAAAAATTGTTCCTATGACGAATTTCTTAAATCCATCAATGTTTTACTTCTTAATGAGATCTATATCTGTGATCAGGCAAAGGAAAGAATGATCAATTTTATTAGTAATGAACAGGGAAAACCCAACCCTCACATCAAAGAACCTCTCACCCGCCGCGAAATGGAAATTCTTAAACTGATCTGTGACGGATGCAGCAGTAAAGATATATCAGAAAAATTATTTATCAGTATCAATACGGTAGAAACACACAGAAAAAGAATTCTTTTGAAACTCAATGCGAAAAACTCAGTCGGAATTGTAAAATATGCGATCGAGAATCATATCATCGACTGAAAGACTTCCATGAATCACTCAAAAATTCCAGGCTTTAAAAAGTCTGGAATTTTTTTTACTTCTGATTTTAATTAATTCTTCAGTGAAATTTTTATTGTTACCTATACTCAAAGTCTGTAGAATAAAAAGTGAGGCAGAGAAACTAGAGACAAAACATGAAAAACATATTTAATTAATTCTAAAAAATTGATCTCTAATGGTACAGATATGATCTCATACCTCACTTTAAAACTAAAACCTTAGACATTAAATATTGTATCTTATTCATAATCCGGCATTTCTCCATTACTGAACAGTGTTGCCCTTGTCATATCGGTCAGCGTACTACTAAGGTCAATGACCATTATATTCCTTTGAGAAATATTGTCGTTGGAGGTATTCATGAATATAATCTGAGCATTATTTGGTGAGAACCTAGGATCGTGGTCATTCGTTCCCAGTACTTTTTCGCTTTCTGCAGAAATATCACTCACAGCATCTGTAACAAGGTTATAGATAAAGATATGTGAATCCAGCTGACGGTAATTTCCACTTCCATCCAAATATCCGGACATATCACGGGTAAAGAGAAGAAGCTGTCCGTCTACAGAGAAGTTCAAGCCTCCGCTGGCACCTGCAGTACCTGACAATACCGTTTTAAGAACAGCGCCATTTATATCTATTACATGAATTTTAGTATTGTATCCGTTATAATCATTGGTTTTCAATGCTATTTTACTACCATCATAGCTCCAGTCACATTCGGAGATCAGGCTTCCATCCGGAGTTGTATAGACTAAGCTCAAGCCACTTCCATCTTTATTAATTCTGTACAACTTATTAAAATTGGAGTAAATAAGCTCCTTACCGTTGGTACTCCATGCAAAGTCCATTTCATAGTTATTAAAGCCTGCAACAGCAACCGTTGTTACTTTAAAAGGATTGGAGCCATCCGGATTGGCAGTGTAAAGATGGGTACTTCCACCTTCCGTACGAAGGAATGCAATGAGACCTGCATTATTGTTTTTACGCGGTCGCCAGCTGTTGTAGGAAGAACTGGTAAACTGGAAGTTATTTCCCTGATCATCACTGGAAATAATCACAAAGTTTCCATTTTGTTTCTGAACGTAATGATACCTGTTGGCCGGAACTGTATTGGTGGTAAATTTACTGATAGAGCTTAAAACTGGCTGGTGAATGCCGTCCGAAACAGACACCTGCCAGAAGTAACTTACACCAAACTTCAGATTTGAAAGCGTATAGTGGTTTGCTGTCAAATCATTAACCTGAATCACATTAGTGTCAAGATTATTTTTAATGGTCAGACTGTATCTTAATACATCTGCTGTATCGGGATCTGTTGCGCTCCAGGTTAATTCGACGCTCAAAGGTTGATTTACTGCGTTATCTATCGGACTTAGCAACTGTGGTGTAGCGGGAGGAGAATTCAATGAAGTATCATCATCCATCTCAAAAACTACCGTTACCACCTGATTTTGATTTTGTATATTGACTGACTGAAAGCTTGTGATATATCCTGAAAGTTCTGCTTTTACAGAATAATTCCCTATCGGCATGGCAGCGATTTCAAATGAACCGTCTGTACCACTGAAAACCGTTTGTGTCGTAGGATTTGTAAATATCTTCACATTAGAAAGCGGCACATTGCTACCCCTTTTCACGACTTTTCCTTTTAACATTCCTGTTTGCGCCTGTTCTACAAGGTCTTCATTGCATGAAAACAGACAAAAAGCAAAGATGAGTATGCTGAATATTTTAATTATAGTTTTCATAGTTCATGTTTTTATTTGTTTCCGAAGTAAAAGTTGATTCCTATTCCCAAGCGCAAAGCCTGATCTTTTCTTTTCCCATTAACAAGGCCTTCCCAGTCGTCTTTGAAGCCAAGATCATATTGGGCTGAGGCTCTCAGCGAAAAATTCTTGCTGATCATATATTCCAGCCCGCCACCAAACTGTGCTTTATATTGAGGTTTATATTTTGAATACAACGCTCCTGCTCCACCATACACAAATGGACTGAATCTGTATTTCGGAAAAAGGATGTATTCCAGATTCACTTCAGGACCATAGTAGTTTCTTTTCACAATATTTGAATTTTCAAGCGTAAAGTAGCTTGCGTTCAGTTCCATATTCAGATAAGGAGTAAGGAAATATTTAAGCCCTATTTTTCCACCAACATTCATTTTAGGACCTACGTAGTCATCTTTAACTTTCTGTCCTTCAACGTTGGCAAATATGGATACTTTCTGTCTGTAATCCTGCGGATATCTGCCTCCAACAACTCTGTCATTATTTTGCTCCTGCTCTCTGTTATATTCATTAATTAAGCTTTGATATCCTCCATTCTCATCTATTGCCTTCCCCCATATTTTATCTCTGATTCCTTCAACAATCAGGGCTTTTACTGCTTTTTCTATTGCTTCTGTTACAGCGAGCTGAACAGGTTCGTTTTGAGTCAGACCTACCTCAGCTTCCAGTAATCTTTCAGTATCAATATATCTGAAAAAACTTCCGTTAACACTGGTTGAAAGAATGGTTTTAGAAGTATAAACCGTTTTAAGAATTTCTCCGTTAAGTGTAGAGACAGCGCGGAGATAGATGGTAATTCTGTCCTGGCGGTACTGTGTGGAAGCTCCGATTCCGAAATACCTTGCTCCAAGTCCTCCGGTCAGAATATTGCTGTCGTATGAGATAACGCCGCCTTCAAGAAGAATTCCGGCGTATAAAAGAGGTGGAAGTGATTGATTGTTTTTGTCTGCATCCTTGATGTATTCCTGTCTGGTGGAACGGATGATCTGTCTTTCATTGAGAAGATTAGCGATGTTTTCCCTTTCAATAGGGACAAACCATCGGCTGTCTTCTAATGCTTTGATAAGAATGGTTGTAGTTCCCTGAGGGACTGCCGTACTCCAGTTGTTTCCATTTTCGGAAGGTTTATACTGGCCGGTCTGGTCTCTGAATTTGTAGACTCCTATTACAATTTTCTCTTTGGGAAGCGGAAGATTTTTTAATTCTGCGGTGGAAGATGTAACCTCTCCCATTGTTGGTTTTTCGGGATCCGAAGGTAAACCAAATATTGAACTACAGGCCTGCAGAATGCATAGCAGGAAGGTGCAGAAAAAGATTCTGGTATAAGTGTAGGTTGTCATGGTAAGTTTATTTTTAGTGATTACCTATTTTGGAATTACGATCTCGGACTGATCGCCATTGCTGGTATCCAAAATATTGATTAAAAGTCCCTGATTAGTATTGGTAATTTGTAGATAAAGGGAACCGAAAAGATAATTTCCGGGTTTTATGTTTCCATCACCAAACTGTTCTTCAAACAGTTTTCGTGAAAGCTCACTGAGGATCTGCCTGTTAAGACTCTCAGTAAAACTATCAAGAGAGTTCACCCGATCCAGCAAATTGCTGAAATCATTTTTTTCATCAAATGGGTTTTGGGCATTAGCAGAGCTTAAAAGCCACTGGTAATTAAATGTATCTCCTCCAAAGGCTGGATTTACCGGCTTATAGACGAGCTGCTGAGCTTTTCCGTAGAAAATACCCGCAATACATGTCAAAATAATGATAAATGTTTTCATGGCGGACATTTTTAATAGATGAATTCATTTTTAATAAGATTTTTCTTAGCATTAAATTCTTTGATATATTTTAAGCTATAGCTTAATTGTTCTTTTAAATAATCCTCTGCCGGATTGGTCATAAAACTGTAAATAATTTTATCTTCCATCTGAATATTAATCTGACCACTTGTTCCACGGAGAGGAAGTTCTGTAATAGTTATTACGCTACTGCTTTTATCAGGAAGCTGACTGTACTGCATGTAAAACATATCATAAAAGTCTTTTCCTACTTTGGTTTTTGTCTCATCAATAGTAAGTCCTCTGAGTTCGTAAGCGGCATCTTCTTCTATCTTAGCTGTTTTTTTTTTGAAAAGATCGCTGTTCAGTTCAACACTGTCTTTGGCAATCAGCTTCTGGGTTTCTTCATCCCTGATATAAAGGAAAGCTTTGAGAGCATCTTTTGATTCAAGATTCACACTGATTTCCGATAATACCTTTACTTCATTGGGATTCACGGAAAATTTACCGTTCTGCTGGTTGTTTGAAAGATTTCCACTATTGCCTTTTTTTATGGAAATCAAAAGGTAATTCACTTCTTTATATACAGCAGTGTTATTGATTACGACTGCTTTCAATCTGACCTGGTTTTCAAGGACACTACTCTCTATCCTTGCGTTTACTTTCTTATCTTCCTGCCCATAAACCCATACAGACAGGAAGGTAAAAAATGTACCCAAGCTAAGGGAATATAAAAGTTTCATCATTTGTGTTTTAATAGTTTCTCATGAAAACTGTCTTATTATCTCCCTTTACATTAATCTGAATTCCATCCGAAATACTGTTGCTTCCTGTAACATCAATAATATTATTGTTTCCCTGTGCAGTAATGGCAGCTTTTGTTTCTTTATCTGTAAATGAATTGATAAAATATAGGGTATTGAAATCTCCCAGCTGTCTTACTATAATATTCGTTCGGGTATTTAGGGAAAGTTCGGCATTGTTATAGTCTCCTATCTGGATGATATCGGATCCATAAGAACTCTGATCTGTCTGTTGTCTGGCTATAAGATTAAAGATTGTATTGCTGTTGACCTTATCCCAGTCTATTTCCTGTGCATGTATTGGCAACATTATGAAAAGAGCCAAAACACTCCATTTTAAGTTAAACATAGCCTTAGTATTAAAATTACATGATAGCAAAACGGAGAAAACCGAAGGGTTAAAAAAGGAGAAACACTGCAGTTTCTCCTTTACAATTTCTAAGATTTACAGTATCTTGTTATAGGGCTTAATTTGACTGATTTACAATCATTGAGTTTCCATTACCCATCTGAGTTCCTACATGAACATGGCCAAGACCGCTCTGAGCTACCCAGGTAAAGTTACCATTACCCATCTGAAGATCAAGAGCTGTGTTGGAATCTCCTATCTGGAACTGATAAAGCTGGTTAGCATTACCTATCTGTACTCCTGCAGAAGTGTTGTCATCTCCTACCTGTACTGAGGCCGCAATATTACCATTTCCTGCTTGAATATGAGTGGCACTGTTGTCATCACCATCCTGATACTGAACAAGAACATTATTAGCTCCTATCTGAAGTCCGCTGGCATCATTTCTTCTTCCCAGCTGAACCTGATAAGCGTCATTCCCAATACCCACCTGAATAGCAGAAGCATCATTTCTTCTTCCGTCCTGATATTGGAAAACATAGTTTCCTAATCCAATCTGTACTGAAGAAGCATCATTTCTTCTTCCGATCTGAGTTTGTTCTGTAGAGTTAAGTACTCCTAATTGCCAAGTTGAAGCAGAGTTTCTGTTACCCATCTGTAACACTTCATTTGAGTTTCCAATACCCATCTGATCTACATCTACAGAGTTTCTGTTTCCGATACTTTTTGCATTATTGACATTTAAAATTCCTACCTGGTCAATATCTGCAGTATTACGATTCCCTGTCTGTGTAAGAGAATTGATGTTCAAAAGACCAGTCTGGTCTACTGTAGCAACATTTAAGTTTCCTGTTTGAGTAGTCACATCAATATTGAATTGTGCGAATCCGAAACTCATTGCGAATAGTGTAAGTACACCTGTAAGTAAATTTTTCATCTTAGTAAAAATTAATTGGTTAATAGTAAGGCAAAGGTAGCTTCCCCGTCAAAATGAAAAACCACCATCAAAGTGTAAATTTTGAAAATCACTGTTTCCAGTTGGACAAGTCATTATTTACCGTTACGGAAAAACACCATCACAACATATTGATTTACAGCAAAATCCATCAATAGTGAATATTAATATTTATGCAAGGATGATTTCTTCTAAGCAAGCCCGATTTTTTATCTATTCAAAACATCACAATTCAGGGTTTTACGCTATTTCTTACCCAATCCTTTCAAATTTATTTTATCCACCGAAAATCAATTTTATATTAGAAATTCAAGACTGAAAGTGAAATAGATTGCATTTTATCATTCATGATATCTTATTAGGTTTAATAAGTAAATATTTCTGGCTACGATGCGGTCTTTCTCATAGGTTAATTAATGTTAAGGCACTTATTTCTTCAAGATATATTGCTAAATTTGAGCTATGGAAAATTTTGGAAAAGATTTATTAAGAAAAATAAAAAGCGTGGAACTTCCCGGTGAACACGCCCATGGAGTATTCTCGCCTCCCTACCGTCCCGTTTTTACTTATGATGAAGTATTGTCAAAGAATCCCAAATTTGCGGCAGTCAATATTGTTTTATATCTGAAAGACAACGAATGGTATTTTCCATTGATTCAAAGAACGATTAATGAGCACGACAGACATAGCGGGCAGATATCACTGCCTGGAGGAAAGCGTGAGGAAATGGACAGAGATTTTGCAGAAACCGCAGTTCGTGAAACCTCTGAAGAAATCGGAATAGATAAACATTATGTAAGGATCATCAGAGAAATGTCTCCTATCTATATCCCGCCAAGCAATTTTTATGTGTATCCCTATATCTCTTATACCAAAAAGAATCCTGCTTTTGTTCTTCAACAGACTGAAGCTGTGGAAACCATAGAATTTCCCATCACTTCCTTTTTAAACCTGTCGGATACCCCGGAGATTATGGCTCTGCCAAGCGCAGGCGGACATGATGTTCCTGTCATTAATTTCAACGGATATATCATTTGGGGTGCTACAGCCATGATATTAAGTGAATTCAGTCAGTTGCTGAAAAAAATGTAACTTTGCACTACCGTGTTTAATTGAGAGATGGCGAAGAAAAATATTTTCACCGATGCATTCGGAACTCCTTATTTTTTGAAAAGGTTTATTATTTTTATTTTAGGAATTGTTTCTTACAGAAGATTCAATGGCTTTAATAAGTTAAAAATAACCGGTACAGAACACCTTGTGGATCTTCCGGACTCTAACGTACTGTTTGTATCCAACCATCAGACCTATTTTGCAGATGTGGCGGCAATGTATCATGCCTTCTGTGCTGTGAACAACGGATATTTAAATACAATAAAAACCCGATCTATCTGTTGAATCCGAAGATCGATTTTTACTATGTGGCAGCAGAAGAAACCATGAATAAAGGTATTCTTCCCAAAATTTTCAAAATTGCAGGAGCTGTAACGGTAAAAAGAACATGGAGATCTGAAGGGAAAAATGTCAACAGAATGGTAGACATGAGCGAGGTAGATAATATTATGAAAGCATTGGACAATGGCTGGGTAGCTACTTTCCCTCAAGGAACTACATCGGCTTTTGCACAGGGACGAAGAGGAACTGCCAAACTGGTAAAAAATCAGCGTCCTATTGTAATTCCAATCAAAATAAACGGATTCAGAAGAGCTTTTGATAAAAAAGGACTCCGCGTAAAGGTAACCGGTGTAAAACCTACGATGGAATTCAAAGCTCCTTTGGATATTGATTATGATAATGAAAAAGCACCGGAAATTTTATTGAAAATTATGACTGCTATTGAGCAGACAGAAGATTTCAATCTATTACACAGTTATGATGAAGAACTTAAAGCTAAAAAATTAGAACAAAAGGACTCAAATAATTAAAGTAAATTAAAAATTATGAACAAAATACTTGGAATCCTATTCGCAATCATAGTATTAGTTTCATGCAACAGCCAAAAGGTATATTCGGATTTTGACATCAGCTATTCGAAAAGCGGAGGTGTTGCTCCTATTTATGAAAATCTTCTTATCAAAGGAAATAATGTACACTACTCTTTTGAAGGACAGGGAAAGAAATACAAACAGGATTTTAAAATTTCTGATGAAGATTTAAAGAAACTGGATCAGGTTCTTTCTCAGAATAATTTCAGAAGAATACAGGAAGACCGTAAAAAATTGTACGACAATATTTCAACGTCCATCAACGTCAAGAAAGGTCCCAATGAAGGCAGTAAAACGGATGCCAGTATGATCATTCCGAATTACAAGACCAACTGGAACAATATTCTTGAAGCTTTTCAGCAGATCATTAATACTAATGTTAAAAAACAGTAAATACAATTGAAAACCCACTTCATTGCCATTGGCGGAAGCGCCATGCATAATCTCGCCATCGCATTAAAAGACAAAGGATATCAGGTGACAGGTTCTGATGACGCTATTTTTGAGCCTTCAAAGTCCCGATTGGAAAAGAAAGGAATTCTGCCTCAGGAAATGGGCTGGTTCCCGGAAAAGATCACTTCGGATATTGATGCAGTCATTCTTGGGATGCATGCACACCAGGATAATCCTGAGCTGGCAAGAGCAAAAGAACTGGGCTTGAAAATATATTCTTATCCTGAATTCCTGTACGAACAGTCTAAAAATAAGACAAGAGTTGTCATTGCAGGATCACATGGTAAAACAACCATTACTTCAATGATTCTCCATGTTCTGAATTTCCATCAGAAAGATGTGGATTTCATGGTAGGCGCCCAGCTTGAAGGTTTCGACTGTATGGTAAAACTGACTCAGGATAATGATTTCATGGTTTTGGAAGGTGACGAGTATCTTTCATCTCCTATTGATCTTCGTTCGAAATTTTTATTGTATCAACCCAATATCGCTTTAATGAGTGGTATTGCATGGGATCATATCAATGTATTCAAAACATTTGATGATTATATTGAGCAGTTCAGAAAGTTTGTGGCAAGCATTACAGCAGGCGGCGTTCTGGTATATAACGAAGAAGATCCGGAAGTCGTAAAAGTAGTGGAAAATGCAGAAAACTATTTCAGAAAGATCCCTTACAGAACTCCTGAATACGAAATCAATAATGGTAAAGTATATTTAAAAACGGAAATGGGAGATGTTCCTCTTTCTGTTTTTGGAGCACACAACCTGCTGAACCTTGAAGGAGCAAGACATATCTGCCAGCAGTTGGGAATTATGGATGAAGATTTCTATGAGGCAATCATGAGTTTCAAAGGCGCATCCAAGCGTCTTGAAAAAGTGGAAAGAGAAGATAAAGGAATTCTTTACAAAGATTTTGCTCATGCACCAAGTAAGGTGAAAGCAGCTGTAAAAGCCTTCGCAGAGCAATTTAAAAAGGATAAGAAATATGGATTCCTGGAGCTTCATACCTATTCAAGCTTAAATCCTGCTTTCCTTGAACAGTATGACCACGCCATGGATGGTTTGGAGGAAGCCATTGTTTTTTATTCTGAAGACGCATTGAAGATCAAGAGAATGGAACCTATTTCTCCTGAGTTTATCAAAGAAAAATTCAGGAATGAAAATCTAAGGGTTTTCACCAATGCTGAAGATCTTCATACCTACTGGAATACATTAGATAAAACGGATGGTGTTTATCTGATGATGAGTTCCGGAAATTTTGGCGGATTAGATTTAACAAAATAAATAAAAAGCTTCAGAGTATATCTGAAGCTTTTTTATGGTAGTTTATTTTTAATCGATCAACTTTTTATTATTGGTCAGTTCGATACTTTTTATAGAACCTACCGGTGCTATTTTTATCGTTTTATTTCCTTGAGCCAGATAAATATAATACATGCTGTTGGATCCTATAAGATGTACCTGATCAGAGCTTTCATCACTGTAGTTTAATTTATAGTCATATTTAAGCTTGTTCTCCTTTATCTTCCTGGTGAGCCCAAGACCCTCTCCCCATCCTATCCCTACAAAAAAAGACAGTAACATCATGGCAAGAAATCTCACAAACATATTGGTAAAATGATTCTCAATAGCTTCTTTAGTCATCGTTTTATGTTCTTTAAGAGAAGCCATTTTTAAAGCCCATTTTTTATCTCTATTGGCCTGTTTTGACAAAAAAGAGGGAAAAGCAAATGAAAATACAACTATAATAATGAGGGCAATCAGTATTACCGGGTGAGCCGTTAGAGTAGCTATCGGGCTTATCAAAATATCCATTATCGTTGAATATTTCAGAATATTAATCCCTATCTGATAATAGAATACACTCTCTTTTAATATTCCCATTATGACGAGGAAAAGATATCCGAACGGAAGAGATCTCTGAATTCCTTCTGAGTATTTCATGGATGTTTTTATTGGTTTAGTTTTATATTGGTTCAGATCAATACTATTGATGTACGAAAATATAAAATTATCATCAAATTAAAACATACAGATTTATTTTTCACATTCTTTGATCAGATTTCTCAAAACTTCCTCTGTAGATTCTTCACTGTACCGATGAATGGACTGCCCTACCCATATTCCTACAAATTCAGGATTTTGTAGAGCTTTAGCTGCTTTTCTCAGGGCATTCGTAAGTTTGTTCTGATAAGGATAAGGTAAAATATATTCTGAGTTTTCAACTGTTTCTATAAACTGATTTTTCACTCCTCTGGCATACCTTCCGGAGAAACTTTTCGTTAAAACAATTTCGTCTTCTGTTACTTTTTTCAATCGTTCTTTTTCAAAAGGCAAAAGAGCACTTTCCTGAGAAGTTAATAGAAGATTTCCAACCTGAAAACCTTGCGCACCTAAGTCTTTCACAGCCTTTAATGTTCTTGCTCCGTAAATTCCTCCTGCATAGATTAAAGGAACATTTACCTGATCAAAGATCTGCGATAGTAAAGATAAACCTCCGATCTGCGGAATATTTTCTGCTTCAAAACTTCCTCTGTGTCCTCCAGCTTCTATTCCCTGAACACAGATGATATCAATACCGGATTTCTCAAGAAATAAAGCTTCCTTCACAGAAGTACATGTTCCGATAAGGGTAACACCATTTTCCTTTAATTTCTGAATACTCTGATCCTCCAGATTTCCAAAAGTAAAACTTAATATTTTACAATTTTCTTCAATGATAGCATCCACCTGTTCACGATAACCGTTGACACTGATTTCTTCAAGATCCGGAAGGTGCACTTCAATACTATTGTCTTTAGCCAGCTGCTCAATAAATTGCTTTGTTTTACTATACTTTTCTCTTAAAGCATCTGTCACTTCAGGAATGTGATGAACAAATATATTGGCAGCAAACGGTTTATCAGTCAGTTTTCTTGTTTCCCTGATTAATTCCACAGACTGGTCTGCAGAAAGGTCAGCCAGCGCCAAAGATCCGAGACAGCCTGCTTTTGTAGCTGCTAATGCCATCTGTACCGTGCTCACTCCAAACATTGGAGCCTGAATTACAGGATATTCTATACCTAGTTTTTTACTGATTGTATCCGGCCAAAACATAAGAATTATTTTTTATTAAAATGTACGAAGAACAAAGCATTAGTTTTTGTTCCAAGGTATGATATTGCTCACTATTTATTCAAAGTTCAAGGTTCAATGTTTAGAGTTTAAGGTTGTTGATCAACTTCTATTCTATATTAAATGAATAAAGATTTACTTTTTCTTCCTGAGTTCTTTGTAGAACAATTTTAATTCCGGTTCCAGTTTTTCTGTTGCGTAAGAAAATGTAACGGCAGACATTGTTTTTACATAAGCAGTGAGAAAACCGTGTAATTTCTTTTTGTCTTTTTTTCCGGCTTCCCGAATCCAGCTTCCTACAGCTTTATTCACAAACTCGTTTGGATCGTGAACAAGAATTTCCGCTATGGCAAAAGTGTCTGCTACCTCATTTTTCCGAATAAATGCATGAGTGCTTACGATGGCTGTTCTTCTTTCCCATGGACTGTCGGAATCAGCAAGTTTGTATAAAATGTCTCTCGGTTTATCAATAAGATATTCTCCAATAATACTTCTGGCAGCTCTGTCTACAAAATCCCAGTTATTCAAACGGTCATGGCGGTTGAGATAGAGATCAAAAAGGGCTTTCTTATGGTCTTCAGACGTTTTTTTACTTCTCGCCTGGAAATCCATGATGCTTACCGCTCCCATTCTTACCTCATAAAAATCACTGTCAAGAAGCTTATTGATTTCCTCCAGAGACATCTCCGAAAATTCTTTAGCCGTAGAAAAAACATCTCCGAATTTCGTCCCGAAACTCTTAGTAATACCATCATTTCCTTTGAAAAACTTTTCAGCTTTATTAAGCTCTTTTTCATTCTTAAATAATGCGAGTGTTTCTATGAATTCTTTTGCAGTCATGGTTATATTGATTTAAAAATCCCGCAGATCTCACAATAGCTCAGATTCGTAGATCTGTAAATTTGTGAAAGCTGCGGGATGTATTTTTTATAAATTCCAGATTAAATATCCGCTACGGAATTTAACATTTTTTGCTCCCATTCAGGATCTTTAGGATCAAAAAATAATCTTTTCCCAGTATCTAAAGAACGGACAACATTCATTTCATCTTCTGTCAGTTCAAAATCAAATACATTAAAGTTTTCTTCAATTCTTGAAGGGGTTACAGATTTTGGAATCACGACAAATCCTTCCTGTAAGTGCCATCTCAAAATTACCTGAGCTACTGTTTTTCCATATTTTTCTGCAATAGCTTTCAGATCAGGATTGCTTAAAAGATTTGCATTACCGTTTCCTAACGGGCTCCAAGGTTGAGTTACGATATTATTTTCTCTGTCATACACCTGCAGTTCTTTCTGCTGAAATACAGGATGCAGTTCAATCTGATTGATAACCGGTAAAACAGTTGAGTTAGCTTTCAATTCCTCCAGTTTTTCTACTGTAAAATTGCATACTCCAATCGCTTTGATTTTTCCTTCGTGGTATAATTCTTCCAAAGCTTTCCATGTAGCCAGAAAATCTCCGTATGGCCAGTGGATAAGATACATATCAAGATAATCCATCTGTAATCTGTCCAATGTTCTCTGAAAAGCACTTTTCGCCTTTTCGTATCCATGATCCTGAACCCATACTTTGGAGGTGATAAACAGTTCTTCCCTGTTTACACCACTATTTTTCACAGCAGCACCTACCGCGGTTTCATTCTGATAAATAGCAGCAGTATCAATCATTCTATATCCCGTCTGAATGGCTTTAATTACCGCATTTTCACACTCCTTCAGATCTTCCATCTGCCATACTCCGAATCCTAAAGCCGGGATATCCACTCCGTTATTTAATGTTACCACAGGTTGTCCTGTATAGGTTTTCTTTTGCATAAATCTTTATTTTAGTTATTAATATAAAGTGATAAACAAATTTGCAATAAAAAATTGAAAATACAGCCTACCAATTTTACTGTTCCTGTTAAAAAATTGTCATTTAATGAGGTTTGTTTAAACTACCCCCGTCTTTTTGCTTTGCAAAAATCCACCCCTTCAAAGAAGGGGAATGAGTGGTCGATAAAACGGCTATGTCTACTTCTGACTTCCAGCCTCAAAATCCACCCTTCATCTAGCATCTCACCTGCATTTTACCTATTTTTGTCTAAAATTTAGAAATCATGTCACAACATATCAGATTGGCTACAGCAGAGGATTATCCGGCAATTATGGAAATATGGGAATCAGCAGTAAAAGCAACTCACGATTTTCTTGCTGAAGAGGATTTCAATTATTTCAAGGAAGCCATTCCAAGAGACTACCTTCCTCATCTGGAAGTGTATTTAATTACTGAAGATAATGAATCTAAAGGGTTTGCTTCTGTAGCAGACGGTAATCTGGAAATGCTTTTCATTCATAATGACACGCGTGGAAAAGGGTACGGTAAAAAACTTTATCAGTTTATGAAAGAGAAAACCGGACTGACGAAAGTAGATGTCAACGAACAAAATCCCCAAGCCATTGGGTTTTATGAAAAAATGGGATTCAAAAAGGTCGGAAGATCTGAGAAAGATGGTTCAGGAAAGGATTATCCACTTATTCATATGAGTCTGTAAATGGAAAATTTCACTTTCAATCTATTGCATTCTGATTCGGAGATTCCTTATCATCTCCTGTTGTTGGCTGATGAAACCCAGGAAGCAATTAATCAATACATTTTCAATTCTGATATCTATCTTCTGCATGACGGTACTGAAAGCATTGCGGTAATGGCATTGTACAGAAAAAGCAATACTGAACTGGAAATTAAAAATGTTGCCGTCATTGAAAGCTACCGAAGCAAAGGCATCGGAAGTATTCTGATGAATAAAGCAAAAGAAATTGCGAAAGAAAATCATTATAAAACACTGACTGTTGGAACATCGGATACCGGTGTCCAACAGATCAGATTTTATGAGAAAAACGGTTTCACTAAAAGTGGAATCCTGAAAAATTTTTTTATTGAAAACTATCCGGCTCCTATTTATGAAAACGGTTTACAGATGAAAGATATGGTTTTATTAAGCCATCACCTTGCGGAATAAGCCTTTGATATGTTCTATTTCGGTTTGATAATTGGTTTTCTTACGACAACCGAAATACAGGGTATTTTCAAACTTTTTCTTTCCTTCCCAGATCAGCTGAATATTACCGCTTGCAATATCATTTCTGCATAGAAAGTCAGGAACAACGGCTAACCCAGTTCCTCCTTTGAGGCAACGGATGATTGAGTTCATGTTGGGAACGATATAATTAGGACGAAAATTCGGTTTATGACCAAAATTCAATATCCAGTACTGGAAAAGATGTTCCATATCACCAGTGGTTCCGTACCATTTTTCGTTTTTCAGCCACTCCTCTATCTGTTCGGCATCTTTTGTTTTCAACACTTTATTGAAAGCTGTTTTATCCACATCCTTCCCTCCAACCAGAATGATCTGCTCGGAAGAGAATGCTTCATGTTCGATATTGGGTGAAGATCCTTTTTTGGGAGTGATGATCAGATCGAGGATTCCCTTATCCAGTTGGTCCAGCATTTCGGGGTATTCTCCGAAACTGATAATCAGATTAAAAGGCAATGAAGAAACATATTGCTCCAAAGTGGTCTGAAAAGTCTCAAAGCACATCCCGACACTGATGGTTGGAGTATGCTTCTCTGTAGATTTTTGAAAATTTTTCTCTACATCTTCGAGTTTGGTAATAGGTTCGGCAACTGCATTAAACAATACTTTTCCTCTTTCTGTCGGAATCATTTTTCGACCTGTTCTGTCGAATAGTTTGTATCCAACATAAGCTTCCAATGAGCTTAAGTGAAGGCTCACTCCCGGCTGTGATATAAACAGAGCATCGGCAGCACCTGTCAATGTCCCGGTTTTATAGATCGCCTTAAAAGTACGATACCATTCTAAATTAACCATGACTTAATTATTAATATTATAATACAAAATTACAAAATAATTATAATATTGATACGTTTTCATTTTCCAGGAATGACGCATAATAATCGGGAATCCCGCTTTCCCTTATCTGGCGGGCAGTTTCATCAATCGGGTAAGACAGCTGAATAATTTCAGGAGTAATTTTTTCTTCATCTAATGTAAGAATAAGGTAAGAAGCCAGTCTGTTTTCTTCTTTAGAACGCCCCACGGAACCACAATTGACAGCCCAGGTATTATTTTCAAACTGTTTTTTAAATGATAAATGGGTGTGCCCCATCACTATGAGATCAGCGTCCGCATTCTTCAGCATTGATGTAAAAACCTCATAACTCTCAGATTCGTATAAATAGGTATCATTACTTTCAAGACTGGAATGAACCAGCTGGATGTTCCAGTGCTTTTTACCTGTTTTGTAATTTAACTTTAAGTGGAAAGGCAACCCGGAAAGAAATTTTTTATTCGGTTCTGTAATATGTTTTTTAGAATGATCTATCGCAATGAATCTGGCAGTGGTTTCTTCTTCTGAATGCTTAGACAAAGGAACTACAGGAATATCAAAGGCAATTCTTTCGTCATGATTTCCCATCAGGCAGGGAATGTTCAGACTTCTTATTTTTTCTATCACTTCATTGCCCCAGGGTGCAAAATCAACCAGATCTCCCAAGCAGAATCTCTGACTGATTCCTCTTTGCTCTATATCCTTCAACACAACTTCCAATGCAGGAAGATTTCCATGCACATCACTAAAAACAGCTATCTGTATCATTGTCCTTCAATTTGTTAGACAAATTTACCTGTCAGAAAATAATTCCGGTTCAGAGATGATATGATATTTTACCATGAAAGGGGAAATTGTCAATCGTCAATTTTTGCTTCGCAAAGTCAATAGTGAATGATTAACTGCTGATTAGAAATACCTGTATATACAAACAAATCAGCTGCACTCAATCCCGAACCACGTATCCAAAACGCGTAAAAAGTTCACAAGCGAAGCGGATTGATTCTTCGCCAGTCACGATCAACAAACCTCACATCTCGTACCCGGACCACGTACCCCAAAACGTGTAAAAAATTCATAAGCGAAGCGTATTGACCATTGACCATTCACATATATAACCTTAAATCTCTCAAACTATAATTTAAATAATACTTTCCTATAATTTATATTATTTTTATTATACAATCATCTGATCTAACTTTGCAGAGTAAAATTCAAACAATCATAAAAAAATGAAAAAAGTACTAATCATCAACGGAGGACAGAATTTCGGACATTCCGGGGGAAAATATAATCAGACTATCGCAGACAATACACTAGCCGTTCTTAAAGAATTTGATAATGTAGAAGTAAAGATAACCAATGTAAGTGAAAATTACGACAAAAATGAAGAAGTGGAGAAATTTGTCTGGGCAGACTACATTATTTATCACACTCCAATCTGGTGGTTCCAATTGCCTAACGGATTGAAAAAGTATATTGACGAAGTGTTCACAGCAGGTCACGCTAAAGGAATTTATATGAGCGACGGAAGAAATGCTGAAAATCCGGAAATCAACTATGGTACAGGAGGAATGCTAGGAGGAAGAAAATATATGTTGACTACAAGCTGGAACGCTCCTGCAACTGCTTTCACTCTTCCCGGAGAATTTTTCAGTGAAAAAAGTGTGGATGAAGGACCATTATTTGGTTTCCACAGAATGAATGCCTTTGTTTCGATGGAAAAAATGGAAAGCTTCCACTTCCACGATGTGGAGAAAAACGCCAATATAGAACGCGATATGAAGCTTTACAGAGAACATGTGAGAAATATTTTTGAAAAAGAATTAAGATCTGAACTGGTATCATGAAAAAAATACTGATCACAGGTGTTACCGGCTATATAGGCGGAACTATCGCAAAAAAACTCCTCGACAGGAATTATGAAGTGACAGGACTGGTTCGTAATGAAACCCACGTACAGGAACTGGAATCATTAGGAATCAAAACCATTGTGGGAAATATTCATGATGAAGATCTTATCAGAACAGCAGTTTCCGATGCAGATGCAGTTATTCATAATGCAGATTCAGCAGATGATGCGTATGCAGCAGATAACTTTATCAAAGCTCTGGAAGGAAGTCAGAAAACCTTTATATTCACTTCAGGCTCTGCCATTTTTGGAGGAAAGGAGAATGGTAAAAAAAGTGACTTTATCTTCACAGAAGATTTCCCTTTGCAGCCAAGACTGGAAATGGCATCTAGAGTATTGATCAACAATTACGTCCTGCAATCTGCCAGCAAAGGCATACGAAGTATTGTTATTGTTCCTACCATGGTTTACGGAGAAGGCCTTGGAATAAAAAAAGACAGCATTCAGGTTCCGGCTCTTATCAACTTTTCTAAGGAGAAAGGGCATGGTGTTTATTTTGGTGAAGGTGAAAACATCTGGTCCAATTTACATATTGAAGATCTCGCAGATCTGTATGTACTCGCATTGGAAAAAGCAAAAGGAGGCTCTATCTATTATGCAGAAAACGGTTCATCTTCTCTGAAAAACATTGCAGAAAATATCAGTAAAAAATATAACTTACAATCAGCTAAATCATTAAGCATACAGGATGCGGTTGACAAATTTGGTCCTGCAGGAGGTTATTTCGGTTTTGCATCCAACAGCAGATGCAGTTCAGATAAAGCCAAAGCAGAACTGGATTGGAAACCTATTTATAATTCAATTGAAAATTTTATTTAATATGAAAATTCATCTTACAGCCATTATAAAATCCAAAGCAGAACATCAGGCAGAAGTACTGGAAGTTCTTCAGAATATGGTAAAAGAAACAAGAAAAGAAGAAGCATGTGAACTTTACAACCTTCATCAGGGAATTGAAAACAAAAATGAATTTGTTTTCTACGAAATCTGGAAAAGCGAGGAAGGGTTGGCACAACACAACCAACAGCCTTACATTCAGGCCTTCGGAGCTTTGGTCGAGGAGAAACTTCAGGAAAAACCACAGATTTATATCACCAATCTTATTTAACAATGAAAAAATTAGCGTTTTTAATGCTTGCGATCTTTACGATAGGATTCATACAAGCACAAACCAAAAAATCAAAGAATATGAAAAAGAAAATTTTATTCGTCGTTACCAGCCATGATAAAAAAGGCAGTACCGGTGAAGATACAGGATATTACCTGGGTGAAGTTTCTCACCCTTGGGAAGTTCTTCACAAAGCAGGATATGAAATCGACTTTGTAAGCCCGAAAGGCGGAACACCTCCGGTAGACGGCTTCGATTTAAAAGATCCTGTCAACAAAGAATTCTGGGAGAACAAGGAATATAAAAATAAGATTGACCATTCCATGACGCCGTCACAAGTGAATCCGAAAGAATACTCAACAATCTTTTATGCAGGTGGACACGGAGCAATGTGGGATTTTGCAGACAATAAGGAACTGGCAGATATTGCTTCCAAAATTTATGAAAACGGAGGCATTGTTGCCGGAGTATGTCATGGTCCTGCAGGTTTGGTGAATATCAAGCTTAATAATGGGAAATATCTTGTAGATGGTAAGAAAATCAATGCTTTTACCAATGAAGAGGAATCTGAAGTAAAATTAACGAACGTTGTTCCATTCTTACTGGAAGATAAACTGAAAGAAAGAGGAGCAAAATTTGAAAAATCAGGGCTTTGGCAAAATCATGTGGTAACAGATCAGAGAGTAATCACAGGACAGAATCCACAGTCTGCAAAAAGCGTTGGAGAAGCTATCGTAAAAGAACTAAAAAAATAACAGACAATTTTTAACCACAAAAGCCATAAAAGTTTCAGACACTTAAGTTCTTAGAAGTGTCACTATTGAAACAGCGAGAATTCCCCTCCTCCGGAGGGGTGGCGAAAATTCAAAGAATTTTTGACGGGGTGGTATAACACAACAACAATTTTAAAACAAACAAAATGGAATACAGAAAATTAGGAAACACCGATTTAGAATTATCAGCAATCACACACGGAGCTTTTGCCATCGGTGGAAACATGTGGGGCGGTAATGAAAAACAGGATTCCATCAATTCTATTCACGCTTCATTGGATCATGGAGTAACTTCTATTGATACCGCACCATTCTACGGTTTCGGACTGAGTGAAGAAATGATCGGTGAAGCTATCAAAGGAAAAGACCGTTCAAAAATTCAGCTTTTAACAAAATTCGGATTGGTATGGGACGGAAGCAACAACGGAAAAGGAGAATTTTTCTTTGATGCAGAAGATGAAGGAAAAACTCTTCCGGTTTATAAGCTGGCTTCAAAAGAAAACATTATCAAAGAAGTTGAAGAGAGCTTAAAAAGATTGGGAACAGACTATATTGATCTTTTACAGCTTCACTGGCCGGACAGCACAACGCCTATCTCTGAAACTATGGAAGCGATGGAATTATTAATCCAGCAAGGAAAAATCCGTACTGCAGGAGTAAGCAACTACAGTGTAGCTCAAATGGAAGAAGCCAAGAGAACTTTACTACTTGCCAGCAACCAGGTTTCTTACAGCATGCTGAACCGTGCTATTGAAAACGATCTTGTCCCTTATTCTTTAGAAAATAATACAGGAATTATTGTGTACAGCCCAATGGAAAGAGGTCTTTTAACAGGTAAATATTTCAAAGAAAACCAATTAAAAGAAAACGACCATAGAAACGGATATTTCTCTCAGTTTGATCTGAATAAAGTGAAAATTTTCTTAGAAAAAATAGAACCTATTGCACAGGAAAAAGGAGCAACGCTTTCTCAACTGGTATTAAAATGGACAACGCTTCAGCCAGCAATCACAGTCGTATTAGCAGGAGCAAGAAATGCACAGCAAGCCATCGAAAACGCAAAAGCAATGTCTATTGACCTTTCACAGGAAGAATTGAACTTTATCAATTCTGCTTTGAGCGAAATATAATATAAAGCTGGAAGAAGGAGGCTGGAAGATGGAAGTTATTGATGTCGGATAACCAATAGATTGGTTTACGATTGAACTTCAACTGTCATTCCGACGAAGGAGGAATCTCTTTGTTACATGCAGAAAAGTGCATAGAAACCACCTAATTATCAATACACTAATAGAACTTCCCTCTCCCAGCTTTCTGCTTCCCTCTTTTAACCCCCAAATCTTTTTAAAAATGAAAAATAATCTGATCAAAATGTTCGGGTTAGCTACGCTATTGACTATCAGCAGCATTAGTTTAAAAGCTCAGACACTCGTCAATCCGGAAGACCAATCATGGTATCCTTCGGTTTACGGTGCGAAAGATGAGATTGGAGCAGCGAATCTATTAACGCCGGAAGTTGTAAAACAGGCACTAGGATTAGTAAAACAGGGCAAAACATTAGCGCTTGCGGTTCCTATTGATAAAAACCTTCCTGCTTTCAGACACAGAAGTTTCAATTTATACAATATTCAGCCCGGAGAACAGGGCGGAAAAAGCATAGGTCCTAATAAATTCACCTTCAATGACGAACTGGTCAACGGATGGACCGGAGTGGGAACACAGCTGAACGGTATCGGACACATTGGTATTGACAATACTTACTATAACGGAAACAAGGCAACAGATTTCGTAACCGTCGAAGGCGTAAAAAGACTGGGTGTTGAAAAAGTACCCCCTTTCGTTACCCGAGGTGTAGTGCTTGATATGACTGCTCATTATGGAAAATCAATCGTACCCGGAGGAACAGAATTTACAGTAGAAGATATTAAATCTGTTTTGAAGAAACAGGAACTTACCTTACGAAAAGGTGATATCGTTCTTTTCAATACGGGATGGCTTGAATTGATTGGTAAAAACAATCAGCAATTCCTTGAAACAGAACCCGGAATCGGTATGGATGCCGCAAAATGGCTTGCCGATCAGGGAATCGTAGCTTTTGGTGGCGACACCTGGGCTTCTGAAGTCTATCCTAACCCAAAAAGTAAGGAAGAATTTCCCATCAACCAGTTTATGCTGGCTAAAAAAGGAATTTATAACCTGGAACTGATAGACAGCCGTCCTTTGGTAAAACAAAAAGTCTGGGAATTTTTATTCGTGCTGGGACAGCCTTTGTATGTAGGTTCTACTCAGGTGAATGTAAATCCTGTAGCTATTTATTAATTTAATTATTAGAAATATAATCCGAGAAACGGAGAGACAATGTAATTCCGGTTTAAAAAATAAAATGAACCAAAAAATTTATTTTTAGAATTAATACCCGAACCCTGTTACACTGTCACTTTGCATCTTGCATCAAAACGGCCTTTCAAAAATTTGAAAGGCCGTTTTTTTTTAATAAAATAAATATCCATAGATAATACAGTCTTCATCAACTTTTATCCTCCATCTTCCTGACTTCCCTATTTTGCAATCGGAAGATGAGTACTTACTGCAATTCTGTTCCAGGCATTGATGGTAATAATCGCCATAATAATCTGAGCGATCTGGTTTTCATCAAAGAAAGACTTTGCTTTCTGATACGTTTCTTCAGTTAAACCTTTATCGCTGATCAGTGTAATTTCTTCCGTCATAGCCAACAGCACCTGCTCTTCTTCAGTGAAAAATTCTTTTGCTTCTGTCCATCCGTTCAGAATAAAAATTCTTTGAGGATTTTCTCCGTATTTGATGGCATCTTTGGTATGCATATCAAGACAGAAAGCACATTTATTGATCTGTGAAGCTCTGATCTTAACCAGTTCCTTCTGAATGTGTGTTAAAGAAATCGTTTGTAAATACCCTTCCAATCCCAGCATAGCTTTATAGGCTGCTGAATCTACTGTTGCAATATTTAATCTTGCGCTCATAATATTATATTTTTTTGGTTAATTGATCTATACTTAAAGAATAATGCTGCTGTACCGCCAGTAAAAGTGCTGCTGCACTTCCCACCCATACGGAATAGTTCAGTGGAGCTTTTGGTCCCGATGCGATGGTCATGGATATCGCAAAAATTAACAGCAGTATACTGCTTCCGTAGGCCGCAATTCTTGTTTTAAATCCAAAAATCAGCATCAAAGGAAAAAGAATTTCTAAAAAGGTAGCGGCATACGCTGAAACCGTACTTAAAGCTTCCGGAAGAAAAAAGGTAAGCTGTCTTGTATATTCTTTAAAACGCTCCATGTTTCCCCATGATGAATTTTCTTTACTCCATAATCCGAACCTGTCTGCTACTGCAGAAAGCATCGTAACGGCGAGAGCCAGTCTTAAAAAAAGTTGCGGAAATTGATATTTTTGATCTGTCATTGCATTAGCTTTTAATCACATGACAAATTTCCGTCTTCTGATCCGTAAAAAACTTAAACTGGTTTAAGATCGTAATTTTGCTCTGATTTCACTCAGATATTCCGGAGTAAGATTCAAAAATGAGGCAATCAGATATTGAGGAATCCTTTGAATAAACCACGGATACAATGTACTGAAATGCATATAAAGTTCTTCTCTGGACATCTCATATAAATAACGGATTCTGCGTTCCGCAGCAGCATATGCCCGCTGATAGATCATGCGAAAATACCTTTCCATAATAGGATGCTTTTGTAATAATTCTTCCTGTCGCTCCAGATCAATCACCAAAACGGAAGAAGGTTCTACCGCCTGTATAGAAAAGTTAGTTTGTATCTGCCTTTCGTAAGCAAATGTATCTGTAATCCACCAGTTTTCAATGGCAAATTCCGTCGTCTGCTCTACTCCTTTTTCATTGATAAAAAACTTTCTCAGACATCCTTTCACTACAAAATACATGGTCCGGCATACTTCACCTTCCAGCACCAGATTTTGCTTCTTTTTAACATCCATTACCTCAAAAAATGATACAATAGAAGTATATTCTTCGTCAGTTACCGTAATAAATTTGTTTAAATGTGATTTGAATGAATCCATTGTAAGATTTAATACTCAAACTTAACTTTATTTTTTTAGTTTTACAATGAGAAAAATATTGAATCATGGAAATCGTTGCTAAAATTCTGATCGCTGTCGTTGCACTGGAACATCTTTATATCCTTTGGATGGAAATGTTCGCATGGGAAACCAAAGGAAAGGAAGTTTTTAAAGCAGCTCTCCCTGCGGAAATGTTTAAACCAACGAAAGGACTTGCTGCCAACCAGGGACTTTACAATGGTTTTCTGGCTGCCGGACTGATCTGGTCATTCCTGATTAAAGATCCGCAATGGCAGACCAATGTGGCATTATTCTTTTTAGGGTGTGTAGCTGTAGCCGGAATCTATGGAGCCATTTCTGCCACTAAAAAAATATTTTTCGTTCAGGCTTTACCAGCTATCCTTGCCATTATTGCTGTTTTATTGAAATAATCTTACAGCTTAACTTTTAAAATAATTACCTTACTTATCTTTTAACTTAATGATAAGAGAAAATTCGTCATGAATCACCTCTTTTAAATAGTATTGAAAATCAAAAACTTACATACGTAAAAATCCATTTAATATAAAATTCGTAAATTTGCACCGTCATAAAAAATTGATATACAGTTTTTTGATGCTGGCAAGCATTTTGATGAAATGTAGCCATTCAAGTTGTTCAGTACACATATCTGTAATTACCTCATCAGTAATTTAATTGTAGAATCTATGTAAAAGATCAGTTTCTTTTTACATAATACACTCTTTTTCTAGAGTATAATCTATTGAAATATTTAAAATAAACATAAGGCCAGCAGGTCTTTATGCTGTTATTTTTTTGTTTAAAGCTTTTATCACTAAAGGCTTAGCAAATTATTTTATCCTATGATCAACAGCAGAACAACAAAAGCTAAATGTATGTAATGAATTGGTGTACAATTTTTTATATCAAATTATTAATTGAAAAATTCTGAATATGGAAAAAAATGAAAACACTAGAAAAGTAAAACTTAAAGTGGAAGACCTGACCATCATCTTTGGTAAAAACAAAGAAAAAGCACAGGAACTTCTGGATAAAGGTTTTTCCAAAAAGGAAATTCTTGAAAAAACAGGCTGCACCATAGGAATCAACAAAGCCAGTTTTGAAATTTATGAAGGAGAATTCTTTGTGATCATGGGACTTTCGGGAAGCGGAAAATCTACTTTACTGCGTTGCCTTAACAGACTGAATGAACCCACTTCAGGAAAAGTATTCATCAATGACGATGATATTACCAGTAAAAACAACAAGGAACTTTTACAAGTAAGAAGAACGGAAATGAGTATGGTATTTCAGAAATTTGGATTACTTCCCCATCATACAATTCTCGACAATGCTGGTTTCGGGCTGGAAATAAGAGGAGAAGACAAAGCTTCACGCGATAAAAAAGCACAGAAAGCATTGGACATCGTCGGATTAACCGGCTTTGAAAACCAATATCCTTCCCAACTTTCCGGAGGAATGCAGCAGAGAGTAGGATTGGCAAGAGCACTGGCAAACGACCCTGAAGTTCTGCTTATGGATGAAGCCTTTTCCGCACTGGACCCATTGATAAAATCTGAAATGCAGGATCAGCTGCTTGAACTGCAGAATACGTTGCAAAAAACCATAGTCTTTATTACCCATGATCTGGACGAAGCCATTAAAATCGGAGACCGCATCGTCATCATGAAAGATGGTGTCATAGAACAGATAGGAACTGCTGAAGATATTCTGACCAATCCGGCAAGCGATTATGTAAAAGCGTTCGTAGAGAAAGTAGACCGTA
The DNA here is from genome assembly GCF_018924625.1 of Chryseobacterium sp. PCH239. NCBI lineage: Bacteria > Pseudomonadati > Bacteroidota > Flavobacteriia > Flavobacteriales > Weeksellaceae > Chryseobacterium > Chryseobacterium sp. PCH239. The sequence continues at coordinate 2,076,870 of NZ_CP073027.1, forward strand.
AAACGATTATTACTGCCAGATCTTTAATGTTTGATAAAGCGACAGTGGTACGTTTCAGAAAAGACGGTCCTGAAGGCGCTTTAAGAAAAATGAGAGCCACGGGATTAGAAAACTTGCCAGTGGTAGATTTTCAAAATAAATTTCTGGGTTTTGTAACCCTTAATGATGTGGTCCGCATTGCCAGAAAGAAAGAACCTACGGTAGAATCTATTATCAACAGCAATGTTCCTTCGGTTTATCCTGAAGTAACTGTAGAAGAAATGCTGCCGCTGATCTCTGAAAATAAATCATCCATCGCTGTAATTGATGAAGACAATAAATTTTTAGGTCTTGTCACTCAGTTATCACTGGTCATAGAAGCGACCAAATTTAACGAAGAAGAGATTATCGAATTAAAAGAAATCGCAAACAACCAATAAGATGAATAAAACTATAGATATAGGTCAATATGTAGAAACTGCAATCAATTGGCTCACAGAAAACGGAAAACCTGTATTTGATGTCATAAAGCATCTGGGAAATTCCTCTATTATGGGGATTGAATGGGTTTTAACAAACACTCCTTTTTATGTAATCATTCTCTTTTTTACCCTGCTGGCACTATGGAAAGCCGGAAAAGGCATTGCTGTAGTAACGGCTGCCGGATTAAGTTTAATATTTTTAATGGGATTATGGAAAGAAACCATGGAAACGCTGGCACTTATTTTTGTTTCCACCATTACAGCCCTTATTCTTTCTATTCCGCTTGGAATTTTAGCAGCGAAAAGCAAAATAGCTGACAAAATCATTCGTCCTTTACTGGATTTGATGCAGACTATGCCCGCATTTGTCTATCTGATCCCGGCTGTACTGTTTTTCAGTATCGGTAAAGTACCGGGTGCTTTTGCAACGATTATTTTCGCCATGCCGCCAGCAGTTCGATTAACGACACTGGGAATTGAAGCCGTTCCGAAAGATATTGTGGAGGCTGCCAGAGCTTTTGGTGCTACCAACCGTCAGATTCTGTTCAAAGTAGAGCTTCCTTTAGCGATGAAAACGATTTTAACAGGGATTAATCAAACCATATTGTTATCATTATCCATGGTCGTTATTGCAGGAATGATTGCTGCAGGCGGTTTAGGGGAGAAAGTACTGGAAGGAATTAATAATCTGGATATCGGATTAGGATTTGAAAGTGGTTTATCCGTAGTGATATTGGCCATTATCCTCGACCGTATTACTCAGGGATTTGTAAAGAAAAAGCAATAAGATGAAACAACTTAAATATCTGTTTTTGCCCCTTTTAATGTTACTATTTACAGCATTAAGTTCGTGTGAAAACATAAAAAATTCTAAATATATTACCATAGGAATGGTAGACGGCTGGGCGGAAGATGTTGCAATGACGCACGTTGCTAAAGCTATTCTTGACCAGCAAGGTTATCATGTGATTATTCAAAAAGCTTCTACAGATATGATTCTGGCTTCGATGAATAATGAAGATACAGACCTTTTCATGGGAGTCTGGCTTCCTTACACTCATGCGAAAAAGCTTGCTAAATTTCCTGGGCTGACTCATCTTGGAACCAATTATGACAACGGTCGTATAGGATTAGTTGTACCTGAATACGTTCCTGTTAACTCCATTGAAGAGCTCAATCACAATAAAAATCAGTTCAATCAAAGAATCATTGGAATTGAAAAAGGAGCCGGATTAACCACCGGAACGGATAAAGCAATTATTGACTATAAACTGGATTATCATCAGATTAACTCTTCTACCATTGCCATGATCACCGAATTACAGAACGCTATCCAACGTAAAGAATGGATTGTGGTAACCGGATGGCAGCCCCACTGGATGTTTGGAAAAATGAAGCTTAAATTTCTTGATGATCCTCAAAAGATATATGGTGAAGCAGAACAGATTAAAACTTACTCCAGAAAAAGCTTTGCAAAAGATCATCCTGAGCTGGCCAAATTCTTTTCAAAACTCCATTTTGATGATGAAAACATGTCCGATCTTTTAATGAAAATGGAACAGAGTAAAAACAAAGAAGCCACCGCCAAAGAATGGGTGAAAGATCACGCTGAGCTTGTACAGTCGTGGTTAAATAAAAATTAACAAAAAGATACTTTTTGATAGTATGAAAAATCCTCAACCTTAATCCGGTCTGAGGATTTTTTATCTATTGTTCCGAAGAATTCATTGATTCTTTGATCTTTTCCCGATGAATGATCCCCCAATTCACCAATGTTTCTGTCACCGGAAATACAGATTTTCCATATTCGGTCACCGCATAAGTTACCGTAATCGGCTTTGTATCCTGAATGGTTCTTGTGATCAGGAGATTCGTTTCAAGTTCTTTTAATTCTTTACTCAACATTTTCGCAGAGATACCTTCTATACTGCGTTCCAGCTTTTTAAAATGGATCATCTGATTAGGTCTGTTCGTCAGATACCGTAAAATCATCAGTTTCCATTTCCCTCCTAAAACATCCAGACTGTCCCGCATCGCGAACAATTCTTCGGTACAGCTTGCTTCTCTTTCGATACCGTTTTCAATGATTTTTGCCATAATAGTTTCATGAAGGTAACTAGTTACCATTGGTTAACTAGTAGCAAATATAAACTATTCCCGCTTTACATTTGTGTATCAAATTAACAATAATGAAAGCAGTTATTTTAAATAAGAACGGAGCACTGGAAAACGGACTGGCAGAACAGCCAAAACCCAAAAGCAATGAAGTTTTAATCCATATTAAAGCAAGTGGTTTCAATCCCATCGATTATCAGATGCTGGAAAATGAACTGGAACGAAAACTGATCAGTTCTCCGATATTAGGAAGAGAACTATCCGGAATTGTAGCGGATAAAGGTTCTGATGTTACAGAATTCAATATTGGAGATGAAGTCTATTGTGGCAGCGGTTCCATGGGAAGCAACGGCACTTATGCTGAATATATTGTCGTTCCTGAAGCCATTGTTTCCTTTAAACCAAAAAATATTTCATTTGAACAGGCGGCTGCCATTCCTTCGGCAGGCCTTACTTCTTTACAGATTTTTAACCGTTTGAAATTAAACCCCGAAAATACAGTTTTAGTAACAGGAGCAACAGGAGGAGTCGGTTCATTTCTGATTAAAATTTTATTAGCACATAATATCCAACAGATCACAGCCACGGTTGGCAGCGAGGAAAACAGACAGATTCTTCTCAATCTGGGATTGAAAAATCATCAGATCATCAACTATAAAGAAGAAAATCTAATCGGTAATATTCTAAAAGCCAATAATGATCAACCTTTCGAATATGGAATTGATCTGGTGGGAAACTATATGTCTGAAATCACCGCAGAAGTTTTAAAAATCAACGGAACGTATGTGGATGTGACAGCCTTGGTCACTAGAGATGCTCATGAAACCCTTTTCAACAAAGGAACTATGATTATGAATATCTCCAATTATATGTATGGAATGGTAAAAAAATACGAGTATTATAAAAACAGCTTGCTTACCATCAAAACACTTATTGAAAACGGAACGATTCTCCCTCCACAATATAGAACCGTTGGAAATCTTTCTTTGGATACCGTTCTACAGGCACATTCTATTCTAAAAATAATCAGACTCAAGGTCATAAACTTATTATGAAACATTAATCTATGAATAAAATACCAAGACGAATCGTAACAGGAATAAAAGACGGAAAATCCGTTATTACTGAAGATCAACAAGTAGAAAACGCTGTGGAACATTTTCCAGGACTCATCATTTCAGACGTATGGAATGCCCAGACAATGCCGGCCAGCCTGGACTTTGAAACCCAAATTCCCAATACCGGATTTCCACAAACTCCTAAAAATGGTACTTACTTCCGATATGTAGTAGTTCCTCCTGATAAAGATTTAGGTATAGAATGGAAAAAGAACGAACCTCATCCGATGATGCATCAAACGCCAACACTGGATTATATCATTATTCTTTCCGGCGAACTTTACCTCATCATGGAGGAAGGAGAAACGCTTTTGAAACCTGGCGACATCGTTATCCAGAGAGGAACAAATCATGCATGGAGCAACCGTTCTGACGAGCCTTGCATTCAGCTGGCGGTTTTGATTGATGCAGCGATCTAAATTTAGACTACTATATAAGATTTTACACGATTGGCATTCTGACGAAGGAAGAATCTCATGTAAAGCTTAGATTCTTCATTTCACTGCGTTACATTCAGAATGAGAGTGTCCTAATAATAAGATAGCAGGATTAATGTGGAATTGTGTATAATTGTCTATATTTAATCTTACACCTCACAAAGCAGAAATCTCCAACAGCTTCTGCTTCATTTTTTCAGGCGTCATTTGTCCTTCCTGATAATACACCAGATTCTGATGCTTATCCAGGAATATCCACAAAGGATAAACAGGTTGGTTTTTATTCTTAGACAAAGCCAGCGCCAACTCATGAATTCCGGAATTTCCATTCTGCAGATATTCAAACTCCTGATTCTGGAAATGAATTTTCTCCTTTGTCTTCTCTGACTCAAAGTTGATAAAATAAAAGTGATCATTGATCATACTCACCAGCTCCTTATCTTTATTCATACGGAAAGACTCAATCTTACACACCGCACACCAATCTGTATAAAGATGGATCACAACCGGTTTAGGATTTTCTTTCTGCTGAACCTCAAGATCAGAAAAAGTGCCTGTCTTCATCTGAGACAGATAAAAACAGGGCACTAACATTAAAAATAAAGCTATTTTTTTCACTTTAAAGTATATTTTACTCCTAAGAAACCTCTGATTCCCTGCATCGGGGCATAACCGTATGCCGTATCAAAAGTATAATGATTAGGGTTGTTTATAGGATCATCAATATATTTATCAAACGGGTCAAATGGTCTCATCAAAGGATCTTTAGGTCTGAAATTGAATAAATTTTTCATTCCGCAATACACTTCAAATCCGGATTTGAAACTCTTGGACACCTGAATATTGGCCAGAGAATAAAAGGGTGAATATTCGGGACGGAAATCATTTACTAAGACAGGTAATCGCATTGGACCGTAGAACTGTCCTGTAAAATCGATGGTCAGGTTATTCGCAAACTTATAGGTCAGGTTATAAGTTCCACTCCATTTTGGTGCATGCAGCTGCTGTGTTTTTTGATTTTCATTATCAAATTTCTGATAGACATCCAGATAAGTAACACCAAGATTGACACTCAAAGGAAACTGAAAACTAAAATCCACATTCAGGGAAGCACCTCTTGAAATTCCATATCCGTGAAGGTTGTCATAAATAATTTTATTAGGATCAGAATCAAAATCTCCTACAATTTTATTACTGAAATAAGTGTAAAATGCAGATGCATCAAGATTCACCATTCTGTTTCCTACGGGAATTTTCCAGATATAATTCAGGTTTCCATTAATAGATCTTTCCGGTTTCAGGTCAGATTTTACCACAACTTCCCTTGAACCTGTCAAAGCTGCGTGATCTTCTGTAAATAAATTAACCACTCTAAAACCTGTTCCAAAATTGAAACGTAAAGTATGATATGGATTGGGATTAAATTTCCATGCAAACCTCGGTGAGTGAACGGAGTGATGTATTTTATCATAATCATATCTGTATCCAATCAGCAAAGTATTTTTATCGTTGATTTCCCACTGATCCTGAATGAAAGCTCCCCAGATAGGAGATTTCATCGGTGCATTGGTGATGCCATCTGCATCGAGTGTTCCCGGAGTATTATCATCGTAAAAAGTTCTTTTGAAGGTAAGTCCGGCCGTGATATCATGTTTCCCGAAGCTCCTGTCCCAATACGTTTGCACAAAGGCTACCTTTTGTGTTGCATTGAATGGGTTTGATCCATAAAACGAATTCTGATCATGATAATTATAAGAAAACTGTGTCACGATATGCTCTTTCATCGGCCATTCGTACAATCCGAAAACCTCTGCTCTGTTGGTATAGATACTTTCTCCGTATACTTCGTCACTGCCTCGGAAAGATTTATTCCATTGCATTTCTCCCCCAAAGCGGTCTTCATACAGATACCTCAAAGCAAAACTTGCCTGTCTGTTTTCTTTTCTCTTAAAATTCCACTTGTTAAATACGGAAATTCTACTTTGTAAAGTGGTATCCGTGAAATTATCTTTATTCTGATCTATTCTTTCCTGAAAACTGAAATAATTTAAACTTAATAATGAAGCGGCATTCTTCCCTACGTTGAATTTAGTAGAAAGATCCAGATTATTTTCAAACCAGCTCGATGTCATCAGGTCAATACTTAATTTAGGAGCGGTCAGTGCATTTTTGGTGATAATATTGATAACCCCTCCCATGGCTTCAGAACCGTAGATGGAAGATGCAGGGCCTTTTACTACTTCAATTCGGTCAACCAAACTATTAGGAATTCCACTTAATCCATAGACGGTGGAAAGTGAACTTACAATCGGCATTCCGTCAATCAGAATCATGGTATAAGGCCCTTCCAGTCCGTTGATGTGAATATCTCCCGTATTGCACACAGAACAGTTCAGCTGAGGTTTTACTCCATTAACCATGGCAATGGCCTCAAAAATACTGGGAGTAGGATTTTTCTGAAAAAATTTCTGACTGTAGATCTCTACGGCAACAGGACTTTTGGACCTGCTCATCGGTTTTATGGTACCGGTAACCACTACATCTTCAATGGTACTGGTCTTAAATTCCCTCTTCATAACCCTGGCAGAATCCTGACTTTTAGTCTGCTGCAAGCTCAAACTGTCCGTCTCCTGCGCAAAGCAATAGGTAGATAAAAAAGTAATAGAAAATAATATTCGCTTCATGAAATTAAAATTGTTAGACAAATCTAACAATTATTTTTCAAATACAAAACTTAATCCAGAAAATATAGGTTGAGCCAATTCATGAAAAATGATTAAATTTGAGAAACTACATATGAAAGTAAAATGAGATATCATCAATTGGGAAATATCCCACAAAAAAGACATACGATCTTTAAGTCTCCGGAAGATAAATTTTACTATGAACAGCTTTTCGGTACAGAAGGCTTCCATGGTATTTCTTCTCTGTTATATCATATCCACCGCCCTACACAAATCAAATCTATCGGTGAGCCGAAAGATGTTACTCCCAAAATCGCTGTGGAAAAAAATGTGGCTCCAAGAATGTTTAAAGGAATGAACGTCACTCCTGAAGATGATTTTATGGACAGCCGAAAGATCCTTTTGATGAACAATGACCTGAAAATGGGATTGGCAAAGCCAAGAAAATCGATGGATTATTTCTACAAAAATGCAGAATGTGATGAGCTTTTGTATGTTCATAACGGAGCCGGAATCTTAAAAACATTTGTGGGAGATCTTGAATTCGAAACCGGAGATTATCTTATTATTCCGAGAGGAACCATTTATCAGGTAGAACTGAAATCTGGTGATACAGTCTTTTTTGTACTGGAAAGCCACTCTCCTATTTATACTCCGAAAAGATACAGAAATGAATTCGGACAGCTTTTGGAACATTCGCCATTCTGCGAAAGAGATATCATTGCTCCTACCTACAGAGAACCCATAGACGAAAAAGGAGAATTCCTTATTAAAGTAAAAAAAGAAAACCAGATTACCGACTTCATCTACGCTACTCACCCGTTCGATGTCGTGGGCTGGGATGGCTATTTTTATCCTTATAAATTCAATATTAAAAACTTCGAACCTATTACGGGAAGAATTCACCAACCGCCACCGGTTCACCAGAATTTTGAAGGACACAATTTCGTAGTGTGCTCATTCTGTGCAAGAATGTATGATTATCATCCACAGGCTATTCCTGCTCCGTACAACCACTCTAATATTGATTCTGATGAGGTATTATTCTACACAGAAGGTGATTTCATGAGCCGTAACCACATTGATTTAATGGACTTTACCCTTCATCCTGGCGGAATTGTACACGGACCTCACCCTGGTGCTATGGAAAGAAGTATCGGCAAAAAATTCACGGAAGAATATGCCGTAATGGTAGACCCTTTCCGTCCGTTAAAAATTACAGAGGAAGCTTTAAAAGTAGAAGATCCTTCTTATAAAACTTCATGGTTAGAATAAATCATTAAAAATTATCAAAAAGTATTACTGAATACATACAAAAGACGCTTTAAATCCTTTATTTAAAGCGTCTTTTTTTGTAAATTTGTGAGGTATGGTTAACATATTGACCATCATTATTTTTCATATCGCATCCTAAGTAATGGTGGTTTAAAACAAAATCAATATTACATGTTAGAAAGAATCAGATTAGAAAGTTTACACCAAAAGGTAACCACAGCCGAAAACGCTGTAAAAATCATTAAAGACGGTATGACCATCGGGTCCAGCGGCTTTACAAAAGCAGGTGACAGCAAAGCCATTTTACCGGCATTGGCTGAAAGAGGAAAAACAGAAGACCTTAAGGTCACTTTGATGACCGGAGCTTCACTGGGGCACGGTACCGATGGAAAACTGGCGGAAGCCAATGTTCTGAAAAAAAGAATGCCATTCCAGGTAGACCCTATCTTAAGAAACAAAATTAACAACGGTGAAATTCTCTTCATCGACCAGCATTTAAGTGAAAGTGCCGAGCTTCTTCACACCAAAAATCTCCAAAGCATTGATGTAGCCATTATCGAAGCGGCTTATATTGAAAGAGACGGAAGCATCGTTCCTACTACTTCTGTAGGAAATTCTGTGACTTTTGCGGCTTTGGCTAAAAAGGTTATTATTGAAATCAATACGGAAGTTCCTGAAGAAGTTTATGGAATCCATGATATCTACCAGGCTGAAGATTATCCTTACAGAAATGTTATTCCGATTGTTGCGCCATGGAACAAAATCGGGAGAAAAAGCATTCCTGTGGATCCTGAAAAAATTGAGGCTATCGTATTTACCAACCGTAAAGACAGTCCGGCTGATATTGCAGAACCGGACGAAAAAACTACAGCTATTGCCAAACATCTTCTTGCCTTTTTTGAAAATGAGGTCCTTCTAGGACGCCTTACAGACCGCTTACTTCCTCTGCAGGCAGGTATCGGTAAAGTAGCCAACGCTGTTCTGACAGGGTTCAAAGACAGTAATTTTTATGATCTGACGATGTTTTCCGAAGTGCTTCAGGACAGTACATTTGATCTGATCGATTCCGGTAAGCTAAGTTTTGCTTCGGCATCATCCATTACCGTTTCTCAGGAATGCTATGAAAGAGTATTAGGAAACCTTTCAAAATATAAAGACAAATTCGTTCTAAGACCTCAGAATATTTCAAATACTCCGGGATTGATCAGAAGGTTAGGAGTAATAGCTATCAATACAGCTATTGAATTCGATATTTATGGAAATGTAAACTCTACTCATATCGGAGGAACCAAAATCATGAACGGAATCGGAGGTTCCGGAGACTTTGCAAGAAATGCTTATTTAAGTATTTTCGTAACTCAGGCTGCTTCAAAAGGCAACAATATTTCCCACGTCCTTCCAATGGTTTCTCATACCGATCATACAGAACACGATGTGGATATTCTGGTAACAGATGTTGGTTTGGCTGACTTAAGAGGATTAGCGCCAAGAGAAAGAGCTCAAAAAATCATCGATAATTGTGTTCACCCGGATTATAAAGAAGAACTACAGTCTTACTTCGACAGAGCTTGTGAAAGAGGAGGTCATACCCCTCATTTATTGGAAGAATCTTTCAGCTGGCATTTACGATTTGCAGAAACCGGAAGTATGAAACAGAAAACTGCAGTAGAAACTGCTAATTAAGATTTTCACCAAAATAACAGATAAAACAAAAGGACTGAATGCCAACACATTCAGTCCTTTCTATTTTAAATCAAAGGTGGTTTATTGGTATGATAAAAGTCTGTTCAATATCCTCAAAATATTTATATGAATATAAAATTATAAAGATTATCTTTGAAAGAAGAGCGGTATTTTTTTGAATTATAAAATTATCTTAACACCTTTTTAAAAAGACAAAATATGAATAATTACATCAGCGCAGAAGAAGCAATATATACGATAAAAAGCGGTAACCGTGTCTTTTTTCACGGTAGTGCCTGTACGCCCAATTATCTTATTGACGAGCTGGCAAGACAGTCCGGCCGGTTGCAAAATGTGGAAATGGTTTCCATTACCCAGCAGGGAAATGTGGAAATCGCAAAACCACAATACAAAGACAGCTTTTTCATTAACTCTTTATTTGTTTCCACACCTGTGCGTGATGCTGTGAATTCTGACCGCGGAGACTTTGTTCCTGTTTTCTTAAGTGAAATTCCTATTTTATTCAGAAAAAATATTCTGCCTCTTGATGTAGCTATTGTTACGGTTTCTCCACCCGACAAACACGGTTTTTGTACGTTGGGAACTTCGGTGGATATTGCGAGAGCCGCTGTAGATACGGCAAAAATCATTGTGGCCATCGTTAACCCAAGAATGCCGAGAACCCATGGAGACGGGATGATCCACATCAGCAGAATCCACAAGCTGGTTTGGCATGAAGAGGAACTCCCAACAGTAGATTATGGTTCCAAAGTAGGTCCTGAAGAAATGCTCGTAGGAAAAAATGTAGCAGAGCTTATTGAAGACAGATCGACCCTTCAGATGGGAATTGGAACCATTCCTGATGCGGTTCTGAAATGCCTTACCAATCACAAGGATCTGGGAATCCACACAGAAATGCTTAGCGACGGTGTTATTGACCTGATTCAAAATGATGTAATCAACAATAAATACAAGGGTTACAACGATAATAAAACCATCACAAGTTTCTGTTTCGGAACCCGGAAACTCTATGATTATGTGGATGATAACACTGTTTTTGCTTTCAGGGATGTAAGCGAGGTTAATTTTCCTATCAATATCATGAGAAACAAAAAGATGGTAGCCATCAATTCTGCCATTGAAATAGACCTTACAGGCCAGGTGTGTGCCGATTCTATCGGAACACTCCAGTACAGCGGAATTGGAGGTCAAATGGATTTTATGCGCGGTGCAGCTTTAAGTGATGAGGGAAAACCTATCATAGCCATTACCGCAAGAACAAAAAAAGGAATTTCCAGAATCGTTCCCTTTCTTAAGCAAGGCGCTGGTGTAGTTACTACTAGAGGGCATATTCACTATGTTGTAACTGAATACGGAACAGCTTATCTGTACGGAAAAAACCTTCGCCAGAGAGCACAGGAACTTATCAGCATTGCCCATCCGGATGACAGAGAAATGCTGGAAAGAGCTGCTTTTGAAAGATTTAAACACTGATAATCAAATTATAAACTCCTTACAACCTCCTTTTTTAATTGAAACTTTAAAACAAATTTTGAATTTAACATCATAGAATCATATGAAAATATTAATTTTTTGGCAGTATATTTGATAAAATTCATTCAAAAACAAGGAAATTGAAAACTATATATAATTCGATACGAGACGAAGTGGTAAAACATTCCAAGGTGAGGAATTCTGTTTTGGGGAATGTGAATGAATGGAAAAGAAGCCATTATATTATTCTTTCCGAAATTATTAAAGAAGAGCTTTCTGAAGCTGAAGAACTGAAAGGAGGAAAAAAATTTGAAATCGGAAATACCATTTCTCATGTTACTCTTCAGCGTTTTTTTGAAAATGATTATCAGGATAAAACCCATAGTGACCTCAGATTTCTTAAAACACTTGATAAAATCTGCATCTTCTTAGGATACAAAGATCTTAATGATTACATCCTTACGATAAGATATAAGAAAGTTGACGACAAAGAAATTGATGACCAGTCCTATCTAACCCAAATGGTTTATGATTATTGTGCATCGGCTTTTGAGTTTTATAAGCTATTCCCCGTTCACAATACCGAACTTTTAAAAGGTCTGGTATTTGAAGATTCTCCTTTTTTAGAAAGGGCTTCACAATTCAGTAAAGAACTGTGTGACAAGGATTTCCATCTGGTAACAAAAAATAACAGATCCAACTACGAGGTATTTGATATCCATGTGGTTACTGATGAACCTGACAAAAAATTCTGGAATCACAGGAATTCTGGAATCTTCTGTTTAAAGTAGGAGAAACGGGAGAAGAACATTTTGTCAATCAACTGAGTACACAAATTTATTTTATCAAAAAAATAAATAATACCTGGAAGATCTGGGACAATTATAATCCTGATGCAGGAATGCTCAACAGAAAAATTGAAACAACCTAAAATAAGAAAGCCGTAGAGAGTATCTACGGCTTTCATGTTTCGAAATATTTTTTTTTCACTTGTCTTTTGTATAACAAATGTAGGCAGATGATTTTAGACTTATGAAACTTAAATATACTTAAGTAAACTCTTCTTTAACGTTATGTTAAATATATTCAATGAATCCTTGGGAATATTTTCGCCATATCTAAGAATTTTGTAATTTGCATACCAATAAAATAAAAGTAAAAGAGAAAATATGTCAACACTTACATTTGCCGAGAAAATAGCTCAAGCAGAAAATTTCTTACCGATTAACGGTACAGATTATATTGAGTTTTATGTAGGAAATGCAAAACAGGCTGCCCATTATTACAAAACCGCTTTCGGTTTTCAGTCTGTAGCTTATGCGGGTCCTGAAACAGGAGTAAGAGACCGTGCATCTTATGTGCTTCAACAGGGAAAAATCAGATTGGTATTAACAACAGGACTTAAATCTGACTCTCCTATCAGCGAGCACGTAAAAAAACATGGTGACGGAGTAAAAATTTTGGCACTTTGGGTAGATGACGCTTATGCAGCTTTCGAAGAAACAACTAAAAGAGGTGGAAAACCTTATTTAGAGCCTGTAACGTTAACTGATGAGCATGGTGAGGTAAGAATGTCCGGTATCTATACATACGGAGAAACCGTTCACATGTTTGTGGAAAGAAAAAATTATAACGGAGCTTTCATGCCTGGTTATGAAAAGTGGGAAAGTGATTATAAGCCTGAAGAAGCAGGTTTATTATACGTAGACCACTGTGTGGGAAATGTTGACTGGAACAGAATGATCCCAACTGTAGAATGGTATGAAAAAGTAATGGGATTTGTAAACATCCTTTCTTTTGATGACAAGCAGATCAACACAGAATATTCTGCATTGATGTCTAAAGTAATGTCAAACGGAAACGGATATGCTAAATTCCCAATCAACGAGCCTGCAGAAGGTAAAAAGAAATCTCAGGTAGAAGAATATCTTGATTTCTATGAAGGTGAAGGAGTTCAGCACATCGCTGTGGCAACAAAGGATATTATCCACACCGTAACTGAATTGAAGAAACGTGGTGTAGAGTTCCTTTCTGCTCCACCGGAAGCTTATTACGACATGGTTCCTGAAAGAGTTGGTCATATTGATGAAGATCTTAAAAAACTTCAGGAGTTAGGTATACTTATTGATCATGATGAAGAAGGATACTTATTACAGATCTTTACGAAGCCTGTAGAAGACCGTCCTACTCTATTCTTCGAAATTATTGAAAGACACGGCGCACAGAGTTTTGGTGCCGGAAACTTCAAGGCATTGTTCGAAGCATTAGAAAGAGAGCAGGAAAGAAGAGGTAATCTTTAATTTTACATTAGAAAATATAAGTTTTGTCAGAATACAGTATTCTGGCAAAACTTTTTTATAAAACACAGTATATGAGAAAACTTTTAATCGGGATTTTTCTTCTGGGAACCTTAGGGCTTAAAGCCCAATATGGAACTTTGAATGAAATCCTTAACCGACTTGAACAAAGAAAAGGCATCAATCAGCATCTTGAAAATGTAAATATTGACAACAAAAAGTTTGTTTTTATTAAAGATGAAGCCGACCATACGGAGAGGGACTTTATTATTATCAAAGGGAATAATGCCACCTATGTAGAAGTTTTCGATGATAAAGCAACTGGAGAAAGCAGTTCCAATGTTTTCACCGGTGATATCATCAGGAAAAAAAATATTATTTCTTTAAGAGCAGACATGCTTGAAAACAAAAAAATCCCAATGCCTGTCACGAAGACTTTATTGCTGACACAACAGGACAATATTCTGTACCTTATTGATGTCAATACCAGAGACAGATGGATTGATGAAGCCTCTTACTCAAAAAAGACCAAATAAATGTTCCGGGGAATTCTCCGGATGATATTGAATCTAACTAAAATCTAAACTTATGAAATCATTTGTAGACTATTCCTCAAATTCGGATTTTTCTATACACAATATTCCTTTCGGAGTCGCAGTTTTTAACAAAGAATATATCGGATGCTGTACAAGAATCGGAGATCAGGTCATTGACCTTGCTACATTGTACGATCTTGGGTATTTTGAAGATATTGAAGGATTAGACGACAATGTTTTTGAAGCGTATACCATCAACGAATTTATCGAGCTGGGTAAACCTGTTACCAACGCTGTTCGTACTAAAATCCAAACCTTATTACAGGAAGGATCAATTTTATCAAAAGATCAGAAAACTATTGAAGAAGCTTTCTATGACCTGGATAAAGTAAAAATGATGATGCCTGTGCACATCCCGAACTACACGGACTTCTACAGCAGCATCGAACATGCTACCAACGTAGGAAAAATGTTCCGTGACCCTGCCAATGCTTTATTACCCAACTGGAAACATTTACCGGTAGGTTACCACGGAAGAGCATCTTCTATCGTAGTATCCGGAACGGAAATCAACCGTCCTAAAGGTCAGATGAAGCCTGCAGATGCAGACAAACCAGTTTTCGGACCATGTAAACAACTGGATTTCGAACTGGAAATGGCCTTTATCATCAATAAAAATACAGAGATGGGAGAAAATATCTCTACCAAAGATGCAGAAGATGCCATCTTCGGAATGGTTGTTTTCAATGACTGGTCTGCAAGAGATATTCAATCCTGGGAATATGTTCCACTGGGACCATTCCTTGCGAAAAATTTCGGTTCATCCATTTCTCCATGGGTGGTTACACTGGAAGCTTTGGAACCATTCAGAACTACTTCTCCAGTGCAGGATCCTGAGGTTTTAGACTATTTAAAATTTGAAGGTGATAAAAATTACGATATCAACCTTGAAGTATATATCCAGCCTGAAAACGGAGATCAGAATCTGATCTGTGAAAGCAACTACAAACACATGTACTGGAATATGACCCAGCAACTGGCACACCATACCGTAAACGGATGTAATGTGGAAGTAGGTGATCTATATGCCAGCGGTACTATTTCCGGAAGTGATCCAAAGTCTTTCGGTTCTATGCTTGAGCTGACATGGAGAGGACAAAATCCTTTATCATTAAGCAACGGAGAAGAAAGAAAATTCATCGAAGACAATGATACGGTTACCATGAAAGCATGGGCTGAAAAAGACGGTGTGAGAGTAGGTTTCGGCGAAGTTTCAGGTAAAATCATTCCAGCACTTTAATTTTTATCTAAATTTTAGCTCTGCACAATACTACTATTAAACCTTATAGGTTTTGAAAACCTATAAGGTTTGGTGGATGACATCGCTAGAAATATACTGCTTAACAGTTAGTATTCGAAATGTCATGCTGAGCGGAGTCGAAGCATCTTTTAAAGTAAAAACATGAAAACAGTAGTCCCCTCCGAGATAACCTCCGTACAACTGCAGACCATTATGCAGACCGCCGTTTCACCACGACCGATTGCACTGGCATCTACTGTAGATAAAGACGGTAATAATAACTTATCTCCGTTCAGTTTTTTTAACATGTTCAGCACGGTTCCTCCGATTCTGATTTTTTCACCATCGAGAAGAGTTCGTGACAATACTACCAAACATACACTGGAAAATGTTCTTGAAGTACCGGAAGTAGTCATCGGAACAGTCAATTTTCCGATTGTACAGCAGATCTCTTTAGCATCTACAGAATACGAAACCGGAGTGAATGAATTTATCAAATCCGGCCTTACCATGAAAGATGCAGATCTTGTACAGCCTAAGCTTATTGAAGAATGCCCTGTTAACTTTGAATGTAAGGTTTTAGAGGTAAAATCATTGGGTGATCAGGGCGGAGCAGGAAATCTGGTAATCTGTGAAGTTCAGAAAATCCATATCAGAGAAGAATATTTGAATGAAGCAGGAAATCTGGATCAGAAAAAACTGGATATGGTAGCCCGTTTAGGCAGCAACTGGTATTCCAGAAGCAATGAAAACAGTCTTTTTGAAGTACCCAAACCTTTGGTAACAAAAGGAATCGGTTTCGATCTGCTGCCAGATTCTATTAAATACAGTAAAGTCTTTACAGGAAATGACCTTGGAATGCTTGCCAATACGGAAGTATTACCAGCCGGAGACTTTCATGCCGATGAAAACATCCATCTAGATGCCCAGAAATTACTTCTGGAAAGTAAAATTGAAGAAGCCTGGAAGATTTTAATTAAGTAGTCTGAATTATAGATGAAAAAATATATATTCTTCCTTTTTCTCTTAATCACATTACAATCATGCTATTATCCTGTAAAAAAAGATTATGGGATCTACAGCAAGTCATTGGTATTTTCGAAGGACAAAAAGTGGCTGATTAACAACATCAAAACAGATGTAGATTCGCACCACCGGGAAATGATTAGCAAGGAAGTATTTCAACTATTCCAGGATTTAAGCAATGGCAAAGCCTTTGACTTAAAAACGGCAAAAGCAGAAAATATCATTCAGAATAGTATTCCTTTTGATCCGGAAACTGAAGATCTTGAGGTATTGAAAAGGAACTCTGATTTTAATTTCCTGGTAAACATCTACACCATGAAAGTGCGAAACGGTTTAGACAATTCAATTGGAACGCAATATGAATATAAAAAAAATGAAACTTTTGCAATGATGGATGTCTATGATATCAGCACTATGAAGAAAATATATTCGCTCAAAGCATATTCAGAAGTTTCGGTGGAGAAAGATCAAAAGGTGACTATCTTCGATCCTTCAACTGAAATGATGACTATGAAAAACTTTCGAAGTCTTTTAAAGGCAGTAAAAAAGAACGCTGTTAAAACGAACTAAAGATATCTATCGATCATCAATAAAAAAGGAGTGAAAGTTTCACTCCTTTTCTGTTATTTGGATTTAAGCGATTCTGAAACAGTAATTTTTCCTTTTTCTGCAAATTCTGTTGCTTTACCGTTTTTATCAATAGAAATATTCAGGTTGTCATTTTTAGCATCATAGTAAATGCTTGTGGCATATCCCGGACAGTCGTGTTGTTTGCATCCAGTCAGTTTGTAGATTCCATTTTCTGATGCAATAGGACTTTCCACGTTGAAATTCTTTACCATTTCATCATACTGAGCACCGGTAAGTTTTTTCAGTCTTTCTGAAATACCTTTATCTTCAAAGAATTTAATATCATGAGGATATTTACCCACATTTTTGGTAATAACATTATCCGGAGCAGGAGCAGAAGGAACTGCAGTTGCCGCTGAATCTGCTTTTGGAGTTGTTACGGAATCCTTAGGCATTACGGTTGCCAAAGTATCACTACTTACAGAAGATTCGGTTTTTGTTTCTTTTTTACATGAAACAACACATAGTGAAAGCGCAAATGCGCCTGCAATAATTTTTTTCATAAATATATTTTATGGTGGTTACTATATAATAACGTAGTTTTAAATGTTTTATTTCAATTTTTCTTTGATAAAATCAATGCATTTTTCAGTTACAATATGGAGATCTTTTGGTAAATCATTTCCTTCCCATGGTTCTTTTCCCCCGAAAGTATGGTTGGCATTTTCAATCAGAAAAA
This sequence comes from Chryseobacterium sp. PCH239, assembly GCF_018924625.1. NCBI lineage: Bacteria > Pseudomonadati > Bacteroidota > Flavobacteriia > Flavobacteriales > Weeksellaceae > Chryseobacterium > Chryseobacterium sp. PCH239. The sequence continues at coordinate 2,094,605 of NZ_CP073027.1, forward strand.
GCTCAGAATTCGGGTGAAGAATATGAAGATGTTCTGCCTGCTTCACCTCTACCGCTTCATCTTCTGTTCCATGAATAATCAGCATATGAGCTTTAGCCATTTCTGTAGCTCGTTCTACATCAAAACGGTGAATATCCTTTTCATAGTCTTCATAAAACTGATAATAATGAGGCATTTCCTGTTGTGTACGCCCATTTAAAGCATAATAAACACCATTATTTTTCCAGTTCTCCAAGGCTTCTCCTTTTGGAAAACGATTTAAAGTATCCACACTAGCCAACGTAATCAACCCGTTAATCCTTTCATCTTCAAAAGTTTTAACAATAGAAATTCCTCCTCCTCTGCTGTGCCCGATCAGCACAATCTTTTCATCATCCACATGGGGATCTTTACTAAAGTGATCAATCACTACACCAAGATCTGAAAGTTCTTTAGAATAATTATTATTTCCAAAAGCTTCAAGATCTCCGAAGTTGAGCGGATCATCGGTTGTTGTCCCGTTATGTGAAAAATTAAACTTGACAAAGAAAAAACCTGCTTCCGCAAACTTTTCAGCCATCAGATTCCAGGCTCCCCAATCTTTATACCCTTTATATCCGTGAACAAATATGATCAGGGGAAGTTTTTTTTGACTGTCTTTATAAAAAGCATCAGCAAGAAAACCTTTTGTTTCTTTATTTTCTAAGTATATATTCTTTTCTATAATCAAATTCATAAAACAAATGGGTTTTACTTAATATTATTTATATTTATAGGATGAATTCAAACTGAAATTTATGAAAAAAACTCTACTTTTTTTATCTTTAATTACATTTTCTTTCATCCTGAGCCAGACGACCAAAAGGGTATTCTTTATTGGAAACAGTTATACTTATGTTAACAATTTACCTGGCCTTATTCAAAGCATTGCTGCATCTAATGGTGATGTATTCGAACATCACAGCCAGACTCCGGGAGGTGCTACCCTGCAGGATCATGCCAACAATCCGAATGTCACTTCAGATATTAATCAGGGAAACTGGGATTACGTGGTATTACAGGAACAGAGCCAGCTTCCTTCGTTTCCCGATTCACAGGTACAAAATCAGGTGTATCCTTATGCTCTTCAGCTTTCCAATTTAATTAAAACAGCCAATCCTTGTGGAAATGTCATTTTCTATATGACCTGGGGCCGTAAAAATGGTGATGCAACCAACTGTCCAGGACTTCCCACAGTCTGCACATATCAGGGAATGGACACTCAAATTTATAACCGTTACATGGAAATGGCGATGAACAATGAAGGTATTGTCTCTCCTGTAGGTAAAGTCTGGAGAACGATCAGAGAACAAAACCCGGCAATTGAATTGTATGATCAGGATGAATCGCACCCGAGCTACATTGGTTCTATGGCAGCTGCGTATACATTTTATACGATTATATTCAAGAAAGATCCTACCCAGATTCCTTTTAATGGAAATCTTACTCCGGCACAGGCTCAACTGATCAAAGATATTGTGAAAACAGAAGTGTATAACCAGCCTGATAAATGGTATGTAACCAACAATGATGTTCACAGCAGATTCACTTATCAGCTTACCGGAGCAGGCACCGTTCAGTTTACGAATACAACCCAAAATGCAGCTAATTATTCATGGGATTTTGGCGATGGAACGACTTCTACGCTGGAAAATCCGACGCACACCTATACTGTGGGAGGAAGTTATCATGTAAAACTTACTACAGATGCCTGCGGAGCAACTACGACCAAAACAAAACTGGTTGTTGTAAGCACATTACATACAGCAGAAACAACTATAGAAAATGGAATTCAAATCTATCCCAATCCTGTTCAAAACCTTATTAACATTGTTTCTAAAAAGAAATTTGAAGTAATTTCCCTTACAGAAGCTTCAGGAAAAATCATTCCTCATCATTTGAATAAAACAGAGACTGGCTACAGTATTTCACTTCAACATTTGACCAACGGAGTTTATTTCCTGCAATATAAAACAGGAGAAAAGGAATTCACTAAAAAAATTATTAAAAAATAAGCTTATTTTTGCTGCATGCAGAATTTAAGAACTGTAACCGTGATGCGTTACATTCTGCCCTTGAGAGAAGGAGGATCTCTTCCGGCTCTGGCAGAAGCTGATGATGATTTCAAATATGTTTTAAAATTCCGTGGCGCAGGCCATGGGGTAAAAATGCTGATTTCCGAACTGTTGGGCGGGAAAATTACCGAAGCTTTGGGACTTAAAATTCCTGAACTTGTTTTCGTTAATCTTGATGCTGATTTCGGAAGAACGGAAGCCGATGAGGAAATACAGGATCTTCTGAAGTTTTCTGAAGGTCTGAATCTTGGGTTACATTATCTTTCCGGTTCTATTACATATGATCCGGGAGTAAGTGTGGATCCGCTTCTGGCTTCAAAAATAGTATGGCTGGATGCATTCATTACCAACATCGACCGTACTTTTAAAAATACCAATATGCTGATGTGGCACAAAGAACTTTGGATCATCGATAATGGTGCTTCGTTCTACTTTCACCACTCATGGCAGAATTTTGATGCAGCGGCCAAAACGCCTTTCAAATATGTGAAAGATCATGTGCTTCTTCCTAAGGCCAAAATGCTTGATGAAGCGGATAAATTTGCCCATGAAGTTTTGAATGATACTCTTTTCAGAAATATTGTCAATATGATTCCTGAAGACTGGTTACACTGGAATGATGCTGACGAAACGCCAGAAGAAATCCGTGAGATCTATTTTCAGTTTATGAAAACCAGATTAGAAAATTCTCAAATCTTTGTAAACGAAGCGAAAAATGCAAGAGGATAAAATATATGAATATGCGGTAATACGCCTGGTACCTAAAGTTGAAAGAGAAGAATTTTTCAATATCGGACTGGTGATGTTTTCCAAGAAGGAAAAATTCATCAGAGTAGAATTCTATTTGTGTCCGGACAAATTCAAACTGATGCACAGCAAACTGGATTACGATGATATCATCCACAATCTTGAAAGCTTTCAAAAAATTGCTAACGGTGAGAAAGATGGCGGTCCTATTGCTTTTCTTGATATTCCGGAACGTTTCCGATGGCTGACAGCGGTAAGAAGTTCTGTAGTCCAGACCTCAAGACCTCATCCGGGAAAATCAAAGGATCTGAATGTCACTTTTGGTAAGCTTTTTGAGGAGTTAGTAAAGTAACACTTTTCTTAAAAATTTATTATGAATTTATCGACAAACTACATATCAATCTACAGGTTTTTCACAAACCTGTTTTTTGTTTTAATTATAGGATTTTCTAATTTATTTTTTTCACAAGAATTACCGTTAAGACCAAACAAAGCTTCTGCTATAAAAAGTACATTACTTCCTGAAATTGCAGCAGTTTCCGAAGATATCGTCTACAAAACAAACAAAAAGGGGAAACCTCTCGCTCTTGATCTCTATACTCCCAAGAATGCCACCACTGAAAAGCTTCCGGTATTGATCTACGTTCATGGAGGCGGATGGGTAGAAGGTGACAAAGTGGTAAATGCAGATAATTATCTTGAAACGACTGTAAAAAAACTGATAAACAAACAATATGCGGTGATCAGTATTAATTATACGCTTTTAAGTGACAGCATTCATTTTCCTTTGCCTCTGGAAGACACCAAAGATGCCATAAGGTGGGTAAGAAAAAATGCAGAGAAATATCATTTCGACCCCAATAATATCGGGTTATTCGGGGCTTCTGCCGGAGCTCATCTTTCTCTGATGGCAGCCTATACACCAGACAATACTTATCTGGGTAATCCGGAACTTTCCTCTTATTCGGCTAAGGTGAATTATGTGATTGATCACTATGGCCCTGCAGACCTCAACAAACTTTTCCACACCAAATTAGGCACAATCCCGGTAGCACTCATTGGATTAATGTCCAAAAAAATTGTCGGTTTACAGGAGAATCTTGTCAAAGGAATTTCCGGGTTTGATATCAGAAAAAATCAGGACAGTGCTATTGACTATCTTAAAACGATTTCCCCTGCCTATTTTGTTTCCGGAGGAGTTCCAACTTTGATTGTTCAGGGGAATAATGATAAAATTGTCCCTTTAAGCCAGTCTAAAAAGCTTCACAGAAAATTAAACAGAGCGAAAATACAGAACTCATTGATCGTCGTTGATGGCGGAGTCCATGGCTTTGGCACCACTGATAAAGCTTATCTGGATCAAATTACGGATCAGATGGTGGAATTCATTCTTTCACAGAAGAAGTAATATATACACTCTCATCAAAATACAATTCAAATAACTATAATTCAAAACATTAACACATACAAATATAATAAATTTGCTAGATTGATATACATATTGATATTTTTCATTGAGAATTAATTACCTTGGCTATTGTTTAAATTATTAACAACAAAAGCACCAATAATTTAATTTTTCATCAACAAAAATAAAGAATATGGAATCTTTAAACAATATCAACGCACTTACGCTCATCTTTGTATCTGTTCTTCTTTTTGCGATAGCTTACCGCTTTTATGGAATTTTCATTGCCAATAAAGTTCTCAGGCTCAATGACGGAAATACGACACCTGCTGTAGAATTTGCCGACGGTAAAGATTACGTGGCTACCAATAAAAATGTACTTTTCGGGCATCATTTTGCGGCTATTGCTGCTGCTGGTCCTTTGGTAGGACCTGTTCTTGCTGCGCAGTTCGGATATCTTCCGGGAGCTTTATGGATATTGATAGGATGCGTACTGGGAGGTGGTGTTCATGATATGATTGTGCTCTTTGCTTCAGTGAGACATAAAGGGCAAAGTCTAGCCACGATTGCTTCCAAAGAAATCGGGAAAGCAACGGGTACGGTGGCGGGTTTTGCAATCCTCTTCATTTTGATTCTTACGCTGGCAGGTTTATCTTTGGCTTGTATCAACGCGATGCACGAAGCTTCATGGTCTCTTTTTACAGTAATCATTACGATGCCTATTGCTATCATTATGGGATTGATTATGCGTTATAAAAAGAACAGTGTCCTGTTTGCAAGTATTCTGGGAGGAATTCTTCTGATTGCAGGGATTATTGGTGGACACACTCTGATGCAGAATCCTACGATGAATGGTTTATTTTCCTGGGATATTAAAACGATTTCTATAGCGATTCCTCTCTATGGCTTTATTGCTTCTGTATTGCCGGTATGGCTTCTCTTGGTTCCAAGAGATTATCTTTCAACTTATTTAAAAATCGGAACCATTATCATGCTGGCTATAGGAGTAATCGTTATCCATCCTACGATACAGATGCCTGCTATCACAGCTTTTGTTAATGGAGGTGGGCCTATTATTGGCGGTCCTGTGCTTCCTTTTATCTTCATTGTAATTGCCTGCGGAGCGATTTCCGGATTCCATGCGGTGATTGCTACAGGAACCACTCCGAAAATGCTTAATAAGGAAAGGGAAATTCTTTTTGTTGGTTACGGAGCAATGCTGGTAGAAGGTTTTGTCGCATTAATGGCACTTATTGCAGCATGTACGCTGATGCCTGGTGATTATTTTGCGATCAATACTCCCAAAGAGGCTTATGATTCATTTCAGGCAGCGCATCCTTCTTTGCACGGAGTAGATATTGATTATTACTCACAGAAAATAGGTATTGATCTGTACGGCAGAACCGGAGGTGCTGTATCTCTGGCCGTGGGAATGGCCCATATCTTTAACAAAATCCCGTACATGGATCAGCTGACGGCTTATTGGTACAATTTTGCCATTATGTTTGAAGCAGTATTTATTCTTACTGCCATTGATGCAGGAACAAGAGTCGGACGTTTCTTTTTACAGGAAATGCTTGGATCTGTTGTACCAAAATTCAATGATAAAAACTGGATTCCGGGAATTATTATCAGCAGTCTTCTTTTCACCTTTGCCTGGGGATATCTGGTGTACACCGGAAATGTAAACAGTATCTGGCCGTTATTCGGAATCAGTAATCAGCTATTGGCTGCCTGCGGGCTTATTGTCTGTACAACGATGCTGATCAGAATGAACAGAGGAAAATATGCTTTATGCTCGGCTATTCCAGGGGTGTTTATGGCTGGAATTACCTTCTGGGCAGGTTATATTCAGGTAACTGCCATTTATATTCCTAAAGGACAATATTTACTGGCAGCCTTAGCAATAACAGCCATGGTTCTGATGCTTATTGTATTTGCAGGAGCTTTCAGAAAGTGGTATCAGCTTCTTCAAGTCAAAACAACTGAAATTGACCATTATGGTGAACCAGTGAAAGAGCTGGTAGAAAGATAAAATTCAAATTTTATAAAGAAAAACCATTAAGGAGGATTGAAGAAATAAAGTATAGTTAAGATGAATCTTTCTGATTCTTAAGCTTAAAGCGAATCTTATCTTAATACTCGTACACTCTTATTACATCTTAATGGTTCAAAAATAAAAGTTTAATTCATATTACATAAAGAAAAAACAGTTCAGGATTTCTGAACTGTTTTTTTTATGCATTTGTTTTATTTAAAAATTGAAATTCAATCTTGCAAAAACATACCTTCCATTCTGCCCAAACTGTGAAGTAGATCTTGAATAGATGAATTGGTCATTATTGGTAGAAGCAGTAAGGTTTTTCGTTGGATAGATATCAAACAAATTGTTTACTCCCAAAGTCAATCCTACATTTTTGGTAAACTGATAAGCAGCAGATAAATCCGTAATGATCTTATCTCCGATCTGCTGGTGTTCATTAAAATCAATAATTCCGTCTCCGTTTACATCAATAATATCGGCTCCTGTTACTTTTCCGAAATAGGTATTTCTCAGATATAAACTTGCATTCTTCCATGAAAGCGTATGAGAAAGACTGGCTTTCACTCTCGGTACTGCTTCTTCCAGATACACTCTTGATTTCTCAGAGAAATATACCTTCTCCAATTGTGGAGACTGCAGAAGTCCTGCAGAATGGATATCACCAACCTGTTTTGTTTTATTAAGGTTAATGGCAAAATTGTTATCCAACTTAAATCCAGAGAATCTGGCATTATGTGAAATTACAACGTCAACTCCTTTTGTTTCCGTATCAATGGCATTCGTAAAGAACTGCGCTGCATTGATTCCTAACTGATCATAAGCTTCCTGTGCTTTCTGAGGAACATTCGCTTTTAAGAACTGGTCTGTAAGAATAATACGGTTGTCAATTCTCGTGAAATATCCGTCTGCTGTAAAGGTAAGACTCGCTGAAGGAATTCTGTACGTAAATCCTACACTTGCTGATTTGGATGTTTCCTGCTTCAGTTTTGGCATATCCAAAAGCCCTGCAAGCTGAGAATCATTACTGAATGTTCCTACTTCCAAAAGCTGATTATTCGTAAATAATGTAGAGGTTACATTATAATAAATCTGGTGGATTGATGGCGCTCTGAATCCTGTAGATCCTGCAAATCTCACATTGAAATTAGGCGCTACTTTGATTCTTGAAGCCAGTTTATAATTGAATGTAGACCCGAAATCCGAATAGTTTTCATATCTGGCTGCTGCATCCACTAACAACCAGTTGGTAAAGTTGAATTCCACATCTGCATAGGCTGCTACCGACTGTCTGTTTTTATCGACTGCATTTCCGGGTTTAAACCCGTTGAATACCTGAGAACCTCCCGGCAAGGGTTGTCCGAAAAAGTCTGTGGCTCTCTGGCTTGGATCTCCGTTCCAGATATTTCCAAACTGGTCATATGTCTGATAGGAAGCTTCTTCTCCCTGGGTAATTTTAAAATTCTCATAACGGTGTTCTCCGCCGAAGGCAACGTTAATCCCTTCCCATACATCATATTTTTTAGAGAAATCTAAATTGATGGTATTCTGAGAAAACCTTAAACCTCCTGCATTAAACTCTCTTGGTGAAGCAAAACGCAAAGAAGTATTTCCTGTATTCTGAATATTATAGGTAAATGAATTCTGTCCGTATGTATTACTGAAATCAATATTCCAGCCTTCCCATTTTCCTTTGATTCCAGCTGCTAATGAGATATCCTGAATATCTGTTCCGATCTGTGGAAGGTAACCATTAGGATATAATCCTGTAAAAGTTCTGCTTTCACTTGGTCTTCTGTAAAATCCTCCGGAAGTTCCGTGTCTTATACTATAACCTCCAAAAGTATATACTTTCCAGTTGTCACTTACAGGAATCTCAGCATTCACAAAAAGCTGGTGATTGTTAAGCTTAGACTGCCCTACCTGCATATTAAAATCCTTTCTCGTCTGTCCTCTGTAAGCCAATTCCTGATCAGTAAAATAATTAAGCTGTTCTCTGGTGAAATTTGCAGATTTTAAAACATTTTGTAGTGCAGAAATGGTATTTGCTCCCTGAATATCATTCTGTAAACCCTGAGAAAAATAGCTCACATTTTGCGCATACTGATGGATGTAATTTACAATCTGTTGTGAATTGGGTGTACTTCCAATATTGGTAAAAAGCGAAGAAAGGTTCACTCCGTCATTCAAGGCACGTTGTTCGATCGCATTATATGGGTTATAGATAGGACCGCTTTCTGTACCTGCTCTGTACGTTGGGTTTCTGAATTGCGAAGACCAGGTAATATTAAAGAATCCTCCTTTGGTTCCGATTTTATTTCCATAGTTCAAATCCAGCTGGATATTTTGGCCGTCAAAATCTCCCGTATGGTCATTAGCTGTTGGCGTAAGGTTTCCGCCATAGCTGATCTGTCCTGCCAGTTTTCCTGTATCTCTTTTCAAGTCAAGGTTGATAACACCGGCAATGGCATCAGATCCGTATTGTGCGGCAGCTCCGTCTCTTAATACTTCAATCCTGTTCAAAGCGAAAGATGGAATGGCATTCAAATCGGTTCCTACGGTACCTCTTCCAGGTGTTCCGTTGACGTTCACCAATGCTGAAGTATGTCTTCTTTTTCCGTTAACCAAGACCAAAACCTGATCAGGCCCCAAGCCTCTCAGCTGTGCAGGATCCAGGTGATCTGTTCCATCTGAATTCGTTTGAATGGTAGAAGTAAATGAAGGAGCAACCGCATTAAGAATTTGTCCGATATTGGTTTGTGGAAGGATAATTGAAGATTCTTTTACATTGAATACATCTACGGGAACCGGACTGTCTACTTTAGACCTGGCACCGGCTCTTGAACCCAGTACGACTACTTCTTCTACAGTATTGGTTTTTATGGTGTCTTTATTTGCTTTTATGCTGTCTTTTTCCTGTCCATAAGTAAATACACCGAGGAAAAATAAAACAGAGGCCGAAAGAATAGTTTTCTTATTATTCATAGTTTAGAATTTGATTAACATTTATGTTTTTACAAGGTGCAAATGTAAAATTTATTTATTAGTCTACAAAATAGATAGACTTTGTTTTTGTAAAAAACTATTATCGTTTCTTTCTATCCCTCATTTAAAGTTATGATAAATTAAGGAAACATTCGTAAAAAACATTGCTTTATAGAAGATTAAGTTCATAATAAATATTGAAAAATGTTACCCACGCAAAGAAATAAACTGCTTATTGATTATTCTTCCGGTTGCAACGGCACTTCGTTCAGGAGAGGATTATCTTAGCTCGCGATCGAAAAATATACACAGCGTAATAGTCACATTGCGAACATGGCGGTCAAACAAAAAACGGATCCAAAAATTGAATCCGTTTCTTTTATATTTTTATTCTGAAATTAAATCTTAGTCAGTTTAGCATATTTCAGGATCAGATTTTTCTCTCCTTCATGCATGAAAACTACTTTTGCTTTGATGTTCTGAGGATCTGTTCCGTCTAAGAAAGTAACTTCTCCTATTCCAAAACGGTCGTGTCTCACTTTATCTCCCACTTCAATATCCTGAGAAGAAGCTCCACTTGGATTGATAATTTTAGCCGTGCTTACTGGTTTCAGCTTTCTGACTTCCGGAGCAGGTTTCGAAGTATCTCCTCTGTCGATGGTCTTTTTCTCAACCTTTTTGAAAGATCTCATTTCAGATGGATGCTCATCAAAGATATTGGATTTCACTCCTGAATTATTGATAAACCTTTTTTCTAAAGCCGGATTAAGGAATTCAATATATTCATCATCAATTTCGCTTAAAAATCTTGAAGGCTCAGCATCTGTAATTTTCCCCCACTGAAAACGGGAAACCGCATAGGAGAAGAAAGCTTGCTTTTCTGCTCTTGTCAATGCCACATAAAATAATCTCCTTTCCTCTTCAAGATCTTCTCTGGTTGCTGAGCTCATAAAGCTTGGGAAAAGGTTTTCTTCAAGTCCTACCAGGTGAACCACCGGGAATTCCAGTCCTTTTGAAAGGTGGATCGTCATCAAAGAAACCATATCATCTTCCAGTTCTTTATCCTGAGTATCTGCAGAAAGTGCGATATTTTCCAGGAAGTTGGAAAGACTAGGATCTCCGTCTTCAAGCTGCATCTGTTCTTCAATGAATCCCTGCATGGAGTTCATCAATTCCTGTACGTTTTCTACTCTGGAAATTCCTTCAGGAGTCTGATCATCTTTTAAAAACTTGATTAATCCGCTTCGCTTTGCTACTTCCATAGCCACACTGTAAGCTGTTTCTGTTTTCAGCAATACCTGGAAAGCCTTGATCATAGACCAGAAATCGTTCAGTTTGTTTAAAACGCCGTTGTTCAAACCTAATTGCGGTGCATACATCGGAAGGTTCTCCAATACCTTTGAAACTGCAATATTGTGGGCATCAGCAAAAACAATCAGTTTATTCTGTGTCGTTTCTCCAATTCCTCTTGCAGGATAATTGATAATCCTCATCAATGCTTCAGAATCATTTTCATTGATCAGCAGACGAAGGTATCCAATAAGGTCTTTTACTTCTTTTCTTTGGTAGAAAGAAAGTCCTCCATACACTTTGTACGGAATATTTTTACGTCTCAGTGCATCTTCAAAAGCACGCGTCTGAGAGTTGGTTCTGTATAAAATGGCAAAATCGCTGTATTTTCTCTGGTCGCGGTTACGAAGTTCCCAGATATTTCCAGCCACGAAATTGGCTTCATCAGCATCGGAAAGAGATCGGTATATTTTGATCTTATCTCCCTCTTCATTATCACTGAAGACATTTTTCTTAAACTGCTGCAGGTTTTTAGCGATAACAACATTAGCCGCATTTACAATATTCTGTGTGGAACGGTAATTCTGTTCCAATGATACTGTTTTGGCATCCGTATAATCTTTTTTAAAGTTTAAAATGTTATAGATATTCGCTCCACGGAAAGAGTAAATAGACTGTGCATCGTCTCCTACCACACAGATATTTTCGAATTTTGAAGCCAAAGCTTTTACAATAAGATACTGAGAGTGGTTGGTATCCTGATACTCATCTACCATGATGTATCTGAATCTGTCCTGATATTTTGCCAGTACTTCCGGGAAACGGGTCAATAGTTCATTGGTTTTCAATAAAAGATCATCAAAATCCATAGATCCGTTTCTGAAACACTGATCCACATATTTCTGGTAAATCTGCCCAATGAATTTCATATTCGCTTTTTCATCCGCTTCCATCAGTTCAGGATTGTTGAAATAAGCTTTTACCGTGATCAGATTGTTCTTATAGGTTGAAATTCTTGCCTGAACTTTTTTTGGTTTATAAAGATCTGCATCAATATTCATATCCTTCAGAACTTTTTTAATCACATTCAGAGCATCCTGCTGATCATAGATGGTAAAGTTAGAAGGATATCCAAGGTAATGGGCTTCAATTCTCAGAATTCTTGCAAAAACGGAGTGAAATGTTCCCATCCAAAGGCTTCTTGCATTGCTGTCTCCAACTACTTTTGCAATACGGTCTTTCATCTCACGTGCTGCTTTATTGGTAAAGGTAAGCGCCAGGATATTGAAAGGGTCTATTCCGTTGTGTATTAAATGGGCAATACGCATAGTCAATACACGCGTTTTCCCGGAACCTGCTCCGGCAAGTACCATCAGAGGTCCTTGTAAAGAGGTAACAGCTTCATATTGTGATTCGTTGAGTCCTTTCAAATAGTCCATACAGCAAAAAAATTTTGGGAACACAAAATTAAGGTATTCGGAGGAGAATTCAAACTTTCATAGAGAAGTTAGGAATTTGAAGTATTCACATGGTATTTGTCAATGGTCAATTTTGCTCCGCAAGTGAATTGTGAATGATTATTCTTGGTCTCAAATCCCGCAACCCGAATCACGTAACAAATTGACAAGCGAAGCGAATTCACCATTCACTATTCACCGTCACCTATATATTTCTACACATTCTGTAACATTTAATTCACTTTTCATACTAATTGATAAACAATTTCTAAATTTTATGAAAAAGCGACTTCTTTCTGCTGCTGCCGTAGCTTTCTTCGGGCTAATGCTGAATGCACAGCAAATCAAATTCGAAGAGTATGACCTTCCCAATGGTCTTCACGTAATTCTTCATCAGGATAACTCGGCACCAGTTGTAACAACAGGTGTAATGTACCATGTAGGTGCAAAAGATGAAGTAAAAGGCAGAACAGGTTTTGCTCACTTCTTTGAACACCTTTTATTCGAAGGAACTCCTAACATCAAGAGAGGAGACTGGTTTAAAATCGTTTCTTCAAACGGAGGGCAGAACAACGCCAACACCACCAATGACAGAACTTATTATTACGAAACATTCCCTTCCAACAACGAACAGCTTGGACTTTGGATGGAAGCGGAAAGAATGCGTCACGCTGTTATCAACCAGATTGGTGTAGATACACAGAGAGAGGTTGTAAAAGAAGAGAAAAGATTAAGAATGGATAACCAGCCTTATGGAAATCTTTTCACGACCATTCAGAAAAATTTATTTACCAATCACCCATATAACTGGCCGACAATTGGTTCTATGGAAGATCTGAATTCTGCTAAATTAGAAGAGTTCCAGGCGTTCTACAAAAAGTATTACGTTCCTAATAATGCTACTTTAGTAGTTGCAGGAGATATCAAACCTGAGCAGACAAAAAAATGGATCGAAACCTACTATGGAGGCATTCCAAAAGGAACCCTTTATCCAAAAGATTTCCCGAAAGAAACGCCTATCACACAGGAAAAAGAAGTGACTGCTACTGACCCGAACATCCAGCTTCCGGCATATGTATTCGCGTACAGAACTCCGGCTAACAAAGAAAAAGACGCGTATGTTTTAGATATGCTTTCTTCTTATTTGAGCAGCGGTAAGTCTTCAGTTTTATATAAAAAATTAGTAGACCAGGACAAAAAAGCACTTCAGGTAGCGGCTTTCAACCAGGGACTTGAAGACTACAGTATTTTTGCCTTCTTCGCAATTCCGATGGGACAGACTACAAAACAGGCTTTACAGACAGATATTGATGCTGAAATCAAAAAGCTTCAGACTACTTTAATTTCTGAAGAAGATTATCAAAAACTTCAAAACCAATACGAAAACCAGTTTGTAAATGCGAACTCTAGCATTCAGGGAATTGCTGCTTCATTGGCAACCAACCACGTATTGATGGGTGACACGAATTTGATCAACAAAGAAATTGACATTTACAGATCTATCACCAGACAGGATCTTCAAAATGCGGCTAAAAAGTATCTTAATTCCAACCAAAGAATAATCATCAATTACGTACCTGAGAAAAAGTAATCATTCAACTTTTAGGTGATAACATGATTATTAAAAATTAAATTTTTACAAATGAAAAAGCAATTAACATATATAGCTGCAGCATTTTTCTTTACAGGAATGGTTTCAGCACAAAAAATAGATCTTAATGCAATGCCGAAACCGGGACCTACTCCTGCGATTAACATTGCGAAGCCAAAAACTTTCCAGCTAAGCAACGGTCTTACAGTAATGGTGGTTGAAAACAACAAATTACCAAGAGTAAGTGCAAGCCTTTCTATGGACAGACCTCCATACAACGAAGGAGCAGTAACCGGAGTAAGCGAAATTATGGCTGAACAGTTCGAAAACGGAACTACCAACATCAGCAAAGATGATTTCAACAAAAAAGTAGACTACCTTGGAGCGAACCTTAATTTCTCTTCAGGAGGTGCTTCTGCCAATTCACTTTCAAAATATTTCCCGGAAGTTTTAGGTTTGATGGCTGATGCAATCATTAACCCTAAATTCTCTGCTGAAGAAATTCAGAGCTCTAAAGAAAGAGCTATCGAGGGATTAAAGTCTGAAGAAAAAAATGCATCTTCTATTGCTGAAAGAGTTTCTAACGCTTTGATGTATGGAAAGAATACGTCAAGAGGTGAGTTTGAAACCGTTGAATCTATCAATAAAATTCAGTTAGCTGACGTACAAAATGTTTATAAAAAATACTACGCTCCGGATAATGCTTATTTAGTAATTGTTGGAGATGTAAAGTTTGAACAGGTAAAACCTTTGATTGAAAAAGCTTTCAATGGCTGGAAAAAAGCAAACACTCCTATTGCACAGTTAGAACCAGCTTCTAATGTTGCTAAAACGGAGATCAATGTAGTAGATGTTCCTTCTGCAGTACAGTCTGTTGTTTCTTTAAACAACCTGAACACTCTGAAAATGAAAGATGCCAACTACTTCCCTGCAACAATTGCCAACTATATTCTTGGTGGTGGTGGTGAAGCCAGACTTTTCATGAATCTTCGTGAGAAAAACGGATTTACCTATGGGGCGTATTCAAGTATGGTTGCCAGCAAGTATTCTCCACAATTCTCTGCAAGTGCAAGCGTAAGAAACGAAGTGACAGACAAAGCTGTTAAAGAATTCATGAATGAACTTAACGCTATTTCTACTGTAAAACCAGAAGAATTAGCCAATGCTAAAGCTAAACTGAAAGGATCTTTCATTATGTCTTTAGAGCAGCCGGCGACAATCGCAAGATTCGCTTTGAACCAAAAAGTTCAGGATCTTCCTGCTGATTTCTATACCAATTACTTAAAGTCTATCGATAAAGTAACTGCTGCAGATGTTTCCAATGCTGTAAAAGCTACTATTTTACCTAACCAAAGCAGAATTTTCATCGCTGGTAAGGCATCTGACATTTCTGAAGGATTGGAAAAATTAGGTTATCCTGTAAAATATTTTGATAAGGAAGCGAATCCGGTTTCAAAACCAACTGTACAAAAAGTGGATGCCAGTGTAACGGTAGCTTCTGTAGTTGACAAATACATCAATGCTATCGGAGGAAAAGCTAATCTGGCAAAAATCACTTCTTATACTACCAATGCCTCAATGTCTATGCAAGGACAAAACATCGATTTTAAAATCGTTAAGGCACAAGGCGGAAAGGAACTTACCACTGTAACAGCAATGGGACAGGTTGTTCAGAAGCAGGTTTTCGATGGAAAAACCGGTTATTCGATGCAAATGGGACAAAGAGTGGATATCACACCGGAAGAAATTGCTGAAAAACAAAAGAACCCTGAACTTTTCGAAGAATTAGGTTTTGCAAAATCTGCTGATTATAAATTAGGCGGAATTGAAAAAATCGGAGGGGAAGATTCTTATGCTATTAAAGGTGGAGATACCACCTATTACTATAGTGTTGCAACGGGATTAAAAACCGGAGAAACTAAAAAAGTAAAAGCTAAAGGCCAGGAAATGACCATCCCAACAACATTCTCTAATTACAAAGATGTAAACGGAGTTAAAATGCCTTACACCATCTCTGTAAGTCAGATGGGAATGGACATGACGATGACGGTAAAGTCTTATGAGATCAATAAGGCTACAGATGCGGATTTTAAATAAGAACACCTTATTTTTATACAAAAAACGGCAACAATTGTTGCCGTTTTTATTTTTATCAACATTTGGCGACATCTTTTTTTGTCATTCAGTAAAAAAAGATTAAATTTGCCCATTCAAAAAGATATAAGAATTAATGGATACTATATTTACACTACTAATGGTTCTTGTTATGGTTGCCAGTGTTTTATTGGTAATTATCGTTATGGCACAAAACCCAAAAGGAGGAGGCCTTTCCAGTACATTCGGAGGTGCATCATCTGCACAGTTCGGGGTACAGAGAACCAATGATTTCATGGAAAAAGCAACATGGACTCTAGGCGGAACTATCATCGTTCTTATCCTTTTAAGCGTTGTTATCACAGGTAAGCCATCTCAGACACTTCCTGCACAACAACCTGCTAAGAAAGAAGCTCCGGCTAAACAGTCAGCTCCTGCTTCTTCTACTACAACTACTCCGGTAGCTCCGGCAAAATAAGAAGAATATTATCTTACATACAACAAAAGCAACTCAAATTGAGTTGCTTTTTTATTTTAATTTGATCTTTTCAATCTGATGCCGAAGCTTTAATCCTGCTTTCAAAAAAGAATACTGTACAGGCTTCGATTCTTTATAATACTTATCAATAAAGATCTGCATGGCTCCATAAAATCTGTTGAGATATACTTCATCCTTAATTGTACTTTCTCCTTTATGGTGAAGGATAGAAACCTTCCCATAATAGAAGTTTTGATATCCGTTTCTTAAAAATGTATAGCAGAGATCAATATCTTCTCCATACATAAAATAAGCCTCATCCAATCCTCCTATTTTTTCATAGACCTCTTTTTTAGCCAATAAAAATGCTCCGGTGATCACATCTACCTCTGCAATGGCATTTTCTTCTATGTCGTTCCTGTAATAGGATTTCGAATTGTTCTTTTTAAAATTGGTAAACAGTTTTTCAAACGAGTTGAACATATCCGGAACTGAGCGTTTGCTTTCAGGAAGAAAATGACCTTCTGCATCATGCATTCTCACTCCCAGACATCCGAATGAAGGCTGGGCCTTTGCAAATTCCAGCAATTCTTTCATATAAAATCCTTCCAACTCCGTATCAGGGTTTAAAAGCAGAATATACTCTCCTTTTGCCATCTGAACAGCTTTGTTATTCGCCTTTGCAAAACCACCATTTGTTGTAGAAGATATAAAGTATACATTGGGAAACTCAGGGATAAGGTCACCCCATGAACTGTCTGTAGAAGCATTATCAATGACAATCACTTCATAATCTATTTCCTGTATATACTTTTGGAGCGACTGGAGACAGCTTCTGAGCAATTGGGTAACATTGTAATTAACAATAATAACGGACAGCTTCATATTAATCCTTTTCGTTGTAAGGCAGCCTGTTGATAATAGATCTTCCTAAAGAAATTTCATCAGCATATTCCAATTCATCCCCTACTGAAATTCCTCTTGCAATGCTTGAAAAATTCACATTGAAACTTTTAAATTTCTTATAAATATAATAAGCTGTGGTATCCCCTTCCATGGTGGCACTCAATGCGAAAATAAATTCCTTCACCTTTCCGTCATTCAGTTTCTTTTCAATGCTTGGAATATTCAGCTGGCCTGGCCCCACTCCTTCCATTGGAGAAATTTTCCCCCCGAGAATCAGATATTTTCCTGTATACTTTCCTGTATTTTCAATCGCAATCACATCACGTACATCTTCAACGATACAGATCAGTTCACCATTTCTCTTTTCGTTGCTGCATATTTCACAAATGTCAAAATCTGAAAAATTGTGACATTCTTTACAGTATTTTATTTCATTGACAAGATTAATCAGGGAGTTTCCAAGACTTACAGCTCTGGAACTAGGCTGCTTCAACAAATGGAGTGCTAATCTCAAAGCCGTTTTTCTTCCAATCCCAGGCAATCCCGAAATCTCATCTACTGCTTTTGCCAATACTTTACTAGGGTAATCCATAGGTACAAAAATAAGGATTAAAGTTGATAATTGATAGTGAATCGTGCATGGTCAATTCACTTCGTTTGTGAATTTGTATAAAGTGATTATTGACTATTGGCTTTGCGCAGCAAAAATTGACTATTGACCATGAGGTTAATGTCCCATTATGATATTTTATATTTCTCCCATACCTGAGAACACTAAAAAAACCTTTATATTTGCGGCTTAAATTAAATATGAAAAAAATAAACTGACATGGTACTTAACAATCTTAATTATCCTCTGGATTTCAAATTCAAAATCACTACTTTAGCAAGTGACTTCAACATTACTGACAAAAACGGAAATTATGTGGCATATGTTCGTCAGAAAATGTTCAAGTTGAAAGAAGATGTTATCATTTTTAATGATGAAAGCAAGTCTAAGGAACTTTTCAGAATCAGAGCGAATCAATGGATTGATTTTAATGCTTCTTATTCTTTGAATGATCTTATCGATAATAAAAACTTCGGTAGACTGGCAAGAAAAGGAATGCGTTCTATCTGGAAAGCAAGTTATGATATTCTGGATGCGCATGATCAGCCTAAGTTTAAAATTCAGGAAGACAGTGCATGGGTAAGATTCTGGGACAGCTTTGTAGGAGAACTTCCTATTATCGGAATGTTTACAGGGTATTTCCTTAATCCATCTTACACGGTAACAGGAATTGACGGAAAGGCTTATTTTAAACTGAAAAAGATGCCTTCATTCTTTGGAAGAAGATTCCAGCTGGACAGACTGATCGATATTGATGATGAGGAAGAAAGCCTGGTAATCCTTTCATTATTGATGATGACACTTCTTGAAAGAGCAAGAGGATAAACAAATTATAAAACCACAAAGACATGAAATATGTAATCATTGTATTTTCCGCATTTCTATTGGTAGCCTGTAAAAAGGAAAAAGAAACTGTTTCAGGTTCTGTTCATGCCGATTCTTTACATATCGCTAAAGATACTGCGTCTATCGGACCTTCTTCAGGAAATATTCTGGTGGGAACCATTCCGTTTCCAAAAGAAATCAAAGAATGTTCCTGCTATTTTGCAGCCAGCAAATCTGATTTTGAAAATGAAAGATATATCTACGCGGATGATGCCGGAAAAACAGCATACATGATGCTTGACGGTAAAAGAATGGCGATGAATCTCATTTCATCAAGTGACATGGAAGTAGATGAATTGCTGACCAAGGAAATAGAAAATGATGATTATAAAATTTCCGTAAAAGGTAAAAAAATAAAGGGCGAAGAAGCTTTACTGTTTGAAGGAACTCTGACTATAGAGAAACCGGACGGAACTACATTTACCACTCCGATCTATGGAGAGTGTGGATGTTAATAAAGCTAAATCCTACAAAAATGCTTCTGTATCTCACGGAAGCATTTTTTATTTCGTAAATTTGAGAAAAATAAATTTCAATGGAATTATCTAATATAGAACCGCAGATTATATGGAAAAATTTCTCCAGATTAAATGCTGTTCCAAGACCTTCAAAAAGGAGGAAAAAGTAATAGCTTTTATCAAAGGATTTGGTGAAAATTTAGGACTGGAAACTACGGTAGATGAAGTAGGAAACGTTATTATTAAGAAACCGGCCACGGCAGGAATGGAAAACCGTAAATCTATTGTGCTTCAATCCCACCTTGATATGGTTTGCCAGAAAAACAATGATGTTAATTTCGATTTTGAAACAGAAGGGATCAAAATGGAAATTGACGGTAACTGGGTAAAGGCAAAAGGAACTACTTTGGGAGCTGATAACGGTTTAGGAGTAGCTACCATCATGTCTATCCTTGAAAGTTCAGATATTCCACACCCTGCATTGGAAGCTCTTTTCACGATTGATGAAGAGACTGGAATGACAGGTGCTTTAGGATTAAAACCAGGGCAATTGACAGGACAAATTCTATTGAATCTTGATACGGAAGAGGATGATGAAATTGATATCGGCTGTGCAGGAGGTGTAGACGTGACAATCACTCAAACCTATGCTGCAGAAACTTCAAAAGGACAAATTGTAAGACTTGAAGTAAAAGGTCTTCAGGGTGGACACTCCGGAATGGATATCCATAAAGGGTTTGGAAATGCCAATATTATTTTAGGAAGACTTCTTTATACCGGACTGGAAAACCAGAATATTGAATTGATCTCTATCGACAGCGGAGGATTGAGAAATGCTATCCCAAGAGAAGGAGTTGCTGTAATTTCAGTGAGAAATGCTCAGGAATTTATTGAAAATGTAACGGTTCTTAAAAAAGAGATCTTAGAAGAATTTGCTGCTGTAGAACCGGGAATCCAGATCAATATTGAAAACTCTACGTCTTCCGACAAAGCTATTTCAGAAGCAGATTCAAAAAAAGTGATCCTTACTTTAAAGGCTCTTCACAACGGAGTATACAGGATGAGCCCTGATGTGGCTGATCTTGTAGAAGCGTCCAACAACGTAGCAAGAGTAGAACTGAAAGGTGGAGAACTTAAGATCTTAAACCTTACGAGATCTTCTGTAGATTCTTCCAAATATTCAGTGGCAGAACAATTGAAATCGGTAGCAGAGCTGGCTGGAATGAATGTTGAATTCAGCGGTTCATATCCGGGATGGAAGCCAAAACCTGGTTCAGAGATTGTACAGCTGATGGAGAAACTTTATATTGAAAAGTTCACTGAAAAACCTCATGTAGTAGCATGCCACGCAGGTCTTGAATGTGGTATCATCGGTGCCAACTATCCTGAAATGGAAATGGTAAGCTTCGGACCTACTATCAGAGGTGCACACTCTCCTGATGAAAGAGCGAATATTCCTTCAACTCAGAAATTCTGGAGCTTCCTGAAAGATATTTTAGCCAATATCCCTCAGAAATAGAACATTAAAATAATTATATTAATATCCAAAGTCTTATGATTTTGGATATTTTTAGTTTTAGTCTGAATATATTTATTTAATTATAAAAGTGCTTCGACAGGCTCAGCATGGTATCTCTAATACTAACTGCTTTTTTAGAGATAATTTTTAGCAGCGTCATGCTGAGCTTGTCGAAGCATCTCAACAATAGTATAAAAAACAAATCTAATACAATGAAAAGTATAACCGTATTCTGTGGCTCAAGTTTCGGCACAGATAAAATTTATGAAGAACAGGCATTTCTGCTGGGACAAACTTTAGCAAAAGAAAATATACAACTGGTTTATGGTGGTTCGGAAACCGGTTTAATGGGAACAATTGCTAATGGTGCTTTAAGTGAAAAAGGTAAAGTAACAGGAGTCTTACCCCGGTTTTTACAGTCTAAAGAAATTGCCCATAAAAACCTGACAGAGCTTATTATAGTGGAGACCATGCACGAAAGAAAAACCAAAATGAACGAACTCTGTGACGGGGTTATCGTTCTTCCCGGTGGCTATGGTACGTTGGAAGAGTTTTTCGAGATGATCACATGGGCACAGCTGGGACTTCATCAAAAACCTATCGGAATTCTGAACATTGACGGATTTTATGATGACCTGATTCAACTTATTCAGACCATGGTGGACAAAGGATTTTTAAAACAAATCAACAGTGATATGGTACTCCTCAGTAATTCAATTGATGATCTGCTGGAAAAAATGAGAAATTATCAGGCTCCTACAATCTGGAAAGTGATCAGCAAAGATGAGGTATAAAGAAAAAACCCGTCCGGAAAATCCGGACGGGTTTTTTATTAAGATTAAAAAATATTTTCTAAGGATAAGGAGCAATTTCCACTTCGAGCCCTTCCATGGCATCGGCAATATGTAACTGACATCCTAATCTACTGTTGTCTTTCACGTGGAAAGCTTCAGCCAGCATGGCATCTTCTTCATCTCCCATCGGTTCCAGACCCGGATCATTGATTACATATACCTGGCATGAAGCGCACATCGCCATTCCTCCGCATACCCCAATAGTACCTTCTTCTGCCAATTCATAGGAACGGATAATTTCCATTAAGTTCATGGACATATCCGTAGGAGCTACGACATCGTGGGTTACCCCTTCTCTGTCGGTGATTTTAATATTAATGTCTGACATAATTCTGCAAAATTAGTCAATTTTTTTCACAACTGCCTTCTCTGCTTCTTTACGGCTTCCGTCAAATCCGTCAACACCACTTACCGTTGTATATTTTAAAACGAATTTTTTACCAGGATTTAGCCTGTTGTACACACTCTGACACATTAAAGTAGCCTCGTGGAAACCACAAAGGATCAACTTTAGTTTACCTGGATAGGTGTTGATATCCCCGATAGCGTAGATACCATCAATATTAGTTTGATAATCAAGAGCATTGTTTACAACGATTGCATTTTTCTCGATATTCAGTCCCCAGTTTCCGATCTCACCCAATTTTGGAGTCAATCCGAATAAAGGAATGAAATAATCTGTTTCAATATCGTAAGCTTCCTGTCCTTCTACTTCTACAGTAATCGCTTCTACTTTTCCGTCACCTTTAATGCCGGTAACTTCTGCAGGTGTAATTAATTTAATTTTCCCCTGATTTTTCAGATCCTGAACTTTCTCTACAGAATCCAAAGCTCCTCTGAATTCATTTCTTCTGTGAATCAAAGTTACTTCACTTGCAACGTTAGAAAGGAAAATACTCCAGTCTAATGCAGAGTCTCCTCCACCAGCAATCACCACTTTTTTATTTCTGAAGTGTTCAGGTTCTTTAACGAAATATTCAAGACCTTTTTCTTCATAATCAGCGATATTTTCAAACGTAGGTTTTCTTGGTTCAAAAGTTCCTAAACCTCCTGCGATGGCAATCGCTTTACATCTGTGAACGGTTCCTTTGTTGGTAATCACCTCAAACCATTCATCGTCTATTTTTGTATAAGAAACAGCTGTCTCCCCTAAAGTAAATCCAGGCTGGAACTGCTTGATCTGCTCCATCAGATTATCTACCAATTCTCCGGCATTCACAGAAGGATAACCAGGGATATCGAAAATAGGTTTTTTAGGATAAAGTTCAGCCAATTGCCCTCCCGGCTGTGGAAGTGCATCAATAATATGGCACTTCATTTTTAATAAACCAGCTTCAAAAACTGCAAAAAGTCCTGTAGGTCCCGCACCTATGATCAATATATCAGTGGTTATCATAATCTTTAAGATAATTTAATTATACATGTAACTGCAAATTTACTAATTTTAATGCGAAGCATATTTAATTGATTCTAAATAAAAACCTGAGATTTGTCAAATATCTATCATTTAAGATTTTAAATTTGGCAATGTTTTTGTAAATGTCTTGTTATGAAGAAAATTTCAATCCTTTTTGCATTATTAATATTCTTTTTTGGCTCAGCCCAGATTGATAATATCGCGGATGGCGAATCCATTACTCTTAGAATTCACTATGGTTTCCTTAATGCAGGAACTGCCAATCTTACTACCAAACAAACCACTTACAAAGGTATGCCTCATCTCTATGTAAAAGGAACCGGGCAGACAACAGGTGCTGTAAAAGCATTCTTCAAAGTAGAAGATTTATATGAAAGTTTCATCAATACACAGACTGGATTACCAAGCTTTTATGTCAGAAATGTACGTGAAGGAAGCTACCGCCAGCATTTTGAAACAGTTTTTAATCACGATAATAATACTTTAATATTAACGGATAAAAAAACTCCGGCCAACGGTTCAAAGGTTTTAAAATCAGTGAAAGGTGTTCAGGATATGCTTTCCTGCTTTTATTATTTAAGAAGTAAAAGCCCGGATGAACTGAAAGTGGGAACTGTTATTAATATGAATGTATGGATTGATGATGAAATGTTTCCTTTTCAGCTGAAAGTAACAGGAACAGAAAATTTAAAGACAAAATTTGGTACGATCAATTGTTTGAAGATTATCCCATCCGTAAAAAGCGGAAGAGTATTTAAAGACAAAGAAGGAGTCACCATGTGGGTTAGCAATGATGCCAACCATCTTCCTATGCTATTGAAAGCAGAACTTGCCGTAGGAGCGCTGAAAGCAAGTATTGATGATTACAAGAATGTAAAATATCCTTTAAAATTCAGCAAATAATAATTGTCAGTTTCAAAGATACAGCCTGTAAATTTTACAGGCTTTTTTTAATTTCTTATGTAATATATTCTTAATACAGATTGTCTTTATAATAGAGGCAGGCAAAGAACTGCATCATGTCAATACTTCATTGAAGTACCTAGCGGATTCAAACAGAAGTATAGGCATAAGAAACAGACACGTGTAAATTTTTCAATAAGATCAGTTTTTAATTACGTTTTGTTTCTTAGGTCAGTAATTAAAAACAAAAAACCTCCGGAGCTCCGGAGGTTTGATTTTTTATAGTGTTTTGAACTGTTCAAGTGTTCTGATATCATTTTCGAAGAACATTCTGATATCACTCATCTGGTAAAGAAGCATGGTAATTCTTTCAATACCCATTCCGAATGCATATCCTGAATATTTCTCAGCATCGATATTCACATTTTTCAGTACGGCAGGGTCTACCATTCCGCATCCCATAATTTCCAGCCATCCTGTACCTTTTGTGATCCTGTAATCTGTTTCAGAGTTTAATCCCCAATACACATCAATTTCAGCACTTGGCTCTGTGAAAGGGAAGAAAGAAGGTCTCATTCTGATTTTAGATTTTCCGAAAAGCTCAGTCGTAAAGAACTGGATTGTTTGCTTCAGGTCTGCAAAGCTTACATTCTCATCAATATATAGTCCTTCAATCTGATGGAAAATACAGTGAGAACGTGAAGAAATTGCTTCATTTCTAAATACTCTTCCCGGAGATAAAATTCTGATAGGCGGCTGGTTTTCTTCCATATAACGTGTTTGTACGGAAGAAGTATGCGTTCTTAAAAGAATATCAGGATTCTGCTCAATGAAGAATGTATCCTGCATATCTCTTGCCGGGTGATATTCCGGAAGGTTAAGCGCGGTAAAGTTATGCCAGTCATCTTCAATCTCTGGTCCGTCTGCCACTGCAAAACCGATAGATTTGAAGATTTCAATAATTCTGTTTTTTACCAGGTTGATCGGATGTCTTGAACCCAATTCCAATGGAAAAGCAGGTCTTGTAAGATCTTCTTTTTCAACCACAACAGAAGATGCGGAAGCATTTTTCAAATCCTCCAGTTTTACAGCAACTGCCTGCTTCAAAGTGTTGATCTTCTGTCCGAATTCTTTCTTTTGATCGTTAGGAACTTCTTTAAATTTTTCAAAAAAATCATTCAGAACCCCTTTTTTACCATTATACTTGATTCGGAAGTTTTCAATCTCTTCCTTAGAGGTAGCAGTGAAGCCGTTTACTTCGACCAGTAGTTCTTCTATCTTTTCTATCATTATTTTACCCTTTCAAAATGTTTTGCAAAAATACGATTTTAAGTTGAATAATAAGTCCGTCAAAAAAAAATCTGCCTCTTTTTCGGGAGGCAGACTTCAATCACTTATTTCACTTAAATAAAAAAATTATTTCTTTTCTAAAGCTTTAACGCTGATCTGAAGAGTTACCTCGTCTTTAATCACACCGTTTTCAGCCGGAGCCTGGAACTTCACTCCAAACTCTTCTCTCTTGATATCTTTTGGCTCAGTAGCTACACTCACCTCTCCTTCTTTCACCGAAACATTAGCTTTAAACTGAACAGGTTTTGTAATTCCTTTAATGGTTAAATTACCATCCAAAAGAGTATTATAATCACCTTCTGCAGCAGGAGTTACCTTTGTAATTTCATAAGAAGCTGTCGGGAATTTTTCAACTTCAAAGAAATCTCCGCTTTTCAGGTGGCCATTTAATTTTCCTAAATCTTCGGGGTTGTCTTTCAGATCCACAGAAGTTAAAGAGTTCATATCAGCAACGAATTTTCCGCTTTCCAGTTTTCCGTCTTTCACCGTCACATCTCCACTTTCAAACCTGATTGTTCCAAAATGGCTTGTATTCTCAGATTTAAATACTTTGTATCCCTTCCATTCAACCTTACTGTTTAGCGTATCCAAAGTGAACTGGCTACCTTCTTTAGTAGTCGTCACCTCATTACTTTCACTGGTAAGTGGTTTGTCTTTTTTACAAGAAACCATTACAGCAGCAATAAATAATGCAGGAATAGCTAACGAAAACAGTTTTTTTCTCATTTTTGATTTATTTTTATTAGTTCCGCTAATATAATAAAAAAATTATGTTTTCATAAAAACCTTACATTTGTAATATGCTATTAGAAATAAACAATTTATTTTTCTCTCACAACAAAGAAAATCCCCTGTTTCAGAACCTTAACCTAAGGTTTGAAGAAAACAGAATTATAGCGCTGGCCGGTGAAAGCGGATGTGGAAAATCTACTCTTCTCAACCTGATTTATGGTCTTTTGGATTGGGAAAGCGGCGAGATTATTTTTAACGGAACAAAGCTTTTGGGACCGAAAGGAAATCTTGTTCCGGGAGAACCGGAAATGAAATTCGTAGCGCAGAATTTTGATCTTATGCCCTACGCTACAGTGGCTGAAAACGTAGGAAAATTTATTTCTAATATCAATTTAAAACAAAAAAAAGAAACTGTAACGGAGCTTCTTGAGGTGGTAGGGCTTCAAGAATTTGCGAACGTACTTCCAAAATACCTAAGCGGCGGACAACAGCAAAGAGTGGCTATTGCCAGAGCATTGTCTGTACTTCCCAAGCTTCTTATTTTAGATGAACCCTTCAGTAATCTTGATTTTCCGAGAAAAATTGAACTGAGAGAAAGACTTTTCAGATATGTAAAACAGCATGGCGTTTCTCTGATTATTTCCACTCATGAACTTCAGGATATCATGCCATGGCTGGACCAGATTGTTATTCTGCAGGATGGAAGACTGATTCAGAATGACAGCCCGGAAGAAACCTACAGAAATCCTTACAACTCTTATGTTGCTAAGCTATTTGGGGAAGTGAATATTTTTAGTGAAGCAGAAGCTGAAGATTTCCAGCTTACCAAATTCTCTTATTATCCCAAAGAAATCAAAATCACAGAAACCGGTCTCGAAGCCGAAGTTCTTGAAAGCAGATTTGCAGGAAATTATTATTGGAATAAATTAAAGGCAAAAGGAAAGGAGCTTGTTGTGTATACAGATGAGAAAATATCAGAAACGATCTGTATTTCGTTTATGTAGGCGAAAAACCGAATTACACATAACTTATACATTCACTTATACTTATCAATAAAAAAAAGCACAAACGTAAGAAGCTGTTTAAAACTTTTTCTTACATTTGTACTTCTAAAGTATAAGGAAATTTTTGGTTAATTCTCTTTCTGCCTTCCAGACGGACATTAGCAATATTGCAATTAAGTCTGTTGAAAGATTACACTGTCCAATTTTTTCCTTTTCTTTATTTTCAGGGCATAGAAAAAAAAAGTTCTTATGCTTTCTTTACAAATTCTGACTTAAGAGCCATTGCTCCGAAACCATCAATTTTACAGTCAATATTGTGATCACTTCCCGGTCTCAGACGGATATTTTTCACTTTAGTTCCGGCTTTTACCGGTTTTGGTGCTCCCTTTACAGGTAAATCTTTTATTACCACTACAGAATCACCATCCTGAAGTTCATTTCCGTTGGAATCCAGGATTTTTCCTTCATTTGCGGCTTCAGCAGCGGCTTCAGCCGGATCCCATTCGTAGAAACACTGGGAACATACCATCATATTATCGCTCGGGTATGTAAACTCAGAGCTGCATTTTGGACAAATTACTGTGTCACTCATATTTTTATTTTTTGCAAAGGTAGAACTTTTTAAAGGTTGAAGTCAATAGATAAAGCTCAGTATAGTAGATCATAAGCGCTTATTAATTTTACACAGACAAGTGAATTAATACAAATTAAATAAACTTGCTGCAAAGAAAATAAAGTATAGTAATGAACAGTGTATATTTTATCAGCAAATATTTTTCATTAAGCAAAAAACACTGGCTTATACGTCTTATAGTAAAAGGCTATCGTCAACAAATAAAAAATATAAATAATCGGAAAACCTTTACAAATTGAGCATTAAAATTTATTTCTACCCTGTAAAAATTAATAAACACACAGACCATTCACTACTGAATCTCAGATTGTCAATAGTCAATTTTTGCTTTGCAAAATGAATCGGGAATGCACACCTTTCCATTAGAAAACATATCTGTACAATATATAATTACTCATAACTTCTCAACCGGAAACCCAAAATTCACAAGCGAAGCGGATTCACCATTCACCATTCACCATTCACCATTCACCATTCACAATCCCCCTTCATCTCTCCTATCCTCAATCTCTCACCCAAATCTTCAACTCTCAATTAAAAGTCGTATTTTTGCAGATTCAAACAGCGAAGCAAATTTATGGAACTTATTCACAGAAACTTGGCAATCGGAATTCACGATGCCTTACAGGAGACATTTTTTGAAAAAAACAAATATGCCGATAAAGTTATTGAAAGACTTTTGAAAGCAAACAGAAAATGGGGAAGCCAGGACAGAGCCGTTGTTTCTGAAATTTTTTACAATATTATCCGTTGGAAAAAACGCCTTGAATACTACATGGGTGAAGGCGTGAAACCCAACAATATCTACAAACTGATCATTGCGTATCTACTCTGGAGTAAAACCAATTATAAAAAATTCGAAGAATTTGACGGAATCAAAATCGCCGATATTCTTACCAAACTTAAAAAGAACACTGTTCCTACAAAAGCAATAGAACACTCTATTCCTGAATGGCTTGCTGAAACTCTTGAAAAAGAACTGGGTGCCAGCTGGGAAAGAGAAATGATTGCTTTAAACGAACAGGCTCCTACGGTTTTAAGAGCCAATTCTTTAAGAACAACCACTAAAGAACTTATCTCTGATCTTTCAGATGAGGGTGTTGTTTCTTATCCTGTTAAAGGTTATCCTGACGCTGTTCAGCTGGAAGAAAAGAAAAATGTTTTCCTTACTACCGCTTTCAAAGAAGGATTATTTGAAGTTCAGGATGCTTCTTCTCAGAAAATCGGGTATTTTCTTGATGTAAAAGAAGGACAAAGGGTAGTAGATGCATGTGCTGGTGCTGGTGGAAAAACACTTCACCTGGCAGCATTAATGAAAAATAAAGGTCAGATTGTAGCATTAGATATCTTCGAATGGAAGCTTGCCGAGCTGAAGCGTCGTGCCAAGAGAGCCGGAGCCCACAATATTGAAACCCGTATGATCTCTGACAATAAAGTAATCAAACGTCTTCATGAAAAAGCTGATAGACTTCTGATTGATGCACCATGTTCAGGTCTTGGTGTTTTGAAAAGAAACCCGGACAGCAAGTGGAAAATTGATCAGGACTTTATTGACAGAATTAAAAAGGAACAACAACAAATTCTTCAGGACTATTCTAAAATGCTTAAAAAAGGAGGAAAAATGGTATACGCTACCTGTTCTATTCTTCCATCTGAAAACAATCTTCAGGTAGATGAGTTCATCAAAAACAATCCTGGATTCAAGATGATTAAAGATGAAAAAGTAATGCCTAGCGAAGGGTATGACGGATTCTATATGGCTTTAATTGAGAGAATTTCTTAATTTAAATCCAACAACAATACACTAAACTACTCTATTTTCCGGAGTAGTTTTTTTGTTTTAAAACCTTTCTGAAAAAATGTAACAATTTTTGTAACATTTCAACCCCATTGCCTACTAACTGTATAGATCAAAACCGGTTTGATGCTGTAGAAAGTTTAGAATACCTTTGCAGCAAACTCATTTATTTATGCATACAAGAATTGTTTTCAATTTTCTGGCTGTTTTCGCGTACTGTCTGTTTTCTGCACAGACCTATGAAATTCAGTACACTGGTTCTTATAACGGAAAGGTATCAACGGATCAGCCCTCTACCATCATTTGGGTCAATGAGAAAGAAAATTTTATTCTCAATAGTACGATCAAAGAACAAAAAAGCAGCTATCCTTATGAGATCACTAAGGTAGAAAAGCCATCTAACTCTATTGTTTCTTATGCATTTTTAAAACCAGGATCCATTATTTCAGCATCAGATACAGAGTCTGTTGGAAAACAGAATTTTGAACTCACCAATGAAACAAAAAGATCTTAGGATACAACTGTAAAAAAGCGGTTACAAAAATCAATTCAAATACCATTGAAATCTGGTATACCAATGACTTAAAACTGAAAGGTGGTCCTTCTGTTTTAGGACAGAATTTAGGATTAGTTCTGGAAATAGAGAGAAATAAAAATTCTTTAACAACAGCCAGCTCAATCAAAAAAATAAAGAACACAAGGATTGAAAACATATTGAAAGGAAACATACAGACAACCGATCAGCTGGGATATAAAGATCTCCTTTGGAAAAGCAGATTTACCACACTGAATGTTTTTGAAAATGAAACCATCAATTTCTCTGATGCCTCAAAATCTGATGACCAGATCAAGAGATACGCTAACGGAACCATCATTCTGAAAAAAATAAAATTCCCCACTATTACAGAAGGAGAAAATATTTTTGTTGAACTGAAGCAGCAATCCAATGGGGATGCCTATGACAGAACCGGAACTGTATTTTTCATTCCACAGGATAAAGAAAAGTCTTTTTTTGACGGTCTGGAAAAGGGAGTAAAAACACTTCCTCTTTACGAAAACGGAAATGGAAAACAATATTACGGAGTAACTGCTGCCGACAATTATAGCCCTGCCATTGAAATGATGAGATTCTTTACCGCTTTTGGTATCCAGAAATTCAATCATATTCAGCTTAAAGGAAAAGACTGGCAGACTATCAGCCCGT
This sequence comes from Chryseobacterium sp. PCH239, assembly GCF_018924625.1. Lineage (NCBI taxonomy): Bacteria > Pseudomonadati > Bacteroidota > Flavobacteriia > Flavobacteriales > Weeksellaceae > Chryseobacterium > Chryseobacterium sp. PCH239. The sequence continues at coordinate 2,125,063 of NZ_CP073027.1, forward strand.
ACCGACAGGATATCACAGAATTGAAACCTGCTTTATCAGGAAAAGAACTTTGGATAGGTACATTTATTGGCAATTATGATAAAGGAGGACATAAAGTAAGCCTTGATATTACGATTCATAAAAGTGACCAGACCGTAAATAAGAACAATACGGCTATTCCTTTGTTTAATACTTTAAATATTATGGAAATGGCAGGACAGGACTACTCTACCATGTTTAATCAGGACAAAGGTCTTCTTGTTGACTTCACTTTAGATAAAGACCTGAAAAATGCCCAACTTAGGTATATCACAACAGGACACGGCGGTTGGGAAAATGGTGATGAATTCGTTCCTAAAGCCAATTCTATATTGATGGATGGAAATCCTGTATTTTCATTTATCCCATGGAGAACAGATTGTGGCTCTTATCGTTTATACAATCCAGCCTCTGGAAATTTTCAGGACGGACTTTCATCCTCTGACCTCAGCCGATCAAACTGGTGCCCGGGAACCGTTACCAATCCTAATTTCATTCCTCTGGGAGATTTGAAAGCAGGAAAACATACCATACAGATAAAAATTCCTCAAGGACCTACAGAAGGAACAAGTTTCAGTTCTTGGAATGTTTCAGGAACTTTACTGGGCGTACAATAAAAACAAAACCTTCTTGCATGAGAATTGCAAGAAGGTAAAAACACAAATGATGAAAAAAATTATTTCGAGCCACAAAGTAAGGGGTAAAATTCATATAATTAATTACCATAGATTAATAAATATGTCATTTTTATTTCGTATGGAAATTACATCCATTTCGGCTCAACGAAAAAAATTAATCAAAAACATGTTAATTTCAAGAAATAGTTAAAAATTTTAACTTTAAAATATTAATTGATTAAAAATTTTCGTTTTTAAATATTTTTTATTGTTATTTATAAACATCCCTTCTACTTTTGTTCCATAAATAATAAAAATCATGTGTGGAATTGTATGTTTATTCGACGCCAAGCAAAAAACTGAAGTATTAAGACCTCAGGTATTGGAAATGTCAAAAAAAATCCGTCACAGAGGACCGGATTGGAGTGGAGTTTTTCAGGACGAGAAAGTAATTTTTTCTCATGAAAGACTTGCCATTGTAGATCCTACTTCTGGAAAACAGCCTCTATTTACTAAAGATGGAAAAGTAGTATTAGCGGTGAACGGTGAAATCTATAACCATAGAGAACTTAAAGAAGAATTTCCGGATTATGAGTTTCAGACTCAATCCGACTGCGAGGTGATCCTTGCTCTTTACAGAAAATACGGAAAAGATTTCGTAGAGAAACTTAACGGAATTTTTGCATTCGCTTTATATGATACCGAAAATGATATTTATCTTATCGCCCGAGATCATATGGGAATCTGTCCGCTTTATCAGGGTTGGGATAAAAGCGGAAACTACTATGTCGCTTCTGAATTAAAAGCTCTTGAAGGAATCTGCAAAAAAATAGAAACTTTCTTACCTGGCCATTTGATGTTCAGTCCGGACGGAACAGAACTTCAGCAATGGTATACAAGAGACTGGGACAGCTTTGATCATGTAAAAGAAAATGAAACCGATATCTCAAAACTGAGAAAAGGTCTTGAAGATGCCGTTCACAGACAACTGATGAGTGATGTTCCTTATGGTGTACTTCTTTCCGGAGGACTGGATTCGTCTGTTATTTCAGCCATCACTGCAAAATTTGCCCGCCAGAGAATTGAAAGTGGCGATACTCAGGAAGCCTGGTATCCAAGACTCCACAGTTTCGCGGTAGGATTGGTTGGTTCTCCGGATCTTGCAGCTGCACAAAAGGCAGCAGAGCACATTGGATCTGTTCACCATGAGGTTAACTTTACTGTTCAGGAAGGACTGGATGCTGTACGTGACGTCATTTATCATCTTGAAACTTATGATGTAACCACCATCAGAGCATCCACACCGATGTATCTTTTGGCAAGAGTCATCAAATCCATGGGAATTAAAATGGTTCTTTCAGGAGAAGGTTCGGATGAATTGTTCGGAGGTTATTTATACTTCCATAAAGCTCCTAATGCAAAAGAATTCCACGATGAAACTGTGAGAAAATTAGGCAAACTTCACCTCTATGACTGTTTAAGAGCCAACAAAGCGTTGATGAGCTGGGGAATTGAAGGAAGAGTTCCTTTCCTTGACAAAGAATTCATGGATATTGCAATGACGATTAACCCTCAGGATAAAATGATCAGTACTGCTGAAGGAAAAATTGAAAAATGGGTATTGAGAAAAGCTTTTGAAGACCTTCTTCCAGATTCTATTGTCTGGAGACAGAAAGAACAGTTCTCGGATGGTGTGGGATATTCATGGATAGATACCTTAAAAGAGGTAGCTGAAAGAGAAGTGACAGACGAAATGATGACTAACGCAAGATTCAGATTCCCGCTAAACACACCTCAGAACAAAGAAGAATACCGATACCGAACTATTTTTGAAGAACATTTCCCGAGTGAAACTGCAGCTGCTACCGTTCCATCAGTTCCTTCTGTTGCATGCTCCACTCCTATTGCTCTGGAATGGGATGAAGCGTTCAAAAAAATGAATGATCCAAGCGGAAGAGCGGTGAAGGTACATGAGACTTCGTATTAGGAAGGGATGATGAATAGTCAATCGTCAATTCGCTTCGCTTGTCAATTTGTTGCGGGATTCGGGTTACGGATTACAGCTTTATTATTCACTTGCGAAGCAAAAATTGACAGTTAATAATTCACTTGCAAAGCAAAATTCACTAATTACATGTATATTTTTCACATTCAAACCTATAACTCCTTCTGTTATAATTTATCAATCCTGTAGCAATACAGGATTTTTTCTTGAATTAACACTAACAATATGGCATAATTTAACTCACAATCCAAAATAATATCTAATAAATAATTATATTTGGAAAACGAAAATATCAATTATAAAAAAATGAGAAGAAACCTTACTGTTTTATTTGCCTTATTAGCCATAAGTTTTGCTTTTGGACAAGGAAAATATGGCAAATATCTGAATTCAAAGAAGCTTGCTTTGGCTTATAAGAGTGTGAAAGACCAGGATAAAGATGACTACTATCAACAATATTATTGGCTTGTAAAGGCAGAGCAACTGAAAACTTATCCTCACCTTAAAGACATTAAACCTGTTGTTTTATATGAATTTGTAAAATATGTAAACCCTCAGAACCCGACAAAAAAACTGGATGCAAGAGGTAAAGAGCTGAGAGCAACTGCAGAATTATCATTAAATCAATATTTTAAAAATAAAAAATTCGAGAACAATTCTGTTTTAATGTATAACCTTGAAACGTATGTAGATCCTTCAAAAGGTCAATATTATACTAAAGTAGATCCCGAAAAAATCAAGGAACTTGTACCTAAGGAATTATTTGCTTTCAACTCATTCAATAGAAATATAGGAGAAGAAAAGACATATTATCTTTGGATTGACAAGAAAAAAGACGATCTGAATATTGTAGATATCATCCCTAGCGAAAAAGAAGACAAAGCTTTCTACACAAGATTGAAACAATATCTTCCAAGCTATAAATTCTCAAAATATGTTCCTTCTGTAAAAAAAGGAAACAAATCTGATAAAACAGACATTGAATATTATTATATCATGCCTTTTGAGCAGAATACCGATAACATCGAATATAAAACAAAGGATTTCAAAACTTTCACCTTAAGCCAGTACAGAAAAGCCGGTGATGAATGGAAAGGAGTAGAAAAACCTAGAAAATAAATCAAAAAGTCCTGTGAAATTTCACAGGACTTTTTTAATTTTATATGGATTTCTTTATCTAAGAATCAAAACGCTTAGAGTAAGCGGTTCTTCAAATAAATAAGTCTGGGAGTTTTTCACAACCCAGCCGATACAAAATGACAGAAGCAAATACACAACAGACCTCCGTAAAAAAAATACTTCCCTTAATTCTGGCCACTGCTATTTTCATGCAAATGCTGGATTCCACGATTCTGAATACTTCTCTGCCTGCTATTGCAAAAGATCTGAATGAATCTCCGCTCAATATGCAGAACGCTATCATCAGTTATGTTCTGACCCTTGCTGTTTTTATGCCCGCCAGCGGATTTCTTGCCGACCGGTTTGGAACAAAAAAAATATTTATATTTTCTCTGGTATTATTCAGTCTGGGTTCTTTGTTCTGTTCCATGTCTCAAAATCTCACTCATTTAGTAATTTCAAGAGTTATCCAGGGAGTTGGAGGAAGCTTGATGACGCCTGTTGGAAAGTTGGCACTCATTAAAACATTTGATAAAAACGAACTGCTCAAAGCCATGAACTTTGCCATCATTCCTGCTCTTATCGGACCTGTATTGGGACCATTGGTCGGAGGTTATATGGTAGATTATCTTTCATGGCACTGGATATTCCTGATCAATATTCCGATTGGAGTTCTGGGAATTCTTTTAGGATTAAAATTCATGCCCAATTATAAATCCGATGATGTTGATTTTGATTTAAAGGGCTTCTTGATTTTTGCAGCAGCCTCTCTCCTGCTTTCTGTTTCCCTGGAACTTTTCGGGGACATCCAGAATATCACCCCTGTTTTGCTTGTATTTATAATGGGCTTCCTGTTCCTGTATTATTATTATAAGCATGCTAAAAGAGGAGGAAATCCTATCTTCCCGTTAAACCTTTTTCAGGTGAGAACATTCCGGGTAGGCATTGTGGGAAATCTTGCCACCAGATTAGGAATCAGCTCTGTTCCGCTATTGCTGCCACTGATGATCCAGATTGCCTATAAACAGTCTGCAGTCACTTCGGGCTGGATCATTGCTCCTATGGCTTTGACGGCTATCTTCGGAAAATCATATGTTATTAAAATTTTAGATAAATATGGCTACCGCCAGACTTTGATGATTAATACATTCATCATCGGAACGCTGATATGCCTGCTTGCCATACCTGATATACACACATCTTTGTACTGGTTTGTTCCGATCATCGCAATATTAGGTTTTTTCAACTCTATTCAGTTCACTTCCATGAATACTATTTCTATTGCCGATCTTCGTAACTTTCAGACCAGCAGCGGAAACTCTTTACTCTCAGTCAATCAACAGCTGGCGATAGGCTTCGGAATTGCCTTCGGACTGATTGTTTTAAAGTTATTTGAAAATACAGATCTTATTAATGGTGAAATCCATAATGCCTTCCGACTTACATTTCTTACGGTGGGAATACTAACGATTTTATCTGGGTTCGTGTTCAGGAGGCTGCATATTTCGGATGGAAAGAATATGAAATCCAAGGAAGATTAAACAGATCTGATCACAGCTTCATCCTTTTCCACGAACTTAACACAGATCAATGCTTTTCGCATATAACAATGGTAATTTTGTTTACATAAATCAACAATGTGATGGCAACTAAAAAAATAGAAATCGTAGTATCTCCAAAACCTGCGCACTTTGTAGGCGATGGGTTCAGGGTTCACAATTTCATTCCGGGAGTTCCTGGATTGGATATGAAAAGAATGGATCCGTTTATCATGCTGGATTACAATTCAAAATTTCATTTCAATGGTTCAGACAGACCAAGAGGTGTAGGAGTACATCCGCACAGAGGTTTTGAAACAGTAACGATAGCGTATAGGGGAAAAGTAGAACACCATGACAGCGCTGGCGGCGGCGGTGTGATCGGAGAAGGTGATGTTCAGTGGATGACTGCTGCCAAAGGAGTTCTTCACAAGGAATATCATGAAACAGAATGGGCAAAAGAAGGAGGAATTTTTCAGATGGTTCAGCTTTGGGTGAATCTTCCGGCAAAAGATAAAATGAGCTGCCCAAAATACCAGGCTATCGAAAACTCTAAAATGGAAAGAGTGGATCTGGGCGAAAATGGCTACATAGAAGTGATTGCCGGAGAATATGATGGTCATAAAGGACCTGCGAGTACTTTCACTCCGGTTCATATGATGAATGCCAAACTGAAAGCTGGAGGAAAAGCAGAGTTTAATTTCCCTGCTCATTTCAACACTGCAGCTTTGGTAATTGAAGGAAGTATTATTATTAACGAGGAAGAAGCTGTTAAAGCTGATCATTTTGCCCTGTTTAAAAATGAAGGGGAAACATTCACTATCGAAGCCAAACAAGATGCTGTTGTTTTAATCATCAGCGGAGAACCTATTAACGAACCTATTTATCCTCACGGACCTTTTGTGATGAATTCCAGAGAAGAAATCATGCAGGCTTTCGAGGATTTTAATACCGGAAAATTCGGATACCTGGAAGATTAAAGATTTAAATTTATCTTAATCTTCGATTATTCCTTTTTTTATTAACTTTATATAATGGCAAACCTTATAGGTTTTATGAACCTATAAGGTTTAATTGTCTTAACAAGCAATTTCCTGCATTTATAGGAAATGCAGCACCCTTAGTACAAATATTATGAAACCAGAATTTGAAAATATACCTCTTGTAAAAGCCGAAAAAAGATTTGAAATAGAATTCAACGGACATTATGCATTTATTGATTATCGTGAAACCATGCATCAGATTTCTTTAATCCATACAGAGGCAGCACCGGAACTGGCAGGAACCGGCGCAGCTGCTGCGGTGGTAGAGAAAACTTTGAATTTTATTGAAGAAAGCGAAAAAAAACTTCTACCCTTCTGTCCTTATGTTTTCGCTTTTATTAAGAAACACCCTGAATGGAAACGTATCGTGGATGAGAGATTTGAAGGCTACGACAAACTTTAAACCTTCACCAGCACTTATCAATTTATTTAAATAACATTTTAAAAAGTATCACATCATCATGTCAAATATTGGACTTATTATTGAAGAAAAAGCGGCAGATATCGGAAATTTCCTCGTAGGAAGACTTCTTCCTTTCCGTGAGAAAAGAGCCGTTGGACCTTTTGTTTTTATTGACCACATGGGTCCTTCAGAATTAAAAGATTATCAGAATCTCGATGTTCCGCCACATCCGCATATCGGCTTATCTACATTGACTTATCTGCTGGAAGGCTCTATTTTCCACAGAGACAGTATTGGAAGTGCTATAGAAATAAAACCGGGTGCTGTTAACTGGATGACAGCCGGAAAAGGGGTTGTACATTCAGAAAGAACACCTGAATATTTAAGACACAGTGATAAAAGACTTCACGGATTCCAGATCTGGGTAGGTCTTCCGAAGCATCTTGAGCAGTCTGAGCCTACTTTTCATCATATTGAAGCAGATGAAATTCCGGTGTGGGAGGAAGATGGTATTCAGTATAAATTAATTGCTGGTGAAGCATTCGGAAGAACATCTGCAGTTCCGGTACACAGCAAATTATTTTTCCTTGAAATTAAAACAAAAGAAGCAAAAAAAATCAGCATTGGAAAAGATCTTTATGGAGAAGCAGCCATGTACGTTCTGGATGGAACAGTAACTACCGATGGAAATTCTTATGGTTCCAAACAGCTGATGATTGCTAAAGATACCAAGCTTTGCGAATTTGAGATGAGTGAAAACGGAACGGTTTATCTTTTCGGTGGCGAACCATTCGATGAAGAGCGTTTTATTTTCTGGAATTTCGTTAACTCTGACAAGGAATTAATTGATCAGGCAAAAGTAAACTGGAATGATCAGAATCACGATGCATTTCCTCTGGTTCCTGGTGACGAAAACGAATATGTGCCGCTTCCTAAGGCTATTCTAAACAGAAAATAACTTCAGTTCAGATTATTAACTATGAAAATATTAGCATTTGCCGGAAGTACATCTTCCACCTCTATCAACAGGGAACTGGTAAAATTTGTTCTGAAAGATTTTCAGGATGAGGAAATCAATCTGATTGACCTCAACGATTTTACAATGCCCGTATTCTCTGTAGACCTTGAAAAGAAAGGTTTTCCTGATGAAGCCCACCAGTTTTTAAAAGCGATTGAGGAATGTGATGTAATCATCTGCTCACTTGCTGAGCACAACCGTTCTTACAGTGCAGCTTTTAAAAATGTTTTTGACTGGGCTTCAAGAATTAACGTAAAAGTATTTCAGAATAAACCAATGCTTCTGATGAGTACCTCTCCCGGAGGTTATGGAGGCGGAAATGTGATGAATACAGCAAAAACATTTTTTCCACAGTTTGCAGCAGATATCAAGGACACTTTTTCACTGCCCAAATTTTATGAAAACTTTGATATGGAAAGCGGTGTCATCAATCCCGATATGCTGAATGATCTGAAAGGTAAAATACAAAACTTTAAAAATCAGATAAAGTAAATGAACAAAGGAAGACTGGAGGCGTTCAGTGATGGTGTCCTTGCTATTATTATCACCATTATGGTACTTGAACTGAAAGTACCTGAAGGAAATAGCTGGGCCAGTGTCAAACCTCTTCTTCCTAAGTTTCTGGCTTATATTTTCAGTTTTATTTATGTAGGAATCTACTGGAACAACCATCATCATTTGTTCCAGACAGTAAAGAAAGTAAATGGCAGCATTCTTTGGGCCAACCTTCATCTTCTGTTCTGGCTTTCTCTGATGCCAATTGCTACAGAATGGATCGGGACGACAAATTTTGCAAAAAACCCCGTTGCAGTCTATGGTATAGGGCTCATTATGTCGGCCATTGCCTACACTATTCTGGAGCATGTGATTATCCGTTGTGAAGGAGAAGATTCAAAACTGAAAGAAGCCATCCATTCGAAATATAAAGAGTATATCTCAATTGTATTTTATGTCCTGGGAATCGCTACTTCATTTTTTTATCCTTATATTGCCATAGGTTTTTATTATATCGTGGCTCTTATATGGCTGATTCCGGACAGAAGAATCGAAAAAACATTAAAAGAAAATTGATATGGAAACACACGAATATCCTAACGGAAACATTACTGTCATCTGGCAGCCTAAAAAATGTATCCATTCTGCCATATGTGTAAAAACACTCCCCAAAGTCTACGATCCTAAAGAAAGACCTTGGATAAAAGCAGAAAACGCAAGTCCCGAAGAACTAAAAAATCAGATCGACCTATGCCCATCAGGTGCATTAAGTTATAAATTCAATACAGAAAAATAATGGCGGTAACAGTAAAGGCAAGTTTAGGAAAAACAAAATATTATACAGAAGTAACAGCCGGCGAGAATACAATTATTACGGACGAACCGATTGATAAAGGCGGACAGAACAAGGGTTTCAATCCGCTGGAAATCCTGGCTACATCACTGGCAAGCTGTACAGCAGCAACCTTGAGAATGTATATTGAAAGAAAGGAATGGGATATAGAAAACATCAATGTAGAAGTAGAGCTTGAAAACTTTCCATTAACAAAAAGAGCGGTCTTCAAAAGAGATATCAGTTTTGAAGGTATTCTGGATGATGAGCAGCGTAAAAGACTGCACACCATTGCGGATGCATGCCCGGTTCACAAAATATTAACCAACGACATAGAAATACTAACTAAATTCTCATAACATGATCGAAGTAAAACAAAACAACGACGAAAAACACGGAAGTTTTGAAGCTTTCATAGATGGAAGACGCGCAGGAATGATGACCTATACCTGGGCCGGAGAAGAAAGATTTATTATAGACCACACCGAGGTGGAAGAAGCTTACAACGGAAAAGGAGTAGGCAAGGAAATGCTTCTGGCAGCCGTAGATTTTGCCAGAAAAAATGATAAGAAGATTATTCCCCTCTGTCCTTTCGCTAAAGCAAGTTTCCAGAAAAGTGAGGAACTTCAGGATGTTTTAGTGAATTAGTCACTGTATTACACCCTTACCATACAAACCTTTCAGATCGATCTCTGGAAGGTTTTTGTTTTTAAAAGTAAATCACTGCTTACAAGTAAATTAACCATCACAATTTGTTTTGACACGAACAGGAATTCAAATTCATGATTCACGACTGATCTTTTTTATATATTTGCTAAAATTTAAAAATCAAGCATGAATCCAGGAACTATCCTTTTGCTATTTGTTTTCGTCTATTTTATCGGCCTTTTGGTGATTTCTTATTTCACCAGCCGGAATTCTGATAACCAGTCTTTTTTTATCGGTAACAAAAAGAGTAAATGGTGGCTCGTAGCATTCGGGATGATAGGAACCAGCTTAAGCGGAGTTACTTTTATTTCCGTTCCGGGAACTGTCGGAAAAATGACCGGCTCCGAATACATTTACGGAGGTTTTGAATATTATATGATGGTGATAGGATTCTTCATCGGATATTTTATTGTGGCAGCAATATTACTACCACTCTACTACAAGATGAATCTGACTTCTATTTACACATATCTGGGAAAAAGATTCAATGTAGAAGCGCATAAAATAGGTTCTATCTTTTTTATTATTTCAAGAGCAATTGGAGCTACTGCAAGATTATACCTGGTAGTGAATGTTTTACAGATATTCTTACTTGAAGGATTGGGAGTTCCGTTCTGGGTGACTTCTCTTGTTCTTCTGTTAATGGTACTTCTGTATACTTTTGAAGGCGGTGTAAAAACGATTGTTATTACAGATACGCTGCAGACTTCTTTTATGATCATCAGTCTTGTAGCTTGTATTGTTTATATTTTATCCAACCTGAATCTGTCGTTTGGTGAAGCTTATACGATTCTTGAGCAGAAAAATTATACTCACTTCATCAATTTTGATCCGAATTCCAAAACCTTTTTCCTGAAAACCATTCTGGGCGGAATTTTCATTACCATTGCTATGACAGGGCTGGATCAGGAAATGATGCAGAAAAATATCTCTGTGGATAATCTTAAGAATTCAAAGAAAAACATGTTGACTTTTGCAGGAACACTTCTTATTGTGAACCTTGCCTTCTTATTCCTGGGAGGATTATTATACCTCTTTGCTCTACAGCATGGAGCAGAATATGGAACTATAAACGGTGAAACAGTAACGAATATTTTTGGATTTAAAGATCCAGCAGGAAATATTAAAAACGTAATGGGAGATGACCTTTTCCCCGCTTTATCACTTCAGGGATATTTTCCTATGGCTATTTCTGTTATTTTCATCATCGGATTAATTTCAGCCTTATTTCCTTCTGCAGATGGAGCTCTAACAGCTGTAACCAGCTCATATTGCGTAGATTTATTAAACCTTAATGAAGATAAAACAAAAACTGAAAAAGAGAAGAAACGCCTTCGTATGAAAGTACATTTGATTTTCACCGTAGTGTTCTTCATCCTGATTATGGTTTTCAAAGCATTGAATGACAAATCTATCGTCTATCTGATCATGGAAATTGCAGGATATACTTACGGACCGCTTCTTGGACTTTTTGCTTTTGGAATTTTCACCAAGTTCCAGATTTCAAGAAAATATTCCATCCTTACGGTTACCCTTTTGGCACCTGTATTAACTTATTTAATCAATCTGGCTGTTACTACTTATACCGATTATAAAATCGGAGTAGAACTCATTGTTTTAAACGGATTACTAACCTTCATTGGTCTGTGGCTGGTAAAAAACAAACAACATTTAAGAGTTGTTTAAAATAACATACATTCCAAAAAAAGACTGTCCTCTATTGAAGGCAGTCTTTTTTATTTGAATCAAGGAAATAGATTATTCTTTAATCCATTTGATTGTTTTCTCAAGATTCTTAGATTTAACTTTAATCAGATAATCTCCCTGAACAAGATGTGACAAGTCAAAAGACCCTGTTTTATCATGATTCAATTTATTATTTGCCTGAGTGAACACTAATTTTCCGCTTACATCATATACTGTAACATCATATACTTCATTTGAATTGTTAAATTTCACATTCAGAAGTCCTTTACTTGGATTAGGATATACCACAAATACATCTTTATTGGCAGAGGTTTCATTCACGCCTAATGTCTGGGTAATGGTAAAGTTGATTGGATTAATGTTGTAGAAAACATTTGTTTCTGCAGCAACCATAATTCTTGCCTGGGTGGTATTTACGTTAGGAATAGTAACAACTTCAGAACCATCGTTCGGAGTGGAAGCCAGGATCAGCGTAGGATAGGTAAGCCCGCCGTCTGTAGAAAGGTAAATATTTACAGTAGCGGCATTCACCGGAAATGCAGTTGTATTGGCTACGTCCCAGGTTACTGTCTGAGTAGAATTACCGGCCCAGTTTACCGCTGTAGTAGGTGCAGTTACGTTAAAAGGTCCGGAATTTCCATCAACAGTAATAATAGCATCATCATTGGCTACTCCTGCACAACCCGCGTTATTATCTCTTACAGTCAATCTGAACTCCATTGTTCGTGCATAAGAAGGTCTAACTTCTCCTTTGGAAACAGTTCCATTGATTACATCTGTAAGTTTTGGGAAATATCTGTAAGGAACGGTTACAGGTACATATGATCGGAACAGAGGTGCATTTAATGTTGGTGCATTCCAGTCACCCGCAGGTCCTACATCATTCTGTTCCCAGCAATAAGTAAGTGGGTTATTTTCAGTATCTGTTGCAGAGCCTGTTAACTTAAATGGGGTTCCTTTTGGGATGGTATAGTCATTTCCCGCATTTACAGTAGGTGCCGTATTAGCCACAGATGTTGTCACCTGGCATGTGAGAGATTGAACTTCTGAAGTAATTGATTGAAACGAGTTGGTATGAAAAATAGGAATACTATTAGAGGCTAAATTATTGGTACTCCCACAAATTCCTGCATACGCCATAATTGTAATTCCACTTCCTGGTTCTACAGCATGGGAAGCCTCACGATTTCCTCCTCCACAACTTCCTGTTGTTGCATTAAAAGTATGCGGAGCCCCAAACTGGTGTCCCATTTCATGGGCTACATAATCAATATCATAAGGATCACCAACAGGATTCGATGAACCAGTAATTCCGTTGGCTTTGTATGAAGAATCACATATACCTGAACCAGCTAATCCGCCCCCTCCGGTACTGAAGGTGTGTCCTATATCATAATTAGCTGTTCCTATTATTGAGTCAATTACCGTTTGACTTTCATCAATTAATATATCTGCATCATCATTTCCAGTGAAAGGATCATTAGCAGCACTTACAAAGATAATATTGCTTTCAGTAGGAATGAGGATCAATCTCACCGCAACCTCCTGTTCATACACTCCATTTACCCTATTTACAGTTGTTACTATAGCAGACAAGGTTTGAGCTACAGTAGGTGAAGCAGATCCTGTTGCCGCTACCGCATATTCCCCTGTACACGCAACCGCTAACCGAAAAATCCTGATTTGGCTTCCTATACTTGGAACTACTGTTTTTTGGACGTTTCTTTTTTCTGATTTAAAATTCTCCTCTTTTGAACTACAGCCTCTCTGCTTTTTATCAATTAAATCACTTTTCTTGTAAATGATATAATTACTGACATCCTGTTTTGCATAAGGATCAATATAAGTATCTTCTGATGCTATTGATTTTATTTGAGCATGGAATCCTAACTCTGTAAAATCAAGTTTTATAGTAGCATAGTGATCATCTACTCCCTGCCCTGTTAACGTAATAATTTGGGGAAACTTACCGGCTAACTCCGGAGCCATTACTGAGGATTTCCATACTCTGAATTTAGTTTTCGTTCCATCAGACATTGGCAAAACAATAATTGGGGCATTGTCTTTACGGTCATTATCTCTCAGCTCCGGAATTGAAGCCAAATAGTTTTTCAAACCAGCCACATCTAATTTATAAGTAAGAAATTTTTCTGGCTGCACTGTTCTGCTTTTAGATTCTGCTTTAATTGTTCGTTCACTGATTTCTGTAAAGAAATCCTGAGCTTTTCCTAGAGAAATCGATAAAATAAATATCCCTAAATAAAATAATTTTTCAAGTTTCATATGATGATGTTTTTTAACAGTATTAAATATAAGAATAAAAATCACAAAACAATGAATAACAGTGATTTACAACTAATAAACAACATAACTAACATTAAATAAAGTAAATACTACCATTCGAAAAACAATTATCTACTAATCTCTAATAACGATTAATTTTTTTTAAGCCTATATTTCCTGAGAAGCCAATAGAAAAAACAGATTCTCCAACGAATATTAAGGTTTTCAATTTATTAGCATAAAAAAGACTATCCTCTATTGAAGACAGTCTTTTTTTATTTAAATCAAGGAAATAGATTATTCTTTAATCCACTTGATTGTTTTCTCGAGATTTTTAGATTTAACTTTAACAAGATAATCTCCCTGAACAAGATGTGACAAGTCAAAAGACCCTGTTTTATCATGATTCAATTTGTTATTTGCCTGAGTGAACACTAATTTTCCGCTTACATCGTATACTGTAATATCATATACTTCGTTTGAATTGGTAAATTTCACATTCAGAAGTCCTTTACTTGGATTAGGATATACCACAAATACATCTTTATTGGCAGAGGTTTCATTCACGCCTAATGTCTGGGTAATGGTAAAGTTGATTGGATTAATGTTGTAGAAAACATTTGTTTCTGCAGCAACCATGATTCTTGCCTGTGTGGTATTTACGTTAGGAATAGTAACAGCTTCAGAACCATCATTCGGAGTAGAAGCCAGGATCAGCGTAGGATAGGTAAGACCGCCGTCTGTTGAAAGATAAATATTGACAGTAGCGGCATTCACCGGAAATGCAGTTGTATTGGCTACGTCCCAGGTTACTGTCTGAGTAGAATTACCTGCCCAGTTTACCGCTGTAGTAGGTGCAGTTACGTTAAAAGGTCCGGAATTTCCATCAACAGTAATAATAGCATCATCATTGGCTACTCCTGCACAACCTGCGTTATTATCTCTTACAGTCAATCTGAACTCCATTGTTCTTGCATAAGAAGGTCTAACTTCTCCTTTAGAAACAGTTCCATTGATTACATCTGTAAGTTTTGGGAAATATCTGTAAGGAACGGTTACAGGTACGTATGATCGGAAAAGAGGTGCATTTAATGTTGGTGCATTCCAGTCACCCGCAGGTCCTACATCATTCTGTTCCCAGCTGTAAGTAAGAGGATTGTTATCTAAATCTGTAGCAGAGCCTTCCAATCTAAATGGTGTACCTTTAGGAATGGTATAATCTCCTCCGGCATTGACTGTAGGAGCGAAATTGTTGCTTGGAAGTGTTACCTGACAAGTTGTTGACTGAACTTTTGTGGTGATAGACTGATATGATTTAGTATGGAAAGTCGGAATACTGTTAGGAGCGAGGTTATTGGTACTTCCACAAATTCCGGCGTAAGCCATTATGGTAATTCCGCTTCCAGGTTCTACAGCGTTGGTTGCACTGCGGTTTCCTCCTCCACAGCTTCCTGTTGTTGCATTAAAAGTATGTGGCCCCCCAAACTGATGTCCTACTTCATGGGCTACATAATCAATATCATAAGGATCACCAACCGGATTTGGTGAGCCGGTGATTCCTCTTCCTTTATTAGAGTTGTTACAGATTACTCCTAATCCGGCTAATCCTCCACCTCCTGTACTGAAGGTATGTCCGATATCATAATTGGCATTTCCTATCAGTAAGTCAATTTGGGTCTGGCTTTCGTTAATTAATGTTCCCGCACTATCATTTCCTGTGAAAGGGTCCGTAGCCGCACTGGTAAAGATCACATTGGTTTCAGTACCTACTAATACCAATCTTGAAGCAACTTCCTGTTCATATACTCCATTCACTCTGTTTACAGAGGTTACAATGGCTGAAAGAGTCTGTGCTACTGTAGGAGTTGCAGAACCCGTTGCTGCAATTGCATACTGATGGGTACAAGCCACTGCGAATCTGAAAACTCTAATTTGAGTTCCTACGCTTGGAGCTACGGTTTTTTGTTCGCTTTTTTTTTCTAGTGGAGCATCCTGATCATCTTTCAGCCCACATGTTCTTGGATTTTTATCAATTAAATCACTTTTCTTGTAAATGATATAATTACTGACATCCTGTTTTGCATAAGGATCTATATAAGAATCGCCTGCGACTATAGATTTTATCTGCGCATGAAATCCTAACTCTGTAAAATCAAGTTTTAGGGTTGCATACCTGTCATCAATTCCCTGTCCGGTAAAAGTGACAATCTGAGGAAACTTGCTGGCTAATTCCGGAGCCATCACGGAAGATTTCCAGATTCTGAATTTGGCTTTCGTACCATCTGGCATTGGAAGAACAATAATCGGAGCATTTTCTTTGCGGTCACTGTCTTTCAGTTCCGGAACAGAATTGAAATAACTTTTCATTCCGGCCACATCCAAGGTATAGGTAAGTGACTTTTCCGGTTGTACAGTTCTGTTTTTCGGATCTGCTTTGATGGACCTCTCACTGATTACTGTAAAAAAGTCCTGTGCTTTCCCGGAGGAAACGGATATAATGAATATCCCCAGATAAAATAATTGTTTAATTTTCATATATAATGGTATGTAATTTTTATTAATCCAAACATTAAAACCAAAAACAAAAAAAATAATTAGTTAAAGGTTCATAATTCATGATTATTTGAATTATAAAATTAGTTAAATTAATCTAAATACCACATATTAAAATTCAAAAAAAATCAATGTTTAGTAGCAAAAAACCAATGATCCTGCTACCACAAAGCATTACCGTTAATAAATATTTTTTATTTTTTCGTATTTGTTTAAGTAACTGATTTTATAGATTTTTGCATTTTAATTATCTTTAACACGAATGATATAAATTGATTTTAAAAAACATCGAAATAAAAAAAAACAAAAATTAAAAACTATGAAAAAAATTATCGCAATTTTCACATTTCTATTGACTTTTAGTTTTATGAATGCTCAGGACAACTTTGAAGTCTCAACATTACGAATTGGCCCCTTTAAAGTTTTCATGCCTAAGGTTGATGCTGAAAAAATAGCGGGAATAAAACTGTCCAACTCTGGCGGAGAGAAAAAAAACATCGTAAAATATAATGGAGAAACTATTCAGATTGATCTTTTTGATAATTACATCAATGAAGCCAACCCGAGTGTTCCTTCCATTACCTACATGACAACAACAAGTAAAAAATTCAAAACCAAAAGCGGAATCGGGGTGGGAAGCACCAGAGATGACCTGATCAACACGTATAGAAGTTACGCCAATTTCAGTGTACGCCCGGACTGGGACTCCAATGGTAAGCCGATTAAAGATGCCGGTTATTTTAATCTTGAAGACAGCCAGGCAGGAACATTATTAAGCTTTAAATTTGTTAATAATATAGTAACTGAAATCTCTGTTTATCTTAACGAAGGCTGTTAAAAGCGGGAAAATATTCAAATCATACTAAATCCGGGTTTTATATCCGGATTTTGCATTTCCATAAGCCGGTAAAAAATTGTAAATTCGCATGCAAATAAATCAGATATAATGAGTAAAAGTATCGAAGAGTTAAAAACTCTTACTACGCAGATCAGAAGAGACATTTTAAGAATGGTTCACGCTGTAAATTCAGGACACCCTGGTGGTAGCTTAGGGTGCACAGAATTCTTTACAGCCCTTTACGGAAAGGTAATGAACTATAAACTTCCTTTTACAATGGAAGGTAAGAATGAGGATCATTTTTATCTATCAAACGGACACATTTCTCCGGTATTCTACTCTACTTTAGCAAGATTTGGTTTCTTCCCTGTAGAAGAACTAAGTACTTTCAGAAAATTAGATTCAAGATTACAGGGACACCCAACAACGCACGAAGGCCTTCCGGGAATCAGAATTGCCTCAGGTTCTCTTGGACAAGGACTTTCCGTAGCATTAGGGGTAGCTGATGGTAAAAAATTAGATGGTGATCAATCTCTTGTTTACTCTCTTCACGGAGACGGTGAGCTTCAGGAAGGTCAGATCTGGGAAGCATTGATGTATGCAGCTGCTAAAAAGGTAGATAATATCATTTCTACAATTGACTATAACGGTCGTCAGATCGATGGTGATACAGATGATGTATTAAGTTTAGGAAATCTTCATGCTAAATTGGAAGCATTCGGATGGATTGTTCTGGAAGAAAAAAATGGTAATGATCTTGAAGCTGTGATTGCAATTCTTGAGAAGGCAAAAACAGAAACCGGAAAAGGAAAGCCGGTAGCAATTCTTCTTCATACAGAAATGGGTTACGGAGTTGATTATATGATGGGATCTCATGCCTGGCATGGTAAAGCTCCTAATGATGAGCAATTAGACACAGCATTCAAGCAATTGTACCTAGAAGCTCCGGCTGATTACTAATATCTTAACATCTCGATTAATAAAATAAAAATGAAATATACATATACAGAAAAAAAGGACACGCGTTCAGGATTCGGAGCAGGATTAGCTGAACTGGCTGACAAAAATCCTAATGTAGTAGCACTTTGCGCAGACCTTATCGGTTCTTTGAAGATGGAGAAATTCATTGAGAAAGCTCCTGAAAGATTCTTTCAGATTGGTATTGCAGAAGCAAACATGATGGGGATTGCAGCTGGTCTTAGCATTACAGGAAAAATTCCTTTTACAGGAACTTTCGCTAACTTCTCTACTTCAAGAGTATATGACCAGATCCGTCAGTCTATCGCTTATTCTAACAAAAATGTAAAAATCTGTGCATCTCACGCAGGTCTTACTTTAGGAGAAGATGGAGCTACTCACCAGGTTCTTGAAGATATCGGTATGATGAAAATGCTTCCTGGAATGACCGTGATCAATACTTGTGACTACAACCAGACTAAAGCTGCTACTTTAGCGATTGCAGATTTTGAAGGTCCTGTATATTTAAGATTCGGAAGACCGGTAGTTCCTGTATTCATTCCGGAAGATATGCCTTTCGAAATCGGAAAAGGAATTATGCTTCAGGAAGGTACTGATGTAACGATTGTTGCAACAGGGCACCTTGTATGGGAATCTCTTGTAGCTGCTGATGAGCTTGAGAAAGAAGGTATTTCTTGTGAGGTTATCAACATTCACACGATTAAGCCTCTTGATGAAGAGATCATTTTAAAATCTGTTGAAAAAACAGGTAAGATTGTAACGGCTGAAGAGCACAACTACCTTGGTGGTTTAGGAGAATCTGTTGCAGGTATGTTGGCAAGAAAAAGACCTACAAAACAGGAATTTGTGGCGGTAAATGATACTTTCGGAGAGTCTGCAACACCAGCAGAATTGATGAAGAAGTATAAAATTGACTCTGCTGCAGTAAAAGAAGCTGTAAAGAGAATTTTAGCTTAATAGTTTAAAATAAGCTATTTTATATAGACAAAACCCGGCGGTTTCTTCGAAACCGCCGGGTTTTTTGTTATTGTGTATCAACCACCCCGTCAAAAATTCTTTGAATTTTTGCCACCCCTCCAAGGGAGGGGAATGATTATACCTCCATTCTTCATCGTATTAGTTTTTACCCTGCTTTTCGGTACTTGTTTTATTGTTCTTCCTGATTCAGGGGAATTCCTACAGCAATGAGAACAGGACATAAAATTTCTTTTATATACTCCTCCTCTCTTCTGTTAGAAGCTTTAGATCCGGAAAAATAATTACTGATTCTGTAGTTTTTTACAAACTGATTTCTCTTTTTCCCGATGGAATAATAATATCCACCTCTTTCATCGTTCACAAAATAGGTCATTTCATCAAAATTCATGAGCTTTTTGGAAAGTAACAGTTTTCTGTAAATACACTTTTCCGATTTATCAAAATATATTTCACAGGAATTCTGAAAAAGAGATCAAACAGAAAGTAGATCATATAAACACTCCATAATCCCATGGCAATTTTGAACTGATCTCCGGATATTTTATCCATAAAATAATAGATGATCACAGGAAGTGCAATGACTCCCAATGCCAGCCATCCAACCAAAGTGCGCAGAAAACTGTAATTGGGCATAAAGCTTATTTCTCGTCCGTTTTCTTCAAACTTATAGCGGTCTCTGATGTCCATTTTCAGGATGATTAATGTTCAAAATATCCTCTGTTTCATTGACCATTTTCTGTATTCCTTTCTGGGTAAGCGCCTGGCCTATTGTAAGCTGTTTTTCTTTTCCATCTATTTCAAAATAAACAGACAGCATTACATTAGTGGTAATAAATCCCATATATTTTGTTGCCACCACATGAAAATTTCTGAAATTCTCAATCGGATATGTTCTTGCCGGAACAAAAATGGTATGTTTTCCCGTAATTGTTTTACGATCCATATCAATGATAAATTTCTTGGTAAAGAAGTTGACTACAATAAGTGCAACTACTGCCATAATAATATAGCTCCCGGTTCTTACACTATTAAAAATGAGTCCTGCAATGACCAGAAAAATAATACAGAGCACTGCAATAAACACCGGCTGGTTTCTAAAAATATATTGATTTCCTTCTTGCTTATAAAATTGATAGTTGTTCATAATGAATGTAATTGTTCTTAATATTTTGGTTGGGAGTTGAGTCTAATGTTATAAAAAGCATGTATAGAGATTGTAATGTATAAGAGGCTTCTGAGACAATTATTTTATCGGCTTCATATGTATATATTTAAAGTGTTTTTTTAATTCTTCATACTTTTAATTGCCCCAGGTAGCCATCCAGT
The DNA here is from genome assembly GCF_018924625.1 of Chryseobacterium sp. PCH239. NCBI lineage: Bacteria > Pseudomonadati > Bacteroidota > Flavobacteriia > Flavobacteriales > Weeksellaceae > Chryseobacterium > Chryseobacterium sp. PCH239. The sequence goes on from NZ_CP073027.1 coordinate 2,145,522, forward strand.
CCAGATATTCATGTCGGTATTCATTATCATTCAGTCTGATGATAAGGTTTTTCAAGTCTTCTTGCTCAAACTCATAATCTGAAACCGTGAAAATCAGGAAAATATCTTTGCTCGTGACATTTGTGAAAAAGTTCTCGTTTTTAAGTTTTTCCAATACTTCAATACAGATTGAATATAGTTTAGCCTGAAAACTCTCAAACCATTGATCATCGTCATCGTGCTTACTAAGCTCTGCTCTCAACTGAGTGCAGATTATATCAAATTCTTTATCGGCACCTTCCATTTCGTAAGTCCATTCTGCCGGTTCATATTTATAATAAAGAGCATCTTCTTCATCTGCATTCTCCATTACTTTCAATGTATTGGCAGCAGGGCAAACTGTCATTGCTCCTTCATCGCTGTACAGTGCAAAGCTGTAAATTCCTTCTGCTCCATGCTTTTCATACACTTCTAAAAAAGCTTTCCTTGCAGCATCTTCAATCTGCTGTTTCAAAATTTCAAAATCCATACTTCTTTTCTTTTCTAAAATGGGCGGTAAAATTACCTTTATCCTGTTAAATCAGTATATTATATTCTTTAAAGGTATAGCCAGTTTCATGATTATAGCTAGCTGTTTTTATTATATATAATCCAGCCGGGAATTAAAAATCAATCTACAAAAGTGTTATAACGGTCAAGAACATATCCTGCTTCTCTTTCCAGGTTATCAAGATCACGGTTTAGATCCTGACTATTTTCGTTTAGGCTTCGCTGTACGATTCTCATTTTACCCAGGAAATCATTGACAGAACTGTTGAATGCCTGATAACTGTTTTCCTTCTGCTTTTCTGAAGACGGAATTTTTTCATTGATGTTCCTTTTATATAATTTTTCCATCTGCTCGTATTGGTGGGAAAATTTGTTTTTATAGGCATTCATATCCGCTACATCGTAGGAATCATCAATAATTTTCTGAGCCAGCTCCATAACCTCCTTAGATTGAATGATCTGTGTTTTGAGCGGATGATCTTTAAGCATCTCAATTTCTGCTTTATTTGCCCTTGGGGAAAGCTTAGTGAATAAGTCATTGGCCGCTGTACGGTTTTCTTTAATAAGTTGTATTGCTTTTTCGTTGATTTCGGCGACTTTCTTTCCTTTATCATCTTTCCAGTCCTCTGCCTGTTTGTAAGTGTCCAGTTCTTTTTTTAAAGATTCCAATCGGACCATTGTGTCCTTCATCTTATCCACAAGTGTCTGAAAATTCTTTCCCAATACATCCGGAGCCTTTAATTCCTGACGGGTGTACAACATCACTGAAGGCGTAAATATGGGCATAATACCGGAAGCTTTTGGATTGGCACCGGCATTTTTCACATAGTCTTCCATCTGTATCAATATATTCTGAAAATCTTTGATAAAATCTGACTGCTCATCATCCATTTTTACAACTTTGTTATTAAAAGAAATAATATCTCTGTTTACATCCCCGGAATTAACACTAAAAGTGTTTACCTGCCCGGAATTATTCTGTGACAGCTTTTCTTTAACTTTTTCCAGTTTATCGCATGATATAACAGAAAAGCTAAAAAAAAGCATCCCTGCGATGATTAATGGTGTTTTCATAATTCTATATTAAATGTTAAATAGGTGTTTCCAAAAATTTTTGAATCCTATCCGATAAAAGAAAATTTGTCCTCAAATATTTTCCCTATTAATGGCAAAGGCTTTTCAACATTGTTGGCTGCATTAATGATTCCGATAATCATCAACACCAAAGGAATCAAACCCAATATTCCCAGAATTCCGATTTTAGTAATCATCAATACAATATTGAGAATGATAGATAAAAAATAGAAAAAAGAATTAATCCCAATGATTGTTTCAGATGGTATTTTAAAAGGCTGTTCGACTTTTCTTTGCCGATAAAGAAGGATATCAGCCATCCGAAAAGCGTAATGTAAGAAACAATTGATAAGGTTTTGTTGTCCATAGCTGTAAAATTTTAAATTAATATTCTTTGATTTTTTCTGGCCCTAAATTGCAGAAGAAAAGATCCCAGTCTTGTTTTATGCGACTACAAAACATATTCAACCCCGATCACAGATGACTACAAAATGTCTACAAAATATTTAATAAATTAATAATCAACAAGTTAAAAACAATACATAGCTCTAGTTTTTCAGACAGGAAATTGACAGATGTCTACAAATTTTGTACTTTCACCTTATGAAATTAAAGTACTTACTCTTATACTGTATACTTTTTATCTGCACATTATATCCCGCACAGAATGCATTTATTGATGGCCTTAAAAACCAATTGAGAGGAGATCATATTTCTACTGCAGAAAAATTCAGAATTTACAATGAACTTACCGAATATTACAGAGTTAGCGATCAATATCCTACAGCTGAAAAATATGTTCAGCAGCAACTTGATCTTGCTAAAAAAGAAAATGATTATGCTGAAGAAGTAAAAGCTCTCAGTCAAAAAGGAGTCATTAAGCTTAATCAGTCTGAATATGATAAGATTCCTCCTATTCTGGATGCTGCGAATGCAATTGTTCAAAAGAGTCAAAATAAAACTGCGGAACTATATGCCACTTATCTGAATATCTACTACAGAAATGCACTTGGCGAACTTGAAAATACAATCAGGCTTGTTCAGAAAGTCCTTCCCATCGTTGAAAAACAACCTTCTGAAATCTTATTAAATGCTAAGCTCAATTATCTTCTCTACGGAATCTATACAGAATGGAACGATGCTGAAAATGCCACCAGATATGCCAAAAAATCCATAGAACTTGCCGAAAAGGCAGGAAACAAAAATTTACTCAGCTCTACCTATTCGGCGCTGGCTGTCTGCTACTCCTTTCAATATGAGAAAAGTGGAAACTCAAAAGATCTGAAACCCGTCATAGAGATGTGTAAGAAAGCTGTTGGCCTGTACCATCAATTTCCCGGTCATGTCTCAGCCCATGTACATGCAATGGCCTTACTGAATCTCACCAACTATTATCTGAGCTATCCGGTTATGACTCCTGAAATCCGTGAGGAAATTCACAATAACGCCCACGAAATCCTGACCCTTACGCAGCATACGACCCTTAATCAGAGTATGCAGGCAGGTGCACTTGGTGTTTTGAGCAATCTCGCATCACGGGATCATAATGATACTTTATCAGAGCATTATCTTTTGAAAGCGGAACAGATTCTGCTTACCCAGCAACCGGTTTATTACCATGTTATGATCAATGTGGTGAAAGATCTTGCCCAGCTGTATGCAAAACAAAAGAAATATCAGAAAGCTTATGAATATGAATCAAAGTTAACAGAATACAGCAATCTTCTCTTTGATGAAGGGCAAGCTGAAACCGCAAAAAGATTGGAAGCTCAATACCAGTCTCAGAAAAAAGAATCTGAACTCAGATCTCTCACTGAGAAAACAGCCATTCTGAAAAAAGAGAAACTCCTTTATATTATATTGGGAATCATAGGATTAACTGGCGCCTTCTTTATGTTCCGTTCTTATCATTTTAAACTGCGGTATTCTATAGAAAGAGAAAATAAACTTGATACAGAAAAGCATGAAGCAGAAATGCAGGTAAAACTTCAGGAGCAAGAGCAGGCAAGATTAAGGGCAGAACAGGAACTTCTTACGCTTCAGCAGCAAAAACTTCAAAGTGAGGTACTGGCCAGCCAGCTTCATATTCAGCATAAGAATGAGGTTCTGCAGCAGCTTCAGACCCAGCTTTCCGATACGGATATTAATATTCATCAGGTGGTAAAGGGAGAAAATCGGGTTGACAATGATTTTGAAAAAATCAGATTTACTATTCAGGAACTGCATCCGGATTTCTTTAAAAACATCAGTGAAAAAGCCCAGCAAAAACTTACTGCTCTGGATCTGAAATACTGCGCCTATATTTATCTGGGAATGGATACAAAACAGATTGCCAACCTCCTCAATGTAGAGCCCAAGAGTGTAAGAATGACCAAATACCGCCTGAAAAAGAAGTTCGGGCTGGATGAAAATACTGCTTTAGAATCTTTTTTCCAGGGAGTATTCTCTGAGTAAACGCCCCATATTTATTTCTATTTCAAATTAAAAGCTTTTTAACCTCATGTTGAAAAGCTTTATTTTTATATCTCAGGTTCCTTTGCACGGATTCAAATTTTAAAAACCCAGGGTTTTCTGCAAAAATTGATAATATGTTTACCTCGTTTTCGGATTAAAAAATGTCATTTTAAAACAAACAAATCACCAGAAGCATACAAATTGTGGTCAAAATAAGTGACTCAGCATCTTATTATCGCGCTAAAATCATCTGTTTTCCGATATTGTACAATAGAAAATATTACCATACAACCTACTGTTAAAGCCTGTAATTTTCTTTTTATGGCTGGCATGCAATTTATACTTTTTCGAATTTCAAATATTTCACCAAAATACAACTACCATTCCGAGTAAAATTTGCATTTGTGTATCAAGTAAAATACAAATCATTTACACATTTTATCCCCATAAAGTGATCTAAATATTTATAGTTTTATCCCATCAACGTTGATGAAATATATTCTTCAAATTTAAAATGTAAGTGTACAGTGCATGATAAATAGGAAGAATTATTCACCCAGGTCAGGGTTTATTTGACACAAATGATTCATATAAAAACAATTAAAAATTACACACATGAAAAAATTAAATGGAATGAAGAGAGACTTCTCTTCTTTGGAAAACAAAAAAATGAAAAATCTACAGACTATTAAAGGTGGAGAAACTGCTATCAACTATGTTGCCACTAACAAAGGAGAATGTTATGACAAAGAAACGTGGATTGACCACACCCTTGATTCAACTTTAGAAATCTGCTAAGATCAATAAAAGTGTTAATATATTGTCTAGGGAGGAAAATAATTCCTCCCTTTTACCAATAAGAGTATCATTAATCCAATAAATACTGATCACCTAATGAAACGAAATTCAACTTTAATATTCCTTCTCATTATTCTTTTCTTTATTTTTTCCTGCAAAAGCAAGGATTACATTGTTTATTATAACAGAGTGAATGAAATTGATAGTCTTTACCGGATTGCTAACCAACCCGAAAAAGCAATAAAGCAGTATAAGAAATTATTCAAAAAATACACTCCAAAAAATCAGGAGCGTGTCAAAGAATATGAGACTTATGTTAAACTGGCAGATCAACATCAAAAGAATTTCGGTGGGAAGAAAAGTCTATACAAACTTATCCCTCTGATTGCTCCTTACGAAGGGTCATATGGAAGTTATTTCGGATTATTTAAAAAGTATGGTATAGATAGCACCGAGGTAAAACAGAGAATTGCAGACTGGAAGAAAGGTTTGAATAAGCGCCTGGTAGATTCTTTCAGCATTGCTTTTGTCCGTGATCAGGCGGAAGGCAGGAGAAATCCACAGCTCATGGAAAAAAATGACAGAATCAATGCACAACTGTTGAAATGGACCTTTGAAAACTACGGCTATCCTTCAGTACAAAAAATTGGTCTTATAGGAAATGGCGGTGTGTTTATGCCTATGCATCCCTTGTTCAGTCACATGATAGGTGAAAAAGAATATCCTTATTTCAAAGCAAAAATGCTGGAATATATAAAATCCGGAGACTGTATTCCAAAAGACTATGCCAATATGGTAGACCGTCACAATCTACAAATAGATAAAGTAGAAATGCCTTATGGCTCTTATCCAAGTTATAGTGCTATTATTGATACTATGAAAGTAAACCGTAATAGGAAAAAAATAGGCTTGCCTGCTTTAAAACGTATATCTAAGGTTCAAAAAAAATGACAATATGATTCTTATTATTTCCAACAACAATGAAAGAACCACTAATAAAATTATAGAATGGCTTCTTGAAATGGAAAAGGAATTCGTCCGTATTCATGAAGATGAAATTTTTGAAATTGCAGTGGAGAACAAAAAATTACTGTTAAGGAGTAGCAGAAGTTCTTTTTTTCTGGATGAGATCACAAGCGTATGGTACAGAAGAGGCAGATTAAAAATCAAACGCTTAAAGTATGAAAACCTTTCAGTAAATGCTCATATGAATGAAGTACAGCATTGGCTGGAAGATTATGTAAGAACAATACTGGAGTCCAAAAAACATATCAACAAAGCAAGTAATAGTGATATTAATAAACTCCTGGTATTGGAAGAAGCAAAAAAAATAGGTTTAGAAATTCCAGAATATTATCTGGCAGATAATACGGATCAGGTTTCCCTGGATAAGACTATTGTAAAAACCATTGGTGGAAATCCTATTTTGGATGACATTGATAAAGATTTAAATGGTATTATGTATACCTCAACGGTACACAAAAGAGAGAAAGCAAAGTTCTTCATTACATTCTTTCAGGATAAGATTGAAAAAGAATTTGAAATCAGAACATTTTATCTCAACGGAAAATGCTACTCGATGGCTATTTTTTCTCAAAATGATGAACGGACCAAAACTGATTTCAGAAAATATAATCTAGAAAAACCTAATAGAAATGTTCCCTACAATCTTTCCTCTTGCATTGAAGAAAAAATTAAACTTCTGATGCAGGCATTGGACCTTAATTGTGGATCACTTGATTTTTTAAAAGGAAAAGATGGCAAGTTTTACTTTTTAGAAGTTAATACCATTGGCCAGTTTCTGGGATTGTCTCATACCTGTAACTATTCGTTGGACAAAAAAATAGCAGATTACTTATGAAAATTAAAGTTAAAGAAAAAAACAAGCTTCCGCTTACCTTCAAACATATAGAATCCTTCAATGATCAGAAACCTAAAAAAACTAATGATGTCGTCTATGTTTTAGAATGCAAAAAATATCAGACCAATTATTATATAAGAGAAAGACCTATCAAATCATTGAACCGGTTACTATGAAATACTTCAATTTATTCTCAAACATCCTCGTCACCAAAGGATCCATCAGAATTCTCATTTCAGATCTACAGAGAAATGTATCTGAACTATATCCTCTGGAGTTGTTTGAAATTATACAAGAGCTGAAAAACAAATCTATCGAAGATACAATGATAAGTTATGATGAAGAATCCAAAGAAATAGTTGAGAACTATATCAATCTTCTATTGGAAAAAGAATACGGATTTGTTACTGAAAATGGCTGGGACAGAAATTTTCCTTCTCTCTCTTACGACTATCATGAACCCAATGCTATAACAGATCTTTTTATCGAAATGGAAGATCTCGGGATCTTAAAGAAAATATATCCATCCATAGAAAATCTTGGAGTTAAATATTTGGTTATTTACAGTTTGAAATCCTTAACCTTAAAAGACTGTATAGAAATTGATGAAATTTTTAAAACCTCAGTTTTATCAGGAATAGAGATTTTCTCCCCGTTTCATCAGAAAATGAACCTATCTTTTATGCAGGCTCTTCAAAAAAACACGGTCAGAATTTACAGTCTCATTCTTTACAATTGTTCAAAACCTCCTTTCAAAGCTAAAGATGAATACCGTTTCTCGCTGCATTTCCTGAAAGATGATCTGAAAATATCTGCGTGTGGAAAAGTGGAACTGAAGTACTTCAATACTAACATTACTAAAGTGACGGAAGCAGTTAACCACAATTCCTGCCTGCATAAAAAGATAGGCATTGATAGAAAAGGTAATATTAAAAACTGTCCACTGATGAATGAAAGCTTTGGAAACATCCAAAAACAAAGCCTTGAAGAAGCCCTCAATCAACCTGATTTTAGAAAATACTGGGATCTTACCAAAGACCAAATTGAGATATGTAAAGATTGTGAGTTCCGTTATGTCTGCACAGACTGCAGGGCATACACTGAAAACACTCTAAAAAGCAAAGAAGGTCTGAATATATCAAAACCTTTGAAATGTGGCTATAATCCTTATACGGGTGTGTGGGAGGACTGGTCCAAAAATCCTTTAAAACAAGAAATTTTTAATTCCCTGGAATTCAGATAATTTTTTTCATAAACCTTGTTATAATTGAAAACCGCTTCTAAATTAAATTTAAAAGCGGTTTGTTATTTTATTGTATTTGAAACTTTATTTAAAAAACTTCCATTTCGGGATAATGGCAAGCATTCCGAACCCCGTAAACAGGAAAAGATTGGTAACATCCGTATACAAAAATGTAGACAGATAATAATTATGCATAAAGAAATGCAGCACCAGTAACGCCGGAAACATAAAGATTCCTACTTTCCTGTAAAAGAACATCAGTACCAGCCCAATCATCATCAGTACATCAATAGAAAAAATCACATAGAAGTACCACCTCGGAATCTGAAGATATTCATGCTGCAGATATTCATCTACATCGATACCAAGCCCCATTATAGTAAACAACATCAAGGCAGCAAATGCCAGAATGAATCCCCATCCTTTCTTTGGGTCTTCGTCAAAATAGCTGTATTCTTCCATACCTACAAAAATAAAGAACTTATGAGAGATTTCATAAGTTCTTTTATAATTATTCGTTTAAAATTTGACTTACACAGAGATTGCGTTGATCAGTCTGTTTTTGTCACTTAAGAATTCCTCCATAGAGATCATACTTTCAGTTCTCATTACATCCTGAATGTCGTCAATCTGGTAAATAATTCTTTTAGCATCATCAGTATTCTTAGCTCTTACTTTACAGAAAATATTATATTTTCCTGAAATAACGCTAGCCTCGATTACGTTAGGGATTGTTGACAATTCTTTCAATACTTCCTGAGTACGGTTTGATTTTGTCAAAAGGATACCTATGAAAGCTGTAAAGTGATAATCAAGCTTACCATAATCGATGTTAAGAGATGATCCCAAAATAATACCTGCATCTTCCATCTTTTTCACTCTTACGTGAATTGTTCCAGCAGAAACATCCATCTGCTTTGCAATTTCAGTAAAAGGCATTCTTGTGTTTTCTACTAAGAAATCAAGAATCTTCTTGTCTATTTCGTCCAGTTGATAGTTCATATTAGTTAAATTACAATTTCTTTAAAAAATCTATGTATTTTTTGCAAATTTACGAAAAATAATTTAACTAAAAAATATATATCAAATATTAACAATAATTAACACAGATGATAAAAATCATTAAAATATTCTAATTATTTACCTTGCGATTTTATAGAATCTGTTTTTATTTCACCTTTTGCATCTGGAGTTTTTTTGTCTTTTTTCTTCTTTTTAAACAAAGAATTGAAGCTTTTACTCCACACTACCCCTCCGCCATAGGCTTGATTAGCAGAACCGTTTGTACTCACCATTCCGATGTTTGTAGGCTTGGAATAAGCACGTATAACCAATGAGCCGTCATTCTTCTTAGATAAATCGTACTCTACTGACCCTTCCGTAGAAAGGTAATTGTTTTGGGCTCCATCTGTTTTTGATAACGGAATACCCAAACCGGTCTTGATATTAACTCTCGGGGAAAGGGCTACACTTACTCCCGCATTGGCTCTGTCTCCATAATTCGAATTCTGATCTCCTTTCACATAATTAAGGTCAATCTGAAATTCGTTACTCATTGTATTAAGAACAGATCCCAACTGCTTCAGAAGTATATTATATCCTGAGGATTCCGCTACATTTCCTACATTTACATCGAATCCACCAGTGTTGGATACGTTAAAGGTACTCAATAACAATACAGATCCGAACTGAAGAACCTTCTCTCCTTCCTGGCTCATTTTCGCGGCAAGGGTTTCTCTTACCTGGCTGGATACGTCCATTGCAGTCACATTAAGATCAATCTGAGGGTCTACCAACGACTGGGTAATATGGGCTTGCAGCAAAATACTTATAGGCTGTAGTTTCCCCATACTAAGATATTCTCCTGCATTGGAAACCATTCTTATATAATTGGCATTAATATCCAACGCAGGTTTCATAGCATCCCCATCCCATCTGATACTACTGTTTCTTTCAATCTGGAATGTTTTATTAAGAATGGCTTTAGAGACAAATGTTCCGTTATCTACTTTATAGGTACCGCTCATGGCAATATTCCCCTGTCTGTTCATATGAAACCTCAATGGATCAGCAGATCCTTTTACGGTAATATTTCCCACATCGTCTCCTACGAGTACGTTTACAGTAGTTCCTTTATCTACAGCCAGGTTGAAATCAATATTCATGTTGGCTCCTGTTTTTTTCTTTTCTTCCAGTGTGATCAGACCGTCTTTTCCTTCTTTCAGGAATCTTAGCATTTTAAATTCCTCTACATTGGAAGTGGAGCTGGAATTAAAGGTAAAGGTACTTCCATTGAGTGCCTTCATATTAGGAGTTGTTATGCTTAATCCTGAAACCGGTCCGTCCACGTACAGATCTCCCTGTCCGTAAACTCTTCCCCAGAACAGGTCAAAATCTTTCTGTGTGGTATTCAGCATCAATAGATTATCTGCTCTCATTACGAGAGATACCCCCATTGAAGAAAGGGTTTCAAACTGAATCGCCCCGGAAATATTCCCTTTGGAATTGGTTCTTCCGTCGTGTACTTCAATATTATTGAGGATAGCAAGCCCTTTGGTAAGCTGAATTACGGTATCATCAAATGCATAATCTACTCCGGTAAACAGAAGCTTTAATCCAAAATCTTTTAAAGCAATATCTCCACTATAATCAAGGTTGTTAAGCTTTCCATTGATTTTAAGATCTCCTGTTGCTTTTCCACGAAGGTTTCCAAAAATAGTCTGCACAAACTGCTGCGTAAATGCCAGGTCAAAATCACGCATTTCTGCTGTAAGATCAATAATCGGCGAAGAAGTATTATTATTAACGGTTCCTGTAAGGTTAAGGCTGTTGTTTCCAAGTACTCCGGCAGAGTGAACTTTTACATCAATATCATACACATTCAGTGAGAATCCATTGGTGGCAGAAATAGAGATATCTCCCATATCATTGCCATTCATCTTAATATCATCAATGTTAAGATCAACCAGCGGCTGAAGAGTACTTTTATCCATTTTGATCTTAACGCTTCCGTTAGCAAGACCTTTAATATCCATAGTATTTCCTCCGGACTGCATTTCAAGAAGCTTCTCTACCGCAAAATCGTTGATGTCTGCATCTACATAAAAGTCTTTTGCTGACTTAAACTGGGCTTCCTTAATAAACAAAGCACTTTTATCGGAATAAACTCTCAGATTTCTGATATCAAAATCTCCTGTTTTCTTTCTGTAGGTAATGGAGTGATCCAATTCGGGGCTTGTATCTATTGCCCATGTAACTTCATTGAATTTTACCTCGGTAGGTTCAAACCTGAATACATAATCTCCGGCTGCATCGGTAGACTGATCCACATTGATGGCGTATTCCTTAAGCTTTTCATTAATCTCATCATCAGGACTTCCATGCTTAAATACAGTGGCTAAATGAAGTGTATTTCCGTTTTCATTATTCCCTTTAAGCTCAAAATCTTTGATCACATTTTTATTATAAATGACTCTGTTGATCTTAGCGTACAATTGCTGGTTAAGGTCTCCCGTGTTAATTCTAACTTTAACACTATCTACCATCGCACTATCTCTGCTGAGATTCTTATTGTCATTAATTTTATAATCAGGATTTGAAGATGCCAGCGCCTGATCAGCGTCTGTAATCTCTTCCTCCTTAGTCATAATATATTTTAAAGAGGCTGCATCAAGATTCAGAATCAGATTGTTTGAGTTTCCATCATACTCCCCTTCTACAAGAGCTCCTTGTGGCAATCTCAATTCGGGTAAGAAATAATTGATCAATCCTTGCTGAACATCAAACTTCAGCGCAAAATTCTGTCCCCGGTATAATTTTCTTGGCGGCGGACCCACTAATATTTTTCCAACTCCATTTTCTACCATACCTGCAAGGTCTGCAAGACTGTATTTTCCTGAAATTTTACCTGTAGCAGCTCCCGGAGCATCTACATCAATAACACGACCACCTGCTTCAATAAACGTTTTTAACTTGGCATTCGGAATATTATATTTTTGAGTAGCTGAAGCAAAGTGAAGGTTATTGGCATTCACATCTAAAGTAAGATCGTTGATAGAAGACATGGCCATTTTTCCGTCAACCTGACCACTTACCACCTGAGTCCCTGGCTTATTGGTAAAGTAGTTCATATTCAGATAAGTGACGTCCGCATTAACATCCATAGCAATCCTCGGAGTACTGAAATCGATCAATCCTTTGACTGTAGCTTTTGCCTGTTCATCATTAACAGTGATGAGTCCGTTATATTTTTTATGATCCAATAAACCATCCAGATACAGATTATTGATCGTTTTATCCATAATTTCAATACTTGCAATCTGAGATTTCGTGGTCAGACGCATGGTATTGACATCAAAACTTTGCCCGTTAAGATCAAATTTACCAGAAATTAAGCCTACCGATTTATTCTTAGTGATGACTGAGGTATTGAGATCTTTTACATCAAGATAACCGGAATATTTTGGCATTGCAGTGCTGTAGCCTGTCAGGGTAAGTTTCGAAATTTTCGCCTGCCCGATTCCTGTCATTAAATTACCATTATCCACATAAATCTGATCAGGATTCACTTTAGCCGTTCCATTGTATTTCAGTTTTCCGAAATCATCTGCAAAGTTCTTCATCTTTTTGGAGATGAATGAAGGCATCATTGCTTTTAAATCCTTGTAGGTAAAATCTGTGGAAAGCTCTTTTGTTTCAATAGCAAAATGACCTTTAAGCAGATTGTCTACCTTCATCGTTTTGGTAGCAATATTGACGTCAGGATTTCTGATCAGAAAATTTTCCAGATGAAATTTATTCAAAGGACCAGTCATAACCCCTGAAAGATTGAAAGGTTTGATATTATCCCAGTTGGTAACAAAATAACTGATGTCATATCCGCTTAGCTGGCTTCCCTGCTGAATATTCATATCCCAGCGTACCTTGTCTGCAAAATCTGCCCAGGATCCGTCGTGAAGATTAAATTTGATATCTCCCTGAAGTAAGGTATGATCTGTATTCAGGGTAAGGTCTTTTAATGACAAAAACTGCTTCGTTAGAGACAGTTCTGTTGAAAAAGTATCTACAAAATGAGATTTCCCCCATCTTGAAGTTACAAATGACATATTATTGATTAACGCCGAAACATTCGGACCGTTAACTTTTACGTTCGGAGCTTTTAAGTTGAATTTTGTTGCAGTAAGCCATTTTCCCTGTTCTCCGGGAGAGTTTTCATTAACAATGGAAACTTTAGAATCAATGATCTGAATTCTGGAATTAAGTTGAAAAGGAGGTTTCTTGGGATCTCTTTTCTTCCCGTTGTCAAAGAGTTCTACAAACCTGACAAAATTGGATATACTGTCGCCTTTATAAGTAATCACCTTTACATCGGCATTCACAAGAGCCAGAGAGTTAAAACTTAGAGAATTGCTGCTTCCTGAGATGGCATTTACTGCCAGAGATATCCAGTCTGAATCTGCGCGAAACTCACGGGCTGTAATAAAATTAAATCCTTTATAGTCTTTTACTTTTAACCCTTTTATGGTGACATCACCGAAGTAATTTACATCTACACTTTCTGTAGAAAAATCCGATTTAAAATCATTATTTACAAGCTTGAGCGCCTGATCAGCTGCCCATTTTTTAGTTACCGGAAGATTGATGGCAATAAGGACTCCGCCTACAAGGAAAATTCCCAGCCAAAAGAGAATCAAGAGAAGTTTTGCCCACCATGTATAGCTGGTAACATCCTTTACAGCTTGTTTTCCAAATTCTTCAGCTGTTTCCACAGGATGGTGTATAGCATCCGAAGCAAGCTCTGATGCTTCCTTCACTGTTTCCCGTACTTTTCCCTCTACATTTTCAACAGTTTTCTGTACCTGATCCCCTAGGTTTTCAGCTACTGATTTTTTATTCTCATTCTCGTTATTATTCTCTAACTTTGCCATTATTATGAGCGACTCTATAATTTTAGGTATTGAATCGTCCTGTGACGACACCTCAGCAGCTATCATCAAGGGAAATTCTATTCTTTCAAACATTGCCGCGAACCAGGCCATCCACAAAGAATATGGCGGCGTTGTCCCTGAATTGGCTTCACGAGCCCATCAGCAAAATATTATCCCCGTTGTTGAAAAATCTTTTTCTAAAGCAAATATACAACAAAATGCTATCTCTGCTATAGGATTTACTCGCGGACCGGGACTTTTAGGATCTCTTCTTGTAGGAACATCATTTGCTAAGTCTTTGGCTATGAGCCTGAATGTACCTTTAATTGAAGTAAATCACCTTCAAGCCCACATTCTGGCCCATTTCATCGAAGATGCAAATCCTGTGCCGCCTACTTTTCCGTTTTTATGCCTTACCGTAAGCGGCGGACATACTATGATTGTATTGGTAAAAGACTATTTTGACATGGAAATCATCGGGAAAACCATTGATGATGCAGCGGGAGAAGCTTTTGATAAAATCGGAAAGATTTTTGACCTTGATTACCCTGCAGGACCCATCATCGACAGATTGGCCAAAGAAGGAAATCCTGATGCTTTTACATTCAACAAACCGAAGCTGGAAAACTACGATTATTCTTTCAGCGGTATTAAAACTTCCGTGCTGTATTTCATTCAGAAAGAAGTCAGAAAAAATCCGGATTTCATTAAGGAAAATCTTAATGACCTTTGTGCTTCCGTGCAAAAAGCAATTATTGAAATTCTGATGAATAAGCTTGAAAAAGCAGCCAAAGATCTCAATGTAAATCAGGTGGCTATTGCAGGAGGTGTATCTGCTAATTCTGCACTTAGAAAAGCAATGGAAGACAATAAAGAAAGACTGGGATGGAGTATTTATATTCCAAAATTTGAATATACAACAGACAATGCAGCCATGATCGCTATGGTGGCAAAACTGAAGTTTGAGCGAGGAGAATTTACAGACTTAAGAACTTCCGCAACCGCAAAATACGATTTATGAAAATACTCTTAGAAGAAAAAGTACTGGGAACACATTCTAAAAAGAACTCAAAATATTACTGGGTATTGGAAACTATCACAGGAAGACATGAGGGCTCAGAAACTTTTTCAGAGTTTAACGGAGAAAGTTCTGAGACAGGATATATTCAGGATATCAAAGAAGAAGTTTTAAAATTAATTAATTCTGAACATCTTTTTAGTTTTCCCTATACTCCAAAAGAAGGAGATTATTTATCCATCAAAAATAATTTGAGAAAACAGGAATATTTAAATCTGATTTTCATTAATAATGTATGGATAGAAGAAATATACATGTGTTCTTACCGGGAATGTGATACAGACATATATACAACCATCAAAACAGGAGTAGCATTTATAAACCAGGATATATGAAACTATTCTACGGAGACATCAACGGAAATAAAGTTTTAATCAACGACGAAGAACAGCAGCATATCGTAAAAGTTCTTCGCATGAGAGATGGAGAAGATATTCATGTGACGGATGGAAAAGGAAAACTTGCTTCCGGAAAACTTATAATAGAAGGCAAGAAAGCCGGAATTGAAGTTTCTGAGATCAAAGAAAATCTGCCGGAATTCAATCCAAAACTTCATATTGCGATTGCCCCTACCAAGAATATTGACAGAATCGAATTCTTTGTGGAAAAAGCAGTGGAAATGGGTATCTCAGAAATAAGCATTATTATCACTGAAAAAACGGAGCGTAAAAACATCAACATCGATAAAATCAGGAAACAAGCGATCGCAGCATCCAAGCAAAGCCTGAGATTTCATTTTCCGTTGATCAATGAAGCTCTAAAGCTAGGTGATTTTCTGAAAAATATTGATCCGGAACATACTTTTGTAGCACACTGCCATGAAAATCTGGAAAGAATTGATCTTAAAAACATTCCTCAACTGCAGCAGCTTACATTTTTAATAGGCCCTGAAGGCGATTTTTCCGAAAAGGAGATTGCATTTCTGGCAGAAAATAAGATAAAAGCAGTATCTCTCGGAAATCAGAGACTCAGAACAGAAACAGCTGGCGTTTTTGTTGCAGCCTGGAATTATTACAATATGATATAAATACAAAACGAGAAGACACTAAACCTTCTCGTTTTTATTTTTGACTCCTTATTTCCAGTCAATATTATTCTCTTTCAGGTATTTTTCAAAAATCTGCTGACCGCTTCTTATTGAATTCACTGCCCAAAGGATTTGCATCCTTAAAAGTTTTTCTTCATTCAGTTTATAATCAATCCCAGACTTTATCAGCTTTTGTTTCAGTTCGTACATACAAATGGAAGCCGCTACAGAAACATTGAAGCTTCTTGTAAAGCCATACATCGGGATGGCCAGTGTTTCATCGGCAAAATCTAAAATCTCCTGGGAAACGCCTTCCATTTCAGTTCCAAAAACCAAAGCAATGGGTTCTGTTATTTCATACTCAGGTAACATTTTAGCGTTCTTTTCCAGCGAAACAACCACTATTTTATATCCCCGGTCTTTAATATTCTGGAAAGATTCCATATTTCGGGGAAGTTTTTCTACCTCAACCCAGGTATCAGCTCCTTTTGTTACACGAAGATTGGGTTCAAAACTGTATTCTTCCTGCAAAGCCACTACTTTATGGAAACCACAGGCTTCCACAGAACGCACAATGGCTGCTGCATTTCTAAACTGATAGATATCTTCCACCACCGGAAGGACAAAGTCTGAACTTTCCTGAGAAAAATGTTCAATTTTCTCGAGTCTTTCTTCAGTTAAAAACTGTTTTAAATATTCAAAGGTTTGCGCTAAATCTTTCATCCGCATTTAGTTATTTTTTTCAATAGCCCTATGAAACATCAGTCATTTTCATTTTATTTTTATAAAATTTCATGATAAGCGTTTCATTCATTTTCAAATCTTTGCAAATTAACGTAATTTTGACCTATGAACCCTAATCGGGGGCCAATTCTTAATAAATTAGTACATGAAGCGAAAAGTCCTGCTCATCTATACCGGTGGAACCATCGGAATGGAAAAAGATTATGAAACCGGAAGTCTCCGTGCCTTTGATTTTGGAAATATATTCGAAAAGATGCCTGAAATGAGGCTTATGGAATGCGAAGTCTTTGTACATCCTTTCGCTAAACCATTGGATTCCTCGGA
Organism: Chryseobacterium sp. PCH239; assembly: GCF_018924625.1. Taxonomy (NCBI): domain Bacteria; kingdom Pseudomonadati; phylum Bacteroidota; class Flavobacteriia; order Flavobacteriales; family Weeksellaceae; genus Chryseobacterium; species Chryseobacterium sp. PCH239. The sequence goes on from NZ_CP073027.1 coordinate 2,162,580, forward strand.
TATGGGACCTGAAGAATGGAGAGTGATCGCTAATTATATTCAAAAAAATTATGATGAATACGACGGTTTTCTGATCCTTCACGGAACAGACACGATGTCTTATACCGCTTCAGCACTAAGTTTCATGCTAAAAGGATTAAGAAAGCCTGTCATCATGACAGGATCTCAGCTTCCGATTGGTGATCTGAGAACGGATGCCAAGGAAAATCTTCTGACCAGCCTTTATTACGCCAGCCTTTATGAAAATGATGAAGCAGTCATTCAGGAGGTTGCCATTTACTTTGAGTATAAATTATTAAGAGGAAACAGAACGTTGAAATATTCTGCTGAGTATTTTGATGCCTATTCAAGTCCGAATTACCCTATTTTGGGACAGTCTGGAGTTCATTTGAATATTATTAAAGACAACCTGTTCCGTTGTGATCCTGAGGTAGAGTTTCACGTGGATGAACATATTTCCGAAGATATTTTATTCTGGAGAATTTTTCCGGGCATGCATTTGAGCCACTTCAGGGAAATTCCTAAAATGAAGGTTCTTATTCTTCAGGTTTTTGGTTCGGGAACTATTTTCAGCAGTGCAAAAACTCAGGAAACGCTTCAGGAAATCAGAGATAACGGAACTGAAATTGTGGTGGTAAGCCAGTGTATTTCAGGAGGTATCTCATTCGGAAAGTATGAAAACAGTAATATTTTCTCCAGAATCGGAGCAATCAGCGGAAGAGATATGACAGCGGAAACAGCGATTACCAAAGCCATGCACTTAATTGATAATCCAAGTTACTCCGGAAGCTTTGCCGATAACTTCACCAGAAGTCTTTGTGGAGAAATTACAGATTAATTTGTAAGAATAATTTGGATATTCCAGAAAATACACTATTTTTGCAATCTCAAAAAGAGAGGTGTCCGAGTGGTTGAAGGAGCTACCCTGGAAAGGTAGTATACGGGTAACTGTATCGAGGGTTCGAATCCCTTCCTCTCTGCAATTTTCATAAAGTGTTATTTATCAGTATTTTACAAACTGTAGATAACACTTTTAGTAAAAATAAGTAAATTTTTCTCATACTCCCTCAAGTGTTCACAAATCAAAATATTTGTGAAATGAAAAATTTAGAAGTCCGAATCTCTTCATCAACGGATATGAAATACCGTTGGTATGTCTATGTTTACAATACAGAGACTCAAAAAATCATCAAGAAAATATCAAAAGGTCTTAATTCATCAAATGATTACAGTGAGCGCATGTTTGCCGCTGAAATCCTCAAATCAACTCTTGAATTAAAATTAAAATCTGGAATTGATCTAAACCCATCTTTAAAAAAGAAAACGGAAGTAGTAAAAATTTGTGATGCTTTGGATTTTGCCCTGAAAAAAAAGAAAGCTGATCTGTCTAAAGGTTCTCAAGGGAATTACAACTGCGCTGTTAACTTTTTCAAATCAGCTGCTGTAAAACTAAAATTTACTAATGTTAATATTTCAGATGTAGAGAGGTATCACGTTAAGTCTATAATGGACGATATTCAGCAAGAAAGAAACTGGACCGGGAAAGAATATAATAAGAATCTGGGATATATTAAATCATTGTTTTCAGAACTTGTAGAATGGGAATATATAAAGTTCAATATAGTACGGGATATTCGACCAAAGAAAGAGGAAAAAACAGAAGGCTACATCTTGGCTACTGACAAGCAGCATAAAAAATATCTAAGCATTTACGGGAAACAGACTACAATTTTTACATATTCTATAGTATCGAATATTATTTAGGGATAAGACCTAAAGAAATACTCTTGCTTAAATGTGGTGATGTAAATATTGAACATAAAATAATAAGAATTGCTTCAGAAGATGCAAAAGATAATTCTTATAGATATGTTCCTATTTTTGAGCCGGTATTATCACTCTTGAAAAAACTGAATCTTAGCAATAAAGACTATTACCTAATAGGAAGACCTAAACCATATGGGTGCAGGTTCTTTAAGCATGAATATTTTTGCCCAAATCCGTATAGTATCAAGAGAGATACTGCTACCAGAAAATGGAAAGAATATATTATTGACGGCTTGGGAATTAATGTAAAATGCTATTCCTTCAAACATAAGGGCGCAAACGATAAATTAAAAGCAGGAATGGACCTAAAAACAATATCTGAAATATTCGGACATTCAAAAGAAAAAACTACTGAATTATACGCCAACCACATTAACTCAATTCGATTTGAGGAAGCAAGCAAAATAAAACTTGAAGAATATTAAAATTAAGGCGTGTCTAAAACGATACGCCTTTTTCCTTTTATCTTTTCCCATAATTAGTCACAAACTCAATTGCTTTATCGCAAATTAAATGCGTAAAGTATGACTTCTCTCCCGTTTTTGGATCCTCGAATACTTCTGATTCCCATTTAATCCACATATCTACAATATCCCATTTCCTAAGCCTATGAAGATGCGGATTAAAAGAGCATTTCACTTCAAAATACTGTTTTTTCTTATCGCCTTCAAATTCAACTATCATAGTGTTTTTTGAAGGGTGGGTTTCTTCCCTGATAGTTCCTCGTAATTTCATGCTTCAAAATTGATACATTTTATAACAATTACAAAATAATAAATGTTACAATTCATAACAATGTTATTTTTTTCAGGATTAATAGTATTTATAAATATGCGTTTTCACGATGGTGAGAAAAGGAAAATCCCCGGAGCAATCCGAGGATAAATTAATTACTAACTCATTTTATAGAAAATGAGAATTCAAATATAATATTTTAAATAAAAAAAATCCCCGGATTTCTCCGAGGATAAAAAAGTGTTTTTGTTAAAAATTCTAAACACATTTAAATATACAAATTTTGTGTAGCAATGTTTATGAGTCAGATCATATCCAAGATTCCCATTATCTTATTAAATTTGATTGATCGATAGCTCGAATTATCGACTACTTAATCATGCTGCCTCTCAATTATGGGAGGCATTTTTATATAAAAAATCCCCCAATAAAGGAGGATAAAAAACTAATAACCATGAAAACTCAAAAAATATGAGCTGTATCTTAATATACGACTAAATTTAAAGTATGGATTCTAATAAGAAATAAAAACCTCCCAGGGCATAGAAGGCTGAATACATATCATCCGATATTTAAATAATCGAACACTTAAATATATAAATTATTTCATTATTTAGTGATTAGTTAGTAAATTTAACACAATCTCTTTATTCATAGTACTTACAGACAAAAACACCTCTCAAAAATAGAGGCATAGATAGACTGATTAGTTTATAAATAAACCACAAACGAAGCTAAAATAAAAAAAACTTCATAAAAAATGAAGTTTTAAGTGTGTGATTAAGTATAGATAGATGATGTGGTGTTGCGTAGGTTATATTTTACAAAACCTGCATTAACACTAACAATACACATGCCATAATCATCACTGTTTAATGAAAAGTTTATTTTTGTGGTATCTTTTGATAAAAATATTTGGAAACTGAAACAGGTATATTAATAATCCAATTTGTTAAAAATTATCTTATGGTATAAAAAACCTCCCAGACAACCATGAGGTAAAACTAAAATATTTTCTTTCAGTTACGACAATTTAAAATAGAATCTTATGATTGAGACAATATAAACTAAAACTATTTATGCTGACATTTACAATTCATAATAGTTGTACTATCTCTACGTACATTTGCCCTCCCCTAAAAAGGAGGGTTTTACTATGTAAAAAATCCCAAGCCATAGCCAGGGACATTAAAAAAAACTTGACTTGTTCTTATCTCTTAAAAAAACTCCGTAAATATACGGTTAGACTGTAGTAATAACTCTACGGGAAACCGTAATGATTGACTTTAAATTGTTTGTATATTAGAATCTACAAAAAACTATTTTTTATGGAAAATCAAAACGATTTATTAAGAATGATTTCTGAAGCTTTGCAACAAAACAAAGTTATTAATGATGAAATATTAAGGTTAATTTCTAAGCAATCTGGAATGCATGACGTGCAATTGCAAGAAATAAAGAGGTTACTATCTATTAATTCAGGCACTTTAAGATTGATTAGAGAAAACACTCCTACTGATTAAGTAAAACCCCACTGTTAGGTGGGGAATTTCTTTTAATTTATATTACGGAAACCCGTAAGGCAGTTAATATAATATTCTGTAGTTTCACCAAAAATTAGATAATACGACGTTTTCTGACGTCGCCTACTCATAGATTTGTAAAAAGAAAATATGAGTGAAGAGATCTAAATTAAACAATAAAATAATTATACAGTATTTGATGCTATTGATGCTGTATAAACATGAAAAAAAGATTTAAACAATTATTTTGAACCGTTACAAATAATAAAAATTGATAAATTTTATGTAATGATTTGCTATTAAACGCAATAAAATACATATATTTACACCATAATTAGACAATTTAGAATAATTCTAAACAAACATTTGCATGTATTTTGCAATAATTAAAATATTAAATTTAACAAAATAAAAATATTAAATATGTCAACTAAGCAATTAAAGACTCAAAACCAAAAGGGTATTAGAAAGGGTTGGCCAACTATTAAGGACTCCAAACCTATCAAACTTTCAGACGCAAGTCAAATCATCGTTTTTAATCCAAGAACCGGAAGAAATCATTCTCTAGAAATTTCTTGGTAGATGAGCGAAGATTATTATAAAATATATAATTATAGAGGATGTCCAGCTGAAAAGGCTGGACATTCTATTAAAGAAGGGTATGAATTCTTCTTTAAGTCATCAAAATCTAATCTAAAATATTGCATCGAAGCAATTTACCATGAAGGTGATTTTTTTGCCATAAAATATTATTGTAAAATTCACAGGGATTCAAAAAGGAAATACAGCATCCCTACTAACACTCACGAACCATATAAGATAATTAGATCTTGCATACAAATTATGCCAATCCTTCAAAAAAATATCCAACGGCATCATTTGTCGCTGTTGGAGCTAGATCTATATTTGGTGACACTATTGAAGATGCTCAAAATACGATTAGATTTAGATTGTATTATAAAATGGTCTATCAAATGTTTAGTCAATATGAAGACTTTATTTTAATGCAGCTTCCAGAGGTTAGTGGTATTGGAATTGTTTTTGTAAATGATATTTACTCTGATCCTCAAAAAACACAATCACCTACTAAATATATAGTAGAAAGGGTTAGGAAAATAAAAAAAATTGTTCAAGAATCTTATGATGAAATTCACATACAAGATGATGAATAATAGTATGTAACTTTAAGAAAATATTTATTACTTCACTTATATTACTTCACAAAGAACAAGTCAGCCTCCGCTTTTCTTCTCCGGATCAGTCCGTTCAAAACTTTTCCTCCGGCGGTAATGTATTTTGTAGTGAACCAATTCCTGATCTCTGCATCTGAAGCTCTTTTGTTGATTAAATAAAATAAACCATCAGATCCTCCGGTATTGTAAGTGTGTGAAACAAGAGCATCAAATTGATTCTGAGTCAATGGAACTTTTACTTTTGAATTCACAATCTTTTCATAAGTAGGCAGAATTGCAGCGAATAATTCAACTCCTTTCTCTTTTGTTATCGCTGGATCTTTCATGGTTACTTTTTTCCCTCCTGGATAGTAAGTATTGCCATATCCTATTGTCGGAATTCCTGCAGAATCCAGATAAGGCTTTGAGCTGAATCCCTCAAATGATGTAATTAGATTTATTCCTTTCTGTGATGTTTTCATTTTATAATCTTATTAAATTGTAAGAAACCCCGACACCAAAGCCAGGATAAAACTGATTAGTTCCGGGTATGTAATAATAACCTGCCTGAATGCCGAAACCTATTTTTTAGGCTTTATGTCAATTCGCTTTTTGAAATGTTCAACGCCGTTAATCTTCATGTTTTTGTCAGGTGAAGAAATGTCGATATATGTTTTTTCGGGCCCTAAAAGCCACTTTTTTTCATTATACTTAACCACATCAACAATAGCATTGTATTTATAGTTTATAGTACTGTCAGCTGTATTGGAAACAATCTGCATATACTTGTTTTCATAATAAATACGGTCCTTTTCTCGTTGTTCCTTACTGGCTTTTAACTGCCCTTCTAAAATGAACTTTGCCCTGGTTAATTCATCAATCTTTTCAGTAGCGATGTTGAGAGCAGGAGCCAAAGTGTCTTGAACATATGTGTTGTAATTTTTAGTAACATGATTCTGAATTAACTCACCTTCCTTTTCTTCAAATTTTCCATGTAGGGTACTGTCAACTCTATTCATCCATGTATATAAAGCAATACTGTCTTTTTTGTGTTTTGAGTCTTCTACAATCCGGTCGTTTTTACTCAAAGTAAACCATCCGGTAAAAAGGTTTGCAGCTAAAACTATAACTGCCAAAACCAAAATCGCTATAAATGCATTCTTTTTCATTTTGCTTGATTTAAAATTGTTTTGGCCTGTTCCTGAGTTTTTTCACGAAGCGTACTGTCAGCTTTTTTTATTGTCTCCTTCTCAATATACCCGGCCTTTCTTAATAATTGATCTTTTAGGGCGTCTTTTTCCCATTTTTCCTTTTCGTATAATTCTTTCCAATACTGCTCAGCATCGTTATTTTTATTCATGTTGATGAAATAGGTAATCCAGAACATAACGAAAAACACAGCAGCGACAAAAGCAAGTGGATTTCTAGCGATAAGCTGCTGAAATCGTCCGATTTGATTTGTATTTGGATTCCCCATTTCATTACCTATTAATTAAGAATATTATTTTGTGGAAAGTCGAAGCGAATTCTGTTGTCATATGCATACTTACACATTGCTTCAATCATTTCTTTGCCTTCTGTTGTAGATTCTCTGCCCTCGTGATAGAACATTTCGAATACATTTTCGTGTTGTAACTATTGTTTTCATTCTTAAGCATAGTAACAACTGCTGTTGCATTGACAGCGTCTAAACGCGGAGAAGTTCTCGCGTAGTAAAAGCCTATTTCATAATTGTAATAATCATCCGCGTTTCTAATGGCTGTTTGTTCAGCCGTGGTTAACCCTGAATCATCCGTTCTAGTATCATCCGCGGTTAACGCTCCTACCAATCCATATTTTTTTAATTCAGCATGCAGAGTCTTACTTCCTTTGAAATTTGAAAACCTTGGCATATTGTCAATGGTACTGTATCCGGCAAAGCGATTGATCTCATTGATGATACGTGTATAATGTTCAACACCATCAGTGAGAGAGATAGTGGTATAGTCAGTAGTTGAATCCACACCATGGAACCCAATCTTTAACCAATGAGAATTCGCAATGAATTCAGCTTTCCAGGTCGCAGGCATTTGGGATAGATTGAATGTATTCGAAGAGTTTTGATAGAATGCAAACAAAGAAAAACACGCACCATATTTATCATGCATTTCCTTATAAATTGCTAATCTTGCATTGTCAAAAATAGATGCCGGATTATTGATTGATAATTCTCTAAACACATTAATAGAATCATCCACTGAAATATGTAGATAAGGAGCTTTTCTCTTTTTATACTGGATATTAGCAGCCTTCCAGTACTGTACATTATCCCTGAATCCAATAACCCCCTTCATGTTTCCATTCAAAGTGCCCTGTGACGCGGCATTGTAACTTCCAGAAAAAACACCGTTTATATATATTATAAAATTTAATCCGCTTCTGAACAGCGTAAGAACATCACCTGCAACAAGTGTTTTTGCCGATCCAATAGCTGCCGAACCTATAGAAGTAACTCCATATCTAGACATTAAATAAACATCGAATATACTTGATGATGCAGCCGTTTTGATTAATTGAAAGCACGAATCTGTATCGCCAAATCCTAATCTAATGGAACCATTTGAGGCGATGGAATCAATTTTAGCCGAAATAACAGAAATGTTATTTTCATTGGTTGCAGCGAAATTCAAATGATTAACACCACTACTAGCTAACATTGCAGTCTTCTTATACTCTTCTACCCCTACTTGCGCTGTAAATTTGAATTCGCCACCAAAATATACATTCTCATAGTCTTTAGCTGTTTCTATTTTTTGGATTTGCGGAGTGGAGATTGTTCCAAATAATTTTTCTGCTTTTAGATAATCTCCAGAAGCCGAGCCTTTAATTATCTTTAATGATGAATTATATGGTGATGTTGAAGGTGATAATCCTACATCAGTACCACTGGCCACCTGGACCATAAAATTATTACAGGTTGCTGGAGTTGTGAATGGAAATGTTGTTGCCGATCCACTTGGAAGATATGATAAAAATGTACTTCCATTGTAGAAGAACACTCGCATATTTATGGAATTTGAATCCATGCTATACCCCTCAACGCTATAAGCCGTAGACGGATCACAAGTAACGGGTAATGTGCGCAACCAGTTCACAGATGTATTAGGTACACCCGTTGTCGTATTGAGTCCTCCGGCTGCCAAAGTGAAAGGAACGTTTGTGGAACCTAAATTAATAAGATTCTTATATCTATCGTATACAGTCCCACCGCTCACAGCATTAGGATTGCTTGCTTCCACAACTCCATCAACGTCTACTTCTGGCATTTTAGTTTCTGATTTGGTCCAAACTGAACCTTTTTTATAAAATAAAGTATCGTAGCCGTTCATAGATTTTAGATTCCCCGCATTAGGATAGTTTGTACCTGGATCTGCTGAAGACACTGACGGCTTATAAGTGCCATCTTCTGTCGGTGCTGGATCACTTGGTGAAAGTATTCCTTTAAAATCGGATTCAATCATTGCTGGAACAGCATTTATCCCATCAATAATATCTAGTAATGAATTTCTAACAGTATTAAATTCTGATGAAAAATGTTTATCGCCAAAATGTTTTACTGGTAAGTCTTGTATCGGTTTTTTATCTATCGCCATAATTCCACTTCGTTATATTTTTCCCGATAGGGTTTCTGTTTTGAATATCTTTATTTTCACTTTTAGATCCGCATCCACAATTTTTACAATCAAAGTGAACACAGTCTTTTATTAGTTCTTCGTTTTTTATCGTACACAAATAATCTTTTACCATTTCCAAATACATATCTGCATTACGGTAATGTTCATTCATGATTGATTTAAGTTCATTTATTGGAGCTGCTACGCTATCTTGATTTATCTTCTGTACAACTCCGACTGATGTATCAATGTATCCGTGTCTGAAGATGTACGCTGCATAACTAGCATGAATTAGCACTCGTTTCAGACCGAAATGAATCATTAGTTTTCCTGTACACTCATACTCCGAGCCACACCATATTTTTTTTATTAATTCATTTTCCGGATTTGAAACTATTTTATTAACCAGACAATATCCAATCTTAGGAATTAACCAAAGGTTAGTTTGCTCACGGATAAACACGCATAGCTGTTCCCAGTTACAGTGTTTAGCAACTTGCCCAATGCATTCGAAATCTGATTTCTGGATTAAATTATCCTCCAGGCTGCATGTTATCATCTGTTTTGTCTTTTGGTTGTCCAATCATTTTTTCAGCTAAATCAGCACTAATTCCATAAATCTCTTTAATGATTTCAATTGCAGATTCTCTCTCTGTAAATCCTTCACTAACGCTTTTCTGTAATTCAATTAGGGCTGAAACTCCTCCTACGGATCCTTTCAATTCGGCTTGTGATTTCAATCTTAATTCATCGCCTACATCTGTAGAAACATCTTCTTGAATAATCGGAATGATTTTGAATTCAGTGTTAAATATTTTTTTAAATAAATCTTCAACCTCATATCTGATAGACGCAGTTTCGTTGTTATAGACTTTAGTCGCTTCTTTAATTGCTTCTCCTGAATTTCCAAATATCCCGCCGTCTTTGTCATCAATTAAAATCTTAGGTATTTGAAGGTAACAACTTCTAATGTTGTCTTTAATATCTTCTAAAACCTCTTTGAATTTCTTTGGATCATAAGAAGATGCAACTGTTTCAACCGATATTGTGCTTTTAATATCCTCAACCTGGTAAGGTGTATTAATATGATATACCCCCCCGGCATTCTCTGCCCCTAACCATCCGTAGAAATCTTTTTGGAACTGTGTTTCAGAGTCAGGGTCTAAACCGTTTGTTATTAAAATAGTTTTGTCAATAAATCCAAGCCGAATATTATTGTTATGGTACAAACTCATTCTAAATTCTGAGTCGGCATCATTCATTCCTTGAGCATTTAGCCATCCATTTGCATATATTTGATTTCTATCATCTAACGAATAATATAGGACCTGACCTCTGTAATTAACTATTTGAGTTTTAATATCTGCTTTAGGACTGTCTTTTTCCCTTTGCGCATTAATGTTTTCAGGATTGTAAGGATAGAACCATTTACTTCTTTTATTTTTTTTCTCATTGAAGAAGCTAAAATTCCTTTTTTGCTTAGACCAATCTTTGTAAACAATAACTCCTTCGTTTCCATAGTCATCTTCTTTTACCTTTCTACATTTTTTGTATTCAAGAACATCAAAATAATTAACCTTCCCTTCAATGTTAAAGTTCAAATGAATATATACGCCTTTATGAGTCTTCAATGAATTACTTACATCTAGAAGGCATCTATTCAGGGTTATTTTCTGATTATTGCGAGTGTTTATTTCAGAAGCAAAATTATTTTCAAAACCTTTACCGAAAATAAAATTGCCTAGCTTGTTTGAGCAACTAATGGCCGTAACCGAATTGCGTTCAATAGCCTCTAAGCGGTCAGGATATAAGTTATCCACATCATTAAGATAAATATCAAAATCACACTCCTTTTTCTGAGGAATGATTCGATTGTATATCTCAACAAATTTTGCTGTGAACTTTGCTAAGTTACTTTCGGCTTTTTGATCCATTAATCTTGTTTTTTACGCCCTCTTCTTGGTTTTGTTTCTTCAGCTTTTGCGTCATCCACAACAACGCTTGTCATTGGCGATTCGCTCGGCTCTTTTTTTTTGAAGTCCTCTTCAACGGCTATTTCGGGTTCTGTCTTCTCAATTGCAACTGGAAGCACATAAAACAGATCTTTTGCCTGTGGTTTTAAACTGATATATTTGACCCAGTCCTCATCAGATGAGTTATTAGACCATACATCGCCATTTAAGTACTTTAAAGTGCTTTTATCTTTAAGAACATAAGTCTTATTGTTATTAACAATTTTATTTTCCATAGGTGTTACATTATTATTTAATACTTGATTCTTCCATTGACTGAAGTGATTATTGAACTGGCATCCAAAACACCCTTGCGGCAACTCACCCCAATCCTCTAAAAGAAATTGTTTGTAAGCATTAAAAAGGAGCGGTGTGTTTCTAACCGCATCCGCTCCTTTATTTATTAATTCTAATCTTTCCATGACTAACTTAATAAGTAATCAAAAGTATAGTTGAAGAAGGGGGTGTCCCCGCCCCCACCTAGTTTCCCAGCGAATCGAAGAACGCTTTTGTAGTTGTATAATCTGTCAGAAGTAATCTTAATGGAGGATCTTTTTCTAAGTTCGGTTCTCTTGAAGCAAGTGGAATAATTGTATTACCGTTGTTTTCATTAGAGTTCCATGTGAATTCTCCAATCTTTAATCCGTTATCAAATCCGTATACCCAGAATGCATCTTTATTGTCCGATCCTTTATCTCTTTGATGAACAATCGCTACAACTTCAGCTCCTGCTGCTAAAGCTTTTAAGTTACATACAGTATCAATAGTCATCCCTTGACTGAATAAGTTTACTGTGTGGGTAAATAAATCAGCATAGTCACCAGTAGCTAAACTAAATGAAGCCGAAAGCAACTGTTTTGATGGAATACCTTCAAATGTCACAGCTTTTAAAGTTTCCGGATCGCCAGCATAAGCTGTAATTGAATGCTGACAAGCAGGAGCCAATGATCTTTGAATAGTAAAATCAGCCAGATTAGACAAAATATCATCCCTGTTGATAAGCTTGATTGTTTGCTCAAGTCCTCCCGTTGATTTGTTCTCACAATTATGTAAGGAGTTATTTATAATTTTTGCACAATTTGCCATAGTCTTGTTTTTAAATTGCTAGGATAAAATTTTTGTCAAATGTTGCCTGTACATCAATATTAGTTTTAACCTTGATCTCAAGCGTTTCTGTTTTAGGATCATAAATACGTTTCATTTGCTTGAAAGCATTCATATCACATGTACCTACAGAAATCTCAGTATCGTAAGTAAGTAAAGCTCTGTGAGGTTTGTCGTACTTAGTTGCAGATGGGCCAGCAATGTATTTTACAAGCTCAGTCCATTCATGTTCAATCTGAATAGGCACACCCATGTAATTAAGGTTATCTAATGAATATTTAGATCCCGTAACGCCGTCAGTAGGTGAGAAACAGCAGTTCACCTCTTTATTCTCCTGTAACCAGTTTAGATAATTCAATGCTAACTCTTGTGTAGCTCTAATCTTAAGCCCTGGCTTAGTCATCATAAACGGCCTATTAGTCAACATCAATGAATACATTTGCTTGAAATACTTATAACCTGCGTCTGTTGGCAAAGTCATTTGTGCGGCAATATCCGCCCCTGCATTTTCTGCAATAATTACTCTTTGCTGCGCTGCTAAAATAGGATCAGCAAGAATACCTAACAGCTTTAAGAAAATGTTATCAATACCAGCGAAGTCAGTATTAGTATTATCCTTATAATCGAAATAAGTAATTCTCCAGTAAGAATCATTTACTGCTTTTGCAGTTTGAGCAATTACAAACTGGTAAAATGCATTATCAAAATCTGTTTCTGGATCTGACTGGCACTTTAGGTTCCAGAATGCTCTAAAGTTTTTTGTTATCTGCGGATCATCCCAACAAAATGTCAATGAACAGTCATAGTTATGTGGAGACCATAGTTTTTTAGTTGGTTCGCTAGATAATGTACATGAATTCCAAGTACAGCCAAGGTCAGAAGATTTTTTTAAGAATCCCCAATTTTTAGGTTGCTCCCAAGCAATAATTGGTGTATTGTGCTCAATTCCTGTTTGAATATAATGTTTCGATGCAAAATCTGATGTTTCAACAGTTTCCTGGAAAATCATATTATCGATGTTCAGTTGTCTTGCTTGCGCTAGATCACAACTCGCATCAATTAAATCTTGAATATTAAAATCGTATGCTAATGTCATTTACTTTGTATTTTTTAGTTTAAAATTTTCGAATCTGTTTTTAGAAGTGGTAACAACCGTATCAACTGGTCCCTTCGGCTCATTTTCAACTCCTACACCAGTTTCTCCAACAAGGTTTTTAAGCTTATTGAAAGTGTCTTCGAAATCAGATACTTTGTTTAGTTTACTTTGAAGGGTTTCAATTGTTGAATTCTGAGTAGCGATTGTATTTTCCAGCTCTGTATTTTTAGAAATTAACCCATCCAACTTCTCATTTAATGAATTCAAAGTCACAGTATCAATTGTTCCATCTTTTTCTTTAATTTCAGTTACTTTACCAGCTTCAAAACTGTAAACAGATCCGTCCGCCATATTCACTGTACCACTCGCATTTTTGCCGTTGATAGTTGCAGCATCGCCAACTTTCGGCTTTTCTCCTTCATTTAGCTCAGCAAATACAACCTCTTCATTTTTGTCAGTGTATAGCATTGCATTTTTAGAAGAAGTTTTGTCTTTGTCACTGAACATATTTTTAATCTTGTTCCAAACCAAATTCTCTTCTTGCGTCATTTTATTATTTATTGAATTATTTCTGCTTTCTTTATTCCTTGAAATGATAGAATTAAATATCATTGAATTTTGCACAGTTTGAACATTCTCAAGCTCTGAGTAAAATCCATATTTCATACACTCTTCTATTGTAAGATCACGATCTTCACTCATGAATTGTAAGGCTTCTTCTTTTGAAATATCTGTATCTTCAGCGTAACATTCTGCAATCTCATTATCGACAATATCCAGAGCTTCAAAAATTTTTTTAGCCTCATTTTTGTCACCTGTGACCATCCATGACCAAGCATTGTGAACAAACGGCTTTAAAAATTTGCTTCCAGTTCTTTTGTCTTTGTCTCCTGCTAAAAGAATAATAACCCCAGAAGAGGCGCAATAGCCATCTACTCGGGTTCTGATAGAAATTCCTTTCTCTGTTTTAGTTCTTTTTAGTAAGTTTCTGATTGCAAAAGCAGTAGTAGTATCACCGCCATAAGTATGAATGTTAACGATAAGTTCATCAGAAGGCTGGAAAGCAATTGAACTTAAAGAATCTCTCAAATCCTTTAGGTCATATTCGCTACCATCATTAAGCCATTTGAACGGAACTATATCCCCGTAAATAAAAATCTCGTGCTTCATTAAAATCCAATCTACCTTATACAAATTTTCACTTATTTTTTTGTAAATTTGTGTAAACACAATTCGCAGACAATTAACGTTTTAGCTTTGTATATAAAGGCTTTACGATTTACACGAATTTTTTATTTCGCACCAGCTATGATATTAATGTTACTTTTTATTACTTTATTCTTCTACATTGTCATAAACAATGCTGTTAAAAGGAAAAAACGCAAGGTAAATCCGTACATTGAAACTCATCAAAAAAAGATGAATGACGACAAATTGTATGATGAATATTTAGAGTTTTGTAGAAAGAATGGAGAATTGCCAATGGAGAAATCCGGGTTTCATGAATTAAGAATGAAAGAGGAAAAATTGAAAGAAAAAATAAATAATGCAATAAGATGATGGACATAAAGCAACTGAGGTATGGTAATTGTGTTTCTCTTTCTGAAACATATAGAAATGTTGGCGATTTGTTAATATTGGATCAATCAAAATTTGAGGCTTTGATTGTATTTAAATCATATGATAGAATATATCCTATTCCATTAACAATCGATTGGTTGCTTATGTTTGGGTTTGAGCATATTCATGATGATTTATTTAAAATACATATAACTGATTCTGTAATTTTAATAGTAAATCTAAACTATCTTTCACAAGATGTAGCTATATGTATTAATAATCAAAGATTCTATGTTGGAAAAAAATATGTACATGAACTTCAAAATCTTTATTTCTCGCTTAAAAGAAGAGATTTAGATTTTAATATTAGAGATGAATTTACTCCTCCTACTCTTCAGCAGGCTATTGAAAGATTAAATAAAGCTTTTAGAACAGAATAGGTTTTTAAATAAATTATTACGGTTTCCCGCAAAACCCATATCAAAAATATTTGCTTTCTTTGTGGAAAATTATAATCATGGAACAAAACACAAATGTTAATTCAACTAAAAAATCGGGTTGTTTAAAATGGGCTTTAATAATAACAGGCTCATTTGTATTTTTATTATTTGCAATGTATAAATGTGGCAGCAATATAATAGAATCTGATAAAGAAAAACAAAAAGCTGATAGTTTAAAAATAGCAAGCAGCCAACAAAGAAAAAAGGCCCTGGAAAAAGGCTGGTCAAATTTGACAAGTGATCAACGTAAAACGGAAATCGACAACTTTATTAAAAGCAAGGATGATTTTTATTCCGAAAAGAGATTTTTACTTAACAATGATATTAATTCATTGATAAAATATTCTGTAAAATATCCTGAAACATTAGAATTTAGAAGTATTGGTGGAGACTTAACAAAGAATCCTGATGGAAACACAAGCATTTCTGAAAATGATATTTCAAAGATAAACTATGAAAAGGGTGAGTTTTATGTGATGAAAGATTTTGTGAGCGAAAATAAACTAAGTATGAAAGTGAAGGGTTTAATTATCGTTTTGGTTTCTTTTGATGGATTGAAGTACAAAATTAAAGACGTAAAATTTGAATAATTATGAATCGACAATTGTTTATATTTTCCCTTTTTTTATTTATACAATTAGCCTCATGCAATTCTGCTGATGAGCCAGGACAATGTCAATGTACCGAACAAAAATACCAAAGAAAGGTTGTTAGTACTGTTGGATCAACTACTACGCCTTCGGTAATTATATCCAAAGATGAATGGAGTAAAACCGGAAACCCCTATAGCGCAGGGGAAAAAAGATGTAACGATGTAGATTACATAAGATCCGGAGAAAGCACCAATTTCCATCTTATACCTGGGACTAATAATGTTTATTACTACGAAATTGAATATAGAACTACTTGTAGATAATTAAATAGCCATTTTCATAGTCTGTAAGGCTATCTCGACAGTTCTAACCGTCACTTTACAAAACGTTGCAACAACTTTTTTACGCTCAGTACACGACTCTATGTGTTTGTGACTTTCATACTGTTCATAAATAGAAAGATAATCCAGTGCGGTACCAATATTTTTGATTCCGCACTTATTTAATTTATAGAATAATTTTCTGTTATCCAGAACTGCTTCCTTTACTGTTCCCATCTGCTGCATTTCTTTACTGACTGTCTTAATTTATAGGATAAAATACACCCGCAATCCCCGCAAGTTTTGCCTGAAAGTTCCGGTATTTGCTTATCCACAACACACAATTCAGGGATTGGTTCTTCAATACTAAATTTACAACTTTTACAGTGATTTTCAAATCTTTTCTTTGCTAATTCCTTGGCTTTTTTGTTTCCTGTTTTAAAATTTAATATACCTGCAGCCACTGCTTTAGTATCTCTAATAATATTTATTTCTTCTTGCTTACTTAGGCTTTCGCAAAACCTCTTAAATTCCTCCTTCATATTTTAAAAATTTGCTCCGTTTTGAATTTCTCTGTTGTTTGAAAGGTCAGCGAGTCCGGATTGACTGCCTGCATATACTGCTTGGGCTATATCCATCACGGCTGCCTGATCTAATGTTATTACAGTATCTTGTTTTATCGCATTTTGAATTGTTGGCAATTGGCTAATATTTATTCCAGGTTTAATTTGACCACCTGAAGCAAATTTAACTCCACCTCCTAATTGGTTTATTTGTGATAATACTCCTCGATACATCGCAGAGCTACGCTTATTAATAATAACTTCTCCTCCTTCTGCCTCTATCATTCCTCCTGGGGTATTTATTGGAATTCCACCATTAGCATGTGAAGGCCCAATTAATATTCCGTCAGCGGCTTTAGGCTTAGCAGACATTTGACCAATTGAAACAACTCCGGACGAAAGTCCCTTAAGCCCAGATACGGCCCCCGAAGGAATATTTACACCCGAAATTCTAGCAACATTAGCCAAACCTGAAGCGACAGCTAAACCAGCAGCAACGGCTCCTAATGCAGGGCCTACAATTGGAATGCCTGATAAAGATTTATAAGCATTAGTAGCGGCAGCATAAGTGTTTATTGTTGTTTCAGCAATTGCAAAAGCTTTTCCTAGTGCAGTTTGCTCACCTGCAATTTGAGCCATGTTTGCAGCAATACCAGCTGCTAATGCATACTTTGCATTTTCTTTGTTCCTAGCTATTTCAACCTCCTTATTAGCATAATCAACTTGAATTATATTTAGTGAATTTAGAAGATTTTGTAAATTTTGTTTCTTTACTTCATCCTGAGTTAATGCAAGTTGATTTTCAATTTCTTTCCTTTGGGCTTCTATTTCAGCATTTAAATCATAATTCTCTTGATCAAGCTGCCTTTTAAGTTCATTTTCCTGTATAAAACTAGCTAACCTCTGTTCAGTTTGTTGTTGTAACTGAACTTCTTGCATAGCATACTCAGATGCCTGTTGTGATTCTAAGTCGGCTAATTGTGATTCATATTCTAGTGCTCTAGCTAAATTTGAAGCCTGTGTCTTTTCCTCTAAGAATTTTTTGTCTAATTCTTTACGCTTATCGTTTGTATCATTGTTTATAATTAACTCTTTGGTAGCATATTCTTTTTCGACAACTTCTTTCTGAGCAACTAAATTTTTCTTTTGCTCTAGCTCTTGTTGGGAAACACCTTTTATTGCTTCTATCTGATCATTAAGAGACTGTAATTTCTGCTGCTTCTCTAGTTCATTGGCAATTTGTGATTTCTCCCTTACACTTTCAAGGTATCGCTGCATTTCATTAACCTTCTCCTGCGTAAGTCTCTTATCGGATTTAAGCTTTTCAGCGTTCATCGCTATATACTCTGCAAGTTCCGCCTGCGTTGCTTGAATAGCAATATTCGCCCGTTCCTTTGCATTAGCTAAATCCTGCTTCGCAGCCTCTTCAATTTTTTTCTGCTGGTCAGATCTTTGTTTTTCTAAATCTTTAAGCGCTTTTGATTGAGCGGAACTTGCAGCATCAGCAACAGAACCTGTTATTTTTCCTGATCCGGACTGCTGTTCAGCTTTTTTAGCAGCTTCCTGCGCTTGTTTCTGTCTCTGCGCTTCTATTTTGGCCGCTTCTTCAGCAGTAATTATATTACGGTTCTTAACGTTTATAATCCCTTCGCTTCCAATAAAGGAAGAGAATATTTTAATCTCTCTCTTTGTATTTGAAAAAGCATTCGAAATACCGGCCTTTAATTGATTGAACTTAGCCTCTACTCCATCAAGGTTTAATGTTAAAGCATCTTTTATAATGGCCCCTGATAACTTTGCCAAAGAAGCTAAATTAGATAAATCACTTGCGACCGCTGAAACTACTTTACTAAAAGTATTAGGAATTAATCTTAAAAAATCTATAGTGTTCATTCCGGCTAACCTCCATCCCTTTGCAGCATCAGAAATAAATGAAGTTATATTGCCTAAAGATTTATACCATAAAATCTGAATTTCTTTCCAGGCAACTTCCATATTTGCCTGAAACGCTATCATTGAATCTGATTTGAAAGCTTCATCTTTAGCCTGTGCAAGATCTCTATCAAGTTCTGCAAGTTTTATAACTTGCTTTTGAATATCTGTTAATCCTTGTGCGTTTAATTCTTG
Organism: Chryseobacterium sp. PCH239; assembly: GCF_018924625.1. Taxonomy (NCBI): domain Bacteria; kingdom Pseudomonadati; phylum Bacteroidota; class Flavobacteriia; order Flavobacteriales; family Weeksellaceae; genus Chryseobacterium; species Chryseobacterium sp. PCH239. Next base: position 2,181,365 of record NZ_CP073027.1, read on the forward strand.
CGCATCGTTTAACGCATTGAATATTGTTAACACTCCTCCGGCATCTTCTCCGGCGCCTTTAAATACATCTGCAGTTAACTGTGCTAATTGCTGCTCATTTAAATGCATTTTAGCAGACTTTGCCGCTATCTCATCTAATCCATCAGCAACAGTTGTTTTACCTGACTGTATCCTTTTTAATAGATCATCTGAAAATGAAGCTCCAAAAGCATTAACAAGCGCGTCTCTTGTTGCTTTTGTTTGTTCAGCAAGAGATAATCCAGCCTCTTTAATAGCATCAGGAAGTTTGTCACTATAAATTCCAAGGTCAATACCTGAATTTAGAATATTAATAAACTCTTGGGCAGAATATCCGTTTTTAGAAAATAGAGGTCCATATTCCCGGATTGAATCACCAAATTCTGCATTTAAAGCTCCTCCACGTGCTAATCCTTCATTGTACACATTAAAAGCTTCTTCAGCAGATACTTTAAAGTCATCCATCAAAGACTTTTGCTCCTGAACAGCCTCTTTAAAGTCTTTACCATAAGCATTTTGAATTGCAGTGGCATTTTTACGTAGTTGATCAGTAAGATCACCAGAGGTATTCGCTAATGACTCAACCTCATTATTTAACTCCCTAACCTGCTGGTTGTATTCATACATTTCTTTAACATATGTGAATATTGCACCAACAATAAGAAGCCATGGATTCGCTTTTATAAATTTAAAAAGATCGGCAAAACCACTTTTTATTCCACTTAAGCCATTTTTAAATGATTCAAATCCACCTTGAACATTTCCTGATAGAAGCATTCCAGCGCCATCACTAAGGTCTGAAAACGCACTCTTGATACTTTCTGCGTAATTACCAACATTCCTTCTGTTGTCTCCCGTAGCCCTATCGAGTTCTAATAATTGCCCATGAAGTTGCCTTGCCCTTTCTGCGGTTTGTTCCCATTGAGTTGATAGGTTTCTATATTCATCAGTATTTTGCCTGCCTTCTCTTTCTAGTTGCCTCATTTCTGCACCAAGATTATTAGCCTCGGTTCTTGTTGCTGCTAATTGTTGAGACATTTCTCTGTAAGCCCCTTCATTCCCTTGTACTTCGGTTCTACCAGATCTTAGCAGAGTATTTAACTCTCTATTCTCATCATTAACGTTACGCAAATCGGTTCTATAAGACACCAATTGCAATTGTTGCTCTCTTTCTACAGCAATCAAACGTGACAATTCAACTTCTGATTCACGGATAACATCAGTAGTAAGACTAACAATGTAATTGTATTGTTCTTGAGTAATAATACCTTGAGCTAATTCTTCATTGGCCGTTTCAATTGCTTTATTACCCTCGGTGATAATACCAGCCATTAACTTTGCCTGATCCTGGTATTCTTTAATCGCCTTACGGGTGTCTCTAATTTCTCCGTTTAAAAGGTCTATTTTAGTTTGATTTTGGGCTATTTTTTCCTCAAGAAGCCTGGAATCAATATCAAACTGTGCTAAAACTATTCTTTCTGCCATAATCCTCCTTCATTTTTTTATTACCTACAATAGAGTTTTTAAATATTCTATTTTTGCGACTGTTTCCTGTCTTACGTTGCTTTTCAAACTTGTTTTTAATTTACTTACCAAATGTTCTATTTGAGATTCTATCGTGACGCATCTGGCGTTTTCGCCTACTAATATTGTATCCTCATCGTCTTCCCTAATAAAAACATCGATTAAAATACCATTATGGACACTGTAAGCCCTTTCACCATTCGTCCCATCAATTACCATTACATCAAATACTTTTTTAATTTCTTCTACGTTTGGAACGGTAACATCAATATCATTTATAAACTCTAATTTACCCTGAATAAATAAAGATGTGCCACCTACAAATTTTAATCCGGGTACTTTTGCCAGGTCCTGGATTATTAATGATATATCTCTTGTATTACTCATGATCTAAAGTCTTTAATTCTTACTAATTCTGCAGTTGTTTTGGAATCATCAAATGAAATCTTATTAATAAAGCAGTATTGCTGAAGCTGATTAAAGTACAGTACTTTTGTTAAATCCAATTGCAAAAGTTTTGGGTATGGAACATTTAAAGTAACATTCCAAATAACAGATTGGTTGATAACATTTTTGAAATCTTTATAGTACTTTCCAATAATATATCCCATAGTTAGATCTCTGAATTCACCAAATTTGATTATTGAATTTGTTTGTTCTAAATCTTGTATATCTGAACCTATATCAACTGATGTGTTGACTTTGTTCATTCTAAGATAGAAATACCTCTTTGAAAGCGGCTTGTATTTTAGCTCTGTAGATCCATCCTGCGGTTCTTTTTCATACAGCTTATAAATCGACACTTTTTGAGTTAACGAACTATTTACGTAAAAATCTGAAAGCAATTCTTTTTCTACAGAATATGTTATAGATGTAAATACCGTTTTCTCTTCATCTAAATTTTTATTGTCTATAAACAGTGATCCGTCAGATTGATTATCTTCTTGATCATTATATTTATATTTAAATAGATTATTTTGGGCATATGATGAACCAAACTTATAGGTTTCTTTATCAATACTCACTAGATAATTTGACCAATCTTCGGTTGATGCATTTTTAAAACGTCTTTCGTTAGTCAAATACTCAATAGACCTATTAACGTTGTCGATATTTGGAGTCAAGCCCATGAAATTATAAACATCTTTTAGCAAATCCGAAACTTTCAGATCTTTGAATTCCTCTGTAAATGAAATATCTTCAAGCTTCCTAATTTTAAAATGCATAGACGCAGATCCATTCCAGTCTGTATTTATATCATAAAATATATCAATTACATCATTTTCATTTAATTCCATTTGTGGAGCCAAATTAATTTCTATGCCATTGATTGTGGCGTAAAAATTAAAAGTTAAGTTTCCAAGTCCTGAAGGAATAGGCTCATTTAGACCAGCTGTTCCTTCTGTTAATATATTGTAAATACCTTTTTCTAATATTTTTACGCCATTCGATCCTCCATTATTAAATGTAAATCCAAAAGAACCTTCAGCGCCTGGTGGCGAAAAAGTTATGTCTGTTTTCGTTTCATCAAAATATACGGTTGAGCCATCATCTTCAGGAGCCTTTGGGTATGAAATAAACCAGTTTATATAGTCGTCAAACGTTAGAAATTCTCCACTGAATGTATATCCGGCTTTAGTATGTATTTTTTCGAATAAATAAGACACTAATACACTAGGCACAACGTAATCAATGTTAACCACATTGCCATTAGACTTTCTGTGAGTTCTTCCATTGAAGTCGGCAAATAGATAAGTATATTTTAAGGTATCATCATTCTGTGTATTTATGACGGTTGTTAAGTTTTTATTATGGTTGATTTCAGTTAATTCAGCAGTCAGATAATCTCCAATCGTTTTGTTTTCAAATATCTTAAAGAATTCAATTATTCCAGAATAAATTGAGACACTATATTCGTCATCCGTTGACGTAATCTGAACCCATGCCTGGGTTAGAAAATCAAATCCATCTATTTTTAGTAGAGCATCTGGCTTTAAATATGGAATATTTGATGTACTGGAATGTATTCCTAAACCATCAAGCGTTCTAATGTTTTTCGGTGTTTTAGGTAATTTAAATGAATTGGTGTAAGACGCCTGACGGTCTTTTACTTCCGCAACATCATTAATCTGCAGTGTATGTTTTATATCTGTATCCTGATATAAATCAAGAGATACTCCACCTAGCCATAATTCAACTATCATAACTTAATTGTTCTATAATTAGGTAATGTAAATGTTACTTTGTTCTCATATGCCTTCTCGTAGTTATTGAAAACATAACTGTTATCGTCTAGTCTAAGCAGCAACCAGCTTGAATCATTATCATTACCGTTAATATCATACATTAAAATATGTGGACTTCTGACAAGCTCTAAAAAATTTGGCTGAAGTTTAATCTCAGTATAAGCATGAAGAGTTATTGTCTTGGTTTCCTCATATCCTATATTTTGGAAATTATCTTTTCTAAGTCTATCTGTAACCCGGTTAATCGTTTTATCAGGCTTTGTTTTGGTTGAAACTTCATATCTATCGAAATAGAAATATTCATACCCTCCAAGTGAATTCAAATACTTTAAAACTTTACCATCACAGGCTTTTCTTTCTTCCTGTGTAATCGTTTTACTATATGTAGTATCTTCAACCAGGACTCCTGAACTTATCTTTAAAGGTATGCCTAGTGCGGTCCATGAGTTACCGCCTGAAATCCAATAATCATTCACTAAGAAGTCGCCATTATTCAAGTACCATTCTTTTTGGCCTTGCTTATTTCTTCCGCCTCTAATAAAGTATTTTGTGATGGTTGAAACATCATCAGGCAATGTTGTATTTTTAAACTTAGCAGTGATATTAATCTGAAAGCTTTGCAGACTATTAACAACAATATGGTTAGGTTCAGGCATCAAAGTCCTAACCGGAAAACAGACATTGAAAAAACAATCATTATCCGGACTCGCTGAGCATTCAAAACCTTTTAATTCTTCACTCGTAGTTAAATTTTTGAATTCCAAAATAAATTTTGAAACCACTTCCGTGAAACCGTTAATCTTAACCCAAATATCATTCTGGGTGAGATAGTAATTATTTTCAAGTCCATTTATCGTCATTATTCTTTTACTTCTATAATTAGAAAACTATCAGGAACTATTGCTTTTACTTCTCCCTCATTGATGAAAATGAAGTACTTGTCTTTAAATTGTATTTCACTTGCTTCAACAATGTACTCATCATTGTGGAAATCAATCCTAATTGGATTTATACACCTAAATTTTTTAGTGATGTCTTTTGTTTTTTCCATTTCTCTATTTTTTATTTTATTAATTTGCGGTTGTGGACATGGTGGTGGATTTCTATGTCTTGGAATATTATTTCCATTTACCTGTCCATCTGGTTGATATTTTCCGTTAATTTTCATCCTCTCAATTGTCTTAATAGTTCTTCTTGAATTCGCGGAGTAGCTTTTTCACCTAATTTCAACATAATCCAGTTTACTGTTTGCTGTTCCTCCAATACTTCAAGCAAATCACTGCCTCCTTTTTGATACCAAGTTGTACCCGATTTTTCAATTTTTTTAGCAACTGCCCAAGCCATTGATTCAGCTTGCTTGTCTGATAAACCGAACTTTGCCTTTGCCCATCTTTCTAATGCAGATACTGGTGGACGTTTACCAGGCTCTCGACCTTTTGTTAAGTACTTAGTATAATCGAGTCCCATTATTATTCCTTTGCCAGGTTCTGCAGCAGGACCCACCGATTTAATCCAATCACCTGAAGCATTCATGCCAAGCTCATTGAATCTTGGGATAAGAAATCTCTCTATTACCTCTTCCATTACTGAGGTTATTTCTTCTATTGTTATGAATTCCGTTGCAACCATCATCAATAATTATATTGTCCTTTAATGAGCCAACCATCATAGTTTGAATCTTGATAGTTTATTTTCTGAGTTGCTGTAAATTCAGAAGGCTGGTATAAGCCGTTATCATCACAAAGTATTTCAAGGAAATCACAACCAAGACAATCTTTTATAGAATTTAAAATTGACCATTTAGACTCCTCTTTTTCTTCCTCTGTATTTCCTAGCTCATTATAAAACTGAATATCTAATCGGCTTGGAATTCCAATAAATCCTTCAAAACTCGTGAAGCAATATTGTTTAGTTGTGAATCCGTTTTCGTCCGGAGTATATCTAGTTCCAAACTTTATATTAAACAATCCAACATAAATACAGCATTCCGCTTCTTCAATATTTTGAAACATATTGAAAAGATCCGGACGTCCAGCTCCAACGAACTTCCAGCAATAACCACATTTACTTTCTTCATTCCACCCGGTTATCAGGGTTTCGAACTGCTTGATTATGTTCATTACTTTTTATTTTTAATTATTTCATTGTAATCTCGCTGAATTACTGATTGAATCCCATCACCCAACATTTTTACATACATTAACTCAAACTCAACTTCTCCCAAGCTTTTCCACTCACGGGGATCATTCGTTATTGAACGATAAATGGCAAACTCTCCTATTTCATTCATTCTATCCGCTCCGGCCGCCATCATATCTGGATCATTTACTGAAGGAATGTTATTGAGAAGCTCAGAACATTTTAAAATCTCTTGTTCTAGCCACTTCATGAACTTCATAGATTCATTAGCAGGCAATTGTAAAACTTCTTCAAATGTTTTGTTAATTATCAATCCTATTGCTTCAAGTACTTTACCTTCTTTGTACAAGTCAAAACATTGATAAATCTTGGTAAATGAAACCTTAAAAATATCTCCCACATTAAATGTGTCTTCTGCAGGGATTAATTCATATACTGCTTTAAAAACAGCTTCGTTCTGCAGTATCATTTCTAAACTATCGCATGCTTGACCCACCTGAATTTATTTTTATCGTTTTGCCTTTCTTGGTTATATAATATCCCCCCGCATCATTTGTATGGTCATATCCCTCTTTTTTATCTGGCTCACCATTTTTATACTTTTGCTTTTTAAGTGATTCAGAATAAACCGGACATGTAAACCTGTTGATAAAATACTTTCGTTCTCTGAATGCGGTATTTACTTCATTAACCCTATCACGTATAGCCGGATTACTAACGCCTGTTCTAATGACATATTTATACTGCCTTATGATGTCAAAATCAGACTTGCCACTTGTTTTTCTATTCTGACCGGAAGCATCCGGATAAATAACAATACTATGACCACCGTATAGCTCTTTAATTTTTTCACACATACTAAACGTATCAAATATTCCGGTAAGCTCTGCAACTGCATAATCTGAATCTCCTTCATGTACATGAATAATAGCACTCATATTTGTTACGTTAAAGTCCATTCCTATATGCAGAACATCGTTTGGTTGAACCACTCTATCAGTATGGTTTTCTATGTCATCATAGTCATTGTAAACTGAATGACCGCCTTTATCTGGAATTAAACCTAAAATTGTTGTACAGAAATAATGGAAATCATCTTCTAAAAACTTTTCATACTGCTCAATGGCAGTTTCATTTAAGTTTTCATAATTATTTATGAAAGTGTTCTGAAGCGAAAGGTGGTTTTTCCTTTTCGGAACTGCCAAATAGTATGGCTTATTATTAAGCTTGACTATCTGCTCAACTTCTTCTCTACTTTTATTAGTATGCTTTAATACTATTTCGACAAGAACATCATTTGAAACTTTCGTAAGCTTATAATCACCCCACACATGATGGTCTTTTTCTGGCGGGTTAAATGCTCTCAATATTTGAAGTACTGCACCTTTTTTTCTTAGTGATAACAATAATTTATTGAAATCCTCTTTTTCTACTTCATCGTATTCCTCAATATAAAGATCTGTTGCTCCTGCTAATGACTTTAAACTAGCCGTTTGATTACCTGATGACACTTTAAATCCTTTTGTCCCTAGAGTATTGCCATTCAATAAATTTTCAGCATAGTTTTCGCCTGATTTGTTATCTGAATAAGTAATTATTCCATTAAGGCTTATACCGTGCTGCTTTTCATATTCTTCAATTCTATCTTTTAGATCCTGCCAGCACGATGTGTAAATCGTAGCGTGTGTTTGTCTTAAAAAGAACGCCCTTGAATTTTCTTTATGAAGCAAGTTATACAAAGCTCTTTGCGACATTGCGTAAGACCTTGCTCCAGCACGACCTCCCCACAAATCAGCAATGAAGTAATCTTCAGTGTATAAAGGGTAATATTCTTTTAATACATTCATTTCTTGCTTGCGTCAACTACATTCCATTTTGGAGGCTCTTTCATTGAAACTGTCGACTCAACTACATGTTCTTGCTTATCACTCCAACCCATATTCTTAAGCCCGAATACAACACCTGCAACCTTATCACTCCATAAACCCTTTTCATAGTTATTTTCAACTTCTAACAACGCTCTTTTTATCGGGTAAGTAAAACCGTCCTTTTTAGCGTAATCATGAAGAGATTGACGACTTTCAAATCCTAAGAAAATAGCTAGTCCAGTAATTGTTGGTTCTTCTGGGTGACGAACCCATATTTTTACTGGTTCATCTTCAGTTGTAGTAACAGCGTCTTTTCCTTTTCCTGTAGTTCTGCTCGTTATCTTTCTTTCAATTATAAACTCCCCTTTAATCCACTCAAAGTATTCAAGAAGTTTTTCAGCGAGTTCTTCACCATTTGAATATATAGGAGTTCTGCCAGGAGAAAACTTATTCCCCTCCGCAAACTTTCCGTCCGGCTTTCTTCCTTCATTCTCTTCACTCTTCTTCTTTGCCATTTCTTTTATTATTAAAACATTGAGATATAAATTCAGCATGTTCAAATGCTTCTAATCTTTCTCTCGTTAAAATTTGAGGATCATCCGTCTGAATGTATGGTACAGATGCTATTTTGTATTTTTCACCTAAAGTTGTGTTGACAATATTCCAAGCTGATTTACTTTTCGAATGTTTTACTATTGTTTCCATTTAATTTATTTTCCAATTCATTCACCGCACTCCCCGTCACTCCCTCTGCCATAGAAAATTAGTTTTTGCATTCTATTTTGGTTTGAATCTCATATGCTCTTTCCAATGTTTCACCACGATATTCTAAATCAGAACTTACCCAATAATTAGAATGCCATACGGTTGACCAACCTTTTGAGATTAAATACTTCTCTTTTTCTTCTTTCTCCATACTCCCTAAATTAAAAACCCTCAACTACTGAAAATAAAATACATATTTGTGCTTGTCTGGCGCATCACTTTCTTTAACCCGGAATGTTGCCCATTCTTCAGAATCATAGATTGTCGATCTAGGTTGACTCTTCCTTTTAGCATATCCCTTGTATCTAGCTCGACTGATTGCTTCAAAATATGATCTTGCCAATACTTTAAACGAGCCTTTCCAATCAGAATTAAACCTTCCAAACAACATTGTACTTTCATCAACATCGTAGTACTTACATTGCTTTCTTAGCTTTTTAAAATGTTTTGCCTTCATAATAATTAAAAACCCCGCTACCTATTACAGCAGCGGGACACCAAATCACAAAATATTAATATGAAAAAAATAGTTCCTACTGCATTAAAAATAGAGATCAGCTTTACCGCCTTCCGAACGTGGCTGATGGCTTTCGGTTAACCTTTACTCTATTTAATCAATCTAAAAAAGAACAGACCAGATTCGACACTGGTACAAAAGAGTTTTATCAGGTATCTGGTTTCGATTTCTCTAACTTCACACAGCATTAGAGCTTTATACTTACTGTGCACCCTTGGGACTTTACTTACACATGGTGCTCCCCACGCCTCTTTTTAATCCCCTTAGCGTCTATCTTCCGCCACTGTTCTTTGGTTGCCCGTCTATCCAGGCGGTCTGTCGATACATAACTTTGCTGTTGCCCCCTGTTTCGCTCAGTAACACTTAACCGATGTTAAGGTCGTATATCTCATATACTGGCAACACGTTTTATTTTTTTCTACTTTGCCACCACATTTCAAAAATCCTACCTGCTGAAAACCCAATAATTCCAAATGCAATAAACTCAACCATATTTTTTTTATTTAGCGCATTACCTATATGCTAGCATCACGTTTTAATTTTCTCTTAGTTTAGCAATATTTTGCCCAGCCAATAAGCAGAAGGCAAGACCAGTTAAATAGTATACACCCTGTTTAACTGTTAGCAGTTCTTTATTTCCAATAAGTAGAAATAAACCACACAATAACTGAACAATCGCTAAAAATAAATTCCATTTCATAATTTCTTTTCTTAAAAAAAACACCAAGCACCCTCCTTCATCAACCAACGATCCACCCCTTCTGCGCTCATCATCTGTGCTTGGTAGTTTAACAACAATTAATCATATCACACAACCGCTTTCTTCTTCATTTCCCTAATCTTTCCGCGGTAATACTCAATCTTTTCTTTTATCTCTGGAATTGACAGCTTAAGCAAGGACTGTTTAGCCTTTACAACAAGCATATCAAATCTTTCTTGTCCTATTCGCCTTGGAAGCCTTAAAGAATATTCAGCAAGATTGCCATGCCTATGTAAATTACACTCAACACAACTTACATGAACATTATCTTCATTGAATCTAACATTAGGATGCGAACCCACCGAAAAAAAATGGCTAGCGTGCCCGTTTCCTTCAACTCTACACCCACAACTCACACACGACTTGCCCTTGTCTCTAACTCTGATAAACTCGTTAAATACTTTCTGTAAATCGTTTAAATAATCTTTGTGAGTCTTTAATTCCTCCTTCCTGATCTTCTTCTCTTTTCTCCAAGCTTTGGCGTTTTGCTTTTGAATATTTGATTTGCCTAAAGAAATTGCGCATGCCGTTCCACATACTTTCTGAGTTGACTTAAATGGCATGAACTCTTCCCTACATACTGCGCATTTCTTCGGCTTTATCTCCTTCATTTCCAACTGCTTTACAGTAAAGTTACGAAAACGAAAATTACAAAACAACACTCAATCTAACTTTTTTTATAGTTTTTACTAACAATTTTTATTGAATAATCTAACAGTTAAATTTTGAACAAAAAAAATACCCCTGTTAATTCAGGGGCTTTATTTTGGTAGGGTTACACGAGCGTTGTTTAAGCTTTGAAAAATATGTATTTTCTTCTCTTTAGCCATACGATATAAAAAATCGTTTCTTTCTTGGATGGGAAGGTTTAAAATGTGATCAAAGCTCCCCATTGTTACACCGTTGGCCCCTCCATCTTTTTTAAATTGTTCGGTAACTATTTCAATTATTTGTCTTTCTATTTCTTCCATGGAGTAAAGATACTAAAACAGATAGAAAATTAAGTATATCACGCATGCAATCCAAAACCAAGCAAGAGCGCCTATTATTCTCAATTCCGTGTCCTTATTTCTGAACAGCATACATTCGTTAATAAATTCTTTCATAGTTCTAATTTAGTTTGGTTATTTGGTTTTGTATTGTGGGTTTCCGTAATTAAAGAAGTACAATATTATCTTCACAATTAATTTTATCCTGTTGTTCTATCCAGTCAGTGCAACGTTGGTTTAATGTCAATTCCAAATTATTACTTGCTTTCGTTAAAGATGCTTTGCAGCTTTCGATTGCGTATCTGATTGCTGATTTTCTGAAGTATGCTTTTATAATTTCCATTTCATAAATACTTTCTAATAAATCATCAAAATCCTTATACCCTTTTTCTATTGCTATTTCGTCTTGAATTTGTTCTAATCTGCTCATATTAGGAATTATTAATAGGTTTTATTTTAAAGAGTCTATGAAATTGTTTCGTGCTTTGATAGCTTCACTAATAGTGCTATAACTACCCAAATATTCTTCACATTTTTTAAATTGAAATCTTACTGAATATTTGTTGTTTTTATTTAATGTCAAACCTCTTGGCAAGTAACCTTCCGTTAAGTCACTGTAATTTTCACATACGAATTTATCTCTAGCACTTACTGCATCATCAACATTATCATAATATCCAATATGGATATTTTTATTATATTTTTTGAATGAATATTTACCTGATACTTATTTTTGTATTTATAGACAGATTTTGGCAGTTTAATTTTTTGCATATCTATATAATTTCAAAGATTATACATTTTGATGGGTTGAAGGTCCTGGATTCGGATTCACGCCATGCTTTCAAAATCCCATCTGCTTTAAAAGTATCACCCATATTACGATATATCTTCTCGCGTTCTAATGATACCGGATTCTCTCCCCAATGGTAATTTTTCGATTGGATGGCAGAAATGAATGATTCTAAAGCAGATCCACAACAATAATTATCTTTAATTGAATGGTGATAACCAATATCAGGATTTTCATCTGTTCCAAAATTCATACTATGTGTAAATCCGTTCGCAATATCCTCAGTAAGATCGGAGCCTTTGCAGATGAATTTTGTTGGCTCATCATTATCCGTACAAACCCTAATACCTTGCTTATCGCATGACAACACATTTTCTAAATGATCCATATCGTCAAACTCCACAATAAGGAGTCTTTTATTTGTTTTTATCTCTAACTGTTTCATTGGTTCCGTAATTGCATTTTAGTTTTATTTATTTGTCTAATCAGTTTGTTATTTAGATCAGCATTCAATCTTAATTTGCTTTCAAGCAATATTTCCATTATCAATAACTGATTCTCTAAAATTGCATCGATATTTATATTTGCTATTGGCTGTTTCATATTATTTTTCCGTGTTTAATTACAAAATATAGCTTCCCAGGCTCAGCACCCCATTCCGGATTTCCTTCCCGGATCTCAATTCCTGCATGTTTCAATTTCAAAATTCTTTCGGAGTCGGTTTTTGAAGGATAGCCCAAAGTCATTGTGTTAATGGTAAATTCTTTAAATTTCAAATACCAATTGTCTAAGTGATATTCCAAATGCTCCGTGTAATCAGAAGAAGATTGACTTGATGAAAGAATATCCGAGCAAGCTTCTTCCCATTCACTATTTGTTAGAGTATATCCATCAGTAGAATAAAACATCAATCGTTTTAACCAATACGGCGTTATCTCTCTGTAATCTTCCGGTTTAATTCTGGCTTTCGTCATTTCAAACCATTTCTTTTTTAGTGAAAGTTGTAGGTTCATGATTCTTTAATTTTCTGAATTAGTTATTTTTATAGCTGTGAATTCTATCCATTCACCATAATATTCTCCTCCAAAATTGCAAGTATATCCATACTTAGTACATGTATTCTTTAGCAGTTCTTTATTTTCGATTCTAACAGGAAAACCATCATTAGTAACAACGGAATCTCCTTTTTCCATTCTGCCAAACAACCTGCCGTATTCAACACCTGCGGTAAAGCTTTGTGATTGATCTGGAAATTTTATAAATAGTTCCATGTTATTTTTTAATTTTAAGTTCTTCCCCGGTAAGGGTGAAAAAGAGGTTCTGCAATTCGTGAATTTTCCAATAACCAGATAATTCAACACTACCATTTCCAAATTTTTCTTTCTCAACATAATTTAGATTCCATGCATCATAAAAATAGAGCTCGAAGACGAATCTGTCATTGTCTATTTTGTAAGCAACGTTATTTGAATCAAAGCCAAACTTCAAAAGCCAGTCCTCATTCAGCTCTATCGGTTCATATGTACTTTTACCGTTCTTATTTACAATCAAATTAAAATCTGGCATTTCTATCTGAAATGGATTCCCGTTAATATTGATCCAGTTTCCTAAACGTAGTTCTTGTGGTGCTATCATGGCTTTACGTTAATTATTTCTGTTATTTCATTGTATGGTATTCTAACTATTCCTAGGTCCATTTTTGCTATTAATGAATCTCCAAGTTCACCATTATGCACAACTGTACATATTTGATTTGCTAAATTCTTGGTTCCATCTGTTTTATGTCGAATAGTTGCGATAAAAGTATCGCCTACCTTTAAATCTTTTGCTATATGTTCTTTTGTTTCCATAATTCTTGTTTTAAAGTGCTACCCTAAGATGGCACGGGGTTAAAATCCATCGAATTCAGGCATTTTATCTATTTCCTCCTGAGTGTGATACTCGACACCAAATTGAAATTCTAAAGTTTCATTATCTGGTAAATTTTCCAGAAGCTCCACCTTTAAGTATTATAGTATTCCTTCAATGTCTGTGTCAACAAATTTTGAGTTTCCCATTGACATACTGTAACATTTAATTTTTTCGTTTTCCATTGTATTATTGTTTTTGAGTTAAAGTTGCTTTGTTTATGTATTCGGATTCAGGGAGCGAAAAAATATTGAAGTGCCATTCTAAGAGCTTTTGAAATAATTTTAGTTGATTTTTTACAATCATAGGTTCTGCATTTTTCCCAACTTGCCAGATAAAGTATCCTTCTGGATGGTAAATAAAAAATCCTTTTTTCTCATTTTTAGCATTAACATAGCAGGTACCTAAGTTGCCGTTTGTCACTCCGCACTCCTGTTCTCCTGTACCTAATTTTGCAAGCTCTACAATTGGAGTAATTTTCTTCCCCTCATGCTCTATCTCCTTGGTTAAATAGGATAGATCGTAGAGAATAGGTAATCCCGAATCTGGATAAAAGTGCCTTACATGTGAATCAATGTCGAGGCCTAATACAAAATCAGGCTTCAACTGGATTTCATTTATTTTTCCTCTTCTGCCAAATGCCTCGAATTCCAAGTCATACGGCAGATAAGCTGAGTAAATTTTTAAAAGTTCATCTTTATTCATTGTTTTGTTTTTAATTATTTTTTCTCTAAAATAAATAGGGTTGTATTTCCATAATTAATTTTAACTGTATATATGACCTTCCAGCCATCGTATAACATTTTTTCTAAATCGCCAACTTTTTGAAGGTCTCCATCGTGGAGTCTAAAAATCTTTTGCATTATTTTGTCTTTATAAGTGAGTGAAGGAATTTTATTAGTTCAGGAGACCACTGATCTGCCATAGTCTCTGCGATCCCTGTAAATGTCCGGCTCCGTTCTTTCCATCTATATTCCCTTGGGGGAAGTTTCCAAATTCTTTGCTCACGTCCATCTACTATATTGGAAGGTTCTAGTTCCGGCAATCCAATAAGCCATAAACAAGTTGCTTTAGTTTCACCATGTCCATGCTGCCACGGTTGAATAACTTGCGTGTATTTTCCAATTCCATCAACCCATTCTCCATTTAAAACAGAATGAAACCCATCTCTAGCATATTTGTGAGGAATAGGATTTTCCAGATAACCGATTTTTATTTTCGACTTCAAAAGATTGAAAAATTTAACCGACACTTCTAGTTTCACCCATCTATCATGGTTTTTGCTTCCGTCTTTATTCCATAGCCACCGAACGCCAGAATTTGTCATATAAGTACATTCTGGATGTGACCCTATAAAACCAGTGTGATAATCAATAATATTTAAAATATCACCCTGATAGCGGCTCCCTGGTTGCTCAGTTGGAAGGAAATCGCATGATATGAAATTAAACCCTTTTTTATTGAATGCTTCTCTTACTATTCCAGAGTATTCACATGCAATAATTCCATCAAAACCTGATTTTACTTTCTCCCGGATCTCCCGGGTTAGTTCTTCTAGCTCTTTCATGAGATCTTGTTTTCTGGGTTAAGTATCGATCTTTCGTGTTTGTCAGTTCTGCATTCACTGCCTTTATTTTTACATCGATCCCAATTCATATTCTTCGCTATTCTCTTCTGCTGTTCAGCCTGTACGAGATCACAGGCATCGAAAATGTGATCTTTTAATTCAGATACAGTCATTTGCCCATCACATACGGCTTTTTGCAATAAATGCCTCCAGCTTCCAAATCCTTTTAATCTTGCATACTGATCAAAGATCTCTTGTTTCTCTTGGTGACTCATGGCTAGTTTTCTTTAAGTTTAATCCAACCAAAACTCATAAGATCTTCAACAGATAATCCCATCCATTCAGTGGCAAATCCGTTACTTCTTAACCAATCCAGACAATAACCATCTGAGATTTCAATAGCTCCGGAAGCGCCTTGATCAACATAAATAAAATCGAATTCAATTTGACCATCATCCAGCTTTACATTATGGGCTGTTGGTTCGTAAAACTTTACAATAATTACTAGTTCTTCATCTGTAATTGATGAAAGAGGGTTTAGTTCTAAATACTCTTCTTCCAAAGGATTGTTTAAAGTCCAAGTAGCAACAGGGACAACTTCAGGACTCATTGACGTTCTTAAAACTCGTTGTTTGAAATACTGAGCGAAGAACTTTGCTTTATTTTCTAATGTGTTTTCCATTGTTAATTTTTTAAATTTCACATAAGACGGGTGCGTTCGCTGTTTTTTACGAACTGTTTTTGCACTGAAAATTGTCTTTGATTTTTCCCGGGAGAACGGTCCAGGTTCCGTTTATTTTAGTTTGGTTATTAATTCTTCAGCTCTATCATTTAGCCAATCTGGTATTGTATGACCGCAGGTGTGACAACCTACAAGTTGTAATAACACCTCCTTCATCTCATCCTCATAGTCTGGCTTTTCTTCCAGCCAGTAGTCAATTTTCATGGGATTAAAAACTTCATTTTCAAATTCTTTCATGACTGGATTGTAAAACAGACGTCCAATATTTGTTTCATAATATTTAGATTCTTCCGGATGTCGCTCCGATACGGATACTTTAATGTATTTTGTATTTTTCATTAATTAAGATTTTAGCAATTCTACTTGTTTTTTATAGTCCTGAAGATCTTCGATTAAAATTTGCAACATCTCATCCATTACAGTTTTTGATTTTGCTTTTTTAATTGCTTTTAAATGAGACATAATTAAAAGCCTTTTGTCATCTTGTATTTTTTCAGGAAAAAGTCTTGATTTTACGATTTTCCTAATCCTTTCTCTTAATTCTTTTTCGAATTGAATTGCACTTTCAAGTTTAGCAAACAATTTGTCTACTCTTTTTTCCGAGAATTCACTTTTTGTAAATGCGTAACTCCCATTTATTTGAGCAAACTCAATATAATTTCGATCTAAATTGCTAAATTTACCATGACTTGAATATCTATCTTTCAATATATTATATTCATCTACAGCTATTTTATTTTCATTTAAAATATAAACATTTGGATTTTTTGAGTTGAATCTGTCCGTAATTCCGCAGTGGATAAATTTTGAATTTGTGTCTTCAATAAATCCATAAATATCTATTTCAACTGTTTCAAAATCTATTTCTTTGTAAACAGGTTCAAAACCTTCAATTTCTTTTCTGTTTGCAATTGCTCTCAATGTTTCTTCTTCTGAACTATCTGAATCAAAATAAGTTGGTTTTGATTTATATTCTTCTAAACTTAAAAAACTGTCATCTTTTTTATAGCCTATGACTTCTTTTTGCCTTGGAAGGATCTCAATAGAATCAGTCTTTTTTAATATGATTTCATTTTTTTTAGCCTTATTATCGATCACATTTTTATTAATGTAAAAATCATGATAATCACTAAGTTCAAATGCTTTAATTAAAAATGCTTCTTTTCCAATTATTTCTAATGCTTTTATTTTCATAATATTTTTGATTTTAATTTTTCGAAATTTTTAAACCCGGGCGACATGATGGATCAAAACGCCACCCGGTAAAACTAACCATGAAAGCCTTTTTGAAACTTGCTTAGGTTTTTTAATATTAAATGAAATTATTTTCCATTCGTGGAGTATTGTAGCTCCTGAATAATATACTGTGTAGTTTCAATCACTTGATAATGATAATCTTCTTTTCCAAAACAAATCATAGTGTACTTATTCTCTATTGACATGAAATCAGTTACTAAATTGAAGTTTACAAAGATTGTTCGTCCGTCTAAAAGGGTTAATTTTAATATGTTCATGACGTTGTAATTTTAATTGTTTTCGTTTTTGCTTTTTCAAATGTACAATTATTTTTGTACAGTACAAATATTTTTGTACATTATTTTTTATATCTTTGCTGTATGACAGTTGAAGATTATTTAAAAAATCATTGTAAGGTTGACCTTTCGTACATCGCTAGTAGAATGTGGCCTACGAATAAGAACGCTGCTGCATATTTAAGCAGAAAGTTAAATAATGCTGATGGAAGATCTTTTTCTAAGAAAGATGCTGTTAAGGCTTTGGAGGTATTAAAAGAACTTTCAATCGAACTTAATACTTTGACTATTGAGTAAGTCTTTCTTCTTTCTTTATCTCCTTATACATTTCACCAACAGTCTTAACAGGCTTCTTTGGCTTTTGGGATTCAACAAAGTCATTAATCCATTCTGTTTTTGACTTTGCTAAATTTTCTATTCGTTGCTGGTAGTTCTTTTTAAATTCTTCTATATTTTCCATTATTACCCCCTTTTACTTCGTTTATAACTTGGTTTATAACTTCGCATTTAAAATAATCTTCCTTTTCTTCATGATACTTTAGAAGGACAATTAGAGATACTCCATATGCATGCAATCTGGCATAAAAGGAGTAAAATTTTTCAAAATCAGAACGGTAAATCTGTGTATTCATCTCCAAAAGCTTGGTTTATAGTTGCTGTAGGAACTTTAAATTCCGAATATTTATATTCATTCTTGGTTATCCAGTTCAAATTATCAAATTGTACTGCTCCATTTCTATTTTCACTTTCATACCTACCATTATTCATATTGTATCTAAACTCCCAAATACCAGTGTTTCCCATTGTTTGATTTAACTTTGCTTTGCTGATCGCAACCTGACCATGTGATAGGAATTCTAAAGTCTCATCCTTCTGTTCTCTTCGTACGGATATACCGTAAGAAGTCATATTAAAAAAGTCGGCAGAACCTGAAATATCATACATCGAAGCAATGGGGAATTTTCCGTCTTTGGTTTTTTGAAGCTTTGTTGGATGTGCAATTAAAAATAAAAGCGCGTCATTCCTTTTTACAAAAGAGATAATCTTTTTCAATACTTTCTTGATGTATAAAAGCTTATCCTGGGTATAATCTTGATCAGTCTCGATCCGGTTAAATGGGTCAATAACAAAAAGCTTCACTCCTTTAGCCTTAACCAGGTATTCAAATCTAGAGAGTATTTCATCCAAATTCATATCATCAACCGGAGCTACCCAATAATAATTTTCATTTAAATAGTCCTGAACCGAATATCTTTCAGCATCCGAAGGGCAATACTTTTTTTCAAATTTAAACCCTGCAAATTTGGAAAATACTTTACTGAAGTGAACCGACAAAGGCGCTGATTCAGGCGAATAATAGCCAACTTTCCAATTATGTAAGAAATTCAATTTGGCACAAACAAAATCAATAAATTCAGATTTTCCTGAAGTTGGCGAACCGGTTACAGTAGCATAGTGCCCAGTCAACCATCTAATTTTTTCATCCAGATCATCAATACCTAGTGTTTTTCCTTGTGGCAAACCATTCTCAAAATATGAATCCAATTCATTTTCAAAGTCAGACACTTCATAAACATCCGAAACACGAACCAGTTTGGCTGTTTTAATTGCATTTAATAGACTTTCTCTGCCCTCGTGAACCAATATCTCGTTTGAATCCTTAAACTGTCTAAATGAGGCTATTTTACATTTTTCAATACCAAGCCTTCTTGTTAGATCGTTTTTTAACTCAATTCCTTTAAGATCGTTATCAGTTGCAATTATGAAAGTTTTCACTTGATTTAGCATATCAAAGCTACTATCAAAATATTCCATCTTTCCTGTACTAGCGCCGTTTGGGACGGAAACTACATATTCATGACCAGATTGAATGACTGATAAACAATCAAACTCTCCCTCTACAATAACTAATTCCCCTTCATTATCAATGCACTTTTTGATACAATCGTAGTTATACCATACCAGCTCTGCGCCAGACGAAAGCTTAAAATTCTTGCTCCCGTCCCTGAATTTGATATTCACAAGTTCCCCTTCTTTGAAGTACGGGAAAATTATGCAGTTAGAATTCTTCTCGACCTGTGGCATGTATTCTGATTTTTCCCCGATCTTCATTTCCAACAGAGTCATCTGTGAAATACCTCTGCTTTCAAAATATTTAACCACGTTCTCAGAAAGTTTTGTATAATTCTGCCATTCAATTTGCGGTTTAACATACTGCTTATCCTCATGGGGCTGATGCTTAACAAATCGAGTGTCGCAATGGTTGCAGTAACCAACCTCTTTTTCCGTGTTGTACGAAAAACACTTAACATTCTTTTTGCGCCTATTACGCGAGCATTCAGGACAAGGCATTTGATTCTCTCCATTCCTATCTGCTGTTATATCGTAAATCTGTCTTGTTGATAAAGAAATTATAGTTTCCATTAGAACATTGATAATTTTGGTTTAGAACTATCTGCAGTTTTCTCTCGATTTTTCTTAAGCCATTTTAAGGCTGTCAAATACAAGGATGAATATTTTTTATTAGCCTTGTAATTTTCTATATCGTCTAGAATTGAGTTAATTTCGTCTTCCTGATAATCTGATGACTTTAATTTCTCAAACTCTTCAAAAGAAATAGATAGATGGGCGAATGCCCTATATATTCCTTTCTCTTCTGTTTCTTTTCTTGTTTCTGTTTCGTTTCGTTTCAGGGAAGCAATTGATTCGCTATTGCTTATCATATGCGTAGCATCTGCTATGCATTCGTCAGGTGCTGGATATTTAGTTGTTTTTTGCCTCAATGTTTGTTTGAAATTTTCAATCTGTAAATAGCATTTCGATGCGACTGTATAGATAGTAATCAATCCGGCTTTCTCACACGCAGTGAGACAACGGGCAATGTCAGTATCTCTTATATCGGATTTTAGCGGAAACAGTTGTGATTTCAATAATCTTTTATCAGCAGAAAACCTTCCAAAATCATCTACCTTCATGATAAGCCTAACGAAGAATCTTTCAGCGTGAACATCTAATTCGTCCACAATGAAACTGTCGGTCCAGTCTCGTAATATTCTATTAGGCATATCTTCATTTTAATTCTTTGTAATTTTCAATCGGTACCCATGCTAAAACATCACTAATGCATGGTAGTTTTTAATCTTCAAGTATCATGTACTCGTTGTCAAACAGGCTGTTTATTTTAAATACAGGAGCTTTTTCCAATACGCATTCAAAAATTGTTTTGCCTGCTTCGTAATCTACAAGGTTTCGGGCTATTTTTTCTATTCTTATACCTGGTTTATTTCCTGATTGTGTAAATCTGCTACAATTCAAAAGTATCTTAAAATCAAACTCATGAAATTTTGAAAGATTGTCCAGTTTTGTATGAATAAAATTTTCTACACGCCTGTCGTTTAAACTATCTGGAAGTTTGAAATTGCACCAGTACAGATGCCTACCTCTTTTTTGCGCTTCAATCAGTGGTTCGTAATATGGAATTACATTTTCAACACAATACTTTCCTTTGAAAAAATGAGACAAAAACAAAATCTCTTCGTAAAGCATCATTGATGGATATTCCGGTTTGTGATTACCATTATTTGTTTGGCTTTTCTTCATCTTAGAATGAGTTGGACACGGTGGTGAACTCCATATAAAATCAAACTCTTTGTAATGATCAAGTAAATACTGGTGAGCGTCTGCAACAACTACAATATCATTTGGGAATCTTTCCTGATACAATCTTGCAAGTTCCGGATCTAATTCAACTGCTGTTACTTGAATTTCAATTCCAGATTCTCTAGCTACTTCATCCCACTTATACCTATTCCCACCTAAGCAGGCGTATAGATTAAGTATTTTGTACACATCCATAGTTACAATTTATCAATAACTCTTTGTATTCTAAATCTTTCAACTTCTTCTGGCTTGAAAAAGAACCTGCCTCCTATTTTTTCAGCATCTATTTTTCCAGATTTTCTGATGGAACTTAGATTGCTTGGTTGAATGTCCAGAATTTTAGCTGCTTTTGCAGTAGATATTAAATCATCTTCTGGTTTTGATACTTTTGGCACTCTTTCTTTTTCCAGCTCAATTGTGTACTGGCATTCGCCGGGTCTTGCAAATCTGGCTTTACGATTTAGCGTTTTAGCGTAGATTAAAGTTGCTGTTGCGTCTATTTTACCTAAGGCAATTGAAACTCTACTGTTTGGGATTTTGTCACCTGGTAAATAACCTAATTCTTTACATAGGCTTGATTTAATTGCCTCAATTTCGGGGTTTGTTTTTGGGTTTTTCATTGGTTTTCTTTTTGTCGGTTTCTAATCTGATAAGTCTCTTTTCATTCCATTTGAATAGGCCATTTGAATCACGGCCTGACCAGTATCCGTCTTTTTCTTTCATAGCTAGAATGGTAGATCATTATCATCCGAACCCGGAACCAAGTTTTTGACATTGTTTTCAAACTCAAACTCTTTCCCGGACCCCATGTAAACTTTTTCTTCTTTAGCCTCTCTTTCTTCTTTAGTCTGCTGGATATATACAGTATGAGTATTTCCGTACTGATCTGTTTCTTTTCTTTCGGCTACGATAATGTTTAGATATTTACCTTTTTCGCCTACTACGATTTTTGTTTTGTCGATTTTGTCTAATTCAAGACGTACATTGATTATTTTGCTCATTTTTATTGTTTTTAAATTAATTGTAAGTGTGTTGCTAGTGTTGTGTTTAATGAGTTCAGATATTCTCTTGCAATTAATACCATATTCTTTGCTTGTTCTATGGCTTTTTCATCGCGGTAAATAATAAATTCCTTAATTCTAGCCTCTTTTGGAATGTCGTCATAAGTCATATTCTTGGTAATTTCTTGGTCCAGATCTTCAGGTAGTCCATCAATGTAACCAAGCTTCCAGCCAACTCTTCTTTTCTCGTCAAGTATTAGGTCTATCGGAGTATCTACTAATCCGTAAACCAACTTCACTTTTTTTACTTTAGGCCTAAGATCCATATACCCTTGTCCTTGCCAATAGTAATCTTCATTAGGTATATCCTCTTCAAGAATTGGAAACGTTTCGTAATCCCATGAACTCTTGAACTCCAAAACTTCATCATCCTCTTCAACATCCATTTCACCAGAAAAGAACTCATTCTCATATCTTACTTCATTTTTAATCAGGAATGTTCCGTTAACTTCATTGTACTGATTAATATTTTCATCTTCTACAGCAATACCTTTTGACAGATACTTATTCTGAACTTCTTTTTTCCGATTGAAAACCTCTTGCTTAAATATTGACTTTAAGTATGACTTCGCTCCTTCAGATAAAATTGGTTTCGCGTTTTTTTTCTTGAGCAAATCACCTAATGTTATTATCTGCTTTTCTGTAATGGTTCCATTTTTTTGTTTTTCAAGTAACCCGAACAAAGTCTCTTTTTGCGATTCAGTCAAAGGCTTAGGAAGCCCTTTCATTAATTTACCAAGTGAATGTGGACGAAATTTGTAATTTGAAAAATCACGCACTCTTAACATTTTCTAATTCTTTTTTACGTTCAGTTACTAATACTTTGTATCTCTGTTGTTGCTCTTTTGACATCTTACCGAATAACTTACCAAGCTCTGAAACCTCCTTACATGCGTTTATTTCGTTTGTAAGATCAGCATCTATGATTGGTTGCTTTTTTACAATTCTAACGCCTCCAACTACGTCACCTTTCATTTTTACGGTGGAGTCAATAAATAATTCGATTAATAATCCTTTCCAATCCTCAACGAATGAAGATCCGGAGAATCCCTTCAATACCGCAGCGTTCGTTGCATTTAATACTAGAGGCTTAATGTTTTCTTCAAAATATGCGATATTGAAGTTTCCTTTTTTCCCCGCTACACTTACTCCCAACTCCTGTTTAACTTCCCGTATTTTGAAAACAAGCCTTCTACCCTCTTCTAGATAGTCTTCCAAATCAGCCACTCCCAAGTGATCAGACTTGTAAACTTTTCTAAAATGTGTTTTAGATTGTTTTTCCATTTTAATTAATTGTTTTTGAATAGACCGCGTAAGACTTACTGCCGATCTTTTTTATTGATGTTTGATAAATTTTTTGTTTTGCTTTTAGCTCTGAGAATCGTCCGGAAATTTTGTGTATCTCCACTCCTAGTTTATTTGCGATCTCTATTGTTGATTTAATCCCGTCTACTTCATTTAAAACCCTATCCTGCATTTTAGGAATTGTCACCTTTACTTGTTGAAAAGCCAGTTTTGAATTAGCGTTGTTCCGCCCCCGGCTGTAGTCTTGAATATCCATATCTTCATTTTTGCTTTGGTTATTATTTGATTATGAATCCATCTCCGAAAAAATATTTTGCTTTAGCTTCTGTTCTTTGAACCCATGATCTCTTAGATCTTCCGCTTAGTCCATTATCCATGTGACGATAAAAAGGCATATTGTCTAAACTTTCAGCATACAAAACACCATTATCATCTAATTTTAAAACTCCTTTTGCTATCTTACTTGTTAAATAAATTTGCTTTCCAATTAGATTATTACAAGTAAAGCTTAATGATATTTCGTCTCCGATTTTCAGATTGTTGAGATTTAAAAATTGATCCCTGTACTTCAACAAATATTCTTTTTGGAGACTTTTTTTGTCAGGAAACAGCAACTCTGATTTTTCCATGATTATTGATTTGATTGTTTAAACTCTTTGATGAACTCGTTTAAGGCTGATATTTCAAGGTCTGAAAGTTTATCATGCCCTAGTCTCTTGTGATTCACATACCAGATGCCGGAATGATTTTCTATTTTAATTATTGCTGAATGTGTCATGATTGTAAATGATTTAGTTTCCATTGTTCGATGTCATTTAAATATTCATCACATTCACTTACGGCAGCATTTAAAGCCTCTTCATATGAATTGTATCTATTATCGTTCACATATTCATCCAAAGTGTATACTCTATGATTGTTGGATTTTTGTATCAGTTCTGAAGTTTCATTAGCAAGGTCTTTAATTTTGTAAGAGAAATATTTTTCTATTCTTTCTTGATGACCCCATGCGTAATACATATCTTTTTTGTAGTGAAGTTCTATTTCAATGAACAAATCTTGTTCTAAGTATTTTTGAATGGTTTCCATGATTATGATAAAGTGTTTTGAATGGTTTCTAAAAACTGTGAGAACTGAGACTCACTTTCTATCTTAATGTCCTTTTCCCTACCTGTACCGATACATATCGAAGCAGAATTATTGTATACATATACTATTACTGATGGTTCTGAACTTGCTATCTGTAATTCGTAATAAACTTCATCAGATACTTTTTTCGTAAAGTCCTTATCAATAAGAAATTCAGGACTTAGTATTTCTGTTAGGTTCATATCTCTGTGGCTTCTTTAATTAACTGATCAATTTCTTTTTCAAAATCAGGCTGTATATTATACCTACGTCTAATTGTGATCAAAGCTTCAAGCATTTCAGGGGCTTTGGAGATTAATAAGGCATTATATTTCCAGTTTTCCATTGATTCTTCATATTCTTCAGGCTTCAAGCAAACTATATCGCCTATTACTTCTTTTAATTCTGTAATTACATCTTCATTTTCATCAATTATCCATTGTCCTTTTGTTCCTTTAAATTCCATGATTATTGTTTTTTAAGTAAGTATTCTATTATATATATGACTTGCTGTAGAAACCAGCATTTGATAAGAAATAAAGCTTTCATGAGGCAAGTTTTAAAAAGTTAGACTTGTTTTCCGTGAATTTTATTTCTGAGTTCCGGAACAAATTACAATTGTGCATTCCATCAATCACTCTGCTTTTCCAATAACCCACATGATGCATTTGCCCTCCTTTTGATCCTTTGCGATAAGATTTAAAAGCTTTCGCAATAACTATTTTCATTTTTCTGAATGCCGGAGAAGTTTTTAGTATCGCGCCTTTTCTTTGTCCGTCAATTACAATGAAATACTTACCTTTTGACACTTGAATGAAAACTCCTTTTTCCAAGAGAATATGCCCGCGGATAAATTCTCTGTTTACATTCCAATCAGTAACTTTTGATAAATGTGTCCTGATGATCTTTTTTCCTAAAATTGTTTTTCCTAAATTTGCCGACATGATGTAGTGATTTTTTAATTACTATTTCGTTTTTGCCGAGTCGTTCTGTTACAGCAGTGCGACTCATTTTATATTTTACCTTTAGCGAATTGTGCGTCTAAATAATCCGAATAAAACTTCCCAAGTTCCTTTTTTGATTTTTTCTTCTCAGACACTCCCTCAAGTGTTCTTTTGCATAATTTTACTCTTTCTGCCTCAGGAAGCCTATTCAGATATTCTTTTGCTATGATGTAGTCAGTGTTCATGATTGAAGAATTAAACTAAGTTCCTTTTTACATCTTAAAGCCTCCTTTCTTTTTGCTTCCGCATTTTCCAAAGCTTTCTTTGCTAAACTGATGATTCCTTTTTCATTTCCTTCAGAAACATTGTTTGCTCTCCTTTTTACGTAGTTCAGAGTAGAAATACTTACACCAGTCTCAGTGCTTACATTTGCTACATCTTCTTTAGTTGTGAAGTCTCTCAAATAATTGGAAAGCCTTAAACTAATAGGTTGACCGTATTTCAATTTTTCCATACTTTATTTATTTTAATTAAAAAATAGTTTTATCACTGTTTTTTCAGATTCAACAAAAAGACTAACTTTGCGTTGTTGTTTTGTTAAGACAAATATCGAAACTTTTTTCGAATAATAAAAATTATTTCGAAATATTTTTCGTTTAAAACTGTAACGTACTGATTATGAGCGATATTAATTTTCGAATT
Organism: Chryseobacterium sp. PCH239; assembly: GCF_018924625.1. NCBI lineage: Bacteria > Pseudomonadati > Bacteroidota > Flavobacteriia > Flavobacteriales > Weeksellaceae > Chryseobacterium > Chryseobacterium sp. PCH239. Next base: position 2,207,533 of record NZ_CP073027.1, read on the forward strand.
AAAATATTAAGAGATCACTTTGCTAAAGGAAATAATAGTGATTTTGCTTCAATGATTGACTCAAATGAAGCGAATATTAGAAATTACATAAAGGAAACAGAGCCTCGAGCAAACATTCTCGTAAATATTTGCGAAAAACTCGAAGTAAGTGCCGAATGGCTTTTATTAGGTAAGGGTGATATGCTTATTTCAAAAAATTCTATCGAGAATGAAGAAAGTATTGAGTTCGGCTTAAAATCAAATTTTGAATTATCTCCAGAAATTTTGAAATTTCTAGAAGATTATAAGAGTGCATTTAATGCAATTCAGACAATTCAAGATAGAAAAATAGAAATATTAAGCAAAAATGTTAGATCTTTAAATATGGAATTAAATGCTCTTAAAACTGCAAAAGATAATTAATTAGCAGCTATTTTGTAATTGTTAATCGTGCTAAAAGCATTCTTTTTTTGTATTAATACATATCCAATCTTGGATGTAAACAGCTGAAGATCTTTAAATGATAAATCATTAGCTATCATTATCTCTCTTCTAACATCATCTGATTTAGATAGATACTCATCTTCACATATATCTCCTGACTGGTAATCATCCCATAATTTATCGCTAATAGAAATTAAAATCATTAGCTTTTCAGAATTATCTAAAATGCTCATGTTATTTTCTATTTTTAATTATTTCTGAGTAACGATCTAATGTCTTATTTAAATACTCGTTTTTTGTTTCTATATCTTTATAATACTTACTTATGATGTAGAACAAAAATGTTGCAACCGCACATATTACAAACAAAAGTATTTGGGTAAGGATATAAGATTTCTTTTTTTCAATGAAAATGAAATTTACCGTAAGAAAAAGCTGTATGTATACGGAAATGAATACAGCAAAATAACTATTTTTATGCGCTCCAAGCCTCGCGCCTATTGCTATAAAAAGATAGCTAAAAGGAACTGACAGGAAAAATATTGCACTATCCAAGTCAAGTTTTTTAACTCCTGGAGCATCTATCAAAAGAATTGATTCTGTTTTAAATAAACTATTAAGAATATTATTCAGGAATGGCATAATAGAAGACAACAGGACTAATGCTGTTGCCTTCACTTGTATATGAATAGTCCTACCAGGGTTTGTCTGGTTTGGTTGGATCGATTGTTTCATCCGGATCTTCTGGTGGTATACCCAAGCCCATATCGTTACTGCTTCTAATTCTAATAGTATCACTAGTTAGAGTCGATTCGCCTTCACGACTTTGTGCGCTTGGTTGGTTTAACTTTAAGTTCTGGTTACTAGCTTTGACCTTTTCAATTGCATCCTTTCTTACCTCTTCGTCTCGGTCGTTTGAACATGAGTAAAGTAAAACTGCAGCTGCAGCAGTCAAAATAATTAGTTTTGTCTTCATAGATAACTGTTTTTTAATTCATTGCAAAAATAACAATTCTAAAACGACAACTACTACACTATATCACTTTTTCATGAAATGCTAATATAATATTTTATTTAACACACCAAACATAGTGTTATAAATATTTTCAAATATTATAAATTTTCTTGATAATACATTACGGGTTTCCGTAAAACGTGAATATTTTTTAATTTTTATATTTGCGAAAAAAATAATCATGAAGAATTTATTTACAATTCTATTTACGTTAGTGAACTTGTTTTTATTTAGTCAAGAAAAACTAAGCTATTCAAAGGTTATAAAGGTAGATTCTACTATTTCTAAGGATGTTTTATTTAATAGGGTTAGCAATAAACTTTCAACTTTATTTGGTTCTAATTTCAAATATGAAAGAGATGTAATTTTATCTGATAAATCACAAGGGATAATTAAAATAAAATTCACCAAGCCATATCATAAAGGCGAATCTTTTAGTAATGTTGCCGGAGATATTGACTTTAATATGACATTTTTATTTAAAGATGGAAAATCTAAAGTTGATTTAACAGACTTTAAGCACTATGGAAATACAAGTCTTGGAACAATACTAGATACAGATTCCTATCCATACAATGACAAAAAGATGTTTAAGAAAACAATGGATAAAAATTGGATAAAATTAAGAGAGTTTCTAGATGAATACAAAAATACTTTATTCGATATTTCTTCAAATCTATTAACAAAACCGGACGAAACAGAAAATAACAACTGGTAAAAACAAAGTCAATTTATATAAGTTGATAGCACTATTACAACACCGACTAACAAGGTGTTTGAGCGTAAATTAGTAGCAAAAACTAACGACTTTGATAACCCAATATTGAGTCTATGATCGTTACTATATAATATACATTTAATGTATATATATGACAGGTTATTATAACTGCATCTAAGTAATCTCAAACCTTTAAAAAATTGACAAAATAGAGGTAAATACCTCAAAAAAGCCAAAAAAGACCTGAAAAAATTTATTTTTTCTGCTGTTATTCTTGCGCAAATAGGGCTGATTTCATGCGCTTTAGCCTCCCAACACTTCCGTCCTGCGCCCACTTCTTATGTATTCAGCAAATTTGCTTTGGGATTTCGTTCCCCCTCTTTTCTATCTTAAATTATGCAGTTCCCCGTTGTCAAACCTGGACATTGCGGGATTTTTAGAGAGAGCACTTTGGGATGACTAATTTTATTTTTAAATTTTTCTCTTTAACCTCAATTTTTCTGATCCTACTTTTGTCTATCGGATAGCTTCGGCAACGCCTAATGATGTATGAGTAAAACACCGGTGAGAAAAGGAAATAAAAAAGAGCCCCTAAACATATATTTTTGCTACAAAACACACGAGGCTCTTATTATATAACGTATAGTTAATTCGTATTACAAATATAGTTCTTTATGTCTTGTAGCATAGTAAAGTTACGAAAACGAAAAATAAAAAACAAAATTGTAAAAAAAATAAAGCCCCAAACGGGGCCTTTTTTATTATACGACGAGTTTTGTCGTTATCTAGTGTGACATTTGTTGAAAAGTATTGAGTGCTAAATATTTGTTTTTACTTTTAAAATGCATACTTTTGCAAACTTTTTGCTTTTTGAGTAAATAATTGTATATTTAAAAAAAAATAAATGTTATGTATAACTGCTTTGATGTTGCAAAACAATTTCTAAAGTTAGCTAAAGAAGATGGCGTTGGTATTGAACCAATGAAGCTTCTTAAGTTAACTTATATTGCGCATGGGTGGTATATGGGATTTAATGATGAGCCACTTATCAGCAATAATGTGCAAGCGTGGAAATATGGTCCAGTTATTCCCGAACTGTATCATGTTACAAAAAGATTTGGCTATAACGATGTTGATATTGATATTGTTGACTTATATTCTGAGAACAAATTAACTGATTATGATAAGCATTTTATAAACTTAATATGGAATACTTATAAAACGTTTACGGGCTTAGAGTTGTCTTCAAAAACTCATAAAGATGGTACGCCGTGGAGTTTAGTTTACAAACCAGGACAAATGCACAAAGTTATTGATAATGGGGTTATAAAAGATTATTATAAGGAACTAATCCATGAGCAATCAAGCAAACCAGCCAACTCCTGATCAAGCAACAACCTTTTTTCAAAATTACCGTCCAGAACCTGAAACAAACACGCCAAATGATATTAAATCTAAGAAAGAAAAAATATCTCTATTCGGCGGTGAGATGACAGATATTGATGTTTTCATTAAACACGAGGAGTTTCGACTAAAGTTTTTCGAATTCAAACTTAAGAAAAAAACTCAAGTAAGGGAAAATAAATCAAAATATAAGGACAGAAAAAATGAAAGAAAACTACGGAAAGAAAATGCTAAAAAAGCATATATTTTTTCTGTAATTTGGGCTGCATTTATAGCTTTTTTCATATTACTACATGGACTAAAAGCCATTAGAATTCCGTTTTGGAAGAAAATAATAACTATTCCATTCAAAATGTAACAAGCTGAATTTATTTTTGTCTGTGGCACATTAACAGCATCTATTCTTATATTTTATCTGACAGTTATTAAGAATCTATTTCCAAATAAATCTGATGACAAACAGCCACTAGAAACAAAGGAAAATTGATGCCAATAATGATGCCGATTTAACCAGTAATTTCTATATTTGCACTCCGAACATTTGAGTAAAAAGAGTAAGAAATGAGTAAATGACACCTATTTTTTACGTATTTTGAAATTGTAACTTATTGATAATCAGTCACGATATTTTGCATCATGGAATCCCTTCCTCTCTGCAAGAAACCAAAACCTGTGCTAATCGTTAGCACAGGTTTTTTTATGCCTAAAATTTTGGTACCTTTTCTCATAGGTATTTATACTCACTCTAATAATTGGTCATTTATACTCTACTGCAGGTGCCTTGTTCTTCGTTACTTTGAAATACAATCTAATCACCTAAAAAACAAATCAATATGACATCAACAAGTGTAAATGCAAATTCCTCAGGTCAGTTAGTACTTGGAAACGGAGCACAATTCTGGGTGTATCTTTCCCCACAAAATGATACCTCTAAAATGATTTCTACATGGCGTGTAACTTTTTCACAGGGAGACTGGAGCGACTTCATCTCAAGTGAAAATCCTACCAAACAGATTCAGACTCCCAATCTTTCCGGGATCTTTGAAATCAGAGTAGAATTATTAAGCGGATCTACCGGTACCTGGCGCCAGATTCCACCTCAGGCCGGAAGTCATAATGAAATAGGCTGTAACTCCAACTGTGCTTCAATGGTAGGAATTGTTGCAGACAGTACAAATCCTCCTATTGGAGCTATTAATGCCCATTTCTGGACCACATGGGATGCTATGTGCGGAGTAAGACAGAACTAACAGATAAGTCAACCAGTCCATAAAACCAAATTGCCACAATATCTATATATTGTGGCAACTAATTTTTACACCTGTACACTACAATATCAAATATTTACGCAATCATGTGATCAATGTGAGAGAGATTTCCTCAAATTACTAACAAGTTATACACATTTTATCCACAATTACAATACAGTTCTAAAAACTTAATCTTTAGAAAGTTTTATTCCTAAATCTATCCTAAATCAGGCCTTTACTTTGTCTTGTTTTTAAACAGTATTAAAAGATTTTGAATAAACATTCTATGAACAAAGCCTCTAATTTTGGTATTATAAAGTATTCTCTCTGCGTATCAACAGCATTCTTATCCGTCTCATGGTTTCGCAGTTATTTAAAATTAACAGTAAAACAATTATTCACCCTATTGAGCATGAAGAAATTTTTTGCAGGATTATTTTTATTGGGATGTTTAGGAACATCGATCAAAGCGCAGATCAGTCCACCTGGACTGGGAGATGCCAACAATGCATCCTGGGGAGCCTTCGGAGTGAAGCGACAACTCGACTCTTTGGGTAAAAAACAGGCTTTGAGCTACGTAGCCATCGGGAGAAAAAGCAGTCCGGATAATCATAATCTGTTTTCGAAGCAGGCGATCATTGTTTTAAATCATGAAGTTTATCATTCCTTTGCGCCACACCAGCAATATAGTTATGCATTAAGTTACCGACGTCAGCCACAGTATGAAAGTACAGCTCCTTATGATAAAGAAAGTACGGAACAGGAATTCAGAATTTACGGAAGATATGCCTATACTTTTGATCTCGGCAGGAAATGGAAACTTAAAAGTACCATACGCCAGGAATTCAGGAAATTTTTTGATGCAGACTTTTATCAAGTCGAAGAGGATTTTCAGTTGAGAACACGGATCAAGAATCAGCTCACCTATAATTTATCTCCAAAAAACAATCAGAAACTGGCCTTGAGTGCAGAAGCCCTGTTTTCTATAAGCCATCTCAATGAGCAGGATTCTGAATGGAGTTCGTTTGGATATCGTGAAATGCGTATTGCGGCGTACTATATGTTTACAATTCCGAACTCTCCTTTTACTGTAGACATAGGATATATGGACGATCTGATCAGAGACAGCAGAAGTATTCATCATGGTGGCGTTCATTATCTGGCAGCCGACCTGGTATGGAATATTCCTTATAAAAAAAACAAGTAATACACATTAGCAAGTATTCATACAATTGCAATACAAAATCCCGATCATTACTGACCGGGATTTTTGGTTGAAAACATAAGTTTTCCGCAATATAATTAAGTATGAATGTTTGGTGTAAAATTTAGTTGCACAAAGTCAGAAACTGACGGCTCAACTGCACATCGAATTTGGCTTCCGCTCTTGAGCGTGCATAAATAGTCTGTTTAAAAGCATGCACAGTTTTTAATTTCTGGTCTATAAACTCTGCAATCTGAACAACAGAAAAAAGAAAATCCCTGTATACCGCCATATTAACGGTCTGTCCATAATAGGGAAGATAAGCTTTTAAAAATGGAATGGCTTTCTGATGACGGTTGTAGCTGATACAATACCCTACTCCTTCCATTGAAGTAATAATACTGTAATTATTAATATAGTCCTGAATATTTTTACTTCCATCAAGAGCATGAGCATTTTTTGAACAAAACTTATTGATCTTATCCAGAATATGCTGGGCATACTCCATCATGGAGATATTTTTAAATTCAAATACCTGATTCATTCCGCTGGATGGGGAAATTCCGTTTTCACTATCAATACAGAAAGAGATTCCTATTTTTTCATGATAGGGAAAAAAACAGTCTTTCACTTCAATGGAAGCATCGGGCTTTAGCATGTCATCTGCAAAGTTATAATACACATAGGGGCGATAAAGCTCTGCAAGCGCTTTCAGATAATCTGTTTCGCTGGTATTATGATATTCTTCAAACCATTTTTCAAGGTTATCGTAATAATTACTTTCAAAGTCGTTAAAGTTTAAGTAAAATGGCAATTCCATAGCTCTGTAATTTTGATATGACAAAGCTATATGTGTAATGCGACAAAACTTGACGTAATATATTTTTTGTAAAAAGATTTTTGTCAATGGTCAATTTTTGCTTCGCAAAGTCAATCGTCAATCATAATTAATGCTAAAGTTCGCAAGGTTTATTGATAAACAGAATTCATCAGTTCGCAAAGGCACTCCGTTCAGCCAAAGACCTTAGTGTGTACATTGCTGAGTGAAACGCCTTCGAGATCGTTTTTTATAATAAAATATCGTAGTGGACTTTGTGTTAAAATCTATGTAAGTGTATCAAAAACTTGACGCAATATATTTTTTGTAAAAAGATTTTTGTCAATGGTCAATTTTTGCTTCGCAAAGTCAATCGTCAATCATAATTAACGCTAAAGTTCGCAAGGTTTATTGATATACAGAATTTATCAGTTCGCAAAGGCACTCCGTTCAGCCAAAGACCTTAGTGTGTACATTGCTGAGTGAAACGCCTCTGCGGTCGAAAAAAAAGTAAACATCATAAAAACTTTGCGAACACCACATTTAATTATATACGAGCTTATAAAATTCACAAGCGCAGCGAATTGACCATTCACCATTGACACTTATTTATCATAATTCTTCATAATGTACTCAAAGTAGTGGATCATTTTCAGATAGTTTTCAATACTAAGATATTCATTGGTACTGTGAATACTCTGCTGCTCGGCACTGTTGATCTTAATCGGCATGAACCTGTAGACGTTTTTGCTTACAATTTCATATTTACCGGCATCGGTTCCAGCCATAGTAAGATAAGGGGTAACAATGGCTCCTGGATGAATTTCTTTCACTCCGGCTTCTATCATTTTAAAAGCTCTTGTATTGGTTGGGGAAATAGCAGAAGCTTCTCTTGTATTATCAATTTCTTCTACCTCAACATCAAAACCTTCAGTCGATTTAGCAATATGATCTCTTACATCTTTCACCGAATTTCCGGGAAGTAATCTGAAATTAACCACAAATTCCACTTCTGGAGAAAGGACGTTAGTTCCATCACTTCCTTTCATCATCGTTAAAGCTGTTGTGGTTCTAACCAAAGCATTGGTTGTATTATTTTTGGTAAGCTGGGAAATCAGTACCGGTTTTAAAAGCCATTGATTCGCCAGTGCCATTCTTGTGGCAAAAGGCATTTCACCTCCGATATTCGTAAAAAATTCTTTGATTAAAGGGGTAATAACAGGTTTCATCTGGTGATCTTCCAGACGCTGCATGATAACAGCAGCTTTTCCAATTGCGCTTTCCATAGGAGGCATAGAAGAATGTCCACCCAGCCCTTTTACTTTGATTTTTGCAGAAAGAAAACCTTTTTCAGCACATCCTACTACGGCAACGTCTGTATCAATTCCGGCTACATTTCCTTTTCTCATAATCAATCCCCCTTCGTCATAGACCGCATCGAACTTCAATCCCTTTTTCTTAAAATAATCGGCAATCTGAATCGCTCCTTTCTTTCCGCCTACTTCTTCATCAAAACCGAAAGCCAGATAAATATCTCGCTGTGGAATCTGTTTGTTTTTAATCATAGAATTCAAGGATTCCATCAAGGAAAAAAGCATTCCCTTCATATCTATGGCACCTCTTCCGTAGATTCTTCCGTTGGCAACAGCTCCTGAAAAAGGGGCAAATTCCCAATCTTCTGCGACTTTTGAAACGGGTTCTAAAGGTTTATCATCCGGACGGAATACGTTTGGATCATTATTCTTTATATCAGCATCTCCGGGAGGAACTACGTCCATATGGGAAAGGAATAAAATAGGCTCCAGCGAAGAATTGCTTCCTTTAAGTCTGAACACCAGTCCATATTGGTTGACCTCAACATTTTCTGTATTCTGATAGACTAACGGATAAGATGTTTTTAAATAGGTTTTGAACTGTTCAAACGGTGCATAATCAAATTCACCCAAACTTCCTGTAGAAACGGTGGGTACTTTTATTCCTCCTGAAAGTCTCATCACTGCAGAATCATTTTTTATGGGTTTCCAGCCCTCGCCTGCCCCGATATTATTTTTTTTAAACGGATAGGTGTAGGTTTTGATCAATATGACAGCAGCCAGAATGACAACGATTCCCAAAAGGATTAAAAGAATTTTTTTCATAGCGGATAGTTTGTGAAGTGATTTTATTCTATAAATATAACAAAGTATTTTATGCCCAACAATATAAAGTCTGGCTTTTTCATCAATGGAATATTACTGCAGATTTTTCGGAGTATAGATAACGAAGCGTTTTTTTATTGTAACGCACAGCTTTCTATTCTTACAACTAAATATAAGGGAACAGAGCTGCAATCAACAAGTTAATTGGAGGGAGCTTGGTGATTATAGTAACGCTGTTAGTTTGTTTTTAACGCAAAGGCACAAAGTTTTTACTGCTGATGTATATGTAAGGTGCAAGAAGATCAAAGATTTTCAGCAGGGAATTGCAATAACATTCTTTTGTCTTAAAAATGATGATGATGATTTTCGCACCGGTGCGGTTCTTTTAATTCAGGATTTCGTTCATTTCGGTTAAAATGATAGGTTTTCCATCTGTGATTACGATGGTATGTTCGTGCTGGGCCATATAACCGCCTTTATTGCCTACCATGGTCCAGCCGTCTTTTAATTCTACAGCGATATTGGAATCGGTGGAAATAAATGTTTCAATAGCCACCACAGAGTTTTTCTTGAAACGTCTGGAATCATAGCGGTTTCTGTAGTTCAGCAATTCGTCAGGCTGTTCGTGTAAGCTTCTCCCTACGCCATGGCCTGCAAGATTCTTAATAACTTTAAGACCTCTCTTCTTTGCTTCTGTTTCCATTAACAATCCTATGTCTGCTATTTTCACACCGCCTTTGATATTGTCGATAGCTTTTCTTAAAATATCTTTGGAGGCCTCCACCAATTTTTGATGTCCGTGAATATCTTCTCCGATCACAAAAGAACCTCCGTTGTCTGCCCAATATCCATCCAGTTCTGCGGAAACATCAATGTTGATCAGATCTCCTTCTTTTAAAACCCTCTGATCTGTGGGAATCCCATGGCAGAACTCGTTGTCTACACTGATACACGTCCAGCCTGGAAATCCATACGTAAGATAAGGTGCTGATTTTGCTCCGAAACTTTCCAGTATTCTGGCTCCATATTCGTCCAGATCTTTGGTGGTCATGCCGGGTTCGGCGTAATCCATCATCCTCTTCAGCGTATAGGCAACAGCTTCACTTACTTTTTGCATTCCGAGCATCTGATCTTCGTTGGTGATTGACATCGTTTTGTTTTGATTGTTATTGAGAACTACAAAGTTAGGAAATTTAAATATTACCGTATGCCCTGTTTCCAATCCTTACATCCATTTATTGAAAATATAGTGATTACCCCCTTCACCAACCCCCTCTCCCCCTTGGGTAAGGGGGGAGATCCAGTTATATAAGGGGCTAAAGGGTGTTCATTAAAGGTTTCCAGCCACTTTGATAAGTGGATAAAGGCTCTTATGGAACGGTCTGGAGACTGTTATGGAAGGGGTTACAGGCTGTTCCGAAGGGGCTGAAGGGGGTTCCATAACGGTCTCCAGCTACTTGAATAAAAGGCTATAGGGACTTATGAAAACAGTTGAGACGGTTGTAAAGTATTGATACCTATTTGATAAAGTATCCGGAGATACTTACAATAGTATCTGAAGGCATTTCTTAAGTGGTTGGAGACCGTTTACGAAATGATTATAGCAAATTAATAAGCGACTGCAGACATTTACTGGAGTGACTGAAAACACTTCTGAAACTGCTGGAGACAGTTTATAAACCAGTTCCCGACACTTTACTACATATGGCCGGAATATTTTACCGGATATTTTTTAACCTTTACTTTACAGAATGTATTATCTTTGAGTCTTCACAAATTGATTAAAGAATGGACCACAAAATACATCAGGGAAGAAATGTAAAGCGTTTCAGAGAAATGCTGGGAATAAAGCAGGAAGCATTGGCACTTGATCTGGGCGACGACTGGAACCAAAAAAAGATCTCTTTACTTGAACAAAAAGAAACTATTGAAAACCAGCTGCTGGAAAAAATATCCGAAGTACTGAAAATTCCCGTAGAAGCTTTTCAGAATTTTGATGAGGAGCAAGCTGTGAATCTAATTTCTTGTACTTTTTCAGATAATGCAATGTTTAATAATAGAATTGAAGTCCAAAATATCAATCCTATTGATAAAATTGTTCAGCTTCACGAAGAAAAAATAGCTTTGTATGAGCGTATGCTGAAGGAAAAGGATGAAATGATGAGCAGACTGGAAAAGCTGCTTGATAAGTAAGAGAGTTTATAAAAAATACACTTTTAATAGAACGAAAAACCACTGCTGTGCAGTGGTTTTGTTTATTTGTGGGAACTAGCGAGACGCTCGCGCCGGCAGGGTTATTCATAATTTTATTTAACAACTAATATAAATAACCTAATAGTATTTAATGTTTTATTGGTTTTACCATTGCCATTAAAACTATCATTATTAGAAATAATACAAACAATAATAAATATCCTCTATAGCTTTCCTTAAACCCATATTCTAAAAATCTTTCTTGTTTTACGAATAAAAAATTAATAATCAACATTACAATAGGAATAAATAAGAAAAAATATATTTACAATGTAGATGTAAATAGTTTTCAAAAAAGATATTGTCTATACTTAATATATTTAAATTAATAAAAATAGATATAACTACTATTAACCAAAATTTTTCAACACCTCTATCTTTATGTTTGAATTTATCCATCCTCTTGTATAGGCAATCAAGATGGAAAATAAGATAATCTATAATTTTTATCATAATTACTTTTTTTGAGGCCCTAATCCAAAATCATTAAAAATACTTCTACCGGTTGCAGATTGATAGCCTCCCGTTATAATACCAAATACCACAGCAGCTCCCATAGTCCAAGGCGTAGGAATTAATCCAACTCCTGTCATTATGTGAGTAACAATTCTTTCAGTATCACCTATTTGACCGTCAGCATATTGGAGTTCTGTAGCTACAACAGCAACTCCTGCTAATGCATAACCACCGTATTTGGCAACTTTACTTATTGTTGCTGCTGTAGTAGGTCTCATTTTAATTCCCGCTATCGTAGTTACCCTATATGGCTTTGCAGCATCATCTAAAACTGTATAATTTACAGAATAATCTGGTCTTAATGCTTTATTTAAAGAATAATCTGCAAAAGTAGCTACAGACTCGCTTGTAATTAAATGCCCAGAACTAAAATCTTTATCGTTCGCAATATTAGTAAGATTTTTTTGAATACTCCCTGTAAGTTTCATTATGTGTGCTACCATTTCTTGTGAAGTACTAGCATTTCCTGGCTTTCCAAGTGTCCACCAAGATATAGAAAGTCCTGAAAGAGTTCCTCCTTTTTTAAAATACTCTAACATCGCAGATGCTACATCTCCTCTAAAAGTATAACCATTTCCTGAACCAACATGATCTCCACCCCACATTGTTTTTAAATTACCACCAAATCCTGCACTTTCATAAGAACTGCCAAACCAGCTGCTTCCATATAATGTCGTATTCTGATCAAAATTCCAGAATAAGGCAGAATCATGCTCCCTCTGTGAGGCGGACACATTCTGTCTTCCATCCGGATCAATAAACATCACAGGATTATTATAAGCATAGGTATAAGTACTCCATCTTCTGGATGTTTCTGCCAGCGGATCGATTACTCCCCATCTTCCAAGGTCCGGTATATACATTCTTGCTCCATAATCATACATTCCGCTTTCCTGAAGCTCTTTACCATTGTATTTATAACTATAATACCTTCCAAAATTAGAAGTATTTAGCATCCCTTCAATATGGTTTAAACCAAACAGATAGTAGTTGTTGGTGTATATCACTTCAAGAGCTCCTTCATTGTTTTTTGCAAAACTTATCCTTTTATTTCCCAGATGATTTCTATACTAGTAAATATAACGGTTTCTCTAGAATAGAAATTAAAAGCCACTGTTTTTGCAGTGGCTTTTATTCTTACCTGCCACACGAAAGGATTCGTGCGGGAGCGGGGATATCTATTAATAAGGTAAAGTGCCATTACAAATAATGGGAGCTTGCTGATACGCTTCAGATAGCTTATCACTTAAATATTTTTCATTTATTGAATTTACTCCAATTCCTAAATACATAGAATCATTGTTAATAAGAATCATTCCTTTAGGATAATGAGAATTTTTTTTATTTACAAAATAGAAATCATATTCCCTCTTGGGCTCTGATAAAATAAATGAAAACATTTCAAAATAATCATCAGTTTCAAACTCTATTTTTCCCAAATATTGAGGATATCTAAAAAATTCATCTTTAGGTTTAAATCCGATTAACCAGTTTTTCATGAAATCAAGTATCACCTCTTTTTCGATTTTATTAATGTGTATATAGAGATCTGTTAATTGAGATTCATTAATATCAATAAAGTTTTTAACAATATATAATGTACGATTATCCAATCTAGACAGAATAATTTCCATTATTTTAATATAATAGTCAATAGAGTCATATGATAATCCTGCTGTAAACACAACCAGTTTTTCATTTTTTTTTAATAAATAATAAGTAAATACTAGAAAATTTTCTATTGCTTCGCATGAATTTAAATGATCATCTTTAAAGCCTATTATATTTTCAATTTCATCTTTTAGTTTTTCCTTATCTTTTAATTTATCATAATTATTACCATAAATTTTAACTGCATTTTCAATAGGAAAATTAACGGCAGTAAAATCTTTATTATCAATTAAGCTTTGATAATCACTGTCTATATCTATTACTGTTAAGCTCATATTCAATTATTTAGTGTTTAATTTACTAATTGGTATATTGTAATTTCTCAATCAACTTTTGTCTTATCACCCCCCTTAAGAATTATTTTTATATTTTTTATATCTCCTGTTTCAATAGCATATCTAATTGCTGCATTCATACTATGATTTCCTTCTGTTAAAACTGTTTTCCATCAAGAGTTATAAATCCTCCTCCTGGCTTATTAAATTTTCCAGCTTTCATCTGTTGATAATACCCCTCAATTATTTCTTCAGAATTTTTGGCCAAGCTCGATGGTCCACCGCTATAAAAATTAGCTTTCTCAGCAAAATCTGCTATCCTTTTTCTCATTGCTTCTTTAGGTCCAATAAATTTTCCAACATGTCCTGTTCCCATTCCAGAGCCTATCAACCCATGTTCTGCCCCCCATCTAATACCTCCTCCTCCTACATTACTTCGCATATAACCTGTCATTTGACCTCTGAGGTCATCCATTCTTGCCTGTCCTTCTGCATCCAAAACAAAAGCATTTCTTGTATGGGTATCAAACCAACCAGATAAAGGACCTCTAATATTTCTCTGAACCCAATTTGCTGTTCTTTGTCTAAATCTGCTTAAGCCATTTCCTGGAGGGTCCATAAAATCTGTAAAATCTTTTTCTTGAAAAAATTGGTTCTGAGCGAGATAATCCATTGCATCCTTAAACATTTGTGATTGTAGAAAAGAACCTCCTGATCCTCCATGATCTCCACCATTCCACATGCTTTTAAAATTACCTTCAAAACCTGAACTTACATAAGAGTCATCAAACCAACTATTTCCAAGGATAGTACTGTTCTGTTCAAATTTCCAATGCAATGCAGACACATTTTCTCTTTCATCCGGATCAATAAACATCACAGGATTATTATAAGCATAGGCATAGGTACTCCATCCTCTGGATGTTTCTGCCAGCGGATCTATTACACCCCATCTTCCAAGGTCAGGCATATACATTCTGGCGCCATAATCATACATTCCGCTTTCCTGAAGCTCTTTACCATTGTATTTGTAGCTGTAAAAACTTCCAAAATTAGAAGTACTGAAAGCCCCTGAGATATGGTTCAGCCCAAAGGGATAATAATTGTTGGTATCGATAATTTCAGGAACGCCTGCACTGCTTTTGGCAAAGGTTACCTGGCATTTCCCAAGTGGTCTTTTTACCAACACATCTGAAACACCTGATATGATCTTCAATATTTTAGATAGCCTATTTTCTCTTTTCTTCCGTTCTGGCTATTCACAATATTATCTCAACTTTTATATTTTTACTAATGTTTTTAAAATTAGAGCATTGAAAATCAATACTCTAATTTATTACCAACACGTTTGGAACATTACCAAATTGATAGTCAATTCTCTCAATTGCTTAAAGTTATTGATGTTCTATTTTATATTTTGAATTATTAATTGAATCTTTAGTTTTCTGTTGTTGGATATATTCTCTAGAATATGGCCCAGTTTGATTTTCTTTTGATCTTTCGTCCATCCAATAACGAGAATAAAAAAGGTTTATTAAAATTAATAAAACAATAAAAGCAACTAATGACTTGTAAGTTCTATTTTTGGATTTAGGTAAATCATCATAATAAATTATAAATTTCTTCCATTCATTTTTAAATACAAAAAAATAAAGATCTGGAATTATTATAAATAATAAGCTTATAATAATTAATTGGAATTTTGATAAATCTAAATCAAAATAATATAGAAAACTTATAAATAAAAAGCTTTTTAATATTATAAGAGTTATTACTGCTTTTGTATCACTCCAAAACTTAGGTTGTGAAATATAATCCCAAAACTTATAAAAGCAGTAAAAAAATAATAATATATTTTTTTTAAATTCATAATTTAAAATTTTTGTGAGCCATAAGGGGCTGTTATAAAACCAGAAACAATAGAAGCATTTTCAGATTGTATACTTTGGTAATTATTTCCATATCCTTCCCAACCCCCAGGATAAAAGGAATCAACGCCAAAATATAATAATGCGGGAACAGTTCCTACACCAGTTAACCCGTACAATCCCATAATTGTGTTTAAATCAGCTTTACGTGGATGTACTGCATTTGGAGAGTTTGGATCTCTTTCGTATTCTTTAACTCCGTAACCATAATCTAAAACTATTCCAAGACCAACTGTTATAGGACCTAAAAATTTCCCAGCTTTAATTAGACTTTTTACGTTTATTAAACTTTCTGACTTTAAAAAAGTTCTCCCATTTCCATAGTATTTAATACCTCTATAGGTAAAAGGTACATTACGTCTTGCTGTACCAATATATCTCCTATATGGTAAATTAGACATATATACTCCATTGAAAGATAATAGTGTATTACCCTGACTTAATGGAGA
Source organism: Chryseobacterium sp. PCH239 (assembly GCF_018924625.1). NCBI lineage: Bacteria > Pseudomonadati > Bacteroidota > Flavobacteriia > Flavobacteriales > Weeksellaceae > Chryseobacterium > Chryseobacterium sp. PCH239. Next base: position 2,223,594 of record NZ_CP073027.1, read on the forward strand.
GTATACTCCTACTGAAGAATCTTGTTGAGAGTTAGATAGCTTCATCATATGTCCTATCATTTCCTGGGCTGTATTGGCATCTCCTAAAGCCCCTCCTGTCCACCAGCTCATATAGCCGTTGTTGCTGCTTAATGAAAAATCTCCTCCATTTTTAAGTGCAAGCAATAAATCCTTATAGGCTGCTGTCTTTCCAAAGGCAATACTTCCTGAGCCTCCAGGGTCTCCACCATTCCACATAGTTTTGAAGTTATTATTAAATCCTGCCATTTCATAAGATCCTTCAAACCAACCACTACCATAAATAGTTGTGTTCTGATCAAACCTCCAGAATAAAGAAGAATCATGCTCTCTTTGTGAGGCGGACACATTTTGCCTTCCATCCGGGTCTATAAACATCACAGGATTGTCATAGGCATAGGTATAAGTACTCCATCTTCTAGATTTTTCTGCCAGCGGATCTATTACACCCCACCTTCCTAGGTCCGGCATATACATTCTTGCCCCATAATCATACATTCCGCTTTCCTGAAGCTCTTTACCATTGTATTTATAACTGTAGAAAATTCCAAAGTTAGAAGTACTGAAAGCCCCTGAGATATGGTTCAGCCCAAAAGGATAATAATTGTTGGTATCGATAATTTCAGGAACGCCTGCGCTGTTTTTGGCAAAGGTTACCCTGGCATTTCCAAGGTGGTCTTTTTACCAACACATCTGAAACACCTGATATGAACGCTAACACTAGCTTGCAGTTTGTTGCTTATGTATTTAATTATTTTTTTCAAACTCGTATTTTAGCATTTCATCAGGATCACCTTCCCATATAAAAATATTCCATGGTGGGTTATTTCCATTGATACCTTGCCCTGAGATATAAAATAAAATTTCCCCTTTTGTTCCCTCGGGTAGATTATATTTCATAGTAATTCCATTGTCTATATTATCAAGAATACCACTTTCTACATTTTCTGTAAACTGCCAAGTTCCTTCAGCATTTAATTCTCTATTTTTATTTTTTGGAAAACTACTGATTTTATAATGATCGACCCCTTTCAAAATACAAGTTCCATTTTTATTTAATTTGATATATGCATTATCAGATGACTTCCAAGTTCCTATAAAATCTGATTGTTTTGGCTTAGTTTCACCACAACTATATAACATAATTGTTAATAGTGTAATTAATAAATATTTTAATTTTGTTTTCATTTTAGATATAATACTTCTGTCCAGTGAAATGATTGAGTAGTTTTAGACCCCCAACCTGTTTTAAATTTTTCATTAATAAGTTTCCCCGCTGTCTGTTGCCAAATTGGAAGATAGCCAAGCACAGGAGAGCGGGACGCAGATTGCATTGTAGAAGAATTTTCAACATGAAATGAAACAACTACACTCTTATTATATGCTGCTGCCGTGTATTCTAAGTTATAAGATCCTAAATATGTTACTGCTAAATTCCCTGTTAACCCGCCTGTTAATAACGTTGAATAATCTTTAAGATAAAGCCCAACTCCTTTTATACCACCTAGCTTATAAGAATTTGACCCCTCTAAACTACTTTGACTTAAAGCCATTTTAGATAGGATAATATCCCTAGTGGCTTGTACATGACTATGTTGTCTTAACATTTCTGTCATTAAGTCTCCATTAGTAAAATCTCGGTGTCTTGGACCTGTTCCTGAAAGCCACTCTACACCTAATTGCCAAGGAGTTATTTCTTTATTTGAAGGAAAATTTTCACGCCTTAATTTCAGCATGTTAAATTGTCCCACTCCAGTGACATTTGGGTCAGAATCCTCATAATCTGTCCACCATTTCAAAGTACCATTCTGATTAACCAATCCGCCACTTCCCCCATTATAAAATGCATCCATCAGATCTGCAAACGCTTGTGTCTGTACGAAGGGTCTACTTCCCGAACCACCATGATCCCCTCCGTTCCACATGGTTTTGAAATTATTACCAAAGCCTGAACTTACGTAAGAATCATCAAACCAACTATTTCCAAGAATAGTACTGTTTCTATCAAATTTCCAATGTAATGCGGACACATTTTGCCTTCCATCCGGGTCTATAAACATTACAGGGTTATTATAAGCATAAGCATAGGTACTCCATCCTCTGGATGTTTCTGCCAGCGGATCTATTGCACCCCATCTTCCAAGGTCCGGCATATACATTCTTGCGCCATAATCATACATTCCACTTTCCTGAAGCTCTTTACCATTGTATTTGTACTGGTAGGCATTCTGGGTAGTGGCGGTATAATTATGCATCATCCCGAAAGGATAATAATTATTCACTTCTACAATTTCCCCAGGTTTCCATTCTCCAAGGCAACCAAATTTAGGCGAACATGTTGATGTATTATATCTCCTTGGCTGGATAATACCATCTCCATTTGTATCGGTATAACTTAATCTTACATTTCCCAGATGATCTATGTTGTAAATATAACAGTTTCTCTAGAATAAAAAGTAAAAGCCACTGTTTTTGCAGTGGCTTTTATTCTTACCTGCCACACGAAAGGATTCGTGCGGGAGCGTGGGGTGTCCACGGGGCTGTCATCGGTAGATATGAGCGTGAGGAAGTAAAACCATCTATTGAGATGGCTACACAACTGGCGGAAGTTTTAGAGATTTCTTTAGATTATCTCGTAGGTTCTACAGATGTTCTTTTGGAAAAAAATATCGTCTCCAAAATCCTAGACATCCAAAAACTAAAAGAGAACGACAGACAACACGTCTTCGCTCTTCTGGATGCTTTTCTTAAACAAACTAAATTGCAAAGCATTATGTAAAACAAACCCCTCGCAAATTTGCGAGGGGTTTGTTTTTATCTACCGGCACGAGCGAGACGCTCGCGCCAGCATGGGGGTTATTGCTGTATACAATTATTAATTATTGGATTAGATGTATACAGTATAGGTTGTTCATTAATACTTCCCCTCCAAATAATTTCATTATCAAAAGAAATAGAAGTATTATCATACTCACTACTTGTAATAGTCGTATTTAGAGAATATTTTTTTAATGCTAAATTATATGGGATACCTACTTTTACAGCGTTACACTTAACAAGATTTTTCTCTTTCTTTTCAGAAATTAAAAAACTTTTTTTGTCTCCTTTTATTTCTAAAATATAAAAATTAGATGTTTTAATAATCTTATTAAATATTATATTAGTTGGAGAAATATTCGCCTTATCTTGTGAAAAACAAGATAATGTCATAGTAAAAATTAAATTAATAAATATTAATTTAATTAGGAATTTTATTTTCATAGAGGGGGTGTTTTTTACCATTTATATCAAGATATATTTTTTCTGTTATTGATCCATCTCGATTTTTCTTAATGTCTTTACCTGGTGTTCCGTTTCTAATTCTATCAGGATCTAATGTACTAGCTTTATTATGAGCATTTAAATAATTCTGTACATTTTCTTTACTAGATCCAGGTGTTTCAGATGCAGATATATAGCTCTCTAAAATTTCATGTAGAGCTGCCGAACCTTGCGGTGACTTTTCTGCTTTATCCACTTTTTCTGCCTGATTTGGATTTAAAATCTGATATCCTTCAGTAATTGTTTCACCATTTTCACCTACAACAACTTTATTGCCTCCATAAGCACCACTTACGATATAATTTCCATCAGCTGTTTGATTTGCACTTGTTGCTTCTAAATTAACTATAACACTCTTATCTTTAGTTGCTTCTAAAAGTTTCTGTTCGGCTTTTGTTGGAGTTGCTCCCTCTTTGATAGAGCCTGTAACTTTGCCATTCTTATCAATTTTTAAATCAAGATTCGTTGTTTTAGATTGTAGTTGTTTAAAAGCTTTGTCTTTTAAATCTCCTGTAATTATGACATCAGTTACACCACGACCATCAGGATCTATAAACCTAATCGGATTGTTCACGGCATAATTATAAGGAGACCATCTTCGGTACTGTTCAGCCAACGGATCCACCACTCCCCATCTCCCAATATCGGGCATATAAAATCTTGCGCCGTAGTCGTACATTCCCGTCTCTTGGAGTTCCTTTCCGTTGTACTTGTACTGATAAGCATTCTGAGTAGTTGCAGTATAATTATGCAGTAATCCAAAAGGATAATAAGTATTCATTTCTACAATTTCTCCGGGCATGCTTGTGCTAATGCAATTAGGTATTTGGAACGGAGGTATAAAAGGACCATCGCAAGTCTGTGAAAAATACTGCCTTGGCTGTATTACTCCATCTTTATTGGTATCAGTGTAACTTAATCTCACATTTCCTAAATGATCAGTAAAATTATAGACATACTGATTCAATAAGGCGTCATAATACCCTTCCGAAGTGGGGATTATTCTTAGTTTTATTTGTGCTACGTCATTAGGATCATCAATACTACCTATTCTTCCAACTGATGATTCTGAAGGCTTAGTACTTTTATACTGGAAGCCATCCAGATAATGGGTTTCCAGATCTCCAAAGAGCTTCTTTACTTTTACTCCATCTGCTCTGTAAGATAGCTTGTCAATTTTAAGTTTTGAGTAATCTTATCTGGTAAATTTAAATAATTATATTGGAAGGAGAAATGTAATTATTAACCAGTTATACATATAAAATAAAAGCCACTGCAAGAGCGATGGCTTTTATTCTTACTTCCCACACGAAAGGATTCGTGCGGGAGCAGGGCTCAATGATTTTTAAAATGGTAGATAAAATGCTCACTACAAAAAAATTTAAAGACTTCTTTAATAAAAATGTAGCTGCTTTATAAAACATAAAACCCACCGCAATTGCGATGGGTTTATTTGTATCTGTCGACACGAGCTATACACTCGCTCCAGCGTGGGAGATTAATCTTCCTTATATAAAGGAATCTTTCGTATTTCGTCATTTACTTTTTGTAAAGTATCTTCAGATATATTATTTTTCTTTAAGAATGATAAAACTTCTTCAACATTTTCTTCTTTTTCAATACAAAATAGTTTCATTTTATTTCTATAAAAAATACTAATATTAAGTAAAGCATGTGGCGAATATGTTTTAATAGAATAGATAGTAAGATTATGATTTTTGAAAATAATTTTAGTTACTATGGAACTATTAAATGTATTTTGATCTAAAACTTCATCAAAGACAAATTTTGATATTTCAATCCTTTTATTTGAAATGTCTTTATATTTATTTTGTGAATAAAATAAAGAAGTAAACAAAAAAACACTAATATAAATTTCATTCTATTATTTATTTAATTCTTTTAAAACTTTATCTTCAGATCTTTCTGGAACAGATTCAATATCTCGTTCTTTATAACCTTTCTTGCCATCATTATTAGCATTATATCTACCATCTATAATATTTTTAGGATCTGTTGCATGTGTTATTTCATGAGCAGCTGTTGCAGAAATCATACCACTTACATCATTCTTATCATGCAACTTTCCATATTCTAACGCTTGAGCATCCCAAACTAATTCATTTTTAGTCTCACTAATCCTCTTAGATACAGTTTTTATAGTTCCTTCATAGATAACTATCTTCATTTTAGTCAAATCATATTCTCCCGTTTTCTCATTAAGTTTGTATTCAGGTGTAGTACCTCCCATTCTCTTTGAATCCGTTTTCTTAGTATCAACTGAAAAGCTTACTTCGTGTTTAGCATTCACGGCATCTTTTAATTTCGCTAATCCTTCATTAGTTCTTGCTAAGGCATTTCCTACTTTTTTAGTATCTGCACTTGCATTTTTACTCCAAGTTAATGTCCCATCGGCATTTTGTTTGTAAGTAACTTTCTTGCCATCAGTTCCTCTAATCCATTCAGGAGCTCTTCCATCTGGATCTACAAAACGGATTGGATTATCAAACGTATAATTGTACGGAGACCAGCGACGCATTAATTCTGCTTTTGGATCCACCACGCCCCATCTACCTAAGTCAGGCATATAGAATCTCGCTCCATAATCATACATCCCGGTCTCCTGCAACTCCTTTCCGTTGTACTTGTACTGATAAGCATTCTGAGTAGTTGCAGTATAATTATGCAGTAATCCAAAAGGATAATAATTATTCACTTCCACAATTTCTCCGGGCATACTTGTGCTAATGCAATTAGGTATTTGGAAAGGAGGTATAAAAGGGCCATCGCAAGTTTGTGAAAAATACTGCCTTGGCTGTATGATTCCATCTTTATTGGTATCAGTATAGCTTAATCTCACATTTCCTAAATGATCCGTAAAATTATAGACGTACTGATTCAATAAGGCATCATAATATCCTTCCGAAGTAGGGATTATCCTTAGTTTTATTTGTGCTACATCATTAGGATCATCAATACTACCTATTCCTCCAACTGATGATTCTGATGGCTTAGTACTTTTATACTGAAATCCATCCAGATAATGGGTTTCCAGATCTCCAAAGAACTTCTTTACTTTTACTCCATCTGCTCTGTAAAGATAGCTTGTCAATTTTGAATTTTGGGTAATCTTATCTGGTAAATTTAAATAATTATATTGGAAGGAGAAATGTAATTATTAACCAGTTATACATATAAAATAAAAGCCACTGCAAGAGCGATGGCTTTTATTCTTACCTCGTTTTATTTTTGGACACGAGCGAGACGCTCGCGCCAACGGGGGATCTCTTTATGAGTAAATATAACTAATTTTTAAAATACTACCACACGAAAGAATTCGTGTGAGAACGCGGATTCGTACGACAGTAAGAAAGAAGCATTTTTTATTTACACTGAACAATATCTTGAGAATATCTTCGATTTTTAAATTCTACAACATAATCATCCTTAAATTTACAATATCTTTTTTTATATTGTTTCATATCTAAATTGTAAATTCTAACAATTAAGTAATCTGTATCATAAAATAAACCTTTACTAAGCGGAATATTATAATTATATGATTTAATTTTTTTCTTTTCATCAAAACCTTGATAATCAAATTTCAAAATAACATCTTCTTTAAAAACATCATTATTGTCAATTTCAATTTTTTTTCCAGGATAATAATTAACTTTATATTCTCTGTGAGATACATTATTATTAAATCTTAAGCCTAAAGAATTTGTAACAATTTCATCATTTATGAATATAATTAAATTTACATTTTGACCATATGCACAAAAAGATATAGTACTCGTTAAAATAAGTATTATTAAATTAAGGTTTAATTTTACCATTCTCATAATTAGATAATATTTTATTGACTGTTGAAGATTCTATTGTCATTGTTTGATTTCCATTTCTATCATAGAAAACAGCTCCTTGTTTATTATTAGGATTAGTAAAAGTACCATCAGAATTTACCTTTACTGTGTTTCTTTCTAAATTACCTGCAATAATGTTTGTGTCCCGATTAGTAAAATCAGCTATATCAGCACCGGATGGTTCTGTTGCGGTAAAAGTATAAGTAGTAAATTGCCCTTCTGTACCACTGCTCTCCACAGCTGTCCCTGTTGGATGCGTATGTAATACTATATCGGAAGTAATTTTAGTTCCAACACCTTGCTGAGTTGCTTTATCAAAACCATTAACTTCACCTTCAGCAACGCCTCCACTTATAGTAGTTTTTCCTCCTGTTGTAAATATAGTTCTATTACCTGCTAAATTAATGTCTGCTCTAACTTCGTGAAGCCCAGCCTTAGAATCCGGACTGATTAAATGATTAGATGGAGAGTTTGTCATTTTCAAAGCAGTAGAAATAGCCCCTAAAGAGGCTAATCCCCTGCAACTTCTTTCTTGTCTGTTGTTAAATAATTACTTTTATTTCCTTGACTTATATATATTTTACCATCGTTTTTTCCATCACTTCCCAAATATTTACCCGAAGTTCCAAAAAAATCCCCAAAAGGAGCTCTTCCATCAGGATCAATAAACCTAATTGGATTATTAAAAGCGTAATTATACGGACTATGGCGACGCATTTTCTCCGCCAGCGGATCAACAACACCCCATCTTCCTATATCCGGCATATAAAACCTCGCTCCATAATCATACATCCCACTCTCCTGAAGTTCTTTACCATTGTACTTGTAACTATAATAACTTCCAAAATTAGAACTACTAAGCATCCCTTCAATATGATTCAATCCAAATGGATAATAATTGTTGGTATCTGTAACTTCAAGAACGCCTTCGCTGTTTTTGGCAAAACTTACCCTGGCATTACCAAGATGATCTCTGTACTGGTAAATATAACTAATTGTAAATACTACCACACGAAAGGATTCGTGCGGCAGCTTGGGATCAGTTTAGTCTTTTTTAAACTTTGCGATACACTGTTCAATAAATTGAGGTTGTGTAAATATCACTTTTTTGTCATTTACATACATAAATAACGAATCGTTTTTAACTGCATTGAGTTTTTTATCATGAACCTTTAAAAGAAAAATTGCCTGATAGTTACCCGTTCTATCTTTTTTTGGTTCCAGATGACTTACACTTTCTGCAATTTTTATTTCATTTTTCATACTATCGTCCACTTTTGCATATTGTGATTTGATTGCTTCTAAATCATTTACTGCTTTAAAATTTTCAAGTTCTTTTATTAGCTGTTCCTTTCGTTTAATTAATATCTTCAATCTCTGACTGGAATATTGAAATAAGAGATCAGCTTCCTGCCATTCCATTAAAGTATCATATTTTGCAAGATGAATGGATTCTAAAGAAGAACCATCTTGTTTAAGCTCTTGTGTAATTTTTTTCTGAATCGATTGGGTTAATTCTTCTTTAAAGCTTTCAGCCTTATCTTTTCTACAAGAAAGAATAGTGAATAGAATCAATATATAAATTATTTTAGTCTTCATATTATCTTGGTGTTATTCTTTTTAATATAGAATCAGCTTGCTTATCAAGTCTAGCATTAATAGCATTAACACTACCTACCATTGAATCCTTTTGACTTCTTGACATATTAGTTTTATGTACATCCTGAGTTTTAACACCGACACCGGTTATTCTGTCTCCAGATCCTCTATAAATATTAAGACCAACTGCTTGGGAACCATAAAAACTAAGTGTGTCCGAATTTACTGGGTCACCTGTAGCTTTAGAAGGTTTATACAAATCTATCAACGACATAGCATCAACCATAAAATTCATCAAGCTTGGCGCTCCTTTATCCCCTCTGCTCAAACCATTGTGTATGCCTCCAAAGTAACCTTCTACATCAACTACTTTGTCTATATCTGATCTAAAGAAAGGATTTGTACCACCACCTATACCTGCACCTCCTGGATTTGAATAATAATCTCCACCCTCATTTCCTAAATGAGAAATATCTCTGTCCAGTTGAAGTCCACTAGAAACAGTTCCCCCAAGTGTCTCATTTGAAAAATTCACCATCGCTGTTGACAAATTATCAGGCATATATTCCGCTGTTCCGCCTGCATTGAGTCTCACATAACTAGCTTCTCCTTCAGCTCCAATCTTAGCATCTGAAATTACCGAGCCATTTTTAGCAAATGCATCTGCTCCAGCAGCTTTTGCCTGAGCGGCTGTCGTAATATTCGCATCATATGTCCATTGATTATCCTTCTTAATCCAATCTGATTCTGATCTTCCGTCCGGATCGATAAATCTTATAGGATTATTTATAGCATAATTATAAGGTGAAAACCTCCTGTTAATTTCCGCCAGCGGATCCACCACACCCCATCTTCCAATATCCGGCATATAAAATCTCGCTCCATAGTCATACATTCCCGTCTCCTGCAACTCCTTCCCGTTGTACTTATAATTATAAGGAACTCCTCCAAAAGGAGCAGGCACAATAAGCCCCTCCTGGTGTTTTAATCCAAAAGGATAATAGTTGTTGGCATCAATAACCTCAATTCCAGTACCATTATTCTTATAGCTCACTCTTACATTTCCTAAATGATCCGTATAATTGTAAATATACTTATTTTCCGTAAAATCATAATACCCTTCGGAAGTCGGTACAAATTTTAATACCGGAATAGTGTAAAGAGAGGCTGAGGTATCATATGCATGCCTGTTATCATACTGGAAGCCGTCAAGGTAATTGGTTTCTATGGATCCGTTCATACTGTATGTTTTAGAAACTTTCGTTCCGTCTGCCCTATAGGTGTAGCTGGTCTTGGAAATACCTATCAACCCTTCGTTAACTGAAATATAACTAGGCAAATTCAGGTAATTATAACTGATCTTCATTTTTTTATCAGGATGATCCGTCATATTCCCATTAAGATTATAGGCCATGGTTCCCTGCAAAGCATTATATCCTGAACTGTTATTAATAACACCGGCAGGAAGGGTAATTTTGTCCAGGGTATTACTTTTGTCCCCATTCTGATAGTTATAGACCAGATCATCAATCTTCTCTGCGATAGTTCCCCCGGAAACAGGCCATGAAAATCTTTTTAAGGTTTTAATATTTCCATTGAGATCATAACTCAACTCTTCATTAAAATAATTATTCTGGACTACAGAAGAATTGGGCTCGGAATATACTCCTTTCAACATCCTGTTTAAAGCATCATACTGGTAATTGTACCTTTTTAACCCTTCTGCACTGGAAATATTCCAATCAATCTCAGCAATGTTTCCATTAAACCTTCCTGTTGATGTATTGGTATACACAGGATTGTTATACTTCATTTCATATCCAAATAATTTTCCATTCAGATTAGCCGGATCATTAACCTTAGTCATCCAGCCCCGGATATTGTATTGATAAGCAATGGTCTGTAATGGAGATGCAGCTGTTCCTCCTACTTTCTTGGATTCCAGCTGGGAAATTTCATTATACTTATTCTGGGCAAGGTATTCAACAGGATTGCTGCCTACCTGATGGGTATGGGTCAGAAGCCTGTTCTGGGGATCGTAGGTGAATTTTTCTACAATGTTTTTTTCAGGATCTGCAGCAAGTCTTTTATGATAGGTATTGGTCTGAAGGATTACTCCCGAAAAATCAAGTTTATTGTTGACCACAGTATAACCTCCTAAATGATTGTTGCTTCTTGAACCAATGTTTCTTCCCTTCGTATCGTACCAGATAAAATTCCTAGTCCATTTATCATCTTCTATATTTTTGATATAGGAAGCGGTAAGGAGTCCTTTAGTCGTTTGTGCATTAGCTGGATTGTCCGTAAGGAGAGGCTGGGCAAATACATTGGTAACTGCAGAAGAACCTGGAGGATAGGTGTCATAATAATTAACACTTAACACCTGGCTAACATTCGAAGGAGTGGAAAGCTTCGTATAGTATACCGCCATACCGTTTAAGGTAAATCCCGCCGCAGCAGTTCTGGTTTCATATAAAACGGTATTGACGTTGGCACTGTTTTGCATTGATACCCTGCTGGCAGTATTATTGGTAATTCCGGTGTAAATGGTTCTTCCAAACTGGTCATATTTGGTAAAGAGCCATTGTCCTTTTCCTTTAAGCTCGGTATCCTGAATCAGTATAAGCTGATCAGCTGCGTTATACACCATATATTCCCAGCCTTTACCAGGCAGTTTCTTTTCTACCAGACGATTTCTCCCGTCATATTTATATTGATAACATAAATCATTCAATACGGTATTCGGATCTGCTTCTACGGAGGCTTTGGGAGGAATTACATATGCCAGCTGATTATAATCATTATAAACATAATAGGTATTGGCACTTTCTGTAGCACTGATTACTTTTCTGACCAATACCACCTGACCCTGTCCGTTTTTGAACTCAATACTTTGGTTGCCATCTTCATCGGTAACTGTATTTTTATATAACTGTCCTACTCCGTAGGAACCGGATAAAGTGAGTTGGGAAGTAAAATTGGTATAGTTAAAAGTGGCGGTGTATTTTTTAACCTCGCCATCTGTATTGGCATCATATCCAAATTGTACAGGCTTATTATCCCAAGCGTTTCCAACTTGTTTCTGGCTTAAAATACGGTCTAAAGGTGAGTTTTCAAGAATCTTCTCTGAATAGATCTTTTCATTCCCGTAGGTGGTAGGATAAACACCCAAAGGTCCTGAATAATAGTTCCCGTTGCTTGTGGAAAGTTGGGGAACCGGAAGGTAGTCTTTCACCTGTCTCCCGAACGCGTCATATTCAATGTGGGTGACAACATCTCTTCCCAAAGGTGATGCTGTTATGTTAACAATCTGCTTGGGTCTTCCCAGACCGTCAAAATACTGTACAGATTCTGAGGATTTTGTAGCTGTAGTACCATTATAATCCAGATACGTTTTGGACTGAATATAGTTTTCATTGCTTGAGATCGGGGAAAGCTGGGCGTAGGTTATATTGGATAAGAGCAACGCTCCTATCGGTATTATCAATTTTTTCATCAGTTTTAGTTTTTATAGTTGTATTTCATTTCCTTCAACACTTTGCCATTCACATCGATCACTTTCTGAAGCCTGTTTGCGGAATCATACACATAGCTTTCTCTGATGCCAGATGGTGGCGTGATGCTTCTTACTCCTACTAATGGATCATATGTAAATGTTGTGATCTGATAAGCGGATAAAGCCGTATTAGCTCTGAAGGTATTCAATGCTGACAAGAAAGATGTTTCATCATTGTTGGGACCAGCCAAAGCGTCTGTATTGGAAGCATTAACAATAGAATCAATTAAAGACTGCTGGATGTCTGTTAATTTGGCTCCTTCTATTTTGGCAATAGGCTGGGTTTGGTTGTAACCCCAGATAATGACTGTTGAAATACCATCTTTTGTGGTGTATTGCTTAAGATTTCCTTTAGAATCATATTGATCATAAATAACCTCGGTAGTAGGATTATTCTGAAGATCATACGACACTGCTGAGCTTGGAAGTAAGTTCAGTGGATTGTCATATTTGGTTTCCGTTCTTGACAGTACTTTACCTACAGCATCATTGGCATTTTGTTTTTTTGTAACCTGTGTCTCTATAGGAGTATCAATGATATTAGCATTAATAAGTTTCTGAATGCCTTTTTCATGCGCATACTGATAGTCTGTCACAACATTTTCCCCGGATGAAAATGTAGATAATGTACTCTTTAAATTGACAGGTTTATTAATATCCGTATCTGAATAAGTATATACGGTTTGATTTTCAACCTTTTTATCTCCCTCAAAATGATCTATTACCTTTGATATTTTACGTTCTATCTTTCCTCCGTAAATTTCTACAGCACTCATATTGACCTGATAAGAGGATAATGGAGGTACGTTAAAATTCTCTACATTGTAAGGTACAATATCCAGATCAAGCCCAAAAGCAATCTCTTCATTGGTAACGGGATTATATCCTGATAGCTTATTTTTCAATGGGTTGATTTCATATTTAAATATTTCTTCTTTTAGAGTATTAGCTCCTTTCTTATACGTCGTTTTTAACGGGAGTCCATATCTCCAATCATCATATGGTCCTGTCTTGTCTGCATAAACAGAGCTTGTCCCGGCATTTCCATCTGCAAATTCATAAATAGTTTCTCCAAGATCATTATACTCTTTTACCGTAGAATAGGTAACTATATTGGACATGCTATAAGAGTTATAAGCGCTTCCTGTATTTTGAACCATATAATCTCTCTGAATATAATCTGATGATGCTGCATGTTCTGGGCTTGGATGAGCTACTCTATAAAAAGGTTTAACAAATTGAAACGGACGTTTAAGCTTTCCTGAACCTTTAGAAACTCCTGTAATCGGATCAACCCTTTCATAGCTGTAGTTATAGATATTAGACGTATTACTGGCATCTACATCTTCTACTTTTGTTATTCTGAGCCCACCAACATTTGAAATTAAATTGGTTGCAATTTGTTTGTTATATTTGATGTCAAATGAAAAATCACAGCCACAGTCTCCTATACGCTGCAAACGTAATTGAATGGGGCTTGTTGTAGCACTAAATTCTGCAGTAAAGCTTTTTCCGTTAGAAGTATATACCTGTCCTGACATATTTATGCTGCCCTGGCATCTGTTTTCATGGATCTGGGCAATGTCATCATTATTATTCATACAGCCATTTCCAAAAGTGATTTTAAATCTTGCATTAGACTTATTCATAAAAACAGATTGCGGAACTGTAACCAGGGTATCACGAATAGGTTTCACAAAAGTACCCGGGTCCTGATTATTACCCACACTCATATAATTTTCATACGCTTCAATGGTGGAATATTGGGTTGTTTCAATGGTATTGCTTTCATAATAAAGCTTTTTAGAAGCACCGGTAGGATATTTGATAGCTGTTAAAACTCCTAGTTGGGCATAAGTAGGATTCGTATTTCTATTTCTGCCTCCGATTATTGTGCTTTGGCTCGCCCCGATATTACTAGAAAAAATCTGATCCGGGATACTGGTGTTTGACTTGCTGTAAAATGTATTATTAAAATATCCCCAGTAATCATCATTATTAGAATTTCTTGCAGGAAGAGGGCTTGTTTCATTATAAGAAAATGCATAACTCTTATTTTGAAGATTATCTTTTAAGCCTATAAGTTTAAGCCTGTAATCTTCATAGGTTTTATCAACAGAGCTTGATTCAAAATAAGAATGATTCAGCAAAAAATCTTTTATTATTTTTCCTGATTTGTCTTTGACAACAATTCTTTTCAACGCAGTGCCGGCAGATGAATTGATATCTTTTCTATATATTTCATTACCTACGGTCATTAAATTGTCATCTCCCGAATATTTGAACTCAATTTGCCCTTCAGGAAATGTAATTTTTGTAATTAATTTTTCAAAGTTCGTATTGATGTCAATTCTCGGTGGCGGAGATGTTTGAATCGGAGGAAAAGGAGTATAGCCCACGGGAGCATTTTGGGAAGTCAGAATTCTACTTTCAAATTTACTCTCTTCAGAATAGTTTAGCTTTTTTTGATACTCAATTTGTATCCCCTGATTTCTCGATGTACGCAAACTGTCCATTAAAAAAGAATTTACAGCCAATTGAGGAACCGTTTGAGATCGTTTAGTCATCACTGAATTTTTCCCCGACAGCCAGAATTTGTTACCTTTTGAATCTGTTATGGTGAAACTACCATTATCAGGCAGTCTTTCAATCAAAACATCTTCATGAGGAATCGGAAAACCTTTGTTATTATTTATTATAAAACTGCCATTTACGGTAGGGAGGTTATACGAAAACAGATCGGGCTGCACATCATACATCCCATCATAAAGAAAGCCCAAGACCTCTTTTTTGGCATTATCATTCCAAGGATCAATAGATGAATATTGATAAGCTGTATTGTAATCTTTAAAATAGATTGGAAAAAAATCATCATCTTTTCCCATAATATTCTTTGAAATGGTATTGGGTATGGATAATGACCATCCTAATCCTACTGAGCTTGAAATCTCATTCTGTTTAATTCCTCCTGTATTATAAGAAAGCTTAATGGGGAAAACCATATCTCCTAATTGAATATCATAAATGGGAATAGTTATATTAGCTTTCCCATTAAATAGATCCATAGGAAGCTTTCCTACTTTATCAAAGCTGTAGGCATCAGGGGAGGTTGGAAAGGATAAGACCTCTTTATTCTGCTGCGCATTAATTCCAATTCCGGACTGTGAGTATCCAAATGAAAAAATAGACAACAACACTATTACAAATATTCTTTTCATCATTTTATTTCTTAATTAATTTAGCACTTGCCGTTTTGTTGGTATCTGTTTTTATTGTGATCAGATAAGCTCCCTGAACCAAAGCCTGGGTATTGATCTTAGTCACTCTGTTTTTAGTTTTTATACTTTGGAGCTGTCTTCCGCTCATATCATATAACAGAATATCTGCTTCTTTAAAGTCGTTGAATCCTATTTCTACATAAGCATAGTCAGATACTGGATTTGGATAGATCTTGATATCGTATTTTTCAATCAACTGGTCTACCTGTTTGTCTCCCAGCTTTACAATTTTCCAGTTTTCTTTACCCAATTCTTCTGCACTGGTTCCAGCGAGAATAATGGAGCCGTCTCTGTTGAGTTTTAAATCAGAAAGTCTTTCTTCTTTTTGTCTGGATTCTCCTTTTACGTGTTTTCTCCACTGCTCATTACCATTTTGATCTAAATACAGCATCCAGAAGGTTTCATCATCAGTTTGAATTCTTCCTTCAGCCTGGGTGTAACCTCCTAATAAAATTCCTTTAGAAGATTTATCGTCAGCAGAATGAAGAACACTCATACCCATCAAAATATCTCTGTTTTTGAAATTGTAGGATTTCTGCCACTGCTCTTCTCCTCTTTCATTGAGAGCAATCAGCCAAAGATCTGTTCCATCTTCAATGCCTACGGTTTTGTTTCCTGATCTTTCTGATCTTGATTCTCCACCAATGATAAAACCTGTAGAGGTTAGTGCAAGGGTTCTCAAATGATCATCTCCTTTTCCTCCAAAGTTCTTTTCCCATTCTACTTTTCCGTTCTTGTCCAACTTGACAATCCAGTAATCACCCTCACCAAAGTTTTCAGTTTGTTTCGAGTTGCGGGATACGGGATTCGGGTTTTGAATCTTTGATGCAGAACCCGCATCTCGCATTCCGGAATCTTTTTCAGAACCAGAAACACGAACCTCGGAACTTCTTGAATAAATCCCCAGTAATGCTCCACCATCTCTCGTTGGAATCATCTTCTCTACTTCGTCTAAACCTTTTCCGCCTAAAATTAATTGGGAGAGTTCTTTTCCGTTTTTATCGAGTCTGGTGATCCATACATCTTTAGAGCCATAGCCTTTTGCTGAATTCTGTACGTTTCCGGCCACAAAAAATCCTAAATCAGTAGTCTGGATAACCGCTCTGGCTTCTTCATCTGAAGAACTTCCCAACGTTTTCTGCCATAATTCATCTCCAAATTCATTGATTCTGATCAGCCAGATATCTGAGCCGCCTTTGGAATCCTCTTTTTTATCCAATCCTTTTCCGGAATAAGATGTTCCGGCTAGTAAAAAACCTCCATCCTGAGTAGTAACTGTTGCAGATAAATAGTCATGGTTCTGTCCTGAGAAATATTTCTCCCAGACTTCTTGACCCTGCTGATTGAGTTTTACTAAATGAAAATCATAACCGTTATTCTGCTTACTGCCTGAAGCCTGTTGCTTATTGCTTTGAATAGAACTTCCTGTGATCAAATACTGCTGATCAATGGTTGTGGTGACCTGGCTTAGAAAATCCTGGGTAGAGGATTGGATATCTTTCTGCCACACCACTTCCTGGGCAGATATACCCAGGATCGTGCATAAAGTGAATGCACTGAGATAAAGTTTTCTCATTCTCGTGTTGTCATTTTTTGAGTTAGTAATTAGTTTATTAAAACGCAGCGAATTTAGTACTTTTTAAGACACAAAAATTGATATACTTCAACCTACTATAAATCATGCTATTAATAGTTAGATTTTCTATATATTGTATTGCAATTTGTATCATTATGATGCAAAAATATCTACTCACGGCGACAGAACCTGTCGTATTAAAAATAAAAAGGGCCAACTCAAAAGAATTGACCCTTCCAAAAAACATTAACTGTTTATTGATAGAATTATGATGTTTTATTTCCAGCCTCCACCTAAACTTTTATAGATGTCGACTACAGTACTGAGCTGTTTCTGTTTTGCTTCGATAAGCTCCATTTTAGCATCCAATGCATCTCTCTGATTCAAAAGAACTTCAAGATAATCTGCTCTTGAATTACGGAACAACTGATTAGCAATATCAATAGACTGATCCAGGGCTTTGGTTTCCTGAGACTTCAACTGATAATACTGGTCAATATTTTTAACCTTTGACATTAAATTGGCAACGTCCAGATAAGCATTCAAAATGGTTTTATCATATTCGTATAATGCCTGAACCTGTTTTGCATCTGCCGTCTGAAAATTAGCTTTTATCGCACTCTTATTAATGAGTGGTCCAGCCAGCTCACCCACAAGATTGTAAGCTATTGATTCTGGTAATTTAACAAGATAGGATGGTTTGAAAGCTTCCAGTCCTAAGGTTGCAGAAATTTCCAAAGAAGGATAAAATTCTTTTCTTGCAGCTTCCACATCCAGTTTTGATGCTTTCAATTCCAGCTCTGCCTGCTTGATATCAGGACGGTTGGCTAATAACTGAGATGGGATTCCGGTATACACTGTGGGAGGAATGGTAGACATAAAGTTTTCCTTTGTTCTCACAATCGGCTGTGGATATCTTCCCAGTAAAGCATTAATTTCGTTTTCCTTCTCTGTGATCTGCTGACGGATTGTATATTCTGAAGCTTTGGATTTCGCCAACTCTGCCTCAAATTTCTTCACAGCAAGCTCCGTTGCTGCAGCGGCTTCTTTCTGAATTTTGGAAATTTCCAATGCTCTCTGCTGAAGCTTGATATACTGCTGTATAATATCCAATTGATTATCAAGTGCTAATAACTCATAATAATTATCCGCAACTTCTTCAATAAGATTCGACAAAACAAAGTTTTTCCCTTCCACTGTAGAAAGGTAATGAGCTACTGCAGATTCTTTCTCCGTTCTGAGTTTTTTCCAGATGTCAATTTCCCAGCTTGCATTTAATCCTGCTTCAAAATTTCCCAGTGGATCCGGCATTTCTTTTCCGGGTTCTATTTCTGTAGTAGCATCCCCTGCTCCTTCACTCGTATAACGGCCGGATTTTTTCAATCCCGCTCCTATTCCTGCAGAAACCGTTGGAGTCAATCTTCCTTTTTTAGCTAAAACACCACTTTTAGCAATTTCAATCTCCTGAAGTGTGATCAGAAGCTCCTGATTATTTTTTAAAGCCGTTTCAATCAGCGTTACAAGGTTAGGATCTGTAAAGAACTGTCTCCACGGAGTTGTTCCGCTATTGTTGTTAGCATCCTGCTGTTCTTCCTGATTAAAGTTCTGAGGAATATTTTCTTTTACCTCATCTTTTATAACAGTCGCCATCGGCGCCTTACAACTTGCGAGTACAAGTGATAAGGCAATGGCTGTGATTATATTTTTAGTCTTCGAATTTTCCATCATGTTCATAAGGTTCAGTTTGTTCTGTTAAAGGATTCTCTTCTTCATATCTCGCCAATCGTGACTTATCAGCAATGGTTCCGAAGATATAATACAGTCCGGGGATAATCATCAATCCGAAAATAGTCCCGATTAACATTCCTCCTGCTGCTGCAGTACCAATGGTTCTGTTACCAACTGCTCCCGGTCCTGTTGCAATCACCAATGGAATCAATCCGGCAATAAATGCAAATGATGTCATCAAAATCGGACGGAAACGGATAGCCGCTCCTTCAATAGCCGCTTTGGCTACGGGGATTCCTTCTTCTGCCTTTTTCTGAACGGCAAATTCTACAATCAACACGGCATTTTTACCCAGAAGTCCGATAAGCATGACCATGGCCACCTGTGCATAGATATTGTTTTCCAATCCTAATAATTTTAAGCATAAAAATGCTCCAAAAATACCTACCGGAAGGGATAAAATAACCGGTAACGGGAGGATGAAACTTTCATACTGTGCAGAAAGAATCAGGTAAACAAATCCTAAACATACCAGGAAGATAAATACGGCTTCATTACCACGGCTTACTTCATCTTTGGAAATACCCGCCCAGTCTATACCAAAACCTCTTGGAAGTGTTTTATCCGCAACTTCCTGAATGGCTTTGATCGCCTGTCCACTACTATATCCAGGTGCCGGAGTTCCGCTCACCTCTGCAGAGTTATACATATTATGTCTGGTAATCTCTGATAATCCGTATACTTTTTCCAATCTCATAAAGTCTGAGTAGGGAACCATCTGATCTTTATCATTTTTAACATACAGTTTCAGCAGGTCAGTTGGTAAGGCACGGTATTGAGGTCCCGCCTGAACAATTACCTTATAGGGTCTGTCAAAACGGATGAAACTCGTTTCATAGTTGGAACCAATCAATGTAGATAGGTTATCCATTGCTTTTTCAATGGTCACTCCTTTTTGTTCTGCAAGATCATTATCAATCTTAAGCATATATTGCGGGAAACTCGCAGAATAGAAAGTAAATGCTGATCCAAGTTCCGGACGTTTCTTAAGCTCCTTCACAAAGTCATTACTTACCTGCTCCATTTTATGATAATCTCCACTTCCCGCTTTATCCAGTAAACGAAGTTCGAAACCTCCTGCTGCTCCATATCCCGGAACGGATGGCGGCTGGAAGAATTCAATATTGGCACCTGGAATATTTTTCGCTTTTTCCTCAAGTTTTTCAATGATTTCAGCGGCGGATTCTTTACGTTCTTCCCAACTTTTAAGGTTGATCAGACAGGTTCCTGAGTTTGACCCGGTACCTTCCGTTAAAATCTCATAACCCGCGAGAGAAGAAACGGATTGTACTCCATCAATGTCTTCAGATTCTCTTAAAAGTTCTCTGGCAATCTGGTTTGTTCTTTCCAATGTAGATCCCGGAGGTGTCTGAATAATGGCATAGATCATCCCCTGATCTTCAGCCGGGATAAATCCTGATGGTAAAGAGTTACTCAGGAAGAATGTACAGGCACAGAATGCTAATAGTAACGGCAATGTTATTGTCTTTTTCGTCACTGTTTTATTCAGTAGCTTCTCATATCTGCCAGCTCCTTTCGTGAACAGGTTGTTGAATTTATCAAGGAAAATAGTAATGGGAGTTTTCTTCTTCGCTTTTCCATGATTATTTCTTAAGATCAGAGCACATAATGCTGGTGTCAGCGTAAGTGCCACTACCCCTGATAAAATAATGGATGAGGCCATTGTAATAGAGAACTGACGGTAGAATACCCCAACCGGTCCGGACATAAATGCAATCGGAATGAACACCGATGCCATTACCAGTGTAATTGCGATAATTGCCCCACTGATCTCATGCATTGCTTCCTCGGTAGCCTTCAATGGAGAAAGATGTTTCTCTTCCATCTTGGCGTGAACGGCTTCAATAACTACAATCGCGTCATCTACCACAACCCCGATCGCCATTACTAAAGCAAAGAGGGAAATCATATTCAGGGTAATTCCAAAGGCTGACATCACTGCAAATGTTCCTACCAATGAAACCGGAACGGCTAATGCCGGAATCAAGGTTGAACGCCAGTCTCCAAGGAATAAGAATACCACGATAGCAACCAAAACGAAAGCTTCAAATAGAGTGTGAATTACTTTTTCCATGGATGCGTCCAGGAATCTTGAAACGTCATAACTGATGTCATAATGCATTCCCTTAGGGAAATTATTTTTTTCAAGATCTTTCATCAATGCTTTCACATTTTTGATAACGTCACTTGCATTGGATCCATAGGATTGTTTTACGGTGATCGCAGCTGAAGGTTTTCCGTTCAATGTGGAATAAATATCATACATGGAACTTCCAAACTCAATATCGGCAACATCTTTCAGTCTTACAGATTCTCCGTTCGGTTTTGCTTTTAAAATAATGTTTCCGTAATCTTTTTCATTATTGAAACGACCAGGATATTTTAATACGTACTCGAAAGACTGAGAGCGTTTTCCTGAACTTTCACCTGTTTTCCCAGGGGAAGCTTCCAAACTCTGCTCATTCAGAGATTCCATTACTTCATCTGCTGAAATATTATAAGCTGTTAACCTGTCCGGCTTAAGCCAGATACGCATTGCATATTCACGGGTTCCCAGGATATCGGCAAAACCTACACCACTTACCCTTCTCAATTCAGACATTACATTGATATCTGCATAATTGAAAAGGAATTTCTGATCAGCTTTAGGATCATCACTGTACAGGTTAATATACATCAACATGTTGGGTTCTTCACGTGTGATCTTTACCCCTTCACGCACTACCAAAGGCGGAAGCTTATTAACTACTGAAGATACACGGTTCTGAACGTTTACTGCAGCTACATTGGGATCCGTTCCCAGATCAAATACAATCTGAATGGAAGCTTCCCCGTCATTTCCGGCATCCGAAGTCATATATTTCATACCGGGAACTCCATTTAATCCTCTTTCTAAGGGGATTACTACGGATTTAATCAACAATTCGTTGTTAGCTCCGGGATATTCTGCGGTAATATTTACTTTAGGTGGAGAGATGGATGGGAACTGTGTCACCGGAAGTTTTACCAATGACAGTATTCCCATAAATACAATAATCAATGAGATTACTATAGACAGAACTGGTCTGCGAATGAATTTCTTAAACATACTGCTTCATTTTAGAGACCACTACTCTGCTTTTAATTTCAATGATTGAAGAACTTTCTTAGGATCCTGGAATTTTGTTTTCACCTTTTGATCATCCTTTACTTTCTGAACTCCTTCCAGAAGAATCTGATCTCCTTTTGAAATTCCTGATCCTACCACATACAAATCCTGAAGTTCATAGGCAACTTTAATATTTCTGGATTTTGCTACTCCATTTTTATCAATCACAAATACATATTTCTGATCCTGAATTTCATAGGTTGCTTTCTGTGGAATGATCAATGCATTGTGAACAGGCATTGACATCTGCACTTTTCCGGTTTCTCCGTTTCTCAGAAGTTTGTCCGGATTAGGGAATTTCGCACGGAAAGCAATATTTCCTGTTTCGTTATCGAATTCTCCTTCAATCGTCTGGATTTCTCCTTTTTGTGTATACATTTCTCCATTGGCTGTAATCAAAGAAACCTGATTGCTTCCTCTGTCTGCAGCATGAGTCTGATAGCTGAGATATTCAGGTTCTGAAACGTTGAAATAGGTGTAGATACTTGTGTTATCTGATAACGAAGTCAACAAATCGCCTTCATCTACAAGGCTTCCCAATTTCAGTGGAATTCTGTTAATAATCCCTGAAAACGGAGCTTTGATATCAGTAAAAGACAAATGGATCTGAGCCAGTTTCATTTCTGCATTGGCAGCGTCCAATTTAGCTTTTGCCATCGCTCTTTCATTTTTAGAAACGATGTTGTTTCCTGCCAGTGTACTTGCGTTTTTAAGCTCAATAGAAGCTTGCTCTACTTCTGCTTTTGCTTTTAATAATTCTGCCTGATACAATTTAGGCATAATACGGAACAATGTTTGTCCTGCCTGTACGTACTGTCCTTCATCTACAAAGATTTTTTCCAGGAAACCTTTTTCCTGAGCTCTCACTTCAATGTTTTTTACAGATTTAATCTGGGCTACGTATTCTTTGTTGATTACGGTATCCATGACCACAGGGGACGTCACCGGATAGACGGTAACTTCTTCTTTTTCTTCTTTTTTCTTATTGCAGCCAACCGCCAACAAAAGGGCACTCAGTGCAATTCCCGAAGCAACTCTTTTTATCATAATTCTAGAGTTTATATAATCGTTAATGTTTTGATAGAAATAAAAAACGGTAATAAAAGGGATACGGTGTGATGATTACCGGCATACACAACGCAAGGTATTTCCGCCCGTCATCAGGCAGAAAATAAACGGAACGGAGAAATTTTAGATTCTAATGGAGCGGATAAGAATAAATCTTTTGTTGGCTAAACCAAGAACAAAGCCATGAATATCCGGTTTTGATAGTTTATAGCTTTTTAGTCCAAAAATATAGACAAGACTGAAAACTCCTGCAAAAACAACAATGGCCTGCCATACATCAGACAGTTCGAAATCATTTTCGGTAAGTTCTATAGTGGAATTGTCTACATTATCTGCCATCTGCTGAACGGAGAGTTTTTCAAAAGTCTGATTCAGTCGGTTGGCTCTTTTGGGCATATGATGAGAAACATGACCGTTATAGTCGTTTCGGAGCGTTTTAACATCAAGTCTGCTTTCTACTACAAAGAGTAGAAAAAGACCGGTTAAAAAATATACTACGAAGTTTCTCATTTTGAAGTTGCAAATGTACACCCAGATTATGATATTATCATCATGGATTAACAAAATTTAACTCTTCTTTAAAATAACTGAATATAAAAAATGATAAATATTAAATATTTCGTTTATTCAAGCGTAATTCGAGCAATCCTGACATCTCATCTGTGCAAGTTTCAATTCTCAAATATCAAGCCATTTTTTTGCATTTAAGGAAATTTTAATTTTAAAGTTGTTGCATTTTTGAACATTTTAGGTGGCATAGTACTGTACTTTGAAAATTTCATTAGTCAAACCTAAACTTTATCATGAATTATAATTATTAACATTAACTTATTGTTACTCTTTTCTTTTTGAATTATTTTTGCCGAAAATTAACACAACAAATGAAAAATGAAAAAAATCAACATTATACTACTGAAAACAAATTCGTTAAAAAGCCTGAATTAACAAAGGTTACCATTACTTTCGACAATAATTATTAGTTTCCGTTTTGTGAATTTTGTTTCCAAAAACAGTGAGTTAAATCATGTAAAACTTTAACTTTCTGTTAGTTTATGAAAAATTAACATATATTTATTAAAAATATTTGTAAATTTATATAGCATTAACATCATAATTCATGAAACACTTTAAAATCACTTATCACTATGAAAAAATTATTATTACCAGTCCTTTTCGGATTGACCATTATTTCCCTAACAGCGTGTAAACATCCCGGAAAAGAAGCTGAAATCATTACTGCTGTTACTCCAGAAAATACAGATGACATTTCAAAAAATGTGTATGTTGACAGCTATGGAGAAAAAATAGAAGTTACCATCAATAACACCAAAAATACAGCAACAATACATTTAAACGGCAAAACTTTTGACCTTAAAAAAAGTGATGCTTTACCTGAATATACTGCCTCCAATGAAGAATATCAATATTCTGATATTAAAGGGAATATCACTTTCCTGAAAAAGAATGTTGATATGGTCCTGTTTCATCTTAAACAGGCAAAAAAAGAGTCTGGTCCTGCAAAAATGGCATCGTATTAGCATAGGGATTAGCAATTCAAATTAAAAAAATAAACAATATGAAAAGTTTATATTATTATGTATCAGCACTTGTTATCACAACATTTTTAGTTGTTTCATGTAAAACACAAAATGCTCAAAAAGCAACTACTGATATTACAGGAAAAACATGGAAACTTACAGAACTTAACGGGAAGCCGATTGAACTGAAGAATCCTAAAAACAATCCTTATTTTAAACTTGAAATGGATGGTATGAGATATCAGGGACATGCCGGATGTAATGGTTTGGGAGGAACTTTTGAGATCAAACCTGAGGTAATGAGAATTAAATTCAATCAGGGAATGTCAACGATGATGGCTTGCGAGGATCTTGATATTGAAAATCAATTTACCAAAGCAATTCTTGCAGCAGACAATTATTCTGTAAACGGAAATACGCTTACTTTAAACAAAGCAAGGATGGCTCCTTTAGCTAAATTTGTTCTTCAGTAATTGAATCTCACTTAAATAAAAATAAAATACGCCTCATCATGATGAGGTGTATTTTTTTATTGACATTTCTATTTTTTGTTGTTGTACTTTATGTAGCAGATCAAAAGGCTGATATTCACCAGAACCGCAAATGCATTTGATATAATAATAGGGAGTTCGTCCTTTTCAAATCCATACCAGACCCATAAAGAGAGTCCTGAAATCAGAACCAGGAGCATGAGTAAAGAAATATCTTCTACATTCTTTTCTCTGATTACCTTTATAAGTTGTGGAATCATTGAAACGGAAGTGAGAACTCCGGCCACTAAACCTAATATATTTTCATTCATAAATTTTCACTTTGAATACCAATTCTAAGATACACTATTGAAATCTCTTCCACGAAACTTCTTCATGCAATGGAATATCTTCTTCCATAAAACGGAACAGATCTCTTGAAAAATAGCACCCATTAAGAATCCCACGGGCTCCAAGTCCATTAAAAACATAAAGATTACTGAAGGTATCATGTCTTCCGATGATAGGTCTTCTGTCTTTTACGGTCGGGCGGAATCCAAAATGTACTTCTTCTACTTCAAAATCATAAGGGTAAAATTCTGAAAGTCCTTTCACCAGTTGGGCAACTGCTGATTCGTCAATATGATGGTGAAGCTGCTCTCTGTCATAAGTTCCTCCATAAAAATATAATTCGTTTCCCGTCGGAAACAAGAAATGTTTCTTTTTAATGGTTATGTTTTCCGGAATCGGTTGAGAAAGTTTCACTTTTATGTGGTGACCTTTGTTCGGGTTTACTGTAATCTCTGAAAAATACGGATTATCCTTCACCCCCATCCCTTCACAGAAGATCATATTTTTGAAAGTAAAATCTTTATATACCCCTTCAGATGGATTCAATTTTGAATAATCGAATTTTTCTTTGACCAGATGATCATTTTTTTCAAAATAATTAAATAAACCACTGAAAAATCCATTAACGTTGAGTCTTGCAGACTGATTCACCTTTCCGGTAAGAAAGTCGTTTTTTACTACATTTAAACGATCAAAATTCTGATCAAGAAAATTTGATAATTCTTCATTTGCTGATTTTTTCAACCATAAATTCTGTTCATTTTCATCATGGAAAATTCTGTGAATGGGAGCATTGATCAGATAGTTTTCCCCTGTATATGATTCTATTTCTTTAAGACTGTCTTTAAGAAAATCTATTTGCTCCTGTGCTTTCCAGAATGTGGTAAACTTCTTTAGAACAACAGGATTGATAATTCCTGCTGAAACCTGAGAAGCGCTTTTTCTTCCTTCCGTAAAGATCACAAAAGACTTGTTATTTTTGATCAGCTGATGAGCTAAGAAAAGCCCTGCATATCCGTCTCCTACAATAATATAATCTACATTTCTCATAATAAAAAAACCTGAGTAAAAATACTCAGGTTTTCTATAAATATCAAGTGAAATCTAGTAATTCCACATATCATTTTCCATTTCAAGAATCTGCGCTTTGATTCTATCGCTTTCTTCCAGTTGTTCATCGGCATTTTTAGGAATATAATCCTTAATAGTACCGTCTCCTAAACCAGCCGAAGATTTATAAATGATAGAAGAGAATCTTCTTGCATTGATAACATCATCGAAAGATAAGTCAGCAGATGAATTTTTTCTATTGAAAACAAAATTGTTTGCTAAGATATCACGAGCACTTGGGTAGTAGATCCAGAAAAGATCAATAAGCTCATCATTACTTGCAATAGGCTTACCATCTGGACCAATAACTCCCTGCACTGCAGGATCTGGTCCCATTGCAGCAATACCAAGAGGTCTGTATTTCATTTGTCCGTCTCTCTTATCAATAAACCACATACCCATGATTTTAAGAACTTTTACTTTATCAGTAGTCGTCTTAAATACATCAGTATACTGTTTCTTTTCTGCTTCTGTAAGCTGTCTTCCAGAGTTTAAGATATCAATAGCAGCATCATTGATGATTACTTTTTCCAATCTCTTCTGAATTCCTTCCGGAGAAAGTTTTACAGTAAAGTTTTCATCGTCATATACCTGCTCAATCTTACCGCTCAAGGCAGCATCCAATAATAGTTGGTATAGAGATCTTGTAGGGGTAGCAAGAAGACCATCCGGATTATCGTAGTAGAATGGTTGGTTGATCTTATCATTCATATCAATGATCTCCCACACAAACATACTCTTAAGGATATCTTTGTCTTCAACAAAACCATATTCAAGAGGTTTTACTGTTTTATCTACAATAGTATCACCAACTTTCTGTTTGTTTTCTGCTCTCATCTGTCTGAACTCTTCCGGAGAAGATGCGTTCAGAATAGTCTGGGAAAAAGCAAATCCCGAAACTAATACTAAAAGGGTGCTAATATATTTTTTCATAATAAATTACAATTTTAGTCCTATTGAACATTAATGATTATAGGAGTAATGTTTTTAATAATCTGACCGTCAAGACCTTGAGCTGTTGCTTTAATATCAAAGATAGAAACCACATCTCCTGTTCTCAGATTCTTCACTAAACCTGCTGCTTCATCCAGAGAGTTACCATGAACAAGAAGCGCTGCTCTACCCGGTACTCTCACCATAAACTGAGTTACTGTAAATGAAACAGGGAAATCAAAGTCAGGAATTGCTGCCTGAACAGACTGGTTAGGAATAGAAGTTGCCGGCATAGACAATACATTCTGTCCTCTCATTTCTCCTCTTGGAGGCGGAACGTTCTTAATTCTGTATTCAAATACCTGAGATACTGATTTTCCATAAGGATCAATTCCTGATAATGTTAATTTAACAACATTACCTGAAGTTGGTTTCACACTCCATTTACCTGGACCTGTACTTCTTACAGATGCACCCGGAGCAGATAATGAAAGTTTAGAATTGTCAGCACCTAAGATTGATCCTGAAACAGGGTTCTCAAGCCCTCTGTACATTACATTCATTTTGTCTGCAGCAAGTAATAAACCTTTTTCAAGTTTTACTTCTCTTGGTCCTGCAATTACATTATAAGTATGAGTCCAAGGGAAAGATTGTGGTTTACCAGAAGCATCCGTTAACGTAATAGTACCTCCCAATTTATGTTCACCAATTCCAGAACCTGAAATTGCGATAGAACCTTTACCATTTTCTACTTTACTTACTCCGGAAATACTGATCTTATTGCTGTTAGAATAAGTACCCAGCATTACTTTTACTTCAGCCTGTTTTCCTGCCTGAATATCAATCGGACCTGAAACGATAGGCTCGTAGCTTGAGAACTTAATACTCGCATCTACTTTTTCCTGAAGTAATAATGCCAATGCATCAGACTGAACGTTTCTGGCATCATTTTGGATAATCTCCAGGTTAGATATTGCAGCAATTAGCGGCTGATGATAAAATTTATTCTGGAACCAAGTCTTTTCATTTGGAGACGTTCCTTTCGGATACTCTGCAATAAGAGACTTGTTAGCTCTTGCGACTAAATCCTGCAACTGAGCATTGTTTCCGAAGGTAGCATTGATGTAGTTTCTTACGTCATCAATTTTAGCTTTCAGGTCTAATGCATTCTTAGATGGAGTATTTTCATCTCCTTCTTTGAAGAAATATTCAGTAGTTGCTTCATTATTGTTCAATGCAGCGAAGTTTTCACTTACATCAATATCTTTTCCTGTTTGAGGATCTTTGTCGTGAAACTCAGATTGTTTTTTCAACAAATCTTTAATATCCTGAGCAGATTTCACCAATGCATCAATTTTGGTTTTCAATACTTTGTACTGAGCCCAAGGCTGTGCATAGGTATCCGGAACTTGCTGGGCTTTAGCTTCCAACGTTCTTTCAAAAATCTTCTCGTTCTTTTTTTCGGTTAAAGTTCTGGTTTCATTCAATGCTCTGGTAGAGTCATAGTATGATCTGATGATTTCTGCATCAATATTTAGGGCCATCATCGCGATGAACACCAAATACATTAGGTTGATCATCTTCTGACGAGGGGTCTGTTTTCCTTGTGCCATTCTCTTTTCTTTGTTTTTTGATTAAGTAGTTAAATTTAGAAATGGTTAGGAATTAAGACTTCATAGCAGTTAGCATACCACCATAAACTCTATTTAAGTTATTAAGATTAGATGTTAAACCTTGTAGCTCTTGGTTGAATTTCTCAGATTGCTCTGCAGATTTCTGCATATCTGCAACATACTTGTTAGCAAATTCAGATTGTCTCTTACCGCTTTCAAGCTGCATTGCATAAAGAGCATTCATGCTTTCCATGTGCTGAGCTGCTTTATTTAATTGGTCGTTATATTTATGAGTAGAAGCAGATACGTCTACAGTTTGATTGATCTGATCAACAGAGTTTGAGAATTTATCAATTCCTGTTCTTAATCTTTCAAATAATTGAACGTCTAATCTGGCATCTTCAAGCATTTTATCCAATTTGTTAGAAAGAGAATTTTCTAATTCAGCAAATTGAGCTCCTGTATTTTTAGTTGTTACATTAGAGTGTAAAGGATTTGGATTAGCATGTTTATCTAATAACTCAGGATAAACATTTTCCCAAGCATAAGACTCTTCAGTTTTTGGAGGGTCAAATGCAAAGATGATAAAGATAATCGCCTCAGTGATAAGTCCAACGGTAAGAGCAATGTTACCGTTAATAGGTCCCAAGGTAATGTGAGTAATTTTAAGCCAAGCTCCAAGAATTACAATTGCAGCACCGAATGAATAAAAGAAATTCATCCAAGCATCTTTAGTCTTAAACATATTGAGTTAGTTTTTTTAATGTTAAATAAAATTGTTATTGAAAAATTGTCTGATTAATTTCTGTTAACTCTTCTTGGTTTAACAGCTGCTTCAGGAATATCCTGTACAGTTCTGAATCCGATATAGCTTCTTGCGGAATCTTTTCTTTCCCAATCTCTAGCACCTGTCATTAGTGCATAACCTATATCTTTCCAAGAACCACCTCTTACAGATTTCTTCGTATCCTTTTTATCTTTAGTAGAAGGATTTAATGTAGAAGAGAATCCTGAAGAAGAATTGTTAAATGAAGATAGTGTCCATTCAGAAACGTTTCCAGCCATATCAAATAACCCAAACCCATTTTTCTTAAATTTCTTAACTGGAGCTGTATATGTATAAGTACCTTTTTTCTCGTCTTCCATATAGTTACCTCTTTTCGGCTTAAAGTTAGCCAGATAGCAACCTCTGTCGTCCATTAAATATGGACCACCCCAAGGGTAAGTAGCATTTTGCATACCACCTCTTGCAGCATATTCCCATTCAGTTTCTGTTGGAAGACGGAACTCTAATGGTCTTTGTTTTTTTCTTTTTAAACTTTCGTTGTAATCTGTTTTCAATTTAGATCTGAAGTTACAATAAGCCCTTGCCTGGTCCCAGGTAACCCCAACAACAGGATAGTCTTTGTAAGCCTTGTGCCAGAAATACTGTTCAAACAATGGCTCATTGTAAGCAAAGTGGAAATCTTTTACCCAAACTGTAGTATCAGGATAGATCGCGATACTTTCACTTTTCAGGTAGTTAGCTCCTCTTTCGTTATCTGCAACTGCAGCGTCCATATCTCCCCAACGGTAAGTATATTTCAGCTTGCTTACATCTAAAATTCTTTCGTTTCCGATTCTTGAAGAAGAAGGCAGATACATAGATTCCAAAACTTCTGCGTATTCTACATCCGGATATTTTGATGTGCTCCAGTGTAAAGGAATTTTCCAATCTAATCTTTTACTGGCATCATAGCTTCCGTCTTCCCGGCCACCCTGGCCTTCCATATATTCTTGATAAGGTGTTAAATTTTCTTCTTTTTTAGCAAGATATGCATAATCTCCTATTGCTGCTCCTTTACGTCCGCCTTCATCACCACCTTCTCCGGCAGCTTCAGCAAGTAAAGTTCTCGCGATAGAGTCTCTTACATAATTGATAAATACTCTGTACTCCGAATTGGTAGTTTCTGCTTCATCCATGAAGAAAGAAGAAACAGTAACTGTCTTCAATGCTGCTTTTTCAGGAGTATTTGTTGGATCCTGGTCTGCTAAACCAGCAACAAATGAACCTGCAGGAATTGCAACCATTCCGTATGGTCTTTCCGCAACAAATGATTTAGTTTTTTCTCTTGGTATCAATTCTCCTTTTGTTCCTGGCTTCCCTACAGAAGAGCTGCCACCACCTGAACAAGATACCGATGCTACCGACGCAGACAATAATAAAAGAAATATCCTTTTCATGTTAATTTTTATAATTAAGCCGTAAATATATAATTTTTTTAAGAAACTTTTAAGATTTTTTTTGAAATAACGGAAGAAATCTAAATTTATTTTATTTACAACAACTTTTTATTCCACGGTAACAGATTTTGCAAGGTTTCTCGGTTGATCTACGTTGGCTCCTCTATATACTGCAATATAATAAGCAAGCAGCTGCAGAGGTACGGAAGCAACGATTGGAGAGAAACATTCTGAAGTTTCAGGGATTTCGATAACATAATCTGCCATTTCACTCACCTGACGGTCTCCTTTATTAACTACAGCGATAATTTTTCCTTTTCTCGCTTTAATTTCCTGAACATTACTTACAATTTTATCATAGTGGCCTTTTCTAGGTGCTATAATTACAATTGGCATATTTTCGTCGATCAGGGCAATCGGACCGTGCTTCATTTCTGCAGCAGGGTATCCTTCTGCATGGATATAAGAAATTTCTTTTAATTTTAAGGCTCCTTCTAAGGCTGCAGGATAATTGTATCCTCTGCCTAAGTAAAGGAAATTGGTAGCTTTCACAAAGTCTTTTGCAATATTCTGCGTAAGCTCATGAGTAGTATTCAACACTTCTTCAATTTTCTTAGGAATAGCATCAAGCTCAGCAATTAAGCTCATAAATTCAGCGTTTCCTAAGTTTCCGTTGTGTTTTCCTAATTTAAATGCGATTAAAGTAAGAATGGTAAGCTGAGCCGTAAATGCTTTGGTAGAAGCAACCCCGATTTCAGGACCGGCATGGGTATACGAACCAGCATCTGTAATTCTTGCAATGGAAGAATCCACAACATTACATATACCATATATAAATGCACCTTTTTCTTTTGCTAGTTTTAAAGCAGCCATGGTATCCGCTGTTTCTCCAGATTGAGAAATGGCAATCACTACATCTTTATCTGTAATGATCGGGTTTCTGTATCTGAACTCTGATGCATATTCTACTTCCACAGGGATTCTTGCATATTCTTCTATCAGATATTCTCCGATAAGCCCTGCATGCCATGAAGTACCACAAGCAATGATGATAATTCTGTTAGCATTTTTGAATTTTTCAACATGATCCCAGATTCCGGCCATTTTTATGACTCCCTCATCCACAAGAAGCCTACCTCTCATGGTATCGTGTACAGATTTAGGCTGTTCAAAGATTTCTTTAAGCATGAAGTGCTCATATCCACCTTTCTCTATTTGCTCAAGACTCAATTTAAGTTCCTGGATTTCAGGCTCAATCTTAGAGTTTTCATTGATGGTTCTGATATCTACTCCATTTTCCAGAGAGATTGTTGCCATATGTCCTTCTTCAAGATATATAGCTTCTTTTGTAAATTCTACGAAAGGAGAAGCATCAGATGCAATAAAATATTCTTTATCTCCGATTCCGATTGCTAAAGGAGATCCTAATCTTCCTACAACCAATACTCCAGGATAATCTTCATGAAGTACAGTGATTGCATAAGCACCATATACTTCATTCAATGCATATCTCACTGCAGTTGGGAAGTCGATATCCGGATTAAGATCCATAAAATATTGGATAAGGTTTACCAGTACTTCAGTATCTGTTTCTGATTTAAAAGTAAAGCCTTTCTCAGTAAGCATTGTTTTAATGGTATCATAGTTTTCAATAATACCATTATGTACAATTGCAATTTTTCCGTTGTTTGACAAGTGCGGGTGGGAATTTCTGTCACTTGGAACTCCATGGGTAGCCCAACGGGTGTGTCCCATTCCAATTTTAGACGTTCCTTTTAGTTCTTTTGAAATATTCACCAAATCCTCAACTTT
This sequence comes from Chryseobacterium sp. PCH239, assembly GCF_018924625.1. Classification (NCBI taxonomy): domain Bacteria; kingdom Pseudomonadati; phylum Bacteroidota; class Flavobacteriia; order Flavobacteriales; family Weeksellaceae; genus Chryseobacterium; species Chryseobacterium sp. PCH239. The sequence continues at coordinate 2,256,883 of NZ_CP073027.1, forward strand.
ACCTTTTGTTTTTTCTACTTCCAGCTTGTTATCTGGTCCTTCTAAAACAATTCCGGCACTGTCATACCCTCTATATTCCAATCTTCTAAGACCATTAATTACAATTTCATAAGCGTCTTGAAAACCTGTATATCCTACTATTCCGCACATATTTTATTTTGTCTAGTGTTGTTTGTTATCGTGTTCTATTTTTTCGTTCCGTAAGTCACCATTAGCTGGATTCTCTTCGGATTCGTATTTGTTTTATCTACTCCTGTCAGAATAATTCTGTTCATATCAAATGCTCTTGTTGTGTTACGAACTCCCAAAAGAGTTCCTGTAGTACTTGCTGCAAATGCTCCTGCATTGATAATTAATGGTTTATTAACAATCGGCTGTGTAGCATCTCCTATTGTTTCTGTTTTTCCTTCAACAATATCCTTGACTGTTTTTGTAACTACAAAATCATAATAACCAGGATTCTCTTTATAATAATATAAACCTAGTCCGTTTGTAAGATCTGAAGTGAATGTTAACTTTGAGTAATCAATTTTACCCGCATTTAATGTATTGTTTAAAAGTGTAAACTTACGATCTTCAGTAGAACCTGTATTTTTCCATGTTGCAGGATCCAGATATACTCTGATCTTAGCACTTACAATACCTGCCTTATCTTTATTATAGATCTCCTTAAGTTTTGTGATGGTCTCATCCTTAATTTTCACTACCACAGAAGGGCCTCCCATTCCCTGAACAAAAAGTCTTTCATCTCCTTCATTAGGGTTACTTGCAGCCAGTGCAGCTGCAGCAGGTGATCCAGATCTGTTATACTCATACAATCCGATATGAGCATTAGCACTTCCTAGGTTGAAATTAAGTGTTGTTTGTGGTCTTGTGGTTGTTCCGTTGTCTGTCTTATCATATTTATAATACATGATAACCTGCAAGTCATTAGGAGAGAACTGATACAGATATCTATCCGTTTCGTCCACAGAAATTTTTATTCCTTTAAAATATCTGATAAAGTTAGCAGCATCCTGAAGTTCAGGTTTTCCTTTTTTATCAAGAATATGAGTCTGGAAAAAATTTGTATTACTTAACTTCATTCTGAATCCTAAGTTTCCTGAGAATACAATTGAATTATCAGATTTTTTTGTAATAGATAAAGAACTCACGTTCCCATCAAATACTCCTGAACCTAACAGCTCACCAGTACTTATTGATGCATTGGAACGTTTTAGAGCATCATTATTTGCATCTAAGAACGTAGTTACTTCGTGTACATTGATTTTCATTGATTTTGAAGCCCCCCCTATTTTACCATATTTACGAACAGGATAAGTTTTTTTCTCAATGGAAACTTCCGTAGCTACTCCGTCTACTGGGAAATCTGTTTTTGTATATGTATTTGTTCTTAATGAATCACCTTCAAAGAAGTAAGTATTTGAAGCTGTATTTGCAGGAGGTCTTACTACAAGGACTACTGAATCTACTTTTGGATTTGCGCCGTTGAAGTCAAAATTATCCGTTGGCATTCTCAGCTGGGTAACATAAGATGCTCTTTGCATTCCAAACTGGGGTTCAGTAAAGGCTCCAAGAACAGCAACATTTGTAGTAACACCTGATTCACTCAACCCACTGATTAGTCTTGAAGCATCACTTCTGATTGAATCGTTGTTATCATAATTGTATGCAATAACAGGGTATGCAATTTCATTGCCCTGTGCTGCATCACCATTAAACAGCTGCTCACCAAGAGAATCCGGATCCGGTTCACAATTATAAAGGAATGCACTTCCAAATATCGCCAATAGAAGCATGGCGAAGGTCTTTTTAAGATTATGAGTCATTAAAAATGTGTTTTTAATAAAGTTGATTTATAGAATCTACGTCCAGATATTCCGATTTCTGGGTTGCTGTTTCATTGAAAGCCTTATCCAGGTCTTCATCCAGAAACTCATCACCTTTTACAACGGCATCTACATAGTTCATACTTTCGATAACAAAACTTTTAATAGTTGGGTTATCTAACGCTTTTAATCCCGAAATATTATCAAACTGTAACTTTTCATCGATCTTTTTGTCCAGGTCAGCATCTTTCTCATTGTAAAGAGAAAGTACAATTTTTGCGTCTTTGAAATAAGTATCGGATTCGTAGTAAGTTTTAAGATAAATTGGAACAAAAGAAGACATCCATCCATTTAAATGGATAACGTCCGGCACCCAGTTTAGTTTCTTAATGGTTTCAATAACTCCTCTGGCAAAGAAAATAGCTCTTTCATCATTATCTTCGAAAGGGTTTCCTTCATCGTCGAAATAATATTGTTTTCTTTTGAAGTATTCTTCATTGTCAATAAAGTAAACCTGAAGTCTTTCCCCCGGAAGAGACGCTACTTTAATGATTAGAGGCTGGTCCAGATCATTAATAATAATATTCATCCCTGAAAGACGGATTACTTCATGAAGCTGGAACTTTCTCTCACTTATTTGTCCAAATCTTGGCATAAAAACTCTTACATCATTGCCTTCTTGGTGCATCTTAAGTGCCATTTTGTTTACCACTGCAGCCATATTTGTATCTTCCTGATATGGATACATCTCTGTAGTAATGTACAGTATTTTTTGATTCGGCATAAACTTTCTATCTAATTTTTGTAAAAATGCTTTAATGTGCAAAATTACAAAAAAACATCCAACATTATTTTAATTAACATTTTTTTACGAAAATTCCCTTTTTCAAATTATTAAAAGTACATATTATTATGCGATATTTTTAGTATTTTTGAAATAGTATTAAAATAAACTATGGAAGTTCTAAAAAACAGAAAAGTCCTTCAGGATTTCATTGAAAGACAGAAAGAAATGGGAAAAAGAATTGGCTTTGCCCCTACTATGGGTGCCCTGCACAATGGCCATCTTTCTCTGTATGAAGAGGCAAGAAAAGAAAATGATCTTGTCATTTCTTCAATTTTTGTAAATCCAACTCAGTTCAACAATCCTGAGGATCTTAAAAAATACCCAAGAGATGTTAACAGAGATATCCTTATTCTTCAGAATTCAGGCCTTGTAGATGCTGTCTACATCCCAGAGGTAGCAGATATTTACCCTGAAAAAACTGAAAGCCAGTCATATGATTTTGACGGACTGGAAAATGAAATGGAAGGCAAATCCAGACCGGGACATTTCAACGGAGTAGGAACTGTTGTAGAAGAGCTTTTCAGACAGGTACAGCCTGATAATGCTTATTTTGGTGAAAAAGATTTTCAGCAGCTTGCTATTATTAAAAAAATGGTGGAGAAAAAACATCTTCCCGTTAAAATAACCGGAGTTCCTATTTATAGGGCAGAAAACGGACTGGCACTGAGTTCAAGAAACCAGAGACTTCATGAAGACCGAAAAGAAGCTTCTAAAGTAATTTATGAGACTTTAAAAAAAGTAAACGACTGGTTCAGAACTGTCAGTATTCCGGAAATCAAGGAAAGAGTAGCTGATATTTTTGATGATCAGAAGGGTATGAAGCTTGAATACTTTCTGATTGCTGATGAAAATACATTACAGGAGACAGATTTTTTCTATAAAGACAGAAATTTCAGAGCCTTCATCGTAGTTGTAGTAGATGGAGTAAGATTAATTGACAACATGCACCTGGATTAATCTTTATCTATTAAAATATAGTATCCCTGGCTATTTCAGCTGGGGATTATTATTAAATACAAAAAAACAAAACGAGATGAAGTTTAGACTTGAGTTCATACAAAAATCAAAGGCCTCCTGAAGGAAGCCTTTGAAACACCAAATCACAAAATATTAATATGAAAAAAATTTACTTTTCAGTAAACTTGTGACCCGGCTGGGATTCGAACCCAGGACCCATACATTAAAAGTGTATTGCTCTACCAGCTGAGCTACCGAGTCGGCCACAATTAAAATGAAATAAATTTCAATATTAATTATAAAATTTTCTTTGCAGTGCCTGCGACTGGACTCGAACCAGCACATCCTTAGGAAACCACCCCCTCAAGATGGCGTGTCTACCAATTTCACCACGCAGGCAATAAAATTACAAATTCAGTAATTTTTATTGCTAGTGACCCGGCTGGGATTCGAACCCAGGACCCATACATTAAAAGTGTATTGCTCTACCAGCTGAGCTACCGAGTCGGCCACTTGTGCAACAAGTTTTCATTTAAGTAATGTCCCTTGTTTTAAGTGGTGCAAAGATATGACTTTTTTCTTTATCTCAAAACTTTTTCGCAAATTTGTTAAAAAAAATTTCATGGTAATTTCATTGATCGGATACATGGGAAGTGGCAAATCTCACATTTCCAAAATATTAAGCGAAAAAATAGATTTTAAATTAATTGATCTTGATAAAGAGATTTCCAGAAGAAATAAATTAACCATCCCTGAAATTTTCGAGAAAAAGGGAGAAATTTACTTTAGAAAACTGGAAAGAGAGGCGCTTGAAGAGATATTGGCTTCTGAAGAAAATGTTGTCTTAAGCCTTGGTGGAGGAACTCCTGTATATTATAATAATATGGAGATTATTAATCATAACTCCAGGAGTATTTTTTTAAGAACAGGAGTTGGGACATTGGTGGAAAGACTTTCAAAACAGAAAGAAAAAAGGCCATTAATTGCCAATATATCCGATGAAGACCTGCCGGAATTCATTGCCAAGCATTTATTTGAAAGAAATCAATTTTACAGCAAAGCACAATTCACTGTAGGGACAGATTCCAGAGAACCGGAAGACATTGTCAACGAAATAATAGAAAAGCTCTATCTCTAGAGCTTTTCTATTTTTATATTAATCTTCATCCTCATCTTCACCGCCGGTCTCTCCGAAGAAATCATCCCAGTCTGTAAAATCGGAGTCGATATCATTGCCTACATATTCATCCATTTCTCTTCTGTCTTTTTTGGTAGGTCTTCCCTCTCCTTTGTTTCTGTAATAGTCTTGTGACATTTTACGGAGTTTCAGCAATTCGTATTGCTCTTTATCTGTGACGTCCTGAATGTGAAGAGGTACCAGTTTGGCTCCAATTCTGCTTTTAGGAATCTGAATTACCTTTATTTTATAATCAATCTGATTCTTACGGATTTTGATCGTATCTCCTTCTTTTACTTCTTTAGACGACTTTACAGCAGACGTTCCTATAGAAACTCTGTTCTTTTTAATCTCCTCTGCTGCAATACTTCTCGTCTTATAAAAACGAATGCTCCATAAAAATTTATCTATTCTCATAATTTTTTATACTTTTGCCGTTATATTATTTGTAAAGTAATTAAAGTTTTTTGAAATGAAAAAAATATTTTTATATATCCTTGCAGGATCTTTGTGTTTTTCTGCTTGTAAGAAAGATGATGACACATCACCCTATGTAGAACCGGAAGATATTGCTACGCAAAACACCTATGATGATCAGGCAATTAAGAAATTCATGGATGAGAATTATCTGGATGCGCAGGGTAATATAAAAGCTTTCAGCTCTACGGACACGTCAGATGATAATGAAAAAAAATTATCTGAGCTTTCGCCTGTAACGCTTCCTTCAGGAACAATCTATATAATGAGGAGCGGTGCTCAGCCTGTTAATCCTACACCTAATCAAACCATCAAGGATGATGATATTATCAAAATTATGGGAAGAGGATATTCATATCTTGCCGTTAATTCTGATGGAAACACTACATTTCAAGCAAAAGCTGCCTTTTTAAATACCATTGACGGAACGGGTGTACCTGTTATTGACCCAATGTATTATTATGTAAAGAGATCAATATTGGAAGCTGGTACAACTGATGCTGCAAAAAAAGCAAAATATTATCAAATCCCTGGGTTCAGAGAAGCTTTACAGAAATTTAAAGCATTTAATAATCTTACCGGTGAAACACCTTATAACTTACAAGGAGTAATTATCGTTCCTTCCAGAGCTGCTTTTGCAAGAAATCCTCATTATCCGTATTTAAATACTTCTTATAGAAATAAATCTTTTGTATTCAACTTTCAGATTTATGGAAGAGAGGACAGACCAAGTGATGACAAACAAACACAGAAACAACAAGAATAAAATAAAAAATAATTATATAAAAAACACCGTTATTCAAACGGTGTTTTTTTATGATGTAAACTGTAATTACGGTCTTGCTTTCTGTTTTACATTTCCTAAGATATCAGGGAAATAAAGGTCTGCAAGGTGATCAAACTCATCACCTCTCATAAACATGGTGGCATCTACTTCTTCATAAGAGCTTCTTCCTGCAGCGGCAATGAGTTCATTGCATGTGTGCAGTGTATTTTTATGGAAGTGATATACTCTTTCTGCTTTATCTGTCACATCCAATCCTTTGATAAGCATTTTATCCTGTGTAGCAACTCCTGTAGGACAATTGTTGGAGTTACATCTCAAGGCCTGGATACATCCTAGAGAGAACATAAATCCTCTGGCATTGTTACACATGTCTGCACCCATTGCGACTGCTCTCAGAATATCAAGACTGGTAAGAACTTTACCACTGGCAATCACTCTTAATTTACTTCTCAGGTTATAGTTATTAAGCGTTCTGTTCACAAAGATCAAAGCAGGTTCCAATGGCATCCCTACTCCATCTGAAAACTCCGGTGGTGCAGCTCCTGTTCCTCCTTCTGCACCATCTATGGTAATGAAATCAGGATAAATTTTCAATACATTCATCTGTACACAGATATCTTCAAATTCTTTGGTATCACCGATACAAAGTTTAAAACCAATCGGCTTTCCTCCTGAAAGTTCTCTTAACTGCTGTACAAACCTCAGCAATCCGGCTGCATCAGAAAAAGCGCTGTGTGAGGGTGGTGAAATAACGGTCATTCCCGGTGTGACATGACGAATCGCTGCAATTTCCGGTGTATTTTTTACTCCCGGAAGCACTCCTCCGTGTCCTGGTTTTGCTCCCTGTGATAATTTGATTTCAATCATTTTAACATTAGGAAGCGTGGAATATTTTGTAAATAATTCAGGGTTGAATTTCCCTTCCTCGTCGCGACATCCGAAATACCCTGTTCCGATTTGCCAGCAAAGATCTCCTCCTTCCAGGTGATAAGGTGAAATTCCTCCTTCTCCTGTATTATGGTAAAAGTTTCCTTTTTTGGCTCCTCTGTTCAGTGAAATCTGTGCTCTGTCACTCAAGGCCCCGAAACTCATTGCTGAGATGTTAAATAAAGAAGCATGATAAGGCTGTGTACATTGTTCTCCTCCAACCCATACTCTCGGAAGTTCTTCTGATGGTGATTTTGCATAAATAGAATGCTTGATCCCTTCATACTTTCTGTGATTTACTTCCAGCTGCGTACCAAAAGCTACCGTATCACTTAAGTTTTTTGCACGTCTGTATACTGCAGAACGCTGGTTTCTTGGAAATGGCTTCCCATCTGTTTCCCTTTCAATAAAGTATTGCTGCATTTCGGGTGAAATACTTTCGAAAAAATACCTGAAGTATCCCAATACAGGAAAGTTCCTCAAAATAGCATGTTTCGATTGGTAAGCATTGTAAACACCCAATGCATAAATTGCGGATAACAGCGTAGGTATCCAATAATGCGCTCTGATCAGTATTGCTATAATCCATGTAGCAGCTACTAATACAATTCCCCAAGATAAAAACTTATCTCTCATGAATGTAGTATTTAAAAGTTTAAAAATAAATTTAGTAGAATTTTTGCAAAGAGCCTATGCTTTTGCTAAAAAATTTTGGTAAGAAGATTGCACAGAAACCGTGCCATCTGACAGGATTTTTTCTAAATTTAGAAATTCAATTTGATTGATGGATGCAGGATCAAAGTCTTTCTGGACTCTCACATAGTTTTCTGTGAAGCCAAACATTTTCCCGTCTTTATTTTCGTGCTCCCAAAGAACAGGAAGCGTTTTTCCAAGTTGTGTCTGATAAAATGCCATTTTCTTCTTTTCAGAAAGAATTCTCAGCATTTTATTACGTTTTTTTCTTTCCGCAACAGGAACTACTCCTTCCATTGCTGCAGCTTCCGTATTTTCTCTTTCAGAATAGGTAAATACATGAAGGTAAGTGATAGGAAGCTCATTAAGGAAATTATAAGTTTCCATAAATCTTTCTTCTGTTTCTCCCGGGAATCCTACAATAACATCCACGCCGATAGCCGCATGAGGCATAACCTCGCGGATCTTGTTCACTCTGTCATGATAAAGCTTGGTCAGGTAACGACGTTTCATCTTTTTCAGAAGATCATCGCTTCCGGATTGTAACGGAATATGAAAATGCGGAACAAAGCTTTTACTTTTAGAAACCAGTTCAATACTTTCATCTTTCAAAAGATTAGGTTCGATGGAAGATATACGGATTCTTTCTATTCCTTCTACTTTATCCAGTTCTGAAATAAGATCAAGAAAGGTATGTTCGTGTTTTTTATTTCCAAATTCTCCTTTACCATAATCACCGATATTCACCCCTGTAAGAACAATTTCTTTGATATCTTTCGCAGCGATCTCCGTAGCATTTCTAAGAACATTTTCGATGGTATCAGAACGTGAAATTCCTCTTGCTAACGGAATGGTACAGTAGGTACATTTATAATCACAGCCGTCCTGTACTTTCAGGAAAGCTCTGGTTCTGTCCCCAATAGAATAACTTCCGATAAAGAAATCGGTTTCTTCAATTTCACATGAATGCACTACGCCTTCACTCTCAGATTTCTCCAAATCATCCAGGTAGCTCAGAATATTGAATTTTTCTTTTGCTCCTAAAACCAGGTCCACTCCTTCAATCTGTGAAATTTCTTCAGGCTTTAGCTGTGCATAGCATCCAACAATTACCACCAGTCCTTCCGGATTGGCTTTCATTGCTCTTTTCACGTGAAGTTTACATTCACGGTCAGCATTTTCTGTCACAGAACATGTATTGATAACATACACATTCGCTTTTTCATCAAAGCTTACCTTATCATAACCTGCATCTGTTAATTGACGGGCAATAGTAGATGTTTCTGCAAAGTTTAATTTGCAGCCAAGTGTATGAAACGCGGCAGTTCTGTGAAAAGTAGACATTTGTTACTCCTGAATTTTATGGGTGCAAAGATAGTAATTTTAATAAGAATCCAAGATTGATTCAATCTATTGTTTATATTCGTCTCTTACCTCGGGGCTGTTTTGAAGGCAGACAGGCGATGAATTGGTATCCGGATCCTGATTTGAAAATTTGGTTTTCATTTCTGTATTAAACTGTTGAGATCGGTTTCTGGCAATTGAAAGCGTATTCCAATCTTCATTCTTTATCATTTTCGCAATATAAACAATCTGTCCGATGTGGTAAGGATAGTGAGCCAATTGACGAAGAACGGCATCAATAACCGGATGTGCTTCTCCTCTGATGTACGTTGTGGAATAGAGATTCTCCTCGTTTATTTTATCAAGAGCATCAAAAAAACATTTCCAGCCCTTTTCCCAAAAATCAAGAACCTGTTGTTTAGTGGTAAAAGTATTGACAAATTCTCCATCACGGTTACGCCAGGATTTCTCACCATCTTCAGTCAGGAAATTGGTCCATCTTGAAAGCATATTTCCTGCAAGATGTTTTACAATAATGGCAATAGAATTACTTTCTTCATTATACTGCCAGAACATCTGCTCATCTGTTAACTGTTCAAAGGTTTTATCACCAAGAGATTTATAGTATTCAAAGCGTTTTACAAACAGGTCTTTCATTCTTTCTATTTTATTTCCTAATTTAATAACTTTTAAAACTAAAAACCACCTCAATTGAAGTGGTTTTTTCTATCTGTTTTATTATTATTCTCTGTTTTTCACCAGAACCCAGCCTGTATATTTTATGGCCGTATTCTTTTTATCATTTTCATTCCATGTGATAGAATACCAGTATGTTCCTGTAGGGACTCTTCTTCCACCCTGGGTACCATCCCATTTATAGCCATTGGATTTGTCTGCCTGGAAGATTTTATTTCCATAGCGGTCAAAGACATTCATGATCAGGTTTTGTTTGTTCGCTAAGGCTGAATAATCAATCACATCATTTATTCCATCTGCATTAGGGGTAATCACATTGATCAGATTAGGGACAACAATTCCTATTTCTATTGGATCACAGTCATAAGCATCTTTTACATATACTTTATGATCTCCTCTGGAAAGGTTATTGAAAACATTGGAATCCTGCCAGATGATATTATCAATTGAATATTTATAGGCAGGAGTTCCACCTATTACGGATACTGTGATTGTGTTATTCGAAATATCAATCCCGGAAACAACCGGCTGCTCGGAAGGAAGTACTTTTACAGTTTGTGTGGTAACACATTCTCCTGTTTTAAGTTTTACCCAATATACTCCTATTCCTGCTTTAATCGTTTGTGTAGTAGCTCCTGTACTCCACTCGTAACTTTTAAATCCGGGTCCTGCATCCAGCGTAGTCTGGTCTTCTGCACAAATAGTCACATCTTTGAGCTTATCAGAATATACAGGCGGAATAACGATCAAAGTAACTTTAGCGACATTATAACAACCCTGAGCATTAGAAACCCTTATGTATACAAAACCATTGGGTGCAATGTAATTATTGGGATTCAGGATTTCATTGGTCTGATTAACAGCATCTGTCAATGAAGGATAATATTTTTTTGTCGGATTGGTCTGCCCGGTTACTGAAGCATTGACAAGATTGAAAGAAGCGGTGGCTGGGCTGGCTTCGATGAAACATGATCTCAGGGTTGTTTCATTCACAACCACTACCGGATAAAATTTCAAAGTAATCTGTGCGACTGCAGTACAACCAAATTCTGAGATTACCTTTACATAGATAATTCCTTCTGCAGAAACAAATGCCATTGGGGTGGTAATCTCATTGGTTCCGGCATTGAGATCCGCCATTGTAGGATAGTATTTCTTAGTAACATTTGGGTTTCCAATAACGTCCGCTGTGGTTAAGTCAAATAAAGCAGTCCCTGCATTATTATTGTTACATTGGGTCAAAATCGCATTTTTGGCTGTAATAGAACCATTTTTAAATTTAAATGTTCCAACCTGTTTACATTTATTAAGCGGATTAGATGCATTGGCCGGATCGGTATAATTGATACTGTAATAATAGACAGTTGTTGTATTGACTGTAATAGGAGCTGTAATAGGATTATTCCCTGTTAAGGCATCATTCTGACTCAGATGATAACTTACCCCAAAATTTTGATTTCCGTTGAGAATTCCGGAGGATAAGGTAGAAAAATCAAACAAAGCTGTAGCAGAGCATATTACAACCTCTCTTGGGTCTGCAGGATTTGCCGCCGGAATACCCGGAGGAATAAATGGCTGAGTCTGAATATTTGGATCGGTAAATGGTGAAGCCAGTGTGGCAGTTCCTCCCCACGTTAAAGAAAACGGTGCTGTAGTAGAACTGGTGCTGCTCACCCAGTTATCGATAAATAAATAATAAGTCTGTCCCGGCAAAACATCAAGATATCTGCAATAAGGAGTTAAAGAACCTCCTGCAGCACTTAAAAGCGTACTTGTCATATTTAATCCTGTTGCAGGACCAGGCCCAATAACGGTTGCCGCATTACAACGAATAGGTGATCCCAAACTTCCACAGTTTACATTGGGACCAAAAATTGCCCAGTCGTAATCAGCATCCGGATTATTAGGAACCAGATCGAAGGTAAGCGTTCCTCCTGTAGCAATTGTAATTTTATACCAGATTGAATTGTGCTCCCCTGTAAAGTCTATGCAGCTTCCTGAGTTAACCAATTCTTTTATATTACCATACCCAGTAGGACTATACGTGATATTTGAATTTCCGCAAACGGAAAGAGCGGTAGCACAATCGGCCTGAGCATAGAAAGTATGAGAGAGACATAGAAGTATAAAAAGTAAAAGTTTTCTCATAGATTGAATGTTTTTATGGTTATAGCAGTCATACATTGCATTGATAATCAATACACATCAAATATAACTTTATTTTAATTAAAAACAATAAAATCTAAACAATTTTAAACTATTACAAATTAAAACATTAAATAATTCAAAATAATCTACATTATATCAAATTATACAACAAATAATCAAATACATAATATTTATTTTATACTTGTAATATTTCCACAGAGATTTTCCAGGTGAAATATTTTATGGAAAGGACTTTTTACTTCTCTTAAATGTTCTTTATCCTGAATGAAGGTATATCGTGAAGCAATGGAATTCATATCGGAAACAATGACCAGCCAGCATTCATCTACTGAGGTGTCATAATATGGGAATTTTTCATTCTTTTTTTCGATGAGTTCCAGAATCTTTTCTGAGCATAGTTCATCAAACAGATTCATGCTGTATTCATGGGTTATGAATACATTTCTGCGATGGAAAGATTTTCTTACACTTTTTACACATCCCACTCCTTTATTTTTTTTGATGCTCTTATAAATGCTGATGATATTTTCCTGTTGTATTTCCAGATTATCAAATTTGGTTTCCGGGTGGAATTCTAAAAAATAAACACCACGATATTTCGTAGTGTCTTCCTGTTCTAATAATATTTCTGCCTGACGGAACATTTTATTCAAAGTACTTTCTACTTTTTTCATTTCCAGATGATTGATTACTTCAGTCAGTTCTATTCCGATTTTTTTGTCGTTTAATTTGGCGATAAAGTCTGGACTCTCGCAGGTAAGGTTTTCAAATTTCACTTCGGGAAAATGATGCATAAAAGAATTGAGAAGCAGAATCTCGGATTTCTTTCTGTATTTTTCACGGTCATGCAGCGGAGATTCATCTATGGTACGGTGATACTTTTCCATTGGCTTTTTTTTCAAATGCCGATTAAGGTAGTATAAGCTAAGATTCTTTATCAGATCTTCTTCAGAAAACGTCTTTTTCATGTGTGATTTTTTATTTAATTAAAGAACACATGCAGCCAATGGCTTTCATCATTAAAAGTTTTTGATAATCAAAAATTTACCCTCTTAAAGGTAAGTAAAAAAACAATTCAATACTTAGTTTTTTATTAATTTATCGATTAATTAATGTAAAGTTTATTTTCATAATTAATACCTTTGCCTTTTTAAACACAAACCCACATTTATGGATTTCAGGAATTTCAGAATACCTTACACGATTAATCCTCAATATTCAAAAAAAGCCGTTTATTTCTCAATGGAATTTGCTCTTGAGCAGGTACTGAAAATATATTCAGGTGGACTTGGCTTTCTGGCAGGATCTCACATGAGAAGTGCTTATAATCTTAAGCAGGATCTTATTGGAATCGGTATCCTATGGAAATTTGGTTATTATGACCAGGCAAGAAACCACGATCAGACTTTACAACCTGTATGGACGAGAAAGATGTACAGTTTTCTTGAAGACACCGGAATAAAATTCCAAATTGAAATCCATAGTGCTCCGGTTTGGGTAAAAGTTTGGTACCTTGATCCTGAAATTTTCAATACGGCACCCATGTTTTTCCTTTCTACAGATGTTCCGGAAAATGATCATGTTTCCAAAACAATCTGTCACAAGCTGTATGATGCGAATGAATCTACAAAACTTGCTCAATATATTTTATTGGGGAAAGGAGGAGCCAAGCTACTGGATGAAATGAACATTGAGAGAGAGGTTTACCATCTTAATGAAGCTCATGGACTTCCGGCAGCCTTTTATCTTCTGAGAAAATATAACGGAGATCTTGATAAAGTTAAAGAAAAACTGGTTTTCACCACTCATACTCCTGAAGAAGCTGGTAATGAAAAGCACAGCTTCAGATTATGTTATGACATGTCCTATTTTTCGGGATACAGCATGGAAGAAGTGAAAAAGATTGAAGGATCTGATGATGACCGTTTCAATCACTCTCTCTGTGCATTAAGAATGGCAAGAATGGCCAATGGCGTTTCACAGCTTCATGGAGTCGTTTCCAGAGCCATGTGGAATAAATATCCGGGAATCTGTGAAATCACTTCTATTACTAATGCTCAGGAATTTAAATATTGGTCTGATAAACCTTTATACAATGCAAAAGATGAAAATGATGCCACTGCTTTCGATTTCCGTAAGAAATATTTAAAGAAAAAACTGTTCAGTATTGTTGCCGATCAAACAGGAAATTTATTTAATCCTAATATCTTTACGATTGTATGGGCAAGAAGATTTGCAGGCTACAAAAGAGCAGAGCTTCTTTTGCATGATAAGGAGAGATTCTACAGACTTCTGAACCATCCCAAATATCCGGTACAGATCATCTGGGCAGGAAAACCTTACCCAATGGACTACTCTGCTATTTCCACCTTCAATACACTGGTGGAAGAAAGTAAAAATCATAAAAATATAGCTGTTCTTACAGGCTACGAGCTTTCTTTAAGTAAATCTTTAAAACAAGGTTCTGATGTATGGCTTAATAACCCAAGAGTTCCAAGGGAAGCTTCCGGAACTTCTGGTATGACGGCTGCTATGAACGGCTCTGTCAATTTATCCACAGACGACGGCTGGATTCCGGAATTTGCCAAACACGGAGAAAATTCTTTCGTTGTTCCTAAAGCAGATTATCAGAATATGAGCATTTATGAACAGGATAATTATGATTTAAATACATTATATGAAATCCTTGAAAACGAAATTCTTCCCACGTATTATGATCGCCCTGATGAATGGAGAAAAATTCAGCATAATGCCATGAATGATGTGAAAGATCATTTCAACAGCGACAGGATGGCGGATGAATACTACCGGATCCTCTATAATAATCAAAAATAGAATTAATGAGTAATGTCTTGAACACACCTGAATCCGGTATGTTCAAGACTTGTATCAGGGCTGCTTTTCATACGCCGGGCCACCCTGTATCCACTGCAATAGCTATCATTGCATAAAAAGCTTCCTCCACGAAGGCTGCGCTTTACACTATAAGGTTCCTGAGGGTCATAAGACTTGTCAGCACCCTTCGGGTTTAGAGCCATTGTGCCTTCTAGTTTTTTATAGTAATCATAATTATATAAATCGCTGCACCATTCCCAAACATTTCCCGCCATATCATACAATCCATATCCATTGGCTTTAAATGATTGTACAGGGGCAAGGGTACTATAACCGTCTTTCTTTTCATTGAGGTACGGAAACTTTCCTTCCCAGCTGTTTGCTTTAGGAGTTCCTTCATTGACGGGTTCATTTCCCCATGGATATATATTATTTTTTAATCCGCCCCGTGCTGCAAATTCCCATTCTGCTTCTGTGGGCAAACGTTTACCAGACCATTTACAATAAGCCTGTGCATCATCCCAGCTTATATGTACTACAGGATAGTTGTCTTTTCCTTCAATATTGCTTCCCGGTCCCTCAGGATGTTTCCAGCTAGCACCTTTTACCCATTTCCACCATTGGTTGTAATCATTCAGATCCACAGGTCTGCTGGTAGGTTTAAATACTAATGAAGCAGCTACCAATATACTATCCGGAGGTTTCGGAGTACCCTTAGGAAGGTTTTTTTTTAATTCGTCCCAATCGGGTTTACGTTCTGCCGTTGTGATATAGCCTGTAGCATTTACAAATTTATTGAACTGTGCATTCGTCACTTCTGTTATATCCATATAAAACGGAGAAACCTTCACTCTATGTTTAGGGTATTCATCTGGATCAGCCTGACTGTTATCGCCTCCCATATCAAACTCTCCTCCAGGGATTAGCACCATTGCTTCCAGAGAAGTTTTTCCATTAAAACTGATATGAGAAGAATCTGTTGTCCCTAATCTCTTCGGAATAGTCATGCAGGTATGCCCGGGTTTATTTCCCACAGGTTCTACGGCTTTATTTTTACTACAGGAACATACCAAACTTAATACTCCTGTACAAATTATCATCTTTATGGAAAACATCATCTTTATCTGAATATTTACAGTTTTTTATGATTTCGGTTTACTGTATCTCCATCCTTTTTTCAACTGAAGTGAAAGTTGATTGACTATTTTTTTAGAAGGAACTTCTTCAGCAATATTTATATTTTCGTCAGGATCATTTTTATGATCATAAAGCTCTCGGGCCAGATAAGCTCCGGGCTTTTCAGTCTCTTTATTCCATTCGAACCATTCTACATATCGATACCTGTCGGTACGGATGGCATATCCCATTCTTTCTACATTTTGTCCCCCTTTGGCTTTTACCCCGTATCTTCCCAATAAAAACTGACTGTAGGCTGCTGTTTTCCATTTACGGTCAGAATCCGAAAGCAGAGGTTTCATACTCGTTCCCTGAAGATAATCGGGAATTTTTATTCTGCTCATATCACATAAAGTAGGATAAATATCAACAAACTCTGTAAGTGCATTGCTTGATTTTCCTTTCGCCTTTACTCCTGCCCCGCTGATAATAAGCGGCACTCTGGTATCAATCTCGTAATTGCTCTGTTTACACCAACTGTTATGCTCTCCAAGTTTCCAGCCATGGTCTCCCCACAATACAATAATGGTATTTTCACTCAGTCCTAATTCATCCAAGGCTTTTAAAAGCCTGCCTATCTGAGCATCTGTATAAGAGACAGAGGCATAGTAAGCATGGAGAATTTCCTTTTGCTTTTCCAAATCATATGGCTTTTCCGATGGTAAAGGCAGGTCTGATCTGTCCGTATACCCTCTCAGTTCAGCATCACCATGTACGGCAAATTCCGGAGCATTTTCAGGTATGAATTGATTTTTCGCAAGAGGTATGTCGTTTCTGTTATACAAGTCCCAGTATTTTTTAGGAGCGTTAAATGGCAAATGCGGACGGTAATAACCTACTGAAAAAAAGAAAGGCTTATCTTTTCCTTTTAATTCTTTCAGCTTTTGAATGGCCATAGTCGTTTGTGCGCCATCATAATAAGCATCATCATCAACATCTGCCATTTCAACGGAATTGGACTTTGTATAGATAAATCCATAAACATCCGGCTTGGCTTTTCCCATTTTCTGCAGAGCAAGCTCCTTTTCTTTCTGAATCATCTTGTTTTTCTCCAGCTGATACACTGCGTCCGGATCAAAAGGGTATCCATTTACATGAAGTTCTTCATTCCAGGATTTATCATCAGGTAAAGTGTTATGAAAGGTCTTTCCAATTCCTACTGTATAATAACCATTATTTTTAAAGATCTGCGGAAGGGTTACTATATCCGGCAGATTTTTCCTGAAATCTGTCTGAAGATCCCATACACGAACAGAATCTGGTCTCAAACCTGTAAGGAGGCTTGCCCGTGAGGGGTTGCATACAGCCTGCTGGCAATAGGCTCTATTAAAAACAACTCCTCTTGCTGCAAGTTTGTCCATATTAGGAGTTTTTATAACTGTATTTCCATAGCAGCCCATTTCAGGTCTTAAATCATCAATAGGAATAAACAGGATATTGGGTCTTGTTTGCTTGATAGCGGATCTTACACTTTTTTTAGGTTTGGGATTATCTTTATTAAAGCTTACACCTCTCACCGCCATGCAATTACAAATCAATATAATGAATACTATTTTTAAAAAGTTGAAATTCTTCATGAGGTATAATTTTCTTTTATTGATAAGACTTATTTGTTATCAGCTTATTTTTCACTTCTTTCCATCCTTTTTTACGTTGTTCAGAAAGCTTTTCCAGAATGTCTTTATTTTCGGGATAAACTGCTATATTGAAATTCTCCTTCGGATCTGAGGTAAGATTATAAAGTTCCCGTGCCACAAGTTCCACCGGTTTTTGGGTTACTTTATCCCAATAGTACCATTCTATCAGATGATAGCTTTTGGTCACCATTGAATATCCCATGTAATTTTTTTTATTAACATCGATTCCTTCTCCGGCAGGGCGTAAGAATTGACTGAATACTGCTCCTTTCCATTCGACACTATTTTCATTCAGAAGCTTTTTAAAACTTATGCCTTGCAGATAAGCAGGTGTTTCTATTCCTGCGAGATCACAGAGGGTAGGATAAAGATCTACCATCTCTACCAGTTCATTGCTTTTACTTCCCGGATTTTTCATTCCAGGTGCATATACAATAAGAGGAACACGGGTATCATTTAAATAATTAGTCTGCTTGCCCCAGGCGTTATGCTCACCCAGTTTCCAGCCATGGTCGCCCCATAATACAATAATGGTATTGTCCATTAGTTTTTGTTTTTCCAGCTCATTTACAAGCCGCCCAATACAGGCATCAACATAGCTTACAGAAGCATAATACCCATGTTTGAGCATTCTGGCTTCCTTTTCAGGCATCCGGAAGTAGGCAGGATGTTTTACGTATTCCAGATCATAGCAAGCAGTCATCTCTCTTTGGTTATACATAGCCATACTTGGTGCGTTGAACGGAATAAAATTGTTATCCGCCATAGGTATTTGCATAGGATCATAAAGATCCCAGTACTTTTTGGGAGCTACAAAAGGTAAATGCGGCCTGAAATACCCCAATGCAAGGAAGAAGGGTTTCTTTTTATTTTTAATACGGTTGATGGTCTGAATAGCAAGTGATGTCTGAGCTCCGTCATACAGCGAATCATCAGGACAGTCTGCAACTTCTACAGAACGTCCGTATGCCCAGCCATTCCCATATCTTTTAGGATCTTTGGCTAATCTTTCCAATCTTTTGGCAGCAAGCTCAGCTTTAAGTTCACCACTGAAATAAAAAGATTCCGGATCTCTGTCTATCATATTTTTAACAGCATATCCTTCAGGACGGAGATCCGGTTCACGAAAAGAGATAGAATCAGGCATATGATTATGAAAAATCTTTCCGATAGATACTGTATGATAATTGAATTTTTCAAATTGCTGGGGAATCGTTACCACATCAGGATGTATTTTACGAAATTCTTCTCCCAGCACCCATACCTTAGTGGAATCCGGCCGTAAACCCGTTAAGGCACTGGCTCTGGAAGGGGCACAAACTGCTACCTGACAATATGCATTTGTAAAAGTTGTACCTCTTCTTGCCAGCTTATCTATATTGGGTGTTTTAATGGTTGAATTACCGTAAACTCCCAGTTCCGGCCTCAGGTCATCAACGACAATAAAAATTACATTGGGCTTAGACTTTTTTTGTGATTGTCCTGCAATTATATTAAATGATAAAATCAATAGAAGAATATAAACTGATTTTAAAATTGAAACTCTGAACATATCAATTAGTTTTAAAAACCAGCCTTGTAAGAATGTGAGTTGCACCGTAATAGTAAAGAAAAAATCCCCAAGGCTGTTATTGATTAAATATTGAAAAAAGAAAAACTTTAAACATCCACAAAACATTAAGAATTCTTTTTCATCATTTGTGTTTTGAATCGAAATAAGATAATGAGTTATGAATGTGATGCGAATTTGCAACAAAAAACTACAAACTCTAGCAAAGTGAACTACAGCATATATACATCAATAACACAAAACACACATTTACAAGTATTTAAAATAAAATAAACAACATCAAAATACAGGAAAAATTGCATAAAAAAACAAAACCAGCTAATTTTCTCATTACTTCTTTTTCCTATTTATTGTTCGAAACAGATAAAATATAGGATATGAGATAAAAAAATCCGGAAAGTTTATCTTTCCGGATGATGAATTACTTATTTTTCTTTTTCGATGGTACTTTCATACCTTTTTCCCGCGCTTCAGAAATACCAATGGCTACGGCTTGTTTTCTGCTTGTTACTTTCTTTCCGGAAGAAGACTTTAATTTTCCTTCCTTGAATTCGTGCACTACCTTTCCTACTTTGTCCTGAGCTTTTTCTGAATATTTAGTCTTACTCATGATCAGATTTTTTTAAGATTTTGGCAGGGATACCCCTAATTCATAGACACACGCATGTTTCAAATATTTTGAACGCTCTCTCGATGTTACCGATTCAAAATGATCATTTTTGATCACAATAATCGGGTCTTCCGCATTTTCAATCTCAAAATTGGCTAAATACCTTTCATCCGGTGGGGATTGTTGCAGTTTTGCTTTTATTTTCTGCAGCTCATCTGCATATTTTCTAAATCCCGGATCTGAGGAATGGATAAATTTATACTCATCGCCTGCATACACATAGTAATGAATTTTTTCTCTATCAACCCCGCCTCATCAGTAATTTCGGGATTATCATTTCCGTCTCTAAAAACGACTTCCACCAATGTTCCTCCTTTTTTATGGGCACATTCTTCAGCGTCTTTAAAACTGGAAAAACCTGTATAAACAATCTGATCGTTCAATACATAACGGTTCAGTTTCTGGTTGTATGCATTCGTTTCCATAATTATTATTTCATTTGATTTATACTTGTTATATATTCAATTTTTTTGCCAAATTGCCTTTTTAAAGAAATTTCATTAATGAATATTTTCAATTACTTCAGATTCGAAAACTAAAAAACATTTTCCTGAAAGAGTAAGAAAAAATGACACCAGGTCGCGATTTTTATTTTATATGGTTATGTAAGTAAGAATTATTAAATTTGGAATCATTAAAATTGAAAATGAAAAAACTCCTTTTAACTCTTACTGTTGTTGCTGTATTTCAAAATGTCTCAGCACAGGAAATTACTTTAGATAAAATATATTCAGGATATTACCGTGGAAAAGGGATTGCAGGAATCTCTTCTATGAAAAACGGAGAAAACTATCTTGTAATTGAACCTTCGGGAATTGCAAAATATTCTTACAAAACTTCACAGAAGGAAGGAAATCTTGTGGATGGAAGGTTTGAAAGCTATATTTTTTCTGATGATGAATCTAAAATCCTTTTACAGACAGGAAGCCAGCCTATTTACAGACATTCTTTTCTGGGGAAATTTGATGTAAAAGATTTAAAATCCGGGAAAGTAATCAGCCTTAATGAAGGAAAACCGGTTCAGGAGCCTACATTTTCACCGGATGCTACAAAAGTGGCCTTTATTGCTGACAATAATCTTTTCTATCAGGATCTTAGCTCCGGAAAAATCACACAGATTACTACGGATGGTAAAAAGAACTCTGTCCTGAATGGTTTGGCAGACTGGGTATATGAAGAAGAATTCGGGCATGCAAGACAATATGAGTGGACAAAAAATTCTGATGCTATCGTATTTGTGAAGTCTGATGAAAGCCAGGTTCCGGAAATCTATATTCCCATTTATGGAAAAAACCTTTATCCGGCTGAAATGCGTTATAAATATCCAAAAGCAGGTGAGAAAAACTCTGTAGTTTCAGCACAGCTATACCGTCTTGATAACGGAAAAACAATGCAGCTGAACTTAGGTTCTTTCAAAAACTATTATATTCCGAATGTATTCCAGACTGCAAAACCGGACGAAATTGTTTTAATTACGTCTGAAAGGATACAAAACGCTTCGGATATCTTAAAGGTAAATACCAAAACAGGAGCAGTTCAGAAGTTATTTACTGAAACGGATGATAAATGGATTGATACAGACAGTCCTACTCTTGAATTCCTTGAAGATGATTCCTTCCTTTGGGCTTCTGAGAGAGACGGAAACCGTCACCTGTACTGGTATGACAAAGATGGTAAGTTGAAAAAACAGATCACAAAAGGAAACTGGGAGGTAACGGATTATTATGGTTTTAATCCAAAATCTAAAGAAATTTACGTTCAGACAACTGAAAAAGGAAGCATTAATAAGGTGATTTCCAAAGTAAATATTGACAACGGAAAAACTCAGCTGATCTCTAATGCAGAAGGAAACAACTCTGCAAACTTCAGTAAAAACTATAATTATTTCATTGAAACATCTTCTACAGCATCTAAACCTTATACCTATGTTTTAAAAGACGGTAACGGAAAAGCGGTAAAAGAACTTCAGAACAACAATGACCAGTTACAGAAACTAAAAGCTGATAATTTTGTTGAAAAAGAATTCATTACGATTCCAAACGCTGTAGGTGATCAGATGAATGCCTGGATCATGAAGCCTAAAAACTTTGATCCGAACAAGAAATATCCTTTATTTATGTTTCAGTATTCCGGACCTGGATCTCAGCAGGTAGCCAACTCATGGGATAACGGAAATGCTATTTGGTTCAATCACCTTGTACAAAAAGGATATATTGTTGCTTGTGTAGACGGCCGTGGAACGGGGTATAAAGGAGCAAAATATAAGAAAGTAACTTATATGAATTTAGGAAAATATGAGATTGAAGATCAGATCACAGCAGCCAAGTGGTTCGGAAACCAATCTTATATTGATAAAAGCAGAATCGGAATGTTCGGATGGAGCTTCGGTGGTTATATGACAAGTTTGGCAATGACTAAAGGAGCTGATGTCTTCAAAGTGGGAATTGCTGTAGCACCGGTAACCAACTGGAGATATTACGACTCTGTATACACAGAAAGATTTATGAGAACACCTCAGGAAAACCCGGATGGATATGATAAAAATTCTCCTACGGAATATGCTAATCTGTTGAAGGGGAAATTCCTTCTGATTCACGGAACGGCTGATGACAACGTTCATTTCCAGAATTCTATGGAGTTCTCTGAAGCTTTGATTCAAAACAAAAAACAGTTTGATTTCATGGCTTATCCTGATAAAAACCATGGAATTTACGGTGGACAGACAAGACCTCAGTTATACCAGAAAATGACGGATTTCATCCTGAATAATCTATAATATCAAATTGATAACTCATAAAAAATCCCTTTCAGAAATTCTGAAAGGGATTTTTATTATTTAGGGTATTTCACCGCTTTATCCAGTTCTATAGGATTATTAAAGGCTTTTAACTTTTTTCTTTCGTTGGCTTCTGCGGGTTTCAGCTGTTCTTTGGACAAGACTGTTCCATCCTCCAAAAGCAGTTTTTTTCCTTCAGGAATGGTAAGATTTCCATTCAATACATATTTAAAAGGATTGGAATAAAGATCCAGCCTTAACTTATTTAATTCCTTCTGGGTAACGGGAATTGCTCTGGATATAAAGCCTTCCAATGAAATACGTTTATAACTGTCCTGAATTTTTTCACTTTTGATTATTTTAAAATAATAATTTTTTTTTGAATCATATAGCTCCATGATTAATCCAGGCAAACCATTAAATTTATAGGGTCCGTAAGAAACTGGGATATCTTTGGAAAACCATGCGGCCCAACTTCTTCCACCAAATGCGGTTACCGCTTTTTGAACCCGATGACCTTCAAATGTTTTGATACTATCTGAAATTTTCCAATTCTGTTCAGCCTTTTCGTTAATCTTGTAGAAATTCACATCTCCTATGTATTCATAGTTTTGATAGACATTGCTGTTGTTCTGTTTGATGAGAAACGAAGTCAGCCTATTAATTGGAGATCGTTCTGTAGCTGTAAATATTGAATCCCTAATATAATTCAATCTGTTATAATACGCTATATCCTCTTTTGTGATATCCAGATAATAATTTTCCCTGGTTATATCTTTTGAGGTCGAATCTTTCTTATACTTCACCTCATAGATGAACCTGTTGTTCTGGGAAAAAAACATTACAGTTCCCAGCAATATAAATAATAAGCTTTTCATAACAATTTAATTTTCGGATAATAATTCCGGGATAAAGAACTCCAGATCTGCTCTTTCATACTGAACCGGATATTCCGTGTCATTGATAAAGATATTGGGTGTAAAATGCACCCCATTGCTACTTACCCATTTTTCGTGTCCTTTTAATAGGGCAAGTGCATTTTCTGAACTTCCAAAATATTTAGAATACTTTTGATACCAGCCACTTTTGTCTTCATTATAGCCCTGAACATTATACCAGCTGCTCAACGCTTCCAGAAATTCTATTTTATTTTCGCTATTGATATAAATATTGGTAAGATTCACATGAACCGTTCTATTATCCAGATCATCCCTGCTAAGATCTATATCAAAGAAAATATTGATTCTTAACTCATCAGAATACTTTTTTACCAGCTTTAGAAAAACAGGATAAAATTCTTTGCAATGTTTACAAAAAGGATTGGTAATAAAGGTTAAAGTTTGATTTGCTTTTTCATTTCCAAACACAAAAGCGTTCGAAAAATCTTTATTCTCAACTTTTTTCTGTAAAGACAAATTATTTTTGAAAAACTGATAGTTTCTTCTGAATTTTAAATTTCTTTTAAGCGTATTTTCATCTTTCTGTGCATTCTGATTTATTATCCTAAAATTCATCAAAACAATGAGTGAACCCAAGCTCCCAATTAAAAACAGAACAGCACTGATGTCCGGTTTTTTACTGGTAAAGGAGATAAGATTGGCAGCCACCAGCTGAATACATACTGAGGCTATGATTACCATGCAGACAGGACAATACTTTTTAACAACAAATACCTGATAGAATAAGGATAAGAAAGCAACGGGTATGAATGCAAATAATCCATATTGATAGATCTCAAAAAAGAATTCAATATTTTTTATCAAACCCAATAAAATAAAACACACGATCTGACTGGTAAAAAACAGCAGTGAAATCTCAGATAAATCTATTTTATTAAAAATCTTCCATTTTTTCGAATTAAAAACCAGGTCACAATCCGTATTCAGATAATTGCTTTTGCATACTCCAACCGGTATGAATGTTCCTTTACCATGTGTCTTTTTATAAGCTTCAAGGGCAAATATGAATCCGATAAGTCCTGTAGCCGCAAAGATCAGTTTCAAAATTAGATTGGAATCATCATATGCGAAAAGAAACAGAAATAGCAGTGCAACAATTCCCCAGTTAAGGTATGCATAATCAAGTTTTGATTTTGTATAGGACTGCTCCTCAGATTTTTCTACAATAAGTATTATATTTTCCCATTCCGAAAAAAATTCTTCCGTTTGAGAACCATTGACTGTTATTTTATTATCTTTATTATTCACCACTGCCAATTCTCCTTTTACTAAAGCCAGAAAATCCTCAGGTAAAATATCTTTTTCATCATTATCAATTCTGTAACTGTAATTTTCAATATTGAAAAAATGTAAAGCATCAGAAAATGCCAGAAGGCTTGGAAAATTGGGATGCCCTTCCAATTGAAGTTCAAACTCATCCTTATCAATATGTATTTTATTATCATCCAGGTAATTGATAACAGCAGTATAGCTTTTGCGTGTCATTTTACTATAACTTTTTGTATTTTAAAAAAAATAGCAACAGTTTCCTGTTGCCATTTTAAAAGATTTACTTTAATTACCCACAACAAAAAGTACCGTTGCAATACGAATCACCATTCCCATTATGAGTATTTGCACATGCTGCATTGGTACATGCACATCCTGCATCCGAAATAGGATCTTCCTCTCTTAATCCCCCTTTAATGGTTTTCAACTCATTTCGGGATAAACTTCCTTTCATCTTTTTTAAATTGATCTTTTTCATAATAAATGTTTTTTTAATTACGTGTCACTATTGACATAGGCGAAAATAGAAAACAAATATCACTCACAAAGGAAATACATATGCATATTTTATGTTTATTCATTGTATTTTAATTTGTGAAATATGTACAAGTTTTTAAATAAAGAAAACCTGTCTGCACATTCATTTTTCTTATTTATTTCATTAATCATTTACGCAGCTATTATTTATTTTATCAATTAAAATTAAAAAGCTATTTTTGGGAAATTTGAAAATTGATTATATGAAGACTAAACATCCTAAAGGGCTACCCTATCTCTTCTTTACAGAAATGTGGGAGCGTTTCGGGTATTACCTGATTCTTGGAATCTTTGTTCTATATGTTATTGAGCCTACGGGCATGAAAGGCGGACTTGGACTTCCGGATAAAACTGCTGATGACATTTTCGGAACTTATATTGCTTTAACTTATCTGACTCCCTTTATTGGAGGATTCCTGGCAGACAGAGTGTTAGGGTATATTAAATCTATTTATCTTGGAGGTTTTTTAATGGCTGCAGGATATATAGGTATGGGAGTTTTTAAAGATTTACCCCTGTTTTATACCTCTCTGGCATTAATTATTATTGGAAATGGTTTCTTTAAACCTACTATTTCAACTCTCTTAGGAAATCTTTACTCTGAAGAACCTTATAAAGCGAATAAAGACTCCGGGTATAATATTTTCTATATGGGAATCAATATCGGGGCATTTATCTGTAATATTATTGCCGCTTTCATGCGTAATAAATTCGGTTGGGGTGAAGCTTTTATCACTGCGGGTGTAGGAATGCTTATCGGAATGGTTATTTTTACCATCGGAAGAAAGCATTACATTCATGCTGCACAGATGAAACCTGTACAGGAAGGTGATACAAAACTTTCAGAGATTCTGATCAAAGTATTTGTTCCTGCTATCGTTGCCGGAGCAATAGGTTGGTTTATTCCTGATAATATTTTCGGAAGTGACAGTACAGATGCCTTTATTTTTGCATGTGTACCGGTTATTTATTTCTATGCATCACTTTACTTTAAAGCTAAACCTGATGAAAAAGCCTCTATCGGAGCATTACTTTCTGTATTCCTGATCAGTATGTTCTTCTGGGCGGTTTTCAAACAAAACGGTACAGCATTGACAAGATGGGCAAATTATTACACGGACAGAAGTGTTCCGGCTTCTCTTGAAAAGCCATTGGAGGGAATTTATATGGTGGAAGGGAAAAACTATGAAGATAAAGAAGTTCCGGTTTATGACAATCAGTTCCGTTCTCAAAAAGATGATAATGGTGAGACTAAAAAGGAAATGGGGAAAGATGTTTATTTTAAGAACATATCCCCTGAACAACGTGCAGCACTTGAGAAAAACCCAGAAAACAAAGTATATTTATACAATACAGAATTATTCCAATCTATTAATCCATTCTGGGTTATTGCTTTAACCCCGGTTATTGTAGGATTCTGGGCATTATTAAGAAGAAAAGGAAAAGAACCTTTAACTCCTACCAAGATTGTTTTAGGATTATTTATTTCCGGACTTTCTTGTCTTGTAATGGTTCTAGCAGTGATGGCCGGAGACAACGGATCAGTAAAAGTATCTCCGTTATGGCTTGTTGCCAGCTACGGAGTCATTACCATCGGGGAACTATGTTTGTCTCCAATGGGGCTTTCTTTTGTTTCCAAACTTTCTCCTGCAAGGATTACAGCATTGATGATGGGAGGATTTTTCCTGGCCAACTCTGTGGGAAATAAGCTTTCCGGAATTCTGGCAAGTACATGGTATAACTATGAAAACAAGACGAATTATTTCCTTGTAAACTTCGCTTTGTTAATATTTGCTACACTTTTAGGTCTTTCTATGTTAAAAAGGCTAAATAGAATTATGACAGAAAAAGGGCATTAAAATCCTTAATATTATAAAGAAAAGTAAGCTGCGGAAGAGTCCCGCAGCTTTTTTATTTAAAAATAAAATTAAAACCTTGCCAAAAACCCAAAATAAACTATATTTGTCAGTCTTAACAAAAATTAACAATAGAAATGGATAATATTGAAGCATTGAGTCCGAAACCGGATGAATTTGTAGAGAATAAGAATTCCAGGCATCCTAAAGGATTATGGGTTCTTTTCGGAACAGAAATGTGGGAGCGTTTCAACTTTTATGGAATGAGAGCTCTTTTGACGCTCTTCATGGTAAATTCCTTATTAATAAAAGAAGCTGATGCAGCGATCATCTATGGTGGATTTCTAGCTTTATGTTATTTAACACCTCTTTTGGGAGGATTTATTGCTGATAAATATATCGGAAACAGATACGCGATTATCATTGGTGGATCATTAATGGCTATTGGCCAGTTCTTGCTATTTATCAGTGCCTCTACCTTCTCAGCAGATATCGGAAGCGCCAAGCTCATTATGTGGCTGGCATTATTCGTGATCATTTTTGGTAACGGATTCTTCAAACCAAATATTTCTTCAATGGTGGGAAGCCTTTATCCAAAGCAGGAAAAATCTAAACTGGATTCTGCCTTCACTATTTTCTACATGGGGATCAACATCGGAGCGTTCTTAGGTCAGTTTATCTGTCCATACGTAGGTGACGTAAAAGATGCTGCAACCGGAGTAAGAGATATCTTCGCATTCAAATGGGGATTCCTGGCAGCTTCTATTGCCATGGTAATCGGAACGGTAACATTCTTTATCCTTAAAAACAAATATGTAGTAACTCCGGAAGGAAGGCCTATCGGAGGATTACCAAAAAATAATACAAGTGCTGACTTTGAAGAAGGAGAAACGCAGACTGCTAAATTCTCTGGCCAGGCTTTAGGAATCACTGGTGGAATATTTGTAGTTTTATTCTTCCTTTTCAGATATCTTCTTGTAGGTGAGTTTGGATTCAATTCTGTAGAAATGGGGCAATTGATTAAAGGAATCATTTACCCATTCATCTATTCAGCGGGTATTTCTCTTGCCTTCTTAATTATGTCTTCTGCTGAAAATAAGGTTGAAAGACAGAGAATCTGGGTAATTTATATCGTATCATTCTTTATTATTTTCTTCTGGGCTGCGTTCGAACAGGCAGGATCTTCATTAACATTTATTGCAGATAACCAAACAGACAGAAACATTTTAGGATGGAATATGCCGCCTTCAATGGTTCAGATCTTCAACGGAATCTTCGTTGTTATTCTGGCAGTTCCTTTCAGTTTAATCTGGGACAAGTTAAGAGCTAAAGGAAAAGAGCCGGTATCTCCGTTCAAACAGGCAATGGGATTAGCTTTGATTGCTCTTTCTTATTTCATCATTGCACACAATGTAAAAGATCTTGGAAACTCAGGTTTATTAGCCATCAAATGGTTAATGTTACTATACTTCATCCAGACATGTGGTGAGCTTTGTCTTTCTCCGATTGGTTTATCATTGGTTGGTAAACTGGCTCCGAAAAGATTTGCTTCATTACTTTATGGTGTTTTCTTTATTTCTAACGCTGCTGGTTATGCATTAGCCGGTTCATTGGGAGCACTTATCCCTGCAACAGGTGATAAATTCAAGAAAGCTGAAGAAATGGGTGTTAATCTGCAGGATGTTTTAGATAAAAAAGTGACCCTTACAGCGGATCAGGTAGCTGCTTTCGATAAAGCTCAGTTACCATTACACAACCCTACTTTTGTAGGATTTGAAATCCATAACTTATTTGAATTCTTCATGGTGTTCGTAGTACTTTGTGGGATTGCTTCTGTAATTTTAGGATTAATTTCACCTATCTTAAAGAAAATGATGCATGGTGTAAACTAATGTATCAACAAAATATCATAAAACCTCTGCCAAGTCAGAGGTTTTTTTTATTTTCGTATGATGGAAATTTCCGAAGATTCTTTATTCCAATCCGTAAAGGAAATCATTAGACAATCGCGCGAAAAAGTGTTTCGTATAGCGAATTCTACTCTACTGCTCACTTACTGGCAGATTGGAAAATTGATTATTGAAGATGAACAACAGGGAAAAGAACGCGCAGAATACGGAAAATATACGCTGAAAAAACTTTCTCAGAAACTTACCTTAGAATTTGGAAAAGGATTTGATGAAAGTAACTTAAGAAACATGCGCTCTTTTTATCATGCATTTCCAATATGTGACGCATTGCGTCACGAATTGAGCTGGACCCATTACAGATTACTGATAAGGCTTGACAATGCTGATAAAATGAATTACTATCTCAATGAATCCGTTCAAAATAACTGGAATTACAGAGATCTTAAAAGACAAATCAATTCGCTTGCTTACGAAAGGGTTTTGGAACATAAAAAATCTTCTCCGGAAACTATTCACAGTGTTTTAAAAGATCCTTATATTTTTGAGTTTCTTGGATTAAAAGCTGATGAACAATTTTCTGAAAAAGAAATTGAAACAGCCATTATTGACCATATTCAAAAGTTTTTGCTTGAATTTGGGAAAGGATTCGCTTTTGTAGCCAGACAACAACATATTTCAACAGATACATCGGATTTTTATATAGACCTTGTCTTCTATAATTACATCTTAAAATGCTTTGTCATTATTGATTTAAAAACAGGAGAACTTTCTCATCAGGATATAGGACAGATTGATATGTATGTAAGAATGTATGATGATCTGAAACGCGGTGAAGGAGATAACCCAACCATCGGAATTTTATTATGTTCAGAAAAAGATGAGACCATTGTAAAATACTCCGTTTTGAATGATAAAAATAATTTATTTGCCAGCAAATACCTGCTGTACCTCCCAAAAGAAGAAGAATTAAAACAAATTATTGACCAGGACAGAATCCGTTTTGAACTGGATCAGAAAGATAAAAACCCTTAATTAGAACTTAATCATATATCATTATGAGCTTAACTTTAGATGAAATACAAAATTTCAAAGGAAAGTATCCCAGACAAATCTGGAGCCTGTTTTTCTCTGAAATGTGGGAACGTTTCTGTTTCTACGGAATGCGTGGAATGCTGGTTTTCTTTATGATCTCACAGCTTAATTTCCATGAAAAAGAAGCCAACCTTCAATATGGTGCCACCCAGGCTTTTGTTTATGCCTTTACCTTTGTGGGAGGTCTTTTTGCTGATAAAATTTTAGGATTCCGAAAATCCTTGTTCTGGGGCGGTTTGCTGATGATCGTAGGAAGTTTAATTCTTGCTACCGATCCCCACAAATTCTTTTTCTTAGGAATAGCATTCACCGTGGTAGGAACAGGTTTCTTCAAACCAAATATTTCATCTATGGTGGGACAACTTTACAAGCCTAATGATTCAAGAGCAGATGCAGGTTTCTCACTTTTCTACGCAGGAATTAACCTTGGAGCATTGCTAGGCGGTTATTTATGTATTGCCATTGGTAAAGGAGAATTCTTAAGCAACATTATTGCAGAAGAAATGAGGTGGCATATTGCTTTTGGTCTTGCTTCAATAGTAATGGTAGTAAGCTTGATCAATTTTGTATTTACACAAAGAACATTAGGGACTATCGGTTTACAGCCGGGACATCCTTTAGCAGAGGTAAAAACAGCTCCAATTCCAAAATGGAAAGAATACGGAGTATATGTTTTGTCATTGGTTTTTGTACCCATCATCATGACCATGGTAGCCAAGACAGAGTATACAGATTATTTTATGTGGACCATCGGGCCTTTAACTTTAATCTATCTGTTCTATGAAATGTCTAAAGTAACAGCTTCTGAACGCAAAAAACTTTGGGCAGCTTTGGTTTTCATTATATTCTCCATTATCTTCTGGGGAATCTATGAGCAAAGCGGAGGTTCTTTAAGTATTTTCGCAGCTAAAAATCTGAATAAAGATCTTTTTGGATTAGACCCAAATGGAGTGAATAACTCAGGAGGAGCTTTCTTCATTATTTTCCTTGCCCCATTGATCGGACTTCTATGGATCTGGCTGAACAAAAGAAAAATTGAACCCAACACGATTATCAAATTCGGATTAGGATTTATTTTCTTAGGATTAGGATATTATGTTTTATTTGCAACGCGCCTCTTCGCAGACCTTCAGGGAATCACTTCACTGAACTTCTTCACACTTGCATTGCTTATTATTACCCTTGGGGAATTATGCCTTTCTCCTATCGGTTTATCCATCATGACCAAGCTTTCTACCAAGAATCTTCAGGGAATGATGATGGGAATGTGGTTTCTTGCATCAGCGTATGGGCAGTATGTTGCAGGAATTATTGGGGCCAGTCTTGCCACAGCCAAAGAAGGTTCTACCAACTATGATGAATTGATCACTTATACTGATGGATATAAACAATTAGGATTATATGCGGTAATTGCCGGAGTGGTATTAATTTTGATATCTCCGTACGTGAAAAAATTAATGCAAGATGTAAAATAAAAAATAAGTAATTATGCTTATTTTTATCCAAATATCACAATATGAAGAAAATTTTAAGCATAACACTCTTATTTTTATTAAATTTTAGTTTTGCACAAGTAAAGTGGATGACCATTGAAGAAGCTTTAAAAGCCCAAAAGGAAAGTCCCAAAAAAATATTAATTGATTTCTACGCAGACTGGTGTGGTCCGTGTAAAATCATGGATAAAAAAACATACGGCCACCCTGTACTGGCTCAGATATTAAATGAGAATTATTATCCTGTAAAGTTTAATGCAGAAGAAAAAAAGAGCATTGAAATCTTTGGAAGAACCTTTTCAAATCCTAATTCTGAACATAAAAAGGGAAAAAATTCTCTTCATGAGTTTACCCAGTATATGAATGTAGGGGCTGTTCCAAGTACGGTATTTCTGGACGAGCATGGCGATCCCATCACCATTCTTCAGGGAGAATTGTCTGCCAAAGAACTGGAACCTTATCTGGAACTGATCTCCAAAGATTTGTTTAAAAAGATTAAAACCAGAGAACAATGGGAGGATTACCAGAAAAAATTCAAATCTAAAATAAAAGATTAATTCAGAACTTTGAAACAGGATTTTGTGTTTCAATGCTAAAAATTCACTATAGAGGCTTCCAATTTTTTGGAAGTCTTTTTTATTTTACCGAAATTCGAACCTTTATTTTTTATCATCCGAAATAAGAATCAAAAAGTTCGAAAAACAGTATCCTGAAACCTGAAAATGAATCTCGAAACCTCCATAGAATATGTAAAAGGAATAGGTCCGGAAAGAGCTAAACTCATCAAAAGTGTGTTGGGCTTATCTACTGTGGAAGATATGTTGAATTTCTACCCTATCCGTTATCTGGACAAAAGTAAAATCTATACTGTTTCTCAGCTTAGAGACGAGACCAGTCAGGAAATACAGCTGAAGGGAAGAATTACTCAGGCACAGGAAATTCAGACAGGTAAAACCAAGCGATTATCTGCAAAGTTCAATGATGAAACAGGTAGTATAGATCTGGTTTGGTTTCAATATTCCAAGTGGTTGAAAGAACAGCTTCCCATCAACAGGGAAGTTTATATCTTCGGAAAGATCAATGTTTTCAACCGCCAGTTTTCTATGCCGCATCCGGAAATTGAAGCGGAAGAAAAAAAAGAGGGTGATACCCGCCTTAAACCTATTTATCCAAGTTCTGAAAAACTAACCAAAAGAGGGTTAAATCAACGATTTTTCCAGAATGCTTTAAGAAATATCTGCAGAGAGATTCCGAGTCTTATTGAAGAAAATTTTCCGGAATATCTGATGAAAACCTTTAAATTCATGTCCAGGCAGCATGCTTTTCTGAATGTACATTTTCCAAAAGATCAGGAGCATTTTGATAAAGCAGATTACAGACTGAAATTTGAAGAATCGTTTTTCTTTCAGTTAGGATATGGCTTAAAGAAACTTCATCATAAAACACAATCCCAGGGTAATCCTTTCCCGATTATTGGAGATCACTTCAATGATTTTTATGAAAACCATCTTCCTTTTGAGCTTACCAATGCACAGAAAAGGGTTTTAAAGGAAATAAGAATGGACATGAAAAGGCCGATTCAGATGAACAGGCTTTTACAGGGAGATGTAGGATCAGGAAAAACAATGGTTGCCCTTCTTACCATGCTTATCGCAATGGACAATGGGTTTCAGAGCTGCCTGATGGCTCCTACTGAAATTCTGGCCCAACAGCATTACAATGGTATTAAAGAACTGTTGGAAAAAACAGGAATCAATATCCGCCTTCTCACAGGTTCTACCAAAGCAGCAGAAAGAAGAATTATCCATGAAGAACTGGAAAATGGGACTCTTTCTATTTTGGTAGGAACTCATGCCGTTTTAGAAGATAAGGTTAAATTTAAAAATCTGGGATTAGCCATTATTGATGAGCAGCATAGATTCGGGGTTGCTCAAAGGGCTAAACTCTGGGCTAAAAATAAGATTCCGCCACACATTCTGGTAATGACCGCCACACCAATTCCAAGAACTCTGGCCATGAGTTTTTATTCTGATCTGGATGTTTCCGTGATTGACGAGATGCCAGTGGGAAGAAAACCTATTATCACAGCGCACCGCCGGGAAAAAGACAGACTGTATGTCTATAACTTTTGTAAAGATGAAATAAAAAAAGGAAGACAGGTTTATTTCGTATATCCTCTCATCGAAGAATCAGAAACCCTGGATTATAAAAACCTTATGGAAGGTTTGGAGCATGTGATGGATTTTTTCTCCGAATACAATGTGACAATGCTTCATGGGAAAATGAAACCGGATGAAAAAGATGCTGCCATGGCTTATTTTGCTTCAGGAAAAGCTGAAATAATGGTTGCAACCACAGTAATTGAAGTTGGGGTAAACGTTCCGAATGCTTCGGTAATGGTGATTGAAAGTTCTGAAAGGTTCGGACTATCACAGCTTCACCAGCTCAGAGGACGTGTAGGAAGAGGTGCTGAACAAAGTTACTGTATCCTGATGACTTCCGATAAATTATCAAAAGAAAGCCGAACACGTATTAAAACAATGACTGAAACCAATGATGGTTTTAAAATTTCTGAGGTAGATATGCAGCTTCGCGGTCCCGGAGATATACTGGGAACCCAGCAAAGTGGTGTGGTAGATTTTAAGAGACTGGATCTCATTAATGATTCTGCGATCATCAAAACAACAAAAAATACGGTAGAAAGAATACTGGAAGCTGATCCTATGCTATTAAGACCCGACAATCTGATCATCAAAAATTATTATATCAGATACTACAAAGGAAAAAATAAGTGGAGCAAAATATCATAAAAAAACCGCAGAAAAAAACTTCCTGCGGCCCCCTTATAAAACTGTTATTTAGAAGAAATTACTTTTGGTATGTCCAAAAAAAATTTATTTTAATAGTTCAGGCTTAATATTTTGTGATGTGGTGTGAAAATATTTATATAACAATATAATAATGAGCTAAAACCATAACTATTAAAATAAATTATAAAAAACAAAATGAATTATTTTTTCCAACTTGCTTATTATAAAAACTAACTGTGTTTCGGTGGAGATGAGGGAATGAAACGAATAAAAATATCTCCAACTACTTATTGAGTTTTCATGATTGTACCGTTTTGTTTAAAGATCTTCTGTGCTTTATAATTGGAAAATTAGTATAATCCATTTTGTTTAACTAACATCGTGATTTATATAATTTTTTTATTTTTAGAAACAATTACTTATCATTCATCTGTATCTTGTACTATATAATAAATTTGTGTCTGAGTTTACTTTTACAAATGTCCGTATATTAATTCAGATGCCTTTTATATTATTTTAATGATTAGTTATAAAATTTTCACCTATTTGTGAATAGTATGCAATAAATACGATTTTTAAATTATTAATATTAAATTAATAAATCCTTTATTCATCATACTTTCAGAATTAAATTATCTTTATTCAAACCCGAAGTGTGATACTGCCAGTTGATGGTAATAACTTCCGTAAGTACCTTTCTGAGCTTCTCAAAACAGTCAGGTTTTTTCATAAAAATATGCGCACCTTTCACAAAAATATCTTCTACTTCATTTTCCGGAATAGGGTCAGAAAAAATGGCCGTCACCATATTGTTAAATTTTGAATTCGAACCAATATCTTCCAGGCATTCCATACTCTCTTTTCCGGGAATCATATAATTTATAAAAACAAGTTCCGGAATTACAGCATCATCATTATTCAGGTATTCCATCAGGCTGTTCCCGTTACTGAAACATTGAACTTTTATAGAGATCTTCAACTCCTTCAGAATATTTTTAAAAAAAATCAAAGTGTTTTCATCGTTATCTGCTACTATTACGTTCAGAAATTCTTTATTCATACTGCATTTTATGGTTTATTACAGTGCTTTGTACTCTTCTTCGTTTGCCAATAATTTTTTGAAACTGGGATGGAGTGATTCCTGTTGTATTTTTGAACTGGGTGCTTAAATGCGCCACACTGGAATAGTTCAGCTTATGGGCAATTTCTGTAAGGCTTTGTTTGTTTCTTATGATCAAGGCTTTTGCATGCTCAATCTTTTGCAGAATAATAAAATTCTCAATAGAGGTAAAAGCAACTTCTGAAAAAAGATTGGAAAGATAACCATAGCTGTGATTCAGCTTCTCAGAAATATAGATGGAGGCTTTTACCGGTATAATTTCATCCGAAAACACGAGCTCTACAATAGCATCTTTTATTTTCTGTACCAGTGCACTTTTTTGGCTTTCTATGATCTCGATACCATAATCTTCAAGATTTTTCTTAAAAAGATTGTGCTGTTCTTGTGTAAGGGGCTCATAGAATTCCACTTCACCGAAGTTCAGTAATCTGTACTTCAGCCCGTGTTCTTTAAGTTTCTCGTCCAATACCTTTTTACAAAGAGCATTGAAATCAAATTTAACATACATTTTCATCCTAGTATATATAAGCCAATATTATTTAGTAAATATAATAATTTATTTCAAGTAAATGTGAAATAGGTGTATATTTTTAATATTTTACCATATATACGAAAAAACTCCTGTATTTTAGAATACAGGAATTTAAACACTAAGGATGAAAAAAATATACTGATAAAAAGCTTTTCAGCTCAAAACCAAGCATATGAATGTATTGTATAAGTGATTTGGTTCTGAAGCAAAGATGAATCAAAAAAAGAAATCACTTGTTATAGAATTACAGGATAAAGTTACAAAATTTTAAGTCATTTATTTGTGAATTAGATATTCCATAAGAAAATCATCCATCACAAAACCGTTACCAATATCAAAAACACCTTCGTCATACACTTTATATCCCTGGGATTCGTAGAAGTTTCTGGCTGAATTGTATTTATTGACATTCAGGATAATTCTGTTGTTTCCGTTTTCAGAAACTTTCTCATTCAGAAACTGAAGTGCTCCTTTCCCAAATCCTTTTCCTTTACTCTCAGGAACCAGATAAATTCTGTGCAGTTTGGTGGTTTTCTCTGCATAGTTGTGCTCATATCCGATAAAGCCTTCAAAAGTATTATTATTTTCATCCTGAATAAGATAATAATGATAATACGGATTTTGAAAATGGTGTAAAATTTCATTTTCAGAATACATTTCTGCGAGCATAAACTCCATTTGTTCTTTAGAAAGAATGTCTGCATAGGCATTTTCCCATGATCGTCT
This sequence comes from Chryseobacterium sp. PCH239, assembly GCF_018924625.1. Taxonomy (NCBI): domain Bacteria; kingdom Pseudomonadati; phylum Bacteroidota; class Flavobacteriia; order Flavobacteriales; family Weeksellaceae; genus Chryseobacterium; species Chryseobacterium sp. PCH239. The sequence goes on from NZ_CP073027.1 coordinate 2,293,754, forward strand.
TGCAAGATCCTGAATCAACGGGATGTCTGCAGCTGTTGCCTGTTGTAATTTCATGATTGGTTGTATTATGATGATTAAAAAAAGTGAAAAGCCTAAGCTTTTCACCCTTTATATTGTTCAATGATGACTCATGAGTTTTAACATAATTAAAATTCATTTTGCCGGTTCATTATTAAATTGTAGCCATTTCAGCTTTAATTTTTGCATGAAGACCTTCTGAAGCCTTTACCAAAGGAAGTCTCAGATAATTTTTGATGATTCCTTTTTCGGTCAGGATTACTTTAATACCACAAGGATTACCTTCAGCAAAAATCAAACGGGTAATATCTACCAGTTTGTTATGAATATCATAAGCTTCCTTTACCTTACCCTCAAAAGCCAGCTGTACCATTGTTGAAAACTCTTTAGGATACGCCTGTCCGATTACAGAAATTACACCATCTCCACCAGCTAATGTTACAGGTAATGTATATTCATCATCTCCAGAAACTAAAGAAAATCCTTCAGGTTTCTTTCTCAGAATATCAAAATACTGAAGAATGTTAGGAGAAGCCTCCTTAATCAGGAATAAGTTAGGAAATTCCTTTGCAAGACGAAGCGTAGTCTCTGCTTCTACATTTTGCCCTGTTCTTGACGGAACGTTATAAATAATAATATTTTTTCCTGTGGAAGCTAAAGCTTTATAATGTTGATAAAGACCTTCCTGGTTCGGTTTATTATAATATGGAGATACTGAAAGTACGGCTTCAAACGCAGAAAGATCTGCTTCTTCAATCTGTTTCTTGACCTCAAGAGTATCGTTGCCGCCAATTCCCAAAACTAAAGGAAGACGTTTATTATTCACCTTAATGATGTGCTCAATTACCTGTTTCTTCTCCTCTGCAGAAAGCGTTGCGGCTTCTGCCGTTGTTCCCAATACAACTAAATAATTGGTTCCGTTTTCGATATTGTACTCCACCAGTTTTGTTAAACTGTCGAAGTCAACGGATAAATCTTCATTAAAGGGCGTTACCAATGCAACACCTACTCCTTTTAAAATGCTCATCTGTTAGAATTATTTTTGCCAAATTTAATAATTTACAGTAAGAATTTGTAATAAATAATAATGTTTTATTATACATATAGTTATATTTGCATATACTAAAAGAGATTATGAAAAATAAATTCTTGTTATTAGGAATTGCTCTGGTGTCACTTACTGCATGCAAAACGGCTTCTGTGCCGCAGCTTGTGAATGTAAAGACCCAGAAAAATATTTCTATTAATAATGAGCTAAAGAATGATGAGGAGTTTGTAAAATTTATCGAACCGTATAAGCAGAAACTGGATAAAGAAATGAACCAGAAGATCTCACACACCAATGTGGATCTTACCAAACAGGGCGATAACAGCAATCTGGGTAATCTTTTAGCTGACTATACGTTTGAAGGAGGTAATGAGTGGATCAAAACTCATCTTAAGCAAAATGTAGATGCTGCATTGATCAATATCGGAGGAATCCGAACCACTATCGGAAAAGGAGATATTTTACTTAAAAATGTATTTGAAGTAATGCCTTTCGAAAATGAAGTAGTGATTGTGAAAATGAAGGGAGCAGATTTACAGGGGCTTTTTGAGTATTATGCAAAAACGCAGGTCAACAATCCTGTTTCTCATTTATACATTGAAACAAAAAACGGACAGGTAACCAAAGCCTTAATCAATGGTAATACAGTAGATCCTGCTAAAGATTATTATATTGCGACTTCAGACTATCTTGCATTGGGAGGAGACAATATGAAATTCTTTGCTAAAGGAGAATCCATTGCAACAGGAATTAAAATGAGAGATTTATTTATTGATTATTTTAAAAAATCACCTGAAGTGATGGTCAATTCGGATGTTCGTTTAAATTTTATCGGGAAGTAATAATGGATAGAAAAAGTTTTTTAAAAGCAATAGGAGGCGGATCTTTAGCAATGGCTTTGGCTCCCAATATGATGATGGCGGAGGAATTAAAAATTCTTAATTTAAAATCTGCAAATAAACTGACTATTCTACATACCAATGACCAACATAGCAGAATAGAGCCTTTTGATGCAAGCTATACAAAAAATCCCAATCAGGGAGGTTTTGCAAGGAGGGCAAGCTTAATCCAACAGATCAGAAGTCAGGAAAGTAATGTTCTTCTTCTTGATTCCGGAGATATTTTCCAGGGAACTCCTTATTTTAATTTCTTCGGAGGAGAACTGGAGTTCAAATTAATGTCTATGATGAAATATGACGCCTCTACCATGGGAAATCATGATTTCGATAATGGACTTGATGGATTTTTAAAAGTACTTCCTAATGCGAAGTTTCCTTTTATTTGTTCCAATTATGATTTTACAAACACTGTTCTTGACGGGAAAACTTCTCCCTACCAGATATTCAATAAGAATGGCATCAAAGTAGGAATTTTCGGAGTGGGAATCCAGCTGGATGGCCTTGTAGGCAAAAAACAGTACGGAGAAACCGTTTACTCCAACCCCATTGATGTAGCACAGCATTATTCAAATTTTCTAAAGAAAGAGAAGAAATGTGATCTTGTGATTTGTCTTTCGCACATCGGCTATGATTACAAAGATGAACCTGATAAAATAAGTGATAAAATTTTAGCGGCCAATACAGAAAATATTGATATTATTTTAGGAGGCCATACTCATACATTCTTACCGGAACCTCAGACCTTTACCAACAGACAGGGCAAAAATGTCCTTGTTAATCAGGTGGGATGGGCAGGTCTTCTTTTAGGTAGAATAGATTTTTATTTTGATACAAACAAAAACGTACAGCATATTTCCTGGAACAATCAGGTGATAGATAGCAGCATAACCGCATAATATGAAAAAACTCTCTATAATTTCTCTTGGTATTTTAGCATCCCTGCAGCTAATAAAAGCTCAGGTTATTTCATCCAAAAAGTGGGCAGATCTGTTTTCCTACAATAATGTCTTAGCCATGAAAGAAGACAATGGAAAAATCATTGCAGCCACTCAAAACGGAATATTCTATTATACAATATCAACAGGAGAAATTACGAAGTTATCCAAAGCCAATGGCCTGCACAACATTGGAATTACTGCTTTCGATTACAATCCGCAGACTAAAACAGGGCTTATCGGTTATGAAAACGGATCTATGGATGTTATTACACCACAGGAGATCAAATATATTGTTGATATTCCTATTGCTACAGGATATAATGGAGATAAAAAGATTAACCACATTTCGATAACCGGAAATCAGGCTGTCATTTCTGTTGGGTACGGTGTTTCCATATTCAACCTTCAGAATAAAGAGTTTGGTGACTCTGCATTTTTCCTTTCTGGTGGTGTTTATCAGGCAAGTAATGAAGCTACGATATTCGGGAATAAAGTATATTCTGTAACGGATACAGGATTGAAAAGCCATCAAATGAATACTACGTTTCCCGTATATTCTACCTGGACAACGGAAGCCCCAGGAGCATTCAAACATATAGATTCAGAATCAGAATTGGTTTACTCAACAGCTACAACAGCTTATATTTATAACAACGGTACCCCGACACAACTTCCTACTACTTTTGAAAAAATCAGGGATGTTGTTATTACCTCCAATAGTATTGTCGTTACAGATAACAGAGTATATACTTACGGAATCAATGGAGTATCGCAAAATGCGGTAAGCCTTGGTGAAGAATGTAATACTGCATTAACAGCTGGCGGAAAGATTTTAGGAGGAACGGTATTATCGGGAATTAAGGATGAAGGTAACAATACTTTTAAACCTTCCGGACCTTACTTCAATTTTGCTTATAACATCAATCTTTTTGATAACAACCAGCTTCTGGTTTCCTCTGGTGCCAGAGCCAATAACTACAACCATCCGTTTATTCAGCCACAAGAACCAGGATTTTATTATTTCAATGGTACAGAGTGGATTTATCCTTCATTTTTCAATAAAAGTAATCCCAATCGCCCCATCTTCATCAACGTATTGGATGCTATTATAAGCCCTTATAACAGTAATGAAGTACTATTCACCAATTATACTATGCTGGATAACGGGGTGTATAAGATGAAATATAATGCGACAAGCAAAGATTTTGAACTGGTAAATATTATAATCTGGGAGCACAGCCTTACCTCAGACGTCCGGTAGGTTTTGCTGTAGACCCACAAAACAATCTTTTTGTTTCTTTTGGATTCAATGATGGAAACCCTTCTATAGGAATCTATGATAAAGCAGCTGATGATTTTCTTATCAAGAAAATAGTTCTTGCCAGTGATGGAATACAAAAGACTATTTACCATGAAAACATGCTTTGGACTCCGCTGCCAAGATCTAACAATTTCTGGGTATATGACTATAAAAATGCCACTAATCTTTCTGATGACAATGATTATATTCTGGGAACGGCTAATGGATTTAACAGTTCAGGAGGTATTTTATCGGTAGCATTTGATAAGTCTGGAGATGCCTGGATCGGGACAGATGGAGGACTAAGAATTATGTCTAACGCAGCAACAGAAATAAAAAGCGCCCAGCCAAAAGTAGAGCCTATAGTTATAGAGCAGAATGGTTTGGGGGAAGAGCTTTTCAGAGAATCCGCAATTCTTCAGATTGCAGTAGATGCAGGTGACTATAAGTGGGTATCTGTTGATGGTGGTGGTGTTTATTACCTCTCCGCCGACGGTCAGAGAACTATAAAGCATTTTACAAAAGAAAATTCCCCTCTTCCTACGAATAGTGTTACCGATATAAAAGTTGATAAAAAAACAGGTAAGGTATATTTTGTAACATATAATGGTATTGTAACGTATCAGGGAGATGTTGCAGATGTAACTTCCAATTTCGGTGATGTGGTAGTATATCCAAACCCTGTTGTTTATTCTAATTTCAAAGGAAAAGTAACCATTAAAGGTCTTGCAGAAAAAACCAATATAAGAATTGTAGATGCTGCAGGTAATGTAGTTCACTCTGCAGTCGCAAGAGGTGGATATTATGAATGGGATCTCAATAATCAGAAAGGAACAAGAGTAGCTTCAGGGATTTATTTTGTCCTGATGACGAATGAAGACGGATCTGATAAAGCTACCGCTAAAATAGGAGTGGTTAATTAATGAATTCACAAAACGGTTTTTTACTTTCATTTATCAAATATGGAGAAAATGATGCTGTATTGCATTGTTTTACAGAAGAAGAAGGTTTTCAGAGCTATTTTCTAAAGGGAATTTATTCCAAAAAGAATAAAAAGAAAGCCTTGCTTCAACCGTTGAGCCAGCTCAATTTTTCTGTAAATCCATCACGTGGCAACGGAATCCCGTCTGTTTCAAAGTTTGAACTGGTAAAAAACAATGACATTTATACAGACATAAAAGTCAATACCGTTATTTTCTTTATCTCAGATTTTCTGAGTCATATTCTTAAACATGAGAATAAAAATATTCCTATCTATTCCTGTATTGATCATTTAATCTGCGAGCTGACTAATAAAAATTATCAGGCGCATCTTCTGTTTTTGCTGGCTTTTTTAAAAATTCAGGGTGTTGCACCCTTATTGAGCGAAGGCAGGTTTTTAGATCCGGAAACCGGAACTTTTTCACTGGGAATAAGTCACCAGCTCTTCAATGAAGAAATTTCCATGCTATGGAAAGAAGCTCTTTGTGCAGAAGATTTTTATGCCACAAAAATCCATTCCTCCTTGAGAAAAGATTTCCTTGACAGTCTTTTAGTATACTATCATTACCATATCACGGATTTCAAAACTCCAGCCTCTTTGGAAATCATACAGCAGATATTTGAATAAATAATATTATTCCTTCCCTGTTGTTTTTCCAATATCTTCCGGCATTTCTGTTTCGGATTCTGCCATTTCTTTTTTGGAAAATCTAGGTTGAAGGATCTTAGCAATAAGTCCTGTCCAGCCAGTCTGATGGGAAGCTCCTACTCCACGGCCGTTGTCTCCGTGAAAATATTCATAGAACAAAATATAATCTTTAAAATCAGGATCGGTTTGAAACCTTTCATACTGTCCATGAACCGGGCGTTTCCCGTTTTCATCTTTTAAAAATATCTTCGCAAGTCTCTTGTTTAAAGCATCTGCAATCTGATCAAGGTTTGAGTAATTACCACTTCCCGTAGGATATTCCACCAAAAAATCCGGGCTATAATAAAAGAAAAACCGCTGAAGACTGTCAATAATAAGGAAATTGATAGGAAACCATACGGGACCGCGCCAGTTGCTGTTTCCTCCAAAAAGGCCGCTATCACTTTCAGCAGGTGTATATTTTACGCTGTAATTCGTATCATTCAATGTTAATGTGTAAGGATTGCTTTCATATTCTTTGGATAAAGCTCTTACTCCGTAATCACTGAGAAATTCCTCAGGATTCAACATTCGGTTTAACAGTCTTTTCAAACGATGTCCCCGAAGCAGAGATAAAAGGTGTTTGGAATCCTGCCCTTTCACTTCCCATCTTGAAACCAGAGAAGCCAGTTCAGGTTTATTATCCAGTACCCATTTCATTCTTTTCTTGAAATTGGGAAGGTTTTCAATCATTTCATCATCGATAACCTCAACGGCAAACATTGGAATTAATCCAACAATAGTCCTTAGCTTCAGATACATCTGAGCTCCGTCGCTGGAAGTAATTGCATCATAGAAAAATTCATCCTGTTCATCCCAAAGACTGAATTTCTCATCACCCATATTATCCAGTGAATGGGCAATCGACAGGAAATGTTCAAAGAATTTCATAGCCATCTCTTCATACACCTTATTGTAAAGAGCCAGTTCCAGCGCAATTCTCATCATATTGAGGGCAAACATAGCCATCCAGCTCGTTCCATCGGACTGCTCCAGCTGTTCTCCGTTGGGCAAAACAGAATTCCGGTCAAAAACCCCAATATTATCAAGTCCCAGAAATCCTCCTTCAAAGATATTATTGCCATTAAGGTCTTTTTTATTAACCCACCATGTAAAATTCATCAATAACTTCTGGAAAGCGCTTTCCAGAAATTCCAGATCGGGTTTATCTTTTAAATATTCATCAATTTTAAATACTCTGAAAACCGCCCAGGCATGTACAGGTGGATTCACATCACTTAAGTTCCATTCGTATGCAGGCAGCTGTCCGTTGGGATGCATATACCATTCAAACAGGAAAAGTTTCAGCTGATGTTTTGCAAAATCCGGATCTATCAGGGAGAAGCTGATAGTATGAAATGCCAGATCCCATGTTGCATACCATGGATATTCCCATTTATCAGGCATTGAAATGATATGCTCATTGTTCAGATGCTTCCAGTCGTAGTTTCTTATCGTTTCGCGGGACTTTGGTGGAGGCATTTCGGAAGGATCACCTTTCAGCCATTTTTCTACATTGTAATGGTAAAACATTTTATTCCAAAGCATTCCTGCAAAAGCCTGTCTCTGAACCAGTTTTTCATCTTCCGAAGCAATTCCTTTCTGAATTTCTGCATAAAACTCGTCGGCTTCTTTTTCTCTTTGTTTAAAAAGAATATCGAAATCTTTAAAAGGTTCTCTTATATCTTTATCTGAAAGCCTGAATTCAAATATTTTTGATTCTCCCGCTTTAAAATCTTCATCAATAAAGAAAGAAGCTTTGGTTCCTGCATTTTTGGGATTCACAGACTGGGAATTTCCCGTCATCACAAAATTATTGATCCCGTCTTTACAGTATTTTGACTCATTAGAAGACTGGTAAAGCCTTTCATTATTGGTTTCATTATTACAAAATAATGTTTTTAAAGATTGTTTTGCATATACATTTTTAACCTCGATATCCTGATGATTGACTTTAATATGGTCTGCATCTTCAGCAGACAATTGTGGTTTATAATCATCATATCCCCAGTTCCAGGTATTTCTGAACCAAATAGTCGGAAGAATTACGAGAGACGCTTCTTTTTCAGATTTATTGAATATTTTTAGTTTTACAAGAATATCATTCTGACTTTCTTTTGCATATTCAATAAAAATGTCAAAGTATTCATTGTGATCAAAAATCCCTGTATCAATCAACTCATATTCAGCTTCCTCCTTTCCCCTTTCCGCATTTATTTTTACAAGCTGTTCATAAGGAAAAGCATTTTGAGGATATTTATACAGCATTTTCATGTAAGAATGGGTAGGTGTGGAATCCAGATAGTAATAATATTCTTTCACATCTTCACCGTGATTTCCCTGACCATTGGTGAGACCAAAGAATCGTTCTTTGACCATTTTATCTTTCTTATTCCAGAATCCTAAAGAAAATACAAGCTTCTGGAGATCATCACAGATGCCACATATTCCTTCCTCACCCCAACGGTAAGTTTTGGCTTCTGCAGTTTCATGATTGGTATAATTCCATGCATCTCCGTTTTCACTGTAGTCCTCACGAACAAGGCCCCATTCACGGTTACTGACATAAGGCCCCCATTTTTTCCATGAAATATCTGAAATTCTCTGTTTTTCCGACATAAACGATAATTATGAGTAGTGAGTAATATTTAATTCCGTTTCAAGTTCTAAAAACAACCTCAAAAACTTTAAACCTTGAACATTAAACTTTGAACTTCGAATTCCTTTATCCTCCGGTAGAAAAACTCTCAAACGTAGTCATTCCACCATCCACGAAAATGCTTGTTCCTGTGATATAATCTGCAAGGTCACTGGCAAGGAACGCAGCTAAGTTTCCGATATCCTGCGGTTGTCCGATTCTGTTATAAGGAATAAGGTTCAGAAGAGAATTAAGGGCTTCCGGAGTATCCCACGCATTCTTATTAATAGGGGTTTGAATAGCCCCGGGACAAATGGAATTGACACGGATCTTGTTGGCACCATATTCTTGAGCAAGGGTTTGCATCAGCATTCTTACAGCCCCTTTACTGGAAGCATAATTAGCATGTCCTGCCCACGGAATAATTTCATGGACCGAACTTATATGAATAATTTTCCCACAGGCAACAGAGCGTGAAGTGTCGATTCCTCTTCTTAGAAATTCTTTAATAGCTTCTCTGGCACAAAGAAATTGTCCGGTCAGGTTGACTCCTATGACCGCATTCCATTGATCCAAAGTCATTTCAGTGAATTTTGAATCCTTTTGAATGCCTGCATTATTGACCAGAATATCTACCGTTTGGAATTCAGAAACAACATCCTGAAACATCCTGATAACCTGATCCTCTTTGGAAACATCACACTGGTAGGTTATTCCTTTACCGCCGGCATCCGTTATTTCTTTTAAAACAGCTTTAGCTTCTTCTGTAGATCTTTCCGAAGAATGATTAACAATGACTGTTGCTCCTGCTGCCGCCAATGATTTTGCAATTCCTGAACCGATTCCACTGGAAGCTCCTGTGACTACAGCCACCTGATTTTGAAGTGATATTTCCATGTTTTGTAATTTGATGTTACTCAAAGTTATGGAAAGATATCAGCAGATAAAAAATTATGATTTTAAAATTTTATTAAAGTTTTTTGTACATCAGGTATTGAGGTCCGCTTCTTCCAATTCTGGTCTTACCGTCGTAAATATATCCTGCCTGAAGATAAATATGGTAAGCAGATTCATTTTTCTGGTTGACAGCCAGTACAATCTCATCGCAGGTCTTGAAATGATTTTGGACAAAAGTACCTACTTCCTGCATAGCAACTTTTCCAATTCCCTTTCCCTGCAGTTGAGGATTCACAGATAGTGAACGCAGTAAAACTGAATTCTCATTATCCGTAAGATCTAATTTATCTTTTCCAAAATCAAGGACAAAAAAACCTACAGGCAGATCATTTTGAAATATCGTCACTGGAAATGCGTCATCATCATTCCGTTCGCTGATGCTTTGTAAGGCCTGCTGAGCAGTCGCTGTAAACCTCATCTGATTTTCATCCAAAGTATAACTGACTCCGGAAAGGTCTTCCGGTTTAAAGAAATCTAAATATATCATAGTATTAGTGATGGTAAATATCTTCATACATTACCCCTGCACGGATTTCTATTGGAAGTTTATTTTCCTCCGGAACAATAGGACAATTGTAATCATAAGCGTTGTAAGCACAGAAAGGATGATAGGATTGATTAAAATCAAGTACAATGGTATTTCCTTTCGGGATTTTAAGATCCATATATTTCCCTCCTCCGTAGGTTTCCTTTTCATTGGTAGCATCACGGAACGGAAGGAAAAGATAGTCTTTATATTTTTCCTGTTTGATCAAGTCCAGACTTTGGTATAAAGTAACGGTATAAGGTTTCCCATCCAGCGTAAATGTTGCTTTTCCATATTCCTGATAAGACTTGGTTTTTCCTGCAGATGTAGGAAGATCAAAGGGTTTTGTATCTTCTGATTTTACAAATTGCGCAGTAATTCTGTATTTAGCATCAAAAGGAAAGAAAGGATGTTTTTTAAAATTTTTAAAATTATCACCTCTTAACGGAGTCTCTTTTGGGTTAAGGTATTCCGCATTCAGTTCTTTCTGAAATTTCTGGACCTCTTTCTCTTCCTTTGATATCTTTTTTTGAGAAAAGCCCCATAGTGGAAGCAGTAGAAAGAGTATGATATATTTTTTCATGAATTTAAAAATTATAAGTAAAGCTATGAATTTTCATTCCAACAAAAGTTAAAATTGTAATAAAAAATATAATCTGTGATAAATAAAATAAGCACCTTCACCTCTAGCATACTTTTTGAAAAAGAATGCTCATGGACAGAAAAAGCTTCATAAAGACCAGTGCTCTGGCAATATCAGGATTTTATTTTCTTCAATCTGAATTATTTCATGCTGCAGAAAGAAGAAACAATCAGATAACTGAATACCATGATGTTCCGATTGTTATTATTGGCAGTGGATATGGAGGTGCTGTATCTGCCCTTCGCCTGTGTGAAGCCGGAAAAAAAGTAGTACTGCTGGAGATGGGTCTTAACTGGGAAAAAGCAGGAATTCCATTTTCTAATCTTTTGAAACCCGGAAAAAGTTCTGCATGGCTGAAAAACAAAAGCATTGCTCCTTTTATGAATATCTTTTCGCTAACTCCTTTCACCGGAACATTGGACCGTCTGGATTTTGATCATATTAAAATCTGGGCAGGAAGAGGGGTTGGCGGAGGTTCTCTGGTGAACGGCGGAATGGCTGTTACTCCCAAAGAAAGCTATTTCAAAGAGGTTTTTCCTGATCTTGATGCTGAAAAATTTTATAATCATTATTTTCCTCTGGTACAGGAAGAACTAAAAGTAAATGTTATTGACGAACAGTTTCTGAAAGACTGTCCTTATTATAAATTCACCCGGGTAGGTGAAGAAGAAGCCCATAAAGCTGGTTTTAAAACAATAAGGGTTCCCAATGTGTATGACTTTAAATACATGGAAAAAGAATTCCGGAATGAAGTTCCCCGTTCAGCTCTTAATACTGAAGTGATTTATGGAAACAATCACGGGAAAAACAGTTTAGATAAAACCTATCTCAGAAAAGCCCTTGAAACCGGAAATCTGGAAATCCTTGATCTTCATCGTGTCCAGACCATTCACTTGAATGATGACAAAAGCTATACATTGAATGTCCAGCAGATTGATACTTCAGGTGCTTTGCTTACTAACAAAGTCTTTACCTGTAAAAAACTGATTCTTTCTGCAGGAACAATGGGCACTTTACAACTTCTGTTACAATCTCATGCAGAGAACGGATTTCCCATCCATGAAAAGATTGGTAAAAACTGGGGAAATAACGGAAATTTTATGACGGGGCGAAACTGGGTGAAGCCTTTGTCTGGTGGCACCGGAGCTAAGCAATCTACTATCCCTGTGGGAGGAATTGATAACTGGGATGATCCTGAACATCCGTTTTTCACAGAAATTGCTCCTTTGCCTATGGGAATGGATGTCGCTACCGCTTTGTATCTGCTTATCAACAGAGTTGAGAAAAAAGGTGAAGTCACATACAATAAAGCCAGCCAGTCTCTTACATTGAATTGGAACGAAAGCAATACTGTTAAAATGAAAGAAAATGCCCAATATTTTATCCGGAAAATGAATAAAGCCAATGGCGGTACCAGAAGTCATCTTCTTTTCGATAATGGTTTTGGAGCAGATATTTGCTATCATCCGCTTGGCGGGTGTGTTTTAGGAGAAGCAACCAACGAATATGGAAAACTCAAAGATCATGAAAATCTCTATGTCCTGGACGGATCTTTAATTCCGGGAACCATTGGTGTGAATCCGTTTGTAACTATTACGGCTATTGCAGAATATTGTATTGAAAACCTTATTAAACAGAATGAATTTGCCTGAAATTAAGACATTGTCTTCACATTCTTAAGATAGTTCCGAATATCATCCTCCAGCTTTGACGGATAGATAAAATGAAGCTTTTCAGCCAGTGAAGTTCCCAACTCATAAACCAGATCTGCATAGGCAAACAATGCATTCCAGTTTTCTTCAATATTACTTCCTGAGAAAGTTTTTTCCACTTTATTCCATAGATCAGCGGACAGGTATTTTTTGAAAAGCCTTCCGTGTTTATTGGTTGTGATATTATTCCACTCATGATTTCCGGCAATATGCCACTCAATCAAAGGGACGAGATAATCTGTGCGGAGAATGTTTTCAGACATAAATTTGGCATAAAATATATCTCCACGCTTCAGGCACTTGGCAACATAGGTTGTATCCCACCAAAAATCATTCATCAGCTGCTGAAATTCTTTTTCCTTTGGCTTCTGAATCATGATTGACTGATACGTTGGTGGTTTCAGATTCTTAGTCAGGTCATCTTTATCTATTAAAACTTTATACCCTACATCCCAGTCTTCAGGAAGATTTTCTTCTTTAATTTCTTCAATAAACTCTGCTACCTGATACAGCTTAAAATCAACTTTCACATGGTCTTTGTACAACACCATTTTCATAGCATGCCTTCCGTCAAAAACACGATCGTCTTCTTCAATCATAGAAATAGGTTCACCAAAGAGTCTGATCCACTCATTTCCGGATTCATAAGATGCTCTGTTACCAAAAACAAGTTCTACATCTAGATCACTGAAATCATCTACCGGAGCATAAGGATTTACCAATGAACTGGTCAGGAGAACAGCACGGATATCAGGATTGTTTTCAGCCCAGTGAATAATCTGTTCCAGCTTTTCTTCCCTTACTTTCATATTAATAAGATTCTGATATTTTTACACGATATACGTCAGAAGAATTTCTCTTGATTGATTCTACAAAGAATCCTCCTTCCTCAGGAATAACTTCTTTCAGATCAAAACTTTTGCAGTCTTTCGGGAGACCTGAAAATATAAGGGTAAACCAAAAGTCTTTCATAAAGGGAACTGGTGTCCAATAGGGCGAAATTGAAATATTTTCCGCATGAATCATTTTGCTTCTATGCTCAGACTGGTTGTCAAAAAGATAGGTCGAATGCCAGATCCTGATCAGGTTTCCCAGAAACGGTGACGCCGGAAAACAACAGTGTACAATAACCTGCCTCTCCTCTTCTGTTTTTGCCTGAAGAGATTCCAGGATTTCCTTTGCAATGACTGGTTTTACAATTACTTCTTCCACCTTTTTATGAGTAATAAGTAATGAGCAATGAGTAATAACGATTATTACTTATTGCTCATTATTGATGTTAATATTCTAATTCTAATTTTTCTTTGGTGTAATTTCGTACTTCATGGGTCAGCTCAGGGTTATCAGCCAGTTTTTGACCATAAGAAGGAACCATTTCAAGCAGCTTTCCTTTCCATTCTCCATGTAGTTTTTCAGGGAAGCATTTTTCCAGCACGTTCAGCATGGCATATACTGCTGTGGATGCACCTGGTGAAGCTCCCAATAAAGAAGCAATGGTTCCAGACTTGTTCACCACAACTTCGGTTCCGAACTCCAGCTTACCTCCTTCTTTTTCATCTTTTTTGATGATCTGAACTCTCTGTCCTGCTACTTTCAGTTCCCAGTCTTCTTCTTTGGCATCTTTTATAAATTCTCTCAAATGCTGCATTCTCTGAGACTTCGTCATGGCAACCTGCTGGATCAGATATTTCGTTAATGGAATGTTGTGCCACCATGCTCCGAAAAGTGATTTTAAGTTTTTGGTATTTACACTTTCAGGAAGGTCCAGATAGCTTCCTTCTCTTAAGAATTTAGTTGAAAATCCTGCAAAGGGTCCAAAAAGAAGGGCTTTTTTCCCATCGATGATTCTAAGATCAAGGTGTGGAACAGACATTGGCGGAGCATCTACTGTAGCCTGAGTATATACTTTAGCATGGTGCTTTTCTACCAGCTCCTGATTATGACTGACCAGCCATTGGCCGGAAACCGGGAAACCTCCGTATCCTTCACTTTCTTTAATATCTGAGCTGTCCAGTAGCGGAAGCGCGTATCCTCCCGCACCGATAAATACAAAATCTGCTACCACTTCCTGTTTATGGCTATGGATTCTGTCTTTCACTTTCATTTCCCATGTCCCGTTCTCTCTAGGGCTGATATCTTTTACTTCGTGGTATAAGAAAACCTCAACATTGGAATCTTCCAGAAGATGTCTTCCCATTTTTCTTGTCAATGTTCCGAAGTTCACATCTGTTCCCATATCCATCTTCGTTGCAGCCATTACTTCAGACTGATTTCTTTTGCTCATCACCAAAGGAATCCATTCTTTCAGCTTTTCATGATCTGTAGAAAATTCCATTCCTGAAAAAAGGACAGATTCTGCCATTTTATCGTGGCGCTTTTTAAGGTATTCAGCATCTTTTTCTCCGAATACCAGACTCATGTGTGCACAGGAATTGATAAATTCTTTAGGCTCACGGATATATCCTTTGGTAATCAGATAAGACCAGAATTGTTTTGAAATTTCAAACTGCTCTGCAATGCTTTCTGCCTTGGAAATATCAATAGATCCGTCTGGTTTTTCAGGAGTATAATTTAGCTCACAAAAAGCGGAATGTCCTGTTCCGGCGTTGTTCCATGCAGCTGTACTTTCTTTGGCAAACCTTCCGAGTCTTTCGAAGATAGCGATTTCAAGATTTGGATCAAATTCATGAAGCAGCGTTGCTAAAGTGGCGCTCATGATTCCGCCGCCTATCAGTACAACGTCGTATTTAGGTTTCGGTGTTCTGCTTGTAAGCGATTGTGACATAATTTTAAAATTTTACTTCAAATTTCGGGAAAAGTTTTAAAAAGCGGAACGATTTTAACACGTTATTTTTTTGTTCAAAACACTTATTGAGTACACAACAAAAAACCATGGAAAATTTCAATAAAGTACCATTGAAATGATTGATAATGTAAAATATTTCTTTATAAAAATATTAATTTTTTATTTTTTATTTCACTGAATGGTAACTAATTAATGAATAATTCAAGGGTGAAATTTTATAAAAATTTAAGTTTATTTAAGTTCATCATATTAAATACTGCAATCATAACTATTTACACCATTTTATTTTATCAACAACAAGTGATAAATAATTATACTAAAATTATAAAATATCACTTTTTATTGATAAATATATAATTTTATAGATACAATTCCATACATACCACATTGAATAACTGTTTTTTTTATGTACCTTTCAATTGATTTAATACCTATTCCAACAAGTATTTAATTAAAATTATTTCATAAACATACTAAAGATGAGAATTATTAACTTCGCGAGTACATTGTTCGCTACAATGGGATTTGCTCAGAGCGGAAGTGTAGGAATCAACACGTCCACACCGGACCCCAGTGCTATTCTGCACATTGAGAACTTCAGTGGAACCCCAGCTACAGCTACAGCCACCATTTCGGGAGGTGCTGTTATCGGGATTACCATCAGCAACGGAGGAAGCGGCTATACTTCGGTACCAACAATTAATTTTTATGGAGGAGGATCTGTGGTGAATGGAGGTTCAAAAGCCCGTGCTACAGCAGTCATTTCCAACGGTCAGCTAACAGGTATAACGATTAACAACGGAGGTAGTGGCTATACTACAGCTCCTACAGTAACTGTTTCCGGAGGTAATAAAGGAGTATTATTCCCCAACCTGAATATTGCTAACCTAACCAGTACGACAAGTCCTGTTGTCTCGCCTGCCAATGGACTTATTGGATTCAATGGAGGAACTAACAGTAACAACAAAGCTCTTCATTTTTTTAATAGCACGACCAATTCATGGCAAAGCACAATTGATGCACAAAACACTCCCAAGGTTGCCTATCTTGATTTTACCGGATCACTATCGGCTCTTGACAATGCGATAGCAGGTGCCAGCACTCAGCTTATAGTTAATAATCCTGCCGTTTCAGGGGTATCAAATATCAGTGGATTTAAAGTGCTTCCAAACACTTCCGGAGGATATTCCCTGATTCTTCCACAGGGAAAATATCTGGTAGAGGTTAACCTGAATTTAAATTCACCTCAGGAAAGTCCATCCGGACAGGGAGGAACTGCTCCACTTTCCGGGAGTACTTATTATCTGATGGGATATTTTATAGATTTCATCAACGATACCTATAATAATACAACGAATACCTTTACCGGAGGAGGTGCTACAAGGAAAGAAGTTCCTATTGTTTCTAAAGTCAATACCAATCATCTTGCCACCTGGTCCTATTATTACACTGTTCCGGCTAATGTGAACGCCAATATTATAGGAGGATTAAGACTCAATCTTGGAAGAATGCAGAACAGTACATTCTACGATCTTGTGAATGTAATTCCTACTGGCTCTTATATTAAAATATCTCAGCTATAAAAAAACAATCAACATATGAAAAAAAGTTATATCCTGCTATTATTGATTATAGCTCATACCATATATGCACAGGTTGCTATTGGGAAAACCTCAGTAAACAGCTCAGCTGTGCTGGAAGTTTCACAGACCACTAATAAAGGAGTACTTCTTCCAAGAGTAGATATTATAGATGTTTTGAATAATACCTCTCCGGTAAATAATCCGGCAGAAGGACTGGTTGTTTATAATAAAGGGAACTCCATTAGCCCCGGTCTTTATATCTGGAAAAGCAATATGTGGACTCAGCTTTCTGATACGTATAACCTGGTAAGTTATATGATGCTTCAACGCACCTCTGATTATTCAATACTTGGAGGTCTTGCCAACGGTACATACAAAAATTTCAACGATGCCGCATTTACTGTTGTATCTAATGATATCGGAGCTTTATACAATACTTCTACAGGAATTATCACACTTCCCGGAAACAGCGGATATCTGGTGAATGTATGTCTGAATATCAGAACAGCTCTTGAAAGTACGACTGCCGGAATAGGAGGAACTTCTGTTCATCTGCATCAGTACCTTGTAAAACTTATTGATCCGTCCACAGGAAATCAATATGGTAAAACAATTAGTATCAATGCACAATCAATTGCCAGTAATAAGACCCATACTCTGAATATGAGTTTCTCTTTTGTGACTACTTCAGCAGCTCCTATTCTTTTAGTTCCTGCCATTGCTCATGATGCGGGAGGAACTTACCAGAACGGATCCGGAGGAACAACGCCTAATAACGGAGAAATCATCATCACGAATGCTAAAGTTGATATTCAAAGATCAGCACTTAATCAATAATTTATAGCACAATGAAAACATCTATTTACATAATCGGTATGATACTGTTAAGCATTTTTTCAAATGCACAAGTTGGTATTAATACAAACACGCCTAATTCAAGCAGTGTTCTGGACATTAGTTCTTCTAATAAAGGAGTTCTTCTTCCACAATATGATCTGCTTGTTCTGAACAGTACCTCTACTCCCATTGCGAATCCTGCAGACGGGCTTATTATTTACAATAGCGGAGGAGCATCTACTTTTCCGAAAGGATATTATGTTTGGGTAAGAAATCAATGGCAACGTATTATAGTTTCCGGTTCAGAACCTCAGATCATGTCTTTGCTTATCAATCCGGGAGTACTTATTCCTACCGGAAGCACGAATAATACATTAGGGAACTTTGCGGTTACTTCGAATAAAATTACAGGAGCTTCACTAGGCGCGGATAATTCCACGATTACTCTGCCTGCCGGAACATATATTGTACGGTATTCTGTGGATTCCAGCAATGCGAATAATAATAACGGAACGGCTAACACCCAGTATCTTTCTCAAAATTTTACCTGTACCCGTTCTTATCTGATTAATTCCGCTACCAGTGCAACCATTACGGAAACCAACAGAATGTGCCAGTTATCAAGCTCATTTACATTTTTCCAGGGAAGTTATTTTTTAACACTGGCTTCTCCAACAACGATCCGTCAGAAGTTCGAATTTGATACAGGAAACGGTTTTACCGCCAGTAATCTTAATGTAAGATCATCATTATCACTTGTCATTACCAAGATGAGTCTATAAAAAAACTTAAGCATGAAAAATGCTTAAGTTTCATTATTTATGTTTAACAGGACTTTAATTTTTAAAGTCCTGTTTTTTTAATTCAATTTTGCGGTCAATTTTTTAAACTGCTTTTCAGCATTTTTACCTTCATACAAAATAGCATATACGGTATCAATAATCGGAAGTTTAAGATTTTTCTGTTTTGCCGTTTTATAAATGGAATCTGCAGCGTAATATCCTTCTGCTACCATGTTCATAGACTGAATGGCAGATTTTACGGTATATCCTTTCCCAATAAGGTTTCCAAGGTTTCTGTTTCTTGAGAAAAGTGAATATGCCGTTACCAAAAGGTCACCCAGATATGCACTTTCATTCACGTCTCTTGGTGCCTCATAAATCGCTTCCAGAAATGTTTCCATTTCACGGATAGCATTGGAAACAAAGACTGCTGTAAAGTTATCACCATAACCCAATCCACTTGCTATTCCCGCTCCGATGGCAAAAATATTTTTAAGAATGGCGCTGTATTCATTTCCTAAAATATCTTTGCTTGTATGAACTTTAATAAAATCTGAACTGAAGATTCCTTCAAGTTTTTCAGCAGTCTCATCTTCTACGGCCGCAATAGTAAGATAAGAAAGTCTTTCCATAGCCACCTCTTCAGCATGACATGGCCCTGCAATAACGGCCTGATTTCTGAAACCAATTTTAAATTCATCACGCAGATAGTGTGCTACCACGTCATTTACTTTAGGAATAATTCCTTTAATTGCTGAAATAAAGATCTTATCTGAATATTCACAGGTCATTTTATCCAACGTATCAGACAGATAGATAGACGGTGTTGCCAGAACAATAACATCACAGGCAGTAACCAGTTCGTTAATATCTGTTGTCAGTTTTAAACTTTTAAGATTAAAATGGGCAGCCGTAAGATAAGTTGGGTTATGTCCACGAAGCTCAATAGCTCCTTTTACAAATTCATTTCTTACACACCAGTGTACTACTTTGCAGTTTTCAACAAGCATTTTTACAATAGCGGTTGCAAAACTTCCGCTTCCTACAACTCCTACAGAAATATCCTTTTTATTCTTTTTTGGATTCGAAGATTCTGAAATAATTTTCTTTTTAGCCATAATTGGAATGTGAACTGCAAAGATATTAAAACAAAGACGTAACGCAGGCTTTGAAACTATGATAAAAACCATTTTCTGAAAAAATTAACACTACAACACAATTAAATAGCTAATTAGCCGTTAAATACAGAAAAAACTGAATTTTAATTAAAAATAACTCACAAAGCTTATTTTTAATTAAATTTGCAGCTTCAAAACCGTTTTAACTTACTAAGAGAAGAAATATGAAAAAATTTCTAAACAGCAAGAAGAACGTAAACATTCTCCTGGGAGGACTTTTACTAGTAGTTTTTGCACAAGGTGTATTCATTGCCAAACTCTTTTCTGAAAGAGATGACAAAACCTACGAAGTAAACCTTGTAAAAATAAACACTGAAAAAGACAGTGTAGATTATTTAAAAATGAAAAGTGATCTTACTCTTGTAGATCAAACCGTTGCTCAGCTCAACTCCTTCCTGAAGTCCAAAGACATCACTAATGAAAAACTAATGATGCTCAACCAGGACAGTATTTCAAACTCTATTTATCTTTCCAAACAGGCTAACCGATACAGCCAATATCTGATGGATCTTCAGAAAAAACTCATGCAGGTTCCCTTAGGAATGCCTACTGATGGCTATATTTCCTCTAATTTCGGGATAAGAAAAAATCCTATTCCTTTCAAAACTGTTTTTGCTTCGGTAAGATCTAGTGCAGCAACAGAAGCAAAACCAACAGTAGTGGCAGCAGCTAAGCCTGAAGTAAAAGCTGAACCTGTTGAGAAAATTATAGAACTTACAGACAGCTATGGAAATAAGAGAGAAGTAAAAGTAATGGTAACCCCAAAAACGGCTCCTGTAGCTGCAACTTCTGCTCCTGCAACTACAACAAAAGCTGCTTCCGGAACGCCTGCAACTAAAACTGCTGTCGCTGAAAAAAACAATCCACCTGCTGAAGCTGATCAGATGCAGTTCCATAAAGGACTGGACATTGCTGTTGCCTATGGTTCTGATGTAAGAGCTGCTGCTGCCGGAACAATCATTTTTTCCGGACAAAAAGGAGGCTATGGAAACTGTGTAATTGTTTCTCACGGAAACGGGCTGGCTACTTTATATGGACATTTATCTCAGCTTATTGCAAAAGTAAATGATAAAGTAAAAGTTGGTCAGGTCATTGCAAAATCAGGAAATTCCGGGCGTTCTACAGGACCTCATCTTCATTATGAAGTACACAAAAACAATACTCCGATTAACCCGAAATTGTTTATGAATCTATAAAAGAAAACTGTCTCTCATGAGGCAGTTTTTTAGTTTTACAAAATAGAGTATTCATTTAAAGACCTTTTTTAAACACGAAGAACACGAATAGTTCCACGAATAGAACGAATCACTAATATAATTCTCATGATCATAGATCTTCAAAATCTATAAAATCTGCGAGAGATTATTTTAATTCAAAGTTTTTAATTTGCTTTCTTTTGAGGCTAAGGAGGCAAAGTTAGAATCAGCAAGCTGATTTGATGAGCTTTAATGATATTTTATTGTTAACTATTATGATACAAAAAAGACAGCTGCATTGGCAGCTGTCTTTTTATTTTAAAATTTTAAGCGTTCCTTTCGGGTGGGTAAATGTACCGTCGGGACCTGCAATATTCGAGTAGATGATATTTTTATTATAATCCTGAATATGGGTTACATTGAAACCAAGGTGCGGCTCATGCCAGTAGACCATAAAAACATTTTTTGCTACTTCTACGGCAGTATATTCTACAGTATCTGTACTGTTTTTTGAACTTCCGGCTGTTCCTATGAATGTCATGGTTTTATTATCTTTAAAATCAAGAACAAATTTAACTTCTCCAAAGTTCACTTCCACTTTTTGTCCTATTGCCGGATAGGGTGATTTAAGATCCCAGTCCATTTCTTTAAGATAAACCTTTACTCCCATTTCCAGCTCTTCTTTTCCTGGCAGATCAGGGTATTTTTTACCATGAAATCTACAATTGCGGATGTAGTTTTGTTTTCAGTAACTGCCTGTTTATAATTTTCCAGATAGTTTTTCACAAAATCAAGAGATTGTGGTGATGTGGAAAGCTCTGCAAAATGAGAAGGAATAACTTTTTCCGGTTTCAAACCTTTCATAGCATCAATCTGCCCTATCCATTGATCAACGGCTTTGACATTCTGTGTATCTGCCATCCAGAGATGTGAGCCAACAGAAACTGAAATCCCGCCTGCAATGGTTTTGATGGACGGAATCCAAAGAAAGCTATGTGCAGGATCTTCAGGATTTTGTCTGATTTCAATTTTGTTTCCTTCAAGATCAGGAATTGAAGTAACTGCTTCAGGAATTATAATTTCTGATGGGGCATCTGCCTTCAGCTGTGGTTTCCACACTCCCATTTTATCATCTTTTGAAGCTGATATAAGGTAAGCAGTCTGTGCCGTTGAGATAATTTTAGCATTAGGAAAAGCTTTTTTAATCACATCCAATCCAAAATAGAAATCAGGATCGCTGTGAGAAATAAAAATGGTTTTCAGGTTCTTTCCTGTTGCTTTTATTTCTTTTACCAGCTGTTCCGCATATTGTTTCTGAAACTGAGCATCTACCAGTATCGCATCTTTATCTCCGTAAATAATGGTAGAAGTAATGGGAAAAATAGCTTTGGTTCCCGGATTATAAACTTTCACTTTGAGATTCCCTGCAAATATGCTGATGAATCCCAACAATGCTAATAACGACCATAATTTTTTTTGTATCATTTTTGTTCTTTTATCAATTAATAAGCTGCTGTGAAACGTTCACGGATGTGATTGTTCTGCTCTAATTCGTCTACTAAAACTACGGCTACGTCTTCTACAGACAGACGGCTTCTTCCGTTTTCATCAAATACCGGAGTTTCCAGTGAAGTTCTGTATTTTCCTGTTCTTTCTCCTACATTCGCCTGGTTCATTTCTATAGCAGGGCTGAAGAATGTCCAATCCAACGTATTATTTTCCTTGATTTTGTTTAGATAATCTCTTGCTGCTGTTGCACCAGGTTTGTAAGCTTCAGGGAAATCAGGAGTATCTACAATTTGTACGTTATCGGGTGTGTAAAGGCTTCCTGCTCCACCTACTACAATCAGTCTTTTTACTCCCGACTGTTCTACAGCTTTTTCAATGTTCTCAGAACCGTTTAAAAAATCGTTGTAAAGGTTAGGGTTGGTCCATCCTGCATTGAATGTACTGATTACTGCATCACTTCCTTTCAATGCTTCAGCCAGTTCGCTTACATTGTTTACATCAACACTTTTTGCAGTTACATTTTCCTGTGTTTTCACTTTTGATGCATCTCTTACCAATGCTTCCACCGCATATCCTCTTTCTGCTAATTCTGATACTACGTGTGCTCCTACAAATCCTGTTGCACCGATTACTGCTACTTTTTTCATAATGTTTTATTTTTTTAATTAAACTGTAATAAATTTTGTTACATTTAAAATGAAATTTTTTTATTCGAACTGGTCAGTGAATTCCTGTAATGACTTGTCTCCTAAAAAGTTTACCACCAATTGATCTGTTTCTTCAAATAATGTATTTAAATGATTGTTGATCTCCTTTCCAACACTGCATGCGGGATTGGGATTCTGATTTTTTTTGCCTAATACTTCTGTATTTTTTACTGCTTTATAGATCTCGGAAATTGTGATCATTTCAGCATTTTTTGCAAGCTGACTTCCTCCTTCTTTTCCTTGTCTGCTGATAATCAGACCTGCTTCTCTCAATACGCTGATCTCCTTTCGGATAATCACCGGATTCACATTGATACTACCGGCCATCCAGTCGGATGTAAGCCACTCCTGAGGGCTTTTCGCCAATAGTGTCATTATATGTACTGCCGTAGCAAATCTTGTATTGTTCATTGTAATTACTTTGCAAAGATACACATTTTTTAAATGTAACAAAATTTATTACAGTTAATTTTTTCTTAAAGAATTAATTTATCCAGATCCAGCAACAAATAATTGATATTTTGATTAATGGTACGTGTGGCCGACTGCATCTGATTGAGCATGGCAGCGCGGTTATGAAGATCGTCTGCTCTGTAAAACCCTCCATCACTGAAGATTACAGACTTATCTGCTGTTTCTTTATTGTCATCAAACTGGTAATGAAGCCATCTTAATTTCATATTTCCGATAATGGAGTGTTCTTCTCTGTTGGAAAACTTTTTCTCTGTGTACATATACCAGATAAAAGGGGGAAAATTCGGAGACTCTAATTTTTCTTTCCAGATATCTCTCAAAAGGTTTCTCTGGTGGATAAACTCTACCTTTTTCCCTTTTGGATTAAGGGTTGCCAGTCCAAAACCTGCTCCCAGAACCCCTCCGCCTATATCAATGGCATTACTCCAGCCTTGATCATGTACAATTCCTCCTGCTATGGAAGCGGCTGCTCCTGCAACAATTGAATATAAAATAAGCTTATTATTTCTTGATGAATTTAAGTTATCCACATAATTTCCAATCTGGGCTACTCTTTCTCCTTCACAGTCGAACTCTGCGGCTACTGCATCCAGTTCCGTAAGAGCAATCGTTATTTTGCTGTTTATTTTTGTCTTCAACTGTAAGACTTTAATCTGGGAAGCAAGGGATGAATCTTTTTTAAGATCAATAATCTGATGAACCTCATCTAAATTATCCAGTGCGTTTAAGATGAGGATACTCTGGTCAGAAAAGACCTCTTTTAATTCTTTATTGGCTGCCAGTATAGAATCTGAATTATAAGACGGAAGTTTATTGCTGTAGTTATATTTGAACGGCGCTTTACAGTAGCTGTCTTTCAGGGTAAGAATATTCTGCTGAATAGCCTGATTCTTCCTGGAAACACAGGAAGTAAGAAGCCCGAAAACAATCAATAGGTAAAAAAGTTTTTTCATTCAGTGATTTTTTGTGTTATCAGGTATATTGCAAAATAAATTTCTCCATTTTCACAATTCTCCTATACGAATATAGTACAAATAAAAAATTTACCTGAAATCAGGTAAATTTTTAATCTATTTTTAAGAAGGATTATTTAATATCCAGTAATTCAACCTCAAAAACAAGAGTACTGTTTGGTCCTATTTCCTTGCTGATCTCCTGATCTCCGTATGCTAAGTGCGGAGGAATAATCAATCTCCACTTACTTCCGACAGGCATCAGCTGAAGAGCTTCCGTCCATCCTGAAATCACTCTGTTCAAAGGGAAAGATGCAGGTGTACCTCTTTTTACAGAGCTGTCGAATACTTTCCCGGAAATAGTAGTTCCGTGATAGTGGCATTTTACAGTAGATTTGGGTCCTGGTTTCGGGCCGTCGCCTTCTGTAATGATTTCATACTGTAAGCCGCTTGGTAACTGCACAACGCTTTCTCTTTTACCATACTCTTCCATATATTCTTTACCGTCTTTCAGGTTTTTTTCTGCTAATTCTTTTTTACGTTTAAATAACATATCTGCTACTCCCATATTATAATTTTTTACAAAGATAAGGCTTTTTGGGTTTGGAAGATGGGAGCACGATAAGCGAAGTTTAAAAGCCTGAAGAATTTTCCTCTCAAACAAAGTGACTTTAATTCATTCTCATTAAAAATAAATAAACACTAATAATCAACAAGTTAAAAAGATTATTTTTCAATATTCATTAATCATATAGTCTTACATTTTTGATTTTCAAAGAGCTTTTCCACAAAATTCAAATATTTGTAATACTTATTTAACACAGATTTCGAAACTTGGCGTTATAATTGGATTTTAAAAACTAAATGCCAAATCCACTAAAATATAATAAGAAGTTTGATGAGCTGAATGAAGAGGAAAAAAAGCTTCTGGAAATCAATAAAAAAACAATAGCAGATTTTGTTGAACAATCCTCTTCCATCAGCGATGTCAACTATGCTACCAGAAATGCCCATGCCAAAACGTATGCGGTAGCAAAAGGTACATTCAGGATAGAATCTGATATTCCGGAATCACTGCAGCCTTTTTTTGATAAGGAAAAATTTGATCTTACTATACGGTTTTCCAATGCTCAGCTGAAAATTAAGAATACAAGAAAGGATATTCCTGCCTACGGCTTTGCAGTGCAGATCAAGAATGAAAACGGTGGGCTTCTTGCCAATTATCCATTGGTGAATTTTCCCCTGTTTCCTATAAATTCTGTTTCAAATTTTTTGAAACTGTTTACGGCGGTCAACAGATTTTACACCAAAAAATGGAGCAGTTTGTTTACCCTGCTGCTTCAGATGATTAAAATGACTCCTTCCCTGCTAACAGCTGATATGGTTCGTAATATGATTCAACTTCTTCGTAAAAGAAATGATTTTATTCTTTCCTTCGACTATCATTCTATAGGAGCTTACCGGCTTGGAGATCATATCATCAAAATAAAACTGTCTCCTCAATCTGTGGATAAGAACATTGGAAAAAAACAAAAGGTCAAGGATTCTTTAAAAAACTATCTGCAGACACACAACTTTACTGCAGATGTCCTGATACAGATATGTTATGACCTGAAAGACCAGCCTGTCAACAAACTGAATGTGGAGTGGAAAAACTCTCCTTTTATTAAAATCGGCGAAGTAAAAATCGACAAAGATTCTTTGCTGGATTCCCGTAACTGCAACACTGAACTTCTTTCATTCAATCCTTTTGAGAGTAAAATATTTTTTCAGCCTGTAGGAAAAATACAAAAGCTGCGTGATGAAGCTTATAAGGTTTCCCTACAGACGAGAAGAAAGATCAATAAGCTGCTGCATGGGAAAAACGGGTAGGGTAATTATGAATTTTTGAATACTAGATTGCCTTCACTGGTTAAAATAAAAAAGGAACAGTGCTTTGACTATTCCTTTTCTACTATTTATAAATTATTACTTTTCAGTTTTTAATTAATTTTCTGATAATTAATTTACCTTCAGTATCTTCTATTTTAACCCAATATACACCTTGTGGCAATGACTGCACATTAATGATATTACTGTTAATATAGGAACCGATTAATCTTCCTTCTTCATTATAAATTTTTACTGTTTTAATTCCTGATAGATTTTTAACTGTAAATGAAGTCTTTGCCGGATTTGGGTACAATGTTATTTCATAGTTTTTTATATTATTTTCAACCACTTGTAAGGTCATAGTTGCAGGACAGTTTACAGCTACAGGCGAAAGCTTATATACATCAGTACCATCTCCAAGCTGTCCAGAAGAATTATAACCCCAACTCCAAAGTGATCCATCTGTTTTTAAGGCCAAAGTATGATAAGCTCCACCAGCCGCTATTTTCCAATCTGTAGCTGCAGTAATTTGAAAAGGAACATGTTTATTTACTATTGTACCGTCACCAAGCTGGCCAGAATCATTATTACCCCATAACCAAAGTGTTCCATCTGTCTTTATTGCTAATGAATGATTAACTCCCGCAGCAATACTTTTCCAATTTGTATCAGTACCTATCTGAACCGGAACATTCTTATTTGTAACAGAGCCATCCCCTATCTGACCATAGGTATTATATCCCCATGCCCAGAGTGTTCCGTCTGTTTTAATGGCTAAATTATGATTTCCACCTACTGCAATACTCTTCCACTCAGACGATGTACCAATTTGAACAGGGCTGGTTCTAACTGTATTAGTACCATCTCCAAGCTGCCCTTGAAAATTAGCACCCCAAGCCCAAAGAGTACCATTCGTTTTTAAAGCAATAGTATAAAATGTTCCTGCAATAGCGTTAGACCAATTAGTGTCTGTTCCTATCTGAACATAAAAATACCTGTCAGTTATAGTGCCATCTCCCAATTCTCCATAAGTATTATCACCCCTAGCCCATAATGTGCCATTTCCTTTTATTATCAAGGAATGTGCGCCTCCAGGTGATATACTTTTAAAACCGCCAACATCACCCAGCTCTACGGGACTCATTTTATGGTCTCCCATATTTCCGCCTAACTGTGCATAACTATTGCTTCCCCATCCCCAAAGTACATCATTTGATTGTATTCCCAGAACATGATCTGCATTTGTAGTTGAATTAATATTTTTCCATCCTGCACCATTTCCTAATTGAATGGGGTTTGATTTGTTAACGTTTGTTCCATCTCCTAACTGCCCATACATATTATTTCCCCATGTCCAGATTGTTCCGTCATTTTTTAGGCCGGCAGAGTTCCATCTGCCTGTAGAGATTTCCTTCCAACATTGGGAAAAAGCAAAAAAAGGCATAAGTAAAAAAAGTAAGAATACTTTTTCGATTGATCGAATTTTTCTCATTTGTATTTAAGTTTATATCCGAATTTCATTTCTAATGAAAGTAAAACTCAGATGAGTTATTAATTTATAGTATCGAATAATTTTTAACAAATATAAAACAAGAAAATGAATTTTTACATATAAAAAGACTGTCATTACAACAGCGTTTTAAATCAAAATTTACGATCTTCTTCTTTGATAGCCAGATCATTGATACTGGCATATCTTTTTGCCATGAGCCCGTTCTCATCGAACTCCCAGTTTTCATTCCCATAAGCCCTGAACCATTTCCCTTCCTTGGTTTGGTACTCATATTCAAAACGAACGGCAATGCGGTTATCCGTATGTGCCCAATATTCTTTCTTAAGCTTATAATGAAGTTCTTTTTCCCATTTATTCTGAAGAAATAGTACAATCTCTTCTCTCCCATTCACAAAGGTATCTCTGTTTCTCCATTCGCTATCGATGGTATATGCTTTGGAAACCTTTTCAGGATCCTGACTGTTCCAGGCATCTTCTGCGAGTTGAAT
Organism: Chryseobacterium sp. PCH239; assembly: GCF_018924625.1. Classification (NCBI taxonomy): domain Bacteria; kingdom Pseudomonadati; phylum Bacteroidota; class Flavobacteriia; order Flavobacteriales; family Weeksellaceae; genus Chryseobacterium; species Chryseobacterium sp. PCH239. The sequence goes on from NZ_CP073027.1 coordinate 2,322,000, forward strand.
TTTTTCCAGGGCCGTTTCAAGAGTGAAAGGCGGAAGCGGATGTTTCTGTTCCATAACTTATTGTATTAAATTGGTCACTATTTTTTTTGATTTTTCAATTAATTCATTGGATTTGAAAAGCTGGCTTTCTATGATACTGCTTTCAAAAAGCATGTAGATATGATCGGAAAGTTCATCATCATTCAGCAATTCTAAAAAAAAGTTTCTAAGATCTGCTTTATGAGACTGAATAACGCTCAGTATTTTAGTATTATCCATGGGGATTTCCGACAGAATATTCAGAAAGCTGCAACCTCTGAAGTTTTCCTTTTCATTCATATACACCAGAAAATCAAAAGCACTGATGATTTTAGACTGTAAGCCATTTCCTTTTGCTATAAATTGATTGAGTTCATTGAACCAATACTCATGTCTCACCTTCAGAAATTCTACACACAGATCTTCTTTGGATTTAAAATATTGATAGAAGCTCGCCTTGGCAACTTCAGCTTCGGAAATAATCTGATTGATTCCGGTAGAATTATACCCTTGTTTAGCAAACAATTCAAAGGTCTTTTCTACAATTCTTTCTCTTGGAGATTTCATATGCTTTTCTTTTCCGGAACAAATGTATGAAAAAAAATTACATACAGACCAGTCTGTCTGTTTTTATTTTTAATTTTTTTTTGAGAATTTTTGAAAGCGCAAAGGCGATAAATTTTTATAGATTTAACATATTTAAGGCGCAAAGATTTTATCTCCGATAAAACTTAATAATGCTAAGAAAGGCTTTGAATGAAACCGGTAATTGCGCAGTAATCTTGCTGAAAATCTTCGATTTTCTTGTGTCTTAAAAGCAGCATAATTTTTATCTTCTTTGCGCCTTTGCGTTGTCCAACTAAGAATATGAATAGAAAAAGCCTCCAGAAATAGATTCCAGAGGCTTAATAGTATATTTTAAATAGGATTACTCTTCCAGTTCTTCTTTCTTCTCTTCTTCTTTTTCAGGGAAGATGATGGATAAAAGAACAGAGATTACCAATACTCCTCCTACGATTCCCAATGAAACCGGAGACGGAATATGAATCCATGGGGCAATAAGCATTTTAACTCCAATGAAGGACAGGATAATAGCCAATCCGTATGGAAGTTTGCTGAACATATGAATAAAGTTCGCTAACAGGAAGTATAATGATCTTAATCCTAAAATTGCAAAGATATTTGATGTATAAAGGATAAAAGGGTCATTTGAAATCGCAAAGATTGCCGGAATGGAATCTACTGCAAAAAGAACGTCCGTAAACTCGATAACACCCACTACTACTAAAAGAGGAGTTGCCATTTTGATTCCGTTCTGGATGGTGAAGAACTTATCTCCATCGTAATTGTCTGAAACTTTCCAGAAACTCTTGATTAATCTTGCTCCTGCCGTGTTGCTGTAATCTTCATCATCGTCATCATCACCGTCACCCCATGATTTGATCCCTGCATACACAAGGAATAATCCGAATAAGGTCATGACAACGTTGATTTTCACTGCTTCACCGAAGATATTCATTTCAGGAAGATACGTCAGATTGATTAATCCTACTCCTGCAAAGATAAATATAGCTCTGAAGATCAGTGCTCCGATAATTCCCCAGAAAAGAACTTTATGGTGAAGAAATTTCGGAACTTTAAAGAACCCGAAAACCAGGATAAATACAAATAAGTTATCTACAGACAAGGCTTTTTCAATCCAATAGGCAGCCTGATACTGTGTAAATTTCTCTACTGCCAAAGCATGGCTTTCAGGGCTTCCGTCGGTATTGAATACCCAATAGACCACTCCTGAAAAAACCATAGAAAGCGAGATCCATACAATAGACCAGATGGTAGCTTCTTTGGAAGAGACTTCATGACTTTTTTTATTAAATACCCCTAAGTCCAGGAGCAGCATGATAACGACTGTTACTGCAAATCCCCACACCAGACCAGGGTGCAGTTCTAAAATACTTTGATGTTCCACTTGAGTTATGTTATTATATGATAAAAGCAATAGATGCACAGAGTACAAATATTGCTATTTTATTTATCTTTTGATTGTCAATTGATTATAGATAATTCATCTGTACCGTCTGGATTGTCTGCTCCAACTTTTTATCCGCTGTAGGATCTCCGATCGCATTGAATTTCCATTCTCTGTTTCTCTTATAGAAAACACCCATTACCATGGCAACATGTCCGCTGAAAGATGCGTCATTCGCAATATCATATTTTGCAAAGACCTCTCTTACATTGGTAGGTGATCCTTCATAAATACGGATAGAAGCAAAAGGAATAGTGCCGAAATCCTGGCCTCTGTAGCTGTTCAAAACCATTGCCACATGCTCCACATTTGGTTCCAATTGGCTGAAGTCTACCGTGATTACTTCGTTATCCAATCCGTCATCTCCATTCACGTCACCGGTAAGGTCGTCTCCGCTGTGTCTTACAGATCCGTTTCTTGATTTAAGATTTCCGAAATAGATTACTTCTGTAACGTTTTTGTTTGAATCATATAAAATACAGCTTCCGTCCAAGTCTACTGCTTCTTTCTTTGTTCCGAAAAATCCTTTCTTTTCGATTGCTCCCCAGTTGATTCCTACACAAGCCTGGGAAAGCTCAGCTCCATTTTCTTTTTTAAGGTTAATTCTCTGACCTTTTTGTAAGTTGATAGCCATCTTTCTATGTTTAGTTGTTATTTACTTTTTTGCAAAAAAGGTAATCTTCTTTGCTTTTCAAATTTCGTTCTAGTTATTATTCAAATTCAAATTAAGCATTGCCCGCAGAATATTCGTTTCTTCGTCGAAGTCAAAGATTTTACTCATAATATCCATATTTTCCAGGTTTTTAATATAATCTTTCAGAACGCCTTCCACTTCAGTTGGCAAAGTACGCTTTCTTTCGTTCATACTATGTTCCAGCTGTTCATTTTTACTTCTCAGCTGATCAATAATGGAACTCTGATTAGACTGATTCTCGGAAATATCCAGCTTATCCAGTTCTTTGTCGAAAAGATACAATTTCTTTTCGTCTACACTGAAAATAAAATAATCATCAGACTGAAAGATTTTAAAAAGTTCATAATCGTGGGTTCCGATAAGGTAACCACATACGAAACGGACTTTAAACCCCTGTATATTAAGCCTTCCCAACAGTTTCCTTTCGATGGAATATTCTTTATACTGATAGGAAGGAAAAGAATCAGTTTTCAGCAGTGTTTCATCTGCCTCCGATCTGTAAAATTCCTGGGCATATTTTTTATGAAAATACAGTACATTTTCCCAATTGGCTGTAAAACGATCTTCCGTTAAGTCTTTATACACTGTTTTCAAGTGCTGGGAAAAGACACCGCTGTACATTTTCCTGTCGGTTTCAAAACTGTCTACCCTTCTTTCTTCAAAACCTGAAATATATTTACTGTTGATGTTAATTTCATTGATGACCGCCAGCATGTCATTTTCCTTCTGCTTTTTAATTTTAGTGAGAAGTTCTATAAGGCTGTCGGTATACTGCAGGTGGAAAAGTTCCAGTTTATTATAATCTAAAGCCGTATTTTCCTGGAACAGATTGTGAATAATATCCGTTTTGATGTAAATTGATATGATGTCAATATGTTCAAAAAAATTAGCGAGAAGCTTAAGCTTTGTTAATCTTCTTTTGCTCTGCGACAATATGGTTGCTGCATCATCCCCCACCTTAGTATCCTATAAATTAACCTCTGACATTTGCTTTAAGTTCATGCTCCAATGTCTGAAGATCCTGATCCAGTTTTCTTCTGTTGTCAGCTCCCTGTTTCTGGATTTGTTTCACTTCATTCAATGTATTGATCAGCATTGACGTTGTTTCTCTCAATGTTTCCACCGATACGATAGTCTGCTCGTTGGCTCTGGCAACATTCACAGAATTCTGGCCAAGACGTTCCGCATTCTTTCTTAAAATCTCTTCTGTAGTAGAAGATACTTTTTGCTGTATTTCAATATTCTGCTGCTGTCTGTACATCGCTACCGCAAGGGAAAGCTGGTTTTTCCAAACCGGAAGTGTAGTGGTAAGAATCGTCTGTGCTTTTTCAGCAATAGAAACATTGTTGTTCTGTACCAGTCTGATCTGAGGAAGTGACTGCATCATAATCACACGCACCACTTTAAGATCAGCCATTCTCCTGTCTAGCCTTGCAATGAAATCTCTTTTATCTGCAATCTGATAATCCTGATAAATCTGCGGATTCGCTTCCATCTGAGCAAGCTCGCCTGCAGCTCTTTCCATTCTGATATTACCTGCAATGACAAGCTCTTCAATCTGCTTGATAGAATTCACATTGCTTTCAAAAATAGTCTGAAGTACAGCGTTATCTTTTGTAGAGGTGATAATTCCTGCATTTACTTTATAAGAAATCTGCTCGATATTGTTGATGATCTTATCGTATTTTGCAAAAAGATTTTCCACCTGAGTCATTACCTTTTTCATGAATGGCAATTTGCTCAGGAAACTTTTCACTTTATTTCCGTTAAGTTCTTCTACGTCTACATAGTTAAGCTCTACCAAAAGATCGTTGATAAGCCCACCAACTTCTCCTGAGTTTGATCTTCTTACATTTCCTAAGAAACTGTCACTCTGGTTGGTTAATGTTTTCTGAAGCTCTGCCCCGAAATTCACGATGGAACCTGGGTTGGTCTCGTCAATAGAGTTCGCAAGAACTTCATATTTCCGACGTTCTTCTGACTGCAGCTGTGTCAGATTTACATTTCCCTCTCTGTCCACAAGAACTGCCGGCGCCGCATTCTGAGCGGGCTGAACCGGAGTTTGGGGAACCATTGGAGTCGGTTCAAAGGTTTTAAGGGGTTCTATTGATCCTAGCGGATCTATGGGTTGATTTTCCTGATTGTCCATGATTACTTCTGATAAATTGATACAAATTTCTCAAGGCCGTCTCTCTGTCCTGCACCTACAGCCTCAAATTTCCATTCTCCGTTTCTGTTGTAGATTCTTCCGAATTCTACAGCGGTTTCGATTGAGAAATCTTCGTCTAATTCGTATTTTAAGATCTCTTCATTCGTATCTGAATTAAAAATTCTGATGAAAGAATTTCTTACCTGTCCAAAGTTTTGCTTTCTTGAATCAGCCTCGTGAATCGTTACGACTACTGTAATTTCTTTGATAGCACTGTCAATTTTAGTAAGATCAATTTTGATCTGCTCATCGTCACCCGATCCTTCTCCTGTAAGGTTATCACCCGTGTGGATTACAGATTTGTCCGGAGACTCAAGATTGTTATAGAAAATAAAGTGATTATCTGAAACTAATTTTTTGTCGTCCCCAAGCAAAAACAAAGACGCATCAAGGTCGAAAGCGGTTCCTGTAGAAGTATTATTGATATCCCATCCTAAACCTACAGTAAATTTAGGTGCGTTAATGTTTTCTCTTTGTCCTTTTTGTAAGTTAATAGCCATAATATAATTCCGTTTGTGTTAAAGTATTGATGTTATTTTCGTATTCTTTTATTAAATGATAATTGTTACTGATCGCCAGCTCCAAAAGCAGGTCCATCTGTTCCTTTTTTACTTGAGACGTAAGATAATCAAAATTACTTGAATCCAGGCCTAAAATATATTTGACAATCCTTGTATTGAACTGAAAACTTTCTTTATTCATCACTTCTGCAACATGATTTACATTTTTTACAGCATAGTAGTTGAAAAAGTTTTCAATTTTCGGGTCAAGGTCAAAATTCATCAGTTCTGCATAATACAGGAACATAAAGTCAGCCTCCACGTTATATTCATTCAGGATTCTGTTGACAGTATATTCATGACTTCCCGTGATTTTTATATCGTCTATAAAAATACAAAGTTTTCCTCTCAAAAAGTCCTTATCGATATAATAAGTGTCATTGGCGATCAGATTTTTGCGGTCTTCAAAATTGAGATTCCCGTAATCTGTGATGTATGTATGGTTTCTGTTGATTTTAGATAAAATACTTGACTTTTTTCCTTTTTGAAACAGATAAAAATCCAGGTGTTTTTTAAAGTAAAAACATAAAAAGTTGGATGCAGTAGGAATCGCCATATAGGGGCTTGGAAGCACTACAATCTCTTTATCTGTACTTAAAAGTTCTTCATTTTCGGAAATAAATCCGTCGAATAATTCTCTTGCGAATTTTTCAGCATACGACTTATCGCCATACTTGAAAAAGCTGTATTCTGCAGGTGAGAAAGTAAACTCATCTGCCGAATGAATGTGGTGTAAGCTGTATCTTTTGTTCATGTTTATTTTTAGTGTTTAAGTAAATGGGCACTGAAACCAAAGTTCTTTGCTCCCTGATAATCTGCCACCGGATTGTCTCCGATATGCAGAATCTGGTGCATGGGCAAATCCTGATCTTTGATCTTATTCTTCACTTCCTGAAAAATAAGCGGGTTAGGTTTGGAACAGTTGATTTCATCAGAATAGATATGGAAGTCTATGTACTGATCCAGGTTTTCATGAATCAGGAATTTCCTCATTGTTTTCCCTTTGATAAATCCAGTGTTGCTTAGAATATTTATGGTCTTTCCCTGATTTTTAATATCCTCAAAAAAATCGTGAATATTTTCAAAAATCACCACCGGCTTGTATTCCAGAAACAATTCTTCACTCTTGTTGTAAAACTCATTAAGTTTTTCCTTATTAATAAGTTTTACGTCTACATCCAAAGCCCCCAAAATCATCAGATAAATTTCAAAAGTATCAATATTCCCCCCTGTCACCTCATTGATGGTATTACAAAGATCATCGTAATATTTTACGGTTTTCGCAACCTCATCTATCGGCTTATCTACGTTAAAAAATGAGGAGAACAGCTCAACTCTTTTTGCTTTAAATTCAGGATGAGATTTGATTAAAGTGAGCCACAGATCAAAGGAAAAATGACAGTGGTTATGGATGTCGATATCTGTTTTCAATAGGTTTTAAGTTAAAAGTTTTTATTTAGCTTCTTGAAAAAGATTTAAAATTTTTTAATCATCAAAAAGTGTCTACAATACTATTCTTCCCAAAGATAAAATATTTATCATAAAAGCATTACGTTCAAGTTCTGTTTTAAGATATTTTTATGAAAATCCAAGGTTTTGAAAGGTTCACAGAAGATGATTGATGAAGCGTTTTAAAAAAATATTTTCAAAAATTCTTTGGAAATCAAAAAAAAATTATAATTTCGCAACCGATTAAAAATCAACAATGTCAACAAAAATGATAAATATTATAACGTTAAGCAATCCTGTCAGAGCTGTGTTCTTTGGCAGCACTGAATATTTATCTGAATAGTTCTATAGATCTTTTATACCCAAAAATATATTGAAGACCTGTCTATTCGGATAGGTCTTTTTTGCTGCCCTGATTTCAGACTTTAACAATTCAAACAACTTCTGCTGTTTGTTAAGATCTCTGAAAATTTTCCTTTGATACGAAATACGAAAATGTTTTACCGGCTTTATAAGACCGGAGTGTATTTTGTGTTTATTTTTTTCAGAACCTTTTCCAAACACAGATCTAAAAATCAACAATTTAAATTAAAAAAATGAAATACAACACACGAAATATAGGGATTATAGCACACGTAGATGCAGGAAAAACTACTTTATCCGAAAGACTTCTGTATTACACAGGACTTATTCACAAAATCGGCAATGTAGATGACGGAAATACCACCATGGATAAAGACATACAGGAAAGAAACAGAGGAATTACCATTTCATCCGCTGCAGTTTCTACCCAATGGAAAAAAGACGATAAAGTTTATAACATCAACATTATTGATACGCCTGGACACATTGATTTCGCAGTGGAAGTGGAACGTTCTCTAAGAGTTCTTGACAGCGTTGTTGCAGTTTTCTGTGCTTCATCAGGAGTTCAGCCACAGACTGAAAATGTTTGGTTCCAGGCTGAAAAACATGGAACATCCAAAATCTGTTTCATCAATAAAATGGACAGAATGGGTGCAGACTTCTTTGCTGTTCTTAATGAAATAAAAACCAAGCTGAATTCTGTTCCATTGGCCATTCAGATTCCGATTGGAGCTGAAAACGATTTTGAAGGCGTTATTGATCTTATTAAAATGAAAGCCTTATACTGGACAGATGAAAATGGAGAAACCATCATGGAAAAGGAAATTCCTGCTGCTTCTATGACAGAAGCCCATGAATACAGAATTAAATTAATGGAAACTCTTGCAGAGAATGATGAGATGTTCTTTGAAATTTTTATGGATACTGAACAGATTGCCACTGTTGAAATGATTTCAGAAGCTATACAAAGAGTCTGCAGATCCGGATCAGCTGTTCCTGTTTTATGTGGTTCAGCCTTTAAAAATAAGGGAATCCAGCCTCTTCTTGATGCTGTGGTTACTTATCTGCCTGCTCCAGATCAGCTTGCTGACCTGCAGGGAAGAGATCCACATACAGATGAAACGGTAACACTGGAAAGAAATGAGGAAGCTGCTTTTTCAGGACTCGTTTTCAAAGTGATAATTGATAAACATATGGGAAGACTGGCTATGCTTCGTGTCTATTCCGGAAAAATCAAATCCGGAGATACGATACTGAATGTAAGAACGGGTGAAAGCTTCAGGATTTCGAGAATTTTACAGATGCAGTCTGATAAAACATTATCAATGGATGAAGCTAAAGCAGGAGATATTGTTGCTTTGACAGGAATAAAAGATGCCAAAACCGGTGATTCTCTATCTTCTCTTGAAAAGCCGATATTACTGGAAGCCATTACCATTCCTACTCCTGTGATCAGAGTTGCTATCGAGCCGAAAACCAATGGTGATGAGAAGTCTTTCGGTTTGGTATTGGCCAAAATACAGGAAGAAGATCCTTCTTTGGTGGTTGAAAGAGACCCGCAGACCGGAGAAACTTTATTAAGCGGCTTGGGAGAACTTCATTTGGAGGTTACATTGGAAAAAATCCGTCTGAATCATGGTATTGAAATCAATCAGGGGAAACCTAAAGTTTCTTATCGTGAGATCTTAACGGAAACCAAAGTTCACCGAGAAAAACTTTCCAAACAAAACGGCGGAAGCGGTCAGTTTGCTGATATCACTTTTGAAATCGGACCAGGAAATGATCATGAAAATGGATTTGAGTTTGTTAATATGATCAAAGGTGGAGTTATTCCGACTGAATTTATTCCTTCTGTTGAAAAAGGTTTCAGAGAAGCTATGGAACATGGCCCATTAAAAGGATATCCTCTGGAAAACATGAAGGTGACTCTTCTGGATGGTTCTTTCCACGCTCAGGATTCTGTAGCATTTGATTTCGAAATTGCAGCAAGAGAAGGATTCAAAGCAGCGGCAAAAGGATGTCATCCTAAATTGATGGAACCTGTTATGCAGGTAGAAATCCAAAGTATTGAGGAGTACACGGGAGCTGTCACTGCGGATATCAACAGAAGAAGAGGGATTATCACTTCTATTGACGAAAAATCAGGAAGAAAGATTTTTGCAGCGGAAGTTCCGTTAGCTTCAACTTTCGGATATATTTCTGACCTGAGAACACTGACAAGCGGAAGAGCTTCTATCAGCATGAAATTATCACACTATGCTTTAGTGCCAGATTTTATTGCAAACACATTAATAACCTAAACAAGCAAGGACTGTAGATTTTTTCTTACAGTCCTTGTCTTGTTTGTGAATGGTCATTGTCAATTCGCTGCGATTGTCAATTTTTCTATTCTGAAAAAATTCACCATCCACTTGCGAAGCAAAATTCACTCATTGACTATGAAATTGTGAATAGTCAATCGTCAATCCGCTGCGCTTGTCAATTTTTTTTTACTATAAAAATTCACCATTCACTTGCGAAGTAAAATTCACTTATTGACTATGAAATTGTGAATGATCAATTGTCAATTCGATGTGCTTTCAATTTTTCTATTCTGAAAAAATTCACTTTTCACTTGCGAAGCAAAATTCACTCATTGACTCCTTTCCTATTTTTCCGGCATCACCTTATATGTAGGATCATCCTGAATATTAACTTCCACTACAGCCTCTGCATTTTTAAGTATTTTTCTGCAGTCTTCGCTGAGATGGCGCAGATGCAAGGTTTTGTGATATTGTTTATAACGTTTGGATAATTTGTCCAGCGCATCAATAGCACTCATATCTACAATACGGCTTTCTTTAAAATCAATAACCACCTGATCCGGATCATTCACAGGATCAAATTTATCCGTAAACGCTGTTACTGAACCAAAAAACAAAGGTCCATATATTTCATAGTACTTCACCCCATTTTCATCTACATATTTTCTTGCTCTGATTCGTTTAGCATTATCCCAGGCAAAAACCAATGCCGAAATGATCACTCCAATCAAAACCGCCAAAGCCAGATTGTGTAAAACCACAGTGATTAGAGCTACAGTTACTCCAACAAAAATATCGGATTTCGGCATTTTATTCACAATCCTGATGGATACCCACTGGAAGGTACTGATCGCAACCATCATCATCACTCCTACCAGAGCCGCCATAGGAATTTTCTCTATTACAGGTGCTCCACACAGAATAATAATTAAAATTAAGAGTGATGCAATAATCCCGGATAATCTGGCTCTGGAACCAGCGTTGAGATTCACCAGTGTTTGTGCTACCATTGCACAACCTCCCATTCCGCCAAAGAAACCATTAGTAATATTAGCCAATCCCTGAGCTACGGATTCTTTATTGGCACTTCCTTTTGTATTTGTAATTTCATCCACCATAGATAATGTCAGAAGAGATTCAATAAGACCTACTCCAGCCATAATTAAGGCATAAGGAAAAATAATTTGTAACGTTTCCAGAGAAAAAGGAATCTGTGGGATATGGAAACTCGGAAGATTTCCACTGATATGGGCGATATCTGCTACCGTTTTTGTTGGAATATTAAATCCGAGAACCACAGCAAAGACAATGATAATAGCCACAAGAGAGGCAGGAACAACTTTTGTGATTTTTGGAAAAAAATAAACAATGGTAATTGTAAGAGCTGTTAAGCCAGCCATAATGTATAAAGGCATTCCCTGCAACCAATTTACCGCACCACTACTATCTGTTATTTTAAACTGCTCTACCTGGGCCATGAAAATAATAATAGCCAACCCGTTCAGGAATCCGTACATAACAGGTTGCGGAATCAGTCTTACAAATTTGCCCAGTTTAAAAATACCTACCATCATCTGAAGGATTCCGGCAAGTGCTACAGTGGCAAAAAGATATTCAATCCCATGGGATTGAATAAGAGCAATCAACACAACAATCGTTGCTCCTGCTCCACCAGAAACCATTCCCGGACGACCTCCCAAAACAGCTGTTACAAGTCCCATCATAAAAGCTGCATAAAGACCGATAAGCGGAGAAAGACCAGCCAGAATAGCAAATGAAAGAGATTCGGGAATCATTGTCATCGCTACCGTAAAGCCAGCCAGCAGTTCATTTTTATAATTGATTTTTTTCGAAAAATCGAATAAGCTAATAGTATTTTTCATTCATTGACAAAGGTATGGACTGTCAGGATGGTATACAATTTTTTCTTTTTATCATTTTTTCATGAACCCATCTGTTAATTTGAATAATTCACACATCAGTTCTTATAATATGTTAATTTTAATTAAAATAAACACATAAGGTATAATTTTTATATTTATGATTGTTTTTACTTCTTATTTTTGTCTACATTTGAAAGCGAATAAGCAATTATTTGGTACTAATTAAAAATTCAACGAGTAAAAAGCTGTTTATCAATCTATCGCAGCTTTAACTCATAGAATTGTATAAAACCTTAATAGGTTATATATTATTTCACACAAATGGCAGGAAAAGAAGTTTGAAAGAGAAGAAGAGAAGACCATTGAAAATAAAGAATATAATCCAAGTACATTAAGGTGATCCCTACCCACCTGTTTTTAAGATATTTGGCAAAATTCAAATCTATTTTATAAGATTCATCGTCTTATGAAAGCTATTTTAATATTCTTAATCATAATTTCTATTCTTTATCAATTTCAAATTTTTGTGAATTATTCCCTGCCAAGTAAGATAATATATATCACCTATTCTCGTTTTTTTATATATAAGTTTAAACAAAAGAACAATATTTAGTAAAAATGTTATATAAAGAAATCCATATTGGGAAATTTATTAAGGAAAGAGTTGATGAAAATGAAATTACAGTAGAGAGGATATGTAAATTTTTAAGTAAAGATGAAGAGGCTGTCGAAATGATGTATGACAGCAGATCAATGGATACGGATCTTCTTTTAAGATGGAGCAAATTGCTGGAATATGATTTTTTCAGACTTTACAGCTCGCATTTGATTTTATACGCACCTCCATCGGCAGTTAACAAAAACCAGCAGAAGTCCGAAAAAACACCTTATTTCAGGAAAAATATTTATACACAGGAAATTAAAGATTTTATAATGAAAAGAATTCTTTCCGGTGAAATGACGCAAAGTGAAGTCATTAAAGAATATTCTATTCCGAAAAGTACGCTTCACAGATGGCTTCAGAAGAGTGATAATGCCAACTGATAAAGAAATAAAACATGCGCCCAAATTACAAAAGAATTTATCAGGATATGCTAAAGATGGAATATCCTGAAAAGCTAAAAGATCCGAAAATCAAAGAACTTCTTGAAAAGCTTCACACCAGTGATGATGTACTTAAGTTCAATGAAAAACTGTTCAAGCAATCCAGAGAAAATCAAAAACTCAAAACCTATGACAAACAGACTATGCTAAAACTGCTTCAGTATCAAAAAAAACATGGTCATTCTACAAGTTATATGTCACGAAAATATAAAATAAGCCGAACAACGCTTTCAAAATGGAAAGGAATGTTTGAAGAAGAGCTTGAAAATACAATGAAAAATGCCGGTAAGTAATCTACCGGCATTTTTTTAAGGTAATAATAAGGAAAAAACCGGGCTGTCGTTTGCCGGAGTCGAACCGGATAACCTTGCCGGAGTGATCGGCTTCGCTATTCCTCCCATAGTTGTGTTACGATGAATTTTTTCCTAACGACACTTCAAAATAATAATATAAAGAAGCTGGAAGTGGGCAGAAGAAAGGGGTAAAGTCTGAAAAAATCATCTGACTTTATAGAAAATTATATACAAAGATATCTTTCAACGTCCCACTTCCGGCTTCTTATATATTTTAAAAACAAAGGCAACAGGTGAATAATGCAGTCGTGCTCTAACCAGCTGAGCTACTCTTCCTATTTAGACTGTGTTTTTTATTGTGGAAGAGACGGGATTCGAACCCGTGACCCCGTCGTGATGAGCGAAGTAACATTTTTCTACGGCACTTGTTTGTTTTTAAAATAAAAAAGAGGCAAGATTCGAAAAGACTTGTACAAGATCACTTTCATGATCTTCTGGAGTCGAACAAAATTAAACCGAAGTAGGTCTTTTCTACGGCACTCTTTTACAAATCAAGGTAATATTTTTCAGAATCTTCCGTGCATTTGCTCTACCTGCTGAGCTACCTCTCCTTTTCGAGGGAGAAGGCAGGATTCGAACCTGCGACCCAATGTTTACTCAATCTCGAAGTATGATTCTAAGACGACACTTGATTTTAATTATTTATAGTTATTAGTTTTCTTTTTACAAAAGTATATTCTTATTGCGCATTCTATTTACGTAGTATAATTTTTATTTACCTATTTGTTCGTTTTGCCTTGAAGCAAAAGAACTAAAAATTCAAGACCTGGAAACTACGGCTAAAAATAACCTACACTCTCTAAAAATTCTAAAACTTGCGCGAATGTAATGTAACTTCTTCGTTTCAATTTCTGTGTAGCGCTTCAAACAATAGAATTTTCTTAACGTTCGCATAGCTTATTTTCTTAACGCCTCCGTTTCCTATGTCACATTTCCATAGTTATCATTGGTGGAAATTTCAACCTTTTATTATTATTTTTCATTGATGTGATTTAAATAAAAGAGGCAAGATTCAAAAAGACTTTTACAAGATCATTTTCATGATCTGTTATGGAGTCGAACCAATATTATACCGAAGTAAGCCTTCTCTACGGCACTCTTTTATAGCATCAGGGTAAAAGCGGCTGAATCTTTTCTATACCATCTACTCTGCCATTTGAGCTACATTCCGTTTACAACAGGAATGGCAGGAATTGAACCTGCATCTGACGGGGGACTCGAAGTATGATTCCAAAACGACACCTGATTTTAATTTTTCCATTGGGTTTTTCTGTATTTCTTCCAGTTTCGCTGGAACTTTGTATACCTTGCATTCACCACTTCAAAACCATGTGGAAAACAATATGAACAACCCATATCATTTCCGTACATCAATCTTGAGATCTGTACGCCTGAAACTTTCTTTGGAAAGTCAATTAATCCATATTCATTAAATCCGAATTTCTGTCTTAACGTTTTAGCTTTTTTCATAAGTATTGAGTATTAACCTCAATACACTGCTTCTTTTAGATCTAGTTTATAATTATTCATAGTTATTAGTTTTCTTTCTACAAAATTATATTCTTACTGCGAATTCTACTTACGTAGTTTTTTTATTAAAAACCAAGCAATGAATGATAAGAGTAGTTGATGTTCAATTGGAAGTTGACGATGAAACTCTTATTAACGGCATTGGTTAGCTACCGGGCAATCTGGTGAAAGACTCTGTCAGTTTGGAATCGAAGGAGGTCTTTCTAACGGCACCAGTATTATTAACACTGCAAAATTATATTGTGAGTACGCAATCTATTTACGTAGTTGATTTTTATTGAGAAAATAATGATGAAATAATTTCAAAAAGTTTAAAAACCCCTAAAATCGGAAGTAAAATAATGAATCCGATCAATAAAAAGATTCCTATTTTACTTAAAAAATCTGTTTTGTTTTCTGAATAACTGCCTTTCTCTCTTGTTTTGACTTTGAAAACAGGAATCTGTTTTGTGATTTTAAGACTATGTTGTTCAAGTTCAGTGATTACTTTCAATGCATATTCATCAAGCAGTTTTTTATCTCCTCTGAAAACAATATCTTTTAAAATGGCATTTCCTGAATTGCTTAAAGACTTTCTGTAAATCTCTACTGCATTTTCCATTTTATTATTCTCTGGTTTAGAAAGGATCCAAAATTTACCTGCTTCATCAAGAAATCCTGCTTCAAAATAAATCTGTCCTAATCTTCTTCTTAGGGAAAGGTCATTAGGAAACTGATTAATCATATTTCTTAATCTGTCGCATGCTTTTTTCTTTCTGCCATCTTTAAGATCCTGCTTAATTTTATGCATTAAATTTCCCATACTTTTATTTTTCATGTAAATATTTGTTCGTTTTGCCTTGAAGCAAAAGAACCAAAAGTTCAATACCTGGAAACTTTGGCTAAAAATAACCAACACTCTCTAAAAATTCTAAAACTTGCGCGAATGTAATGTAACTTCTTCGTTTCAATTTCTGTGTCGCGCTTCAAACAATAGAATTTTCTTAACGTTCGCATAGCTTATTTTCTTAACGCCTCCGTTTCCTATGTCGCATTTCCATAGGTTTTATTTTTAAAAGCAGTGCCTGTTACAGCACTACTTTCTGAATCATTTTTACTGCAGACTTTTTGTCTTCCAACGCGTTCAGTACATCGAAAATTTTGTCTGACCAACCTGCAATAAGATGTACATCATCCTTCCTGATATCAAGCGGCTGTGTTCCATAACCTGCAAGGTCAAAAATATACAGCTTTGCATGAGGCGCGATGGCTTTGTACTTTTTCCACACGTCTTCGAAAGAGTTTCTGTTTCCTGTGCTATCCCACATCTGGGTATCAGTGAAAAGCATTACTTTATCCACCTGCTCTTTTCTTTTGATAAGGTCTTCCATCACCAGATAACCGTTGGTGGAATATCCTACTTCACCTTCACGTTTGTAGAAGGCATCTACATTCCTTAAAATACCATTTTTCGGCATTGGAACTCTTAGCCAACGGTCACCGAAGATACCCGTTACCACGTTTTTACACTGTGACTGGAGGATCATAGACATCAGCAAACCGATATCATACAGCAAAATTTTACTTTTGCTGGAAACTGCTTTCTGCATAGAACCTGACACGTCGGCAGCGATCACCACTGATGTCTCAAAACCAAAACCTTTGATGTTTCTGGCACTTACCAAAACAGCATTTTCCAGAGCTTCCAGTACGGAGGACAGATAAGGAGAATCAAAGTTTTTTAATTCTCTGTAAGCCGCCAGGAATCGGAATGGGAGCTGTTTTGAATTGGTTACGGCTCTTTCATCGGAAAGGTATCTGCACACTTTGTTCATCGCATCAGACGATACGTTAGCTTCCAGAATATTCCTCAGGTTTCTCATGGTTGCCATATAGCCCAGTTTGTTGCTGAAAATTAATTCTTCCCATTTATTTTTGAAAGCCAGTTTTCTTTCTGCATCATTTGCAAATTTTGTCTGACCCAAAACTGAAAGCTCCACTTCCCACGTATAAGGAGTTTGCAGTGTATTGTTAGCAATTTTGTTGAAAACTGCCTGCTGATTTTCATCTTTAGCTTTCGGGTGAACCAGAAATAACGCATCTTTCAGGGTTACTTCTGCTTTTCTGTTATATTTTGCAAACTGGTATTCATCAAACTTATTGAATGATTTTACCAGACCTTTCTGAATCTGTTTGGACAGTTTATTCAGTTTCTTGGTATCTGTTCTTTTATTGGCAAACTGATAGTAAGCCAGCAATTCTGTAATTTCATCTGCTCTCTGAATGACTCCGTCTACTGTTTTGCTTACAAGGTCTGTACCTGAAGTCTGCTTTGCCAATTCAGTTGTCAAAACCAATGGGATAGATCTCAGATACATATCTTTTCTTGCATATACGGCCAGCTTCGCCACAAATTCGGGATCATTTTTTTTGATCAGAGACTGGATTCTTCCTAATCTGTCATTTCCTTTTTCGTAGCTGGCATCTGACAGTCCTGTTGTAACAACAGCACTATACAGTTCTTCTGCAGGTGTCATGGCATATGCTTTTGTACCTTCGTAGTTCTGTACTACTTTATTTTCTTTTTTTAAAAAATTAAATTTCATGGTTACTGTTTTTATTGTTAAACATGGGAAGGATTGATACTTCCTTTCTGATTTCTGATGCAAAGTAAAAACTGTATTACGCAATCTTTTTGCGCAGAAAATTTTTCTATGATTTTTTTATTTTTAATCTGATTCTCGCAGATTTTAAGTTTTGGTTAAAGCCGACTGAAAGGTGCTATATTTGAAAGGCGGGCTAAAACCAACTCTATTGTGTACTATATTGAAATTATTATAACACAGAAAACACAGATGCTATAGGAATAAAATTGAATTCTTCATTCATCATTTATAATTCATCATTATAAAATCCTTCTATTATTCATTTTAATTAAAGAAATCGTCTATGCGGAATTTTCAGATAAGAGTTTTCTAGCTTTGTTTTATTAAAATTAAGCTATGATTAAAGGAATATACGAGACTCATATTCAGGTGAGCAATCTGGAAAATGCAATACAGTTTTACACGGAAGTATTAGGATTAAAACTGGCTCACAAAGATGAAAACAGACCTATTGCTTTTCTATGGGCGGGAGAAGGAAAACAATTTATGCTGGGGCTTTGGGAGCAAAAGGAGAATCTTCAGACCAGACATTTTGCTTTTTCCAGCAGTAAAGAAGATATTTTGAATTATTCTGTAGAATTTCTTGAAAAAAAGGATTTAAAACCTTACAATTTTCTAAAAAACGGAACTGTAGAGCCTATGGTATTTGCATGGATGCCTGCATTGGCAATTTACTTTAATGATCCAGATGGAAATCAGCTTGAATTTATTTCTATTCTGGAGGGTGAAGGCAGACCGGAACTTGGAGTACTGAGCTATGAGGAATGGATGAAGCAGACTGGTAATTAATAAGACACTACTACAACACAGTGGCGCAAGATGTTGCGCCTTTGTGCTGCTCAACAAAATGATAAGATGAGCATCAGCAGTATTTAAACATTAACCAGTTTTTTCACTGCCAATACATGTTTACAGGGACCTCTTTCCCCCTGATATTTACTGAACCACTCACAGGTACAGCGTTCTTTTTCTTCCTGAATGATTACTGTATGATGTACACCGGTTCCTCTTACTGTGGCTTCTGTTCTTTCTTTATTATTATTCAAGATTTCTACTTTTCCGTCTTCAATCAATTTTTCCGCATTTTTTATGCGGGGATTAAGCCCGATAATCCGGCTTAATTTAAATGGAAGTCTACGATAGAAAAATTCTCTGTCATTAAGATCATAACCAAGCAATCCCATTGCAGCAAGCCTGCCTGTACTATTTTTAACATTGTCAAAACTGATGTTCTCTTCCAAGGTAAGTCTGCCAGGATTAAAAGACTGATTGGCATAGGCATATTTATCCAGCGCATCAATCCACTCATCAGGAACATCTGAAATCAGGCTATCCAACACCGCACCTTCACCTGAAAAACCTCTCCAGCATTCTCTCGATAAAGAAAAACTTAACCGGATATTTCCCATATTGAGTTGCCATGTTGTAGACTGCATATTAGCATGTGCAAAAACCTGCAAACCATCAATATAAGGAAGAAGAGGTTCTAATAGGCGTAGTCTGTGAAGTCCTCCTATACAAACAGAATCTGCAGATTTTACCGGAGAAAAAACAGGTTTATTTCCTCTCACAATTAAATAATAATCTGATTTCACCACTCCTTTGGGCATTCCTCTGAACAATTGCTGTGTCTGGATTTTATTGAATGTATGACGCTTTTCGGATTCTGATAAATACACCTGAACA
The DNA here is from genome assembly GCF_018924625.1 of Chryseobacterium sp. PCH239. NCBI lineage: Bacteria > Pseudomonadati > Bacteroidota > Flavobacteriia > Flavobacteriales > Weeksellaceae > Chryseobacterium > Chryseobacterium sp. PCH239. The sequence goes on from NZ_CP073027.1 coordinate 2,340,826, forward strand.
GTTCCCAGTCCTTTGATCCATTTAGCAGGCAATGGTACTTTCCTTTCTATTATTTTGCTTTCCCCCTTGTATAATCCTACTTCTTTTTGCCCTACAGAAAGCATAATTTCTTCATTCGGAAGTATACTTCCCAGCGCTGTTATCATAGGTTGATTGAAATCCACATTCGTTGTTCCATTTTCAAGAAACTCTCCATCCAATCCCTCAGGAAGTACATCTATTCTTGCATACACTCCTGCACAATGAGAAAAACCTTCAAACCTTAATCTTTCATTTCCTGCTGTCACTATAGGATCTTTAAGAAGTGCCATCTGAAAAGGTGACAGGTTAAAACTGGATTTCACGATGTTTGAAAGTGTGATCAGACATCGGGCCAAAATAAAAGGCTGCCTTACATTTCCCCAGAAAAAACAGGGAATATCAGTATTTTTATCAATCTCACTGTATTTGGCAAGAAATAACTCTTCAAGTGTACCTTTCCTGACTAAAGAGGATACTCCTGAATAGCTGTAAATAAGCGTATCTTCCATGTTCTATTTTTTCAGAAGAAGATTACATATTTTTTTAAGACTCGAGTTTTCCTTCCAACTGTTTAATTTTTCAACGACTTCCTGATGTACTGAGGAATGGTTCAAAGCCAATACTTCATGGTAGATCTCCAGAATTCTTTTCAGATTGGTAACTGGCTTCTCCATTTGAAGTAAAATACTGAAAATCAATTCTTCAAGAGCTATATTGTGATTTTTACTTATATTAAGCATGTGGTGCTGTATAAGATCGGTCAATCTTTTCACTGGTGCCCATTCTAATTTTTCGTGCAGACCAATCACTCTTCCAAGTCTTGCATTATCCATCATCTGACCAGAAACATGTTCAAGCCAGATCTCAGCAGCTGTTCCACGAATGGTTTTATCACTATCCAGGAAAATAGTCCCAAGAAACAGATATCCAATTTCATCCAGAGGTTTTTTGATCTGATACAGCGTATTGGCAGTATTCAGAACAAGGCTTCTTTCAAAAACTTCTGCAATTCCTGAATAGAAAAGACAGTACTTAATTACCTTCGCCAGGGCATTTGCAGGTGTATTGGGGAAGCAAAGCATCAGCGCAGGAATTTCATTAAGTTCTTTCTGCTCAGCAACAAAATATTCCATGAATAAAGGTTCTTTTCTTTTTTCAAGATGGTATTTTGGAATCGTAATATTCAGCTCTACCGGATAGTATGAGTTTTTCTTATTGTCAATGGTTTTCCATTGATAATCTCCCGAAAAGAATTCTGCAGGAATATTATCATATCCGAAATTTTTAAATTCCTCAAAAGCCGTTTCCGGTGAGCGGGTAATTCCAGCGGTCATCCACCATGAAGGATGTATAAACTTACCTTCCGGCTTTGCATTTTCTCCAAAGAAGAAAAGTAGTAAGTCTTTATATTCACCTTTTAATCTTTTCTCTGTTTCTTCAATAGCTTTAGAAGTATCGTCTAAAGCACAACGTTGAAGGGCCAGCTGAATATCCAGATGATGAGGCTCTGCATTGTTATTCTGGTAATTCTCCAATCTCTCAACCAGCGTTACGGGAGAAATCCAGCATGGCGCATGGGTGATAGGAAACAACAAAGGAAGTTTATCACCGGATTTTATTTTTTCAACAGCATAGATGGCAATTTCCTTAAATGCCTGTCTTGCCGGGCAATCTGCCCCTACATCTTCTATAGGTCCCAATTTTTTCTGATAATTGGAGTAAGACTCTCTCGTAGCTTCCTCTTCTTTGGTTTTCTGGTATATTTTTTCCAGATTCTTTAACTGAATCGGATATTTTTCCATTAAAGCCAGCCCATAATTGATGATTGCATTGCATAATAAAACGTTCAGATAAGGAACTTCCCATTTTGCAATGGTTTTACAGGCTTTCAAAAACACAGGTTCCATCAGTTTTACAGATTCTTCATCTACATCTCCTGCAAATCTGATAAATCCAGTCAAAGCAATATCACAATGGTAGCTATAAGGATTGTCCATTGCTAAAGGCAGATAGAACATGAGATCTTCAAAGTTCTGAAGTACCTGCACTGCATTTTCATCTGAAGTCAGTAATAGTTTTTCTGATGCTATCGCCTCAAGTTCCGGCTGTTTTTCTTCAATGTACTTGACCAAAAGAGGACGTACATTGGTTAATATATTATCTGAATAATGAGAAAGCGCCACCATCATATTTTCTGAAGCCGGAATGTATTTAAGGATGATCTTCGCTGCTTTTGATTGTATCCCATCATCTTTACTGACAAATGCTGTACTTAAAGCCATCCCAAGCATATCCGGATCCATTTTCTTTCTCTGGAATATTTTTTCAGTAAGGCCCAGACTGGAAACCACTACTGTTTTTACCTCAGAGCTTAATAGATTCGGAAGATAATTTGAAAATTCTTCATTCTTAAATTCTGAAGTTCCCACAATTTTTTTCAAGTGAGATAATATTGTATTCACGGCTTTTGACTGTGAAGAAACAAGCCCTGCAAGTAGTTCATCCTGTAGATCAGATAATTCTTCTTCCGTTGGTTTTAATGAGGTAAACGCATCCATAAACCAACCCGTGACATTTTTATTAAAATTCCTGTTGGCAGCCAAAAGGCATTCTTTCAGAAATCTTTTTCTTTCAATTTTCTTATCTGCAATCAGTTTTTGAACAATAGGAAACCATTCTTTACGGAAAGGTAAAGATTTGGAAGGAAATTCACACAAATACCAAAAATGAGTATTGAGTGTTTCAGGGTGGCGGTCAAGATCTGCGGGATAATTGCTCAGATGATGTCCCAACAATTCTGGTTTGGGCTGTACATATCCTTTCTCCGTCCATCCTAAAATATCTTTATAATTAAATGCTGTAAATTCAGCTTCAACAGATTCATTGATAAAGTCTGAAAACCAATCCGGGCATCCCCATTCCAGTATCTGATCAGTCTGTTCTACATTACGGAAAAGACTCCAATAGTTTTTACCAAAATTCTTTTTGTCCATGCAGACAAATGAAGCAATATCTATGATGGAATGCTGATTCACAGATCCTGCCGTATGGTAGGAGTTTTTAGTCATTACAATTTTACTGATCTCGCGGTCCATTTTCTTTATAGACGGTACCAGTGTTTTCCTTTCTTCAATACTAAGCTCTTTTAGAAAGGGAATAATCTCATGTATTTTTTCCTCATTAAGGATCTCATAAAGTCTTTCTTTCATGGTGCTTTAATTTGATGTATAAATTTGTTTCAGGTTATTCATTTTTTCCATTCTTTAGGTTGTCTGACAAGATTTTTTTCATCCCAGACTGATTTTGTTTTAAAAGTTCATGATAAAGCCTAAGGAAATTTTCAGCATTCAAAACTGTCTTTTCAACTGTTGAAAGAATGGGCATCAGCAGTTTTCCGGAAGCAGCATTCCAACTGGTAATCACACGGATAAGTTTGGGAATTTTGTAGATAAATCCTTTTATCTGATTCCATTCAAAACTTAACTTTTTACCGATTATTATTCCCCACTTCATTTCTTTAAAATTATTCAAAAACATCCTGTTTATAGGGCTTCAAAAGCCGTACCACAGAGCGTTTCATAGTATTAAACAGTCCCAAAAGCATGAATAAACAAAGCCTCTTCAGGGAAGCGCATTCTGTTTCATCCAAACATTCGGAAACACAATATCTATTTACATAAAAACACTGATATACAACACTTAATAAGTTTTACTATTTTTTTCCTGTAAAAGCAGAGTCTGAAAAACAGGATACCACATATAAAATTCTCATCAGATTATTATCATAAACACCTTGATAAAATTGAATGAAGTATTTAAAAAAGAAGTATTATCAGGAATATAACGATCAAAGAATTCACTGACAATATCAACAGGTGTCTTGCCATATCCGGAATTCTGTTATTTATAATCGTTTCCTGTTTTACAATACGTCAACAGTTTAAATTTTTCACCTGAAAACCTTTATCAATAAGCATAAACTCATTCTTATCGGCTAAAATAAAAAAAAATGACTGACAGACAGTAAATTATCCCATAAAAGTGATTTTTTTAACAAATATTAAGTTAATTAAAACAATGGCTATCAAAGCCGTTGATAACATAAAAACAATTCCCTGTTTAAAGATATATTAATAAAAAAGTGGTTAAAAGCGTTATATAATGATATTTACACAACATTTGGTGTCTTAATTCCAGAATTTAAGATACCTTATAACCAATTATGTTAGCTTACTAATACGTTAATTTTTTTTAAAATAATAAAAACAGGATTGTAATTCGCTAAATTTTATATATTTGCAAAATAAAATACTTGACAACTCAAATACTTTTCAATGATAAGCACAGAATTATTATTCTTAATAAACATCAACAAGCTACAGTCTGTAATTGCCAGAAAATTTGATTCTCTGAGCGTTCATGGCCTGGGATTCAATGACTTTGTTATTCTTTATGTGCTCTATTCTTCCTCTGAGAGCAAAATGAGAAGAATAGATCTTGCCGAAAAAATAGGTCTTACCGCATCGGGAGTTACCCGATTATTGAATCCATTGGAGAAAATCGGACTTGTATCCAGAGAAAGCAACGAAAGAGATGCCCGTGTAAGTTATGTGGTCATCACTCCTAATGGTAAAAAGATATTTGAAGAAGCTAAGCTAAGCGCAGAAAATATTACCAAAGAAATTCTTTCTTCCAAAAAAGGTAAATCTCTACGCATGGTCAATGAGCTTTTATTTGATTTAGGAGGAAATATACAATAATGAAAAGATGAAAAATGCATTAAAAAAACAACTAAGAGAAAGGGCAAAAGACCATACAACAACAATGGGAGTACTTGCTGTTACCAACATTTCAAACGGGAAAAAATACGTTCAGGGTTCTTTAAACCTGGAAGCACTGGTGAACAAGATGAAATTTCTGCTAAACGGAGGCATGTTTACAAATCCTCAGTTACAGAAGGAATGGACAGAATCGGGAAGTGATTCTTTTACCTTTGAGTTTGCAGTTGTTGTTCCGGATCAGAACAATGAATTTATCAACTACCGCAAAGAGGTTCAAAAGGCTGAACAGTCTTATATTTCCGGACTCATTACAGAATTATATTAAAGTGATGTCAAAAAAATATCTATCTCCAACTTTTGAGGCAGGTAAACATCTGTTTACTAAAAATATAAAAGGAGCCATCATTAATCTTAACCTCATCAAATTAAAGAAGGAAGCAAATTATTCAGAATATCCGGATCTGAAACCCAATGAGCAAACAAGTGGTTGGGATGCCTATCTTACTTATATCAGGGAAACGGAACCTTATTTAAAGGAAAGCGGTGGAGAAATTTTATTTATTGGAAAGGGAGACCAGTTTCTGATAGGTCCTGAAAGTGAATATTGGGATCTGTGTCTCTTAATCAAACAAAAAAGTGTTAATGATTTTTTCGGTTTCGAAAAAAATGAAGCTTATATGAAAATTATGGGACATAGAATGGCTGCGGTAGAAGATTCCAGACTTTTACCATTGGAAGAAGTATTATTAAATACACAAAGGGATTAAATGAAAACAGTCAAAATGAATGAGGTGGAATTATGCTATGAGGTATTGGGTGAGAAAAATCCGGATACCATTGTATTGATTTCCGGATTGGGAAGTCAGATGATCCGTTGGGATCATACATTCTGTGATCTGTTGGTTGAAAAAGGATTCAGAGTTATTCGGTTTGATAACAGAGATTCGGGGAGTTCTGTTTTTAATTCGAAAAGGGAAATACCTTCTGACAAAAGCATTGAAGAGATTTTTGCGAAGCTCAGTAAAGAAGGGATTCCTTATTCTTTAATGGATATGGCGGATGATGTTATCGGTCTTCTTAATCATTTAAATATTGAAAAAGCTCATATTGCAGGACGTTCCATGGGAGGAATTATTGCACAGCTTTTAGGTTCCTATTATCCTGAAAGAGTTTTATCATTGACGATCATCATGTCTACTTCTATGAATCCTTCCCTTCCCAAGCCTGATCCGGAAGTGATGGCTATGTTGACACGGGTGTCTGCTGATCCTATTCTTCAGAAAGAAGAATATCTGAGAGAAAAGATCCATTTTGCAAAGAAAATATCGGGCTCTGGATATGTTTTTGATTCGAATCAGGAAAAAGCTTTGCTTGAAGAGGAACTTATACGCTCCAGAACCAAAAACGGAACCATCCGCCAGCTTTTAGCAATGGGTTCCTTTCAGTATAATCCTGAAGTGTTGAAGAAAATAACTGCTCCGGCTTTAATCATTCATGGAACAGACGATCTGATCTTTCATCCTGATTGCGGAAAAGATATTGCGGATTCTATTCCGGGTGCCGAATGGCTTCTTATTGAAGGGATGGGACATTCTATTCCTGCTGACCTTTACAGTTTTATTGGCAACAGGATATCTGATTCAACAAAATAAAAAAGACTGTCTCAACATTTTGAGACAGTCTTCATTTTTAAATATCTGTTTCTATTCAGTATTTAATAATTCTTAAGGCACCAATGCAGAATCTTTGCAATGTTTTTAGCGTCATCTACTCCTCTGTGGTGGGTACCTTCTAAAGTCATACCCAGTTCACCCAAAGCTCTGTTCATTCCGACACTTTTCCTGATTGTAGGATGAATTTCACCAAATAATGTCTTCACATTGATATGGTCATCACTCATTGGATAATCTGTGTAGAATCTTCTTGCCTGATTCTGAAGCATATTCAGATCGTAGTTTCCGTAGCTCGCCCAAGTCAGTTCCTCCGAATCATACTCTGCCCTTAGGATATCGAAAGCATCATCCAGCATAATGCCTTCATGATCCAGCATATTTTGGGTAATAGTAGTCAACTCCGTACAGAACGGACTTACTTTTGAATACTGGGGTTTTACTAAAATTCCTTCATTTTTAGAGATCTTACCTGTTTTTGCATTCATGATGCATACCCCGATTTCAATGATCTCACTTTCCTGACCTCTTGGCGGGCGGTTATCCCAACACGTTGCTTCAAGGTCTACTATTAATATATTTTCTGTTGTTTTCACTTGTCTAAAATTTAATTGTTAAAGATTGGAAGAGGATGCAGAAAGAAGAAATTTTTACTATTGTCTCATTTACTTCCAGCCTCCAGCATCTGTCCTCCAGTATTTGAAATTGACTATTTACAGAATCTTACTTAAAATTCTGGCTGTATTATAAGCATCGTCTGCTCCGCTGTGGTGGGTGCCTTCAAAATCCATATTCAAATAATGTAAAGCTCTTTTAAGCCCTATTTGTTTATGCAATTTGAAATGTCTTTTAAATTCATGCATCACATTCATATAATTTTCTGAAAAAGGATTGGTTATCCCGAGCCAGTCACATTGTTCTATGATCTGCTCTCCGTCGAAGTTTCCATATCCTGCCCAGGTAAGTGATGCGGAATGGTATTGATCTCTGATTAATTCACAGGCTTCTTCGAAATAGATTCCTTTTTCTTCTATCAGTTGCGGCGTAATTCCGGTCAATTGTGTACAGAATCTGTTGATTTCTGACCGTTCCGGAATGACATAGATGCTTTGTTTCTGGGAAATTGCTTTTGATGTTAAGTTTAATTTGCAAATTCCTATTTCTATAATATCGACCTGCTGCCCAATGGGAATTCTGTCGTTTTCCCAACATGTAGCTTCCAGATCGATGATTATCATCTCATTGGTTGTTTTCATGATTTTTTTAGAAATTAGAAGCTAGAAGTGAGTCAGGTTTATACTTCTCATATCCTCAAGCTTCATTTTCATCGTTAATTGTTAATTTCTGGGAGCAAATGGAGGCGTCCATTTTTTCCTCTTCATTATTTCCTTGACTTCCTCGTAGGAAACAGGATAAAAATTGTGGCAATCTACCCCAACGTCAAAACTGAGTGCCATCTCATCATCCGGTAGAGTTCCGTGTGAATGGCCGTATAATTGCCAGACCCCGCGGTGTGAACCATTCCAGGTACGCATGGCGTAATGGAAAAGAATGATTTTCTGTTTACCATTACTTTGATCTGCTTCATCAATTCTCAGTTCGTGGTAATCTCTGATGGAAGCAAATCGTTTGGGATAAGTGAGAGCCGCTCCTTCATGATTGCCCTTGATCAGATGAATATTGCCATGTAACCGGTCTAAAACCTCTTTTGTAAAATCCGGTTTGCCTAAACTCATGTCTCCTAAGTGGTAGACTGTATCACCGGGCTCAACTTTCTCGTTCCATCTTTTAATGAGTTCTTCATTCATATGGTCCAGTGATTCAAAAGGTCTTTCTGAAAACTTTATAATATTCTCGTGACCAAAATGATGGTCTGCTGTAAAAAATATATTGGGTTTCATTTTTTTAATTGTTTTTTTCTTTTTAAAACCACCCCGTCAAAAATTCTTTGAATTTTCGCCACCCCTCCAAAGGATGGGAATTGTCACACTTTCATGAGTCCTATTTCTCTTTAATACAATGAAGTGTTTTCGTTCTTCTGACTTTGATGGTTACTTGTTATACATAAAAAAGTTTCGGTAAAAAATTACCGAAACTATACTTTAAGAGTCATCAACTCTTCTTTTATAAAATCAATGACTAAAGAATTCAACTTTTTGTTGATCCTTTTCTGCTCTTCTTTTTCAATAGTGGCAAAAGCTGCCGGGAAGTCTTTCTGGAAATCCTCTAAAATATCCTGTGAAAAAAGACCAATTACCTTACCTATCATTTTAGGTTCGAATTCGCCAATTTTGCTTATCACATTATTCAATCTGTTGGCTGTAGCATATTTTTGGATTTCCTCCCAGATCTCCTGAGCTTTTTCGCTGAAGTGAATCTGTTTCTGAACAGTTTTACCCTCTTTTTTAACCATTTTTGATTTTTCTACCCATTTTTCATTCTTATTTTTAAGAATAATTCTGGCTCCGTTTCCAAAGTATCTGGTTTTCAAAGTTTTTACAATGGTTCCTTCACACCTATTGTCTTCCAATTCGGGTAATCCCAGCCAAGCAGGAATTTTTGAATTGAAAACATTAGGGAATTTCAAAGCTTCTTCAAGACTTCCCTGAAACAAAATTTTAGCATAGAAAAATCCTGTCTCTTCAAAAATCTGATTGAACACTTCTGTATCCAAATAGGTAATTCCATTCAGTTTAATATCGAAAGCGTAAAATTCGTTGTAAGGTGCATATTCAATACCTTTCTGTACTTTTACAGCATCTTTTACGGGTTCTACTTCTTTATGTTGGTAACCACCACCGAACAATTCACCGTAGATCACTACAGTTTCTACATTCGGGTAAATGGCTTTCACTTTTTGAAACACTTCTATTACATTTTTTCTGTAGCGTTCCAACATCTGATGGGCATTGAAAAATTTCTCATCTTTTTCGATGAAAGCAGTTCTCTTTGCGATTTTAATTTCCTTTCCGTCGGTAAAGAAAGAGAAATTAGCTCCGTGAACTTTTTCCTGTACGATGAAAACCTCATCCCCAAAACCCTGCATTCTGATCTGATCGATCACACGGGCCTGGTAAGCATTTTCTATAGCGTTATATGTTTTAAAAATCATTTTGTTTAGTTTTTAATCATTTCTGATTCGTTTTGCTGCATCTGGGTAATATGTCTTCGAGCATGGAGTGACAGAAAATAAATATATTCATATACATTAATTTTCCCCAGGTCATTCACTGTCATTGTCGTTTTATACAAGAGTCCTTCGCCATTTTTCATTACTTCAAGATAGTGTACGCATTGAAGATATTGTTGGTTTATTAAGCTTCTTATTTCATCTAAGCTTAATTCTCCTTTCGGCTCCATATGTTCTGGTCTTATCCATTCAAAGGCACCGTGCTCCCCTACTTTGTCAAAATTTTCTTTATTGAAACTGTAGTTTTTTATTTCAGATTCCAGATCAAGATCTAAAGAATTCTTCATTGCTTTTTTGGACCCTTTTTCGATAAGGATGAGCAGATAAAAATTCGTAAGATAAATGTGTTCTAAAATCTGCTGAATCGTCCAGCCTCCGTTTGAAGGCTGATGATTCAACGTTTTTTTATCTTTTTGAAACCATCCGTCTACATTATCAAATGTGAACTTCAGATGTGCTTTTATATCTTCAATAAATCTAAAAATTTCCATTACAATTCTTTAAAGTTTTGCAGCAGGTTTAGGATATTTTCCTTTCCTACCGGATTCATGGAGTGGCAATAGAATTCCGGAAGGTCCAGATAATTGTCCATGCAATATTCTATAAGCCATTTGGCGCAGTCGTATCCTGTTTTCTCAACAAATTCCTGAGAATTCTGTTTCAAATAGTGTTCGTCTGCAAGGTCATGGTCAAAAGATATCATTTCCGGAAGTCCTTTTTCCAAAATCCTGTTGACAAACTGTTCGTAATTTCGAACGATATGCCAGTCGCTTCTGAGGAAAACATCCTGTTTTGCATAATGATAAGCCTCAATCGGGTATCTTATATCATCCAGAAATAGTAATCTTTTTGTTTTTTCCATTGTTAATTTTTATAAATTCTTTAAACTTCCAACTCCCAACATCCCTCTTCCATCTTTCTTACACCATCATATCAGCACAATTGGAACTTGCGAAAGCGTAAGGCTTTGCTTTAAACACATATCCCATTCCCAGAATATAACCCATGGCATCTTTTAATGCTACATTGGATTTAAAATCCGGGTCGGTATTAATGTCTGCGTGTACCTCCATTTCCACACCATAAGCATCCAGCACAGAACAGATCGCGTATGCAATTTCAACGGATTTGTTGACTTCATTCAGCATTCGCTCCTTGATACTGATACTCTGTATTTCTCTTTCTTTTCTAATAAAGGTAAACGCTCCTTTTCCCTCACGAATAAACACTACTGCCGTAGCATAGTTGATGGCATCTCCGTATACATGAGAGTCTGATCCCACACATACTTTCAGACGGTGTCCGTTGGCCTGTTCGCGAATGATGGCTTCTTCTACCAACTGTGTGATAGAGTGCTGGAAAATTTTTCCACTCATATTCTGCCATGTTTGTTGTTGCGTTTCCATTTTTTCTACATGTTTTAAATTTTGTTTTAAATTAATTTCTGAATTGTGAATCGTCAATATTTTTAAATTCATTTGCAAAGCAAAATTCACTATTGACTATTCACTTTGCACTCCGAACCGGACTCGAACCGATACCATCAGTTTTGGAGACTGAGATGCTGCCATTACACTATCAGAGTAAAATTGTTGATTCATTAGGACTCGAACCTAAACTCCAAGAATCAAAATCTTGTGTGCTGCCAATTACACTATGAATCAATTTTATAATTGATAAATGTTGATTGATAATTGATGAAGTGCTCAGCAATCATTGATCATTAATCTCTTATCATTTATGTTTTTGTACGGGAAGAGGGATTCGAACCCTCAAAAGCTTGATCCTAAATCAAGAGTGTCTGCCATTCCACCATTCCCGCAGGTTTTTTATAAGTAATGAGTAATTGGTAATGAGTAATATTTTTATTTTCATTATTACTCACTGTTCTTCAATCACTTATATCCTGTACCTCTCCCCAGATTCGAACTGGGACTTTACGGGGTTTAAAGCCGTTTTCTCTGCCAATTGGAATAGAGAGGCGTATCTTATTAGTAATGAGTAATCGGTAATTCTTAATGAAAATCCATGGGTATTTACTTATTGCTCATTACTTATTACTCATAGTATATCTAGGTTTGAGAAAGCTCTGTCTGATAATAAACTATGCCTGTTAGTGTTTGTAAAGATCTTCTGCGCTTGACAAACCTTTCTCATTTCCTAATGTATTTTGTTTAAAAAAGTAAAAGGCTGTCTGTTTTTATTGACTAAAGATCTTCTGCTCTCGACAGTCCTTTTTCTCTTTTCTTCATTTTTTTGCGTGAATGGTAACTGGCCAATTTTTTCAATAAAATCTGAACTTTCATGGTATTAAATCAATTCAATATTGACCAGCTATTCACATCCAGTACTCTATAAGGGAATCGAACCCTTGTTTTCTGCTCGAAAGGCAGGCGTCCTCACCGTTAGACGAATAGAGCGTTAATCCACAAACCAGGAATCGAACCTGGACAACAAGAGTACATTTCCTGCATGCTGCCATTACATTATTTGTGGTTGGTGGAAGTAGTAGGATTCGAACCTACTCAGCAATGAAGCAACAGATTTACAGTCTGCCCCGACTCTCCAACTTCGGCGTACTTCCGGATTTTTTTGAGCAATTAATCATATTCATAAGTAATTCCTCATTTTACTATTAAAAAGATAAGGTCTGTCTTTATATTGAATGTTTGGTTAAAGATCTTCTGCGCTCGACAGCCTTTTTCTTTTATTAATAAAGGATATTCTTTGCTATAGATGATAAAAGATCAATGATAAAAGATTCTTATATTTCCTATAGTTTTTACTTTGAGATGGCTATGGGATTCAAACCCACTCAGTTTACACAACGGTTTTGCAGACCGCCCCGACTCTTCCACTTCGGCGAACCATCAGATTAAAAATAAAGTCTGTCTAAAATTGTTTGATATAAGAACTTCTGCGCCTGACAAACTTTATTTTACCTAAAAATTTATAAATGATATTCTTTAACTTTTAATTAATCTTGAGAGAAGAAAAGCCTGTCTCTATTTTTCGTGTTTGGCGTAAAGATCTTCTGCTCTCGACAAACTTTTACTTTTTCTCCTGAAACAATTAACAATTAGTTACTGTAATTCCGGAAGGACTCGAACCTTCAACCTTCGGTGTATCAGACCGACACTCTAACCACTTGAGCTACGAAATCATTTGTATTCCATAAGGGGATCGAACCCTTGTCGTCCGGTAGAAAGCCGGATGCACTTGCCACTATGCTAATGGAACCAATTGTCTGGAAAGCAAGATTCGAACTTGCGACCTCCCGCGTCCAAGACGGGTAAACAACCACCGTTATCTTTCCAGCTTTGGGGTTCACTTCTGTTTCTTTTCCGGGAGACAGCCGGATGGGAAATCTTCCATGAACCTTTGGTGATTCCGAGAGGACTCGAACCTCTAACCCTGGGTTTAGAAAACCCATGCTCTGTCCAGTTGAGCTACGGAACCGTTTTTGTAATCCCAGAAAGATTTGAACTTTCAACCCCCGGTTTAAAAGACCGGTGCTCTAACCATTTGAGCTATGGGATTATTTTAAAGTCGTGAATAGTCAATAATCAATTCGCTTCGCTTGTCAATTTTAAAATTCACATTCTTTGTAATCTCAGAAGGACTCGAACCTTCAACCTTCGGTGCCGTAAACCGACGCTCTATCCAATTGAGCCATGAGATTTTCTCCTTTGGGTATCTCCGGGGATCGAACCCTGTTCTCCGGTTCCACAGACCGGCGCTTTACCAAATAAGCTAAAGAAACCATAAAAAAAGCGCCTCTTTTCGGGAGGCGCTTCATATATTTAAACGTAAGAGATCATTAGCTGACCCACGTATATAAGCACCTTTTATCCACAATTTCACTTTCAAGAATACATGCAACACCTGTCGGCTTCTGTCCGAATAGTCTTGAATATTGATTGAATATGTTGTGTAACTGTTTCATTTTATTTTTGTTTGTTTCTAAATTATTTTTAACTGAATCCTGAAAACCTGTTGCTTTCAATTTTCGGTTGCAAAGTAAATATGAATTTTTGGAATCCGCAAATAAATTTTCAACTTAAAATATTGATAATCAATTTGTTATATGTTATTTTTAGCATAGAGAATTTCTGTCCGCAATATTTTGCAGATATCTTAATTACCTAAATGACTGTCTCTCACCGGGTTGCTTATCACTCTATTTTATCGTATTAAAGTTTCATTGTTTATTAAAAATTTTTCATGTTTATGGTTATTTTTTTTCATTCTAAATAATTTCTGACCTAAAAAACAAAAAACGCCTCGGAAAACCGAGGCGTTTCTGTTGTATTTTGATTAATTTTTTACAAGTTTACAGTAAATAATTTCCAAAGTCAGCACATTTCGCCTCATCCCATATCACCTCATCATACCCGAATAATCCTTTATTAGAAGGACTTTCGCATAGTTCTGCATTGATATGTGCTCTTTGTATTGTCATAATTTTCTGTTGCAAAGATAAATCTTTTTTGATATTATTTTATAATATTCACAATTTTGGGAAAGTTTTAGATAAGCAAAGGGACGTAAAGGAATCAATTAAATTTTGATTTGATAAAGCTGAATTTTCTTTAATTTTTAAATTCTTGAATCTTTAAAATTTAATTCCTGAACATTTTATTTCTTGCTGTTTTGAACCTTGAAATATCTTTCAGAATCACTTCATCATTGGGATTAAAAAATTTCAGTTCATTGACAATTTCAGAACGGGTATTTACTTTTTCAGCAATGATTTCGTAAGCTATATTTCTTGTTACGGCATGCAGTTCCTGAGATTTTTTAAATTCATATTTCATAGCATCAAGATAAGTAATCTTTTTATTGTCTGGAGTTTTTTCGTATAAATTCATAATTTCTGATTCCAGCTTTTTAATATCAAAGATATTGGCGAAGTAGTTATTCAAACAATTGAAAGCATCTTTATCTTCTTCCCATCCTTTCAACAGCACTTTCTGGGCTTCTTCTGTTTTTTCCATTTTTTTACGGTAGACTAAAGAGGCTTTCACCATCTGATTATTTCCTGTATAATCATCTGCTACCAGCTGGTAATAGTGATGGGCATTCTTAAGATCATTGATTTCTTTATAAAGATCTCCCACTTTTTCTTTCTGCTCCATTTCTTTATAAAGCTCAATAGCTTTTTTATGCTGTTTTGCATTTTCATAGCAAACCGCAGCATCGGATTTATTATTCAGTTTTTTAAGATATACTACCGCTGCTTCATTATAAAGCCCTCCATTTTCAAGTGTTTTTGCACCTCTGTAATTATCCTGCAGCAGGTTCATATAGACTCTTGCTGCTTTTTTATAATCTTTTTCGGCTATGTATTTTTCGGCAAGTTCTTCATATTTGCTCCTGATCTTGTCAAAGAGTGAATTTTCCAGATAGAAATTACTGCTTCCGCTGCCTTTTCTTCCAACTGAGTTTCTGTTATTTTGCTCCTTATCTTTTAAAAAAGTGATCACAATAAGGATAATAAAGGCTACAATTAAGAAAATACCCAATGTTCCCACTACGCTCCAGAAACTTTCATGGAACAGCTGGGCTACAATTCCGACAACCTTAAACATGGCCAACAGTACGAATGCTGCCATAAATTTGTCTATAAATTTCTGTCTATTCATCATCATCGGAATTTAAAATGGTTTTATCTTCTCTGAAAAGACGGTAAAGAAGTAACAGCACACCAATTACCAGAATCCACACAAACCAGTTGTACCCAAACATTTTAACCAGCGGATAAAATAAATATACAAGCATAGCTACAAGAATGGCAATTAAAACAAACTTTACCCAGCCTGGTACATTGTCTCCGCCAAGATTTAACGATTTATTTTTAAACAGGAATGAGTATAATCCCACTCCAGCAATCATCAGGATTACCATATACAGAATATCTGAAACGGGAGTTTCTTTTTTTAAAGGAGTTCCTTCTGAACCCACTCCTTTTACTTTAGACTTGTCAATTGACACAGAAGAAGGATCTACGATATCCAGTGTACCGTAAAGTTTCCCTAGTGAATCAGCCATCAATGCCTTCCTTTTTTTGAGAAGGTATTTTACAACATCATCATTCACCGGTTTTCCTTTAGTATATTGCTTTAGAGAATCTGAAATGTTACGTTTCAGATTTTCAGTTTTTGTTCAAGATGTTTTGTGATTTTTTTGGTGTAAATGGTTTTAAGAGAATCTCTGCTTTGTTTTTCTTTATTAACAAGCTTTTCGATATCTCTTCCTATTTCGCTTACATCTCTTCCGCCACCTTTTTTATAGTTTTCTTTGTCTTCTTTTGTTTTGGATTCAATGATTCCTGCATGAATAAGCTCTTTGGATAATCCCTTTCTCTGCTGGTGATACATTGAATCTATTTTAAGATCAATTTCCGACGTCCCGGACTGGAAAGCAATTATATCAGAAGGTGCTTTTGCTGCATTATTTGCTATCTTTCCTGAAGAAGGAGTATTTTCATCCTGTTCCGAACTATTTTTATCTGAAGGTAATGCAATCTTTAAAACGATAGCGGCAATAATGACTGCCCAGAATACTCTGCGAAAATTTCTGGTTCCTGCACTTTCCTTTTTGCCTCCTGCACCGCCACCAAATAATCCTTCCAGCCAGGTAAACTTACCAAATCCATCACCTCTGGAAGTTCCCATTACGTCCAGGGAAACACCTAAATCTACTGCTCTTTCAGGGTATTTTTCAATATATTTTAAGTATTTTTCTATTTCTTTTTTATTTCCGGCCATTACTTTTTTAAGATCAAACGGCAGGTTGTTCATCCATTCTTCTTCGGTTTGTTTTGGTTGTAATGCTTCCATTACTTTTTCATCATCCATTTCCACCGTGTAGCTTTCTATTTTCTGAGGGATTGAAACTCCGTTCAGAGGCTTTCTGATGGTTTCATTTATGGTTTCAGGCTGTTGAATTAATGAGATCCAGTCGATTTCTTCAGAGAGTTTTACCAACCCGAATTCGGGATGCATAATCAGAAAACGTGAATCAAGCTGTGCCCAGTCTTCAGGATTTATTTTGGGATAAAAGGTTGTATTTTCAGGGATAAAAAGCCTGTCATCCACACTTTGAAAATAAGCATTCCTGCCTATTTCATGCGGAGCATAATCATTAAAAATGAGAAAACAACCGTACAGCACATTGGGACTGTCTGCCGGAATGGCAAAAGATTTTACCTGACTTAAATTAATACCAAGGATTTCCATTTCCTGAAGCCATACCACAGGTGAAGAACCTTTGATTAAAAGTCCTTTTTTGGGATAATTATTTTTCGGGAAAGGTTTTATTCTAAGCTCCATAATCCAAAATCTGTTCTATAAACGGTTTTAAAAACCTGTCACACATATCATCCATTGTTTTTACTTTCAACAGGGCATGTTCCGGAAGATAATATTCTGATCCTCCGAATTCCGTATAGGTAGCTAACGAGAGAAAACCACCTAATGTAGATGGAATAAAGAATTCTTCGATACTCTTATTACTGCTTCGGAACGTCAGCATTCCCCGAGAGTCGGTGATGATTTCACTTCCGTCAGGAAATGTAAATTTATTTTTATTCTGCTCTGCGAAAATTTTGATATCAAATTTATTTTTGGAAAAATCAAGTGTATTTTCCGTAGCACTGTATAGTTCATTTCCAGAAACAACGAGGTTATTATACTTGTTGATTCCTATTTTATTGAAATTATTGATGACCTTCAGTCCACTTCCTTTCAACCTGGCAACTTCTGCTTCTGCTTTTATATTATTTTTTTCAAATTCTTTATCCTTTCCGGTAATAGGCTCTACAGAAATGTTCCCATCAATATTGATTTTGTAATGGGTAGGGTTGTCCGGATGATGAAGATAAAAATTCCGTCCAAAATAAATCAACCGGTAAGACTCCAGAATGTTCATCCCTGTAAGATTCTGGTCAGAATATTCTCCGGTATTAAGATTAAGTTTTAAAATAAGTTTCTGTTCAGGATGGTACTGACACAGAATAAAGTGTTGCTGTCTGTTTTTTGCCAAGGCAAACTGTCCTTTGGGTTTTATGGAAATTTTATCAAACAAAACTTCACAGCCATGAAATGTTTTATAATAATCGTAAGAATGTCTGTCGTAATAATTATCAGAAAGGTAAGTTTTCAGTAATTGCTTTTTTGAACTCAAAATGAAAAATTCTCCTTCATATAAGAACTTAGCAATCTTATTAACCGGCGTTGGAAATAAAATCGGATAGTTTTGAGGAAGATCTGTTTTCTTTCCATTGAAGTTCTGAACAGATTGTTTTTGTTGCGGCGGATTGGCCCACAGCTCCTGCAATGGAAGTTTTATTTTCTGGATATGCTTTCTTGCTCCTTTATGATGCTTGTAAAAATTGATTTCACCATCTGAAGCCGTTGTTACCAAAAACTTCAATTTATCCCTATTCTGATGTACAACCCGCTGAATTTCCTCACCAGCCATATTATCCTGATGGGTAATGAAGAACACTTCAATATCTTTTTGTGAATGATGTTCGTTAAAAAACTTCTCCAGTGCTTCCGAAACTTCCAGAACCGGACTTACCTGGTTAAGATTTTCCACCACTTCTTCCACTTTGTTCAGTGAAATCGGAATTGCTGCCTGCCCTAAAGCAAGAACTTTACATTCAGAATGAGCTTTGGGATGTTTAATAATGGCTATTGCAGAGGCATAAGCCAATACTTTTGGTGTTCCCCAGTTTCTAAGGGAAGTATCAATCAGGATAATTCTTTCAAAAATATTTTCTTCAGGCGGAATCTCTCTTTGAATATAAAGTGCTTCGTTATTGGCAACACGATTTATAAAGACATCATCTTCATTGGCAAATTCGGAAAGAAGCATTCTGTGAAAATCTCCTTTATTGGTCATATCGGAAATTCCTCCAATGGGTTGCTCTCCGGGAGAAAGATGACGCATTGGAATTTTAAGGCCGCTCCAGATTCTTTTGATCAGGCTTCCTATCTGAAAAGTCTTGGGTTCATCAATTAATTCTTTGATAAAATCTTTATGGCTATCTGCAGTTGTCTCTTCTTCTACCACCTCATCCTCCAATTCCGGCTCATGAACCAATCCTTTCATGGCATCAATAATGGATTGCACCGTAGGAAATTTTTCATTGAGATTCAAAGCGCTCAGATCTTTGTTTAAAGCTATTGAACCTTCGTCTTGTTTTTCTGCACTGATCGCTAGTTCCTGCGGTCGTTTATAATAGATCTTTAAATAAATATCCGCATGAAGAGAGGCCACCCTGTTATGACTATTGTTGAACAAAGTCTGGAGCAATACAATTCTGTTCTGTTTCTCCTTATAAACTTTGGGTAGTGATTTTATTTTTTCAAGGAACTCAATTTGCTTTTCCGCGTTGAACTCAAAATCTTCACCGCTATAAAACTCAGCTGTACGTCTTAGCGGGCCTGCAAAGTCCGTATATCCATCCTGCATCGCATACAAAACCATAAGCAATGCCCCGAACGGAGGCCATCCCTGCGGCTGAAGCTCTTTCAGTATCTCCATTAGATAAGGCCTGTAAGCTATGGCTCCTACTCCGGGAATGGAGAGGAGATTGTTTTCATGATAACCGGAATCACCGGGAACATCTTCATCAGTTTTCCATTCCCAAAAATAATTTTCATAGGACTGGAAATAAGCCTTTAATTCCATTCTCTTGATTTTTCTGTCAGGCGGAATGAGCTTACGGATAATGGACGGAAGTCTGTTTCTTTTATTGAAAGATAATTCCCATTTCCATCCCACAGCAGCCATCCTTCCTCTTGATTATATTTTTGCTGCAACAGTGTGCTTAGGTTTTTAAATTCAAAATCCAGACCTGCAGGCAATAAATGTCTGTCCTTTGTCCAGTAGGTCTTTCCGGGAAAGCTCAATAATGGAGTTCCCATAAACAGGGCTTTATCGCCCAGAACTGTCCATTTTATTTTTTCAAGCTTAAACTTCGGTAGTGCAGCGATACTTTCTTTAATATCGGCAATGTTGCTCAGCAAAGCGATAACCGAATGTTCTTCATTGCTTTCTTTTAGTTGTATCCGAACCTGTTCATGAATCCCAAAATAGTTTTGGTTTGAAGGGGGAAGACTAAGCTGCAATGCTTTGTCTATCGGAATCCAGAGCAAAGCTGTCCGCATTTTTTTACTCGGAACCAAAGCCTCTTTTCTGAATAAAAGTCCATCACGAAGTTCATACAGAATAAAGTCCGGCAATTGTTGCATTTCCGGAGCTGCCGCCTGTTCCTCGATAAAGCCTTTCAGCCAGATCGTTTCATCCTCTACAGCAATCTGAATATTCTTCAAGTCTCTGATGGAACCCAGAAAATCTTCATCAGCACGGGGAATTTCCGCCCAGAATTCTTTTAAACGCTTTGAAGAATCTTCTGCCATAAGCTTTCAATTTCTTGCTGGATATATTGTTTTTGCTCCGGATTTCTGATCCAGTCGCAACGGGTCTGCAGGTATCTCAATTTATCTTTTATTACATTCTGCTCTTCAAAACTTAATGTTCCTTCATTCCATTTTTCTACAAGAATTTTTACGTCTTTCATAACTTCTTCAGGATTGGGAGTTTTGTTCTGCATGGCCTGTGGATGGGAATCCGGATGATCATCCTTCTCAATCGTCCTGTTGATAATTCCTTCCAGAATTTCAATCTGTTCTTCGGTATCCCAGATATGCTTTAACACCCACAAATCAGAAAGTACGGCTTCTTTTCTTCCGCAGATCAGGGCGCTTGCTGCAATCAGATTCTGAAGTTTCACCGCTCTACGGTCTGAAATAGCAATCCCTGTATTTCTGAGGCTCATAATTGTGTTCAGGTAGACTTCATAAATGGGTTTAAGATCTATGGTTCTACACAAACTCTGAAGCTGTCTGATTTCGTCAGCATGGATTTCCGGAACTTCTGTTTTTTCTTCGTTTTCCAGTTTTCTTCCGGCCAAAAGTACCTGTTGTAAGAGTTCGGGATTGACATAGTCTACATTAATTCTTACCAAAAAACGGTCAAATAATGCATTCAGTGCTTCATCTTCCGGAAGAACGTTACTTGCTCCTACAAACATCAGTGCAGGCAGATGTTTGGTTTCTTTTCCTCTTTTAAATATTTTTTCGTTGAGTGCTGTCAGAAGGGAATTCAAAATAGCCGAGTTCGCATTGAAGATCTCATCAAGAAAAACCAAGGAAGCTTCGGGCATCATTCCTTCCGTATTGGTTAAAAGTTCACCTTCTTTCAGTTTTCTGATATCAAAAGGTCCGAAAATCTCGTTCGGTTCTGTAAAACGGGTTAACAAATATTCGAAATTCTTTCCGTCCTTCACTGTTTTGGCCAGTGTTCTGACAATCGCAGATTTTGCCGTACCCGGAGGTCCGTATAAAAATGCATTTTCTCTTGCCAACAGGCATATTCCTAAAAGGTCTACGACATCATTTTTACCTACAAAAGTATCTTTTACGTAGTTAAGGACTGTATTTAGCTGATTTATATTCTGGTTCATTGATTTTAAAAATTAAAATTTCCACCACTTTTTCTTCGGGGTTTTCTCTTCTTTATTTTCTGCCTGTTCATTTCTTTTATTGAATGAAAAAGCCAGTCTCTGATAAGGCACTTTGATATCGAAATACAGCTGTGTTCCGTCATCCAGTGTAAGTACATCCATGATTTTATCTCCATCCTTGACCAGACTTTGTGAAACATCCTGTTTATTGAAGTGATGTCTGATCAGATCTCTTTCATCGGAAATTCTTGTGATCATATAAGGAGAATCTTTGGTTCCGTCTCCGGTTTTTTCAAGGCAATCAAAGATAAGCTGTGCTATGGTCATTTCAATATTCCGTCCTTTTTCGTCCCCCAGTTCTTTGTAAGCAAAATATTTACAGATATGCGCTCTGGGACTCAGTAAAATATTGACATTGACATATTGTATAACCTCTTCAAATTTCCCTTCATTCAGTAAATCCTGTAAGTTTTCAATATCTTCGGAATAGGGATCATATTCCGTATTACTGATCACCAGTTCACGGCATTTCAGGAATGTTTCTTTTGTAGGGTCGGTTAAAAATTCAAATACTTTCTCATACGCTTTCATTGTTGTCTTCGGTTATAGTTTTTAGTTCTCGCCAGAATGCATCTTTGTACATTCCGAATTCGGCTATTAGTAGTTTATTAATGAACGGAATTTCCGCAAGTTTATAATCTCTTTTTTCAACAATTCTTTCCAGATAAAGTTTCCTGTAGGTATTGTCTTGCAGTTCTTCTGTCCAGTTCACGTTCTTCAGATCAAGATCATACCCTACTCCGGAATAGTGAAACTGTGTCAGAATATTTTCCAGCATAGGGATTAAAGCATCTTCGGGATCCACAGTATGTAAAGCAGTCATTACCTGTGGCAAAAATCTCAGTGACAAGTCTGCAGATAAGATAGAAGGAATATCCCGTGTTCCTTTGAACCGGGGAATAAGATTGTCAATATTTTTTTCTGTATTTTCTCTGATCAGATAAAGCTGTGCGCTATGGTAGAGCACCTTGGCAGCCCAAATAGCGGTTTCTTTGCTGCAGGTCAATTGATCAGATAAAAATTCAAGTCTTTCTTTTTCGAATTCAGCTTCAAAATAATCTCCTGCTTCCGCCTCTTCCTGAGGGGAAATTTGCTGTAAGTTTGAAAAAAGAGTAATACATTCTTCCTTACGAAGCAAAAATATCGTGTCTAAAAACGGTGACTTGGTTTCCATGATCTAACAAAAATAAAATTATTTCGTTGAGAATAAAATTTTTGTGGAGAAGATTCTTTTTAAATATGGATTCTTTGAAGTTATCCTAAGGTTGGAAAGCGCAAAGGCGCCAGTGAGTAAGCATTGTAATACTTTTTAAGGCGTGAGAACATTTCGAATTCGCTGAATGTGAGGTTTTCAGCAAGATAATTCTTACAATCTAAACCTTTTAGGTTTTAAAAACCTACAATGTTTGAAATTACATATTTATTACTATACTAAAGATTGCTTCGTTGCTAAAGCTCCTCGTAATGACTTAGTGTGATACAATTTCAATAATATTATTTTCCGGATCAAGGATGACGCTTTCGTAATATCCGTCTCCTGTGGTACGCGGTTCTCCAGCTACTTTATATCCATCTTTTCTCAGTATTTCTGTAAGTTCGTCTACTTTTTGTTTATTGTCTACAGAAAATGCAAGATGAATAATTCCGTACTGCTGGGATTCATAAGAGTTTTTGCTTTCTTTGATATCCGGTCTGGTCATAATTTCAAGACGGCAGCCATTTTCAAAACTTAAAAAATAGGATTGAAAGTTTTTAACCGGATTATGGTATTTTTCATTGGAAACTGCTCCAAAATATTTCTGATAAAATGCTCTGGATTGTTCAAGATCTTTCACCCAAATGGCAATATGCTCTATTTTCACTTTTAAAATGTTAAATGTTTTACTTCTGCAAAAGTAGCCGGTCTGCTTTCACGATACCTGCTCTTCGTTATTCTTTTATTGTTCTCTGTTTACAAGGTTAGGTTTTGGATTATACAAAGGACTTTATTTAAAATATTATTTAAAGCATTTATTAATAATATCTTATATATTCTATTAATAAGAAGAGGTTTCATTGTTTCCATTTTCGTAATTATATAAACAAACTAAAAGTTATTATCTTTGTCCCATTCAAAAAAACATTATGAGTATTCACATCAGTGCAAAAAAAGGAGAAATTGCTAAAGTAGTATTGCAGCCGGGGGATCCGCTTCGTGCACAGTATATTGCTGAAAATTATTTAGAAAATGCTAAACTGGTAAGCAAAACCAGAGGTATTTTTTATTATACAGGGCTTTATAAAGGTAAAGAAATCACTGTAGGAGCGAGTGGAATGGGTTTCCCAAGTATAGGAATCTATTCTTTTGAGTTATTTACAGAATATGAAGTAGATACGATCATCAGAATCGGAACTTGTGGTGCTTACAATACAGATCTTCAACTTTTTGATATCTTAAATATTGACAAAGCTGCCAGTGAAAGTACGTATGCCAAATATGCATGGGGAATTGAAGACGAAATCCTTTCTCACCAGGGGAATATCTTTAATACCATCAACGAAACGGCTAAAGATCTATCATTAAATGCTAAAGCCATCAATATCCACAGTAGTGATATTTTCTACAGAAAAGATCCTAACACTCCGGAAATTGCAACAAAATACAACTGTCCTGCAGTAGAAATGGAAGCTTTTGGTTTATTTGCCAATGCTCAGCATTTAGGAAAAAATGCAGCGACTATTCTTACGGTAACGGATATTATTCCTACCCACGAAAAAATCTCTGCTGATGAAAGAGAAACAGCTTTGAATCCAATGATGGAACTAGCTTTGGAATCAGCTATAAAGAGTTTGTAAGAAATAAATTCATTATAAAAAAAGAGCTTTACTTCATCAGTAGAGCTCTTTTTTATAGTCTGAAAAAATTTCTGGCTGTTTCTGTAGTATCATCTGCCACTTCAGAAATGCTGATCTTCTTCAGATGGGCAATGGTTTGTGCTACATAAGGTAAAAATGAAGGTTCATTTCTTCTGTTCTGCATTCTCGGCATATTCTTCGGAAGCATAAATGGGGCGTCTGTTTCAATCATCATCCTGTCAAGAGGGACATATTTTATAACGTCTTCAAGGTGTTTAAATCTTTTCTCATCACTGATGGCTCCTGTAAATCCTAAATAAAATCCTTTATCCAGATAAGTTTTTGCTTCATTCAATGTTCCGGTAAAGCAGTGTACAACGGCTTCAGGTAACTTTGAAAGACAGTCATCTGTGATTTCATTAAATCTTTTAAATGCAGATCTTTCATGAAGAAAAAGGGGTTTGTTTACTTCAATGGCGAGTTCAAGCTGTGCCTGATAACATTTTTCCTGCAAAGGTCTGGGAGAGAAATCACGGTCAAAATCCAATCCGCACTCTCCTACTGAAATCACATGATCCTGCTTTAATAGTTTTCTGAGCTCATCAATACTTTGTCCATTAAAAGATTTGGCATCGTGGGGATGAATTCCGGCTGTTGAAAATAAAATTTCGGGATATTCTTGTGCAATTTCCGCAGACTCTTTGCTTCCACGTATGCTGGTTCCGGTGAGAATCATATGTTCAACCCCCTCGTCCAAAGCACGGTTAATAATTTCTTCGTGTTCATTGTAGAACTGTTTATTGGTCAGATTAATGCCAATATCAATATAAGTATTCATTCTTTTACTTTTTATTATTGGTTACTTTTAGTTAAAAAAATAGAAACAGACCGGATTCGAACCGATGACCTTCCTTTGAATGGAATATTTTTCCAGTTAAACTACTGTTTCTTGTTTATGTTTCTGCTCTCAGAAGATTAAAGTATTCTGAAGCTGTAAGAGGTCGTATTTCTCCGGTAGGAGTTACTTTTTCTTTCAATTCGCAGATGAGCAGATCTCCCTGTCTCTTCAAGCATTTTATATAAGGAATCAGATTACTGTGTATTCTGAAGGTAGATGCAATGGCCGTTAAAGCATCGGATTTATAATCGGATTCTATCCACAGCCAGTGTTCTTTTTCCGTAGATGGGCACCAACATTTCACTGCATAAGAATATTCTGCTCTGCTCCCCCAGATGAACACTCCCAATTTACGGTTTTCAATTTCATGTACTTCATAACGGTTAACTTTTTGGGTTAGTTTTTCGTTTCCGTTTTCATCATACTCCTCGTAGGCAATTTCAATTTCTTTTTCATTGATCTTTCTGGATTCAAGTTTTTTCATCAGATTTCCTACGCCATAATAACTGAAACAAAACAGTTTAAAGTTCCTGTCTTCTGCTTTAAAGAATTCCTCATATTTCATCGGCTCCACTTCTGTCCAGAGACTTTCAATTTTTCCTAAAACCTTTGTAAAAAATGGAGTATTAAAAGACTCCCATTGTCTTTCATACTCACGGGTTTTAAAATTCTGAAAGCTGCTGTGTCTTAATTTTAAGATGGCAACCAGTTTTCTCAAAGGATAACGCTTTTCCTGGAAAATATAAGGAAAAGATGTCCGTGAAATAATAAAATAATCTTTCGTAAGATGCAAATTATTATTTATTTTAAAATAAATATTCTTTGCGATATGTTCAAAGCCATCATAGGTACCGTACAAATAATTGTTGATACATTCCAACGCAGGAAACTTCAGGTCTTTCATTCTGGAATCTCCCCATTCCCCAAGATACTCCAACGATTTAAAATCTGTTGCAGGGTTCACATTATACAAAAACTGAATTTTCCCGTTCACTTTTTGAAGGTGTTCAAAACGATGGGTTTCATGGATAATCAGATCTCCCACTTCAGCAATGTTAGGAGCGAACGTATTATAGGTATTGAAAAAGCCTTTCACATATCGAAGAGCATTCAACTCACACTTTTCAGAACCATTATACATGAAATTTCCAATAATATCAGTCAAAACCGGAAATGCCCCTCTACTTCCTCCATTGAGCATTATATTACCGGATTTTTCAAGTGCCGGAAAAGTGACATAAGAACCGTTTTCCATATGAATACTTCCGCTGGTTTCCTGAAGTACCGGAAATGAGACACCGGTATTTTCAAATTTCAGGTTACCAATCAACTTCTTCAGCATGGGAAAATGATGGGTAAATTTATGCCCGATATGATATTCACTTCTTATTCTAAGCGTACCATGAACAAATTCCAGATTCGGGAATGAAACATTTTTCCCTACAATGGTAATTTTACCACGTATTTCCCGATGAGGAATTATAATATTATCTCCGAGAATATTGATATCAAAAATATCATCTTTCAAAAGCTCATCTGCCTGAAACTGGTACTGAACAGGAATAACATCTCTTGTTTTCAGCAACTTTCCATTTCTGGTATGTACTGTGGCATTCTTTACAGCAATACATCCTCCGATCGTTTCCAGGTTTTTAAAAGCGGCATCCACAATACACTTAAAATTGCCTCTGACTTTTCTAAGCTCATTCATCATGGTATGGCAATGCATGGTAAAATGACGTTCTACTGTTTCAAGTACCGGAAGTTCACAATATTTTGCATCAATAGAAAGATTTCCAGCGATATATTTCAACTCCGGAAAGCGGCAGCCTTCACCACGCAAATACAAGCTTCCTTCTATTTCTGTACAATGAAAGGTGATGTTTTTAGCATAAACTTCTATCAAAGCATATTTATCAAAAACAATATCCGCCCAGTCTTCTTCGGAGAATATTTTATATTTTCTTATGGTATCAGTCGTATGCATTTTCTATGATTTGAGTTATCGGGTTATATTCCTGCTGGATATACTTTACAAAGTAATCGCTTTCTATCCGCAGCATCTTATGTTCATTATGGGTGATAAAGGCATCTTCAGAAATCTGAAATGCTTCTGTAGTTCCGCTTTTAGCATAAATATGATATTGTTCTGTTTTCAACATATGCTGGTTGCTTGTTTTCTCAAGACAATATTCTTTATAATCCTTTGTATATTCTGCCAGATTATTAATTCTGTTCAAATAGTTTCTGTTGGTTTTCCTTTCTCTTACGGGGAGAATAGATTCTGTCACTTTCTTTCCTTTCACTAAGCTTTCTGAGGCTTCTCTTTTTTGTTCCTGCACAATCCTGCTTCTTTCTTTCAGCATTTCAGTTCTCGAACGCTCCAACGCTTTTTCCATTGGAGTTCTATCCCTCCTCTGTATAGGTACCGGAACCTGAATTTCATCAATAATGTTCAGATAAATCAATAGTTTTTTAAGCATGGTATTATATTTTAAAATGAAAGCCAAAGAGACCGGGATCGAACCGGCAACCTATCCTCCATGGATATGCTTTTCCAGATTAAGCTACTGCTCTGACTTTCTGATTAGGGAGATAAGCACGATTCGAACGTGCATCAATTCCGGGCAGGGAATCATTTTTCCGTTAAACTATTATCTCCATTGTTTGCATTGGAAGTACCGCAGGATTTGAACCTGCAGCTCGTCCCTGCTGAGGACGTATTCTTCTCCTTTTGAACTATGTACTCCTGTGAAACGGACGGGAATCGAACCCGCAGCCGTTGACGTGGATGGTCAAAGCTCTTCCGTTGAGCTACCGTTTCAATAGTTGGGAGATAAGCAGGAATCGAACCTGCAACTCATTTTAGCAAAATGTATTTTTCCATTATTACTATTATCTCCGTATGGATTTTACCAGGTATGAACTTTATAGTTTTTCAATAAAACTCCACTGAAGTAATTTCCTTTTATTCCTTCTATCACAGGGTGCAGAATTCTGGCCGCCCCATCCACAGAATCCAGCGGGGGAATATATCCCATCTCAAACTGTTTCTTTCTAAGACTTTCTTTGGCTCCTGTAGAAATCCACCCCACATCTACGGCACTCATATAAATCTGATCATTTTCAAATTCTTTTGCAGAAGTGAGGGTCATCATATTCAGAGCTGCTTTTGTCATATTGGTGTGCGGATGAAAAATCGTCTTATTTTCGTAGCTGAAAATTCCTTCTGATGAAGTGACATTGATGATAAATTTTTCTTTAAAAGCAGAGTTTTTCATCAATGGTTTCAACTCTTTGATCAGAAAATAAGGGGCAATATGATTGATGAGGTTCACCTCTACTAATTCAAACATAGAAACTTCTTCCAGCGTAGAATTCCAACTTGTTTTTTCTCTGTTATCTACCGGCTGTCCAAAACGGGTAAGTGCAACCTGCGTTTCTTCATTTTGAGCATATTCCAGTTTTGCTGTTTCATTTGAAATTTCCGTGTGGTTTGGAATCAGGGTATGAATATCTTTAAATGCTATCAGTTTTTCTTTTTCGCGTTTTATAATTGGCAGATAGTATTCGTCGGGATATTTAATAGTCTGGGCTGCATTATTAATGAGAATATCCAGCGTATCAAAATTCAACTTATAAAAATCAATAAAATCCTGGATTGCCTTCAGATTTCTAAGATCCAGTCCATAGATCCAAAGTCTGTCTTTCCAGTTTTCATAATCTGCCTCCTGCTGCATAAGCTCCATTGCCAATGCCGGAAAACGGGTTGTCAAAACCAAATTGGCCCCGCTTCTCAACACCTTCAATGCAGTAGCAAACCCCACCTTCACTCTTCCTCCTGTCAGGATTAAATTTCTTCCCGTAAGATCAGTTGTTTCAAAACGTTTTTCATAGTTTTCTCCGGCGCATACAGGACACAATCTGGAATAGAAAGAATGGGCATACTGATAACTTTGGTTACAGCAGTAGCAGTTTTTGGGAATCTGAAGCTTTGTAAGTTTCACTTCTTCCTTTTCATCATCATAAAAAGCAGAAATACCAGCCAATGCTTTCTGCATCAGTACCGCATTGGAATTTATCGCCAGATCATGAGACCTCATCTCAGAATAGTTTTCATGACGGCTTTGTCTTTTGGCATTTTTATGAATTTTGGTAATCAGTCCTGAAAATGTTTTATTATCAGGGTTCAGGAAAGGGGTTTCTTTCAAGGAATTAAGTACCTTGAGACATATTTCCCATTCTTCGGCTGAAAATTTTTGTTCTGATTGATTCATAGCTTCTGTTTTATGTCTGCAAAACTAGAAGCATGGTACGCAATGTTTTTACGCAGTTAAAAATTAAGATAAAAAAGACGAAAAACGAAAAGGTGCAATAGTTTTATGAGTAAAAGCAGCATAATCTGCGGGAACTTTTTTTCCCACAGATTTCGCAAATGCACAGATGTTTGTATTTATTTATTCGTTGATAAATTTTTCGAGAAAACCGATCAGCTTTGTTCCTCCGTGACTCCAACGAATTCCATGGCCTTCTTTTTCCCGGACTTCAAAAACCAGCTCATGCTTGTAATGGAAGAAAACATTCCACCAGGTTTTATGATCAAGGATGTCATTGATTTTTGCCATTACTTTTTCCTGCTTCTGTTGGTTATTTCCTTTTATCTCTCCCCAGAAATCATCATCCATTCTTCCAATATGCTTTTCCCAGGCTCTTTGTGCAATGGTAATTTCATTGTTGAATGGTTCTTTGCAGGCATTGATCAACGTTCCTTTCAAAGGAGGAATAGCATTTTCATCACGGATGCTGGCAGAGGTAAGCCTTTGTCCTAAAACATTCAGCCAATGTTCAAAAGGAATTTCTTCCAGAAGTTGAGCTTTTACATCATCTGAATCATTATTATCAAGAATCTTCATCAATTTTTCAAAGCTTTCTTTCCTGTCAATAATTATTTCTTCATTAAAATAAGGAAGGTGCAATTCTAAAGTATTGTCCTTAAACTTCTGGATATTTTTTTCCAGATATTTCAGATGTTCTTGTGCTAAAATGGCTTTGTATTGGCTTTTCCATGTTTCGGATAACAGGGCAATATAAGGTTCGAACGGATTCATATTTTACTTCATTTTGATCAGATTAACAGGAATACTTTCTTCTGTAATCAAATATCCGATCAGATTAAACCATTCTTTACAGTGGTCCAGAATCCAGGCATCTGAGGAAATAACGATGGCTGAACTTTCTACCAGGAATTTATCGGGATTGTATTGCAGATCTGCATCCCAATTGAGTTGATGCTCTTCGGCAAATTCCAGAATAATCTGTTTGATTCTTCCACTGTTGGAAACCGGCTTATCAAAGATCCATACCAATTGATCAATCTGACTTTTCCGGTAAAAAGAAGCTACCAATTCTACTGCTCTTAAGGTTTGATTCACTCTTTTATAAGTTCCATGCACACCTGAAAGATCACGGATACAGCCATCCAATCCTTCAAAAACATAAGCTTCGGAAAGCAGACTTTCCAGTAAAATAAGAACATTGAACCCATCAAGATATACCGTTTTATCTTTCAAATCTGAAGTACCAACATGCTTCAACTGTCTGTTATCAAGCTGTTGAATGGATGCTGACGCTCCCCTCAATGCTTGTATCTGACGGGTTTTCAGTCGATACCTGTTACCCACAAGATCAGAAGCCGCTTTTTCCGGATACTCTCTGCTCAACAGATACTGCATGTCTTCAACAGCCAGTCTCAGTTTGGAGATCTGTTTTTCTGAGCCAAATAAGGTATCATCACCAGTATTTTTTCCGCGGTTTCTGTTATTCATATTCAAAAATAGAGTTTTTGGTGAATTTTTATGGTAAGAAATTGATTTTAATAAATAATGCTAAAAACCACCCCGTCAAAAATTCTTTGAATTTTTGCCAGCCCTCCAAAGGATGGGAATTGGGTACTTTTGATGCAAATTTTGGACATAATACCATTTTTCTCATTCTGAACTGGGATCTGTTATGTTTTTTACAACAAAAGAGATATTTTATACAACATATTAACATTGATTAGGGATAAGTTTGCAAAGACTTAAAAATACCCTTATGAATACACTGAAAAAATTATGTTATCTGTCTGCTGCTATACTGTTATCAGCATCTTTTGTTTCATGCTCAAGTGATGACAATGAAATAAGTATTGAACAACAGACTCCCTCACAGCTATTGTCTTCCACTCCATGGGAAACTACAGCAGCCAAAGATAAAAATGGAAATAATGTAGCCCTTACCGATGCCAGCGTAGCCGGATATGTAGGTTTTGCTTACTTCAAAGCAGATGGAAAGTTTGCAATTTATAATCTGACTGACATATTAAGATCTATGGGAACATGGTCTGTAGATGCTCAGGGTAAAACAAGAACTATTGCAGCATTAAACCCGGATGGGACTACTATTTTCACCCGTGATGTTGAAATTCTTGTTTTGAACAGAAATGAGTTCACCTACAGAATTCGTCCTAACTCCAGCGATCAGTCAGTTTACTATGATATCATCCATACAAGAACCTCTCATGCGGAGCCAACGAACGAGCAGCTTACCCTGGCTTCTACTCCATGGGAAACTACTGGAGCTAAGGATAAAAGCGGAAATAATATTGCATTAAATGATGCCAGTGTAGCCGGATTTGTGGGATATTCTTACTTCAAGGCCAACGGAACTTTTAAAATTTTTGGTTTAAATGATGTGTTAAGATCCGAAGGAACATGGTCTATCTCTCCGGATGGAAAGAAAAGAACACTTACCACTCCTACTTTTACCCGTGTTGTAGATATTCTGGTACTGAACGAAACAACATTTACTTACAGAATTACACCTGATGCTGCAAATCCATCTGTATTTTACGATATTATTCATTCCAAGGTCAATCATAAAGAACCTTTGTAGTGATTATTTTTTTGATAAGAAGGAAGAAACCGGGCCAATAATGGACCGGTTTTTATTTTTCCAGTTCTATCGGATTATCATATGCCAGGTTTTGTTGTTGCTCTCTTTGCTTTTGTCGTACAATTTCCTGCCCTTTTAAAATTGTCGTTCCATAGCTTGCCAGTACAGCAGCCGCATTTTCTCTGGCAGTCTTTAATGCCTGTTCCAGTTTTGGCTGTGTAGTTTCTATGGCTTCTGTATATCTTCTTTTATTAATCTTAACAGGCTTACCTTTTAGTTCAGCAGTGGGTACGGATTTTACAAGTTCAAAATCAAAATCTCCTGTTTCATCGGCTATTTTGATGATCAGTCCCGGCAATCCACCAAATTTATAGGGACCATAGGGAAATGGAATTTCAGTGGAATACCATGCCACCCAGATTCTTCCTCTATAGCTGAGTTCGGCTTTTTTGCAGTGTAGTGTATTAATTATTTTTGATTCATTAATAAGTTTCCAGCCGTTCATAACGGGTTGCTTATACGTAAGCAATGACATTCCGGCTAACTGGAAATATTGTATATTTTCATTGGTCTGTAATATGGTGGAGAGAAATCTTGTTTTGGGTACTGATACTCCTGCAAGGCTAAGACTAATGCTTCCATCCGGATTCTTTGTTGTCTGCAGAGAGTTTTCTATCACCGAATCTCTTTTAAGAGATTGAACACTTGTAAAAAATGCCCGGTTATTACTTACCTGTAATGAGAACAGCTCCTCATGAATGTAATCTGTT
Organism: Chryseobacterium sp. PCH239; assembly: GCF_018924625.1. Classification (NCBI taxonomy): domain Bacteria; kingdom Pseudomonadati; phylum Bacteroidota; class Flavobacteriia; order Flavobacteriales; family Weeksellaceae; genus Chryseobacterium; species Chryseobacterium sp. PCH239. The sequence continues at coordinate 2,373,523 of NZ_CP073027.1, forward strand.
TGTGTATTTAACCTGCCTTTTAAGCGGTATGTAAAATCTCCCTGCAAAGTATCTTTTTCATAGGATTGAGCGTATGACAAAATACTGTAAAGCAGAATTAACAATGTTATTAGTTTTTTATAGTAGTACATAAAAGGTTTTAATTATATATAGTCTTCCCACCATTTTTCCAGACTGCAGATCCCAACTGATCCAGATCTACTTTTTCTCCAATCATCGGAAGGGTTATAGGTATATTATTTTCTTCTGCATGTTTCGAAGCGAGCTCCAAAGGTTCATACCAGATGTGCTGGGCAAGCTTGAATTTAGAATTGTGTACCGGGATAAAGTTTTTGGCTTTCAGTTCTTTTATTTCTGTGATCAACTGATCTGGCAGCGTATGAATATAGGGCCATTTTTCATTATACTGCCCATTTTCCATTACGGCTAAATCAAATGGTCCATATTTTTCCCCTATTTCTGTAAAATGATTTCCATAACCGCTATCACCGCCTAAAAACAGATTTTTCGCAGGTGTTTTTAAAACAAAGGAAGTCCAGAGTGAGATATTACGGTTCAGCAATCTGCCGGAAAAATGTCTTGCCGGAGTGAGTGTAATTCTGAAGCCTCCTGCAATATCTATACTTTCCCACCAGTTTTTTTCGATAATTCTATCAAAGCTCCAGCCCCAATATTCGAAATGCTGTCCGGTTCCCAAACCACAAATAACTTTACCTACTTTATCTTTTAATTCATGAACGGTTTTATAATCAAGATGATCCCAATGGTCGTGGGAAATAAGCAGAAAGTCTATTTCCGGCATATGTTCCGGTTTGTAATAATCTGCCCCCTGAAAAGCTTTTATAGAACCGGGCATTGGAGAAGCATTTCCACTGAAAACAGGATCTATAAGAAATTTCTTTCCATCCAGCTGTATAAAATAGGAGCTGTGCCCAAACCATACCAACACATTTTCATCCGGACGAAGATTCTTAAGGTCAGTCACTATAAACGGGAGAGCGATTTTTGGTGATGTATTTTCTACTTTGCACAAGCTTTGAAGGAGCAATTTAGTCATGCTTTCTCCTTCTAACAGCGCCGGGGTTGTTAATATATTCTGAAATCGCCCGTTGAGATAATTCGGTAGTGTACTGAAATATTCTTTCCTTTTTTCATCCGGAAACTGTCCGAGCTGCTTTTTTAAACTTTTCATTCATTTAATTTTAAATCCAGTCATACTTTCCAGAGAATACACCCTGTTTTATTAACCGGAAAACCTTAATATAAAATAAATATAAGCATAAGATTTTGAGATATAAAAATAAATTGAACAGGATATGAAATTTAAATTCTTCGTTAATCAATGAAAGATTCTTAAAAAAGCCATTTAACCAATCCGAGCATGATGGTTCCTAATATTACACAGAATAGTATCATTATTACCAAAATCTTCCCACATTCTGTCCAAAACTTTTTACGATCGAAAGTAAAATCAACAGGATTAATATAATAGACCTCATAAACCAAAGGATTTATTCGCAAATCTGGTCGAAAATACACAATTCCCTGGATGTATCTTCTTCGTAAAGCTCTCAAATTTCCAATATAAGTAGTGTAGCCTGCATCCATTCCATTAAAATCAACGTCTGCTACCGAGCCATTGTTATTTACTTTCAATATATAAGTTTTATGCCTTGGACTGATACTCACATCATATTCATCAGAAAAGGAATATTTTTTCAGGCTATTGTACAAAATTTTATCTATTGTTCCATCGGCTCTCTCATAGTGAACTCCTTTATCATCAACCTCTATCTTTCTGACAATTCTTTTTCTGATTCTCCTTTGGTAAAGAAAAAAACGATATAAACCGAAAGCAAGTGCCGGATAGTATAGTATGGCTACAATAACAAATATAACCGGTTTATCACTCATCACAACAGGCAATCCTATTATGATCAGAAACGCTGCCAACAATAAAAGCCCCCCAAAAGTCCTGGTCAGCCAGGTCATGAACCACCATGTTTTAGAAACTAATGGCAAAAAATCTTTTCTTACATCCTCTTGCATCTGTTCAAGATACAAAAAAAGTAAATAACCTTCAGTAAGCAGTTATGATCTTAATAGCTTCCCTCCTCTGCTTCCAGCTTCCAAACTATAATACAAAAGAGCCACCGCAGTACACCGTGACTCTTTTTACTTAATTGAAAATAAGATATGATTATCGAAACTATAATATCGTATAGGTCTTTTCTGTACTTACACTATAAGTATCAGAGATGACATTGTCTACAAACCTCCATTCTGCAGTAGAACTTCCAGTGGTAAATTTCACATGCAGATATCCTCTTTTATAAAGATTGGCATAATCCAGATCATCAATCAGTAATGAAAATGCCTGGGCCAGTTCTATCGCTTTTGCAGGATCTGAAGTTATTCCCAGATATCCTTCCAAGCCAGGAGAAGAAACGGAACTGCAAGCCAATTCTGTTCCGATAAACTTCCCTTGTGCATCGTTCAGTTTTCCTAACCATGCATTGTGGGTATCTCCCGCTAATACCACTACATTTTTCCCTGCAAGAACAGAATAAAGTTGTTCCCTCTCCATAAAATATCCATCCCATGCATCCAGATTGTATGGTAAAGTAGTTGTGATTCTTGCAATTTCCTGCGGAGTCAGTGTTGGATCCTGCTGCTGGTGTCTTGTTTTAAGAATAATCAGTTGAGTGATGGTATTCTGAAGGGCCTGCATGGTAGCCGGCTGTGCACTTCCGTGTTGCTTAATTTCTGCAAGAATCTGATTCAGCAGCATCAATAACTCTGCTGGAACCATCATTTTAGTCATTAAAATCTGCTGGCCCAGCACTTTCCATTTTGCAGTATCGCTATTGATCTGAGAGCCCAGCCATGCCATCTGCTCATTTCCGATTAGTTTTCTGTTTGTGCTTAAAAAATCTGTTTTAAACTGTATTTGATTAAAATTCCCAGTGCTATCAATATAATCGGAATATTCCATTTGCTTATCTCTTGCAATCACCCTTGTATCCATCATGTATAGTGAAAGGATATTCCCGAAATTGAAACTTCTGTAAATTCTCATATCTTTTCCCGTTTTAAGAGGAATATATTCGCTATATGCCTGGAAAGCCGCCATTTTTCTTGCCTGGAAATCGCCTTCGTTGGGCTGATGATTTTCTGCTCCGGATTTATAGGTATCATTAGCAAATTCATGATCATCCCAAACACAGATGAACGGTTTTTTCTGATGAAGAAGCTGAAGATTTTTATCTCCTCTGTACTGCCTGTATCTTTCTCTGTAATCGCTGAGGTTAAGAATTTCCTTCGCCGGCTGATGAGCTCTTCCTAACTGATTGGTGTAAGGATTTGTTCCGTATTGTCCCGGAGCATATTCATAAATATAGTCTCCAAGGTGTACTACAACATCAGCTTCAGATTTTGCAATCGCACCGTATACATTAAAAAGTCCTGCAGGAAAGTTGGAACAAGACACCACTGCCATTTTCACTTCACTTACAGCATCCGATTTTGAAGGTAAAGTAAGGGTTTCTCCTGTCACACTCACTTCTTTGGTCTTACTGTTATAGAATCTGTAATAATATTTTGTGTTAGAAGAGATATTCTGTACATCTACAGCTATAGTAAAATCATTTACTGCCATAGCATTGGCCTGCCCTCTTCTTACCACCTCCGAAAAAGTATTGTTTTTGCTAATTTCCCATGTAATTTCTGCATCCGTTCCCTTTGAATATCGGGTCCAGATAATAATTCCTGTTGCACTCGGATCAAAACTTGCGACCCCGGATTCAAAACCTCCGTTTTGGAGATTATCGGGAGCATTTCCATTTTCAGTAAAATCGTCACTGCAACTTTCGATAAGAGGAGCAAGAAAAATTCCTCCGGCTGCCAATAGTGAATTTTTAAGAAATCTTCTTCTGTTGAATTGGTGGTTGTTTTCCATCATTACTTTTTTTGCAAAGCAACGGTATATGAAGAAGAAAATTGTTAACTAAATTTTAAATGTATTTTATGGTTTTTTAAACAAATGTTTAATGTTATGCATAGTAAGTTTTATGCTAAAATCATATTTGTTTTATTTTAATTCAAAATTGATTTTTCAATCTCTTTAATATAAATAGACGGAGTAGTTCCTGTCTTTTTCTTAAAAGCAATCGAAAATGCCTGAACGTTATTATAACCTATTTCTTCTGCAATAGCAGGTAATTTATAAGAACGAAATTTCTTATCTTTTACAAGCTGATCTAAAGCATAATCAATACGTAAATCATTAAGATAAGTTGTGAAATTTTTACCTTTATGATTATTAATAATCTCCGATAAGTAAGCAGTATTGGTTTTAATATTTTTTGCAAGACTTGTTAATGTAATCCCGTTTTTCAAAAAATGAAGTTTGTTTTCGAAATTGTCCAGATCCCTTAAGATAGATTGAGCAACATCTTCGGGAACCGTTTTAATTGTTTTGGTTTCACTTTCAACCTTTACCGGTTCGTATATTTCTACTGGTTTATCATTTTTACTTTGAGCTGCTTCAAGATTTCTTTTTTCAATCAAATGAATTAAGTCCTGAGCAATTTTTCGATGTTCTTTCTCAGCTTTCTTAGTTTTATAATAAAAATAGGTAAGTAAAAGTAATATTAAAGTTAAAATACTAACAGAAACATATAAAAATGTTTTTTTATTTTTTAATTCATTTATTATAACTTCTTTTTCTTGTAAAAGATTGGGCGTATCATATTTTTGGTGCAACTCCGTTGATAAGTATCGAAATTGTTCATCAAGCTTTTTATCAACTTTTAGAAAACGGTCAATATAATAGAGTTGCTTTTCTTTATCGCCGTTTTCCCTATAATAATCTATTAGAAAAGTATATACATCTCCTAACTCTGGAAAAGTAATCTCCGTTTTTTTTACATTGGAATCTATCTGAGTAAAATATTTTATCGCCTCTTGTTTGTTATTCAATTCTTCATAACATTTTCCCAGACTATATAATACAAAATTTTGATTGTTATCATTAATACTTGAAAAATAAGTATACGCCTTTGTTAACTCAGCAATTGCAGCTTGATAATTTTTGGTTTTAAGATGCAGCTGTCCAGATAAATATAAATACTGATTCCTATTATATATATTCTTTTGTACAAAGGGAGAATTCAATCCTTCCTGAATGAAAAAACTGGCAGAATCAATTTTATTTATTTTAATATAGCAGTACGCAAGACTTACCCGCATCTGATCATGCTGATATTCATCTGTTATATCGTGGGAATTCAATAAATAATATCTAAATGTTTTTGCTGCCTCTTTATTTTTCCCCATATAGCTATTTAAATAGGCAATGTTCATATTAGCATAAGCTATTTGCTTCAAATTCTTTTGCTTTTTAGAATATTCCAAACCTAAAATATAGTTATCAAGGGCAGCTTTTAAATTGTCATATTTATAGTATAAATTTCCTTTTATAATAAATGTTCTGGCTGGATATACATCTCCTTTCACATTTTTTGTAATCATAGCCAGACTATCAATATACTTTAAGGCCACAGGGAAGTCCTCAGTTGAATGCATAAGATTATATCCTTCTGCAATTTCAAGGATATTTTTTTCTTTTTTTGCTTTTGCTAAGTAATATTGAGAAATAACTTGTGCTTCTAACTTTTTATTAGATTCATCATAAACATTAAATTTATTTCTTAACTCCTCATAATTCAATAATTTTAAACTATCAATTTTGTTTTGAGCAAAAAATAGACTACAAAAGAATGCTAATAAAAGCAGGAATATCTTTTTCATTAATTTTTCTATACCGTACAAAAATATTCATTTTTTCAAGAAAATACATAATCTGTATTTTGATTTTAACTAATTGATCATTATTATTTTATTGACATTTTACAAATATGTATTTATAAATCTATAGATATATTTTCAGTGGGGTCAAAGAAATATTGCTTTCTTTGTAAAATTAATTTTTATAAACAATAACAATCATGAAAAAAGAAAACAACGCGCAAAAGAAATTGTCTTTAAAAAAAGTACAGATTATGAAGATTAATGATTTAAAGAGAATCCATGGAGGATATGGAGGGAATGGTAATCAGGTATCTTTAGATGAAAATGGCGAAGTTGATCCAAACACTCCCATTAAACATACAATCAAGCCTTAAATAAATATGAAAAACTTAATATTTGTCATTATTGCTATTTTATACGTACTTCCCGTAAAGGCTCAAAAAAACAATTTAGCACCTTCAAAACCTGTTACAGAAAATTATTTTGGAACTAAAATAATAGATGAATATAGAAACCTTGAGGATCTTCAAAACGCAGGAACTATAAATTGGATGCAGTCTCAAACCAATTATACCAATTCTATATTAAATCAAATTCCTAAAAAAAACTATTATGTTGAAAAAAGGTTAGAATTTGACAGAAGGCAGGGGTACTCTATATCAGATTTTGAAATTACCGATAATGACAAATATTTTTATTTAAAGAAAAATGGTGATGAAAAGATTGCAAGATTATATTATAAGGAAGGCTTTTTAGGCCAAGAAGTATTGCTATATGATCCTGCTATGTATAAAGAGAATAACGGAAGTCATTCTTTTGTTATCAATTATATAAGTCCATCTTCGGATGGCAGTAAAATAGCTGTTTCCATGTCTGAAAAAGGAAAAGAATTATCAGAAATAATTATCCTGGATGTAAAAACGAAATATGTACATCCTGAGATTATTACCAACTCTGCACCCGCTACTTTCGATGGAATAAAATGGATAGATGATAATACGGGGTTTATCTATGTCGAGTTTTCTACAACTGACCCAACATCTCAAAACTTTTATAAAAATACAAGAACTGTATTCTATAAAATTGGAACTGATCCTAATAAATCGGTTGACGTTTTTTCTGCTAAAAACAATCCTGATCTACATATTACCGAAGATCAATTTCCTATCATTTTAGACTTTAGTGCTGATGATCAATACTATATTGGCATGTTGGTTGATTTCCAGTCTTATAGAAAAACATTTATCATTCGTAAACAGGATTTATTATCAGGTAAAAAAAATTGGAGATTATTTTCCAATTCGGACGATAAAGCTAAAAGTTTAACTTTTCAAAAAGATAAAATATTTTTTATATCAGGTTACAATACTTCTCTCAATAAGCTATGTAAAACCAGTATTATCAATCCTGACTTTAAGAATGGCGAAGTTTTGATTCCTGAAAAAAAAGACGAAATTATTAAAAGCTATACCATCACAAAAGATGGTATTTATTATACCACTACAAAAAACGGAGTAGAAGCTAAACTATACTTATATAAAAACGGACAAAATCATTCTATTGAGCTTCCCTATCCATCCGGAGATATTAATTTAAGAGGCAAAGGAGAAAATCATTCTGATATCTGGATAACTTGCTCCGGCTGGGCCAATGATGAGCAAAGATTTAAATATGACCTAAAGACCAATTCTTTCAAGCCAGAAAATCTTACCCCTATTACTAAATATCCCGAGTTTCAGGATATTATTGTTAATGAAATCATCGTGAAATCAAGAGATGGACAAGAAATCCCGGTATCCTTACTATATAATAAAAACATCAAAAAAGATGGTAAGAATATGACTCTTATTAGCAGCTATGGTTCTTATGGTATTTCTAATAATCCCTATTTTTCCCCCACCTATTTATTATGGGTTCAACAAGGTGGTGTAGTTGCAATAGCTCATGTAAGAGGAGGAGGAGAAAAAGGAGAAGAATGGCGCTTAGGAGGATATAAAGAAACTAAACCCAATACCTGGAGGGATCTAATAGATTGTACAGAATATCTGATAAAAGAAAAATATACCTCACAAGAAAAAGTAGCGATTTGGGGTTCCAGTGCCGGAGGAATTACTGTAGGGAGAGCCATGACGGAGAGACCTGACCTCTTTAAAGTAGTTATTGCAGAAGTAGGAGTAATGAATCCGTTAAGAGATGAAATAACCCCTAATGGCCAGCCCAAAGAATTCGGAACGGTTAACGATCCAAAAGAATTCAAAAGTTTGCTGGAAATGGATGCTTATCAGCATATTAAAAAAGGAGAAAAGTATCCTGCTACTTTTATAACCGGAGGAATAAACGACCAGCGGGTTATAGTCTGGGAACCCGTAAAATATGCTGCTAAACTAATGTTTAATGATGCTTCTTCCAATCCTCAGTTATTAAAAATAGATTTTGAAGGAGGTCATGGAAATAATGTTGCAGTAGATCAAAGATATACTAATATTGATGATATATTTACTTTTGCATTTTGGCAATTAGGCCATCCCGACTACCGACCAAAAGAACAAATAAAAAATTAGATGTCACGCTTCCCTTATCATTTTTTTAATGAGTATATAGTACGAACCCCTTTATTCTCACTAAAGAGCTTTCAGGAACAACTTAGTCAAGATGAAATTTCAGATAAAAACTTAAAAGAGATTTTTAACAATCCTGTTTTTAGGGAGGCTATCTATCTTGCCTCCTCTCATCTATATGAAAAGTTTGACAAATGGCTCAGCTCAGAAAAACCATTATCATCCAAAGAGTTTCATAAACTCAAAAATACCCTTCTAAAATATTATAGCCGAATGAGTACCCGTTGTACTCCATTCGGCTTATTTTCTGGTATAGGATTAGGAGAATTTTCTTTAGAAGCATCAAAATTTTCCGACAACACAACAGGATACCAACTACCTACTGATCAATTAGTACGGGATACCAGATTAGATATGCATTTTCTTGTTTCTCTTGCACAATACTTTACACAACTACCCATAGTAAAGAATAAGCTTTTATTTTTTCCTAATAACAGCATCTATAAAATAGGTAATAGAATTCGATATATAGAATATCAATATACAGGAGGAAAAAGAGAATACATTATTTCCTCGGCTCCAATATCTGCAGAGTTACAGCAAATAATAAATTTTTCAAAACAAGGTAAAACCATTAGTGAAATTTCTCATATCCTGCTTAATGAAGAGATAACAGAAGATGAAGCAAGAGAATTTGTAGAAGAATTGATTGCTAATCAGGTTCTGGTAAGTGAGCTTGAACCTAATGTATCAGGAACTGATTTTTTAAATACTATTATTACTGTTCTAAATAGATTAAAAATAAAAAATGAAACTGATATTTTACTTTCTTTAAAGAATAACTTGGAGAAACTGGATTTAAATATTGGTAATCCTACTATATTATACGATGAAATCAGAGATCTGATACAATCGTTCACTATGGAGTATGAACAAAAATATCTTTTTCAGACGGATCTCTATAATATCTCTCCTTTTTACTTATCCCCAAGTTGGAAAAAACAATTAAAAACAGGAATAAGTTTTCTGAATAAAATCACTTTAACACAAAAGGAAAATCAATTTTCCAGATTTAAAAAAGCTTTTGTCGAAAAGTTTGATACTCAGGAAATGCCTCTGCTATATGTCTTAGATACTGAAATAGGTATAGGATATAAGCAAAATACATCTTCAAAAGGCATTCATCCTTATATAGAAGATTTAATACTCCCTATTTCACAGGAAAAACAAAATAAAAATCTTGAGCTTACTCCGATCCAGATAATACTTAATGAAAAGTTACAGGAAGCTCTACTAGATAACCAATATAGTATAGAACTAACTGATCCGGATTTTGAAGATTTCCAGGAAAACTGGGATAATATGCCTGATACCACCTCTATCATGGCAGAAATAATTTCTGAAAATAATCAGGAAAAAATATTCTTAAATGCAAGCACAGGAACTAGTGCCGGCACTCTTTTGGGGCGATTCTGTTCTGAAAAATCAAAAGTACAGAATCTTATCAAAAACATTGCTGAAAAGGAAAAAGAACTCAACTCTGACGTGATCTTAGCTGAAATCATTCACTTACCTGAAGCAAGGATAGGAAATATAATAAGAAGACCTACTTTGAGAACGTATGAAATTCCTTATTTAGCTCAATCTTTATTGCCTCAAGAAAATCAGATATCTACAGAGGATCTATATATTTCTTTAAAAAATGATGAGATTATTTTACGTTCAAAAAAACTAAATAGGAGGGTTATTCCTTATCTCACAAACGCCCATAATTACTATACCAATACATTACCTGTCTATCATTTCTTATCAGATTTACATACACAGAATATCAAACCCGGGCTTTATTTTAATTGGGGCGACTTAGAATATATTTATACATTTTTGCCAAGGGTAGAATATCGTAATATCATTCTTTCAAAAGCGCGGTGGAAGATTACAGAAAAAGATATTTTTTTGTTAGATCAATTAAAATTGAACAAAAAAGATTTTTTACAGGAACTAAAAAACTGGAGAAACAAAAGAAAAATTCCGGACTGGATTCAATGGTCCAAATTTGACAATACTTTAACCCTGGCTCTTGAAAATTATGATATGGCAAAGCTTTTTATTGAAACTGTTAAAAGCCAAAAATCAATCATTATAGAAGAATTTTTATCGAATGAAAACGATCATTTCAGACAGGAGTTTATTTTTCCACTGTATAAAGCCGTAAAAGAAAAAAATAAGTAAGATATTTAATAATGCAACGAACTTTTATCCCCGGAAGTAATTGGTTATACTTGAAAATATATACAGGTATAAAAACTTCTGATATAATCCTGGAAGAAGCCATACATCCTTTAATAGAGCTATTTCAGAAGAACGGCTATATTTCCGAATGGTTTTTTATACGGTATTATGATCCTAAATCTCATTTGAGGATAAGATTAAAATTAAATGATCCCCAATACTATCATGAAATTCTTAACACTGCTCAAAATATTTTTCAGCCATATATAGATAGTGGAGAGATTTTTACCATTATGGTCGACACCTATAAACGGGAAATTGAAAGGTATGGAAAGAATACCATGGAAGAAATAGAAACCCTATTTCACAAAAATAGTGAGTTCACGTTGGAGTGTTTACATTATGATGATGAGGAAAAGATCATAGTCAGCTTGTTTTATATGGATGAGATGTTGAATAAACTTAATCTTCCCATCCAAGAAAAGCTGGAGTGGATCAAATATTTTAATCATACTTTTAAACAGGAATTTAATGCCGATAAAAAACTCAATAGCCAGTTAGACAAAAAATACCGCGAGTTTAAACCTAAATTTGTAGACTTTATTAATTCTAAAGAATTTTTGGAAGAAAGAAACTCTATTATTTATAATATTGAAGAAAAGAACACTGCGCTACAAAACATTCTTCATAAACATAAAAATCAATCTTTAGAAATGCCTCTGCAATTCTTATTTCAGAGTATTTTCCATATGAATATCAACAGAATATTTGTTTCTCAGCAAAGATTATTTGAAATGGTTATTTATGATTATCTAGTGAGATATTATAAAACGCTTGCTTATGAATCATTCTTATAAAGAATTTTTCAAAATACCCCATTCTTTTCCCTCAGTTTCCTGATATTATTCGCCGAAAAAAAACACTTTCCAATAGTATCCTATAAATTCTTATGCAGGATACTATTGAAAACACAACAGACTAGCAAACAATAATTTACACAACATTCAATTCTCATTTAAATTTATAAATCCATAAGGATTTTCATCCAAAATTTATAAATCCCACTATACTTTTCTTGTATCATCGAAAAAGCACACGCATCTTTGCCTTGGTTAGAAACACAAATAATCTTAACCTTTTTATATCTGCGCAATATAAAAATGAAACAAGCCTGATCAGCAGAAAACCCATGTCAGGGATTATATGACAAAATTAATTATCATAAAAAAAACAAAATTATCATGAACAAAAAAATCAGAAACTCAGTTTTCGCAGGTGGAATGGCATTCGTATTTGCATTAAATTTTTTAGTACCTAATGTAGTTAAAGCACAAGGTATCGCCTATGGAGATCAAGTACAGTCTTCTAACACTTCACGCCAGGCGCTTCCTCCAGGTTCAAGTGTATCTGCTGTTGCCGGCACCGTTCTTCTTGCTGTAATGGTTGTTTCAGCTCTAGTAGATGGTCTTCACGCAACAGATGATGTTTCAGCAAACATCCAGAACTTAGACTAATAATGATTTAATGGCTCATTAATACAATGAGCCATTTTTATTCCTGACAGTTATGAAAAAAGCAATTAAAATATTTATCGTTACCTGTGTATCAATTTATTGGCTTTTTACATTTTTATACAATTCACCCAATAATTTTATAAAGATTGAGTATCAAAAAGAAATGAAACTATTTTCTACTTTTTTTGCTCAAAAATGGAGTTTTTTTGCCCCTCCACCACAATTTAACTACAAACTTTATTTTACCTATCTGGATGAGAATAAAAATGAAATTGCTGCTTTCGAAGTCTATTCTTCAATTATAGAATCAAAACGAAATACAAGGCCATTTAATGGCAGAGCCGAGATGGTAGACTATACAATTTATGGATCTATCGAAGGTATCGTTAATACAATAGTGAAAGAAAGAACTGAAATAAATACTACACAACCCGAGCTAAATCTTCACAATGCCAATCTTCTGGCAGTACAAAGACTCAATGAAGTTCCTGAACAAGTTCAAGGTTTTCTTCTTTTAAAAGACTATGCGAAGATTGTTGGAAAAGATAAAATGTCTGCCGAAAAGTTAAAGACAGTAAAATATGTAACGATAAACATAAATTCTGAGGAAATTAAAAAATTTGCTAATAGAGAAAGTAAAAAGCCAAATGTAGAATCTAAAGTAATTGCTTTCAATCCTTATCCTTTTTAAAATGAAAAAACTATTCCACTCAAATCACTATATATATCTTTCGATTTTCAGGATATTGATATCAATACACGTGTTTAAAAAATATTTACAATTATTTTTTAATAAGGATCTCATCACTGATGCTACATTTTTGAAAGGAGCACCTGTTAATCCAATATTTCAATTATTTGGAATTCAGCAATCCTCTATTTTTCAAAATATTAATATTATTCTTAGTGCTATAATGTTGCTAAGTATTTTATTTGCCTTTGGAATTTTCAGGTATTTCACTCCCTTATTGTTATATATTTCCGTAGAAATTGTTCAAAGAGCATATCCTTTTATATTAAATGGTGGTGATAATTTATTGAAATTTCTTTTACTGTACATGATTTTTACGGATTGCTACAGGTATTTCACATTAAATAACAGTACCGGACAAAAAAAGATAGTATCAGCTATTTTGTCAATCAAATATCCGTTTTATCTATAAAAATTCATTTATCTTTGATTTATTTCGTTTCTGCCGTATTCAAACTTAATGCTAAAGTATGGTTCAGCGGTGTTGCCACTTATTATACATTACAATTAGAAAGATTTAAGGGAACAGAAATGAATAATATACTAGCAAAAAATGGGATTTTTGTGACACTTTCTACCTATATTACTTTAATGTGGGAGTTAGCATTTCCTTTTCTTGCATGGCATAAAACCGGTAAATACGTTGTGTTTGCTCTTGGAATAATGATCCATCTGGGAATATACATTTTTATGATGATCCATGATTTTGAAATCCTATTTATGATGTGTTATGGTTTTTTCATAAGTGATGAAGAATGGAAAAAGGCTGGAGTATATTTTCAAAAAATTGTATCGCTATTCAAAAGAAAAATATTTATTAAAGAATATGCTTAAGAGATATCTGAAACTGAGATTAAAATTATTACTTAAAGCGTCAAACCAAAGTATGGATATTGGTGTTTTAGTAAGTATAATACTTTTATTTTTACTTTTTTTTAAAACGAATCATATTGGCTATTATGCATTAATTTCATCAACTGTTTTATTTATCATTCATTTTACTCGAAAGGATATTAATTTTTTAAAAAATATTTTAGGAAAGCAATTCTATATAAGCCTCGCATTAGAATATTTGATAATTTGGATATTTATAAATTTATTTTTCGTTTTCAAAGAAAATAACTTTGCCTTTTTGGGAAATGGTTTTATATGCTTCATTTTACCATTATTAAAGCTTAAAAAATATTTTGCAAACCCAAGGTTTATCAATAAACTCCCTAATGCATTATTAGAGTGGAAAGCCTATATACGAAAGAATATTATAATTTTCTTTTCCTTTGTATTACTTTCCGTTTTCTTAGGATATCATCCTGCAACTTTGATAATATTAGGATTATGCTGGCTACATATTCTTTTGCATGTTTATTCACTCCAGGAAAATAAAGAAATTCTCATTCTGCAATTCTCAAAATTCAGATTAGAAAAAAAAATCATATACTCTTTTCTGATTTGCTTGATGATCTCCATTCCTGCTATAATCAGCTTTGCATTTTTAAATCCTCTACAAAAAGATTATATAATTTATTTCAGTTTTTATCTTTTTCTTTCAAATTATGTTATTATTATTAATAAGTACGTAAATTATAATGAAAAATAAAGGTAACTCATATCAATGATGCTGAATTTTTCAAATTTACACTTATTATTGGGCTACTAATTCCAGCAATAATTTACATTATAAACAATAGAAAATCAGCCTTAAAGAAAATTACAAAGTATGTTTAGTATACAAAATATCACCTTGAGTTATAACTCCAAAAAAATTTTGGATAACCTAAGTTTAAATATAAATGAAGGAAGCATATTCGGTGTTCTTGGAAGGAATGGTGCGGGAAAAACAACTTTATTTGAATCTATTTTTCAAAATACAGGATACCATGGAAAAATAGTATTACAAGACCAACCCATATATAAAAGAGATATTTCATATTTGGAATCTGAAAATTACTTTTATCCTTATCTGTCGGTTAACGATATTTTAAACCTGTTTATTCATGATAACGAGGATGAAAAGATAACAAGACTCACAAATTTCTTTAATATTCCAACAGACGCTATTGTTGAAAAACTTTCATTAGGAACCAAGAAGAAACTTGCAATCCTTTGTAATATTTTAATTGACAGACCCATATACTTATTTGATGAACCATTTAACGGACTCGATTTTGAAAGTGTCGAAAAGTTTTATTTTATCATTGATGACCTCAAAAAAAGAAATAAGATCGTTTTGATAAGCTCTCATATTATGGAAACTCTTACAAATTGTTGTGATTATATCGGACATTTACAAAATGGAAAATTCGCTAAAATTTACCTATCAGAAGAATACCATTTAATAAGGACACATCTTACAGAAGATATTCAGAAAGATTGGGTCTCTTACATCAACATTTAGCATTTAAAAACTAATTTCTATGGACAATAACCTTATTTCATTGGAGTATATTTTTATTACTTCAATAGTGATCGCTTTATCCTTTACAGGATGTATTTATGGCATTGCATACTATCTTTCTTATGATAATTTTAGTATTACTGCAGTTGCTTTTTTCCCTATTCTATCATTGTTTATTGCTTTTATGATCGCTGCAATTATTTTGTTTCTGTCACTAAAGAAATATAAAAAGGTAAAACAGGTAAATCATATCGCCAATTTTTATTATGTGATTTGTACGTTCATTCTTAGCGCCATCATGATTTTTTTGATTGATGTTTTCGTGTATGCTTTAATTGATAAAACATTATCTTTAAAATATGCTGAAACATTGCAGATGATATCCAGACAATATGCGGTAACCTCAAAAAATATTGATTACATGAAAAAAATTCCATTTATTCTTCAAAGTGGAGTCATGATATTTACAGGGCTTTTGGCAGGGTCATTTTCTTCGTTATTCATTTTATCACAATATAAAAACATAAAAACGCAGCCAGACTTGCAATCTATTTAAAAATTCACAAAATGAAAGTTATTATTTATGATTCTGAATGTAAGTTTTGCACAAGGTTTTCCAAATGGAGCCAATCTAACGTTAAAACACTGGAAATCATTTCCGTAAGAAACAAAGAAGCAAGGAAAATTCTTCGTGATAAAGGAATTAAGTTTATAGATCTTCAGACCATCTATTTTGTGAATGATAATGAAGTCTGGGTACGTTCGAAGGCAATATTTGAAATATTTGCCCACTTTACTTCTCCCTGGAGAATTATTTCTTTTTTCTCTTTTTTACCTACTCCCTTCACGGATTTTTGGTATAAAATTTTTGCAAAATACAGATACAAATTTTAAAAATTAACCCATGAAATACTTATTGATACTACCGTTATTCTTTTTAACCACTATCAAAATCAAAGCTCAGGAGATCAATCGTTTTTTCTATGAAGTACAATATAAACCTAAAAAAGATTCTACAAGAAATGAAACTGCAATGATGGTTTTAGATATTAAAAAAGATCAATCGATTTTTAAAGATTATCAATTAATTGTTTCAGATTCAATCTCCAACGAAGTATTTAAAAAAATGCAAAAAACAGGCATTTACGAAAATCAGTCAGCACCTCCGAATGTCAGATTTACCTATTCTGTAACAAAAAAATATCCTGACATGGAAGTTCAATATACTGAAGATATTATGAACGGATTGACTCCTCTTACCTTTGGCTATCAGGAAAAAATAAATTTTGATTGGAAAGTTCAGAAAGAAAAGCAAAAAATCGGCGAATATAATGCCCAAAAAGCTATAGTAAATTTTGCGGGAAGAAAATGGGTTGCCTGGTTTTGTCCTGATCTTCCTTTTAATGACGGTCCTTATAAATTTAATGGTTTACCTGGATTAATTGTAAAAATAGAAGATGATCAACACAATTATTCATTTACCTTAAAAGGAAATAAAAAAGCGAAAGATAACAGTGAAGATTCACTTGTTAAAAAGTTCACCAATGGTAATGTGAAAATAGTAGAAAAAGTAAAATTTATAAAAACCTTTGAAAATTACAAACAGGATCCTTTAGCTGCCATGAGAAATGAGCTAACTCCTCAATTATTAAGTATGACAATGCCTGGAACTGATATGAAGGTAAAGGACTTTATTGAGAAACAAGGGAAGGAAATAAAAGAATCTTACAAGCTTAACAATAATCCTATTGAAAAAGAATAATAAAGTTTTTTAATAAAAAATCTATATGCAGGGCAGTATGTCCTACTTTTTTATAGCCCTGCACCAATACAGTATTATCATTTAAACCTGAACCTGTATTCAGTATATAGTTTTGGGACATAAAAAAAGCACCTACATTTCTGTAAGTGCTTGATTTTTTGTGGTCCCACCTGGGCTCGAACCAGGGACCACCTGATTATGAGTCAGGTGCTCTAACCAACTGAGCTATAGGACCTCAAAACTTGGTTAAATTTTGTGTTTGCAAAAATAGTAAAATTTCTTTCACTACAAAATTTTTTATTGCTTTTCTTGGCAAAGTTCTACCAGCACTCCGTTTGTAGACTTGGGATGAAGGAATACAACTAATTTGTTATCAGCACCTTCTTTCGGTTCTTCGGAGATAAACTGAAACCCCTCTTTTTTCAGTCTTTTCACTTCTTTCAGTATATTTTCAACGCCAAATGCCAGATGATGGATGCCTTCTCCCTTTTTATCGATAAATTTTGAGATCGGGCTCTCAGAATTGCTGGCTTCCAAAAGCTCAATTTTACTTTCTCCTGTTTCATAGAAAGAAGTTACTACCCCTTCCCTTTCCACTGTTTCTTTTTTATAGGATTCTTTTCCTAATAATTTGGCAAAAAGTTCATCAGAAACTCCTAAAGATTTTACGGCAATGCCAATATGTTCTAGTTTCATAAATACTAATCAATATAATTAAATCGTAAATTTGATACTGTAGTTGAATTTCAAAGTATCAATTCAAACAAAAGTACTAAATTTGCAGAAATTATGGAAAGTAACAGACAAAGAAAAGTAGCACAGATCATTCAGGAAGACTTCGCAGAGCTTTTCCGCAAACAGGCTTCAGAAAGCAAACAGAGCATATTGGTATCTGTTTCAGATGTAAAAGTAACTGCTGACTTAGGAATTGCTAAGATTTATTTAAGCATTTTCCCACAGGAATTCCGTACCGCTGTGATGAAGGAGATTGAAGAAAACAAACCTCAATACAGAAACTTCATTGGCCAGAAAATGGCAAAACAGGTGCGTATTATTCCACAACTTAACTTTTACCTGGATACCGCTCTTGATGATGTTGAAAGACTGGAAAGAGAATTAAGAGGTGAAGGCGACAATCCTGTTTTATAGATCTTGAAGAATATTGCATTTTACATAGCATCCAGATACCTTTTGGCTAAAAAGGGAAGTACTGCCGTTACGTTCATTACGTGGCTGGCTGTAGGTGCCATGACGGTTGCTGTGGCTGCAATGTTCGTCATTATTTCTGTTTTTTCAGGGCTTGAAGACCTGAACAAAGACCTTATTTCCAATCTTCACGCTGATCTTACGTTAAAAAGCACTTCCGGAAAAACCATCAAAAATCTGGATAACGTCAGTAAAGTTTTGAGCAACAATAAGGAAATCAGCAGTTTTTCCCGCGTTATAGAAGAAAAAGTATATATCAGTTTCAACGGAAAGGGTGATATTGCTTACCTAAGAGGGGTAGATTCTGCCTATGTTAAGGTAAATCCTATTAATAAAGAAGTGTTTTACGGAACTTATCCAAGTTTCAAATACTCGAATGAGGTGTTGATGGAAAACAGTCTGGATAACAGACTTTCAATTCCTGTGGATTCTTCCAATCATTATGCAACCGTCTTTATGCCCAAACCGGGAACAGGGATTATCAGTAAGGAAGAAGACATTTATAATAAAAGAGATATTCTGGTAACAGGTGTTTTCCCGGGAAAAGACCAGCTGGACAATTATATCGTTTCTCCTATTGAGCTTACAGAAGAATTACTCACTCTTCCTAAAAAGTCTGCTTACCAGATTGTTATTAAACTGAAAAATCCGGAAAATGCCGATGCTGTAAAACAAAGCCTGCTTTCTTCTCTCGGAAAAAATATTGAGATCAAAACCAAAGAAGAGGAAAATGCTGCTTTCTGGAAAATGATTAATACAGAAAAGCTATTCATTTACCTGATCTTTGCCTTGGTGATCTTTATTACGACTTTTAACCTTGCCGGAGCCATTATTATCCTTCAGCTTGACAAAAAAGAACAGGCAAAATCATTGATATCTTTAGGCTTTCCTTTAAGCCATTTAAGAATGACCTATTTCTACACTGGCCTCCTGATTGTGATTTCAGGTGTGATTACCGGATTAATTCTTGGAACAGCACTTTGCTACTTCCAGCTTTATACAGAGTTCTTCAGAGCTAATGAGGTTTTGCCATTCCCGGTAAAAATTGTGGGAAAAAATTATCTTATTGTAGCCCTTACAGCTTCCTTGTTTGGAATAACTATTTCATGGTTCTTTTCAAAAATCAGTAAAGAATATATTACTAAAGGCTAACATTTCAACTTTATATATTACATAGAATTAATACACTTCGGTTTCATTTTTTCGTACCTTTACGCCCCAATTTTAAAAAATGAAACAAATTTTATCTTTTTTTCTTTTAAGCGTTACATTTATAAGCGCTTTGGCACAGGCTCCGGCTGGATATTATAATCAATCGCCGACCTTAACAGGTGCAGCTCTTAAAACAGCTCTTAAAACCATTATCAGTAATGGACATATAGACAATGGTTACGGTGGCCTGTGGACAGGTTATGCTACCACAGACCGCGATTACTTCTATGAAAATGATGGAACAATTCTGGATATTTATTCTGAAAACCCCAATGGACCGGATCAGTATAATTTCACCCTGGGAACCAGTCAGTGCGGATCTGCCGGATATTCTAATGAAGGTGACTGCTACAACAGAGAGCACGTTGTTCCTCAAAGTTTGTTCAACAATGCTTCCCCAATGGTAGCTGACATTCATTTTATCCGTGCTACAGACGGAAAAGTAAACGGAATGAGATCCAACTACCCTTTCGGAATTGTAGGAACACCTTCTTTTACTTCTAAAAATGGATCAAAACTAGGAAATTCCGTTTCTGCAGGATATGCAGGTACTGTATTTGAACCCATTGATGCTTTCAAAGGAGACATTGCCAGAATGATCCTTTATTTCGTAACAAGATATGAAGACAAACTTCCTAATTTCACTACTGGTGACATGCTTGGTAACACAGCATTCCCGGGACTACAGCCTTGGGCACTTAATCAATATTTAGCATGGAATGCAATGGATCCCGTATCTCCGGAAGAAATTGCAAGAAACAATGCTTCTTATACTTACCAGGGAAACAGAAACCCTTTCATTGATCACCCCGAATATGTTACTCAGATCTGGGGAGCTCCGGTTGTTGATAACCAAGCCCCTACAGCTGCAACCAACCTTGTTGCCAGCAACCCAACTTCAAACTCTATTGCTTTAAGCTGGACAGCTGCTACAGATAATGTGGGAGTAACTTCGTATGATATTTATGCCAACGGAACCTTAAAAGCTACTGTTTCAGGTACAACAACATCTACTATTGTTTCCGGATTATCACCATTGACTCAATACACATTCTACATTATTGCTAAAGATGCTTTCGCAAACTCTTCCCCACAAAGTACAACAGCTACAGAAACAACTCTTGATGTACCTGCCGGAGGAGGAAACTGTGGAACTGAAAATTTCGAAATGATCACCGGTCCTGTAAATACATACATGACAGTAAACTGGACCAATAATGGAATTTCATGGACTGCTACAGACGCAAGAGTTGACCAGACCATCAATAATAAAGCCATTACCATAAAAAATGGAACTTTAACAAGTTCAACTTTCTCAGGTGGAGTTCAAAGCTTAACTTTAACAACTCAATTGAAATTCTCCGGAAGCGCAGGATACTTCAATGTTCTTGTAAACGACGTCAATGTAGGAACCATTCCTTACAGTAATGTTGTTACTACAACTACCATTAATAATATAAATGTAAACGGAAATGCGGTGATTAAACTGACAAATTCGTCTACGTCCAACAGAGTTGCTCTGGATGATCTTAGCTGGACATGTTTCGGAACTACGTTAGCTACCGCTGAAAACCAAAAAGATACATCAGCAATTACCATCTACCCTAACCCGGTAAGAAATAATGAATTATTTGTAAAAGGAGAAAACCTTAGCAAAATTTCAAAAGCTGAGATCTATGATCTTTCAGGAAAACGAATTGAAACAATTGCCAATCCTTTCAAACATTCAAACAAAATTAATCTTAAAGGTATAGTAAAAGGAACTTATCTCCTTAAAACAGATAATTTCTCTACTAAATTTATCGTAGATTAATTATTAAAAAATATTTCAAACCAAGGCCGGATTTATCCGGTCTTTTTTTTATTTTTGATGTATGGATTCCAATAAAAAATTAGGATTGATAGGACGAAATATTTCTTATTCTTTTTCTAAAAAATTCTTCGAAAACAAGTTCCAAAAGCTCATGCTGAAGAATTTCTCCTACGATATTTTTGATCTCAACGAAATCAATGAAGTAGAAAACCTTTTTGCTTCTCCGGACTTGTTAGGATTCAATGTGACCATCCCTTATAAGGAAAAAATAATCGATTATCTCGATGAACTAAGTGATGAAGCCGAGAAAATAGGTGCTGTCAATTGCGTTCTTATTCAGGATGGCAAAAAAACAGGGTATAATACAGATGCGTTCGGTTTTGAAAAGACGCTTCTTTTGCACAAAAAACCTTCTCAGGATAAAGCACTGATCTTAGGAAACGGAGGGGCAGCAAAAGCCGTCAAATATGCATTGGACAAGCACAATATTCCTTCTGTAACTATTTCAAGGAGTACAGAAATCAATTATGAAAATCTTGATCAGGAAACTGTTGCAGAGCATAAAATTATTATCCAATGTACACCGGTAGGCACTTTCCCGAATGTGAAAGACTGTCTGAACTTTCCTTTTGACGGGCTTTCTTCAGATCATCTCGTTATTGATCTGATTTACAATCCAAACTATACCCAATTCATCATCAATGCCTCAGAAAAAGGAGCAAAAACAGTGAATGGGTACTATATGCTTGAACAGCAAGCAGAAAAAGCTTGGGAAATTTGGAATTTTCAAAAAAAATAACATAAATTAGTACTTTAATTGGCCTTAAAGCTATATTTAAAGGATATTAACGCCACTCACATAAAAGATTTGCTATGACTACAGAAAACAATCTTTCTGAAAACGAAGAAAAGAAAAATCCTAACGAAGTATCTCAGGACCCATCAGAAAACACAGTTTCTCATGATGCAAACCAACATGAAGATGATGCAGAGCACCTGGATGAACATGAGGAAGAAATTTCCCTTGCCGATGCTTTAAAGGAAATGGAAAAAATCATCAACACTCCCAATGCCGGTGAGAACTTCAAAAGATTCAACCAGCTGAAAGAGAAAGCAAGTCATTATATCCATGATGAAGTGGAAGATAAAAAGCATGAATATGTAGAAGCGGGAAATCCAGCTGAAAATTTCAGCTACGAACACCCTTCTCAGGCTAAGTATTCTGCATTGGTTAATATTTTCAAGGAAAAACATGACGACTTCCAGAAAGGACAGGAAGAAGAGCAAAAGAAAAACCTTGACCACCGTCAAAGCATAATCGAAAGACTTAAAAATCTATACACCAGCTCAGAACCAGGAATCAATCTTTTCAGATCTATTCGTGAGATTAAAGAAGACTGGTCAAAAGCAGGACAGGTTGCAAAGTCTGAATTCAAAATTCTCAACAATAATTATTTCCACCACCTGAATCAGTTTTATCAGATGCTGGATCTTAATAAAGAATTTCTGGAGCAGGAATACAGCCACAATCTGGAAAAGAGAGAACATATTATTGCCCGCGCTAAAGAGCTGGAAAATGAACCCGTTATCCAGAAAGCTCTAAACGAACTTCAGTATCTTCATAAACTTTGGAAAGAAGAAGCAGAACCTGTTGCTGAAGAGTTCCGTGAGAAAACATGGGAAGAGTTTAAAGAAATTTCGAATAAAATTCACGAAAGAAAATCTGAACTTTCAGCTTCTATTGAAAAAGAACAGAGTGAAAATCTTGAAAAGAAAAATCAGATTATTGCGGAAATCAAGAAACTGTCTGAGCCTTCGGAAACGCCAAACCACAACTACTGGCAGAATGCCATTAAAAGAGTGGAAGATCTGCGTTCTGAATTCTTAAAAACAGGAAGTGTTCCAAGAAAACTTTCCAACCAAAACTGGAATGATTTCAAAACGACACTTAGAGGCTTTAATACAACGAAAAATAATTACTACAAATCGTTGAAAGGTTCTCAACAGGCAAATCTTGAAGAAAAACTTAAACTGATCCAGACTGCACAGGACAATATGAATAACGAGGAATGGGATATTGCTGTTCCGTTATTCAAAAAACTCCAGGAAGACTGGAAAAAAATCGGCCACGTTCCAAAGAGCATGACCAATAAAATCTGGGATGAATTCCGTGACGCATGTAATGCATTCTTCAATAATTACAGAGAGAAAAGCAATACCTCTACCGACAACTGGAAAGAAAATTATAAGAACAAAAAAGCTCTTCTTGATGAACTGAAAGAAGTTTCCAATGAAGAAGGAAGCATTGAAAGAATCGAGCAGATCAAAACTTCATGGAATAATATCGGAAAAGTTCCGAGAGATAAAATTTCAATCAACTCTGAATTCAACAAAACATTGAGAGAGAAATTGAAAATAAATAAGATCAACGAACTTGAACTGAAAGAAGAAGGTCTATCTGAAAACCAACTTACCGACAAAGCAAGAAAGATCAAAAATCAAATCTCTGATCTTGAGGCAGAAATTGTTAAACTGGAAAACAACCTTTCTTTCTTCAACAAACCGTCCAGAGAAAACCCTCTTTTAAAAGATACCTATAACACGATTGATGAGAAAAAAGCTCATCTTGAAACGTTAAAACAAAATCTTCACAGCATTATCAGCGGAGATTAATACATAACAAAATAAATAAAGGCGGAGCAAAGCAATTTGTCTTCGCTTTTTCTTTTTATACATATGAACAACGACGAATTTTATATCAAAAGATGTATCGAGCTGGCTCAAAAAGCTCTTGGCAACACCTACCCTAACCCTCTTGTTGGAAGTGTGATCGTACACAACGGAAAAATCATTGGTGAAGGGTATCATCACAAAGCAGGAGAACCTCATGCAGAAATCAATGCCATCAATTCCGTTAAAAATAAAGATCTGATTCCGGAATCTACAATCTATGTATCTCTGGAACCCTGCGCACATTATGGAAAAACTCCGCCATGCGCTTTGAAGATTAAAGAATTAGGATTTAAAAAAGTAGTGATTGGCGCAATGGACTCCCATGATAAAGTGAATGGAAAAGGAAAGAAAATCATTCAGGATGCTGGAATTGAAACCGTATCAGGAATTCTTGAAAAAGAATGCATTGAACTGAACAAAAGATTTTTCACCTATCACGAAAAGAAAAGACCATATATCATTTTAAAATGGGCAGAATCCGGTGATGGCTTTTTGGATAAGGATTTTACACCGACAGCCGTTTCCAATACATTAGTAAACCAGTTTGTTCATCAGTTAAGAGCTGACGAGCATGCCATTTTAGTAGGAACTCAAACTGCATTGAACGATAACCCCAGTCTTACCGTAAGAAATGCTGAAGGCGTAAATCCTGTAAGAATTCTGATTGATTTTGATTTAAAAGTTCCTGCCAGTTTCAATATTTATAACAATAAAGCAAGAACATTGGTTTTAAATTCCGTGAAAGAAGGTACTGAAGGACATATTCAATTCATTCAAATCAACAAAGCTCATTTTCTACCTGAGCTCATGGAGGCATTGTATAAAGAACAAATACAATCTGTGATTATCGAAGGGGGCCGCTTTACTCTGCAGGAATTTATTAATGCTAATCTTTGGGACGAAGCCATTGTAATTAAAAACGAGAATTTGACATTAGAAAATGGGACAAAAGCCCCGGAATTCAGTCAAGTTCCTGATACGATTGAAAATTTCAGAGATAATACCATTTCATTTTTTAAAGCAAAATAATACTTTTGTATCACCATCAAATGAAATAATTTCTTTACATTAGTCTTACAAATTAAAATTACTATGAAAAATTTAAAGAAAGTTTCGAGACAGAGTTTAAAAAAAGTAAACGGAGGAATTGCTCCTGAATATTGCTCATTCTATCCTCCTTCATTACAACATTGCTGCGCAACACCTTCCAGTATGAGTTGCCCACCACCTTGGGCAGATGGAACATTCCCTTGTTAAATTTTAATGTAAAACAAAAACTAATATCATGAAAAATTTGAAAAAAGTATCAAGAATCGGTTTAAAATCTATTCAAGGCGGAGCTTTTGTAAACTGTACTTTGCCTAATGGAGACCTTACAAGATGTAGAGATTTCTGTCCTACAGACTTTTGTGGTCCTACAAACTATATTTGTTTACTTCCGCTGGATTATTGCGGATAGAAATAACAAAAAGTTGCAATACATAAAAATTGGGAAGCTGTCAGAAATCTGACGGCTTCTTTCATTAAGTACTAGGATTTATTTAATATTTTTGCACAACAAAGCAGCAATTCCGATGACGTTCGAATACAAAACCATAGAAAGCCCCATAGAAAATACTCTTTTAAAAGAAAAAGGAAGCAAGTTTATCGGATTTGCTTATCCTGTGACTAATGAAAAAGAATTAAAGAGTGCACTGGAGAAAATAAGAGAAGAACATCCGAAAGCAACTCACCACTGTTATGCTTTCAGAATGGGATTGAATGGGGAAAACTATCGCGCCAATGATGACGGCGAACCTTCCGGAAGTGCAGGATTGCCTATTTACAATCAATTATTAGCGAATGAAATCACCAATGTCCTTGTCATTGTTGTCCGTTATTACGGAGGAACCAAACTGGGAGTTTCCGGCCTTGTAAAAACTTATAAAGAATCTGCGAAGATTACATTAGAGGCAGCCAGTATTATCACCAGAGAATTAGAAACAGAAGTAGAGATTCAATTTAACTTCAATCAGCAGAATACAATTTTTACCTTGCTTTCTAAATTTGATGCTAAAGTTTTGAACTTCGATGCGAATGAAAATTGTATTCTCACCGCGTCATTGAAACTGGCACAAAAAGAAAGCATCTCAGAAAAGCTTTCTGAGATGCAATATGTTTCATTTGAATTTAATAATTAATCCCTTCTCCCACCAAGAAGCAAAGATCCCCAGTAAAGAAGTTGTGCCAGAGAACCTAATGCAGCTACCACATAAGTTCTTGCCGCCCATTTTAAGCTATCCTGTACTCCAACAAATTCTTCTGCAGTTACAGTTCCAGTATCTTTAAGCCACTTCATCGCTCTGTTACTTGCATCGTATTCCACAGGAAGTGTTACAAAAGCAAAAAGTGTTGTCATGGCAAACATCGCAACGCCGATTGCCAGCACAGTAGTGTTTCCATTAGGGTTTTCAATTGTTCTGGACGCAGCCATTACTGCGATACCCGCAATAAGGACAAATTGCATCAGATTGGAACTTATATTGACAATAGGAACCAGTTTTGAACGTAAATTCAGCATAGAATACCCTACTGCATGCTGCACTGCATGCCCACACTCGTGAGCTGCCACTGCTGCGGCCGCTGCGTTTCTCTGCATATAAACACCCTCAGAAAGGTTCACTGTTTTATCTGCCGGATTATAGTGGTCCGTCAACTGCCCGGGTACTGATATGACCTGAACATCATTTATCCCGTTATCTCTCAACATCTTTTCCGCTACTTCTTTCCCCGAAAGGCCATTTCGAAGGTGCACATTGGAATAATATTCAAATTTCGATTTCAATCTGGACGAAACCCACCAGCTCACCAACATTGAAATACCAATAATGATATAATAACCCACCATTTTATATAAATTTTGTGTTTAATTTTACCCATAATCATATAAAAACTGTGCCAAAGTATACGATATTATTATTTATATTTGTCCTTTAATTCCTCTCAAAAAACATGTCTACAGTTTCAATTATTGAAGTAAAAACAGCGGGTCAGCTCAAGCAATTCGTAAGGTTTCCAATGGATTTGTATAAAAACAATCCCTACTATGTTCCGTCCTTTATCAATGACGAAATCAACATTTGGAATGCAAATGAAAATCCTGCGCTTCAATATTCAGAAGCCAAACAGTTTCTGGCTTATAAGAATGATAAGATTGTAGGAAGAATTGCTGTTTTGATCAATCACAAAGAAGAGAGAGAGTTAGGCATTAAAAAAGTACGCTTTGGATGGATCGACTTTATTGATGATGCTGAAGTTTCAAAAGCATTGATTCAAAAAGCGGTTGATTATGCCAAAGAAAAAAATATTGACAAAATTGAAGGCCCAATGGGCTTCACCAATCTTGATAAAGCAGGAATGCTGATCAAAGGTTTTGACCAGCTGGCGACGATGATCGGAATTTATAATAACGAGTACTATCCAAGGCATCTTGAGAACCTGGGATTGACTAAAGAAAAGGAATGGGTAGAGTTTGAAATAATCTTCCCCGAAACATTACCGGACAAAATTCATAAATTCAATCAGCTTATTTCTGAAAAATACAAGCTAAAAGTTTTAAAATTCAAAACAAAAGAAGAGATTATTCAGTATGTAGATCCTATGTTTGATCTTCTGGATGAGACTTACAAACATCTTTCTACATACACTCCGATTTCTGATGAACAGCGTAAAACCTATAAAGAGAAATATTTCAAACTTATTGATAAAGATTTCATTGTTTGTATTGCTGATGAACACAATAATCTGATCTCCTTTGCTATTACAATGCCTTCTTATTCCAAAGCTCTGCAGAAGTCCGGTGGAAAACTACTTCCTTTTGGCTGGTGGCATTTCTTACAAGCAGGAAAGAAAAATGACAGAGCGAACTTCTACCTGATCGGAATTCATCCGGATTATCAGAGAAGAGGAGTAACTTCTATTATTTTTAAAGAAATCTGGGATATTTTCAGAAAAAAAGGAGTAAAGTACCTTGAAACCAACCCGGAACTCGAAGAAAACAAAAGTATTCAGCTGTTGTGGCAGGATTACAATCCGGTGAATCACAAAAGAAGGAGAACATATTCAATGGAACTCAACTAATTGATACTGCATTTTGTAAAACGTAAACTCACTACCCAAACTTTGAACTTTATGAAACCACAGCTTATCATATTTGCTATTTTAATTGCCGGATTTATTGGTTATAACATTTTTTTTCAGTCGCCCGATGACAAAACCAATACGGTAATCAATATTCTTTTTGCCAGTATTCTTTTTGGATATATTTCCTTTATGGCCTACACTCTTTTGAAAAAAATGAAAAAATAAGCCATAACCATAGCCCAATAGGTCATTTAATCACTTGTTTTTATTCCTCAATAAATAAATTCAAAATATCCACGATATACATGATGGGATGCAATTTTTCCAGAGTTACTACAAAAAAAGGGGAAAAACACCACAAAAAAATAATCACAAAAAGCTAATTTTTATTGATTCTAAATTACCGGTTTAGCTCATTTTAATCCGACTTTTAAGCTGATAAATTTCATGCTTTCTTGTTTATTCGCTAAATTTGCAAATTGAGATAATAATGCAAAAATGAATTTACCTGAAAGTTATATTCCAATCCTTATCCAGGCTGGTGTAGCAGTAGGATTTGTAGCGGTTTCTTTGCTTGGAGCACATTTCTTAGGTCCACAGCAGAAAAAAGGAAACTCTGTAAAAAACCAAAGCTGGGAATGTGGAGTTCCTGTAGAAGGAAATGCAAGAACACCGTTTTCTATCAAGTACTTCCTGACTGCGGTATTGTTCGTACTATTCGATATTGAAATCGTATTCTTTTATCCTTACGCTGTAAACTTCAGAGAATTCGGTATGGAAGGTTTCCTTGCCGTGCTTACATTCGTTGCGATCTTCTTCGTAGCGTTTTTCTATGTCTGGAAACGAGGCGCACTGGATTGGGATAAATAAATTTTAACATTAAAAGATTGAATAATTTAATCGTTTAAAAACAGAGATGATTAAATTTATAAACGTTTTAATCTTTAAATATCAACAAAAGAAAATGTCAGATAAAAAACCAGTAATAAGAACAGATGCACCTGCTCCCGAAGGCTATGAAGGAGAAGGGTTTTTCGCAACAAAACTGAGCAGTGTAATCGGGATGGCAAGAAAGTTTTCACTTTGGCCGTTACCCTTTGCAACCTCTTGTTGTGGTATCGAGTTTATGGCTACCCTGAACCCGACATATGATGCTTCAAGATTTGGTATGGAAAGAAACTCTTTCTCTCCAAGACAGGCAGATATGCTGATGGTTTGCGGAACTATATCAAAGAAATTAGGACCTGTCCTGAAAGAAGTGTACACTCAGATGGCTGAGCCGAAATGGGTGGTAGCAGTTGGAGCTTGTGCTTCCAGCGGTGGTATTTTTGATACGTATTCTGTACTTCAGGGAATTGACAAGATTATTCCGGTAGACGTTTACGTTCCCGGATGTCCTCCAAGACCTGAACAGATCATTGAAGGTGTAATGCAGGTACAAGCTCTTGCAGAAAGCGAAAGCATCAGAAGAAGAGACATGCCTGAATATCAGAAATTATTAGATTCTTACAACATAAGCAACTAAACGGAAATGACAAACGAATTTGTATTAGAAGCAATCACAAGAGAATTTCCGGAATCTGTCATTTCAAGCTCAGAACCTTATGGAATGTTGACTATTGAAGTAAAGAAAGAAGATATTAAGAAAATCATTCACTATCTGAAAGATTCATCACTGGAATTTAATTTCCTTACGGATATCTGTGGTATTCATTATCCTGAATTCCCTGAAAAGGAAATTGGTGTTGTATACCATTTGCACAATATGATGGCCAATTTCAGATTACGTCTGAAAATCTTTATGTCCAGAGAAAATATTGAAGTAGACTCTCTTGTAGAGCTATTTGCAGGAGCTAACTGGATGGAAAGAGAAACGTATGATTTCTATGGGATTAAATTTAAAGGACACCCGGATCTCAGACCTATTTTAAATATGGAAGATCTTGGATACCACCCAATGTTGAAGGAATATCGCCTTGAAGACGGTACAAGAACCGACAAGAACGATAGCATGTTCGGAAGATAAAAAATAATGCAATAAGCAGTAAGCAGCAAGCAATAAGCTTAAAGCCTAGAGCCTATAGCCTAAAGCATTTAAATTATGAAAGATAACTCATTATCTAATATACTAAGCCAGTACGAAAGTAAGGAACAGATTGACGGACAATTATACACCCTGAATCTAGGACCTACCCACCCTGCTACGCACGGGATTTTCCAGAATATCTTAACGATGGATGGAGAAAGAATCCTTCACGCAGAGCAAACCGTAGGATATATCCACAGAGCATTTGAGAAAATTTCTGAAAGAAGAAACTATTCTCAGATCACTACCCTTACGGACCGTATGAATTACTGTTCTGCACCCATCAATAACTTAGGCTGGCACATGACAGTAGAAAAACTGATTGGCGTAGAAGTTCCAAAACGCGTAGACTATATGCGCGTTATCCTGATGGAGCTTGCCAGAATCGGTGACCACCTGATCTGTAACGGGGTAACCGGAATGGACTCAGGAGCTATTACAGGTCTTACTTATATGTTCATCGAAAGAGAACGTATTTATGATATGTATGAGCAAATCTGCGGAGCCAGAATGACAACCAATATGGGAAGAATCGGAGGTTTTGAAAGAGATTTCACTCCTAAATTCCATGAGCTGATCAAGGATTTCTTAAAAACTTTCCCACCAAGATTCAAAGAATTCTGTACTTTATTAGAAAGAAACAGAATTTTCATGGACAGAACCATCGGTACAGGAGCTATTTCTGCCGAAAGAGCTTTAAGCTACGGTTTCACAGGTCCTAACTTACGTGCAGCAGGTGTAGATTACGATGTACGAGTTGCGCAGCCTTATTCTTCATATCAGGATTTCGACTTCATTATTCCGGTAGGAACTTCAGGAGATACTTACGACCGTTTCATGGTTCGTCAACAGGAAGTCTGGGAATCAATCAAAATTATCAAACAAGCATACGAAAATCTTCCGGAAGGGCCATTCCATGCGGATGTCCCTGATTTCTATCTTCCTGAAAAGGCAGATGTATATCAGAAAATGGAAGCATTGATCTACCATTTCAAAATCGTAATGGGAGAAACCGATGTACCAAAAGGAGAAGTTTACCATGCTGTAGAAGGTGGAAACGGAGAATTAGGTTTCTATCTTGTGAGTGACGGAGGAAGAAGCCCTTACAGACTTCACTTCAGAAGACCATGCTTCATCTACTATCAGGCATACCCTGAAATGATTACAGGTTCTGTAATTTCAGATGCCATTGTAACGATGTGTAGTATGAATATTATTGCGGGAGAATTAGACGCATAAAAAGAAGATGTCAGACATCAGATTTCAGATGTTAGACTCTTCGCTTTATATATAAATTTAAAATCTGATGTCTGAAATCTGGCATCTGAAATCTTAGATAAAAAATGAGCGAAACAATAGCTTTTAAACCGGAAAGTTTAGCACAGGTACACAAAATTATCGCAAGATATCCTGAAGGAAGACAAAAATCTGCTCTTCTTCCTGTACTTCACTTGGCACAGAAAGAATTCGGAGGATGGTTAGATGTTCCTGTGATGGATTATGTTGCCGGACTATTAAGTATCCAACCGATCGAAGTATATGAAGTGGCTACTTTCTATACGATGTTCAATATGAAGCCGGTAGGCAAATATGTGCTGGAAGTTTGCAGAACAGGACCTTGTATGGTTTGTGGAAGCGAAAAAATTCTGGATCATATCAGAACCAAACTGAACATTAAGGATGGAGAAACTACTGAAGACGGTATGTTTACTTTAAAACCAGCTGAATGTCTTGGAGCATGCGGATACGCACCCATGATGCAGCTAGGGAAATTCTTTCATGAAAATTTAACGATAGAAAAAGTAGATGAAATCCTTGATCTTTGCAGACAGGGACAAGTTGCTTTAGACTAATAGAAATTTTAAATTCTACATTTTAGATTTTAAATTATTCAGTTATTTTCTTTAATAATTATAAAAAGCTAGAAGCCAATGGCCAATAGCGAAAAGCATAATAAACAATGAGTAAAAAACTTTTACTTAAAGACGCACATATAGAAGGTATCCGCTACTTTGAAACTTACCGTAAACAGGGAGGTTATACAGCAGCTGAAAAAGCCTTGAAGATGACTCCGGACGAAATTCTTGAAGAAGTAAAAGCTTCAGGACTGAGAGGTCGTGGTGGAGCTGGATTCCCAACAGGAATGAAATGGAGCTTTCTGGCCAAGCCTGAAGGTGTTCCAAGACACCTTGTTGTGAATGCGGATGAATCTGAACCTGGAACATTCAAGGACAGATATCTGATGGAGTTCCTTCCTCATTTATTGATTGAGGGAATGCTAATTTCTTCTTACTGTTTAGGATCCAATACTTCTTATATCTACATCCGTGGAGAATATTCGTGGATTCCGGATATCCTTGAAGAAGCTATTGAAGAAGCTAAAGCAGCAGGATTTTTAGGTAAAAATATTTTAGGAACCGGTTTCGATCTTGAAATCTATGTACAGAGAGGTGGTGGAGCATACATCTGCGGTGAAGAAACAGCATTGCTTGAGTCCCTTGAAGGAAAAAGAGGTAACCCGAGATTAAAACCACCATTCCCGGCTGTAAAAGGTCTTTGGGAAAGACCAACAGTGGTAAACAACGTTGAATCCATTGCGGCAGTAGTTCCGATCATTGATATTACAGGTGCTGAGTATGCTAAAATCGGGGTGGGAAGATCTACAGGTACGAAACTGATTTCTGCTTGTGGAAACATCAACAAACCGGGTGTATACGAAATCGATATGACGATCACCGTAGAGGAATTCATCTATTCTGATGAATATTGCGGGGGTATTAAGGATGGTAAAAAATTAAAGGCTTGTATTCCTGGAGGAAGTTCTGTTCCGATTGTTCCTGCAAACCTATTGCTGAGAACCGTGAATGGAGAGCCAAGATATATGAACTATGAATCATTGGCAGACGGTGGTTTTGCTACCGGAACCATGATGGGTTCAGGAGGTTTCATCGTTTTGGATGAAGACCAGTGTATTGTAGAACACACCATGACATTGGCGAGATTCTACAATCACGAAAGCTGTGGACAATGTACGCCTTGCCGTGAAGGAACGGGATGGATGTACAAGATTTTAAAGAAAATCGAGAAAGGAGAAGGAAAAATGGAAGATATCGATCTGCTTTGGGATATCCAGAGAAAAATCGAAGGAAATACGATTTGTCCGTTGGGTGATGCCGCAGCTTGGCCGGTTGCAGCAGCGATCCGTCACTTCAGAGATGAATTTGAGTGGCACGTAAAAAACCCAGAGTTGTCTCAGACACAAAATTATGGATTGGCACATTATGCTGACCCTATCCCGGCTGTTGAAAAGAACGCATAAGTAAAAGATGAAAAAATTATTGGTGGTCGGCTTAATGATGTCGAATTTTGTATTTGCACAAAATAAGAAAACTGATACTGCAAATTATAACAGATCCGTTGAAGAGGATTTGTCATATTTAGTGAGTGAGAAAGAGCAGATTAAAGCTGAGAGAAAGGAAAAACCTTTACCATTGAGCAAAAAAGGTCAGGTTTTCGTATTTTATGGTTGGAACAGAGCAGCTTACAGCAATTCTGACATCCACTTTACCGGAAACGGATACGATTTTCAACTGAATAATGTAAAGGCACAGGACAGACCTACAAAATTTGGAATTGTCTATTTTGATCCGAGCTGGTTTACTGTAACACAGTATAATTTCAGAATAGGATACTTTATTAAAGATAATTTAGCATTGGTATTAGGGATAGACCATATGAAATATGTAATGGATCAGAACCAGACTGTAGGTTTCAAAGGTCATATTTCAGATCCTGAATATGCAGCAATGGTTCAGAACGGGCAGGTTAATCTTGCAGATGAGAAGTTCCTTACTTTCGAACATACAGACGGGCTTAACTATGAAAACTTAGGTCTAGAGAAATACAAAAATCTTGTTCATAAGAAAAATATAGATTTAGTATGGTCTTATGGAGCCGGAATCGGATTTATGTTTCCGAAAAGTAATGTAAAACTTTTTGGTAACGAAAGAAGTGACCGTTTCCACGTTGCAGGGATGGGAACCGATATCAGATCCAGTCTTAACCTTGTATTCTGGAAAAACTGGATGCTGAGATTAGAAGGAAAAGCCGGTTATATCAACATGTGGGATATTAAAACTACATTAAATAACAAACCGGACAAAGCACGCCAGGATTTTGTTTTCGGACAGGTCCTTGGAGGAATTGGATATACATTTAATACAAAGAAATATAAATAACAAAGCCTATTGCTTAACGCATAAAGCTTAAAGCATATCATATGAGCGAAGAAGTTAAAAAATTCAAAATAACTATAGACGGACAGACTACCGAAGTTTTGCCTGGTACTTCTATTCTGGAAGCTGCAAGACAAATTGGTGGTAAATCTGTACCTCCTGCAATGTGCTACTACAGCAAGTTGGAAACCAGTGGAGGAAGATGTAGAACTTGTCTCGTAGAAGTTTCTAAAGGATCTGAAGCAGACCCACGTCCTATGCCAAAATTAGTAGCAAGCTGCAGAACTAATGTAATGGACGGTATGGAAGTAAAAAATCTTACTTCTGAGAAAGCTCAGGAAGGAAGAAAAGCGGTTACCGAATTCCTATTGGTAAACCACCCGCTGGACTGCCCTATCTGCGATCAGGCAGGAGAATGTCATCTTCAGGACTTAGGATATGAGCATGGTGTGGAAAACACAAGAACAGAATTCGAAAGAAATACTTACGAAGCTGATGATCTTGGACCAAACATCAAACTAAATATGAACCGTTGTATTCTTTGCGCAAGATGTGTACTGACTGCTAACCAGCTTACAGAAACAAGAGAACACGGTATCCTTTTCAGAGGAGATCACGCTGAGATTTCAACGTATTTAAATAAAGCTTTAGACAATGACTTCATCGGAAACGTTATCGATGTTTGTCCTGTAGGGGCATTAACAGACAGAACAGCCCGTTTTGCCAGCAGAGTTTGGTTTACAAAACCAATGAACGCTTCCTGTAAATGTGATAAGTGTTCAGGAAAAGCTGTAGTATGGATGAAAGGTGACGAAATTGTAAGAGTTACTGCCAGAAAAGACCAGTGGGGAGAAGTGGAAGAATTCATCTGCGATACATGCCGTTTTGAAAGAAAATCTTTATCAGACTGGAATATCGAAGGTCCTAGACATATCGACAGACATTCTGTAATTTCATTGAACCACTACGAAAAGCCAAAAGACGAACTAAGAGTTTTAGACAATCCGATGGCTAAAGAAATCAGTGAAAAAGACGAAAAATAATTAATAAGACATCAGATTTCAGATACCAGACTTCAGACAGCAAATTAAATCTGACATCTAGCATCTGACATCTTAATATCTAAATAAAAATGGATTTACTTACATTTAAACTTATACTTGTACTAGCACTTTTCCTGCTATCGCTGACGATTGCAGCCTACTCTACCTGGGCAGAAAGAAAAGTAGCCTCTATCATGCAGGATAGAATTGGTCCTAACAGAGCCGGACCATTTGGATTGCTTCAGCCTCTTGCTGACGGTGGAAAGTTTTTCTTCAAAGAAGACTTTACGCCTGCCAATGCAGAAAGATTCCTTTTCGTATTAGGACCAGCGCTGGTAATGTTTATTTCATTGATTACAGGAGCTGTTATTCCTTGGGGTAAAAGTTTAAATATTGCAGGTACTTCTTTTGATCTTCAGGTAGCAAACATCGATGTTGGTGTACTTTTCATCATCGGTATGGCTTCCATCGGGGTTTACGGAATTATGATCGGAGGTTGGGCTTCGAACAACAAATATTCATTACTGGGTGCTATCCGTGCTTCTTCTCAGATGATTTCTTATGAATTGGCGATGGGATTAGCACTTCTTTCTATCATTATGATGTCTGGAAGTTTGGATTTAAAAGAAATCACTGAAAGTCAGACAACCGGAAAATTATGGGGCGTTATTCCTTGGGTTTCTGGATTGAACTGGAACATTTTCTACCAGCCGATTGCATTCCTTGTTTTCTTTGTAGCTGCTCTGGCAGAAACCAACAGACACCCGTTCGATTTACCTGAGTGTGAATCTGAATTGGTAACAGGATACTCTACAGAGTACTCATCCATGAAGTTAGGTTTATATATGTTCGGAGAATATGTGAACATGTTTATCTCTAATGCTTTTATGGTTGTCCTTTTCTTCGGAGGTTATAACTATCCTGGTATTGAATGGGTAACTCAGAACTGGGGTGAAAACACTGCAGGGATTTTAAGTATCGTAGCATTCCTTACGAAAACAGTAATTGGAATTCTGATCTTCATGTGGATCAGATGGACACTTCCAAGATTCAGATATGACCAGCTAATGCACTTAGGATGGAAAACACTAATCCCTATGGCATTGGTAAACCTATTAATTACAGGAGCTGTAATTTTAGCGTTTGGAAATTAAATTATCTAAACCTAACAGGTTTTTGAAACTTGTTAAGTGTGTGAATATTGAATATTAAAAATTAAGATAACAGACAAGATTAGTCTAAAATCTGGTGTCTAACATCTAATATCTATAATTAAATGAAACTTACAAACAGATCAAAAGTTGTTTCCAATAAAGAAATGACCCTTGCTGAAAAAATCTACCTTCCTGCGATCTTTACAGGGATGGGGATTACATTTAAGCATGCTGTAAGAACCGTGATAAAGGGTGCTCCCGCAGTATATTCATATCCGGAAGTACAGAAACCAAGAACGACTATCTGGAGAGGTCAGCACGTTTTGAAAAGAGACGAAGAAGGCAGAGAAAGATGTACAGCTTGCGGACTTTGTGCGGTAGCTTGTCCTGCAGAAGCCATTACGATGACTGCTGCTGAAAGAACTAAAGAGGAAAAAGGTCTTTACAGAGAAGAGAAATACGCTTCAGTATATGAAATCAATATGCTAAGATGTATTTTCTGCGGTATGTGTGAAGAAGCTTGTCCTAAATCTGCCATCTATCTTACTGACAGATTGGTAGACGTGGAAACAAACAGAGGTTCTTTCATTTACGGAAAAGATAAATTAGTTGAAAAAATAAATGAAAGGATTGATATCACGACAAGACAATCCGAGAAACAAAAAAATGCGGTAAAATAATGGATCAGTTTTTATTTTTCTTGGTGGCGTTTTTAGCAGTGGCAAGTGCTGTTTACTTTGTATTTGCAAGAAATCCTCTTTATGCTATTTTGTCATTAATTGTTACGATGTTTTCAATTGCCGGAATGTACATTCTTCTCAATGCACAGTTCCTGGCAATCATCCAGATTATTGTTTACGCAGGTGCCATCATGGTACTTTTCCTTTACATCTTAATGATGCTTAACCTTAATAAACAAGACGAAAGTAAGAAGAACAATACTTTAAAATTTGTTGGAGTTTTTACGGCAGGTCTTCTTTTGGTAGGTGTATTAGGAGTTTTCAGAGGAGTAAAAGACAATCACATTGTTGTTGAAAATGTAGACAGAGGGGTAGGTCTTACGAAAAATCTGGGTAGACTTTTGTTTAATGAATATGTTTTACCGTTTGAGCTTGCTTCCATCCTAATTCTGGCAGGTATTGTAGGCGCGGTATTAATCGGTAAAAAAGATTTATAAAAATTATGGGAGAAGTAAATACATTTATACAAAGCATCCCTTTGGACTACTTCATCATTCTTTCATCAGTATTGTTCTGTCTGGGAGTAATGGGAGTATTGCTTAGAAAAAATGCTATTGTGATTCTGGGCTGTGTAGAGCTTATGCTGAATTCTGTAAACCTTTTATTGGCAGCTTTTTCAGCGTATAAAGGCAACGGCGACGGACAGCTTTTAGTTTTCTTCATTATGGTGGTAGCAGCGGCTGAAGTAGCAGTAGGTCTTGCAATTATTGCGATGCTATATAGAAACACCCGTTCTGTAGATGTGAGTATATTTAATAAATTAAGAGGATAAGAATGGAGAATCTAGTATATGCAATAGTACTTTTACCACTTTTAGGGTTTCTTATTAACGGGCTGTTCGGGAAAAATCTTCCAAAAATATTGGTAGGATCTCTGGCTACTGCTGTAGTTTTCGGATCTTTCTGTATTGCAGTAAGCCTTTTCATGAATTTCAATTCTGAAAGCCAGCCTGTCATTGTAAAAGCTTTTGAATGGTTTAGAGTCAATGGAGTTCAGATTAATTTTGGATTCCAGATTGATCAGCTTTCTTTAATGATGGTGATGATCATTACGGGTATCGGTTCACTGATCCACTTATACTCTATCGGATATATGAGTCATGATAAAGGATTCTACAAGTTTTTTACTTACCTGAATCTTTTCATCTTCTCAATGTTACTTTTAGTAATGGGAAGCAACTACCTTATCCTGTTCATTGGATGGGAAGGTGTAGGTCTTTGTTCTTACCTGTTGATCGGATTCTGGTATACCAACGAAGAATATGGTAAAGCAGCAAGAAAAGCTTTCATCATGAACAGAATTGGTGACCTTGCGTTATTGATCGGTATCTTCATGATCGCTTCTCAAACCAATGCTGTAGATTATCTTTCTGTAGCAGAAAACGCTTCAAAATTTGAATTAGACGGAACAGTGATTATCTTTATCACAGCGAGTTTATTCATCGGTGCTACCGGTAAATCTGCTCAGGTTCCATTATATACATGGTTACCGGATGCGATGGCGGGACCAACTCCTGTATCAGCGTTGATCCACGCGGCAACGATGGTAACAGCAGGTATCTATTTGGTAGTAAGATCCAACTTCTTATTTACTTTAGCACCAACTGTACAGGGAGGAATTTTGTTCATCGGATTCTTAACCGCTGCTTTGGCAGGGTTCTATGCACTTCGTCAAAACGATATCAAAAAAGTATTGGCTTATTCTACTGTTTCACAGCTTGGATTTATGTTCATCGCTTTAGGTCTTGGTGCCTATACAACAGCAATGTTCCACGTAATGACACACGCATTCTTTAAAGCGTTATTATTCTTAGGTGCAGGTTCTGTAATCCATGCTATGAGCAACGAACAGGATATGCGTTTCATGGGAGGCCTTAAAAAATATATTCCTCTTACCCACGCTACATTCCTTATCGGAACATTAGCCATCTCAGGTTTCCCTTTATTATCGGGGATGATCTCTAAAGACGAAATTTTAGTAGCAGCTTTCGCTAAAAACCCTGTTTACTGGGTCATCTTATTTGTTTTAGCGGCAATGACTGCAACTTATATGTTCAGACTATACTACCTGACATTCCACGGAGAATTCAGAGGTACTGAAGAACAGAAACACCACTTACATGAAAGCCCGTCAAATATGACATTACCATTGATCGTATTGGCTATTCTTTCTGTAATCGGAGGTTTTATCAACCTGCCACACTTTATCGGTCACGGGCATTATGCCAAACTGATGGAATGGTTAAAGCCGGTTCTTACGGAACAAAGCTACAGCCAGATGGAAGCTACTCTTTCAGGAGTACCTTTCAATACTGAAATGATCTTATTAGCAGCTACAGTCTTGATGTTCTTCACTGTATGGTTCATTGTTAGAAATACTTATGTAAGTAAGAAAAAGATGGCTGTTGCAGAGGAAAACTATACCGGATGGGAAAAGCTTTCTGCTAAGAAATTATACGTTGACGAACTTTACAACGCATTGATTGTAAAAACTGTTGAAGGATTAGGACGCGGAGGAAAAATGTTTGATAAGGGTATCTTAGACCGTTTTGTAAACTTTGTAGGTGATGGTGCTGAAGACAGCGGAAAAGCTATGAAGCGTGTACAGAACGGAAATGTAGAGACATATATCCTTATCATGTCTTTAGCGGTGGGAATTATATTAATTGTTAACTTTTTATTACAATAATAATGTCTTGTTTGTTATTAACATTATTACTATTACCTCTAGTAGGTTCGGGATTAGTTTTTGCCTGGAAGAATAATTCCAGCAAATATTTGGCGCTTGGAATTGCATTGGTACAAATGCTCCTTACGTTTTACGTACTTTCGGATTTTGATTTTACTCCGACAGTAGACAGCGTATTGCAGCATGAGATCAATTATCCATGGTCACAATTTATGAAGAGCTCTCTTCACTTCGGTATCGATGGAATGAGCATGCTTCTTTTATTACTGACCAATATTCTGGCTCCAATCATTATTTTATCATCTTTCAACGAAAATGTAAACTATAGAAATACATTCTACGGACTGATTCTATTGATGCAGTTTGGTCTAGTAGGGGTATTCACTTCTTTAGACGGATTGTTATTCTACATTTTCTGGGAAGTAACTTTGATTCCAATTTGGTTCATTGCCGGACTTTGGGGACAAGAGAATAAAAGGTTTGAATTCACTACAAAATTCTTCGTATATACTTTCGTGGGATCATTATTTATGTTAGCCGGATTGATTTATGTGTACAACCACTCTGCATCATTCGCTTTAACAGATTTATATAATGCTCAGCTTAACGAAGTACAGCAGACTGTGGTATTCTGGTTTATTTTCTTTGCTTTTGCAGTGAAATTACCGGTATTCCCTTTCCATACATGGCAGCCTGACACATATACCTACTCTCCTACTCAGGGATCCATGTTATTATCAGGGATCATGCTGAAGATGGCAGTATATGGTGTAATGCGATACTTACTTCCAATCACTCCGCTTCCGATTGCCGGAATTTCCGGACAGATCGTAATTATTCTTGCTATTGTGGGAATTGTTCATGGTGCATTGATTGCGATCATCCAAACGGATATGAAGAGAATCATTGCGTATTCATCTTTCTCTCACATAGGATTAATGGTAGCAGGGATCTTCGCTTCAGCAGTAGTTACTTTAAGAGGAACTTTCAATGTAGAAGGAGCTGAAGGAGCTTTGGTACAGACATTTGCTCACGGTATCAACGTAGTAGGTTTATTCTACTGTTGTGATATTTTATACAAGAGATTTAAATCAAGAGACATCAGACAAATGGGAGGTTTAGCTAAAGTAGCACCTAAGTTTGCTGTATTGTTCCTGATCATTATATTAGGTTCAATGGGAGTTCCATTAACCAATGGATTCATCGGGGAATTTATTTTGTTGAAATCGGTTTATGATTTTAACGGAACAGCAGCAGTAATTGCTGGTCTTACGGTAATTCTTTGTGCGGTGTATTTATTAAGATTCTACGGAAAAGCAATGTTTGGAGAAGGAGATGAAGCCGTTTTAAGTACAGCAAAAGATTTATCAGGCGTAGAATTTTCTGTATTGGCAAGTTTAGCGGTTTTTGTGATTTTACTAGGTATTTTCCCACAACCGGTAATCGACATGGTGAGTAGTTCGGTGAAGTTTATCTACCAATCAATGGTAAGTTAATTTGATATTTTAAGAAATGAGTGTTTTAATTATTGTTTTCCTAACGGCAGTTATTGCGTTATTTTCAGGAGTTTTTGAACAAGGAAAATTCGCAAGATACATTGGGATTTTGGGATTAATCATCGCATTGTACGTAAGTTTTATGCCGGAATGTTCGTTTTTCGACCATTACAAGCATATGTATGAGTACAGTGACAATACCGCATTATTCACTAAAATATCAATCGTAACAACATTATTGTTATTCTTCCTGGGCGGTTTTGCTTTCAGCAACCACAGAAGCCACCAGTCAGAATTATATGCATTGATGCTATTCGCATTATGTGGAGGGATCATCCTTTTCGGATACCAGAACCTGGTGACGATGTTCTTAGGAGTTGAGATCCTTTCTATTCCATTATATGTAATGGCTGGAGCTAACAAAACGGATTTAAGATCCAACGAAGCTTCTATTAAATATTTCCTTATGGGTGCATTCGCAACAGGTTTCTTACTGTTCGGGATTGCTTTCATCTATGGAAGTGCAGGAAGTTTTGATCTGTACAAAATCCACGACTTTGGAGTAGCAAATGCTGGAAATGTAATGTTCATCTTAGGTGTATTACTGATTCTTTGCGCATTGGCATTCAAGGTAGCTTTAGCACCTTTCCATATGTGGAGCCCTGATGTATATGCA
This sequence comes from Chryseobacterium sp. PCH239, assembly GCF_018924625.1. Classification (NCBI taxonomy): domain Bacteria; kingdom Pseudomonadati; phylum Bacteroidota; class Flavobacteriia; order Flavobacteriales; family Weeksellaceae; genus Chryseobacterium; species Chryseobacterium sp. PCH239. The sequence continues at coordinate 2,415,750 of NZ_CP073027.1, forward strand.
GGTTCTCCTTCATTAATCACAGCTTTCATGGCGAGTGTGGTAAAAATCTCAGGATTCTTTGCCCTGTTCAGATTGATGACGCTTGGTTTCGCTGGGGTTACTCACGAATGGATTAATGTTTTAGGGGTATTCTTAATCATTACATTACTTTTGGCAAACGTTATGGGTCTTGCTCAGACGAATGCAAAAAGAATGCTGGCATACTCTTCAGTATCTCACGCAGGATATATCGGATTGGTATTCTTCGGAATGACAAGTCTTTCTACTTATAACCTTGCCTTCTATCTGTTTGCTTACTCTTTATCTACAGTAGGAGTTTTCATGTGTCTGATCTGGGTAGAGAAATTAAAGAGAGAAACGTCTTTCGGAGCTTTCAAAGGATTGGCAAAAACAGAACCTTTATTGGCAACAGCAGCAACGATCTCAATGCTTTCAATGGCAGGAGTTCCGTTAACAGCTGGTTTCATGGGGAAATTTGCTTTATTCTCCCAGGCGATGAACGGTGCTGCATTCTTAGTACTGGTAGCTGTGTTAGGTTCTGCCCTATCCATTGCTTACTATCTAAGACTGATCATTGCAATGTTCTTCTTTAAAGAATCAACATTCAAATCATCAGAAAAAGTAACCCTTACTTACAACATTATTGCAGTAGTGGTTATTGCCCTGATTGTTATCCTTGGTATATTCCCGGATATGTTTGCAAGAATGTTCGGATTATAAAATCTGAATTTTAGAATATAAAAAGCACAACTCTTCAGTTGTGCTTTTTTATTATCCTAACAGGGTAATGAATATCTCATCTAAAATGTTACAATTTTTATGTATCATTAAATCTATAATCTGTCTTTCAAAAAACCAATAAGGAATTATAAAATATGTTGCAGAATTTCCCAAAGCACATGCAAATTATATACAATAAAATAAAAATTCCACACGATCAATATTCTGCTTTTTTCATAACTTTACTTTAAATTTTTCAGCTCTTGGCTAATCTCTATAAAAAAGACTCTCCCTTTCAGGTTTATATATCATTCAAAAAATATTTGGATGTTCTGGAACATATCCGGTATAATGACAGACTGGAATACAGAGTGAACTACGCAGAGTCTTTGATTGAAAGCACAAGAAACTTTAAAGAGCTCAGAGAAGGCTTCCAGGATACTGCCCTTCTTGAAAAATACGAAGACCTGATCAGACTGCTTCTTGCGGATCTTTTCCCAACAGGCCTTACCAAAAACGAAATAAAGGCGGCAAGCATTCCGCTTTCCAATATCACCTTCAACTATACCGAAAGGTTTAAGGATATTCTGAAAGATGCCGGAAAAGACTTCGAAATAGAACTCAGAAATATTTCAGACAATGAATTTTATGTGTTCTGCTGTTGTCTGATTCTTCAAAGCTACTTTAAAAAAGATATTAAAAGTACGCTTCCGTTTTATTATGATATTCCCAATAAGCAGGGAATCATGAAACATTATAAAATTACGGTCAATTCTGACTTTACGGAAATTACTCCTACAGAAGATGCCAAAATTCCATCTGATGATATTCTGGATATGCTTTTGGAAAATCTGGATGATTTTAAACTCTGGAAAAAGTATTTCCCTTCTCAATCGTGGATATTAAAAGGATTTACGATTATTTCACTGGTAGACTGTACCTCTGAAGTCGCCCTTTCCGATCTGAAATCAAGCATGATTGAAATTGATCCGGAAAATATGAATCCCAACGAAAATCTTACGGAAATTTTCAAATCTTACTTTGATGTTCCGGAATTGAGCTTCGGACTGATGACTTTCAATAAAAAGGAACAGAAGCTGGATAAACTCCCGATTTATGAGAGTCTTCTTACGAATCATATCCTGGATTTCTGGATCAATGCATTTGATGAAGAAACCCGTAAGAGTACCTTCAATAATTTAAATCATAATTCAAAGCCTGTAGTTGTCTCCAATGTAAACAACCTGGACGAAAATGTCAAGCTGCTTCCTTCCTTCAGTATTTTAAAGGATAATAATGTGAACAGCTTCATGGTAATTCCTATCATGAAAGATGGTGAGCTTCTTGCAATCATGGAATTCACCTCTCCTATTGCCGGAAGTTTCAATGGCTTAAAGCTTAAAAAACTTGAGTTTTTTACTGATATGGTTCTTTTTTCTCTGAACAGATTTTATTTTGAGAAAAATTACCAGATTGAAGCCATTATCCAGCGTGAATATACAACCATCCATGACAGTGTGGTATGGAAGTTCAGAAATGAAGCTGAGAAATATTTTACAGCATCGCTTGGAAAGAAAATTTATACTTTAAAACAGATTGCATTCAAAAATCTGACACCTTTGTTTGGGGTTTCAGATATCCGTTCTTCTTCTGAAAAACGTTTTAATCTGATGCTGCAGGATCTTAATCAACAAATTGAATGGCTGAATGAAGTTTTGACACTCACCAATTCCGATTCGGAAAAATTTGTACTGGCACTGGATGTTTTTGAGAATGAGATCAACAATGAGATCAAAGCTGATACGGAACAACGTTTTCAGAGATTATTAAGGGAAGAAATTCATCCTTTTTTACAGGGAAAACTGGAAGTAAGAACCTCCAGAGAAATAAAAACAAAAATCAAAGACTATTTTTCACACATCTTTACTTCTACGGATCTGTTTTATCACCACAGGAAAAACCTTGATGACTCTATCACGCTGGTCAACCGAAAACTGGCAGATATGCTGGACGAAAGCCAGGTAAAAGCACAGGAAATTTTCCCGCATTATTATGAAAGATTTAAGTCTGATGGCGTAGAGCATAATCTATATATTGGTTCTACCATCGCTCCTGAGCTGCACTATACTTCGAAAGTAGTTCACAAACTGAGATACTGGCAGCTGAAAACCATCTGTAAAATGGAGCTTGAATTTCAGTCGTTCAAAAAGTATCTTCCGGTACCACTTGATATTGCTTCACTGATTTTCGTCTATAATGAAAAAATAGACATCCGTTTCAGAATGGATGAAAAACGCTTTGATGTAGATGGAGCTTACAACTCCTATTATGAGATTATCAAAAAACGTCTGGACAAAGCCCATGTGAAAGATTCTTCAGAACGCATCACTGCTCCCGGAAAGATCACCATCGTTTATTTCGGCATGGAAAACCAGAAAGAATACCTTGACTACATTTCCAAACTTCAGAAAAAAGGAGTTTTACAAAATGATATAGAATTTTTAAGAGTAGAAGACCTTCAGGGAATTACAGGATTGCTGGCATTGAGAGTATCATTTACACTTCCGCAGGAATAAAAAAATCCGGAATATACATTCGGCTTATCACTTTCCTTCAATAGTAATACTGATTTCAAACTCTTGCTTTACTGGATATCTATAGATTTTAGCTGAATACCAGTTATTGAGTTCGTTTGACTGAAATAAACGTTCAATTTCTTTCCTGGAAGCATCATCGGTATAGCTTAGAAAATCAATTTTTTCAATCGTATTTTCTTTTCCTACTGTTACGCGAAGCCTGTTTTCTCCTTTCTCTGCATTCGTCTGCACCTTAAAATTTTCAAATAAAATTTTTCGGAAATTGTTTATTCCTCCTTTAAAAGCAGCCTCAGTAGGTCCAAATCTTTCTATATCATCAATACAATTTCCATTTTCTTGCTGACACTTTTCCAATGTTGCCCAAGCCACAGATTTCAATGAATCAATTACTTTTCTTTCTTCTGGTGTAGGTGGAAGTATTTTTATATGCTCTAATGTCGATATATAATGAACTAATGAAACCCTCCTTGATCCACAACCAAAAAGGAAAGATAATAACATCAGTATCAAAATAATTTTCTTCATCAGCAATCAACTAATTGATGGTCTATTTTAATCCACAAAATAAGTATCCGGCTTCTTCAATTCCCCTTGAGGAATTCCTGCCTGCTCAAAAATAGAAAACTCAATCGTACGGCAGATGCTGTTTAAAGCAAGATCATTTTCCTCTTCACCAAAAGGTTCTCCAATCTCCTGAATAATAGCGTCAAGAGCAATAAAGGTGTAGCTGATCAATAAAACGATTAAAGGCATCATCCATCCCAAAGTATCTACCAGCCCGAAAGGAAGCCAGAAACAATATAGATACACGGTACGATGTAGCAAAACACTGTAAGCAAAAGGTAATGGAGTATTATAAATTCTCTCACACCCACCGGAAATAGTAGAAAACTGGTTCAGCTGATGGTCCATGGAAGTCATGACAATAGTGTCTATATTTCCTTTTTTATTCTGTACGTTGAGCCAATCTGCAATAAAGCCTAAAATAATATTGGGAATGAATTTTTTATTCTTCACCATTTCCAGTTGTTCGGGCGAAAGCAATCTCTCAAGATGCTCTGTCCCGGATTTATCTCTCAACTGAAAGTTCAGTGACCAGGAAAATGCAGAAATCAGTTTGATCATTCTCTCTTTTTCCTCTTTAGCTTCTGGAGAAGAATCATTTACTAAGAATAAAATCTGCCTTGTTAATGATCTTGTTTCAATCACAAGTAATCCCCAAAGTTTCCGGCCTTCCCAGAAACGGTCATAGCTTGCAGAGTTACAGAAACCCATAAATATGGCAAGTGCCAGTCCTATCAATGTAAAAATAGTAGGATTAAGATGCACTTTATAATCAAAGATTCTCCCTTTGAAAAAATAGATCGCCAAAGAAAACAGCGTGATGATGGAAAGCTGAACAATAATTTTCTTTAATACGGAGCCTCTCCATATAAATAACATTTTCAGCCAATTCGTACGCTGTCTAACGATCATTTGTGTGGATGTTTATTAATTAAAGACTAAGAAAAGCCGCCCCGAAAGACAAAACGGAAATAATAATTCCTGCCATAAAGATCTTATAGGTAATGGATAAAAGCTTGTATTTCCTGTTAAGAACTTTCCCCAGGTAATACAGATCTTTCACCATAGAATCATAGATATAATCCCTATCCTTAATGAGGTCTTTCATGGCATTGTTATAATCGTCAAACAACATCTGCTGAAAGTTCCCAAAGAACAGCAGGTTTACTTTTCTGTTGGCGATATCCTCAGACGTAAAAGTTGATTTTGTGACATTCGGTTTTGTGGACAGAATCGCAAATATGATCGTCAATACGCTTGATAACAATAATATGAAACTTGGAAGAATCAGATGTGAATTTTTAGGAGCATCCAGCTTCGGTACTAATACAGAAAGACAAACTGAAATAATAATGGCATTTACCGATAAAAGAATATTGGCTTTACTGTCTGCAATATCACTTAATCTTGTATGATTGTTCAGTGTAACTCTGAATAGGGTATCTACACTTCTGTCTGATTTTTCCTTTTCTTTTTTACCTTCCGAAACCTCCTTTTTATTTTCTTTTTTCTCCTCTTCTTTTTCCAGCTTCTTCTCGATTTTTTTAATATTTTTCTTTTTCAGCGGTTCCCAGTTTTCTTTAGCATAATCCGTATAAAAAGTATGCTTATTTTTCAGCATGTCCAGATTTCCGGCATTCCATTCTTCATTGGAAAAACATCTTACATTGGTAAGTTCCCATTCTTTTCTTAAAGCATCGGAAATATCACTGTAATCATGCCCTGCAAAATGGCTGAAATCTGCATCCTTTACAATTTTTTCAAGTAAATTCTGAGGTTCGTAATGTATTTTCGTTGCCAGAATCAGTTTTTCAACATCTGCAATATAGTTTTCAGGATAGTTTTGCTCGTGTAAAAAGGCTTTCATGACCTCTACACTTCTTTCCTCATGGTTCAGCGCACATTCTATATACCCTGTATCATGAAACCATAATGCAACGAGTACCTTCTCCTGATCCTCTTCAGAAACAGGAGTGTTTTTCATGATTTCCTCAGCCTTATTAACTGTATAGGCAGTATGGATAAAATTATGATAAAAATATACTGAAGATAACTTATCTTTGAATAAGATTTCAACATAATTTTTAGCTTTTTGTAAAATGCTCATCCCTGAAATTTTGTTAATGTAAATTTATGAATTTATCCTTTAAAACTCATCTAAAAAATACTTCTATTGTTCTTCGAACGGTAATGTCCGCAGGAGTCCTTTATTCCTGTGCTACCTATAACGTACAAAAGGGCAAAAACTTATTTGAAGTAAAAGATTCCGAAATAAAATCTGAAAATGATTTTAAACTCTTTCTGATTGGAGATGCAGGAAACTCGGATGAACCTCAGGCACAAAAAACACTTAATTTACTGAAAAGTAAGCTGGATTCTGCCAACAGTAACTCTATGCTGGTCTTTCTGGGCGATAATATCTACCCCAATGGGATGCCTAAAGAAACAGATAAAGATTACGCCACAGCGAAACAAAAACTGGAAAACCAACTCTCCATTACCAAAAATTTTAAAGGAAAAACTCTTGTGATTCCGGGAAACCATGACTGGTACAGTGGATTGGAAGGATTGAATACCCAGGAAGGGCTGGTTAAAAATTATCTTGATGATAAAAAAGCATTCCTTCCTAAAAATGGCTGTCCTATTGATGACATCAACATTTCTAAAGATATCAAACTTATTGCTATTGATTCGGAATGGGTGATCGCCAACTGGGACAATTATCCTGGAATCAACAAAAACTGTAATATCAAAACCCGTGAAGATTTTTTCACAGAGTTTAAAGATCTGATCATTAAAAATCAGGGTAAAAAAATCATTGTTGCCCTACACCATCCCATCATCAGCAGCGGAACACATGCAGGATTTAACTCTGCAAAATCTCATCTCTTTCCTTTAAAGAGTAAAGTTCCTGTTCCTGTAGTGGCAAGTGTCATCAATATATTAAGGAGTTCCTCAGGCGCAAGTCCTGAAGATATTAATAATCAACATTATGCAGATCTGGCCAACCGACTAAAAAGTATTGTTCAGGATAAGGAAAACATTATTTTCGTATCCGGTCATGACCATAATCTGCAATATCACGAAGATGGAAATTTAAGACAGATCATTAGTGGAGCAGGTTCTAAAACAGATCCTTCTACCATTGTAGAAAAAACAGACTTTTCCTACGGGGGCAGTGGCTTTGCGGTTTTAAATTTCAGAAAAGATGAAAGCACAGATGTAGAGTATTTTTCTACTAAAGATGCTCAGCTTCAAAAATTGACTCATATTTCCGTGATTTCCAAACCGGATGTGTTTGTCAATAATTTCCCAAATTCTTTTCCTGCAACATTCTCTTCAACTATTTACCCGGTACCGCTTACCGAAAAAAGAAAGTTTTACCGTTGGCTTTGGGGGGATCATTACAGAAGATATTACGGAATTCCCATTGAAGCTCCGACGGCTAATCTTTCAGAATTGAACGGAGGATACATTCCTTTCAGAGAAGGTGGAGGAAACCAGTCCAACAGTTTGCGATTGAAGTCTGCAGACGGACAGGAATTCGTGATGCGCGGCGTGAAAAAAAGTGCGATCCGTTTCTTAAATAATATGGCTTTCCAGAAAAGTACACTGGGAGAAGAACTTGCAGATACGTATCCTGAAAAATTCTTACTTGACTTTTATACCACTAATCATCCATTTACACCGTTTACCATTGGGAATATGTCTGAAAAACTGGGCATTTTCCACAGTAATCCAAAACTGTACTACATTCCTAAACAACGCGCTTTGGATAGATATAACGAAAATTACGGGGATGAAATGTATATGATTGAAGAACGTTTTTCTTCAGATCCTAAAACATTGGCTTATCTTGATAATGCAAAAGATATTGTTTCTACCGATGATGTATTAAAAAACCTCAGCAAGAGTAATAAATATTCTGTTGACAGAGAATCTTATATCAGAGCAAGGTTATTTGATATGCTTATCGGAGACTGGGACAGACATTCAGACCAATGGAAATGGGCACAATATGAAGAGGGTGATAAAGTGATTTATAAACCCATTCCAAAAGACAGAGATCAGGCATTCAGTAAATATGATGGAGCAGCCTTTAAAATCATTATGAATGTTCCTGCTATCCGTCATATGAAAACCTTTACAGAAGACATCAGCAGTGTAAAGTGGCTTGCTATGGAACCTTATCCGATGGATCTTGTATTCTTAAAAGGTTCAGATCAGAATGAGTGGGAAACCCAGGCAAAATATATTCAGGAACATCTTACGGATGCGGATATTGATGATGCTTTCCATAACCTCCCGAAAGAAGTGCAGGATGACACCATTGCTGAAATCCAGAGAAAACTGAAAATAAGAAAAACAAAGCTACAAAGCTATGCAGCTCAATACTATGATGTATTGCTGAAAAAAGTTCCTTTGGCAGGAACGGTAAACCCTGATAAGTTTGTCATCACCAAAAACGGACATTCTGTGATGGTACAGCAATACAAGCTTGGTAAAAATAAAGACCAGAATGAACTTGTTTTTGAAAAGACGTATCATGATTCGAAAACAAAAGAATTATGGATCTACGGACTTGAAGATGATGATACTTATGTAGTAACTGGAAGCGGAAGTCCTAAAATGAATATCAGACTGATTGGCGGATATAACCATGATACCTATAACGTTGCGGATGGAAGAAAAGTGAAAATCTATGATTTTAAATCTCAGAAAAACACTTACAATTCCGGAAATGCAACCAAAAACATTACGGATGATTATGACATCAACAGCTATAATTATAAGCACCCCAAATATAATTCCGTTGCAGGATACCCAAACCTGGATTACAACCCGGATGATGGTGTCATTGTAGGAGTTTTAGCTAATTATACGGTGAATAATTTTATCCGTGATCCATTTACTCAAAGACACAGTTTAAAAGCTAATTTTTATACAGCAACTGCAGGATTTAGCCTGACTTACAAAGGGGTATTTAAAAAGGCAATCTCAGGTTGGGATATCAATCTTGATGCATTTTATACAACTCCGAGGTTCTCTCAAAACTTCTTTGGACTTTCCAATGAAAGCGAGTATGATAAGGAGGATACAGAAAGAGAATACAACAGAGCCAGAATATCTAAGTTTAACTTCGCTCCTTCTATTTCTCAAAAGAGCTGGATGAACCTCAGCCATCAGTTTCAACTGACTTTTGAGGATAATAAAGTACAGAGAAAAGCTGACCGTTTCATCAATCAGTCACCGGATGTCAGACCTGGTGTATTTAACAGCCAGCAGTTTGTGGGAGCCAATTATACCTTTGGCTATAAAAATGCAGATAATGCAGCCTTCCCTACTCTTGGACTGGAATTTATGCTGAATGCAGACTGGAAAGCAACACTTTCTGATTTTAATAAGAATTTCGTAACCGTAAAAGGAAAGCTTGCCATTGACCACAGGATTGATAAAAAGGGAACATTTGTGTTCGCTAATTCCAGCAATGTGATGTGGATTAATAATAATAATTTTGAATTTTATCAGGCTGCAGCTATCGGAGGTAATAATGGAATGAGAGCCTTCAGAAATGAAAGATTCTCAGGAAGATCCTATTTTACCAATAACTCAGAAATCCGATGGGATTTTGGACGGGTAAGAAATAATATTGTTCCTGCGAACATGGGAATTCTTATCGGATATGATATCGGCCGTGTATGGAATGACAATGAAAACTCTAGAAAATGGCATCAGTCTGCCGGTGCCGGAGTATGGCTGAGTATTGTGGAAATGATGTCTGCGAGGTTGAATTATTTCTATGGCTCAGATGGTGGAAGAATTTCTGCCGGAGTGGGAATGAAATTTTAATCTGATAAATTAAAAAAAAACAATTCTCATTTTCGAACAGGTACTGCAATCCAACACTCAACATAAAACACTGTTTAACAACATATTAAACTATTTAAAATAAAAAATTTGAAAAAATTTCAATTTTAATAAAATTTAATAATTCAAATTTTCAACTCACATTTTTTACTGATAAAATAAATATGGCCTTTAATTAAAGGCCATATTTTCAGCTATATAAGTCAAAACCAGACATAGTTCAATATGATTATCAATTCCTTAAAAAATAGACATTTTAAAAACATTTTATATTTGTGGCAACAAAAAATCAACAAATGATGAAAAAAAAACTATTGTATATGACTTTATTTGTCATGTTCATTCAGTTAAATGCACAGATAGGGATTAAGACACCGACTCCTCAACATACATTGCATGTCAACGGTTCACTGCAGGTGGTTAAAGATCTTAATGTGGGTGGAGATGACAGAACAAAGGGAAATTCCGGAAACAAAGGTGAAGTTTTAATGTCAAATGGAGCAGGTAATGCACCTGTTTGGAAAACAATTGAGTCAGAAAACTTTCTAAAGGTGGTTTATGTCGGAAACAAAACAGACATCAGCCCAGTCAGTGGAAGTTATACAGGTACGCATTCTACACCAGTCAATACCCATGAAAGTTATTCACAGACCTATGTTTTTAATGTGAGTAATAAGATCGATACGGCTTATTTAACTTATAATTCTACAACAGGGCTTTTCACAGTAGTAAAACCTGGATTTTACAATATTGTTCCTTATGCTACTTATGATCTTAATTTAAATCCATCAGGACAAACTGCAGGAACAGCTAACTCATACATACAAAAAGTTTCTCCTGCACTCACAACGTTAGCAGGCATATCTACGGGCCATGGAGAGCGTACAACGGGATTGAATCATAATCTTTCCTCTATTAACTTTTTCAATGCAGGAGAAACATTCAGAATACGCTGCCGTTATACTCAGAACTTCAGATTATCCAGCGGAAATATTCATATCTCTTACCTTACTCCCTAAGCACTACAAACGTCAATCACTTCATTAACATTTCATATATTTAAAAACCCCACAGATTTCTCTGTGGGGTTTGATTTTTTATAGAGGTTTGTTTATTACAAAGAAAAAGTATACACATTTCCACCTTCATCTTTCCCTTTCTCATCTGCGATCATTAATGTCTTATCATCAAAGAAAACAACGGCTTCCTTCTGAGAATTATGATGTAAAGGGATTTTCTGGATTTTTGCAGTACTGAAATTGTCTGCTGTAAATCCGGTAAGAACGTGAACATTTTTATGGGTAAGCAATACAATCTTATCTTTTGTACTGTTGACGCTGGCAGAGGTAATAGCAGCATCGTTATACCCTCCATCAAGTTTTAACCTTCCTATTAACCTTGCTTCAAAATCGCCTTCTTTATTGGGTACCTGGAATACAAGGAAAGTTCCATCAAAACCTTTGCTTCTGTTTTTGGTGAATAAGTAAAAATTTCCGTCCATTTCCACAAAACCTTCACAATCGTACAAAAGATTTGATTTTTTGGGAGGAAACTCCGTCTGTCCCTGATAATGGAATTTTGTAGTCTGAACAACCTTGGCCACAATTTGTTTGGTATCTTTCAAATCTGTTTTTAAGATGGCCAGATCCTGTCGGTTATTGTCATTATTCCCAAAATCTCCGATATAAATATTTCCCTGGGGATCAGATATGATATCTTCCCAGTCTGTATTTTCAGCATTTTCTACCGGTATTTTTGCCAGCATATCGCCTTTATCACTTAGCCCGTATATTGCATTTTTATTTCCTCTGTCTTCTATCGCCCAGATTGTTTTCTTATCCTTTGACAAAGTAATTCCGGAAACTTCCTTCAACTTCTTGGGTAAGGAAAACTGTACTTTCAATTCGTCTTCCTTAGCAGGAGAATTCTGGGCTTTTGGATTGCAGCTTAACAAAAGCAAGGCGGGTAAAATAAGAAAGCGTAACATATTTATATTTTATTTTTTTAACTGAAGATAAGAAGCATTAATTGTTCCAATCGGCAACTATGAAAGTTTTTTTGCCTTTTCCCAAAGAACATCCATTTCTTCCAGAGACATATCTGCCAGTTTTAAATCCCGTTCCCCGGCAAGGTCTTCCATCTTTTGAAATCTTGAAATAAACTTCAGATTGGTTCTTTCCAATGCAGAATCGGGATTGATTCCTGAAATTCTTGCATAATTGATAAGTGAGAAGAAAACATCCCCCAACTCCTGTTCTTTTTTATCCAAATCCGTTTCAGCATGAAACTCCTGAATTTCTTCATCTACCTTTTTCCAGGCATCTTCTGCATCATGAAACTCAAAACCTATCCCTTTCACCTTATCCTGAATTCTGTAAGCTTTTACCAAACTTGGAAGACTTTTCGGAACTCCACCTAAAATAGATTTGTTTCCTTCTTTCAATTTTAATTTTTCCCAGTTCTGTTTCACTTCTTCCTCATCTTTTACATCAACATCTCCATAGATATGAGGATGACGGAAAATCAGCTTTTCATTAAGGGAATTGATAACATCTGCTATGTCAAAACTTTCTTTTTCAGAACCGATTTTAGCATAAAAAACCAAATGAAGCAAAACATCACCCAATTCTTTTTTTATTTCCTGTAAATCTTCCTGTAAAATAGCATCTGAAAGTTCGTAGGTTTCTTCAAGGGTAAGATGGCGAAGTGATTGGAATGTCTGTTTCTGATCCCATGGACATTTTTCACGCAAATCATCCATAATATCCAGTAATCTTCCGAAGGCCTCCAGTTTCTCTTGTTTCGTATTCATAAATAATGGGAAATTCAATCTTATACAAATGTAAGGGATATTCGGACATCATTACAAACGTTGGAAGTAAAAGTTGCAAAGTGCAGAATCCGGATAGATTCAATATGTAAACCCAACAGGATCTCGAAACCTGCTAGGTTTGGAATATTAGCATCAATTATTTTTTGCCTTGAAAAAAACAAAAAACCTTGTCCGGAAATTCCAGACAAGGTTTTGTATTTTTAATTCAAAAATGAATTATCCTTGTTTTCTGTGTGTACTTTTCGGAGCTGATTTTGCAGCTGAAGTAGCTTTTACTTTTGGAGCGGCTGGCTTTTCTGCTTTTGGAGCCGCTTTCTTAGCTTCTTTTTCAATGCTTACTTCTTCAGCTGGTTCTCCTTCCAAAGTTTCAGGCTCTGCTTTTACAAAGCTATCAGGAGTAATATATCCTGCTTTCTGAAGAATGTTATACCATTGAGCCAATTTCTTGATATCAGAAGAATATACTCTTTCTGTATCATAGTTAGGAAGTGATTCCAGCATAAAATCTTTCAGATCTGCATCAGAAGATTTGTGAGAGATTGTTTCCTTATAATCGTTGTTTTTAGCAATATTTTCAAATACTTCAAACAAAGGAACTTCTTTCTCAAATGTAAACATGGCAATATTATCCAATAAACTTACCTGGCTTGAGTTTCCAATGCTTACTTTTTTCTTTGAGGTAACATCTTCAATGATGAATCCGTTTCTTAATTGAGAAACTAATTTGAAAAGTCCTGGTTTTCCAGAAATTGAAATTATTTTTTCTAACAGCATAATTTTATTTTTTGTAAATTCTGCAATCAGCACTAGCTTTTTGCTTTTTATTATTCGTTTTAATCCTTATTTAATTATTTTGGAAATCTCATTTTGTAACCGATGTTCACGTCACCCTGAGAGATTTTGGTCAGCTTACCTTTTACGAGTTTCTTCTTCAGAGCGCTCAAGTGGTCGGTAAACAGAACTCCTTCAATGTGGTCATATTCATGCTGAATTACGCGGGCTCTAATATCGGAAAAAGTTTCTGTATGTTTCACAAAATTTTCGTCATAATATTCAATAACGATTGTTCCTTTTCTTTTCACATCTTCTCTTACATCCGGAATAGAAAGACAGCCCTCATTGAACTTCCATTCTTCCCCTGACTCTTCAAGAATCTGCGCATTAATGAATACTTTTTTGAACTCCGCCAACTCATCTTTAATATCTTCATAATCCTCATCTTCTGCAAGAGGCGTCACATCTATTACAAACAGACGGATATCCAAACCAATCTGTGGCGCTGCAAGACCTATGCCATTTGCACTGTACATGGTTTCGAACATGTTATCTATCAGTTCCTGTAATTCGGGATAATCTTTGTCTATATCTTTTCCCACTTTTCTCAAAACAGGATCCCCAAAAGCTCTTATCGGTAATATCATCTTAATCTTTGTTCTAAAAAATTCTGCAATATAATTGTTGCACTTACTTTATCTATTAATCCTTTTTCCTGCCTCTTTTTCTTGTTTTTTCCACTTTGGGAAATAAAAAAAGAAGCCATTTTGGAGGTAAATCTTTCATCAAAACGGTGAACTGCAATATCCGAAAATTCTTTTTTAAATTCTTCTATGAATTTTAAAATATCGGTTTCAACTTCTGAAACATTTCCTTTCAAATCTATGGGAAGCCCAACTACTACTTCATCCACCTTATTTTCATTGAAATATTTTTTCAAAAATTCCATTAAAAAACGGTTCTCCACAGTCTCCAGCCCACTGGCTATAATCTGCATATCATCGGTTGCAGCGATACCACAACGAGCCTTTCCGTAGTCTATTGCAAGGATTTGTCCCATAAGTTTGCAAATTTAGTAAAATTTACTGATTTTATTCATAACGCAGTTTTTTTATATAAATCATGTTTTATTCCATTATTTTTTTATAATTTTAATCTTCCAAAAAACAATTATATGAAGAAACTCATCCTCGTTAGACATGCAAAAAGCGACTGGCCGGAGGAAACGGAGGACTTTGACAGACCTTTGGCAGACAAAGGTTTGGAGGATGCTATGCACATGTCCAGATTCCTGAAAAGCAATAATATTTCCATTGATCATTTTGTGTCCAGCCCCGCGGTTCGTGCACTGAATACCTGTAAAATCTTTAATCAGGCCTATCAGCTGAACTGTTCAACTGATGAAAAACTATATAACCCTTCGGAAAGAAGCTTTGAATCTGTAATTTATGATCTGGATGACAACCTGAATTCAGTTGCGTTCTTCTCTCACAATAATGGAATTTCCAATTTTGCCAATTCCATTTCTGAAGATATTTTCCATTTCCCCACTTGCGGAGTTGCAGGTTTTGAAGTAGACTGTGAATCCTGGTCAGAATTCGATGGTGCTAAAAAGAAACTTCTTTTCTTTTATGAACCAGGGAAAATATAATTTCACTTTTCTATTTTTTTATGTCACAATAATTACCCTTCTTTTCTCTTGTCAGAAACAGAAGAAAAATTACTATGAATCTATTGCATTCAATGACATCAAACTTTCCTCTTCTCCCAAACCCGGAAGCTGGCGGTATAATCATGATGAACATTTCCAGACATTTGAAGATTTTCAAAAATTAAAAAAGATAAAACCACAGCCCGGAAAAAATATCATTTATCTTCAGCCTATAGGAACATTCGATGAACTTCAGAAAAAAGAAATAATCCTCACAAAGGAATATTTAAAAACATATTACCAACTGGAGACCAAAATACTACCAGCACTGCCTAACACGATATTTCCTGAAAATGTAAGAAGAATTTCGAAGGAAGGGAATGAACAGATTCTTGCAGAATATGTACTGGATAGCATTCTGATCAAAAGAAAACCTAAAGATGCTGTAGTACTGATGGGAATTACAGAAAAAGATCTTTTTCCAAGACCGGAATGGAACTATGTTTTCGGACTGGCATCTTATGAAAAAGGTCTAGGGGTAACGTCAATGTATAGATTTGCAAGCGGTCATTTAAGCGATTCCAACTTTAATGAGAGTTTTCTGAGATTAATAAAGATCAGTTCTCATGAGATCGGACATATGTTTGGAATAAGCCATTGTCTGAATGCCAACTGCGTGATGAATGGAACCAATACGCTTACTGAAACAGATTATCACCTCGCAAGAGCATGTTCACTCTGCCAGAGAAAACTCAATTCAAGTATCCATTATGATCCTAAGAAAAGACTTCGTGAATTGAAAAATTTCTTTGAAAAGCAACATCTTAACACAGAACTTTCCCTATCACAGCAAGACCTGAATCTTGTACAATAAACCAACATCCTTTTACCGACCGCCTATTCCCCTCCTCCAGAGGTGGCAAAAAATTTATTTTTTGAAGGGGTGATTAGCTTCGCCTAAAGCCATTATCGTTGTAAACATGAAAAAACGGTGTTCGTTCTTGAACTGGTATTTGTAACCTTTCAGCTTATGCTCAGGATGATAGCCCGTTTCTATTGAATTATTTCAGTTCTCATTTTCAATGATCATTAAAATGAGTGTTATCTGTGAATAAATTTGTGGCATTCGTGGTTAACAAACAAAAAAGAACGGATCAAAGCCCGTTCTCTATAAAATATCTTATGTAATTTCGATTTTATTTCTTCTTCAAATCCAGATCATCAAAATCAAAACTAAAATCCGTCACATCAGAGATCGCTTTCAATTTTGCAGATTCTGCTTTTCCGTTTTCGTCATAGCTGAAAATAATATAGGCATCTGCATCATAGCTTCTGTCGTCCCATTTAATAATAAAAGAATTATTAGAGTATGGAAGTAATTCTCCTTTTAATCTTGGAGAGTTTTTGCACGAAATTCTGTAGCTATTTCCCTGCTGAGCAATCTCTACATCACCAAACCAAATATCATTATATGTCCCTGTGAACTGTTCTGCTTTTGGCTGCAGTGCTTTTTCTTTTTTGAAGGCTTCGGATTTTGCAAAAGCATCTTTCTTTTGTTTGCTGAATTCGGCTTCCATTTTAGCCATTCTTTCGCCATAGGTTTTCAGCCAGTTTCTGTCGGCTACCCCAAGATAAGAATCTTTCACGGTATTCGTAATAGTATTGAAAGCGGCTCCTGACTGTTGGTTCGTCAAGACTACAATTCCCAGTTTCATATCCGGAATTAATGTAAACTGTGTTACCGTTCCGATCAATCCACCGGTATGCTGTACCTGCTTGTGTCCTTTAACATCACTTAAAAACCATCCTAAACCGTATCCATAGAAACTTGTATCATAAGGATTTTTTGCAGCCACTCTATCCGGAATCTGCAGACTCCAAAGTTGTTGAACATTCTTATCCGAAACCAGTTTTTTACCATCTTTTGTGGTGAAGTTATTCAACAGACATTCCGCCCACGTGGTCATGTCTTTAATGTTACTCATAATTCCTCCTGCTGCATTGCCCGTCTCATTCCAGTCGTGAGGAACAGCAATTGCTTTTCCGTCTACAGGAGCGTGTGCATCAATTTTATTAGCTATAGCTTTTGCTCTGTTATAGCTTCCGAAACTTGAAGTCATGCCTACAGGCTTCATAATTCTTTGCTCAATAAATTCTGCCCAGCTTAATCCCGAAACTCTGTGAATGACCTCTCCGGCTACAATAAACATGATATTGTTATAATCCAATTTTGTTCTGAAAGGATTTTCCGGTTTCAGGTATCTCACATTATGAACAATATCATTAACAGTCAAATTTCCTCCTTCAGGAAAGAACATAAGATCTCCCTGGCCAAGTCCTAATCCCGCTCTGTGAGTAATAAGATCTTTGATCGTTACATTTTGAGAAACGTAGGGATCATACATTTGAAACTCAGGAATATATTTTGAAACTTTATCATCCCAGTTCAGTTTTCCTTCATCTGCTAAGATGGCTAATGCTGTACAGGTAAAGCCTTTTGAGTTGGAAGCAATGCCTACCAGCGTATTGTCATCCATTGGCTGCTTTGTGGTAAGAGAACGCACCCCAAACCCTTTGGAGTAAATCATTTTGCCATCTTTCACAATTCCTACCGACATTCCCGGTACATCAAAGGTTTTCAGGGTATTTTGGATCAGTTCGTCCAGCTTTTTTTCTTCAACCTGCGCATTGGCCAATCCTACGGTCAAAAGAAAAATGAAAAAAGAAAGTTTCTGTTTCATTGTTTATTTTAATTTTCCCAAATTTACTAAATATTAAACGATGCTCATTTTAGCCCACGCTAAAACTTTACGATAAATCAGTTGTATTCATGAAAAAGCCTATTTGTATCTGTATTTTCTCTCTTTTCGCAGTCAGCGGTATCAAAGCCCAGGACAGAACTTCAAACCCTTTACTTTTGCAGACCTGGAATCTAAGTAAAATGGACACTTATATCTATACTTACGAAAAACAGGATGGTTTTGAGGCAAGAAGAGAAGGAATCAGATTTCAGAAAAATGGAAAAATCACAGGAAATCTAATTAAATCTACCTTAAGATATGATACCCTGGAAGAACCTGTAAATAAGAAAAACGAAAAGCCAGACCGTTATATCGGGAGCTGGAAAAAAGCTTCAGATTCTACAGTAACGTTGGTTTTCCCTTCTAATACCAATATGACCGGTACTTTTGTTATTTCAAAGCTTACAGAGAATCAACTGAAACTTAAAAAGGTCTTCAGTGCAGATATTGAAAAGAAACTTGATTCTATAAGGAAAACAAAAAATATTACTGATTAGCTTCTCCTGTGAATTGATAAAAGCTTCTTTATATTTGCAGTCTTAAAAATGGCAGTACATGACAAAAGTTCTTCTTCTTTCCGATTCCCATTCTTATATTGATGACCGTATCCTTGAATATGCTTCTCAGGCTGACGAAGTATGGCATTGTGGAGATTTCGGAAGTCTGGATGTCATTGAACAGCTGGAAAAAATAAAACCATTGAGGGGTGTTTACGGAAACATTGATAATGCCAAAATCCAGGCAGAATTTCCGGAAGTGAACCGTTTCTTTTGTGAAAAACTGGAAGTTCTGATGATCCATATCGGAGGTTATCCAGGAAAATATACTACACTTACAAAAAAAGAAATTGCAGAAAAAGCTCCGAAATTATTTATTTCAGGTCATTCCCATATTTTAAAAGCAATGTATGACCAGAAAAACAGTCTTCTTCATCTCAACCCGGGAGCTTGCGGAAAACAGGGTTGGCATAAAGTGAGAACAATGATGCGCTTTGTGGTGGATGGTGAGGAAATCAAAGATCTGGAGGTCATAGAACTGGGACCAAGAGTGTGATGAGGAAGAGTATGTGAAAGTTGGAGGGTTTGAGTGTTGAAAAGTTCGAAGGTAGAGGAGTTTGTGTTCATCCGTTTTACTTTTTACCTTTGCACAAATAATGGCTCACAGAAGTCTTGAAAAATATGAAAATTGGCGATAAGGTTTCGGTAGTAGATGAAGATTTAAGCGGAGTAGTTACTTCCGTGAAGGGTAATATTGTCGTTTTTAAAGACGAATATGGTTTTACTCATCAGTATCCCAAAGAAAAACTGGTTCCTAAAGATGCTGATCTTTATGAAAATATCAGAGTCGTAAGAAAAGCGGAGCCTAGAAAAATCATTTCTAAAAAACATCAGAAAAATCATTTGGTTTTAGACCTGCATTTTCATAATTTGGTAAAGAATCCCAATGATTATGACAGTTTTGAAAGATTGTTTATTCAAAAGGAAAAACTGATTGAAGTGATTGAGTTTTGCAGAAAAAACAATCTGAAGAGACTTGAAATTGTTCACGGCATTGGCGACGGGACTTTACAGAGGATGGTTCGGGATGTATTGGAAAGCCAGGTTAATATTGATTTTTATAATAAGGAAATACTTCACCATCAATCGGGTGCGGTAATGGTAGAATTTCACTAAATTTGCAGGAATTGAAATATGAACGTACTTAATTTACTTTTTACCAAAGACGGATTAATCTATCAGATTGTTAAAAACAAAAACATTCTGGAAGAAAAGTCTTATTTCGTTACTGAAGAGACACCAGCCAGTCTTATTGACCAAAAGCTGGATGAAGTTCTTATAAAGCAGCGCTATGACGAAATCCATGTGATTTCAGCATTGAACCACTTTACCCTGATGCCGGAAGGTTTTTCTGAGCATGATGCAGGATTTGATTTAATTGCCTTCAATGCTCCTACCGACAGAGAGAAAGAAGAACTGATGCTTTCTATCAACAAAAAATTCAATATTCAGTTTTATTATACGTTCCCGAAAAACTACTATAAGAAAATAAAAGAACTGGCAATACCGGTTCATTTTAATTTCTCCGGGGAAAAGTTTTTAAGTTCAATCAATAATAAAACGAATAAGGAAATTCATATCAATCTGTATCACAATCAATGTGAGTTTTTTGCGATTGATAATAAGAAAATCATCCTTTATAATAATCTGGATGTCAATTCTGAAGTAGATTTCCTTTACTTCATTATGTTTACATTGAGCAAGATCGGTTTCGGAATCAATGAAACCAGCTTTTATGCTTATGGAGAAACGACGGAAAATGAAACGTTTATTTCCGAACTTCAGAAATTTGTTAAAAATCTGAAAATTGTCTTTGACAATATTCCCAATAAGAATTTTATACTTAACTAGGTTTCAGGCCGCAGGTAATAGGGATCAGAATCCAAACATATTACCCAATACCTAAAATCTATTACCCAAACCCTAACAAAAATATGTTCAGAATAATATCAGGCAAATGGAAAGCCAAAAAAATTGCAGCTCCTAAAAACTTTGAAGTAAGACCTACCACCGATTTTGCGAAAGAGGCTTTATTCAGCATTCTGGAAAATAAATACGATATGCAGTCGATTTCCGTGCTTGATCTTTTTGCAGGAATTGGCTCTATCACCTTTGAATTTGCTTCCAGAGGATGTCAAAATGTAACGTCTGTAGAATTGAATCCGAAGCATACCGCCTTTATAAATACCACTGCATCTGAGCTTGACATGGCACTTCAGATCAATGTACAGCGAGGAGATGTTTTCGACTGGCTGAAAAAATTCAGAAATAAAAAATCTTTTGAGATTGTTTTTTCTGATGCTCCTTTTGAAATGGAAGAGAAAAAATACCACGAGCTGATTTCTCTTGTTTTAAACAATAAATACCTTAAGGAAAACGGAGTTCTTATTGTAGAGCACCAAAGTCGTATGAAACTTGACCATCCCAATTTAATAGATACCCGAAAATACGGAAATGTAAGTTTCAGTTTTTTTGAACCCAATAAAGAAGATAATCAGGAACTTTAATTCCTGATTATTTTTTTTGAGATGACCGGAGATTCTTCGCCCCATTTTGTTATAGCTTCTAAAACAGGTAAAAGCGTCTTTCCAAAGTCCGTTAATTCATATTCTACCACTAAAGGAGGTTTTTCTGTAAAAACTTTTCTGTCCACAATTCCGTCTTCTTCCAGTTGTTTTAGCTGTAAACTCAATGTTCTTTCCGTAATAGTAGGAATAGACTTTCTTATCTCGTTATAACGCTTAGCACCGCCAATAAGGTGATGTAAAATTACTGCTTTCCATTTCCCTCCGATAAATTTCATCGTAACGCTGGTACAGCAGGGATAGGATTTATTATCTATTGTATACATTTTTATACTATCATTTTTTACCGTTATTGCAAAGTTAGGAAACTTAAATTAATTTTGTAACTATAAAAATGATAGTATAAAATTATGAACTTTTTAGACCAAATGAAAAACAGGTATACTGTAAAAAAGTATAATCCACAGGGAAAAATCAGTGAAGAACAAATTGCAATGCTTCAGGAGATTTTAAACTTAAGTCCTTCCTCCATTAACAGCCAGCCATGGAATTTTATTTTCGTTAATGATCCGCAACTGAAAAAGGAATTGGGTGACAAGTCTTATTTTAATAAAGAAAAAGTACTGGATAGTAGTCATGTAATTGTTTTTCAAGTGATCAGAAACATAGAAAACTTTGAAAAGCAAATTGAAGAAAACCTTCCTGAAGGTTCTGTTAATTATTACCGAACGATGGTAAAACCTAAGGGAGAAGAAGCAATAAAATCATGGCTTGGTCATCAGGTATATTTATCATTAGGAGTTCTTTTGTCTGCATGCGCAGCAATGGGAATAGATTCTACTCCAATGGAAGGAATTGAACCGGAGGGTTATGATGCTGTTCTGAATAATGAAAAATATGAAACCTTATTTGCCGTAGCCATCGGACAGAGAGATGAAGCAGATGCTAATCAGCCGAAATTCAATCCGAAGAAAAGGCTGAATGCTGAAAAAGTAATTATAGAGGCGTAACATAAACACAAATTTCACAATCTCTTTCACAAAGGCCTAATAATAAAGTCTGCTTCAATATGAGGCAGACTTTTTATTTATAATACTTTCAATTCTAAATCGATGGTTTTTCCAAAGAACTTCTTGGAGATCTTTTCAAAATTCTTGGTAAGATCGGAAAGGTAGAAGTGATAATTCGGCTGGTGATTGTTATCATTTAAAAGACTATACTTATCCAGAATAATCTTCAAATGGTTAGCCACAATATTCGGAGAATCTATTACACGGACTCTGTTTCCATAATACTGCTTGATTTCATCTATTAAAAGAGGATAATGGGTACAGCCCAGAATCAAGGTCTCAATATTCTTCAGTTTACTGTTACTCAAGTAATTGTAGATTATAGCATGGGTGATCGGATGGTTTTTAAATCCTTCTTCAATGGCAGGAACCAGTAATGGTGTTGCCAGTTCATCCACTTTGATCCATTTATTATGTTTTCTGATGCTCTTTTTATATAATCCTGAATTCACGGTTGCTTTGGTAGCAATGACGCCTACATTATTATGGATTTCGTATGATACTTTTTCAGCAACAGGGTTAATAACGTCTATTACAGGTACTTTTCCCGCAACAGACTGCATCACTTCATTTAAAGCATTAGCCGTTGCCGTATTACAGGCAATGACAATGGCTTTACAGTTCTGCTCCAGCAGAAAATTGGTGATCTTTGTAGAATATTCAATAATCGCTTCCTTGGATTTTTCTCCGTAAGGAAGGTGCTTTGTATCTCCAAAGTAAATAAGGTCTTCGTGAGGCAGAAGTCTTTTAATTTCTTTGGCAACGGTAAGACCTCCTACTCCACTATCAAAAATTCCGATAGGCTGGTTGGGTGAAAGATGTGAATAATCTTGTTTTTTCGTTTTCAAATGAGTTGAAATTTTATACAAAAATAGTGAATTTTATGGCATGCTGTATACATACAAACATTATACAATAAACAAATCCGACGCAATTCCGTCTGCCATAAACCAATGTTTTTCAGGAATTTTTAAATGTTCATTCTCAATGATTAAAATACCTTCCTCA
The DNA here is from genome assembly GCF_018924625.1 of Chryseobacterium sp. PCH239. NCBI lineage: Bacteria > Pseudomonadati > Bacteroidota > Flavobacteriia > Flavobacteriales > Weeksellaceae > Chryseobacterium > Chryseobacterium sp. PCH239. The sequence goes on from NZ_CP073027.1 coordinate 2,438,718, forward strand.
ATTTTGAACTTGCTCTCTCTCTGAAAATGTTCCAGCATTCTGTCTGAAAATTTATTTTTTAAACTTTCCAGATCTACACCCCAAATGGTACGTAAACCAATCATAATCATTTCGTTAAACTGATCTTCATGGGAAAGAATTTCTTCTTCTTTAGCCAGAAGTTTATCATTCAGTTTTTTGATGTATTGCTGATTATTGGCTACATTCCAGCTTCTTACATCAAATCCGTTATAAGAATGTGCCGAGGGGCCTATTCCAAGATATTCATTGTATTTCCAGTAAGCAGAATTGTGTCGTGAGTAAAAACCAGGTTTTGCAAAATTAGACACTTCATAATGTTCAAAACCATTGTCTTTTAAAAAGTCTGATAGATAATAGAATTCACTGTTTTGCTCTTCTTCTTTGGGACTTTTTATTTTCCCTTTTGAAATCCAGCTTTCTAAAGCTGTTTTGGGCTCAACAGTTAATGCATAAGATGAAATATGAGGAACTTCTAAAGTAATTGTCTTATTCAGATTTTCTTTCCAGATTTCAAGATTGGATGTGGGTGAACCATAGATCAGGTCAATACTCAGGTTTTCAAAGCCGAAATCCTGTGCCCGTTTGATGGAACTTTCTGCTTCGGAAGCATTGTGAGCTCTGTTCATCAGTTTAAGATCTTCTTCAAAAAAACTTTGAGTACCAATAGACAGTCTGTTCACCGGTGTTCCCGCAAGCTGTTTTAAAAAGTCTTTATCCAGATCATCGGGATTGGCTTCCAGAGTGACTTCTATATCGTTTTCAAAACTGAAGTACTTCAGAACATCATCTATTAAAGAACTGATCTCATCCACAGAAAGAATAGAAGGAGTTCCCCCTCCAAAATACAGGGATTTCAGATTTTTATTCTGTAGCTCATCTTTTCTCAATAGTATTTCAGTTTTCATAGCACGAAGCATATCATCCTTGAAATTCAGGGATGTTGAAAAATGAAAGTTACAGTAACTGCATTTTTGTTTACAGAACGGAATGTGAATATAAATCATAAAAAAAGCTCTGAAAAATTTCAGAGCTCAAATTTATTTAAATTAAATTAATTAATATCTAAATCCTCTAGCATTAATGAAGTTGTCGAAGTTATACCCCAGACCAATCATGAAGCTGTTTCCTCCATAACTCTGGATGTCAGACAATCCAAGGTTATAAGTAGCTCCGATCATGAATTTGTTGAATCTTACTTTTACAATTGGAGAGATACTTAGGTTCTGATTATCAAATCTGTTCTGAACCGTTCTGTAACTTACCCCGAAAGAGAATGCGTTAATATCATTAGAGAATGTAGCCATTAGGTTCCAGTCTATCATTCTCGTTGAATTTGTATTAAGATTGATTAACGCTGAAGGTGCTAATGTAATATTATCAGCAATATTCCAGTTGTATCCTAAGTTTAAGAAGAATTTAATTGGAGAAGGCTCGTAGTTGTTTACAATAGAAGCATCATTACTTAATGCGATATCATTTACGGAAACACCCCCGAATAAACCTCTGTAGGTAGCTGCCAAACCGAAGTTTGCATATACCATAAAGATGTTACTTTCTTCACCTCTCAATAGTGGGTCACCACCTTCTTCAGTATTGATTTTTGAATAATCAAAATTCATGTTATAGAAGTTAACACTTGTACCGAAAGAGAATTGGTCTTTTCTGTCTCCTTCACTACTTAGCGGAATAAAATATGAAGCACCAGCCGTGATACCACCAGCAGAGATCGGTCCGTTACTGTCTCTAAACACGGAAATACCAGCACCTACTCTATCAAATATATTCGCATTAATCCCGATTGACTGAACATTCGGAGAATTACTGAATTTTGAAAATTGTTGTTGATAATTGGCGTTGAGCTGTACGTAATCTGTTTTTCCGTATTGAGCTGGGTTGAACAGGAACTCACCATCCAAAAGATATTGCTGATAGTATGGTAGTGATTCTTGTGCTTTGTATGCATTTGACAAAAGAGCTAAACATACGATAGCATATAGTTTTCTCATAACAAATCTTGATTTCAATTCAACAAATATAAAAAATTCTCAATATATTTTTAGTTTTCTAAATAATTTCTCCATTTTTTTACGGCATCCGCCATATCTTTGGGCATTGGGCTCTCAAAATATAATTCCTTTTTTGTTGTTGGGTGTATAAATCCTAGGGTATGGGCATGAAGGGCATGTCTTGGCAAAATTTCAAAAACATTTTTAATAAATTGCTTGTATTTTGGAAGATTTACCCCTCTTAAAGGTGTATGTCCTTCATATCTTTCATCATTAAATAAAGTATGCCCGATATGTCTGAAATGCGCCCTGATCTGATGCGTTCTTCCGGTCTCCAGTTTACATTCCACCCAGGTCATATATTTGAATCTTTCCAGCACTTTATAATGGGTCACCGCGTGTTTTCCCTGGCTGCCATCTTCATAAACAGACATCTGCATTCTGTTTTTAGGATGCCTTCCGATATGACCTCTGATGGTACCTTCTTCATCCTGCATATTTCCCCATACAAAAGCCCAATACAGCCTTTTGGTGGTTCGGTTAAAGAATTGTTTTGCCAGAAAACTTAATGCATATTCATTCTTGGCAATCACCAATAGTCCTGAGGTATCTTTATCAATTCTGTGAACAAGCCCTACCCTGTCAAGATCGGATTTTTCACCATTCTTTTCAAAGTGGAAGGCCAATGCGTTCACCAATGTTCCGTCCCAATTTCCAAATCCTGGGTGTACCACCATTCCCGCTTCCTTATCCACAACAACCAAGTCATCATCTTCATAAACGATGTTCACCGGAATATCCTGGGGAATAATGACATTTTCTCTTGGAGGATGGGTAAGCAAAACTGAGATCTGATCTCCCGGTTTTACACGGTAATTCTGTTTCACCGCTGTTCCGTTCACTATAACATTTCCGGCTCTGCAGGTCTGTGAAATTTTATTCCTTGAAGAATTCTGTCTGTATATTAAAAGGAACTTATCTATTCTTAATGGTTCCTGTTTGCTGTCGACAGTGATATTAAGATGTTCATACAATCCTTTATTTTCATCATCAATATCGATGTTTTCGATACTGTTGGAATCTAATAATTCTTCATCTAAAAAATCGTCGTTATCTTCTGACATTGTTTTATATTTTTTACACAAAAGGCTTCAACATTTTATAGTTGAAGCCTGTATTTTTGATATTAATCTGATCTTATTCTACGACAACCTTCTTAGCTTTTGGCTTTTGAGCAGGCTGTTGTGTTGTTGTTGCTGCAGGTTTTGTTGTACCTCCAGCAGTGTGAGTACCGTTCCCTACAGGTGTTTTAGGTTTTTCAACAGTTGCAGCAGCTGGTTTAGCTGCTGTAGTCTGATTTTTAGAGGCCTCTGTCTTCGGAGCTTCCGGCTTTGGAGTTTCTCTTTTTGGAGCAGGAGCGGGTACAACCGGAGCATCATAACTTGGCTCACTATGCACTTCTTCATATCGTACCGGAGGAAGTGAAGTATCCACTTTCATACGATAGATAGAATTCAACTGCTCTACTTTCGCTCTTAATTCTGCCGGAGTCTTTTTACTTGCCCAAAGATCGATCTGCATTCCCTGATCACGAACATCTCCGGAGGCAGGATCCTGATAATAAATAATATCAGATTCATCTTTACTTCCATCTTCATGCTCTACCAGCCCTACTTCAAACATACTCTTGGTAATGACAGCTCTTGCTTCTTTTACCGTAAGTCCTACAACATTAGGAATAGAAATATTTCTCATTGGCCCCGATCCTACCACAACATCAATGGTAGAGAATCTTGGTAAACGCGTACCTGGGTTTACAGCATTTCCTTTATATAATATTCTTAAAAGGGCATCTTTCTGAATACTAGGCTCATAAATCGTATCACCAATTTTAAGACCTACCTGATCCAATCTCTGAAAGGCCAGTCCGGAATATTTATTAATAACATTCGGCACCGCAATAGGAGCCCATGTTCTCGGATTTACTTTAAGCGTTACAGTTCTTCCGTCTTTTACACGGGAACCTGGTGCAGGATATACCTGCAATACCTGGAATGGTCTGTATTTCGGGTCGTAATTGGCACTGTCTACTTCATATTCCAGCCCTGTATCATCTAATATTTTTACGGCATCATGTACCGATTTATTTACAATATTGGGAACAGGAATTTCCTGACCGTGGTTAGTATGGTACTCCAACCAGCGAAATGTGAGCCATACCAGCCCAACGAAAACACCGATGGCTACTACTAAATTCAGTAAAACTTTCCAATTGAAAAGTGATTTAAGCATACTTAAAAATACTTTAATTATAACCGCAAATATAGCTAATAATTTTAGAATGGACTTTTTATTTAACACAATTCATTTTTGATTTTAAAATTTGCCGATTTCCCATATTGCATTGCATAAAATGATTAAATTTGCCTTAATTGATACTATATGGTTATGAATAAAAAAAGTGTTGCCGTAGTAATGGGAGGCTATTCCGATGAATATGTTGTTTCCTTAAAAAGCGGACAATTGATTTATGATTCTTTAGACAGAAATCTCTATGACGTATATAAAGTAGTAGTCCTTAAAGATGAATGGTATTTTTTAGGTGAAAATGATAAAAAATATGCCATCAACAGAGGAGATTTTTCTGTGACTTTAGATAATGGGGAAACTTTAAAATTTGATGTTTGTTTCAATATCATCCACGGAACTCCGGGAGAAAACGGAATTCTTCAGGCCTACTGGGATGCCATCGGTCAAAAATATACAGGTTGTGATTTTTACCAGAGCGCCCTTACTTTCAATAAAAAAGACACTCTTGCCGTGTTATCAAAATACGGAATTCCTTCTGCAAAAAGTATTTATTTAAGAAAAGGGGAAGACATCAATGTGGATGAAATTGTATCAGAACTTAACCTTCCTTTATTTGTAAAACCTAACCAATCAGGATCTTCTCTGGGAATTTCTAAGGTAAAAGAAAAATCGGAACTGATTGCCGCTACTGAAATTGCTTTCAAGGAAGATGACGAAATCCTGATTGAAAGTTTCCTGGACGGGATGGAAGTTTCTGTAGGAGTTATTGATTTTAAAGGAGAAACTATTGTTTTAGGAATTACAGAAATTGTTCCTACCAATGAGTTCTTTGATTATGAAGCAAAATATGAAGGTGCTTCTGAAGAAATTACCCCTGCAAGAATTGACGAAGAGACCACTAAAAGAGTGGAAGAAATCGCCAAAAGAGCTTACGATTCATTAGGCATGAGTGGTTTTTCAAGAAGTGAATACATTCTGATGAACGGAATTCCTTATATGCTTGAAATGAATACCAACCCAGGATTCTCTCCTGCAAGTATTCTCCCTCAGCAGGCAAGACATTATGGAATTTCCATTATGGATCTTTGTGGAAATGAAGTAGAAAAAGCACTTAATAAGTAAATATAGAAGTTAGAAATTAGAGGTTAGAAAATAATAAATACATAGCTTTTAACTGATAATTTACCATTCAACGTCATAACTCATACAACATGAAAATTGCTGTTTTTCCAGGGTCTTTTGACCCTATTACACTAGGACATTACGACATTATAGAAAGAGCGGCACCGCTATTTGATAAATTAATCATCGCTATCGGACAGAACTCTCAGAAAAAATATATGTTCCCTCTTGAAAAAAGAATGGAATTTATTCAAAACTCTGTAGCAGAATTTCCCAATGTGGAAGTAGATTCATTTGAAGGTCTAACAGTAGATTACTGTTTTGAAAAAAATGCTCAGTACATCATCAGAGGATTAAGAAACCCGGCAGATTTTGAATTTGAAAAAGCGATTGCTCATACCAACAGAACATTAGCTCATAAAAAACTGGAAACCGTATTCTTACTGACTTCCTCAGGAAAATCATTCATCAGTAGCAGCATTGTAAGGGAAGTTATTAACCACGGCGGCGAATATGAACTGATGGTTCCGGACTCTGTGAGAGTGGAGAGATAAAAAAATATAATTGATGAGCGATAAATGATAATTGATATAATGGCCAAGAATTTGCTTAAGCAGAAATCATTCATCAATTATCATTTATCAACAATCATTTATAATTATATATGCACGAACAGTTCAATTTTGCAATAGAAGTCCTGGGGACCATTGCCTTTTCCATGTCCGGAAGTTTTGCAGCGATGCAGAAACGGCTTGATCCGTTCGGAGTGCTTATTATTGCATTTGTAACTTCTGTAGGAGGAGGAACTGTAAGAGACCTGTTACTGGATATCCCTGTATTCTGGATGCATGATATTCTGATGTGTACCCTGATTCTGGCGACCAGTATTTTTTCAATGATTTTCAAATCTCTTGAGAAAAACTTTAAAGTAACTTTATTTATCTTCGACAGCTTCGGACTTGGATTATTTACCATAATCGGTGTACAAAAAGGTTTAAATGCAGGTATTCATCCAATGATCTGTATTGCATTAGGAACTATTACAGGTTGTTTTGGAGGGATTATCCGGGATATATTACTCAATAGAATTCCATTAATTTTCAGAAAGGAAATTTATGCCACAGCATGTATTGTGGGCGGAGCAGCATTTCTATTGATGACCAGATATACAGTACTTTCCTATACTTTTATACAAATCTTCACTATTTTACTGATCGTTGCGATTCGAACATTTGCTGTAAAATACCATTGGCAGATGCCTAAATTTTATGGCTATGATCAAAACTCAGAAATGTAAATTTGATATTTAACACATAAAAAAGCACCTCAAAAAGGTGCTTTTTATTTTTATTTTTATTTTTTTTGATTAGAAGAATTTCCCTCTGTTTCTCATATTCGGGTTATGCATATGCTTCTGCATGGTTGGCATTTTCAACTGATCTTTCATCATTTTGATCTGATCGGTCATCATTCCGGCACTGTCCAGTCTTTTTGCTTCTTCCAGCAACTTCTGACCTTCCTGCTTTCTTCCTTTAGAAATAGCTGCTGCAGCAAGATTTAAAGTAGCCATTGCTCTGTCGTGTTTCATATTCAAACCGTACTCCAACGCTTTCTTCATGAAAGGCTCTACTTTCGCAGGATGATCCTGAGCTTGCGTCAGTCCTGATAAATAGTGAAAATATCCGTATTGAGTTTTATGAAGCTGTCCTTTATAATCTGTTATTTTGGATAACCATTCTCCGGCTTTCTCCATATTTTGTTTTCTCAATTGCCAGAATGCCAATAGGATATATTCGTTTTTAAAGAATAGCAAGATGGGAAATGCAGCCAAAAGAAAAACAACAATACCCCAACCAAGATTTCTTGTGAAAATCATCATATAAAGTCCTAACAGGATAAGAACTGCTGCTACTGCAATTTTTATGTATTTATTCATTATTAAATTTTAGAAGTGCAAAGATAATAAATTTAGAGCTTAAAGTTCAAAAAGTCAATGGTGAATGGTCAATTCGCTGCGTTTGTTAATTTTGTAACTGCGGAAAATTCACGATTCACTTTGCGAAGCAAAATTAACTATTGATATCTAATCTTCTTTTTTGATTTTTTCAAATGTCTGGAAACAGAAATCATAGCCGTTCTTTTCATCTTTCTCATGGCAGATTTCGTTAGTCATTTTCCAGATTTTAGGATCTATTTCCGGAAAGTATGTATCAGCCTGAAGATCTGCTTTCACCAAAGTAACTTCAAGTTTGTCCACTACATCCATAGTCTGCTCATAGATATTTCCGCCACCGATAACGAAAACTTCCTCATCAATCTTCTTAGCAAATTTCAATGCTTCCTTGATGCTTCCTACAATAAGAATTCCTTCCTCAAACCAGTCTTTTTTTCTTGACACAACAATATTGGTACGGTTCGGAAGAGCTTTTCCAATACTTTCATAGGTCTTTCTCCCCATAATAACCGGATGTCCGGAAGTAATATCTTTAAAATGTTTCAAATCTTTAGGAAGATGCCAAAGCAACTGGTTTTCAAAACCAATTTCATTTTTCTCTCCCATTGCCACCACTATTGTTGTCATTCAAATAATTTTTTACAAAATTAGCACATAATTTGTATATTTGGTTAGCACAAAAAATTTAAAAAAATAAACTATGAAAAATAAAGGATGTCTGGGTGCAGGAACCATTGGTATTGCCCTTCTTATTATTGTTGCAATTCTATTCTTCTGGGGGAAAAGCGGATATAACAGCTTTGTCAACAAAGAACAGACTGTGAACGCAAAATGGTCTAATGTAGAGACTGTGTATCAGAAAAGAGCGAACCTTATTCCTAACCTGGAAAGAACCGTAAAATCGTATTCAAAATTTGAGCAGGAAACTTTAACACAAGTTGTGGAAGCCCGTTCCAAAGCTACTTCCATCAATATTGATCCTACGAATATGACCGAAGCTGATCTGGCTAAATTCCAGGCTGCACAAGGAGAATTATCGGGTGCATTAAGCAGATTGATGGCCGTGGTGGAATCTTATCCTAACTTAAAAGCAGACCAGCAGTATATCAACTTCCAGAGAGAATACACTGCTATTGAAAATAGTATCAGAACTGAAACGGTTTACTATAATGATGCTGCAAAGGATTATAATACTTCCATCAAGACTTTCCCGAATAATATTCTGGCGAATTTCACCAACTTCAAAGAAAAACCTTATTTCAAAGCTGACGCAGGCGCTCAAAAAGCTCCTGAAGTATTCAAATAATAATGGGTAATTTCCTAACAAATCAACAGATCGCTTCCCTTGTGGAAGCGATTCAGTCTGCGGAAGATCATTCTACGGGAGAGATCAGAGTGCATATTGATTCCAATACTGAAAACCGGGATGCCAAGACTGCATTTGAAGTTTTCAAAAAACTGGCTATGGATAAAACAGCAGACAGAAATGCGGTACTCTTCCATGTCAATTTTGAACAGAAATATCTTACCATCATTGGAGATACCGGCATTCATGAAAAAGTAAAACAATCTTACTGGGATCATCTTCACGATTATATCACCGCTGAATTTGCCAAAGGAAATTATTATCAGGCCCTGAAAAGTGCCATCCTGGAAACAGGACTTGAACTCAAAAAACATTTTCCTGTAAAAGGAGAAAACCCAAACCAACTTCCAAATGAAATTACGTTCTCTTAAAATAGTATTTTCATTTTTACTACTCTGCTTTTACACTTTTGTATCAGCACAATATACCATTCCTGAAAAACCTGCGGTGCTGTATCCTGTTTTTGATGAAGCCGGATTGCTTTCCCAACAGGAAAAAGATGCACTTAATCATAAACTGATCAAGTTTGCAGATTCTACCTCAACGGAAATTGAAGTAGTCATCATCCGCTCTACCAAAGGAGAAGATGTAAATTTTCTGGCCACCATGTTTGGTGAAAAATGGAAAATCGGAAAAAAGGGAGTAGATAATGGAGTTGTCTTTCTTATTGCTACAGAAGACAGAACGATGTCTATCCAACAGGGGCGTGCCGTAGAGCAATACCTTACCGCTTCTGTAGCTGGACAGATCTTAGATTACATCGTCACCCCAAATTTCAAGAAAGGACTTTGGTATGAAGGGATCAATGGTGGAACCTCAGCGATTATGGAGGCTGTTGAGGGAAAATTCAAACCTGTAGCCACAACAGCTCCTTCCGGCAATGGAAGTGCATTTAAAGTTCTTATTATTGCTTTTATTATTTTCATCATCATTGCTATCCTTTTTGGAAACAGAGGTGGCGGACGTGGCGGAAATAATGACGACGATGATGATGTGATTATCACCAGAAGAGGACGCAGAAATTATCCTGGTGGTTTCTTCCCGTTCCCTGGCAGCTTCGGAGGAGGTGGCTTTGGCGGTGGAAGTTCAGGTGGCGGAGGCGGATTCGGAGGCTTCGGCGGTGGTGGAAGTTTCGGAGGAGGCGGTGCATCCGGTGGATGGTAATCAAGAAATATTCAAAAATGATATAGAATCAGATCATCACGATCTGATTTTTTTTATTTAAAAACCAAAATAATACTGATTTATTAACTTTTATTAATGTTAAATTGATATTTAGCTATTAAAAAGTTAATAAAACATCATAAAAACCACCTTTTATTCAATATTTTTTCACTATATTTACTGAAAACAGGATTATGAAGAAGACACTGGTAGTATTTGCACACCCTTATCTGGAGCACTCCAATTCGAATGTAGAGCTCATCAATTTCTACGTTCGCCACCAGCATTATACCCTGAGAGATCTTTACGAAGAATATCCTGACTTTCATATCGCAGCTTTCCGGGAAAGAAAACGCCTTAAAAACTATGAGCGTTTTATCTTTCAGTTTCCCCTGATATGGTTCGGAATGCCTCCTCTTCTCAGATTATGGATTGATGAAGTTTTCGACAGAGACTGGCTGAAAGAAGGTGAACATAATCCCCTGGAAGGAAAAGAAGTCTATATTCTGGTAACCACAGGCGGAAAAGAAAGGTCTTTCACCAAAACCGGAACTTATCAATATACCATAGATGAACTCATCAGCGGGCTTATTGTTTCATTAAAAGTTTTTAAAGCAGATATCAAACATATCAAAATCGTATACGAAGCCAACAAGCTCTCTAAAAAAGAAATTATTTTACATAAAAAAGAATTCACAGAACTACTCAATCAATAGCATATGGAATCCAGCTTAGCGATGAACACATTAATTTTCCTGGGTGTAGCCATTATTATGGTTCCATTGGCAAGGAAATTAGGGCTGAGTTCTGTCATCGGTTATATTTTAGGAGGAATTATCATAGGCCCTTATGTCCTTAAACTTACAGGAAACAATGTCAATGACATTATGCATGCCAGCGAGTTTGGAGTGATCATGCTTTTGTTTTTGGTAGGTCTGGAACTAGAGCCCCGGAAGTTCTGGGAAATGCGAAAGAAAATAATGGGTCTTGGACTATCTCAGATGGCTCTTACCATTCTTCTGCTTTTTCTTGTATTCACAAGCGTAGGCTGGAGAGTAGACAAAGCGATTGCTATTGCCATGTGCTTTGCCCTATCTTCTACAGCTATTGTTCTGCAGACTTTACAGGAAAAAAACAACCTCAAGACTACCGCCGGAGAAGCTTCATTTTCTACCTTGCTGTTTCAGGATATTTCGGTAATTCCTATTCTGGCCATATTGCCTATTCTGGCCAATTATAAAGCCAAGCATCATGACAATGAAATTCAGATTCTGATCCAGAAACTCCCGGAATGGCTTCAGGCCGGAACCGTAATTTTCGGGGTAGCATTATTGATTTTACTCGGCAGATATGTATTTGTTCCCTTTCTGCGCTATGTTTCAAAATCAGGAATGTCAGAACTATTGACCGCGTCTTCGTTATTTCTGGTTATTGGAGTCTCGGAGCTGATGGTTGTGATTGGTCTTTCTCCTGCATTAGGAGCCTTCCTTGCAGGAGTAATGCTTGCCAACAGTGAATTCCGTCATGAGCTGGAAGCACAGATCGATCCTTTCAAAGGGCTGCTTTTAGCTGTTTTCTTCGTGAGTGTAGGATCAACCATTAATTTTAATATCATTCAGAAAGATCCCTTATTTATCTTCAGTACTGTTTTTGCGGTACTGGGTGTAAAGTTTGTGGTTTTATATACTATTGGAAAATTTTTCAGGATAGATACTCCCCAAAGTCTTTTTTATGCCTTTGCCCTTTCTCAGGTAGGAGAGTTTGCTTTTGTACTGCTGAATTACGCATCAGATCTTTATCTTTTAGGTCCCGAAATGAATGCACAGATGATGGCTGTTACGGCAATTACCATGTGTATCACTCCTATTCTTCTCATCATCAATGACAAATTTATTACTCCGAAATTTATCAAAGAAATTCCTGAAGAGGAACATGACTATAATATTCTTGACAGCAATGTTACTCAAAAGAAAATCATCATTGTAGGTTTCGGGCATTTTGGAAGTACGGTGGGACGTCTTTTAAAAGCCAATAAAATACCAGCTACCGTTCTGGATCGTGATTCTGACCGTGTGAAACTGCTTAGAAGCTATGGTTTTAAAGTGTATTATGGTGACGCAACGAGGATTCCTATTTTAAGAGCGGCAGGAATTGAAGATGCTGAAATTCTCGTTTTATGTCTGGATGATCCTGACGATAACAAGTTCATTGCAGAACTTGTCCGTGAACATTATCCTAACGTCAAAATTTTTGTAAGAGCCAAAAACAGGATTGATGCTTATGATTATCTGAACAATGGCGTCAATCATATTTACCGTGAAACACTGGGAACAGCCGTGGATATGGCTGTAGATGTACTTCATGAAACGGGAATGAGAAAATATGCTGCAAGACGTCTTGGCCAAAGGTTTATGGCCATTGACAAAGCATCAGTCAGAAAGCTGGCAAAATGAAGGAAAATGATGAAGATATTACTCTGTTTACCACAAAAGAAATCCTCCAGCGTGAGGAGGATTTATTGGCTTATGATAATCTTAATTTCGATAATAAAAACTGGGAAGGATCCTCATCAGCTGATGAAGAAGATGAGGAAGAGTCTCAGGATTAATTTACTGGATGTTTACGCTTCCACCGCTGCTTTCGTCTTTTATCACACTCTTAAGCTCTCCCTTTTTCGAGATATCCACACTTCCACCGGATGAAGCACCTGCTTTCACACTGGAAACAGCACTTATGTGTACACTTGCGCCACTGGAAGCATCTGCTTCTACATCATCAGCAATAACTCCTTTTGCAGAAACGCTGCTCCCTGAAGAAGCACTCACGTCTACCTTTTTTGCTTTACCGGAGAGGTCCAGAGTTGATCCTGATGAAGATTCAATATCAAGGTTTACGGCCCATATTTTACCATCGAAACTACTGCTGCTGCTTATATTGATATCCATGTCATTCGCTTCAAGATCTCCGGAAATACTTCCTGCGCTTGATGCTTCGATGTCTGTTTTTTCCTGAGTAAATTTATCTTTTACAATAATTCTCGCAGCCGAATCCGCAATAAGCTTACTAAAATCTTTTGTATAAATTTTAGCTGTCACTTTGCTGATGTTCATCACTCTGATCCCCGGCTTATAATGAATATGCAGTTTTCCGCCATCATTTTCCACCAGAATTTCATCAATGATACTTTGTGGCGCTGAGATTTCAACTTTCTCAGTTTCAGATTTTATAACTTCTGCTTCAATGGCTTGTGAAACCTGAATTTCGTCAAAATCTCCATTAAATTCCTTATGCTGTATCGGACCGCTTTCTTTGCTCACTACCTTCTCTACCCAATTACTTCGGTCTCCGTCTCTGTCTCTATTTCGGTTCTCATGTTTATCGTTACATGAGGCTAAAGCCACAAAGGCTGAAAAAATAAATAAAGTACTTGTTTTCATGCTTATTCCTTTTGTTAATTTTTTTATTGATTTCTTTATTTAAATAACAACTAATTTATAAAAAATATTACATTACATTTGAAAATACTGTAAATACAACAAAGGGCTTAAAGAAATACATTCGCCGAAATATGTTCTATGATACAAGTTTTTAATATCTTTATGCTTTAATAACAACTATATTTATGAAGAATATTTCATCGGTATTATTAATTTCTGCCTTGGCGTTCAATCAATCTTGTACTACAATGAAACAGACCGATATTCAACAGGAGCTTCCTGCACCTGATCCCTCTTTATCTTCAAATCCTTTTATGAAGAAGAGCAAGCTTCAATACGAAGCACCGGAGTTTGACAAAATCAAAAACGAACACTTCAAACCTGCTTTTAACTACGGTTTAAAGCAACATGAAGCTGAAATTATAAAAATTGCCAACAATCCGGCTGCCCCTACTTTTGAAAATACCATCGTTGCCTTGGAAAAAAGTGGTGAAGTGCTGAGAAGAGCACAAATTGTATTTTCAAATCTTACCAGTGCTAATACGAATCCTACATTACAGGCTTTAGATGAAGAATATGCTCCTATTTTTGCAGCACATTCTGACAAACTGTACCTGAATGAAAATCTTTATAAAAGAATACAATCCATCAAAGAAGATGGTCTGGATTCTGAAAGTAAAAGACTGGTACAATATTATAAGCAGAATTTTGAAATTGCAGGTGCTAACCTTTCTGCAGCTGATAAAGAAAAACTAAAGCAGCTCAATCAGGAGCTGGCTTCTCTTTCTACCCAATATGCCAACAAATTATTGGAAGCTAGAAAACAAGGAGGTGTATTTTTCTCCGATGCGAAAGAACTGGACGGACTTTCTGCCGATGAAATTGCAGCTGCAGCCTCTGATGCTAAAACGGCAGGACAACCTGGAAAATATCTTCTGGCGTTACAAAACACTACACAACAACCTCTTCTTCAAAATTTAAAAAACAGAACGACCAGAGAAAAGCTATTTAAAGCTTCATGGACCAGAGCTGAGAAAGGAGATGCCAACGATACGAGATCAACCATCGAACAGCTTGCTAAATTAAGATTAAAGAAAGCACAGATTTTAGGTAAGAAAAACTTTGCTGAATGGAAGCTTCAGGATCAGATGGCAAAAACCCCTGAAGCAGCTACTAAGCTGATGAACCAGATTGCTACTCCGGCAGTGGAAACAGCAAGACGTGAAGCAAAAGATATCCAGGATCTTATTGATCAGCAAAAAGGAGGCTTTAAAGTAGAACCCTGGGACTGGAATTTCTATGCTGAACAGGTAAGAAAAGCTAAGTTTGATCTTGATGAAAGTGAAATAAAACCTTATTTTGAAATCACAACTGTTCTTGAAAAAGGGGTTTTCTTTGCTGCTGAGAAATTCTACGGACTGACTTTCAAAAAGAGAACAGATCTTCCGGTTTATCACCCGGATGTAGTAACGTATGAAGTCTTCGATCATGATGGAAAATCTATTGCCATTTACTATCTGGATTTTTATACAAGAGATTCTAAAAACGGTGGAGCTTGGATGAGTAATTTTGTGGAGCAGTCTTATTTATTAGGAACAAAACCTGTCATTGTTAATTGCTATAATTATCAGAAACCTGCTCCGGGAAAACCTTCCTTAATCAGCTATGACGATGTTTCAACCATCTTCCATGAATTTGGTCACTCTATTCACGGAATGTTTGCCAGCCAGAAATATCCTTCACTTTCAGGAACGAATGTACCGAGAGATTTTGTAGAATTCCCATCTCAGATCAATGAGCACTGGGCTTTAGATCCTGTTGTTCTGAAGAATTACGCTGTACATTATGAAACAAAACAACCTATTCCACAGGCCTTGGTAGACAAGATAAAAAAAGCATCTACTTTCAATCAGGGTTATATGACTACTGAGTTGGTTTCTGCTGCTGAACTTGATATGGATTGGCATACGGTAAGCAATGAAAATCAGTTTATTCCTGTTTTAGACTTTGAAAAGCAGTCTTTAGCCAGCCATGGATTCAATTTGGCAACCGTTCCGCCGAGATATCACACGCCTTATTTTGCCCACATCTGGGGAGGCGGATATTCTGCAGGATACTATGCTTATTTATGGTCTGAAACATTGGACAATGATGCATGGGAGTGGATCAGTAAGAACGGTGGTTTAACCAGAGAAAACGGTGACCGTTTCAGAAAATATATTCTTTCCGTAGGAAATTCTGTAGATCTTAACCAGGCATTCAGAGACTTCACAGGACACGATCCGGATATCAAACCTTTATTGAGAAACAGAGGGTTTATTAAATAAATCAAGGGAAGCATTCTTTAATCAGAGTGCTTCTTTTTTATACCTATCTGTGATAAATAAATTTTCTATGTTTCGGCTAAAGCCGGTGGATTTTTTTGTTTATTTTGAGAGAGCTAAAGCCCATTCCTATTGAATTTCATTATTTTTACAGTTCAAAATTTAAAATACAATATATGGACTG
This sequence comes from Chryseobacterium sp. PCH239, assembly GCF_018924625.1. Lineage (NCBI taxonomy): Bacteria > Pseudomonadati > Bacteroidota > Flavobacteriia > Flavobacteriales > Weeksellaceae > Chryseobacterium > Chryseobacterium sp. PCH239. The sequence continues at coordinate 2,454,606 of NZ_CP073027.1, forward strand.
TCCATGCTGTTCAGGGAAATCCTACGAAGAGTGCTGTAAACCTTATCATACAGGAGAAAAGCATGCCCCTACGGCTGAAGCTCTGATGCGATCGAGGTTCTCTGCTTTTGCCATTCCGAATGGTGAATACCTGATGGAGACTACCCTTCCGGGAAAAAGAAAATACCACAATAAAAAAGATCTGCAGGAATGGGGAGAGATCAACCAATGGACGAAATTGGAAATCATCAGAACTCCCGCTTTAAATCATGTAGAATTTAAGGCTTATTATAACGATCAGGACGGCCATCAGCAAGTTCATCATGAGTTTTCTGTTTTTCAGAAGATGCACGAACGTTGGTATTATGTTTCCGGGGAATTTTTGGATTAGAGAACGGATTGAGAAAATATAATGTAGTGATGCTTTGAGTATAGAACCATCCCGTTAAAAATTCTTTGAATTTTCGCCGCCCCTCCGGTGGAGTGTAATGCTAAGCAACCAATAACTATTATAATCTTATCAATAAAAATGAGCCACAGGATTATCTGTGGCTCATTTTCTTATCTAAACATGTCCGAAAATCGGGCATTTATATTTTTAGTGAGCTTCGTTTCCGTCAATTCCGTGAGCATGACCATGCGCCAGCTCTTCTTCAGTTGCCGGACGAGTGCTTAAAACTTCCACGTCGAAATCTAATACTTTTCCAGCCATCGGGTGGTTAAGGTCTGCTACCACAACTTCCGGAGTAATTTCTACTACAAAAGCCTGGAAGTTATTCCCCTGATTGTCTGATAAAGGAAGAATAGCTCCTACAGGCGGAAGTCCTGATTCTTTAAACATTTCCACTGGTAACTGTGCAATAGCATCCGGCTGTCTTTCACCGTAAGCTTCTTCAGGCTGAATCACAAAAGCCGCTTTGTCGCCAGCTTTCAAACCTAAGATATTCTGTTCAAATTTTGGAATCATCATTCCCACACCATACAAAAATGTAAGTGGATTTTCTGTTGTTGTTTCTTCTACAAGAATCTTACTTCCATCTGGTTCGATCGTGTGAAGTATATACTTTACAGCTACAACGTGATTGTTTTCGATTGTCATATTTTTTCTTTTTTTCGTGATTTTGCCTCACGATTAATCATACAAATATACTCTTTTTGAAATGATTCAATGAGCTTGAAAGATAGGAGATGGAAGATGAAGCTATGAAATGCATAAGGAAATATAATTTTCCTTTTTACTTTACATTACTTACATAATAACTCCCCGGCTTTATTTTTTTCTGTCCTCCTCCCTCTTTTTCTGTCTCAGGACAAAAAGATACAGGCTCTCTACTTTTGTTCTGGCCCAAGGTGTTTTTCGCAGGAACTTCAGGGAAGAGTTGATGCTTGGGTTATCTGTAAAACATTTAATATTGATCTGTTCGCCCAGCCTTTCGAAACCTTGATAGTATTCTACCAGTTCTTCCAGGATAGCATCAAGTCTTTTTCCGTGTAGAGGATCTTTGGACTGCTGTTCCATCTTTTTTTTACAAAATTAATTTATTATAAGTTTATATGGAAATCCACACCACTCTTCCTTTTTTGTTTCTTATTTTTGAAGAAGCGATTCCTTACCAATAAAAATTATCCGTTACAAAACATGAGCAAAAACAACGAAGCGAACAGGAAGAAAAATAAAAAGAAAATTGATCAGAAAAAACGTAAAATACAAAATGCAGAAGCTGAAAGAAAAGCAAGGTTAAAACAAATCCGGGAAGATTTCAAAGCAAGAGAAGCTGATAATAAGCCATAATTGTCTTGATCCGAAGTAAGGAAACCTTAATTTTTTAAATGAAGTATTCTCTATCTTTACATTGTAATAGCTGCAAAATAATTCTCTGCGAAACAACTTGAAAATTACGCTGCATATAGTCTTTTTAATTCTCAAATTTAAATTATGAAAATCCTCCACACTGCCGACTGGCATTTGGGTAAGCGCCTCGACCGTTTTTCAAGACTTGAAGAACAGGTTTTGGTTATGAATGAAATTGTTCAGATTGCTGATGAACAAAACGTTGATATGGTTTTAATTGCCGGTGATCTTTTCGATAATTTCAATCCAGGTGTAGAGGCTGCTGAACTTTTTTATAAAACATTAAAACGTTTATCCCTGAACGGAAAACGTCCTGTGATTGCTATTTCCGGTAATCATGATTCTCCCAGCTTAATCAATGCTCCCGATCCTCTGGCAAGAGAGTGCGGAATTATTCTCATTGGCCATCCTAAAGCGGAGATTGTGCCTTTCGGTACAGAATATTTCAACATTACCAACTCGAAAGAAGGTTTTATAGAGCTGAAAATTGATAGCATACCGTTTCCGATAAGAATTCTTCATACTCCTTTTGCGAATGAGGTTCGTTTAAAGGAATATTTTGGTGAAAATAAAGAAGAAGAAATCAACAGAGTACTTGCACAGGAATGGAAAAATCTTGCAGATCAGTTCTGCGATGATACCGGAGTGAATCTTCTGACTGCTCATTTATACATGAATAAAAGAGGGGCAGAAATTCTGGAAGAACCGGAAGGAGAAAAGCCGATTAAGATAGGAAACGCAGATTTGATTTTTTCGGACAGTATTCCCGAGCAGATTCAATATACGGCATTAGGCCACCTTCATGGTTTTCAGAATATCGGAACGAAGGAAAAACCTGTGATTTATTCATCCTCTCCTCTGTGCTACAGTTTCAGTGAAGCCGGACAGACCAAATATGTTTCTATTATTGATGCAGAGCCTGGAAAAGCTGTGTCTTTCGAGAAGAAAATATTAAAGAACGGCAGAACTTTGGTCCGAAAAAAGTTTAATTTCATTGAAGATGCGGTTCAATGGCTGAGCGCAAATCGCAACACATTTATTGAACTTACATTGGAAAGTGAGACTTTTTTAACGGCAGACGAAAGAAGAATCATTTATCAGTCTCATAATGGAATTGTTCACCTTATTCCAAAAGTCAGAAATCTGGAATTGGGAGAAAGTCAAACCCATGAAATCAATTTGAGTCAGGATATTGATATTTTATTCAAAGATTATTTTAAATCTAAAAACGGCGGGCAGGAAGCCAATGAAGAACTGATGAATTTGTTTAACGAAATTTTAAATGCATAAGCCATGATCCCTGTTCAATTAACTATCGAAGGACTTTACTCGTATCAGGAACGCCAGACCATTGATTTCAGAAATCTTACTGAGGCGGGGCTGTTTGGGATTTTCGGGGCTGTGGGTTCAGGAAAATCATCCGTTCTTGAGGCTATTTCGTTTGCTTTATACGGTGAAACGGAACGTCTGAATATGCGCGATAAAAGGGCTTATAATATGATGAATTTAAAATCAAACAGTTCTTATATAGAATTTGATTTTGTAAATTATGAGAATAAATTGTTCCGTGCCACCCGTGATTTTAAACGAAATTCCAAAAAATTTGAAGAAGTAAAACCTAATGCTGTTACTTTTTATGAGAACATCAATGGAAAATGGATTCCTTTAAATCATTCCAATGCGGAAGCTATTATCGGATTAAGCTATTCCAACTTCAAAAGAACCATCATTATTCCGCAGGGACAGTTCAAAGAATTCCTTGAATTAGGTGCTGCAGAGAGAACGAATATGATGAAGGAGATCTTTAATCTTCAAAAATTTGACCTTCAGAACAATGTTTCAGCACTTAATGTAAAAAACAGATCTGAACTGGATCAGCTGGAAGGGCAATTGAAAGGTTTTGAAGAAATCAACGAAGAGAAAATCAACATTCAGAAGGAGCAGCTGACAGAACAACAGAAACTGCTTTCTGAATCCAATGAAAAACTGGAAAAAATTTCCCAGACTTATCAACAGCTGAAAAACTTAAAAAGTGACTTTGACAGTTTACAACAGAATAAAGAAAAATTCAATAAACTCTCAGAAGAAAAACCCCAGATGGATGCTCTGGAAGCACAGGCAGAATTATACGACCGTATTTTCAGGCTTTTCAATCCGTTGATTATTGAAAAAAATAAGCTTTCAAAAGAGATTTCGGACAAGCGAAATGAGAAAGAACAGCAGATCAAAAGCCAGCAGGAAACAGAAAAGGCTTTTATTATCATCAAAGAACAACTTTCTGCTCTTGAACCACAATTTAAAGTTTTGGAGCAATCCAGAATTCAGGAAAATGATTTGAATCTTATCATTCAGATTCTTACGTTTTCTGAGGAAATCAAAGTTCTTAATGAAAGAACTCAAAAAGGCTCTGAAAAAGTAAAAGAAGTAGATCTTAATAAAGAGAAAATTCAAAAGATCATTGATGAGCTTTCCGCACAGATTAAAACTTTAAAAGAACAGAAACTGGATTCTTCCCTGCTTTCTGAAGTGGGCAGCTGGTTTATTCAGCAAAAGAATTTTAAAAAATCGCTTCAGGAACAAGCTGAAAAGATCGGGAAACATCAAAAGCAGATTGGAGAAATTACAGAAGAATTAAAGCCTTTTGCTTATACCGAAAATTATAAAGAAGATTTCACAATCAGAAAAGAAACCTTAGAGACTCAAAAAAAGGAACTTTCCCAGAAACTGGATCATCTCAAAATACAAAAAGAGCTTTCCCGTTTTGCCAGTGAGCTTCATGACGGAGAAAACTGCCCTCTTTGCGGATCTAAAGAGCATCCGCATATTGTTGAATTTCATGATGTGAATGCTGAGCTGAAGGAAATTCAGGAGAAAATAACTTCCGTGGAACAGGAAACTATTGGTCTTCAAAAACAGGAATCAGAAATTGACAAAATTCTGGCCCGTAAAAAAATCTTTGAGGAACAGCTTTTTTGGAACAGAAAATTGTGATCCAAATTCAGAAAGATCTTGAAAATCATATTCTGAATTTTACATGGAAAGCATTCTCTCCTGATCAGGAGGAAGAATTTGAGAAAAAACGTTCAGATTCATTCACTTTAGAAAAAAGATTGAGGAAACAGAACGGAATATTACTTTGGAGAGAGAAACTCTTGACAGAGAAATCAAAACCCTGGAAAAGTATAAGACAGCTCTGGAATCTTTCCGTATGGAGGAAGTTTCGAAACAGGAACAGATCAATATCAGCCGTTCCGGTCTTAAAATCCTGGACTGGAATCTGTATGTCCAAAAGGAAAAATCTGAGATTGAAGAATCTTATCAAAAGCTGGTACAATCCAACAAGGAAACTGAAGAAAATTACCGGAAGGCATTAGAACAGGAAAAAATTCTTTCTCCGAAACTGGCAGAGCAAAAGGCTATTGTAAGCCAATCTGAAAAGCAGATTACAGAGCTGGAGAAGGAAATTTCAGGGAATGAAGAGGCAGTTGTCAAAGCATTGGCTGATCAAAATTTCACAGAATTTAAAGAAGTTGAGAATATTTTACTTCAGGAAATTGATGTTCAGCTGGTGAGGACTAAAGTTCAGCTTTTCAAAGTTGAATTTGAAGCTTTGAAGAAATTCATCGGAGAGCTTGAATTAAAGCTGAAGGGACTTTCATTCGATAATGAACAGTTTTCTCTGACTGAAAAGCAATTTAATGAAGCGCAAACCGAACAAAAACAGATCAATGATTCTGTAGTTACAAAAACCGCTGAAATAGACCGTCTGGAAAAGGAATTTGTGAAAAAGGAGGAACTTCTGAAAGAACTGGCAAAGCTTCAGAAACGTTCGGAAAATCTGAAGATCATGATGAATTTGTTTAAAGGAGCAGGCTTTGTACAATATGTTTCGTCTATTTATCTGAGACAGCTTTGCGATCATGCCAATGTACGTTTTCACCGGATGACCAGAAATCAGCTGAGCCTCCAGCTGAATGAGAATAATGATTTCGAAATCATTGATTACCTCAACGAAGGAAAAAGCAGAAGTGTAAAAACACTTTCCGGAGGACAGGCCTTTCAGGTATCGCTGAGTCTGGCTCTTGCACTGGCAGAAAGTGTTCAGGCCAATGCGCAGGCCGATAAAAACTTCTTCTTTATTGATGAAGGTTTCGGAACTCAGGATACGGAATCTGTGAATATCGTTTTTGAAACGCTCACCAACCTGATGAAAGAAAACAGGATTGTAGGAATTATTTCGCATGTTGAAGAGCTGAAAGAGAAAATCCCAACGGCGCTCAACATCATTAAAGATGAAGAAAGAGGAAGTATCATTGAAATTATTTAGTTCAATATATTGTAAATAACAAAAGCCACAAAAGATTTGTTCTTTTGTGGCTTTTGCACCTCAAAAACTTCCCTGTTACAGTCCTTTTATAACAGGTTTCACTTCATTTCCAAACAATTCTATAGACTTCATCATCACATCATGAGCAGGATCTCCCACATCCATGTGCCCGATAAACCTTGTAATTCCGAAAATCTCTTTCATATAAGCAATCTTATCTGCTACTTCTGCCGGACTGCCGATGAATAACGCACCGTCTTTGCTTCTTCCTCCATCATACTGTGCTTTTGTGTAAGGTGCCCATCCTCTGGAAGCTCCAATCCTATCCATCTGAGATTTATAATTATGGAAATACCCATCCACCACTTTTTGGTCATCACTCACAAAAGTATGGGAGTGGATTGCGATCTGCATTTTCGAAACATCATGTCCTGCTTTTTGGTACTCCTGTTTATAGAATTCGATCAGATTTCTAAACTGGATAGGCATACCTCCAATGATGGCTACCACTAAAGGCATTCCAAGCTGGGCTGCACTTAAAACAGACTGAGGAGTTCCACCAACAGCTCTCCAGATGGAAAGTTTTCCGTCATTTTTTGCTCTTGGATATACCGTCTGATTCTGCATCGGAGCACGAAGTTTTCCTGACCAGCTAACGTTTTCCTCAGAATTGATTTTTAATAATAATTCTAATTTTTCGTCAAATAACTGTTCATAATCATTCAGTGAATAGCCATACAAAGGAAATGATTCGATGAAACTTCCACGTCCGACAAAGATCTCTGCTCTTCCGTCTGAAATTAAATCCAGTGTTGAAAAATCTTCATATACTTTTACCGGCTCTGAAGAACTTAAAACAGTTACTCCACTCGCCAGTTTTATATTTTTTGTAATGCTTGCTGCTGCAGCCAAAACAATCTCCGGGGAGGAAACAGCATAATCCGGACGGTGATGTTCTCCCATCGCGAAAACATCAATTCCCACCTCATCCATGAATTTTACCTGATCCAGTATCTCACGGATTTTAATTCCTGCATCTCTATATTTTCCGGTAGACTGGTCTAAAGCCAAATCTCCGAACATTCCTATTCCTAATTCCATATTGTTGATTTTAGTGATACAAAGTTACCACTATGGAAAATCAAAAACATTGATGTTTGTTAAGTTCGAAAAGTTACTTTTTTAAAACACAAATAACACTAATGTATCACTAATAACACGAGAGTGTAATTGCGAACAAAGCAAATTGTGCTTTTGTTGGAAAACGCAAAGGCGCAAAAAGATCTTTATCTTTCTGTTTAAGGCGCAAGAAAATCGAAGATTTTCAACAAAGATTAGTTCTTATAGTATTAGGGATTATAAAATTTTATCGCAGATAAAATCTTTGCGCCTTACGACATAATCCATTAATAATCTTGTGCCTTTGCGTTTTCCAAAAGATTAGCAAAAACAAAAAAATCCAGCCTTTCCGACTGGATTGTATTATTATTTCTTCAGATACAAATCAAAATAGTCTGTGATTTTCTGCATCAGATGAACCCTGTCTTTCCCGATCACATTATGCGGATGTCCCGGATAGGTAAAGTAATCCAGCTGAACTCCATTATCAACAGCAGATTTGATGAATTTAATAGAATGCTGCCATACGACTACATCATCCTGAGCGCCATGGATCATCAGTAATTTTCCTTTCAGGTTCTGCACTTTATCAAGAAGATTAGCCGTTGCATAACCTTGTGGATTTTCCTGCGGAGTATCCATATATCTTTCTCCGTACATGATCTCATACATACTCCAGTCGATTACAGGTCCTCCTGCTACTCCTACTTTGAATACATCCGGCTTACGAAGCATGAAACTTGTCGTCATAAATCCTCCGAAGCTCCATCCGTGAATTCCCATTTTATCTCCGTCTACATAAGGAAGAGATTTTAAGTACTCTACACCTTTCATCTGGTCGTTCATTTCTGTAGTTCCCAGATTTCTGAATACAGCCTGCTCAAACTTCATTCCACGGTTAGAAGAACCTCTTCCGTCCATTGTGAAGATGATGTATCCGTTCTGAGCCATATATTCATACCAAAGATTTCCTGAAGCCGGGAAGCTGTTGGTGATCAGCTGTAAGTGTGGTCCGTTATACAGATAAACAATGGTTGGATATTTTTTGTTCGGATCAAAGTTGGTTGGAAGGATAATCTTTCCATACAAAGGAGTTCCGTCATCTGCTTTTAAAGTTACGTTTTTAATTTCCGGTCTCTGATAATTTTTTAATGGATTTTCAGAAGTAAGGATATTCGTAGTTTTTAAATTAGCTGTATTGATAATGTTGGCAACTCTCGGTGAATTCGCATTGCTGTAAGCATCATACAGATAATTCCCATCGCCGCTCAAAGTTCCGATGTGCATTCCTTCTGCATTATCAAGCTTTTGCATTTTGAAGTTGGTCCAGTTGATTCTGTATAAATGTCTTTCCAAAGGAGTCTCTTTTGTTGATGTAAAGTAGATCTCCTTTTTCTTTTCATTGAATCCTAAAATATCAGTTACCAGCCAATCTCCTTTTGTAATCTGAGCTACCAGTCCTTTTTCAAGACTATAATGGAACAAATGATTATATCCTGTTCTCTGGCTCTGCCAGATAAAGTCTGTATTAGAGTTCGGGAAGAAAGTAAGTGGATGCTGTGGCTCAACGTATTTACTATCTGTTTCTTCAAATAAAGTTTTCACCAATTCTCCTGTCGCAGCATCATATTGATTCATTTTCATATGATTCTGACCTCTGTTCAGAACCCCTACAAAGATGTATTTTGAATCAGGACTCCAGGTAACAGCTGTTAGATATTGGTCTTTTTCACCCTCTACTTTTAAGAAAGTAGTAGATTGTGTTTTAATATTGAAAACACCTAATGTTACCTGATGAGAAGTCTGGCCAGCCATTGGGTATTTAATATTATGATTTACAGCCGGAGTTACAGACCAGTCAATGATCGGATAATCTGCTACCATGCTCTGATCCATCTTATAGAATGCTACACTCTCGGAATTAGGCGCAGGGAAAATTCCTGTATCAATACCGAATTCATTTCTATGAACTGCCTGACCACTGATTATATTTTCGTTGGCTTCGTTAGTTACAGCAATCGTTTTTCCGCTCTTGCTTACAAACAAATTATTCTTTACTGTGAAGGCAAAAGTCTGGTTATCACCAAACATTTTTACGTTGGCGGCATCCTGATCAATAGCAGCTGTGCTTTTTATTTTCCAATCGTTTCCAGATTTTTCAATCCAAGACATTTTGCCCTCTGTCGTAAAATATCCATTGGAATTCCCTGTAAATTTGATAGGCGGAACAGTTTTAAACCTATCATTGGAAAGATTTCTGTTCAGTTGACTCAATGAAATCAGAGTGTCCTGTTTGTTAGTCTTCAAATCTGTAATCAGATAGCCGCCTTTTACGGCCTGAATATAAGATTTTCCATCTGCAGCCCATGAAAACTGGGAGATATTTTTCACAGCAAGGTTGGTTCTCATTCCATTTACAGCCTCCGCCATGGTAAACTTCTGGGTTTGGGCAAATGCTGAACTGCCTAAAACCAGCATCAATAAAGAAAATTTATGTAATTTCATTGTATAAAATTGAATCCTCCAAAAATAAGAAATAAAAACCATTCGTTAAGAAATGTTAAATTAAAACATTCATAAAATGGAAATCATGCATTCAAAGGAATTATTTCTTAACTTAATAGTAGAATTTTTAAAAGGAACTTGGATAATGAATTGTGAACTGTCAATCCGCTGCGCTTGTCAATTGATGTTGAAATCAATTCACCATTCACCTGCGAAGCGAAATTCACCATTGATTATTAAATGAGTCAATCGTGAACTATCAGTCCGCTATGCTTGTCAATTGGATGTTGAAATACATTCACCATTCACTTGCGAAGCAAAAATTGACGATTGACAAAAAAATCTCATTTCTTATCCTATATCAATGACTTGTATAGGTACGCTGTCCTAAATTTGCATCATTAATAACAAACAAAAAATACAAAATACAATGGCAACAAAATGGATTTTAGACCCTACGCATAGTGAAATTACTTTCAAAGTAAAACACATGATGATCTCTAACGTAAAAGGAAGCTTCAGAACTTTCACTGCTGAAATTGAATCTGAAGACGAATTCTTTGCAAATGCAAAAACTACTGCTACTATCCAGACAGATTCTGTATTCACTAACAATACAGACAGAGATAACCACTTAAAGTCTGCAGAGTTCTTCAATGCTGAAGTACACCCTACCATCACTTTTGAATCTCAGGCGTTAAATAACTCTATCGTTGGAAATCTTACCATCAATGGAATTACAAAACCTGTAAATCTTGATGTAGACTTTGGAGGAATCAATGTAGACCCATGGGGAAATACAAAAGCAGGTTTCTCTTTTGAAGGAAAAATCAGCAGAAAAGATTTTGGATTAAACTGGAATGCCGCTCTTGAAGCAGGAGGTGTAATGGTAAGCGATGATGTAAAAGTAGCTGGTGAATTACAGTTTGTAAAACAGGCATAGTAAATTAATATATAGCATAAAAGGTTCGGGGATTTTTCTAAAAGCCTTGAACCTTTTATTTTTTTATAATCTTCAATATTTATGAACCTCAACGATCTCCAAAACATAAGTGACGGTTTTAAAAGTACACAAAGAATGCCTGTTTTATTTCTCGGACATGGTTCACCAATGAATGCCATTGAAGAGAATCAATTTGTACAGGGTTTCCGGAAAGCAGCCTCAGAAATTCCAAAACCTAATGCAATTCTTTGTATTTCTGCCCACTGGTATACAGACGGAACTTTTGTAACCGCAATGGATATGCCGAAAACCATTCATGATTTTTACGGTTTTCCCAAAGCCCTTTTTGATGTGCAGTATCCTGCTCCGGGAAATCCCGAACTGGCAAGAGAAACAGCAGAACTTCTTCTACCTGTAGATGTGGAAGAAGATCATAGCTGGGGACTAGATCATGGAGCATGGTCAGTTATCAAACATATGTATCCCGATGCTGATATTCCGGTGATACAGCTGAGTATTGATCATACAAAACCTCCGCAGTATCATTACGATCTTGCCAAAAGGCTGAACAAACTTCGTGAAAAAGGTATTCTTATTATCGGAAGTGGAAATATTGTTCATAACCTCCGCCTCATCGACTGGAAAAATATAAATACAGTGGGAGCCGGCTGGGACTGGGCAATAGAAGCCCGTGAAAAAACCAACAACTGGCTACTTGACGGTAACTTTCAGAATATTATTGATTATCAGAAACAAGGGACTTTCTTACAATACGCCGTTCCTACGCCTGATCATTATCTCCCTTTATTATATACTTTGGGTCTGAAAGATCAGTCTGAAGAGCTTAATTTATTCAATGATGAACTTATTGGTGGGTCATTGAGTATGACAAGTGTAAGAATCGGGTAAATTCTTCTTTTGTTTATCACTAAAAGTTTAGTAATATTGTTTACCATGAAAACAGTATTACTATTTTTTTTACTCACCACTTCCCTTTTTTCCGCACAAATGGTAAAAGGAACTGTGGTGGATGATACCGGCCACAGGATCTCTGGGGTTAACATTTATCTTGACGGGACGAAAACAGGAGTCGTTTCAGAAGAAGACGGAAGTTTCACATTACATGTCTCTGCTCAGAAATATGGAAATCTTGTTTTTCAAAAAGAAGATTATGAAACCTTTACCATCGGATTACCGGATATCATCAACAAGACTTTAAAAGTGGTATTGACCAAAACCAATGCTATTGAAGAAATAAGACTGGTTCCCTACACTTCCGAAGCTTATCAGAACTATATCAATTATTTTCTGAACACTTTTATAGGTAATAATCGTGATGATGTGAAAATCAAAAATCAAAGATCTTTAAAGTTCTCCTACGACAAAAAGAATAAGATTCTGAAAGTAAAAGCCCCCAATACACTCATTATTGAAAATAAAAATCTTGGCTATGAAATCAATTATAATCTGATCGCTTTTTCTTCGGATTTCAATACTAAAATGATTAATTATTCCGGGACCAGTTTTTTTAAAGAGACAAAAAATACGGATAAGGTGAAATTAAACCGTATGAATGCTTACGAAGGCAGTCAGCTTCATTTTTTCAGAAGTATCTATGAGAATAAAATTACTGAGGCAGGTTTTATAGTGAATCAGGTGGTAAGAGTTCCTAATCCAAAGTATCCCTCAGAAGAAGAATTAAATATTTTAAAAAATTATCTGGACCTCGTAACCCAACCTGATTTACATACGATTCCTGAAAATATCAGAGAAATTGCCCGTAGAAAAAATACTCAGAGCCCGTACATGCTGGCTATTGTAAAAACTAAAATCCCTGATTCAGATTATGTTAAAAGACAAGAAGGACATGTTTTTCTTGAATTTAAAGATATCCTGCAGGTCAACTATCCTAAGTTTTATTATGAACTTAAAGGAAAAGAATTTGTTAAAAGAACAGACAAAAGTATATTATCATCATTTCTGCATTCTGATGGAGAATCATTCGAAGTTTCAAAGGAAGGTAATATTACAATGCCTGATCAACTCATTAATGAAGGTGATTTTTCAAAAAATAAAATTGAAAATATGCTTCCTCTTGATTATCAATTAGGAGATTAGCATCAGGAACCGATTATTATATTAAAAATAAAAAGGAAATACCTCAGGTGAGATATTTCCTTTTCTTTTGATAAGGATATTATTTACTGTACAGCCTTCAGAACATTAATGTTTCCATAGCCATAGCTTGAATTTACATTAGGATAATAGGTAGCTGCCTGTCTCATTTTATTGAGTACCTGATCTCTCGTCCATGATGGATTTTTAGCCCAAACCAACGCTGCAATTCCCGCTGTAGCTGCTGTAGCCACTGAAGAACCACCCACATAATCTGCCTGACCATTGTAATAGCTCAATACAGGAACAGTATTTCCTGAAGGTCTCTCCATCTGGAAAGTAAAATCAATCTGACTTCCCGAGTGGCACACATCACATTTCTGATTGGAAGTATTTTCTTTCACTCCCGTTATAGCCTGAGTTTCCGGCATGGATGCAGGGAAAATTACTCCGACAAAACTAGTGAAACTGGTAGAAGTACCTCCGGCACAGAAGATCAGTTTTCCTTTAGAATAAGCATATTTCACACCGTCTTCAATTTTCCCGACAGAGAAAACATGTCCCATTGACATAGAAATGATCTTCACATTCGTATTGTTACCCAATTCTGTGAAAGCGGTCTTTACAGCAGTCTGTTCACTGGAAGTTTCAAGAACAACATTTTCTGCAGCTCTGTAAGCGATCAGATTGGCATTATAAGCTACTCCTACAGGTAATCCTGCATTATTTCTCGGAGCGGCCATTACGGAAGCCATTTTCGTTCCGTGTCCGCATTGATCTCCTGATCCGTCAGAATTATATACTCCATATTTACTGATTGTTCTGCCTGAAGAAGCACCATTATTAAAACTTCCTCCCAACAGAGTCTGTTCAGGTGAAACACCTGTATCAATAAGTCCAATGGTTACGCCAGCTCCAGTACTATAGCCCCAGGCTTCAGGAATGCTGTGTTTAGTGAAAGCCCACGGTATTTTTGCACTTGGTGTCGTTGAAGTATAGTCTGCTGTACTTAGTGTAGATGATGAAAATCCGCATCCTGATGAACCACTTCCTGAAGATTTTGCAGCTGCATTATATTGAGCTTCAAATTCAAAATAATGATAATCTGCAGGTTCTACATATCGGATGTTTTTCATTTGGCGAAGTGCGGAAACAGTTTCCTCATTTTCAATCACAACGTCCATCTGATTAAGATACTGATCTGAAAGAAGAAGGAAATTTCTTTCGTCTTTTCCTTCATATTTTTTGATCACAGAAAGAACTTCTTTTTCGATATCATTGCTGTTTGGAGATTTACTTCTGTCGAAATCATCTTTAGAAGTTCCAAAACCGATAGAAACCATTTTATTTCCGCGGAAAATAGCACTCCATACAAAATGATCGGATTCATTCTTCCAATTGAAAGTACCGTCCGTTTTAATCGCCTGATTGATCCTTTCGTTGATTTGTTTTGCAGTCAACGGATCTTTCTGGGACATTTCGGTTTTTACATTTTCGTTCTGAAGATCTTCTCTGGTGCACGAGTTTAAGGCAAAAAATATTGCCAGTAGGAATACAGTTTTTTTCATATGTTATAATTTTGGTTGAGACCACAATATAACACTTTAACGGGAATTAAAAATTGAAAAAAAATGAATTTAGCATTACATGAATATTAAATTACAATACTTTCTCGTAGCACACACTTTGCTCTATTCCAACGTATTGACCATAATTAGGTATTTTGTAAAAACCACTTTTTTCATACACCGAGATGGCACTCTTAAGATCCCTTGAAGTTTCCAATACAGCTTTTGTAAAGTTCAATTCTGTTGCCCAGCTTTGAAGTTCTTTCACAATAGCGGAACCTAATCCTTTTTTCTGAAATCAGGATGGGTAAACATTCTTTTTATTTCTACGGTATCTTCTGAAAATGGTTTGAATGCTCCGCAGGCTGCGGGAATATCATCTATATAGGCTACGATACAGTTTTTGATAGTATCTATTGTATTGAACTGAGCAAAGAAGTCATCATTTTCTCCATTATGTTCAGCTAAAGTGGCATCAAGGGATTTTACCAGTGTTTGAAAATCTTTATGGCTGGAATCTGTTCTGAGTATATTCATCTAATTGATTTAAAGATTTAAAAATTGAAGGATTTAAAGATTTGTGAAAACAAAAAGCTCCCTTCCGGAAGCTTTCAAGTATTTTGTATTAGTTGACAACAAATTTTCGTTCGTTAATCAATTCTGCAATGGCCAGCATATCTTTACCGATAAGTCTGTCATCTTCCAGCTTGGCAACTTTAGAACGAAGAATCGCAAAGTTTTCTTCAATTACTTTAGAGCATTTCGCAGGTCTTCTGAATTCCAGTCCCTGAGCGGCAAACATCAGCTCAACAGACAGAATATTAACAAGATTTCCCAGAACCTGATTGAATTTTCTTCCTGAAATACTTCCCATAGAAACATGGTCTTCCTGTCCTAAACTTGTAGGAATAGAGTCTGCCGACGCCGGGAAGCATAATGTTTTATTTTCTGTAACCAAGGCAGCTGAAGTGTACTGAGGGATCATAAATCCGGAATTCAATCCTGAGCTTTCCGTTAATAATCTTGGAAGTCCATATTTTCCTTCTAATAATAAGTAGCTTCTTCTGTCTGAAATATTCCCTAGTTCTGCAGCTGCTAATGTAGCATAATCTAAAGGCAATGCCATTAGCTGTCCGTGGAAGTTTCCACCTGAAATAGATTCTTCAGCGCTTAGGACAATCGGGTTATCTGTTACAGAGTTCAATTCTGTTTCAGCCATTCCTTTAAGGTGCTCAAAAGCATTCCTGCTGGCTCCATGAACCTGCGGTACACATCTCATGGAATAAGGATCCTGAACTCTCTCACAATCTTCATGAGCTTTCATATTTTCTGATCCCTTTAAGAACTTAAGCATTCTTGCCGCAACTTTTTTACTGCCTTCAAAAGGTCTGATCTCGTGAAGTTCTTTTTTAAATGGGCTTGCTGAACCTCTGTACGCTTCAAGACTCATTGCAGCTGTCATATCAGCAAGATCTAATAAGTATTCAAATTTTTCAAGTCCTTTGATCGCATGAGCAAGGATAAACTGCGTACCATTGATTAATCCTAATCCTTCTTTTGGACCTAAAGCTAATGGTTCAAGGTCATGTTTTTTTAAAACCTCAATGGTATCAGAAACCTGATTTCCTTCCCAAACCTGTCCTAAACCAAGTAAAGGCAGTACAAGATGTGCTAATGGAGCAAGGTCTCCTGAAGCCCCTACAGATCCTTGTTCAGGAACTACCGGAATGATATCTTTCTCAAGCATCAGAATCATTCTTTCAATAACTTCCAGGGAAACTCCTGAAAATCCTTTCGAAAGAGCATGTACTTTGGCAATCATCATAATCTTGGAAAGCTCTTTATCAATTGGCTTCCCTACGCCCACCGCATGAGAAATGATAAGATTATATTGTAACTGAGCGGTTTCATCCGCTGAAATTTTAGTATCACACAATGGTCCGAATCCTGTATTGATTCCATATACGCATCTGTCTGACTCTACTATTTTCTGTACGTTTTTCTGAGATTTTAAAATTTGTTCTTTTGCCGCTTTGTTTAGCTTGGCTTTATTAGGTTTTTTACATATTTCCAGAACATCATGGAAAGTAAAAACATCTACTCCGTATATCATTTCTAAAAAATTTCCTTAAAATTACGCATTTAACAATAATTGGAAAAGCTAAATTTCAATCTTCTATATTTTTATAAAACAAGCGAAATAATTTACTACTTTTAGCCCCGAAAATTAAAAACAATAATACATGAGACTGAAAACTCTACTCCTTGCTGTATGTGTAGCAAGCACGACAGCTTTCGCGCAGAAAGTAAAATATTCTAAAGAGGATATCAAAAAAATGGAAACTTACCTTTTTAATGAAGGTTTTAATACGCCATCACCTAAGAAAACATCTACCATTATCTTAAAAGACGGAACGACCTACAAAGGTTTCTGTAATAAGATTGAAACCAAAAAAGGACAGATCTATGAAGTTGCTATCAAAGACAGTATCACCAAAAAGAATACTACTTTCAATGCTGATCAGATCAATGAGATGTATGTGTATCCGAGTAATGCAGAGAAGATTGCAAAAGTGGCAAAATACATGGGGAATATCAGAAACTTCGGAACTAAGAAGTTGACGAAAAACACCAATAATGACAGAATTTATTTTATAAATCAGACTGTGTCCCTAAAGAACAAAAAGATGATAAGGAATTTCTGATGCAGGTTATCAATCCAGGTTTTGATGATATTATTTCAGTATACCACGATCCCAGGGCTAAAGAAACAACAGGTTTTTCTGTAATGGGATCTCCACAGCTTGGAGGCGGTGTTATCAAATCTTACTATGTAAAAAAGGGCAACAAGGTAATGTGGCTGCATAAAGATGATTTTGAAGACAATTACGATTTTCTTTTTGGAGATAATCAGGATTTCATGAAAAAATATCCTAAGAACTCTGTGGAGTGGGATTATTTCAGCTTTCTTGTAAGTGAATATACTGCAATGACCAACGGATAAAATATTTTGAGCCCTAAAATAAAACCTGTAGACCCATCTGCAGGTTTTTCTTTTTTAGATAGCGAAAGTTTCCTTAATTTTGTTATATGAATCCTTCTTTAGAACTACAGCTCAAAACCTTACCATCCGAACCCGGCGTTTATCGTTATTATGATAAAAACGAACAGCTTTTGTATGTGGGAAAAGCTAAAAATCTGAAAAAGAGGGTACTCTCCTATTTCAACAAAAACCTCTCAGGATACAGGATCAAAATAATGGTCAGTAAAATCCAGCGACTGGAAACGACAATTGTAAACAGCGAGTATGATGCACTTTTATTGGAAAATAATCTGATTAAAGAGTACCAGCCGTTTTATAATGTTATGTTGAAGGATGACAAGACTTATCCATGGATCTGCATCAAAAATGAAGATTTTCCAAGAATTTTTCTGACCAGAAATATGATTAAAGACGGATCTGAATATTATGGTCCGTATGCCAAAGTACGTCCTGCAAAGATATTGTTGGATACTATAAAACACATTTATAAGCTTAGAACCTGTAATCTTAATCTTTCTCCCTCCAAAATTGCGGAAGGCAAATATAAAGTCTGCCTGGAATACCATATCAAAAACTGCGAAGGGCCCTGTGAAGATCTTGAAAGCAAGGAAGATTATGACGAAAAAATAGATGCTATCCGCGGAATTATCAAAGGAGATTTCCGTAAAGCAAAAGATTATCTGGTGAATCAGATGATGAAGCTTGCTTCCAACCTGAAGTTTGAAGAAGCTCAGATCATTAAGGAAAGACTGGATATTCTTGAAGATTATCAGGCTAAAAACACAGTCGTAAATCCTAATATTGATGATGTAGATGTTTTCGGAATGACCAGTGATGAGACCGCTGCTTATGTCAATTTCTTTAAGATAAGAAACGGAAATATTATCCAGAGTTTTACTACTGAGATTAAAAAGATTCTTGAAGAAACTGATGAAGATATTATGGAAGAAGCTTTGATAGAGATCCGTCAAAAGTTTTCTTCAGATTCTAAGGAAGTTCTTTTACCGTTTCATTTGTCTGTAGAAATCCCAAATGTAAAACTGATTGTTCCCAAGGTAGGAGATAAAAAAAGAATTGTAGAGCTTTCTGAAAAGAATGCTAAAGAATACCGTCTTGAAAAGCTGAAGCAGGTTCAGATTGTAGATCCTGAAAGGCATACCAACAGAATTATGGCCGAAATGCAGAAACTGCTGAGAATGCCTGTGGAACCAAGACATATTGAAGGTTTTGATAACTCCAACATTCAGGGAACGAATCCTGTGTCTGCATGTGTTGTTTTCAAAGATGGAAAACCGAGTAAAGCAGATTACCGAATTTTTCATCCTAAAACAGTAGAAGGGCCAAACGACTTTGCAACGATGGAAGAGGTCATCTACCGCCGTTACAAAAGAATGCTTGATGAAGGAGAAAGCCTTCCTCAATTAATTCTGATTGATGGTGGAAAAGGACAACTTTCTTCTGCTGTTAAAAGCCTGAGGTTATTAGGACTTTATGGAAAAATTACCATTGTAGGGATCGCCAAGAGACTGGAAGAAATATTTTTCCCGGAAGATCCTATTCCTTTATATCTTGATAAAAAATCTGAAACGTTGAAAATCCTTCAGCGTGTCCGTGATGAGGCCCACCGATTTGGGGTAAAACATCACAGAACAAGAAGAAAAATTCTACTATAAAATCCGAACTGGAAGAAATTTCTGGAGTTGGAGAAAAAACAATCGAATTGCTTTTGTCTAAACTGAAGTCTGTAAAACGAATCAAAGAAGCTAATCTGGAAACCCTGGAAGAAATTCTGGGTAAGAGTAAAGCCAAGGTAATTTGGGAATTTTTTAATGCCAATTAATGTTCTGACATCGCGCAGTGGTTAAGTTTCCATAAATAAAAGGTCGTTTATTGGTAAAATTTCATCACAATCATCATTTTATCAAAATGAGACAAAAACCAAAATTCCTTTTAATACAAAATAAACACTACAACAAAATACACGAATAAATAAATATTTTACTAAAAATACTATTATATGTATTTTTTTCATAAATTAGAGTTATCAACTAATAACAATAATGTTATGAAATTTTACTCATTTTTATAAATACTTCCACCATCTTTTTACATTATGTATGATTAGATTACCTTCTATATTTATAAGATAGTATTAAAAAAAGTGAAAAACACATCAACATATATATTACAAAAGGCTCTTTTTCAAGAGCCTTTTGTACTTATATTTTATTAATTACTTTGCTGTAAAAACTTCTTTGGAGTATCTTCCATCCGTCTGTGGAATATCTATCACAATATTTCCGTTTTCAAAATATCCGATGGTAGTATTTCCATCAGACATTTTTACAAGGAAGACAGAGTTCTTTGAAGTTGCTTTGAAAACAGCAAAAGGTACAGAGCTACCAGACTTGGCTAAAATAAACTGGCTAGGATCAATCTGTATCTTCTGAAGATCCAGTTTCCCGTTCGAATAATTACTCGCCTCCGGAGTTGTTGTAGAGACTACAGATGCCACAGAGTCAGGAGATGTATGCTGAGTACTATTATTAGATGCAGGTAATAACGCAACGGGATTGGAAGCCGGTACTTTTATCAAAGCCTGCTTCAATGCTTCATCAAGTCCTTCTTCAAATTCTTTAATATTTGAACTCCCTTTAGATTCAAGTATCAAATTGTTATTACAATCTTTAAATTGTAATATCAGTTTATTTTTAAATATACTTTTATCATTGAGAACATCTGCCATAACCACATTACAATAATTGGTTTTAGCTTCAGATGGCCAGTTATCTTTAATGATAGGAAGAATTATATATTTTCTTTCTGTCAGAGCTTTAACAAAAGAGTTTTTTAATCCGTAATCTCCGTTGAAAGTCTGAAATTTTTCGGGAACTGCAACATATTTATAATCTGAAACCTTTTGTGCGAAAGCTATTGTTGAACAAACAGCCATAGCCAATATTGATAACTTTTTCATTTTTATAATTTTAATCGTTTCTAAATGCTCCCATATCCAGTTTTAATGAGAAGAAATTGGAATAGAAATTAGATCCGCCAATCCCTGAATTAGTAATTGCATAATCCAGTGTAAGGCCTCTATATCTGATCCCAAGACCTGCACTCGGCTGGAAAGAAACTTTTCTCTTAAGGTCTTCTATATCTGTAATAGACTGGAATCTGTTGATCCCCAATCTCACAAAAATCATTTTCTGATATCCCAGTTCAGCTCCCGCATACGGACTGATACTGGCAAAATCTGTTGAAATTAATGATGCTGTTTTAGCAAAATCAACATTAATACCTGCTTCCGGTAATACATACACACTGCTATTGATTTCGAATAATTTGCTGGCACCTACATTTAGCTTAGGCATTGTAAGTTCAAGTTTATCCTTAGGAGCTGGGTTAAATTCTTCCCCGTTTACAACAGTAGAAAGTTCTTTCTGATTAATCGTCCAGAAGTTTACGGTAGTCGTAATATCTCTCACCATTCCTCCGAATTTCCATCCGTTATCTGCCTTATAAATTGCTCCCACATCGAAACCAAAACCATAACCATTTGCAAATTTACCTACATTTCTATAAACAATTTTAGCATTCACCCCCACATCTAATTTTGGATTTCCTCCAGGTCTGAAAGCATAAGAAAGAATAGCAGCATAATCGGATTGGGAAAACTTGGTAATTTTATCATAATCGATATTCCCTTCAGAATCGATCATTTGGGTAGTATTTAAAATATTGTCTACTCCAAGCCTTACTACCGAAACGCCAAAAACACCTTCTTCAAGTACTTTTGCATAGGCCAGATAGTCATATTTCGCGATGGATTCAAAGTATTCTGCGTGCATTGCTGCCCCTTGCCAATCTCTTTCAACAGACATTAGACCTGCAGGGTTCCACATTGGGGAATATACGTCATCCTGGTTGGTAATTACTGCTCCTCCCATAGCAAGCCCTCTTGCTCCGGCACCGATATTTAAGAATTCATTGGAATATTTCCTGATAATCTGAGATTGAGAAAGCCCAAACAGCAGTGAAAATGCAAGTAAAAAATATTTTTTCATCATATAAATTTGATGCTTAGTTTAAGTTTTTAGTTTTTCTGGCTTTTATTAATCCATTTGCAATGATTGCCAGTATCATAACACCCGAAGCGACATAAAATATAGGGCTCATATGTTCTGATTCCCCAAAGATAAAAAAAGCTAGTATAATTCCGTAAACAGGTTCTAAATTAACTGTTAAAATTAAAGTAAAAGGTGATATATATTTCATTAAATTCACCGATTCCAGCATTGGAAAAGCAGTGAAAACACTTGCTAACAAGCATATTAACGCCAGATCCCTGTAGTTTATTTCATTCATTTGAAAAATTTGCCCTGAAAACAAATAAATTAACATTAAAATAAACCAACCACAGAAGATTTCATAAAAAATAATGTTCCCCGAACTTGTTTTCCCAAACATTTTACCATTAAAAACAGAAAAAACAGTTCCGAATATGGCACACAGAATTCCATAAATAATACCTTCTTTAAAATGAAATTCTGTTTTAAAGATCAATAGTATACAGGCCACAATAACAGTTCCCATGATCACTTCGGATACATCAATTTTCCTTTTGAAAATAATAGGCTCCAGAATTGAGGCAAAAAGAGTAGATAAAGAAAGACAACTTAGCGCAATAGAAACATTGGAAACTTTAATAGAATAAAAAAAGCAATACCAATGGAGTGCCATGGCAAAACCTATTGCTGCCAGCTGAAAAAATATTTTTCTGGAAACCTTTATGCTCTCCTTTTTAAAAATCCTGATAAATACATACAAAAAAATAGAGGCAAACAACATTCTGTAAAAAACCAGAATTTGTGCATTGGCCTGAATCAATTTTCCCAGAATTGCAGTGAACCCCCATAAAAAAACTATTAAATGCAATCTGAAAAGTGCCAATTTATGCATAACCTATCCGCTTTTTATTTTAACCCTGCAAATTTACAAATCACAAACCCAAATATTGATAAAAAGACAGCTTTAATCTAAAAAAAGTTAACAAAATTTAAAATAAATGTTAAACCATAAAAAAACCCTGAAAATTTATTAAACTTTCAGGGCCTTCAAATAATAAACTATTAAAAAAATAAACTAGGAACAGAGTAATTTTCAGAGGTTATCACCCTCCATTACTCTTATGTAAAGTTAGAAAAAATATAAATTATTTGAAAATATTTTTTAGTTAAAAATTTCACAAATTACTAAAAACCAAATAATTAAACATCTGTTTTACTTCCAATTCGTATTCCTCATAAAAATAGTATCTTTAAGCGTAAAAAATTGAAAATTTTATGGACATCGAATTCAATAAACGAGAAGATCAGAACAGATTAAAATTATCTGAAATTAATCGCTTACTCACTGAAATTAAAAAAGGCGGTGGTGAGAAGAGGCTTCAAAAGCTTCGTGATGAAGGAAAAATGACAGCAAGAGAAAGAATAGATTATCTTCTCGATAAAAATTCAGATTCCATAGAAGTAGGAGCATTTGCAGGATACGAGATGTATCAGGAGCATGGAGGATGTCCTAGTGGAGGTGTTGTAGTAGTTATTGGCTACGTTTCCGGAAGACAGTGTATTATAGTTGCTAATGATGCCTCTGTAAAAGCTGGTGCATGGTTTCCTATCACAGGAAAGAAAAACCTGAGAGCTCAGGAAATTGCTATGGAAAACAAACTTCCTATTATTTATCTGGTAGACTCTGCAGGTGTTTACCTTCCTATGCAGGATGAGATCTTCCCGGATAAAGAACATTTTGGACGAATTTTCAGAAATAATGCTAAAATGAGTTCTATGGGAATCATCCAGATCTCTGCCGTTATGGGGAGTTGTGTAGCTGGAGGAGCTTATCTTCCCATTATGAGTGACGAGGCGATGATTGTGGATAAAACAGGTTCTATTTTCCTTGCCGGAAGCTATCTTGTAAAAGCAGCTATCGGAGAAAGTATTGATAACGAAACATTAGGTGGAGCTACCACTCATTGCTCTATTTCAGGAGTAACAGATTATAAAGCGAAAGATGATAAAGATGCTTTGAATAGAATCAAAAATATCATGAAATCTATTGGAAGTAGTGAAAAAGCAGGCTTTGACAGAATAGAAAGCTTTCCACCAAAAGAAAACCCGGAAAATATTTTCGGAATTATGCCGGTTTCAAGAGCTGAACAATATGATACTTATGAAATTATCAAGTGTATTGTGGATAACTCCGAATATGAAGAATATAAACCAGACTACGGTAAAAGTATTATCTGTGCAACGGCAAGAGTTGATGGCTGGTCTGTAGGAATTGTAGCCAATCAGCGAAAGCTCGTTAAAAGTGGGAAAGGAGAAATGCAGTTTGGAGGAGTAATCTACTCTGATTCTGCTGATAAAGCGACCCGATTTATTGCCAATTGTAATCAAAGAAAGATACCTTTAATTTTCTTACAGGATGTTACAGGATTTATGGTAGGCTCCAAATCAGAACATGGAGGAATTATCAAAGACGGAGCTAAAATGGTAAATGCAGTTTCCAATTCTGTTGTTCCTAAGTTCACGATTATTACGGGTAACTCTTATGGGGCGGGTAATTATGCAATGTGTGGAAAAGCTTATGATCCAAGATTAATAGTTGCATGGCCTTGGGCTGACTTAGCGGTAATGGGAGGAGCACAAGCTGCAAAAGTACTGGCTCAGATCCAGGAATCAACATTGAAAAAACAAGGAAAAGAAATTTCGGCAGAAGAACACAATGAAATTCTGGATACCATTTCTAAGAAATATCAGAAACAAACAGAATCTACTTACGCAGCTGCAAGATTATGGACAGATGCCATTATCAATCCTGCAGATACCAGAAAATGGATTTCTATGGGAATTGAAGCAGCTAATCATGCCCCTATCACTGAGAAATTCAACTTAGGTGTATTACAAGTCTGATAACAATTTATAATAAAAAAGGGCTATCTCAGGATTTTGAGATAGCCCTTTTTTATTTATACTTTTAAAATGGGAAGTATTTTACTTACCATATTCTTCTTTACAAAATTCAATGGGCCCACCAAGTTTCATACAGCATTGATACTTAGTCATACAAATTCCATTTGGCCAGCCTGGAGGATAGCACATTCCAAATGCAGGATCATCAGGACATGTAGGTCCTCCACTTCCTTGTAATGATTTTAAACTCTCTCTTGAAATCTTCATTAGATTTTTCATAGTTATTTTAGTTTTAATTGTGTCCTACTCTATTTAAGCTTTTCGGATAACGCTTCTCTAAAATACTATTTATTCTACACATAGTGAAATTTAAATAAAAATTTTAATAATTAATCATTACTTAGTAGCTATTGCTGATTACTTAATGGTGATGTTATAGATTGTGCTTGGTTAAGTATCAAGAAAAAAATTGTCACATTGGAAGGGATCTTTTATGGATAATATAAATTGTTAATAAAGACACGTTACAACCCTAGAGTTACCAGATAAAAAAGCATATCTCAAATAAAAAATAGTAAAAAAATAAAATTCATGAACGATAACCTATAATCAATATTTTATCTTTTCAATATTACCATTAACAGAATATTATACGCTAAAATTCGGATTAAACGACAAAATAAATCTATTAACAATTGTAAATCAACACTTTACATATATTATTTATCATAAAGTATCATATTTTTTTTTAATATTGCAGGAGTAAGCAAATGATGAACAAAATGAAACAATTAAGTAAAGGGTTACCCGTGGCCGCCAGTGTTTTTTGTTTTTCTACTCAGTACAAATCAAATAAACACTCAAAAAATACAGAAAGATTCAGCAAAGAATAAGGAAATCGATGAAGTTGTATCAACTGTTCTTAAGCTGGAAAATCCATTCAGTGAAGCTGGAGTTTTTTTGATAATGC